>NZ_BGNG01000004.1 GCF_003203515.1 Glaciecola sp. KUL10 | reverse complement strand
GATTATCAGCAGTGCTTGCCGTCACTACTTCAAAGCTTTGTGGACAACTTGACACACCGACTGAATGAGTCAGGCTTATCGCATTGCTTGAAAGCAAAATATCTATTGGATCGATAACCACTTCCAATGACAAGTTGATAGAAACTTCTTGAGTGGCTCCGCTAATTTCACTGATAGCGATTGCAGTTAATTGGCCGGAGTAGTTTGCGACACGCAACTGGGCGCAATTAAATTGAATTTGTATCTCCTGTTGTGACGCAGCAGTGTTACCACTATTTAACACATTCACGACAGGAGCAATACTCCCAGTCACCTCTAGACTTTCAAATCGAAACGCCCTATTTTCAGTAATACTGGCCGTTACCACTTCAAAATCATTGGGGCATGATGAAAAGCCAACTGAATGACTCAAAAAGAGGGATTGTGCTGACAAGCTAACTTCTATCGGCTCAATGAACACTTCTAGTTCGACTGGGAAAACCTTTTGCGAAATAGCACCCGAATCAGACTGAACGGCATCTACAATGATTTCACCTCGATAAATACCGGGAGTAAGATCAGCGCAATTGAAACTGCTTTCTATCGAGTGACTCAACGCAGAGGACGCCAAGTTAGCGCTTATAACCATGATTTCACTCAATTCTTCACTTAATCTAACATCGCGAAGCGAAAAGAATGCTTGATCACTGCTGGTAATTTCAATGCTTTGGAAGCTTTGAGGACATTGACTAAGGCCTACGTTATGGCTTTGCGATAAACCTAGCGTGTTGCTCTGTAAAGATAACACGCTGATATCGACGTTAAATCGACGTTGTGCTTGCACGTTTAATTGTGATACCTCATCAACCAAGTTAAGGCTGATATCAGCAAAATAAGCGTTATTATTCAGAGTAGGGAGTGCTTCACAGTTAATTAATATTTCAATCGTTTGTTGCTTAGTCACGTTGTTGAAGCTGCTCGCTTGTAAACTAAGAAACCTTTGAGCAGAACCTCTTAATGATAAGTCTTCGATTGCAAATGAGTTTTGGCTAGTCAGACCAACTGAAAATTCACCGATGACTGCTTGGCACGCGTCTACACTTGGAACATATAGTAATGAATTTGAAACTTCAAAAAGTGTCCCTGTTAATGACAGTGAACTTTGCGTCTCATCTTGTGTGCGTCGGGCAAGTTCAAGAATACGTAAATCGTCACCTTCATCACGCTCAAAAAGTGTCGTGCGCTCTATCTGACCTTGATTAGTCAACACCCATGGCATTTCGTTTGGCCCTGTAGCCACTTTCAGCACATTGGCTTTATTGGTTTGCACAAAGTTTTGTTGATCAGCGCTATAGACCTTCAAAAGAAAGTTAGTATCAACAATAAAAACTTGCCCATTTTGCCCAAGGCTAATGTCGAGTGCTTGGCCTGCAACCCGTTGACAGGAAAGCAGTTGAGTACACTTAAAAATATTCTGTTGATTATCGAGATACCATAACTCATTGGCTTGCTGAGAAAATGCAAATTCGACAACATTGTCAAATAGCTTGATTGGCGCTAATGAAGCACGGTCCAAACGAAACAAACTTAAATCGGGTGCAAGCAGAAGTAGACCATTGTTGGGACCACTTTCGATCTCTGTGTAAAAACCGTCCAATGGTTCTTCGTTCCAACCCGACTCAGACAAGCTCAGTAATTTACGCCCCTCGCTGATTGCGAAGACATTCCCAAGAGAATCAATATTTACATCACTGATGCGCCCCGCAATCTGTTGAAATGAGCGAGTGCGATTTGACCATAATGCGAAACTAAACTCTGATAGCTTTGCGATTACCCTCCCATCAGGACCAATAATAATATCTTGAGCGGCTTGGTTAACTGCGCTGAAATCAAAATTTAAAATCAACTCGGGATCTTGTGGACCTTGTGAACCGCCATCTCCATTGGGTTCAGATGTATTGATACCATCATTTATATCTCGGTCACCCAAAAAATATAACAGGCCATCGCTTCCCAGTCGCCAAAACTCATCTTGTTCACTTATTTCTATCTGTTTAGAGGGTGCGTTTGATGCAAACAATTGCCAATTTGTTTGCTCAGCGTCCCATTCATAGATTTGCTCATCTAAACCAACCATCAGTGTTCGTTGATTGGCAGAAATGTTAATATCCATTGCTTTTCCATCAACGCCAAGCCACTGGTTTGGAATAAGTCTTGAAGTATTCGAAGCGCCATCGATGGCCCAATGACGCGCTTGTTCCGAGACAAATACCTTGCTGACCTTGCCAACCAAAACATCAAGCAATTGCATTTGAGCATTATAAATTTCAGTGTCACCTGAATCGCGCACAACCCCTAGATTGCCGTTATTTGATAAATCAATGTGTGAAACATTTGAGAGGTATTGTTGCCAGTTGCCGTTGTCAAACTTTACCAATTGATTGCCGGTCGTGATCCCCCAAAAGCTATTTCTATCAATCACCTCGATGGCGGTTAAATCAGCGTTAATCGTTTGAATCGCTTCGCCTGAAGCGAATTTTATAAATGAAGCACCATCACTTTTAATAAATGCAATTGTTCCGTCGGCAGCCACGCTGAAGCTCACTGCGTCATCGATGTCAGCAACAACTTGCCAATTCGTGCTTAACACTTGAGCATATGCAGTCGGTATCACAAGGATACAAACAAGAATGCTCAATATTGCACGCAATAGCTTACGCATCTAAAGCTCGAAATAAAGCTTAGTTAATAAAAGATAAAGTCTAGTGCGCCCTTAAGTCTCTTTGCATGAGTATCTCTGGTATGCCAATTTTCTAATTCAAAGTCGTTCGTTTTGAACTCTTGAACTAAGGTATTTGATTGAGTAATTGCTAGAGCATCTGAAATTGTCGATCTTGGCACAAACCAGTTTTGATTGCGCTTTTCGAAAGCATTAACGGTTCGCTCGAATTGACTAAGACTTTCTTCTCGCTCATTTCGTTTTTGTTCTGATTCGTTTACATAATGAGTCCGTCGAGGTGTGAGCAATATCACAACTGACTTACGAAACTCTCTTGTACCCTGTTTACTAAATAAATATTGTAATACCGGAATATCGCCTAAAATTGGTACGCCGTCTCTCGACAATTCACTTTCTTCTTCTGTTAAACCACTCAACACCAGCGTTTCACCAAAGTTCATAACAACGTTAGCATTGACCATCGTTTTAGAGGTATCTAGCCTAAATTCAAAAACAACTGAACTGCTTGGTGTGGTTAAAAATGTTCTTTCGGCCTCAACCTCTAAACGCACTTTATCATCGCTTAAAAATTTTGGTTTTACTGCGAGTTTGACACCTATTTCTCTATTAATTGATACTGCAGAACCGTCACCACCAGAGACTGCAGCACCGATGACGTTTACACCAGAAAAGAATTCAGACGTTTCGCCTTCAAGCGCAATCAAAGATGGTCTAGCCAAAATTTCGTTGCGCCCAGAAAGGGTATTAAAAATATTCAGCGAATAGTTTACTGAGGGCATCGAAATTAAATTAGTAATTGCTGATGAATCTGAAGCTGAATCCCCGTAAGTACGCAAACGATCAAAACTGATACCGGGTGTATTTGATAAGGGGTCTCCAAATTGTAAAGACAAACCCGATAGTAGATTCATTCCTTTGGTGGTACTGACATCCTCTTGTGTTCTAATAATGACGACATCCACAACCACCATATCATTGGCGCGCTCTTGGTCAGATGCAATTTCGTTACCTTGTGCTCTAGGAGGTGGAATAGCACCAGGTACAATTGGACGCGAACCATTTGTTCTCAGCTGAGCCGGTGTATATTTACCAAACTCATGTGCTCGCTGCCACGCGTTTACACGGTGATCTAAGTGCGCTACAACTTGGGGTTTTTGAATGCTTTGTTTAAGCTTTTGTAAGAACTTTTCGGAATGCTCTGTTCTGCCAAGTGCAGCATTGGTCACCACAAGGGCTCTATTTAATTTGTTGCTATCAATGTCCGCTTGACTGTCATCAAGTTTAGTTAATGCCCCCAAGGCAGTATATGGATCATTTGCATAATAGGAACTATAAGCAAGATCGTAGAGTAATTCTGGGTCAGTATCGTTTAATATCGCCGCCTCTGCTAGAGCAGCTTGAGACTCTACAAATCGTCTTTGGTCTTTGTAAGCAAGGCCCAAATAGTATTTTGCAAGCCAATTTGAGTTGTCAAACTTATAAGACAGTTGGTAACCTTGTTCTGCCATCTGAAATTTTTCAGTATCGCCATCTACAGCCATTAGATGGTAAGTCAATCCATTTAACAACTGAATATATGAATTACTAAGATCAAGCCTGAGTGCAGCATTGAAAAATTCTGACGCGGTCTCTAGTTCACCATTATCGATTGCTTCAATACCCTTTGCGGTTAATTGGCGAGAGCTCGAATTAAGCGTATTTTTATCAATCAATGGATAAAGATCAGCATTGATTGATATTGGAGAGTAATCTTGAGTAATGTCTTGGGTAAACCTTGTTGCGGCAGATTTATCACTTGTACTTGTGCAACCTACAAGCAGTGAACTTAAAATAAAACAAATGGCGAGTTTAGTGTGCATGCTTAGCTCCCTAGCATATTTGCCAATTTGTCTTAGTGCTCAAAATCACTTATTGGCTTTTAGTTATTAAGCTAAGACTAACCTCTATTTTGATTAAAATACAGGCTATCAAAGTCTATAGTTAAAAATTTGTTATTTTTTTAATGTGGAACCATCGCAAAGCTATGTATGATTTAAACTTAAGTATAGGAAGAACACTAGGTCTAGATGAGTTAGCAAAATATCAAAAGCAAAAAAAAGCCACTGATAATCAGTGGCCATTTTAATCAAAGCGTAACTTAGCACTAGCGTTTAGTGCCACCCGAGTTCATATATTTAAAGAAGTCACTATCAGGCTCAATCACAAGCACGTCTTGTTTGTTATTAAAGCTATTGCGATAGGCATCCATGCTTCTTAAGAAGCTATAGAACTCTGCATCCTTAGAGAACGTATCAGCGTAGATTTTAGCAGATTGTGCATCACCTTCACCGCGTAATTGACGAGCGTTTCGCTCTGCATCCGCGAGCATGATCGTCACTTTTGCGTCAATGTTAGCGCGAATAATTTCGCCCTGCTCTTTACCTTCTGAACGATACTCTCTTGCTGCGGCTGCACGTTCTGCGCGCATACGCTCAAAGATTGAATTATTGACTTCTTGAGGTAGGTTAATCTGCTTCACACGCACATCAATGATTTCGATACCTAGCTCGTCTGACGAACCAGAAGCTTGCTTCATGGCTTCATCCATTAATTCAGAACGCTCACCCGATACGATTTGATTAATCGTACGAGAACCAAACTCTGAACGCAGTCCGTTGTTCACTTTTTGCTTTAAAAGTGTTTCTGCTTGCAGCTTATTACCGCCAGTTGAAAGGTAGTAACGCGCGAAGTCCTGAATGCGCCATTTGACATAAGAGTCAACTAACAAGTCTTCTTTTTCGCTGGTAACAAAACGGTCCGCTGACTCATCAAGTGTCTGAATACGAGAATCAAGGGCCTTAACTTGATCAAAAATAGGTAACTTGAAATGCAAACCTGGCTCGAATACCTCAGTGATACCTTCATCAGTTTGTTGCACTTTACCAAATCGGATGACAATTGATTTAGTGCCTTCTTTAACGACGAAGATAGAACCAAAACCAAACAATACGGCAATGATGACAAAAATAGCGATAGCATTCTTCATGTCTTAGTTTCTCCCTTGTCTAAGTGTGCCATTGGTAGGCGAATTAGAGCGGCTGTTAATAAGTGCTTCAACTGCCTCACTATTTCTAAGCCCTTCGATGGTGTTTCGTGCTCTATCGCGATCAGCTTGAGACTGCGTTACTGGGCGATCCATAATTTTATCTAACGGAAGGTACATCATGTTGCCACTGCCTTCTGTATCAACCATTATCTTTGTGGTGCTAGCAAAAACTTGCTCCATCGTTTCTAAATAAATACGCTGACGTGTGACTTCTGGTGCAGCGACATATTGAGGAAGAAGCTCTTCAAACCGAGCAACCTCACCCTGTGCTTCCAAAATTGAACGCTCTTTGTAAGCTTGCGCTTCTTCGTTCATACGGTTGACTTGTCCACGCGCTCGTGGCTCAATTTCTCTAGCATAAGCTTCAGCTTCACGGATAAAGCGCTGCTGGTCTTCTTGTGCAGCAATTGCATCATCAAAGGCAGCTTTAACTTCCGTTGGTGGACGGGCGTTTGTGAAGTTCATATCGATGATATTTATACCCAAGTTGTATGGGCCAACAATCGCTTCCATTTCTTCAAATACACGCTGACGCGCAGCCTCACGACCATCTGTTAGCACGTCATCCATTTTTGAATGACCCACGACGTATCGAATCGCACTGTCTAGCGCTTGGCTAATAGAACGTTCTGGATCTGTAGTAGCGAATATCCAACGGTATGGGTCGGTTACTCGATATTGCATTTCCATTTCAACGCTTACCATATTCTCATCTTCAGTCAGCATTGAGCCTCTTGAATTTTGGTCGCGGATGGTTTGTACGTTAACTGGAATAACGGTATCAATAAACGTAGGCTTCCATTGAAGACCCGGTTGGGCCAAACCATGATTTTCACCAAACCTAAGAATAACACCTAGTTCAGCTTCTTTAATTGTGTAAAACCCGCTTAGCCCCCAAACAATCACTAGGATACCTGCAATAATGCCTGCACCTGCTCCGAATAAGTTCTTACTAGGTCCGCCGTTGCCGCCAGACTTTCCAAACTTACCAAAGATGTTTTTCAAGACATCGTCTAGGTCAGGTGGACCTTGCTCTTTGCCACCACGATTTTTCCACGGGTCGTTATTATTTCCACCCGGCTCATTCCAAGCCATATTTACACTCCGAAATTAACTCAATTAAAGGTTTATACTAGTGTATTTGACGAATAGATTTTATATCCGTCAAAATAGTTTCGTTACAATTTATGTCTAATTTACCTTGATATAGGTTGCGAGACGATGCTCAAACTGTTTGTCGATTCGATTCCAGTCACTTTCTTGCATTTTTATGTCAACTACCCAGTCGCCGTTATCTGCATATTCTTGCGCTGTTATACAGTTTAGACCATATAACACCCCGCGCAATTTTCCTTCGCTCGCAGGGACTTGCAACTTATATTCGACCATTTGTTTATGTAAACATTCAGTGAGGGCGATTTTTAATAATTCAATCCCTTTACCTTGCTGTGCAGAAAGCCATACACGAATAGGTCGCCCTGTTTCATCACGGTCGATCTTAGGAGAAACACCTTCCATGCGGTCTATCTTATTGCAAATCACTAATTGTGGCACTTCGCCCGCATCGATTTCTTCTAAGACTAAATTTACCTGATCGGTATATTGCATGTGCTGGTCGTCCGAATAATCGATCACATGCAACAATAGGTCAGCTTCTTGTGTTTCTTGTAAGGTCGCTTTAAATGCAGCGACAAGATCATGGGGTAAATGTCTTATAAACCCTACCGTATCGGCTAAAATTGCTTGACCTATTTCGGCAAGCTCAATTTTTCGCAATGTAGGGTCTAGCGTTGCAAACAATTGATCCGCGGCGTAGACGCCTGCCTCGGTTATGGTATTAAACAGGGTTGATTTACCTGCATTGGTATAGCCAACAAGTGATATTGTGGGGATTTCAGCACGTTGACGCGAACGCCTTCCTTGATCTCGTTGTTTCTTTACTTTTTCTAAGCGTTTTAAGATGGCTTTTATTCGCCCTCTCAAAAGTCGCCTATCGGTTTCTAGCTGAGTCTCACCAGGTCCTCTTAAGCCTATCCCACCTTTTTGTCGTTCTAGGTGAGTCCAACCTCTGATTAATCGTGTTGAAATATGACGCAATTGTGCAAGTTCAACCTGTAACTTACCTTCATGAGTTCTGGCTCTTTGTGCAAAAATATCTAGTATTAAACTGGTACGGTCTAGCACTTTGCATTGAATCAAGGCTTCAAGGTTTCGTTCTTGTGACGGAGATAGTTGGTGATTGAAAATAACAACATCGGCTTCTAAAGCTTTTACGGTCGACGCGATTTCTTCAGCTTTACCACTGCCAATATAATATTTAGCATGGGGGGCACTACGAGATGTAGTCATAACAGTCGCCGTGTTGACGCCCGCTGAACTCACTAACATTTGTAGTTCGTTTACATCTTCTTTATTTTGTTCATCAGAAAAGTCAACGTGCACTAAGACGGCATTCTCGCCGCCTGCATAACGCTCAAACAAATAAAACTCCGGGGGTGTTTGTCAGATAGGCTCGCAAACTACTCATTAATCGCTTTGACTGTCACCATCGTTGCTCGGCATAACAATTGCGCGAGAAGGAACAACGGTCGAGATTGCGTGCTTATACACCATTTGACTCACAGTATTTTTAAGCAGGATGACAAACTGGTCGAAGGATTCAACCTGTCCCTGCAATTTAATGCCATTCACCAAATAGATTGATACGGGGATCCGCTCTTTTCTTAAGGCGTTTAAGAACGGGTCTTGTAGTGATTGACCTTTAGCCATTAGATATCCTTCGTTATTATTATTTAGAGATAAGTGTGGAAAACAGTCACTTTTCATCAGTGTACACGATTAAAACGCGATCATGAACCCAAATTTTTGATAATAATATCAATATTATCAACTGCGTTTGTTTCAAGTTGAGTGACTTCATCCCAACCGCGCAACCATGTGATCTGACGTTTTGCTAATTGACGCGTGGCGATAATGCCTCTTTCACGCATTTCATTTGCATCGAATTGGCCGTCAAGGTACTGCCACATTTGCCTATAGCCCACACAACGCATCGACGGCATATCTAAGTTGAGCGTACCTCGTGCACGCAGTGCTTCAACTTCATGCTCAAAACCATTATTTAACATGATATCAAAACGCGATTCAATGCGTTTGTGCAGGACTTCTCTGTTTGTCGGCATAATTGAAAATTGCTTAAATTTTATACCCGAAACAGTGTCATTTTCGGCTTGCAATGCTGTCATGGTTTTTCCGCTAATTCTATAGACCTCAAGTGCTCGGGTGATTCGCTGAGTATCATTCGCGTGAATACGCAGGCCGCTAAAAGGGTCAATCTCCGAGAGCTGAGCATGCAGTTTTTCAAGTCCTAGCTCTTTAATTTCAGATTGAATTTTCCCACGAACGTCTGGATCGCTTTCAGGAAGCTTCGATAAACCTCTTACCAAGGCATTGAAGTACATCATGGTACCACCAGCTAAAATTGGGAGTTTACCTCTTGCAGATATATCGTGGATCAAAGACACGCAATCATTCCGAAATTCAGCAACTGAGTACGCCTGCTCTGGTTCAATGATATCGAGTAAATGATGTATAACTCCTTCTTGCTCTTCTTTATCGGGTTTTGCCGTACCAATATTCATGTGTTTGTAAATTAGAGCTGAATCAACACTAATGACCTCCGCGTCAAGTATATTAGCCAACTCTATAGCTAGACCTGTTTTTCCAGAAGCGGTAGGCCCCATAATGCTAACAACTGAAATATCTTCGGTACTGCTATCGTTCATGTCGCAAGCTAGCCTTTTTTATTTGCTGCATTGTTTTTACTCGGCAACTCAAAACTAATCGCATGCTCAAAAAGTTGATTGAGCGCTGAATCGCCTATAGATATTAACCAGTGGTTTAATTCAGATAAACCCAATGGCACACTCTCAGACCAACTGTCCACTGCGATTTGAAGCATAGTGTGAACCAATTCGTCATTTTTACCAGCCTCAGAAAACGTCGATATTTCAATTTCCTCAAGGTACTTAACTAAAGTAGGAAAAATATGCAGCCAAGGCAATTGACGAAGTGCTGATGGCACTCTTTTCAGTATGATTTTTTTATTGTTAACACTGACCTCTAAAGAAGCATTTGCGAACACTTGGCTTATGCCAACATTATTGCATGCTACTGAAACCGGCATCAGCAATGGTTGAGTGACAGAAGATTGCTCGATAAGCCTTTCCAAATAAACGGCTCCTACTACACTAAGCGGCGCATATTTTAATACGCCATTTGCACTGAGAATCACTTGCTTGTCTGGGGTCAAAAGTGTTTGAAGCTTAGCTGTTAGCCATGTTTCAGCGCCACTCTCTTGATGACTGCTTGCCATCAATTGACCATAAGCTGACACCTCTGTTTGAGAAGGTCTTTGTGGCATATACTGACTCAATTGATTATTTGTTTTACCTCCAGAATATGTCGAGGTGCGACTTTGAGTCTGTAAGCTAGAAACATAATCTCTTGTTGGTTCCGATTGTTGCAATGGAAAGTGCGCATTTTGCAAGTCAGTGTCTTGAGCGTATCCGTGTGCAGATTTTGAAAAGTCGGTGGGCTGAGGGGCGTCATCGGGAGCAGCCCGCAAAATCGCTTCACTGATACTTTTAAAGATTAAATCATGCACAAGCCGACTTTGATGGAAGCGGACTTCATGTTTTGCGGGATGCACATTTACATCAAGTTGGTCAGGTGGCATTTCGATGAACAATGCGAAAGCCGGATAACTTTGCTCATCAATCATTCCCTCAAAAGCTTGTCTAATGGCGTGCAATATCACTCTATCCTTCATCATACGACCATTGATGAAACTATATTGCATGTCATTAGTCTTGTGCCCTTGGCCTATGGTGCTGCAATAACCTTTGATTCTAATATTTTGATATTCAGTATCTATTTCAGCACTCTTATCAATAAATGCTTGTCCACAGACTTGTGCAACTCTTCTTCTTAATAAAGAGGCGTCAACTTTAGCAAACTTGTGAATCAACTTGCCATTGTGCTTTAACGAAAAAGCAATCTGTGGATGACTTAATGCGATGCGCTTTACAACTTCTTCAACGTGTTGAAACTCTGTTTTTTCGGCTCTGAGGAATTTACGCCTTGCTGGTGTGTTAAAAAATAAGTCAAGTACTTCAACAGAACTGCCCTTTGGGTGGGCAGTGGGATTAAGTTGAATTTCCATGTCTCGCCCTTCGCAATGAGCCTGCCAAGCTTGCTCTTGAGATTCAGGCTTTGAGGTCAAGACCAAACGGCTGACCGAACTTATACTCGCCAAAGCCTCACCGCGAAAGCCTAAGCTAGTAATTGCCTCTAAGTCATCGATATCTTTAATTTTGCTCGTTGCATGCCTGCTCAACGCCAAACCTAATTCGTCTTTAGCGATGCCCTTTCCGTCATCTCTAATCAGGATGCGTTTGTGCCCCCCTTTTTCGACCTCAATATTAATTTGTGTTGCTTGCGCATCAATACTATTTTCGACTAATTCTTTGATCACAGAGGCTGGACGTTCGACCACTTCACCTGCGGCAATTTGGTTTGCAAGTCTTGCTGGTAATATTTGAATAGGCATTTTATCTGTTTCTCTACACCAGCATTTAATTTGGAATTAGCAAGACTTGGCCAATACGCACCATGTCTGAGCGTAAGTTATTTGCCTCTTTGAGATCCTTAACTGAGACGCTGTATCGTTGAGCGATGACTGAAAGTGACTCACCACGTGCAACTTTATGTTTAATAGGTTCAGATGCGAGGCGTTTAGCCCAAAGTGTTCCCTCAGGTGGGTTGACTTTGAAATAACGCTTAATTGAGGTAAACATAGAATTAGCGAGTCGTTGACGGTACTCTCGCCAATTTAGATTTTTTTCTTCTTGGGGGTTAGAAATAAACCCAACCTCAACTAAAATAGAAGGTGTTTCAGGCGCCGTAAGCACTGCCAAACTAGCACTTTGTGGTGCCTTTTTGTGCATCCTAGTGACTTTCTTCATTTCGCTGATTACTTTGTTGCTTATGTCGTAACTAGATGCACGTGATAAATCCATGGACATATTAAAAATCGTTTCAGCAAAATAACGTTCAGTATCTCTGTCTTCAATAACATTTGCCGCCGACCCAATAAGCTCAGAACTTCTCTCTGTTTGCTCTAATAGTCGACCTAATTCGCTATCGGCTCGCCCTTTAGATAGTACCCATACCGAGCCGCCTCTTGGCTGAGGAGTCGTAAATGCATCCGCGTGAATAGAAACTAATAAATCAGCGTTTTCTCGAATCGCAACATCTGGCCGATCGTTAGGCGAAATATAATAATCACCGGAACGAGTCATGACGGCTCTTAAACCCGATTCATTGTTAATTAGTGCTTCAAGCATTTTACTGATACTAAGCGTGATATTTTTTTCGTAAGTACCCTTGGGGCCAATAGAGCCGGGATCTGCTCCCCCATGCCCCGCATCAATAACAATGACAATATCCTGATCGCGTTGAGGGGCAGCAACAGTGGATAACACTTGCTCTGGGACAGGATTAGGATCTTTTAAGTCAACCACGACTCGGTGACCAAAATCTTGTGTAGCTTGCAGGCTAAACACTCTCGCTTCGACTTTTTTGTTCAAATCAAAAACAAGACGCATATCGTTTGCTGACTTTGGCGTACTGTGTCGAATACGTTTTACCAAGGGCCCCTTAAGATCATATCGATCAAAGTCAATTCCGTCTTTAGTACCGGTAAAATCAACGACTAACCTTTGAGGGTTAGACAGAGAAAAGTAGGAAAATTTAGCTTCGTCTTTGACGTCTAACACGACGCGTGTCGTGCCTCGCTGATGAGTCACTCTTATGTTATCAACTTGATTTTGCGCCAACGCTTGTTTTGAAACAAACGGTGTTGATAACACCATAATAAACACGAGCAATAAACTCAAGCATCGCTTTATGAAAACAAGGTGTGTTTTTGTCTGTAAATTGGCTACGCCATTCGCGTTCATGACTGACAGTAAATTTTTCTTATTATTTTATTAGGTTGCTAGTGTGACACAAAGTTCAGTCTTGTAACACTTTCAAACAATCTTCCATGGTTTGCTTATTTGTGCTCAATTTAAAGACTCGATCATTGCCATCGAAGCTTATTTCCATTTTTAAGTCTGGCGCTGGTAGAAGACCAAAACCCTTATCTGGCCATTCAATCAAGCATAGACTGTTGTCGTGGAAATAATCACGGATACCCATAAACTCGAGTTCTTCGGGGTCTGCGAGACGATACAGGTCAAAGTGAAACACGCTTATTTTGTTGATTTCATATGGCTCAACGAGTGTGTATGTAGGGCTTTTAACGCTACCGTTGTGACCTAAAGAGTGTAAGAAGCCTCTACTAAATGTCGTTTTACCTGCACCTAGGTCACCCTCTAGATAAACTGTTAGTCCGCCTATACCATTACCTAATAGCAACGCTGCTAGTCTTTTTGCCAATTGAGACGTCTCGTGTTCTTCGTTACACACAATTGACACTGAAAATTCATTCATCTTTATTACAAAGCCATTAAAAGTGATTTTTATTCTTGCATTAATTGTCTTATTTTATCTTGTGGCAAACGATTAGGCTACTCGTTGATTAACGTTCGGACGGTATCAAACAGGTCACTCGCCAATAAGCCTCGTTGTCCATATTTTTCAGCTACTATATCGCCTGCTTTGGCATGCAACGAAACGGCATATTGACAGGCGAGTTCCTTTTCGACCTCCTGGGCCATCAAAGAGCCAATAAGTCCAGCAAGCACATCACCCATCCCTGCTGTTGCCATTCCGGGATTGCCATGACGGCACACCCAAGAATGTTCTTGGTTATCCACAATGGTCCCCGCACCCTTTAAAATGCACGTGGCTTCATATCGCTCCGCGCATTGTCGCGCGAAAATAAAGCGGCTGTTTTCAACCTCTTCAACCGAAACATTAAGTAACCTAGCCGCTTCACCAGAATGTGGTGTCACGACACACTCGCTTAATGCGACGAATGACCCCGTACTAGCCATTAGATTTAATGCATCAGCATCAATTACGATCGGCTTTGGGTTCTTCTCTACAAAGTTAAGCACGCGATCAAAAATATCTTGGCTCCAATCATCTCTGCCTAGTCCTGGACCAATTACTATACAAGTTGCCCAATCAAGCGCTTCTTCTAAATCATTGCAAATGACCATCAACTCTGGACGCCCAGCCCCCACTAAGAACTTTGACTGCTCATGAACAAATGCTTTTACTAACCCCGTGCCACTTCTAAGCGCGGCCTCAGCACTTAAGCGAATCGCACCACTCATACCATTATTTCCACCGACACATAGCAAGCGTCCATAGCTTCCTTTGTGACTATGGACAGGGCGTGGCGCAAGCCCTTTAAAGTGTTTTAAATCCAATGCTGTGGCATCACTTCGTGCAATTGCTGTAAACGCTTTGCCAATGCCCAAATCTTCGAACACTAACTGGCCGCATGACTGTTTGCCTGCACCGGTTGTTAAACCAAGTTTGATACCAATAAAAGTAACCGTTACATCCGCTTTGATGCAACGTCCTAAAGACTCTCCTGTGTCTGCGTCTAAGCCACTTGGTAAGTCGACACTTAACACTGGTTTACCTGAGTGATTTATCGCATCGATCACATCAGCAAATTCGTTTCTAATAATCCCGACAATGCCAATACCCAGTAAGGCATCGATCACTAAGTCGCAGCGGTCAAGCATACTTGGCTCAAAGGCTTGTACCTTTCCACCATTATTTAACCATGCTTGTTGCGCTCTCGCTGCATCACCTTGCACTTCTCGTTCGGGTTCTATCGCACACAAGATAACTTGTTTACCCGCGTTTACTGCATTTAACGCGGTAATGTAGCCATCACCCGCGTTGTTGCCAACACCAACCAAAATTAAATAGCATTCACTATTTGGCATTAATGATACGCAGTTTTCAAACACTGCTTTTCCAGCCCGCTGCATTAGCTCAAATTTGCTGAGACCAACGCTTGCTGCCGCTTCTAGCTCTAAGTGCTTTACTTGAGCCGCGCGATAAAGTTTCTGTGTTAAACTCGATTGGGTGTTTTTATGTAGCATTGCTAATAATCCGTTATGACTAATTTAAGTGTGATACAACTCGATCAACTCGCCAACAATATCAAGGCTTGGGCTCATTCGCTAGGCTTTCAGCATGTCGGCATCTGCGACATTGATCTTAGTCAACACGAAAAAGCCCTCAATAACTGGATTGAAAAGCAATACCACGGAGATATGTCTTTCTTTGAACGCAACCAAGAAAAACGCTTGGATCCTAGTAAGTTGCACGTTGGGACGCTGAGAGTAATCAGCGTGAGCATGAATTATTTACCGCCAGATGCAAGCTTTGCTAAAAACCTCAAAGCATCAGATCATGCATACGTCTCGCGCTATGCGTTAGGCCGAGATTATCACAAAGTAATACGTAAAAAGCTGTCTCAATTGTCAAGGCTTATTACCGAAAATTCTGAAGCACAAGGTTTTCGTCCGTTTGTCGATTCTGCCCCAGTATTGGAGCATGCTTTGGCAGAGAAAGCAGGGATAGGGTGGACTGGTAAGCACTCACTTACTCTAAACAAAGAGTCAGGTTCTTGGTTTTTTTTGGGTGAATTATTCATAAATCTGCCTTTGCCTGTAGACAAACCGATTGAAGAAGCCTGCGGGAACTGCACCGCGTGTATTTCTATCTGCCCCACTCAAGCAATCGTCGAACCCTATGTTGTGGATGCACGAAAATGTATTTCTTATCTAACAATTGAAAATAATGGCCCTATTCCTATCGAATATAGAAAAGCAATTGGAAATCGCATATACGGCTGCGACGATTGCCAGCTCGTCTGCCCTTGGAATAAATATGCAACCACCACTGATGAAAAAGATTTTTTTGCGCGTGCACACATTCACGGTAAAACGCTACTTGATTTTTTTGTTTGGGATGAGGAAACATTCTTGGAAAAAACAGCGGGTTCGCCGATTAGAAGAATTGGTTATTTTAAGTGGAAGCGTAACTTAATTGTGGCAATGGGTAACGCCCAAGACATTAGAGGTTTTATATTGCAAGCGCTGGAGCAGGCAATAATCGACTTGGCTGATAATCACTCAGAGGATGAACATGAGAATACAAAGATACTAGAAGAACATCTACGATGGGCAATCTCAGAGCACAAGTCTAGAAAGAATTTAGGCGCAAATAGACAAACGTTGCGCCTTGCCAGGTCCGTTGAAAGAGGTACGCCAGATCACGCTTAAAGATGGTAAGGCTTACTCAGACGATGAACTGCATCAATGAAAACACCGGCATTTTCAGGTGGTACATCTAAATGAATACCATGACCTAAATTAAAGACGTGCCCGCTACCTTTCCCAAAACCTTGCAGTATCGTACTCACCTCTTCTTCAATACGTGGGGCAGGCGCGTATAACATAGAAGGGTCCATGTTTCCTTGCAGCGCCACTCGGTCGCCGATTCTAGCTTTTGCATCAGCAATATCGATTGTCCAATCAAGACCAACCGCATCGCAACCAGTATCTGCAATGGCTTCTAACCACATACCGCCATTTTTTGTAAATAGCGTGACTGGGATTTTTTGTCCTTCATATTCGCGCATTAAGCCATCAACTATTTTATGCATATACTGCAAAGAAAATAACTTGTAGTCGCGTGGGCTGAGCACTCCCCCCCAAGTATCGAAAATCATCAGCGACTGCGCGCCAGCGGCAATTTGAGCATTTAAATATGAAATCACAGAATCAGCTAACTTATCTAATAAAGCGTGCAATACTTCTGGTTCTGCAAATGCCATTTTTTTGATTTTTGTAAAAGCCTTGCTTGAGCCACCCTCAACCATATAAGTTGCTAATGTCCATGGGCTTCCTGAAAACCCAATAAGAGGCACTTCACCTTTGAGGTTCTTGCGAATCGTTCTTACCGCATCCATAACATAGGTTAATTCAAGCTCAGGATCTGGCACGGGTAATTTTTCAACATCTGCTTTTGTGAGCACTGGATTTTTAAACTTAGGCCCTTCACCCGTTTCAAAATAAAGTCCACATCCCATTGCATCAGGGATAGTAAGAATATCTGAGAACAAGATCGCAGCATCAAGCGGAAAACGACGAAGCGGTTGCAATGTGACTTCACACGCTAACTCCGGGTTAGTACACAAAGCCATAAAATCACCAGCCTGCGCCCGTGTTGCCTTGTATTCTGGCAAGTACCGTCCCGCTTGACGCATCATCCATACAGGCGTCATATCGACGGGTTGCTTAAGTAAAGCTCGTAAGTATCTATCGTTTTTCAATTCACTCATGATTACTCTATGTTTAAAAAGTATTTAGGGTTAGGCCGCAGACGCGACCCAAAAAACGCGCATAGGATACGCTATTTTTGTCCATTAAGGCAGATTCACTGTTTAATTCTTTTTCGAGTTTCGTCAATAAGGCGTCCGGCGATTGAGAAAGAAGGCGGCACCGTGGGTAATTCGTCAATATCAAAAAAGTCAGCTTGCAGAATCTCTTTACCATCCACTTTTATGTCGCCAGCATCGTACTCAGCTAAAAATCCACACATCAAAGAATGCGGGAAAGGCCAAGGTTGGCTATCAAAATACTCTAGGTTTTTAACCCGCACGCCAACTTCCTCGAACACCTCTCGATGTACGGCTTGCTCAAGTGTTTCACTGCTTTCAACAAAACCAGCAAGGGTCGAAAAGTAGCCTACTTCTTTTTGTCTGGCCCCCTGCGCCAATAATATAGAATTTCTGTGTCTAATCGCTACGATAATACAAGGCGAGACACGCGGATAGCAGCGATGATGACAAGTATGACAATGCATCGCCATTTCCCAGGTCACTTTGTCCATTCTTGCCCCACAACGCCCACAAAATTGATGCGTACGCATGAATAACGCAAATTGCCATGCTTGAGCCACTTGATAAAATGCTTCTGAAGGCATTTCAACAAGCATTTCTCGAAGACTTACTTGGCGTAACTCTGGGTGCTCTATCGCTTCTTGTTGTGTGTCTATTAATGAAAAATGCGCGTGTTCTTCTTGTTTAAATGTAACCGCTTGATCTTGATACTCGCTGACGGCTAGGTGCTCAAAATCTATCAACAAATCAAGCCCCTTACTCAAATCAGCATCACTGGGCAATAACAGTTTATTTTGGTTAAACACAAAGAAATAACGCGTTTTATTCATTCAATACATGCTCCTACTTGTTTGGTAACATTCAAATATAACTCATAGATACTGAAATTGCGGACTTAAATATCTAAAAATAGCGCACTATCGGTTAAATGATAAACGCGATTACCGCGCTTATTAGCTTGATGCACCTCATTTCAATGATATACTTAAAAAGTGTACGTCATACCATAGGAAAGATGAGTGTTACTTTCGAAAGAAAATCAAGGTGTATTGTCAAAGGCTTATGCTTATTGTGAAAGCAAAGGCGCAAGAATGACGCCATTGCGCTCACGTGTTTATGAAATCCTATTACATCAAGAAAGCGCGATGGGAGCTTATGAATTGTTAGATAAGCTTCGCGAAACTGAAGATAACGCTAAACCTCCTACGGTTTATCGCGCCCTAGATTTTTTCCTTGACCTTGGTTTAGTTCATAAGGTCGAATCAACGAATGCATTTAAGGCCTGTCATCATTTCGGTTGCAGCCATCCCGTTCAGTTTCTAATTTGTGATACGTGTGGTGATGTGCAAGAAATCCAATCGGACGGCATAAAAGAAACACTAGAGGCTAAAGCGCATCAAAATAAGTTTCAGGTCATCCGTCAGACTATTGAGGCTCATGGCATCTGCCATCGTTGCCAATAAAAGAAAGTACCCAACATGAATGTAGAATTTGTAAACCCCTTTATTGTTTCACTTAAAAATGTGTTATCGACTATGGCGATGATTGATTTGGTCTCACAAAAACCACGTAAAAAAGACGATGAAACAGCAATGGGCGATGTCAGTGGCGTAATTGGCATGGTAGGGCCTCAAGTCAAGGGATCTATGGCGATTACTTTTGACAAAAATTTAGCATTTAACATCATGAAAAACATGTTAGGTGACGAGGCCGAAGCCATTGACGAACAAGTCAGAGATATGGTTGGTGAAATGACAAATATGATTTGTGGGGGTGCAAAGAGCAACCTTGCTGAACAAGGGTACGAATTTGAAATGGCGGTTCCCGTGATTGTTTCTGGCGAAAACCATACGATTCAACACAAAGTCGACGGACCCAAAATCATTTTGACATTTACTAGTGCGCAGGGAAACGCGTATGTGGAAATATGCTTTGATAAATAGAGTCAAATAGAAACTCTAAAATATAATAAATTCAAATATTTAAAATAATATAAATTAAAAGGAAGAAACCATGAAACGCAAATTGCTCGCTTCAGCAATCGCGCTTACTATGCTCACATCAGCAGCAATGGCTCAAACAGAGCCAGAATATGAGTCTTGGGTAGGCGGATTTGTTCAACATTACAGTCCGGATCAGCACAAACCAAACCCATTCCCATTTAACTATTTAGATGATGGTCATACTTTTGGAGCAGAAGCTGGCTTTCGCTTTGACCCTAAATGGGCAGTGCGTTTTGAGTTATCTCGTATTTTCCTCGACATGACTGGTGATTTTCGTCCGGGCAATGGCGACGATGGCACGATGGTCGGCGCGGATGTAATGTACTTCCTTGACGATGATCTTGCATACCTATTTGGTGGTGCACGAAACCAATCAATTATGGAAAGCTATCGCATGGCCTCATATGGCATCGGTAAGCACTGGGAAGTCAGCGACAATATTCGCGTTATTACAGAAGTCGCCAGATATTATGACTTTGGTCAAAGCCACAATGAAACTAGCGCCAAATTGGGTGTTGCTTATGTATTTGGTTCAACTTCAGCACCTGCTGAACAGCCAGATTCAGATAATGATGGTGTTTATGATGCCATTGACCGTTGCCCAACTACACCAGCGGGTATAGAGGTAGACGCGACAGGCTGTAATATTGATCTTGACGGTGATGGCGTATTGAATAGCCAAGACCAGTGCCCACTGACACCTGCTAACGCTAAAGTCAAAGAGAATGGCTGTGCCGTTAAAGATAGTGATGCAGACGGCGTATTTGATGATGTTGATTCATGTCCAAATACACCAGCGGGTACAACAGTTAACGCTAAAGGTTGTGCTGCTAATTTAGACATCGATAATGATGGTTTACTAGACAGTGTAGATAAATGCCTAGGTACGCCAGCAACTGATAAAGTGGATGCTGAAGGTTGTAGCATATTAGTTGAAAAAGAAGTCAGTATCGGACTTAACGTTCTGTTCCCGAATAACAGTAGTGTCGTTAGCAACCCAGATGCTGCAAACATTGTTAAATTTGCAGACTTTATGAAGCGCTATGGCAACACTACCGCGGTTATCGAAGGGCATACATCATCTGTTGGTTCAGCCGATTACAACCAGTTCTTATCAGAAAAGCGTGCACAATCAGTCCGTAAACTGTTGATTGAAGCATACGGTATTGATAGCTCTCGCTTGGAAGCAGTTGGCTTCGGTGAATCTCAACTAAAAGATACCACTAACACAGCAGAAGCACATCGAATTAACCGCAGAATTGAAGTGAAAGTCAGTGCTATGGTTAAGGAAACAGCAACTAAATAAGAAGCTCTTTTCTACGCTTATAATAAAAGCCCTAGTTCAATTTACTAGGGCTTTTTTGTATGTTCTATGTTGCTTTGATTAATTGAAATATCGAGTGATATCAACCCGTTTACTCACTAGCTACTCAAACTTTCAAAAAGGTTATACCCATCCCACTTAAAACTAAAATCTAGCGCTTGCCCTTGATCTTGCACACGAAACGCAGCGTGGCCAAGCTTAACACTTGCGGCATCATTGATATCATCTAGGGTAAAACCAAAAACGGATATAGTTTGAACCTTTGAGGCAATACTTTGTTGTATCTGATCACCCGACAACACCAACCTATCGAGCGCTTGTTCTACACTTTCTGCGAAAGACACATAGTACAAACCATTTCCTTTGTGTTCCGACATCGTGTCTTGAGTAATGGGCTCGACTATTGCAGCGCTAATTTGGTCAATTTGAATAACTGCGTGTTCTCCAATCGATGATTGAATCGAAAGCGACTGTATTGTCACTAAATGCTCATTGACTCGCGTATCGTCCTTCCAGTTTTCGGCATCGTCTTTAGCAAGTTGATTGATCTTGTCGAAAACCTGCTTAACTGAGTTAAGATTGCTTGGACAATGCTCACCAATAAAAAGTAAGATTCGAGGAGAAGAGCAAGCCTGTTGATAATAGGCTTGCGTATCTCTCCAAAGCAAAGAGGCATAGCTATTATTAGTTGATGTAATTGCATCTAGGTTAACGATACTCAAGGAATATTTATCTGCAAATGAAAGATCTCTACAGTTAAACTTGCAGGGTGACTGCTTGATGAGCCGAACACTCTCATCTCCGCCCCAAATCAAACGAGCGTCAGCCAACGCACTTAATTCATTAGTAAAATTAGACGTCTTGTCATAAGTAACAAAGACATTTCGTTGTCTGATGGGTTCGAATGTAGGAAGTTCGAAAAGCGTTGTTAATAACTGCAGTAACATTATCTTACTTTGAGAGTCCTGACTTGACACTCTTATAATGTTGATATTGCCTAATAACAAAGAAGCCACCCAACTGTATATGAACATAGTGTCTACATTTGCGGGCGTGAAGTGAACAACACAGCCAAGCGCGTCGTACTTATTTGGGTCTTCGTTACTAATTAAATGATCACAACCCACTTCTTTCAACTTGGTTTTAAGGTTGCTTGTTCTCAACCAAAAACCAAGTGCAACAAGTTCTGGATACTGTTTGTATTGGTTTTCTTTAAGCAGCGTGTTTGAAAACAATTTGATAAAGTCCAATACTACAGGCTCAAAACTTGCCATCGGTGACTGTTTTGCAAATAGACTAAGCGCTTCGTTCACGTCGGGAAGGTTTGCATTAAATGGTGTCAAGAAGGTGAGTTTATGCATGCGTGTCACTGCAACCGCGTACTTCGGCTTTGGGCAGCCTTCCTAAGACTTCAAAATACTTTCCCTTACGACCACACAAGCAGTCGTCTTCACCGTGAATTCGTCCTAAATCTTCTGTTAAGATTGAATATCCTGGATAACTAGTGGGCAACGTAGAAATCACTTGAATCAAACCCTTTTCACCATGTTTACAAACACTGAGATCATCAGGGTTACGAACGATAATATCGGCCATGTTCGGTGCATGTAAGTGCCCGTATTCACATTCAATAAATACACTACCAACTTGCTCTGCCATTCCATAAAAGTTGTGCACTTTGCTGCCTTTGATGACTTCATCACACGCTTTTTTGAAACTGAGGTTATCGACTTTTTGTGATTCTAGTTTTTTCCAACCACCGCTGTGAATAATCACTGCATCCTTAGATTGGAATTGATAGGCGGCTGATTTCGCCTCGCAAACGAGATACTGCCAAATCATAAAGGTAAAGCCAAAGAGCAAGACAGGCGTGCCCTGATTAACCTCAAAAAACTCACTAATCCGCTGCCAATTTGGCGACATATCATCATTCAATGCGTACACGTGTTTCCGGCCAAAAAACGACAAGCCTTGGATACCTGCTGTTCTGGCACTAAATCCACCTTTGCCTCGAGCCACGGCTTCAGAATCAATAACAAGCATTGGCAAGCGCTGCTTACCGATGACACTTTGCATAATGTTAACCAGAACCTTGGATTGTCTAGCGCTGGTTTGTTTATCTAAAATAATACGCGCGGGTGTTTGCGATGTTGTCCCTGAAGAACTAAGCACCTTAAAAGTATCTTCTTTTTGGATACTACTAAGCTCAAAGAGCTTAAAAAGACGCACTGCAACGTAAATGTGCTCATCTAAGTTAGTGCAATGCCTGTCGGCCTTAAACCCTAGTGAATATGCAATTTTTCTAAACGCATCACTTGACTCAAAATGATGTTTATATAGCGTGTTTAATAAATTATTTAGTTTCTTGGCCTTTTCAGCTTTACCAAGCGAAAACGCTGACGCCGCCATGATGTTTTCAAATTGTGCCTGATATGCCTGCATTGGGTTATCTACTGGTAAATCTGCAGAAGTTAGCGTTTTTTCAAGCATTTAGTGCCCCATTACTTCGTTCAACAAACTTGAATAATCGAGCTTACCGTTTTTAGTTCTCAATAGGTTTTGCATGAAACAAACCTTCAATGAACGGTGATTGAGCTTCAGGTATTTTGCTAGTGCTTTGCGTTGTTGATCGCATTGCGCTATCAATTCTTTTGATGGTGCATTGCTTTCAATAAGAATATAAAGGTGTTTATCATCACCCACACAAGCAAGATTTTGGTCGGTAAAAAATAAAATTGCTTTTTGCTGTACATCATCAAGATTAAAACGTTCGCCAAAAAGCTTAATAATCCGTTTAATCCTGCCACTAATGTAATAATCGCCTTGATCATCACAGATAGCTAAATCTCCTGTTTCGAGAAAGGGCAAGGGCTCTACGTTTATCATATCCTTAACCGTTTGCGCATAGCCCAACATCACATTTTCACCATAAAAAACCAACTCGCCTTCCTGATTTGTATGGCTTATAAGATCCTTTTTTTCATCTATTAACTTAAAGTGTGTATTGGGGATTGCACAACCAATTGAGGTAGGTTTACTTAGCAGTTTTTCGAGGTTGGCGAAACTCATCCTAGCTGTGGCTTCAGTTTGCCCGTACATAACAAAAAATTGCTTATTGTGCTGTTCAGCATAAGACACCAATGAGTCTAAGTGAGAGCGTGCTAACTTTCCTCCCGCTTGGGTAAAGTAACGCAATGAAGGTAGTTCTTTTTGAGTGAATCGCAGTCTTAACAACATTTCATAAGTATAGGGTACACCGCCAAAACTGCTGACTTGATGAACGGATAACATCTCCCAAAATTCGCGTTGCATTACCGAAAAGGTGGTCATCACAATCGCGGCGCCTTTTAACAAATGGGTATTGATAATCGACAGCCCATAAGCATAAGAAAATGGCAGTGTGGTGATTGTTTTGTCACTGGCTTGTATAGGCAAGTAAGCGCAAATATCCTGAGCATTGTGTTGTAGATTTTCATAGGACAACATGACATATTTTGCTGCCCCAGTGCTGCCAGATGTCCCCATCAATAAGGCTATATTAGTGTCTATCTCGACAGGTTTCTCACTGGGATGAACTAATGCTTTCGGCAAGCTATCTAGCGCTTCATCGTTCAAAAGGTAACGGATTTTAAAACGCTCGCACAAACTAACAGATTCATTGTTTTGTTCAGTCAATAATGCTTTTGATTCTATAAAAAATATAGTCTGCTTTAATTGCAACAACGCAAGATAATTCACAAGTGTGAGAAGCGTATTGCTAGCGGTCAACGCGACAACTTGTTTTTCGTGGCCTAAGCGCTTGACTAAATAAGTCTTTTTTTCTTTTACTAAATCATCAAGAGCTTGATAGCTTAGCCACTCGCTGCCATCAAACACGGCATTTTGTTTTCCAAACTTATTTATCTGAGTAAAAAACATTGTCATATTAAAGACTCATCAAACCGTCAACTCTCAAAACTTGCCCGCTGATGTAAGCACTATCTTCTTTCAATAAATTCGTAATTGAATGTGCCACATCATTGACATGTCCAAACCGGCCTAAGCCTATTTTGGTTAGCACATCATTTCGTTTTTGCTCATCGTAGCTAGCGGTTAATGGTGTATCAATGAAACCTGGCGCAACTGCGTTTACTCTAATACCCAATGGTGCGAGTTCTTTGGCAACGGATTTGGTCATTCCTATGACCGCAGCTTTGGTGGTGGAGTACGCTACTTGTCCCTCACTTCCCTCAATACCAACCACGGATGTAATATTCACGATACTGCCGCTTCTGGCTCGGCCCATTAACCGGCTTGCAAACTGGATATGATTTAAGCTAGCGATAACATTTACGCTCATTTGATGCTCAATATCCTCATTAGTTTGCATCAACAAAGGTGCATCTTTCATGACACCGGCACAATTAACCAAGCCGAATAAGGAGTAGTCCGAAGATTGAATTTCTCGAAACGCATTCTTTATGCTTTGATAGTCACAAACATCGTATTCCAACTTAGTGACATTTCGATCAATCAAGCTCGATACTTCATCGCTATTGATTACGTTCGCGATTGAGGATTGTAGCTTTTGTATCGACCGACAAGCGGCAAATACATGCCATCCCTGACGAAGGCAGGACAACAACGTGGCAAATCCAATACCACCGCTTGCCCCTGTAATTAGAACTGCATTTTGTTTAGAAAGTGACATTGTACTTTTGCAATATCTCTTTTGCTTTAGCCACCGAACTCAAATCAATAATTTCATCGGTTTCTAGCATCACATCGAAATCATTTTCGAGCTCACTGATCAGTATCATATGAGCGGTCGAATCCCACTCATCTATTGTGTTATACGCCAGTTCATCAACTACTTTATCTAAATCGACCGACAATGCCGAAGCAAAAGTTTGACGTAATTTTTCAGAATTATTCACTGATTTAATATGCCTTTAATTAAATAATTATCTCGATAAAAAGCCACGTATCATTTTTGTGGCATGCTGATATTCTTGCTTCTGCAACCCCATTATCAGCCATTCTTTTTCGCCTTCAGTACACTGTTCGCTCATCGCTTGGTAACCCAACTTCGTATTGTAAGCAATGGCCGCCTTGTTCTGCAGGAGAACGGTAGCCACAAGCCTCTTAGCACCAAGATAATCAAAGCAATAGTCGTTGAGAACTAAGCTCGGCGCGAATGCTACAATATTGCCTTTGTAGCCTTCATGGCCAATGTATAGCCCCGGTTCAAATTGCATTTGAGTACTGTCGCTCGTTGACTCGATTAAACTGACATTCGCACTGCCAATTAAGGTACTTTTGTAGTCAATTGCAAAATGCTGTTGCGTCGACTTTGTGCCAAGCGCTTTAAACCATGCGACATGCGAATCAAACGATATTAGCCCTTGGTTTTTCATCATAATGCGAATATCGTGCCTGTTTCGCCACTCAAGAAGTTGTTCTAAGTCAGACTCTTCAATTGGCCGTAACTCGATGCCATAACCACTCAGCCTATTTAACCGTTTGGTCATGCCCTTGTTTATATTGATAGCGCCATTTGTCATTGCTGTATATATAAAGTCTGTATCTGTTAACAATGAATTTAAACTAGCGCTAAAGTCATAATTTAACAAGGCTTTTTACTTTTAGGCATTTAAAGAGAAGTGTTTTTTTGCGCGAAATATAAAAAACCACAGCATGGCATATAAATTGAATAAAAAGAGCAACTTATAAAACTAGCGTGAGAACGCCGTGATTAAGACACTTATTTTTGGCACAGGTAACTCAGCCAAACAACTTCTCAAAAACTTGCCAGATAAAAGAGAATACTTAGCTGCGGTTGACAACGATACAGATAAACACGGCCAGTACTTTAATGGCTTACTCGTTATTTCCCCCGGCAATATGGGTGATTATGATTACGATGAAATATTAATCGCCAGTTATTGGGAAGGTACGATCAAGAAGCAACTGATTGAAGAGCTTGGCATACCTTCCAACCAAGTCATTACACCGCAAAAAAATACTATAAAAATAGCGGCGAAACTCTCTACCCTTTTCAACACGACAATACACTAGCACTAGCCCGTAGAGTCATCACAACCCTATGTGGTGCCGCGTATGAGCGAGCCTTACCCCTTCACATTGATTATGGCACCTTGCTAGGCATTATGCGCGATGGTGACCTCATTGCATGGGATGATGATATTGATTTGGCCTGTGAGGCGCGTTTTGCACCGTTGCTTGAAAAACTGTTAGTTGAGCAAGTTCAAAAAATTGACGATGCTATTGATTGGTCAGTAAGAAGAGACAGTGATTGTAATGATTGTGCGTTGCATTTTTATATAAGCTTTAAACCGAAAGTTGCAGGTGCGTATCAACCATTTTCGGTATCTATCGCCATTAAAGGCATCGTCGGAGATAAAGCAATTAAGTTGAGTAGTTTCGGTGCTTGGCATAATCCAGCTTGTCACTTAGATGGCCTTGATAAAATAAATTGGCAAGGAACGAATATATATGTCCCCAATGATCCAGATGGTTATCTGCGTTTTACTTATGGAAATTGGCGCTCCCCGAAAAAAGATCTGTCGGTAGGTGATGGAGAAAATTGGGAATGCGTATCAATAGATACGATCAAGAAAGCTCAACTCAAAAGCGAATTTATATTTAAACAAGATGACTAATTTTAACACTAAAAAACCAGCCGTCTTTATATTTGATTTAGATGGCACGATTACTCAAGAAGAAACCTTACCGGTTATTGCAAAGGCGTGTAATGTTGAAGCACAAATCAATGCTCTTACGGAACAAACGATTGCGGGCAACGTGCCTTTTGTAGAAAGCTTTATTCAGCGAGTGGGGATTTTAGGTCAATTCGACATTGATATAGTGAAAACTGCGCTCTCTAAAGTCAAATTGTTTCCAAAGCTCACAGAGTTTATCAATTCACACCCAGAACAATGTGCTATCGCAACCGGTAATTGCAAAGAGTGGGTTAACGGCATTACTGAAAAATTAGACTGTGCTTGTTTTTCATCTGATGCAATTGTTGAGAACAACAAAATAGTCAAATTGAACAGTATTCTCAAAAAAGAAAAAATCGTCGAACATTATCAATCATTAGGCCGCACAGTTGTATTTATTGGTGATGGAAACAACGATATGGAAGCGATGCGTTTAGCGGACGTATCGATCGCTTGTGGTCTTACGCATTATCCCGCCAATAGCATTTTAGCAATTGCAGATTATTGCGTATTTGAAGAAGCTAGTTTACTTCGCTTGATTAATCAAATTAATTCCCCCCAGCCTGGTACGTCGATCGTATTAAGTTGCGCAGGCATTGGGTCTAGGCTTGGTTTATCAAAAACAAAAGCACTGATTGAAATTGAAGGCACAAAACTCATTCATCTACAGCTAAAAGCGTTTGAAGAGGTCGAAGACTTACGTGTCGTGATAGGTTATCAAGCACGCAGTGTCGTAAAAGCGGTTTTAGAACTACGCACAGACGTAGTATTTGTCTATAACCATGATTACTTTCAAACAAAAACAGGCACCAGTCTGTACCTAGGGGCGCGTCATGCCAACGAATATTGTGTAGCTTGGGATGGTGATCTTGTCGTGCATCCTGATGACATTCAAAGATGCATAGGCTATGACGGAGAGTACGTAGGAGGTAGCCGAATTATTTCAGAGGATGCGGTATTCTTGCGCGTGGATGACCAAAACCAAGTCACTTCTTTTTCGCGTGAATGCGGCGACTTTGAATGGTCCGGACCCGCTAAAATTCAGAAAAAACACATACGCTATTTGACCAGCAATGTATTTAATCAAATTGAAGGTTTATTGCCTTTGCCTTTTTTGAATATTAGAGCACAAGACGTCGACACATACGAAGACTACAAAAACGCAATCAAATTTGTAAAGAGTTGGTAATATGAAAAACCAAGATGTAATGAGCTACTACGATAAAATGGCAGCTAATATCAAAGAACCGACAGAAACGCGCAACAAAGCCAAGGATTTTTCTGCATTTGATATTGCCTTCATGAAAGAACGCGCCTCTAAAGACAAGCACTTACTAGATTTAGGGGCGGGCACAGGGTTGTTAATCAATGCAATTGTAGACGAATTTGGGCACATTACAGCGGTCGAAAGATATGAAAACTTTTCGAAGTTCATTGTTGATGCTCCAAACGTCGATATTATCAATGCTGACGTGCTCAATTTAGACTTACATTTATCTCCTGTTGACGTCTTGTCTCTATTTGGCGTTATGAACTACTTCAATGAAGATGAAGCTAAATCCATCTATGCAAATATCAAACGTTATTTGAAACCAACGGGCCAACTTATCGTCAAAAATCAGTTGGGTGTACATGAAGATGTTACAGTAGCTGGTTTCTCAGAAGAAATTGGCAGTAATTATTATTCCAATTATCGACACCTAGACAATGAAATTAAGCTACTTGAAAGTTGTGGCTTCGCTAATGTAGAGGTGTTTGACATCTACCCAGCAGAATACAACCGCTGGGAAAACACCCACTTTTATGCGCTAACTGCCAACTTAAAATAAGACTTAACTGGGTAACTTACTGATAAGTGTTGAGAGCTGTACTTTAAGCTCTTCTACTTCAAGTTCTAATAGTTCAACTCTTTGCGCTAAGTCTTGGTCATTGCTAGCGATACTTATGTTTGAAGAGCCCTCAGGCGTTTCACCTTTGATAAGCGTCGCCTCTGCATCAGCGAATAAATGGATATACCTAGATTCTCGCTTTCCGGGTTCCCGAGCTAATCTATGCACAAGCTGCTCGCCATTAAAGTGTTGTAAGCTCTGTAAACAAGCCTCAAGCTCATCAACGCTTGTAAACTGTGCCAAGCGTTGCGTTCGAGTGCGCAATTCACCGGGCGTCTGCGGACCCCGAAGAAACAGTACACATAACACGGCGACTTGCTGAGCACTAAATTGCAAACTACTAAATTCAGTATTGCAAAAGCGATGTTTATACTTAGTAACACGAGCAGATTGTTCTTCAAACAACAAGCGCTGTTGATTGAGTGAGTCTAAAGCTTCTTGCACCTCAGATTCACTCAGCGTCATCACTGGCTCTCGATTGCTTTTTTGGTTACAAGCAGCTGTGATGCTATTTAATGTCATTGGGTAATAATCAGGCGTGGTCACTTCTTTTTCGAGAAGCACGCCTAGCACTCTAAGTTCAGTTACATTGAATTGGTTAATCACTTTATCTCCCAAAGTCGCCTGTATATCTATCCAATCAAATATAAGGTGATTAATGATGCAGTCAAGCTGCAGTTTTGTAACTCGACAGTAAGCGATAGATTTCAGTGACAAGTTTGACGCTTTCAACCGGCTTATTAATATGACTGTTCATCCCCACGGCATGTGCTAGCTGTTGCTCATCAAGAGATACATGGGCAGTAAGTGCCACGATTGGAATATCTTTGTGAACACTACCCGCGTCTCCGCATCGGATCATTTTGGTAGCCGCGTATCCGTCGAGACGAGGCATTTGAATATCCATTAAAACAATATCGTAAGGTTTTGATACTTCGAGCATTTTCTCAATACACTCTTGTCCATCATTCGCCACGTCACAACTAAGTCCGTAGAGAGAAAGCTGCATTTTCGCCATTTCTTGATTGATTACATTGTCTTCGACAAGCAGTATTTTGCGTTCTATTATTTCGTTTATATCAAAGCTTAGACTCTGTATTTTAGAGTTTGTGACCGAACTGGCCCGTACGGATCACCCTTGCGTTTATGCTAATTGAGCCATAAGAGGTAAATTTAACGGCATTGTTAATCAAGTTATCAAAAATCTGTTTGATTCGACTTTTGTCGCCCAACAATGGCACATCGACCAATCGTGTCAAATCGACCTTAACCTTAAGACCACTTGCCCCAGCTATGACTTCAGCATACTGAAAGACTTCGTTCATGAGTTCTCGCGGAGAGAAGACACTTGCATCTAAAGTGAATTTTTTTAAATTCAATTTGGAGAAATCAAGAATGTCATTAACGGTACGCAATAGTGATTCTGAAGAGTAAATTCCCATGTTCAACAACTTAGTCTGATTTGACTCAAGCTTTGTATGTTGGAGCATTTCTAATACCCCCATCAAACCATTAATTGGGGTTCTTATTTCGTGACTGACAATGGCGAGAAATTTACTTTTTGCATTGGATGCTTCAATGGCTTGGTTAGCTGTTTTTTCGACCACAGCATGTGCTATTTCAAGCTCTTCGTAAGCGCGGTTGAGCTTGCGATTTTTGTAAAGGAATAAAAGAAATAGCAACAAACCAAAGAGCATGATGAGCCCTGCTAAATGTAGGGGGTATTCATTCAAAATGGATGATGGTGGATTAATAATTATAACATCATCCTTATCTTGCAATATTGTTAAATCAAAACGTTTAACTTGCGCATAGTCATACATCCAAATGGCAGTAGGAAAGTCTTGTTGCAGGCTAGCAAACCCAAGGCTTGCTAGTGCAAACGAAATGGCCGACTCACCTTGTACCGCTGCATCGTAAACTAGTCCCCCAACAATCCCCTCGCCCATAAAAGTAGAGTAAAAACTAAAAATCGGTGATTTAAGGTCAGTCGCAAACTTTCTTAAGAAGAGTTTGGGCGGGATGTTTGTACCATCAACATCGTAAAAAACAGGAAAATAGAAGAATAGATCTTGAGGCGTCAACTCGGTCCTTTGCTCAAACACTTCTGGTTTATCAAGACCCCAGAGTTCTATTTGTACATTCGGAAGATGTTCATCACGGTATTTTTTTATCTCATTGTAATGATGTATGAACAAATTTTCTTTTGAGCGACTTAAAATAATTCTAGAAGGGGCGGGTACCATCGCGAAAACGTTTTCTACCTGAAGTTTTATATTTGCAGCGTTAAAAATTTGATAGGGACTGATGATTTCAGTGCTTTGAGGATCGTAAACCTTTATGGGGTCAAAAACCGCCAACTTAGCCCCCTCAAATAAACCACTTGTACGGAGGTACTCTACAAACTCACTTGAGTGAATGTTATCGCCAACGATCACATCAATTTGAATGTTCTTGTACTTTACGATTAGGCTATCTGCTACCGTCTTAAAGTCTATCGCGTCCTCAGAATACTCAGAATAGACTGATTCAACAAACACGTTTACTTGTTGTTCTGCGTTTTTCGTCCCCTTGGCCACCCCTTGAATAAAGTCTTGAGACCAAGGCAATGTTGGATTAAAGCCATGAACAAGTAATATATTGATATTGTTCTTTTCTTTGAGATCAGCCTTTTGTTGCGCAAAGAGTGAACCTGCACACGTTAAAAGAAGCACACAAAGTAAAAGCCTACACATCACATATCTACTCTCAAGCCTAGATACCACTGAGCATTTCCTACATTAGGGCGACATTGAACAGCGTATGAAAGGCTCGCGTTATCGGTCAATGAATGACAGTGTTTTTCACCGCTAATGTTCTCAACACCAGCTTCAATACTATAACTTAAACGGTTGCTTTGTTTAAATTGATGTTTCATCGAAATATTCCAAAGCGCTTGAGCTTCGATAACATTGTATTCAGTGTTTGCATTATTGTCATAGACTTGGCTTTTATATCGATGACTAAGATTAACACTAGACTCTCCTAATTTGTTTTCCAAAAAATATGAAAGCAAAAACGCATGGGACCAACGAGGTGTGTGCGATAATGTCTTTCCTTTTTCGGTAAACCTTAAATTGCCTGCGTCAACTATTTCACTTTGCAGCGAGCCTGTGCTGAGATTTAATTGCCAATTGTCTGATATTCGCCATTTAAGGTCCCCGTCAAACCCATAGACATTCGCTTTAGGTATGTTCAAAAAAGCAGGATTGCCTTCATTATTTAAGTCAAAGGTTTGTTTGTCTTCCCACTTGTAATAAAAACTTGCAAGATCAAAAGATAGATCATTTGTTTGATATTTCCATCCAAATTCCAATACATCTAAGGTCTCGGGTGCAACCGGATCATCTGCCGCACCAACAAACGCAGCCAATGCCCTTGTATCAAAAGCCCCAGCCAAAAACCCCCGGCGGACATGGGCCACTCACATTCTGAGTGAGTGCCTGTAGAAGTGTCCTCGTGATATACATTCCACTATCTAAAGGCTCTCCAGATGGCGTTGCGTTATCCGTTTTTGCCAATACATTGGCGGTGCTAAGGCCAGATTGCTTGTTTTTACTGTAACGAATGTCTGCAGATATTGACCACTGTTGATTTAAAGAATATTCGTATGCCGCAAATCCAGAATAGGTTTGATTATCTTGGTCAATCGATACAGCGGGGACGATACCAAATCGCGCACCGCCCGAATCAGTTCGGGTTATAACAGTGCCAAAATAGTCCTGACTATTACTGATGGTTACCCCAACCATCCATACAGAATTTGAGTCTTTTAAAGAATTAAGCCTAAATTCATACATCCAATGTGATTTATCATTGGTTTGCGAAGGCATAAAAGCAAGCCCAAATGGATTATTGCTTAAGCTTTCAATATAGTCCGATTTAACGCTGTCGATGACTGCCAATGTATTTAATTCGAAACGCTCAAAGAATTGAGTGTAATTTATTTTTAATGACTCAAATCTGACATTACTGACATCATCTGCAGGGTCGTATGTTGTGTACCAATCGCTTGCCCCACCAGCCACGGCCTGATTACCACTAAATGGTCTCACGGTGACACAATTGCTTTTTTGGTTGAAACTACTACTGTTGGAAGGTAACAAAGCCTGACAGTCCAATGGGGCGGTGATATCGACTATGCGCCCGTCTTCAACATTTTCGCCATCTGTTTGCCAATATCCGATTCCTAAGTAAGGTACTCGACTGCCGTTGTCGCTGCCGTACTGATACGTAACAAGTAGGGAGTTTTGCGAAGACATATCCCACTGAAGATGCGTTCTAAAACCTCGCTGGTCAACACTTCCCATCATTGTGTTTGTAAATGCATTAAACCATAGTGGATCGCGTTTGGTATTACTCATAGCCATGCGCAGTGCCACATCTTCTACTAAGGGCAAGTTGAGCGCAGCGCTAAGTTCTCGCCTATTGTACCGTCCAAATCGCACATTGGTACTAGCCTCAAACTCGTTCATCAATGGTTTGATCGTTTCAAAATTAATTGCCCCTCCCGTACTATTGATAGCAAAGAGCGCAGTTTGAGGGCCTCGATATACAGCAACACCTTGCAAGTCGAACATAGATAGTTTGCTCGCATATGCTCCTTGAATACTGACGTCGTCCACTGCTTGAGCCACGCCTTGGTTGGCGTTGATATGCCAGTTTTCAGAACCTACTGAACGAATAGAGATATTTGCACTCATTGGCGAGCGCGTTCGAGCGTCCACATTGGCCATGCTCAATACTATATCTTCAGCATTTTGAATGTTCCAAGCTTGGATTGTTTCTGAGGACATCGTGCTGACACTCGACGCATATTCGAACAAATTGTTGTTGGGATGTTTACCAATGATTAAGACGTTTTCAATAGCTTGGCTAGAAGCTTCTGAGGGATCTGTATTTACGTTAGTTGCGACGTTTGCATGTACAAGGTGATTAGAGTAAAAACCCAGCGTAATGACCAAAAAAACGAATTGTACCTTGCCATAAAGCCAATTTTTTATAGTCATATGCGCGCTTTTTCACCGACTGTAATATTTGATTAATACTAAGTATATAAACTGCGTATCTGCGTATCTACATAATATAAAAGGGTTATTTTTCAATATATACCTGTGTGCATATCTAAGTAGTACACACTCACGCGTTTCAAACTAATGAAAGTGCTTTCATTGGTGACAAATTACTCAAAAACTATTAATATAGCGCTTTAAATGTAGACTTTTCTTTGTAGTCGTATGTTGTTTTCACTTTTTTAAAGGCTCCAACTCCCGTGTTCAATTCTTTGCGTTCAACAATATCAGCAGTTTTACTATGCATGTTTTCATGCTTAGCAGTCTCCACAGAATCAACCATTGGCACTCACAACCTAATTATCTTGGGCGACTACGCTGGCAGTGATGGGCATGTTTATGGAAGCGCGATTATAGGTGGTAATGTATCCGGAATCAGTAATGGCTCTGGTGGTTATACAAACAATTTAGAAATTGGCTCTCGGCTGACAAGCGCAAATGGTTATGACGGCGATGTCGATGCAGTCATTGTGCTAGGTGATATAAATGCCAGCCAAATAAGAACACTCAACGGTAGTAGCATCGTATATGGTGGCGCACTCAATGCTAATGTTGACAGCCATATTCCGAGAAGAACAGCCAGTGCATCTGATATTGCCTATGCAAATAGTGTTTTAAATCAGGTATACACTGATTCAGTCGTATTAAAAAACCTACAGACCAATGGCAACTTTTCTAACTCGAACTTTAGCTATACTGGCAGTGAGCAACTTGCTGTATTTAATGTCAGCGCTCAGGATCTTAGCCTTCCAAATCAAGAGCTTCGTCTAAATAAAGGCTTAGCTGATACTGTTGTTATTAATGTATCTGGTAAAAATGTAACTTTCACAGGTAACAATGTAGGCAACAGCGGGTTTGATTTGGCGAGCGCTCCCAATATTGTTTGGAATTTCTATGAAGCCGAAACAGTTGATTTTATGAATTATTCGCCGAAAGGCTCGATTATTGCCCCTTATGCAGTAGTTTCAGGGGGCGATTTCGATGGTGCAGTTGCGGCTAAATCATACACGGGTAATCGTCAGTTCCACTTTTATTTATTTGATGGTTCTGGCGACATCACCCCAAGCTCAAATCCAAACTCCACGCCTGTAGTTTCGGCTCCTTCAAACACCGCATTTATCCTGCTAATTCCTATACTCGTTTTGCTTAATAGGCTTAACAAGAGACAGTCTTGTCACGTAGCTTGTGCTTAGGATATTCGTTTTATTTTGCGCGCTTGCGCATTCTATTGTGAGCGCGTTTGAGAATTCAAACGAGCACTACGAATCAGCCATTCAAGCATTTACAAGTTCTGAAATTGAAGCTGCTTACATACATATAAAGAATGCTGTAGAGCAAACGCCAAATAATCTTGCTGTAAAAATCTTATACGCAAAAATTTTGTCCGATAAAGAACTGCATGAAGACGCCTTGCCAGTATTCGAAAGCGCGCTTGATGGAGGCGCTGACCCGAATAATTTCGTAGAGCAATACATTAATAGTTTGTTAGCACAAGGACGATACCAAGAAATATCAGAATTCTCTGAATTTAATCGCCTGAGTACTGCTAATAGATATCTTTGGAAATTAGCGCAAGGAAGGGCCTGTATACTGACTGCAGACCTAAACTGCGCAAAAAAGGAATATCAAGCACTCACAGAGCAAAACAGTGAGCGCTACGAGGCCTACAATGGACTAGCACTCACAGCATTAATTGAAAATGACGATGGTGCAAGTATGCAATACGCTCATCAAGCCCTTGCTATCGAAATTAATCCTGAGTCATATCGTATCTTGGGACAAGTATATAAAGCTCAACAAGATTATCAAAAGGCAATTACAAACCTTCAAAAAGCCTTCAATTTGGACCCCAGTAATCAATCCATTATAAGAAATTTTGTGGATTTATTAATCGTACAAGGAGATCTCGATGAGGCTTGGCGATCGGTTAATAGTATTTTGGAGAAGACGCCAAATGATTTATTTGCCTCATATACCCAAGCATTAATTGCCAATCGCCAAGGGAAGCAACAAGAGAGTGAAGCAATTATTACCAGTGTAAAAGAGCAGCTAGAGAGCTTTCCAAAAAAGGCGTTTAACGAACAACCTTGGCTTCAATATCTTCGTGGAATGGTCAGCCTGTTGGAGAACAACCATGCGCAAGCGCAAGAGACGCTTCAACGGTATTTATTTATGGTTGAACAAGACCCTACAGCTGCTTTATATCTTGCCCGTTCTTATCTAATCACAAACAAAGCTAGACAAGCTTTAAGCGTTCTAGAGCCATATGAGCCGCAACTCATGGATAACATCCAAGCCATCGTATTATTAGGCCAACTGTATGCTTCACAGAATAAAGTTCACAAAGCCATCATACTTAGAAATGAGTTGATAAATCGCTATCCAAATTCACTAGAGATCGCTCTTTTTGATATTCAATTGAAAATTTCGCGCGGAAACATTGAAGAGGCCTATCAGCAATTATCTGGACTTAGTGAAGCACAACAATCAACATTACAAGTCGGCACTATCAAAGCGTTCCTATCCTACCAATTAGGACGGCTTGAAGAGGCAAAATCGATAGCACAAGGGGTGTTAACGCTTGCACAAAACAATGTTGAAATGCTAAACATTGTTGCTGCGTATTATATTCAACAAGGTAATTTATCAATCGCGAGTAGCTATCTAGACAAAGCGCTAAACGTTCACCCAGAACATGGCCAAACCCTTACAAATATGGCCAATATTGCAATGCAACAAAATCAACTGTCTGCCGCCGAACAGTTGCTAACGAAAGCATTGCGCAACAGCCCCGAATCGCTTGCAACACAACTATTAAATGCAAGGCTTCTGCTTAATAAAAATGAGATTAAACAAGCAGAACATAGCCTACTCTCTCTACTAGAAAACAATAAATTTAATGTCGATATTCATACGATGTTGGCTGAATCATACCTAAGACAACAGGCACTCGAACAATCATTGGAACATGTTAATATTCTCAAAGGGCTGATGCCAAATAATAAGTCATTAGTATTACAATCGCATTGGCTCCAATACAGGCTGGGTAAATTAGATTCGCTAAGGCCGATCCTCTTAGACTTGGATAGTCAGCAATTCAGTGACAAAGATAGCCTGTATTTATTACACCGATTATTCGCAACAGATAATCAGATAGACAAGGCAGGCGAGGCACTATGGCGTGCCGCTTCATTGTTTCAAAATGATTTAAACGTCCAACTAGACTTATTTAAATGGCTAATTTCACAGCAGAGATTTGAAAAAGCTGAATCCCTTTCTAACAAACTTGAGACACGAATTGGGGTGTGGCCTGCACTTCGCTTCACTCAGGCCGAATTAGCACAAGCGAAAGGTGAATTCCAAAAAGCAGTGGCCTTATACGAACAAACACTTGCCCTGGATGATTCGTCCGAATTAGCACTGGCAAAATTATTTACCTTATTGGGTAACGGGATCTCTAGACAAGCTTTCCAAGCCCTCATTGAGCCATTAGTCGAGCGCTATCCACAGCGATATTTTTCTCGCAATCTATTGGCTCAATTTCATTATTACTATGGCGATAGAAAACAAGCATTAAGGCACTATGAAATTTTATTAGATTCGGGCGAAAGTCCTAATCCAACAGCCATCCTTAATCGCATGGCGCAAATTACCTACACCGAGGCGCCGGAACAAAGTGAGGTATATTTACGCAGGGGATTAAGTATTGACGAATCGTCATTTGCGCTACAAAAAAGTATGGGAATACTGCTTGTCGATACTGATCGTCATGTCGAGGGTTTATCGTGGCTCAGACGCGCTCAAACTCAAAATTCTCAAGATAGTTTTTTACTCTTCTACTTGTCAAAAGCATTGATAAAAAGCAAGCGAAAAGAAGATGCCCGTGCATATCTCAATGAGATTATTGCGAAGCATCAATCTTCACCAAGCTACGCGCTAGCGAAATCATTAATTCAAACTATCGACTAAGCATTTTTACTCTCAATAGTAATTAGCACCCCCGCATTTCTAGCTTTTTGATTTATTACAAGCATGCTCTGACACTCAAAAGAAAGTAAGTAACCCACACCCATTGTCGACAATTTATTGTGCAAATCGTTTTTCAACTTGACTAACGCATATTAATCACTATCATTGTCGACAACTTGCCTACTAAGAATCTTGGAAACTTGGCGTGGACGATCTTCAAAAACCCGTAATAACTGCAGCTGACAAGACATTCATCCGTCTCAGAGATGAAATTGTAGAAGGTAGTATTTCAGCAGGTACGAAACTCAGTGAGCTAGAGTTGTCGACAAAATATGAGGTTTCTCGCGCGGTTATTCGTGAGTCACTCAACCGATTAGAAACCTGTTACCTAGTCGAGCGCAAAGCAAACGTTGGAGCCCGAGTTGTATCTCTAAGTTCAGAAGGTTTATTGGAGCTATATCAAGTTAGAGAGTCGCTAGAGGGCATGGCGGCGAGACTTGCTGCTCGTAATATGAGTAAGTTTGAAATCGCGCAACTCAATTCATTGCTTATTTCTCACTTTAACGAAGTAAAAGATTCTGAAACTTATTATCAAGAGGCAGGAGATGTAGATTTTCACTACCGCATCATTCTTGGCTCTAAAAACCAACACCTTATTAATATGCTAGTAAATGGTTTGTATCACCTTATCCGTATGTACCGCGTTCAGTTAGGAATGGTAGGGCCAAGAGTCAGCACGGCTTTTGAAGAGCACAAACACATTGTACAAGCAATCAACAATAGAGATGAAGAGCTAGCCGAGATGCTAATGCGGCGGCACATTCAATACTCTATGAATAATATTAAACACAAACTTGAAGTCTGAATTTGAGTATTTTTCGGTGCATTAGTCATTGCTAACGAGTCATATTTCAGCAAATTTAGACACAAAAATAGGAGCTTTTGATGAGCCAAGGTAAAAAATTCAGACAAGCATTAAAAAATAATGCCCCTTTACAAATCGTAGGGACCATCAATGCCTACGCTGCAATGATGGCTAAACGAATTGGACATCAAGCAATATATTTATCTGGCGGCGGTGTCGCTAATGCTTCTTATGGTCTACCGGACTTAGGCATGACTTCGTTAAATGATGTGATTGCAGACGTACAGCGCATCACATCCGCCTGTGACTTACCTCTGTTAGTCGACATAGACACCGGCTGGGGCGGTGCATTTAATATCGCAAAAACAGTCAAAGATATGGAACGGGCGGGCGCGGCGGCTGTGCATATGGAAGACCAAGTTGCACAGAAGCGTTGTGGTCATCGCCCAAACAAGGCAATCGTGTCAACAGATGAAATGGTTGATCGCATCAAAGCTGCCGTAGACGCGCGCACAGACCCTGAATTTTTTATCATGGCTCGCACAGATGCGTTTGCGCAAGAAGGTTTAGAAGCAGCGATTGAGAGAGCTAAGGCATATGTCGAAGCAGGTGCAGATGGCATATTTGCAGAAGCAGTAAAAACTGAAGAGCACTATCGCGCATTTTCCGAAGCTTTGGACGTCCCAATCCTTGCCAACATCACTGAATTTGGCCAAACCGAGTTGTGGAATAAAAAAGAGCTTGGTCAGTGGGGAGCACAAATGGTGCTTTATCCGCTCAGTGCATTTAGAGCTATGAACAAAGCTGCAGAAACCGTTTATCAGTCTATTTTAGAAAATGGCGACCAAAAAGCAGTGGTCGATATGATGCAAACGCGCATGGACCTCTATGATTATCTCGGTTATCACGATTATGAGCAAAAGCTAGATGCATTGTTCGCAGAAAATAAAAATTTATAGTCCATTTGCGTCTCAGCACATTATCGAAATGAATTAACGCAATGACATACAGCATTAAACACACACAAATTATTTAAATAAGGTTTTCAACATGGCTAAAGTATTAAGTGGTGCAGGTTTAAGAGGACAGGTTGCAGGCAAAACCGCATTGTCAACCGTAGGTGTATCGGGTTCAGGTCTAACCTATCGTGGTTATGATGTAAAAGACTTGGCCAATAATTGTGATTTCGAAGAAGTAGCCTTTTTAATTTTGAAAGGTCACCTACCCAACCAAGACGAGCTTCAACAATACAAAGCTAAACTTAAGACCATGCGCGGTCTGCCACTGGCATTGAAGGAAGTATTGGAGCGTATCCCTGCAGACGCGCACCCGATGGATGTACTGCGAACCGGCACTTCGATGCTGGGGAACTTAGAAATGGAAAAGGACTTTGCGCAACAACATGAAGTCACCGACCGCATGCTAGCTTGTTTCCCAAGTATTATTTGTTATTGGTATCGCTATTCTCATGACGGTGTACGCATAGACGTTGAGACTGACAATGATTCAATTGGTGCGCATTTTCTACAATTACTTCATGACAAAGCCCCAAGTGAACTGCACGAGCGAGTCATGCATGTATCACTAATCTTGTACGCAGAACATGAATTTAATGCATCAACATTTACCGCTCGCGTATGTGCATCTACGCTTTCCGATATGCACTCTTGTATTACCGGTGCAATTGGATCTTTAAGAGGCCCACTTCATGGCGGCGCGAATGAAGCAGCCATGGAGATGATAGAGAAGTTCACCTCAGCAGACGATGCCGAAGAAGGCATGATGGGTATGTTAGCTCGCAAAGAGAAAATCATGGGCTTTGGTCACGCGATCTATTCAGAATCAGATCCCCGCAATGAAATTATCAAAGCCTGGTCAGAAAAACTAGCTACAGAGGTGGGTGACAAAGTCCTATACCCTGTTTCAGTTAGATGTGAAGAAGTGATGAAACGAGAAAAAGGATTATTCTGTAATGCAGACTTTTTCCATGCTTCTGCCTATAACTTTATGGGCATACCTACTAAATTATTCACTCCCATATTTGTGATGTCGCGGTTAACTGGTTGGGCTGCTCACGTAATGGAACAGCGAGCTGACAATCGGATTATCAGGCCGTCTGCTGATTACACGGGTGAGGATCTCCGTCCAGTCACGCCTATTACTGAACGTTAAGAATAAAAGTAAGCAAGTACCAACTTCGAGCAGAAGACCTATTTTGTTTTTTGCTCGGCTCACACGCGAGACCTTTATCATGAATTATGATTACAGAAAGCCTTTACCTAATAGTCCACTCGACTTTTTTGATACTCACGCAGCCGTTAACGCTATCCAAGATGGGGCATATGAGAAACTACCCTACACCTCAAAAGTACTCGCAGAAAATTTAGTAAGAAAGTGTCCACCGGCACAACTCACTGATAGCCTAAAACAAATTATCGAGAGAAAGCGTGATTTGGACTTTCCTTGGTTCCCTGCACGTGTAGTTTGTCATGACATTCTAGGCCAAACCGCCTTAGTCGATCTCGCGGGCTTGCGCGATGCTATTGCTGAAAAAGGCGGAGATCCTGCTCAAGTCAACCCTGTCGTTCCCACTCAATTAGTGGTTGACCATAGCCTAGCAGTTGAGCACGGCGGTTTTGAAAAAGATGCATTTGAGAAGAATCGAGCCATCGAAGATAGAAGAAACGAAGACCGTTTCCATTTTATCAATTGGACCAAAACGGCTTTCAAAAATGTTGATGTTATTCCACAAGGTAACGGTATCCTGCACCAAATCAACCTAGAACGCATGTCACCTGTGATTCAAGCGCGCGACGGTGTCGCCTTTCCAGACACACTTGTTGGTACTGACAGCCATACGCCAATGGTGGATGCTTTAGGAGTAATTGCAATTGGTGTTGGTGGCCTTGAAGCAGAAAGTGTCATGTTAGGCAGAGCTTCATATATGCGCTTACCCGACATAGTTGGTGTCGAGTTAATTGGCAAACCGCTAGCTGGAATAACTGCCACCGATATCGTATTAGCATTAACAGAGTTTTTAAGGCAGCAAAAAGTTGTATCTACTTATTTAGAATTCTTTGGCGAAGGTTGTCAGCACCTAACGCTGGGAGACCGCGCAACAATTTCTAACATGACACCAGAATACGGTGCAACTGCAGCAATGTTTTATATAGATGAACAAACCATTGATTACTTAAAGCTGACTGGACGCAAAGACAAGCAAGTAGCACTAGTTGAGCAGTTCGCAAAGCACACCGGTCTGTGGGCTGATGATATGGTGAATGCAGAATATGAACGCTTATTAAAGTTTGATCTATCTAGTGTTGGACGCAATATCGCTGGGCCTTCTAATCCGCATGCCAGAGTATCCACAAGTGATTTGAGTAAAAAGGGAATTGCAGATGCTGTCAAGCTAGCTCAAGGTAGAGAAGACAAGTGTTTGATGCCTGATGGTGCAGTAATAATTGCAGCGATAACAAGTTGCACAAACACCAGTAACCCAAGAAATATGATTGCCGCCGGCTTAATTGCTCGCAACGCGAATAAAAAAGGTTTGTTGCGTAAATCATGGGTTAAATCGTCTCTAGCACCCGGTTCTAAGGCAGTTAAATTATACTTAGAAGAAGCGGGACTATTACCAGAACTGGAAAAGTTAGGCTTTGGCGTTGTCGCATTTGCATGCACGTCTTGTAACGGAATGAGCGGCGCACTTGACCCTAAAATTGCGCAAGAAATAAAAGAACGTGACCTTTACGCTACTGCCGTCTTATCCGGAAATAGAAACTTTGATGGACGTATCCATCCTCACGCAAGCCAAGCTTTCTTGGCCTCCCCTCCATTGGTAATTGCATATGCAATTGCCGGTACCATTCGATTCGATATCGAAAAGGATGTACTAGGTACAGACAACGATGGCAATCCTGTCACGCTAAAAGATATTTGGCCTGGTGATGAAGAAATAGATGCAGTCATCGCAAAAAGCGTCAAGCCCGAGCAATTTAGGAAAGTTTACAACCCAATGTTCGAACTAAATACTGATTATGGTGAAGACAATAACCCACTTTATGATTGGCGGGAAATGAGCACTTATATTCGTCGTCCGCCATATTGGGAAGGTGCTCTGGCTGGTGAGCGCAGTATGCAGGGTATGCGCGCCCTTGCAGTACTAGGTGACAATATAACTACTGACCATCTATCGCCATCAAACGCTATACAAATGAACAGTGCAGCGGGTGAGTACTTACACAAAATGGGCTTACCTGAAGCGGACTTCAATTCTTATGCAACACACCGAGGCGATCATTTAACCGCTCAACGGGCAACGTTCGCAAACCCTAAATTATTAAACGAAATGGTTTGTAATGATAATGGTGAAATTATACAGGGCTCACTTGCTCGTATAGAACCTGAAGGATCGGTCGTGCGCATGTGGGAAGCGATTGAAACATATATGAATCGCAAGCAACCACTGATCATTATCGCCGGTGCTGATTATGGACAAGGTTCCTCAAGGGATTGGGCGGCTAAAGGCGTCAGGCTCGCGGGTGTAGAAGTGATTGCAGCTGAAGGGTTTGAACGTATACATCGCACCAATTTGATTGGCATGGGGGTGTTGCCACTTGAATTCGAAACAGGAACAACGCGTAAAACACTTGAAATAAACGGTACCGAAACCTTTGATGTCATTGGTGAACGTGCCCCAGGTGCCACGTTAATGCTAGTGATTACTCGTAAAAATCGTGAGCAGTTAAAGGTACCAATGAAGTGTCGCTTGGACACCGCCGAAGAAGTTTCCATCTACGAAGCAGGTGGCGTTTTACAGCGCTTTGCTCAGGATTTCTTAGACGCTAAAGCTAGTTAAAAGGATTAAGCATATGTCGTTTCAACCGCAATTAAGAATTCCCGCCACGTATATGCGTGGCGGTACCAGTAAGGGTGTATTTTTTAGTTTAAATGATCTCCCTAAATTTGCGCAGACAGCTGGATCCGCGAGAGATAACTTACTGCTTCGAATAATTGGTAGCCCAGATCCCTATCAAAAACATACCGACGGAATGGGGGGCGCGACCTCAAGTACTAGCAAAACCGTCATCTTAAGTGAAAGTGAGAAGGACGGTCATGACGTTGATTATTTGTTTGGCCAAGTAAGCATCGATAAGCCTCATATCGATTGGAGTGGTAATTGCGGAAACCTAACAGCTGCCGTAGGGGCTTTTGCGATATCGAATGGTTTGGTTGACCGCGCTAAGACTCCCCAAAATGGCATTGCGGTTATTCGTATTTGGCAAGTTAACATACAAAAAACGATTGTTGCTCACGTGCCAATGAAAAATGGTGAAGTCCAAGAAACCGGCGATTTTGAGTTGGACGGTGTCACCTTCCCCGCTGCGGAGGTTAAAGTCGAGTTTATTGATCCAGTCGATGGAAATGGTGCCCTGTTTCCAACAGGAGCGCTCACTGAAACTCTCAGCGTACCGGAGGTTGGTGACTTTACAGTAACGATGATAAATGCAGGAATACCCACTATTTTTATCGACTCAAGGGCACTTGGCTACACAGGTTGTGAGCTTCAAGAAGATATTAATAACGATCCTGTAGCGTTAGCTAAATTTGAAAAGATCCGCGCTTTTGGTGCATTAAAGATGGGGCTAATCGAAAATCTTGAGGAAGCACTGACAAGACAACACACGCCAAAAGTAGCTTTTGTTGGCGCAGCAAAAGCCTATATTTCATCTAGCGGTAAAAAAATTGAAAGCAAAGATATCGATGTCAATGTAAGAGCATTATCGATGGGTAAACTTCATCACGCCATGATGGGAACTGCCGCTGTTGCAATTGGCACTGCAGCTGCGATCCCTGACACATTGCTCTACAACCTGGCAGGAGGAATCGAGCGCAAAGAAGTCACTTTTGGGCATCCATCGGGTACGCTAAAAGTCGGAGCAAAAGCTGAATGTATTCAAGATAACTGGCAGGTTAAAGCGGTTACTATGAGCCGAAGCGCACGCGTATTAATGGAAGGAATGGTTCGGGCGCCTGCTGACTAGCAGGCCTTATCTCATTAGTTTTTTCACCCACTCTTGAGCCAAACCAGAGGCGTTAGACGCTTCCTGTTTTTGTTCTCTTAAACCCATTTTTGTCCTAACCAGCCTCATAACTTCTTTAATAGAAGGGTTTTGTTCGTCTCGATCTTCCAAAGTGATGGGGTCACCAATAGTAATCTTTCCTTCCCTCATCACTCGGTAGTACCAACCTGTAATTCCTTGTTTAGCGATAAACAAATCAATATCTTTGTGAAAGTATCTTTGATTAATTTTAACGCAAGGAGCACGAGGTGAACTGACCTGTAATAAAACATCTCCCATCTTATAGATATCACCGATCAACACGTTTTCATCTGTCATGTCAGGCGAAGAAATATTTTCACCAATGCTGCCAATCACAAAACGGTCTGCGATGCTTTCAAAATGGTTTTTGAGCACTTGATAGCTGAATTGAGAGTATTGGTGAATAGCCATTTCAGGTCCACCGTGTAACTTCTTATTACCTTGCTCATCTTCAACAGCCCCATCAAACTCGACATGAATGGTTTGAAAAGGCTGCTTTATAATACTACTCGGTGTTTTTCTTGGACCAAATGGGGTTGGTTTGCCAGCATAGAGTGCTTCGATATACATGGTTTTCGAGGTCTCTTCCTTGTTTATACTTAAGTATAGTCACAATTAATGTACATATTCAATTTCTGAAATCACAATTTTGAAGACAAGGCTCGATATTACTTATCTCCAATCTTAGAACTCAATCATCGAACCATTATTAAATTATTTAAAACTGAATTAAACCTTTATGATGAAGCATTCGACAAAACTAGTAAGCAACAAAATAGAAGCTAGAAAATGACAGCAAACCTTAGCCTTGTCGCAAACGATACCCATATTCTTTCGCAAGAAGAAGTGATCGTTGCTGCTCGCAATGGTGATAAAGAAGCCTTTAAAACACTTTATGAACTGCATCACAAAAAGGTCTATGCGTTGTGTTTGCGTCTATGTGCAGATAAGTCATTGGCAGAAGATGCTTGCCAAGAAGTATTTATTCAGCTTTGGGGGAAACTATCAAACTATAAAGGTGATAGTAAGTTTTCAACTTGGTTACATAGTGTTACATCAAACGTCACGATTTCTTATATCCGAAAGCAAAGAGGTTGGTGGCAAAAGATGTTTAATTTCGATGAAAGTGAGGCGGCGAACCAAAGTATCGAAATGAACACAGATGATAATAAAGTTGAACAATACATCGCCCAATTACCGGAGCGCGCTCGGTGGGTATTTGTACTTCATAGCATAGAAGGCTATCGACACGAAGAAATAAGCGAAATATTAGGTATGGCAGTAGGGTCAAGTAAAGCTCAACTTCATCGAGCAAAGAAGTTACTGCAGGAGTGGATGACTAATGAGTAAACAAACGTTTGAAAAGCACTTAAATGATGAAATCAAGCGCTTACCATCAGAACAAGCGCCCGACAGAGACTTGTGGTTAGGGATAGAAAAAGCCATTTCAAAACCACATTCAACAAAGCTAAGTGCATCCAAGATGACATACGGATTAGCTGCTTCTTTGATGGTAATGAGTTTTGTGGCTTGGTTTAGTTTCCAAAGCGGTAAAACAGTTCAGGGAAGTGAATTAGTAGCCGTATTAAGCGAACAGCATCAAGCTCAAAAGCAAGCGCTGTTGGTTCAATACAAAAATCAAACGAGTGCAACAGAAAACTGGCAACAACAAATTTCAGAATTAGATGAAGCAGCCAACGCAATAAAAAAAGCCTTGGAGGAAGAACCAAATAACCCTGCACTGCTGAAGATGCTTAAGCATGTATATGAACAACAAATGAGCTTGATTGAGCGCGTTCATGCGCCAAGCTGGAATCAAATTTAAAAGAGGTATCTCATGAAAATTATCACACCTGTAAAATACAGTATCACGTTGAAAAGCATACTAGTTTCCCTATTGTTTTTAGTGAGTATGGTGGCGCTAGCAGAAAAACAAGAAATAGATAAAACGCTCGAAGCAGATCCTAATGGTAACGTTGAAGTCGAGCACATAGCAGGGAAAGCACAAATAATAGGTTGGGATAAAAATGAAGTTAGGGTAAGCGGTGAGCTTGGTGAGCGCACAGAAAAATTCATTTTTGAACGCAGAGGCAAAACGGTATTAGTGGTGGTTGATATTAAAAAAGACGGCAAATGGAACAAATGGAATAACTGGGGTGATGAGGCTGATGACAATTTGATGATCTACATTCCCTTAAAAAGCCGCTTAGAATATACCACGACCAACTCAGATGTTAGTCTAGAAAACATACATGGTGGCATTGCTGCAGAGGTGGTTAACGGTGATATGACCGCTGAAAAGATTTCAGGTCGCATTCGTTTAGAGTCAGTAAATGGTGACATCAATGCTCGAGAAGTGGAAGGTGAATTGACGATTGAAACGGTCAATGGAGATGTCAAAGCCAAACATTTAAAAGCGAGCGAACTCAATTTAAGTACCGTTAACGGCGATATCAGAGTGACAAGTGATAGTCCCGAGATTATAGCTGAAACAGTTAATGGTGATATAGAGCTTGAACTCGATAAAATAGACGAGCTTGAACTTCAAACAGTCAATGGTTCGATTGAAGCCAAATTGTCATTAAATGCAAAAGCCGATGTAAGAGCTTCATCAGTTGGCGGTTTGATTGAGTTAAGTTTCAAAGGCCCCGTTTTAGCTCGTTTTGATGTCGAAGCCCATGCGGGTGGATCCATTAAAAATAAAATAACTGACCAAAAAATGAGCCGCGCAAAATACGGTCCACGCAGATGGTTAAAGTTTGAAACGGCTGAAGCTTCTTCTAAGGTAGAGGTCTCAACTGTACATGGAAAAGTAAGGTTAGAAACTCACTAATAAACGACGCGGTTGCGCCCCTCTTCCTTGCCTTTATATAACATCATATCGGCATGACTAACGCATTCCTCAAAGGCATCAAAGTCTTTGATGGATGCGATACCACAAGTAATCGTGCAGTGAATAGTCACATTATTAAGCATTAAAGGTGCATTTTCGACGGCGGCTCTTATTTTTTCAGCAACCAAACTTGCATCATTGATATTGGTATAAGGCAAAAGAATAATAAACTCTTCACCTCCCCAACGCGCAATAGAATCCTGACCTCGCACATTTTTCTTTAAAACGTCGGTTATGTGCAGGAGCGCCTTATCGCCACTCGCATGGCCAAAGCGATCGTTAACTTTCTTAAAGTGATCGACATCTAAGAGTAAAATAGAGTAAGGCTTGCCACTGCGCTTATATTTTGCGTCTTCGCGCTCAAGCCACTCTAAAAAACCACGTCGATTGAAAACATCTAATAGACTGTCCTGCATGGACAGAAGAGTTAATGAATCATTTGCTTTTTTAAGGGCGACAGTTTGTTCTGCGACTTGTTGCTCAAGAATTCTAGAGCGTTTTCTAAATTGATAGGTTCGCCATTTATAAAGCGAAAATATAATAAAGAGAAACAAGAACAAAAACACTAGTTTGGCTGGTGTTGTTTGCCACCAACTTGGTAGCACAGTGATTTTCAAGCCGACTTCACCTTGAGACCACTGCAAAAAGCGATTGCGAACTTTCATCTCAAAAGAGTAATTGCCGGGGTCAAGGTTCATTAGCGTCGCAGAGCGTTTCCCTAATTCTAGGGTTTGCCAAGATGGATCAATTTCTGGTACTCGATAAGCATATTTCAGATCGGGCACATCAGCATACTCTAGCGCAACTATATCAACGTTTATCATTAAATCATCTGGTGAAAGCGTAACAGTATCTGGGATATCGAGTTGACTAAACTGTTTAATATTTGTCGCTGCATTAGCGGCTTTTGTTTTTGATACGATGCTTAATCCATCAATATGCACAGGTGGTAAATAGTCATTTACATCCAACTGGCGTGGATTAAAATAAGTTAAACCATTTAAACCTGCAAAATACAAATTTCCCAAAGAATCATAAGATGCTGCACTGACATAGTAACCGCCTTCATTGGCACCGTCGTTTTTATCAAACACGGTTACTGCTTTTGTCGTTTTATCTAGCCTTAGAAGATTAGAAGTGGTCGGGATCCATAAGCCGTTATCATTGCCTTCGAGAATTGCTCCAATTGATGCACCTTTAATGACGGGATCAGTCGATAATGGACTAAAGGAAACCTCAAAACGGTTAGCACTCAAGGTCATTAACCAAGCCCCCCTTCCGAGCGTACCAAGGTAAAATTCTCGTTCATTTTTTCGAGAAATCCAACCTAGACCATCAAGTGGTAATGAGTTTGGTTCAAATTCATTATGTCTGTATTGAGTAATAGTATCTTGCTCTAAGTTTACCCTAAACAGCCCACCTGTCGTCGCAATCCACGTTTCTTGAGGACTGACTTCCAGAATATTAGTGACCAATGGCATATCCCAATGCTTGAGCACTTCTTTACTCTCAGGCCGATACAAGTAAAGACCAGTTTCTGCACCACCTAACCAAAGGTCACCATTTTGCCGAAGTGAGATAGAATAGATTCTGACACTTTCAAAATCATACATCTCAATAAATTCATTGCCGACCTGGAATTTAGCTAAGCCCTTGCGACTAGACAGCCAAAGGGTCTTATTTACGTTATCGTAATCCACTCCAGAAATAGCATTAAACCCTACCTTCTTTAGCATCGCTTCAGTAAAGTTCCAAGGGCCTTCGATATCTCCTCGATTGTTAAATCTAAACACCCCATTTTGAGTAGTCGCCCAAAACGAGTCTGCGGTTTCGTTCACTAGGTTTTCAACGCCTTTTGCGGCACCGAATCTTTTCCTCGATAACAATGTGGAATTAGTATCAATGACCGAGAATCCGGTATTGCGTGTTCCAACGAATATCTGCCCGTTCTTAGATTCAAAAAAACTAATAACGTTATAACTATCAACCTTCGGCTCAAGCTTCAGAATACCTGTGATATCCCGGACTTGGTCTAAGACCCCTTTGTCAACAATATTGACGCCTTGGGATGAACCAATCCAAATTGTGCCATCAGAGCCTTGCATCATTGCATTAATTTCATCTCCAATTAAGCCATTTGCCGTTGAGTACTGGTGCAGTAGCGAAAAATTTTGCTCTTCATTGAGTTTATATACAAAAGTACCTTGTGAATCAGTGCCCACCCATAAACGGCTTTGGTCATCCATTAAAAGGCGATAAGCTTTTTTAACCTCTGGAATTAATTTGGTTAACTGATAGCGCTCATTCGGAAGACGCCTTACCCCCAATGAAGTCGCGAGCAATAAATCATTGTTGGGGAGGCTGATGATATCATTTACACTCAACTGCTCAGCTATTTGAATATGATTGAAAGTAGATGTGCCCTCTGGTCGCACAAATAAACTCTTTGAAGTCCCCACCCATAAGTTGCGTTTGTCATCAAAATGCATTGAAAGCACATTGAGGTCATGTTCACCATTGAGCCTAGCAAGAGGAATAGGCGTAAACGTATTGTCACTTAAGGATAACTTACTCAGTCCATTTATCGTTGCAACATAAAGTACATTGTTTTGACTATCATAGAGTAAGCGGTTCACAAAATTGGCTGGTAGTCCTTTGGATAAATCAATATTCGCGCCAATGTAAGTAAACTCTGCGCCATTAAATCTATCAATACCTGCTTGAGTCGCTACCCAAATAAACCCCTCGCGATCTTGTTCGATATCTAAAACAGAGACTTGAGAAAGTCCTTCGGCTACGCCAAATTTCTTGCTCTGAAGGTGCTTCATTTCTGCCTTTACTAGCCCGCCATATGACAAGATAGAGTAAAATATGAATAAATATGTGATCTTGAAAAAGTGCTGCATTATTGATTAATGGCTTTAACCTTCCTTGAATGAGTCAGATTCATTTATTTTGCTTACGCTATCACCATACAATGATTAGCTGAAAAATTATACTGGCAATTTTAATGGTTATATAAAATCTGCCGGTTTACATAGAGATAATGGTTGCATTTAAGATTGGTGAAGTTTTCTTATGGTTTTAATAAAGACAGACGTCAAGATTTGACGCATAATTATCGACCCGTTAATGACAAACTTTGATATGACTTTGAGCCAAAACGACAATTACAGCAAAGACGAAGTTGCACAACTGAAAATTCCCCCTCATTCACTCGAAGCTGAGCAATCGGTGTTAGGGAGTATGTTGATCGCACCTGATTCGTGGGACAAAGTGGTCGAAATTGTTGTTGAAGATGATTTCTATAATCGTGCACACCGTGTTATTTACTCTGCCATCCTGAAACTTCTCAACCAAAATCAAGCCGTCGACACGACAACCGTCAAGAACATTTTGGAACAACACGACCAACTTGAGGAAGCTGGCGGTTTTGCGTATCTAATCGAGCTTGCTCAAAATACACCCAGTGCAGCCAACGTGGTGGCGTACGCAAATATTATAAAAGAGCGAGCCGTTGTCAGAGAACTGATCGGTGTGGCCCACGATATTGCAGAAATTGGTTATCACCCTGAAGGACGTGATAGTACAGATATTTTAGATATCGCCGAGAGCAAAGTTTTTGAAATTGCGCAAAAAAGGCAAGGTGAAAACGAAGGACCGAAAGATGTCACAAACGTGCTGACTAAAACCGTCACTCGCCTCGATGAATTAGTAAAACAAGGTAGCGATATTACCGGCGTCTCGACCGGTTTCTCAGACCTAGATCAAAAAACAAGTGGCCTTCAACCCTCTGACCTAATTATTGTCGCTGCTCGACCATCAATGGGTAAAACGACTTTTGCTATGAATCTCTGTGAAAACGCGATGCTCATGCAAGATAAACCCGTGTTGGTATTTAGTTTAGAGATGCCAGCCGAACAGATCATGATGAGGATGCTTGCTTCATTGAGTCGAGTTAACCAGACCAATATACGTACAGCTCAACTCGATGATAATGAATGGTCACGGATGTCAGCCACTATCAAGCATTTGAAAGAAAAAGATAATTTATTTATCGATGATTCTTCAGGTTTGACGCCTATGGAACTCAGGACGCGTGCACGTAAAATTGTGAAAGAAAAAGGTGGAATATCGCTAATAATGGTTGATTACCTTCAACTAATGCGCGTGCCTTCACTAAGTGATAATCGCACACTAGAGATCGCAGAAATCTCTCGATCACTCAAAGCCTTAGCCAAAGAATTAGAAGTGCCAGTTGTCGCACTCTCTCAATTAAACCGTGGCCTAGAGCAACGAGCAGATAAACGACCAATAAACTCTGACTTACGTGAATCGGGTTCAATAGAGCAAGATGCCGATTTGATCATGTTTATCTATCGAGATGAGGTCTACCATGAGAACAGTGAGTTAAAAGGCATCGCAGAAATTATTATTGGTAAACAGCGTAATGGACCTATAGGAACGAGTAGACTTACTTTCCAAGGGCAGTTCTCGCGTTTTGACAATTACGCTGGCCCAGAATACGACGATGAGTATTAAAAAACCACTTCAAAATTGAAGTGGTTTTTGTGTTTTATTGATAACGTTATACCCTGTTAGAACGTGTATGAAACTGACGCCCCAAATGTTCTTGGTTGATTTGGGTAAGCGTTAAACGAACCCGCTTGGATCGGTGGTGGAAATGCCGACAAGAAATATTCGTCATTGGTCAAATTACGGACCCATACTTGTAAATCAACTCCGTTTTCAAAGCTCAAACCCGCACTTGCATTCCAAGTGTTAACTTCGCGTCTCATGCTTTCTGGCACATTTGCTACCAGCCTAACATCACTTTCATGTTGGTAATCAACTCTTGCATAACCAAGCGCACCATTATCGAAACTAAAGTCGTATTTCAGACCGGCTGTATAAGAACGCTCATGAATGCCTGCCGGTTTCTCACCACTTAAATCAACAGGGCCCGTTAAACCAGAGGCGCCCACAAAAGAATCGTAGACAGGGTCAAGTAATAAGCCTGCTAGGGTCAGAGTGAATGAATCGCTAATTTGAATCAATGAGTCGAACTCAATTCCTTTTGACGACTGCTGGCCTGCATTTGCGAGTACAAAGCCAGTCCCTACGAAGGTACTTGACTGAAAGCCTTCAATTGTTTGATCAAACAAAGTGACATTGAACGCCGCATTTTGAAAACGAGTTTTCATTCCCAATTCATATACTGTTGACTCTTCAGCACCGGCAAACCTCGTACCATAGCTTTGGTTTGCTCTCAGCAAACCGGCGGCATTTAATGCAGCTTGATCCTCGGGGAACGGACGAGTGTCTCTAGATAGATTCCATGAAGACGCCTTAAAACCAGTTGCGACGGTAGCAAAAAAGTTAAAGTTATCATTATGAGTATATGCTAAGCGCAAGGAATATGTCACATCGCTATCATCAGTTTTACCATCTTCAACTTCATTGGGAAAAATTAGTTGTGGTGGTAAAAATTGCACACCTTGTAAAGTTGGTACGAAAGGCGCTAAGTCTGGAACAAATGCTAAAGGAACACCGAAGACAGTTGGGTCAGTATTAAAATCAATAGAAGATAAGACATCAGTGTTTCTTTGCTCTATCGACACTTCCTTCTCATCTTTGGTGTAGTTTAAACCAAGAGTGGCTGTTAAACTTTCGCTTAAGTCATAGTCCATATTCACAAATAATGAGATTGCATCGTTCTTCTGTAAAAACTCACTGTTGACCAACACATCCGGCCCAAAAAAAGTACCCGGTGCTTGGGCGTAAAGCTGTTCAACACCTGCAAGCAAGTCAGTCAACCCAAGTACGTTAAAGAACGGACGAGTCCCGTCGCCAAAGAATAAGGTGTCACCCGTATCTACTTCTTCATTAAAGTAAAATCCGCCAACCATCCACTTAAACTTTGCATCGTTATCAGAAGATGTAAGCCGAACCTCTTGAGTAAACGTATCAATATCTGTGTGGCCTTCTTCGGTCAATATATCAAGTGAGGTGTAATCAACATCAGAAAAATAGTTAGATTTGTTGTTCCGCATCGCGGTAATCGAAGTGAGTGTAAACGCTTCATAATCAACATCGATTTGCACTGAGAAGCCGCCGTCTTCCACACTATTATTAGGATCAACATTTAACGCGGATTCGTAAGCATACGGGTCTGATTCATCAAGTACCACACCCCCTAAAGCGCGAACGGCGGCCGTTGTTGGCCCGTTGATAACGTCTGCTACAGTACAACACCTTTCATCAATTTCACTGTAATCAGCAATAAAGCGAATACTTGTATCTTCGGTTGGCTCATACAACATCTGGCCTCGAATATTCCAACGATCTCTATTGTTTAAATCATTCAAGCCAACCACACTCTCGGTGAAGCCGTCTCTTGTGTTAATACCGCCGGACAAACTAAACGCTAACTCGTCGGTGATCCCATTCGAAATATATCCCTTGAGTAAACGTTGGTTATAGTTGCCGACGCCTGCTTCCACTTTTGCTCGCAAATCGAAGGTGGGTGCACCAGTTCGAACATTAATCACGCCTGCTGAAGCATTCTTACCGAAGAGAGTACTTTGTGGTCCACTCAAAATTTCAACTTGTTCAAGTCTTGGTAAATCACCTATCTGGGCAGCAGCTCTAGAGCGATAAACACCGTCAATGAAAACACCTACGGACGGCTCAATACCTGTGTTGTTAGTTCCATTACCGAATCCACGGATAGAAAAGTTCGTATTGGTAGAGCGCTGTAAAGGTGTCACCCGAAGCGTTGGGACTAGGGATTGTAAGTCTTGAATGTCCAGAACTTTAGTTTGTTCTATTGCCTCGGCACTGGTAACTGAGATCGCAATTGGCGTCTCTTGCAGCCCCGTTTGGCGTTTAGAGGCCGTTACCATAATACGCTCTACCATACTTGCGTCTTGTTCGTTGTTTGACGCATCTTCCTGCGCGTTTATGGAGAATGAAGACAAACCAATCGCGGCTATAACAGTCGCGCTGATTGGGTTAAGTTTGGAAATAAAACCAGACGAGAAAAGCTTACTCATAGTACCTACTCATTAAATGCTGTTAAAAAAGAGGATATTCGTTTACCAAAAGTAAAAAACACTCTTTAACTAAAAATCGATGCTGCTATATCCATGCAATCAAAGACAGCAACTACCCAGTCAGTTAAATTAGCAAGATTACTGAGCAAAAGTAAGATTTATGTTACTTTTTTGTTAAAAACAACAAGGTTTTATAGATGCACAAACCTTAAGTTATTGTTTTTATTTAGTTATATAAAAACAAAAGAATCTATTTTTATTAACAATAACACTTCATTAACAAAAGTTATGCTTCCTAAAACTCAGTATTGTATGTAGTAAGCAAAATGATTAAAGGCTTCCTTCGAAGCCCAAATTCATAATTTGACGATAAGGCCCTTCTCTGCGGGTACGTTACCCTTGCATAGATCTTCAAACACAGACTGCACACCACTTATTCCCTCTACATCCGTCATTTTTAACCAATTACGGCTGCACGCATAGGAGTGGGCGAGATACTCAAAACTTCGCTGATTAAAGCCATCCATCCCCCAATCTTGTATTCTTTGTTGAATCACAGTTGGTGCAAAGAACATCTCACTTCTCTCTTGAATGATATCGAGATTTTTTCCGCCTTCAGTCCAGTGCGTAAAGCCAACATTTGAGCAAAACGTCATGTTATCGCCCAAATGCTTATGCAAGCGACCAATGACCGCTTTGTTGCCAGACATGTCAACAATAGTTGTGGGTTTACTGGCGTCTATATGCTCTAAATCGTCGTAGCCAATCACTGCATCGTAAGCATCGAAGCCCTTGACGGTCTCAACATTATTAGACGAGGTTAAGCCTATGGAGTACGGTGCGTTTTGGTCTTTTTGAATACCGTAGGCCATGCCCGTACTTGTTTTGCTTGAGGCACTTATCAGCACTATTTGTTGTGCACCAAACCAAGATTTTGATGCAAAAAAGTCATATAGAGCAAACGCTGTAATATGCAATGGAAACAGCAACATGCGCTCATTTTCTTGCGAAGGGTGATAACCAGGTTCAGCCTCTACCCTCCGATAAAGATTGTAACCTTGTGGCAGTTTTTGTCGATGTGACGAACCATCGACCCATACTAAGTCAGACACATGGGTTGGCTTAAGTTTTAGTTGTGTTGCTGGTGGAAAATAACCAAATATACGTTCTCCCACCTTTACTTCAGGGTTGTTAGAACGAGTTACATCAGCAAAGCCCCAAACAGGTAACACGCCCCAACCTTCATCATTGGTATGAGGTGGGAAGAACTGCCAATACCCCAACATTTCGCCCACAACCGCGTAGGTAATATTATTTGCGGACAAACCAAATTTATCGACGTTTACTATTACTTCGTTTTCTTGTAATTCATCTTGAGATAAATCGAAATCGACTATTCGATGCGTAAGGTAGTTGTCTTTTCTTATTTGAAATTCGCTCATTTTCGCTCCTATGAAAAAGTTATGGTGTTAACCGATCTGCGCTAAGTACTGTTGCAACTTGGCCATTGCAGGTTTTGCGCTTTCTCTCATGCGCATCAAAATGGCCATTTTTTCGTGGTCGTCTTGGCTAACTGATTTAACTAACTGACTAAAGCCATCTAAACGATTGTTCAATAACCATTCTCTGATTTCTGGGTATTGTGACCATATATGTTGATTCATCAAAAACGCTGCGGTAAGTCTGATCCAATCCATATCGGTATTAGGAAGCGGAACCACTTGGCATAACTTGTTTTTGGTCTCATTGTCGGGATAAGTAGCTTCGATGTGTGCAATAAACGCGGCACTGAAAACAGGTTGGTATGAACGTACCGTTTGAGGCGTTATTAACTTGTCTTCAAATATCGGTTTAATCGTTAAATTGGTCAATGCACTTGCCGAGCAATCCACGTGGATATGTTCGCTACTTGTCTGGATTTCACCCTCTTGCAACACGATTTTATCTGCGAAAATATCGGTAACCCTGCCCTTGCGAACCACATTTTTGATACGCCGCAATTCAGCAAGCTCGAGCTGGCTAATCGTTGCTCCATGAAACATGCAGGGCATGACTTCTTGGTCAATTCTTAAAAACACACCTGTTTCTTCAAGTCGCAAAAACATATCTTCGATCGACGTTGAGCGCGCTATCGATTCAACTTGATTGGCTTGTGCGCCTAGCGAGTATTTAAAAAACTCCATGCTAGGTTGGGTGTTTCTCCGGTCCAACAACCACGCATCTCGAGGCATTATCCAAGTGATATCATCTGGGTCGACCTTATGCTCAAGCAACCATAGGCATGCATCAATGCCGGTTTTACCACCTCCGATCACCACAAATCCCGCAGGTTTGTGTTTAACAGAAGGTAGGTTGTTTAAAGGCATAAATTTAACACCTTCATGAACCGTAAAATTAGGTGTGTGTGTAGAAGGAACAGCAGATTTTAAGTAAGTTGTATCAACTAATTTTTTATAATTGGTCACGCTGTATTGCGCGCCCGTGAGCAAATTATGAAATTGACCGTCGCCGGTATAGTCGCACATTGGAAAATAATGTACGCGACCTGAGGGTAAGAAGTACTCGCGCATAACATCATCAAAATACGCTTTGATCTCAGCGCCTGAAGCAAGCTCGTTGAGCCCTTTATTCAAACCAACTTCGTCTTTTAATCCCTTGCTGAGTTCTTTGGAACTAACGCCGTAAAAAGCAGAAGGTTGATGCAGGGTTACAAAGGGGTAAGCGTGATTCCAATGTCCACCTGGTTTATGTTCGCGATCGACGATGATTACGCTCGCATTTGTTTCATTTAAAATAACATCAACAAACGCAAGCGCAACCGCACCTGCCCCAATTACCAAATAATCAGCTTCAAGCTGTGTAGTTGCCATTGCAATCCCCCATTACTGCCGCATTATTAATAACTTAATTAACAAGTTAATAACATTCAGTATGCAAGGATAGTGGTGTTAGCTCAAATTCTTGAAACTAATACAGCACAATAACTAATAATTACTCAGTCGCTATTTTATCTTGAGTCTTATGCTCAAAATCTGAAGCCTCGTGGCGTTCACGCAATTGCTCAGATAATTCGCCCCATGACCTGTTGACCATTTTCGCGCGCTGGACCGCTGGGCGAGCATCGATAGCTTGTGTCCATCGTTGCAAGTGCTTGTATTCCTGAACCTGTAAAAACTCGCCAGCTTCATATAATTTGCCTTGCGCTAACACACCATACCAAGGCCAAATTGCCATATCTGCGATAGTATAATCGCTGCCGCTAATAAACTCATGCTTTTCAAGTTGCTTGTCTAATACGTCTAGTTGGCGTTTCACTTCCATTGCGTATCGATTAATCGGATACTCAAATTTTTCAGGTGCATAGGCATAAAAATGTCCAAAACCACCGCCGAGCATTGGCGCACTTCCCATTTGCCAAAATAACCAGTTCATTGTTTCGACTCGTTGAAGCGGGTCTTTGGATAAGAATGCATCAAATTTGTCGGCGAGATATAAAAGAATAGAACCAGATTCAAACACGCGTGTTGGGTTCGGCGTGCTGTGATCGACTAATGCTGGTATTTTCGAGTTAGGATTAGCCCCGACAAAACCACTTGTAAACTGTTCACCTTCCATAATATTAACTAAATAAGCATCGTAATCGGCTTCACAAATGCCTTTTTCCAACAACTCTTCTAGCAGCATCGTTACCTTGACACCGTTTGGGGTTGCTAGCGAGTAGAGTTGTAAATCATGTCTACCCTTAGGTAAGTCTTTTTCAGAGGTAGCACCTGAAATCGGGCGGTTTATATTGGCGAATTTTCCGCCATTATTAGCATCCCACGTCCATACTTTGGGTGGCACATAACTGTTTTCACTCATGTTTTATCCTATTTCTTGTCGTCGTTAGTTTCTTTACGCTTCTTGCTGGCTTATGTTTAATAGTGCTCGCTCAAACACATCAACTGGTTGGCCACCGCTGATAAGGTGTTTGTTATTAACTATGACAGCAGGTACTGAGCTGATGCCCAAGGCTTGATAATGTTGCTGTTTTTGGCGTACTTCAACAGCATATTGATCCCCATTCAAAATATTGGTAGCAGTTTGTTCATCTAAACCCGTTTCTTTTACTTTCGCCAATAGTTGTTCATGATCACTTGGATTACCTGCTTCCTTAAAATAAAGATCGAAAAAGGCCAATTTCAGTTCAGTTTGTTTGCCTTGTTCCGCGGCCCAATGAAGTAAACGGTGAGCATCAAAAGTGTTGTATATACGGCCTCCACCTCTATTGCCAAACTCATATCCGACCGATAAGCCTCGTTGCCTGATGACCTCTCGATTTTGTTGAATCTGCTGTTCGTTAATACCGTATTTTTGCCCTAAGTGTTCATTAATTTCTTGACCCTCTTGCGGCATATTTGGATTCAGCTCAAAAGGATGCCACTCAATGCTTGCCGTCAGTTCAGTTGCTTTATTCTCCAGCGCTTTTTTTAATGCTTGGTAGCCAATGATGCACCATGGACAGGAAACATCAGAGACAATATCAATGGTTAATTTATGCATCGTTTGCTCTTTAAACCTTTTTTAAATGTATTAATTTCATCAGTAATTAAATATGACCAACTGAGTGACCGTTTTATTTCTGAGTATTGTTAAATTTAGTCCAGCAAAGTCAAATTTGCGCCTGAATTTTTCCAACACTTCCTCTTTTATAGGAACTCCTTAATTGTGCGAAGACTAGAGAAATAAAAAGCGAACTCGTAAGGTCATATTGACGAACCAAAGTTAAAAGGGATCCATAATGAAAAGACTCAATATGTTACTAATAACACTGTTTACCTTGTGCTTGGCGGCATTTAAATTACATGCCGCTGATATAAGCCCAGAAAAATTCCTTAAACTCGATAAATCTCAGCGCACGCTTCTCGACGTTCGAACGATTGAAGAATATGCAGACGGACACATCCCAACGGCGATTAACATGCCTGTTGGTGAATTATCGTCTTTGTATTCTTCGTTACCCGAAAAAGACAAACAAATTGTGGTTTATTGCCGTTCTGGTTTTAGAGCCGCCCGAGCAATTTCATTTTTAAAAGACAAAGGCTTCACTAATGTCTTACATTTAGAAGGTGATTACGGCCAGTGGGAAAAAGATGCACGTGAAATCGTGACACCTTAATTATAGAGATGGGTATTTGTTACCCACCTCTAGCCTTTACTCGTTAACAAACTTCAAATAAGGCCGCGGCACCCATGCCACCGCCGACGCACATAGTAGTTACGACATATTTGACGCCTCGGCGCTTGCCTTCAATCAATGCATGAGCAACCGTTCTCGCGCCTGTCATACCATATGGGTGACCAATTGAAATGGCACCGCCGTTTACGTTGTATATTTCTGGGTCAATGCCTAACTCATCACGACAGTATAAAGCTTGGCAAGCAAACGCCTCGTTTAACTCCCACAAACCGATATCATTGATTGATAAGCCATGTGCTTTTAGTAGCTTAGGCACTGCATAGATAGGACCGATGCCCATTTCTTCTGGCTCATTACCTGCCACCATCATGCCGCGATAGATACCCAAAGCATCTAAGCCTCTTTGCTCAGCTAACTTGCGCTCCATCACAACGCACGCCGAAGCGCCGTCTGAAAGTTGGCTCGCATTTCCTGCGGTGATACACCCACCCTCTAATACTGGTTTTAAACCTTGTAAGCTCTCTAAGGTAGTCGACGGGCGGTTTCCTTCGTCTTTATCCAAAGTCACTTCATGAAAACTAATCTGCTTAGTTTCTTTGTCCATGACGCCCATCGATGTAGTAATCGGGACTATTTCATCGTCAAACTTGCCTTCTGCTTGTGCTTGAGCAGTTCTTTGTTGCGACGATAATGCGTATTCATCTTGTGCATCACGACTGATTTTATATTTTTTCGCAACGTGTTCAGCCGTAAATAGCATCGGCATGTAGGCATGTTCAGCGTGTTTGATGACATTGTCATCTTTACACTTACTCACCCATTCAAAATAGGGTGTTTGCACCTCTGAGATATTGTCTTGCCCACCTGCAACAATAACGTTCATGCCATCAACCATGATTTGCTTTGCTGCGGTAGCAATTGCCATGACACCCGATGAACACTGTCTATCGATTGTTTGTCCAGATGCTGAGTAAGGTAGACCTGCTGCTAGCGCTGCCAAACGGGCGATATTGCCACCCGCACTGCCTGCATTTAATACTGAGCCGATAATGACATCATCCACTTCTCCACCTTCGATATTAGCTCTAGACACCGCATGTTTTATTGCATGCGCAGTCATCGTCGGTGACTTAGTATTATTAAACGCCCCTTTAAATGCGCGGCCTATTGGTGTTCTTGCAGTCGATACAATTACAGCTTCTTTCATCTTAATACCCTTATTTGGAGTGTTTATCGCTACAGTGTGTCAGCGACAAAATTCAGACTTTCATAATGCGGTGTTAATTTTTTGTTAGCAATAGTTCGACTATTGAACTTTCTTATAGTGGCGAATTGTTTGCTTTGATAAATCTCGTCGGAGTGACGTTTTTTAATGAAAATAAAAAAAACGTAAAAAATTGAACTTTTTGATCTACATCCACAAAAATATGACAAAACACTCGAAATCCTCATTATTTTTGATGTATGCTGAGAGAATGTAGCCGAGTTGCGACACTTGGGATAGGTACTAAGGATTTCTGTATTTATCGCAAAGAAACAATCAAACCTTTCTTTGCACCCGGTATCGTTGTCTCATAACTCGAAAGGAAACATATACTTCATGAAATACTGCTTCATTTTATTTTTGCTTATATGCACAGCGCCTCTGTCATTTGCAGCAAAGACAACAGTGCTAGGCTTGGGTGCGATAGTAGACAACGATGTAGCAAATGCAAGACAGTCAGCCATTGAAGACGCAAAACGACTCGCTGTTGAACAGCTATTGGGTAGCTTTATCCAAGCTCGTACAAAAACCGAAAACTTTATGTTAGCGAGTGAGCAAGTGTTCTCAAGCTCCACTGGGCGCATTGATAAATTTGATATCATAGAGGAAGGTAAGTTAGATGATGCCACTTACCAAGTAAAACTGATTGCTTACGTCAATAGCGAAGCAATTACAAAAGATGCGCTAGCACTGATAAACAACAATCAGTGGAGTAAGAAGCCGCGCGTCAAAATTAAATATTCACCGCAAAGTAACACCGCTAGTAAACAAGCTAAAGGTCATTTCCATCAAGCAATATCAGCATCCCTTCGCAAAGAGGGCTTTTTGATTGTAGAGGGTCAGTCAAACTTAGATGCAAGTTTCGAGCTACATGTTACGGTAATTGGTGACCAGCAGGCTTCTGAATTTCAGGGCATGCAAATTCAGACAAATTTGTTGAACGTAGATGGTGTATTGCTAAACAGTTACACCAAAGATGAATTATCTAGCTTTGCATTTTCGAATAAAAAGGCAGGTAGCCCAAGCTCAGCATACAGAAGCTTAGCAAAAGAGCTTGGTAAGCGCGCAGCTCAAAAATTAACGCTAGACACAAAAGTAGTTTGGCTAAGCAAACTAGAAACACCGGTTACACTTAGTTTCAAAAGTGTAAATCCTGCCCAAATCAAAAAAATTGAAAGTAACCTGCAAGAGGCCGTTATTGGCCTTTCCGCATTGAAAACAGAATCACAAATTAACAATAACTACGAGTTCTCTGCTAGCTACGCAGGTTGGCCAGAGCAACTTTATGACCAACTTACTCAACTCTCTATTCGCGATGATATTGCATTTAACGTGGTGGGTTTTAAACAAGCAAATCTGCAGCTTGCCGTTAAATAAGGACACATAAAAAATGAAAAAACTAGTAATTGCTGTAATTGTTTCTGCTGCTCTCAGCGGGTGTAATTCAACCTCTAAGGGCCAACAAGAGTTTGACACAGCTAACCAGTTAGCTGCAGCCAATCAATATCAAGAAGCGATTAATTATCTGACGCAAGCTGTGAGTAAAAACCCTAAGAATACGCAATATATTCAGGCATTAAACGACCTACGCAGTAAATTCCAAAGTGAATCAGTCGCTAAAATTAACCTTCTTCTTAGCGGAGAGTATACTAACCAAGGCTTAACCGAGGCGCTTGAGTTAATTCAACAATTAGTATCTAACAATACGCCCAAGGATGTCACAGATAACCTCTCCGCTCAGGTAACTGAAAAACAAGAAGCGTTGTATGCGGAACTTGAAGGGCTATATCAGCGCGCAGTTTCATCATACGACAATGGCGATTTGGTTAGTAGCTTTAGAAGTTTGCAGTCGATTGAAAGTAGGTTTGCCAACTACGAAGATGTACCCGTCAGACTTAAAGCTATTAGCCGAGAAATCAATCAAAAATATATCAAAGACGCAAACTTAGCGATAAAACAAGATGATTTCGATAGTGCCACCAAACTGCTTAATGATGTCCTTGCAGTAAACCCAAGTAATGGAATAGCAAGAGCGCTATTGGCGAAGGTTAAGAAAAATAATACGCCAAGCTACTTTATAGCTAAAGCAAAAGAAGCTGCTGGAATAAGTAATTGGGAAGCTGCTCTATTTAATTGCGAAAAAGCACTCGCATTAGATACCAGCAACTCTGAATGCCTACTGTTGAAAGATGAATCTAAGAAGGAATTATCAAAAGCCAGTCAAAAAGGGTTTCTAGAAGCTATTAATGAATCGAGAATGATAGTAGCGAAAAATCTACTTCGCATCATTCAAGATAACGGTATGACTGACATTTCTATAATTGATGAATACAAAAACACCTTTGCTCAAAAATCTGATTACCTAGCCAGCCAATACGTTGACAAGGGTAGATACGCAATGGCTTGGAACTTATTGACAAATGTACAAGAGGTTCATTCAACCTACCCAGATTTATTCAATAAAATCCGCAGTGTGGAAGACGCCATTTCAAAACGTGCCAAGCGCTCGATCGCGGTATTTGACTTTAATAGCCCAGCTGATAGTGATGACGCCGGTGTTATTGTTGCGAACAACTTGATTTCTAGACTTTTTAACAATGCTAGTAACGACATTACAATCCTAGAGCGTGAAAATCTAAAATCAATTCTAGAAGAAATGAAGCTTGGACAAATTGGGGTTGTATCAGAAAGCACCGCAAAAGAAATGGGTCGCGTGTACGGTATTGATTACGCAATAATGGGCTCGGTTTTACTTTACAAGGTTGACGAAAACAACACCGAAAGCACAAAAACCATTCGCTACCAAACGGGCGAAAAAATATCTGACAACATTGATTACTTGAACTGGAAAGCAGCCAACCCGAAACCAAGTAAGAAAGACTTACAAGCTGCTCCTCAAGCTAAAATTTTGGTTCCCGAGTACGGCCAGACTGAATATAACGTCACACAAACTAAAAAAGTTGGCTTTATCCAGCTCTCATTTCGGATTGTAGATGTACTAACAGGTGAAAACACCCGTGTTGATACTATAGAGCGTAAACTTCAAGTTGAAGACGAAGCAAACGCAGGCGTAGCAGAAGCGGGGGTTATTTTTGATCCAATGGAAATACCAACGGACACCGAGATATTACAACAGTTAACCGAAGAGGTCGTCGAATCGATGGCAAGTGACGTATTGCGTCCGCTTCAGCAACTTGAGACTTTTTACTTTAACCAAGGTCAAGACAGCGAGAAACGTTCCGAAGTAGAAAGCGCAATCGAATACTATACATATGCGATTTTTAATGAGCGTCTCAAGTCAGTTTCTAGCTCACCGATCACCAATGAAGCGCGCTCTAGAATTAGTAAACTATTAAATAATCATCGTTTTGAAGAGTAATTCATGAACACTGACCTTAATAAAAAAGGTGTGTTTATGAAGATGCGCATGGCTACCATTACGTTAACTTTATGCATTATTTGTATGGTGTTAGCAAAAAGAGTTGATGCGCAGACGATTACTTCTACACCTCAACAATCAACGACAGGCGTATTTCAGTTTGTTGCTACGTCAATTGACGTTGTCGGACTAGAGGACGAAGTTTCTTATATCGTTAGGAACGAATTGAGAAAATCGCCTAATTTAGATGTTATCAATCAACGTGAACTAGAAATCTCTCTAGCTCGCAATGATATTGAGCAGCGCTTTAGTGCGGCAGAGGCGGTAAAAGCCGCATCCGTACTTAACCTGAACTACGTTATTATAGGAAAGGTGAGTCGCCAAAGTCAGCAAATCGTTGCCAATATACAAGTAATATCACCGATAAATGAAGGTGCTATTGGCGAATTAACTTTTAGGTTCAGTAATCAGGCCCAAATTTCGCTGCAATCAGACCAAATTGGTCGCGAACTGGCCCAGGTTATCAGCAAACACCAAGTAGACAGCTCAGACATGGCTGCGGCAATGGCACAAGACTGGGTGAGCAAAATAGACGCTGTCTACGACAGTGGAGAAGTTGCCTTGACTTGGTCCTTAAGTGATCCTTCAACAAGTGTACTTGGATACAACGTCTACCGAGCGACAGACGCAGCAGGGCCTTTTAGTTACCTATCTAGCGAAACCGAGACAACACTTGTTGATAGTGTTGGTAGCTTAACGGGCACCTTCTATTACCAAGTGAGTTTAATAGACGACGAAGGACAAGAATTAAGAAGTAATCAAATTGCCTCCGTCAATGTATTCGCAGAGCAAAAGTCCAGTCTCCAAGCTCCGAGCATTGTTGGAACCAAAGAGCGAGTCAACAGCGCTGAATTTGAATTTTTTCCTGCCGCAGCAAATGTGGGTAAAAATATCATTGCATATGAGTTATTAAGAAAAGCCCCAGGTCAGGCTGCGAAAGTGGTTGGCAAGTTAACCCTGCCGAAGTCTCAAGGTGGAAATTCAAATAGTTCAAATAACAAACCTTCTATTCAAAAAATGAAAATCTCTGATACCAGTGGTGAAGGCTTTTCAGGGACTGTCGAATACGCCATCAGAGCAATAAACCCTGAGGAAAATGGGCAATTAACTGATTATGTGCCTTACACTGCTGCACTCGCCCCTAATCTAAATGCAGCACCGGCTAATGTGCTGCGTCAGATAAGCCTGTCTTGGCAGGCTTCAACTGCTGGATTTGGGTATAAACTATATAGAAAAACACCCAATCAAGCAGATTGGACACTGTTAAAAGAACTGCCGTCTATTGCAACGCTCAACTATACAGACAATCAAATAGATGGCGATGGCAAAGAGTATCTCTACAGCATTAGTGTATATGACGACTTGGGTGAAACTCCTCTTTCTAATCCAATTCAAGTCACCACAAAGGGTGGGCTAGCACCTCCTATTAATGTTCAGGGTGTCTCAGATTTGGCTCGCAAAGCTAGGATCAGTTGGACGCGTAACGACGACCCTGATGTCACTGGGTATTCAGTTTTTCGGTCTGAATATACGCCGGATCAAGAGTTCACGTTAACCCGTATTGGTGAAATAAAGGATCCGTTAGCGACCTCTTTTGAAGACTTAACAGGTTTAAAAGACAACACTCAATATTACTACTCGGTAGCGTCACTTAATCGCTTTGATAGCTCAGGTGAGGTCAGTAAACCTGTGCTTATCAAAACAAAAACACCACCACCTGCACTTGAGCAAGTTTCTGCAGATATTCAAAACAATGAAATGTTAATCTCTTGGTTGATACCTAGTAGCGCAAACTTGCAAGACCTCGAAAAAATAGTGATCGAACGCAAGTGGCAAGGCGCGGGAGGAAATGAGTTTGAGGTTGTCGCTGAAGTTTCCCCCTCTCAAAACCAGTATACAGACAACAACTTAGTTGCTGGTGCAAGTGCCGAATATAGATTGAGTTTAGTTGATAGAACGTCGCTCAGCGGTAAAGCGTCTTCTACTCCCCCGATACAAATGAATGTGCCTTTGGAGCTTGCAGTTACACGACAGGGAATGCTTCGTAAAATCGCACTAAATTGGAAAAACGCCCAAGCACCGGCTCAAATCAAAATATTTCAAGCGAAAACAGGAGAAGCGTTTTCTCTAGCAACAGAACTGGCGGCTCATCGTGAAACAAGTTTCACCATTGAGCAAGGGTTAATCGACGACCAAGAGTATCAGGTCAAATTAGAAACTTGGTTCGGCAACCAAAAGCTTGCTGAGTCAAATATTGTTGTTGCAAAAACAAAAGATATACCCGCACCAACTAGCCTCATGGCTCAAAGTAATCAAGCAAGAAAAGTAACATTGACATGGGACAAAGTAAGTGACGATAGCATTGCTCGGTATGTTATCTTCAGAAAACCTGCACAGGACACAAATTCAGAATTGACGGCTATCGCAACAACAGAAAACGTCAATCAAACACAATACATCGATCAAGTTTCTGGTGATCAAACCGGCATTCAGCATGGAAATAAATATATCTATGCAGTTGCCAGCCAAAATGTATTTGAAGCGACAGGTTTCATTGGAACAACTGTAGAAGCTTCTAGTAAACCATTACCCGTATCACCAACAAACGTTACCAGCAATGCAACTCAAAGTGCGATTGAGTTACAGTGGCAATTGGGAAATGAGAGTGACTTACGCAAACTTGTTATTGAACGCAAATGGCCATTTAGCGATGAATGGAAAGTAATCAGTGAGCAAAACGCAAGCTCTACTTTTTACAACGATAAAGACCTGTACCCGTTTATTAAACCCGATTATCGGCTAAAGGTGGTTGATGCAGATGGACTAGAGAGTGCGTATCAAGAATATAAGCAAGCAAATAATATTTTAGTAGCGAGTTTAAAGGTAGAAGAAGAAAAGCTTCTCCGCAAAAATGTGATTGCTTGGAACAATACGCCAAATGATGTCACGCCTACTGTTCAGCGTAGAAAAGCAAATACGGGTAACTGGCAAAGTATTGCAACTTTAAGTGCTGGCCAGCAAGAACACAGTGATACACAAAACTTATTGGATCAATCCGCTTACGATTATCGAATCGCCTTATCGAGAACTTCCTCTTCTGGCAACTTTGAGTTGGGCATAACCAATATAGTCACAGCCACAACAAAAGATTTACCAAAAGCCCCGCAATTAAGTGTACAAAGTGGCTTAGTTAAGACAGTCAATATTGCTTGGATAATAGATGATGATCCTGATGTAGGCGGTTATAACCTTTACAAATTAGAAGCAGATGGAAAAAAAGAAAAGTTAGATACCCTTAAACGACAAGAAAACAGTTATACTGATGACGGTAGCTTTTTTAGTAAGTTAGAAGATGGCGCTACCTACAGTTATCAAATAGCGAGTTTTAATACCTATAAGGTAGAAGGACCGTTAAGTGAAGTTGCAGTAGCCACCACTAAGGCTTTGCCTTCTGCGCCATTATCTCTAACAACTGAATTAGTCGGAGGTACGCCCAATATTGCGTGGGTATTTAGTACTCAGGATGATGTAGTTAATTATGAAATACATCGCGGGAGTACATGCTCTCGCGTCAATAGTTTGGTAACGGTTTCCGGAAGCACCCAGCAATATTCGGATACTAGTGCGAAAGCCGGTAGAAGTTATTGCTATAGAATCAGAGCCATTGACCAGACCGAACTAGAAAGCGAGTTATCAATTGGCGCCACTATAGAAATACCAGAGGCGTAATTAATGAAGGGTATAAAAGCAGCATTTTTATTTGCTGTGTTCAGTGTATTTTGCTTACCGCTTAGTGCACAAGAAAATCAGTCGTCGCAACCACTGCAAAGTGATGCGTTGCAAAAAATAAAGAGTAACTATGAGAACTGTGTATTTGAGAAAGGTAAATTAATTTTAAGACACAGTAATTTCAGAGATGCTATCGATTTCGCTCCGCTAGCGTGTCGTAAGCAACTTTTGCAGTCAAAGAAGTACTTGTTAGATAGCGCCTTTAAGGTCGATGTTATAGATGAGCTAGTGAGCTCAATCGAAGAAGGTGTAAGAATTGACTTAGTAAACAAACTAATCGATGAAATGAACCAAGGATAGAACCATGCTCAGCAAACATCTTAGTAAGCAGACAAACAAGCCTTTATTGTGGATGTTTGCTGGCATTTTAACCTTTTTCAGCGCCACTGCGTTTTCAAATAATCAATCCGAAGAAGGATTGATCGTCGCAACAGGATTTGGCGCGACTGACCTGTCAAAATTTCCAATCAAGTCTCAAGCCAAGATCATGGCCAAAAGAGCCGCTCAAGTCGATGCACAGCGAAATCTATCCGAACAAATTAAGGGGCTTCGCTTAACCGGCGGTACCACGATGGAAGACTTCGAAGTAAGTAAAGATATCGTGGCCACTCGAGTAAAAGCATTACTAAAGGGCGCATTTGAATTAGAAAGCGATAGCAGTGCAGATGATCAGAGTGTGATTTATGAAGTCAAGATGGCTGTTTGCCTGAATAATTCAAATCCGTTGTGTAAAGGTAAGGACACAATAGAGAAGGCATCAGAAAGTGAGTCTACGAGTAAGTAAAATGCCTAAATACTCAGCCTTAAAACGGAGTATTTGGGGCGTGTTTTCTACCGTATTGTTATTGTATTCAAACGCGCAAGCACAAACTCCCGAAAACATAGAAGATGAGTTTGACGAGATAGATGCTCAATTAGAGCAAGCATTTGTGCAAACGGATGGCGAATTAGAAGCCGTTTTTGAAGCAGTCAATCAAGCCATTCAAGCCGCCTTTACTGGGCAAACAAAAAACATTGAAGTGAAATGGCCTAGTAACGTAGTCGTCCCCTCTGGGACACAGTGGGTTGTATATAGCCAAGACTATGAACAGCGTGTGGTGTACGACTTTGAAGAAGGTTTTTACAAACTTGAGGTACCCAAGTCAGCAGATACACTCAAAAACATAGTAAAATTGCACGAACTTTACGCTAAGTTGAAAGCGGATAAAGCAAATGCCATTCAAGAAATGGATGTATTCAAGAAAGCAATTGAATCCGAATTAGAAAGCCTTCCAGAACTTGTTACAACGGATAATTTTGATGAGCCTACGACCACATCAGCAGTAGAGGGCGACGCATTAAAAACCTCTACTGAAGTGATTCAAGAAAGCGATATCGCAAACTACGAGCTGATCAATAGTGTGACTGAGATCCCCACTGATATCGCACTTGAAACACTTCAGCGAGAAATGGAACTACTAAATGCGGCCGTTGATAATCAAAAAGCAATTTCTGAACCCTCACAACTAATAGAACCTAAAAAAGAATCAAGCCTTGAAAATTCAAAGACAGATGAACGTAAAGTTGAGATCGCCGAAGCTCAATCAGACACTCCTGCAACTGAATCCATAACCGTGCCAGAAGCCCCTGTAAAAGAAAAAGTAAGCCTCCCAAGTGAGACCCTAGCTGTTTTAACAAAACCATTACCGACACCAGAACCAAAAAAAACGTTTGAACTTCAAGAGACAGATACAACCATTAGCCTAAAATTTCCATTCGTAAATGGCTATCAAAAGACGTTGGTAGAGCAACGCATGGACACGATAAATGAAATGTCTAAACGCTTTGATGTTGAAACCTCATTAGTCATGGCTATTATTGAGGCAGAATCAAGCTTTAATCCAATGGCTACTTCACATATTCCAGCGTTTGGTTTGATGCAGTTAGTCCCTAAAACGGCCGGAATTGATGCATATAAATTTGTATATGGCGAAGGAAAAGTGGTCACCCCTGATTACTTATATAATATTGAAAACAATCTAAAATTAGGTACTGCATACTTAAGCCTTCTACAAACACGCTATCTTCGTGGTATAGAAAAACCATCAAATCTACTCTACTCAACCATTGCAAGCTATAACACTGGTGTCGGTAATCTTGCGCGGTCAGTATCAGGTCAAAAAGGTATTCGAAAAGCAATACCAGCTATTAACCAAATATCTGATGAAGAGTACTTCGACTATTTACAACAAAACCTGCCTGCGCTAGAAACTAAGCGTTATCTGCAAAAGGTCATTAAAAATAAGCAAAAATATGAATATTTGGATTAAAAAATTTAATCAACTCAGTGCTTACTTTGTTTTTCTGCTTATATTGAGCGCTTGTAACTCTCTAGAAAAATCAAAAGATATCGTCAACGAAGCTTTTGAAAGCAACAAACAACTGCCTCAACGTATTGCAGTTCTGCCGTTTGTCTCTGAAGAAGAAACGAAAGACAATATAAAAACGATGCTGCGAGAATCAGTTTACAGCCACTTATCTAGCACTAACTACTTGTTTGTTAGACCCCAAAAAGTAACTCAAAGCCTTGCGGTACTGGATTATAGTACATTAAATCAATATCAGAGTAACGTTTCCCGGATCAGTAATGCCGTTGATGCTGACGCCTTATTGTTGGGAGAGATCCTTAGCGCAGACGTAATTTATGCTGGCGTGGCCGCACAAGTGTACTATGAAGTTCAAGTAAGCCTAGTCGCTAAGACTGGCGAACTACTGTGGCAAGATACTTTCAGCGAACGAAGCTTAGAGGGAGGTGTTTCTGCAGACCCATTCAGTATGCTTTATAGCCTTGCTGTTACTGCAATGCACGTTGGAGAGGAGAACCTCTTTGCAGTAGCAGATAAAATCGGGCGTCAAGTTGCCAAAGCAATCCCCCAACCAGCAGGTGCATTTGAGACGGATAGCATCTTTATTGGTAGTGTTATCCATAATGCAAGTAATACGATTCTTAGCTATGGAGATGAGCTAAAAATAGGCATAGAAGCCCCATCAGGACTAAATGTCAGTGCGACCATCGAAACGATTGATGAAGTCTTTTCACTACAAGAAGTAACGGATGGAAAATACATGCTAGCACTCCCTGTCTCAAATCAATGGAACGGCAAAGACCTCATGCTTACAGGTTTTGCAATCGATTCAACAGGCAATCGAGCACGTAAGATTAGCACCGTCGGCTTGCTCACAATAGACAACCTTGCACCTGAACCGATCAATGGTGTTGAAGCGAATCTCACTCAATCTTCTGCCACTTTTTCTTGGCAAGCTAACGAACCTTTTTTAACGTATACGATCTTTAGCAAAATGAATGGCAAGCGGGAGCAATTAATAAGCACCACAGATACACAATTTACGATTGCTAGACCTCATGTGCCATTTGAACGGTATCAATTCGAAATTGTCGCAACTGACAGTGCTGGTAACGCTAGTGAAGCAAACTCAATTAGTGCAGTGTACCTTCCTAATAATGCGATGCGAGAGGCAAGCCCCTTAACCCTGGCAAAAATACCTGCCCTGATTGATTCAGACCTCGCCCTCTATAAAAGCTACAACCCATATATCTTGGATTTAAATAGCACTGTAGTAGCAGGAGCTAGTTTGTTTATAGAGCCTGGAGTAACTATCCAATTTACCCAAGGGGCAACACTTGAAATTAATGGAAGTCTATACACTTTTGGTGGCGAACCGATTTCATTTGAAGCATTAAACAAACGACTTAACGACCAAACATTTATCAAGCTAAACACGAGTGCACACGTCGAAATAAATAGCTTTATTGTAGACTCTGCTGGTATCGCAATTGAAGTGCTGGAAGGTCGGCCTATGCTAAGTAACTGTCAAATAATTAATAGTAAATACAGCGCATTATCAATCAAAGGTGTTGCTAATGTTTCAATGGAAAATTGTATTATTAACGGCAGTAATACTAGTGCCATTGTAGTTACGCAAAACGCACGGTTAAAAATTCGCAACTCGCAATTTCTTAACAACATGCCTTTTCATATCCAAAACTCATCAACCTATACTGTTGACGCTCGCCTAAACCAATGGCGACCAGCTGCAGATATGATTTCAATTCTAGGAAAGGTAGATTATTAATGAATAACATTCTAAAAAGCATTGCGCTAATCATCGCACTAATTGGCCATAGTAGCCTTTGTGTGGCACAAGAAAAAGGCGAATACAACGAGTGGCTATCCGTCACTGCTGCTATGAATTGGAGTTCAGGTTTGCTGACGGCAGAGGGGTTTGGTGTAGCCCCCGAAGGCAAAAGAGAACAAGTCGGCGCTTTACTCGCATGCAGAGCTGCGGTAGCAGATGCCCAGCGCAATTTGCTAGAGGCGACTAAAGGCGTAAAAGTAACGGTTGAAACCAGTATCAAAAGACTAGCTGCTGAATACGACACGGTAAAATCAGCCGTTGAAGGCACCGTGAGAGGGGCTGCAATTTTAGAAAGAGAAATGGTTGATAGCATCACATGTAAAGTTGTCATGGGTATTTTTGTGGGCGACGATTTGACTAAAAGTGTCTATCAAAAATCAATCGTCGAAAACAATAGTGCTGCAGTGCTGTGGGATGCGTTTTGGGATAATAGTTTTCTCGCTAGCTTGAATGTCAGTAACTTCAGTCTGATTTCAAGTGCTGTCGCGCAAGAAATGCCCGTTGAAGATATATTTTCCAATGAATTTGAACGACTTGATCAGCGCGTAAGTAAGCTAGAAACGAGTATCTTAACGATTACACCAGAACTCGCTCAAGCACGCGTTGAGGACCAACCAAGCGGTCTTATCATTGATGTACGTGGGCAACGCTTTACACCATCAATGACGCCAGAACTTCGCAAACCAAATGGAGAAGTAATCTACCCTTCTGCACAAGACAAGCAAAGTCTAATCGCCTCAGGTAAGTTACTGTCCTTGTTTTCAAGAAGCCTAGAATTTGCAATGAATCACCCTGTTGTTGGGGATAAGCCACTATTGATTAAAGCAGGTGTTGTAAACGGGCAACCTTCTAATATCAGTTTAAACAAACAAAATGCCGAGAGACTTGGCGCTTTGGCTGGCACTAGCTTTTTTGAATCGCCTAAAATCATCATTGTTTTAGACTAACAAATCCACACTTTATCAATAAAAATCCCCTGAATTTTCAGGGGCTCGTTGTTCGTAAAATAAAATTATTTACTGGGGCCTGACTATCTGGAAGTAATCAAAGTTAAATCCACCGTCAGCAAAATACATCCCAAAACTTAGGTTTCCGGCTGGCAAATTTACATCATGGCTAACCGTAGTGTAATTACCCCAAGACCCCGTTGCAGGTACTTGAACCGTGCCAAATACGTTTGCACCACCTGCTTGCTCTAACTGGATGCTTCCGCCATCGCCAGCGCTTGCTGCTCGATACGTCACCTCGTATTGACCAGCCGATGGGATGTTCACTGCCGCATAACTAGCCCATGAACCATTGCTAATAAAGCCTAAACCAGTTGCTCCTATACGCAGTCCATTAAAGCCCACAGCAGATTCAGCTTGAATATTGATTGCCCCGCCTGGATTTGTATTACCTGATTCAGTGGGAATTTCTGATGCTCTTGGGCCGCGTTCATCGCCAGCATGAAATAAACCCAACCACATAGCACTGTTGCCATTACCAAGATCGACGATCCCTACGGCGTCTTTTGACCAAGATAAGAAGCCCTGACTTTGGCCAAACTCACAATCAGATATAAAGAAATTGTCGTCAATGTCGCGTCTTGCTGAAAAATTAATATCAGTAGTTGGGTTGTTGTTAAACCCACTGCCGTTGTATTCATAGTATCTAAAATAATCGACAAACTGATAAACCGGATTATTCTCCAAGCGATTAAAATCTAAATTACCTAACCAGTCAGGGTTGGCATTGCCTTGTGTCCAAAGGTTAAATGCATAGCGCATTTGATGACGTAAGTGTTGTACCGACGGATGATTTGATAGTGTAATACGGCGATCAAGCTGACCATCGTGATACCAAGCAATGTAGTCTGGTGTCCACTCTAAGGTGTAAACTACCCAACGATTGTAAAGTGATTCATCGCCATGAAGCTCCTCCGAGCGTTTGATATTGCAGTCATTGTCGCTGGTTTGCCAAATCGGGTTTGATTGATATTGCCCCGCACGAGGAATCGTTTCTATATCAATTTCGTTCCACTGTGTACCACACAAATAACCACCATTACGCCACCAAAAAAAGGTACTGGTTATGCCTACAACAGGCTGCGAATACATTCGCACTTCAACCTTTCCGTATAAGTGTTCATCTTTAGATTGCAATTCACCTCCGCGCAACTGATTTTGCGGCGTCTGAGCAAATACTGATGAAGCAAACGCAAACAAAAGCCCGAAAATAGCGAGCACTTTTATTGATTTATAACGAGTTAAAATCATGGTTAATCTCTATTTGTTAATTAAGCTAACCAAATGTTAACGATAACAATAAAATAAACATTTTTTTAACACAATAGGTAAATGATTGAAACCAATGAAATTTATACTTTTGTCTAGCGCCAGTGCCAGCGGACAATTGAGCTATAGTTATGCCAAATCATAACTACAGATCAATATTTATACACTCTGACAGTGAAAAAGACTTACTATATTTTTGGTATCTAATATCACTCTTTAATCCTTTTATTTTGGATTGCACAAGAAAAAGCCTAATACTTTTAAGTGAGCGAGCGATATCAAAAAGTAAGCAACAAATTACTATGCGGATACTCAAAATCGAGTTCAGCAAACTGCGAGATACCATGTTAGCAAATCACCTTTCAAAAATGTGTTGGTCAAAAAAACTTACACTATCCAGTGTACCTCCCTTAATTGTGATTGCCGCCGTGACCTTATATTGTCTATTTTCATTGCTAAAACAAAGCACCGAAACCTCAGAATTATTGGGTGAAGCCTCGACTAGGCAAAGTCTAGTTACCGAAGTAGCAAACGCAATCAACCACAGTCATTTATCATTAACATCATTAGTTGCAAGTGCAGAAAGCCAAGACATCCGACGCTTTGCCGTTGATTCTATTAAATCGTTTTCTTTGGTTGACGAGAATATTGCGGCTTTATATGAGCAAATTCCTGAGGATCCTGTGTTGAAACACCTTCAACAAGCACTCGAAGATCTGAAGCCCAAATCAATGCAAGTCATTCGTTTTGGTAAACGCAATAAAGACGCTGAAGCCATGCAAACTATCATTTCAAATCAAGCCGCATATGATGAAGTAACTCGTCTTTCAAACGAATTATTAAGCAAAGAAAGAAACTATCTTTCACTAATTGCAGAGCAACAACATCAAAAGAATATTAAGCTGAGTATCTTTGCTGCTTCCCTTGTTGGCATTGCATTACTAGCTTCTATTTTTCTAAATCTTTACACAGCAAAGTATTTGTCTAAAGCGTTGGTTCGCATTAATGAAGCAATGAAGAATTTTGCAAACGGCGACTTAACCATTAAGAAAGCGAGTAAGCCGACTAATGATGAAATTGGAAATCTTTATCAAAGCCTTGTGCTTTCGATTGGGAGTATTCGAGAGATTGTATTGGGGATACGTGGGGAAACAAATAAAATTTCAAGCACATCCAATACAGTAGATAAGCGCGCTGCACAAACTCAAGCAGACGTGTCTGGGATATATACCGAAGTCGACGCACTTACATCTCAAATCAACTCACTAAACGAAACTGCTGAGAAAGTAGAATCTCGCTTCGAGCAAACAACGCAGTTTGCTCGTCAAACCGCCCTTCAAAGCGAAGAAGCAGGCGTTTCGATTGAAAAAGGGTTGCAATCTCTAAATCGCTTCCGAGAAAATACTATCGGCGTGATGAATAATACAAAGTCATTAGCAGAATCTGCCAATCGTATCACCGACATCACCTCTACTATCAAAGCGATATCAGAACAAACTAATCTACTTGCACTCAATGCTGCGATTGAAGCAGCGCGAGCCGGCGAACAAGGTAGAGGCTTTGCAGTTGTTGCAGATGAAGTTCGAAACTTAGCCAATCGCTCAGGAGACGCTGTAGAACAAATTTCAACACTTGCATCAGAAATGAACACTAGAGTGAGTCAAAATGTAGATAGCTTTGATACCAATTTTAAAGACTTGGATTTAAATATCGAAGCCCTTAAGAGCGTGTCTGAAAATGCAAAGCAAACTATTTCGCTATCTCAAGACACCATTTCGGAAATAAACAATACGAAACAAGATTTTTCTCAACAAGCTGTCTTCATAGAAGAACTAAGTCGCTTTCTTGTTACCTTGGATAAAGTAACTTGCAGAACTCAAGATGAAATGCACGCCTTGTGTAGTGAATCATCAGAGCTTGCCACCGCATCAACCACCTTGGAAGAAATGGTTCGCCAATTCTCAACGGGTTCTCATTAATAGGAGTGTCGTCATGAACATTAAACTGGGGTTAGTCATTATAACTTGCTTGTTTGCGCCTCATATCTTGGCCGACGAGTACAGTAGCACTGTATTTGAGGCGGGGCATCCTAGCCTCAAAAAATGGTTATTGCCTGACGAAGTGCCAACACCTAAAGATAATCAGCTAACACCAGAGAGAATCGAATTAGGTAAAAAACTATTCTTTGATCCCCGACTTTCTGGCGATAAAAATATGTCTTGTGCGACTTGTCATAGTCCAGTTTTTGGCTGGTCAGATGGTTTACCCAAAGCAAGGGGAAACAAGAGTATGGAGCTTGGTCGTGCAAGCCCTACGGTGATAAATACAGCCTATAACACCATACAAATGTGGGACGGTAGAAAAAAGTCACTTGAGGACCAAGCCATCGGCCCGATGAAAGCCCATGAAGAAATGAATATGGACTTGGGCGAGTTAATGAGGTTTTTAAATGAAAACGAGGAGTATTCGACACTATTTGGCAAAGCTTACCCAGATGCTGAAATAGGTGAGGAAACCCTAGCTAAAGCACTCGCTTCATTTGAAAGAACAGTCATTAGTAATAATTCACCTTTTGATCAATGGGTAAAGGGTGATGCTAATGCGCTTTCAAAACAGCAGATAAATGGCTTTAAGGTTTTTATGGACCCTCAAAAGGGCAACTGCTCTGTTTGTCACTCTGCTCCTAATTTTACTGACAACGGATTTCACAACCTTGGTTTGGCCGCTTTTGGAAAAGAAAACCCCGATTTAGGTCGTTATACACAACGCCCATTAGGTTTAATGAAAGGTGCATTCAAAACGCCAACAATCAGAGACGCATCGCTTACCGCTCCATATTTTCATGACGGCTCTGCGAGCACACTCAAGGAAGTTGTAGAACATTATCAAAGCGGTGGTGTGGTCAAGACTAACCTTTCACCTAACTTTAAAGGTGCTCAATTGAGTGACCAAGAAGTTGAAGACTTAATTGCGTTTATGCGCGCTTTAACAACTGAGCCAAAGCCTTTTACACTGCCAATTTTACCCTTAGCTGATTAACTATAGGAAAAACTATGAAAACGTATATCAAACTATTTGTTTTATTTATTGCTCATGTATTGCTTTTTACCACTGCGGTGCTAGCCCAAGAAACACATAAAGTAGGACAAAAGAATAAAGAATTTACAACTGACAAAATTGTCGTCAAAAAAGGCGACAGCGTAGAATTCGTAAACGAAGATCCATTTTTTCACAATGTATTTAGCTTAAGTGATGCTGCGATGTTTGACTTGGGATCATTCCCACAAGGAAACTCAAAAAAAGTGGTATTTGAAGAAAGTGGTGAGGTCGAGGTCGAGTGTGCAATTCATCCTAATATGCGCATGACCGTTGTGGTCGAAGACTAATCCCAGCTTGAAAACGAGGAGACTAGCTTGCGAAATTTACTATTAAGTTCAGCACTGATTGCCTATTCTTTACTAGGCATGGCTCACGCAAGCATCGGCTTAAAAGACGATACTACGCCTAGTTTAGACATCGGTGCAGAGGTCTTTAACCAACGTTGCTCACTGTGTCATGGCTCTCAAGGTATGGGAGAGGGGAAAATTCCATTAAAGATCCCTGATTACCCTGATACAAATTTGTTTACCGCTCAAAAAGCGTCGACTAAAGAAGAGATATATAACACGGTGGTATACGGCAGCATGCTAGAAAATATTAATCAATACATGCCACCGATGGGTAATGAGCTTACATGGACAGAACTTGAGTCAGTGAGTTTGTTTATAGGCTTCTTGCGCAACGAACCCAAGCAAGCAATAGCAAAGCTAAGTGATCTAGACCAGCAAAGCTCTTTCATAACACTCGGTAAAGACGTGTTTGAAGCTCGCTGTGTTTTATGCCACGGAAAAAACGGTTTAGGTGATGGACGGATGGCAAAAATTATCAAGTCCCCGCCACCTTTTAATTTAACTAAAAGCCGAGCACCTGCAGCCTACCTAAAGCGCATTATTGAAGAAGGTGGGCAACCTCTTGGGCGGTCGCCTCAGATGCCGCCTTGGGGTGAGCAACTGTCAGCTGACGAGCTTAACGCTGTGGTAGAGTATATTATTAGCTTGCGTGACTAAGGCCAATGAAGTTTGCTTCTCATTACAAGCTTGATCACACCACGACTCCTAAAGAAGTTTTTGTCGAACGCCGAAAATTTATCAAAGGGGCAATGGCGTTGGGCTTGCTTCCAATACAACAGGTCATCGCATCGCCCCACACTTTTGACTCAAATAAGCAGTGTTTTGATGTGGGTGAGCAACTAGCGACTAGTCAAAAAAAACACGTGCAATCGTATAGTAATTACTATGAATTTAGCACTGACAAACAAATGGTTAAGCACCTTGCTCGAGAATTCAAAACAGAACCTTGGCAGGTTCGCGTCTCTGGCTTAGTAGAAAGCCCCCTGTCACTATCGCTAGAGGATTTAAAGTCTTTTACCTCTTGCCGTCGAACATACAGACTGAGATGTGTAGAAGGATGGTCTGCTGTTATCCCATGGCATGGGTTCGAACTAAACCAACTTCTCTCTTTAGTAAAGCCTCTCCCAAACGCTAGGTATGTAAAGTTTAAATCGTTGCATGATCCCAAACAAATGATCAACCAACGGAATAATTTAATGCCATGGCCCTACACAGAAGGCTTACGACTCGACGAAGCAATGCATCCGCTTACGATCCTTGCCACTGGCATGTATAACGAAGCACTTGCTAAGCAAAATGGTGCCCCGATCCGTTTGGTGGTTCCTTGGAAGTACGGCTTTAAAAGCATTAAAGCAATTACAGAGATCGAACTAGTGGACACTCAACCGATATCAAGCTGGAGTCAAAGCTCTCCAAGTGAATATGGTTTCTACGCAAATGTGAATCCAAATGTTGCACATCCGAGATGGAATCAAAGACGAGAGCTTCCTTTAGGAGCAAAGAAAAAAATAAAGACGCAACTGCTCAACGGATACTACGAAGAAGTTCGTGACTTATATCAGAATGATGTACTTGATAGCCTTTTCTAACCGCGATAATCACACTCAAAATGATACTTGCACAACTCAAGAAACAACGCAAACGACACAATAGATATCTATTTTATCTTCTACAATTACTGCCCTTGGTATTTGTTGCGATTTACGTTTTCGATCTGTACCCCGTAAATGTATTTGAGGCATTAATGCTATGGTCTGGATATATCGCTATATCTGTGTTTGTTATTTCTTATCTCATGTCTCCTGCTCAAAGGCTGCTTTCATATATCGCCATTCGCGCTCAGTGGCCACTTGGAAAAAGACTATCAGATTGGAACTTCTTAATTACCTATCGCAGAACGTTCGGAATGGCCGCCGCGTACTTCGGTGTCTGGCACTTCATGACCTATTTTTATTTCGAATTTGACTTTGATTGGCTTGAATTATGGTTTGATTTGCAGGCGCGCCAGTTTATTTTCGTTGGCCTATTGGCCCAAGTTATTTTAATAAGCTTATTCATTACCTCTTTTAACTTTGCAAAAAAAGTACTTAAACGACATTGGTTGACCTTGCATTCTCTTGTACACATTACTGCTGTGTTGCTTTTACTTCACATCGTTTGGGAAAGTAAGGTGTTGTTTTGGTATCACTATATGACGATTGGGTTGATCAGTATGTTATTGATAGAGCGTATCATTAATGCGCCAGGTATGAAGCGAATTCAAGCGCGAATGCTCAGAAAGAAATAATCGATTAAATTTATGGCACAAACAAAAACACCGCCAAAAGGCGGTGTTTTTAAATCAATTCGTTGTGTTTCGAATTAAGCTTCTTGAATAATTACTAGCTTAACTGAAGACATAACTTCTGAGTGAAGTTGAACATCAATTTCGAACTCACCTGTTTCGCGAAGTGTACCAGTAGGTAATTTAACTTCTGCTTTAGCAACTTCAACACCTGCCGCAGTAACTGCGTCAGCAATGTCTTTAGTACCAACAGAACCAAACAATTTACCTTCGTCACCCGCTGGAGCTGCAATGGTTACAGACTCTAGTGCGCTTAGCTTGTCAGCACGTGCTTGTGCAGCAGCTAATTGCTCAGCGATTTTCGCTTCTAACTCAGCGCGACGAGCTTCAAATTTCTCAACGTTAGCTTTAGTGGCCGGAACCGCTTTTTGCTGTGGAAATAAGAAGTTACGTGCGTAACCTGATTTTACTGTGACTGTGTCACCTAAACCGCCTAAGTTGGCGACTTTATCTAGTAGGATGATTTGCATCTTGCTACCTCTATTATCTGTTTAAGCGCCAGCTTATTTATGTGAATCGGTGTACGGTAACAACGCTAGGAAGCGTGCGCGCTTGATAGCAGTCGACAATTGACGCTGATATTTTGCACTTGTACCAGTAATACGGCTAGGAACGATTTTACCACTTTCAGTGATGTAGTTCTTAAGCATGCTGATGTCTTTGTAATCGATCTCTGCAACGCCTTCGGCAGAAAAACGACAAAACTTACGACGTCTGAAAAAACGAGCCATTATTCGTCTCCTTCTTTTTCTGTAGTAGCTGGTGCAGCAGCCGGTGCTGGACGGTCTTCACGTGGTGGACGACGGTCTTCACGACGCTCTTCTTTAGCCATTGGTGATTGCTCAGTAACAGCCGCTTTTGTACGCATAACCATGTTACGCAATACAATGTCGTTGAAACGGAAAGCAGTTTCTAGCTCTTCAACAGCTTCTGGAGTTGCTTCAGCGTTAACAAGAACATAGTGTGCTTTGTGAAGCTTTTCGATTGGGTAAGCCAATTGACGACGGCCCCAGTCTTCTAAACGGTGGATTTTTCCGCCGTCTTGCTCAAGGATACCAGTGTATTTTTCAATCATGCCTGGTACTTGTTCACTCTGATCAGGGTGAACCATGAATACGATTTCGTAATGACGCATTACTGCTCCCTACGGTTATAGTCTCGGGTAGTGAAGTCTTCTACATAGAGACAAGGAACTTGGATGTTGACTTCAAGGGCGCGCATTATACGTAGCAACGACGCCAATCACAAGGGGTTTATTGATTAAATTTTAACTAATGCTGGATTACCTCAGCCACGCATAGCTTAGCTTCATAAAGATAGAACGGCCATTGACTGTTAGCTTATTTAACTCGTCGGTTTCAAAAGCCGATTGAGAGTAGCCAACAAAGAATTTAGTTAATGGGTTTACTTTGTATGAGTAAAGCAACTGAAAACCATAGTCAGCGTAATGCTCATCTACTTCATCAAGATAATTAGCGGCATTGCGCTCAATATCAGTGTAAGCCATTGTAAAACGCACTAATTGGCGTTGGTCAAACTGATAGGTCATTCGCAAATCAGATAAGTTGGCAGTGAACAAGTCTTGTCCTTGAGCATCAAAATCTACGTAACTGTGCTCAAAGTTCAAGCGCATATGTTTGCCGATGTTTAGTTCTATTTCTGGTTCAAATACAAATTGTTCACCGATTCGATTATTTGCAAAGTCAATCGCATCACCTTTATTCGTCCATGTATCAAAGGTGATATATTGGTTGGGACTGGTCACAAAAAACAAGGAAATACGGTTTTCCGAAAACTGTGTCGCATTATTATCAATTTGCAAATTGGTATTATCTTCGCGCAAGCCAACGCGTGTTCTTTCCATTATACCAATCTCCGCGAAAGTCTGATAATCACCGCGAATACTGGCGTAAATTTCTGACTCTTTTTCTATCAATTCTCCATCAGTATTATGAGAGATATCCCAGTCGCCATTGATTCTGATTCTATTCCACCAGCTATTTTCATTCCACCAATTGTAGCCACCACCGATGACAGTAGTCACACTGTCGACTCTAGACTGAAAACCTAAATCAGCTCGAAATTCATCATCTGTGAAAAAGTGACCAAAACGGAGGTTATAATCGTTGGTATTTCGGCGATAGTTAAATCGATAAGACAGCCCTTGATAACCTGTCGCTTCTTTGCTCCGCAATGCGGATTCACTTAGTTCATCTGATGATCGGCAAGCGTCTTCACAAAACGTTTTAAATAAGTCTATTGGATATTCAGTCTCACTCATAACCGCTTGCACTCTAATCGTATCCGTATCGCTTAATCTATATTTAGCGTCAATGCCAGAAACGTAGTTGTGATAAGCGTTTGAATCCCGAATAGTCACCACCGTACCTATCGACAAATCATCTGAATAATCATATCGATACCGCAAACCCAAATTAGTGGACTCGTCCTCTAAACTCGCAATACTTGAACCCAAGTTGCCCGGTACAATGAATGAAGTAGTCTCATCATTTGCCACAAACAAGCCCAAGGAGTGCTGATCGCTTCGGCCAGTTACTTTTGCACCATAATCAGGTGCATTAATATTGCGAGTGTAAATGAGGTTTTGGTCACTGCTAAAGTAATCAGCATTCTCGACAAAAAACGGTCTTCTTTCTTGGAAGAACAAAGCAAAAGTATTATTTACGCTGAGTTGGGCAACATCTGCTTCAACTTGTGAAAAATCAGGGTTGAGCGTGCCTAGCAACGTTATTTCAGGCGTAATTGCCCATTTGACATCCAAACCCAGTTCTTGGTTGTTTGAATCGTCCCAGTCTAAAGAGGATTCAGGTTCTCTTGTTTGCGCACGTCCAATAACAGCAGTCGGCACGATCGCTAAATTCTGACCTTGCTTTGCTTTTTCAAAGCCATCAACAAAGCCCATCTGACATAGGTTGCAAGAATTGTTGCGGTCAAACGGAACATGCGACAGGCGGTATTGTATTTTACGAGGGTAAAAACGCACAAACTCAATACCCCATCGCTTTATTGCATCTTTCTCTTGAAAGTTCATTAACCTCAATGGGATGGCAATTTCCACTTGATAACCATCTTCTGTTATTTTTCCTGCAGACTCCCAGATGCCATTCCAACTCATGCTTTCTTGGCCAGTCATTTCATTTTCGATTGAGTCAATTTGCGTCCCAAATGGATTGACAAAAAACTGATAAGCCAATCGTCCATCGCCGTACGTATCCAGCTTCAAGCCGACTAAGTCTTGCCCCCAAACATTATCTCGGTCCCGATAGAACGAACGTATATCGCCTGGATTTGGGTCGTAAGCCCTAAAGGCAACGAAAAATGTAGTGCCGTTTTCAAAATATGAAACACTGGTCTTGACTGGTGGCGTATCATTTTGCAAGGGTTGTGTCGTATAAGCCAAAGAATATGTTTGAGCATTACGCCAAGCATTGTCGTTCAAGTTGCCGTCTATATTTGGCTTGGCGTCGATAAATGGCACCGCAAGGGACGTAGGTTCTTGGGATGCTTGTGCGGCAGCACACAAAGGCGCAACGAGCAAAAGACAGGCTAGAAAATTTTTTTTGAATGACATTTATTTATTATCTTTTTCTTGTGTAAGCGCTTGGAGTCGCAAAGTATAAGGCTTTTTAAACGCAAAAACTTTTCAATCTTGTAGCTATGTCGGACCAAAATGAAAAAAGGTTTAAAGGCTTTTGCTGTTATTCCATATTTTCATCTAAATCATAGGGCTAGTGAAAACAGTGATCATATTGCGTTGCCTAAATTGATCTGTGTCAAAAAGGTGAACCAAAAGCAACAAAATAGGTCAAAAATTGTACTTTAGTTTATAAAATAGTGTAAGGTTTCGTTGAACATGGAGATAAAAATGCCTGAGCGTGGCGATAAATGAGTGAAAAATTGAACTCGACGCAAGCCAAAGCAAGAAACCCGTTAAGCTTAAACGCGGTTGACGTGTTGCTATTGGATTCAGAAAGTTCGCCCCTACATACGCTCTTCATGCATCAATTAACTGACATTAAGGTCATCGCTTCCTTAAATCTACGACAAATTATTTCTGCGCTTTCTTTAAAACCCGCTCCGTCATTGATAGTAATTAATACAGAAAACGAAAAAATTGATGCTTTTAACGCACTTATTAGGCTAAAACAGCAAAAAAGTAGCGCTCGTATACCTGTAATTATGGTTTCAGCACATGAAAATGTTGACGACCGTATTCGTGCATTTAGCCTCGGTTGCGATGATTTTATATCACTCCCCCTAAGACAAGATGAATTAAACGCGCGACTTTATTCAAAGATTAGAATTCAAGCAAAGCAATGTGAAATTCAACAGCTCGCTTACAATGATGAGTTGACTGGTTTAATGAATCGAAGGGGCTATAATCAAGCTTTATCATCCGAATGGGCTCGTTGTCGGCGTGCAAAAAAATCCTTGAGTATGCTGCTCATTGACATCGATAACTTTAAGTATTTCAATGATCACTATGGTCATCATAAAGGCGACGAGTTAATTCAATATACAGCCAACACTTTGAACAAAGTATGCAGCCGCAGTTCTGATTCAAGTGCGAGGTTTGGTGGTGATGAGTTTGTCGTATTACTGCCCGAGAGCAACTATGACAACTGTGCCCATTTAGCAAAATTAATTATCGATGAATTTGCTAATTCGCTGTCAAAAACCATGGAAATTGTCCCCGCTCCTCAAGTTTCCATTAGTATCGGCATATCATGTTTGGTGCCGTCAAATTTAAATACGCCTATAAACCTATTTAACGAGGCTGACCAAGCACTATACCAAGCTAAATCCTTGGGCAAAAACACTTGGCAAATTGCCCGCTAACATCGTTTTTTGTTTTCCTATTTTAATTTGTCTACACTGACAATAACGTTATTCTCATACGCTTAAAACCACTCTAAAACTGACAGGAAGTTATCTATGAAAAATATAGTGATTTGTGCAGATGGCACATGGAATCGACCTGAAGAACTCAACAGTGACGACCAACCGACCAACGTACTACGACTCGCACGCTCAATATCTAGGGTGACTAATGAAGGCTCAAAGCAGGTCGTTTTTTATGATTGGGGAATAGGTTCTTACCACAACTCCGCACTAGCAGGAGGTATCGGTATGGGGCTCGAAAAAAATGTCATGGATGGCTATCGCTTTTTAGTGCATAACTACGAACCCGGTGACCGAATTTATCTATTTGGATTTAGTCGAGGCGCATATACGGTTAGAAGCCTTTCTGCACTAATCAATAATGCAGGGATTTTAAAAGCCGTAGAGGGTCGACGAGTTGAAGAAGCCTTTGAGTTATATAAAAATCCCGACTACCCACCTAGCAGCGAGAAAGCCCGCGCATATAGAGGCAAGTACGCAGTTGAAAACAAGTCAAATGTGCACTTCATAGGGGTTTGGGATACGGTTGGTGCAATGGGCTTACCCTTTACTTTATTTGGTTTAATTAAAGACCAAGACCTATTTTATGACCATAAAATAGGCGGTAACGTAAAAACTGTCCGCCACGCACTTGCGCTAGATGAGTTTAGAAAAGACTTTGCACCCACCATTTGGGAAGACAGAGACAATGTCGATGTCAAACAAGTTTGGTTCGCAGGCAGTCACTCGGATGTTGGCGGAAGTTATGCGCCAGATGAAGAAGGACATTTACTTTCTGATATCCCATTGAAATGGATGGCTGACGAGGCATCGAAATTTGGTTTGAGCGTGGACGAAAATCTTGTTCAAACGACGCTAAACCCGATGGCCGACATTCACAATGAATACAAAGGAAAATTCAAGCTACTTGGCAAACTCAATCGCAAAATACCCAAAGATAATAAAAGTGCACAATACGTCCATAAAAGTGTACTAACGCGTTTTGAACAAGGCGCATACAAAACTAAAGCGCTAAAAGACTTTCAGACTTCAAACCCAGACGATTTAATTAAGGTTGAATGATAGCGACCGCCAAAATAAACCGTTCATATTATTAATAGACATGTGAGTAAGTCAGATTAAAATAACGCACAAATGATAAAATACTAAGAGAAGTAAAACGTGCCAAAAATTGAATTATTAAACCCCAAGCAACACGGTAAACTAAAGATCAAAACAGGTGTCGACGCTAACTACGACGATGTGCGCAACGTCATTGCGGTGGTTGCAGGGGAACTACCACAATTAGTGTTAGACTTTCCGGTTTTTTTCACTCAACACCCAGAGACTAAAGCCTATGAATTGGTTGCCCTAGCTGGCTTTGGCGCCACCGAAAATCTATTCGTTGACGGCAACAAATTTAAGGCGTCTTATGTGCCATTGGATATGCGCAGGCAGCCTTTTCAAGCATGCTTTGTCAATGGTGATATTAGTACAGCCCAAGAAAACGATGTAAAAATCGGATTGAACGTAGAAAGTAATCGAATTAGCGAAACAAAAGGGACTGCTTTGTTTAAAGAAGATGATTCACCAAGCCTTCTAGTCAACGAAATTTCAGAACTCTTGGGTGCACTGGTAAGAGGTATTCAATCTACGCAATCATTTATTGCTGCATTGGAAGAGCATTCATTGATCGAACCGATCACACTTAACATCAAAAAACCCGATGGTGGTGACCAAGCGATGGACGGACTATTTGCTATTAACAAGCAAAAACTAGCTGGATTACAAGGCGACATTGCAGCAGATTTTCACGCACGAGGTTACCTGCAAGCAGCTCATGCAATGATCCACTCTATTGGACACATTCAGAAGTTAGTCAACTGGAAGGTAGAGCAACTTGAAAAGGCTTAGTCTTGATTAACTAATCCTTCAAGAAAAGTAAAAAGCCAGTGCAAATCAACTTGATTGACAAGCGATTTGCACTGACGGAGAAAATCAGCGCCAACGGCGCTTTTTATGACCAGAGAGTGCATAAAATAAAATGAAGCCGTAACAAGGCAACATCATCCAGTAAGCGCTCTGATTGCCAGCTGACTCAGCGATATAGCCGTATACAACGGGTAAAATTGCCCCACCCGAAATACCCATAATCAGTAAAGCCGATGCTTTTGCGGTTAATTTATTTAGACCTTCCAATGCTAAAGGCCAAACAGCAGGCCATACCATCGCATTTGCAAACCCCAGAATAGCAATCAGACTGATGCTGTTGGGTAGCGTTGGCGCGCCAGTCCACCCCCAAAGTATTTCAGAGATCAGAGTTGATTGGTTGTCAGCAAAGATTATCAACACACTTAGCACAATTCCCAACATAGCTGAACCCGCTAATGCTTGAGCCTGATTGATAAAGCGAGGAATAACCGCCAAGCCAATAAGATACCCAACAACCATAAAGGCCATGGTGTAAGAAGTCAGCGAGGTTGCGTTGGCCACTCCCAATTGCGAGCCAAATAGACCAATTGTGTCTCCTGCGATGACTTCAACACCCACATATAAGAAAAGTGTGACAACGCCCAAAACGAGTTGTGGGTGAGACATCAAACCCTTGGCTTCTTCTTCATCGCTATCTAGCTTTTCAAGATCTAACTCTGGAAGAGATGAACGCTTTAACAACGCTGCTAACACTAGCAAAACACCTGTCATGTATAGGTAAGGCATTACCAAAGCATTGGATAGGGCTTCTATTTTTGCCTGTTTGTCTACTGGTGAAAGTGTTTCGATAAACTGTGTATTTACATTAGAAAAGTCATTTAATACCAAGGCCGTAAAAACAATTGGCGCGAGAAAACCAGCAAACTTATTCAACAAGCCCATGATTGATATACGAACCGCAGCCGTTTCGCTAGGTCCAATTTTAACAATGTAAGGGTTAGAGGCAGTTTGTAAAATTGTTAAACCCGTTCCAACGATAAATTGCGCCAATAAAAAGACCGAAAATGCCTGTGTGAATGCGGCGGGTATGAATAACAAACACCCAAGGGCTATTGTCACTAGACCAAGTGCCATCCCGTTTTTATAGCCTGTTTTATCGAGTACCCACGACATAGGTAGTGCCATGACGACGTAAGCAATATAAAAGGCAAATGCAATGAAAAGCGCTTCAGGTTCGCTAAGGTCGCATACGATTTGCAAAAACGGAATTAAAGCGCCGTTCAACCAAGTTATAAACCCAAATAGAAAAAACAAAACGCCTATAATGGCCATAGGCCCTAAGCTACTGCTGTTATTTTCTGTAGTTGTAGATGACACCGACTTCTGCATATTAATTCTCTTTTTGCTGATTAGCGTGTGGTTTTAAATTGTTAATTTTAAAGGACAATTACGCTTAGTTTCATTGCCCTGCGATAAATAGCCTTGTAACACTTAATGAATCGTCTAACTGCACCCAGTCTGCGTCCAGACCGATATCAATAGCGCCTTTTTGAGCTTGCATATTCAAAAATGCAGCAGGTGTAGACGTGGCCATTTGTAAGGCTTGCCCAATGGAGCATCCAAGTAAATTCACTGCATTTTTGACAGCTGTTTCCATATCCAAGGCAGAGCCAGCAAGCGTGCCTCCTTCAATCGTCAACTTGTTGCCAACGCGCGTTATATCCATACCTGCAAATGGCAAGGTAGTATCCGAACTCCCCACATGAGCCATGGCGTCGGTGACAAGCATTATTTTTTCAGGCCCCTTACATTTAATCGCCAACTTACAACTGTTGATACTCACGTGCTCGTTATCGACAATCAAACCGCAATATGCAGAGTCATCAAGCAAGGCAGCCCCTACGACCCCGCTAGCTCGGCTAGTTAAAGGAGACATAGCATTAAACAAGTGTGTAAAGCCCGTTGCCCCAGCCTCAATAGCATCAAAAGTTTGCTGATCGCTAGCGTTAGAGTGTCCTAGGGAAACAATAACATTCTCACGTACTAACGATTCAATACATGCTAGAGAAACATTTTCTGGAGCAACGGTGACACACACCTGTCCCAGATCTTTACGTGTAAAGATCTTCATTTCTTCGTCTGTAATTTTTCGGATATGCTCAAGCGGATGAATACCTTTTCGTGGACCACTTAAATGAGGCCCTTCAAAGTGAACGCCAATCACGCCTTTAACACCCTGTGCTATCGCACTAGCCACTGCATCAGCGGTGCGTTTCATAACGTCGATATCATCGGTAATTAATGTTGGCAACATTGAACCTGTACCAAATTGCTGGTGCGCCTTTAACATGGTTTTGATGGTGCTTAAACTAGGCTCATTGTTGAGCAATGCGCCTCCGCCTCCATTTACTTGAACGTCGATATAAGCGGGCGCAAGTATGCCCTCAATCACCTGAACATCTTCATCATTGTCTGACGAAGAAAGTGAGGCGACTTTGCCATTTTCAACGGTAATAAGCTGGTTTTGCTTGAACTGCTTACCATCAAATAAACGTTTAACAAAGTACTTCATTTAACTATACCCTTAGAGCGTTTTGGTAACTTTTTTGAGTCCCGGTGGTTCATCTGGATTTAATCCTTGTTCGCGAGCAATCCTTTCTATATCTAAGTAAAACCCCTGCATTAACAACAATGGTAGACATCTCGGATGACACCAGTCATTGTCAATATCAATGATCGTCGTCAATGCACCTCGACTGTTGATGTCTTGCATGAGCGCTTTGTGAGAGTCATAAGATTCATCTTTGATACACAAATCAATAATCGCTAGTTGGTTCTCGACGAGTGTGACCGGACCATGCAAAAATTCAGCGCTAGAAAACGCCTCAGCATGAATACTCAATACCTCTTTGAGCTTCAGTGCAAATTCTCTTGCTATTGCGTACCCAAAGCCCCTTCCCGTCACCACACAATGCTTCACCTTATTAAAGTTTGCAACTTGAAGACGCGGCGCTTGATTGACAATTTCACGCATCTGAGCAGGTAAACGCACTAAGCCATCAACCAACTTCGAGTCATTTTTCCACACTGCAACAAAATGGATAATCGCACTTAAGGTCGCTAAATAGCTTTTTGTAGCGGCGATAGCCTGTTCACTTCCAGCATGTAGCGGCACTTCGATGTCTACCACTTCACTTAGCGGTGAATTAGGTGCGTTTATCAATGCAACGGTTAAGGCACCTCTCAGCTTAGCTGACTTGGCTTGGGCGATAATATCTGGGCTTCCTCCTGACTGAGAAATCACTAAAACCAAGGCATTTTCTAAGTTTAAGTCCTGCTTGTAGATACTTTGCACGGAAGGTGCCGAAGACGAAACAGGAATTCCCATTTCAACCTCAATTAAATATTTAGCAAATACGCCTGCGTGGTCTGATGAACCTCTTCCAACAATGTAAACAAACTTAGGAGCAAAGGCCTTAACTTTACTGACTAAATCCAATATACGTGCTTGATTTAGTTCAAACTGCTGCTCTATAACGTCGGGTGCTTGCGCGGCCTCTTTGGCCATTAAAGTTTGACTCATGAAAAGCTCTCAATAATTTGGGTTGATTTAATAAATAGGATTGCGCCAGACTCAGGTGGCAGTTGAGCAGGTAAAATTTGTGACTTAAGTGCTTCTGGAAAATACTCGCTTAGTGCAATTGATACGCCACCAATAAACGATAATCTTGAAGGACTATGCTGTAAAAGCTGAGCACTCAGTTTGCTAATATAATGTGCGGCTTCTTCTACGATACTTAGGGCTTCCTTTTGATTATTATTTGCTAATTCAAACACTAATGGCGAAAGAGATGCAAAAAATGAAGGTGGTGCAGACACTGTTTTCGCCACCAAATCGATCGTTTTATTACAGTCAAGATGAGACATAATGGCATGAGTCAGCGAGTTTGGCTCAACAATACCATCTAAGGCTTCTAAGCAATGAGCAAGTGCTGTTTTACCTATCCACGCACCACTGCCCTTATCGCCAACCTGAAATCCATGACCTCCTAGAATCACTTGATACTCGCTATTAACTGCAATTCCAGAAGAACCGGTTCCCACAATAACAACCGTGCCGGACTGCCCCTTGTGAGCGCCCAAACATGCTATATGCAAATCGGTCGTTACTTGGTAGCTTGCAAAAGGAAGCTTTATCTCTTCAAACGCGGCTTTCACGCTGGGAATATTAATACCGGCTAGGCCAATACCTACATGAAGATCTTGTAGCCTTTCCTGTGCCAGACCTGCAGATTTCAAGCACATTTCGCAAGCTCTGATAATGTTTTTAATACTGCCAGACAGATCTCTTGCTGCATTTGCCGGTCCAGTCATCGCTTCAGCTAACAGTTGCCCTTTTTCATTTTCTAAACGCGCTTTGCATTTTGTACCGCCACCATCGATTCCGACGAATAAATTGCCTTCTAGGCTGATTTCGCTCACATTTAATTCCTTGATCATCTTTTATTGCTCGGTAGCGGCTTGAATGTCACTGATTGACATCGACCGACTATAACGCTCAGTTTTTGGTACACCTGCTCTTACATATTCAGCTGAACTCGGCGCTTTGGCTGGGTCATAAGGTATCCACTCGCCGTCTTGCTTGTATTCAAAATTCATTTCACCATAAATATGGTTTATCAATAGCCGCTCACCGTCGTGAACAACACCCGGAGGCGGTACTCGAAATACTATATTTTGCTGTTCTAAATAAGGTAAAACGCGATTGACTAAAGCGAAACTGAAACCCTTCCAATCGTCGCTAATAGACTGATTTATTTCCGTATCAGTTAAGTTTGGCGAATCCACTTGCCAATTTGGAGCAGTCCACGCTCGCTCTGCCACACTCGCTAGACGCGGAAAATACATATATTGCGCCACACTATCGTGTCTAACTACTTCACTCCAAAGGTGCGCCTGTATGCCTTCGACCGAGCCGCTTTCATCAATATTTGGATACGATTTTGGGTCACTGGGAAATGGCTTACCCATTCTATCGACCCAAAGCCTTTTGTTTTCGGTGATGAACTTTGAATTAAACTGAAATACCTTAAAGCTGTCGGTCGCTCTTGTTGCCCAATAGTAACCATGTTCTTCAGGGTGAGCCGCATACGGAAAATCAAAATACAATACATCTGGGAACGACAGAATCGTGCGCCAATTTGCATTCGCAAACTTATGCGCCCCCTTGTGGCCACCAAACATTAATGGGTCCCAAACGTTAACTTGCATGCGCTGAATGCCTGCCTTATCCACATTGCTCATGCCATCACTCCAACCACCGGCAATGACGCCATGTGATTCAACTAGGCTAGCTACACGTTTAATAAAGTACGGCGTCAAGTCTTCAGTTTTATTAAGCTCAACCTCGCTGGCTATAAATGCTTCACAAACAGGAGACTCAAACCAAGCGCCTGCGGTTTCATCTGCTCCTATGTGATATCGCGTAAGAGGCACATCTGCATCTTGATGAAGCTTGATTAGATGACCAAACACCTTATCGACAAAAGCGTAAGTAGATGGCAAACAAGGATTAATCGTATTATCATTATAGTGCTGCACTGAAGAGTACTTTGTTGTGTCTGCAAAATCTGATAGCAAGTACTGCTTTGCACCGACGAGATCTTCCTCGCTTTCAAGGCGCTTATATCTTGCCTCCATTGCTTTGACAGCGGCTCGCGAGTGTCCCGGCATATCTAATGAAGGAATAACTTCAACATGATGTTTCGCAGCGTATTGGAGCAACGATATATAATCTGAATTTGTGTAGAATCCATTGACGTGCGACTCACGGTCCGGCCCACTGCCAAGTTGAGGCAACAAACAAGTGCGCTCGCTTGGGTCAAAACAACGAAATCCACCTATTTGAGTGAGCTCTGGCAAGCCATCTACTTCAAGCCGCCAACCCTCGTCATCAGCTAGATGAAGATGCAGTTTGTTCAGCTTTAAAAAATGCATTTGTTTGATGAGCGTTTTAACAAAATCAATGCTCCTAAAGTTTCTTGCAACATCAAGGTGTACGCCTCGAAATGGATACTCAGGCTGATCTAGATACTCACCAACGTACAGGTGTTGGTCGTCATCAATAAGTTGCATCAAACTAACAAACGCATAAGAAATTCCAGCCATGCTTACTGAGCTAACTTCAAGACCTTGCTCTGACACTACCATTGAATAAGAGTCATCAGAAAGAGAAGTGGTGTTGGGGTCAAGTTCTATAGAAACCGGTATGCCATTTTCATCTTGTAACAGGGCAAATTCGCTCAACAGATTGTCAATTACTGATTTTTCACTATCAGCGATTAAATCAGTCTCTGGCCACAGGATATTCAAACCGTTTTTCAGGCTGATCTGTTTATCGTTTACATTAATTTTAGATATTTGAGGAATGATCCGTGTGTTGCTAACTTGCTGGCCATCGCTTGCAGCTTCGATGATAGCCTTGTTTCGCAGATATATCGAAGCAGCACTAGCTTTTTGTGTTTGGTCATCGGGTAAGCGTTTATACTGCTCATCTGTATTAAAATGTCCCGCATGATTAGCATAAGGTAAGTATGAGCTGTTTAATTCAAGTTCTGTCGGCAGTGCTTCTTTACTTGCTTCAATCACCTTAGTTTTTGTGTCGTGATAAACAAAGAAGTAATTGGGAAGCACATCTGAACGAGAGACAGACCAAAACTGACTGACTAAGGCTATTAAGTAATCTTGCTCAGCTTTAATTGGCTTTTTTGGTGATAGTTTATGTAAATCACCGTTTAATCGCTGAATATCAAACGCATCACTTGTTGTTTGTTGCACAGGGGATAAATGCGAGAACAGGATGAACCAACCAGAAGCAGGTAAATCTTTGGTAAACCTAAGTCGTAACTCAGATGCATAACAGTCTTTGGTCTCTTGGGAAATATCGCAATCAAGCTTTGTTGTGTTGCTTAATACTTGATAGGTAACGCTCATGTTTTCAGCATTGTCTACTATGTCAGACTCGCTCACCATCGCATGTGTTTGAGTAGGTTTTTTTTGACTTGCCTCCCCTTGATTTATAGCTTTATTACAAGCACTTAAGCTTGTTAACGCTAAAAACATCGCAGTAACGCGCACAGCCTTTAGCAGAGATAGTTTATTTGTATGCGGCGACATTAAAGCGCCCTCCTTGTTGAAACAGTATTCAGCAAATCAGTCTGGTACATAAAGTCCTGCGAGGTTTTCTGACAAATATCTACCGCTTTTTTGTGCTTCTTCTCGGTGAGTCTCAAAGAGTGTTTATGTGCGTCTGTAAAGCGTCCTTTACCGGCAAAAATGCAATACCAAGATGTTTTTGCATACGCCAAGTGATTCGCATTCTTTATCAATGCTTGCTCAAAAGAACCGGGGTTATCCCAAGCAAAAATAATATCGCTAAGTACAGCACTAATATGTTGGTTTTCTCGCGCCTTTATCCAATACTCAGAGTCATCTCTCGTATTTAGTAAATAATGGGCTTGCAAATAGTCTCTGGTACCATCAATTAAACTGTTAATCGTTTGATTGAATTGCTTGGCGGCGTTACTTTGATCTTGAGATTCGAAATGCTCAACAAAACTCTCACAGGTTTGCTGGATTAAATTTAACATCGGAGCCTCTAATGGCTCTAAGAAACCTTGTGACAAGCCCACCGCTAGGCAATTGTTTTTCCAATGCTGCTCTATACGGCCGGGCGTCCAGGATAAATGTAAGGCTGGCTTATCATTATTCCCCAAACGTCTTCTAAGTCTTTGTTCTGCATCTGTTTTTGTAATAAATCGATCACTGTAGACATAGCCGTTTCCGCACCTTGTCTGCAAGGGAATTGACCACATCCAACCATGTTCTAAGGCCTCAGATAAAGTCTGCGTTTTCATATCTTGAAAACGTTTATCACTTGTTTCATCAGTAGAATAGTCTGTCGAAATGGCAACAGCCGAATTGTTGGGTAGGTAATCTTGATAAGAGATTAGCTTTTCGCCAAGTGTTTGTTGAATCAATAGCCCTTTTAAACCCGTTGCGTCAACATAAAAGTCGGCTTTGAGTAATCCATACGACTTTGTAGCAATAGATGCTATTTTTTCATTGCTTGCGTTCACTTTTTCAACCTCATCTTGAAGGTGAATCACTCCTAATGAACGAGCATGCTCAGCTAAAAACAAGCCTAACTTCGCGGCATCAAAATGATAACCGTACTCGATATTACTTGCTAAACCAGCTTGTTTGTAAGGACCTTTGCCCTGCTCAGCCAAATAGCTATTAACAAAGTAATCGTTTGGATGTGTCGGTGTATCAAAACCCTCTCGACGTTGCTGACAACTCGCAAAAAACTCGCCAACACAATGCGTATCAGCTTCACCATAAAATGGATGAAAGTAGGAAGAAGGGCCTGTATGTGAGCACCAACCTGGAAACTCAATTCCACATTTATACGTTGCATCACAGGCAGCCATCCAAGTCGTTTCAGCGATGCCCAACTGGTCAAAAAAATCTCGAAGAAATGGCGTTGAACCTTCTCCTACACCAACTGTTCCAATATTTGCGGATTCGATCAGTGTTATCGTCAATGACTTATTCTGCCAACGGTGGGCCATCAAGCAAGCAGCCATCCAGCCTGCTGTACCGCCGCCAACAATTAAGATATTTGAAATATTATTCACGATTGAATCCTTAGATGAGCTGGCGCAGATAGCGCCAGCATGGCTTGCTATGCTTCAATTAAAAACGGAAGTTTGCACCCACGTAGAAGCGACGTCCGTTAGAACTTTGCGTTCCACCTAGACGTAAACCGTCGGTGTTGCGTTCGTAGTAATTCTCCCAAATTTCGTTGGTTAAATTTAACGCCTCTAATTTTAAGGTAATGTTTTCATTGATATTGTAGCTAAATTGCGCATCCATTTGAGCTTGTTCATCTCTGAAGTTGTCACCAATTTCGGCTGCAGCAATAAAGTACTCTGAACGGTAGTTATAGTTTAGACGAGCACTATAAGACGCTGTTTCGTAAAACACACCTAAGTTGTATGAATCCTTAGAAGTATTCGGGAATCTTACAGAACGCTCAGACAAAGTAGCACCAACAATGTTGCCTTGCTCATCAGTAACCGCTACTGCTTCGTCAATAACTGCATCACCCACATCAGTATACGTGTAGTTGAAATATGCACCTACACCATTATCCATCACATGTTGAATCTGGAACTCAATACCGTCAATCGTTGTCGAGCCGCCATTTTCAGGTGTTCTGAGCTGATTGATTTGCTGACCATTGATTTCTTTGGCAACGGTTTTGGTGAAGATAAAGTCATTGATATCTTTCTTAAACATGGTTGCTGAAACAATCGAAGTATCAGCAAAGTAATACTCTAAACCGGCTTCAAACTGATTGGCAGTCAACGGCTGAAGTTCTGGATTACCTGCCGAACCAGAGCTTGTTTCAGGCGTTAAATTAACCGCTGGCGCCAACTGGAAAGGCGCTGGACGCGTCAATACACGAGAAGCTGCAAAACGCAAAACCAAATCTTCATTTAGGTCATATGCAACGTTTAAGCTTGGCAACCACTCTTTATATTCGTTGTTAAATGAAACTGCTTGACCACTGACCAAATCAAAGCCATTTGACGTTGAGTCGGTTTCAACGTAACGCAAGCCTATGTTTCCGCGCAAGCCATCAGAGTTAAAGTTAGCCATGACGTATAGTGCAGTAATGTCTTCTTCTATTTCAAAAGAAGCATCACGTAGAAATACATCTGTATTACGACATAATACAGTGGTATCGGCACCACACTCTGCTACTGCATATAGCGCTTGATACATCGCATCGCGATCCGGGTTGAAATAACTCGCTGCAAATCCATTTGTGTTTGAGTGCTCTACCGTAAGGATATCACCAGACCAGAAGTCACTTGCAGGCCCTAGACTACCTTCGCCAACGGGGGCAAGATTAGAAAGACTGGTGCGATTTCTGTTTTGTGAAAAGCTTCTATCACGAAGTTTAACACCAGACTTAATTTCTGTAATGGCACCAAGATCGACTTCGTGTGTGTAGTCAAATTGGAGATAGTTTTCTTTATCTTCAGTTTTGTTTGCTTGATCAAAAATGCCACCTAACCACATTTGGTCAGTAGGGTTTTGCAGCCATGGACTTGCTGTTGTGAAGTCAATAGCTGGAGCCGCGCCGCCTGGATTATAGAAATCAAAATTAGCACGAGGATCGTTTGCATCTACCCAAAATTCGGTAAAGAAATCACGGTTGTCACCCTTACCTGTTGTAGTTCCGATCTGCCAGTGAAGGGTTCCACTAGAAAGCGTATAGTTACCCTCAAAATCAAGGATTTCGGTCGACATTTCAGAACCCTCGCGATAAATATTATCGTAAGCGATATGTCTAGCCCATCCTGGTCTTGCATCGTATCCACGCACTTGCAAGCTTTCGACAACGCCATTGCTCACGGTGCCAGCATTCGTATCCGCACCGACATAAGCGATACCTCTAAAGCCAATGCCAATTAAGTTAGAGTTAACGTTGTCAGCTTCTAGGGTCGAACTTAAATAGTGTAGATTCAAATCTAAGTCATCCGTCGGTCTCCATTGTGCATTGATATCAAAACCCACTCGCGCCCTATCTTGTTGGAACAAGGCTGAACCCATCCCCCAAGGTAATGCACCTTTTTCACTTGCACCTTGTGGTGCTTCAATCAGCGGGTCGATTCTTGGAATAGTAGGACCAAACCAACCAAAGTCTTCATTTGTCTCGCGCAGTACTGAGCGTTTCTGGTAACTAACAGATGCAAGGACACCAAATGTCTCTTCATCGTTTTTCCAACTATATAATCCAGAAACTGAAGGGTCGAATTCTTCAGAAATATCGTTGTATTGCATTTCAGTCGAGAATTGAATCGTATTAGCATCAAGGTCCATAGGTTTTCTGGTTCTTAGGATTACCGTTCCACCTAATGCACCTTCGTCAATATCAGCTTGTGCAGATTTATATACTTCCAAACCTGCGACCATTTCAGATGCTAGTATCTCAAAGTTAAAGTTACGCGCTGCATCTGACAAAACAAACCATTGACCCGTTCCAACCGCCTGCCCATTGATTAAGGTTAAGTTTTGATCTGGTTGAACACCTCGAATTGTGACACCTTGCCCTTCACCGAAGGTTCTATCAATTGTAATACCCGGGATACGAGATAGTGACTCAGCAACGTTTTTATCTGGGAATTGGCCAATATCTTCTGCCGTAATTGAATCAACAACTGCGTTTGCAAATCGTTTCTCGTTCAGATTGGCTTTGGTACTTGCTCTAAGTCCCTTAACTTCAATTACTTCGAGGTTATCTGCATTTGATTCTTGTGCAAACGCTGTCGAAGTTCCTAATAAGTTGATAGTCCCTAGCGCGACACCAACTGCTAGTGCAAGCTTTGTGCTTTTCATAATGTTGTGCCCTTTTGATGGTTTCATTTGTTTTGTCTCTTATTGCAAATCACGCTTTGACAGCGTTGTCATTTTTACTTTTTTAAACGTTGTCCATTCAGTCATTCTTTTGCTTGTACTCAAACAAATTCATCTCAACAATCGCTTGTTAAATATGATTTGACCATAAAATGACAACGTTGTCATTTATTTCAAAATAAAAACGTTTTCACTAAAAACTCCTGCCGAATTTCTTAGTGACAACGCTGTCATTTAGTTGTAGTGTTACTCACATAGATTATAAATGCAACAGTAATCACAAAAAATAAACAAATGGATCACTCGAATATAAAAAAAGATATTGATTTATTTGAACTTTTATTTTCAAACAACATTTATTGTTAATAAAACGTGATAAGAGCGGACAAAAGATGAAAACAAAAGCAACTATTAAAGATGTTGCGCGCTTAGCAAATGTCTCTATCAAAACAGTCTCACGGGTGACTAATCATGAGACATCAGTGGGAGCGAAAACCTTAGAAAAAGTTAAAAAGGCGATTGCAGAACTCAATTACCTGCCCAATCATGCTGCAAGGAATTTGGCGGCGACTCAATCGTACTCACTTGGCTTTGTATATGATAACCCTAATGCCTATTACATTATCGATATGCAAAATGGCATACTTGATGGTTGCCAAGAACGTGACTACGAACTCGTTATACATCCCTGCTCGTCATCAAGTGAGTCTATCGTTGACCAACTTAATATGATGGTAAAGCGTTCTCAATTAGCTGGCCTTATTATTTGCCCTCCATTATCAGAATCGCCAGAGGTGATAAAAGCCTTGAACGAACGAGATATCGCGCTTGTGAGAGTTATCTCCGGCAATGACACTGATTTGGGGGACAGCCCTTGTGTTTACGTTGATGACCAAGCGGCAGCTTTTGAAATCACTGAACACTTGATAACACAAGGTCATGCAGATATCGGCTTTTTGCGGGGTGACGATGACCACAAATCGAGTCATGAGCGAGAACGCGGTTACATAAAAGCCCTAGAAAAACACGATTTAACGCTCAAACAAGGCTATACAGTCAGTGGCTCTTACTCGTTTGAGTCTGGTGTTCGTGGTGCTAAATCACTGTTGGCGCTCGATTCTCCCCCAAGTGCTATTTTTGCTTGTAACGATGAAATTGCGGCAGGCGCTTTATTTGCTGCTCGCCTCGAAGGGGTCGAGGTTCCTAAGGATTTAGCGATCGCTGGCTTTGAGGACAGTCCATTTTCGCGTCAAACATTACCGAGGCTCACCACTGCCGCACAACCAAACTACGATATCGCAAAGCAAGCAACCAAGTTGTTAATTCAACTAATTGAAAAGCGTAAAAAACATCAACAGTTGGAAGCCAACGCCATGCATATTTGTTACCGCCCGCAATTAGTGATACGTCAATCAACCAACAAACATATGGATTAATATGTCAGTGCATACTCCAAAATCAATTGTTATCGTTGGCGGGGGAACCGCTGGTTGGATGGCAGCTAATCTGATCATTCATGCATGGCCAACTACTCAAGTTACACTTGTAGAATCCGCAGACGTCGGCATTATTGGTGTTGGAGAAGGTGCAACGCCTTACTTAAAAACCTTCTTTGCGCGTCTTGGCATAAACGAAGAAGAGTGGATGCCTGCTTGTGACGCTACCTACAAAGTCGGGATCAACTTTGAGAACTGGTCAGGTAGACAAGGATTCAAAGACTATTTTCACCCCTTCTTTTGCGCACTAGATAAACCAACTGCCGACATGTTTTTTCACAATTGCCAAGTTAAACGACATGGTGGTCAATCACATACTAATCCAGGCGACTTTTTTATTAGTGGTGAATTAGCTAGACAAAAAATTAATCCGGCTTTGTCTGCTAAAGCGCTAAGTGAGGGAATACAAGAAATAGACTATGCTTACCATTTCGACTCAGCAAAACTAGGCCACTTTCTAAAACTGAAAGCCTGCCAAAAAGGGCTGACTCATATAATCGATAACGTAACTGATGTCATTTCTCATCTCTCTGGTGATATAGAAAAAGTCGTCACCGAAAATCACGGTGACTTAGGCGCCGAGTTATTTATTGATTGCACAGGGTTTCGGGCACGTCTAATTCACCAAACCTTAAAGCGCAATTATGTTTCTTATGCTGACAGCTTATTAAACAATGCTGCAGTCGCGATTCAAACGCCAAATGATTCAAACCTTAAGCTCGAAGTACAAACGCGCTCAATTGCCCTTAGCAATGGATGGATGTGGAAAATCCCTCTGACTTCTAGGCAAGGAAACGGATATGTTTACAGTGATCACCATATAAGCCCGAATGACGCTGAGCAAGAACTACGACAGCAACTAAACATTGATGAAAACGCCGATGTAAGGGTAAAACATCTATCTATGAGAATAGGTCGACTAGGCGAGCATTGGCATAAAAACTGTTTGGCAGTAGGCCTATCCCAAGGATTTATAGAGCCCCTAGAAGCGACTGCGTTGATGCTTACGCAACTGACCGTCGACCAATTTATCCAACAATTCGATAACGCTGCGCAACCCTTAGATAACAAAAGAAATACTTTTAACAAACAACTCAACACCACATTTGACGGTGTCAGAGATTATATTGCAGCGCATTACCAACTCAGCAAAAGAGACGACACTCAATACTGGCGAGACAATCAGTTCAATAAGGCAACACCCGCCATATTCGCTGAATTAAAACAGGCATGGCTAAGTAGGCAAGACTTCGAGCAAAGCCTTTCTAAACATGCACAAGGCTTGGTTTACCTGCGTCCGTCTTGGTACTGCATATTTGCGGGCATGGGCGCTTTCCCAGAAAATTTGAAGCCAGTGAATAATATCGCCCCCGTTGAACAAGCTCTTAACTATGCGCAAAAGATTGCACAAAGTTATTTTAAAAACTGACTTAATAGACAGTTTTCTGTGCGTTCTTGGTCTCAGCCTTCTTGCCAGTTTCATATTACAAACTTCAACCAGCAAGCGTTTTCTAATAGTTTCGTGTAGTGTCGCTGTGGGTGTGCTGATACATGAAGTTCAACAATATTGGAGCCCAAAAGTATTTGACCTAATGGACATTGGCGCGTGTTTATCAGCCATTCCAGTTGCATACATATTGTATTGTCGCGTAGAGAAGTCTCTTTAAAACCTTGTTGCTTTGAGCGCTTGAGCTGACGACTTCACCAGATAAATGAGCATAATCAAAAAAGGAAAGAAGCCAAGCATCAAAGGCAAAAGGCTCTCGTTAAACCAGCTAGGAAAAAACTGTGCCTGACCAAAAAATAAAGAACCAGACGCGATAAAAAAAGACATGCACATTCGCCATAAATGTCGAGCGATTCTGGCTGTGTTTGAAAGTCTTTTCTTATAAATAACCTGAAGCTCTCCCAATACAGCTAAACCTCCTGCAACGACAAATAATATATAAGCTTGTGGTGGTGAACCATCTACTGAGCCATTTGGACTTTGAGAAGAGAGATACATAAACACGGCGCCCAACAAAGTGATCGCTGTTGCAACAAGCAAACCGATTTTTTCACTCGTCTGAGCAGTAAAATTGCGACGCCTAGCTGCATTGACACCACTTACAAGGAGATAGAGCGCCAATATGGCCGCTACAAAATTAGTGCTTTGTTGAGAATCGAGAAAAGGGGCGACAAGTGCACCAATCAAATAGCAAATTAACATACCCCAGAAAAACACTTTACCGGCAATGCGATGGCTCTTACTGCCTTTGACAGTCAAACTTGCGAGCGCCCCCGAGACAATACCAATCGCGCCACCTGCAATATGCAAATAAAGTAAGGCTAAAGCGCCCAAGTGAAAAAACCAATCGGCATCACTTTGGACTTCTAAACGATTTGCACTGGCAGGCGATGCAAATATTGAGAGTATGATAAATACAAACAATAAGCCGACCGAACTTGTTTTGAATCCCATAATTAACAACTCTTAGATTTGCTATTAAGGTTTTTACCTAATCACTTCGAATGACTCTATATTCAAAGTGTAAGTGCTCAGAGTGTTAATATATACAGCCTGATTGTTTCAAGATGTTTATGAGGTTTCGCTGAGGCCTCCGTTTTTAGCGAGGGGTTGACTCATTGCAACTGTCGGCTGGACTGCTAGAAGAAGCTACACAATGCGCCACATAATCAACTTCCAATGTTGCATGATGCAGACTAGGTGACACTTCACCGCCAATAGTGCCACCCATTGCTAAGTTCAATAACACAAACATAGGTTCTTCATACTGCGAGCATGAGCTCAAATCGTGTTCTATAACGAGTGTATCGTTATAGAATATTTTTATATCGTCAGCCGTCCACTCCACCGCATGAGTGTTAAATTTTGTTACGTCAACAACACCGTTTGGATAAGGGTAACGATGTTCGGTTCCGCATTTTTCAACATTAAAGAAGTTAGTGATAAAACGCCCGCCACCGTGTCCATACCACTCCCAAATATCGATTTCGCCGGCGCCAGGATTAGGCCACCCAATCGAATCGTCATCTCCCTTTATAGGCTGTTCTGCAATTCTATTTTCTAACATCCAAAACGCCGGCCACGTGCCACCCTCTAGATTTAAAAAGCGAAGACGTGCTTCAATCCGTCCATACAAAAACTCAGCTTTGTCTTTTGAATTAAGTCGCCCCGAAGTCCAATCACGTTTTCTTCCATTTTGCCCCTCACATTCAATACCTTGTCGCCGAGCATGTATTTTTAACGTGCCGTTTGATACTTCGTAGTTTTTATTCGGAGATACTTCATCATCGGTATAACACTGAATTTCGTCGTTATAACTAGCGGTCGTTTGCGCGGTCCAGTTCGACCAATTTACTGAACTACCGTTGAAGTCGTCGATCCAATTAAGCTTCCAACTAGCATGTGCAGTTGTGCATACCAACAATAACGAAACAAACAAAGTGACAAGCAACTTAGCTTTCGACGAGCAAATGAAATTAGTCAAAACAGGACCTTACCGATCAGATGATGATCTTGCAAAACTAAAAAGGCTTAGCACCAAATACAAGTAACATGCGATGAACCGGATACTTTTGCGATGAATTGCTGAATAAACATATCTCATCAAGACAAGTAATTTAAAACCCATACTTAACCAGTAAAACCGATTAAAAAAATCTGTTTAATAAGTGTGTAAAAACTGCATATTGTGTCTATTATTTAGCCATACCAATCGTAGATATTTAAAACAGCTTAATTAGGAGAATGTATGTCTAGTAAATCTAAAAGTGGCGTTTGCCCAGTTATGCACGGCGGAAATACAGGTTCTGATAATTCAGTGACTAAATGGTGGCCCGAATCGCTCAATCTCGATATTTTGCATCAACATGATACGCGCACTAACCCAATGGACCCAGACTTCAACTATGCTAAAGCGCTTGAAAACCTTGATTATGAAGCGGTGAAAGCAGACGTTAAATCGACATTGACCGATAGCCAAGAATGGTGGCCTGCTGATTGGGGGCACTATGGCGGTTTAATGGTTCGTCTAGCATGGCATTCTGCAGGCTCTTATCGCATGGGTGATGGTCGAGGCGGTGCAGCGACGGGTAACATTCGATTCGCGCCCTTGAATTCATGGCCAGACAACGCAAGCCTAGACAAAGCTAGGCGTTTACTATGGCCTGTTAAGAAAAAATACGGCAATGCACTGAGTTGGGCAGATTTGATTATCCTTGCTGGCAATATGGCTTATGAATCAATGGGCTTCGAGACATTTGGATTTGCTTTTGGTAGACAAGATATTTGGGGACCAGAAAAAGATGTTTATTGGGGAGCTGAAAATGAATGGTTGGCGCCTTCTGAAAATCGCTACGATGAATTAGCGCAACCAAGTACACTAGAAAATCCGCTTGCGGCTGTTCATATGGGATTGATTTATGTAAATCCTGAAGGTGTCAACGGCAATCCTGACCCAGCAAAAACGGCCCTTCATATTAGAGAAACTTTTAGCCGTATGGCAATGAATGATGAGGAAACCGCGGCACTAACATGTGGTGGACATACCGTAGGAAAAGCTCACGGCATGAACTCAGAAGCCAATATTGGCGCAGAGCCAGAGGGTTGCCCAGTGCACGCTCAAGGTCTTGGTTGGGAAAATCCAGATCAAAACGGACAAGCAAACAAAGCATTTACATCTGGGATCGAAGGTGCGTGGTCAAAAGAGCCTTTGAAATTTGATATGGGCTACTTTGACTATCTATTCGGCTACGAGTGGGAATTGACGAAATCACCTGCTGGCGCACATCAATATCAACCAATCAATATGCCAGAGTCAGAAAAGCCGACCGATCCTAGCAATCCAAGTGTTAAACAAATGCCCATGATGACAGATGCTGATATGGCAATGAAGGTTGACCCAACATACAAGCAAATATGTCAGAAATTCATGGATGATCCAGAATATTTTAAAGATACTTTTGCGCGCGCATGGTTCAAGCTGACTCACAGAGATATGGGACCTGTTAGCAACTATTACGGTCCTGACGTGCCAGAAGAAACGCTAATTTGGCAAGACCCTATTCCAAAAGGGACAGACGATTATGACATCGCTGCACTTAAAAACGCGATTGCAAAATCTGGCTTATCTAATATTGAGCTTATCAATACAGCTTGGGACAGCGCCAGAACATTTAGAGGGTCAGATAAGCGAGGAGGAGCCAACGGCGCTCGTATTCGCTTTGCACCTCAAAATACTTGGCCAGCCAATGAACCAGATAGATTGCAGAAAGTATTGTCCGTATTAGCACCCATTGCGCAAGAGCATGGTGCATCGATAGCTGATACCATTGTTCTTGGCGGAAATGTCGGTTTGGAGAATGCAATTTCAGAAGCACAGATGGATATCAGCGTGCCATTCGCACCGGGCCGTGGTGACGCATTAGAAGAGCAAACCGATAAAGACAGCTTCAACGTCTTACAGCCGTTGGCAGATGGATTTAGAAACTTCCAGCTAAAAGCATACGCTGTATCTCCCGAAGCCATGTTGCTAGATAAAGCTCAGCTACTCGGTTTAACCGCAGCTGAAATGACAGTCTTAGTCGGTGGAATGCGTGTGCTTGGTGCCAATTATGGTCAGTCTAAACATGGGGTATTTACTACCCGCATGGGCCAATTAACCAACGATTTCTTTGTCAATCTAACTGATATGTCAATGAGCTGGCACCCTATGGAAGATAAAAGCTATGAACTTCGAGATAGAAGCTCAGGCGAAGTCAAATTCACAGCGACTAGCGTAGACTTAGTCTTTGGTTCAAATTCAATCTTAAGAGCTTACGCAGAAGTGTATGCCCAAGATGATAACAAAGAAAAGTTTGTGAAAGATTTCGTAGCGGCGTGGACGAAGGTAATGAATAACGACCGTTTTGATATTCGGTCTTAATTCATAAATTTTGGAGTTTTGCGTTGCTATGGATGGCAAGGCGTTAACTTAATTAAGCAACTCGTGATGCTTCCTGTCTCTCAATCAAAAAAGGAAGCATCTCTTGACTAATAGCCTCAATGACCTTAACACAAACCGAGTTACCAAATTGCTTATATATTTGAACTTGAGATACTGCATCGATCTTATATTCTTCTGGAAAACCTTGTAGTCGAGCGCATTCTCTAGGTGTTAACTTTCTAGGGTTTTTACCTAGCTCAGTCTGATCGATCAAGATCTCAGATCCATCTTTGTAGTATCTGGCACTCAAGGTATTCGTATATGAATCATGAGCGCTAAACAAAGAATACCCAAAACCGTTACCTTTTTCTTTGTGTTGTGACTTTCGTTTCTGATGGCCTGCCCATAACTTATCTGAAATAGTAAACTTATCATCAGATAGAGATATGCTAGACAAGTCTTCAAGTATATCACCCAACTGAGTTTCATTCTTGGGCGGTTCGGGCCATTTAAAAGCGGTATCGAAGTCAATATCATTAAAATAGTCTTTGTCAAAGCCAACGATAAATACTCGTTCTCTATTTTGAGGAATTCCAAAATCTGCTGCTCTTAAGACTTTAAAATCGACCCAATAATTCAATTTTTCTGACACTGCATTTTTTGCCTCTTCACTCATAAAAAGGTCAGAAGGAATTGACTCACTTTCTTCCCCTCTAAGAATACTCAAAATTGTTTTGAGCGTCCGCCCCTTATCATGCCCTTTAAGTTGTTTTACATTTTCAAGCAAAAAGGCTTTCGGCCGCTTATCTACTAATATTTTTTGTATTTCAAAAAATAATGTTCCTCGAGTATCATTGAATCCTTTTCTTAAACCAGCTTGACTAAACGCTTGGCAAGGAAATCCACCTAATAGCAAATCGTGCTCTGGAATATCAGATGCGCTTATTTGAGTAATATCACCACTAGGCATTTCACCAAAATTTTTTAAATATGTCTTTTGCGCGAACTTATCCCATTCAGAAGTAAAAACGCATTCACCACCTAATTGCTGAAAAGGAAGCCGTAAACCTCCGATACCCGCAAAGAGGTCAATAAATTTAAAGTTAGAGTTCGGATTGATGTTTTTGAAAGGGGCTTTTTGATGTATTGATCTTAATTCGTTTTCTAAACCTAAGATTGCTTCAACTTTCTTAGGCGTGGGTTGGTGTTCGCCTTTCTCCCAGCCCCTTACTGTTCTCTCCCCTTGATTGCCGAGCCCCAATAAATTAGCAAATTCTGTTCGGCCTAGGCCTAAAGCACAGCGTATACTTTTTATTTCATTAGGTTTAAGCTTCTGGGTTGAGTTATGCATATTTAATAGTTTAACTTATCCGGTTTAATACCCGGAGAATATCACTGTATATTTAGACAGTCAATCAAAAATAGACCTACATGGAGTGTTTGTGAATATTTTAGATCTACAAGTTAGGGAAGATGAAAATGTTGAATATAAAACAGTAAACAAGGACCCCTCAGACGACACGATTCAGCAATTTGTGGTTCCGTTACAAAGATACGTTCTAGACAAAATCAACAAAGAAACTGATGTATATCCTCACATCGACTTTGATTTAACGCGTGTATTTATGTGCCAATTAATAGATAGTTTAGACAAGACAATCATTGATAATATAAAAGCTATTGGAATTAATGGGAAAGCCGTATCTACTAGCGAATGGAGTAAAAATAGGGAACACAAAGCTTTAATGGTGTTTCTTCAGTTTTACCCAGAATATGGGAACTTATTCACCAACGTTCATCTGCTCGCATCGATTGCGATTGAGTGTGTTGAAAAACACTTGGGTGAAGAAATAAATACGAAAAATTTTGTAAAAGCAAAACAGTTTATTGATCTGATCAATCGGCAACGATGGACCCGACCACAAGACGATAGTGAAAAACAAAGCGGGGTTTCCAACCTAGGTCAAGTTTCAGAATTATTGCTTGAAAAGGCTCTGAGTGAGCTTATTGACCAAAGGAACTTCTTTAAGACAAATAATCAAAAAATCCAGTCTTACGGTGACTTCGTTCTAATGTGCTTGCCTAACAATTTATGGCTATCCGTAAAAAGTAATTTTGCAAGAGAAAGGCTTCTCGCTTCCGGTTACACCACTGATATACTTGGCGTTGGCTTTTTTACAAGTAGTTCAGAATTTACAAGTCCATCAAAAATAAGAAATTTTCAAAGGGTTGGTTTTTTAGCAATGTACCTTCCAGAGATTCCAATTTCTGAAAAGCAAATATCCAATGACTCAAATACGTATGATGAAGTTGTTGAATATTATGGAGGGGAAGAAAATTTGCCTGTTAATATTAATGGTACAAAGTTCATTCGTTCATTATCCCAGTTGCATGGCGACTTAGAGAGACTACTTTTGCAAGGCAATATTGCAAATCGAATTGCTAGTGATTTCTAAATCTAATTTAAATGCAAACTGCTTTTTTACCTAACTCTAGATGGTTCAGAAATGCGTGACACTAGTAAAGATTTCAAACTTTGCACCTGCAAAGAAGAAATAAATAAATCTAAACCATATTGGATACTTTCACGAAAAAGAATAAACAAGGTAAAAGCTCTCACTTATCACAGGCTCTTATGAGCCTGAAATTATTAGTGAATAAACGGCTAACTTAGTGGATTGGTTGGAATCATCAAGGTTCTTTTGATAAATTTTCGACGATAAAAAGTAGTGTTCAAGTGAAGGGTTACTTACACCAAGCCCTGACTTACTTTTTCCAGCCAATTGTTGTAATTTTGACTATATTGTTTACCGTACGCACCGCCAGAAAACTGATATGAAATGAAGCAAAGGATAACTTCCTTGAAGAATAAAGGATAAACCACGCCACCACTCATACCTCCCTTATCGAGTTTTTTACAATAGATGTGGTTTGGCTCATCAATTTCATGTTCAGTGTGCTTATTAAAGCTTTGTTTAACTAAGGCCTGCAAATCCTTCCATTCTCCAGGTAAAGGCTCCTCGATTAAGTCTTCTTTCATGAGTTTCCACAGGACCTCACCGCCTCTTGTGAAGTAACCAGGAGGATCGTTCATTAGTAACCTTTGCATAGTGGACATTTTTTACCTTATTTTTTATGAGCGCTTGAGTAATTTATATACTAGCAGCGAATTAAACAAATAATCGTTTTCCTAGTACTTGATGGTATTTTTTGATTTGAGGTAGTTTTTGGAGATTGCTTCATGGTAAAGCAACGACGACAAGCAGCAAACCAGCGATGATTAGTGTGCACTTTGGCACGAACAAAAAAGCCCCGCTCAATGAGCAGGGCTTTGATATAAATGGTGCCTCGACCCGGGATCGAACCAGGGACACGCGGATTTTCAATCCGCTGCTCTACCAACTGAGCTATCGAGGCAATGCGTCTTTTACTGCGTGTTGACTACGTCGGTATGCATGTAATTCGCTGTGGGTGCGTATTAAACGGATTTTGAGCTTTTAAGTCAACATGTTTTTGGGCTTTTTTAGCGCTTTCTTCGATTTATTGGTTCAAGTGCTTATTTTGTAGGCGGAACGTAGCCTTCGATGCTGGGTTCTATGCCTTCAAATAAGTATGCTTCCATTTTTTCTTCCAAAAACTTGCGGTCGTTGGGTTCCATCATATTTAATTTATTTTCGTTGATCAGCATGGTTTGCTTCTTTTGCCAGCCGGTAAATGCTTCTTTCGAAATATTATCGAAAATACGTTTGCCCAATTCGCCTGGGTACAACTGAAAATCTAAGCCATCGGCCTCTTTTTTTAGATGCTCACAAAATACTTGTCTTGCCATTGTGTTTCCTTATTTATTGATGCAACTTACGTTGCAAAAAGCGCGATTGCCATGATTATAGATTAAAATTTAACAATTAGAACGCCAAAGGTCTTTGAACTTTTAACGCTTCGATGATCTTTACCGTGGGTGCTGATAGACCAATATCGCCGACATTTTGAATATCGACCCACCGGCTTTTCTTCTCTTGTACTTCATTGGGTAAATAGCTTGGCATTTCAAGTAACACCGGCTGTATATTCAAATGAAAATGACTAAAAGTGTGTTTAAAAGCAGGCAACTCTGTTGTTGAGTAATCTGCATCTTGAATATCTGCAGGTATTAATGTTTTCCACATTTCAGGAGTAACAAAGTCATTTTCTGAATAGTCCGTTTCTAAAAATGCCCATAAACCGCCCCAAATTCCTGAGGGAGGCCGCTGATGCATGAGCAATGAACCGCGATAGGATGGGATAATCATCGTCGTATATTTGGTAGGTATTTGCTTTTTGGGTTTGGAATGCGGAAGCTCGCTTTGCCTGCCTTGAGCATAGGCTAAACAACGACTTTGCACTGGGCATTCATCGCAGTTTGGCCTAGATCTTTTACAAAGCGTTGCACCCAAATCCATCATGGCTTGCGTGTAATCGCCAAATCGGGCTTTAGGCTTAAGATCCTCTGCCAGTTGCCACATTTGGTCTTCAACTTTTTTATTACCCGGCCATCCTTCCTGCGCAAAATACCTTGCAAGCACGCGTTTTACATTGCCATCTAAAATCACATAAGCTTGATCATCAGCTAAAGACAAAATCGCCGCGGCAGTTGACCGACCTATGCCTGATAGCGCAAGTACTTGTTCAAATTGCTCGGGGAAAACGCCATTATGCTCATCGCGGACTTGTTGAGCTGCCTTGTGTAAATTACGCGCTCTAGCGTAGTAACCTAGTCCTGTCCATAAATGAAGTACCTCATCCTGAGGCGCGTTAGCTAAGGCAATGACATCTGGGAACTTTTGCATGAAGCGTTCAAAATAAGGGATCACGGTCGCAACTTGCGTTTGCTGCAACATAATTTCAGAGACCCAGACTCGATAACGTGTTTTATTTTGTTGCCAAGGTAGGTTTTTTCGACCGTCAATATCCCACCAAGCCAATAAACTTTCGCTAAACACAAAGTTGTTTTTTGTCATTTTTATTCTTTTAAGACTCTTCAAAGCTACAAATAAATCAAGGCTAAGCAAATCTAACAGATGCTCACTACTTGAGATATGGTATGTTACATCGCATCGCGTTAAACAGCTCACAAAAGATTTTAAGTGAATACGATAAACCAAAGCGTACTTTTTTTACCTGGTACCTTATGCGACGAGCGCATCTGGCTGCCAATTTGGCAAACGCTTAACATATATGAGCGTCTTTATTCTCCCCTGCAATGGGCACAAAGCCTTGAAGACATGCTCGCGCTGACCGAAGATCGCATTTCGCAAGCTCAGGGCAAAGTGCATTTAGTGGGTTATTCGATGGGAGGCTATATTGCCGCGCTTAGCGCACTGCAAAACAAAAGTGAAATAGCGTCTATTAGCTTGATTGCTTATGACCCTTTTGGTTTGAGCAACGAAGAGTTATCGACAAGACAATCTTTGTTAAAAGCGTTAAGCAAAAACCCAAAGATGAAGCTTGGTCGCAACCGCTTAGCACAATATTTCACGCAAGCAGAACTTGAACACAATACCCACCCTCAAACCGTTATAGATATGCAAAATGACTTAGGCAATTCAACCTTGGTGAATCAAATAAAGTCGACAACACCTCGACAAGATTTATCAACACAACTACAAAGCTTAGATATCCCTATGCAAGTTATCGTTGGGGAACAGGATTTCATTGCACAAGCTAATAATGTTGAGAAGTTTTGCCAGAGCAAACCATCTGCTAATCTGCACTGTTTGTCAGGTACTGCTCATATGTTGGTACTAACGCAGGCAAATAAGGTCAGCGATATGTTGGCGCAGTTTATTAGCGCCAATTCAAACTAAAAGTAATTGCGCTATCTCGTTACCCAATTCTTGCATTTATCTAAGCCTTTTCATTTAACGAACATAATAGGATAATGACCCATTAAGAATTCAAAACATGAGCGCCGTAAGTTGTGTCACATCACAGATTTACCCTGCACGCGCCGTTAATCAACGATGAGAAGAGTACATGAGAGGGTTTAACTCCGAAGAAGAAGCGCGCGAAGCGGGTGTCTATATCAGCAAAGTAAAAAGCTTTGTAAAACGAGAAGGTAGACTTACCAAAGCACAAGCGCGAGCAATCGAAGTCAATTGGGAATCGATGGGCTTAGAAATAAACCAAGGCTTATTAGCTTTCGAGCAAGTGTTTGGCAACAACAATCCCGTCGTACTTGAAATCGGTTTTGGTATGGGTAAGTCATTGGTTGAAATGGCCAGCGACTCGCCCGACATTAATTTTATCGGTATCGAAGTGCATAAACCAGGCGTCGGTGCGTGTCTAGCTGCGGCAGAAGAAGCTGGACTGACAAATTTGCGTGTATTTGAACACGATGCGATCGAAGTGCTCGACAAGTGTATCGCGGATAACTCGCTGAATCGTTTACAGTTGTACTTTCCCGATCCATGGCATAAAAAGCGCCATCATAAACGCAGAATAGTACAAACCAACTTTGTTGAAAAAGTATCATCTAAACTTGCTATCGGCGGCAAATTCCATATGGCGACCGATTGGGAACCTTATGCTCACCACATGTTAGAAGTAACTTCTCAGGCGAGTACATTCAAAAATACCTCAGGACAAGGCGATTTTGTTGAGCGACCTGATTATCGGCCTATCACTAAATTTGAGGTCAGAGGCCAGAAACTAGGTCATGGTGTTTGGGATTTAGTATTTGAGAGAATCGCATAATGCTAAGTTTACCTAGTCAGTTACTGATACGAAACCTAGACCTGTTTGCTGAGGGTCAATGGGCCATTGTTAATCCAAGCGATGTGCATATTTTCTCTGAGATTGAATCAGACAAGGTTGTTGGTTTGCATCAGATGTTCGATATGTACCAAGGCGCCTCGAATATCTCAAAGCACAAACAATACTACGCTGCTGATTTTACTGCTATACCTGCACTAAAAGAAAACAAGCTAGACGGCGCGGTTATTTACTTACCAAAAGCTAAACAACATTTAGATTTATTGATACATCAGTTGAATGACTTACTTAAAATAGGCGGTCAACTTCTGGTTGTCGGAGAAAATAAAGCCGGTATAAAAAGTGTAGGTAAGCTACTAGAAAAGTTAGGCTCTACCGTGAACAAAATCGACGGTGCCAAGCACTGTGGATTAATTTGTGTTACAAAAGAAAACGAAGCTAGCAAAGCGTTTAACCTAGAAAGCAATGGCGTTATTCGCACATACTCAGTCAATGATCTTCCTGTAAAAGTGTTTTCGTTACCGGGTGTGTTTGGGCATAAACAATTTGACCCAGGCACTCAGCTTTTACTGTCTGAACTTGCACCTAAAAGTGATCGCTTACTAGCTTTACGAGGCAATATTTTAGACTTCGCTTGTGGCACAGGCATTATTGGTACGTATCTTTTAAAAGCCAACGCTCATGTTAAATTAGTGATGAGCGATGTATCTGCATTAGCGACTTATTGCGCTAAAAAGACACTCGAACTCAACGAGGTTGAAGCGCAAGTGATAGACAGTGATGGCTTAAACGAAGTATCGGGTACGTTTGATGCGGTTGTCAGTAACCCTCCTTTTCACACTGGTATCAAAACTAACTACGATATTACACAGCAGTTTATTGTCGATGCGCATAAGCAAACCCGTCCTAGAGGAAAGCTAATGATCGTTGCCAATCGTTTTTTGCCATACGCAGATACACTGAGCAAACAATACTTCAAATCGCAGACGGTGTTGCAAACCAATAAATTTAGTATCTATGAAGCGGCTAAATAACCATAAACTAGTAAAATAAATAACGATGAGTAAAGCATGAATATCTTATTTTTAATTTCCGAAGTTGAAGACATCGTTAAGACCGGTGGGCTGGCGGATGTGGGCAAAGCACTGCCTATAGCCCTAAAAGAATTAGGCCACGATGTGCGCATATTCATGCCTTATTATGCCCAAGCAAAGCGCACTTTTAAGCTGCCCGATGCCTGTGTGAAACAAGTATTACACGCAAACGAACAGCGTTATGAATTTGGTGTAAAAGAACTAAATTTCGAGAACATTAAGGTCTATTTAATCGACTACCCAGAATATTTTGCTGATGAAGATCTATATTCAAAAACCAGCCAAGTTTCAAATAGTGAGAAGTTCGCATTCTTTTCACTCGCAGCACTAAAAGCATCTGAGTCCCTTGCTTTTAAACCTCAAATATTACATTGCAATGATTGGCATACATCGATTGCTTGCTACATGGCTAAACACGATCCGCAAATTAAAGATTTTTACCGAGACACAAAAAGCGTATTAAGTATTCACAACGCTGCGTTTCAAGGCGTCGAAGATTTAAAAAACATGAAGTGTGTCTCGGCTCACCAGTCGCATTTATACGTTGATAATGGTCATATTAACCTATTAAAAACAGGCTTGATTCACGCTGATAAAATATGCCCTGTGAGCCCTAGTTATGCGCAGGAGATATCAACACCGCTTGGCAGTCATGGTATAGATGATGTAGTCAGACATCGCCAAAACGATGTCATTGGTGTACTCAACGGTTGTGATTATGAACAATGGAACCCTGAAACCGATCCAATCATTGCTGCGCGATACAGTGTGGATGACATTTCTGGCAAAGCGAAATGTAAAGCAGCACTGCAAAAAGAATTCAATTTACCGGTTACCAAAAATACACCTTTACTTGGTATGGTTTGCCGAACAACAATTCAAAAAGGGTTCGGGTTTATTCTGCCAATGCTAGAGCAGCTATTGCACCATAAAGTACAAATCGTCATTGTTGGCACAGGCGAAGAAGATATTACTAAGCCTTTGGCAGAAATCGCAGCCAAGCATCCTAAACAATTCGCGTTTATTAACGACTTCCAATCTGAATACGCGCACTACGTAGAAGCTGGCGCCGACTTCTTTTTAATGCCATCACAATTTGAGCCTTGTGGTTTAAACCAAATGTACAGTCTTGCATATGGCACCTTACCCATCGTTCGCGCTGTCGGCGGTCTTAAAGACACGGTTAAAGACATAGATTTATCAGATGGTAATGGCTTTGTATTTGAAAACCCCAGCCCAGATGCGTTACTTAACGTCATCCGTAAAGCACTATTACTGTTTCACGAATACCCAGCGCAGCTCACCAAAGCCCGTAAACGGGCAATGCAGGTTAAGTTTACGTGGGATGTTGCGGCTGCTAAGTTTCAATCTATATATAAACAAATGTAACAACGCAGCTCTTGAGCTCGATTGAGAGCAAGCTGCCAACTGTACTCATGACTTTTCATGAGTGCTGTACAGAATCTTTTTATACAAACTAAATTTAAACTTTGTAGTAATTAACCGACAAAAGCACCTGATTTTGAGAAAAAAAGTAGCCTTTGTTGTTAAATTTCATAGAATTAACGACAAATAACACTAAAGTACATTTTATTTCTTGAACGTAATTGAATATACTATATGTGTAAGTAATTGTGTTTTCGTAATAATTACTGATAAACTCCCAATAACAATGTTAATAGAGTGTAAATAAATGCAAACGCCAAATATCCTGATTGTAGAAGACGAAGTCGTAACACGAACAACGCTCAAAAGCCTTTTTGAAGCGGAAGGATACAATGTTTTTGAAGCTGAAAACGGCGAAGAAATGCATGACTTCTTTGAGAATAACACCATTAATTTAGTTATCATGGATATCAACTTACCGGGTAAAAATGGGCTAATACTCGCAAGAGAAGTAAGAGACCGCAAAAATGTAGGGTTAATCTTTTTGACTGGCCGTGATAACGACGTCGACCGTATTTTAGGCTTAGAAATCGGCGCTGACGATTACCTCACAAAACCATTTAACCCACGCGAACTCACTATTCGTGCACGTAACTTGTTATCACGCACTAGCAATGCTGCTGAAGATGATGATTTACCAAGTAAAGTCAGCTTTAATGGTTGGACGCTCGATGGTGACAGCAGAAGCTTGATTTCACCTGCCGGCAAAGAGTTTAGACTTCCGCGCAGTGAGTTCAGAGCATTACACCTGTTCTTGAGCAACCCAGGTAAGATTCTGACCCGCGAACAACTCATCATGGAAATGACGGGGCGTGAGTTACGTCCAAATGACAGAACGGTTGATGTAACAATCCGCCGCATTCGTAAACACTTCGAATCAGAGCCAAACGAAGAAGAATTAATTGTCACTATTCATGGCGAAGGCTATCGCTTTTGTGGAAGTGTCGACTAAGCTAACAGTCTTTTGAATTAAGCCCGCGTTTGCGGGCTTAATTGTTTTTGGGCAATCAATAAACAAGTATGCAGAACCGACAATGTCCGCCAATCACTACGCTAAGATTTTACATCAAGTTGAGCAGTTCATAGTCAGTAAACAGTTTGCTCAAGCAATTGCTTTACTGAATCAAACGTTAAAATCGACTCCTAATTTTTATCAAGCTTGGCTAAAGCTGAGTGAATGCCTATATAAGGCTGACTACTATGATCAAGCCATTGAAGTTGCGCGACATGCTGAAAACTTTGACCCTTTAACCCAAGCTTTCGATCAAATCAGACAATGTATGCAAGCTAAGGCTTATACAAAAGCCATTGGGATTGCGGGCACAATGTTGAAACAAATACCTCACCACCCAAGAGCAGTCTACACAATTGCTCAAATTTATTTGATGCAAAATAAAGCAGAACAAAGCGCTGAACTGTTGAAAACTGAGCTACCATTTTTACCAGCTAATTTATCACTTAGAAATTTGCTAATTGACAGCTACGTACAATCAAATGAATACCAAGCAGCACTCGACGCATCGAGAGCGCTAGCGGAACTTAAAGAGAGTTTTGATAGTTTGTGGAAATGGATTGGTTTGTTACAAAAATACAGTCAGCTAGATTTACTCCTTGAGGTGTGCGAAAGAGCCAATAAGTATGTGCAAAATAAACCGTTGCACTATTCGCAGTTATCACTGATCAAAGGTCAAGCGCTTAGAATTTTAGGTAAAAGAAAATTAAGTGTTGAATCCTTAAAGACGGCAATAAAAGCCAATCCAAAAAATGTAGAGGCTTGGGCGGCTTTGGCTGATATGAAAAACTATGTTTTTTCGAAAAGTGAAATAAATCAAATAGAAGCACTTATTCAAGATTCAGAGTTGACATCTAACGCCCAAGCTATCGCAACATTCGCACTTGCAAAAGCGGTCGAGTTGCAGGAAGGGCTTGAACAAAGTATGCCTTTTTATAAAAAAGCCAATGCACTAGTAGGTAGTCATTCAGCCTACACTAAGGCAATGATAAAAGAATTTGAGTTGCGAAAAAGCGTCTACACAAAAGCTAGTCTACTTGGTCAATCTAACAAGTTCAGTAAACACCCCAAGCCTATTTTTATCGTAGGTATGCCCCGTTCTGGATCCACGCTGATCGAGCAGATACTGGCAAGCCATTCATCAATAGAAGCCACTATCGAACAACCCACGCTTCAGGCTGTTGAGCAACAAGCTGAGGGCTACTGCAAACAAAAATATGGCAAGAGCCTTTATGAGTGCTTACCTTATTTAACAGGTAATGAATTAAGCGTGTTCGGGAAGAGTTATTTAGAAAAAGGCGCTATTTTTAGAGAACAAAACCTTGATTACTTTATCGATAAACAACCCTTTAATTTCAGGCTGATTGGTTTTATCCACAAAATTCTTCCTAATGCTATTATTATCGACATACGAAGAAATCTAATGGACTGCGGCTTAAGCTTATACAAGCAGTATTTCTACTCGGGTGTGCAATTCAGTTACCACCTCAAACAAATCGCATTGGTGCTCAATGCTTATCAGGATTTGATGCATCATTGGAACAAAGTCTTACCCAACCGTATTGTGACGCTCCAGTATGAAGAACTGATTAACGCTCCTGAGTCATTTATCAAAGCGCTCTTGCTTCGGCTTTCTCTTCCCTTTGAAGAAGCCTGTATTGACTTCAGTAAAAATACGCGAAAGGTGCATACAGCGAGTAGTGAACAAGTTCGCCAACCTATTAATCAAAATAGCATGGGTGTATGGAGAGAAGTAGCGAATGATCTCAAAGACCTGAGCACCAACTTAGCCAATCATTTGGGTAAAACTAACAGTTACTGACGCTAACACAAAAGCCCCACCAAAGTGCAAAAACCTCGATTTAGTGCGCAAGAATGCACTATAAAAGAGCATAGCAATAAAGTTTACCATGCTTTGTTGCCTGTAAGTCGCATAAACTCGTAGCGACCTAACTGGCATAAAGTGTGCAATTTCGCTTTATAACAAAAAATACTAAGTTAATCCTACAGGCAGTATTATGAAAGCTCACTCAAAACACCCACAGATAAAACGTTCAGCGGTTTCTTTATGTATCGCGACAGCATTAGGGCTAAGCGCATCCGCCAACACCTATGCTCAAGACGCATCGACTGATAAAGAAGCTGAAGTTGAAGTTATCAATGTCACTGGTTCACGTATTCCGACCGATCCAAATGTAATAAGTTCAGTGCCAATTCAATCACTTGATAGCAAAGACATTGCTATGTCTGGTGAATTAAACTTGGCGGACATCGTAAATGATATTCCAGCACTTATTGCTTCAACCACTTCAGAAAATAGTTTAACCGGTGCAAATGCGCTTAATCTAAGAGGTTTGGACTCTGATAGAACCCTTACACTTGTTAACGGTCGCCGCCATGTTGCAGGATTTAGAGGTTCTCAAGCCGTTGATGTCAGTACTATTCCTCGCGCACTGGTTGAACGCGTTGAAGTTACCACAGGTGGCGCATCTGCAATTTACGGTGCTGATGCGGTTACTGGTGTAGTAAACTTTATATTAAAGGATGACTTTGAAGGTGTTTCACTCAATGCAACAACCGCGATACCTGAACAATCAGGCGGTGCAAGTTTTGCATTTGATGGCGCTTTTGGTAAAAACTTTGATGACGATAAGGGAAATATTGTCCTCACGCTAACTTTAGAAAAAGAACAAGAATTACTTCATGGCGATCGAGATTGGTCAAAAAACAATGGATTGTATTCAAGTGTGCCAGATCCAGATGATAGTTCTCGTCGAATTCTCGCCAATGACATCGGATATTGGTTGAGTTCAAATGAAGGCTCAATCGCACCGACGTTCGGTGGGCGTGATGTATTGTATGTAGATATCAATAATAATGGCATACCAGATTGTCAGGAATCTAGAGGTGGACGCGCCAGTTTTCTTGCCGGTTGTTGGGTGACAGGTCCCGATGGCACGGTTAGAGTAAACACTGATGGACCTATTTACGACGGACTTCTAAGTAGCGGTGGAGACGGTGCCAAGTTTAACTTTGACAACGATACCTTGATGCCAGATACCGATAAAGTAGTCGTTAACTTAAACGGTGATTATCAAATTACCGACGACTTAAATCTGTTTTTTGAAGCCAAATATGTCAACACTAAAAGTAATGTATATAACGAGTATGATTCTTACTACGATACATTGTTTATCCTCCCAGATAACCCATTTATCCCCGCGGCTCTTCAACCTGTAGTTGCAGAAACTGGTGGATTATTGCTAACGCAAGATGCAATTGGATGGGATGACGATGCAACAACATACGAACGTGAGACTATGCGATTTGTAGGTGGTTTTACTTGGGACTATGATATTAATCACTCCTTAGAGTTTGCGGTTAATCACGGTCAATTTACTAATACCACTGAATACACCGAACAATACCTAGACCGGGTATTTGCTTCTATCGACGCAACTACTGACGCCAATGGCAACATAGTTTGTCGCTCTGATCTTGATCCAAACGCAGCTTACGAAATAGATTACTTTGCGTTTAATGTTAACTACGCAAACGGTAACTTCTTCAGTGACCGCTATTACAGCTTTACCCCTGGCGATGGTCAATGTGCACCATTAAATCCCTTTGGAACCAACGCATTGAGCGAAGAAGCAAAAGACTTCATCTCGGTGCGCAAGCAAGACAAGCTAACAGTTGAGCAAACGGTTCTTTCATTAACCGCAGTCGGTGAGTTTGAAGTACTAGATAGCCTGTTGGATGATTCTATCGGTTATGCTGCTGGTATCGAATACCGTGAAGAATCAAGTGACAATCGTTTAGATCCTGCAGAATTGGGTATTTTACCAGAAGGTACCTCGTTCACCCCAGGCGTGTTAGTAAGTGAAGTATCACCGTGGTTAAACTTCTTAACCGGCATCGATAACGTTCAGCAGTTTAATACTGCGGGTGAATATGATGTGTGGGATAGTTTTGTTGAAGTACGCTTGCCTATTTTCCTAGACCGTGAATTTGCTCATGAGTTTACGATTGACGGTGCAATTCGCTTAGCGGATTACTCAACACTTGGCAATGCAACAACATGGAAAGTCGGTTTCTCTTATAGTCCAATTGAAGACTTGAACTTCCGTGGAACAATATCTGAAGCAGTGAGAGCACCAAACATCACTGAATTATTTGACCCGCAACTGCCTATCACCGTCAACTTGAATGAAGATCCATGTGACCCAGCAAACGTTAATGCTGGCACGCCACAGCGTCAAGCAAACTGTGTCGCTTCACTACAAGCAACAGGTGTCGCTACATCAGATATACTTGACGCAGATGGCAACTACATTTGGCTAAACCCTCTGACAGCTCGCTTCAGTGGAACTTCAGGTGGTAATCCTGACCTTGATGTTGAGACTGCTGAAACACTTACCCTAGGTGTTGTGTTCAGACCTAGCTTTCTTGAAGGTTTAACATTGACGCTAGACTATTGGGATATGGAGATTGACGATGCAATCGACGCGGTCAGTGCTTCTGATATCCTCGACGGCTGTTACGACTCACTTAACTTCCCAGACTTAGGTTTCTGTAATCAATTTACAAGACGAGCAGACGGCGGTTTGAATAGTTTGACAACCGGTGAGATTAACTTTGCTCGTATCGAAGCGGACGGCGTTGATTTTTCTGTAAACTATGTATTCGAAGTTGATGAAAACCAGTTTGGCATTAGTGTAGTTGGGACCCAACAAAAAGCGTTAAATCGCTTCTTTAATCCCACAGATCCGAGCGACGTAAACATTGTGCTTGAAGAAATTCAAACACCTAAGACCTCTGGTAATGTTGAGTTAAGTTGGTCTCGCGGAGGACTTAGTATGGCGTTCCAAACGACTTATCAAAGTCGTCAAGCCTACGGTGCAGTTGAGAGCTCTTTAGGTATTCAAGGGAATGAAGCCTTATATGGTCCAGGCGGCGGTTTCTACGGAAGCACACTGATCCACGATATTAACGCAAGCTATGAACTAAGCGATAATTTATCAGTATTTGGTGGAATCAATAACTTGGCAGATGAAGACCCATTCTTGACTGAACTAGCTTGGCCTGTAGGTCCTCGAGGTCGCACTGTGTTTGTTGGCGTGAATTACACGATGGAATAAAGCACACCCAGTGTGCTAAAAAGCCGCGAAGTTTATCTTTCGCGGCTTTTTTATTGCTTAAAGAGAAGAGGTCTTAAGACTATTATTAAGCACCCGCAACCGACATTTGTTCAATCAATACAGAACCCGTCTGAATGCTGCCACGCACTTCACGATCAGCTCCAACAGCGACGATGTTCATTAGCATATCTTTTAAATTGCCCGCAATGGTAATTTCGTGGACAGGATATTGAATAACACCGTTTTCTACCCAAAAGCCTGCTGCGCCGCGCGAGTAGTCGCCGTTTACGATATTGACACCCTGACCCATTAGTTCCGTTACTAACAAACCAGTACCCAATTTTTGCAGCATCTGTGCATCGTTTTCGCCAGTACTGCCAATCATCCAATTGTGAATGCCACCCGCGTGACCATTAGTTTGCATACCGAGCTTTTTAGCAGAATAACTGGTCAGCAAATAATGTTGCAGGACACCATCTTCAATAATCGTCATATCCTTAGTTTGCACACCTTGGTTATCAAAAGGTGAGCTGGCTAAGCCGCGCATTAAGTGAGGTTTTTCTTCGATCGTTAACCAATTAGGTAAAATCTGTTTGCCAAGGTGATCGAGCAAGTAGGAAGATTTGCGGTACAAGCTACCGCCACTTATCGCATTTACCATATGCCCAAACAGACCTGAAGCAATTTCTTTATCAAATAAAACAGGTACTTTGCAGGTATCTAACTTCTGGGCATTTAAACGACTTAAGGTATTTTTTGCAGCAAGCTTGCCAACGGATTCACTGCTATTTAACTCGTCGGCAACACGACTAACCGTATAAGCATAATCGCGTTGCATGTCATCACCGTCTTGGCCAATTAAGACACAGCTTAGACTGTAGCGACTACTTGGGTAACCCGCGTTAATTCCATGCGTGTTGCCGTATACTTTAACCCCAACATTAGCATTATAAGAACCGCCGTCAGAGTTGGTGATTTTATTATCAAAGTCCAGCCCGGCCTCTTCGGTAGCTATCGCCAATGCGATTCCCTTTTCGGTATCTAGCTCTATTGGGTGATACAAGTCTAAGTCAGGAACATCAGTCGCCATTAACGCTGCATCCGCCAAGCCAGCGCATTCATCCTCTGAGGTGTACTTCGCAATCTCAACGGCCTTTTCAACCGTTAGCCTCAGGGCATCGGGACTTAAATCGGCAGTAGATGCACTGCCCTTTTTATTGCCTACATAAACCGCAATGCCTAGGCCGCCGTCATTGGTGAATTCAACGGTTTCGACTTCTTTCATGCGCGAAGATACAGCGATGCCTTGTACTTTAGACATACTCGCTTCGGCACTAGTCGCGCCAATTTTTACTGCTAGTTTTAAGGCGTCATCGACGGCGCTTTGAATCTCAGATAGTTGTTGCTCTGCATGCATAATAGTTTTTTCTGTCCAAAAATTAGCGTGACGGTTACAATCCGCACCATACTAACATTAATGATGTTAAAAACGATCAATGAATAAGCGTAAAAACACCGATATAAATGCGACTCAAGAGACTGATTTCGAGCAAGAGATCGGCGAAGAAGAATTTAAGAGCAAAACGCAACTTAAACAAGAAGCGGACGACCTTAAAAAGCTAGGCTTTAATTTAGTTGAGCTATCAAAGCCTCAATTGCGTGGCCTTGGGCTAGATGATGAGCTACTTACAGCGATTGAACTGGCGCAAAAAATCAATCGCAAAAAAGATGGTTTTAGACGCCAACTTCAACTTATTGGCAAAATGCTGCGCTCTAGGGATATCGCGCCCATAGAGCTGGGACTTGAAAAACTAAAAGCGCCGCACCTAGCCGCTACTCAAGTTTTTCATAAACTAGAAAAACTAAGAGATGAAATATTGAGCAATGGTGACAAAGCAATTCAAGATGCCGTTGAAAAATATCCAAATTTAGACCGACAAAAGCTAAGGCAATTGCATCGTCAGGCCGTTAAACAGAAAGAAGCCGAAAAACCTCCTGTGGCAGCACGCGAGATTTTTCAGTACTTGAAGTTAACTATCGATGAGTGATTTTAATGGTCAGAAACTACGTCGGCACTTTGGCAGTGCTCTTTTTAAGTGTTTTACTTACCGCATGCAATGGCAGCTCAGGTGAAAATGGGGATAACCCTTTTGACCCCGATTCAGCGCCACCTGCAAGTCCCGAATATTCTCTCACTCTCACTGTTCTTTCCCAAGATTGTTCAAGCTCAAATGGCAATTCATTTACACTTGGTGAGCAAATCTGCCTACAAGCTCAATTGCTGCAAGATGGCATAGGCGCAAACAACCAAGTCATCAGTTTTACTACTCAAGTAGGTAGTTTATCCAGTGAGACCAAACTGACCGATGCCAATGGCATTGCAGAAATAAGTATTAGCTCGGTCGACGCCAACATTGGTGCCGGCGCTGTTACCGCTGATTTCTCTGATGAAACAACGGCAACAACAAATATAGAGTTCATCGCAGCAGAGCCTGAAACAGACAATACGATTAATGTTACTATCCAGTTGCGAGATGCACAGGGTAATCTCATTAATCGCTTCAGCGATGCTCAAAACATCAATGTGAGTGCACAGCTCTCCACACAGGGTGATTTCGATCTAACAAATCAAATTGTTTCCTTTCAGACAAGCAATGGCGAGTTAACACTTAGCGACACACTTACCAATGAGAACGCGATTGCTAGTACCCAGATCCTAACAGAGAATGCCGTATTCGGTGCTGGTACAATAACGGCCTCTTTACAAAATGATGAACTGACCACAGCTGCGCTGAATTTTGAAATTTTTGAGCGTGACCAAGTTCAAGAAGTAGTCAGAATAGGTTCTTTTGCAAATAGTGTTTTTAACGAGAATGTATTGGGTATTTCTGGTTTTAACGCAGAAGATGAAATCAGTATAAGTGCTGGAGCTACATTAGGAGTCTTCGTCGATTTAGTGGACGCTAACGATGTACCTATCGCCAGTAATATCCCTATCAGCTTTACATCAAATTGCACGCAGCAATCAGCAGGTGTAATAGATCAGTCCGTTACAAGTATAAATGGACGGGCAAACGCAACATATGAAGATATTAGTTGCGCCACAGGTAACGGTAACCAAGATATCATACAAGCAAGCGTGTTCGTTGATGGCAATCAACTTCAAATTAGTAGAATCGTGAACTTACTTGCCGAATCAGCTGGCTCCATTGAGTTTATTTCTGCTTCACCCGACAGTATTGTGCTTCAAGGCACCGGAGGGCAAGGCAGCGAGTCAGTGTCTTTACTTACCTTTCAAGTAACTGGCGCGCAAGGAAATCCGTTGGCACAACAAAGTGTCGACTTCACATTGAACACAGAATCTGGTGGGTTAAGTTTATCACCTGTTTCTGGGCTGACCAATTCACAAGGTCAAGTAAGTACCCGTGTCACCGCAGGTAATGTACCAACAGCTATTAGAGTCACTGCATCACTGACCAATCAACAAGGCCAAACAATTCAAACCCAGTCGGATTTGTTAAGTGTTAATACAGGATTGCCCGATCAAAACAGTATTTCGCTTGCAGCCAATAACTTAAATCCAGAAGCACGTAACATCCAAGGTCAAGAAGTCACGATAACTGCTCGTTTATCTGATACCTTCAACAATCCGGTACCTGATGGAACAGCCGTCGCATTTACCACTGAAGCTGGGTCAATTCAGCCGAGCTGCACGACCAGTAATGGTGCGTGTTCGGTTATCTGGACAAGTTCATTGCCCATTGCAGAAGATCACCGCGTGACCATATTAGCCACAGCTATCGGACATGAAACCCTGAGTGATAGCAACGGAAATAATGTCTATGATGATCAAGATGGTGGGGCGATTACTGACGATGACGGAAGTGGTTTTGACGTGACACTAGCATCGCAATCAGGTTTCATTGATTTAAGTGAGGCTTGGAGAGATGACAACGAAAACAGAGTTCGTGATGACAACGAGATCTTTTTAGACTTTGATTCTTCTGGAAGCTTTAATGCGCAAAATGGCTTATTTGATGGCCCTCAATGTGACGCGAGTAACTGCGGAGCATCAAGCTTACACGTTCGAAAGTCGCTGGTTTTAATTACTTCAAGTTCGTCGGTGCTAATATCGGTTTTTAACAACGGTAATGAAATTATTAACAACCAAGCAACGCCTAGTTCATCTCCTTTGCTTGCGATACCTAGGGGAGAAAGTGCGAGCTTTCAATTGGCTTATTCAGATACGCAAGAGCAGGCAATTGCGAGCGGCTCAACAATTGTGGTCGAGGCTACATCAGGAGCACTAGGCGGCGTGACAGAAGATGTGATGCCAGTAAGCAACCGCGCAGGTGCACGCACTTCGGTATTTACAATCGTAAACTCACTTTTGGAGGATGACCTGGCGACAGATTCAACTATCAGTATCACGATTACGTCGCCAAGTGGTGTTCAGTCCAATTTAAACTTTAGTGTGACACTGCAGTAGCTTGCTCAAGCTCTTCAGAGTACTTCAAGCCCCATTGGCGACGAATTTCATCCATCGTCTGCATCATTTCTAAGGTTTTGTTTAGCGGCAAAATGGGGCTTTGTGTCAAACCGTTTTCTAGGCAATCGTGAAAGTGTTCGATTTCGGCGCAAAATTCATGTCCTTCATCAAAGGGTAAATCAATTACCTGCGGCGCTTCGCCCTGAACACAAACCTGATACGACTTTGCCCCTAAAAAGTGAGGCACGATAATGTGCCCTTTTGTACCGCTAATAACCGCTTCGCACGGAGCAGCTTGAGTATAACCAGACGTGAGTAATGCTGTTTTACCCTGACCAAAATCAATTGTATAAAAGCCTCGTTGATCGACACCAGTTTCATCATCTAAGACACATTGAGCATAAATAGAGTGAGGTGCATTTTGAAACACTATCGATGCAATTGTAATTGGATAAATACCTAAATCGAGTAAAGCGCCACCAGCCAGTTCAGGGTTGCGGAGTCTGTGCGTAGTTGGTAATTCTCGATTGAGGCTAAAATCTGCTTTTACAGTTACAACTTCACCGATTAATCCCTCTTGAATAGCCGATTGAAGTGAACGAATAGCAGGCAAAAACCGGGTCCAAACCGCTTCCATCAATAAAACATTATTTTTACTTGCAAGCTCAATCAGCACTTTCGTTTGATTTGCATTAACAGTGAGTGGTTTTTCACACAGCACATGCTTCCCAGCATTTAAGCAGAGTTTTACGGTTTCAAAGTGTGCATTATGTGTATTGGCGACATAGATAGCGTCAATCTCTGGCGTGCTAGCGAGGGCTTCATAACTTTCATAAGCACGGTCAATGTTATGTGTTTTTGCAAATGCTTTTGCTTTTTCAAAATTCCGCGCCGCACAGGCAGCAGCGATTCCCTTATTACTCGGTTGTATCCCTCGTAAAAACTGCAGTGCAATATGCCCACAGCCTAATATTCCCCATTTTATTGTCATTAAAGTGCTTCTATTTTTAACCCGTTCCCTGCGTTACAAACATAAATATCTGCAGTTAACGAAAACTGTTGGTGGTAGTTATCTTCAACTGCTTTAATAAGTTTTGCAAGGTCTTGCTCGCGGCATAAACACACAACTGCACCACCAAACCCGCCACCGGTCATTCGAGCACCACCACTTTTACCCAAAGCGTTGCTGCAAATTTCAACGAGACCGTCAATTGCCGGCACCGTAATTTCAAAATCATGCTGCATTGAGTGGTGCGACGCTCTCATTAACTCACTCAATGATTCTAAATTGTTATTTTGAAGTGCCTTAACAGCATCTAGCACACGTTGGTTTTCGGTGATTACGTGCTTGGCTCGCTTAAATTCGTTTAGACTGAGCTGATCTTTATGCTCAAAGAGTAATTCCATGCTTGCGTCACGCAACATTTTCACACCCATTATGCGCGCTGCATTTTCACAATCAATTCGACGCACATTGTATTCACTGTCAGCTAGTTTGCGCGGATAGTTAGAATTTACTATCACCACATTCAAATCGTTAGGAATCGCAACCGCCTGTGTTTCTAAACTTCTGCAATCAAGCATTAGCGCGTTATTGGCTTGCCCACAAGCCGAAATTAATTGATCCATAATGCCACATTGGCAATCAATAAAATCGTTTTCAGCCTTTTGTCCGAAGACGGCGATCTCTGACAAACTTAAAGACAAGTTATCCGCATGATTGAATAACCCTCCCAATGCAACTTCCAGCGCAGCGGATGAAGATAATCCACTTCCCTGAGGCACGTTGCTATCGATCAGCATATCGAAACCACTTAGTTGGTGACCTTCACGCTTCAAAACAAACACAACCGCACGGATATAGTTACCCCAGTGTAAATCACCGGGAATGAGGTCTTGGCTGTGGTCAAACTGTTCAGACTCATCTAGATAACTCATTGAACGCACATTTATTGTCGTATCGTTTCGCTTCTTGAACAAAATACGCGTGTTAAATTCAAGCGCACAAGGCAATACAAAACCATCATTATAATCTGTATGTTCTCCAATTAAATTGACACGACCAGGCGCAATTGAGACAGCTTCAGCTGGATAACCATAGGCAGATTGGAAAGCAGAGTTTAATTCGGAAATGGGCGTTACATTTATCATAGATTTCTCTTTAGCTAATAGTGCGACTGTTAAGCCAAGTGCTGAGTATTTTGTTTATAGTGAGTACCACGTGCATCTCTGAGGATTTTTGCTGCGGTCTCTGCAGTTAAATCACGCTGACTTTCTGCAAGCATTTCGTATCCAACCATGTGTTTTTTGACCGTTGCAGAACGCAACAAAGGCGGATAAAAATGCGCATGAAGTCGCCAGTGTTCTTTAGTTTCGATGTCACTCGGCGCATTGTGCCAGCCCATGGAGTAGGGGAAACTACAATTAAACACATTGTCGTAACTCGACGTTAGCACATGAATCGCCTCTGACAATAAGTATTTTGACCTCTCATCAAGTGAGTTGAAATCTGCGTGGTTTTGTTTGGTCAGTAAAAGTGTTTCAAATGGCCACTTCGCCCAATATGGAACAACAACTAGCCAAGCTTCATTTTCAAAAACGACTCGAGACTTCTCGCTAATTTCGCGAGTAGCATAGTCATCAAGAAGCGCCCTCTTATGCTTGTCAAAATACGCGAGTTGATTTTGCTCTTCTCTGGCTATTTCGGTCGAATAGTGATTATGAGCCCAAACCTGTCCATGTGGGTGAGGTTGTGAACAGCCCATCATTTCACCTTTATTTTCAAACAAATGGACACACCTATAACGCTGACTTAATTCTTGATATTGCTGCTGCCATGTATCAACCACATGATTTATTTCGTTGACGGCCATCTCTGCTAAGGTTTTACTATGGTCAGGTGAAAAGCAAATGACTCTGGCTTCACCAGTTGCAAGATCAGCCTGAAACAAATCGTCATTATCAACGGATGCATCTTCTGGCAATGTTTCGGTTAATGCCCCGAAATCATTTTTAAAAACGTGAGTATAGGCATAATCTGGATTACTCTCGCCATTCGCTCTTGTATTTCCGGCGCACAAAGGACATTTTTCATCGTAGGATGGTAAGTCTAATTGTGACTGTGTTTCAGTTGCGCCAGACCATGGGCGATTATTTCGATGAGGCGACACTAAAACCCATTCTCCATTAAGGAGATTTTTTCGCCTGTGGGTAAACTCATATTGTTTGGTCATAATCTCATCACTTGTTGTAAAAAAACACTCCAACGTATTGGCGTGAAGAATACTCAAAATCACATTACGAATCAAATTAATATAGTATTTATATGATAAATACTATGATATCGCACAAAAAGAAGGCAACGCTAAGTTTGTGATTTAAATTTCACAAACTATACTTTTAAATCTGCAAAAACAGGCGTTATCGGCACTATATTGGTGCGAAATTGTCAATAGTTTGTGAACTCTTTGTCAATATTACTTACATTATTTAATCATATTTTCATCAAAAAGATTGAAATTATCTCTCATTTGATTATATTTATACGATAAATAGGTTTTAATCTATTTTAGTGCCACACACAAAAATGCACTTACTCGTTTAAAGAAGAGCAAAAAACAGCTAAATATAGCAAGGGGAAACACATGCACAATCAGAGCTTTAGTCAGCTTGGAAAACGCACCGCACTAGCAATGGCAGTTGCAGGCGCGATGTTCGGTTCACAAACAGCCGTCGCTCAAAGCGCAGGCGCAAATGATGCAACAGTAGAAGTTATTCAAGTTAGTGGCATTCGCAGCAGCTTGAAAGCATCAATGGATGACAAGAAAAATTCAAACGTTGTATCAGATGGCATCAAAGCAGAAGACCTGGGTAAGTTCCCAGACTTAAACGTGGCTGAGTCTTTACAGCGTATTACAGGCGTATCCATCGACCGCAGTGGTGGTGAGGGTCAAGCAGTAACTGTTAGGGGCTTTGGTCCGCAGTTTAACACTGTTTTAGTAAACGGTCGCCAAATCGCAACTGACAGCTCTGGTCGTGAATTTAACTTCGACGTGATCGCAGCAGACCAAATCGTAGGCGCAGACATATATAAGAGTACTAGCGCACACCTTCAAGAAGGTGGTATCGGTGGTACTATCGGTCTAATCACAGCTCGTCCTTTTGATTTCGGAGGATTTAAAGCAGTTGGTTCAATCAAAGGCATGTACGAAAGTCTTTCTGAAGAGACCTCGCCTTCTGCTTCTTTCTTGGTGAGTAACACATTTGCCGATGAAACAATGGGCTTATTAGTTGCCGTTAGCCGTCAAGAACGCGATGTTCAAATTAACCAAATCGCAACAGCAGGTTGGCGTCCAAATCAGACAATTCAAAACGCTAGAGACGGTGTTTTATTCCCGAATGCATATATCCCTCGTAACTGGGATCAGATCGTTGACAGACAGCAACGCACGCGTACCAACGCAAGTTTGGTGTTTCAGTACGCTCCATCTGATGACTTAACGGTTACAGTTGATGGTTTTGTATCTAAATTCGAAGTTGACTCTTTGGTGACTGACCTAGCATCTTGGTTTGAACCGGATCGCGTTGGTTCGGGCACGATTGACGCAAACGGAACACTTACTCAGTTCACACAAGAAGTAGGTTTGTCTGCTTTAGGGTCAGGCGATCCTGCATCTGACTTTGTATCTACTACTCGTAATTCACGTGATGTAAGCAATGAAGGTATTGGGATTAACTTCGATTGGCAAATCAATGAGTCTTTAGAAGCGCAATTCGATTTCTCAACATCTAAAGCTGAAAACGATAGAGCGGGTAAAGACAGATTTAACGTTGTGGGTATCATCAACAACTACAGCTTCGACGGAACAGGTGATATCCCAACAGTTGTTCACGACGGCTTTGGCAATGGCAACTTACCTTCGGCAGACTTAGCTCGTTTGCACTACAATGAAAAAGGTAATGTGCCTACCGATAAAGATAAAATCTCTGAATACAAAGCAGATTTCAAATATACATCTGATAGCGATGTGTTTGAAAGCGCGCGCTTTGGTATCTATAATCAAGTTCGTGAGAAGTCACAGTTCCAGATCTTCGGCAGTCAATGTGCTTTCTGTGGTTACGGCACACCAGCTCCAAACAGCACCATAGACTTCAGACCATTTACAGCTAACAACTTCTTTAATGGTTTAATCGATACGTTTTACACATACGACGGTGACGCATATGTTGACTACCTAGCAGCTCAAGGTGTGCCAATAGAGCCTACGCTTCAGAACAACCGTTATACTATCAACGAAGACATTACGTCACTATACGCTGACTTCACTTTCTTATATGACCTTGGCGATATGCCAGTCACTCTAAATGTAGGTGCGCGCTACTCAGAAACAACAATTGATGTAGAAGCGGTTCAAAGCTTTGTAACTGACGTTGTAAGAACTTCTGATGAAACATTGTTTGGTAACGTATTTGGTCCAGCGACAGATATCGTTCAAGGTGGAAACTACTCTAACTTACTTCCAAGCGTAAACTTGAAGCTAGAGCTAACAGATGAAATGGTACTGCGTTTCTCTGTTTATGAGTCAATGACACGTCCTACTATGTCTCAGTTATCTCCAGCGACTAACTTCGGTGAACCGCGTCGAGGTAATTTAGCAGCAGCAGGCGGTAACCCAGCGCTTAAACCTTTTGTATCAGAGAACTGGGATATTTCTTACGAGTGGTATTACGGCGACGCTAACTTATTTACTTTCGCTTTCTTCAACAAAGAAGTGGATGATTTCATCGTTACGCTAACCGGCACTGAGACATTTACTTTATCTGACCGTGCTAACAATCCTGGCTTTATCTGTGGTAACGATTTGTGTGCAGAGTTAGATCCTAATGCACCAACAACAGCACCAGAACTAGTTGGCTTGCAAGAAGACTATACAGTAACACGTCCTCAAAACAGCGAAGCTGCAACCGTCACTGGTTATGAAATTGGTGTGACTCACATTTTCGAAAATGGTTTTGGTTTCACAGCTAATGCTACTGTTGTAGACAGTGACGTTGAGCTTGGCGCAGATACGACGCAAAGCTTTGCGCTTGAAGGTCTTGGTGATTCACAAAACTTAGTCGTTTTCTACGAACAAGAAAACTATCAAGCACGTCTTGCCTTTAACAATCGTGAAGCGTTCTTACGTGCAATTGATAATGGCTTTAACGGTGAACCAATCAATACTGAAACCTTTGGTCAGTGGGATGTGAGCGCAAGCTACGACATCAACGAAAACCTTACGGTATTCTTCGAAGGTATCAACATCACTGAAGAAGAACTGCGTCAGTTTGGTCGTTTTGCTAACCAGACTTACTCTATTGAAGATAACGGCTCTCGTTACTCTGTAGGTATACGCGGTACTTTCTAAGCGTGTGATGTAAGACAATTGGCGGCCCGAATGTGTCCTCGGGTCGCTGATTTTTTTATTGCATCAAGATTAAACCAGTATATTTTTCAGTGCGTTTTGCCTACTTGACGTGTTGCTCACTGATAAATGTATTGAGTGTTTTACTTCATTAACTATAACCGCTATTTTTTCAACTCTACTTTGGGTTGTATCAAGTTTTAAAAGGTGCTGAGAAAATATGTCGCAAGCTATTACAAAAATAGCCATCGTGGGTGGCGGTACTGCAGGTTGGTTAAGTGCAGCAATTATTGCTGCCCACCACAAAACAAATCAAACCCAGGGTATACAGGTTTGCTTAGTTGAGTCTTCGGACATTCCAACGGTCGGGGTGGGTGAAGGTACTTGGCCGACAATGAAAAACACTCTAAAAGAAATCGGCATAAAAGAGGCCGAAATGTTTGCCCACTGCAAAGCCGTATTCAAGCAAGGTGGAAAGTTTGTCGATTGGGTTCATGGCAACGGTGATTTTTACTACCACCCGTTTACCGTCCCGCTAGGTTACGGTCGTATCGACTTAGCACCCTATGTAGAAGATATTGAACAGTATGCCGTCGAATCAAATTTTCAACACCATGTATGTGAAGCTGGCCTAGCACCACGCACAATTTCTGAGGCCGAATATTCAGGTCAGTGTAACTATGCCTACCACATTGACGCTGGCGCGTTTGGTGAGCTTTTAAAAAACCACTGCAAACAGCAACTTAATGTTCAACATATTGTTGATACAGTTGAACATGTCACACTTGCCGCGGATGGTTCGATTGCCAGTATTGAATTAGCAAAGACAACGCCTATTGAAGCTGATTTGTATATCGATTGCACTGGCTTTGCCTCCATGCTGTTAGGCGGTAAATTAAACGTGCCATTTATGAAGATGGACAAGTACCTTTTCAATGATTCTGCATTGGCACTGCAAGTCCCCTATGAAAAAGCAGATAGCCCTATTGCATCACATACCATTGCCACTGCACAAAATGCAGGGTGGATTTGGGATATTGGCCTGACTCACCGACGCGGCACAGGTCATGTTTATTCGAGCGAATTTTTAAGTGATGATGAAGCAGAACAAAACTTAAGAAAATACCTTGGCAAAGCAGCTGATGGGCTGACACCGCGCAAAATTAGCTTTCAATCTGGTCATCGTGAGAAATTCTGGGAAAAGAATTGTGTAGCAGTCGGAATGGCAGCAGGGTTTGTAGAGCCGCTTGAAGCAACAGCGATTATGCTTGTCGAGATTTCAGCGAAATTTGTTGCCGAGAATCTTCCGCCAACAAAAGCGATTATGCCGACCGTCGCCAAGCGTTTTAACCAACAAATGCGCTACCGCTGGACGCGTATTATCGACTTCTTAAAGTTACACTACATGCTCACCAAGCGCCCTGAGCCATATTGGCAAGCGCATACCCAAGAAGACAGTATCCCTGACTCTTTAAAAGAAGATTTAGCAATTTGGGGATATCGAGGACCGACAAACAGTGACTTTGAAAGTGCGGTAGAGTTATTCCCTGCCGCCAGTTACCAATATGTGCTGTATGGCATGGGATTTAAGCCCGACTTTTCTCAGCAAGCGCACCTTTATCAGCAACAACAACAAGCGCAAACTATTATTCAACGTAATCAAAAGATTACTCAGCAAATGCTGCAAACCCTTCCTTCTCATCGTGAATATATTGAGAAATGGCTTGCTAGCGCAAAAACAAATTAGGACTTATGAACACTTTAGTAGAACTGAGCAGTACCCAACACAAAGATCTTAAAGTTGTCCCAGATGCCGCTTCAAAACTTGCATCTAAACAACACATCATGAATCTTAGAGCGCACGAAATCGCCAATGCATCAACGTGTTTCCCGGTGTTTGCGACTCGCAATACGCACGATGGCGCAATGGCCTTTTCGGCAATGACAAGCTTTGAAGTTGGCACCAATTTATTTGTCGAAGTAGACAAATGGCAGCCTGTCTTTGTTCCCTTAAGTTTGCAAACTCATCCCGTCTATTTAATGCAGTCTCCTCGAGACGAAAAGAGTTACACCTTCGGCATCCTCGAAGACTCTGAGGATTTTTCGACTACAGAAGGTATTGCTTTGTTCGACGAGCAAGGTAAGCCATCAGAGAAGTTAAATCAGATTAATACAAGCCTACAAGCGAGTGTGCAACAAGACGTTCAAACACATCAATTTGCCAAAGATCTCGATGAATTGAAGCTGTTTAAAGCTTTAGATTTAAATGTTCAATATGACAACGGCCAGCTTCAAAAAATCCAAGGATTACAGACTATCGACGAAGAGCGTCTTCAAAGCCTTTCAACTGAAGAGTTAGAAAGTATCCACAAGAAAGGTTATTTAACACCGATTCACGCAATGCTTGTCTCACTGTTTCAGGTCAATGTGTTAATCAATAAGAATAATGAAAGAAATGCAAACAACCGAGTCGTGCAAGTGAAAATGGAAGTGAGCAAAGAAGCTCAATTAGTATAATTGCGAAGCAATCAGGCTTGTCAATCAAGCACTGAAAGGAACCAAATATGTCAGAAAATCTAATACAGATAATTGTCTTTTTTGCGGTCACTGCGCTAATTGGCTTTTTAACTTATATGCATTGCCGCGGCAAAGGGCATTCTACCGAAACTCAAACAAAAGAATACTTTCTAGCAGGCGGTGGGCTAGCTTGGTATTTTGTCGCGGGGTCGATCACCTTAACCAATTTAAGTACCGATCAACTCGTGGGAATGAACGGAAATCAAATGGCCCTGCTCGCCCTATGGGAGTTATCAGCAGTGGTCGGCTTATTCATTTTGGCCAAAGTATTTTTACCCGTCTATTATCGCTACAAATGTACTACCACCACCGAACTACTTGAGCAACGCTATAACGACAAAAACATCCGTGCAGTGATCAGTGTGATGTTTTTCTTAGGTAGTGCCTTAATTTTCTGCCCCGCTGTGATTTACACGGGTTCGCTATTCATGATTAATATGTTTGGCCTAAATATCGACATCATGGCCATTGCAATAGCCTTCGCGGTCGTGGGTGCCATGTATGCAATTTTTGGTGGCTTGCGAGCGGTTGCCGTATCTGATACTTATTCTGGCGTTTTACTTTTAGTTATGGCCTTAGTGGTTGTATTTGTCGCATTAAAAGCCATCGATTACGATTTCTCAGGTATTCCACCAGAGCGTCTGACGCTTATCGGCGATGACGAATCTCCGATTCCTTGGCATACCCTTTTGACCGGTATGATCTTCATCCAAATGTTCTATTGGGGAACTAACCAAGTTATTACACAACGTGCGATGGCTGCTCCCAATATTAAAGAAGCACAAAAAGGCGTGTTTGCGGCTGCTGGTATTCGCCTAGCGATCGTGCCTGCAATCATCGTCGTGCCTGGTATTATTGCCTACAAACTTTATGGTGATATTGGCGATGCCGCTTACGGCACTATTGTAGGGGATTTATTACCCGCATGGATGTCTGGTATATTCGCTGCGGCAATGGCGGCTGCAGTACTCACTACCTACAACAGTAACCTAAACTCAGCAACAGCGCTTTACGTATGTGATATTCATCAAGCCTATATCAATAAAACACCTAACGTGCCAAAACTTAGCGGCGTCATCACGGCCATGTTAACCGTCGTATCACTTGCATTAGTTCCGGTCTATGCAAGCGCAGAGAGCATAATCAATTTGCTACAACAATTATACGGATTGCTTAGCATGCCGATCCTATCGGTGTTTGTCGTTGGGCTTCTATTTAAAAATGTTCAAGCGAATGCTGCGATTGCAGCCGTTTTATTTGGTGTGGTGTTCTATGGATTGGTTTCTTTCCCAATTTCACCGTTACACGCCCCGTTTGGCTTGCACTACATACACCTAATGTTTATTACCTTGATATCGTGCGTGTCATTGGCACTTCTTATTAATAAGTTAGTGTATGGTCTAAGCCCTGTTATTTCATGGGCAAATACTGCTGAGATATAAACTTGGTTAAGTGATAAAATTTGCAAACGGGTGATTTAACAATCACCCGTTTTTATTTGTGTACTTTTTGCTGCACTATTTTCGTCGTTCAACGTTTAAAGTTTCATATAAACCGCTTAGAAGTCCAATAATGAAATTTTTAAACGCCGCTATCTTTGTTTTTACCCTTGCGCTTTTTGCCGCTATTCTCGGCCAAAAACAACTCGCAACCTACGGCGCCTGGACGTCTGCGGTATTAGCAAGCGTCTTTGTAATCGAAGCGTTGTTTAAACGGTTTATCAAAAAGTCTTGAAAAAAACAGCTATATGCCCTCTTCAATACATTCTTGTGATTAAGATCAACACCCCACTTATCTCATTTTATTAAACTTAAATCTGTCATCTGAAATGGGGACAGACCAATGACCAACGCTCAAATTATTACAACCCTCAAATTCGCTATGCTAACCGGTATTTGCTTTATTGGTATCGGTGTTTATTGCCACATGTTCAGCGATACAATTGCAGACATGGGTGTCACCGGCATGATAATCAGTGGGGCGTTTGTTGCAATCGGTATGGCAATGTCTTTACCTACCAAAATGTTTTTGACCTTTGTGTGGGTGCAGCATGAGATTGACGAGGATAAGAAGAAAAAGCAAGCATCAAACTAACAGATCCATTGTAAAATCATATTTATATGATATATTCCGCGCATTAACATTTTGTTTTCATTTCAAACAAAATAAGCAATGATTTAACAACGCGAAAAACGTCAATAAAAGGGTTTTGATATGGCATCATCCGTTCCAAACTATGTATATTTACATAGCACTCTCGCCACACTAATTATCAATTGCACAGGCAAAACACCGGCAGTCTTGTACTGGGGCAAAAGGCTAGACGATGCCACCAACGCAGAGATGCTATCCCTTTTATCAACCCGCCAAGAAGTTAAATGCGCCGTTAAAGTAGAAGCGCCCATATCTTTGACCCCAAGCATGGGCGAAGGTTTTACAGGTGGTCCGGGTATCGAACTCAGTGGGACAAGTGATGCATGGTCAATCGGCGGACAGCTTGTCAGTGTGACTCAAGTCGATCTACAGAGTGCAGTGTTTGTAAGCGTTGATGACATCAGAAAAATTCAAATTGAGCACACACTTCATTTAGATAAGCTGGCAAATGTGCTCAGTGCACAAAGCAAAGTCACGAATATTGGCGAGCAAGCTATCAACGTAGACTACTTTGCGGCGCCTACTATCAGTATGCCTGACCATATGACTAAATTATTGTCTTTTGAAGGGCGTTGGTCTTATGAATTTCACCGCCAAAGCGTGGATTTGTTTCTGGGCAGTGTGCTCAGAGAAAATCGCAAAGGCAAAACCTCACACGACAATTTCCCTGGCGTAGTACTTCACGAAGAAAGCGCGCATGAGCAACATGGCGAATGTTACGGCTTTCATTTAGGTTGGAGTGGTAATCACCGCACCCGCGTTGAATTATTGCCTGAGCAGCGCACCTACGTGCAAATGGGCGAACTGTTAATGCCCAGCGAATGCACTTTGCAATCAAACGAAAGCTATACTTCTCCCACGCTTTATTGTGCATATTCGGCAAGTGGCTTTAGTGATCTCTCTGCCTGCTTCCACGAATACGTTCGCTCACAAATACTGACACCTAAAATGAAATCAAAAGCTCGCCCAGTGCACTACAACACTTGGGAAGGTATCTATTTTGATCATGACACCGAAACCCTCAAAGGACTTGCAGATATTGTTGCCGATTTAGGCGCAGAACGCTTTGTGTTAGACGACGGATGGTTTAAAGGTCGACGCGGCGATTTTGCTGGGCTCGGTGACTGGACAGTTGACGAGAAAATCTACCCAGATGGTTTAGGTCCATTGATCAAGCACGTCAATGACCTAGGGTTAGAATTTGGGATCTGGTTTGAACCTGAAATGGTTAATCCTGATAGCGATCTATACAGAGCACATCCAGAGTGGGTTTTACAAACACAAGGTAACGAGCAACTCAGCTTTAGAAATCAACTCGTCTTAGACCTAACGCGCAAAGAAGTGTGTGAATACTTGTATAAGTGCGTATGCGACATCTTAAGCGAGCACCCCACTATTAAATACATCAAATGGGACATGAACCGCGATATCAACCATGCCGGCAATTTTGCAGGAAAGCCTGCGGTAAGTGCGCAAACACACGCTTTATATAAACTCATTGATGACATCAAAGCGGCTCATCCTGATGTTGAAATCGAAAGCTGTAGTTCTGGCGGCGCGCGCGTTGACTTCGGCGTGCTATCGCATACAGATAGATTGTGGACCTCAGACTCTAACGATGCCCTTGATAGACTTTCGATTCAAAAAGGGTGCTCTTTCTTCTTCCCATCTGAAGTAATGGGCGCACACATCGGCCCAAGAGACTGCCACATCACCGGTCGCCATATCGATATTGATATGCGTGCTGCAGTTTCTTTCTTTGGTCACATGGGTATGGAGATGGACCCAAGAGAGCTTACTGATCATGAAAAAGCGCGTTTGAAAATAATCATCGCACTGCATAAAAAACATCGTGGATTGATTCATTCTGGCAAACTTGAACGACTCGAAAGTGACGGTAACTCAAGCGATTTCGGCATCGTTAGCCACGATAAAACGCAAGCCTTATATGCGTATAACAGTGTGACTGAAACCAAGCGTACTGCTCCTAAAAAGTATCACTTTAAAGGGATTGATGAGACTAAATCGTATCGATTAAATATGATCTGGCCAACTGATCTGAAAGAGTATTCAGAGTCGGTATTAAGCAAGGTAGAAAACCAAGTGTTTACAGGTCAAGCCTTGAGTCAATTTGGTATGCAGCTGCCGATTCAGTTTCCGCAAAGTGCGTTGATATTTGAGTTGAATGCGGTTTAATTTGTAATCAAACTAATGAGCGAACATTACTAAAGAACATTCAGCGCGTCAGATGAGCCCTATGCATTCATAAAAGCTTCCAACACAGGACGTGTTGGCAGCGGCGGCCATGGATGGCGCACAGCGGTTTTATGAATGCATAGGGCTCATCTGGCAAAAGCTGAATATTACTTACGGAGTACGGTGGTTGGTGTTGAAGATTGCGTTGTTCCAAGGAGGTTCCCTCATGCGAGGGAAAGACGATTCTTAGATTTAACAGATCTTGCAGATATTTTCTTTAACACCGATTGATTCATTCAATTGAAAGATAAATACATTTCCAGCTTTTACTTGCTTAGCTTGAGCTTCATTGTCTAATCCAATACTTGCTGAGGTCACGAACATTAGGTCCATTTTGGGTCCACCGATTGCGACAGAACTGACCTGAGTGACAGGGAGTTCAATACGCGTTAACTCTGTCCCATCTTTATCGATACAAACAACCGATGAATCCGCCCAACGAGCATGCCAGTAACGCCCATATCTATCGCAAACACTTCCGTCTGGAAAACCTTTATTCGTGGTATCAATATATAGACATGCATTGCTCAATTGAGCCGTATCTTCGTCAAATTCATAACGCGTCACACGACGATGCGGAGAGTCGGCGTGAAACATAATTTTGCTATCGGGACTCCAACAAAGCCCATTTGAAATACTGATATCGTTTAAAATGGGCTTACATTGTCTGTCTATTTCAACGCAATACAAACTGCCCTGTTCTAACGCTTCGGTATCACAGGGTGCTTTATCTGGCTCAACCATTGTACCCGCCCAGAAGCGACCTTTTGTATCGACCCTGCCATCATTAAAGCGGGTGTAAGGTAAGTGGGATTCGGGCTGAGCTAGCCATTCAAGTGCTTTTGTCTTGAGGTTACAAAAGGCAATTCCGATATCAAAAGCCGCAACAATAATATCTACTTTTTGAGTTAGGCCGTAGCTACCAATTCTGTGAGGTAATTTATATTGCTTGTATTGCTTGTCGTTTAAGTTGTAGCGATAAAACGTACCCGCTTCTATATCAATCCAACTCATCACGTTTAACTGATGATCCCAAATAGGGTTTTCAGCCAGTAAACACTGGCAATTTATCTCGTCAATTTGCTTTAGTTCGATTTTCATGATGTCGTTATCAGTGATGACTCGGTCGCCCTAAACACAGAACTAAAGCCAGCTAAGGTGGTTTGAGTCAATTTGCAAATTTCTGTCTTATAGCCCTCTAACTCCAGTACTCTTGCAAAAGATTTACTCAAATGAGGCGCACCAATTAATGCGATTTTATCAAGAGAATCAACGTTCCACTCATTTGCATTAATCGCGGCGCGCACATCACTACCAATCAAAAGCCCAGATAGATATGAAGTAGATTGCTGACCTGTAATTTGCGAAAACAACTGTTTTGAGCGCACGCTGAATAAACCATGTACGAAGCTTCCAGCCTCACTCTGCAAAGTAAACTTCGCGCCTTGATCAAAGGCTGCTTGATCAAAGGACGCTGTTTTATTTTGTATTAAAATACTGTGGTTAACTAAGATGTCGTATAGCTCGCCCGTCATTGCCGTTTTGAACATAATAATCTGGCCATTGTTGACGAACACCCATTTTGTATGTGTACCAGGTAAACATATCAAGTGCTGCCCTTTTCTATTTTCAGGCCTTTGATTTAACCACCCTAGAACTTGTAACTCTTCTCCGCGCATCAGGTCATAATGCTGATTGGGAAGCAAACAGCTCAAACCCGGCAGAATTGAAATCTCATGGCCTAGTTCTTCAAAAATCAAACACTTCGAAGCGACTTGCTCAGGAGAAATTGGACAAGGGAGATATTCCGTCTCACGCCAACCAATACTAGAACCGATTTGCCCTGCTAGATAAATAGGTAACCTGCCGTATTCTGTCGTCCATGGCTCGATACAATCAAAAAGCGTTTTCTCAAAGCTATCACTGACTTTGGTGACGCCCGGTCCATTGTTGCGCGCAACTAACTCTATATTAGCGTTCAATGAGTGTTTACATAGGAATGCTCTTAGTCGGGTGCTTCCCCAGTCAACAGCGATAAAATATTGATCTTGGCTCACGTTCGACCTCCATCAATATTGATCCCTTGCCCGGTTATCAGCGCACTGTCGTCCGAAGCTAAAAACAATGCAAGTTTTGCTACGTCCGCTGGCAATATACGTTTTTTAAGCGCCATGTATTCCATCCAACGTTGCTCTTCCTCTTCAGTTAGCCAACTCGCTAACTGACGATCAGTTGCAATCCAACCCGGTAAAATAGCATTTACTCTAATGTTGTAATCACCAAAATCACGAGCTAAGGCTTTGGTCATACCAACGAGACCTGCTTTTGCGGTCACATAACCAGCACCTTGCTCTAATCCGATAAGGGCAGTAATCGAACTAAAATTAATAATGCTTCCACGCTTATTTTCGCGCATATATTTAAAAGCAGCTTGTGAGGCAAAAAACGCCGGATCTAAGTTTACTTGCATGCATTTGTGCCAGTCATATGCCGAGACATTACTGACGTCTTGACGGGTATCATTGGCAACATTATTGACCAGTACATCAAACCCATCAAAAAATGCAGCCGCTTCATCTACTGCGCTTTGCAATGCTTCAGAGTCTGTAACATCGGTATTTTTATACCAAACGAATTGGTTTTCAGGGAACTTCTCGGCTATGCATGTCAGAAGGTTTTGTGAAGCAGACTCATCAATATCAACAAAAGCTACTTTTGCTCCTTGCCCCACAAAAGCTTTGACCATCGACGCACCAATTCCACTGGCGCCCCCTGTAATGAAAATCACACGGCCCTTCAAGCTGGTGTAAACGGTTTGTGCTTGCTTTTCTATCAAAACGGCTCTCTCGTATGGTTATTTTTACTTAATCGCTTAACTTACGCTAAAAAAGTATCACTAAGTTCTTTTTCAGATTAGAATATATATGATATAACTTATTTAACAAATAAATAACATAAATAGCATTATGAAAAGCCCGCAAAGGCACAACTTAACACATCAGTTAACACATGATTTAGGTATTGCAATCGTCACCGGCAAGTATACGATTGGCGAGGGCTTGCCGTCTGAAGCCGATCTTTGTGTGGAATATGACGTATCCAGAAGCTCCACCAGAGAAGCGGTCAAAATGCTATCTGCAAAGGGGTTAATTTCTTCAAGACCCAAGCAAGGTATTCGAGTCCTGCCCGAAAGCCGATGGAACATGTTTGATACAGATGTGTTGAATTGGATCTTGAGCTCTAAACCCTCTCTTTCTCTATTGAGAGAATTTACTCAGGTAAGAATTGCCATTGAGCCTCAGGCCGCCGCACTTGCAGCTGTAAATGCTACGGCACCTCAACTCAAAGCGATTGAAAAATCTTTAGACCGGATGGTAGATGCTGATCAAGGATTAGATGATCCACTAGAGGCGGATATTGCATTTCACACTGCAATTTTAGAAGCAAGCGGAAATCGCTTCATCGCACAATTGACTGATTTTATTAATACTGCCCTGCGCGTCAGTATTCGTTACACCAATAAAATAAAGGGTGTGCCTGGCGCTGACGTGAAAAAGCATTCAGATATTTTTGATCGTATCCGTGAACGCGATGCTGAAAAGGCAAAAGAAGCTGTGTACACGATTCTTCAAGAAGCATTGGAGTTGATTGAGTCTAGACTCTAAACGAAAAAACTCGCTGGTTTAGCGAGTTTTTGCAGATTTTGCATGTTAGTTATTAGTTTATTTGCCTAGCTAACTCGTCAAGAAGTTGCAAGACTTCTTCGCTGGCTCTTTCCATTCGAGACAGTAACTGGTTACCTTCGTCAGTGTTTTCTTTGTCAAAGGCTTCCATCGCTTTTATACCAAATTGATGGATATCTTGATGCGGTTGTCTAAGTTGTCTGAAGGCTTCGTGCGAACCAAACTGAGTGGCCCCATCGCCTTGATACCACTTTCCAAGTCTACAGTTTGTCGTATCGGCAAAGTCTTGAGCTGTTTTACTATTTTTTCCACAGATTGAAGCGTAGATTTCACTCTTCCAAACAACATGGTCGAGTTTCACGGTCTGAATAAATGTCTGAGTAGAAGAATTAGAAATAATTCTCTTCATTTGTTCTGTGCTACCCATGATATTGGTATAGTTTTCATTCAAATCACCCACACCAGACGCTAAATTGTCGTTATTGTCTTTAAGTTCCGCTACTGACGACACAGCTACACGAGTTGATTGAATAATACTTTGTACTAATTCTGATACTTCACTGGCTGACTTGTTAGTCTCGTTGGCCAATGCTCTTACTTCGTCGGCTACCACGCTAAAACCTCGCCCGGCGTCGCCGGCACGGGCAGCTTCAATCGCAGCGTTTAGAGCAAGTAAGTTTGTCTGGTCAGAAATACTCGTGATCGTGCTTACAAATTTGTTTATGTTATCCGCGGTTTCTGAGAGCCCTGAAATACTCTCACTCATCGAACTCATACGATCACTCAAGGTTGTCATTGATGAAATAATACCTTGTATTGACGCGCTAGAACTGTCAAAAACACCGTTCATCTCGCCAAGTGATTCAGTCTCTCCAGTCAAGGATTCAAACGCTGAAGCGAGTGTTTCACGCACACCTGTCAGCTGCTGCATAGAATCCAGCATGTTTTCGATAAAGGCTTCTGAGTATGCAGGACACTCACTTTCCTTTTCTTCTAGACTCACAGCAAGACTGGAGTTTTGAGATTCGAGTTCGCTAAGCTGCTGCCGTAAATCGGCATTCTCGCTTAACAATGTTGTATTTTGCGCTTCAAGCGCCTTAAAACTGGCAGATTTGAAAAACATGGCGGCAGAATTTATCCTTTTTGACGAATTACTTGAGGATAAGCATAAACTAAGCCAAAAGTTTTTATTGAGACAATTAGCAATCGACGGTCACAACAGTGACGTTGCAAATAGGATCACCAAAGGAATCATAGATAAGGTAACACCCTTGATCAGTTGGTTGGCCAGCACTAGGAAGCTCAAAGCCGATGAGGGTATATTGATTGTTAACTCTGCTAGACAGTAGCGAATCAGGACCAATATCAATAAAGTCAGATAACTGCATATTATCGCCGAGTTCAGCTAGACTTTCGGGGCACAAATTTCGCCAATCGACTTCAGAACGGCCAAAACCAAAATCCACTAAATATTCAACTTGATCACCGGGATTACTAGCACTCACCCGTAACCCTTTTACAAGCGCCTTAGCCTTTACCATTTGCACGGTTGCTTCTATTTGACTCGCCACACTATCGAGCGAAGCGATCTTCGCATCGCTGCCGAAATTAATAAACCTAGGTAGTGCTGTTATCGCCAACACACCTAAAATAACAATAACAACTATTAGTTCAATTAAGGTAATGCCATGTTGATGTTTCAATATGCTTTGTCTCCAGTGATACGTGATAGCTTAAGTACTTATTAGTAATAATAAAAGAAACCAGAGGTATGGAATTTAATAACTAATTATAGATATTGATTATCATTTTGCGCGACAACAACCACACAGCACCTATATAAATATTATGAATGGCAAAGATTATCCCATCACCGTGATTTTTATTGTACTCTTCGCTCATTAAGAATAACAAAACACAGAACGAGGTAGGTGTTATGTCAGTTACATCAATTAAGTCTTTTAAAGCCAACCCTCCAACCCTTATGGGGCCTGGCCCATCGGACGTGGATGAGCGTGTATTGCGCGCCCTTGCCCAACCTACACTTGGACACTTAGATCCAAACTTTATTGGCTTAATGGATGAAACCAAGCACCTGCTACAGCAAATTTTTAAGACCAAAAATGAAATGACAATGCCTATTTCTGCTCCCGGGAGTGCAGGAATGGAGGCTTGTTTTGTCAACTTAGTAGAGCCAGGTGACAAAGTTATCGTATGTCAAAACGGCGTGTTTGGTGGGCGAATGTATCAAAATGTCGTTCGCAGTGGCGGAGAAGCAATTTTAGTTGAAGATCCCTGGGGCGAACAAACCAAACCAGAAAAGTTAATGGCGGCACTAGCAGCCAATCCTGATACAAAGATTGTCGCATTTGTCCATGCTGAAACATCAACAGGCGTTGAAAACGACGCTAAAACACTTTGCGCAATTTCAAAGGAATACGGCTGCCTTACCATTGTAGACACAGTTACATCACTCGCAGGCATTCCTTTATATGTCGACGAATGGCAAATAGACGCCACGTACTCTGGTACACAGAAATGTTTGTCATGCGTACCAGGCTTATCGCCGGTTTCGTTTAGCGAGCTTGCCCTGGGAAAGATAAAAAATAGGAAATCACCTGTTCAAAGTTGGTTTTTAGATTTGAACCTAATCCTTGGTTATTGGGGCCAAGGTACAGCTCGTGCTTATCACCATACTGCGCCAGTCAATAGTATCTACGCGTTTCATGAGAGCTTAGTTGCAGTTTTGCAGGAAGGTATAGAGGACAGTTGGAAGCGACATGCTCAAACACATGATTACTTACGAGAAGGCCTTGAATCGTTGGGTTTAAATTTTACAGTAGACGAAGCATATCGCTTGCCACAACTCAATGTAGTTCGAATCCCAGAGGGTATCGATGATGCAATCACCAGAAGGCGTCTATTGAATGAATTTGGCCTAGAAATTGGGGCTGGTTTAGGTGAGTTTGCAGGCAGGGTTTGGCGTATCGGCTTAATGGGAAGTAGTTGCAGCAAAACAAATGTCGATAAATGCATCAGCGCACTGCGTGAGGTACTAGGTAAATAACCACATCTATCTGATAATAAAGGGTTTAACTAACAGAATAAATTCGTCCCATTTGTTTTTTGGTGCTTTCCGTCTTTGTTGATGTCTTGACTGAGGCGGATTCGCCCTTGCAGACTAATAAATACCGCTTTACTGTAGCGCGGGTCATTGTTTTTATCACACACCGTAAGTGTTGCAGTGCTAGCAATTGTGCCATCTTCATAAAACCGGACCGCTTTTTTAGGCCCTTTAATTAACAACGATCCTGAAAGTGGTTCGCCTGCAAAATAAATCGCTTCTTCATTATCACGCACGTTATTCAAATTGCGGTCAAAAAACAGCATTTTAGGCAATGACCAATCGCTAAATTCACAGCGTTTGAAATCTGGACTAGGGCAAAGCAGAACGCTCCTGTGCTGTTCAATTGCATCAATACGAGCAAGTTGCACATAACTGCTAATTAAATTGAGTTCAGCAGTGATTCGATGTTGGGTATATAAAGATTGCGCACTTGGAACAACCCCGGTAAACAATATTGCAAATATTGAAAGTGCAATTAATAACTCAATAAGCGTCTTCCCCGACTGCATTATCTTGCCCTAAGAAATATATTTATAGGCTATGATAAAACTTATCGGTGACTTACTTAACTGAACTTAAGTTGTTGTTTTACCGAAGTACTTATTTTCCAAGGCGTTGATTTCGATAGGTTTTGAGAAGTAATAGCCCTGTGCATAGGAACAGCCAAATTCGCGTAAACATTCTAGTTGCTCTTTCGTCTCCACGCCCTCTGCGACCACATTCAAACCTAAATTTTGCGCTAACTTAACGATCGCCTCTACGATGTTTTTTGAGTTGCTGTCTGTTGAAATATCTTTGATAAATGAACGGTCAATTTTGATAATATCAAACTCTAATCTTTTTAGATTATAGAGCGAAGTATATCCGGTCCCAAAATCATCTATCGCTACTAAAAACCCCTGTTTGCGAATGTTCTTAATGATCCGTGTAGATTTTTCAATATCCGTGATGATAGTGGTTTCTGTTATTTCGAAGAGAATGCGAGCTTTATTTTCAATCGCACTTAATTTGCTTAAAAAGGCTGATAATACTTCGCTATTACTGAAATGCTTAGGTGATAAATTAATAGCAAAATAAAAATTCTTGGGTAAAGCCTGTATAACCTTCAAACTCGCTTCAAATACCCATTTATCTATCTCAGTCATTAAATTCAGAGACTCGGCCATGGGAATGAAATTGTTAGGAGACACTAAATCTCTAGTGCTACTTTGCCATCTCAGCAAGGCTTCACAACCGACAATATTTCCTGTTTTAATATCAATAACAGGTTGAAACAATTGGAAAAATTCGTTGTTTAAAATTCCATTTCGCAAATCATCCTCAAAAGAAAAACGCTCTTTTAAATACAGTTCCATTTCACTATTAAAAAACTGGAACTGATTTTTACCTTTTTGCTTTGCAGTGTACATTGCGATATCTGCTTTTTTGAGTAATTCGCTAGCCGATTCAGCATCGCTAGGGTATACAGAAATACCAATGCTAAAACCGATTTGCACACCAATATCGTCACATTGAATTGGCGCTTCAAACGCTTTCATGATGCGCTTGGATAATGATACGATGACGTCGTCACTGGTGATGTTTTTTGCTAGTAGAACAAACTCATCTCCGCCTAACCGAGCCACGACATCCGTATTTTTTGTAATGCTACTGAGACGGTTTCCAATTTTATTAAGCAGTTTATCTCCCAATTCATGACCGTATCCATCGTTAATCAATTTAAAACCATCAATATCGATAAATAGAACAGCGAATCGGCCGTCAGACTCCTGGCTTTTGCCGCATTCTTCGCTTATACATTCGATTATATTGGCACGATTAGCAAGACCAGTAAGTCCATCATAAAGGGCTAAGGTTTTTAGCTTTTCTTCTTTTTCTCTTACATCAGTGATATTGCGCATCACCGCGCCGTAGAAATCCAACTGATTATTTGAATCCATTACTTGAATAATACTGACGTGAAGGTAGGTGGTTTTTTCATCATTTGAAAATACTTCTCCCTCCCACCTTCCTACCGAATCTAAAGCGCTTAGTATCTTACCTTTGAGCTTTAGGTTGATTTTTTCATGCCAAAAATGTTCCATCGAAGAGTCCGAATTAAACGCATTGGATACCCTTTTTGCTGCAGTATTTGCGTGCACAACGTGCCAGTCTTTATCGAGAATTAGCAGTCCTTCATGACTGTAGTCAAAAAGGCGTTTAAAACGGTTGATCGCATGGTCTTTAAGGTTTGCTGTGACGATACTTAAATGAAGAGGTTTAGCTAATACGAAAAGGTAAACTGCAAAACACGTTATTAAAAATGATATGCCAAACAAGATACGATATTTTATGAGCTGAAGATTGGCGTTTTCGCTAGTTCGTTCCCATTCTGAGACCGTTTTATCAAGTGCCACTTGTAATGCTTCAGACATGTTCATGAGGTCGAGTGTATATTGCGGTTTTCTCTGCAGATTAGACTCAACAGAAAGTTGAGTAACAAATTCACTGAATTCTTGTATTTGTTTATCCAAAGCCTGTTTTTTGTAATAACCAGCTAAATCGACTAGTTCAGCTTGAGTCAGAAGATAAGCTTGGTTTTCAACCATCAGGTCGATCGCAGATTTTAAGTCTGAATCCGCGGTTTGGTTTGTTTGCCTAGCGAGGGTTAAAAACGCTGCTTTTTGGCTAAGCATACGCTGTTTACCGGCCATATTGATCAAAGAAGGGTAATCTCGTCGCTCTTTAATTAGATAAGCATCGATTATCAATACGGTCACCAACCAAATGACAAGGCACATGACAGATATAAACAAAGCGAATACAAGATTTTCTTTTGGGAAAAGAAGCTTGCTTATAAACCTGTTTCTGTTCGTTTGAACTCGATCCATGGGTGATGGTTTGTTGACATTAATTAGTCGATTCTATTGTATCGGCAAGATTCATCTTTTGTTTACCAATCACCCAATTTTGAGCACCTATTCAACCGTTACACTCTTCGCCAAATTGCGAGGCTGGTCAACATCAGTCCCTTTGATGAGCGCTACGTAGTATGAAAGCAATTGCAAAGGAATGGTATACACCACTGGCGCGATAGTTTCGTTGCAGTGAGGTACTTGCACGACTCGCATGGTTTCATCACTTTCAAAGTGAGCGTCTTTATCAGCAAAGACATACATGATACCGCCTCGGGCTCTGACTTCTTCTACATTAGATTTTAGTTTTTCGAGTAGCTCATTATTAGGTGCTACGACAATCACTGGCATTTCTGCATCAATCAGCGCAAGTGGACCGTGCTTTAACTCACCTGAAGCGTATGCCTCTGCATGGATATATGAAATCTCTTTCAACTTTAGCGCGCCTTCCATCGCTATTGGATATTGCTCACCTCTTCCTAAAAACAGGCTGTGATGTTTATCAGAAAATTCTTCTGCTAAATCTTCAATTTCAATAGCAAGCCCAAGTGTTTCTTCAAGTTTAGTGGGCAAGCCAATTAAACCTTCAACAATTTGTTGTTCTGTTTCTGTTGGCATCTCTTTGTGCTTGCCAAGTGCCAGCGTAAGCATTAATAGTGCAGCAAGCTGTGTCGTAAAGGCTTTAGTGGATGCGACACCAATCTCGGCTCCCGCACGTGTTAAAAAGCTAAGGGCTGATTCGCGAACTAATGACGAGCCATCGACGTTACAAATACTCAAACTCGACATGTAACCGCTTTGCTTAGCAAGTTTTAGTGCAGCTAGGGTATCTGCCGTCTCGCCTGACTGAGAAATAGTCACTAACAAGGCATTTTGGGGTACAAACGAACGACGGTACCTGAACTCTGAAGCAATTTCGACATCACACTGAACGTTTGCATATTGCTCCAACCAATATTTAGCCGTGACTCCAGCATGATAACTCGTCCCGCAGGCTATTATTTTGACATAATCTGTTTGCTTGAAGACCTCGTCGGCACCTTCGCCAAAGATGCCTTGTTGTAAACCATCTTGCGAGATACGTCCTTTAATTGCGTTTCTCAACACAGTGGGCTGCTCGTGAATCTCTTTTAGCATGTAATGGCGATAACCGCCTTTGTCTCCTGCATCATGCTCAACAGTAGATTCGATGATTTCACGTTCAACCTGATCACCGTTGATATCATAAATTTCTACGCTATCACGCGTAATTTGAGCAACATCGCCTTCTTCCAAAAAAATAAAGCGTCGTGTTACAGGTAGCAGTGCCATTTGATCTGATGCCAAAAAGTTCTCACCAATACCCAAGCCGATAACCAAAGGGCTTCCTGAACGTGCAACGACTAGTTTATCTGGTGTTTGCTTGTCCATCACCACCGTACCGTACGCACCTTCAAACGTTTTTACCGCGGTGAGTACAGATTGCAAAAGGTCCCCTGAAATTTCCATTTGTGCTGCAATACTATGTGCAATGGTTTCAGTATCAGTATCAGAAACAAAGGTATAACCCTTGGCCTTAAGTTCTGTACGCAGTGTCGCGTGATTTTCGATAATACCGTTGTGAACAACAGCAAAACGAGCTTGGCTAGCATGTGGGTGAGCATTCAATTCAGTCACGCCGCCGTGCGTTGCCCAACGAGTATGTGCAATCCCTGTTGTACCTTTGCCATTTTTATCGTTAATGGCGTCAGCAAGTTCTTTGACTTTGCCGATACGTCTTACAATCGAAAGGTCATCATTGTTTATGAGGGCAACGCCTGCAGAGTCATAACCTCGGTACTCAAGTCTACGAAGGCCTTCTAATAATATCTGTACAACGTTTCGTTCAGCGACTGCGCCTACAATTCCACACATAAAATTCTGTCTCTTGAGCTTGTACTTACAAGCTTTATTAATTAGTTAAAATTGGTAATCTGCTACTTACTTGGCTTTTGCCAACCACTGATATTTCGCTGTTTCCCACGCGCAACGGCTAGTTGTTCACCATCTACATTTTTGGTAATAGTGCTGCCAGCACCAACAGTCGCGCCTTTTGCGACAGTTACGGGAGCCACCAATGAGGAGTTAGAGCCAACAAACACGTCGTCCTCAATTTTAGTTTTAAACTTATTCACACCATCATAGTTGCACGTAATCGTACCCGCACCTATATTAACGTTTGCTCCTATATCGGCATCGCCAATATAAGTAAGATGATTAACTTTGGAGCCATTGCCAATAACCGCTTTTTTAACTTCACAGAAATTACCGACTTTTGCATTTTCTCTTAAATCAGCTCCGGGACGAAGCCGTGCGTACGGTCCAACTGTACAGGCATTGGCCACTTGTGCTTGCTGAATAAGCGAAAAGGCTTCAATCACTGTGTTATCACCTATTGTGCAGTCCTTTAAAACGCAATTAGGACCAATTTTAACGCCCTCGCCAAGTACGACCTCACCCTCAAAAACACAGTTAACGTCTATTTCAACATCATTGCCAACACTTAGCTGACCTCGAATATCAATACGATGAGGATCAGCAAGACTCGCGCCTTGTCGCATCAGTTGCTCAGCCAATTTCAGTTGAAGCGCACACTCTAATGAGGCCAATTGAACGCGATCGTTAACGCCCTCAACTTCGCGTTCCCATACAGGGTGAGCAGCCTTTATTCTTTTGTCTTCATTTGCCGCCATCTCAATGACGTCAGTAAGGTAAAATTCACCTTGAGCGTTATCATTGCTTAAATTTGCCAGCCATCTTTTTAAATCACTAACAGGAAGAAGCATCATACCGGTATTGATTTCATTGATCGCTAACTGTTCGGGGCTTGCATCTTTATGTTCAACGATAGCACTGATATTGTCGCCATCTCTGATAATTCGCCCCATCCCTGTTGGGTCGTCCATATGAACGGTAAGCAAAGCAAAATCTGCTTGTTTCTTTGCATCAATCAGGCGTTGTAGCGTGTCGCTCGTGATCAAAGGCGCATCGCCTACTAAAATCAGCGCATCATTCGTATCATTTAAAAATGAAAGTGATTGCTGAACGGCGTGTCCCGTTCCTAGTTGTTGGGCTTGCAGACACCAATTAACTTGATGATGTGATAAAGATTTTTGTAGCAACTCGGCTTGATGGCCGTAAACGATATTCAGTGAATCTATATCGAGGCTACTAGCAGCATCGATAATGTGCTCAACCATCGGTTTGCCAGCAATTTTATGCAGAACCTTAGGGAGCGAGGATTTCATTCTAGTGCCTTTCCCTGCTGCTAGTATGACAACATCTATAGCCATAAAATACTCCATCTAAAAAGTGAATGTAGTCTACCCTCACAGGTCGCTATTGTCAGTAGACCAAAACAAATTTTAGCCTTATCATACGACAAACACGTCGAAAAAAGTTTCACATGAGAGCCTTTGCTAGCCTACACCGCCGTATCTTGCTTCTTTTCATCATCACTCTAGTTTCACTAATTGTTCACGGCTCGTTCAGTATGGACAGCATGCTATCGGAACAAAGTCGCACACAACAAAAGAATCTCAGCCCCGCAATCGACCTAATTACCGAGCATTTAACTCGTCCTCTTCACATATCACAAACGATTGCCAAATCTGATGATGTTCGACAAATGTTGCTTGATCCTGACTTTGATAAACAGCTAAAAATAAATTATCTCAATAAGCTTGAAAGTCAGTTTGGTATGGACTTTTTCCTAGCATCTGACTCTGCGAAAGTCCAAATTAACTCTGACGGCAGCAGCCTCGATTTAGTCGAAGGCGAAGTGAATTGGTACTTTAAATACAAACAGTTAGACGATATTGTCAATGCCGACATTGGTAAATGGGATGATATTCACTTTTACATTGATGTAAAAGTGTTTAATGAGAACAACGAATTCTTGGGGTTTGTCGGCACTTCAAAACGTCTTAAAAGCTTTCTTGAAACATTTGAAACGTTCAGAACCAACCATGGTTTTGAATTTTTCTTTGTCAACGCTACAGGCGAAATCATGCTTGCCTCTGATCCTAATTTAAACCCTTATCAGAGACAATTTCAGCGCATTCAAGAACAAGATTGGTATAAGCAAGCAATAGGTACGCTAGTGTTCGGCGCTCAAAACACACCAGCGCCACTTGATAATCAGCTGGTATCGGTCGAAGAAAGTGAATACTTGATTTCACAATTCAGTGTCAAAAATTTTGACTGGGAGCTCTATCTGATAGCCCCAGTTATGTTCAACCCAAGCCCGTTCAATCTTGCATATTTGTCACTCAGTGTATTGATTGTAGTAGTCATCAGTGTAATTTTTCTTGGTATCTATCAAAGCGTCTCAAGGTTGGCGGACGCTAGCAACGTCACAAAAGTAAATACACCAAGTGGTTTTTTATGTTCTGATGAGTTAATCAAGTCTATTATTCAATACTCTACTTTTAAACGACCTGCTCATGTAGCTATGTTGCGAGTCGCTCAAATTGGACATTTTCCAGCTACACACGAAGAACTAGTTGAGCAAATAGAAATTAGCAGTGCTATTTCGAACACATTATTGAATATCTTAGCTAACAATGATGAGCGCATCATGGTAGGAAAGAGTCATCAAAACCAATGGATGTTTTTATTTCAAGAGACGACGTATGTCGAAATGAATAAGTATATGAAAGATATTCGCCATGGCTTAGAAACACTTCAACTAGATGTCAAAAAACAATCATTTTCTCTTGAATATCAACTATCCGAAATAGATCTCGAAAATGAAACAGAACTAAGCGAAGTGTTGTTTGAGTTTGAGCAAAGATTCAAGCACAAACACTAAAGAAACGTCTAACCAAACGCGTGTTAAACAGCATACTTACGCTTGAGTACCTTTTTTAGCACGCCAGTGGTAAGCATTACGCCAAAAATTATCAAACAACCACCCAAAATGGACTGCATTGAAATAACTTCTCCCAAGAGAATATACCCCCATGCGATCCCAAACAAAGGAACCAAATAGGCAACAGTCAGCGCGTTTGATGCACCAACGTTTGAGATGAGCCTAAAATACATGACGTATGCCAAACCCGTGCACATAACTGCCAGAATAATGGCGTCTCGCCACGCAGTTTCACTGATTGCTTGCATTGGCCAATAAGCAATTGCCAAGGGCATCAACAACAGCGCCGCAAATAGTTGAGAACCGGCGGCAACAGCAAAGGGTTTTGCATGTGATAAATGCTTCTTCATGAAACAAGCGGCGATGCCATAACAAAATGTAGCCCCCAGCGCGCCAAGGATAGGCAAAATACTTAATTCTGCGTTGCCCAGCGTTTGCTCAGAAATAACCAACACACCCGCGAAGCCTGCTGATAAGCCAAATACGCCTGATTTAGTAATTTTATCCCCTAAGTATAACCAAGCAACAATAGCACCGAACATGGGGGCAGTTCCGTTTAAAATAGAGTTGAGGCCTGTTTCAAGGTGAATACTAGAAAATGAAAATAAGCAAAACGGTATACCGGTATTAAATGCTCCTACGAAAATCAATCCACGCCAATGCTTTCGTAAATCACCTAATTGCCTTGCAAGGAGTACAAACGGCATCAAAAAAACAAACGCAAGTACTGTTCTCACTTCAACGAGCGCAAACACGCCAAACTCTGGTGCTGCTGTTCGCATCAACATAAAGGATGCGCCCCATATTATGCCTAATAAAAGCAACTCTGCCAGATCTTGCGGTCTCATGAATACTTAGCTTCCAAATCTAATAAAAATGTCTTGCGAGCTAGCCCACCAGCATAACCCGTTAACTTTCCATTGCTGCCGATGATGCGATGACAAGGAACGATAATAGAAATCGGGTTTTTGCCATTTGCCATTCCCACTGCTCTTGACGCTAAGGGATTACCCACTTTTTTGGAAATGCTCAAATAAGTGCTAATCTCACCGTATTCGACTTCTAATAGAGCCTGCCAAACCCGCTTTTGAAACTCGGTACCATGGGCGTTCAAAGGTACATCAAATACCTTCCTTTCACCAGCCAGATATTGCTTCAATTGCTGTGCACATTCGTCTGTGATTTCATTAGATTTTTCTAGTATTGGTTTGTCAGTAAACTCGATTGCACAAACACCAAGCTCATCTGCAAAAATTTGAATATACCCCACTGGCGTTGGCACCACATTGGTACAAAGCGAATGAAACTGCTTAAAACGACTGCTCATGACAAATTCCAAAGGTTGAGGGTTAAGTAAGTGCGATAAGGCGCAGCTAGATTTGCCTTTATCACTTGTTTCTGTTGTGCAAATCTTTCGATTTGCTGTTTGATGATAAGGTCAGTGTCTAGAAATATGTCAGGTAAGCTTGAGTGCCGAAGTCTTACATAATTTATAGTCCATGGACCAATTCCTTTTAGTGCAAGCCACTGTTCATAGTCAGCATCTTTGCTTTCGTCTAAAAGATTTGCCAAAGAATGAAGGCTATTTTTTCTAGCTTGCGGCATTTTTAAAAAAGACAGATCACTTTTACTCACAAGTGCTGCGTCGACGAAGGGTTGAAGTGCCAAACACGGTTCGTTTTGATAAAGCGCTTCCGATAAGTGGTGTGTGTGATCAGGTTGAGACACATTGGCCATCAATAATGTATCTTGTAGTAAATTAACTTGCCGCACCGCCGCTTTTACTGACACTTGTTGGCCACAGACTGCTCTGCAGGCGGCCTCAAACTGATCGACGATTCCTGGTATCCGTAAGCCTGGATCAAATTGCTCTTTGTGCAAACCACTCGCTTGCAAAGCCTCCCCAATCACAAGAGGATCTGCGTCTAAATCAAGAATCTTCCTAACACACAGTATTGCTTGCTTTAGGACCTTCACATTTTCGGTAAAAAAGCTAACTTCAAATCCATCTTTGTCGGCTTCATGCCGGGCTTTAAAAATCACCGGAACACCATCAACTAAAATACATTTGGCAAAGTAGTCCTCGGTAATTCTCTCATTACTGGTGATTAAGCGTCTCGAAAAAAAGTCTCGTAGAACATCCCAAGAATATGGAGGGCGGTATCTTAAAAAAACAGAAACGGTTTGAGTTTTCGACATTTTATTATCCTTTTCACGTCGGCGCAGCTCGCTGGGTATCAAATCGAATTGATCGCGCATATTAACTTGTAGCCGTTTCGCTGAGTTAAAACCTGCACATAACGCCACCGTTTCAATATTAAGAGTCGTTTCATGCAGCAATTGTTTAGCGAAAAGAAGTCTTTGAGATAACTGAAAGCGCTTCGGGCTAATATGTACATGATCGTCAAATAAACGATTTAAATAACGAGTTGACACGCCCAACTTTTCTGCAACATGTTCGATACTCAGATCAAGCTGAGAAGACAATATATTTATTGCTCTCTCTACTGTTGTCTCAACGCCTTTCCAAGCAAAAGAGCCCGGCGCACTATCTGGTCGACATAATAAACAGGGGCGAAAACCCTCTTCGATTGCATGGTTTGCACTTCGTAGATAACGGACATTTTTTTCTAGTGGTAAACGCGCTCTGCAAACTGGCCTGCAAAATATGCCGGTAGTTTTAACACCAACAAAAAATCTACCATCAAACCTAGGGTCTCTTGCCATTCTTGCTTTTTGAAACTGAACCAATTGATTCATTAACAGGTCCTAATCAAGCTATTACGATAACAAGTGTATGTGAATACCAGAAAAAAATGCGACGTTTTCGGAACTCGTAAAAAATAAATATCGTTAGTTTCTATTGTGCATATTTGCAGAACACCGGTGCTTTAACGTAAACTCTAGCTCGTTTTGGAACACTCTGATGTCAAGGTCATACCACCTTTGTTAGCATTCTTTAAAAATTCTATTTATATTTTCGCTTTGTCGCTAAGCCTTCTCGCATTTCCCAGTGCATTTGCCAGTGAAGATCAAGCGTGGTTAAAGCAGTACTCTAGCGATATTAAAGCGCTGGCCAAACAAGACAACGTACCTGGGTTTGCTATTGTCGTTGTATCAAATGATGAGCCAGCATACATCGATACCTATGGCACTGTTGAAAAGAAAGGTGCCAAAATAGATAAAGACACTGTATTTAGGCTCGCTTCTGTTTCTAAAACTTTCACTGCAGCACTTATTTCGAAGCAAAACGCTGAACAAACCCTTGATTGGCAAATACCTCTAGCGAAACTTGCCCCAGAGTACAAGATCGATAACTACACAGATAAACCTATTTTGTTGCGCCACCTAGTAGGCCAGTCTACCGGCTTTACACCAAACGCATATGACAATTTAATCGAAGCAAACTATAAATTACCTCGTGTACTAAAGCACTTAGAAAAATTAGATTCTTTGTGTAAACCTGGATATTGCTACACTTATCAAAATACACTTTTTGGTGTTCTAGAACACTACTATCAAGCCATAGATTCTTCATTTGAAGAAGCGCTTCTAATGAACATCATCGCTCCTCTTCAAATGCCACATGCAAGCGTAGGTAAGCAGGGGCTTACAAACTCAAAGAGCTGGGCAAAACCGCATGTCGCGATCGATAAACGTAAATGGGTTAAGGTGAGGGTAAAGGATAACTACTATCGTTTTGGACCTGCCGCAGGTGTTAACGCTAGTGCATCTGACATGGAAATTTGGTTACGTGCGATGCTGCATCAATACCCAGACGTAATCAATGACAACATGATTAAAGAGCTCACTCATCCACGCGTAAAAACGGTACAAGAACTGAGAAGGCGCAACTGGAGAGAGCACTTACAAACCGCACACTACGGTTTGGGTTGGCGCATATACAATTTCGATGGCGTGAAAATAAACTATCATGGCGGATGGGTTCAAGGCTACCGAGCCGATGTGTCGTTTTCACCTGAATTGGGAGTCGGTTACGTGATGCTCATGAACGCAGAATCTAACTTAATTAACCAAACGACTGCCGAGTTCTGGAAGCGCCAAATTGCTCAGCACAAATTGGCGCTCAAATAGTTTAGCGTGGTTTATTACTAAGTCTTCAAATAGGTATAACCAGCCAAACACTGTTCATAAAAATCAGTCCAACGCACACCTTCACGTGGTGGAATGGTACCGCCTGCCACCTCTTTATCTATCATTCGTTTGACATCAAGCGCCATGGCACTTGGATGGTATTGCATAACGTTTAATACATTTTCAACCGACGACCCTTTTACAACTTCTTCGATATAGAAGTCTTTGGGATCATCGTCATAGCTAAAGATGTGAACTTCGTTTAAGCGACCAAATAGATTATGCATATCACCCATCACGTCTTGATAGGCCCCAGTCAAAAATAGGCCTAAATAATACTTTTCACCTGCAGGGATTTTGCGAATTGGCAGCACGTTTTCAATATTTCTATCAACAACAAATTGATCTAATTTTCCATCACTATCACATGTGATATCCACAATTGAACAAAAACTATCGGGCGCTTCGTGCATGCCGGATAATGGCACAACAGGCAAGAGTTGGTCGATAGCCCATGTATCAGCCGCCGATTGAAACACCGAAAAATTACACAAATATTGAGAAGAAAGCGTGAAATCAAGATCTTGTAATTCTTCTGGTACAAAATCTATCTGAGTATACATTGACTGTAGGCGGCGCATAATTTGCCAGTAAAGTGTTTCTATTTTCCCTAGTTCTTCTAGGCTAACAACGCGCAATTTAAAAGCTTCCACAGCTTGTTCTTTCCATTGGGAAGCGTCGTTAAATACCTCTTGTAGATTTAAATCTGGAGTCAAGTAGTCGCGCAGTTCTCGCATATTCTTTAGCAATATATGCTCGCCATCTAGGGCTTCAGTATCCAGCTGAGCTCCGTCGGCTTTAATCTCGCCGACAACCTCAGTCACTACACAACTGTGATGCGCGGTGATTGCTCTTCCGCTTTCAGTAACCAGGGATGGGTGCGGAATCCCCTCTAAATCACAGACTTCTTTCATCCCATACACGACGTCGGCGACGTATTCATGCAAGCTGTAGTTAACCGATGAATCATTACTCGACTTACTGCCGTCATAATCAATTCCTAAACCGCCACCAACATCCACGTATTTGAGCTCAAACCCCATTTTATGAAGTTCGGTATATATCCTAGCGCTTTCATTTACCGCATTTTTAATAGAACGAATATCAGGTAGTTGACTACCAATATGAAAATGCAGTAACTGAAGGGTATTAGACATGCCCTCAGCTTCCAAATAGCGTGCAGCATTAATTATTTCAGGAATCGTCAAGCCAAACTTAGCACGATCACCACTGGAGCCCTGCCATTTTCCTTTACCTTTGGCAGTCATTTTTGAGCGAAGGCCAATGATAGGTTCAATACCCAGCTCTTTAGATAGTTTAACTAGCAGTAAAAGCTCTGAATATTTTTCGATAACCACCACAACTTTACGGCCGAGTTTTCTGCCTAGGAGTGCAAGCCGAATAAACTCTTCATCCTTGTAACCATTAAGAATAGTGAGTGATTCAGCATTTGTATTTAAGGCAAGAACGGCTAATAATTCTGACTTTGAGCCAGCTTCTAAACCATAGTGATAGGGTGCGCCAGCATCAACAATTTCTTCGACAACTTCCCGCATTTGATTTACCTTGATGGGGTAAACACCTCGATATTGACCTTGATAACCTGCTTCGCCGATCACCTTAGCAAAGGTTTCATTTATATTGATGACCTGAGCGCGCAGAATATCGTGAAAGCGCACAACCACAGGAAATTGAATACCTTCTTCAACGATTTCGTTCACGACAGCCTGAAAGTCAATGCTAACATTAGGGTTTGTAGGATCTGCAGCAATATGGATATTGCCATTGTTACCCACTTTAAAATAGCCACCGCCCCATCCAGAGACGCCATATACTCTATCCGCTTCTTCAATCGACCAAGCTTGTTTGTTAACGGTCATATGTAATACCTCAGTGCTGCTGCCCAAGACAAAAGAGCGCGTATTATAATGAATAATTAAAAACTGACTATTTATTTGTCAAAAATGGTTGATTTAAGCTCTATCAACACTAATGTTTAATATACTAATCAGACAAAACGTCGTAGCATCGTGCTATAGCTTGGAAGTAACCTAGATTTAAATGAGTCAACTAATGGGTAGACAACACACATGATTATGGAAGCGTCAAATGGCAACACTAAAGTGCTCGTTATCGATGATAGCGAACTTGAGTTGAAGCTATATTTTAATGGCCTCACCAAGCACTTTGATATGTCTTTTGCACCATCGGCTAAAGAGGGTTGGGATATTTTAAATCGAGCACCTCTACCAGATTGCATAATCTTAGACATCATGATGCCCAACGAAGACGGGTTACAGCTGTGTTCACGTCTCAAAGAAAATCAATTTACCAAAGACATTCCTATCATTTTTATATCTGCTTTAACGGGGCCGACAATAAAATCTCAAGCATTTGAGTTAGGGGGCGCTGACTTTGTCACCAAACCGCCCATGATTACCGAGCTTGTTGCTCGTATAAAACGACATGTAGCGCTGTATAAAAGAACTAAACGCCTAGAATCGCTTATTTTTATTGATCCACTGACGCATCTTCCCAATACAGCCAAGTTTCATGAGGTGTTATCCAAAGAATGGTCCCGTTGCGCTAGGTATTGGCATCATATGTCTTTGCTGTTGATCGAAATTGACGATTTGGGGAAAGTTCAAGACGAGCATGGTGAAGAAGCTCATAACTCTGTTTTAGCAAGTGTTGCAGACTCACTCTCAAATGTAGGCAGTAGACCCGGTGATCTTGTATCTACTTTAGAAAACGATGTATTTGCTTTGCTTTTACCTGATTGTAGCCATACTGGTGCGTTACAAAAAGCTAAGCAAATCATCGCTATGTTTGACCCATCTCGCACCACAAACACGTCTTTGGTGCCTAAATTGACTTGCACTATCGGTTTGTCGGTTGCGGCTCCTGCGGGCGGCGGAACGCCTGAAATGCTTTACAAAGCTGCCGACGATTTATTATTTGAAGCTCAACAACGTGGGCGCGGGCGAATATACGAAGTTAATGAAGTGATTGGTTTTGAAAACTCCCAACAAAAGAAAGGGAGTGTAGAAAAGTAATAGGTGCTAGTTAGTATTTAAGCCTTATATCCTTTTGCCACTATATACACTTCTCTAGAACGCGGCCTTGATGCATCGGGCTTGCGGATAACTACTTTGCTAAACGAGCTTTTCACGTCTTTTAAGTATTCATCGTAACCAACGCCTTGAAACACCTTTGCACAGAAATTCCCATTGGGTTTCAACACATTTCTCGCCATATCTAACGCAAGTTCAACCAGATACATTGACGAATATTGATCGGCAGTATTCACACCACTTAGATTAGGTGCCATATCCGAGATCACCGTATCGGCTTTTTTACCATCAAGCTTTGACAATATTTGCTCGTAAACAGCTTCATCAGTAAAGTCACCTTGCACAAAGTTGACACCCAATATCGAATCCATCGGCAGTATATCTGAGGCAATCACGGTGCCTTGCTCACCCACAACGGGTGCAACAATTTGAGACCAACCACCTGGTGCACTGCCTAAGTCCATGACGGTTTGACCTGCCTTAAACAGCTGATCTTTTTGATTTATTTCAATAAGCTTGTAACTTGCTCGTGAACGGTAACCGTCTTGCTGAGCTTTTTTGACATAAGGGTCGTTAACGTGCTCTTCCATCCATTTTTTGCTTGTTTTCGACTTTGCCATTTGCTCGTGTCACCGTGTTAAGAGTTTAATCGCGGGTATTGTAAGGGTGAGCAGTATGCCTGAGCAATGATTTTTCAAAATGTTATAATGCAAGTTCACAATATCTGTCGACTGAATTACAAGAATTAATCGCTTATGAAACTAGATGAAGTTAAAAAGCTACATCAGAAAAAATATCGCAATCAACATCAATGCTATTTAGTTGAAGGTGAACATTTGGTGCTAGAGTTAGATAAAGCGATGAGCGATAACGAGTTGGCTAACGCAGTTACCTTGTATATAACCCAAGACAATCAAGATTTTGTAAAAGGCTTAAATAGCAAATTCAAAACGGTCGTGCTCAATCAAAAGCAAATGGCAAATATCAGCGATACCAAAACACCTCAGGGAATCATCGCGATGGTGCCAATGTCTAGCCATGTAAATGTTTCGCAAAAAAATACAGCAACGACAAACAGTCAGCCTCCCAAATACATTTATCTTCATGAAATTCAGGATCCAGGCAACTTAGGCACAATCATCCGCACATTAGCATGGTTTGGTAATTTCACCCTGTTACTAAGTCCCAACAGTGTCGATCCATTTAATTCCAAAGTGGTGCGTGCAAGCATGGGCGCGATTTTTCATTTGCCGATTGAATTAGAGGTTGGACTAAGCTCATTGCTGACACGCTTTAATAATTATGCGTATTTAGATCTTGCGGGTGATTCAATCACATCGCCTGAATTTAAAGCCTTTGATTGCTATTTGTTTGGCAACGAAGCGCGCGGCATTCCATCATCAATTTGTTCGCTTGATTCAACAAGTGCATTTACGATTGAAGGCAGTGGCAAAATTGATTCACTCAATTTATCTAGCGCGGTTAATATTTGTGCCTTTGCGATTTCTTCATAGTAGTGTCTGTTTAACACTTATATAGCTGACGATTGATTGGTCAACTCAAAGACTTGTTTGAATGACTCCTTATATCTACGCGACAAAGGCAGTGTTTTACCTGATTTAAGTGTCAACGTGCCATCGCCGCTACTCACGTATTCGATGGATTCGATAGCAGAGTGATTAACCGCATAACTGCGATGAGTACGGCTAAATCCAGCTTGAGTTAAGCGCTCTACGATTTTGGCAAGCGTACCTCTTAAAGGGTAGATTCGCCCTTCTTTGTATAAATTAACGTAATTGCCTGACGACTCAATAAATTCGATATCTTGGACTTTGACCAGAAATTCTTTGTCGAGCTTTTTGACCAATAAAAATTCTGGAGACAAGGGAGTTGTTTGGATTGAAGTTTCACTACTTTCATCTTGTATCAAGTTAGCATCGCCGCGCAAACGTCGATACAACATACTCACGACATTGTAGGTTACCAACCAAAACGCATATCCCCACGCGTCTTTTCGATATTCATACCAAAATTCACTCAAGATAGCGCCAAAGTTATAATTTCCACCTGCAAGTGAATAAATAGCCTCTCGCATCAAGACCATCAATAATATATGAACGATTGAAAACACAATAGATGCCAGAATGTGCAGGATAATTTGTTTAGGGATATGACTGAAGGTGGGCGGAAAACGTTTAAACCAATAGAACATAATAGGCAACACTAAAAACACGGCAAACGCGCTTGTGTACTCCCAAGTATATGGCTCCCACATGCTTAGTTCTTGGACGCCATCGCGTGTTCGTTCTATCCAAACGCTCGATGCGTTTATGGTGTTATTCAAAAATAAATAAACGGCAATCAAAGCATAACTATATGCGTATCGGTGCTTATCATAGGCTTGGAAAAAAGCCGCGATTTTTTCATCACTGTATGCCACCACTTATCCCTTTTTGCAGCAACTCAACTAGTTTGTACTATCTTAAGTCAATAAAAATTCACATGCTTGTTCTATCTTAAAATAAACCGATTGGGGAACAAACATGAATCGCAGACATGATCTCGACAACTTAAGAATCATCGCCTTTTTTGTACTCATTTTTTATCACATTGGTATGTATTACGTCTTGGATTGGGGCTGGCACATTAAAAGCGAAACAACTTATCGTTGGCTTCAAGAACTGATGGTAATGACCAATCCGTGGAGAATGTCGCTTTTATTTTTTATCAGCGCCATGGCATTGTCTTTGGTGGCACAAAAATATACGCCTCTAAGCCTTTTGAAAATGCGTTTTACCCGCTTAGTGATTCCCCTTTTATTCGGCATGTACTTCATCGTTGCCCCACAAGCTTATATTGAGAGCATGGATAGAGGACTTATCGATATGCCATTTATAGATTTTTGGTTGGAATACATCAATCCACAGACAATACTTTTATCTGAGCAGCAATCATCAATTGCCTTGCTCACGTGGAATCATTTGTGGTTTTTGCCCTATCTATTTGTCTACAGTGTCATCGTGTTGTGCTTTAGCCCTCTTACAAAAAGATTCACAGACCCTGAGGTGTTTAAAAGCCTACCAATTTGGGTTTTCCTAGTCGCTGTCATTCTGTTGATGTTGTTAGCTTACATGCAACTAAGAATTGAATACCCAAGTACGCATGGCTTAACCGATGATTGGTATAATCACGCTAAATACTTTTCAGTTTTTGTTGCTGGTTACTTGCTGGCACAACAGCAGTCTTGGTGGAATTGCATCATTGATAAGCGCTTTTACTTTTTAGCCGTTGCGCTGGCTGGCTATATTTTTATTGTTGCTGATCGCAATGGCATATTCGCACCTCTTGCGGCACTTTATACTAGCTCCACTTGGGTTAAAGGGTTTTACGGAACGGTATTTATTATCAGTCACTGGGCTTGGATATTGGCTGCACTGGGTTTAGCGGGGAAATATCTTACTAAGACTAATCCTTTTGCGACTTATGCCAATGAGGCCATTTTGCCTTGGTATATCTTGCACCAAACTTTGATTGTTATCATTGCTTATTCTCTAAAGCCTTTTGGCGTAGCTGCTCAATATGAATGGTGGCTTGTATTAAGTGGCACGCTATTGGGTTGCTATTTAGGCTTTGAACTTATAAAGTATTCAAAAGGCACTCGAGTGCTGTTTGGACTTAAGGTTTAAAATTAAGACCAAGGCCGTAAGTTTTGTAAAATTTACATTGTGAAATTTCTTTTGTGAAATTTGTCAAATTTATACGCTAGTATCTAATCATGCAATTAAGCATAACAAGTATCACTAGCCCAGTTGGGCAAAAGACTTATAAAACGCCTTGGAGAATTTGACATGAACATGCCAGCATTTAACGCCAGTAAGCTTAACGTAGAAGCCAATACAATTGCTAACGCACAGGTCATGCAAGTCGCGGCTACTCGTTGGACGAGTGCACAAAACCTGTTTGACAATGACGAAACGATTATGGAAATGCTAGACCAGCGTTTTCCTCTGCAATCGGGATCACACAAAAACGTTAAGCAGTATGTAGTGTACTTCAGACATTTAATGGCCTTTTTTGAAGACGGGTCACATTGTGGACTAGAACACCCTAAGCAGTTTGTAGCGCTTAGCGGCCATAAAGAAACACCTGAAGCGATCGTATTATGCGAAAATGGTTTGCATGCAGAAATCATGCTAGCGCAGTGTGCAAAAGAAAAGCAGGGAAGAACTAACTGCATCCTAGACGTGCAGATTGAGCAAGCTACTCAAAGAACGTTTACTTGCCCTGATGGGTCTGATTACACCGTTTAAGGTGTACTTTTATCTAAAACAAAGCCTAGCAAATGCTAGGCTTTTTTAGTAACGCCATTTATTAACTTCGCTGCATTAGCAAACTACGAAGTAGACTTCGCTTTTATCAACCCTTTCATATCTGATTTGTAGCGCCTAAGGTAAGCTTTGATATCTTCGAGTATCAAGTAATTTACCGGCACTATAAACAAAGTAATTAAGGTCGCAAACAGGATACCGAAGCCAAGGCTGACTGCCATTGGAATTAGAAACTGTGCTTGTGTTGATTTTTCAAAAAGCAAAGGCATCAATCCCGCAAAGGTCGTTAAGGAAGTGAGTAAAACTGGTCTGAAACGACGTCCACCAGCGTTATATACTGCCTCTTTCAGGCTGACGCCTTGCTTGCGTTTTTGATTAACGTAGTCAACCAATACCAGCGAGTCGTTAACCACAACACCCGACAAAGCAAGCATTCCCATAAAACTAAGTAGCGTGAGATCCATGCCCATTATCCAATGCCCAATCACCGCTCCCACCAAGCCAAATGGTATTACCGACATGACAATGATCGGTTGCGAGTAAGACTTAAAAGGAATGGCCAATAAGATATAAATAAGAATCGCTAGCGCAGCCGAACCGACTAATAAGCCTTGCGAAGACTCTTGCTGATCTCTGGCTTCGCCCGCCATTTCAAAATAAGTGCCCGGATAGGCTGCTATTTCGTCTGATAACCAACGACCGACTTCTTCTTGAACCAAGGATAAATTGCCCCCCTCTTTGTCAAAATCTGCTGAGACGGTCAGTGTGCGCTGGCGATCGACACGCAAGATTGTATTTGGACTGAGCCCAGGAAATACATCAGCGACTTGCCAAAGCGGCACTTCTTGATTAGGTCCAATTCTGATCATCATCTGCTCTAGCGTTTCGATAGATTGCCTTGCTTCAAGCGGATAACGCACCATCACTCTGACTTCTTCGCGGCCACGTTGAACGCGCTGCACTTCAAACCCAAACACTGCTTGACGTACTTGTCGTGCGACAGTATTTAAGTCTAGTCCAAGTAATCTAGCTTCGGGTTTTAACTCAAGTTGGAGCTCTTCTTTACCATCAGATAGCGAATCTTCAATATCTGAAACCGCAGCATAGCCCCTTAATTGGTCTTTGAGTTTTTCGCCTAATTCACTCAAGGCGTCAACGTCTCGACCTTTGAGTTCAATATCGATAGGTGAGCCACCCCAACCGCCAATTTCTGCGCGGTAGTTAAGTTGCTCTGCCCCAGCTACTTGACCGACTAACTGTCGCCACTCGTTAACTATCTCGCGTGTACTGACATCAATCGGGCGTGATTCTGGTGGAATTAAATCTATCTGCACACGACCCGTTGTTGAATTGCGTCCGCCGCTAATTGAATAGATGTTTCTGACCACTGATTCACCGGTATCCGTGTCACGATATTTTTCTTGAAGCGACTTAGCGTGGACAGTCATGGCTGCGACAATACGATCAGTGCTTTCAAACGCCGTACCTGCTGGCATCACAACATTCGCAGTTGCCACTTCACTTTGCACACGAGGGAAGAAAATAAACTTGGTTTGTCCCGATGCAATAGCACCAATGATGATCAATAGCGCGGCGAACATGGCAACCCATGTTGCGTATCGCCAGCGCATCGCTTGTGCCAACGCAGGTTGATAAAAACGCTCGATCATACGTTCAAGCGATGTCGCTATTTTCTGTTGAACCATTGAAAACTTAGACGGCTTTTGGCCAGGTAACCTTGGCTTCACGCGTTTCAAATGAGCAGGCAAAATGAACTTTGATTCAATCAAAGAAAACAACAACACGGGAATAATCACAAAGGGGATCGCAGCATACCAACTTCCGCGTCCTGTTTGAAAAGCTAAGGGTAAAAACGCAGCCGCTGTGGTTAGTATTCCGAAGGTAACCGGCACCGCAACTTCTTGTGTACCTTTAATCGCAGCTTGCAACGGATCTTCTCCGCGCTGAAGGTGGGAATATACGTTTTCTCCAGTAACAATTGCATCATCAACCACGATCCCCAGTACCAAAATAAACGCAAATAAGGACATTAGATTTAAACTGACATCAAATAAAGGCATAAACAAAAACGCGCCCATAAATGTCATCGGAATGCCAAGGCAAACCCAAAAAGCCACTGACGGCCTTAAAAACAAAGCCAGTAAAATGATGACCAACAATGCACCTTGCCAGGCGCTTTTGGTCAGTGTTTCCAACCTAGCTTTAATCGGCTCACTGCGATCCCGCCAGTAATCGATTGTCATGCCTTGCGGCATTTGACTTTGTTTTTGTTCGATATATTGTCTAACCGCTTCTGTCACTTCAACAATGCTTTCATCGCCGGTGCGAAAGACTTCAATTTCAACCGTTGGTACACCATTAAAGCGCATTCGAAGCGGTGTTTCTTCAAAGCCATCTTTGATCGTCGCGATATCACCTAACTTAATCATGGTGCCGTCTTGGGTTGTGATAACCGGAATATCAGCAAACTCTGTTGCACGATAAGCTTGGCCTCTGCTACGAATAAAGATGTCACCACCTTCTGTTTTTAAATTACCGGCGGAAACATCGGTCGAATTTTGGCGCAAAATTCCAGATACTTGCTCAAGCGTTAAGTCGTATTGGCGAAGTATCATCTCAGGAATTTCAATCGAAATTTCAAAAGGTAAGGTGTTACTGATTTCGACTTGCGAAACCGCTGGTAAGGCAGATATTTCATCGCGTATATCATCGGCAAAGCGTCGCAGTGTGACGGCATCATATTCGCCATAAATCATCACGCCTATTGCATCGCGTCGCCATTGAGGAACTTGTATTAACAGGTTTTCAGCATCTACAGGGAAGTTACTAATTGCATCCACTCTGATTTTTACATCATCAAGCATCTGCCTAACATCAAAGCCTTCTTCAACTTGAATAGTAACTGAGGCGCTACCTTCATTACTGCGCGAAGTAATCTCGCGAATTCCCTCAAGATCCTGAACAGCTTCTTCTATTCTTATTGAAATGCCCTCTTCAACTTCCTGAGGAGATGCACCCGGTAGACTCATTGATACTTGTACACTGCGCTGCTCGATAGCAGGGAATAAATCCACGGGGATTTTATTCATCACCACATACAAGCCTGAAATCATAATTACGCACAATAAAATATTGGCAGCGACGTCGTTTTTAGCAAACCATGCAATCATTATTCTGACCCCTATGGTTGAGAAGCGCTGACATTAGCGCTCGATGCAGTTTTATTGTTAGCTGCTATTGTTTCTGAACTGTCAGTCTGTTTAATGCTAGCTTCTTTTGATTTTTCTTCAGCTTGGCTGACTCTTTCAGGCCTGCCTCGCGATGGCCTTTCATCAGCTTCACCAAGTGCTTTTACGCGTGTACCATTAACAATGTTAGCCGTTGGAGTAAGAATCAGTTTATCGTTTTGAGCTAACAACTGCGTGCCGTTTGCATCCGAGCTTGATGCAGACACAATGACATTTCTGCTATCCGTCCATAGGGGATCGATTGCGTATTTCTTTAGAAAACCTTCAGATGCAATGCTAATCACATTATCTTGCGATACTGCTCTACGAGGGATGACATAAACATTACTGAGCGTTTGACCTTGTACTTCAGCCTGTAAAAACTGACCTACGCGAATAGCTGGGCGTTTCTCGTTTGCGATAAAAGGATTATTGATACTCGCCACTACGTAAAGCATTCTTGTTGCTGGATCAAATGCGCCTTCACTTCTTACAATTTGTCCGTCCCAAAGGTAATTTTTACCGCCTATTTTACTGCTAAACCTCACGGCAGGTGCAGCCGCGATCATACTAGAACCAGCCTGAGCATCAAGCGACTCTGGAAGCACTAAATTTTCTAAGTCAGCAATTTTGATAGGCAGTCGCACCTCTATCTCATCAGTGCTGTAGATTTCAGCAATGGATTGACTAGGTGAAACAACTTGGCCGACATCCACCATTTGTCGCAGTACTTTGCCGTCAAAAGGTGCGCGTATTTCTGTCCTGGCTAGATTTAACTTTGCCTGTTCGACCCTTGCTTGTGCAGCATTAAGCGCAGCTTTTGCGGCAGCTACCTGCGGCTCTCTTAATGCTAGTAATCTCGCGGCTTCGCTTTCAGGCGGCTTGTTCCATTGCTGAGCAGCGAGTTCTGCTTCAGCTACTTCTTGCAGATATCGTAAGTTTGCATCAGCCGCGGCAGATTCAGCTATGTCTAACTGTATTTTAAAATCGCGATCATCGATTTTGACCAGCAAATCACCTTCTCTAAAGGCTTCACCTGCTCGAATCTTTGGCTCGACAGAGATCACTCTTCCACTAACATCACTGACAAGGTTGGTTTGTGTCAGCGGTTCGGCTGTACCGTAAGACTCTATCCAAATTTCATAGTTTTCGGATTGTAAGTTAGTCACTTCGACAGCCACGCTGGGTGCAGAACGACTACCTCCCCATCGTTTAGCCTCTGGCTTACTCGAAAACATCATAGAAATGACGCCAAACGCCACTGCCAATATAATGACCGACACAATCGCATGCACCAACCACGGCACTTTTTTATTATATGTTGCTTGTTCGTTTGTTGAATCTTGCATGAGGCCTACTTTTCATTAATCTTACTTTTGACAATAACCAATACGGCTATACTAAAATAAAAGCTTTGTAGGCTTGTGTTAATTTATTTTAATGTTTTAGAAAGACTGTTTAGACGCTTACTTTTTGATCTTAGCGTAATCGACAAAAGTGTTAACTCCTTGCTCTTTAGCTTTGTTCAATGCAATTTCGGTGATTGAGAGCAAACTGCTGAAATCGACCGAAACCTTATGGTCTACACTTATGTAACCGATGTTTACCGTTAAATCCGGTATAGGGGCCTTGCGCCTAATAGTATCAATGATTTGGTTCGCCCTATCACTCGCTTGATTACTCCTTGAATGATGTAAACAAACTAACAATCTGTGTTCCGTCAATTCCCCAATAAGGTCTGTCTCACTTTTCGATAAACGCTGAATAGCCTTTCCGATATGTTTTAATATTGCTTCATTGCTAAACAGTGTTTGTTGTTCGGCCGAGGTATTCGACTCAACAAGCATAAACGTTATTAGTCTGTCAGAGTGACCACTATTTGCTATTTTCAATAAACTCAATTCTGCGTATTTAAAAATCGCTGATTTATCAATTAGTTTTCCCTGCATTTCTGAAGTACCGGAAGCCTCCAACTTGATAGTTAGTTTTGAGTTGATATCTACGAATGCTAACGCAAAAAACAAGGCTAAAATTTGAGCCATTACTAACCAAAGCGTTTTTACAAATAACTCTTGCTCTCCGACTTCTAGATTACTGAAGTTAGGGATGCTATCTCGAAAAATAGTCATTGAAAGGCAAGTAGTGACCAATATAGCCGTTAGCACAATTGCCTGCCGCTTTTGCAAAAGTAAGCACATCATTATCGGAAGAATAGGGATAAGCACCGACATGCGACTGTAAACGCCGCCTGAAAAAATCGCCATGAACAGAATCGCAAAGGATATGCTAAAAATTAGGATAAAGGCATTATGTTTATAATTTGGACAACACAAAATAAAACACAACATGGTCAATAAAATAATATTGCCTGCTAACGCAATCCAGCTAAGCTCCGCAGCCTGATTGCCAAACACATACATTGTTAAAGCGCCTACCATGCCCAATGTAGTAGCAATAATTGCAGTTTTTCTTACAAGTCCGGCTGTATATTTATTAGTTGAAAACACATTTTTCCCATCTTATTGATGAGCCCTTGTATCGACTGAATTTTGTTTTATTTGAATCTATTAGACGACTAAACCGTTAGATATCCATAGATTGTAGGCCCTCACAAAGCCCATCGTTTTGGCTTATCAATTCATCTCATCCTGCCATATACGCCATCATCTGTTTAACCGTCTTTAAGCGCTCAGGATTATCATTTAAAATATAGTCGACCGTGGTCAAGCTTTCCTTGTCGTCGACCCTATCCAGAAAAAACACGCCATTTAAATGATCTACTTCGTGTTGAACAAGTCCTGCAAATTCACCAGTCAATGTTTTTGTAAATTCCAAACCCTTGTCATCGTAATAATGAACGTCGACTTCTTGATAACGCAATACTTTTGCGCGCACGTTGTACAAACTGAAACACTCTTCTTCAAATTCGAACATTTCATCAGACATTCGCGTAAAAGTTGGATTAATCATGGGGGTAAAGACACCATCAATTCGTAGCATAATCGCTCTGATAGCATGCCCGACCTGTGGCGCAGACAAAGCATTTCCATTTTCATCAGAAATCGCCTTTATGCCATTTAAAGTGTCTTTCATGAATTGAAGGGTGAGCTGCACATCATCAGAGGTGATTTTTTCAACCGGTACAGCAACTGATTCGGTCCGAAGAATGGGGTGTCCAAGTTGTTTTATTCTCATATTTATCTCCCAATGCAGGCTTTGAATATTTAATGAGACCTTTTGACGGTAGATTATTATTCAGGCCAAAGGGAATTATTTGGGTTGCTTGGAAATTTGCCTACTACTTGCTAGTTTTTATCAGATTGTGTTTGTAATTTGAAAAGAGCTAGGATGCTTTTGTATATGAAGCTGCGTTTCATTTTATAGATGCTTTATAGTAGTGTTGAACGCTTGGGTTATCAAAAACTGAATCGCTGATAAACATAGCGAAACTGCACCATGAACCAAGTCTGAAATGACTTTAAATAAGAAATATAGGCCAATTGTGGTGAATAGTATCGATTGCAATTCACCTCTTGTAGCTGTAACTAATAACCTTGTACAATTTGATTCTAGCGTACTTGCTATTCGGCACATACTTTCAACGGCGCAAGCTTAGCTGCGTATGCGTTACAAAGTTTCTGTGACTCGCTTTGTTTCCCACTTCTTCTCAAAGATTCTACAAGTATAGTAGACGCCTCACGTTCAAAAGGCACTAGGGTTAATACTTTTTCTGCCCAACGTTGCGCGTTTTCTTCATCTCCTAATTCTACATAAGAAGACGCAATGATTTTGCCTAGTTCAGGTTGCCATGGGCCAATGTGTTGTGGCTCTTCTGAAAACTTAATTTGCATAGCTTGGTAAGCGTCAATAAACGTATTAAGGGAGTTTTCCTTTTCATTATTGAGTGAGTATAGTTCGCCTAAGTTAATAAGTGAGCGCCAAGCGTTGGAGTCTATGTTAATGGCACGGCGATATTGCTCTATCGCTTGGTTAATTTGTCCTTGGGCGGAATATACGAAGCCGAGTGACTTTAGCGCGTGTACATCTTCAGGTGATTGCCTAACGGCTTTTTCGGCAATCAACTTTGCTCGTTCAAGCATAAGTTTAGCTTGCGGGGTCGATAACTGACCAGATGCTAACGCCTTAGTTAACGACACGCCAGAGTTGTCTACGCTATATTCTGCTGATGGCCAACGCACAAGGCGCTGTACAATTGCATTGGCAACGCCAGCATTAGCGCGAGCGTTGTCGTCGTCTATTAATAATACTTGTTCATATAGAGCAATCGCCGCTTCGTTGCTTTGTTCATCAAATTGCATATACAAACTATCAGCTCTCGATAATTGTTCTTGGATTTGGTCACTTTCGGAGTTGGGAATTAACAACCAAGCGATCAATAACAAAATTAAAATGGCCATTGGCACACCTACAATTTTCACCACTGAAATTGTTGTTTTGTTTGGCATGCCCGCAGGTTTCACCTTTTCAATAAATCGATAGCCTTTTTTAGGAATGGTTTCGATAAATTTGGGGGCACTTGCAGAATCTGACAATTCTGAACGTAATCTCGATACCGTCCTTGCTAAGGTGTCTTCACCCACAATGGTATTTGGCCATAGTTCAGCAATAAGGTAGTCGCGTGACAAAACCTCGCCGTTGGAAAGGAGAAAAACATTGAGCAAATCTGCTATTTTTGGTTCAAGCCTTTGAATGCTGCTGGTGCTAGTATTAACCAGCGAATTTTCACTATAGTTAAATGTCCAATCGCCAAAATGCACAGCAGTCTCGTTGAAAGCAGTGTGGTTGGTTGTTGACAGATGACTCATCAATTACTCTTTTATTTGTATTGTGTCAGGTTTTTGTCAGCTTAAAAAGAGCTTTCAAACATGTTAATTTTCAGCGGCTTATGAAAAGCTTTGTGCTCTAGCAATCATCAATAAGGTTCTTTATGAAAACACTATTTTTTGTGATGTTATTTGCACTCTCAAGTACAATATCGTTTGCTAACGAACAACAATCTGGGTATCTACAAGCAAACAAAATACAGTCAGATAAGCTCCAAGCAGATTTTACACAGCTTTATACTGACCTCAAAGCCTCGCATATCAACTTATTCGCTAATGTAAGCAAAGCGCAGTACGATACAAAATATGCAGAAATAAAAAAACAGCTTAGCGAGCCACTAAGCCCTATTCAAGCACAAATCTTATTTCAACAATTTGTCGCTTTCGGCAATATTGCCCACGCATATATTCCTTTTCCAGACGCAGAATATACTGAATACCGCGAGCAAGGTGGTACTGCTTTTCCAATTTATGTACGGATTAAAAACGATAAATGGTTTGTATCGGAAGATTATTCGTCACATGGGCTTAAGAAAGATACTCAAATTACCCACATAAACGGCAAAAACGTCGATGCCGTTTTTAAGGCTTTGAGGCAACACATCTCATCAGATACATCCGATATTGCCGCATCGCTACTTGAATTTATGTTGCCAAAATATTTGTGGTTGCAAGACCTACAGCAAGGTGCTGTTCGTGAGGCAACTACAATCTGCGTAGTAAACGATGAAAAATCTAGGATGCTTGATGTTAAGCACTTAACTCGTAAAGAGTTACAGAATAGGATCGATGCCGCAAACACTTTAGCAAGCAATCTAGAAAACAAACAACAAGATGAAAATACTGAGAAACTGCGAGAATTTACGTTTTTATCAAGCTCAGTTGCCTATTTAAAACCGGGCCCATTTTACAATGCTGAAGATCCTGCCGATGTGTGGAACAATACTGACTTTGTTGCATTTATTGATAGCGCGTTTGAGTCTTTTATAGAAAAGGGGGCAAAAGCATTAGTGATTGATGTGCGCAATAACCCAGGTGGCACCAATTCTTTTAGCGACCCGCTGATTGCTTGGTTTGCAAATCAACCGTTCAAGTTTACGTCTACGTTTCTTATTCGTTCATCTGTGCATGCCAAGCACGCTAATCAATCAAGAATAGATGCAAACCCTAACGGCGACAATGCAGTATCGCTCAAACTAGCACAGGCCTATGAATCTAATCCTGCAGGAACAGTATTCGAGTTTAACATGGATAAAGCGCTGCCTAGAAAAGACAAACAATTTGAAGGTGATATTTTTGTTTTGATTGATCGCACAAGTTATTCAAACGCTGTTTCACTTGCCGCGATTGTCAAAGATTATGGTTTTGGTAAGGTGATTGGGCAACCCAGTGTCGACTTTGCAACAACTTATGCATCGATGGAAACATTTACCCTGAATAATACAGGTATTCAAGTGGGCTTTCCAAAGGCGCATATTATTCGACCTTCCGGCGATACTGACGCCGGCCCAGTAACGCCTGATGTGGTAATTGAGCACATTAACTTAGACACGCTTCCTGAGATTCTCGACAATTTATAAGAATCGATGACGTCAATGTTCACAGAATAAGCGCGCAGGTTTTTGTGCGCTTTTTATTCTATTGCTTCAACAAGGTCTACCTATTTTCGGCCAATCTTCAATTCAAAAAATGCGTATCTAACAAGTTCAAACCTGCATAGCATGCTAGCGGAATTAAAATGTTCAGCGTAAATCCAAATTCGACTGTTGCTGCGAGTGCTAGTACACACATACCAATCATCATTCCGACATATGGTATGAAATTAAGCATAGCAACTAGTACTCCCCAGAGTAATGGATCAGGCATACGGACAAGGTACAATGACATTGCGGTGACCGCGCCCAATTGATACAGCACTATTTGCTCTGGTCGGTGACGTTGATACGTGTATTTGTTTGTAGCTTCCGACAATTGCGTCCTTGCCACCAATTTATTTTGTGTAGTTTACTTACACCTCTAGTGAACCTAAAATTACGTTAAGTTCAACTTATTACAAACCCTTAATATCTAATAATTTAACTTTACATTTTTTCAAAAATAATCACAATATTGCATTTACAATCATGTTCGCACACCTCCTCAAAAAACATCTCAAACGTGCGTATTCATAAAAACAACTGGATGAACGCAACGAATGAATGTTAAAGACAGATTAATGAACAATGTTACCTCGTATTCGATATTCCTAACGCTTTGTTTGAGTGCACTAGGTGTAGTTGTAAAAGCAAGCGCTGACACATTAGACCCTCAAATATTTTCGCAACCTCCACAAAACTACCAGCCGAAAACTTGGATGCATGCAATGAATGGAAATCTCAACAAGTCGGGGTTTACTGGCGACTTTAAGGCAATGAGTGAGGCCGGCATTGGCGGTGCTATATTTTTTCATATACATCGCAGAAATTTCCCTTTTTCTTCGCGCGGCCCGATACGTTTTGGAACCGACGAATTTTTTGATCACCTTGTGCATGCCGCGGCCGAAGCCGAAAAAAACAATATCGAATTTGGTCTCCATAATGCCGATGGTTGGACCTCAAGTGGCGGTCCGTGGGTCACTCCAGAAATGTCTATGAAACGGATTACTTGGTCTGAACAGACGGTATCTGGTGGCCAAAATTACCTTCCTCCTCAGCCCGGATATTATCAAGGGTTTTATCGTGATATTGCCCTTATTGCACTTCCTGAAAACACTTACAATCAACACAATCCTTTCTCAAATGCGAAGGTGAGTTTCTCTGACCCATCCTTGAATCCAAGTTTGCTAACGGATAAGGACTGGGATACCACTGTCAGCTTTACGAAAAATGAAGAAGAAAACTACTGGGTTCAATTTGAGCTAGTACGAGCGGGCAAATTACGCAGTCTTCATATCGAAACGCCAAACCGACATGGTGAAGCATCACTTCAGATATCTAATGACGGAGTCAACTTTACTACCGTAGTTGAAAAGCTTCGTCGCCCGCGTCCAGGCGCTCGATTATGGGCATTTAGCCCACAATTAGTTGATCATGCCACAGATGGGTATGAAGCTAAATTTTTTAGAATTGTGTTTACCAAACCGATTACCTTAAAGCGCTTTGATATGTGGTCTATTCCTAGATTTAATGACTGGTTTTCTTTAAACGCGATGGAGCGAGGCCGCTTGAGTTTAGCTCCTCAATTACCAAGTGAAGCGATCACAAAATTTGATAATGTCTTAGTATTAAACCGTGGAGACTTGCCTAAAGACGGCATTAGATTACCTGAAGGAAACTGGCGAGTTTTACGCTTTGGTTACACAAGTACAGGGGCATTTAACGTGCCAGCAACCTTTGAAGGTGAAGGCTTAGAAGTAGACAAATTTGATCCGAAAGCACTGGCCTTTCATTTTGATCAATATGTCGGCAAGCTAGTCATTAAGACCAAAGCACTCAATATCAATAGTATAAAAACCACCGAGATTGATAGCTACGAGGTAGGAGGACAAAACTGGACAAGTGGCATCGAGCAGAGCTTTACAGACAAATTTGACTACGACTTTATACCTTGGCTACCGACAATGACAGGGCGAGTTATCGAGTCTCCTGAACACACTGGCGCAGTGCTGCAAGAATTTAGACAACATTTATCGGATCTTATGGTAGAAAACTACTATGGAGAATTTACCCGCTTAGCCAATCAATATGGCCTAGAATCATATATCGAACCCTATGGTTGGGGGCCCTTTGACGAACTTGCTGCAGGGGGCAAAGCCGATCGGATGATGGGCGAGTTTTGGGTGAAAGCGCCCTATTACGGTGAACAGTATTATCACGGCCGCATTGAAGCTGCGATTTCGTCAGCGCATATTTATGGTAAAAACATCGTATCGGCCGAAGCCTTTACATCGACCTTGGTAAATTGGTACGGGCATCCATACTTTTATAAACATCATGGAGACAATATGTGGGCTCGAGGCATCAATGAGACCATGTTTCATCGCTTTGCACATCAACCCAATAACAATATAAAGCCGGGTATGACTATGGACTCTATAGGCTCGCATATTGATAGAACACAGACGTGGTGGAAAAACGGTGCGGTTGAGTGGTTTGATTATTTGGCTCGAGGCTCATACCTTTTACAACAAGGCGTGCCTGATTCGGATTTTCTTGTCCACCTTGGGGACATTGCCCCATTGAGAGTCACCAAGCGCGAATATGTTCCAGAAGGCTTTAATTTTGATCATGTCAATACCGATGTTTTGATCAATAGGCTAAGTGTAGACAATGGCTATTTGGTGCTACCAGAGGGCACACGCTATCGAGCGCTTATACTTAGCAGAACGGATTATCTTCATTTTAAGACACTCACACAAATCGAAAAATTACTGGCTGCTGGCGCGACTATCGTGGGCGAAAAACCTCAACATGTGATTGGTTACAGCGAATGGGAAGACAGAAAAGCATTTGAATCCCTAGCCAACAAATTGTGGGGCAATTCAAGCAATACCATACGCAGCTATAAAAAAGGCACCATGAGCAGTCTTCCATTAATAGACACGATAGCGCAATTGAATATTCAGCCAGATTTGTATATCGATGACCAGCCTGTTAAGCACTTCGCTAAACGACGCATTGGTGAAAACACCCTATATTTTTTTCATAACGACCAAGCTGTACTACAACACATCGAAATTGATATGCGAGATGGTAACGGCATCGCCGAAATATGGAACATTGATGATGGGACTATTGAGAGACTCGATACGATTGAAGGCACAAATTCCAAAAGCGGTGCAGAAACGAGAGCCAACCCAAATCTAAACTATCATCATCGATTGCGCGGCAAGCTAAGCATAGAACCATACGGTAGCCGCTTTATCTTGATTCGTCGCGACACGCAGATACCACAATATACGGGTAATCATTCTCAATTAGTGAAAGACGTGCTAATTAACAGTCTCGATGATTCAATGAGCAAGACTGAGGTCATAAGTGGTAGCTGGACTGTTGAATTTAATCCTAAGTATGCTGGACCAGGAATAATTGAGTTTCCGCGTTTGATAAACTGGAAAGATCATTCTCTTTACGGAGTGAAGCATTACTCTGGCACAGCGCATTACACGAAAAGCATTCATGTGAACGCCAATGATCTACAAACCCAGAAACCGATATACCTAGACTTGGGTGAAGTTCAGCAAATTGCCGAACTCAGCGTTAATGGACAAAAGCTAAAAACACTATGGAAACCACCTTTTGCAGTCAATATCCGCTCTGCACTGAAACCAGGCGCTAACCAGATCTCAATAGCGGTAACCAATACTTGGGTTAACCGACTAATCGGCGATGAATCTTTACCCGACACTAGTGGCTATAAGATGACGGGAGATACTGTGCCCTGGTTAGTGGCAGATGAAGCTCCCCCTAAAAGCGAACGCGTTACATTTACCGGATTCAATTTTTTCAGGGATATTGAAAAACAAAAGCTACAGTCTTCCGGTTTATTAGGCCCCGTGAGACTAATTAAAATGTGACGCTTGTTTTTGATATCGTGTTTTAGATTTGAGGATACAAAGGGCTAAATAAGCTATTTCTGATTTTGTTTTAGCTAAACTGCTCAGCCAAGACGCTTATTAACTATTTCTTCATATAATATTGTTTTTATGCCAAGTGGGTTCTCACTCGCAGGAAAACTTGCTAAAACTAGAGCTGTTACAAAAAGTGCGGCTGTTCCTGCAGCAGAGCCTAAGGCTCTGTTCAAAAACACATCTCAAATCTGCCACCGCCTCCACAAATAATAAACCGCAGGCAATACCAATAAACTGAGTATCAACGCACTCACCATCCCGCCGACTAAAGGCGCGGCTATTCGGCTCATTACTTCAGAGCCTGCGCCGCTTGAATAGATGACGGGTATGAGTCCAAATATAATGGATGTTGATGTCATCATGACTGGCCTGATTCTCAAGAGTGCTGCGCTAGTCACGGTATCAATTAACGAGTTTATATCTGTATCTCCACTTCGCTTTAGTGCTTCAAATTTTGTGTCCAAATAGCTCAACATGATGATACCGATTTCTACTGCAACACCTGCCAGAGCAATAAAACCTACCGCAACGGCGACTGAAAAATTAAAGTCAAGCAAGTAGATAAATACAACGCCGCCTAACAAAGAAAATGGAACAGTACCTAAAATCATGAGTACGTGAGCAAGACTTTTAAAATTCATATACAGCAGCAAAACGATGATACCTAGTGTGAGTGGCAGTACATAGGTGAGCTTTTCTTGCGCGCGCTGCATATATTCATACTGACCGCTCCAAGTGATCGAATAACCAGCAGGTAGCTTGATTTGTTGATCGATACGGTTACTGGCAGCAGAGACATATTCGGCGATATCGACATCATTGATATCGATGTACACCCACGCATTGGGTCTTGCATTTTCACTTTTGATACCTGCTGGGCCTTCGCTAATACTGATATCAGCAACATCTCCCAAACTTATGTATGCACCGCCTTGAGTCGTCATTGGCAAATCGGACAAAGCTTGAGGCGAATCTCGATACGTTTGCTCAAAACGCAGTTGAATAGGGTAGCGCTCTAAACGTTCTACACTTTTACTCATATTGACACCGCCTACTGCACTTGCAATAAATGTTTGTATATCAGCAATCGATAGACCGAAGCGGGCTGCTTTTTGCCTATCAATGTCGATATTGAGATAGCGACCATCGGCTACGCGCTCAGCATAAACCGATGCAGTGCCTTCTAACGAGGATAGCGCTTGTTCGATTTGTTTGCCTATAGACTGAATTTCGTTTAAATCGGAACCCGCAATCTTAAGGCCAAGCGGTGTTTTGATACCCGTAGAAAGCATATCAATACGCGTTTTGATAGGCATTACCCAAGCGTTGGTTAAACCCGGAAAATCAACAAGCGCATCAAATTCTTTTATCAAACTGTCTGTGCTAACGCCTTCTCGCCATTCTGATCTTGGTTTGAGCTGAATAAAGGTTTCGATCATGGTCAAAGGCGCGGGATCGGTTGCTGTTTCTGCTCTACCCACTTTGCCGAACACGGTTTGCACTTCGGGCACTGTTTTAATGAGCTTGTTGGTTTGTTGGAGGATTTCTCTTGCCTTGCCCACCGATACACTGGCATAAGTTGTTGGCATATACATCAAATCACCCTCGTCCAAGGGTGGAATAAATTCACTGCCTATTTTTGAAGCGGGTATTAGGGTAAGCGCAAGTAATAGAATACTTATTAATACGGTTGTTTTTGGAAAACGCAGTACAAGCCTAAGCGCTGGCTTATATAGCGCAATCAACGCTTTGTTTAGAGGATTTTTATCTTCAGCCAATATTTTGCCTTTCACAAAATACCCCATTAAAACAGGCACTAAGGTAATTGCTAATAATGCCGCAGCCGCCATGGCATAGGTTTTAGTATAAGCAAGTGGCGCAAACAGCTTGCCCTCTTGCGCTTCTAAAGTGAAAACGGGTAAAAAGCTAACGGTAATAATCAACAAGCTAAAAAACAAAGATGGGCCCACTTCACTGGCTGACTTGGCAACCAACTCCCATCGGTTTGTATCATTTTCTTCAGCGCGCTGAAGGTGTTTATGCATATTCTCAACGAGTACGATTGCACCGTCTATCATAGCGCCAATCGCAATCGCTATCCCGCCCAAGGACATGATATTGGCATTGATACCTTGTAATTTCATGATGATAAAGGCAATTAAAATGCCTATCGGCAAACTGATAATAGCCACTAATGCTGATCGCACATGAAACAAAAACAACACGCAGACCAAGGCAACGATGGCAAACTCCATCAGTATTTTGCTATTCAAATTATCCACTGCGGCATTGATCAGTGTTGAACGGTCGTACACAGTGACCACTTCAACACCCTCTGGTAAGCCTTTTTGCAAGTTAGCGAGCTTTTCCTGTACCCGTTTAATCGTGTCTTGTGCGTTTTCGCCAGCTCGCATCACAACGATACCGCCGACCGTTTCTCCCTCACCATTTAGCTCAGCCACTCCTCTTCTCATTTGCGGACCGAGACGAATGTCTGCAATGTCTTTGAGTAGTAAAGGTGTTGAGCTTTGGTTATTTTGGTTATCTGCATGCTTTGCAGTATTCGTCGAAGAGACGCCAATAGGAATATTCTCAAGTTGACTGATATTTTCGATATAGCCACTGGTGCGGATCATATATTCAGCTTCAGCCATTTCAATTACCGAAGCGCCTAACTCTTGATTGCCTCGTTGAATCGCAGTTTGAACATGTGACAATGGCACACCAAAGGCTTGAAGCTTTATCGGGTCGACAATTACCTGATATTGTTTGACCATGCCTCCCACCGTTGCGATTTCGGATACGCCTTCAACGGTCTGCAATTCAAACTTTAAAAACCAATCTTGTAGGCTTCGTAGCTCACTTAAGTTGCGCTTCCCACTGCGGTCATCAAGCGCATACATGTAAACCCAGCCCACACCGGTTGCATCAGGGCCCAGCTGTGGATTGACGCCATCTGGTAAGCTAGCACTTACTTGTGATAAGTATTCGAGCACCCGGCTCCTCGCCCAATACAGGTCGGTGCCGTCTTCAAAAATCACATAGACATACGAGTCACCAAAAAACGAAAAACCTCTGACTGTTTTAGCCCCAGGAACGGCTAAAAGCGCGGTGGTAAGAGGATAGGTTACTTGGTCTTCAACCACTTGCGGCGCTTGTCCTGCATAGCTTGTTTTGACAATGACTTGCACATCAGACAGGTCGGGAATGGCATCTACAGCGGTGCTTTTAATCGAGTAAAAGCCTGCACCACTAAGCATGACAGTGAGCAGAATGACTAAAACTCTGTTTTTAATGGACCATCTAATTACAGCCTCAATCATGAGTGATCACCCATTTCATGATTCATACCTACATCGACAGCCTCATCAAGCACATGTAATTCGATGACTTCAAACATGCCCGAATCATTTCGAAAGACGTGAATATGCAAGCTTGCACCTTCCTGTAAAGTGCTCATATCAATGCTATCAGCCACCATAAAGTTCATTGTCATGCCCATCATGTTAAAGACATCAAGTGGCCCATGGGACAGGTTGAGCATACGTTCATCAGCCATCACTTCGTTGATGACGGCATTTGTCCAAGCACTTAAGGTTTCATCGTTATCTTCGGTGTCCATTTGCATGCTGGGTACTTGCATACCGTCGTTATTTTCTGGAGCTTCTATGCGTTTGAAATCAGAATTGATACTGCTTTCTGAATCCAACAAAAACTGGGCAGAACTCACGACTCGGTCACCCTCTAAAAGACCACTCAACACTTCAAGATACTCACCAAAATAGTTGCCCAGTTGGACTTCTACTGACTTAAATTTACCTTCGCCCAACACGAGCACTACCCTATCTTGCTCACCGGTTTGAATGACTGCGTCTTTCAACACCATTAAAGCAGTATTATTTACATCATCAGTGTCGTTGCCAGTTTGGATTGCCACATTGACAAACATTTGTGGCTTTAAGGTAAAGTCAGGATTGTCCAACAAGAAGCGAACTTGAAGCGTATTTTTTTGTGGGTTTAAATTGGGGTAGATATAGTCAACCTGACTGGTGATGATATCGCCTGCAAAAAAATCAGATTGAATAGTGGCTGGTTGGCCAACTTCAATTTTGCTTGCATCTTTTGCGAACACATCGGCAATGACCCATACCTTTTCGAGCGGAGAAATCGCCAACATAGTGTCGATAGGTTTGACGAAAAACCCTTCTTGAATTTTCAGTTCTGTTACAAAGCCGCTTTGTTGTGCAAAGAAGGTAACTTCGCGCAAGACCTGCTTGTCTTTTGCCACTTGCTCAATTAGCTTATTGGGCATCTCTAAAGCAGCTAACCTAGATTTTGCCGCGCGAATAAGGTTGCGGTTGTTTTGATTTAAGGCAATGATTAACTCTTCTTGTGCGTTAACCAATTCAGGTGAATAAAGCGCGTAGAGTGGGGCATCTTTTTCGATATATTCACCGACTGTTCGCGTGTATAAACGCTCAACCCAGCCTTCTATTCTAGGGTGTACATGTAAGACCCTATCTTGAGCATAATGAACCTTTCCAAAAGCGTTTATTGTTTGCGTTTTTGGTCGAGCCACAACTAGCGTTGTTTTGACGCCGATATTGTTTACGACTACAGGGTCTATCTTGACCGTACCTGGTGAGTCATCTTCAATATCATCTGCGTAGACAGGGACTAAATCCATGCCCATCGGCGATTTTCCGGGGCCGTCTCTGCGATAATTTGCGTCCATAGGAGCAACCCAATAAAGCGGTTCATCGCTATTTTGGGCGTTTAGCGCAGTATCTTTTGTCGTGGAGTCTGGTGGGAGCACAAACGATACCATTAAGAACATTAATAAAGCACCCGCGAATATTCCGCCCAATAACACCTGCCATATTTTCATGCTTTGATTACTGCTCATAAGATTCTCCAGCAAGGTAGTAGTTGATTTGGGCTAAGGCGTTTTGTTCAGCGACTTCAATTTTTATTCTTTCGATTTTTGTATCAAGCTCTTCTATTTTGCTCGTCACTACAGAATAAAAATTGCCTTGGTCATTGGTGTAGGCATTGAGTGCTAGCTCAGATTGCAAAGACAAATGAGGGATGATGCGCTTATCAAAGTTAGTTTTGCGCTTTTGAATACCCGCGTAGTCCTTATGTGCGGCTTGAAGCCCAGTCAATAGTGCTCGAAGTTGCAGGCGTTTATCAGTGCGTATGGATTCGGTGTTGAGCACACTTGCCGATACCTGATCTTCTTGTTTTTGAGAGGAAAACAACGGCAAACTCATTTGCACACCCACTGACAAAAAATCTGCTCGACTATCACCATTAGGCGCATCATCACGATAGGCGTAACTGGCGTTGACTCCCCATTGAGGCTTGTAACCCTGCTTGGCGATATCTTCGTCAACTTGGCTGACAGCGATATATTGATCAAATATCTGTAGCCTTGGATGTTCGCTCAACACTTCGATTAGTCTTTCAGATAAGTTACTTGCAAGATTGAGCTGAGCTTGGTGGTGACTTGCGTCATGTAAAGAAGATAGCTTTGCTGGCAAGGTATATTGTGCTTCTTTGAATGATAGTTTTGAACCTTGTTCTGCTCCTTGCATTGCCAGAAACTCTTGTAACTTAGCAAGAGACATTGCTTGCTGAGCGTTTAAAGTGTCGGCGCGATCTTGTAGCCTCATTAAGGCAAGTTCTGCACCGACAATCGCTTGTTGATCGGCTCCACCACTTAATGAACTATAGCTAGCATTCACAATATCATTAAGCTTCTCAAACAAAGGACGAGCTTCATCAATTAATCTTAGACTTGCCTGCTTTTCATAGGCGTCCAACCATAGCTGAGTCGTTTTTAGTACAAGGTTTAACTTCCGCTCTAAGCGCATGTAGTGTTGTTGACTCGCTGTTAGCTCAAGTTTTTGCTTAGCGAGCTTCAAGGTATTACCACGCGGAAGCATCTGTGTAATGCCTATTTTTAATTGCGTCATCGGCTCTTGCGCAAAGTCAAAACCATTACTAGGTAAGTTGAGCATGCCTGCGTTTAAAACAGGATCTTCAAGTTGATCTGCACTTTGGCTCAAAACCAGTGACTTCTCTTCAAGCAAATGACTTTTATGAAGCCAAGGATCGTTCTCTTGGGCGAGCGTAATGGCTTTTTCGAGGCTTAAAACCGGCGGCTGATTTTCACTTTGGACATAAAAAGGTACCAAAGTTGATAATAACAAGAAGCATTTTGTGCGCTCGGAAAAAAGGGCAGAACGCATACAACAGCAAAAAATGTTCATAACATTACTCATGGGACTAGCAAAAAACGACACCTTAAATGTTAAAGCCTTTAAGGTATTCACATTGGCTTATGAACAGCCAATCATCGCGACAGAATCGCTATTTATGAGTAGATGAAAATTGGAGGGCGTTTGGGTAATGATGGGTATCGCTTGGCAACATGATGCGCAGCTAACTCGATGTGTTGGTTATTCAATGAGCCAAAAGCTAACAGTTCAGCTTGTAAGATATCAGCAATGCTTGTTGTAAGTTGGCTACACTGACAATCAGACATCCCACAGCAGTTAGTAACTTGGTCCTCACAGCAATCCATTGTAGCGCTGCTGTCGTTCTTTTCCATACTATCCGAGTTTGCTTGCATCTGCATATCACAGTGCTGATTGTTAGACTCAAACGACGAAAACGCGAACGCCTGCCCGAGTTGCGCGAACAACAAGCAAAAAATAAGCATCAGCGTTTTAAGCGAGTCTTGGTATTTCATGCGGTTAAGTATATTCCATCGTTATTCAAAAGCAAATTCAGCTCTGAGCGTAAAGACTATTGCATCTTCGATGTTTGGCTCTGAGGCAGGATTAAGGACTATTTGTAAATCTGGTTTCAACGAAAATTTATCGCTTAGCTGTCGTTTATAGAATACTTCAATCGCCGTTTCGCTATCTGCATATTCAAAGCTTAATCGCGGGCTCGTCTCGATATAAGTCAGACCAACACCTGCTAGGTCATTATTAGCTTTACCCAGGCCATAAAGCATTAATCCTGCACCGATGTGTTTAGTAATTTCAGAGTAAGACTGATCACTGCTACCAAGCTGTATAAACCAACCTGTTGTGTCTGAAGTAAAAAAGCTTTGCTCGATATTACCCGAAAGCGTTGCGTATAGGCCTTTAGCTGTTCCTTTTTCAGCAAGACTTTGCGCGGTGTTGTCGTTTGGATCATTGAACTTTGATGCGTCTTTCTGTGACCAGTATCCGAGGCTTACTTCAAGATCGGGCCATTGTTTTTTCCATTGGCTAATAACAAAAGGAATTTCAAAGCTTCTATCTTCGTTGGTATACGCGCCAAACCCAAAGCTCCCGATAGTATCTGAGTGCCAAAATGCATTGAGTGATAATCGAGGCTCAGGAAAAGTGGGTAGATAAGTAACTGTTGGACTAAACCCCATCGAAGAATTTATAAACTCGACAGCATGATCAACATACGCAAATTCATTATTTGCATCGACTTGACCTAATTTGAATCTTAATCCATGGGCGGGTAGCTCGTGTTGTATCCACAATTCGCCAATTGCAGAAAAATTATCAGCATCGATATTAGAATAGGTTTGTAAGTCACCGATAGCTTCACTGCCATCTCTACCACGATTAAATTGTAGATCGCCATACACCGAAGTGTTAATGCTTAGTTGATATGATAAACCAAGCAATCCAAAACTACGGTTATTGAACGTGTGCTCGTTAAGCCCTCCTTTAATTACATAGCTACTATCGTTTAACACTTGCAGATTTAGCTCTTGTGCACCCAAAAGGCGGGTAGTCAATATCAATGCGATGCCGAGCAATCCGCTTGTGGGGCTTTTTAAATTCATGCGGAAATTATCCAAAAAACTATTCATAAAGTGATAAAAATGGCTTTGCCTTGAAATAGAGAAAAGGATTCAGCGAGATAGTCCCGCGAATACAAGCGCTGATAATGCTCAATCCGATTTTTAGCAAATACTAGTATTATTGACAAAATATGCCCAAAAGCAATTGAACTATTGTTTGCTTAAGGATATACAAAGGTTTGATAATAATAAACAGACATATAATGCTAACCATAAAACTTAAACAAACTTTGCTTTTTGCATTAATGCTAGGCTTTAGTGCATCATCAAATGCTGCTTTTGGAGACATTAAAGACAGTTGGCATATTTATCTTTTGCTAATGACTTTAGTGTCAGCTATTGGTGGATTCTACTGCGTCAAGCGCAAGCAAAACATTCAAACAACGGGCATTAAAATACTGGTCGGAGGGATTTATTTTTGGGTAATCATGTTTATACAATTAATCGTGTTCGCACTTGCCTACCAATTACTCACTTGAAGTTGAGTAATCAGTAAGCTGTCTCTAAGATTGCTTGACCTAACTTAAAGCTATACTAGATGCTTATTGAAGAAGTCGAGTGTTCTGGTCCATGAAAGTTCAGCATCTTCTGGGCTATAGCGACTGGTGGAATCATTATGAAATCCGTGCTGCGCGCCTTTATACACGTGCGTTATATATTCGGCATTATTGGCTTTCAACACAGCTTCATATGCAGGCCAACTCGCATTTACCCGCTTATCTTGCTCAGCAAAATGAATCATCAAAGGTCCGCGTACTTTAGCTTGAAGCGCTTCATTTGCGGGTGTGCCATAATACGGAACTGCAGCATTGATGGTATCGGGCATTGAGGCTGCTAATAAATTACTAATATACCCACCAAAACAAAAACCAACCACGCCGATCTTTCCCGACGATAGGCTGTGAGATTTTAACCACAAAGCCGCGGCCATAAAATCTTGTTCGATCTTGTTTCGTTCTAAGCTTCGTTGCATTGTTCTGCCTTCATCGTCATTTCCTGGATAACCACCCAAGGGATACAAAGCATCGGGGGCAAATGCAATAAAACCTTTTTTTGCCAATCGTCTTGCTACATCTTTAATGTATGGGTTCAACCCTCGATTCTCATGAACGACCAGCACAACAGGTGCTTTACTTTCTATGTTGCGCGGTAAAACTAAGTACCCTTGTCCTTTTCCGTGCCCGTCAGGGGAATCAAATTCCTCATATGTAGCTTTGATATCTGGGTCGTTAAAGCTGACCTGCTCAGCTTTTGCATAGTTTGGCAAAAGGGCAGAAGATACTGCTGATAGGGTTAATCCAGCAACTGATAATGATGCCATGCGAGACATAAAGGTGCGGCGATTAATATCACCATGAGCATATTCGTCATACCAGTCAAAAGCCTGCTGTGGAATTTGGACATCCTGCGTTTTTTTATTCATTCTTCTACTTGATAAGTTTTTTTATGTATACGCTACGGAAGAGCTTTAAGTTCCAATCTGCTTAGTATTAATTATCCTTTGTTCGCGTAATCAATGCTAAACCCCAGATAGCAAAATATCTTATTTTTAACTTAAGACACTAGGCTAATAGTGGAATGTGGAAAACCTTAGTAAAATAGAAGTATATGAGTTAATCTCGTTAGTGAACTGTATAAACGGGGTTCGAAATGGCCGTATTTTATAGTATTTTGATGTGTGTCAATCTTATCTGTGCTGCATCAATTTTGCTATCTGGCATCAGCAAACAAAAACATCACTTTTCAGCCCTAGCTTTGTTGAATGTTTTACTGTTTGTTTTTCACTGGTTTTGCTTTGAGTTGCTATCTAGTGATGATCTCAATGAAAGCTTACTGATCAGCAAATTTCATCTAACATGCATTATTCTAGGGTTTCCTTTATACGTCTTTATATTTGGTTTATGGACCGACTATAAACACACTAAGTTGGCAACTTCTTTAGCGCTGGGCTTCTCCATTCCTCTAATGTTCTTTAATTTGTGGTCGACGTCGTCGCTTAGATATGGAGAAAATGCACAACTTATAGAATACTCAACTCTGTTCTCAGATACAGCCTATATACTCTCTGGTGATGGCAGTATTTACTATTCCTTCATTCATCTGTGTTACGCAATCGCAACCTTGTTTTTAATAGCATGCGCTGTTCGATTTTATAAACGGGGTCAAGCCGATTTGGCGATAGTCCTCATTCTTACCATTACTTTACAGATTTTTACAAGCTACGTTGGCTATCTCGTAGATCAGCAACGAAGTTCATGGGTTTATATTGGGGGCATACCCATAAGCTTACTATCACTATTTGTGTTAGGTACAATCATTTGTGGCTTTAAACAACAATCCACGAAACTCTATGAGCAACTATTAGAAAAAGAGTCTCTTCACACTATCTTTTCTAAATTAGTATTGATTTCGAATGAAGAGGGTCAGGATAAGTTTTATCAAGAGTCGATTGCCCTGCTATCTGAATATTCTGACGCCGATTATGTTTTATTCGGTCTGATTGATGAAGACCATCCCCAAAAAATAAAAACTAGGGTCGCATTTTATAATAACCAACAGATAGACAACTTTACTTATGAGCGAGAAGGTAGCCCTTGTGAAAATGTATTGTCGTTCGACGCCTGTGTCCATCGGTCAGGCGTGGCCTCTGACTTCCCAAAGGATGTAATGCTCAAGGATGAGGGAATTGAAGCCTACATCGGATATCCAATAGTAGGATTAGATAAGAATGCTATTGGCGTGCTAGTACTCCTTTTTAAGGCCCCATTAAGATCAGAGTTGGCTTTACAAACAGTAACTGATGTCATGGCAACAAGATTGAGTGCCGAATTAAGAAGAGAAATGCTACAAACCGAATTAAGGGCGTCGGCGTACATCGATTACCTGACACAGTTACCCAACCGAATTAAGTTACTCAGGTTTATTAATAAAACCAAAAACGAAGTTACTGCTGAAGAAAATCATGCATTATTATTACTCATTGACCTCGACCATTTCGGCGAAATTAATCGCAAATTTGGCTATGAGGTTGGCGATAAAGTTGTCAAGATTATCGGTGAGCGCTTAAGAAGTTATGCGGCTGATGGTATTTTTATTGCACGATGCAGCGGCGATGAATTTGCCGTGGTAATTTCGAAAGTCAGAACGGATATCTCACAACTTGCACATGTACACTGGACCGCTGTCAAGGCGATAATTAATCAGACCTGCTTGGTCGGTAGCCGCAAAATTAATGTTGGATGCTCAATGGGCGCGGTAGTGTTCCCTTCTCAGTTAAATTCAAACATAGATATTGTTGGCTGCGCTGAACACGCTCTTATGCAAGCTAAAGAACAAGGCCGCAATAAATATACGTTCTTCAATCCATCTTTGTTATCAGAAATGGAGCATGCCAGGGCTATCGAGTCTGACTTAATCAATGCCATAGACGGACAAGATGGACTAGACGTTTATTATCAGCCTAAGGTGAATAGAAATGGAGATATAATTGGAGCGGAAGCTTTACTTCGATGGTTTAGTCAAAAGCGAGGGACGGTAACACCACTTGAATTTATTCCTATTGCAGAGGGCAGCGGTGTCATCCACGCGCTAGGGCAATGGGTGCTGAATCGTGTTTTAAGTGATTTAGGTGAATGGATAAACAACGATGTCAATATCACGCCTATTTCTATTAATGTTACCGCTTCACAATTTGAAGATGATGAGTTTATCGACGCATTAATTACTCAAGTAAAACAATTAGAAATTGCGCCAAATTTGATTGAACTTGAGTTGACTGAATCCGGATTGCTGATTGATAAAAACAAGGCCATTGATACATTGACCAAAGTCCGTGATAGCGGGATAACTATTGCATTAGATGACTTTGGTACTGGCTATTCATCATTATCATATTTGAGCGAGCTGCCATTAGATGTATTAAAAATAGATAAATCATTTGTAGATGGATTGGACAACGAGCGAAACCGAGAATTGGTCAAGGCAATCATTGCCATCAGTGAATCTTTGGATTTAACCAATATAGCAGAAGGAACGGAAACTATTGAGCAGGTCGATTTACTGACTTCATATGGGTGCAAATATTTCCAAGGTTACTATTTTAGCAAGCCTCTCAACAAAGCAGCGTTTGAAACATTGTTAATCAATGAGTCCAAAACTAGTTAATTTGCGTTAAAGGTATCAACATTTAATAACGGTTACCGACCATGAAAAAAACGCTGCTTATTTTGGGCTTTATTCTCGTTTTTATCGCCGCGTTTATTTGGTCATTGCCCGATTCAATCGACGACGATCTGAGCAAACTTGGAAACGGCAAAAAATCAGTTGTGTTTGTATACGACCTAAATCGAGTGGTGAGTAATCAGCAAACAATTGAAATAAACAAAGCCAAAGAACAGACTGAGGAAGAGGTCAACTTTTTGGTAGCCCGTATGGGTTATCCTGCTACCGACGATTTCCAACGAAACTATAAAGCAGAAAGCGCAGAGCTTTTGTTCTTCGATGAGACTGGCGCATTGTTTGAACGCCGATTTGCCCTAGTAAACGCAGAAAGCCTACTAAGTGTTTTGCTTATCACTGACTAATATTTCATGAGTGTCAATATTAGGTTGGTATTGCGTCTCTCTTGCCTTTGAGCGCTCAATCATTCTAACGAGAGTATTGAAGTTTTCCTCAGTATTAACATAGCGGTCTAATACTTTTATGATGTCTTTTTCTGACTTGTGAGTAAGCATAAAGGTTACGCTGTTACGCAGTGGTTTCAGTTTGTTTGTTGATATCTGGATCTCGAGCATGTCAACAAAATCATCGTAACGGTTTTGCAAAAATAGCTTTCTACTTCTGCGGTTAAAATTCCAATCCTCAATACGCTTTATATAAGTCGAAAATACCGTTCCTAAAGCAAACGCAGCTGCGATTGTGAGCAAATCAAAAAACTTGTCTATCGTAATATTTTCTAACTGCTGTGCTGTTTCACTAACCGCGGCATTATTAAACTGCCTAATCATATCTATTTGATTTTTGGCAATCGGATTTGTTCCATTAATTGCCAAGACTTTTCTAAAAGCAACTTCGGCTTCGGCAAGACGATTAGCTTCTTTTAGGGCTAGCCCATAATGTAATATCAAAGGCGCATTGTTTGGATACTCGAGAATATTCTCTTCTAAAAAACTAATCGCTTCATCAATTTCGCCTGCATCAATCATCTGCTGGGCCTCTATCAATGCAATACGAGGTGAGGCGACACCATCAAAACTAGCAAGCAAAAATAAGCAAACGAACAGGGCGCAAATCGGTCTAGTTTTAGATATAAATGACGCAACTAGCATCACGTTATTTCCCTATTACTATCATCACAGCACCTTTTTCTAAAGCAGATAATAGTGCTGCTTGCGAAGTTAAGAGTGCCGCTGAGTCTTCATCGATGACCAAATCTGAGTAACGAGAGCGGTACACTCCTTGCGCTTCGATAATAATTGGCTTGACCGCTATGCGCTGATTTTGAACTGCATCGTCTATGTGTAAATCATATGACACTGGACGTTGGCTGATCTTTCCGCTTACTAAATTTTGCTCTTCTGGATAAATTATTTTACCGTCAGGAGAGCGCAGGCGTGGAATAGTAGCTAATTCAAATTCACTGATCGCTCTGGCGTCAATTAAAATACCCGTGAAATTAGTAGTATCTTCAAATGAGCTTACCGTTTGTTGAAGCTGTTGAAGTACAGTTTCTTTAGGTTGATCATTCAGCAGTTTTAAAAGCTTTTTAGCCACTTTAAGCTGTTCTGCACTGGTGATTGCTAATTCTGCACCTTGTTCTTCTGCTTGTGCACTCGAGATAGGTGAAAGAGCACTTAACATCTCTCCCAACTCTATGTCTGACAATAAATCCAAGGTTTTATTAATAATTTGAGTACTTGCTGATGGCACAGGGGTTTCTTTTGGTAACGCAGGAGTAATTGATTGAATAAATCGGCCATCGAGGGACATGGTCACCGTAATGATAGCCATTCCATTTTCGTATTCATCACTGGTGATAGCTGCGCCTTTGATGAGCGCATTCACACTTGTCTTTACCTTATCATTATCTACGACCATGTCACGGACAAAGGTATCAGATGTGACTTTGACACCATTTACCAATTCAGCGAGATTTCGGTAAGCGTCTATTTGTGCTGCCCGTCTCGCCATCAAACGTTTTTTTGCCTCAGGCATTTTTCCCGTTGCAACACCGTATCCGGTTGCCGAAACCGTGCCTTGACTCCAGTTTATTTCGCCCTTGGCGGTTTTTTTGATAACGTCAGCAGCGAAGGTATCACTTGATAAAAAAAGAGAAGTGATTGTTAGAAAAATGCTGAACAAGCGAAGTGTCATGTTACGTCCTTGTTTTATCAATTGAAACACCAATTGAAGTGATAAGCTTAAGCATCAATGGCTACAAAAGATACAACCAAGCGTCCGATAAGTAAACCATAACAGCAGATATTCAACATCATACTTTGTATATATGGTAGTATCGCGGCGCAAAAAACGCCATGTCACTAGGCGTTTTAACTATTTAAATTGGATATCCACTATACATGCCTGATTCGGTTACTTTTTCATCTCTTGGTCTCAATACATCTCTAGTAGAAGCGACCGAAAAGCTCGGTTATCAAGAGCCCTCACCTATTCAAATTGAAGCCATTCCAGCCGTTTTAAGTGGCAAAGATGTCATGGCAGCAGCTCAAACTGGTACAGGCAAAACAGGCGCTTTTTCACTGCCAATCGCACATTTACTGTGTGACTCAAAGACTCGTCCAAAAGCAAATCATATTAAGGCACTGATTCTCACACCTACTCGAGAATTAGCTGCTCAAGTTGCTGAATCAGTTGCTAATTTTCACCAGTTCACATCTCTCAAATCATGTGTGGCTTTTGGCGGTATTTCAATTAACCCACAGATGAAAAAACTGCGCTCGGGCGTCGATATTCTGATAGCGACCCCAGGACGCTTGCTAGACCTATTTCAGCAAAATGCAGTCAAATTTAACCAACTCGAAATCTTGGTACTTGACGAAGCAGATCGCATGCTAGACATGGGGTTCATCCACGATATTAAACGCATTGCTAAGCTCTTGCCAACTAAACGTCAAAGCTTACTGTTTTCGGCCACGTTCTCAGATGATATCCGCGCTTTGGCGACTCAATTTACGAACAACCCTATTGAAATATCAGTGACGCCGAAAAACTCCACAGCTCCATTAGTTGAGCAAGCAGTAATCCATGTTGAAAAAAGTAATAAAAACAAATTACTAGCAAAATTAATCGACGAGCAAAACTGGCAACAGGTATTGGTATTTTCCCGCACGAAACACGGTGCAAACCGCATTGCTAAGCAACTGACAGCAAAGGGGATTTCTGCCCTTGCGATTCACGGAAACAAGAGCCAAGGTGCTCGGACAAAAGCACTTTCAGAATTTAAAAACAATAGCCTTAGAGTATTAGTCGCAACCGATATCGCTGCGCGAGGTATTGATATTGACGCATTACCTAACGTTATCAATTATGACTTGCCACATGTTCCCGAGGATTATGTACACAGAATTGGTCGCACTGGTCGTGCGGGCGCAACAGGATATGCTGTGAGTTTTGTTACTCGCGAAGATGAAAAGCAGTTAAACGATATTCAAAACCTTATACAAAAGCATATCGATGTTATGAGCGTCGCTGGATTGTCTATCAGTGCACTCCCTCAGAAGCCCTTAAAGATGCCAAAACCGAAAAAGCCTAAGAAAGTTAAAAAACCGAATTTGTCACCTCAATCAAGTGAACAAAATTCAAATAAAAAGCCATCTAGAGCATCTAGACGTCGTCGTTGAAAATAAGCAGTTTACAGTTTAGTCTTAGCTCGTCTTTTATTTACGGTTTTAGGCCCTTGCATGACCATCAACTCGCGCGCGTTTGATGACTGGATTCGAACTCGTTTTTGCGATTTAAATTCAGAACTCGAAGCTTTATATTGGCAACAAGATGACAAAGCTAATGTACTTGGCATAGGCGATGATATAAAGCATACCCTTAAGGAAGAAGGACGTCAGTTGATTGTTCCCTTACTTGACGAAGGCAATACTGATAACGGGTTTGATAATGCTTTTGATTTACTTGGAAACGTCGGATTATATATGGCGGCGTGTCGTCGACACGAAATCACAGAACCCTCTCAGGAAGTGTCCTCTCCACTCATAGAAGCATCAGCTTTAGCCATGCATATTGGCGCGTCTATTGGTGTCACACCTCGCTTCGCTACAGCGCATTTGACCACCCATAATAAAGCTATTAATGGCCGCTATAAATGCTTTACGCATTTAGAGGATGAAGCCATTTTCATTGATTACAATACTAAAGGCATATTGGCATATAAACGCGCAGCTGACGCGATCATTAAAATACAGGCCATCGGAATTTCTCACCCCATCACAGCGGATCTCTTGAGTGCAGCGAAACATGGCTTAAAGGATGTAATTGAATCAAATAAGCTTCTTTTTGCAAAGTTAGATACAGATCGCTTTTTCAATTGCGTCAGACCATATTACAAGCCCTATCGAGTTGGAAAAGAAGTTTACCGCGGGGCGAATGCCGGTGACTTTGCTGGCATCAATGTCCTAGACTTACAACTAGGGCTATGTTTTGCCAACGAGCCTGCTTATTCTCAAATGTTAGTTGATAAGTTTTTATATATGATGCCTGAAGACCAAGACATGCTTCGAGAATGTATGCGCAGAAAAAGTTTAATGGATGAGTTTTTAGAAACAACGCCTGATATGCACGCATCAAATTGGTATCAAAAAAACACGAGCCTATTTCTTGAAGTCTGCAAGCTCCACGGGACCACTGCTATTCAGCATCACAATCAATTGGTCGAACGCTATATTGCAAAACCCTCAGCTAATATTGCCCAGCAACACCTTGATAAAATTACGGCAAGCGGCCCCCCATTATCCGTGTTGTTAGAAGAATTAGAAAAGCTACGAGATCGCAGAGCGGCTCACCAACGCGATGACATCCGCACTCGTTTTGATGATATTAAACAGCTCAAATCTAGGCTTAGTGAGTTTAAAAATGGATGAGCTTCGAAACGATTTTGCGTTGGCTGACACCACGTATTTTCTTAGTCACTCAGTCGGTCGACCTTTAAAATCAGCGGAGTTAGCCTTCAAAGAAAGCTTTTTATCTCCATGGCAACATTCAGGGCTTGAACCATGGGGGGAATGGTTAACGATCATTGAAAAATTTCAAAGCTCACTTGGATTGTTATTCAACGCGCACAGCGCTGAATTTTGCCCGCAAACAAACTTATCCAGCGCGTTAACCAAAATTGTCATGTCACTTGAGGCCCTGCAAAAGAAAAAAGTCGTTGTATTAATGAGCGAAATTGACTTTCCCAGTATGGGATACGCTCTCAAAAAATCCTTGCCTAGCTGTGCTGAACTGAGATTTATAGACAAAGATTTAGATATTACCGACCAAGCTGTTTGGGAACGCCACCTTACCAATGAAATAGACTTAGTATTCGTATCTAACGCCTATTCGAATACAGGGCAGCTTGCGCCAGTGGAAACCATTATCAACCGAGCGCGAGGCTTGGGCGTGATATCGATCTTGGATGTCGCACAATCAGCAGGAATTATTCCGCTAGATTTGAAAGTTGTTGAACCCGATTTCATGATTGGATCTAGTGTAAAATGGCTGTGTGGTGGCCCTGGTGCAGCTTACCTTTGGGTTAACTCTAATATTATTGAACAATGTCAGCCAAGAGATGTTGGTTGGTTCTCGCATGAAAACCCTTTCGAGTTCGATGTTCACAGCTTTCGCTACCATCCAAGCGCAATAAAATTTTGGGGCGGGACGCCCTCTGTTGCGCCCTATGCATTTGCAAGTCACTCGATAAACTATTTTGCGCAGATTGGTAGCCAAATGCTGCGCACGCATAATCAAGAAATGATCGATAAGTTGATCAATTCCTTGGCGCCTTTTGTTGCTTCGCCATTTGCCCCATTGAAAAGAAGCGGAACAGTGATTATGCACTTTGGAAAAGATCAAGAAAAGATCAAAGCAGCCCTAACTCGCGCAAAGATAAGCGTAGATGAACGCATCAATGGTATGCGAGTGTCAGCGCATATATATAACGATTCAGACGAAATTGATAAGTTAATCGAGGAAGTACAAAATATTATTAAGTGATATTAGTACCTGACCTGTCTAAGGGCCACTAACAACCCGAAATTGTCTTCACTATTTCTGGTTCACGAGTGCTTCGTGCAGAAACATATCGAATTTTACAGTTAGCTGGATCAGGTGCATCTGCTAGTCGCACGTCAATGTTACCTAACTGTCCGCCGCAGTTTCCACCAACCCACTCAAAACCCTCATCGTAGTCTACTGCATTGGCAATACCACTTGGGTGAGGACAGGGATACCCGCAACGAAGCGTAATATCATTATCACCCATTTCGATAACAGGATCGGTTGAGCAGTCAGTTTTATTCTCAATTTCAGCTTTGATATTCACCAAGTTTGTTGCCGCCTTCATACTAACCTCCATTTGCTCAAGCGCTGCAATTCGCGCATCAGTTCCGATGTCTAAAAATCGCGGGAGTGCGATAATCGAAAGTATGCCTAAAAGAGTGATAACGATAATCAACTCAATCAGGGTAAATCCTTTTTGTTTCTTAAGCATGCAAACTCCAAAGAGGCCCGTAACAGGGTTTTCATAAAACTTCATAACGTTGATATCGGCCTGAGCTTATTGCAACTTAAGCACCTAATGAACTTTCACTTGAAGTTTTTGGGGACATCAAGCACCAACTTGGTGCAAAATGTTTATTTATTGTGCCTGTGTCGATGTAAAAGAGTAGTTTTGCTGCTAAGCCCATAAGCAAAACTTAGTTTTAGTCCCCGTAATAAGGACATAAGACTATTAAGTTTACTCACTAAAAAGCTTTTTAATACATCCGCTTAAACTACTTATTCATCAATAACTGGAAACACATTGCTAGCACACCAACAAGAAAGCTGTATTTGGAATGTGTTTTGCTTGATTAAACCAGTAAAGATAAAAAAGTGCGTTTACTTTTGAGTTGCCGAAGGAGAAGTGAAAGATGTCATTCGCACATTATCAATCAAATACTAAGCGTTTTATCGACGCAGCCAAACGAGCTGAGCTCACAATATTAGAGCAATTATCTGGCAACTGCGTACTTGTTTCTCATATCTGCGACTTGATACACGAACTTCAAAAGGAACGCGGTGTGAGCAATATTTATATCGCTTCAAAAGGCATTCATTTTTCTTTACGTCGCCCGCGACAAATAGAACAAACACAAAAAACCCAAGACTTACTCGTTAATCTATTGGATGAATTGTTTGTAGAAAAACAATACTCGGCACATTCACACCGTTTTTTAAACAAAATAGCCTTGGCCCTTCAGGGTATTGATAGTCTGAGCGAATTACGAATGCGTGTGGCAAAACACAAAATGTCCGCGCTTGCATCTACTCAAGCATATTGCAGATTAATAGATAGCCTCTTGGAAATTATTTTTGAAGCTGCTGATGTATCAAGTGATCCAAGTATTACGAGTGAATTGATCGCATTATTCAATTTCATCCAAGGCAAAGAGTTTGCGGGTCAAGAAAGAGCTTGGGGAGCAATTGGGTTTGCTGAAACGCACTTTACCAAAACACTTTGCCATCGCTTGACTCAACTTCAAACCGCTCAAAATAATAGTTTTGCCGTGTTTACTGATTACGCCCAATTAAGCGATATCAAAAAATGGGAAGAATTGCAGACTAGCGAGGAATATCAGGAGTTGTCTCAACTCAGAGATATGATTAAAAAGCTGGAGGATGGCGCACCAATAGCAAGCGAAATCAGTGAAGTGTGGTATCACGTTTGTACGAAGCGTATAGATAAGATTCACTTAATCGAGCAAACCTTATGTCACAATCTTCTCGACAAAGCTAAAACGTTAATTAAGCAGGCAAAAGTAAGGCTCAATGAACATCGTCAAATGTCAGAATTTTATGAAACAACTGGCACGCCATACACGTTGCTATTTGATAAGTCATTGCCAGGCTTAATCGGAAGCGAGAGTAAAGCAGACTCGATAGACTATGAAAAAACCTTAAAGCCCGCTCAAATAGATCCCCTTTCTTCACATAATTCTCTATACGAACTATTAAAGTCGCAATCCCAAAAGATCGATCAAATCAATGAAGAACTAGCCCTTGCTCGCAATCAACTTGCAGAACAAAAGCTAGTAAATAGAGCCAAGTTAATGGTCATGCAACAACTAAACCTAACAGAAGACCAAGCTCATCAACGCCTGCGCAGCACTGCCATGAAAAAACGCATTCATATAGCTGAAGTTGCCGAGCATGTGTTGAAGGTATCTATTCCTGTAGAGTAAGTTTGCACTAAAAATCACACTCAGTGTCAAGCATATTGAACCGTGCAAGCTCTATAGTATCGTCTCCTAAGATAGCCACATTATACACTTCAGGAGATTCAGTCATTCTCCGAGCCGCAATAGCACTGATTCTCTGAAATGAATCGCTTAATAGTCGACCATTGCCAAGAGACTCTAGACGGGGGTTATAAGGGTTTTCCGAATCAGTGAGATTCATATAACGAATGAGTGATATATCCATTCCATCGCCATTGAACGGCATATTTCCTATAACAATAGAAGCCCCCCCGCCATCACCTGAGACATAAAGAACAGCTCCAGATGTAAATGGGTCGTCGGTGATAAATTCTGGTGTATGATCAAGATAATCAGGGTCTAAGAAAATACCACTTGAATAATAATCCACTTCAAAAAGGCCAGGAGCACTGACGCCTTTATCTGTAAAGATCGATAAACCTAAAATTTTGCTACTATCCTCACCTATGTTAGGCATTATTACACCGTTTCGTTCGTATGAAGCACCACTTGTTCCGGGTTCAAAAACAATCTGACTAGCATTCCTAGTGAAAACATTGTTACTAGGGGAAAATGAATTTCCGTCTTTTCCTTGCACATATATCTCATACATTCCACCGTTGATTGCGCTAACGCCGTAGACTGAATAACTTCGGTCTATATCATTCAAATCTGTCTCAACATTGATCAACAAAGAACCGGAGCTATCTCCTATTTCTTTGTGAATATTTAGAACCCTTTGATTTTCAGATAAACCATCAAGTGAAATTCTACTGAATTGAATGTCGTTAGCAGAGTAATCCAATCGCGTAATTGCGTGCCCAACCGCGGGAGGTTCGCCAAAGCTCACAGCCCAATCAATATCGTTCTCATAAGCATAAAGCTTATCTCCAATAGCAAAAAAGGATGAAAAACGAGACCCATAGGGATACTCAGGGTCTCTTTCACTCGACGGAGTACTGGGTTGTAACATCCCCACAATTGGCACCTCAAAATAATTCATATTTTGACTAAGCACAGATTGAGCTTGAATTTTGTGTACTGAAATTTCCGATACCGTTCCTAGGGCAGAACCACTGGATGTAATTGCAAATGCGATGCTATCGCCCATGACAGTATAGTCATATAAATCTGCAATAAACCCAAAGCGTGTCAATGTAGAATCAAGAACACCCACACCTGACCTTCCCTGATACATAGTGTCAAATATTACATCGCCCGATTCAGTTAATGTTGCTCGTGCGCCAATGTCTAAAAAATTAGGTGTAGAAAAGATAATGCTATCAATATCTAATTGAGGTGCAAAACAAACATCCGTGTCAGGCGAAGGCTCCTCTGGGTCTGGGCTACTCGGTGGAGTTGGACTAATTGGTTCATCAGGCAGAAAAACCTCTTCTTCGCCGCCACCACAAGCACTCAATAAAAGTGCAACAGATGCAAGTATTAAAATATAATGTTTCAAAATGGCCCCCTATTTAAGCTCGCTTAATTATTAATTTCTCTGCTTATTTTTAGGGTGTGGCGAGCGACCTTCATCTCTCATTTTTTTACAAAAAATTTTGTATTAATAACGTTGCAAATATTCGTTGCGAACATTATTTGGCAACTGACATTAAACGACAGCAGCCCACTTGCTAGTGCCACCTAGCGGTATTCAAGTACCGCAATACGTCACATAGCCATCGTTAAACTTCGTATCTGCGGGATATAAATACTTGAGATCGTTTGGCAAATTAAAAGGGGTTTGTAGATTCTCTAATAAAGCATAAAAGGGCGAAAAATCGCTTTTTATCGTCGCAGCATCCAATGCCTCTTCAACCAAATGATTTCGCGGGATAACTGCTGGGTTTACTTCATTGAACGATTCAAATTTACTCATCGTCAATCTCTCCCTTTTACTAAGCCAATCATTAAGCTTTGTTTCGTCTTTAAACAGTTTAAATAAATGTTTGTCTTTGCTTTTGATGTGTTGCTCTAGATGCCAATGTGCCAGCGTCCAATCGACACCTTGTGTTTGCAAAAGCTCATACCATTCCTTTATTACTCCATCTAGCTCACTGTCAGACGCTGTCGCTGATAAGCCTAGTTTTTCGCTCATTTTGATTCGAATCGCTAGCTCGTATTTTTCGGAGAAACTCTGAACCACCTTAGTCGCTAGTTCGATTGCTTTTTCTTTGTCTTCATCAATAAGTGGAAGTAAAGTTTCAGCGAGGCGCGAGATGTTCCATAGCGTTACGCCCGGTTGATTGCTATAGGCATAGCGACTGTTTCTATCTATTGAACTAAACACCGTATTTGGGTCATAAGTATCCATAAATGCACACGGACCAAAATCGATAGTTTCTGCACTGATGAGCATATTATCCGTATTCATTACGCCATGGATAAAGCCTACACCCATCCAGCTCGCAACAAGTTTTGCTTGAGCATCAATAACAGCATCAAGTAAAGACAATGCAGGTGTTGCAGAACTTAATAGATGAGGGTAGTGGCGCTGAATACAAAACTGAACCAGTTTTTCGACCACGTCATATTGGTCACGCGCGGCGAAAAACTGGAAAGTTCCGATTCTAATATGACTGCTTGCTGTTCTTGCTAGTACCGCACCGGGCTGAGGTGGATCTCGATACACAACTTCGCCTGTACTGACCACGGCAAGTGAACGCGTGCTTGGAATATTCAAGGCATGCATTGCCTCTGCTATAAGTACTTCTCGTAGCATCGGGCCAAGTGCAGCCTTGCCATCGCCGCCGCGAGAAAATGGGGTCGGTCCTGAGCCTTTTAAATCTAGCTCAGTAAGTTTACCACTGTCTAATTCCAATTCACCCAGTATCATAGCTCGCCCATCGCCTAACTGGGGATTGAAGTGTCCAAACTGGTGGCCTGCATAGGCTTGAGCTATAGGTTTGGCATCTTCAGGTAATTGTTGGCCTGCGAATAGCTTTGCCAACTCTGCATCACTCTCAGGCCAACTCGCCTTTAATTCATTTGCGTATTGTTGGTTAAAATAAACTAATTGTGGATCTGCAAAGCGAAGCGCTTCGGCGTCGACATAGCAATCTGGCAGCGAATTTACAAATGATTGTTGAAAGCCAATTTTTGATGACATTTATTAAAATACACTCAAGGGTTAATTGTTTGTGATAGTGGTTTGCACAAGGTTTGTTGTCAAATTTAGATATCACTCATCGCCATGACCAACTCAATCCTGCTAACAAACGCGTTCTATCTTCAATCGCATCGTAACGAACAAACCAGTTTGTTTGCTCGCCCAAGATACTCGGCATTAGGGTTCCACTGAGTTCACCAGAAAAACCGGGGCCAGTGCCCAAGAAGTCTTCGGTTAGTTCAGCCCGCGGCCCAAATCCATCAGATACGTAGGAGAAGTGTGCAAAATACTCCAAAGGGTATTTGCTGATAGTCCACTCTCCTTCTGCACCCATTACAGTTTTGAGTCGTCCACTGTCGAGCTTTGTGACGATTTCAGCAAATAATGTGCTGTTTTCTGACCATTGATGCCGCAACTCACTTCGTAAAAAATTGGATTGAGTCATGCGTTCTGCGCTGACTTCAAAGCTCCATTTTTCCGATAAATCACCTGAATATTCAAGTTCAAAGTAATCCGCCTTACTTGGCAAATCTAAAGCGCTTTTGGCATTGACTGATTTGAGCTGACCAAGCACCAGTTAGTTCTATCCGTCCATTTTGCAAATTACTTACCTGCCTTAAGCCCTTGATCCAGCCATCTTTCGATAAACCAGAAGAAGATACTCGTCCTTTATAAGTGGGGATAATCCCTATTTCAGTCTTGCCGTTGTCTGTCTCACGACGCAAATATAATCTGCGCAGATAAAAGTAATCGGCAGCACCATCATCCAAAGTGTTGTGACTTGAACCAAAGTCATCGCCAGTAACCGCGAAGGTATTGACGCTCCAAAGTGAATCAAACTTGTATTGTGCATAATGCCTGACACGGTATTGATATCGAACATCTCGAGAAGAACGATCGTCAACGCGAGTTTGTAAATCTAAACGCTGCGTAAATACATCGTTTTGGGCTAGCGATGCACGTGCGTAGCACATCGCTAGAATAGTGATAACCACACAAAGTGTAGTTGGTTTGTTTGACATGAAAGCCACTTATTCACCACAATTAATTAGAATTTATACATATTATTCAGCGAATTAGACCATTCTAACAATCGCTATATCAATGCTTAATTAAAACTCAGTTAGTGAGTAATCACCCCAAAATATTCCCCAAAGAAAATAACAATTTCGATCGCAATCAAAATAATGATGATCCACTCCAAAAATGAAGAATGTTTGTGATTCTGCTCAGCCGCCAGCATGTCAAATAGGTCTTGAATGGTCTGCAATTTCAAGTTCAAAATTTCGATTCTCGGGTTTAGTTCAAGGTACTTACCTAGTGCTGTATACAAATGTTCAAATGCTGGAAAATCCCAAAAATATTCAGGTGTATCTAGTAAGTTGTAGTGCAACAGAATATCGGTTTTTGTTTGAAACAACTCTCCCCGTAACATTGCCAACTGTTTTCTGTTAAGCGCTATTTTGCCTGTCTTGGCTAGCATCTTTGTGAGATGCTGGTTGCTGCTAATCGTTTTTTCGGCAATCTCTTCATAGTGCTGAAGCTTTGCAGATTGTGCAAATGCATGACTCAAGGCCAATAAAGTATTGGTTTGATAATCGGGTATGCTTAGCGTGTCATTAACGACAAGGATTTGGGCACTTGATGTTTCAGCTTTTTGAAATTCGTAAGTATCAATCTGATCATCATGTACTTTAAGCGCTAATGTTTTGAGTTCTTTTAAGTACTCTGCCTTTTTATCGGGGTTAACACCCCAAAACACGACAACACCATAGTTAAAAGCAAACATTTGGCCTTTTGGCATATCGATGTGCAAAGCATCTCTGTATTGCTGAACCATATAGCGTCTTGCAAACTGCTTTTGCACACGTTTTAAATCTAATTTATCGGCAAAATCGATAATGGCGATTTGCTTGTCGAAGAAACTCATTTTACAGCTCCTTTTCTAATGCCATGCGCTTAATCACAAGGCATGTTTTTAATTTGCTCTTTCCGAAAATAGAAAGTTTGGCAAAGTCTTCTTTTATAATCGGCACGTGTTGATAGTCCAACTCACTAGTTTGGTACAAGCTTTGTTCTTCCAACAATGATGAATCAGCGCTTATGCCCTCAAAACTCGCATCAGGGTCATGAAAATATAAAAACGTCTGGTCAATATGGGTAATTGCGACCCAATGAGGTGCTTTTTTGTGATCAAACTGGTAAGTGCTAATTAAGCAAATAACCGCATGTCCATTTGCCAATGCATCAGCGATATCTTCCAGTTGATACTCGCGATTGTGCACCTCGATTTGATATTGCTTGGCGCGCTCAAAAAACTGATTATCGACAACTTGTAAAATCGACTTTTTATGCCCGCTGCGCACACCGTCAATAAATAAATCAGATGTTTGGTTTACGAAAACCTCCGCTTCAACACCCAGCTCTTTGGCCGCCAAGGCCAAACCAACTGGATGGCAACCTGCGTGCCCAGAGGTCATAAAAACCGTGTTTGCCTGCCGCCATATATCTAATTCTTGTTCGACCGAACACTTTAATGATGGCTCTAAAGATTTAAGCGCCATCATTAAAGCTGCAGGGCCACAGCTAAAATCAGTAGATTGCTGATACCAAGGGTATGCAGGCAAGCGAGCTTGGACAGCATCTGGATGTAATGATTTTTGAAGCCTTAATGCATGGGTTCCATCTTGGTAATAGTGCTTGTAAATGCCAAATTGTCGGTATCCCAAACGCTTGTAAAGGGCAATCGCTGTCATGTTGGTTTCAGCAACTTCTAAGCGCATAAAAAGCCTTTGCTTTGAAAGCGCTAGCTGTTCTAAATGTGCAAGCAAGTCACTGGCAATACCTTGACCACGATATTCGCTATCAATAGCTAAGGAGTATAAACGTGCTGAGCGCGTTGCTTTTCGCAATATCACCAAACCATAGCCGCAAATAAATTCATGACTTTGCGCAATCACAAAAATGCCGTTACTAGCTTGCACCCAATGCTTGAATCGACGCTTTGACAAGCGGTCACTTTCAAAACACTTAGTTTCAAGCGCAACAAGCGATGCGATGTCCGACAAATTGGCAAGGCGATATTCCACAGCGTCCGAATTCATGCTGTCAACGCGCTCCGCTAAGCTAGCAGTCACCTATCGAATCCTCGCTTCAAGGCGATTAACAAACTCCTGCATAATGATCATATAAAGCTCTTTACCTAAATATTTGTCTTCAATTTTTGACTCAATACTGGGGTTATCATTGACCTCGATGACGTAAACCTTGCCGTTGGCCTGTTTAATATCAACCCCATATAAGCCCTTGCCTATGATCCCACTCGCCTTGATAGCCGCATCTAAAACAGATTTAGGCACTTCAAAAGTCGGCAAGGTATCAAACCCACCCGAACTGTCTTTACTAGAGGCGTGGTTATAGATTTGCCAATGCCCTCGCGCCATAAAGTAACGACAGGCATAAATTGGTTTTCCGTTAAGCACACCAATGCGCCAGTCAAATTCAGTAAAAATGTACTCTTGAACCAATACCAAGGCTGATTGAGCAAGCATTTCATTCAAGCGAGTTTGCAGTTCATCAAGGTCATTGACCTTATACACCCCCAAAGAAAAAGAGCTTTCTGGTAGCTTTAACACCATCGGAAAGCCAAACTTTTCAGACAACGACACACAGGTTTCAAGCGAGCTTTCATAAACAAAGTCACTTTTAGGAACAGGGACTTTGTGATAGCTAAACGCGTCTTGCAAAAACACCTTGTTACAGCACTTTAAAATGCTATTTGCATCGTCAATCACCACTAAACCTTCTCGCTCAGCTTTGCGGGCCAAGTGATAAGTAGGATGATTGATCGCTGTAGTCTCGCGAATAAATAGAGCATCAAAATGGCTAATGTTAGCGGCTTGGTTGCTGTCGATAACTTGCGCATTGATCCCCACTTTTTTCGCGGCCTGTACAAAGTGTTTAATGGCTTTTTTATCGCTAGGTGGCGTCGCTTCCGAATCGTTACACAAAATAGCCATGTCCCAACGCGTAGACTTTTTCATCGTACGTTTTATCCATGTTTTTTGAATATGACTTTGTAAGGCTTTGCCAAAAAAGTCGCGCGCTTTAGCAGTTACATCCCGCCAATCTAGAGGCTTCACGATCAACGTGCTTGCATTAGCTTGCTTGTGAACAAGGATCTGCAGACAAGGAGACGCAAAGTGTTCAAAAGCAAATTTTGCAATGCCTTTGAACGCACCATCAAAGGTAAGACCAAAGAATACCTCACAGCTCGCACCCTCTATTACTTGATCACTCAATGATTTAGGCAGAGTCAAAGTAGCCACTTGCAAAGACTGGTCGTCGCTTTCAATGATCAAGTCATTAATTGTATTCACGCTAGGTAAGACTTTGTGCTGCCTTGCTTCTGCTAGTAAAGAACAATAGTACCCCTTGCTCAAGTACTTGCTGCTTTCGCATAAGTTAATAACACGCGTCTTCCGCTCCCCTAATTTAGGGTAATCAGCAAGATAGGTTTCAAAGTCAATTACCGTCGCTGGCAAATCAACATCTGGCATTTCATCAATGCTATCTACAACAATCAAAGTGTTCATTTTTGTCGCGTCCAAATCCTGTTTTATACCAATAAAACAAGGGTGAAATTTGCGCGAAATATAGGCTCAAAGTGTGGAACTAGCAATCAAATAAGGTGGCGATTTTGATGAATTATTTTGCTCTTTAAGGACATTTTATTTTGTTGATGGTAATGATGTTTCTTTGTTGCTGATAATGTTGGGTTCCAAGGAGGTTACCATTTTCGTGGTAATGACGACTCTTCGTAGTAACCGCGTTTTTGCGTAAGTAATTTCACCGCAGTTTAATACTTTGATATTATTGAACCGTGTTGATATCAAAAAACGCAAAGTAGCAGTAAACCAAGGAATGCATGATGACCAAGGCGGATAATCTAAAGGAATTTTTAAACACCCGAACAAAAGGGCAAAAATTGTACCTTCTGTTGGGATTTTTTTCCTTAGCCTTATTTTTCTACGATGTTTATATACTTTCCGAAAGTAATTATTTTTCAGGCTTTGTTGCACTTTTTTTTCTGTCAATTTTGACTTTTTTTCAAAAGCCAGTGCCAAACACTATCGGGCGTGAAGCATACACCCCAGACCCATTTAATTATTTTCAAGCACTAGATACCGAACTAAAATTTATCAAACACAAACTCCCTTTAGAAAACGTCACGAGAATCAGTATTAACAACTTTAAAGATTATGGACACGTTTCACTGCCTTACAATCATATCGATGGAAAAGTACCCAATTTCTATTTTGATAAAGGCTTTATCAGTTCGATGCATCGTTATATCAAGACCTACCTGCCTCACGTCGAAATTATCGAGTAAGTCCAAATTCAATGAGCCTTTCTCACCTTATCCAAGCCGATACAAATAAACATATCGCGCACTTTATAAAGCGCGTAAAGTCTTTGGACAAGGCCGAGCAAGTTTGTCTACTCATTATGTCAGTCGTACATAAACCGATCGGGATTGCACGCTTTGAAAAGCTTATCAGAGCGCTTATCGACTTTGGCTTTTTGACACAAACGTTTAAGCACTATCAATTAGACAGCCAACAGCGACAAACACTGGTTAAACAGTCGATGTTGGATATTACGCGTGAAGGCTTGCGCGTTAATCGTCTAATCTGCACCGCATTGACGCATGAATTAGAACACTTAGAGGTATTGGGTGAAGCCAAAGGCATGGCCAAGCTCGACAATATCTTAATGGCAGTTGAACATATTAGTGGCGGACTTCAGTCATATCACTACCAAGCAATTAAAGAGCAAGAAACCCGATTTATACGTGATTTTCACTTTTTTGCTGAATATGACATGCTCGAGCGGCAACTTCAGTTAAATCCCAACACTCATTTGGTGAATATCAATCGCACACAGATACTGGTTGAACTGCTGTTTTTACCCTTTGATTTGACGCACTTTGTCACACTGCCACACAAAGTACAGTACGCAGCGTTTGCATCCTTGTTAAGACTGCAAATGGAAGATGCCAAAGACGATAGTTCTGATGTCACCTACACCCTCTCTCTGCTCCAGCAGGTCGTTGATGTGCATATCAAAAAGGGACAAGGTGAAAACAGCTTATGCAAACAACTCCTATTAGAGTGCTATTTGTATCAAGCTAAACTTGATGAGTTTGAAGCCCTTTACAACCCCTATGATACAAGTTGTTATGGCCTGCAATTAAAAGCAACTTTTCACTTTTTAACAGGTGATATCGAAAAAGCCTATATTCACTTTGAAGATGCACTAAAAGCCCAAAAGCAGATTAGCAAAAAACGAAACGAATACTTAGGCGGCACGCTGGGGTTTATTCACAAGCTTTGCTTGCTGATTTATACCAAACAGCTCTTTATTAGAAACAGTGACCCTGACAATCCGAGTAAACTTGCGCAAGGCAAAACACTGGATGCCAATAAAGTTAAAAAGCACACGTTGCAACAACTCAAACTTGAGGGTAAAGACCCAGACGTTTATGACCACTTCTTTACAGTCAGCTTAGCACTATCACCCCTAGCATCTGCATTTTTTGATAACCCAGAAGATCTCAAATACCATATCGAACAACAAATGAGCGATGAAGTCGATTTCTTCACGCATCATTTGCTTAGCTTTATTAAGTTATTACGCGCAACTTGGACAGAATCAACGCTCGACTTTGAACAGCTCAATGAAATGCGACAGCTTGCAAGCGACACTCAAGATGCCTTTTTATCAATTGAACATCATTGTATCGCTATGTTCTGCGAGCAAATACTGACATCAGATTTTGGACAGCAATCGCCTCTAACAACTAAGTTAGAATCCTCGTCAAAAAACACACTCGTCAACATTACCCAACTGATTGAAAAACGCGAGGCGTGGGAAAACGCACTCGATAAATTATTGGCCCTAGCCCCCCAAGCAAATTTGCCAACTAACTCAAGTCAGAAGCCATCTGCCCAACGTTTGATTTGGGAACTTCATCACCGTAGTTTCGAAGACAAATTAGTTGCACGCGAACAGAAACAAAGTAAAAGTGCATGGAGCAAGGGGCGTGTGATCGCGCTTAAACGCTTGTATGAAGAATACGAGCAACTGAGTTACCTAAGCGAGACCGACAAAAAAATCTGCCAAGCAATTCAAGAAACACAAGCTTATTATTACGGTAAGAACGAATACAGTTTGTCAGGCTTAAGCGCTTTACAAGCCGCCTGCGATATCGATAACTTATATCTAGCCAATGACTTATCAACGCCGATAAAGCTCAGCAAAATTGAACCTGAACTCATCGTCAGCGAGCAAGATACTTTTTTGTGTTTGAGTCTGTCTATCAGTCCTGCGTTTTCAAAAGAAGACACGCATTACAGAGTGATAGAAACTGGACCACGCGAATATCAACTTTGCGTGTTTAATAAATCACATATTCAAGTAGCAAAAGTGCTCGGAGAAGAAGGTTTATTAGTGCCCATTGAAGCTAAACAACGTGCACTTCAGGGTATTTCGGCCATCGCGCCTTTATTAAATATTCAATCAGATATTGCTGAAATAGACACAGGACTCGCCACCGTCGAATGCGATCCCAACCTGATCATCAACATTAAACCATTTGAAACGGGTTTAAGCTTTCATTGCCACATTATGCCTTTCGGAGAAGAAGGTGCGATATTTACGCCAGGTATTGGCAATGCCAGTCTCACGGCTCAAATTAACGGAAAGCGGGTAGCAACGCATCGAGATTTGGTCAACGAACAGCAATTACTAGATGCGCTAGATAAAGCCTGCCCCAACTTTTTAGCAACCGCAAGCAACGAGTTACATCAAGCCGATTTGCAACAGGCACTTGAAACTTTAGAACAGTTGCAAGCGGCACAGGCCGTCAATTCATTCCCACTTAAACTAAGATGGCCATCGGGTAAGTCAATTAACTTGAGTAAAGCGCTTAGTCCAGCTGATATGCAACTTGCCACCGCAAAACGCAGTGAGTGGTTTGAAATGACTGGGCACTTGCAAATCAATAATGATGAAGTGATTAGCCTCAGAGAGTTACTTAAGCTTATTAGTACAAGCAATGGCAGGTTTATTGAGCTTGATGAACACCGAGTACTCGCATTAACGACCAGTTTAAAAGAGCAATTAGCGACCCTAAATCACGCATTAGAAGATGATAAGTTTCATCCTCTTGCTGGCTTGCATGTCGAACAAGCGACCACTGGCATGCGCATGAAGACCATTCACGCATGGGAAAAGCAACGCCAGTTAATGCAAGAAGCCAATCAAATTGAACCTAAGTTACCTTCTACATTAAAAGCAGAACTAAGAGACTACCAAAAAACAGGGTTTGACTGGGCGATGCGACTTGCACATTGGGGCGCAGGTGCTTGTCTTGCCGATGACATGGGGCTTGGAAAAACGCTGCAAGCAATGGCGGTTATTTTGGCAAGAGCCGAGCAAGGCCCAAGTTTGATCCTTGCGCCAACGTCAGTGTGTTTTAACTGGCAACAGGAGATATCTACCTTCGCGCCAACCTTAAAGGTAAAGCTATTTAATGAAGCAACAGGCACAGAAGCGCGCACAGACTTACTGGAAAATCTACAAGCCTTTGACTGTTTAATCGTTAGTTATGGTTTGCTTCAACGAGAAAGCGAGTTGCTTGCACAAACACATTGGCAAACGCTAGTCGCCGATGAAGCACAAGCACTTAAAAATCCATTAAGCAAACGCACAAAAGCCGCATATCAGCTAAAAGCTGACTTTAAAATGATCACCACTGGCACCCCTATTGAAAATGACCTCACTGAATTATGGAGTCTGTTTAGGATCATCAACCCTGGCTTGCTAGGTAACCTGAGAGCATTTACCGAACGCTTTATTCACCCAATTAACAATGAAAAAGAAGACCGACTCGCCGCCAATCAAGCAAGGCAAGGCCTAAAAACGCTGATTCAACCGTTTATGTTACGTCGCTTGAAAAGCCAAGTACTCAAAGAGTTACCGTCGCGAACCGAGATTAGCTTAAACATTAGCCTAGACACAAAACAGCAAGCCTTTTATGAGGCATTGCGGCTAAACGCAGTTGAAGCAATTGAACAAGCAGGCTTACAGTCAAATAAAGCTGAACAACGCATCAAAATGCTCGCAGAGCTAACCAAACTCAGACAAGCCTGCTGTCATCCCAAGCTAGTATTTGAAGAAAGTGAATTGGCGAGTGCCAAATTAGCGGCATTAGATGAGCTGTTAAACGAGTTGCTTGCAAACAATCACAAGGTGTTAATCTTTAGCCAATTTGTTGGACATCTGCAAATCATCAAATCGCATATCGAAAGCAAGCAGATTAACTATCAATACCTAGACGGTTCAACGCCTCAAAAAGACCGAAAATCCAGCGTCAATGCGTTTCAAAATGGTCAAGGTGATGTATTTCTGATTAGCTTAAAAGCGGGTGGTTTTGGTTTAAATCTGACAGCCGCCGATTATGTTATTCATATGGATCCGTGGTGGAACCCTGCGGTAGAAGACCAAGCCTCTGATCGCGCGCACCGAATCGGACAACTTAGACCCGTCACGATTTATCGCATGATTACTCAAAATACAATTGAAGAAAAAATCATGGCCTTACACAAGCAAAAACGTGACTTGGCTGACCAAGTATTGGCTGGTAATGAAAGCGCAAATTCATTATCAGTCGATGATATGATGTTGTTGTTAAAAGAAAAGTTTTAAAAAAATGCGCTAATCCGTCATTGCGAAGTTTTAGCTATCACAAACAAACAGTATCAATCTCCTTATTTACTGCACATTTCATCCACTTCCCCTGCACAACACCTAGTTAGCATAAAGCCACTGTTTTAAACGCAAACTGCGTACATTCAAAGGCGATACGATATGGCTAGACTAATTAATCTCAGTGCTATGGCAACAGTTTTACTACTTAGCGCATGTGGCTCAGATTCAACAATCGATGAGTCCGTAGACGATGTCACTGAAGTACCGATCGCAGATGACGAATCACCTACTGGCGCATGCTCAAACCCAGTCACTGAATTATCAAGCGCATTTCTAGACTTTGTCGCCGCCCCTAACGTGACCGCAGTACTTTCTGAGGACGGTTGTTTTGTCACATTGGAATCTGATGGTAAACCAGACCATACATCATCTTATTGGGATGCAGGAAATGCCAGTGGTCTATATGTTGAACCAGAAGACTCTGAATTGTTTGATCGAAGGCGCTCACCTGGCGATATTGAAGACTATTCAAACTTGTTTGAACTAACAGTGCCAGTTGAACCTGAACTTGCAACTGTGTCATCCGCAACACCCTTAGGAGCAATAGGTATTGCAATTAGTGGTACTCCAATATTCAACGATTCAGAAGGTAATGGAGATGTTTCGGCGGGCGTAATTGATGGTTTTGACCGCAATGGTGCACACACTGGTCCCCAAACGTATCACTACCACTTAGAACCTAAAGCCATTTCATTTGATGATGATAAGTTGGTGGGTATCATGTCTGACGGTTTTCTGATTTTTGGACGCCGCTGCTTCTCAACCGTGGATTATCCGACAGACTTAGATGAATCTAATGGTCACGTCAGCCATACCCTTTATACCGGTTCAAACCCTGAAGACGCTGAATACCATTATCATATTTCAAACGAACAATACCTAAATGCAGAAAACTATCTAATCTTTCCCGGCAACTTTCAGGGAACGCCAAACGGCGTAAACTAAAAAGTGGTGGCGCCCATGCTCGTATTTCGAATTTTGATTATCTTGATTGTTATTGCCATTTTAGTTTACTGGAGTGCCTTAAATGCACAGCAAGTTAAATCGTCAAAAATAGTCAACATTTCTGAAGTCTCCCAAAATAAACGTGGAGAGAGAGTGTATAAAGACACCCTATTTAGTGGTGAAATGCGAAGCTACCATCCTAATGGCAAGATAGCGACAGCAGATCAATTCGAAGTGGGTCGTCGGCATGGTTATTCAAAAAAGTGGTTTCAAAGTGGCGCATTGGCATTTGAATCCAACTACGTTTCTGGCTTTCGTGAAGGCGTAAGCGCTAGTTGGTGGTTTAACGGCGAACCACGTTCTCAAACTCGCTACATTTTGGGTAAGGCCCAAGGGGTGGCATGGCGGTGGTATCGAGACGGTACCCCTTTCAAAAAACTCAATTTTGTAGATGGTCAATTATCTGGCTTACAACAAGGTTGGCGTAAAAACGGAAAGCTTTACAGTAATTTTGAATACCGAGACGGTCGAATCTATGGACTCAAAAAAGCAAATACATGTGTGGGCTTAGAAGATGAACTTATCTCGGTAGGTTACTACCAAAATCAAGAACGAGGTGTACTTTCTAATGAAGGCTAAATTACTAGTTTGTTTAATATTATTTTGCAGTTTAGGGGTCAATGCAGCGCAGAAACTTCCTTACTACAATGAACAGTCTTTCACACCACAATGGTTGACAGAAGATAGTCCAGAGCTGGAGAATTTTCACAAGATACCGAGTTTTAGTTTCATTAACCAAAACGGTAAAAAGGTTACCGACGAGACATTTGAAGACAAAATTTATGTGGCTGGTTTTTTCTTTAGTACTTGTCCAGGTATTTGTCCAACTGTGCGCTCACAATTGATCAAAGTGCAAGAGAGTTTTGCGGACGACGACAACGTATTGATTGCTCAGCATTCGATTAGACCAAGCAACGATACTCAAGAGGTACTGCAAGCATATGCACTTAAAAACAAAATCAATCATCAAAAATGGCACTTGTTGACCGGCGATAAAAAGGCGATATACGAGTTGGCGAAAACCGCCTATTTTGCAAGCGAAGATCTTGGCAATGCTCAAAAAGCAAATGACTTTCTACACACAGAAAGCCTGCTACTCATTGATAAAAACAAACACATTCGGGGCATATACAACGGTTTAAATAGCGGGTCAGTTGACTATCTGATCAAAGATATTAAAGTCTTAAAAGCCAATCTTAAGCAGTAGTATTTCAACGATTTAATCAATCAAGGGTTAACTACCCTTGATTGAATCTTGAATAATCCGTTTATCCTAGCCTGCCGCTAGTTCTAGGTTATTACGCCTGGCGCTATGAGTTAAATCAACCATGGCTCGCCGCGCATCATATGCTTCTGACAAAGGCTTCATGAAAGGTATGAATATAATTTCTTGATTAACCATTACGTGAAACCCTTCAGCGTAACAACTCAACATATTTACTTTTTCTTCTTCACTTTTGTGTTCGGTAAAACTATGCACCATATCTAGCATGGCATCTTTGTGATCAAGATTCATATGATTGACAATTGCTGCTTCTTGTTCGGCAATCGAATGCAAGTTTACATTCCAGTCATGTTCACTGAACCAATATATTTCCCCAAACCCGCCTATATATCTAAGCCTTTCTAATTTGAGCAAGTAGAATCTAAAATCATGGGCTTGCACGTATTTCTTGGCTTGAGGAAATAGGCTCATATATTTATGTTGCGTCGCGTCATCAACAGCATCGGCCTGAGCGTTCGCTAAAAATGTCAGTCGAGCACTTGCCTGACTGTCGCTTTGTGAAGCGTCGTGAATACACAAACTCACTCTGCTATCTGCTTTCATATTACGAGAATGCTGTGCAATATCAGAAGCATAAACCACCAAATCACCTGCTTCGGTCATTAGATACGGCGTAACCGAACCAAAAGGAAAACCATTTACTGACAAGCTGACGGTAGACAACACGCCACTGTGCATTGAACGAGCAAGCTTGCGCGCTTGTATCACGTGCTCTGCTTTTTTTGAAATTGATTTTTCTGTCATCTTAGTGACTCCTTATTGTGTAATTTGGGGATGGAAAATAGCGTGACTTGCGCTATGGGTAGTATTAGGCAGTAAAAGCTGCCCCTGAATATCAAAACATTGATTGATCGCGCTTTGAGTAAATACTTGTTTGACCTCGCCACTTGCCATAACTTCACCGCCTTTCATCATGACAATATCGTCTGCAATGACGGCCATTGTGTTGATATCATGGTCAACTAAAATGACCGTTCCACCCAAGTTTTTAAACCTTTGAATATAGGTATAAAGGTGCTGAGTTTGCTTGATATCTAATGCGCTAGCTGGCTCATCGAGCAACAAGCATTTGTTGTTTAATGTGTTTGAAGCTGTTTGACTTAAATCAGCAAGTTGAAGGTAGGCTCGTGTGAACTCAATCAGTTGCAATTCACCACCCGATACAGCAGTCAGATCATGATTCAGTAGTTTCGTAATACCGTATTCATGCGCACTCGCGGATACTAAATCAGTTGCCATATCCATATCTTCATTGATGTGCTGCCTAGCCAAAAGCAAATATTCAAAGACCTTAAGGTTAAGGTTGATAAACTGCTTTTGGGCAACGTAAGCACGGGCTTTGGCTAGCGTCGACAAAGACTGATCGGCAAGCGCGATCTCGTCGAAAAGTACTTCTCCGCGACTTGCTTTATGTTGATGAAGCAATACCTTTAAAAGACTCGATTTACCCGCGCCATTTGCGCCTAGAATGGCAGTGATCTTGTTGCGCGCAAACTCGAAATTAATATTGTTTAGTAAATGCGCCTTACCTATTTGGAGTGATACATCGACACACTTAAACATCTTGGAATTTCCTTTTTTCTTTTACGATTAAATACAAGAAAAATGGCACACCAATGACAGAAGTTAGTAAGCCTATGGGTAATTCGGCAGGAATTAATAGGGTGCGGGCAAGTGTGTCTGCCATGGTTACTAGCAAAGCACCCAGCAATGCACTGCTTGGCAATAACACCTTTAAATGTGAGCCAAGCAACATCCGGCAAATATGCGGAACAACGAGCCCGACAAAACCGACGATACCCGTAAAACTGACGCTAACCGCGACTATCGCTGACACTGCAAATAAGCATTTAAGCTTGAGTTGTTTAACGTTTACGCCTTGAAAAGTAGCCTGTTTTTCACCCGTTGAAACCAACATTAACTGGCCAATATGTTTACTAATGATGAAACTAGCCGGCGCAATGACGAGTAAACAGATCGTCAGTTTTAAGAAATCGATTCCCGCATAGCTGCCCATGCTCCAAAAGGTAATCTGCCTTAATGTCGCATCATCGACTACATAGTTTATAAACCCTAATAAAGTCATTGCGCCAGCGTTTATGGCTACACCTGCTAGGATCAACATAAGCGTATTCAAACCTGTTTTTCCACCAGCGATACTTAGCAATAACATTAGCGCGATGATACTGCCGATCGAAGCAAAAATAGGGATTAAACTCGTCGCAACCCAAGGTGATAATTGACTTGAAAACGCACTGCTACTTAACAGCATGATCCCAAAAGCGGCAAACAATGCTGCTCCCGAAGAGACACCAATAAGCCCAGGATCAGCCAAGGGATTACGGCACAGCGTTTGTAACACAACACCACTTATTGCGAGGCCTGCGCCCGTCAGTAAGGTCATACCAATTCTTGGTACTCGAATGTCCCATAAAACATGTTGATGAAAGGCAAGACTTTGTGCATATGTGGATAGGTTTTGGTCAGTTTCACCAGCAAAAAAGTTTGCGCTTAGCAGTTTGAGTACATCGATGTTAATAGCACCGCTACTCATGGCCCAAATCATCACGATGGGCAAAGCCAGCCCTAACGCATACAAATAGCGTCTATGTGCGCTGTCTTGTGCCGATAAAAGGCGCATAACCGTGTTATTGTCACTTCTTTGAGCTCTCCCACCATGGCCTTTATTGACTTGCTTGGCATGATTGTTAAGGAAAGCACCCATTGTTTGAATCAGAGAAGTCATTTATTCGTCGCTAGGAATGGTTGGAGCAGATTTCGCTTGAGTATCGTGAGACTCGATACTTGCGAGCATTTGTCTAGCCGCTTCGGGCAATCTCGGTGTCAGGCCTAAAAACAACAGCGAGTCCACAATTTCAATATGACAGCCTTGTATTTTTGACCAAAGGCGTAAGGCTTGAGTTTTGCAAAGCTGTTGGGTGCTCATTCCTTGAGTTTGGTGTCTTGGAATAAAAATCAGATTGGCTTGAGCTTGCAATAAGGCTTCGCTAGATATCGGTTTGAATCCATTTAACTGCCCAAACACATTTTTTATACCCAAGACTTCCATCAACAAATGTGGAACGGTGTTATTGCCCGCAGCCATTATGCCTCGCTCACTTGCCGACATTAAAAATACTGGAGTGGCGTTCCTTTTTAGACTCGGTAAAAGCGCAAGAGATTGCGTAAGTTCGCCGTTTAATGTCTTAGCTTGTGCTTGCCTACCGAGTTTGTCCCCAATCTCGGAAATTAACTTAGTGAGACCTTTAATCGATCGTGTTTGCTCAAAAACATAGGTGTCTACACCCACTGCTTTTATTTGATTTAGCACGTCTGCCGGTCCTGCACCCTTCGCGGCAAATAGATGAGTAGGATTGAGAGAGAGCACCCCTTCGCTGCTAAGTTGTCGGTAGTAGCCTACCTTTACTTTGTTGTGTACTTCGCTAGGAAAACTGCTGCTTGTGTCTGTTGCAATTACCGCTTCTCCCATACCCAATGAAAAGATTATTTCAGTGACACTGCCGCCTGCGCTGACAATTCGCATTTCTTGGTCTTGATCTTGTGCAAAAACAGCTAAGGGTAAAACGCCCAAAGCAATTAACACGGTAAATACTGAAAACCTAGACTGTTTGATAAACCATGCACGATTGAACATTAGTCCTCTCTTTTTTATTGATGAAAAATATTTTTCTACTTTTTAATTGCAAATGATAATAATTCGCAATAGCATTAATGTAAATAGGCAATACAACATTTGAAGGAAGAAAGTGAAAAAATTAGTTCATCAAAGGTCTGCTCATTCTTTGCTAGCGGCAAAGACGATTACCCTATCCAGTGCGTTAGTGTTTATGTCTCATGCACTCAATGCTGCTGCAGCATCAGCAAATACAAGCATTGAAGCCATGGAAGAAGCAAGCGTTGAGACAATAAGCATTACAGGTACGCGCACTGCCAGGCAGATCAATGAGATTGCATCAGCGGTCACTCACATTACTAGTCAAGACATCGATGCAACAAGCGCGAGTAATATCAAAGATATGTTGCGCTACGAACCTGGCGTAAGTGTCGAAGGAAACGGACGATATGGTCTTTCAGGTTTTAATATCAGGGGAATAAATGGTGATCGTGTACTCATTACACTCGACGGCGTTCCGATTGCTGATGAGTTTAGTTTTGGGCCTAATTTATCATCACGTCGAGACTTTATTGACATTGATTTGATTCAATCAGTCGACATCGTTCGAGGGCCAGCCTCAACGCTTTATGGCAGTGATGCAATCGGTGGTGTAGTTGCGTTTACGAGTAAAGACCCAATCGACTTATTGGATAACACACAATCCTTTGCGGGGCGTTTTAAATCGCATTATGTGAGCCAAGCCAATGAATGGTCAAATAGCGCCATGATTGCAGGTGGCAGTGAAACTTGGCAGTGGTTGCTTAATGCAAGTCACAGAACAAGCGATGAAGTAGAATCTTACTATTCATCAGGCGATGAGTTTGGCGATACACGTCAGCAGTCAGACCCTCAAGACTCGCGTTCATCTAGTTTTTTGGCGAAGTTAATTTATCAAGCAAATGAGTCCCACAGGGCAGAATTAAGCATTGATGGCTTAGATCAAAGTGCAAACACCCAGTTACTTTCAGAACAAGGGACAGTTTCTAGAGGTGTATTGATACAATCAAGTAAAGGCGACGATGAGCGCGAAAGAATAAGAGTTTCCGTGGATTACACCTATCAAGCACCTCAAGCAAACGCGCCTTTAAACTTAAAACGCATCAGTGCTAAGAGTTTCTATCAACAATCAAACTCAACACAAGTGACTCATTCGTTAAGGCAAACGCTTTCGACCCAAAGCCTTGCTTCTAGGGTTAGAAACAGTGAGTTTGACCAAGATGTGAAGGGCTTGAATGTGCAATTTGACCATGAGTTTGGCAGTAATGATCAAGACGGGCTCAACGGCATCAACCACTATCTTATCTACGGTGTAAGTTACGAACAAACAGACTCAATTGCCCTGAGGGAAGGTGCGACTACATCAGTCGACAGCGGTGCGAACATACCCGAATTCTCTGTCTTCCCAGCACGAGATTTTCCACCCTCAACCTTAAGCGAGTATGCGTTTTATATTCAGGATGAAATTAGCCTTCTTAATAAATCGCTGACCCTAAGCCCTGGCATACGTTTTGATAAATTTAAGTTGGATGCGACCCCAGACGCATTGTTCAGCAACGCAAATCCTGGTGTCTCAGTCGAGGACTTTAGTGACCAACAGCTATCAAGCAAACTTGGTGTAGTTTATCAGATCACTGATAGCGCCTCTATTTGGTATCAATACGCTGAGGGATTCAGGATCCCACCAATGGATGACATCAATGTTGGATTTACTAACTTCGCAGGTGGCTATACATCACTGCCCAATGCTGACTTATTACCCGAAACCGTCGTGAGTAACGAAGTGGGTATACGTTTTTATGACGACGCTTACGAGTTTTCTATCAGCGCTTACAATAATCAATACGATGATTTTATTGAGTCGCTTGCAGTGAAAGGCTTTAATCCTCTGACTAATCTATTAGAGTTCCAAGCCAGAAACATTGATGAAGTTGAAATATCAGGCATTGATTTACAAGTAACGTGGTTTATCGGTGAAAGCGTTTCTGCACTTAAAAACTGGACCGCACGCGCAAGTTATAGTCATCAAGATAGTGAAGATAAAGCAAGCGGTGAAGAGCTTGATTCAATTCTTCCTTCTCAAGCGGTAATGGGTTTGAGTTATGGCGACCTTGATAGCGCATGGCGTGCTGAACTTGCAGTTACACATACAGCGAAGGCCAATCAAGCTGCTTCAGATGACGTCGCATTTTTCAGAGCTGATAGCTATACGCTGATAGATGTACTGGCACACTATCAGATCAGTGATTCAGTAAAAATCAACCTTGGATTGTTCAACCTACTAGATAAGGAATACTACTTAGCATCGGAAGTGAGAGGGCGAACAGTAGAGGAAAACCTAGCAAGATTTTCATCTCCCGGACGCAACGCTTCAATAAATTTAATTGTTAATTTTTGATAGTCTTTTTTAGATAATCATTTTTTGTTTTAGATAATCATTTTTTTGTTTTAGATAATCATTTTTTTGATAATAACTATGTCACACAACTTTGGATTTTAACGTTCATTGCGTCGACGTTGACAGCAGCAATCAACGTCGACGCAAGCGCCAAGTCACTTTTTACACTTTGATAAGCGGGCGCATAAGCGGATTTGAGCGCGTTAAACTCTGAAACGTGTTGGGATAAGGTCTGTTCGTATTGAACCAGTGTGGCTAGTGCGCTGTCGCGTAGTGTGTGCAGCTCATTTATTCGTTGTTCTGCCGCCATAATACTCGGCGCTAGTTCCTTTATCAGTATTGCGACTTGCTTTTCTTTTTGATCAAGCCAAGTATTTATTTCAGCGTAACGCGCTTGTTGTTGTTCACTAAGCTCTTGGTCTTCAGAATATGCCGAACCGCCTGCCGACACGCCAGTCGGTGGCACTTCTCTTGGCATAGTTGGTAGTGGCGCTGGAGCGACTTTTGTTGGTTGTTCGTTGCTTGAAATGGGTTGTGAAAGCCTAGTGATCTCCTCGGCTGTCGCTCCAGTTCTCGCCAATTCAGCCATTAAACGAGTGTGTACCAGCCGAGCATTCGCTTGTATCTGTTCTTCAAGCGCCATCAGATCGCTACTCCAAGTGGCCAATGAAAGCATCATCGGTGATATCGATTCAATCATCGAACTGACTTGGATTGTATACTTTTGCCCCTCATCTTTTATAGCGTGTGCGTTTTCTATTGATAGTTGAATAGCTTGAAAATCATGCCTTAAATCATTGTGCGCATATGAAGGCTCCTTTAATACTTCTTCGACCATTTCTAGACTATTTAACAGACGTGCTTGTCGCTCTTCTATTTGAGAAAGTAAACTCGGTGGCAAAAATATGTCATCTGAATACAAATCGTAAAATTCTTGAGCGGCATTATCTATAAAATCTTCGATGCTGTCTTTTTCGATATTAAATGCTGGTGTCACTTTCAGCAAACCCGCAACCAACTCGTCTTTAGCCTCGTGGATCAAAGGATGTTCAGCATGACCTAGCCAATAATCCAGCACATTAAGCTGTGTCGTTATTTGCTGATTATGGTTACTAAGTGTGGCGTTGTTGTCACTCAAGGCAGCCATCAAACTCTGGTTCGTGTTTCCATAGCTTTGCTTGATAAGTCTTAAACTTTCAAGTGGCGTTTGCAGGCAGGCCATTGATTCTTGTGCGTTAGTAAGCGCCTCTATTTTCTGCTGCGGAGAATTAAGCTGAATGTTACCCAGAATAACAGCAAGCAACCCGCCCCCAGCAATGATGATTGAATGAGGCGCTCTTAATGTGGTTAACACCGCAATGATCGCACCGAGACTTATACTGATCGCACCCCAGAAATCTCGATACTCAGCAAGATGAGTACTGGCTTTATCATAATTGCTGATCAGAATAGTGAGACTCACAAGTAAGTCATCATGAATTTGGAATTCAGGGAAATAAGCCGTCTCTGCAGTCACGTACATTATCGAACCTGTGGAGAAAAGTACCAAGCTACCCACAATCAAAAGGCTGTGTTTCTTCAAGATCAATAATGCGGAATTCAGCACATTTACATCCTTGTATGTAATCGGATTGATTGAGGTATGTGATTTTTATACTCCTTGTCGTGTGGGCTTGCAAGTTAGTAGCGAATTTTATTCAGCCTAGCTTTTCTGCTTGCACACAGTGAACGTTATAATATAACATTGAGATTAATATGTTATATTATTACAACAAGGATTTACGTTGACGAATTCAAGTACTCAAACGGTCTTAAACGCGCAATCGCTGACGCTTAAAATCAACCAACAAACTATCCTAAATAAGCTGACGTTTTCTGTTCAAAAAGGCGAAATATATGCTTTGCTCGGCGGCAACGGAGCAGGTAAATCGAGCACCTTAAAAACGTTTTTAGGCTTTAACAAACCTACCGACGGCAAAGTCGAGGTGCTGGGACAATCATTAGATAATTCTCTAGCGTTATTGCGCAGTAAAATGGCTTATCTTCCCGAGTCTGCGACCCTGTATCCACACTTGAGTGCACGCGAAAATATTCATTATTTTTTGTCACTCGCTTCTATTAAAAAATCAGATGCTGAAGTAAACGATGCCTTTAAACGCGTCGCTCTTCAAGAAAGTGCATGGGAACGTCACATGCAAACCTACTCAAAAGGAATGCGTCAAAAAACAGCAATCGCACTGGCGTTATTAAGGCAAGCACCTATTTTCCTGCTCGACGAACCTACCTCTGGACTTGATCCAATTGCGATTGACGAATTCAACTTATTAGTTAGAGAACTGGCTAATTCAGGTGCAAGCATCCTGATGGTGACTCATGATGTGTATGGGGCTTGTCAGGTTGCTGACCGCATTGGGCTTTTGCGAAGTGGCGAATTAGTCGGTGAATTTAGTGCGCCTACAAATGGGCGAATCGATACCGAACAAGTACACACCGCTTTTGCACAAAAGGAAAGCGCATGAGTGTAGCAAGCTCGGGAACCTCTCCCCTTTCAATGTCTGTCATTTTAAGCGTTACCAAAGATGAATGGCGTTATTGGATGCGTTCAAAACTTGCCTTGTCTGTGCTCGTTATCGGCGTGTTGCTCACCCTCGGTTCCGTGATTGTCACCTCCATTCAAATGATTGAACTGAACCACCAACGCCAATCGCTTCAAAATAACGCTGAAGACACATTTGTTGACCAACCCGACCGTCATCCCCATCGGATGGTGCACTATGGGCACTATGCTTTTCGACTGCCCTCGCCTTTAAGCATGCTTGATCCTGGTGTTGATGCGTACACAGGAAACTCAATTTTTCTTGAAGGGCATCGCCAAAACAGCGCGATGTTTGCCGAGCAACGACAAGGCACGGCATTGACAAAACTTGGCAGTCTTTCACCTTCATTTATTGTGCAAATGCTAGCTCCACTATTATTAGTATTAATTGGCTATAGCACCGTCAGCCGCGAGCGAGAATCTCAAACTTTGAGTTTTATCTTAGGGCAGGGTACATCAGTTGGTTCCTTACTGATGGGAAAAGCCCTCGCCCTATTTTTTATTGTGAGTCTGATTATGGCTCCTTTGATCGTCTCAAGCGTATTTGCGCTTTACCAAGGTGAGTCGATAGCCATAGTCATCAGCTTTTTGCTCGGCTACATGCTTTACTTGATAGTGTGGGCATTGGTCATCCTTGCGATATCTTCTGTATTTAGCAAAAACAGCGAAAGCTTTACATCACTGATTTTTTTATGGGTGTTGTTATGTATTGCACTGCCGCGTATCGCAAGCACCACCGCCGCTACGATTGCACCTACCCCAGGTAAATTAGAAACCGACTTTGCAGTAATTGCTGAGTTGCGCAAGCTTGGGGATGGGCACAACGCCAATGATCCTGCGTTTGACAAGCTCAAAGCTTCATTACTCAAACAATACAATGTCGACTCAATCGATCAGTTACCGATTAACTTTAGAGGCGCTGTTGCACGCAATTCCGAGGCAGAGCTCACACAAGTACTTAACCAATTTGCTGAAAAAAGCATGACAAAAGAACTCGAACAAACCTTGCTTGCTCGCCATTTTGGCTGGCTTTCGCCAATGGTCGCCATACGCTCTTTGTCTATGATAAATGCAGGCACCAGTATTGAAACTCATCATCGTTTTTTACGCGAAACAGAAGCCCTGCGATTCGACTTTGTGCAAGCGCTTAACACTGTTCATGTAGAACAACTTGACTATCAAATAGACATCAACCGAAGCAATGATGAAGCATCTTCTAAAAAAGCAAGAGTCAGTGCTGAAAACTGGCAAGTCTTAAAGGACTTTAAGTTTGAAATAGACTCGCCAAGCACTCGTCTATCAAGGAGTACTTCAAGCTACTTGCAGTTACTTATATGGATTGTCTTTCTTAGTTTGATCATCAAAACCATCGGGAGAAGATTGCAATGAGTCAGTTAGTCAGTTCAATCACTCGCGAATGGCGCTTTATGCTTCGCCAGAAATATATTTTGGTATTACTGTTGTGCACCTTGATCGTGACGAGCTTCTCGATATTCAGCGGCATCAAAGAAGTCAGCCAGCAACATCAAACGATTGAACGCCTTAAACAAGCAGATCTTAAAGATCGCAGTGAAGCACAAGCTAAGTACGACGATGTGGGTTCTCTTGCCTATTATTCGTTTCATCTCAGTTATTCAGCACCATCAAATCTCGCCTTTGCGGCCTTAGGTGAAAGAGATGTTTACCCTTGGAAACACCGCATTAGAATGCTTGCGCTTGAAGGGCAAATCTATGAAAGCGATGCTCAAAACGCAGAACTTGCACAGGCAGGTAAAATCGACTTTGTATTTATCATCAGTGCCTTATCGCCCCTGATCATAATATTGTTATTCCACGACTTGTTTGCAAATGAACGCAATAGTGGCAGGCATGATTTGTTGGTCAGCACTAGCATTTCAAGCTTTTCGCTGTGGGGCGCACGATCAATTGTTAGGTTTTTAGCACTGTATTTCTGCTTGATGTTGCCGTTTTATATCGGCGCGACTATTAGTAGTGTATCGGTAACCATGGTTGTGGCAATAAGCGCCATCGTGCTTGTTTATATGCTCTTATGGACACTGCTTAGCATCTGGTGGGCTCAAAAACAAAACACCGCGCCTCGTATAGCCTCTAGCTTGATTGGTATTTGGGTATTATTTGCGTTCATCATTCCTATCTTGGGCGACCTTGCTATCAATCATTCGGTGCACTCGCCTAAGGGTGGCGACATCGTGCTAACGCAAAGAGAAGCAGTCAATGATGGTTGGGACTTACCTAAAGAGACGACACTAAAAGCATTTGTTGAAACTCATCCACAATACAAAGACAACTTACAGTTCAAAAACACATGGGCTTGGAACTGGTATTACGCTTTTCAGCAAGTTGGTGACCAAACTGCCGCAGAGTTATCTCAAGCCTATCGCGATGCATCACAACGCAAATATGAGTTAGCGGGATGGCCGAGACAGATGCCCTCGCCGCTTTTGAGTATGAACAACAAATCCGCGACTTTCACAAAGCGCTTCGGATGTTTTATTACCCCTTCATGTTTGGAGACGTCGAGTTTGAAAAACAGGCTTTAAACGAGATGCCTGATTTTGAAGTGATAAAGACGCATGTAAGCAAATAATTTTACTGCCGAGTTGTGCAAGGCAACTTGGCAATCCCTTAAGAAATACACAAAACATAACACAATAAAAAGGCACTACCATGGATAAGCACAACACATCGCACACACTGACATACTTGAGTCTATGTATAAGCAGTATGCTTGCGATCCCAGCGTTCGCAAATGCACAAGACACGCAAGCAAATGCATCGCCTGACAGCGGCGTCGAACGCGTTTCAATCATTGGCGCACGTCAAGCCTATCAAGGTAATTTTGCAGACCTTGAAACACCGCAATCAGAGTTAAAAATTGATATTGAAGATTTGCGCAATGCGGGTGCTTTTGACTTAACACAGGCCCTTGATTTATCAAGTTCAGTGGCGAGACAAAATAACTTCGGTGGCCTTTGGAACAGCTTTGCAGTGCGCGGCTTTGTTGGTGATGAAAACTTGCCAAGCAACTACCTCGTTAACGGGTTTAATGCAGGCCGAGGCTTTGGTGGCTCACGCGATCTATCAGGCATTGAATCAGTAGAAGTATTAAAAGGTCCAAGGGCTGCTCTGTTTGGTCGAGGTGAACCTGGCGGTACAGTCAATCTGGTGACTAAAAAGCCTACCTTTGAGACCGATGGTGAAATACGCGTATTGGCAGGTAGCTACTCAACCTATCGCGTTGACGGTGACTACACAACTGCACTAAGCGACGACGTGGCGATTCGATTGGTTGGATTTTACGAAGATGCAGAAAGCTTTAGAGACACGATCGAGACTGAGAAACAAGGTTTTAGTCCGTCACTGGCGTGGAAGATTGATGATAACAGCCTACTTAGTTACGAGCTTGAATACAGCCACCAAGAAGTGCCTTTCGACCGCGGCGTTATTGCGATCGATGGTGTACTGGGGCTTATTCCAGAAAGCCGCTTTTTAGGCGAACCTGGTGAAGGGCCAATGGAAGCCGACGCAATCGGTCATCAACTTGAGTATCAGCACGACTTTAATGACAATTGGTCAAGTTTGGTAGGGTTTAACTATCGTGAGACTTCGTTAGAGGGATCTGCCACTGAAACAGGTTTTGGCGATGTTGTCGATGGCGAAATTAACCGCTTTAGACGCACACGTGATTATGATGCTACGTACTACGTGTTCAGAGCAGAACTAAGCGGCAGTGTCGAAATTGGCGGCTTAACTCACCGTCTTATCATGGGGATAGACACTGACGAATTTGAAAACGACCAAGTATTTTTGCGTGTACGTGGCGACCAATTCATCAATGTATTTAACCCAGTATATGGCGCTTATCCACTACCAGAGCCAGGCCCCAATACAGACCGTGTCGAAACGCAAGAATCGGTGGGTATCTTTATCCAAGACCAAATCAGTTTAAGTGACAACTTAGATATCAGAATTGGTGCTCGTTATGACGATTACAAGCAGGAATTAAACAACCGCCGTTCAGACTCAATCAGCAATCAAACTGAATCAAGAATCAGCCCTCAATTTGGTTTGGTATATAAACTTAGCCCAAGTACTTCTTTGTATGCAGCTTACGGCGAAAACTTCCGTCCATTATCGGGTAGCGACAGCGATGGCAATGGTTTTAAACCCAATCAATCAACTTCAATGGAAGCAGGTGTTAAGTTTGAACTAAACGATGGCAGACTTACCGGTACTGCCGCAATATTCCAAGTTGAACAAGAAAACATGTTGGTTGTTGACGATCCTGTGGCCTTTACGAGTGCAGCGATTGGTGAAGCACAAAGCCAAGGTATCGAAATCGATTTAACAGGTGAGCTAGCCGAAGGACTAGATATTTGGGCATCGTATACATATGTTGATGCGCAAACCGAAAATTCTTTCTTTGATGCTAACTTTGGTTTTACTGTTGAAGCTGGTGCGCCTCTATTAAACATTCCAGAGCATCAATTGACACTTCAAGTGATCAAGAGCACGACCTTGGCCGGCAAAGATCTACAAATTGGCGGTGGCGTAATTCACGTAGGTGCGCGCAATGGGTTCTTTGGGACTGATTTTGAATTGCCAAGCTACACGGTTGCTCGCACATTCGCGACCTATGACGTGAACGACCAGATTGAGCTAAGAGCAGAAGTCGAAAACCTATTTGATGAAACTTACTATACAAACTCATTTGCAGATGTATGGATTCAGCCAGGTACGCCTCGTAGTTTTAGGGTGTCGGCGACTTATAGTTTTTAAAGACTAAAAATCCCAGTACAAAAGGAATATTTCCTTTTGTACTGGTACTACATCCACCACTATGACCCCCAAAAGACACTTCTGACCATCTTTTTCTGTTATTTTCAGTTGCAAAAGCCGTTAAGAATCTTCAGTCTTACAGACTACGAGGCAAAATAAAAAATCTAAAAATGAAGCCAATAAAAAACAGACTCAAGCTGGTACCTTTTATATTATTACTGTTGCTTTCTGCACCTTTGGCATTAGCGGACACCCAGTCTGATTCCTTACAATACGGTCCTAAACAATTCAATGTCAGCAATAAATGGACTGCAATCGTCTCTGCATATTCACCAGAAATAAAAGCCATCAACAGTGCATTTTCTCAACGCGATGATATTACGATTACTGAAGAGCTAACTATTAAAGGCGTAAAATACCAAATTGGCACGTTCAAAGACGAGCCTATTGTGATTTTTACAACAGGTATCAGTGTCCCAAATGCCGCAATGACCATGCAAATGGCTCTGGACTATTTCCCGATAGATAAAGTGGTGATGATGGGTATTGCAGGTGCAATCAACCCTGACTTTGAGCCGGGCGACATTGCCATTCCGGCTAGATGGTATTTTCACGATGAATCGGTATATGTTAACCCAGACCCGAACAACGAAGGTGAATATCTTCTGCCAAATTATTACGAACAAGCCTTAGGTAGATACAAAGCTAGAGAGAAAACCGACCCCAATGCACCTAAATATAAGAACTTTGGGATGATGCATCCTGAAGAAATGTCAGTGGTTAAACAGGGTTGGCATGTACCTAAACAAATGCCCTATTTCTCGGTAACACCTCAATTATTAACACTGGCTCAAAAAGCAATAGACGAAATCGATACAATCAAAATGCCCTCGGGTAAACCTATCGATATAAAAATCGGCGGCAATGGCGTTACCGGTTCAGTATTTGCAGATAACGCAGACTACCGCGTATGGCTAAGAGAAGTGTTTAATGCTGAAGTTACCGAAATGGAATCAGCGGCCGTCGGTCAAGTCTGCTTTGTTAATCAAGTTGACTGGATCATTGTTCGTTCGGTCAGCGACTTAGCGGGCGGTCAACAAGGCAAGAACGAAGAAAATGTATTCGACGCGATCGCCTCTGGGACTGGGACTAAACTGATGATAGGTTTGATGGAACAGATAGTTGAGTTTGACGCAACAACGAGAACCGTCAATCAATAAAATAGGCGGTTCTCATACATCTTCACGCTTTATTAGTTGTGCTCATTTCCGTCTGAAATTGTCTCAGATCGTTCGTGAAGTGGTTTCAACTGCTGTTCAAACTCTTCATTATCTTCTATTTCCTCAGCCAAGACACCGGTGCCTTGATAGAGGCATATTCTCCTTTCTAAAGGCGCAAACTTACTACAAAACTTTTCTAAATCTTTAGCGAGCTGCGCTTCTTTTGATTGTGAAGCGCAGGCACCTAAAAACAGTATCAGACAAAACAATAAGCCGTTTGGAAAGTAATTTGTTACTACTGATTTGATTTTACAAAAACGCATTTGATGTTCCCTTCACAAGAAAGATTCCTTATTTTTTATTTATGACGTTTTGTTATCGAGCTTAGGGTTCGCTGCACAGCGCTTCACCAATATCTAGATTATCAAAACAACTCACGGGTTGCGGTGAAGTATCCACTAAAGAAAACTGCAAGCTAACACGATCACCTACATTAGTCAGTGGCGCCTCGAAGTTAGTTTCACGTGGGACACTAAAAATAGTCTGCTTGTATGCCGGCACATCTTGTTCAAGAATAAAAAGAACACTGTCTGTCATCACTGCAATTCTGCGTATAGTCGCGATTACAGTGAGCTGTGCTCTGCCAGCTTGTGCTAAACCCCCACTATTTTGATTACTCAATAACTTATTTAAGAAGGCTCGGCGAGCAGCTTCCGGAGTTTTACCTGTCGCAAACACATCTCGATTGTCGTATGCAACCATGCCATAACCTTGACGGTTGCCATTGCTATCTTTAAGAATACTTACATAGGTAGTAACGCCATTGACGTTGTATGGTTGCGGATTAGAAGCCTCATATCCTGCTTCTTGCACAGCTCCTTCCATCACTGTTTTAGCGACACTTTCGGTCAGTCCTTGACGCCGATAGAACGTTGCCTCGCCCGTTCGCGAATTGCCCATGACAAAGCCCATCGTACCTTCTTGAGAAGAACCATCAGATTGCACACCGGTATACCAGACACCTTGCCCATCAGAAGTATAAGTAAATAAAGTACCGGGCGTGGCTCTTATCACATTATCACCGATAAACACTGCGTTAAGCCAACCGCCAATATAAGCTCCCCAATCGTCCACTTGGCTAGCAAAGATATTTTGTGGATAAATGCGATCAATCCAAGCCGGCGCACTCGTGGGCACGAAGTCTTCAAACTCACCCGTTGAAGCATCTAACATCACAACTGATTTCACGTCTAATCCACTGACACCAATTTCACTGTGTAAAATAGGAATAATCCAATATGGTTTTAGATCGTCGTCGCGCAACTCCAGAGCAGGGATGCCAAATCTTGCATCTGCGTAACCAGCGCTGTGTAGATAGCGCTTAATATTATCAAAGCCATAAAAACCATTATCACCATAGCGAATAGGAAATTTGTCCAGTACCAAAGTTGCATCGTTGATGTCAGTTGCACTGACCATCACAAAACCCGGTGACTGAGAATTATTGAACCACTTGATGAGACTTTTATTAACCAGAGGAGCAACCCAATAAAGCTGACCATTGACGCTTTGTATTCTTAATTCATCGAACTCGTATCGAGAACCTAACCCAAGCCTTTTGCTGAGCATCGTTTGGGCGGTTTTAAATGCTAAGGCTTGATCAATATATCGCCCTTGTTGAGCATCAATGAGTGTCTCTTGCGCGTTAAAAACTTCCGTTTCAGTTAATGCTAAGCGCTGTCTAAATTTGTCTGCGTTAAACATCGCTGAGCTTGTAATGATAAACGCGAGCAAAGCTATTACGCACAAAATACTATATATAGAAATGGCTGGGTCTATCTGCTGAGAGGCACCTTTATTAAGTTGCTTAGACGCATTCGAACTATCAATCGTTAACGCAACAAATAAGCCAAAACCAGCAAATGATAACAAGGTCAAATACAGTGGATATTCACTTAGAGACAAACTGGGATAGATAAAAAAGCTAACAAAAAAAGCAATAGGGGAGCAAAGTCCACCGATGATAAATAAATACTTTTTGTTTTTTAAGCCGCTTTTAAGGCCTAGCGCTCCAAAAGCAATTGCAGTGAACGCATAAAGAATGCAGCTTAAAATAATGATCATAACTCATCCCTCGTATGAACTTGTTGTATTAACTTGCTTTTTTCAAGCATAACATGCAATTTTTGAAAGGTAGTAGACACATAAAAAAGTTTTTTCAATTTAGACTCTGCTAAATTAGGATTATTCAATGATCTATCAAAGGGACACTAACGTGAATCTCAACATCAGGCATCTTGAACAAGAAGACTTCAAAGAAGTAGCTAAAATCTTCAGCTTCAAATCAGTCACCGAAAACACCTCTCAGAACCCCTTCGTTAATGCTGACATCGTGGCGTCTCTTTTTGAAAGTAAGAACAGATATAACCTTGTCGCGTTGATAGATACAGAGGTAGTTGGATATATATCGTTGATTACGTCTAGCAAAGCAAGAAGCAAACACTGCGCCGCTATCGCGCTAGCCGTTCATCCAGATCACCACCGCAAAGGTGTAGGGAGAGCCTTACTAAGTGAAATCATTAATCAAGCAGATAATTGGCTCAATATCATCCGATTGGAGTTAGATGTGCAAGCTGACAATAGCGCTGCAATTAAACTTTATGAATCTTTAGGCTTTGAACTTGAGGGTGTTAAACGTTGTGCTACTTTTTCGCAAGGTCGTTATTTTGATTTGAATTTTATGTCACGGATTAAGTCGTAATGAGCTCTTTATTTGTTGTCACAAGGTAAGTTCAAATAATTGTTTTTTAAGGTCTAATCTAAATTGATTTCGTCAAAAACTTGAGTTTGATTACGACCATCATTTTTTGCTCGATATAAAGCGACATCGGCTTCTCTGACACACTTTTCTAAAACATCTGAACAAGTCAAATTTTCTGTTTTTACGGTAGCAACTCCAATACTTATCGTTAACCTCTCTTTGTCATCAAATTCAATTTTACTAACCTCGCAATGAATCCGTTTACAAAACTCTCTTGCGTTGCTTAAATCTGTATTATACAAAACCAAAAGGAACTCCTCACCACCCCAACGAGCCAACAGGTCAGTGGCACGAATAAGATGTTTGAGAGCACTTGAAAGTCTAATTAATACTTCATCCCCACGATCGTGCCCAAACATATCATTAATCTGTTTAAAGTAGTCTATATCTATCAGAAGCAAAGTGACGGGCAAAAAATGTCTTTGTAATTGGTTGATCATCTTTAAAACATCATCTTTCAGTGCTCTGCGATTAAGTAAATTAGTTAATGGATCAACTCTTGTTAACAAAGTTAATTCTTCAGTTTTGTTTTCTAAACTTTCTCTTGCAAGCAATAGTTCTTGGTAGAGTTTGTCTCGAGCAACTGCTAAATATATTGACCAATATATTTTTGACTCAAAAAGTTTTACATTGGCAACAGCAGGCAGTTTCTCACGTGCATTTGAAACTACGGATATTTGAACTTCTTGGCATGATCCTGATTGGATGATTGTAGGCAGAATATAACTTTCAAAGAATATGACACTTGCCTTTGAAATTAAATCAAACAGGCTATTTTCACTTATCGTATTTACATCTATTCCGAATATTTCCGCTGCATAGCTGTTGTAATACTCAAGGCGATTGGACTCCAGGTCCGTAACCATCAGAATCGTTGAAAAAGCGTCAGGCGTAGGAGGGTTCATTTTAAAAATTGTACAATTGCTTTAAATACACTATCAGGATCAGTCATATGCAAACAATTTCCTTGAGAGTCGACAACCTTCAATACCGAGTTTGGAATACTTTGATGCATATAATTGCCAACTTCCACAGATGCTAGATTATCGTCACTACTTTGTATAATCATAGTCGGTAAATGTAACTTGTTTAACGCTTCTCTATCATCAGAAAAGAACGTAGCTCTAGCAAAAGGTTTGGCGTATTTAGGATCGGTAGAACAAAAACTTTCTTCTAACTCTTTTATTAGTTCTGGGCTGTTGCTTTGCCCCATCACCAGTGGCGCTAAATAGCTAGCCCAACCGATATAGTTTTTATCCATTAGATTGATTAGTTCTTCTAAATCGTCTTTCTCAAAACCACCATAGTATTCCGGCGGAAAGTTCAAAAAACAGGGAGAGGGACAAATCATTACCATTTTTGAAAAGATCGTTGGGGACTTGGCTGCGGCAAGCATACCAATAATGCTGCTGACCGAGTGGCCAATAAACACAATGTTTTGCAACTTTAATTCTTCGCAGATATCAATAAGGTCTTGAGCATAACCATCTAAACTTTGGTAACGGCGTTTATCGAACTGATTAATATCTGACTGACCGCATCCAACGTAATCGAAAAGTACTACTTGATAGTCTGGCTCTAACAGCGGAAGCATAAAACGCCACATATTTTGGTCACAGCCAAAGCCATGGGCCAACATCAGCGTAGTTTTACCACTACCCGTTACCTTAACGTTGTTTCGAGTTAAAACATCAATCGTGGAATACATAATTGCTCAAAGATAAGACTAAATAATGACTATAGCTTGAATATTGAGTAATTAAAATGCGGTATGCAAGTTTAAGGGGTTCAGTTTGGAAATAATTAGAGAAAAACGAATACGCATTGCAAAAAAAAAGCCCGCAAGATTTAAGGTTTGCAGGCTTTATTTGTTTTTCACTATGCCATCATTTAAGGGGGCACAGCGCTTCTAATGGTCGACCTACATCATGCCGCCCATTCCACCCATGCCGCCCATATCAGGCATAGCAGGAGCAGCAGCTTCATCTTTTGGTGCATCAGCAACCATTGCTTCAGTTGTGATCATTAAGCTTGCGATTGACGCTGCGAACTGAAGGGCAGAGCGTGTTACTTTAGTTGGGTCAAGGATACCCATTTCTAACATGTCGCCGTAAGTGTCGTTACCTGCGTTGTAACCAAAGTTACCTTCGCCACCTTTAACAGTGTTGGTGACAACTGAAGCTTCAGCGCCTGCGTTTGATGCGATTTGACGAAGCGGCGCTTCCATAGCACGAAGCATTAGTTTCACACCTACAGTTTGGTCTTCGTTATCACCAGTAAGGTCAGCTAATTTTGCAGCTGTTCTTACTAGCGCAACACCACCACCTGGGACTACGCCCTCTTCTACGGCTGCGCGAGTTGCGTGCAATGCATCTTCAACCCGTGCTTTTTTCTCTTTCATTTCAACTTCTGTCGCTGCACCCACTTTAATGACTGCAACACCACCCGCTAATTTAGCTAGGCGCTCTTGAAGCTTTTCTTTGTCGTAGTCTGAAGATGACTCTTCAACTTGTGCACGGATTTGCGTGCAACGCGCTTCGATTGCGTCTTGCTCACCAGCACCGTCAACCACTGTTGTGTTGTCTTTGTTGATAACTACACGCTTAGCTGTACCTAGGTCTTCAAGCTGAACTTTTTCAAGGTCAAGACCGATTTCCTCAGAAATGACAGTACCGCCAGTTAAGATAGCGATATCTTGTAGCATTGCTTTGCGACGGTCACCAAAACCTGGTGCTTTAACCGCAGCTACTTTTACGATGCCGCGCATGTTGTTCACAACTAATGTTGCTAGTGCTTCACCTTCAACGTCTTCTGCGATGATAAGAAGTGGCTTAGATGATTTTGCAACCGCTTCTAGTGTTGGTAGCAATTCACGGATATTTGAAACTTTTTTGTCAACTAACAAGATGTATGGGCTATCTAGCTCGACAGTGCCATTTTCTTGGTTGTTCATAAAGTATGGTGATAGGTAACCACGGTCAAACTGCATACCTTCAACCACGTCTAATTCGTTTTGAAGCGCTTGACCTTCTTCAACAGTAATAACACCTTCTTTGCCTACTTTTTCCATTGCTTCAGCGATGATGTCGCCTACTACATTGTCAGAGTTTGCAGAAATAGTACCTACTTGAGCAATTGCTTTACTGTCTGCACAATCAGTAGAAAGCGCTTTTAACTCACCAACAGCTGCTTCAACAGCTTTGTCGATACCGCGCTTAAGATCCATTGGGTTCATGCCCGCTGCAACAGATTTAAGGCCTTCAGTTACGATAGCTTGCGCTAAAACAGTTGCGGTTGTTGTGCCGTCACCTGCTTCATCATTTGCTTTAGACGCCACTTCTTTAACCATCTGTGCGCCCATATTTTCGAACTTATCTTCTAGTTCGATTTCTTTTGCAACCGATACACCGTCTTTAGTGATCGTTGGTGCGCCAAATGACTTATCTAAAACAACATTGCGGCCTTTTGGACCTAAGGTTACTTTAACTGCGTTTGCTAAGACGTTTACACCGTTAAGCATTTTGCTGCGTGCGTCGTCACCAAAACGAACTTCTTTTGCTGCCATGATTAAATTCCTCTAAATATTCGTAAGTGTAAAAAGTGTGTTATTCAACAATCGCTAAGATGTCGCTTTCGCTAAGGATTAAAACCTCTTCACCATCTAGCTTTTCAGTTTTCACACCGTAGCCGTCATTAAAGATAACAATGTCATCTACTTTTACGTCTAGTGCTTTAACGTCACCGTTTTCAAGCACGCGACCATTACCTACCGCGATCACTTTGCCGCGCGTAGATTTTTCAGCTGCAGAACCGGTTAAAACGATACCACCAGCTGATTTGCTTTCTTGCTCTTCGCGTTTAATGATTACGCGGTCGTGTAAAGGACGAATTGCCATGTTCAAATCTCCTGAAAATTCGAATAATAAACATTGAATTTAAAATGTCCGCCTAACTAATAATTAGTAAAGCAAACAAGCCACCGAGCATTACAAACACTCGATAAATTAATAACTGCGAAGTAAGTGGGGTTATTGAAAATGATCTCAAGGTTTTTTTGAAAAAAATTTGAAAATTAGCAAAAAAAGTTACTTTAAACGCTTATCGTCGTTGAGATCCGAAGTTTTGTCGCTTTTATCTGTGTATTCACCATCAATTATATCGCCATCTTGATGCGTGTGTTGCGTTGCATCATGCCGATTAAAGTCGTCGGAAAATGAATTTGATTGACCAAATGGACCTTGTTGTTGATTATGAAATCCACCCGCAGAAAACTGCGCATTGATGTTCCCAGATTTCAGAACATTTGCCACCATATATTTTGCAATGGGTGCGCGGGTGAGCGGCAGCGTAAATAGTAAGCCTAAGCCATCAGTAATAAAGCCCGGGGTGACCAAAAGCACACCTGCAACCAACAATAACAAACCTTCACTCATTTCTTTACCTGGCATTTCGCCGGTCGCCAGTTTATGTTGGACCGAAGCCAAGGTTTGCATCCCCTCACGCCTAACAAAATAAGCTCCGAAGAAGGCGGTAATGAGTACTAGCGCAAAGGTATTCCAACCACCAATACTGTCGCTGACATTGATCAACAACATGATTTCTAAGATGGGCAGTACAGCAAATAAAATAAATAATTTTGAGAACATCAATGCTCGCTTATTTTGGCTCAATTAATCTTTATACAGTAAGATGTGGTATTGATTTGCAATATATCAATCTTTGAACATAAAACACGAGTGAAGTTATTAATGAAAGTTATTCTGAAGCACTCGGGTCTAATGGTCGATTAAAATCATCAATTGATTTGCCAATTGTTTTTAAAAGTGGAGCTGTGTCGTAAATGAAGAAGTTAAAGGCTTTGTTAGATTCTAATTTGTCGCTTAGATCTTGGGTACTATTTTTAATGGCCGTCATCATTGCCTACCCCAGTGTCTGCAAGGCGCAGCTAACTGATAGCCTATTTTCAAACGAACCAACATTTTTAAAAGTCGACGAAGCCTTTGTCATGGACTTCGAACAACGCGACGATGAACTTGTCATTAAGTGGGATATAGCTGAAGGCTATTATTTATATAAAAAACAATTTCAAGCACCGACTAAAAATGCAGAACTAGGCGAAGGAATTTTCCCAAAAGGTGTGATAATTGAAGACGAGTTTTTTGGTGAATCAGAAGTGTATTTCGAAGACATGGAAATCACCTATCCGATTGTATCAGCAGACCAAGATAGTATCGTCAGACTGAGGTTTCAGGGATGCGCTGAAGCAGGCCTTTGTTATCCCCCTACGACAAAAGTGATTTATTTAGATGCGGTAGTTTCCTCAAGCGACACCACAGAAAGTGCTGAAGCGACCAGTAACACAGCAGTAAAATCTGAGCAGTTCCAATTAGCAGATCGCCTAATTTCACAAGAAAGCCTCTTAATTACGCTTGGCCTCTTCGTACTTCTTGGCTTAGGCTTAGCTTTTACTCCATGCGTTTTCCCAATGTACCCGATTTTATCGAGCATTATTATGGGTGCTGGCAAAGGCAAAATGGACACCTCTCGCGCCCTATTCCTATCTGTCATTTATGTTCAAGGCATGGCGATCACCTACTCATTGTTAGGCTTGGTGGTGGCATCTGCTGGCGTACAATTCCAAGCTGCACTTCAATCAGAAGTCGTACTGATTGTTTTTATCGTGCTATTCGTTTTACTCGCAATCGCTATGTTTGGAGGATACGAAATTCAATTGCCTTCTAAGTGGCAAGAAAAACTCAACGGTGTCAGCAATAGCCAAAAACAAGGCAACCCTGTGGGTGTGTTTATTATGGGCATCATTTCGGGCTTGGTGGCATCACCTTGCACTACTGCGCCTTTAACCGCCATTTTGTTAGTCATCGCACAAACAGGCGACTTAGTTCTTGGCTTTAGTGCGCTTTATGCACTGAGTATTGGTATGGGTATTCCACTGATTATCTTTGGTATCACAGGTGGTAAATTATTACCTAAAGCAGGCCAGTGGATGAATGTAGTTAAAGCAACCTTTGGATTTATGATGCTCAGCGTGGCTATTTTGTTTGTTGAGCGCTTTATTATCGCTGATTGGACTGGGTTGCTATGGGCAGCCCTTGGTTTAGCTCTATTTACATATTGGTTCACTATTAACCAAGATACTAAACTGTCACTGTTTAAAGGATTGCGCACTGCTGTTGTGATGATCGGTATGGTGGGTTCGGTAATTTACGGATATACCGTCGTAAGCAAAATGCAAGGCCACACTAATCAACTAGTCGTGGCGACTGCTCAAGGCAGCCAATCGCTATCCGAAAAAGGCCACCCTAAATTTGCCGTGGTCAAAGACATTGATGATTTTTACGCCAAGCTTGCGCAAGCCAGCAGTGAAGGAAAATCAGTCATGCTAGATCTTTATGCTGACTGGTGTATTGCATGCAAAGAATTTGAAAAGTATACCTTTCCAGACCCAAACGTGATTAAAGCACTTGAGAACACGGTTTGGATGCAAATCGACTTAACCGATAACACCCCTCAAAACTTAGCCTTTCAAGAGTATTTTAAAGTCTTGGGCTTACCTACCATTCTATTCTTTGATAAAAATGGCTACGAACTCAGCCAGTCAAGGGTTACAGGCTTTATGAAGGCAGAGCCTTTTGCCAATCACGTCGAAAATTCCTTAAATCAACCCTAAACTTATTTAATCTCAGCACGATAACTTCAAAAGAGAATACTAATTTACTACTAAGAATCAAAGCTCATACCTAATGCTTTAGTGTCAATTTAATGGCGCTGGGTGCCTGATCTTTGTCGTTGTAAGTGAACTGCTTTGGGTTTATTTTATATGCTGACTATGAATGAGAAACTATGAACAGGTTGCCAATTCTTCCCGCGCTCTGTGGCTTTGCAGTCGTAGCTATTTCAGTGTTATTGGGTCTAAACGAACTTGCGTTACCGGCCATCGCGCTTAATACTTTTGGATTATGCGCGATATCGTGGTGGGTAAATCAAAACAAGGCTAGCGATGTACCACCAGAAAATACCGACAATTACGACACCAAAGCACAATCTCAGGTCGAACTCATATCTTTCAACGACATTCCTGTTGGTGATATCGGCCTTTTACGAGCGGAAATCGTTCCTATCATGCAAGAATGTGAAGAAAACTTGAACGGCATCCTATCAACGCAAAATGACGCCGTCGCAACGTTAAGTGAAAGCTTTGGCAATCTTCAAGGGCTTGTAGATAACCAGTCAATGACAATCCAAAGTCTGATAAGAGCCGATAGCGACGGTGACGATTTATACAGTGAAAAAATGCGTTCATTTGCAGACCATACTTCATCAACACTAGACAAATTTATTTCATCTACTGTTGAAATGTCGGCATCATCGATGGAGTTACTCGAACGCGTAACGGAAATATCCGATTCAGTTCCTCAGGTCATGCAAGCGCTAAAAGATATCGACAGTATCGCAGATCAAACCAACTTATTAGCGCTTAACGCTGCAATTGAGGCCGCACGTGCAGGAGAGCATGGCAGAGGTTTTGCAGTTGTGGCAGATGAAGTTCGTTCATTGTCCAACCGCTCGTCACAGTTCAGCGATGCAATTCAATCAAAACTGAAAAGCATGACCACCCAAATTGAAGCGCTTACCGAAGAAGTTGGCAAGCTCGCTTCGTACGATGTTAGCTACGTTATAGACTCGAAGAAAGAAATAAACGAAGCACTAGATAGCATTATCAAAAAAGCCGAATCTGACTCGATAGTTACGAGCGGCTTAGAACAAGCTGCACTTGAACTCGATGCCGCTTTAGGTAATGCCATTAGAGGCTTGCAATTTGGTGATATCAATGGACAAAACCTCCAATTCACCCTCGACACACTCACATTCTTAAGAACACATATAGAGACAATATCCTTAGAAAACTTAACAGGTGCGATTGAAGAAGTGCACTCGCATTTAGAAGGCATGCGTGCGCGTAAAGAAACCGCTGGCCACAATCCAGTGTCTGCGACCTCAATGGATGCAGGCGAAATCGATTTATTCTAGTCATATAGGACAGATATTATGAGCGAGAAATCACTACAAATTCCAGAGCGTTTTGACTTTGGCTACCACAAAGAGTTTACAGAGCAATATCAAACCCTTTTAGAGGATAAAACTATTTCTGAAATTGCACTGGACTTCTCTAAAGTCGGGTACTTAGACAGCTCTGCGTTAGGCATGATGGTCCTGTTTCAAAAGAAAGCAAAGAACCAAAACGTGTCTGTTCGCATCAGAGGGGCAAAAGAGAGCGCGAGAGAAATCTTGCAAATTGCAAACTTTGACCGCCTTTTCGATATTTCATAGAGCTTCAATATAAATGCGCATACTAATTATCGAAGACGACGCTTTATTCGGAGAAATTCTGCAAACTTTTCTAGATGAAAAGGGGTGTAATACGCTTATCGCAGAGAGCATCGCCAGCGCAAAAGTTCACTTAAAAGCATCAGTGTTCGACTTTGTTCTTCTCGATAATCACCTGCCTGATGGCGACGGTATTAATTTCATTCCGTTTATTAAAGATTTGGGATATCTACTGCCGCTTATGATGATCACAGGCGAAGATAATCAAATCGTAATGTCAGATGCGTTTGACAAAGGCGCGGATGACTTTTTGATAAAGCCTATTAGCGTTGACTTATTGTGGAAGAAAATCGAACGCTGTCGAGGGCTTTATGACAAAGAAGCCAATCTGGAGCGTCAAACCAAGCGTTTAGAAAAGCTGGTCAATCAACAAGAGCAGGAAGAACAGCTTGCTCGCTATGTATACGAACACGTTGCTGCAACCTTGGCAGGCGAGACTGAATGTGTCGATACTTACATCCAATCATCAAGTTCTTTTAACGGGGATGTATTTATTTGCGAGACAGCACCCAACGGCAATCGCTTTGTGATTCTTGCCGATGCCACAGGACATGGACTTGCCGCCGCAATCAGTATTTTGCCGCTTGTTGCAACAATCAGAGCAATGATTCGAAAAGGCTTAAGCCTTGCGCATATTGTTCACGAGGCTAACAAGAAACTGCATGTTGAATTACCCGATGACAAGTTTGTCGCGTTGATTGGTGTTGAAGTAAACTTTCACCATCAATCTATACATCTGTTCAACGGCGGAATGCCAGATGTGCTAGCAATAAAATCAGATAAATCAATAGAAAGTTATGTTTCAACTTCGATGGCGCTTGGAATTCTTGATCCAGAAGATTTTGACCCTGCAATTAAAACAATAGACACCGGCCCCATTAACAATCTTTTCTTCTTTAGTGACGGCCTCATCGAACAACCCAACCTGCTTGGCGACCCATTCGGTATGGATAGGCTCATGACTATACTCCAAAATTACGACTATAAGGAGCCGATTAAGAGCAGGGTGGTGAATGAGTTCACAGTGTTCAACGAGATGCAAGAACTACTCGATGATCTGTCAATGTGTGACCTTCAAGTTCGCAAATTAATGGACAAACACCTATATGACGAACGCAAAGAGAACATTATCGACCACGGCAGGATCGTCGCGAATATTGAAATCGAAGGCGGTTTGGTTGCAAACGCAGATATCGTAGGGTGCTTAGATAGCGTCATGCGCAACGTAGATATGGTTGGGGACTTAAGACAACGGGCCTTTACAGTTTTCGCTGAGCTAATCAGTAACGGACTAGATCACGGTATTTTGGATTTGGATTCAAACCTTAAGAACGACTTCGCTGGATTTGCCGAATACCTTCAATTAAAAGAAGAGCGCTTAGAAAATGTCCCAGAAAACGCCAACTTAGGCATGAAATTTGTATTTACTCCGTCAACCAATGAGATCGAATTTGAGATCACTGACTCTGGCAAAGGTTACGATATGAATAAAGTCGATGATATTAACGACGAAAAGTTATCGGGCAGAGGTATAGAGCTAATAAATAAATTGTGCACAAACGTCGAAGTTTTTGCACCTGGAAATAAAACGAAAGTTAACTTGAAGAGAGACTATTAAGAGATGAGCAAACATATTCTTGTAGTAGATGACTCCCCATCTATTCGCCAAATGGTTCAGGTGACCCTAAAGTCAGCTAAATACCAAGTCACAACGGCGGAAGACGGGCAAGCGGCATTAGATTTATGCAAACGGATGCAGTATGACTTTGTAATTACCGATCAGAACATGCCGAGAATGGATGGTTTGACGCTAATAAAAAGCCTTCGAGGCATCGGTGCATACCGTTCAACCCCTATAGTAGTGCTAACAACTGAGGCGAGTGACAGTATGAAGGCACAAGGTCGGGCTGCGGGCGCGACAGGCTGGATGGTAAAGCCATTTGATCCTCAAAAGCTGCTAGCAGTTGCAGCTAAAGTTCTCTCATAACTCCAAAAGGCCTGTGAAATGTCAGTAGACATGAGTCAGTTTTTTGGTGTCTTTTTTGAAGAGAGCCAAGAACATCTAGATGAAATGGAACATCTTTTGATGGAACTATCATTAGATGCACCTGATCAAGAAGATTTAAATAGCATTTTTAGAGCTGCGCATTCTATCAAAGGCGGTAGTGGTGTGTTTGGTTTTGATGCCCTGACTGGGTTGACCCATGTCATGGAAAATATTTTAGATCTCGCCAGAAAAGAACAACTTATCATGACTAAGGTGATTGTCGATCAGTTACTGATCACGGTCGACACACTAAAAATCATACTTGAATGCTATCAAAACGAAGAAGAAATCGATTGGGGAGGCATCCAAAAAGGTATAGAAGCGCTTGAAGCCTTACTGAAAGACGATTCTGAAAAAGCAACTGATAACTCCGATGAGCAAGGCTACGGACTATACGATACAGTTGTCGAACAACAAGATGATGACTTTGGTTTCTTTGAGCCACCAGAAGAGAAAATTGAACGTGAAGAAACAGCGTATGGATTTTACGAAGATGAAGATAAGAATAAAGAACAATCATCTGAAGCATTAGCACCAGACGAACTCCAACAAGCGCTTGAGCATCCAAATGACATTTTGAATGATGATGACTTTGGTTTTTTTGATGACGAGCCAAGTACTGAGTCAACTTCAGCAAGTGATGCGAAACCGACACCAGCACCCGAAGAAACCAAAAAAGTAGATCCACCCGTTGTATCAGCAGCGAGCAAAAAAGTTGCAAGTGCTAAAAAAGCAGCTAGCAAGGCAAAAAGCGAAACAAAAGAATCATCATCCATTCGCGTCGACACGATGAAAATAGATTCGTTAGTTAACTTAGTGGGCGAACTGGTAATCACTCAGTCAATGATAAAAATCGTCGGCAAAGACGTACATGGAGAAGTTGAAGAGAAACTTGAAGGTGCGATTGGCGAGCTATCAAGAAACATCCGTGAAATACAGGAAGCCGTTATGTCGATGCGCATGTTACCTATGTCATTCGCATTTAACCGTTTTCCACGCGTCGTCCGTGACCTTGCAGGTAAACTGGAAAAAGACTTAGAGCTCGTTATTGAAGGCGGTGCTACTGAAATTGACAAAGGCTTGATAGAAAAGCTCGTCGACCCGCTTACTCACTTAGTCCGCAACAGCGTCGACCATGGAATTGAAATGCCAGATATTCGCGAAGCGAAAGGCAAGCCTCGAACGGGTACCGTTGTTTTGTCAGCCGAGCAACGCGGGGGCAGTATCATTATCAGTATCACTGATGATGGCGCCGGCCTCAACCGAGAAAAAATATTAGAAAAAGCAGCTTCAAACGGTCTGGATATCAGCCCAGATATGCCTGATTCACAAGTCTGGCATTTAATATTTGAAGCTGGGTTTTCAACCGCTGAAGTGGTCACGGATGTATCAGGCCGAGGCGTTGGAATGGATGTTGTTAGACGCAACATTGAGTCCATCGGTGGCATGATCGAGATTGAGTCAGAGTTAGATAAAGGCTCGGTCTTTAGAATAAGACTACCGCTAACTTTAGCTATCGTAGACGGCATGTGCGTGTCTGTAACCGATCAAACCTTTGTGATTCCTTTGACCAATATTATCGAGTCAATACAGCCTGAAAAAGACCAAATTAAAACAATTGGCAATGATCGTTTGTTGTGGGTAAGGGGTGAATATTGGCCACTAGTTGCCTTGCATGAACTCATGGATATTGAAGGTGCAAATGAAGACCCAACGACTGCCATTATTGTGTTGGTCGAGACCTCTAGAAAACGTTTTGGTTTACTTATCGATGCACTCGAAGGGCAACAACAAGTCGTCATAAAAAGTTTAGAACAGCATTACAAGCGCGTACCGGGTGTCGCAGGTGCGACCATCATGGGTGACGGTGGCGTAGCATTAATTTTAGATATTGAGTCGATCGCTTCTGCAGTCTCGATTCCCCAACACACTGAGGTGTCAAATGTCAGCTAATGCGAAAGCGAATGACATACAAGTTGCATCTGAATCGCAACATGAATTTTTAACCTTTGTCTTAGGCGACGAAAACTATGCGCTAGACATAATGACTGTTAAAGAAATTAGAGGCTATGAAGACGTAACCAAAATAGCCAATGCACCAGACTACATTAAAGGCGTACTTAATCTTCGTGGCGATATCGTTCCGATTATTGACTTGCGTATCAAATTTAATGTTGGCGAGGCAACTTATGATGAATTCACCATTGTCATCATGCTAATGATTGGCGATAGAGTAGTGGGAATTGTCGTCGATGAAGTCAGCGATGTCATCAAGGTCAATGATGACGAAATAAGGCCGCCACCAGAGTTTGGTGTGGCTTTCGACAGTGCTTATTTGCACGGACTATCAACCATTAATGAACAAATGATTATTTTAGTGAATATCCAAAAACTTATATCTAGTGATGAACTCGGTTTGTACGATTCAAGCCCAAGCGCGGAGCAAGAGTAACATGAATATCTTAAGAGTGTTCGATAACATAAAACTACCAATAAAGATGTCCATTATTGGCCTGCTGGCGCTAGTTGGCCTGGCAATACCTACTTATTATTATACCCAGCTTTCAATCAGTGGGCAGACGTCAGATAAAATCGAGTTATTAGGTATCGAGCCTGCTTCTGAAGTGGTCGCACTCAAAAAGCTAACTGCTGAACATAGAGGCATGTCATCGCGATTATTCGGTGGTGATCGAAATGTGGCGGGGGCGCTTAGCTCAAAAGCGAGTGAAATTACTAACCAAATATCGAAACTTTCTGACCTAGTTAGAGCTTCAGCAAGCGAAGGAGATATTGCCACCAATGAATTACTAAGCTCTTTACAAGCAATAGAGTCAGAGTGGAAAAGGGTGCGCGCGAATGTAGAAAGTATGTCTGTAAGCAGAGCGGCCTCCTTCCAAGAGCACTCTGACCTTATTGACCAACAAGATGGCTTAATAAGCGATATGCTCAAAACCTACTTGCTTAGTTACGACCCTGCAGCTGCAAGTTATCATATTATTATTGCAAACTATATCAACCTTCCTAGGTTGTCAAATGCGCTTGGCAAAGTCAGGGGAGCGTCCTCTGGTGCCGTTGCATCTGGCGAAGCATCCAATGTTCAGATTAGCACCATTAAAGGGTATTTAAACGGTCTAAGTGCACCCGCAAGAGATTTCGATTACAACATGCGTTCGGCTGCTGAAGCTGATGTTCGCTTTTCATCACTTCGTAAAAAAAGTGAGACGATTGAATCTGATGTAAGAAAGTTAGAAAGACTTGTGGAAACTCAGATTTTCGAGGGGCAATTCTCATATACAGCACAACAAATGTTTTCCGAGTTCTCCGCAGTTATAAACCAGCTATATACGTTACACGATGAAAGTATTGTAATCTTGCGAGACGTCATTGAAGAACGAGTTGAAGATGCATCTGCAGAGCGACGAACTACACTGATTATTATTGGCGTTTTATTTTTAGTCAGCCTTTCTATTGGATTTGTCATCGTGCGCTCGATTACCAGTTCAGCTGGCGCACTGATTCAAGCATTCTCGAAGATTTCTCACCAAGACTACTCGTCAGACTTCAATACCTCTCGCAAAGATGAAATGGGAATCATAGAAAAAAGCCTAGCTGAGCTTACCGTTGAACTTAAAGAAGCAGCCACGATCGCCATAGAAGCGTCTAAAGTTAAGCAGGCCTTAGATAGCAGTTCTATGTGTTTCATGATGTCCAACGCTAACCGCGAAATTGTTTACATGAACGAGTCCGTGAAAAAACTGATGAAAGAATCAGAAGCGGCGATTAAAAAAGACTTGCCACAATTTGATGCTGATACATTGATCGGTACCCGTATTGATAGCTTCCACCACAATCCTAAGCATCAGCACGCTGTACTTGACCAATTAACCAAGACGCATGAAGCACGCTTGGACTTAGGCGGCAAATCATTCATGCTCAACATCAACCCAATACGCGATGAGAAAGGCAATGATCTTGGCAATTCTGTTGAATGGTTAGATATGACTGAGATCTTCGAAGAAGAGAAACGTGTCAAACGCGTACTTGAAGCCTTAGATTCATCTTCAACCAATATTATGATCGCCAACGCTGAGCGTGAAGTTATCTACATGAACCGTTCGATGGTTGACACAATGGAGGAGGCAGAATCAGATTTGCGTAAAGTACTGCCACAGTTTAGAGCTGGCGATATTATGGGTAAGAGTATGGACAGATTCCATGCCAATCCAAATCACCAAATGGGTATTTTGGAAGGCCTTAAAGATACACTTATCTCAGAAATCAAAGTGGGTAGAAGACACTTCAAACTCACAGCGAACCCAATTTATGCAGAAAACGGTGACAGAATTGGTACAGTGGTCGAATGGCTAGATCGCACCAACGAGGTTAACGCCGAAATCGAAATTAATGACATGGTAACTGCAAGTCTGCGCGGTGACTTCACCAAGCGAATTGAAGAGTCTGATAAAGAGGGCTTCTTGAAGATTGTGTCTGAAGGTCTAAACGAGTTAATTAAAACAACCGAAAGTGGGCTTAATGAAGTCAGTAACGTGTTGTTAGCAATATCTCAAGGTGATCTCACAAAACGTATTACTAGTGACTACCAAGGTACGTTCGATGATCTCAAAAACTACACCAATAGTACAACCGAAAACTTGGTCAATGTGATCAGCAAAATCCGCGAAGCGAGCGATACAATCAATAACGCATCGTCAGAAATCGCACAAGGTAACGCTGATTTATCAACACGAACTGAGCAACAAGCTAGCAGCCTTGAAGAAACAGCTTCTAGCATGGAAGAGATCACTTCAACGGTGCGTTTGAATGCTGAAAATGCAAACCAAGCGAATGGTTTAGCCTCTCAAGCCTCACAGGTGGCAAGTAATGGAGGTGATTTGATACAAGAAGTTGTGGTGACCATGTCATCAATTAACGAATCATCACAAAAAATTGCAGATATTATTGGCGTCATCGATGGCATTGCTTTCCAAACCAATATTCTTGCACTTAACGCAGCTGTAGAAGCAGCCAGAGCGGGTGAACAAGGCCGAGGCTTTGCGGTAGTCGCATCAGAGGTCAGAACACTTGCTCAACGTTCGGCCAATGCAGCAAAAGATATCAAAGACTTGATTTCTGACTCTGTCAGCAAAGTTGAATCAGGCAATAGCTTGGTTAACCAATCTGGCGAAACCATGAAAGAAATTGTCACTGCAATTCAACGAGTAAACGACATCATGAGCGAAATTGCCGCAGCATCTGCCGAGCAAGCAAGTGGCATTGATGAAGTCAGCAAAGCCGTTACTCAAATGGATGAAATGACTCAGCAAAATGCCGCGCTTGTAGAAGAAGCCGCTGCGGCTGCTGAAAGTATGCGTACTCAAGCGAGTGAACTAACTGGCAGAGTTGGTACATTTAAACTGAATGAGTCTGATACACCTACGACTATAAAAACTGAGCAAACATCAAAAGCTGCCCCAAAAGCAACTGTAATATCCCCTAGTGCTGACCCGCTATCACAACAGTTTGCTGAGCTGCCCTCGGTGATGTCATCGCCCTCAACTGATAACGAAGATGACGAATGGGAAAGCTTTTAGAAGATGAGTCTTACGACGGATAAAGAATTTGCGTTTAACCTAGCTGACTTTGAAGCCGTTAGAAAAAAGCTGAAAAGTATAGCGGGGATCAACCTAGCCGACTCCAAAGACTCAATGGTCTATAGTCGGCTAGCCCGTCGCATCCGAGCACTTGGCCTAAAATCTTTTGTTCAGTATTTGACTTTTCTAGACAAACACGAAGAAGAAAAGGAAGAGTTTGTCAACGCACTGACAACTAACCTAACTTCCTTTTTTCGTGAAAGTCACCATTTTGATGTACTCAAAAAGCACCTAGAAGAAATCAAGCACAGAAGAAAAATAACCATCTGGTGCGCGGCTAGTTCGACTGGGGAAGAACCTTATTCAATCGCAATGACGGTCGTAAACGCTTTCAAGAAATTTGATTGTCCTGTTGAAATCATCGCATCTGATATCGACAGTAAAGTGCTTAAGACTGCGAGTGATGGTGTATACAAAATCGAGCAGCTTACTGAATTTCAACCGGATATGAAGAAGCTATTTTTCAAGCGCGGTAAAGGTTCAAATGGTGGATTTGTCAAAGTAGTGCCCGAATTAAGAAAATTAATCACATTCCAAAAGCTCAATTTGATGGATGATAAATGGTCGTTGCCTTCGGGTATCGATATCGTCTTTTGCCGCAATGTTATGATTTACTTCGATAAAGACACACAATTACAAATACTAAGAAAAATAGTAAAACACATGAGCAATGATAGCCTATACATAGCAGGACATTCAGAGAACTTTGCACATGTTGGGGACATCTTAAAACCTCTTGGACGAACTATATACAAACCATTGGGTAATTAAGCGTGAATTTAGATAACGAACACTTAGCACCCAATCGATATTTTGACCGAAATTTTAACATCAATGCTGTCAAAATTTTGCCTGGTGAGTACTTTGCAACCTCGGAAAATACGATGATTGTTACCGTATTAGGTTCCTGTGTATCAGCGTGCTTGCGTGATCCCGTTTCTAAAATTTCAGGAATGAATCACTTTTTGCTACCTGTAAACACCAATGAGCAAGACTTCATATCGGAATCTGCTCGTTATGGCGTTTATGCGATGGAGATACTGATCAACCACATGCTCAAATTGGGTGCAGTAAGAAGCCGTATTGAAGCCAAGATTTTTGGCGGTGCAAATGTACTTAAAGGGTTCAAAGTAAATAGTGTTGGGGAGCAAAATGCAGCTTTTGTACAAGAATATTTAGAGGCTGAACAGATCAGAGTTATCGCGACTGATTTATTAGGTCAGTTTCCACGAAAGCTTTATCAATTTCCGGCAACAGGTGAAGTCAAGGTACGAAAATTGAAAAGCTTACACAACACAACGATTCTTGATCGCGAAAGCGAATACAAGATCAAAATTAGACAAACAACACAAACAGGTGGTGATGTTGATTTATTCTAAAATCGAGCAATATAAATGACAATTAAAGTTCTTGTCGTTGATGACTCTGCGTTAATTCGTAGCTTACTTGCAGAGATTATTAAGCAAGCCCCTGAGCTCGAATTAGTCGGTGCGGCTCCCGACGCTTATGTCGCAAAGGACATGGTCAAAGAACTAAATCCTGATGTCATTACCCTAGATATTGAAATGCCCAAAGTAGACGGCCTGACTTTTTTAGATCGTCTTATGAAGGCAAGGCCCACTCCGGTCTTAATGATATCCACATTAACCGAGCAAGGAGCTGATGCAACAATCCGTTCTCTAGAGCTAGGTGCCATTGATTTTATACCTAAACCGAAACTCAACGTAGCCAAAGGCCTTAGTGAATATCAACAAGAAATCGTTAGCAAGATAAAAGTAGCAGCAAAATCAAAACCTAAAAAACGATCTGAGGGACTCAGCAGAGCAAAAGCAATTCCATTAAGCTATAAGGGCACTGAAACGATAGTGGGCATTGGCGCCTCGACGGGCGGAACAGAGGCTATTCGACAAGTGTTACAACAACTGTCCCCCGCCTTCCCTGCAACCGTTATTACTCAACACATGCCGCCAACATTCACAAAGTCCTTTGCTGCACGACTCGATTCACTATGTGACATGCGCGTAAAAGAAGCTGAAGATGGCGAGCGTATTCTTCCAGGCAGTGCCTATATCGCACCAGGCGATAAGCATTTAACCATTGTTAAAAGCGGCGCCGACTATCGAATTCGATTGGATGATGGCCCCTTAGTCTCTGGTCACAAACCATCTGTAGATGTGATGTTCGATTCCCTTGCAAAAGTCGTTGGTAACAACACCATCGCAACAATTTTGACCGGCATGGGAAAAGATGGCGCAAAAGGAATGGTCAACCTTAAATCAACAGGGGCAATAACCATGGCACAAGATGAGGCTTCTTGTGTGGTATACGGGATGCCAAAAGCAGCGGTGGATATGGGAGGCACTGAGGACACATATTCACTTGATAAAATGAGCCAAGCGTTAACCACAGCAGTTGAGAAAAAAGGTGGGGGAACTCGATTGTGAGTGAAAGCCTTCAAGCCGAAACTGAGAGCCTTCAAGCTCAAATTGCCAGTCTCAAACGCAGTTTAGAGCGAGAGCGCAAAGGTCGGAAAGAGGCAGAAGAAGTACTTCGCAGCCAAACTTTTGAGTTAATTGAAGCCAAAAAGATTGCCCAAAACAAAGCCAACCGCCTTCAACAAGCACTTTCGGCTAGCAAACAAATAGTTTGGGAATGGCATGCAAAGAGCGACGAAATCTTGATGTATTCCAACGAGTCTGAAGCGCAATCAAGAATAGTTAATCGAATCACAAGAACTGAATTTATTGAATCTTTGCGGTCTTCCCACAGGCAAGTATTTGAACACCAATTTACAGCCCATTCAAACGGCCGCTCGAAAATGTTTTCTGTCGTAGTTGAGCGCATGTCAAAACGAACAAACCAACATCGCTGGGTGCGTCTAACAGGACAATGCTCTCAACGCGATGAAGACGGACGCATGACGAGCATGCTTGGCACTTTTAAAGACATCACAAGCCAACATCAAGAAAGAGAAGCATATGAGATAGTTACGAGAGCATTTGTTAATGCAAAAAAACCCAGCTTCATACTCTCCTTGGAAGACAAAAAAGTGCAGATAAACACAACATTCGCAAACATGTTCGATATTCAAGGCAGACACATCGAGTGGGATGCGCTTTGTGAACTCCTTCCAGTCGAATTAATCCAAACACACCAAGTAAAAGGCAGCCTTGTATTTTGTGCAGACCTGCTTATTCAGGGTCAAAAAGTACGATGTGATATCACACTTAACGAAATGCAAACTCACCACAATGTATTTTCTTATACTTATATATGCGGAACCTGCCTTCCAATTACAGAATAACCAAAAATTTTGTAGGTATCTTCGCTGATTAGACCAGTATTATGCTGATTACTGCCCCCTTTTTGTGATATTTTCTCATTCCTGCTCAAACGCGAGCAAAAACACATAAGAAACCTTGCTTAATTTAGCTAAATAAACCAAATTTGCAAGTTAAGTACACGTTCACGGATTTTAAAAGCTTTTTCTATGAAGATATTGGTATTAAACGGCCCAAACTTGAATTTATTGGGAAAAAGAGAGCCTGACATATATGGCACTCGTAACTTAGCACAAATCATGAGTACCCTGCGTGAAAACACCCGAGATTTAACGGTGCAGATAGACGACTTCCAATCAAATTCAGAAACCGATCTTATTGAAAGAGTCCAGTCGCTTTTCGATGAAGGCAATGCAGTTGACGGGATCGTGATTAACCCAGCGGCTTATACACATACCAGTGTTGCGCTTCGTGATGCGTTAAGTGCGGTCGGCGTTCCATTTGTCGAGGTTCACCTGTCAAATGTGCATGCAAGGGAAGCCTTTAGGCATCATTCATATTTTTCTGACATTGCAGTGGGCGTCATTGCCGGACTCGGTGAAAAAGGCTACGAATTTGCTGTAAGAGCGCTCTACGAAATCGAACAAAACTAATAATGATTCACAAATTACGAATTTTAACAAAACACACAAACAGAGATTAAACATGGATATAAGAAAAATAAAAAAACTGATCGAGCTAGTAGAAGAATCAGGCATCGCAGAATTAGAAATCACTGAAGGAGAGGAATCTGTTCGCATCCATCGTGGCGGCTCTACACCCGCTGTTCAATATGCAGCTCCTCAAATGGTTCAACAAGCACCTGCTCCAGCTTCAGCGCCTGCACCTGAAACCGCGCCGACGACGCCCGCGGCGCCCGCTGCACCATCAGGTTATGTGGTGAAATCACCAATGGTAGGAACCTTCTACCGTTCGTCATCACCAGAAGCCAAGGCATTTGTTGAAGTGGGCCAAAGCGTTAATGTAGGTGACACACTTTGCATTGTTGAAGCCATGAAAATGATGAATCAAATTGAATCTGACAAAGCAGGCGTCATCAAAGAAATATTGGTGAACAATCAAGATCCAGTTGAATTTGATCAACCCATGTTTGTTATCGAATAAGGCTTTTACCATGCTTGATAAAGTCTTAATTGCGAATCGAGGCGAGATAGCCTTACGCATACTCAGAGCTTGTAAAGAGCTGGGTATAAAAACGGTGGCTGTGCATTCCACCGCCGACAAAGATCTAAAGCACGTTTTGCTAGCTGATGAATCCATTTGTATTGGTAAAGCGCCAGCGAACGAAAGCTACCTAAATATTCCGCGTATAATTGCAGCTGCAGAAGTCACTAACTCTATTGCTATTCATCCCGGTTATGGCTTTTTAGCAGAAAGCGCAGAGTTTGCAGAAGCAGTTGAAAAAAGCGGCTTTATTTTCATTGGACCTAAAGCCGATACGATAAACTTAATGGGTGATAAAGTTTCTGCAATCAGTGCAATGCGCAAAGCAGGTGTGCCATGCGTGCCAGGTTCAGACGGCCCATTGACTGACGATATTGAAAAAAATAAAACCATCGCAAAACGCATCGGTTATCCGATGATAGTCAAAGCTGCAGGTGGTGGTGGCGGTCGAGGCATGCGTGTCGTGCGCAGCGAGTCTGAGCTAGAAGAAGCGATCCAAACCACGAAAGCTGAAGCAGGTGCTGCCTTCAATAACGACGTAGTATACATGGAGAAGTTTTTAGAAAACCCTCGCCATGTCGAGATTCAAGTGCTTGCAGACGGTCAAGGTAATGCGATTCACTTAGGTGAGCGCGACTGTTCAATGCAACGTCGTCACCAAAAAGTCGTCGAAGAAGCCCCAGCACCAGGTATCTCTGAGCAAATGCGTGCAAAAATCGGCGAAAGATGTCGACGTGCATGTATTGAAATCAACTACCGCGGCGCGGGTACATTCGAGTTTTTATATGAAAATGGTGAGTTCTATTTTATTGAAATGAATACCCGTATTCAGGTAGAACACCCTGTATCAGAAATGGTAACAGGCATTGATCTCATAAAAGAGCAATTGCGTGTCGCAGCAGGCCAGCCATTGTCGATTGACCAATCTCAAATCAATGTGCATGGTCACGCGATAGAGTGTCGAATCAACGCTGAAGATCCTGACACCTTTATTCCTAGCCCCGGCAAGATTGAACGCTTTCATGCACCGGGTGGCTTAGGGGTAAGATGGGAGTCTCATGTTTATTCTGGATACACTGTGCCCCCGTATTACGATTCAATGATCGGCAAGTTAATCACCTATGGCGAAAGCCGCGATGAGGCTATTGCTCGGATGCGCCATGCACTTGATGAACTTGTTATTGAAGGGATCAAAACAAATGTACCGCTCCAACAAAGCATAATGGCGGACGAAAACTTCTGCGCAGGCGGCGCAAATATTCATTACCTAGAGAAAAAACTAGGCTTGAGTAAATAGTTAGTGTCAAAAACTTTATACTGACTCTTCATGTATGTAATGAGTCAGTTGAAGAAACTTCAATAAAAGCGTTTCTAACTGGTAGTTAGCAACGCTTTTTTTATGCACTATAAATATGGAGAGATTGATGAAATTAGATACCTCTACCGATATTCAAACACTTTTTATCTATCGTTACTTACTTGATAAACCCGACCCTATCGTGGATTTAAAACAAGACATAGAGGATTTAACTTACTTCCCAGAGCGTGTTGAAGGCAGTTATCGCGCCGAATGGCTAACCTACGTCAAAAAGCAACTTCATCAATTAAAACAACAAGATCAAGCAGCCCAAAGCGCATTTTGGCAAGCATTAGCATTAAAAATGGAACAGCCCGAAGAAGATGAGCAGCTCAGTCAGGCGCTAAGCAAAATAGAGCAAAGTCTAAAAATAGCGTCAGACAACAAGGTTTCAGTAATCAAAATCCCCGTGAAGACGTATATAGAACAATTGTTATCACTTTAGGTCTTCACCCGTGTTCGGACTATTTAAATCAAACCCAACAAAGAAACTGCGAAAGCAATACGATATGAAATTAGAGCAAGCAATGCTTGCGCAACGCAAAGGCGATATTAAAACTTACTCAATGTTGACGGCTGAATCTGAAGAGTTGTGGAAAGAGATTCAAAAGATTGAGAAGGAGCAGAGTTGATTTTGAAGAAACGTCATCCCCAACTCGATTGGTAATGACTATTCTTCGTTGCATCTTACTTATGTAATTCAACAACCCCAATATCATCATGAACCAAAGATCCAAGGTATAAACTTCTACCAAACGGCACTGCACTTGTTATTTGAGTATAAGCGTTTGAAGTCTGTAAGTTGTGCACAATTTCAGCCTGCTCATTGATGCCAATGACCATGCCGTATTCATGGCTAGCTTTGAGCCAACTATGAGGGAGCACACCGATTAATCGCCTAATTAACGGGTATTGCGCCAGTGAATCGATCAAAGGGTCTCTCAAAGTGTTTATCGCAACCCAATAAATACCATTGTCATCTCGGTTAATGTTGTCAGGTAAACCTGGAAGTTGATCAATAAACACTTCAGTTTGACCGGCCTTTGGGCCACGTAAATAGTGTTTTAAAATACGCGCCTTACCTGTTTCGTTTATGAGTAAATAATCTTGGTCTTTTGATACTGCGACCCCATTGGCAAAATATAAGTTGTCCACTAACAAACGAGTGAGTTTAGTCGCGGGGTTGTAACTGAATACCCTGCCGGTCATTGATGCTTCAATAAAGTCGTATTTATACTCATTAAAGCTAAAACGAGTAGAAGCATCACTAAAATAAATCACGCCATCATCGGCAATATCCAAATGGTCTAAAAACTTAAAGAGATCTTGGCCGTAGTATTTTTCTAATACTTGAATACGGCCGTCCATACTGACTTTAAGTAGGCCTTTGTCAGCATCAGCCACAATAAGATCACCGTTTTTGTCTTTGCGAATCCCTAAAGGTCTGCCAAGCGTATTTGTTATCAAGAACGGCGCTGGCGCATCGCTGTTGACGTTAATTTTGATGATTTCGCCGCTTTCTAAGCCGGTGTACAACCAACCTTTTTCGTCAATAAAGAGGTCTTCTGGTCCCTTTCCGGTTACTAGGCTATACATTAAATTTTCACCTAACATATCATTCATTTGGAAAGAGCTAACAAGCCCTTTATCTTTATCCGGCTCCCATGCCACTGGGCGAACAGGCGAGCCTAGCCACATTGATACAAACAACAGTGAGATGCACGCAAAGCTAAGTAAAGTCAGTTTTAATTTCATGATTGTTCAGTTTGTTATTGCTCTATTCGCGCGCACAACATTGTACCCACCTTTCACTTACTCTATATTTAAACACACAAAACCAATAATAGAACCGACAGAAGTGATGAAAAGAATAATAGCCCTAAGTTTATTAATGCTGTCCATCAGCTACTACAGCCACAGTGATGACCACAAAGAAACGCCAGCAAAACCAATTCCTGAACCACAAGTTGTTGAAACACAACATAAAGGCAAGTTTTTTGGTGAAAATGTCAAATACAAAGTCGTCACTGGCGATACTCACCTAAAAGACAAAGACGGCCACCCGATGGCGTCTATTTTTAGCACGACTTACATAAAAGAAGGCGTCAAAAACAAAGATGAACGCCCAGTGATATTTGTCTTCAATGGCGGCCCTGGTTCATCAAGTGTATGGCTGCATCTTGGCGTGTTTGGTCCCAAAGTTGTTGAGCTGCCAAGTGATGCTGGTGCAGTAGGGTCTCCGCCATATAAACTAAAAGATAATCCATTTAGTCTGCTTGATATCGCCGATATGGTGTTTATGGATCCTGTTGGTACTGGTTATTCAACCGCACTTGGTAAGTACAAAGGCAAAGATTTTTGGGGCGTAAAAGAAGACGCTGAAGTGTTGTCTGAATTTATTCGCCTATTCATAACACGTTACGAACGTTGGAATTCGCCTAAATATCTAGCGGGTGAAAGCTACGGTACAACCCGCGCAGGAGCAATGGTTAAAGAGCTGCAAGAGGGATGGGGAAGCATTGATTTAGCCGGTGTTTTCTTAATTTCTTCTATCATTGATTTTCAAACGGGCGATTTTACCGACGGAAACGATATCCCGTTTATGACGTTTCTACCTACTTACGCAGCGACTGCCTGGTATCACAAGGCATTGCCAGAACAGGCAAAATGGTCTTCATTAGAGAGCTTTCTAAACGAAGTAAGAGAATTTGCGCTTAATGACTATGTCACTTTTTTGTTTAAAGGTTCACTTGCTTCTGAACAACAAACTAGCAACGTACTTGAAAAGCTTCACGCCTATACTGGCTTGAGCCGCACCTTCATAAAAAATAGTAATTATCGCATTAACGAGTTTCACTTTATGAAAGAGTTGTTGCGTGATCGCGCTCAAGTCGTTGGCAGACTAGACAGTCGTTATTTAGGTAAAGAACGAAACAACGTAGAAGTAAGATTTGAAGCCGATCCATCTGGTTATGCGATTGATGGGGCATACACCGCTGCGATGCAAACCTATTTAGCACGAGACTTAGATGTAAAACGCGACGAAAAATACAACATTTTGAGCGGCGAAGTGTTCGTTAATTGGAATTGGTTATATGGTAATAGTGCACGTTCGCAAGGTTTTATTAACGTCACGCCATTTTTGGCCACAGCACAAAATCAAAACAAAGACTTTCGTATATTTGTAGCAAATGGCTATTATGACCTCGCGACACCGTTTTTCGCGACAGAGCATTCGATGAATCATCACGGTATCGATTTAGACAGAGTGACTATGAAATACTACGAAGCGGGCCACATGATGTATATTCATCACCCGTCTTTAGAGCAATTAGCTAAAGACATGCGAGAATTTATTCTGCAGCAATAACGAAGATATAAACAAAAGACCGCCGTCGGTGCTTGCTAAGCGCCGACGCTGACACTACCATTAGCGCCATTCAAATACGTCGACAAGAGCACGCAATATGGCATGGCAACAACTCAAAATTAATATCAAAGCAGAACATGCCGAAGCACTTGGCGATATGCTCAGTGCAAACAAAGCGCAGGCTGTCACTTTCGTTGACGCAAAAGACACACCGATGTACGAACCCAAACCGGGTGAGGTACTGCTTTGGCCAGATACACAAGTGATTGGCTTGTTTGACGCAAGTGATGACCTCAGTCCAGTCATCGATCGACTCAGCAAAGCTAAAATTCTGCGCGATGAATTTGTGTACGTTGTCGATCAACTAGAAGACAAAGACTGGGAGCGAGAATGGATGGATAATTTTCATCCCATGCAATTTGGTAAACGTCTTTGGATTTGCCCAAGTTGGTTGGATGCTCCCGACCCTAACGCGGTTAATATTTTACTTGATCCAGGTTTAGCCTTTGGAACCGGCACACACCCGACTACCTCTCTGTGTTTGCAATGGTTGGATGGGGTTGATTTAGCAGGTAAAACAGTGGTTGATTTTGGTTGTGGTTCAGGCATTTTAGCGATTGCGGCATTGATGCTTGGCGCTAAAGAAGTTATCGGCATCGATATAGACCCTCAAGCATTGCAGGCAAGCGTAGATAACGCAACTCGCAACAAGGTTCAAGATCGCTTGTCTGTTTACCTACCGAAAGATCAACCAAAAATAGAAGCTGACTTAGTCATGGCAAACATTTTAGCAGGTCCGTTAAGGGAGCTTTGTGATGTGATCACTCGATATTGTAAAGTTGGCGGCTCATTAATTATGTCTGGTATTCTTGAAGAACAAGCTGACTCAGTCATGAATCACTACCAATCTCAATTCAACTTTGCGCCCATCGCTCAACAGCAAGAATGGGTAAGACTCAGCGCAATTCGAATAAATTAGCGTATAAATTAGTAGCAAGCCTTGTTGACAGTGAGTCTAAAACCCTGACCCTACTAATTTTTATAACTGTCAAGTCAAAAATCATGCGATTTGTATAAAAAATAGGCTTTGCAAGTTTGTCAAAAAACAGTAATATACGCGCCCTTGTCGATTTGAGGGTACAAGTCTGACCAGCGCGGAGGTTTACATTGCTGAAAATTGGGTCTTACACATTAGAGAACAATTTGATGCTTGCGCCGATGGCTGGGGTAACGGATCGCCCTTTCAGACAGCTGTGTAGACAAATGGGTGCAGGCTTGGTCGTCTCTGAAATGCTTTCGAGCAACCCACGTGTATGGAATACGCAAAAGTCTAAACAGAGAATGAATCATCAAGGTGAACTGGGCATTAGGTCAGTTCAAATTGCAGGTTCTGAGCCTCAATTGATGGCCGAAGCTGCGCAATTTAATGTTGAAAACGGTGCTCAAATCATCGATATCAACATGGGTTGCCCAGCAAAAAAGGTAAATAAAAAGCTTGCAGGTTCTGCATTGCTACAACATCCCGAGCTGGTACAAGAAATTGTCAAAGCCGTGGTTAACGCAGTGCCGGTACCCGTAACACTAAAGATAAGAACGGGTTGGAACACTGACAATAAAAACGGTGTTGATATCGCTCGTATCGCACAAGACAACGGAATTCAGTCTTTAGCGGTACATGGAAGAACGCGAGCCTGTATGTATAAAGGAAATGCAGAATACGACACGATTAAGCGCATTAAACACGCTGTGTCGATACCCGTTATCGCAAATGGTGACATTACCAATGCAGATGATGCGAAATTTGTGCTTGATTATACGCAAGCAGACGGTGTGATGATTGGTCGAGGAGCGCAAGGTAACCCTTGGATTTTTCGCGAGATACAACACTTTTTGCAAACTGGGGAATACTTAGCTGCACCTAAACTAGACGAAGAACGAGACGTGATGATAGCGCATGTCAAAAATGTTCAAGTTTTTTACGGCGATATCATGGGAGTGAGAATTGCCCGTAAACACGTCGGTTGGTATATCGCTAAACATGATCCTTCACGCAAATTTCGACAAGAGTTTAACGCCATCGATGATGCTCAAATGCAAATCGACGCGTTAAATGAGTTTTTTACTGAGCTGGCTGACGCAAGAGTCGAATTGTCTCAAACGGTCGCTTAACTTTTTCATTATTACAAGAGCAGTAAACTATTATGTTTGATCAAAATTTAACTTCACACTTCACAACTACTGTGACTTCTCCAACACAAACGCCAACTCAAAAGCCTTTGCGTGCGTCTGTAAAGCAAGCAGTAAACAAGTACTTGAAAGAGCTAGACAACCAAGATATCGACAACCTATACGAATTAGTATTAGCTGAAATCGAAACACCACTGCTTGAAGAAGTAATGACTTATACTCGCGGAAATCAAACTCGCGCAGCAAATCTTATGGGTATCAACCGTGGTACACTTCGCAAGAAGCTAAAGCAATATGGCATGAACTAAGCCAATTTGGTCACGATCAACGCTTGACCATTAGCTAGATGAATTGATGATAAAAAGAGCACGAATTCCGTGCTCTTTTTTGTTATTATGCGCGCCAGATTTTGTAGGCTCGCAAAATGCCTACTTCCTTCCCGACTCCAATATGTACTAAAGAGAAATTGATGCAAAACCTAAGATCCATCAAACGCGCTTTATTAAGTGTTTCTGATAAAACCGGCATTGTTGAACTCGCTACGTTCTTAAGCGAGCAAAATGTCGAATTACTATCAACTGGCGGCACCGCGAAATTACTTCGTGACAACAATATTCCAGTAAAAGATGTATCAGAACACACTGGGCAGCCAGAAATTATGGATGGACGTGTTAAAACGCTTCACCCAAAAATTCACGGCGGTATTTTAGGCAGACGAGACCTTGATCAGGTAGTGATGGAAGAGCAAAATATTGCACCCATTGATTTGGTCGTCGTTAACTTGTATCCATTTGCTAGCACTGTAGCAAATCCAGACTGTTCGCTTGAGGATGCAGTTGAAAACATCGATATTGGTGGGCCAACAATGGTGCGCGCAGCAGCTAAGAACCATAATGATGTAACCATCATTGTTAATACAAGCGACTACCCACGCGTAATCAAAGAGTTGACTGACAACCAAGGCGTTAGCTTTGCGACGCGTTTTGATTTGGCGATTAAAGCATTTGAGCACACCGCTGAATACGATGGCATGATTGCAAATTACTTCGGCAACAAAATCGAAGCAAATAGCCATGATTGTAATGCTGAAGGTGAATACACTCACAGTGAATTCCCAAGAACCTTCAACCTGCAAGTCACCAAAAAGCAAGACTTGCGCTATGGTGAAAACAGTCATCAAGACGCGGCATTTTATGTTGAAAATAATATCCAAGAAGCTTCAGTTGCGACTGCCACTCAACTTCAAGGTAAAGAATTATCATTTAACAATATTGCCGATACGGACTCTGCTTTAGAGTGCGTTAAAGAATTTGAGCAACCTGCATGTGTCATCGTAAAGCATGCTAACCCATGTGGCGTGGCGATATCTGATAGCTTGTTAGATGCTTATGATAAAGCTTACAAAACCGACCCAACATCTGCCTTTGGTGGCATTATCGCGTTTAACCGCGAACTAGATGCACAAACAGCTCAAGCCATTATTGACCGTCAGTTTGTTGAAGTGATCATCGCACCAAGTGTGAGCGAACAAGCCGCTAAAGTAGTGAGCGCAAAACAAAACGTTCGCTTGTTAGCTTGCGGTGATTGGCAAGGACAACTTACCGAAGGTTATGACTTTAAGCGCGTGAACGGCGGTTTGTTAGTGCAAGAGCGTGACTTTGGCATGGTCGAAAAAGAAGATCTTAAAGTCGTGACTGAATTAGCACCTACTGACGAACAACTAGAAGACTTATTGTTTACATGGAAAGTGGCTAAATACGTTAAATCAAACGCCATTGTTTATTGCAAAGGCGGCATGACGGTTGGTGTGGGTGCTGGTCAAATGAGCCGTGTGTATTCAGCCAAAATTGCGGGTATTAAAGCCGCTGATGAAAACCTAGAAGTAGAAGGCTGTGTCATGGCATCTGATGCATTCTTCCCATTCAGAGATGGCATTGATGCAGCAGCGAAAGCGGGCATCAAGGCGGTGATTCAACCAGGTGGCTCAATGCGCGATGACGAAGTGATTGCTGCGGCAAACGAGCACGGCATCGCCATGGTCTTCACTGGCATGCGTCATTTTAAACACTAATTGAAGCTGAGCAACAAGGAAAAAAAACATGAATGTACTTGTCATAGGAAGCGGCGGCAGAGAGCATGCGTTAGCCTTCAAAGCGGCTCAGTCTAAATTAGTTGATAATGTATTTGTTGCGCCAGGTAATGCTGGCACTCATCACGAAGCTAATCTGACAAATGTTAATATCAGTTCAGACGACAAAGAAGCCTTGCTCGCCTTTGCTAAAAAAGAAGCCATCAGTTTAACAATAGTCGGTCCCGAAGCGCCGTTGGTCGACGGCATTGTTGATTTGTTTCAAAGTGCTGGCCTAGCTATTTTTGGTCCAACTAAAGGCGCTGCTCAACTTGAAGGCTCCAAAGCATTCACCAAAGATTTCTTAGCCCGAAACAATATTCCAACAGGCGCATACGCTAATTTCACTGAGATTGATCCTGCTATCGCCTACGTTCATGAGCAAGGCGCACCAATAGTTGTAAAGGCTGATGGCCTTGCGGCGGGTAAAGGTGTGATTGTTGCAATGACACTGGAGGAAGCCGAAGAAGCCATTAAAGATATGCTCGCAGGTAATGCTTTTGGCGATGCAGGTAGCCGCGTGGTTATCGAAGAGTTCTTAGCAGGTGAAGAAGCCAGTTTCATCGTGATGGTAGATGGTGAGAATATTCTTCCATTTGCGACGAGCCAAGACCATAAACGGGCGTTTGACAAAGATGAAGGTCCCAACACAGGCGGTATGGGTGCATATTCTCCTGCCCCCGTCGTCACCGATGAGATATTCGCGCGCATCATGAATGAAGTTATCGAGCCAACTGTAAAAGGTATGGCCGCTGAAGGTAACCCATACACTGGCTTTTTATATGCTGGACTAATGATTGATTCGAGTGGCACTCCAAAAGTCATCGAATATAACTGTCGTTTTGGTGATCCTGAAACTCAACCGATTATGCTAAGACTGAAATCAGATCTTGTTGGTCTTTGCCTATTGGCTTGCAATAAACAGTTAGATGCAGGCCAAATCGAGTTTGATGAGCGCGCCGCTGTTGGAGTCGTGTTAGCTGCAGGTGGATATCCCGGTAGCTATGCCAAAGGCAACGAAATACTAGGCCTAGATGACGCAGCGCAGCTCGATGGTAAAGTTTTTCATGCGGGTACTTCACTTCAAAACAGCAACATCGTAACGAGTGGCGGTCGTGTTTTATGTGCAACAGCATTAGGAGAAACAGTCTCTGAGGCGCAAAAAAATGCATATGCACTGGTCGACAAAATAAAGTGGGAAGGCGTGATGTTTCGGACGGATATCGCTTACCGTGCAATTGAGCGTGAACAGTCTAAATAGGGCTCGTTCTTAAAAACACCTTGACCCGATGATCTAGCTTGCTTATAACTATACTCCATTAAAGTGCAGCGATAAGCATCTAGGTCAAACATGTCTGTTAAACATCCCGTAATTGCAATTACCGGCTCTTCTGGTGCCGGTACGACTACCACTACAAATGCTATCCGCCACATATTCAGAAATTTGAGTGTTAATGCAGCTTCAGTAGGCGGTGACAGCTTCCACCGTTTTACTCGTCCAGAAATGGAAGTCGAAATCAGAAAAGCACAAGAACAAGGTAAGCATATCAGCTACTTTGGACCGCACGCGAACGATTTCGAACTGCTTGAGAAGCTTTTCAAAGAGTATGGCGAAACGGGCAAAGGACAACATCGTCAATATTTACACACCTTTGATGAAGCCGTCCCTTTTAACCAAATGCCTGGCACGTTTACACCGTGGCAAGATCTACCTTCCAATACGGATTTACTATTTTATGAAGGCTTACATGGCGGTGTATCTACCGAAGAAGTCGATGTCGCCTCACATGTTGATTTACTCGTAGGCATGGTGCCCATTGTAAACCTTGAATGGATACAAAAAATTGTCCGAGATACTACCGACAGAGGGCACTCAAGAGACGCCGTTATGAGCAGTATCGTACGCAGCCTAGACGACTACTTTCACTTTATTACTCCACAATTTTCAAGGACTCATGTCAATTTTCAACGAGTTCCTACCGTTGATACTTCAAACCCATTTAGTGCGCGAGAAATTCCGACTCAGGATGAAAGCTTTGTTGTCGTGCGCTTTAGGCGCGAAATGAAAAACGTCGATTATCCGTATTTGTTAAAAATGATAGATGGTGCGTTTATGTCACGCATCAATACCTTAGTCGTTCCTGGTGGAAAAATGGGCTTAGCAATGGAGCTGATCCTAACTCCATTGATCGAAGAGTTATTAGATAAAAAACGTAAAGCAGGCTATCAAGTTGATTGGGTAAGTGAGAATAAATAGAAAATAAGCTGTTAATTCAGCTTAGTAGCCCTTCTTCTTTCCAGCTAAAACACAAGTTTATAAAAAGTCAGAATCAAACTGCTTAATAACTAAACGATTGGATGCTTTGACTGTTTAGCTTTTATTGTTCCATAGCGATAAATTTATATCACCCTTTTTCATTAGTTGATATACTTATTGGGTAGTGAAAAAAGCTAAGTTTTATTGCGTTTACTTAGCTTTAAACCGCCATTTATTGGCGGTTTTTTCATTTGTGGAGTTTGAGAAATACTCATTTTTTAAAAACGCTTTTCTTGTGGTATTGGTGTTTTTGAATATACCTAGCATCCCTTTATTTCTAGTTTTTACCTCCCCTTGTCGTCATTCCTTCGCAGGAAGGAATCTCGTCAATCAACAACCATTCAATCAAACTTTCGAACACACATTACCAAAGAACATTCAGCGCACCAGATTAATCATAGATACACTTTGTAACAATCAATCCAAATTCACGGGTTTCTCTACTTTCAACTTTCTTTTATAGTTACATTACAAAAGTCTTTATAGGAAACATCATGGGGCAAGAAACCTCTAAGATACTCGTTGTCGATGATGACATGCGACTGCGTTCGTTATTGGAACGATATCTCGTTGAGCAGGGTTATCAAGTGCGTTCAGCAGCAAATAGTGAACAAATGGATCGTTTGTTAGAGCGGGAAAATTTTCACTTAATGGTGCTTGATCTTATGTTACCAGACGAAGATGGTTTATCTATTTGTCGTCGTTTGCGCCAAAATGAAAATGAAATTCCTATCATCATGCTCACCGCTAAAGGCGATGAGGTTGACCGAATAATCGGTTTAGAAATGGGCGCTGATGATTATCTTCCTAAGCCTTTTAATCCTCGTGAATTATTAGCAAGAGCCAAAGCTGTGCTTCGTCGCAAAACGAACGAAGCGCCGGGCGCACCTTCTCAATCAGAACAACTCATAAGTTTTGGCGCGTACAAACTAAACCTTGCCACCAGAGAAATGACAGATGATGGTAAGCCATTAACGCTAACCAGTGGCGAATTTGCCGTACTAAAATCTTTAGTAACGCATCCTAGAGAACCACTGTCGCGCGATAAATTAATGAACTTAGCACGCGGTCGCGATTACAGCGCACTCGAGCGTAGTATTGATGTGCAGGTTTCTAGACTCAGAAGAATGCTTGAAGAAGATCCAACCAACCCTCGCTACATACAAACCGTGTGGGGATTGGGTTATGTGTTTGTTCCCGATGGCGAAATGAGCTAAGCGATGAACACTTTTTAGCGTATGCGATTACTTCCGCAAAGTGCTTTTGGACAAACCGTCGTGCTTATCGGCGGTTTGTTGCTTATAAACCAAATAGTGACTTATCTTTCTGTCACCTATTATTTTATTCGTCCAAGCTATCAGCAAATCAATACCTTGGTAGCTTCACAAGTCGACACCATTTTTCTAGAAGAGCTTCACAAACCCGAAAACCCCAACCAAAAATTATTTACTCAGCGCACTGGCACACAATTTCATTCAGTAAAGAGCGCTATGCACGCGGGACTTCGAAATGCCGTTTATTATGATTTTATGTCTCAGCAGATTTCCAAGCAGTTGGGTGGTGAAGCCGATGTACGAGTTGCTACCGGCAGCAACTATTTGATTTGGATAAAGCCACCCCAATACGATGATTTATGGATTTCAATTCCGATGCAGGGTATTGAAGACACTCACTTTTCACCATTGACGCTATACCTCTTCGTGATCAGCATTTTGAGTGTCGCAGGAGGTTGGTTGTTTGTAAGGCGCTTAAATAGACCATTGCAAGCTCTTCAAAAAGCTGCGAGACAAGTCGGTAAAGGTCAGTTTCCAGACCCCCTGCCGCTCGATGGTAGCACCGAGATGATATCGGTTACTGAAGCGTTTAACAAAATGTCAGCTGGCATCCACCAACTAGAGAGTGACCGAGCGCTGATGACCGCTGGTATTTCTCATGACCTTCGTACACCGTTAACGCGCATCCGCTTATCAAGCGAGATGCTGCCTGATGAGCAAGAATGGATTAAAGATGGGATCGAGCATGATATTGAGGACATGAATGCCATCATAGATCAGTTTATTGACTACGCTCGCCAAGACCAGGAAGAAGCCACTGAAAATGTTGATATCAATGACCTAGTGACCGAACTTGCCAATGCGCGAAGTGTTGTCGAGGCGCATACTATCGAACTTAATCTAGGCGAGTTGCCAAGTACCAAGTTACGAACAGTGGGTATCAAACGTGTACTTGACAATTTAATTGAAAATGCTTTTCGTTACGGCAGCCCTAAAATAACGATAAAAACCGAAGTGAATTACAAGCGTCGTTTTATCACATGCGTCGTACGCGACTTTGGAAAAGGTATACCACAAGAAGAAATCCCTTCACTTTTTGCTCCTTTTGCTCAGGGTGATAAAGCTAGAGGCTCGGTTGGTTCTGGCCTTGGATTAGCAATTACTAAACGCATTGTAGAAAGTCACGGGGGAGAAATGTTATTCAGTAACCACCCTCATGGCGGACTATGCGCAGGATTTAAACTACCATTTACAGGGTAATGTAGAATCAAATTTTCACTTGCATGCAATTTTTTGTGTACGTAGGAACACTAGTCAACAAAGCAACTTTGCCAACCCCCCCCTACTCACGCTAAAATTGAAGGCAACGATGTGATCTAACACTCATAAAAATCAACAATAAGAACAATTATGAAATCAGGTTTTAAAGTCCCACATACACTCATACTTTTACTATCCATGATGCTTGTCGCATATATTGCAACTTGGCTGGTCCCTCAAGGCTTCTTTGATACAGTGACGCTCGAAAATGGGAGACAAGCCGTTGTAGCAGGCACATACAGTTTATCCGATACGCAGATTCGACTAACACCGATGGACTTTCTGGTCGCAATTCCTAGAGCGCTCGCGGCGGCGCAGGATGTGATCTTTTTTGTCTTCATCGTTGGTGGAGTTTTAGCCATTGCGCGGGCAACGGGCACTATTGATGCGCTTATTGGAAGCTTGTTAGAACGATTTGGGCACAAACCTTATTTACTCATTTTTATGGTTGTCTTCACCTTTGCTATGGCCTCTGGTGCAATTGGAACCGCGGGTGAATACATCCCTTTTGTACTCATTCTTGTGGGTTTGTGTAAAGCAATGAAACTAGACGCCATGACCGCTGTTGGGATGGTTGTGACCGGCTACGGAATTGGTTACGGCGTATCCGCATTTAGCCCATTTACAGTAATGGTTGCGCAACAAGTAGCGGATGTCCCTCTTTATTCAGGAATCGAGTTACGCCTTGCGATCTTTTTACCTTTTGTTTTAATTGGGTTTCATCACGTTTGGAAATACGCACAAATGGTTCAAGCCGACCCTAACGCGTCATACGTAAAAGGTATTCCTTGCCCCTTGGGCGACAATGAGCAGCAAGAATATCCAGCCTTGAACATAAGACACAAGCTAATTTTATTTGGTCTAGTGGCCACAATTTGCGTCGCAGTTTGGGGAATTTCAACCAAAGGTTGGTACCTATACGAACTTGGTGCAGTCTTTATTTGTTGGGGCATTTTAACCGCAATTGTTGGTCAACTCGATGCCGATACTGCTGCTAATAAATTCATAGAAGGTGTTCAAGACTTAGCGACAACCGCTATATTAATCGGCGTTGCTCGTGGTATTGCCTTGATTATGGAAGATGGCCAGATTTTACACACGCTCGTTCATGGTATGTCTCAACCATTATCATACCTAGGTGCTGAGTTAGCCGCCGTAGGCATGTTTATCATGCAAACATTTTTAAATTTGTTTATCCCAAGTGGAAGTGGCCAAGCTTATGTGACAATGCCATTAATGGCACCTGTAGGTGATCTCATCGGCGTAAATCGCCAAATTGCAGTACTTGCTTATCAGTTTGGTGATGGATTTTCCAATATGATCATTCCCACCAATGCGGTATTAATGGGCATCATCGGCATGGCGGGTGTGCCCTATCACGCTTGGTTCAGGTTTTGTTTCCCGTTGATATTAAAGCTCATGGCAGCTGCATCCATCGTGTTAGTACTTGCAGTAGTGTTTGACTATGGCGCAAATGTTCAGCCTGTCGTCGGTTAAAAATGAGTCTTATGCCCGATTATATATCGGGCAAATTGATGCTGCGGTTTGTTTTGCGATTCTTGATTCTTCGAGTCGGCTACTTGCTTTCATTAGCTCGCTTAGATGCATAATTGAACTCAATTGAAGTGAGTTAATATCCTTAAACGCTCTGTTTATCAAGTCTTGGTCCAAATGTTCTGTTGCTGAGCCACTCATGACAAACTCATAATACTCTCTACTAATTAAGTCGCTCAAAGCTGCTATCTGCATTGATTCGTCTTGATCAATGAGTTGAATAGCTTTTAATAAATATGGTTTTCCAACTTCTAGTTCATTAAGCTTTGCGTAAATTAAACCAATTACCCCCCATAACTGATGTATATTAGTCTTAGGGAGCTTTTCTAATGCTTGCTTTCGATAATCTAGGGCTGGCTCATATTCTCGTTGATAATAGTAGACCGAACCCAGCATCTCATAGCCAATATAATGTTCGGGCTTTTGAGCAATAAGCTGGCGATAAGTTGCCTCAGCGCTTGCTAAATTACCTTGGCATAACTGCAAAGAACCCACATTACCCAAAAGTACCGGATGCTTTGATTCCTCGGCTCCTTGTTCCAGTATCAGTAAACTTTTATTTGTTTCACCTTTACTAAGATAGTATTGCCCTAAAACATTGTAAGAGCGCCACAGTTCTGACGCACCTTTGATACTTTTCAACGCTGACTCAATAATATCAACCTCATTTACTTCTTGACCGTCTTGAAAACGTTGAAAAGTGATTTGCGCTTTCAAAGAAAATTCATCTGCAGCACTAATCGGTGAACCTTGATTATGCAAAAGGGTATTTTCTGCAGCGTCAGTATCTGCTTTATTTATGTAATAGATAGCAAAAGCAAGTTCAGCAAATTCGTTTTCAGGATCGAGTTCTTTAGCTAATTCACAATACTTATATGCTTGCTCAAATGACACGGCAGCGTTGTTCATATAACTCTCGTAACTTAAGCCAATACACAAACCAGCATATGCTTCTACTAGTTTAGAATCCAAACTTATGGCATTTTGAAAACGGCTTTGAGCACTCAAAATCGCGGCGTTATCTGTGTGGTCGAAAAGTAAATCAAAGCCAGAGAGCAAATAATTTAGCGCATCAACATTTACTAATTCATTTATTTCACCATACTGAGATGCCTTGTGAAGCTGCTTTGAAAATTGTTCGGCTATCAAATTATTGACTTGTTGATTATTCGCTAATAACGAACTTCTTACTAATTGAAAGGCAACGGGGTAATTAACCTGCTCGGTTTGTGCATATAAGAGGATAATAGAGTATCGTTTTCCCTGCATTACCTCTATTCTAAATAAAAGGCTACTTTGTGTATGGTCGAAATACTCTTTTACACTGTTGTTACTCATAGAAAGTGACTTAGTTTGAGAAAAATTAAGCAACGGTGACGCTGACAGCTTTTTACGAATTTCTTCGAAAATCAAGGATAAGACACTAAACTCCTCTGCCATATACAGCCCAACATTCTTTAGTTTAGGGTCGTAACCATATAAGCGGTAAGTCGAACTCGTTAGTTGTTCCTCTTCTTGCCCTTCTTGAAAAAGCCCGAAAAGCAAGATAACAAGTAAGCTAACCACCATTATGGCTAATATTGGGCGCGAGCGTTGTTTAAGCTCTGCAAGGGAGTCGACGCTTCGAGGTTTAAAATTTGACGCTAGGGGGGTTGCGTTAATGGGAGTTGACTGGCTATTCATGTATAGCGTATGAGATTCAACCCCCAGAGCCTTTGCCACTCTTGCGAGATTAGTATGACTGACCGATTGTTCTCTAAATACTTTACTGATTAGCTCTTTTGGCGGTCTATGAAGTCCTTCGTCTTGTGAAATTAGACGCGCTAGTTGAATTTGCGATTCAATTCCCTTAGCGAGCATTGCCTTTTCAAGCTTCTCTCTAGAGGCTTTTACTCCTCTCTTACGTTTTGGCTCATTCATTGAAATTAACGTATATCTTCCTTGAAAGTTACCTAATTTTATCGAAAAAATAAGACTAACGGAACAATAATCAACCAAAAACCGAACAATTTACATTCAAAGATAAATAGTTTCGATTAGTGGTATTTAGTGCCATTTAAGACCTGCAACCCTCTATTTATATGGCTTTTACAAACAAAATATCGCAACACTTATGCGTGCTTGTATGTGGTTTCACCTTGAGAAGGCGCAAAACATCAAACGTATAATGACCAAGAAGGACTTTTATCCATGATTTACAAAATTTACAAAGCTAAACAAGCTCACTTTTTTTCAACAATCATACTGACAGGATTATTGTCATTATCGGCATGTGTATCAACCGACCCAAAACTTGGAGGTGGCGGAGGAAACTTAGTTTCCGGAGGGGCTGCTGGCGGAAATTCACAAGGTGAAAACAATCAATTGGAGAAATGTGATTCTCCATTGGGTACTGCCTCATTGTTTGAAGATACTTCCCTTGCTTGGTGGGGCGATTATCGTAAACGCTATCCACGTTTGGGTAGTACAACTCCAGTTCTCAGAACGATGATTCAACAGTCTAATTGTTTTGTGATCGTCGAAAGAGGACAGGCGATGAATGCAATGAATCGAGAGCGGCAATTGATGCAATCAGGGCAACTGCGACAAGGTTCGAATATCGGGGGAGGGCAAATGGTCGCTGCAGACTACACAATTAATCCTTCCGTACAGTTTGCAGCCAAAAATACTGGCGGCCTAAAAGGCCTCGCAGGAGGACTACTAGGCTCGGTAGGTTCAGTCATTGGTGGAGGTGTGAGTAAAAATGAGGCATCTACCAGTTTATTGTTAATAGATAATCGCTCTGGTGTTCAGGTTTCTTCTTCTGTTGGGTCAGCAGATAACTATGATTTTGATATTTTTGGTGGCATGTTTGCTGGCTTCTTAGGCGGCGGAGCGAAAGGCTTTAGCAACAGTCCGGAAGGCAAGGTATTAACAGCAGCCTTCGTGGACTCATACAACCAAATGGTGATTGCATTAAGAAATTACAAACCACAAGCAGTTGAAGGCGGCTTGGGTAAAGGTGGCACACTCACAATTGGAGGAACTGAAGATCAGATGCCACAAGCTACTGCAAATGCGAGCGCAGTGCCGATTGCGCAACCAAGCCTGACCGTCACAAAACAGCAAGCAAGTGTAACAACGATTCGACAAAGCGATACGAATACCTCTGTTCGCACCAATAATAATCTAGATGTTAACATTGATGCTTATGACAAAAATGCACTGCGTAACTATTACGAATATTTGAAAAATTTCTCAACAACTTTCTCGACTATGGGGGCACTTTCGAGCGCATCCTACGATGACAGGACCCGAAACACACTAACAATGGCAGTTAACATGTTAGCTAACATGATTACTTCAGCGAGCATAGAATTAGATGCCTGGCCATTAGAAGCAAAACGGGAAGGCTGGAAAGTTCTTGGAAAGCGCATAGAGCAATACACTAACATGTTTAACAAAAATAAAGCTTTGATCGAAAACTCAGAGGTGATTGAAGACGACATAAAAGGAATGTTCGCAAACATCACCCTACTGACCAAAGAAGATTTCTTAAACTAAGATAACCCGGACTACTTAAGCACCCCGCGCAAGGTCATCGACCTTGCGTACCACGTCAGCAAAATCGCCACCACCCAAATCACAATAGTGAAAGCAATGTTACCTGAGTTATACAAGTCATCTGGTACGTCTGACAATAATTGATAACCGAAAGATGCAACCATGCCAACTAAAGAAGCAGCAAACACATAGAACGCAAACTTAGTTCTCAAAAACAACAACAAGGATGCGGAGAAAGCGCCAAACACAGCAAGCGCCCAAATGGCACTCGCCCAAATTGGATAACTATAAAAGTATTGCCTTTGCGACTCAGTGAATACCGACATGTATGCTTCGTTATGAGTATGAGTCATTAAGAAATCAAACACTCCTCCTGAATTCCACAATGTCGCTAATATTGCAATGAGCCAAAACCACCATGCTGTTTTCGTTTTCATCTGACATCCTGATTTGTACATTTTTTGTTACATTTACAATCTTATCCGACCAAATGAAAAACCACAAATAAAGCGTGTGTATTCAAAGTTGAATCATCAACACCAGAAAACAAATACTTAATGCAATCCAGGCGATCATCAACCTAGATTCATATTTTCGAGCCATCCAAAATAATAATGGGCAGCCCACAAACACGGCTATAAAGGGTGATGAAAACCCATTTAAGAGAACCAGCGACATAAGCCCTACGAAAAGCAGCCCCAAAGGAAAGACAAATACACCAAGACGAATCAATTTGGAATCTAAATGCGCTTCATAAAAGTGAGCGTATTCATTTAAATGACGATTAACGCTGATTTGAGTACAACTAGCGAGTAACAGAATCAACATCAAGCCGATTAAATAGACAAAATTAGCATATTCAATTAACTCACCCCTTAGCGAGCCGACGGTGCTTGCAATGGTGATGAAAGACAATAAACAATTGATTAAAACCGTTTTTTGAGAAATCGCAAATTGCCACCAATAACGCAATAAAAAAGGTAACTTGGGAGATTTGACTACTGGAAAAGGACGATTCATTAATAGCAAGAATAGCGATAAATGAGTACCCAAATAATACTGTAACAGTGATAGTGGAAAGAGTGTGAGCAACAGATTAAACAGCAACAAGCCAAGCATTCTAGTCGGAAAGTAAAGCGCAACTAATGCGAAGCAAAGAAACTGACTGAGCAGTGCAAAGCCATGCGGTAGCTCACTCCAAGCAGCAATCGGCACTGAAAATATTATTGCCGCCAACAAAAAAAGTAACGGCATGCAAAGCATCATTAATACAAGATCAACAAAGTGGTGGTGTACTTTGCCAAGGCCGAGTGTGTTGATAAAGCTCTGATAATTTTCAGCATTAATCGCGGCTCTAAACAAAAATATAATAAGCGTTTGAATAGCGAACATATTAAAAGAGGTTGAGATAGCTTTGTCAGCATCATCTGGGTGCTCAAGGATAATACCTAGCCCCAATAGCACCAAATAAACCAATGCCGGAATAGCAACGCCTAAGAACGCAATAAGGCCAATCGCCAGATTTTCGATTTGAGTCATCAGGCATTTCACTTCATGCCGAAAAATTTGCCACCTTAGTGAGATATAACGCAGTTTCATTTTTTTAAATCAAACAAGTGTTTAGTCTCAAAGCTTTGTGAGTCGTAAGTATCAGGCTCATTGCTCGCAACGATAATATTGTGCGGATAATCATCAATTAGTTCCCAAAGCGCACTTAGACTCTTTGGATCCAGTGCAATATTAGGCTCATCTAATAACATTAAGGTTGGTTGACGCATGAAGGCAGTAATTAGGTGCAGCTTTTTTAGGTTACCTGCAGACAATGCCGCCACTTTTTTGGGTAGATGCTCCTCAAAATAGAGATGCTTTGTTAGTAAAACTGGCCACGTTAAGCCAAAACTTTCGCATTGCAGCTCAAGTACTTCATTTGCGCTAATAAATGGAGGAATTAAGATGCTATCGCTAGCTAAAGCAACCTTTGAGATTGGATTTTCTAAGGCTTGATTACAAAGCATAATGTGGCCGCTTTCGAACTTCTCTAGCCCTGCGATGATAGATAAGAGCGTTGTTTTACCTAAACCGTTTTCACCTAATATGCATGTTCTTCGATTACAAATGGTCGCGTCATAGTTTTCGAATATTATTTTGTCGCGCCATTTTTTATTGAGCTTATTTATCTTTAGAATTTCAGTGCTCATGTATCCCTACTCTTTGAATGGTATGCTAGATTTCAAATTTGTTACCTTGCCATTCGTTTTTCGATGACCTCTTCAATAAACGATACCCAAACCCCCTCAGGTTTCCAGATCGCTAACATGTCCTTTTTTGCGGATTCTTCTGAATCTCCCAACTCAATAACGCGATACAAATATGTAAAAACCGCCCCTCGCCAATTGAGTTTGCAATGAGTAAGCACTTTACCATCTTGGCTCATGGAGCTATTCATAAACGCCACATAGGTATCAAAGTCATCTAAGCTTGGGTTGTGCCAATCAACAGGAATGTTCTGATAGTTGAGGTTTAGCGACTGCATGAGTTGTTGTTCTTGGCTTCTATCACCTGGAATAAGATCAACGACATGACGAACGCCGCTCTCCTTCAGAAGTCTAAAGTGTTTTTTGTTTGGCTGACCCGCACTCACCATTCTATCTGAGTTTATTTGGTAGTTTTTTAAGTCTCCTAAGTCGTTCTTGAGTTCGCTACTCATTACGAAGGTGTGAACCATGAGCGAGAAAATTATGGATAGTTTGAAAAAGTAACGCATCAGCAACCTGTGTTTTTTGGAGTTCGTCTTGCAATTGTGTTGAAAAAACCCCAGTCACACCACTAATAATTGGTAAGCAAAAGTTTCTATCAAGTGACATCAAATTTTTTCACTTGACTGGGCTGCGCTTTCATTCATTAACGCTTCAAATTCTCTTGGGTTTGAATTTACCAATAAGCGCATCATCGTTTACGAAATTGAGCTCATTAATTCAGATTCACAAACTGGCCTTGTCCAAAAGTAACCTTGGCCATAGTCACAACCAATATCCAATAGCAGTTTCAGTGCTTCCTTGTCTTCTATTCCTTCAGCTACAACTTCCAAACCCAAGCTATGTGCCATGTTAATAATCGCTTGAACTAAAAGCTTATCTCGCTCATTTCGCGAAATTGGCGATACAAAGCAACGATCAATTTTTAATTTACTTGCCTTGAAGTTTCTCAAATAGCCTAAGTTTGAATAGCCCGTTCCAAAATCATCAATCGAAATACTCAGACCTAAGGCACTAAGTTGATCTATTTGAGCTGAAATATTTTGGTCTTCCTGTATCACCAAAGATTCTGTTAGTTCAAGCTCTAAGGCCTCTGGCGCTAATCCAGAACGCAACAGCGATTGTTGAACTATCTTATTGAGCTGACCATCTCTAAATTGGGCAACAGACAAATTGACCGCTACACGCATATCTGCATGCCCCATACTGCGCTGTCGCACACAAAAATCACATGCCTCGTTTAAAACCCAAGCGCCAAGACTATTGATTAAGCCACTACTTTCACATAAACCAATAAATTCGTCTGGATAAATCATACTGCCATCAGGTTGCGGCCACCTTAGTAGCGCTTCTGCACTGGTCACCTGATTGGTATTCAAATCAACAATGGGTTGATAAAACAGAGTAAACGCTTGTTCCTGCACAGCTGGTCTTAACATCTGAAGAAGTTTAAAGCGTTCTTCACTTTCGATATCTAAGATGCTCTCATAAAAGCAAAATGTATTTTTTCCATTTTTCTTTGCTCGATACATCGCAATATCAGCTTTTCTGCATAACTCTTTGAAGTCATCGATTTCACTTTTGGCAAGCGCAATCCCGATCGAAGCAGAAACGACTACTTGATTTTGTTTAAGATCAAGTACCTGATTGCATTCAACGATCAAAGCCTTCGCCAGCTTTGAAAGCTCTTCATGTGTTTGAAATGGAGCAAGAATAATAAACTCATCACCACCAAATCTGATCACTTGGTTATCTGAAGGAAGTGCGGTTTTAAAGACATTGCTTAACTTCTCTAGGACTACATCACCTGCATTATGACCAAGCGCATCATTTATAAGTTTGAAATTGTCTAAGTCTAAGAAGAGTAAAGCTAAGCTTTTGCCATTAGATTTGCAGTGAGCAGAAGTGCGAACAAATAATGTTTCTCCGTACAGCCTATTGGGTAGCTTGGTAAGACTATCGTGATTTGCCAGATACTCAACATGAGCGCGACTATGTTCTACCTTCATGTTCTCTTGATTTAACGACATTACAAGTCTTTTAATATCGTTTACCAATATATAAACACTGAACCCGATGATAGCAAAAATCACTAGTATGAATAAGACATGAGAGACACTTAATACTGGGATATTTGGCTCAATGATGCCTTGCAGACTCAAATATGCGAGTAACATTGATTGCATACTGACGATAAGAAAAACAGAAATAAATAAAACCACTCCGCCGAGTAAGGCACCAAAAATTATCAATCCTGGGTAGCCTAAGATTGCGAGATCAAACACTCCGGCACCTGTAGCAGCGAGAGCGAATAACATTGAGGATAAAGCGCTCAACATAACAAAGGCAGAAAAACCAAGCTTATTGAAAAGCGCAAGTAGCAAAGAGACAAAAAGGCAAATCAACCCACTTGCAAAAATAACTTGGGTAATATCTCGAGACACTGTGAGTGAGATCGCTAAACCAACCGCGGTTGCAGTATTTATCTGTATAAGTCTACGACGGCGAATATCATTAAAGAATTCACGTCTTTCGAGCTTATTGCTATCGCGATCTGCGATTGGTTCATCTGGCTTCATGTAAATAATCCAGCAATTTTCGCACCACAAACCTTGTTTGTTGTTACACCATTTAATCTAAGTTTATTGATAAACGCCAGTAATTTTGTGGAACGCATTTACTTATGATTTAAAGTAACTTTGTATTGCTTTTCATACAGCCATATTTACTACAATGTATAAGATATAAGTCATGGTTAATCATAATGACTATCACGAGACCAAAATGCCAACTAATGAGAAATACTTGGGTGAATTTGAACAACTGATTTTATTGGCAATCTTGAATGTCAATAATCGTGCTTATGGCACTGAAATCGCGACTACGATCTTAGAAAAAGGCCAACGAGAAGTGACACTTGGCGCGCTCTATACAAGCCTAACTCGCTTACAGACAAAAGGCCTAGTGGCTAGTGAAATGGGCGAGGCGACTGCTGAACGAGGAGGTCGAGCTAAAAAGTATTTTACGGTGACCGCGCAAGGTCAAAGTGCAATTAAAAGGAGCTTGAGCCTAATTAAAAATATGAGTAAATCATTAAACCTTAATAAAACAATGGGTGACTCAATACAGGACTTAACAGCATGAAAAGCGTGCAAACCAAAGCCAATTCAAGCGCACTTTTAAGTATCTCAAATCATATATTGAAATGGAGTTTACCCAACGATTTACATGAGCCGATTTATGGAGACCTGCATGAACAATTCCATATTATTAATAAGCAATCTGCTTTTAAGGCTTGTCTCTGGCTGATCCAACAAATCTGTTCCGTGCTATGGCACTTTTCACATTCAACACAACGAGGTACGTATATGTTTTTAATTAGTATTTTTTCAATAATAGCCATCGTGTTAATGACATTTTGGTTAGGCGGTGAGTTATCGATGTATTTTGATATTCCAAGTATTTTGATTGTGTGCCTTCCCGCAATATTAGTGTCGTTAATGGCCGTCGGCAAAGAAACCTTTATGTCATCATTCAAATTGCTATTAAATACTCATCTATTGAATGAACTTGAAGAAACTAACGAACATGTTAAGACTTTTGAGGTAATGGGCAAAACAGCAATGCTTATGGGATGGTTTGGTATAGTGACAGGTGCGATAGCGATTGCTTCGAATATTAGCGCCGAAATGTTTGCGAGTGTTTTCGGCCCAGCATTTGCGGTTATGTGCTTAACCTTGCTGTATTCTTTAATGATGAAAACTTTTTGTTATGTGGCGATATTAAGGCTTACCCGATAAGGCAATCATAAATTAGAAGGAATACTTCCGCTGTATTCCTTTTGTTTTTTATATTTTTTCATTCAAGATTGAGAGAATACTACCTGCAGCAACACCTTTTTTTAACCATGAAAAAAGGAAAATCACATGAACAAATTTAAAACCATCATGATTGCTGCAACCGCCACAGTCTTTTTATTCAACCCGACAGCTTTTGCAAACAACAAAAAATGTGACCTAAACGATGAGAGTATAACTGCTTTGACAGCAAGTCTTACTCAAGTATCAGGCAAGGTTGAACTTACAAACAAAATTAATGAAGCAAATCGTTTAATCGCTGAGTGCAGAGAGCTGTCTATTGAGTTCTTTTTCACCAATCAACCCGAAAAGCTCACTCAAACCCAAAATAAAATCGAGTCCCTCCACACTGCATTGACCACAGCGCAAGCAATCTCAGTAGCAAATACCGCCAGCCTCGCAAGCAATTTAAGTAAGATCCAAGAAAACATCAAAACACTTAAAAATACGAATGCCTTAAATTCAGCTCAACTAGATAAGCTAGTGTCAGAACTTGAGCAACAAGCAAGCGATGTCGACCAAGCCGAAACGCTTTCAGAGCTCACCGCCGCGCGAATCAAAGCCGCACTTGCAGAGTCAAAAACTAAAGAAGAAAAAGATATTAGTGACATAAAAATACCTGCTTGGAGCGCAGATGACTTTAGCTTTCAGTTCTACTCAGGCCTAGAGTACAACAAAGTTTCTGATTTGTTTTCTGACAATACTTTACGCTTTGGACTACAGAGCTATTTTAGGTGGGATGACAGTATCCAAGAAATGCGCAAAGACAAAGATAAAACACTCGGTAATAGAGGTTGGAGTTTAGCTTATGCGCCACACTTAATTCTGAACGTCGCATTAACTGGCGCAGCTGAATCTGCTCAAGTAAAAGACAATAGTGATTCAAACGCAGGTGACGGCAACGAACCGGGCAATGAGGACGGTGGAGAAGGAGGAGAAGGTGGAGAAGGTGGAGACAATCCTACCGACACGCCGATGCCTGAAGAGCCGGTAAGTAACCCCAGTACCAATAGTCTATCAGATGCAGATTTACAGGCTGTTGATTTTGAAATTGCAGCTTTTTGGCCACTCTATTTAAATACTCGAGGCACATACGAAGCTGAAACTTATAAAGAAATTGCGTTTGGTCCAATCATTTCATGGGGTGGTCGTAAAGTTGATGATATCGAATCATTTCAGCGTCGGCATTATTATGGCTTTCGTCTTGCGTTTAACGAAGAAACCTATTTTGATTTGATGAAAGGTAAGTCCGACCCTTTAAAGGGAGATCGCATGGAACTTAGAGGGCAACTTCCCGTGATGACTTTAGATACAGGCCGAGTGTTTTTAGGTGCATCTGCAAACATAGAAATAAGCAGACCAAGCGGCGAAGATGGAAAAAGTGAGTCTGAGCCAGATTCACTGCGCGTTTACCTAGTGTGGCAAACCCAATTCGAATCCATCTTCAAAAATTAACTAGATAAGAAAATGCAAAAACAAAGCCAAATGGGTATTGGGATACGCGCAAAGTATTAAACCTAGGCAGTAAACAAACTCGGATACCAACTACCCAACGTAATTCCAAAAAGGCCAATTAAAAAAATCATACCGATAAGTATTAAACAGATACTTATCGCGTACGTTTTCAACATTATGTTTGATTGAACACTTGTTAGTTTTGAAGTATCACTCAGTTGACGATGCAAACGTCGATACCATTCAAAAATAACCAATGGGAGTAAATAAGCACTTACACTCACTGCGTAAACTGTTGGTCCGGTAAAATCATCAGTGTTAACACCCAATGCCCCAAACACCATGAACCAAGCGAAAATGATCAGTCTAAAAAACAGCACACCATTAGCAGCAAGAAATAGGCGTATTGCCCATTCGCTATGCAGTTTTATATTGCGAGAACGGGCTGCTTTGACGGCTAAAAAGCTTGCTAGAAGCACAACTAATCCACTAAAAAAGGTCATGCTATGCATAAATAGGTCGCCGACCGTACCTCTGGAGGTGATGAGGTACATGCCTGCTAAGGAGATAGTGCAAGCAAGAACAACAAAAACACGTCCATTGAACTTGTGAAATACAATGAATCGCTGTCTGATTTGCGGTAGCAGTTGCAATGTACCGCCGACGATCATCACAATAGCAAGTAAAACATGCATGCCGTAAGCAAGATTTCCCAAGGTATCCCCATCTTTGAAAGCCGTATCATTAAATTTGTTCCACGCCTCAAGTTGGTTCTCTACTGTCGATAAGCCATAACCGAGGATGAGATACAGCACAAATACAATTTGCGCCGCAATAAGACTTATCAACCAAAACTGAGTACTCAGTGTTAGCGTTTTTCTTACTTTAGTTACATCAGACATCACTGTTATTCACCCCTTCACTCTATTCGTTTGCTTTTTTCAAAAGCGCATCATTCGCTAAAATTCTTACGGCCATTATTATCTCAATTAGCTTATTTAACTCCTCAATTTCCGAAAATGAATAAGCAAACTTTATGAATACATACTCTTTTACAAAGTGAATTTGCTAGCCATTTTTTAAGCACTTACACTTTAGCGCATTCACGACTTATGGTGAGCGTGTTTTTGTTTGAGAACGTCTTATGTCATCGCCTTATTTTTATCTTTTGTTAATCAGCTGTTTTTTTATGCTTACCCAGGCAATGCAGCGCAACAAAGAAACCAAACATTTTTTGTTTGCCATCTTCTGTGCCTCAATGGCAATGATGAGCCTTCAAAACATTAGTGCGTCAGTAATTGGCCCTTATCAATATTTGATTGGGCTTGGCGCATGTGCAACCTGTAATATGGTTTGGTTAATATCACGTGCCTTATTCAGGGGTAAAAATGCAATTAAGGCCGAACATATTGTTTTAGCTGCAAGCATCGGCGTTTTAGTCATGTTAAACAAAACCAATGCGCTGCTGAACGGTTTGTCGATGGATACGTTTATACTTGGACGAATGCAGGGAGCGGTGGGCGAAATACTCAACTTATTGTCATCGTCAGTGCTAGTGCTTTCAATTTGGGAGGCGTTTCGAGGATTCTCTGAAAAAAACAAATCTGAACAACTACAGCGTATTATTTTTGCAAGTGCTTTCTTATCTGGATTGTTCGCTAATATGGTGTTACCAAGCATGCTAAACAGTACATCCTTACTCAGCGAATTAACGGCTTATTTGGTGTGTATATCGGCAACAGGCATTATCGTTGCCATTCAGGTTGTACTCATGCTGCAAAAGAATGCCTCTAAGATCGAAGTGAAAGAAGCCATAAACGATTCAGCTGACAATAAGCAAAGCGTTGTATTACAAACGAGTACGAAATTAGCAAATAGCGACTCGGAGCTCAAAAACACTGACCCCGAGCTGGCAAAGTCAATTCGCATATTAATGCAAAAAGAAAAAATCTATTTAAGAGCAGATATAAAATTGATTGATATCGCACAAAGCTTAAAAGTTCCAGAATACAAAGTTAGCAGAACCATCAGGTATTGCTTCAAAGCGACTAATTTCAATAGTTTTATAAACCAATATCGCATTGAACATGCCATCACATTAATGCAGGATGCAAGCAGCCAAAATTGGAGTTTATTAGTGATCAGCTTAGAAAGTGGTTTTTCATCTTTAGCGACCTTTAATAGGGTGTTTAAAGCGACAGTTGGCGAGCAACCTAGTGAATATAAAAGGCGGTTACTCGAAGCTGATCGAACACTATTAGTGTCGCTCTAAATATTATTCAAATACTGGCCGAAAAAAACTGCGCTCATAACTAATGATACATTGAGTCTCATTGGCATATTGAAATGCCGAAATGCAAGCCGGATCTTTAAATGAATCATTCCTATAAACTTCGTATGCCGCTAAGCTTGGGAAGGTGAATAGCGCTAAGGCAATATTATTGGCTCCCTCAGATGGAAGGAAATAGCCATTATGCGAACCGCCAAATTTATTGACTAAAGGGATCCACAGCTTAGCGTAATGCTCAAACTCGCTAAGCTTAAGAGGGTCAATCTTGTATTTGATAAAGCATGTAACCAAAGTCATTCTCTAGGGTAGGGTTATTTAATGCTTTTGCCCGTCAGCCTGAATATTCTGATGATGAATATTTTCAACATCCACCGCATCGTACTCGTATTTTGCGTGACAAAATTGGCAATCCATTTTAATCGAGCCTTGTTCTGCGATGATGGCTAACAAGTCTTCTTTACTCAAAGAATGTAGCGCTGCTGAACTCCTTTCTTTCGAGCAGTCACAGAAAAACATCACTGACTTTGCTTCAAACAAACGCACTTGTTCTTCGTGATACAAACGGTGCAGTAGATCTTGTGTTTCTAAGGCAAATACTTCATCAACTTTAAGCGTCTGTGCCAATGCACCTAAGTGTTCAAACTCAAGGTTTTCTTGCGATTGTGAGGTTTCACTGGTTTCAGGCACAACTTGTAATAAGAAACCACCCGCCAACGCGCTATTGTCTTGTTGTGTATACAATTCCACCTTAGTCAGAAGTTGTTCTGATTGTAAAAAGTAGTCTTCTAAACACTCTGCGAGTGTGGGCTTGTCTAAGGCAACAATCCCTTGGTAACGCTCGCCATCTTTAGGCGCCAGCGTAATAGCTAAATAGCCTTTCTCGAACAGGCCTTGAAAGTTATCTGGCAAGGATTCGACACTTTCATCCCAACGTGCAACGCCGCGCAACTTCTGATCATGCGAGCCGTTGATCACTGCATAATTCACGATGCCTTGAGATTGAATTTGCATCGCGATTTCGCCTTCAAACTTAAGGGTTGCAGTGAGCAAACTAGCTGCAGCCATCAACTCACCCATTAATTTTTGAATGGGCACGGGGTAATGATACGAAGACAAAATACTTTGGTAGCTATCCTTTAAGCGAACCAATTCGCCTCTCACGTTTTTATCTTCAAATAAAAATCTGTCTAAACTGTCGTATTTAATACTCATACAAAGACTCTGTTTGTTTAAATCTGTTACGTTGAACAACTTAACTTAAAGCTGTTTAAACTTAATAATCTGACGGCGCTGTTTTTTATCCGGACGCTGATCAGGTCTTGGACTATGAAAAATGCTTAACTTGCGTGCTGCGGCGTTCTTTTCCCGCTGAGCAACACTTTCGGGTGTTTCTTCGTACATTAACTGAGCAAGTGCAGCACCTTTTCGTTGCCCTGCTAATTGTTTAACGATAATCGTTTTTGTGTCGAAGCCTGCGGGCACTTTTATTACCGCATTTACTTCTACCACTTTGCTGGGTTTAGCTCGTTGCTGATTATACTGAACCTTGCCAGATTGCACTAATTCTCTTGCGATGCTTCGAGTTTTGCAAAACCGAGCAGCCCATAACCATTTATCAAGGCGTATGTCATTATCAGCTTCTTTTGCCGCATTTTGCAGACTTTGTTGATCGCTTTTCGCACTTTTTCGTTTTTTCATAGTCTCTATTATATAAATTTTCTATGACGTTTTGTGTTTTCGTGTTGTAGGTAAACCAACGACTAGCTATGATGTGCTTTTTACTAGCGCACTAACGCATAACAACAAGCAGTGAATGACCGTCGATAATTTCTCATTTGCACCATTACAGCGTGCATATCAACAACATCAAGACAAGTTAATCCTAATTATAGTGGTTTTATTGTCTTTGTACCTCATCGCATTTCTAGCCGAGGTAACATGGCGCTTGTTGGATAATTCTCAAGGGCAAGTAACACAAAATAACGTGACGAGTCGTGTAAATGTGCAAAATCAAAACAACACGCGAACAGACCTAAGTGAATTAAAACGTCTTAATTTATTCGGTAACGCAAGTGAAGAACCCGCGCCAGTTGTTGAACAAGCCGTTACTGAAGCACCTGAAACTAAACTAAACCTCACTTTAACAGGGGTAGTTTCAAGCAGTTCACCCAAACTAGGCGCCGCTATTATTCAGCGAAACAACGTGCAAAATACCTATGGAATTGGAGACAAAATAGACGGTACCAATGCGACGCTAGACGAGATTTATGTCGACCGAGTGATTATCAAAAACAGATTGGTGCGCGAAACACTGATGCTAGACGGCATTGATTTTGATGAAGCCAACAAACAACAGCAACGTCAGGCTCAGTCTCGTCAGGCACAAACAGCTAATTCTCCGAGAACACCAAACACGCAAGTGACACGAACACAACGAATTGAAGCGAATAGAGAAGTTCAAGATATGCGCCGAAGCATGGTCGAATCTCCTACCAGCTTTGCCGATTTTATTTCTATTAAACCACATGCACCCGATGGTGAAATGGTGGGTTATAGAGTCTCGCCAGGTAAACAGGCTGAATTTTTCAAGATGGTCGGTTTGCGCAGTGGTGACATCATTACTGAAATTAACGGGCTTGATTTGTCCGATTTGCAACAATCATTAGAAGCGATTGAAGCACTAAAAGAATCACAATCTTTACAGATGGAAATTATCCGCTCGGGCGAACCAATCTCCTTAGATATCGACATGCCAGAGCCAGAAGAGTCATGAAAAAGGGCAGTAATATGAGGCTGAACAGCCAAGCAATTAAGACGCTAAAGCGCACTTTACAAGCATCGCTTTTAATTGGAGCTTTGTTTACCAGTAGTGCACTTATTGCAACAGAATACTCTCCCAACTTTAAAAACACAGAAATTACTGAGTTTATTAATATAGTTGGTAAAAATCTCAAAAAGACGATCATCGTTGACCCAAATGTGCGCGGTAAAATAAGCGTTAGAAGTTATGACTTACTCACTGAGGACCAATACTACCAGTTCTTTTTAAACGTACTTCAAGTTTATGATTATGCAGTCGTTGAGATGCCGTCGGGTATTCTCAAGGTTGTTCGCTCCAAAGATGCCAAGACTTCAAATATTCCCGTTGTAGAAGGCGCTAATTTAGACGGCGATGAAATGATCACTCGGGTTATGCCGGTGTATAACGTACCAGTGCGTGAACTTGCACCAATTCTTCGTCAGTTAAATGATCAAGCAGGTGGCGGTAATGTTGTGAGTCACGACCCATCAAACGTGATGATGCTTACAGGTCGTGCAGCCGTTGTTAACCGTCTTGTTGAAATCATCGAGCGCGTTGACCAAGCTGGTGATGAAGAAGTAGAAGTAGTCAAACTTCAGTTTGCTTCTGCGGGCGAAATGGTTCGCATTATAGAAAGTATTAACAAATCCCAAGGCAAAGCGAACAATGTTGGTAAATCTGAGCCTAGAGTGGTAGCAGATGATCGAACGAACAGCATCATTGTGTCTGGTGATGTTAAGGCTCGACAAAGGTTGATTAACCTTATTAAACGCATGGACCAAGAACTCGAAACAAGCGGTAATACACGAGTTATTTTCCTAAATTATGCACGTGCAGAAGACTTAGTAAAGGTACTACAAGGCGTCTCTGCAAGCATTCAAGCCGAAACACAAGGTAGCGGCACGCAGGCAAGACGATCTAGCTCTACTCGTGACGTTAGTATCGACTTCCACGAAGACTCTAACTCATTAGTAATTACAGCCGAACCCGACATGATGCGTTCATTAGAGGAGGTCATCAGACAACTTGATGTTCGCCGTGCGCAAGTTCAAGTTGAAGCGATCATCGTAGAAGTGTTTGAAGGCGATGGCGTATCACTTGGTGTGCAGTGGGTCTCAGAAGAAGGCGGAGGTACACAGTTTACCAATGGCGTAGTACCTGTAGGTTCACTCGGCGTTGCCCTTCGTGAAGCAGAGGATACAGAAATTCTTGGTAGTACAACAACCGCTAATGGTGAAGTCGTGGCGACCGTGACTACACAAGAAGGTAACCTAACACCTTTGGCACAACTTTTAGGTGGTGTGAACGGTATGATCGCTGGCATCATCAAAGACGGTTGGGGCGCGGTTGTGCAAGCCGTTAGCACAGATACCAACTCGAATATTCTTGCTACACCACATCTTACAACGCTCGACAATGAAGAAGCGTTCTTTATCGTCGGTCAAGAAGTGCCGATAATCACGGGCTCTTCAACAGGTACTAACAACTCAAATCCATTCCAAACTGTTGAACGAAAAGAAGTGGGTATTAAACTTAAAGTCACGCCACAGATCAACGAAGGTGATGCGGTTCAGATGGTGATTGAACAAGAAGTGTCAAGCATCAGTGGTGCAACGTCGGTCGACGTCTTACTCAACAAACGTGAAATAAAAACGACTGTGATTGTTGACGACGGTGGCACAATTGTTCTGGGCGGATTAATCGACGAAGATGTTCAAGAAAGTGTCTCTAAAGTGCCCTTCCTCGGCGATATTCCATTTTTAGGTCATTTGTTTAAATCAACCTCGACAAGCAAGCGCAAACGTAATTTGATGGTGTTTATTCGCCCAACGATTGTGAGGGATGGCGTGACAATGAACAAAATCAGTCATCGCAAATACAATTACATCCGAGCACAGCAACTCGACCGCCAAGCGGACGGCATTCCACTGATGCCAGGTGCACAAGGCCCAAGTATTCCAAACTGGGATGACGCATTAGTATTACCACCTTCGTTTGAAGAATACATTGAAAATCGAGAGAAGGAAGGCAACAACTAATGCAGGACAAAGTTGAAGCCACTACTGACGAAGCGCACTTGCAATCGCCCGATTTAGGCGAAGCAGATGTTGAAACAATGGTCAATGGTACATCACAATTGCCTTTCGGTTTTGCAAAGCGCTTCCAGGTTCTACTTGATGTAGAAACCGATCCAGTCACGGTGCTGCATACTCAATCAACAGAGTTTCAAGCCTTTGCCGAAGTAAGACGATTCTTGGGTCAAGCGATGCAGCTTCAAGAAATACCCGAAGATCAGTTTGAATCCACGCTGACTAACTCTTTTCAGCGCGATTCAACCGCCGCTAAGCAATTGATGGAAGATATCGGGAATGAAAGCGACCTTTTTTCACTGGCTGAAGACTTGCCCGACACAGAAGACCTGCTCGAAAGTGAAGATGACGCACCTATCATTAAACTAATCAACGCCATGTTAGGCGAGGCGATAAAAGAAGGTGCATCAGATATTCATATCGAGACTTTCGAAAACCAATTGGTCGTTAGGTTTAGAGTCGACGGTGTGTTACGAGAAATCTTGCGTCCCAATCGCAAAATGTCTTCGATGTTGGTGTCGCGTATCAAAGTCATGTCAAAAATGGACATTGCTGAAAAACGCGTGCCACAAGACGGAAGAATTAGTTTAAGAATCGCGGGTCGTGCCGTTGATGTGCGTGTTTCAACTATGCCATCTAGTCATGGTGAGCGCGTGGTTTTACGTTTATTAGATAAAAACAATGCGCGTCTAAACCTAGAAGACTTGGGCATGACGCTCAATAACCGAGAACACTTTTCTGGGCTTATTCGCAAACCCCACGGTATTATGCTCGTTACTGGCCCAACAGGTTCTGGTAAAAGTACAACCTTGTACGCAGGCTTGAGTGAAATTAACTCCAAAGACCGCAATATCTTAACCGTCGAAGATCCTATCGAATTTGATTTAGAAGGCATTGGTCAAACACAAGTTAATCCGCGTGTTGATATGACCTTTGCGCGTGGGCTTCGTGCTATTTTGCGCCAAGACCCAGACGTTGTGATGGTCGGTGAAATACGCGATGTTGAAACCGCACAAATTGCCGTTCAAGCAAGTTTAACCGGTCACTTAGTATTGTCTACTTTGCACACGAATACTGCAGCGGGTGCCATTACGCGTTTAGAAGATATGGGTATCGAGCCCTTCTTGTTGTCTTCGTCGCTTTTATCAGTGCTTTCTCAGCGCTTGGTAAGAACACTATGTCCAAGCTGTAAAAAGCCACACCAACCCACAGCAAAAGAAAAAGAAACCCTTGGGTTATCAGCAGATGACAATCAAATCATCTATTCACCCGTTGGCTGCGTCGAATGTAATCATACAGGTTACCGAGGCAGAACAGGCATTCATGAGCAATTGATTATCGATGACAAAATCCGTGAAATGATGCACGAAGGACGCGGCGAACAAGCCGTCGAAAAATATGTCAGAGGTTTCACGCCCAGTATTCGCCAAGACGGTTGTGACAAAGTGATTCAAGGCATCACATCGCTTGAAGAAGTGTTACGTGTAACAAGAGAGGAGTAACATGGCAGCCTTCGCTTATAAAGCTATGTTTGCCAATGGCAAAGCCAAAACAGGTGTACTTGAAGGGGATAACCCTAGGCAAATTCGCCAGCAATTGAGAGATATGAGCTTGATTCCTTTAGAAGTCGAGCAAGTTGCAGAACAAGAGAAGAAAAGTCGCACCCAATTTACCCTATTTAAAACCACGATTTCGGCTGCTGAACTGGCACTGCTCACGCGTCAAATGGCGACCCTAATCGAATCAGCCTTACCGATCGAAGAAGCGCTTTTAGCCGTCGCAGAACAGTGCGAAAAACCTCGTCATAAAAACATGATGATGGCGGTTCGAAGTAAAGTCGTTGAAGGTCATGCTTTTGCCGATGCACTCGCCGAATTTCCTCATGTATTTGATGATTTATATCGTGCAATGGTCGCTGCAGGTGAAAAATCAGGCCACCTTGATGTTGTGTTAAGTCGTCTTGCTGACTACACCGAAAAACGCCAGCAGACTCGCAGCCAAATCACGCAAGCCATGGTTTACCCCTTGCTCATGATGTTCTTTTCACTCGCGATTGTATTAATGTTATTGACCATCGTGGTGCCCAAAATCGTCGGTCAGTTTGAAAATATGGGGCAAGAGCTGCCGACAATCACACAAATTCTGATCGGGATCAGTGAATGGGTGCAAAACTATGGCCTGTTTGCAGGTATCGCTTTGGTGCTGATCGGATTTGGCATCAAACGCTTATTAACGGTTCCGAAGATCAGGCTTAAATATCATCAAAATTTATTGAATATGCCGTTCATTGGTCGCTTATCTCGTGGTATCAATACTGCTCGTTTTGCACGCACCTTAAGTATTTTATCTGCCTCGGCAGTGCCCTTGTTAGAATCAATGAGAATTTCAGGTGATGTTTTAGAGAACCTTTATATCAAAGAGAAGGTCAAAGAAGCCGCGGTAAATGTCAAAGAAGGTGCAAGTTTGCGCAATTCATTAGGGCAAACCAAGATATTTCCGCCAATGATGATGCACATGATTGCATCTGGCGAAAAGTCGGGCGAGCTTCAACAAATGCTTGGCCGTGCAGCTGACAACCAAGACCGCGAGTTTGAATCAATCGTGGGAATGTCCTTAAAGGTCTTTGAACCAATGTTGATTGTCACCATGGCGGTCATCGTTTTATTTATAGTCATGGCTATATTGCAACCAATTTTAGCACTTAACAACTTAGTAGGTTAATTAATGGATACTCGTTTAACTCATTCAATCGTTTCAACTAAACAAACAATAGCCGCTGGTATGCAGCGCGGGTTTAGCTTGATAGAAATCATGGTCGTATTATTCATTATCGGCATCATGGCTGCGTTAGTAGCACCACAAATATTAGGCAACCAAGAAACCGCTCAAATTAAGAAAGCCGCGGTTGATATTCAACAGCTTGAAGGTGCATTAGAGATGTACAAACTGCGCACCAACCGTTTTCCTACGACCGAACAGGGGCTTGACGCACTGATTTCAATACCAACAATTGATCCCATCCCAAGAAACTACCCAGAAGAAGGCTTTATCAGACGTCTACCTGAAGATCCATGGGGCAATCCTTATCAATTACTTAGCCCAGGTGAAATTGGCACCATCGACATCTATTCATTTGGACCTGATCTGCAAGAAGGCACCGATGATGATATCGGTACTTGGAACATTAATGATTACTTGCAATAAACACTTTCGATTAGTGTTGTAGTCAGTATCCAAACCAAACAGCAGTGCCATATCAATGCCCAATAAACGCAGACAAAGCGGGTTTACGCTTCTAGAAGTTATGTTAGTGCTCGCACTAATGGGCATTGCTATTTCGATTATCAGCTTCACCAACATCGGCCAAGATCCAAGTGAAAAAATTGAGCATGAAAGCAAACGCTTGCAAGTCGTTTTTGATATGGCCAGTGATTTTGCCGTGCTTAACCAAATGCAACTTGGCCTTCGCTTGGATGAAGAAAAAGCCACCTACACATTTGTCTATCTAAACGAAGATGATAAATGGCTGCCCATCGAAGGCAATAAACTGTTTGCCGAATATGTATTGCCCGAATCATTCAGTGTCTATCTTGAGCTAGAGGGTTTGCCTTGGGAAAGCGATGACAGTTTGTTTGATCAACGCGTATTTGATGAAGAACTCAGTGTCAGCAACGAAGGCGTTGAAATTGGCAACGAAGAAGATATTCCGCCGCCTCCCCCACAAATTTTTATTATGTCCAGTGGGGATATCACGCCTTTTGAACTCACTATTCGCTACGAAGAAGATTTTAGCGAGCTAGAACCATTAGAATATTATCTTCAAGGCAGAGAGTATACGCCATTACTGTTAAAGCGCGATGGTGAGCTTGATGAGGACGGTTTTGATGCCTAGCACTGATCAAGTAACACCTACTCAAATATATAAGCCCGTTCAACAGCGCGGCTTCACCTTACTTGAAGTCATGGTCGCTTTGTTTATCTTTGCAGTAACAGGCACAGCCATACTTAAAACCACCGCAGAGCACCTAAATTCATTGGGTAAACTCGAAGAAATCACTTTTGCGACTTGGGTGGCCAACAATCGACTCACTCAATTATCCTTAGAATCCACCAAAAAATGGCCGCCGAAGAACAATCAAAAAGGCGAAGCTGAAATGGTAGATCGCACGTGGTATTGGCAGCAAGAAATCACTAAAACGCCCGAAGACGGCATGTTGCAAGTCACCATTCGCGTAGGCCTTGATGAAAATCACAAAGGTGAAATCACCAGTGTTACCAGTTTTGTAGCGAAGCCGCCTAGCACATGATAGAACAGCTTAAACACCCTTTACAAAACCTTGCCCAATATCAAAGAAGCGCTGGAAAACAAGCCGGCTTTACCCTGCTAGAAATCTTAATTGCGATGTCGATTTTTGCCATGATCGCGGTGGGTGCAACGCAAATACTCACGCGTGTTACCGACAGCAACGATTTATCAAACGAACGCTTTGAGCAACTACAAGAGCTTCAACGTGCAATGCTGATTATGGAGCGCGATTTTTTGCAGATGGTGCCTAGAAAAGCACGTATCAACGGACAAACCTCTCCATTGGTAATTGCAGGTGGTGAATTTGAACTAGACAGCCAAGACTATGCATTTAGTTTTGTACGCCAAGGTTGGCACAACCCTCAAATGCGCATCAAGCGAAGCACTCAACAAGGCGTGGCTTATCGATTAGTCGATAACCAATTAGAGCGTCTGTACAGCAATTATGTTGATAACCCGATTGGTAGCGAGCCCAAAACAAGGGTGATACTAAAAGACATTGAGTCATTTAAAGTTGAAATACTAAGAGAAGTCGGGACAGATAAACAAACGTGGTCAAACAACCTGAACAGCCCTGATCTGCCTGCTGCGGTCGCTATCATTTTACAGTCAACGGTTTATGGCGAGATTCGTCGTGAATTTAGGGTGGCCTTGTGAATAAACAATTAAGCCGTTCTAAATTAATAAATGCATCACCTAAACGCAAACAAAAAGGCGTTGCTCTATTAGTCATCATGCTTATCGTCGCCATTGTCACCGTATTGGCCACAGAAATGGTCGGGCGTTTACAACTAAATATGGCGCGTACCACCAATATCAAAGCTAATAATCAAGCGTACTGGTATGCCGTGAGTGCCGAAGAGTTCGCACGCAAGCGACTTGGTGATTTAAAAACACTGGATCCAAGCTCAATTAATCTCAGCCAGCCTTGGGCACAAGTCTTTGCATTTCCGTTGGAAGACGGCGGTATTCAAGCTGAATTAATAGACTTACATGCCTGCTTTAATCTTAATAGTGTGGCAAACCCGCCACCTCCTCCGCCAAGCGGAGCTGGCAATACTCCAACCACCGGCATTAATAGTGAAATCGAAGCTTTTAACCGTTTATTACAGCTTGCCAATGCTGAGTTAATCGATACCTTTACTGCCGACACGGTCGCTGATTCATTAGCAGACTGGATTGATGATGACAGCCAGCTCAAGCCTTTTGGCGCCGAAGACGCCGATTATGAATCTTTGCAATTTCCATACAATGCGGCTAATGCGCCGATGACCAATGCCTCTGAATTTAGGCTAATAAACGGTGTCGATATTTCATGGTTATCTTCTGTTATGCCCTTGATCTGCGCAATCCCAAATGTGACCGTGCTAAAAGTGAATATCAACACTATTAAACCTGAACACGCAATTGTGCTGGCCGCTATTGCCAATATCAGCATAGAAGATGCAACTCGCTTGATCAGCGCACGTCCTGCCGATGGATATGCCAACATAGCCGACTTCTTGAGTAATCCCGAAGTAAAAAATTTAAATGATGTACAAAAATCATGGTTATCGATTAAGTCAGATTACTTTATGCTAGACACGAAAACCCGTTACAATGGGAGCAGTTTTAACATGACATCTATCTTTAATGTCTTTGATGCGAGCAATGTCGAAGTGATCAGCCGAGAATTTAGGAGCGCGAAATAGTGGAATATCTTGCCATACGTCTAGGTGCAAGTACTGACGACCGCATCGATTGGTTGCTTTGGTCCGATGCTGAAGACGAAATCATTGCGTCAGGCACGCTTGCAAATGCCGACGATCTCGCAAGCCTCAAAGACAAAGCAAACAATCCAAATATCATTGCAATTGCACCCAGCAGCCTAGTGGGCTTTAAACAAGTCACCCTGCCCAATAAATCGAGTCGAAAAGTACTGCAAGCGATTCCGTTTATGCTGGAAGAAGAAGTTGCTCACGATATTAATGATTTGTTTTTTGCCTTTGGCGACAAAACTGACAACATACAAAACGTTGCCTACTGCAAGTTAACACAACTAGAAACATGGCAAGCAATGCTTGAAGAAGCTGGCTTGTTTTGCGACAAGCTCGTACCTGATGTTTTGTGCCTGCCTGATTACGATAGCGCTATCTCAGCCTTACAAATAAATGATGAATTGATTGTCAGAACAAATGCATTCAATGGCATACAAGGCGAGTCAATTTGGCTGAGCGATATGTTGGCCAAACATGCAATCTCTGAATCTCAAACGGTGCATGTGTATAGCGAATTAAGCGAGCTTAAAAAGCTAAGCGACAGTGGTATCAGCATCGAGCAACACTTTGATGATTTACCGATGCAGTTATTATTGAAAGGTGCGCGCCAATCGAAATTTAATTTATTCCAAGGCCAGTTTACGGTTAAACGCAAAACCACTGGACATTGGCAAAAGTACAAAGTGGCCGCTGCCTTAGCTGCACTTGCCTTGATAGTCAATCTAGTCGACACAACCATTAGCTTGAACAAAATTGAAAAAGAACGCACGGCGGTAAGAGCGCAAATCAAGCAAGCGACTGAGCGCGGCTTTCCTCAGTTAGGGAAAGTGCTAAATCATCGCCGAATGATTGCTCGCGAAATGCAAAAACTAGAGCAAGGTGGCGGCAGTATTAGCATGCTTAATATGCTTGCTCGTTTAAGCCCAGTGTTTGCCGATTCGGGTGTCAGCCCGCAATCGCTTCGCTTTGACAGCAAGCGCACAGAGCTAAGAATGCAATCGGTGGCAAGTAACTTTGAATCCTTAGAGCGCTTTAAACGCAACGCTGAACAGCTCGGCTTTATTGTCGAACAAGGTGCAATCAATAATCAGGGCGACCGTGTCAGCGGTGCAATTGTGATAAAGGGTTAATATGAAACAGTATTTTGCATGGTTTTATAATTTAACAGAGCGTGAACAAAAGATTGTTTCAATCGGTGGTATCGCCTTTGTGGTGGCAGTGTTTTACTTTTTAATCTGGTCGCCGCTAAAACAAGACTTGGCTAAACAAGAACTTGCTTTAGCCGCAGACAAAAGTTTACTGGTTTGGGTTAACGAGCAGGCGAATAAAGCTTCGCAACTCAAACGCTCAAGTTCAAGTAAAAGCTTTACTGGCTCGTTAACACAACTCGTCAATTCATCGGCACGCAGCAATGGGATTTCAGTATCTCGCATGCAACCTCAAGGCGAAAATCTGCAAATCTCAGTCGATCGCGTCAATTTTGAAAGCCTGATTTCGTGGATGGATTATCTAGAGCGACAAGGGGTAGTGGTCTTATTTTCAGATATAACAGAAACCGATGCGTCGGGTTTTGTGCAAGTACGTCGTTTACAAATAGGAAAAAGCTAAGTGGTAAAACTCAAGCCTTGGCAGTGGATAGTGTTGGGATGCTTAACTTACTTAGTGTTCTTAGTTAAGTATATGCCAGCTAATTGGGCGCTCAATCAGGCGTCCACTGCGCTTCCCAAAAATATCAGCGTCAACGATGTAGAAGGCACCATCTGGGACGGCAAAATTAGCAGCGTAGTTATCAGCGGAATAGGTATTAGTAACGTCACTTGGGACCTATCGTTTTGGTCATTATTTACAGGTAAGATCAGCGCAGAACTCAATGGTGGACGGCTTCGCGACAGTGATAGCGTTTATTTTAAAGGGCAGGCTAATACCTACTGGTATAATACACAGGCATTTGCATTACATGATTTTAGTGCCATGCTTCCCGCTCAATCAGTCTTGGCGCAAATAAGCTTACCAGTGCCCATCACCGCCCGAGGCCGTTTTAATACCAATATCAAAGAACTCACATTTGACCAAAACTGCCAGACACTTACTGGTACTGGCGGATGGACTAATGGTGTGGTTAATGGGCTACAAGGCCCTATCGAGTTTGGTACGTTTGAAGCAGACTTAGGTTGTGCGCAAGGTGTCTTAAATGTCACCGTAAAACCAGACAACAAACTCTCACTGGATGCTACTTTAACGCTTCAAGCTACTGGCAAGTATGCAGTGCAAGGCAGATTTAAGATCCCGGAAAACATGCCGGAAGAAGTGCAGCAAGCCGCCGTGTTTTTTGGTACGCCTGATTCTCAAGGCTTTAGGATAATTAATCTGTAAGTTTATTTTTCAAGCAAAAACTAATCATTAGTTTACTTTTGCATCCAAACCTTAGCTTGTTGAGAAGACATACTCTATAGTAATTATTCCGTTCACAGTTAATGGTCTAATATCATGTCCTCTCTAGCGCAATATAGTCATAACTTACATACGCAATCGCGCGCGCGCTTATTGTTAGTAGACGATGATTCAACGCAACTAAATTTTTATATGGCGAGTCTCTCGCGTGACTATGATTGCGAGTTTGCAAAAAGTGCTAGAGAAGCTATGCAAGTAGCGCGCAATTACCCGCTGCCTGATCTGATCGTACTTGATGTTGAAATGCCCAACGTCGATGGTTTTGAACTTTGTCAGAACTTAAAAAACGACGATATCACCAAAGAAATTCCTGTCATGTTTGTTAGTGCTTCATCTGACATCAATGCAAAGACGAAAGGCTTTCAAGTCGGTTGTGTGGATTACGTGACTAAACCGGTATTGATACCCGAGTTACAAGCCAGAATTAACACCCATGTTAAGCTTCGCCGTCAAACTCAACAGCTAGAAGCCTTGTCATATACAGATACCTTAACAGGCGTCGCTAACAGAAGGCGGTATAACGAATTTTTAATACGCGAATGGCAAAGGTGCTGCCGTTATAATCAGGCGTTAACACTGATGATTATAGATGTTGACGACTTCAAAGCGTTCAATGATTTTTATGGACACACACTAGGAGATCAATGCCTAGTAAAAATTGCTCAAAAAATGAATAGCTTAGTGCAACGTCCGGGTGATTTATTCTCGAGAATTGGCGGTGAAGAGTTTGCGCTGCTTTTGACCGACTGCGATCAGTTTGGAGCGGCCCTTAAAGCCGAAGAACTATTAAAATCAATAGCCGACCTAAACATTGAACACCAAAGTGCGCCACGCAACGATAGGCTAACCATCAGTGCTGGTGTTGCTATATGCAAACCATCACCAGGAGATGAGCCACTGTATTTATTTCAAGCTGCTGATGAGGCGTTGTTTAGATCAAAGCACCATGGCAAGAACAAATGGACACTTTCAGAAAGCATGCGCGGATCAAACGTCACCGCGCTTCGTCAGTCTGACTAATATACAGTTCTGGATATACAAATGGTGCCAGCGTCATAATAGCAGTACTTGTGTAAATGCTCTGACGGGTGCACAGGCCACCCGTTAATTGACCAATGGCCCCCCCTTTTTGCTTAATGTTATGTGTTTTGAAAAAAGCATCCATTTCAGGCCCTAATTCACCCCCCTTCAACAATGCTTGATAAATAGGTATTGGCAGGGGTAAATTCCCAGTGCGACCGGTTTGTTGCTGTTCTGCATCTGCAATGCATACAACCGCATAGGTACTAGGTACTTGGTCAATGACATCGACACCGCCTTCAAAGCTAATATAATAATCAGCATTGTGATCACGTTGACAATGTTTCACACGATTGGTGGCTCCTTGCAGTGTTTCTTCACAAGACATAGGCTGCTCAGCAACGCCTGATGGCGCATCGACTGATACTATGTCGATTGTGAAATCAGAAAAAACCTGCTCAAAACTACTCCTCGCAGCAGCAACCTTTACTGGGTTTTTAGAGGCGACACATAATGTTAAGGATTTCATTCATTTTGCTCTATAAAGGTCTCGTTTGATACTCGGTAAAAGCGACATATATTCTGTAATGGCAGTGTGGCCTACAATATTATTATGCGGAGCTTTGCTATCAGGGTTGCTGATCCCAAGTGTGTATTCAATGCCAAAAGCCTTAGCTGCATCAAGTATAGCTTGGCTGTCATCGACAAATAAGGTGTGACGCTTATCAAAACCCAAATACGCATGCAGTTTTTGCCAAAGCACTTGTGACTCTTTGGTCACACCGAATTGGTGAGTGGATATCAATGTATCGATATGATCGTCAAGCTGAGTTTTTTCAATTTTTAATGATAAGCCGTCTGGGTGCGCATTAGTCACTAGTACAACCTCTCTACCGCTTTCTTTTAATGCATCTAGAAAAGGCTGAGTATCGGGCCTAAAGGCAATCAAATGATCAATCTCGCGCTTAACCGCCATGATATCTAACTGTAAACGTTCAGCCCAATAATCAAGACAATACCACTCAAGGCTACCTTGCATCTCTTTGAGTGTTTTATGCATCTCGCTACGCACTGCTTCAAGCTGTTTATTGTCTCGTTTAGCGAGGTGTGCAGGTAGGTGTTCTAACCAAAAATAACTGTCGTAATGAAGGTCCAATAAGGTGCCATCCATATCAAGTAAAACTGTCTCTATTTTATTCCACGGTAATTGTGCCAAGTGCTTATCCTTGTGCTAATGTAACAGCTATTAGTTTTGTGTAATTTTTGCAGGAGTTTATCGCGAATTGGCAACGAGTAAAATAGACCCGAACAAAGCACTTCCTCAAATCGATAATCGAAAAATTATCGCAAAAAGCCGTTTTTTTAGAATCGAACAAGTTGATTTGACCTTCAGCAATGGTGAAACACGCGAATTTGAGAGAATGGCAGGTTCTGGGCGCGGCGCAGTCATGATTTTGCCTTTAAAAGATCGCGACACCATGTTGCTGATCCGAGAGTATGCAGCGGGCACTCATTCATATCAATTGGGTTTTCCAAAAGGCTTAATCGATCCTGGTGAATCACCAGAAATTGCTGCTAATCGAGAACTTCAAGAAGAAGCTGGCTTTAAAGCTCAACGCCTCACTCGTTTGCAAGAAGTGGCAATGGCACCAACTTTCTTTGACGCAAAAATGCACTTAATCATTGCTGAAGATTTGAGTGAAAGCACACTTGAAGGCGATGAGCCAGAACCTCTCGAAGTCATAGAATGGCCACTTGCCAACTTAGATGAATTACTAGGACGTGAAGATTTTATTGAAGCCCGTTGTATAGCTGGCTTGCTCTTACTACAAAAATGGTTGAAGGAAACAAGATAGATGCATCAAAGCATTCATGAACTTTTAGAAATTGCCAAAGAAGCCGCGATTACTGCTGGTATTGAAGTGTTTAAAATCTACGACAAAGGTAATTTTGAAGCTTACGAAAAAGACGATAATACGCCAGTTACATCTGCTGATTATCGCTCTAACGAAATCATCATGAAGGCCTTAACCACTGCGACACCCGATATTCCGATCATGTCAGAAGAAACCGAACTTCCTAACTTAGAAGAACGCAGCAAGTGGAAGCGCTATTGGTTAATCGACCCCATCGATGGCACACAAGAGTTCATCGCGCGTTCTGGTGACTTTGCGGTAAATATTGCATTGATTGAAGATAACGAACCTGTCATTGGTGTCATTTATTGGCCTCCGGGTGAAACGCTTTACTTTGCGAGCAAAGGCGAAGGTGCTTATAAAAAATGTAATATCGAAACCAAGCGCATTAATGTACGAGAGTTTGAAGTGCCAACCGAAGATGTCATTATGATCGCAATTAGTCGTCGCCAATCAAGACAAAAAGTCTTTGACCGCATGACAGACAAACGTGTATATCAAACCCTTCCAGCAGGCAGTTGCTCGCTCAAAGCCTGCTTAATCGCAGAGGGCAAAGCGGATGTTTTCATGCGCTTAGGTGTCACCGGTGAATGGGATACAGGCGCATCCCAATGCATCATCAATGAAGCAGGTGGCAGTATCAAAGCCGCTAACTTTGATGAATTGTCATATAACCAACGTGATTCAGTTGAAAATCCAGACTTTGTTGTCTTAGGTGACCAACGGGTTAATTGGCCTGCAATCGTTCAATACAAATAATCTATTTTGTGACTTTTCAGGTATCAAGGTTAACTAACTGATACTCACTAGGTATTATAACTTGACGATCAAGGAAGCTTTGTAATGACCGTTCGATTAAACAAACAATCACTGATTTCTCTACTTGCCACTGCAGTATTGCTAAGTGCCAGTGCCGCTAGCTTTGCGGCGAAACAACTCAATCTAGCTCAATCTTCCTTACACTTTATGTCGACCAAGAATGAGCATATCACTGAACAACACACCTTTAAGACCTTCAGTGGCGCAATTGAAGATAACGGTCAATTGAACATCAAAATCGATTTAAGCTCGGTAGAAACCATTATTCCGATTCGTAACCAACGCATGCGCGAATTGCTATTTGATGTCGCCTCTTTTCCAAATGCAACGTTCAGCGCAAAAGTTGACCCAAGCTTGTTAAATTTAGAAGCGGGGCAACTTGAAACCACCAGCGTAACAGGTCAGTTAACTTTAAAAGATAAAACGCAAGATGTGACGCTTGATTTGGTGTTGGTGGGTTTAAAAGGCAATGCAGTAAAAGCCAGTACCGCCAAACCAATCGTGCTTAATACTCAGTCCTTGGGTGTGCAAGAGGGCATTGATGCGCTTCAGAGTGTGGCGATGTTAAAGAGTATTTCTAAGACAGTGCCTGTCACTTTTTCGATCGTATTTGAATAAGATACGTTTGCTGGCATCGGCCCAAGCAAAGTGATTGGCTTGGGCATCATAAAATTATTCCATCGCAAGCGTTTTCAGGTGAGCAACAACGCTTCTAGCCAATGCACTCAAAGCATAGCCACCCTCTAGAATTGAAACAACTTTGCCTTCGCAGTGCTTATTAGCTAAGGCTTTCAATTCTTGGGTAATCCAAACGTAATCATTTTCAACCAATCTCAGGTAACCCATATCCTCTTCCGCATGCGCATCAAAACCAGCGGATATTAAAATAAGTTCAGGTGCAAATTCATCAATCTGCTGAAACCAAGGTGAGACGAGCTCTCGCCATTCACTGCCTTTGGTACCGGCAGGAACTGGAATATTGAGAATGCCCTTTCTAGTAGGCTCATCACCACTAAAAGGATAAAATGGGTGCTGAAAAGAAGAGCAAAACATAATGCGTTCATCGTCTTCAATGATATTTTGAGTACCATCACCATGGTGAACATCAAAATCAATAATGGCCACTCGTGCAAGATGATAGTGCTCCAAAGCATATTTAGCTGCAATCGCAATATTGTTAAATATGCAAAACCCTGCCGAAGCCCCTTTACTTGCGTGATGTCCAGGTGGTCGCGTTGCACAAAACGCACTTTTACTTTGTTTACCCATTACGGTATCGACAGCCATTATTGCCGCACCAGCTGCCGATAATGCAGCATCTAGGCTCTTGTTCATCATGATAGTGTCGTCATCGATCCATACTCTTTCATCATTTTCTACAGGCGAACTACTAAACACTTTTTCAATAAAATCAATATCATGTGCCAGCAGCAAATCCTGTTTACTCGCGCTAGTGGCATCAGCGAAATGAACAACATACTCAAGACCTGAAGCAATTATTTGGTCATTTATTTGGTATAGACGAGAAGGCTGTTCAGGGTGGTCAGCTCCCATGTCATGTAAATTGCACTTTGGGCTACCAATAACCGTTACGTTCATTTTTCCTCTCCCTCTGCGTTCGCTGGCATATCTAAAAAGCTATCAGTCGGTTTTAAAGGCTTAATAGAAGCATAGTTATCTAGGTTAAACGTTAATTCTATTTCACCAATTTCTTCGCCTGGGGTACGAATAAAGCCAAAAGACTCGAATACGCTAATCATTGCCTTATTATTTTTTTTGACCAAGGCAAACATGCTTTTTATTTTTCTGCTATGAGCGATTTCTATCATTTCGTGCAGAAGGCGTTTTGCCATGCCCTTCCCTTGGTTAGTTTCGCGCGTTACAAAAGCAACTTCACATGCATTTTGCTGCTCATAAAGATAGTAGCGCCCAACCGCTTCAATACGTGTTCTAGAGCCCTCTTGTCTCACGATTGTCAAAGCAATATCTTTGCATTGATCGACACTGACTAAATCACATGACTTTTGACCTGTCATTGGTCCAGGATCGTAGTTGTATCGCATTCGAATTGTTTCTTTAGTATGCGAATAAAAAAACTCCTGAAGTCGACGTTCATCTGATGGGTTCAGAGGGCGCAGATAAAACTGTTCAGTATCTACGTAAACTGGTTTTATTTGCACCTCACCAAATTCCGCCACATCAGTAGGATACTGTTTTTGATAATTGGGCACCCATAAGTCTTGCCTAATTTCTTGCAAAAGTGCTTCTCTGAACTTCGGATGTGCAACACGAATTAACTCAAGTGCTCGCTCTCGAATACTTTTGCCTTTCAAACTAGCAATACCAAATTCGGTTACCACGTAGTGAACATTACCGCGTGAAGTTACAACACCCGCGCCCTTGTCTAAATGCGCAACAATTCGTGATACGGAGCCATTCTTTGCTGTTGAAGGCAGTGCAATAATAGGTTTTCCGTTTTTGCTCTTAGAGCTCCCAGTGACAAAATCAACTTGACCGCCGATACCACTATAGAAATCAGAACCTATAGAATCGGCAACTACTTGACCACTTAAATCAACCTGCAATGCGCTATTTACAGAAATCATATTGTCATTTTTGGCAATGTTTGAGGGCTTGTTCACATACGCAGCAGGATAAAACTCTACGTGTGGATTGTTATCAACGAACTCATATAATTGTTGACTACCCATACAGAAACTGACGACTGTTTTTCCTGGATGAAAGGTTTTGTAGCGATTCGTGATGACGCCTCTTTTTATCAAGTCCATCACTCCATCACTGACCATTTCGGAATGAATACCTAGGTCTTTGTGAGTGTGCAAATATCGAGTGATTGCATCTGGTATTTTCCCAATGCCAAGTTGAAGTGTTGCCTTGTCTGGCACTAACATCGCGACATATTGTGCAATTCTATCGCTAATCTTAGATTGCTCGCCTACCAGCAATTCAGGCAGTTTTTGCTCGTGTTCAACGCATGCGCTAAATTCGCTGATATGTAAAAAGGAATGCCCAGATGTGCGCGGCATATTGGGATTGATTTGAGCGATGATATGTTTGGCAGCGCGAGCGGCGGACATAACAACGTCAACTGACAATCCCAGTGAGCAATAGCCAAGTTCATCTGGCGGCGAAACCATGATCAAAGCGGCATCCAGAGGCAGTGTATCATCTGTAAATAAACTCGAAATTTCAGACAAAAAACACGGTGTATAGTCCGCCCGTCCTTCATCGACTGCTTTTCTGACGATATCGCCGTGTATAAAAAAAGTATTTACCTTAAACCGCGATTGATAATCAGGCAAAGCCCATTTATCGTCTGAAATTGTTCCAATATGCGTTAACTCAAGATCATCAAGCCCTTTTCCATCCTCGATAAGGCTATCTATCAAGGCATTTGGGACCGCAATATTTGAACCTATAAACAAACGGCTCCCGGAGGAAATCAAGTTGTGCCAATCGACTTTATTTGAAAACTGTGACTTTATTGAAAGCATCAATCAACCTTGTAAATTGCTCTACAAGCATGATAGTAACGTCGCTATAAAAAACATTCTTTGATCTATCACTATAGATTGTCCTGTTTTCAAACGCGATGAAAGTGCTACTCACGAGTTAATCGAGACAAAGCATCTTGCGTTTTTGCATCCGAATAAGCATTCAATTTAAAATGCGAAGGTGACCAACCACTCAAAAAGCGTTCAAAATCAGCCCAAGCAAAGACTTCTAGATATCGCCATTCTGCTTCGAGCGCTTTGATATCTATGTTAGGTGCTACCTGACAAACTGCATTGTTCAAGTAATTAAAGTAATGTCCGATACATCCCGGTGCATGCTGTGCTAAAGCTGATTCATCAAAACAGCTTCCCAAAAAATACACTAGGTCTTTTATCCCAACACCCCTGCCAGCGTATTGAAAATCAACTGCGGCAATGTCAACGCTACTAACAACAGACCTCGAATAACAAAAGTTAGCTAGCTTGGCGTCGCCATGAAGTAGCGTTCGATACTGTGCACTATTCAATGTGGCATCAATTTCTTTTGCCGCTGATTTTAATGCAGAGTTAGGCATCACCTGCCATTCATCTTCACGCGTGCCTAAATGCCAATACGTGCCGACTGGCCAAAGTTTTGAGGTATCGACGGTCAACATGCTTGCATGAAAACAAGCCAACCACTCGATAGTTGCATGGACAATATTCATCTGAGTTGATGGGTTAATGTCTGTGTAACGCGCTCTAAAGCCACTGGCATCGAGATCTTCAAGTACCAGCAGTACGTGCTGGTCTGAGTGTTGTGTACTCATGCAAGTGGGTACTTTGCAATTTAAGGCACCCTGATTTAAAACGGGGCTTATTGCTTGATAAAAGATTTGCTCATTGAAGTAGGAAGATACTTTGCGGTCATGTGATCGCTGCCCAGACCAACCTCTTGGGTGGCTTGTTTGTTCGTGTAAGTTAACGTGCTTAACCACAAGGCTGCGGCTTTGACCATTGCTAGTTAATTCATATCGCGCTATCTCGCCATATCCACTCCACAAGGCTTGGATATGCTCGACCTTTTCAGCCTTTTCGGCTTTGAACTCATTGCATAGCCATTCAGCAATCTGTGCATCATTCACCGTTCACAATCCCAAGCTATCTTTGGTGACGATATTAACGCTTTCATGTTCTTCCGAGTATTGAATCACGACAACCCCTTGCTCTAGCTGTCGAATGACATCTTCGACTTTTTCTTCTAGTGAGACCTCTTGAGTACCATAGTCTGTGCCTTCGCGAAGCACAAACGATTCGATCAAACTGTATAGCGTCTCTTTTGAAATTTCTTGGTGAGGAATTAACATGATTATTGTTGCTCGTTGATAAAGTTAAAATGGCACACAATTCTTTCGCTCAACCATAGATTTGGACTAAATATGCTGCCTTGCATAAATCCTACGTGACCGCCGTGCGCACTGAGTTCATAAGCGACATCATTCGAAAGTTGCTGGTGATTGGGGATCACTTTTTCGTCCATAAACGGGTCATCTGCGGCGTGCAAAATTAAGCTTGGCGTGCTGATATTAGCAAGCTTAGGTAGTGCGCTACATTGGTCATAATAGGTTTGTGCGTCTTTGAAACCGTGCAAAGGCGCTGTTACTTTGTCGTCGAATTGGTAAAAGGTTTTAAGTGAAGAGACTACTTCAGCAACCTTATTTTCTGAAAACCCAAGCGTATCTAGCATTTCTTGCTTGTAGTCTGCAGACAAAACACTCAACTTGGTCAGTAAATTTTGTTGCATGCTTTTAATCAAATGTCGCTGATAAACGCGTGAAAAACCCACCTCCATGCGTTTAGCACATGCTGACAAATTCAAAGGCGAGGATACTGCGATCGCTGTCTTTACTGCCACTCGATGAGCGTGTTCAGCGATTAAGTTCATCAGCATGTTGCCGCCTAATGAAAAACCAACTGCATAAACGGGCAGCTTCGGATAACGTTTACTTGCGTGAGTAATTGCAAGAATCGGGTCTTCGACTTCACCTGAGTGATACGCCCTCGGCGTAATATTAAGTTCGTGACTGCAGCCTCTAAAGTGCATCAAAGCGCTGATGAACCCTTGCTGATTGAGTTCATGAACCAAATGCTTGGCGTAGTGCGACGAAATCGAACCCTCAAGCCCATGAAAAATTATCACTAAGGCTTTAGCATTGTCTGCTTCGGTTGGTATAGACCAAGCGATATCTAAAAAGTCACCATCGGGTGTTGCGATACGCTCATTGGTGGTATTTACAATTGGATGTTTAACGAGATATCTCGGGAAAATAGTTTGAACATGCGGATTTTGCGCCCAAGTTGGCGCAATGAAATCACTTTGCGTGCAAGCACCAAAATGACACGCTGACGCCAAGTGTTTAGACATACTCCACCAGACGTTCAAACTGTGCTTGTAGCTTTGGTATCATGTATTCTTCGTTACTTGTAATTGAACTCGTTATTTGACTTGCTAGCACATTTGTTAAATATCGTTCTGTGTTGCTTAAAGACTTTTCACTTGAAATAGGTGTTTTAATTGACGCTTCCAAGGCTAGGTCGGACATAATAATTTGGTTCAAACAAGTGACCAAAATGTATTGTTGCTCACGTTCTAACTCAAGCTCTTCGCTTAGTGCGGTTTGGTAAGCGACGATAAGGGCTTCTTGGTCCAAAGCCTTACTTTTTTTGAGTGCTTGTCTTTTGCTACGGTGCTTTTTGAGTACTACGTTGCTCTGCTCGATACTATGTTGTATTTGGCTAATCTGCTCTACGGATAATTGGCAATTGTGCCGATCAAGATAAATACACAAGAGTATCAAGTTCACATTGGCATCGTGCTCATTTTGCAGATCCAGACAGCATAGCTTGACCGGCTCACGTGCGTAAATGGTCACTGCAAACTGCCAAAAATGATCGGTCTGCACTGGGATATCTAGTCGGCTTGTATTGTTCAGCTTCAAGACAAAAGCGCCTCTAATGATTCTTGCGCATCAAGCCATAACATCTCAGCCTCTTCTAACTCAGCATCGGCGCTGGCTTTTTGTTCAAGCACCTTAGTCAGTTTAGCTTTGTTCACTGCTTCATATAAACTGTTGTCAGCCATTGTCGCTTCAATTTCAGCCAACAGTTTTTGAGCTTTTTCCATTCGTTTCTCTTGTTTAGTTATTTCATCCCTAAACGGTTTAGTTTTTTGTCTTAATTCAGCTTCTAATCGCTTTTGCTGCTTTCTATCAACACTCTTTTTATCTGCTTCACTTACATGCCCATTTGCTTCCATTTTTGAGCTTTTTGCAGCTTGTGCATTTGAAGCAAACAGCCATTTTTTATAGTCGTCCAAATCACCTTTAAAGCTGCTGACTTCGCCTGAATCAACCAAATAAAAGTCATCACACACCGTGGATAATAAGTAGCGATCGTGCGAGACCAAGACCATTGCACCTTCAAACGCTTGAAGTGCATAGTTAAGGGCTTGACGCATTTCAATATCAAGGTGGTTGGTCGGCTCATCTAGTAGCAGCATATTAGGTTTTTGATAGACAATCAGTGCTAATACTAGACGTGCTTTTTCGCCACCAGACATTAAATTAACTTGCTTGTAGACCTCGTCACCTTGGAAACCGAAACCGCCTAAGTAATCTCGAATTTCTTGCTCACTGAGCTTTTTATCCAATCTAAATAAGTGCTCAAAAGGATCGGAGTCTAAATGCAAAAGCTCGACCTGATGCTGAGCAAAGTAACCGATTTTTAAGCCAGCGGAGGTGTGGTATTCACCGCTCATTGGGCTAAGTTGTTCTGATAACAGCTTTATCAAGGTAGATTTACCCGCACCGTTTTTTCCCAACAAACCAATGCGAGAACCAGGCACAAGGTTCATCTTTACTTCGTTTAAAATAACGGTTTCGCCATAACCCACTTTGACCTCTTCCATTAAAACGAGTGGATTGGGCAGCTTATCAGGTATTTTAAATTCAAAACTGAATGCAGATTGAGCGTGAACAGGCATCAAATCTTGCATTTTTTCAAGTTGTTTAACCCTGCTTTGAGCTTGTTTGGCTTTGCTCGCTTTTGCTTTGAAGCGCGTAATAAATGCATTTAAGTGCGCTTTCTTTTTTGCCTGCTTTTCATATTCGCTGGCTTGCAAGCGAAGTCTTTCAGCACGTTGCTTTTCAAAACCAGAGTAATTGCCCGAATACATCACGAGCGCAGTTTGCTCAAAGCTCACGATGCCGCCGACACATTCATCAATAAAGGACTTGTCGTGGGAAATGAGCAGGAGTGTGCCTTTGTAGCCTTTAATCCAATTTTCTAACCAAATAACTGCGTCTAGATCTAAGTGGTTAGTCGGTTCATCCAGCAGCAATAAGTCGGATTCGCACAAGAGTGCCTGAGCAAGATTGAGGCGCATTCGCCAGCCACCTGAAAAATCAGACACTGGGTTTTGCAATTGCGCAGTTGAAAATCCCAAACCATCAAGAATAACCGCGGCTCTCGCTTCAACATCGTAAGCGCCAATATGAGCGAGCTTTTCATGCAACTCAGCGATTTTTTCACCTTGGTGAGCGTCTTCAGCATCGAGTAATTGAGCTTGTAGCTTTCTTAATTCGGTATCGCCGTCAATGACATATTCAAGCGCACTTTTTTCGCTAGCAGGCGTTTCTTGAGCCACTGAAACAATGCGCCAGTGTTTAGGCACAATACAATCACCCGCATCAGCTTGAAGCTCTCCGCGCAGCATCGAAAACAGCGTCGATTTACCGCAACCATTGGCGCCGATGATCCCAATTTTGTGGCCAGGATAGATTTCAATATTGGCATCTTTAATTAATGTTTTGATACCGCGTTGAAGAGATAAATTTGTTAATTGAATCATTTAGTGATGGCTGCTTATGCGCGTAAAACAAAAAGTCTATGGAAAGGCGCAAGAATACCAAAGATGAGTGGGTTTTGCGCGTCACTATTTACTTTAATGTGCGCTATAATCGCTAGCCATACGTAAGACTCTGAAGATAAGGGAAATGGAAAATAAGTATGAGTCAGAAAAAACAAAAACGTCGGTTTATTGCAGGCGCTAAATGTCCAAGTTGCAAAAGCTTAGATACGCTAATGCTGTATTTTGAAAACAATGTAGAAAAAATGAATTGCGTACATTGCGGCTATAATGAATCTCAAACCGATGAAGAAGTCGAACAAGCGACTCGTGCCAATGAGAACGTGATAGGCTTGTTTAAACCCGAGTAGTAGAACCCGAGTAGGAGCGGCAAACCTCAGTAGTGAGGCGGAATCTCCTCTCCAGAGTTAATGTTAGAGCTGGTGCTTTGCAAGCTTTTCAGTTTCTCAATAATCACTTGCTGTTTTTGTTCAAGCGCATCAATCGCCATTTGTTGTTGAGTCACAATCTGGTTGAGTTGTTCAATTGTGTCTTCCTGAAAAGCCACTTTAAATTCAAGTTGGTCAAGTTGCGCTTGTGTTTGTGCGTTTAAATCAGTGTTATTTGTCATGCCAGTATTCAACATTGCCCGAGCTTGCAATTGAGATAACGCCATTTTCGTTGAAACCCACCCCATATACAACAGCAGACTGTCTAGCAATGCCATTATTGGGTGCGACACGCCATTGCTCTAGATTATCACCTGTCGCAACATCCCATAATGCTAGGCGTCTAGCCGGTGAACCCGTTAGCAGTTTTGTACCGTCTTCGCTAAACCTCACACTCGTAAACACAATCTGACGTTGAATAAAGTTTAAGCGGCTAATAGCATTACCTGTTTGGGCATCCCAGATAGTGGCATCGTCTTGACTGTCAGCGGTAAACAGATAACGCGCTTGATCATCAATGCTCACCATAGTCACTCGGTTGGTATGATTAAACACATGGATGACTTGCCCCGTCTGTGTGCTCCATAAATAGGCTTTGTAATCATTACTGCCGGTAATAGCAAACTTACCATTAGGCGAAATATCTACTGTGTTTACTTTTTCAGTATGTCCCAAAAACTCAAGTCTTCTGCCCGTATCAGGCTCAAAAAACAAAACGGTGCCATTTGCCCTGCCAACCAACACACCTTTACCTTGGTTACTTATGGCTACATCGCGGATCGTTGACTCATCTATTCGCCAAAATCCGATGGGTTCGCCAGATGCAATATCCCAAACGGCAAATGCTTCATTGTCGGCCGTAATCGCCACGCTTTGATCTGCGCTAATATGAACATTATCCACTAAGTTGGTGCCGTCACCTTGGTGCCGCCACGTGAAGCGATTTTTATGTTCACTTAAGGACCACACTTGAATGTGCGAATTAACCGTAGTGACGACCGCAAAACTGCCGTCGGTGCTGATATCCGCATCATAGATTCCACCATCAGAAACACTGTCTTTTGCGTCGGGTGGGGTAAACTCACCAGAACATCCACTCAATAAAAATGCGGAAATAAGCAATAAGGCTAAAAACATCTGTTTAATCATGGGAAAGTGGTTTCTTCTTTGTGTCTTGACCTTTACTATAGCGGCAGTAATACAAAATTCCGCAACCTTCAAACAATAACAATATTGGAGAGATTTAATGAAGAAGGCTACCCTGGCGCTAGCAATCCTATCTGCATTAGCACTTAGTGCTTGTCAAAAACAAGACGCACAACAAGCAGAAACGGCCGAGACTGCAGCAAGTACTGAACAAACAAGTAAAGAAGACCCATACACTACCGATGCACAAAAGCATTCTTATGCACTTGGTGCTAGCATGGGTTTATTTGCACAAAACCGTATCGAACAACAAAATACGTTTGAAGTCGAAACTGATTTAGAAGCCTTGATGCAAGGCTTTAAAGACGGACTCGAAAAAGAAACCATCTACAACATGCAAGAGATTCAGCAATTAACACAAGCTTCTGATGCAGTCTTACGTGAAAAGATGGCAGCCAAAGAAGAAGCATCAAAAGTTAAGAACCTTGAAGAAGGCCAAACATATCTTGCTGAAAATGGTAAGCGCGAAGGCGTTACGACTACCGAATCTGGTCTTCAGTACGAAGTGTTAATTGAAGGTGAAGGCGAGCGTCCAGCCGCAACTGACACTGTAAAGGTTCACTATCGTGGAACAGTTATAGACGGCACTGAGTTTGATTCATCATACTCACGCGGCACGCCTGCTGAGTTCCCTCTGAACGGTGTAATCTCTGGCTGGACTGAAGGTGTTCAATTAATGACAGAAGGTTCAAAATATCGCTTCCACATCCCTGCTAATTTAGCATACGGCGAACGTCAACAAGGCCCAATCATCGGGCCAAACTCAACGCTTATTTTTGATGTTGAGTTATTAGAAATTGTTAGTAAATAATATCGAATATCTTTGATTCGAATAATACGCCATTGTCGTTCAGACAATGGCGTTACTCTACTACGTTTGCGATGTATTGTTTTTTACTCATCTTTCTGATTATTTTTCTACCCAAGTAACAAGTCAGCACACCAATACTAAAATAGGTAAGTGATTGCAGTGAATCTGACACAAGCATCCAAGCAAAAAAGCTGTAGCCCATCAAAAACAAACCTGTAATAAACACTAAAAACCCCAGAAAAACGATCATAAAATGTTTAACGGGTAAATGTTCAATATTGTTGTTGTGATTTTGGTTTAATCCCATAAACTTCTCCAAAGATTGTTTATGGCGTTGAATACGTGAAGCACCTAGCGTAGTCGTCGCCTACCGCTAATAAAGTCCAAAGTGCTAGTATCGGATATAATGACATTAACGTACAGATTAATGTTCATTTTTTCGCCATATTTGTTAATTAATTGTACCATTTAATGTAAATCAGTTCATATAAGAGATTGCTAATTTGCCTACCCAAATAATTACTCGCGAAGGATATGAAGCGCTAAAAAGAGAACTCGACTTTTTATGGCGTGAAGAACGCCCTGAAATAACCAAAAAGGTGACATGGGCAGCAAGTCTTGGTGACCGAAGTGAAAATGCAGACTATCAATACAACAAAAAGAAACTCAGAGAAATTGATCGACGTGTACGCTATATCACAAAAGCACTAGAACGCTTAAAAGTAGTTGATTATGACCCACAACAAGACGGTCGAATATTTTTTGGAGCTTATGTAGAGCTAGAAAATAGCAAAGAAGAAACACTGCAATTCAGAATCGTTGGCTATGACGAAATCTTCGGTCGCAAAGGCTATATATCAATCGACTCACCCATGGCACGCGCCTGTTTGAAAAAACAAGTTGATGACGAAGTCCACGTAAGCACTGAAGCAGGCAAGTTTGAATGGTGGGTAGTGAATATTAGCTATCAAAAACCTGAAAATTGGCTATCGGATACGTAGCAAATCCATCGACTTGAATGTTATCATTCGGCCTAGAAAATCTTACTAATCATCTATCCATCAGAGTCTTTCATGATCATCGAAAAAATTGCCAATGAGCTCAACGCGAGTGCAGCTCAAATTACTGCCGCTGTAAAATTATTAGATGAAGGTGCAACTGTTCCCTTTATTGCTCGCTATCGAAAAGAGGTGACGCAAGGCTTAGATGATACTCAACTGCGCACACTTGAACAGCGACTGGTTTATCTGCGCGATTTAGAAGATCGACGCAAAGTGATCATCAAATCGATTGATGAACAAGGCAAGTTAGACGAATCTTTGAAAACTAAATTACTCAGTGCAGACAATAAAACTGCGCTTGAAGATTTATATTTGCCATTTAAGCCGAAGCGCAGAACCAAAGGACAAATTGCCATTGAAGCTGGCTTAGAGCCACTTGCTGACACACTTTTTAATGACCCATCTGCAGACCCAGAAGCCTTAGCGCAAACCTTCATCAATGAAGAGAAAGGAATCACCGATTCCAAAGCTGCGCTCGACGGTGCAAAATTCATTTTGATGGAACGTTTTGCAGAAAACGCTGAGTTACTTGCCGCAATCAGAAGCTACCTAAACAAACATGCACACGTAAAAAGTAAAGTGCTTGCGGGTAAAGAAAAAGAAGGCGAAAAATATAGCGACTACTTTGAATATTCAGAAAGCTATTCTAAAGTGCCTTCACACCGTGCACTTGCGATCTTCAGAGGTCGAAACGAAGGGATCTTGCAGGTCAATATCGATGCTGATCCACAACAAGAAGACAGTGTTAAACACTCTCATTGCGAAGATATTATATGCAGAAGCCTAGGTTTAAACTTGCATAGCACCTCGCGTGATAAGTGGCTGCAAGGCGTTGTTCAGTGGGCGTGGAAAATTAAAATACTCTTGCATATGGAAACAGAGCTGTTTGGCAAACTGCGCGAACAAGCCGAAGAAGAAGCCATTAAAGTATTTGCTAAAAATCTAAATGATTTACTAATGGCTGCTCCGGCTGGCCCTAAAGTCACCATGGGTCTTGATCCTGGTTTGCGAACGGGGGTAAAAGTCGCAATTGTTGATGAAACCGGCAAGGTTTTACATACCACCACCATTTTTCCGCATCAGCCGCAAAACCAATTCGATAAATCAGCACGCACTTTGGCAACATTGTGTAAACAGCACAAGGTTCAGTTAATCAGTATCGGTAACGGCACTGGTTCTAGAGAAACAGACAAGCTTGTAAGTGAGGTACTCAAAGCCATTCCTGAGTTGGGTGTGCAAAAAATCGTGATCAGCGAAGCGGGCGCCTCGGTATACTCAGCGTCTGAACTTGCTTCAAAAGAACTACCAGGCATGGATGTATCTTTGCGCGGCGCAGTATCAATAGCACGCCGCTTACAAGACCCGCTTGCCGAGCTGGTGAAGATAGAGCCCAAAGCGATTGGAGTTGGCCAATATCAACATGACGTTAGCCAAAGCCTATTAGGCAAGTCACTTGATTTGGTGATAGAGGATTGTGTAAACGCGGTAGGCGTTGATTTAAATACTGCGTCTATTGCATTGCTCAGTCATGTGTCGGGACTGAACAAAACCCTTGCTCAAAATATCGTAAATTATCGCGATCAAAACGGTGCGTTTAATGATCGCAAAGCCTTGAAAAAAGTCGAACGTCTTGGTCCTAAGGCATTTGAGCAAGCAGCCGGATTTTTAAGAGTGATGAATGGCAGCAATCCATTGGATGCATCGGCCGTTCACCCAGAAGCATATCAAGTCGTGGATACGATTGTCGCTAAATCAGGCCATGCGGTTAACGATATGATTGGCAATACCGATTTGCTGAAACAGTTATCACCCGATGATTTTATTACCGATGAGTTTGGTCGCCCCACTGTTGTTGATATTTTAAAAGAGCTTGATAAGCCAGGCCGCGATCCACGTCCAGAATTCAAAACGGCAAGCTTTAAAGAGGGTGTTGAAACGGTTGCAGACCTTAAAGTCGGTATGATCTTAGAAGGCGTCATCAGCAACGTTGCTAACTTTGGTGCCTTTGTTGATATTGGCGTGCATCAAGATGGCTTAGTGCATATTTCTTCTATCTCGAATACCTTTATCAAAGATCCTCGCGAAGTCGTGAAAACAGGCGATGTTGTTAAAGTCAAAGTCATGGAAGTAGACACACAACGCAAGCGAATCTCGTTAACCATGCGTTTAGATGATGAGCCGACCGCCAATCAAGCAAATGCGTCAAAGCAGAAGCCTCAGACCAAGCAGCAAGCGCACAAAAAAGCGCCGAATAAACCAGCGAGTAATCAAAAGTCGTTTGGAAATGCGGCAATGGGTAATGCCTTTGCAGATGCATTTGCAAAGGCTAAAAAGTAGATAATAGGCGCTGTTAGTAAGCACTAAGTGTTACGAACTATGCGCTGAGTGAAACCCCGCTTTGTTGGCTTTTACCTATTTTTGAGTAAAAGCCATCAATAACGCTTTTAGTTTTTGCAACAGTATCGCTTTGTTCAAAACTGTTTGCATCAAATGATGAATCATTATCCGATGCTTGTTCGCCCGATGATTCCGTTAGTTCTTTAACGCGTTCTTGCGACATTTCAGAACGCGCAGCTTGTTCTTTTTGTGAGGCCTCTGACGCTACCTTATAGTCTTGAGTAGAGGGTTCAGCCGGTGCCAGTGCTGCGGCCTTAACTTGCTGCATTTTACGCACCGTTTCTTCTGGCTCTTTAGCTTCTGAAACGTCTATTTTGACTTCGCCCGCAACCGCATAGCGATTGCCATCAGGGCCTTTCTCATATTCGTAAGTAGGTGAGCCAGCGTATTGTCCACCCACGGCGGCGTGCGCCTGTTCGTGCAGTCGAACTTCTAAATCACGCGCCTTTAAATCGGCAATTTCTTTTTGCTCTTGCTGTTCTGATTGCTTATCTTTTGCGTCTTGTTTACCCGCTGATTCTTGCTGGGTATCGTTAGTTTGCTCGCCTATCGATGCTTGTGTCGGATCGAATGGCGTCGACTGCTGATTTGCACTGGGTTTTTCGTAAGTAGGATTGTTAAACGCATTTGACGAAGAACGCTCTTGCTCATTTGCAAGTCCTTTCTCGGTAGCTGATTTTTCGTTTTGAGCAAGTGCAGGAATGATCTCACGTTGCACGTTATCACGGCGCGCCGATTCTGTTCCAACGTTATTGGTTGGAAATCCGTTCGCAATGGGTAAAGGCGTGACAACGTTCATCGTATTTACTTACGCCAGTGTATCGATCAGTGTGCCAAGCATTTCATCGGCACGTTTAATTACGCTTGCCGAAGCCTGCGCTTGTAAACTGCCAGTGGTCAAGTCGACAACACTTTCGTTTAAGTTGCTTTGTGCTGGGCGCGTTGCGATGTTCGCAGCAGCCTCGGTGACCTTAGCTTCGCCGCGTTTGTAGCCTTCAAAACCAGAATACAATGCGGATTGAGCACCATTTATCGGTGAAATCATGTTTGAACCTCATAATCAAAACACTTTTCAGTGTGTCTAATTATCGACCAATTCTTTACAAAACTGAAGTTAAAATAGCTAATACTGACGGCAAAATAGGCTATCTGTTCAACTTTCGTACATATTTATTTACAGGTGACTATTTTTTATCAATAGAATTAGTGAGTTGAGTTTGATTCAAAAAGGCCATTATATCGTCATAAATTTGCTCGCAATCAGTGACAAATGGCGCGTGAGACGCTTTTTTGTGAACAATGCTAGTGCTATTTGGATGTAAATCCGCGATTTTTTCAATCACTTTATAGGGGATCAATAAATCCAATCGACCGTAGATACGCAGTGTTGGTAACACGATCTTACCGATGGCTTCACGTAAATCAACGGTACTTAACAAAGACAAGCCCGCATCTAGCAAAGCAGGATTAGGTGAAGGCTTTGATAAAAGTCGTTCAGATAAGGTTCTAATCGCGGCTTTTCTTGCAGAAATATCAGCAATCCCTTGCATTTGAATTGCTAAAAATCGATTTAAGGTCTTGCCGTGATCGTCACTTAGTTGACGATGGAATAAATCTAACACATTAGGTTTGATGCCCAACCAATCGTGACTTTCTTCAAACTTTGGCGTGCTTGCGATACACACAAGCCCTGATAATTTGCTAGGATCATCAATCGCAATCTTTTGAGCGACTAGCCCGCCTAGCGACCAACCTACCAATATTGAGTTTTCGGGAAGTCGCGTCTCTACCCAATTAGCTAAATAGACTAGGTTATAGTGTTCTGGCGTGACATCAACGTCATGAGCGTCACCATAGCCAGGTAAGTCGATACACTGACACTTTACATGCTTGTTTAACATATTAGTCAGTGACGTCCAAACGCCACTGTTCATACCCCAACCATGAAGAAAAACAAGCGTTGGTTCAGATCTAGACGACAGGCTACTAAGTTGATTCATCTTGCTAAACTACCTTTCAAATTTACGATTTTGCCATGTTGAAATATGACCAATAGACAGCGCCTTATTTTGCACTCAGCTTTAAATAAAATTAAGCAGATGCGTGATAACTTAATATCAAAAACAGCTGCGTTTATCGGCCACCAACATTGCTATTTCTGTCATCAAACGAGTGGATTACTAACCTGTCAATATTGTGAAAAAGACTTGCTTAACGGGCCTCAATCAAACATTTTTTTAACCCATTATTGGATGCATTCGACGCGCGTAAACCTACTCAACAATCCAAAAATTAATAAGCACTTACTGACCCCAAATTATGCTAATTTGATTGTCCTTAGTGAATACAAATGGCCAGTAGATAAACTCATTTTAGACTTAAAATTTGCTCAAAAGGTGTATTGCGCACATATCATTACCGACTGGTTTATTAAACGTGTGCATCCGCTTTGCCTTGAGTCTATAGAAGCACTAGTGCCAATCCCATTGAGCCATCTACGTTATATGCGACGCCAATATAATCAGGCACAAATTTTGGCGGATTTATTGGGGCAACACTTCTCTATTCCTGTCATCAATCCGTTGGCAAGAGTGCGACATACCCAAGCACAAGCCAAGCTGAATCCAGAGCAACGGCAAAGCAACCTTAAAGATGCCTTTGCTTGTGTTGACGAACTTCCTTATCAACACCTTGCGCTCATCGATGACGTGATCACAACTGGCGCAACCATCAATCAAGCTTGTAGTGCCTTGCAAGCCAAGCAAGCTGACTTGCAAATTACTGTCATCACAATGGCAATATCGTTAACCAGTGATGCTAAGACCTAAGCGTACTTACAAAAGACTAGACATAAAGATACTGTTTGCCATTAGCTTGTTAGTGCCGTCCCAATAACCTCTAAAGTGGATATTATCGACAAATGCAATGACCACACCTCTACCTTGTTGTTTAACCGTCAACGCAGTGGTATTGCCGATTAATGCTTGCAACTCATCCGCAGTGTAGCCAGCCACCAATGGTTTCTCTTTATAAATGGCAATATTTTCAAAGGGCTCAGCCGAGGTTTTCATCACCAGATTACTGGTTTTAAAGAATGCGAGCTCATCGTTTTCATAACCAAAAAATAGTGGATGAGTAAGGTCTATTTTCGCTTTGTAAACCGAACCTGCAATCAACTTCTTAGCGCGTAAGGCTTGACGGTCACCATAGGCTAGGCCCTGAGTCGAAAACGCATTATCAATATCTTCGTTGCTGAGGATCTTGTTATCAATCCACGAGTTCTTTGCAAACCAACTAACCGCGTTTTTCTGCCCGATTAACACGCCGCCTTTTTGCACCCAGTTTTCGATTTTTTCTAAGGTCGATTTTGATAATGACCCATAACGCCCATTGGCAAAGATAATGTGTGTATAACGATCGATATCCCAACGGTTAAGATCTTCTAAATCCCATAACGTCGCTGGCAAATTAACGCGAGTGTCTAGGTAGTGCCAAATTTCACCCACTTCATATTGTGAAGTACCTTTTCCACCCACCATTAGTACGTTTGGTAATTCCACTTTTGCAAACTGGCGACTGCCCAAATCAATGCCTTTTGAAGTTAGACCAGAGGTAATCGTCGTTAAATCTATCTTATGATCGTCAGCAAGTGTCTTAAGCGTAGCCTGCCAATTTTCAGGTTGTGCTAATGCGCGAGAAATCATCACGGCACCAGCATTAAAGTCTTTTTGAGTGCCTTGTGCATCAACAGTTGCGGCAAAGTCAGCTCCTGCTAATCGCACTTCAAAGTCTTTTTCTAACAATGATTGGAGTAATGCCGGTGCTTTTGCGTCGTGCCACTCAAATACATAGGCATAGGCGTTTTCGGCAATATTGCTATTGTCCACAACATGCTCAAAACCTTGCGACGTACTTGATATTTTGCGCGCAGCTCGTTGACTGACTGATTCATAAGGTAAGTTAAATGCTAGAGGCAAATTCCAGTTAGACACATCATAAAATGTGTTATCAACAAAGCGTTGGCGTTCAGAAAAAAGTGACCGAATCAAACGGTATTGAACTTGATTAACGGGCACATACACACTTTGTTCAGCATTAAAGGTTTTGTCGTCATAGAAAAAGTCTTTATCCAAGACTTCGTACTTAATCTTGTGTGATGTAAGGATGCTCAACGCACGCTCAAAAGCACTTTTGTTTTTGCTAGCTGAGACCACAAACCCGCCGATATCATCTTCTTTAATCAACGAAGCAGTATCTCTGTGGAATTGACTCTGATAGGCCAGAATAGCCGCTTTGTTTTCTTGAGAACCTTTAAAAGTCGATAAAGACGTTGTTACCTGGTTTTGTATACTGGCAGGAAAGCTAAGCTCACCGTTAATCGATTCTTGCAGATGACCACGACTGCTGGCTTGCTCAAACAATATCCCAATACTGCCATGCGCATCTGGATACGTTGAACCCTTGCCATAATAGAAATCGTCAAAGCTTTCTTCAGTAAAATAAAGCTGGTCAGTGTCGTCTAGCGCTTGTGCGTGGAAGTTACCCAAAGACTTTGTGAGTGTCACATTGGTGTCTGGTGTCCAAGGGTTTTTGCGCGAACTCACACCCGGTTGAAAGAAGTAAGTGCTGTTGGTACCCATTTCATGAAAATCAGTCAACACATGCGGTCGCCATTGATGGAACTGTTTGATTCTAGCTTGCGATTCTGGGTGCGTTAGTAAAAGCCAATCGCGGTTCAAATCAAACCAGTAGTGATTGGTCCGACCTGACGGCCAGTGTTCAATATGCTCGCGATGGCGAGGATCGGCGACGAGGTTTTTGCCTTTGTGCATATTAGCCCACTGCGCAAAACGCGATAGCCCGTCTGGATTGAGAGCAGGGTCAAGCAGGACAACGTTTTCAGCTAACAACGACAATACTTCTGGGCTTTGTGAAGCAGCAAGATGATATGCAATTAGCAAGGCCGCGTTCGCACCTGACGGCTCATTTCCGTGCACGCTATAACCCATATAGATAAAGAGTGGTGCATCTGATGGCGCAGCTTTGCCCGTTTGAATACGTTCTAGGTGAGCCTTTTGATAATCAGCTATTTTGTCGTGATTATCGGCAGCCGTTATCGTCATCAAAATCAAATCACGTTGTTCGTGAGTTTGACCTGTTGTAGTGATGGTAATGCGGTCAGAGGCTGCATCAAGCGCACGCATATAGCTTAATAGTTGGTCATGACGCACATGCCAAGTGCCTACTGGATAACCAAGTACCTGTTCAGGGGTTGGAATATCAGCGAGGTAATTTTGATTTTTAGGAAGGTAATCAAGATCGCTTGTAACCGTCTTTGCTGACGCAAAATGACAGAAAAATAAGAGTGCCGCGCATATTGACCACACTTTCCCACAGCGACCATTCGCATTTAACCTTCCAAACATAGTAAGTCCTCGTTCTTGAATAACGCCTAATCATACCCCATCTCTTAGCCATAAGGCGTTTAAAAAACAAGCGCATGAAAAAAACAGATAATACTTGAGTGTTTTACTCAAGTAATTTTGTTATTATGCATAGCAATTAAGTTTGTAACCAACAATGATAGAACATCAGAGGGTTAAATGATCACTATTTCTGAGTCTGCGCAAAGCCACTTCGCAAAATTATTATCGCAACAAGGCGATGGAACAAATATTCGTGTTTTTGTTGTTAACCCAGGTACATCAACCGCCGAGTGCGGTGTATCCTACTGTCCACCAGATGCAGTTGAAGATACAGACATTCGGTTAAATTTCAATGGGTTTGATGCAGTAGTCGACGCTGAAAGCGCACCGTTTTTAGAAGAAGCTGAAATCGACTTCGTGACTGACCAAATGGGCTCGCAACTCACGCTTAAAGCCCCTAACGCGAAAGCTCGTAAATTATCTGACGACGCACCACTAGTAGAACGAGTCAATTATCTGATTGAAACCGAAATCAATCCCTCACTCGCCAGTCATGGCGGAAAGGTCATGTTAGTCGAAATCACAACTGATGGCGTTGCTGTGCTTCAGTTTGGTGGCGGTTGTAACGGCTGTTCAATGGTCGATGTTACCCTTAAAGACGGTATCGAAAAGCAAATGCTTGAACAATTTGCTGGTGAGCTAACGGGTGTTAAAGATGCTACTGAGCATGAAGCGGGTGAGCATTCTTATTATTAAATTGTCTTACTATGAAAGTGTAGGTTATTTCGTTACCAAGGATGGTCACATACAGTTATCTATAAACTGCTCGTTCGGTGAAAGACCGCTTTTGATTATTGATCTACCTTCAAGCACTTAACAGTGCCATTAAACCAACCTTTCTAAATTTCATTGAAATGAAAAATAACTGAAGTACAAAAAAACCTCCACACTGCAGTGAATACTATCCAATAAAAGTCAATTGCTAACACCCAAGTGATATAATTTTAACAGTTTAAGTAGCAACTTGACTTTTTATAGAGCATCCCAAAAGGCGTTGAATTTATATTAATATGATTTTTCAAGTATTTACGAGAAAAGTGAGGTTCATAATTGTTGCAGTGATTGTATCACTGTTAATTGCGTGTGTTTGTCTAAACAATGCCTTTGCAAATGAAAACGCGCTTGTTCCATTGATAAAAGAGCCTAGACTTTCGTATATAAATACAAACCTAGGGTTAGATCAAGATACGATTCACTCCATTCTTATTGATTCTGAAAATTTCATGTGGCTGGCTACCGAAGAAGGCCTGAATAGATTTGACGGCGCAAGCTTACTGAAAGTGTCAGGAAAGCATAAAGAGCTGGATTCTTCATCGATATATCAGCTGTTTGAACATAGTAGCGGCAAAATTATTATCGGTACCGCTAGCTCAGGGATATTGAGCTTAGATAAGTCAAGCCAAGAGGTTATTACCTTATTAGATCCTAAAGACCTTGATCACGCTGAATGGTATCAGTATGTAGATAGCATCATTGAAGGCAAAAAGGACGAATTAATTGTCGGTTTGAGCCACTCAATTTACAGTTTGAATCTCGAAACTAATGAAAACGAACTGCTCTTTTCCCTAACTAAAGAACAGTACGACAATGGCGTCATTATCCGTACCTTATATTTAACTGATAACACCTTATTAATCGGCACAAACTTCGGATTAACTACCTTAGACTTAACAAACAAATCATCGGCTTTCATTTATGGAAATACAGACCAAAGTGAAGATAGTTTTAACGTTAAATTACTAACTGATTCACCTAAAGGTGAGTTATTGATTGGCACCGTCAAAGGCTTATTTGAAGTGTCGATTGCTGACATCTTGAAAGAAGCTAACAGCGATAAACCCGAATTAAAACTAAATACCATCTTGCCACTTCGCAATATTTGGGATCTTACCTTCGTTGATAGCGAAAACGCCTACATTGCAACTGACCTAGGATTGTTTGAACTCAAGTACAACGAGCTCACAAGCCGCTTTCTGTTTGCCCCATTCAAAGCATATGAAGTGCTATCTTCCTCTGAGATAACTACACTTGCTCATGATAAGGATGGCAACATATGGTTTGGGACACCCAAAAACGGGGCGATGCTCTGGTCACCCAAAAGCCTTCTTTTTACGAATATATATAACTCTTTATATCTGCCAGATCAAAAGCGACTAAGCGACAATATCGTTTATTCAGTCTTCGAATACGATTCGAATACGCTGTTCGTGGGCACTAGCAATGGATTAAACAAATACACATACAGCGACGGTCAAATCACACAATTCAATACCAGTCAAAGGAATGTAGGTGATTATACTGATTCTGAAATAATTGAAATGGCAAGTACGCAGACTGGTTTTTTATGGTTGAATACGCAAGACGGTCTTAGATACTATGACATTGATACAAACCGATTTGCTGCTTTACCCTTCAAATCTGAAGAGATAAATGACTTTCTGGAACAATATTTATACTCGGTGAATTTTGAAGATGAAGATCGTATTTGGCTAATTAGCCTCGATGGAATTTGGGTGTTCGACACTAATCCTGAAAAGCTAACTCAAGTTGAATTAGACGGCTCTGGTATAGACATAGCTGAAGTGTATTATTTTCTCGGCATAGACAAACATTCCAACTCCATGCTGTTAAGCACCCCGTCTCGGGTGTATGGAATAAATCTTGATGATCTTTCCGTAACACTAAAGCACTCGATCGCAAATGAAGGTAAAACAAACTTTGTGCCTACTCAATTTATACCTGCTGATAATGGCATATCATGGCTTGTATACGCAGGTTTGGGTTTATACAAAATAGATTCGAAGACGTTTTCTACTATCAGCAAATATTCGACTGATAATGTCCTCACAACCAACTTAATTTACGATGTAAAAAAAGACAAGGAGGGAGTGTTTTGGTTTTCATCCCACTCTGGCATACACACATTTGATGAGACAACAGAGCAAAGCGTTTCTTACAACTTTGAAAGCGGCCTTCCTACTTCAGAATTCAACCTTGGTGCTGGCGAGAAATTGCAAGATGGACGGTTTGTATATGGCAGCAACCTAGGCATTACTATATTTTCTCCATCAGAAATTAAAAAAGCGACCGAAGCGGAATCTGACGCGTTATCGATTACAAATGTATCCTTAAGCTCAAGAAGCATCAGCACGCCTCTCACACTTTTGAACGATTACACACTCAATTTAAAGCATGATGATTTTGGCTTAACCGTATTTGTATCATCAATGGCTTACAAGAACAAAAGCAATCAAACATTTAGATACACGATCAAAGAAAACAAAAATATACTGACATCAGCCGCAGTCAACGGTGCTTCTGTCTCTTTGCCAGCATTAAAGCCAGGAAACTATGAGCTTGAGATCACAAGTGCCGGCACTGATGCTTCACGCATGTATTTGAATGTCGCATACCCACCATTTCTTTCACCATTTGCCTACTTGATATATTTTTTGTTGAGCATTTCTATTCTTAGTTTTATCTATATCAAAAGACGAAAAGTTCGTTTGGTCATAGAAAGTGCCAATGCACAGGTTAGCGAATACAATAAGAGACTGACTGATGCATTAACTGCCAGTAACTCTGCAATTTGGTCGTACTCATCAGAAAAAGACTGCATATACGCTGATAGAGTTGCTCTCGATTTAAAGATCCAAAATAACTCTGCTATGAGCTTGCCTACGTATATTGAGCGCATGCATGAGCTTGACAAACCACGTTTCAATAAAGCATGGTTTTCACTTGTAAACAAAGAAAGTAGTAAACTTGATGTGAGTTACCGAGTCATGTCAGAGGAAGGGATTTGGATATGGTACAGAGATGTTGGTAGCCTGTATTCATTGCCCGATGGTCAATTTGAAATTAAAGGTACTTATAGCAATATCACTTCGTCCGTCGCGGCTGAAGAAAAGCTCAAACTATTGGGAAAAGCCTTTACACATACCAATGATTGGGTATTAATTTTTAATGCAGACAAACAATTAATCGCAACCAATCAAGCGGTCAAAAAGGCCTTTCGCGTGCCATCATCAGATGATGAGGAGGTGAGCAACCACCTTCTGTTAAAAAAATTTCCTGAGCTGAATGAGTCAACACTAATGCGTCTAAATCGTATCAGTGTTGGCGAGAGATACAAGGTTGAGCATACACTTGATATCTTTGGCGAAACTTCAACACTGCTAATGGATATAAACGCCGTCGCAAATGAACAAGCGCCTAGTAAAATCGATTATTATCTTATTATAGCAACTGACATAAGTGATCAAATCAAGGCGCAAAAAGAACTTCAAACTCTTGCCAAATACGACCCCCTTACGGGACTTATCAATCGTAATTTACTTATTGAAAGACTGAAACACTCAATTACCATCTCAGAAAAACATGATGAGATATTGGCTGTAATGTTTATTGATCTTGATAGATTCAAACCTATAAATGATAGCTTTGGTCATCAATATGGTGATGCTGTTTTAATCGAAGTAGCCAACCGAATAAAAAATAACTTTGAAGAACCAGACAGTGTCGCTCGAATTGGCGGCGATGAGTTTGTGGTCGTGATTGAAGACGCTGCAGACCTTGATAGAATAAACAAAAGAGTCAATAACTTATTACACGAGTTGGAAAAAACCATCATCGTTCAAAACCAAGAAGTCAGCATTTCTGCGAGTATTGGTATAGCTCTTTATCCTGCTGATTCAGACGATCCAGAACACCTGATTAAAGATGCTGATATTGCAATGTTTGCAGCCAAAGAACAAGGCCGAAACCGCTATCAATACTTCACTCAGTCGATGAATGACGAAGTGCATGCGCAAACTATCTTACAAGGTAAAATCAAAAACGCAGCAAAAAACAACGCCTTCACTAACTACTATCAGCCTATAGTCAACATACAAACTGGCGAAACAGCTGGCTATGAAATGCTGATGCGTTGGTTCGATGATGGTAATTTTATGTCTCCTTCAGACTTTATACCTGTTGCTGAGCAAATCGGCTGTATTGTTGATATGACCATGAACGCTATAGAAAAAACAATATATGCAATTTCAGATTGGCGCAAAAAGGGTTTTGAGGGATATGTAGCAATTAACCTTTCCGCTCGTCACTTTTCTAAACGACCTGATTTCGATATCATAATTAAATGGCTATATACATGTAATGTGCCAGCAAGTTGTTTACGATTCGAAATTACAGAGGGTTTATTAGTTAACAATGATGTCAACACGCTAGAATACATGCGCGAAATGCGCGAGCTTGGTTTTAAAATATCCTTGGACGATTTTGGTACAGGCTACTCTTCGTTGAGTTACGTCAGAGACTTCCCTATTGATGTACTTAAAATTGATCGCTCGTTTGTGATGCATATGCTCAAAGATAAGAGCACCGAATCAATCGTTCGCGCCACTTTATTTATGACCGAGCTATTAGGCTTAGACACCGTTGCAGAAGGTGTGGAAACAAAAGAAGAATTAGATTACTTTAAACAAAACGGCTGTCGATATGTACAAGGGTTTTATTTTTCAAGGCCGCTTCCAAGTGCAGAGGTCGAGAAGACTATAAACAAACAATGGACCGTGCGAGATTCAGTCGAGTTTAGGTCATTTGTTGATTCTCGCTAATCCAGTAACTTAGCGCCACCACCAGACGCCAATCTCATGAACGCCGCCGCTAAAAACACGCCTCTACAAGCAAGAAATGCCATTAGAGCAAACCACAAAGCATGATTCCCATGATGCTCAAACAATAAAAACATTGGAATAAACCCAAACAATACGCTCATAATCATGGTGTTTCGCATCTCTACCGCTCTTGTCAGCCCAACAAAAACGCCATCGTATAAAAAGCACCAGTGTGCAATTAAAGGCAGACTGATGATCACAAGATAATAATTATCTAATTCTTTATTCAAAGCTTCTTGGTTAGTCAGTAAACTAACGATGTTCTCAGCAAATATAGCAAAGACTAAAGCGTATAAAAATGCAATCAAGCTCGACCAAATCAAACCATGACTGACGCTTCTTTTAATCCTTTGTACATCCTTTTGTCCTTTTGCTTCTCCCACAAGTGCTTCGACTGCGTTCGCAATACCATCTAAACCGAGTGCAATAAGTGCAAAGAATTGCATTAATATCGCATTTGAAGCAGCGCTTAGTGGACCATATTGAGCACCATTAAACGTAATAAATGCCAGCGTAAACTGCAGTGCTAAATTGCGCAGTAAGATATTAGAGTTGAGTTGTAATACTTTGCGCATTTCAAGAATCGACAACCAAGTACGTTTAAATTCTTTAATGACTAAGGGTCTAAAAACAAGCACTAAACTTATGATTAATAAGCTGTAATCCGCGAGGACAGTACCAAGGGCCACACCTCTAATTCCCAAATCTAACAGGTACACAAAACACAGGCTAAAAATGATATTAAGTAGGTTGACTAGGACTTGTAGCCCCATCACCAGCTTGGTTTGCTGTTGCCCTATCAACCAGCCAATCAACGCTAAGTTAATAAGCGAAGCGGGTGCACTCCAAATTCTCACTAAAAAATAGTCACTGGTGCTTTGATTCACATTGACATCAGTACTAGCAAACCATAATCCAAGCTTGAGTAAAGGTAGTTGTAATAAAATTAGTACTAAACCAATCGAAAGTCCGACAAATAAAGCCTGTACAATGACTTTAAGTTGCTGTTGAGAAGAGGCATGTTTAGATTGTGCGCTTAAGCCTGTTACCGACATTTTAAGAAAGCCACACACCCAAATTATTTGTGTGAAGATTAGGCTTGCGATGGACGCGCCGGCTAAATAATAGGTTTCGTCCATATGACCCAGTATCGCAGTATCGATTAAGCCTAAAAGCGGCACGGTAATATTGGCTAAAATAAGTGGAGCGGCGAGCACAATAATTGAAAAAAATGAGCTTCTTGGTAGGGCTTGATTTGGCATTGAGTGAAAACAGCTTATACTGATAAGTTAAAGAAAAGCCTTAAGTAAAGCAAAGGCATGTTTAAATCTTTGAGCAACCGCGCAAAAGGAAAGCAATCAAATATGGCAATTTCTCGTGTAATAAGAAAAAGCTTTAACATCTGCGCATTCATCTTGTTAATGAGTATACACAGTATTAGTGTCGCTAGCCCACACGTCAGTATCTTGCAGTACCATCACGTGTCTGAAACTACTCCCGATATTACCTCGATTACGCCTACCAAGTTTGTCGAGCACCTCGAATATCTGTCCGAGCATCATACCGTTGTGAGCCTAGAGGATGTAGAAGAATCAATAAAACAAAAAAAAGCGCTTCCTGAATTCGCAGTTGCGATTACCTTTGATGATGGCTACAAAAATATTTTAGAGAACGCACACCCGCTGTTAAAGCAATATGGCTATGCCTACACAGTCTTTATTAACCCAGCGCAAATTGGCAGCTCACCTTCGCAGCTTACTTGGGAAGAGGTAAAGCAAATGTCGAAAGAAGGGGTCACCTTTGCCAACCATACTGTTGATCATGCTCATCTACTAGAAATGCTTGAAAATGAAAGCGAAAGCGATTGGCTAGCTAGGGTGAAACGAGATGTTGAAATGGCAGAAACGATCATCACTCAACAAGTAGGATATAGCCGCAAATGGTTGGCCTATCCGTTTGGTGAGTTTGATGGACGCTTAAAAAACATGCTCTCCGAAATGGGTTATTTAGCGTTTGGACAACAATCAGGTGCGGCTGCTTGGTATGTCGATCTACAAGGTTTACCAAGATTTCCAGCCTCAGGCAGATATGCTGACTTAAACAGCCTAAAAACAAAGCTAAGAAGCCTAGCAATGCCCGTCATCAAAAAGACGCCTAACGACCCCAAGGTAAAACTCAATACAAGTTCGCTGGCGGTTTCTTTAGTAGTAGACACTCAAGACTTCTTACCTGACCGTTTTGCTTGCTATTACTTAGGTGACAAGATGGATGTAAGCATACAACCAGTATCCAAATCCAAACTAGCCGCACACGAGCTTATTAATGAAAAAGCCGTGTTACATAACTTTGCGTTTTCAATCAATCGCAAATTTAATCCGGGTAGAAGCCGGGTAAATTGTACGGCCCCCAGTTTAACTAGAGGCGGTAGGTTTTATTGGTATTCGTTGCCGTTTTTTACTGCAACGGCGCAAGGTACGTATCCTGACTAGTAACTATCATTGGATATTCAATCATAATATTAGATTTTTCAAAGCACCTAGCTAAGGTTTGCTAGATACTCTCTATTGGTCGGCAGTTGCTTAATTAATTGCTGCTTTAGCAAATAGTTTTCATCTCGTATACGATTGAGCCTTTTCGTTGTATCGGTTTGCTGATTCAAAAGCTGCTGGTGTGAAGTTTTAAACTGCATGCCATAAAGGACAAACTGCTTACTGGCGGAAGAAAACAATTCAAACCGGTTCATACTTTCATAAAGCCATGGACTTTGTGTGCGCCAAAGGATCAAACTCTCTTTTAAGGTTTCGGGAATACTATTGGCCTCTCGATGAGCACACCAGTATTCGCTATCTTTTCTATCGCTTAATACATAGTGCAGCTTTAAAAAATCAACGATTTCTATCCAGCGTTCAGTTGTGACTGAATTGAAGCGTTTGGCCAATACGTTCATTGCCTTGTGATCATTTGTAATTTGTTCACTTACCCATTGGGCTGATTTTTCAATCAGTACCATTGCAGTCGCTTCCAAAGGTTCAACAAATCCAGCTGATACTCCTATGGCAACACAGTTTTTATGCCAAAATTTTTGTCTGTAACCAGGTGTAAACTTGATGGTTCGGGTACTCACATCGCTTCGTGCTAGTTTGGGATCTTGCTCGATGTATCGCTTTAAACTTACTTCGGCGTTACTGTCAGTTTCAAAACGGCTTGAATATACGTATCCTATCCCTCGCCTATTTTGCAGAGCAATATCCCAAATCCAGCCATTCGATTGAGCAGTGGCAATCGTACTCGATGCGATCTCAGTTTTGTCATCTGCATGTTCTACCTGTGCCGCAATGGCTCGGTCGTTAAATAGTACATCTGAGCAAGTTTTAAAGGGTATACCATAGTGTTTATCGATTAAAATTGAGGTAAAACCACTACAATCAATAAACATATCACCTTCAACAGTGCCTCTGTCTTTTAAATTGAGATGAGAAATATAACCATCTTTGTCATTTACGACGCCTTGAACATGATCTTGTATATAATTGACTCCAAATACTGTCTCACAATGCGATTGCAATAAGGCGACGAACTTATTGGCGTCTAAGTGATACCCATAATTTAGCGCAAAAGCGTAGTCTTTCATTGTCGATAGTTTCGGCGCAAGTGCTTGCTCACACGCAGCGCTTTGTGCACAGACAAAATCTGCAAAATCTTGTTCGTTTGAAGGCTGCCAGTGCTCAGCAAGATTAAATGCTCCGTATGAACTTGGCAGAGTAAACGGGTGGTAATAGTGATTATTTTGAGTATGCCAATTAACGAATTTTGATGCTTGCTTAAAACTTGCATTGCACTTTTTGAGTAATTCGCGTTCGCTGATACCAATGCTCCGAAGTGTCTCTCGCATTGTGGGCCACGTGCCTTCACCTACTCCTAAATTTTTGACATCAGGCGATTCGATCAAGCTGATCTGAACAGCATTTTGACCGTGCTTTAAATGCGAGTTTTTGGCAGCAATGATAGCAGCGGTGAGCCATCCTGCAGTTCCGCCACCCACTATTACAATGCTTGTCACGCTTGCTCTTTCTCCATTTGTTGAAGATGACTGTCGCAATATTGCTTTAAAAAGTCGACGTGAGTCGGTAATTGAGCCACCGCTTTTTCTACCATCTGTTTATAACTCGAAAGTTGCTGGTGTAATCCCTTTGTTTCAATCACCTTGGCTCCAAGATGATGTTGCTTTGGAAAAATGCCTTGCCCCATCATTACTTGGACCCATGAATCAACTCTAAACAAACCAACCTCGTCAGGCCATGCGTATGCATTTTCTTTAAAGATTTGCATACGGTGGTTGAGCGTCTCAGGAATTTGCATATTTTTATAGTGTCGCCAAAACTCGCTGTCTTCTCGCTCAGTAAGGTGATAATGCAATATAATAAAATCACGAATACTCTCTAGTTCTTTATTTGTCTCTTGATTGAAACGTTCTGCTTGGAAGCTTGTGGACTCACTAATAGGGAAGAGTTTCATCAGACGCACCAACGCAGTCGTGACTAGATGTATACTCGTGGATTCTAAAGGTTCAATAAATCCATTTGCTAGTCCAATGGCGACGCAGTTTTTATACCATGCTTTTTGACGCCTGCCCGTTCTAAACTTGAGTTTACGAGGCTCGCTAATCATTTTTCCCTTTAAGTTTTGGGTTAATAGATCAAGCGCAGCTTGGTCTCCTAAAAACTGATTACTAAATACTAACCCATTGCCAGTGCGGTGTTGTAAAGGTATACGCCATTGCCAACCTGCACTGTGAGCCGTTGCAACAGTAAATGGCTTTGGATCTTCTACAGATTCGGTTTGCACGGCAAAAGCACTATCAGCAGCTAAATAATGCCCCCAGTCTTCAAACACAACACCAAGACTTTCACCCAACAATAATGACTTAAACCCAGTACAATCAATGAAAAAATCACCGTCAATTTGCAAACCATTATCTAAATAAAGGCATGAAATATTGCCATTCGCATGGTTTGAGATGTGTGTTATTTTTCCTTCTACACGCTTTACCCCCAGCGCTTCACTCTTACCTCTTAGATACTGCGCATACGCAGTTGCGTTGAGGTGGTATGCGTAATTAATAGACCGATTACCTAATTTTGTAGCAAATTTATTAGCTTTAGCTGCTTTTAATTCAAGGCAATAATCATCAAGACTGCCGCCAAACCCATTGGCCTTTGCCTCCATCCAAAACTCATGAAATTCAACCATCCAAGAACGCTGTCCAATTTCGCCAAATGAGTGCATATATGATTGCTGTTGTTGCCCCCAATTTTCAAACTCGATCCCAAGTTTAAAGGTAGCTTGAGTCGCTCTCATAAACTCTTGTTCATCGATTCCAATTAACTGATGATAGTTACGCATTGTCGGGATCGTTGCTTCACCAACGCCAACGGTACCGATGTGATCTGACTCAATTAAGGTGATATCCAACACTGCGCCCAAGCGAGCAATCAAGCTGTATGCACTTAACCAACCCGATGTTCCGCCACCAGCAATCACTACCTTTGTCTTTTTATTCATATACTTTTATCGATTTAAATTGTTGAGAAGTGTCGCTCTGAGTCGTCTAGCAGCCACATCATCAATATCACCTAGAGGGCCTAAAGCAGCAGTGGGTAAATGCGAAGTCACTTTATTGGACTCTCCAAAGACGTAATAATCGTAAAGAGCCTTCCACGCTTGCTTCTCATGTAAAGGCCTATCGCGGATACTTAGCATGCCGTGCATGAGTGCATCCATAGGATTGCCCATAAAGGCAGGTGCTGTCATCCACCAGAAATTAATCATCACATTAAAACGATCGAATGCTTGTACTTGGTGCCACCACATACTTGGATAATAGAGTGCATCACCGGGCTCCATATCGACAATGAGTGCATTGTCTAGCGCAGCACTTAATCGTGGGAATTTGTCAAAATCGGGCTCATTAAGATCAGCCATTGTCACGACTTGGCCACCTGGGGTCGGGCTAAGCGGTCCCGGATACAGATTTTCTGCTTGTTCAGGTGGAAACAGCGTGAATCGCCTTTTTCCAAAAACGCAACAGGCGATATTGGCGGGCAAGTCAAAATGAGCTGCGGCTATGGACTCGGTGCCTAACCAAATCTTTGCTACAGGACGATTGTTAGCAAATTGCGGATGATTGAAATTCAGTACATGATTTTCACTTAATGACGGAAAACCATCTTCTAGACGCAAAGAGTTAATATATAAATAATCGTGCTCTTGGTTGTCAATTTGCGAACGTATATGCGACAGCACTTTAGTTAAGTTGGATTTATGACTCGAATAATTAAACCCTGAGCATGTGTCATTGTAAGTAAAATTAGCGTTTATACTTGGCTCACCTTGATAAACCAAAAACGGGCGTTGGCTATCATGCGCAGCAAGTTCTGCCATAACACTGTTTTGGCCTTCTTGTTTGCCTTTGAGCACCAATGGCCAATCCTTTACTAAACCTTTGAGTAAAATAGGTTGGTTAGTGCTAAATAGTTCATCAAATGGAATCGATTCCGGGGTCAATCCATCCAGAATTTTAATTTCAGTGTTCACTAGGTATCACTTGATTCTTTATATCAATCATATGCTGAAAATTACTTAAAGAAGACAAAAGGTAAAACAGCACACTCAAAACACCAAATTTATTTAACTTTTCAAGTGCTTCGCCAGATAATGAAGTGAGCGTATCTTGTCGAATGGTGTAATATCCTTGAAGATTTATTTCTTCTTCACTGTTTAGTTTTATTTGAATAGATAAGGGTTCAAGCAGGTCAAATTCATTGATCATCGCAAAGAGCGTTGCATTGTATTTCATACCCATTTGAATAAGCTGTAGGGAAGATTTGATATCTTGCAGTAAGGGCGCTTCGCCACCAAATGGCAGAAATATAGCCTCACCCTGCTCAGCACTCACTCGAGGATCATCAACATCTATACAAATCAGAGGGTTTTCTTGGCTGGCAGTGTTGTTGGTATCTTCAGTATTAGCGTATCCAAGACTGAAGGGGCCTCGTTTAAGCAAAGCAGGTGCGTGCTTGGATATCCACCCATTTTCATCTACAAATAAATTTTCGTCTTTCTCAAACCCTAAAATAGCATGTAGTTGCAGATCGTTTTCGTCTTCATCTTTGTGAATAACGAGGGGAAATTCTTTGTGTAAATTAGCAACCTCACTGACATATACAAGCGAACGGTTAACAGATAACCCTTCTCCATGAGATTCGATTGGTCGTATCTTTAAATCTTTATGCTCAATATTGTTGAGAACTTCTATTGTTGCCATATTGTTTTTTTACTCGCTGTATCGTTACATCGCCCTATCGTCGTTAGAGTGTATCAGTAAAAAGCTCAGACGGTCCCTGTCCGAAACTTTAGAGGGAAACTAAAAGCGATAATTTGCACTTAATACAAAACGTCTATCTGCTTCTTGAAGGAAAAAGACGTTATTGCGCGACCTACCAAACTGTTTTTGGCCTTCTTCAGTCAAGTTGATAATATCTAGACTCACGACAAGATCTTCACTGACATCGTAACTCACGTTGATATCAACTTGTTCGAATGCATCGATAAAGATAGGATTTCGATTGCCGAAACCTCGATTAACTTGACTAAGAAACTCATCTCGCCAGTTGTAAGCCAAACGTGCAGACAAACCATTTTTTTCGTAAATAAGCACAAGGTTTGCTGTGTCACTCAAACCCTCGAGGGCAAATTGATCGACACTGATCGCACCACCAACATCGTATCCAATGTCGCCATCTACAATGGTGTAATTGAACTGATAACCAAAACCAGACTCGCCAAAGAAATGTTGCCACGCAAGTTCATAACCGTCGATGACTGCACTTTGATTATTAACAGGGCGTGTCACTTGGAAATCAAATAATGGATCGCCTGCCTGAGAAAATACGTCAAACGTGCCAAATACTGAATCAGCAAAGGCTTGTGAATTATCAAATTCAGCTGCGCCACCAGGATAAGCCTGAGGATTCTGTAAAATAGCGGTCATGGTAAATAAGTTACGCTCGTTTGTATCGAAACCTCTGCTTGCGAGCTCTTGAGCAGCCTGAGCAGCGAGTGTTCCTGATGCGTTAGACGAGGGGTCAGTCAAACCAAACAGCGTTTCAGAGCCTTGTGCGGTTCCAACAAAGTTCTCAACGTCCTTGCGATAGTAGCCGATAGATACCACGCTTGAATCGTTGTAATACCACTCTAGCGATAAATCGAGATTGGTAGACTCAAGTGGATCTAGCTTCACATTGCCAGAACTACCCGTCGCGTTTCCGCCAAGAGCTGTTGGCCTTGCGGGTGCACTGACTGACGTTGAAGAGTACAGACGCCCGTATGATGGTCTCGCGAGCGTTTTACTAAACGATGCTCTCGCTTTTATGTCATCACTAACATCAAGTGTTAAATCAAGACTAGGTAGAAGATTAGTGTAACTGTGTTCACCCACTAAACTTTGCACGTCCGCACTCGGTTCGACTCTAAAATCGTTATCAGACTCCCAAATTATTCTTTGCGGCACTAGCTGGTTAGAAGTAGACGTTACGTCAGTCTTTTCGTAGCGCAACCCTGCGACCACATTAAGGTTCATGCCACTTACTTCATAGTCGGCCTTTGCTTGTAAATAGGCAGAAATAATATCTTCTTCAATGGTGTTATCATCAAAACCATTTATCGGTAATGAACCTAGTGCTAAACCATAATCAGCGCCGACAACATTGAGTAATTCAACCGGGTCGCCTCTAAAAGAAACGCTTCCTAATGGAATGGTAGTAGAACCTGCGGGGCGGGCAATTTGATCAGCACCAGGGACACCATTAATATCAAAATCTTGGAATTCACATGCGGTACACGTTTGTTCGAAAAGACCTTCGGGGATATCGCCTGGGAAACTTACTCCCCAGCCACCAAGAGCTTCACTGCTTGATTCACGAGTTTGCTTCATCGTGGTGCTTAACATACCTAAACCGAAATCCAAACTCACTTCATCTAAATCATATGAGCCTTCAAAGCGAATTTGATCAACTGACGTTTCTTGGTTCGACTTTTCGGTCTGCGTGACTTGTGAACCAATATCAGGCTTATCAAATATACCGTTATTGTTGCCTTTCAATTCATCGTCAATAACGATACTCGCTTGTGGAATTGCACCTGTGAAATCGGCAACTTGCCAACCTGCATTTGAGCCAGCAAAGTTAAAGCGAATCGAGTTTTGACCAAAGGGTCCATTGCCGCCACTTTTTGCTTCAGAACTCGCCGCGTCAAACCTTAAATTCAAAGAGTCGTTGACAAAATACTCTACGTTGAAGCCAACTGACTTAAGTTCATCTTTAGTTGCAAGTGCTAAGTTTTGGAAGAAGAAATCTTTGCCACCTTCAATATCCTCAGCAAATCTAACGGGTGTTGCAACAATTGGGTTGCCATCAAACTCAACGCTGTTGAACTGACGCGCAAACCAGACACCGTCAATCAGTGACGAAGACGTTTGTTCATTACTAGCGTAGCTCGCATCTGCCGTGATCGTTAGGCTATCATTTGGTGCAAATTGCAAGGTCAACATCGCATTGGTGCGCTCGCGATTATCTTGGTTTGTTCCCAACCCAATGTTAGTAGGAATCGCGACAATTTGCCCGATTGTAGGCTCATTGATAACTTGAACATCAGGTGCACTAATGGCCGCTAATGAATCGGCTGTCCATTCCTGAAGTTGAAATTGCTCAACACTCATGTGCCGACTTCCAGAATCACGTTCTTGAAAGGAGCCAAATAACGACACACCAAAGTTACCGTCATCATTCACCCAAGAAGTCAATCCGCTTAGCTCTGGTGTGACACCACTTCCACTTTCATCTTTTACTGCTTTTACACCCACCGAGCCTTTCATCTCTCCAACATCTAAGGGCCTCAGGGTATTAATATTAATAGTTGCGCCAATCCCGCCAGATGGAATCGCAGCAACACCGGTCTTATAAACTTCAATTCCACTCACGCCTTCAGAGGCAATATTCGAGAAGTCAAAGGAGCGGCTAGAACCAGAGGTGCCTTTATCTTGCGGATTTCCAGTTATAGTAGATACATTGGCCGCAGGCATTTGACGGCCATTGAGTGTAATCAAATTAAAATTGCCACCAAAACCACGCACAGTGACTTCAGAGCCTTCACCGTTAACGCGATTGATAGAGACGCCGGTAATACGCTGTAATGACTCGGCTAAGTTAGTATCTGGAAATTTGCCCATATCAACAGCAGATATCGCATCAACAACACCACTGGACTGGCGTTTGACGTTCATCGATTGAGATAAGCTTCCTCTTACACCCGTAACTTGGATAACTTCGGTTGCATCTGGCTCTGCATTGGGTGCTTCTTGAGCCTGCGCAACTGCAACACTGCCCAACATGAGGCTGATACTCTGTGCGAGTAAAGTGTATTTAAATTGTTTTTTTGTTTTAGTTGTCATCATTTGCCTGCTTGAATGTGATTAATTTTCAATACACTATGAAATTAAAATATTCATCGGGCGTTTGTTAAAAACAATCACGCTCTAATTACATTTTATTTACATAGTCAATACCAATGACGAACGAGTTTTATTTTTCCGCTATATTTGTTTTGATAAATGTTTGAAACACGCGCAAAGGGCATATTTAGTTAGTAGGAATACTTGATAAAAATATTTAGAATTTAAAACGGAGTCCCAGCGCATATCTTGCGCCAGGTTGCTGAGCCAGCAGGAATTGATTGCTAAAACGGCCATGCTTTAACACATTTTCCTGAGTGAGGTTTACTCCTTCAAAAAAGACAGAGAGATTTTCGTTCAATTGATAAGAAGCACTAACATCAAGTTGCTTATATGCGCGAACGAATGTCGGTTCTGCCCCCTGCACTTGCACTAATGATTGTAAAAAACCATCTCTATTGTTCAGTGATAGTCTAAATTGTAAAGCTTCCTTTTCGTAATACAGAACAAGGTTTCTCGAGTCGCTTAGACCTGTAATCGCAAATTTTTGTGTCGTATCAAAAGTATCAAGCGTAGCGTTACTATCCACAAAGGTAGAATTTGCAATAATTCCCCAACCGTTTGAAAAATCGTGTTGTAAAACAAACTCTAAACCGCTCACACGAGCTGTTGGACCGTTTAACGGCTGGATAATGTCGAACAAGGCGATATCATCAAAAGGGTCTGGCAAAGATGCATCAATACCGGTGCTTGGATCGCGTACATCATTAATACTGCTTTGATTGACCGTTTCGACAATGAAGTTACTGACTCGTTTGCTAAAATAACTCAAAGAGATATAACTAAGTGGTTTGTAGTACCACTCGAGCGAAAAATCAGTATTCACAGACTCAAAAGGCTTTAGCGCTGGGGATCCTGAGCGTGCACGTAAATCTCCACCTTGGCGAGTAGTCGTCACAATCAGGCTGGGCGATAATTGAGTCATAGTTGGTCGCGTCAACGATTTAGAAACAGCAATCCGAGCAATAAAACTGTCAAAAAATTCACTCTTGATCGTTAAGCTTGGTAACCAGTTACTGTATCCCGAAGACTCAGATAGCGGTCTCCCTGCACTAGAACGCTGCCCTAATTCGGTTTGGTCAAGTACAGTCAGGCCAAGTAAATCTGCTTCAAACCCGTTTACACTTAGACGAGTATTTTCGTAGCGCAACCCATATGTTACGTCGAGATCAAAGGTCTTAAACTGATAATCATGAAAAAACGAAAGATACGCAGCATTGACTGTTTCACTTACAAAATATGAGTTATCTCTCAAAACCGCATCAAAATTGACGTCACTATTAGACTCTAAAAAATCAAATAATTGCTCTCCATTGTGTCTTAACCATTTGTTAGGAATAGACTGATAGCCACTGATTCCTTTCAAAAACTGACTGCCAGCATCAAAAACGGTTTGAAAACTATCAGGGAGATCGGGTTCAGGAAAGTAACCACAAAATGAACAATGCACAGCGTTGTTTTCATTGTCCCAGCGTTCGTTTCGTTTTGATTGCTTGCTTTGTAAAAGACCGGCTTTTATTTCAAGGTTTAAGTCAAAAGCGTCAAAGACGCTCACGTCTACTTTCGCCTGATCAAAACGATCTTGTATATTCCAACCTCGGCGCAACATCACATGGGAGCGGGCGTTAGCTGGGTCGAGGTAGTTTGAAACACCCGAAACATTTCCCAATGCATCAACGATGTCATCACGGGCCGTTTGGAAGCCAGAAATCTCAGGTAAAATTTGATCACGTACATTGTTATATGATGAACGATTCAAATACCCAATTAAGGTCAGGGCATTACGCGCGCCCTTAGTATCTTGCGTGCTGGCTTTTGACCGAGACACATCAAAATCAACGCTAATATTAGGACGGGCTTGAAATTTAGCATTGAACCCCAGCGCACTAACACTTGAGGGCCGATCAAATGTGCGTGAATGAAAATCAGTTGCATGACCCACTTGCTGAGAAAACGAGATAGCCGTTCCATTTTCATCAGTAATCACGTTTTCGACGTTACTAGGGGTAAACCAATGTCCCATTGAGGTAGAGTCGGTTTTAACTGTAAAGTCTGACTGCAAGTAATCCAGACTCATTTCTAAGCGATCACTATGCTTATATTGGATAACTGCCGTTCCGCCTGTTCGCGTTCGTTTTTCAAATCGAACCCGTTGATCGTAGTTTCGAGGAATAAACGTATTTTGAGTGATGCTACCTGCTTGTGAGCGGCCTTCTAAAGGGCTGATATCCGTATTTAACAACCAAGCGTCTGTCTGTGCTTCATTGATTCGGGATTGTCTAACTTGATGAGAAAGCGACAATAACCAACCCAGCTTGCGGTTGCTATTACTTAAAAACAAAGATGCATGCGGTGTAGAGCGCTCGCTATTTGTGTCGTAGCTTGCTTTTAAGCTTCCTGCAACAACGAACCGATCAGATGCAAATGGCTTTGCAGTTTCAATGTTTATTGTCGACCCAATACCACCAGAGGGCTGTGATGCAGTAAATGTTTTATTGACCGTTATCGCCCTAACTAACTCAGGCGATATTGTATCAAAACTAAATTCGCGACCTAAATTATCTGAGGCCATTGGCCTACCATTACTTTGTACCAAATTAAACTGAGGCCCAAACCCTCTTACAGTCACAAACTGACCTTCACCCTCGGCTCGATCGATAGAAACACCAGATATCCGCTGAAGGGATTCGGCAAGATTAGTATCTGGAAACTTTCCAATTTCTTCAGCCTGAATGGAGTCGAAAGCTTCATTAGCGTTTCGCTTAAGCTCAATCCCCCAATGCAGACTGTTGCGTAAACCCGTAACCTCAATAGTTTCAATATCTGGCAACTCATCTGGGTATGTCACGATGTCTTTGCCCTGAAGCGTCAGTAATTCAAAAAACTTAGAAAAGACAGAGCTATTTGCATCTTCAATTTTTTGAATTGAGATTCGCTTAATTTTTACTACACCCTCTGACTCGAAAGTGGCCGCTAACCCTGTACCCGCGAGAAGTCGATCAATGCCTTCTCGGATAGTGAAACTTCCAAATAAGCGATTTGCCTGAACTCCCTCAACTTTCTTAAAAGGAAAAATAATTGTTAAATCGACTTGCTTTGCGAACTCGATGAGAGCGACATCAGCGTCGCCACTAGGAATATCAAACGATATGGTATGCGGTTCTTTAGTTTTTAAACGCTCTGTAGGAGTTTTGGCTGGCAAGTTAGCCTGTTGAGGTAAAGTATAGCCAAGGCAGAAGTTTGAAATTATTACCAAACAACACCCAATCCCTAGCTTAAAATACCGTTTTAATTTCATAAAAAATGCATATATCCCTTACCACACACTACACTTTGACAACTAAAAACAATAACATGTTGTTAACAAGTTGTCTCAACCCACTAAGAAATCATTTATTATCTTTGATTCTGGCTAATTCAATAGCGGATTATGAAGACTCGTTCGTCTATATACAAAGAAGCCTTAAGCGCTGATTAAAGAAGAGCATTAATGGATCAAAAAACGTCAAATATAGGCACATGGCACACAGTATTTGTGGCGACTAAAGAAAGCCTAACTAGGATGGTCTCTAAACTAGTGCCACCCAAAGAAATTGAAGATATAGTGCAAGAGACGTATGTTCGGATTTGTCAGTTAGAATGTGAAGACAAGATAGAAAAGCCAAAGTCTTTTTTAATGAAGACAGCCCGAAACCTTGCGCTAGACTACAATAAAAAAGCAGAAACTCGTTTATCTGATCACGCTGAAACTGAAAACGATTATTTACTTCATAAAGATGAAAATGACGAAGTTTACGCACATATTGCAAGCAACAACGAATTCGCTGAGTTTTGTGAGGCAGTGAGACAATTGCCTCAACAATGTCGGCGAGTATTTGTACTCAAAAAAGTATATGGATATTCTCAAAAAGAAATCGCGAAAGACATGAATATTAGTCAAAGTACAGTCGAAAAACACATTTCACAGGGCCTTCGCCGTTGCACGATGCATATGATGAACTTACAAAAACGCAACAGACTAACTGCTCAAGAAGAGACGTTAAACTCCTTTCTGACTCAATTTGAAGGCGCTAATAAATGAGTAATGTTCACGAAATAAACAGCAAAGAAAAGGCAATTGAGCAAGCCAGTCTTTGGGTGGCAAAACTGGATAGAGAGCTTAGTGAGCAAGAAACTCAGCAGTTGCAAGCTTGGTTAGACTCATCCACTGTCAATAAAGCGACTTTTTTGGAAGTCGTCCAGGTGTGGGACAAACTAGAGTCTCTTTCGAAATTAGGCTTACTCTTTGAAACTCAAGCTCAAACTAGCTTCTGGCAAAGAAATAAAATACTGGCGAGTGCCGCAAGCGTGGCCTTTGCAGCACTTATATCATTGAGTGTTTACTTATTAAGCTCTCCTATTCAAGAGATTAAGTACCAGCGCGAGTATGCAACTCAAATTGGTGAGTATTCAAACTTTACTCTTCAGGACAACACGCAACTTTATTTAAATACAAATAGCTTGGTGAGGGTGACCTATACCGATAAACAAAGACTATTAGAGTTAGTTAAGGGGGAGCTGTTCGTCGATGTAGCTCATGATTCAACCAAACCGCTTAACGTTATCGCCAGAAATACTGTCATTCAGGCTGTCGGAACAGCCTTTAACGTAGAATTAAAAGAGGGAAGAGTAGAGTTAGTAGTCACCGATGGAAAAGTACTCGTTGAGCAGGATCTCGATTTTGTGAATACACCTCTTTTACAACGAGAAGTTAACTTACCAGCGTCCTCATTATCCTTAAAAGAAGGACAATTTGCTCATATAACTAGTCACTTATCAAATACGCTAGTAGATAGCACTGATCGCAAAGCGGTCGAGTCTCATCTGGCTTGGCAAAATGGTGAGTTGATATTTAGAGGTGAAAAGCTTGATGCCGCAATCAAAGAAATATCTCGGTACACCGACTTAACCTTTACGTTTAAAGAGCAACGTTTAAAGGAAATGCAAATCGCGGGCTTGTTCAAAACGAATGATATTGAAGCGTTTTTGTCAGCTTTACAGTCTAACTTTGACATCAAAGTCATTAGAGCTGATGGCCGAGTTCTATTAAGCGGAAGTTAGTGTTCTAGTTCTACTCCTCCGAATTAACAAATGATTCAGCTATTAGTCTGCTAATCGCGTCTGAACCTTCTCAGCCCTAAAAAGCGTTCCGTTCTTCACGCGAGTAATTTGAGTGTTAAACGCTAAGAAAATTGTATTTTCTGCTTCGATTTGTAGATGAAAAGGTTCAGTGCACTGACAGACTTACGTCAATCCTTTTTAGGGGATTGTGAATCATCCGTTGAAGGCTGACTTAAAATACCGTCTGTGATGCCACTATTACCTTTCAGTAAGTCATTTAAACTACCACTGTCAGCATCAACTAATCCTACTTCTTTAAGTAAGGCATCTACCACAGGTGCATTGGCGCGGTAATTCAAGGCCGCTTCAGTGACTTGTTCAGCGATACTGCCTTTTGAGCCACTGCTCATGGCATGCTCACCACCGGCGCCACCAAGACCATTGTAGCCCTGCAGAATTTTGATTCCTTCAATGTTTTCTAATGGCTTAACAGCATTGGCAACAATCTCAGGGAGAACTTTTAATATTGCTAGCGATTTTTGCAGTGCTATTTGCTCGTCTTTAAGCATGTTTTCAGCTTCGTGTAGCGCTAAGCGACCCGCCGCTTCTACTGATAGTACTTTTTCATCCGCGTCGGCTTGTAGCATTTTTGCATCTGCATTTGCTTTTGCTTCTGTCAAAATGGCTTGTGCGGTATTTTCTGCCGCGTCGCGCTTGGCTTCGGCTTCTACTTTAATACCCACGGCTTCGCGCTCTGCTTGTTTCTTCGCATCGATAACTTCGATTTCTTTTTGACGATTGGCTTCAGCAATTTGTTTTGCAGTAGTTACCGCTTCGATTTTTTCAACTTTGGTTTTTTCAGCTTCCGCTGCCTTTGCTCTTGCTGCAGACTCTTCTTCAGACTTCACTGCGACTGCAATTTGTTTGACTTGTTCTGCTACTTCAACTTCTTGTTGTTGACGAATGCGCGCTTGCTCAAGTGCTTGTCGTTTGGCGATTTCTTGGGTTTCGATCTCGCGCGCTTTTTCTATTTCTGCGGCTTCAACGGCTCTTTCTTTAGCGATCTCTGCTTCACGCTCTTCTCGTTCTTTCGTTTCGCGCTGCTTGGCGATTTCTGCTTTCTGCTCTTGGCGTTTGAAGGCAAGTGTTTGCTCTTGGGTTAATTTTGCTTCTTCTTCATCTCGTTTGATTTCTAACGACAGTTTTTCTGCATCAAGGTTTCTTTGCTCGATTTTAATTCTATTTTCTTGTTCGATATCGTTTGTTTCTTTGCGCTTTTCTTCAATGATTTTAGCCAAACGAGCACGACCCTCGGCGTCAAACGCATTGTTTTCATTAAAGAATTGAAGTTCTGTTTGGTCAAAACCGGTTAACGAAACTGATTCTAGCTCTAAACCGTTTTTCTCTAGGTCATTGGCCACGCTTTGTTGTACCTTTTGAACAAAGTCGGCGCGTTGTTCATGCATCTCTGTCATCGTCATTTCAGCGGCAACCGCGCGAAGCACATCAACAAACTTTGATTCCATGAGTTTCTTAACTTCTTCAACACGTGTGGTGCGCGTTCCCAATGTTTGAGCCGCCATCGAAATACCACTGGCATTAGGTGCAACACGCAGATAAAAATCCGCTTTTACATCAACTCTCATGCGGTCTTTAGTGATCAGTGCGTCTTTTTGGGTTTTTTCAACTTCAATACGCAGAGTGTTCATATTTACCGGAATCGTTTCATGAACCACTGGCAACACAATGGCACCGCCGTCTTTAATGACCTTTTCTCCACCTAAGCCTGTTCTGACAAAGGCGGTCTCTTTAGTTGCACGTTTGTACAATTTTGCGAGTATGAGACCAATCACAATCAGTGAAATGAAACCAATACCCACCATCATCAAGATGAAAGTTGTACCACTATTGGCGCTTAATTCATTCATTATTACTTCCTTTTAAATTTAGCTTTATTGAGTTCTATGTTTTTACTACTGTCTTTAAATGACAGCTTGATAGGGGATTGCCTTCCAGCTATTTATTGCTTTTTCGACCAATACTACGGTTTGTCCATTCGTGAATTCTTGGTCGGACTCTAGCGGCTCGACCATCACATAATGCTTTTGTTGATGCTCATCCACAAAACTTGCTTCACCAGCAGAGCCTTGCTTTACGATTGTGCTAAGTATGACCGCTTTTTGTCCTACAAATGCATCTTCTGATAAAGCACTAGATTCAAGTTGAGGTACCATATTGGAAAATCTAGCACCAATTTTTGCCGTCAAATATAGGCTGCATGCAAATGTAGTGATAGGGCCTATGTAAGCTGGCAGGGTCGTCGACATTAGGCTCATTGCCGTGTAATTAAATGTATAGCCCAAAATACTAAAACTGGCGAGCAGTAGCACTAACCAAATCAATAAAGGTAACCTGTCTAAGCATAGCCATCCGATAAGTGATGAAACGCCACCCGTGTTTAATCCGTTAGCATCAATGTCTACGCTATCTACAGAAAAAGGGGAAAGATCGTCTAATAGACCCGCAAAACTAAGGCCCAGAAGCAAAGCCAAACCTTCGAACAGGCCCAAGATAAGTAATAATCCGAGTGCGATTAAATATGGGAAATTTGATTCAAAGAATAAAAAATCAATCATATTGTTTTCAAGTCAAAACAATTAATTATTTGATTTGACAAGCTAAACTCCTTTTAGCGTTTATTTTTGATGTTCGTTACGCAGTATAAAATACACAACAACGATAAGATACTGTACCTGAATTAGCGACTTCTTAGAATAGTTTACACGGCACTTGTTAAATTTTTTACTGCACAGTAAGACTCATTCTAATGAAAACCAGATCAGTATTGAGAAGTTTATTTTGGTCATGAAATTTAAAACCAATTCTTTTATAACACTCAATAGCACTATGATTAGTCGATTGAACATCCAAAACTAAGCTTTCTTTCTTTTGCTGAATCGCTTGTTCGGCAGCAAACTCGCATAAGTGACTCGCCAGACCTTGTCGCCTAAAATCATTCGCTACGCTCAAGTGCCCGATACAGAGTTCTGACGCTAGAGGAGGCTTTAGCGTTTGCTGCAGGGAATTGTTGAAGCGGCTCAACGCCTTTAGTTGCTCGGTGTTTAGATATTTACCTAATGTCAAAAGTGTAGAATCTATGTAATCTTGTGAAGGGCTACTGGTCCATAAGGTCATGCAGGCTGCTATCGTATCGGATTCGTATTTATTAGTTGGTGAATCTGTCATCACAAGGTAATGAGTGCCATGGCCAAATTGCCCGTTTGTTTTTGCACATGCTTTATTTAAAAAGTGAATGGCCTTGGTAGCGCCACCAAATAGTAGATCAAATAAGTCACTTCCTGATGCATAAATTAGTGAAGCTAATTGCTCATAATGCGACTGTTGTGGGGAACTAAGACCCAGTTCAATTTCCACGAAAAGAACTATAAGCCCAATAACTTTGGAATATCAGTCAGTATTTGTTGAGTATCACTAACAGGCAGCTTTCCTGGTTCATGTTTAGGTTTAAACCTTCCAACAACTTGCCCCTGAGGGTTTATCACGACAATTGATGCGCTATGGTCAACTAGATAGTTGGGATTATCAGTACTTTCACTTGTAGAATACATCATCCCCATACTTCGAACTAGCGGGAATAACTCTGCGTGAGGGCCCGTACTCGCCACAAATTCAGGGTTAAAGTAATTGATATATTCATTTAACCGTTCAGTAGTATCACGCTTGGGATCAACGGATAAAAACCAGATTTTGAGAGGTGTTTGCGTATCTAGCGACGCTAATTGAGGATACACTTTGTTAATTTCGGCTAGTGTAACTGGACAAATATCAGGGCAAAAAGTATACCCGACGAATGCCAGCGTCCATTGATTTTGAAGTGACGCATTGGTCATTTCAGCGCCCTTGTGATCCGTCAACACAAACGGGTTTAGAGCGCGAGGCTGAGGGTACCAACTCATATACTCGGTTTGTTCTTGTATAGGTTTGTTAGTATCACCGTTCATTAAATAAGCAACAAAACCGCCTATCACTATCGCCGTAAGTGCGATAAATGTCAGTAGCTTATTGTTCATATACTTATCCTCAATTTGTTACCGATTGACTATGTTGTTTATCAAAAGCGCTCGACGTTAAAGTATAATGACAAGATGTGACGCTTTAAATACATAGCAATCATTAAGCCTGATATATAAATCAAATTAAATATTTGAGACCCGCCGTTTAAATTACAAAATAGTGGTCAACTAACAACACGATAAATAATAGCATCAGGTGAATAATTGAGAACTTAAAAGTGTCCATTGCGGTGTTGGCCTCTGGCGCAAATTTGAGTTTGAGTGCGTAATACAAAAAACCGGCATTTAGTAAGCTGGATCCAACCAAATAAATCACTCCGCTCATATCAACTAGATAAGGCAAAGCACACACAAGACAAAGCAACACTGTATAAAGTAAAACACATGTCTTGGTGAACTCAACGCCGTGAGTACACGGTAACATTGGTATTTCTGCTTTGGCGTAGTCTTTCTCACGATGAATCGCAAGCGCCCAAAAATGTGGCGGCGTCCATGTAAATACGATAAGCACAAGCAGCAACGCATAGGCGTGAATTTCACCCGTTACTGCTGTCCATCCCAATAATGGCGGTGCTGCACCAGCAAGCCCACCAATCACGATATTTTGCGGCGTCGCACGCTTAAGGTAGGAAGTGTAAATTACTGCGTAGCCAACTAGGCTGGCTAAAGTCAGAACGGCCGTCAACATATTTACAAACAAAGCCAAACTGAAGAAGCCCAACACACCTAAAACAAATGCAAAGGTTAACGCTTTTTGCGGAGTGACTTTACCCTTGGCAACAGGGCGGTTGAATGTACGTGCCATCAGACTATCTATTTTGTGATCAACCACATGATTAATAACTGCTGCTGCACTTGATAAAAAACCAATGCCTATCATGCCAAAAACAAGGACTTTGGGTTCGATCCAAGTATCAGTGGCTAAACACATTCCGACTAACGCGGTAAGTAACAAGAGCATTACCACACGAGGCTTGGTAAGTTCGTAATAGTCTTTCCAAGAAGACTGAAGTACTTGGGTATTGCTAAGAGAAGCTGATTTATTCATGAGTCATTCCTTAGACATAAATTTGTATCAATATTTTCGATACATGGTGTATGTCAATAACACCATTACTAAGAGTAAACACGCGGCGACCGCGTTATGAAGTACCGCGACAGTTAACGGTAAGCTGTACACTACATTGCTAACACCTAGCGCTATTTGTGCGCCAAGTACTAACACTAGAGTAACTGTGAGTTGTTTGACCAATCCCGATGAAGATTTCTTATAAAGTGCAATGGCAAGCCAGCACAAGTATAGAAAAACAATAATTGCGCCGATACGGTGAAGCACATGCATCGTCATTCGCTCGTCGTAGCTATGAACACCAAACTCATAATTTTCTGCGGCTGGAATAGAAAAAGCGCCGGCTAAATCAAATCTAGCTGTCCAGTCACCTTGGCAAATAGGCAACTCTGTACAAGCTAGTGAAGCATAGTTAGCGGATGTCCAACCGCCTAAGGCGATTTGACCGACTAATAAAGCGATGCCAATACCACCAAATTTTGCATAATTTCTAATTTGTGAATCGCCCCCTGGGATCCTGAAGGGCGTTAGACGCAGGTACAATAAAAACAAACAGGAAAGCACTGTAAAGCCGCCAAGTAAATGTCCCATCACGACGATCGGGATTAAATTCATCGTCACTGTCCACATTCCCAGCATACCTTGGAAGCACACTAGCAATAGAATCAGAAAAGGGAGTTTAATTGGCGTGGCTTTTCTTTTTGCTTTTTTAATTAACGCGACAAAAAAGGTGACTAAAATAATAAACCCCAAGGCCGCCGCAAAGTAGCGATGAATCATTTCATTCCAAGCTTTTTCAGCCTCGACTGGTCGCTCTGGAAAAGCTGCGTTAGCGTTTGCCACTAACTCTTCAGTTTGAGGGACTAACAAATGCCCGTAGCAACCGGGCCAATCAGGGCAACCTAAGCCCGCGTCAGTTAGCCGCGTGTAAGCACCTAAAATGATGACAAAAAGTGCCAAGAAGAGGCTAAACAACACCAACTTTTTCATCTAACAAATGTCCTTGAATTGCTATCCTATGCGCGAAAGCTTTAACAACTTACGCAAATCTGCCAAAACATCTCGTCCATCCATGATTGCTTGTTCGGTGTCGGGAGTATTTGGGTATTTTAAGACAACATTGTGTAATGTATCTGTGATGAAAATAGCATCAATGCCAGTATTTTTAAACACATTATTAACACTTTCATTATCTTGATTTAACAAAATGCCAAGCTGTTTTTCTTTTATGTTTGCTAATACCGATGCGTCGCTTTCATCAGTGACCAAATATACGGCGTCGACCCTTTCCATGTGGCGTCCAACTGCTTGGCGAACTTGGCTAATAGTTAGCACTGCATTTTCACACGCTTGGTCACAAACTTCAGGTATCGTCATCATTAACTTCCAAGTGTTTTTTTCGCCTTGTTCATGTTTATCTATTTGCGTTAGCAGTGTACTTGCATCAATAGGCTGTGCCAGCAACTGTCCTCGGTTAGTCGCGCTTTTATTAAACCAATCGTTTTCGAGCGCCAGTTTGGCCAGTACAACGGGCAGCACAAACACAGTAACTAATGCAATAATGGTGAATTTGTTTTTCTTTGCTTTTGGCTTTTCTGATTCTATTTCACTGGAGATTTTGCTCATTTTAATTGTCCTTAATGACTACAGCACGGAAGAAGATGGTTTGTTAAGTTTGATAAGGCTCAACAAGTAAATAGTTAGACACGCGATTGCCAATCCAAACCATTGAATTGCGTAGCCCAAGTGTTTTTCTGGCGCCATTACAACGGGCGTCCATTCGCGCACGAAACCGCTCGCTGGATTTGGGTCTACATTGACGACAAAATCGAGAACCTCCATGTCTAACGCAATTTCAATAACAGATAGATCGATTTGTTGGAGTAATATTGGAAACTCAGTCGCGCTGGTATTAGTTTCTACGATCATCCTGTTGTCCGAAGGATACGAAACAACACCAAAGTAAAAATCGCTGGGGTCAATTTGTTGTTTGGGCAGTAAATCGCGACTACCTAGATTTTTTAACCAACCTAAGTTAAGCATCACTACGCCGCGCTCAGTCTGCAATGGGACAATTACATCGAAGCCCACTTGCCCTTGATAAATTTTGTTATCTATATAAAACAATTTATCCGTCAATAAATTTCCATTCAACTGAGCAGGGAAGTCTTGGATGGAAGTTTCAAGCGACAGTAGCTCGTCAATGGTATGAGGATGATTTTGTCTTCGCTCTTCTAACTGAGCTAGACGTATTTCTTTTTGAGCCTGCCTATCTAGTTGCCAAAGCCCAAGGCCTGTCATTGCTATTACACAGATGACAGCAATCGCCGTTGGCACTATTGGAATAATAGGAAGCTTCATGTTAGCGTTATTCTCTTAGTAAAAACCTCAGTAACACTTAATTAGAACTAATAAGGCTTATCATGTTAATCATAAAAATAATAATTGGCTTGTTGTTACTTTTTGTCGTCTACAACTTGTTTAAAGCAATGATGGTGATGCTTAAAAACGACCAAGACCAACCAATGAGTAAATTTATTGGAAGACGACTGATGGCCTCGGCCTTGGTGTTAGTGCTAATCCTGTTAGCCGTGGCGACTGGACTAATTACGCCCAACGCCAAACCTTATTAAATAATGTAGACGAAGAAAAACAAGAACAACCAAACTACATCTACAAAGTGCCAATACCAACTTCCTGCTTGAAAGGCAAAATGCTCTTTAGGTGAGAAATGCCCTTTTAATACTCTAAAGAACAGTACCATCAAAATTATTGTCCCCAATGTCACATGCATACCGTGAAAACCGGTCAATAAGAAGAAGGTATTGCCATACACACCCGATTGAAGCGTTAACTGTAAGTCGTTATAAGCGTGAACATATTCCGCACCCTGCAGATACAAAAAGATGCAACCTAAAACGATAGTCACGCCCAACATTACCGTAAGTTGTTTACGCTTTTCTTGCTCTAATCCGACATGAGCAAAGTGCAATGTGACAGACGATACAACCAGAATTAATGTGTTGATCAGTGGCAATCCGGTCCACGGCATGACTTGCGTGGTAGTGCCATCAGGTGTCGTTGTCAGCGGCCACATCGCTTCAAAAGTGGGCCACAAGACCTCATTTGTCATTGCGTTATTGCTCGATCCTCCTAACCATGGAATGGCGATGGTTCGAGCGTAGAATAAAGCACCAAAGAACGCGGCAAAAAACATGACTTCAGAAAATATAAACCAAGCCATACCTTGTCTGTAAGAACGACTTAATTGATCGCTATACAATCCGCTCATCGATTCATCTATTTGGTTTTTAAACCAACCAATAAGCATAACAAGTAATGCACAAAGACCGGCGATTAACACATATGCGCCATAGCCCTCTTTTCCTCGTGTGGCCTCAATGGTGTAGTTACCTGCACCAACCGCAATTAAAAACAACGCAACTGCGCCTACAATTGGCCATATGCTTTGCTCGGGTACATAGTATTTTTGGTATTCTGGCTGAGCCATAACTTACTCCGTTAGCTATTATTCATGGCAACATCAACAACAGGTTGCGCTTTTGCTGAAATGTCATAGAGCGTGTATTGCAATGTAAAAAATGAAATATCGTCCGGTAACTGAGGGTCGATATAAAACTTCATTGGCATCACTGCTTCTTCACCCGCTTTTAGTGGCTGATGCTGAAAGCAAAAGCACTCTGTTTTGTTCACGTACAAAGCTGCATTACCCGGCGTTACCGAGGGGATAGCTTGGGCAACAATATCTCGTCCTGCTGGGTTTCTGACATAAAACGCTACCTCTGCCATTTCACCAGGGTGTACGTCTACTCTTCTGGTTTGCGCTTCAAATTCCCAAGGCATTCCCGTATTCGTTCGGGTAATAAATTCGACCATGATAGTTCGGCTTTCATCAACGTCTACAGCCTCATATACCGCAGCTTGGTCTGAAGTTTTTCCATTGATGCCAGTTATATCGCAAAAGACATCATACAAAGGGACAAGCGCAAAACCGAAACCAAACATAACAAACACGAGTACGACTAATTTAGCCACTGTTTTGCCATGTTCAGGCTGTTGATTTTTATTTTGTGATTCCAATTGCATGTCCATTTTCTACTTAACTTACACTCAAAACTGCAGCTATTTCACGACAGGTGGCGTTTCAAAAGTGTGGTATGGTGCTGGTGAAGGAATCTCCCATTCTAGACCTTCAGCTCCGTCCCAAACTTGATCAGATACTTTTTCACCTTGATGACGACACGCCTTAATAAGCAGCGCTAAGAAAATTAATTGTGATAAACCAAATGCAAAGCCACCTACCGAAATCCATTTATTGAAATCCGCGAATTGCAAGGCATAGTCTGGAATTCTGCGTGGCATTCCTGCAAGGCCAACAAAATGCATGGGGAAGAACAGTACATTTACCGAAATGAGTGAACACCAAAAATGCCATTTAGCTAAAGTGATATCAAACATGCGGCCGGTCCATTTAGGTAGCCAATAATAGACGGCTGCCATGATTGAAAAGACAGCGCCCGTGACCAAAACATAATGGAAATGAGCCACTACAAAGTAAGTATCATGATATTGGAAATCCACCGGTGTAATCGCCAACATCAATCCTGATAGACCGCCTATTGTGAATAATACAATAAACGCAATTGCGAACATCATGGGTATCTCGAAACTAAGAGAACCTCGCCACATGGTAGCGACCCAATTAAAGACTTTTACGCCCGTTGGCACCGAAATCAGCATTGTGGCAAACATAAAGAACATCTCGGCAGCCACCGGCATGCCAGTGGTAAACATATGGTGAGCCCAAACGACAAACGAGAGTAATGCAATGGATGCAGTCGCATAAACCATTGATGCATAGCCAAACAGTTTCTTGCGCGAGAATGTGGGTACAATGGCCGAGATGATCCCAAAGGCTGGGAGGATCATGATATACACTTCGGGGTGCCCAAAGAACCAAAAGATGTGTTGGAAGAGAACGGGATCACCGCCCCCAGCCGCATCAAAGAAACTGGTGCCAAAGAATTTATCAGTCAGCACCATTGTGACTGCCCCAGCTAATACAGGCATTACTGCGATCAGTAAAAACGCTGTGATTAACCACGTCCAAACAAACAAGGGCATCTTCATATATGTCATGCCTGGCGCGCGCATATTCAAAATGGTAACAACCACATTAATTGCGCCCATTATCGATGATATACCCATGATGTGGACTGAGAAAACGAATAAAGCGGTACTATCACCACTGTAAGTGGTTGATAGAGGTGCATAGAAAGTCCAACCAAAAGCTGGGCCGCCACCTTCCATAAACAATGAAGATAAAAGAATCAAGAATGCAAAAGGTAAGATCCAAAAGCTCCAGTTATTCATTCTTGGCAACGCCATATCTGGCGCACCGATCATCATAGGCACCAGCCAGTTAGCTAAACCTGTAAAGGCCGGCATAACTGCACCGAAGACCATAATCAGCCCATGAACTGTGGTCATTTGGTTAAAGAAATTGGGTTCTACAATTTGGAGCCCTGGTTGAAATAGTTCAGCGCGAATGACCATTGCCATCGCACCACCCACTAAAAACATGATAAAAGCAAACCACAGATACAATGTACCTATGTCTTTGTGGTTAGTGGTAAACAACCAACGCGTTATGCCCTTTGGAATATGGTGCTCATGATGATCGTGCTCGTCATGAGCATCTTGAGAAATTGTGTCTGTTGAAGCGCTCATTTTCTAACTCCTTATTGTCCGTTCATCAAAGCATTAACATCTTTGGCTTGCACCATCTCGCCCGTGTTGTTTCCCCAAGCGTTGCGTTCGTAGGTAACGACAGCGGCGATTTCTGACATAGTCAATTGCTTAGAAAACGACTGCATTGATGTGCCTGCTTTACCATTAACAACGATGTCGATATGTGCTGTTATCTGGTCGCTCTTTATCGCCATTGCGCTGCCCTTCAATGCAGGGAAAACACCGGGAAGTCCTTCACCATTTGGCATGTGGCAAGCTGCACAAACTGTGTTGTATACACGCTCACCTTCGGTCATTAGTTCTTCCATGCTCATGTTCATTGCTAACAACCTTTGCTCTTCTTCTTTGGCACGTTTCGCCATTGCTTCTTGTTCGTTTATCCATGCTTTGTATTCTGCGGGCTCTTTTGCGATAACCACGACAGGCATGAACCCATGGTCTTTTCCGCATAGCTCTGCGCATTGTCCACGATAAATCCCAGGTTCATTAACTCTTGCCCAAGCTTCGTTGATGAAGCCGGGGTTCGCGTCTTTTTTAACGGCAAAATCAGGTACCCACCACGAATGAATCACGTCGTCTGAAGTGATGAGAAAGCGAACTTTTTGACCTGTTGGAATGACAAGCGGTTTGTCTACTTCTAATAAATAGTTTTCGCCTTTGTCGAATTTGTTTTTGATTTGCTCTTGTTGCGTTGCTAATACGGAAAAGTATTCAACATCATTGTCCATGTACTTATAGTGCCACTTCCATTGAGAACCAGTTACCAAAACAGTAATGTCGGCTTTACTCGCATCTTCCATTTCTAGCAAGGTCGTCGCAGCAGGCCACGCCATACCGATCAATATTAAGAATGGAACCACCGTCCAAGCGATTTCGACTTTCACATTTTCATGAAAGTTAGCAGGTTTGGCTCCCTTAGATTTGCGATGCCTAACCATGGAGTAAAACATTACGCCAAACACTAAAACGGCAATGACCACACATATCCAAAACATCAACATATGTAACCCATAAACTTCTTGGCTTATATCTGTCACGCCTGGACGCAAATTTAGGTCAGAACGCTCTGCTGCCGTGGTTGCAAATACTGCTGGACTTAACATGCACAATACGGTGCAAAGCAAAGTTGAAATCCGGTTCACTGGCAAGTCTCCTGTACTAGACTAGGGCGCTAATCTAGAAAGAAAAAAGATCAACGCATATCTAAAGTTATTATTATTTGATGTAAATCAAATGTAATGATGAAACATTTCATTAACACTTGTCTAGTGTTTGTTCGAAATTAGTTTAATTTAAGTACGAGAAAATCGTTATATGTATATAAAACATACAATTAAACCCTTGGTTTTGTATGAATGTTATTTTTGAGGTGTTGTTTTTGATAATGAAAATTAGTTTTAGAAGGGTATTGATGTACTTTAGTGATGCTTAGGCTTTTAGTTCGTAAATGAGACAAACCGGACGTTCGTGTTTTTCTGGGTTGAACGATTATTCAATAATTTGTTGAGTCCGGCTTGTACGTAAACCGGATCTTGAACGGTATCAACTAAGGATGGCAGGAAATCGTGCACAACGGACATTGACGGCTGTACAAATTCAGTTACTAAATCCAGTAGCTGAACACTAACATTTACCTAACCGCAAAGTTTAGTAAACTTCTCGGCTAATTCATCTAAGTTTTCTTTGCGGTTGGGGTCAGGTAGGATGCAATCTACTGGACGAACCGCAACACAGCTAGGCTCGTCATATCGATTAAAAGTGTAATGTTCAACTTCTCATTAATACCATTTCAATTCGCTAAGTTAACATTGAACAAAAGTGCTTTGATACGAATAAATAAATATTTACTCGTAGTTTCGTACTAAGCTTATTTTTTTAAGACATTTTTGGTGGAGCGTTTTTCCTGTGCGAGTAGTCACTTCGTCTTTTTAATCCTAAAAAACATAGAAGCAATGCTAAAAGTGACACAGCTGGAGCGTTTAATTCTTCGATTCTACCTGCTGTAACAAATGCAATGTTATTCTGATAATCGACTGATAAAATCTCGCCTATTACCCCGCCGCCGCTTGCTGCGGCAATTCGCTGATTCATGATATCGTTTCCTCGGTCCCCGCCATACAGATTAGAAAACAAGCCTTTGTCGGTAAGGGTGATCGTCCTTCCGTTATCGAACCTCCCATGATCAAGTACGTCGGACACAGTAATGTTTTCTACACTTTGAAAATAACCGGCCGCACTCGCAGCACTGGAAACGTTGGTCTCGTTGACAACGAAAAAATCGGATGCCGTTTGTATCCAGATATCCCTTCTGTAATCGCCGAAGAAATCTAACGCTTGTTGTCCCTGAGTCCTTGATAGAAAAGTGTTGTTGGCATTACTAGAGCCATTTGTGTAGTAGGTCTCATTAGCAATCACATGATACGTACCCAATAGGGTTCTATGATAGTCAACAACGTCGGCCGAATCTGAAATGCCCAAAAAGTTTAAAAACGAATCGACGTTACCTACATTAAAATTCTGGTCAATTTGAAGTACTTCTGTTCCAGCACGGATCCACATTAATTGGTTTGTGGTCCAAGTAGAGAAGATTTCAGTAGCTTGACCTCCTGCCGAAGCATTAGAAATTCTTTGATTCAATGCCGTTGCCTCAGAACCGTTTGTAAACAATCCATTGTTAGTCAATGCAAAGTAACGGCCATTTCCCATGTGGTGAAAGTCTCTTACCGAGCTTATGTCGCTGTTTTGGGTAATGCTCGACACAAAGCTATTTACATTGCTTACGTTCATATTGGCGTCGATGCGTAATACATCGGTTTGTATGAACGCAGCGTTTGAATAGATACTCCAAACAAACGACAGCAAAACTAAACAGGATTTAACAAATTTAATGACGATTTTTATTTTCATAGTCACTCGGTCCGTAAAAAAATATTGCTTATGTGTTTACGTGTGTCAAATATGCCCCGTTTCTCTCACCCAATTTTAATCAAAACGATGACGAATGGAGTAGCCTAATTGCGTTGCTTGAATTTCACTCGCCAGAGAAAGCTCTTTCTAAAATAGCATTGGTAAAGTTTTTACGGAGATAAAAGCCACGTGGGCACGTTTGTATGATTTGGCCAGCTTCTCCAATCGCATTTGTTAACTGTGAGCATTTTGTAAAAACAAAGTGGAGTTAGTGAGACAAAGCGGAAATTGCGGCTTAGAAAAGTGCTGGACCTATGAGTTGGAGCGTTTTAAGGATACTACACCCCATAATCTTCTACGAAGAAACGTCATTCCCAACTCGAGTTTACATATATCTGGTTGGTTAATCATAAAGACACCTGCATGGAGACTTAAGCCTGCCACTTTTGCGACACAGCCTAACTCAAAGTCCTACTCTGCTGTATGTGCGATGGTTTGCATGATATAAACCCTTCGTCATTTCCGTCCCCATTCTTTTCCACCCATTTCTACTAACCGAGACGCAACTCGTCTAAAGGAAAAGGCGAGATCATTGGCGGACGAAAATTGTGCCAGTGACACACCAATTCGACCCGTCGCTGACCACTCATAGTATTCTCCCGCTTTGGTGCGAATCATGGTCGTTGCAAAGGAACTCGAGTTCCCTCCCTTTTCACTGACAACTAATTCTCCGTCGCCGTCACTGCTTTCGACCTGCGCTTCAAAATCAATAAACAATTCGTCGAGCGGGACTTGTGCTGCCAGCACCAAGCGGGTGCGAGCTTCATAACACGCATCAATGAGGGTCACGAACCGTCGCGCTTCGTTGAGATGGTTGGCGTCCAGTTGGGGAACGCGCTCTATGATGATGACCGGAAATCGGCAGCAGAGGGAAATATAATCCGCCGCCCCGAGCGGTTGGTAGCACAACTCTGAAAAGTCAAACCAAGCGCACCGCTCATTCAATCGGGCGACCTTGACGGTGCGACCAAAGAGGACAGGAATGATCTCGGCCTCAGTTCCGGATTCAATACCACCAAATATTTTTTCCAACTGCGGCTGCATGTTATTGTTGATATCATTATCATCATGAATTTCATTGTGTGACCAAAAATAGGACTGGCCACCCGCTCGAGTTTCGAGTCGATAATCTACACTGGAATCCTCCATTGAAATAATGTCGAACCTTTGATTCAGGATGTCGATGAATGGCAAAAAGAGGGAGCCGACGAGTTACACGATGTTGTGCTGCCATATTCTTCATCACCGCCTTCATCATGGACTTAGTGAGTTGTCAACATGGTGGTATGGTACGCTTGATTTCTGTATGGGTATCAAATGAATTTGTAATAGAGACTCAAGTTTCGGAATTGAACTTGTACAATTTAGGTATAACTGTTTGAATAATATAACTGCCTGAGCGGTCTTATTCAGTCCGCTCAGGCATACACACTTAGCTTAATCTACATCCAATCTGAATTGCGAATCACACCAACTGCAATCCCTTCAATATTAAAAAATTGAGAAGCAAGGTCGACTTTTATTGTGTTAAAAGATTCATTTTCAGCATGAAGCATCACTTCACTCCCGCGTTTTTCAAAACGCTTAACAGTGACATCTTCGTCTACTCGAGCAACGACAACTTGCCCATTCTGCACACTTGTCGTTTTATGAACTGCTAACAAGTCTCCATCCATTATACCAATGTCTTTCATACTCATACCGCTGACCTTGAGAAGAAAGTCTGCGTGGGGCTTAAACAAGTCAGGGTCGACTTTATAATGACACTCAACATGCTCAGTCGCTAAAATAGGTTCACCAGCAGCCACTCTTCCTATAAGCGGTAAACCCTCTTCAACTTCATCCTCTAAAGCGCAGTTGAGTTTTATCCCTCTAGAGGTACCCGGAATAATATCAATGACACCTTTTTTAGCGAGTGCTTTTAAGTGCTCCTCAGCAGCATTAGCTGAGCGGAATCCTAGCTGCCTGGCAATTTCTGCACGGGTAGGTGGCATTCCTGTTTCAATCATCGTGGATTTAATCAGGTTTAAAACTTCTTCTTGGCGCGGAGTTAATGGACGCATAAACAGCCTGTTTTTCTATACAGTTACATGTGATTATATACAGCATCTTGCAAAGCGCAACACACAAATCAATGATTTACACATAAATTGTTACGCTAGGGTTGCTGACTAATGGGTGATTAATGCTATGATCATCAAGTTTTTATTTGTTAATAAGGGTCTTGTGATGCGCATTCGTGCATTCTTCCGTCAAGTTTTTGCTTTTCCAGTAAGATGGCTTATTTCGGTTAAGAGTATACCGGCTAATATTGAAACCGAGCTTGGAGTTGAAAAGTCCAAGCCCATACTCTATCTCGTCCAAACAGCTTCATTTACGGATCAAGTTGCACTGAGGTTATCTACAAAAAGCCTGGGGTTGCCGGATCCACAAAGTAGTGTTGAGTTTCTAGGCGCAGAACACAAACGCACTTATTTTCTAAACCGTCCGCAAACGCTCTTTACCCGCAAAGTAAAGAAAACATCTATTGAAGATACGTTCACGCAGTTGTTTCACATTCATCGTGAAAATCCTGAGTTAGACCTTCAAGTTATACCAGTTTTTATTAGCTGGGGACGAGCTGCTGGCAATGATAAGCCTTCAGGCTTTGCGCAACTGCTCGCTGATCGCGCATCACCTAGTTGGCTTCGAAAGCTCTTCATCGTGTTATTTTTAGGCCGTGATAATTTTGTTAGCTACAGTAAAGCCGTTTCCACTCAACAAATGTCCCAACTTCATGGGTCGGATAAAAAGATTGCACAAAAACTTGTCAGGGTTGCGAGCACTCACTTCCAACGTAAGCGCCAAACATTAACTGGGCCAATGCTTCTTGAACGTGTCACGTTGCGAAACTCTTTACTAGGTTCAGATGCGGTCAAAGCAGCTATGCTAGAAGAGAGCCGACAAAAATCCATTAGTGCAGACGAAGCAAAGAAAAGAGCAGTTGGTTATATTAATGAAATAGCAGCAGATTATCGCGAAGGCCTTATACGAATCGGTGACCGTTTACTGGGTCGAATTTGGAACAAAATCTACAATGGAATTAATGTCGGTCACTCACACCGGATTAGAGAGCTTGCTCAAAATGGGCATGAGATTATCTATGTTCCGTGTCACCGTTCGCATATGGATTATTTACTACTTACCTATGTCATTTATCACGAAGGGTTAGTGACACCGCATATTGCAGCCGGCATTAACCTTAATTTTTGGCCCATCGGAAAAGTCTTCAGAAGAGGTGGAGCTTTCTTTTTGCGTCGCTCATTCGCCGGAAACAAACTATATACAGCGGTGTTTAGAGAATATTTAGAATTACTTTTTAATAAAGGTTACTCAGTCAAATACTACCCAGAGGGAGGCAGAAGCCGAACGGGCCGTTTGCTTCCTCCTAAAACAGGTATGCTAGCGATGACTTTACAAGCGGCGCTCAAAGGTATCAACAGACCTGTATCGATTGTGCCTGTCTATTTAGGCTACGAGCATGTTATGGAAGTTAAGAGTTATCAAAAGGAACTAAAAGGAAAAGGGAAAAAGAAGGAGTCTCCTGCTCAAGTATTTTCTGCTATCCGCAAGCTAAAAAACTACGGTCATGGCTTTGTGAATTTTGGCGAACCCTTGCAGATCAACCAATTTTTGGATGAACACGTTGAAAATTGGCGTGACACTGATACCAATGATGATAAAAAACCATCGTGGCTAACACCTGCTGTTAATCAACTAGCAGATACAGTAATGACTAGAATTAACCGCGCAGCAGCATTAAACGGTACAGCGTTAGTGTCTTTATGCCTTCTGTCTTCAAAAACTCAGATTATGAGTGAAACTGAGTTAGTAAATGCACTTGATGACTATTTAAGCCTGTTGCGAGAAGCGCCCTACAGTGAGGATTCAACTATACCTGATGAAGATACTCAAACGCTGGTCAATACCACACTTGCGCTCAAACGTTTTGAGCAAAGTGTCGATGATTACGGTCGCATGGTAGCGACCAAACCTGATAATGCAGTGATGCTCACCTACTATCGAAATAATATTATTCACTTGTTTGCACTCCCTAGCTTGATCGCTGCGTTAGTGTTTTCAAAAAAGAAAGTAGAAAAGTCAGATATATTAGAAACGGTTCAGCGGCTGTATCCCTTACTTAAGAAAGAATCATTTATGCACTTCAGCGTAGATGAGGCAATTGCTTACACAGAGAAACTAATATCTTCCATGAAGTCAAAGGGTATGCTTTTGCAAGCCGGTAAAATGCTGACAACACCTGAACCTAAACAAAAGCAGTTCTATTCAGTTTGGTTGCTTAGCCGTGTGATGCAAGAAACTTGGCAGCGCTACGCAGTCGTACTTCGCGTGCTTGAAATGCATAAATCATTAGGTCGCTCGCAGTTGGAAAAACAAAGTACGATTATCGCTGAAAGACTTTCAAGCCTGTATGGCATGAGTTCGCCTGAGTTTTACGACAAAAATGTGCTTGGTACATTTGTGAATGCACTACGCGAGAATAAATTACTCACCACCTTAGATGATGGGACGCTTGAGTTTTCTGAAGATAGTATGGCGCTGAAAGAGGTAATTACGCCGCTGGTGTGGCCTGAAATTGTTCAGCATTTGGAGAAGATTGAGAAATAGGTTTTATTCTCTGGGTGTTATAACGGCAAGAGCATCGTCATACCAGCGTCGGCTTGTATCTGCTTGACCTGCCTCGCTGTTGATTAAACCATGAGGGTGTATTGAGGAAATCTCCGCTGATGCGGAGATGACGTGACAATTTGGAGATGACCTGAGATTCAATCAGACGCTAAGAAAAACTCGTAAGCTGGGTTATCTATGTGTTCTTTTACGTTAAATCCAAGATTACTCACATGCTCTTCAAATAATGCTTTTTGCGATTCAGGAATATCGAATCCACTTAAGACCATGCCTTCCGCCGCACCATGATTACGGTAGTGGAATAGCGTAATATTGAAGTCTTCACCTAAATTATTCAAGAAATGCATCAGCGCGCCAGGGTACTCTGGGAATTCAAACGAAAATAAACGCTCATTGAGTTGCTTGTGTGGCTTACCGCCCACCATGTAACGCAAATGAAGCTTAGCAACTTCGTTTTCTGACATATCGCAGCAGGTATAACCATTGTCTTGCAACTTGGCCATTAAACTTTCGAATTCACTGCGACCTCGCTTAAGCTTGACACCGACATAAACATGCGCTTGATTTTCATTGGCATAGCGATAGTTAAACTCGGTAATCGTTATTCCGCCGAGCAAACCACAAAATGTTTTAAATGAACCTTGAGTTTCTGGAATTTTAACTGCAAAAATAGCTTCTTTTTGCTCACCTAGCTCGCAGCGTTCTGACACATAGCGCAGTGTATGAAAGTTAATATTCGCACCACATAGCACGCCAGCCAATTTTTTATCTGATAGCTTATGCTGTTTTGAATACTTTCTAATAGCTGCAACAGATAGAGCACCTGCTGGTTCGGCAATGACTCTTGTGTCATCAAAAATATCTTTGATAGCCGTGCATATTTCGTCGTTACTCACAGTCATGAATTCATCAACATGCAGCTGACACAGTCTAAACGGTTCTTCGCCTATCGTTTTAACTGCGACACCGTCAGCAAAAATCCCCACGCTAGGTAGTGTGACTCGTTTACCCGCTTTGTCAGCTTCAAGTAAACAAGCTGATTCTTCTGATTCCACCGCGATGATCTTAATGTCGGGTCGAATCTGCTTGATATAAACCGCCATACCTGCGATCAACCCACCACCGCCAACCGCAATAAATACGTATTCTAAATCTGGGTTTTGCTCTAGTAACTCTTTTGCAATCGTGCCTTGTCCGGCGATCACGTCTGGATGATCAAACGGAGGGATCATCGAATAACCATGCTGTTCACAAAGCTCGGCTGCCATTGCGCTTGCTTGGTCGAAACTGGTGCCATGCTGAACAACACTGACGTTACTGCCACCAAAGCGCTTAACAGCAGCAACTTTGATCTCTGGCGTCGTTTCAGGCATGACAATCGTTGCTTTTATATTTAAGGCTTTTGCTGCATAAGCAACGCCCTGAGCATGATTACCAGCAGACGCTGCGATGACACCTCGCATTTTCTGTTCGCTCGATAGCTGACGAATACAGTTATAAGCCCCCCGCAGTTTGAACGATTTAACCGCTTGCTGATCTTCTCGCTTTAAGTAAATACTATTGCCCAAAGACAATGACAAACTCGGCATGTAGTTTAACTCAGAATTGACTGCTGCCTCGTAAACAGGCGCAGTCAAAATCTTAGTTAGGTACTGGTAATCTGAAACACTCATTAATAGTCAATCTTAGATGGGTCGCGCACCGCACCTTTATCGGCACTGGTTGCTAACATGGCGAACACTTTCAATGACGTACTGACTTCGCGCACGCGATCTTTTGGCTTCCATGGCTTGGCTGAGTTTTGCATCGCGTCTCTTCGCTTTGCCATTTCTTCATCAGAAATCATTAAATTCATGCTGCGGTTTGGAATATCAATGGCAATCGTGTCACCATTTTCGACTAAGGCTAAGCCGCCGCCAGAAGCTGCTTCTGGCGAGCAATGGCCGATTGAAAGACCTGAGGTTCCTCCAGAGAATCGTCCGTCAGTGATCAATGCACACTCTTTCCCTAAACCCTTTGATTTAAGATACGAGGTTGGGTAAAGCATTTCTTGCATGCCTGGTCCACCCTTTGGTCCTTCGTAGCGAATAACCACAACTTCCCCTGCTTTAACCTCATCTTCCAAAATACCTTTTACGGCATCATCTTGGCTTTCATAAACACGCGCTGGACCAGTAAATACATGGATAGATTCATCGACACCGGCTGTTTTAACGATGCAGCCATCTTCAGCAAGGTTTCCAAATAACACTGCCAGCCCACCTTCTTGGCTGTATGCATGCTCGACACTTCTAATACAACCCTTTTCCCGGTCTGTATCAGCCGTTGGATAACGACAGTCTTGGCTAAATGCCTTAGTCGTGCGAATACCTGCAGGGCCTGCGCGATAGAAAAACTCGGCGTCTTCATTGTTGCCAGAAGTAATGTCCCACTCACCAATCACTTCGCCCATGGTTTTGCCAAGCACATGAGGGTTGTCTGCATGCAATAAACCCGCTTTGTTTAGCTCATTTAAGATCCCCATTACACCACCTGCTCGGTGAACATCTTCCATGTGATATTGCGGCGTTGCCGGAGCAACTTTGCTTAAATGCGGTACTTTACGAGACAATCTATCGATATCAGCCATAGTGAATTCAACTTCACCTTCGATAGCGGCTGCTAATAGATGTAAGATGGTGTTAGTTGAGCCGCCCATTGCAATATCAAGGCTCATTGCATTTTCAAAGGCATTAAAGTTAGCAATGTTGCGCGGAAGGGCTGATGCATCATCGTGTTTATACCAACGCTCGCACAATTGCACAATTTCTTGTCCCGCGCGTTTAAACAACTGTTCGCGATCGGCATGCGTTGCCAACATCGAACCGTTACCCGGTAACGATAAGCCCAAGGCTTCAGTTAAACAGTTCATCGAATTGGCGGTAAACATGCCCGAACAAGAACCGCAGGTTGGGCAAGCTGACTTTTCAATTTCGCTGGTGTCCTCATCAGACACATTTTCATCCGCTGCCGCGACCATTGCATCAACAAGATCGAGTTTTATAATTTGATCAGAAAGCTTCGTTTTGCCCGCTTCCATTGGACCGCCAGAAACAAACACAACCGGAATGTTCAAACGCATCGCTGCCATTAGCATGCCTGGAGTGATCTTGTCGCAGTTTGAGATACACACCAATGCATCTGCACAATGCGCATTTGCCATATATTCAACTGCATCAGCAATAATTTCGCGTGATGGCAAGCTGTAAAGCATCCCGCTGTGTCCCATTGCAATGCCGTCATCGACCGCAATCGTGTTGAATTCTTTTGCAACACCACCAGCGGCTTCAATGCTTCTTGCAACCAATTGTCCCATGTCTTTTAAATGTACATGACCAGGAACAAATTGAGTAAATGAGTTAGCGACCGCAACTATCGGTTTGTGAAAGTCATTGTCGGTCATGCCTGTTGCGCGCCATAAAGCACGGGCACCTGCCATATTGCGGCCTTGGGTCGTAGTAGCGGAACGTAATTTTGGCATCTGAATCTCCTGATTCATTTTAATAATCGAGCTTTATCTTTAACTCGATATATAACTGAGAACATATGAGGGGCGTTTAATTATAAGCAATGCTTTTAAACCACGCATTAAAACGCAAAAAACCCTCATTTAGAGGGTTTAGGAATACATATACCTGCGCCCTCGCGAAAGCCATTTCATACTAGATGTTATTTATTTTACTTAACATTCGTATAAGGCTGCGAAGATGCTCTTTGAAATCTGATTGTCGTCACACGCGATAATGTGCCTGATTTAGCAGCGTTAAGCAATAGAAAGTGGCATCTATGTGAACGAAATTTGATTCATTTAGGATAAAAATGCTTTTAGGGAGGCGGAAAAGCAGAAGGCATATTTTGAAAGCAAGTAAATGAAACCCCTTTCAAGCCATTGGATAAACTTTAAAAGGGGCTTCATTAATCTAAAAATTTTAAAAGAAGCTACCAACTCAAAACATAGGATTTGCTTTGTAATTAAGTATCAACTCTCATTTTGCTTGTTCTATATTTTTTGATTGACCTACCAATCACACAACCTACACCAAATGATGGAAGATGAATAATAAGTATCATTAACAACAAAACTAAATCTAGAGAAAATGAGTCTAACTCTTTACGTCCAGCGGGTGGTTCAAACGTAATAATTGCTAAAAACATTTGGAACGCCAACATTCCAATCGTTATTAAAACCAATTTCCTAAAGCTTATACCGGTTGAATTTGACTCTATGAGTCGAAATATAAGACCTGACAAAACCCCCACTAAAATTGTCATAACTACTGGATTAAACCCTATTATCATTAAGTACATATCCTTCTAACTGTATAATCATTACAACCTCCAACAGTGCAAACGGACCATCTTTCATTAACAGTATTTTTGGCTTTTTCAGCAACTAGTTCAAAAAGAGCAATCTCAGAACTTTTGTTCAGAGCAATCGTCGCTATTGCGGATACTCCTGAACCGTCGGGTGGAACAGTGTACTGCATTTTTTCTGCTTCAAAACTGTTCAAATAAATCAAATAGGTTTCGTTGTGACTTAGCCTTAGACAAGTCTTTAGATCTTTGAAAGATGGACAAGTTTTTATATTTAAACTTGATAATGATCTATTTAGTGTAATCACTCGCTTGAGAATTGGGCTTTCCTATAACGCTCTATAATCTCGCCGATAGGCAGCAACTCGGCTTAAG
>NZ_BGNG01000003.1 GCF_003203515.1 Glaciecola sp. KUL10 | reverse complement strand
GGTGAAACAAAGAAGGAATTAATATCTATGCTCGAGTCTGATGTTTTTAACAGAAAATCCACAAGTAGCGCACTGATAAGTCCTGCAATCTACAACATTACTATAGGGTTCTGTTTGTTCTGGGGGTTTTTCGTAAATTGGTTGTTAGTTGTAAACGTAGCGCCTGAATCGCTGTGGGTCATTAATCCCTGGGTATTTTTTATTGGCTATTTGGCATCCTGTTTTTTTGGTGTGTATTTATTTAATTCCTCAGAAAAACCTCTTATCAGTTTCGTGGGGTACAACTTTGTAGTGGTTCCTTTCGGCTTAATCGTAAATATGGTTGTGTCTCGGTATAATGAGGCATTAGTGATTGAGGCAATTCGTATAACTGCTGGCGTAACACTGGTAATGATGATTCTTGGTTCAGTTTACCCGAAGTTTTTCCAAAAAATTTCTGGGGCTTTAACCGTAGCGTTGTTAGCTGTATTAGTGGTTGAGTTGTTTCAGATATTCGTGCTCGGTATCCATCACGACTGGATTGATTGGGCGGTAGCGGTGATATTTTGTGGCTATATCGGCTACGACTGGGGTAGAGCAAATCAAATACCTAAGACACTTGATAACGCTGTAGATAGTGCTGCAGCTCTATACATGGATATCATCAATTTGTTTTTGAGAATCCTAAGAATACTTGGCAGAAAGTGATTCAATCACATAGCAAAACAATTAACTACGCGCCTACGGCGCCAGACGCAGCAAAGCTGCGCCGGTTATTGTGATGTTAGGTGACAGGTGTAAACTTAAACTCTTTAGATTATTTGAAAGGAAAGTCTTATGTCAGAAGGTCGAATTCATTACTTGGAAATTGTGACTTCAAATGTCAATCAGGTTTGCGACTTTTATTCTCAAACGTTGGGCGTATCATTTAGTGATGCTATTCCAGAGTTGGGTGGCGCTCGAACTGCCAACCTTTTGAACGGAGGAACGCTGCTTGGCGTGCGTGCACCTTTGCATGAGACCGAAGAACCTACTTCTAGACCATACTATCTCGTTTCGAATATTGTGAAAGCAGTTGAGGCGGCAAAAAACTCCGGCGCACAGGTCGCAGTCCCTCCAATGGAAATTTCGGGTCGAGGACAGTGCGCAGTATTGATGTTCGGACCCATTCAAAGTGGGTTATGGCAGGTTTAAACAGCAATGTCACCTAACAAACCAGTAAAGTTCTTCCGCTCCGCTTGTTGGGACTCATACTGGAGCGATGAGACTGCAGAATTTATCATTTGGGAGGCCAATGTAGCGATGTTTTGAGCATTACCGATGGAGAATATGCTGCTGCACCTTTGTATTCATTGTTGTAAAGCGAATCGAGAAGGCGCAAATCTAAAGGTTGTCAAGGGTATTAGGGCGCAGCCCTGAGAGTTGGGTTAGTATGCAAGGCAACTATGAACTTTGGCAGGCAAAGCAAAACATCAACTTGGATAACGTGCAGCAAATAGAGCTGCACGCCGCCTAACAATCACATTAAGCCGCTCGCAGGCTCGGTGGGACAGTAACACGTTGGGCTCTGTCGCTTCGCTCTTACTTGACCGCGTATTAAGGACGAAGAGATCTTATTACAGGTTACAGAGAATCTAAATTCAAACAACCAGAAAAAATTCAGTCTCGGGAGAGCTTAGGATTATTGTTAATGGGACCAAAGTGCTTTATGTCGTTGACGTTTTAACATTTAATAATGAAGGTTTAATTTCATCAATCAGGGCTTACTTGGGCAGGGACAACTAGGATATTTTATGAAAGTCATGTCAATTGTTCCGCTCTCATTACTAACCGTTTATTCCTGCCAAATCCAATACCGAAAGAGTGCCCGTATATTACACGCAGACGATTTTTTTACACTTGTTCTTAGTAAGTTAAACGAGTGCAAACGAGAATTTCAGGTTTTTATATCGCAGTCGTTACATAGGGTTAGTTCAATAAAAGCCTTAACAACTCTGCCACCACATGCAACACTATTATCTTTTCGAAATTCTCATAAGATTAATTAAGGCGAGAAGTAATAAGTGTGTGAACTATTAGCCATGAGTGCAAATGTGCCTACTGATATCTGTTTCAGTTTCAGCGGACTCATGGAGCGTGGTGGGCGAACGGGCCCGCATAAAGATGGTTTTGGAATTACTTTTTATGAAGGTAAAGGTTGTCGAAACTTTAAAGATTCTCAGCCTAGTTGTGATTCTGCTATTGCAACGCTTATCAAAGATTACCCTATCAAAAGTAAAACGGTGATCAGCCATATTCGACAGGCTAATCGGGGAGGAATATGTCTAGAGAACACTCATCCATTTACACGTGAACTGTGGGGGCAGAGTTGGACATTTGCCCATAACGGGCAATTGACCGGTTACAAGCAGGCCTTGCCAATTAAATTTCATATCCCTATCGGGACGACAGACAGTGAGCGAGCTTTTTGTTGGATACTCGACCAAATATTTGAAAAATATGGCAAGACAAAACCGCGCAATATGAAATCTGTTTTCAAGTTTATTGCAAAATTATGCGCTCAATTAAAGGCGCTTGGCGTTTACAACATGATGTTAACTGATGGTGTTTATTTACTGGCATACTGTACTAATCATTTGCATTGGATAACGCGCAAAGCACCCTTTGGCAAAGCAACACTGATTGATGCTGAAATGACGGTTGATTTTCAAAAAGAAACCACTGATAACGACGTCGTGACAGTTATCTCTACAAAGCCACTTACTCAAGATGAAACCTGGCAAAAAATGGAAGAGGGTGATGCTATTTTATTCAAGTTTGGTGAAAGACTTTCGTAGCCTTTCGCTAAACGCATATTTGATTATTTTTCAATTGACTAAATTACTGCTGGTAAAAAAGAACAAAAAACATACAAGTTGCACTTTACAATAGCTTAAAAGTTGACCAGAATTTATCGGTCATTATTAACATAGGGAAGTGTATATTGTGTCTACTCAACTGCTCGATCTCTCCAAAAATGGTCAAATCAAAGCCAATAACGACATGGCTTATGCTCAACTTGGCTACAACTTTAATCTAGGCGCAGAATTTTGCCATGGCATTAACTTATCACTCGAAGCTGATGTGCTAGCGTCAGCAGGCTTATCTGCAAACCTTGGCGAATATGTAAAAGCGGTATTAGATGTTGAAGCCGGTATCGAAGGTGGTTTACAAGTCGCTGCTCAAATGTCTCCTGATGCCACGCGAGATATTGGTCTTATTGTTGCGGTCCGCGCATATATAAAAGCCTATATTCGCGCCCGTTTAGAGCTCGGCCTGAGTATGGAGGCGATTATTGATAACGTTCAAAATAACGTTGATTCGCCCTTGGTCGTTGACGTCTTTAAACTATTTGTTGAACAAATTGAAATTGGTGTTGGCGTCGAAGCAAACGCACAAGTCGGATTTACCGCAATCGCGGAACTGGTATGTAAAGGCACCTTAATCGCCAGAGAGGGGCAAGAAGCAGGATTTGATTTTAAGACAAGTGCCGAAGCCGCGTTTTTCTATGGCTCAGGCACTGAATTATTCGCAAAACTCAGATTTACCGATTTGAACGGTTTTTACTATAACGCGATTAACCTCGTGTTTGATGAAGTCAGAGACCAAGCCATCAGTAATAACCCCAATCAGCGCAAAACTATCGAAGTCAGTATGGAAGTACTTAAGCTAGTCTTGGGGCTTGTGATTGTCTGTGCGAGCAACACGCTGGTAGAAAAACGAAGCTTGAGCATGCAAGTGCTTTTGGATGCGATAGTTTCTAAGCTCATTGCCGATTTTATTGAAGCCTACGAAAACGCACTTAGAGGTGAACTGGATAAATTAAATCAATATTTAGATGACAACCTAGGCATTGATGAGCAACAAGTAGACATGCTTGTTCAGCTCAGTAAAGATGTAATCGCGTTGATTGAAGCAGTACAAACCGCGAAAGATTTTGCGGCAACATTGGTGGTCATGAGCAAAATCATAAAAATAATGCAAACCATCAACTACCCAGGCGTTGAATACATTACTCAACTGATGACTTATTGCCACCTTATGATTTACTTGGGAAGTGATGAAGAAGATAAAGCAGATTTTGCTAAACCTGATGCGGTGATTTTAGACGAGTATAAGAGGGTAACTAATAAGACAATCAACCAACTAGATAACAATAAGGTATTCGAGTATTTAGAAAAAGGCGATTTTGTTGACTTTTTACTCAATAATCTCGGTCAAACGGGGGAAGTGACACGCGCGATTTTAAAAGTGATCCACGACAGTGGTAGAACCCTAGGTGAAGCATTAACGCTGCTGTTTAAAGACCGTTCTGATGATAAGAAATCGAAAGCGGATAATGAGCTATTGTTGTTTGGTTTTGATGTATTAGAGACTGTGTTAAAGGACTATATCGTTCCTACAATCAACACATCAGTCAAGGCGCACGTCGATAAAGATACTATTGGCGAGGAATACTTTAACATTGTATTTGTCGATACACTTGAAGGCTTACCTAACGTTATTATACCTGCTTTGAAAGTGTTGCTGATCGATGAAACAAAAGTCAAAAATCCACCTGAGCAGCCACCAAGAAGCGACGGCCAACCGCCTAAAAAGCTTACCGCACAAGAAAAACAAGCAATTATCGAACAACTGATAAATCTCTATCTGATCAGGTTCTTGGCAAAAAATATCAATTTTGTGACGCAAGTACTGCTTACTCACTCGGTTGAAACCTCAGAAGCAAACTTAAACAAAATGATTTCAGGTGTCAGTAATCCTGAATTTGCCTACATGGCGCATGATTTCATCGATTCTATTGAAGACAAAATTAGCGAACTTGTTCCTTTTGGCGGTCGCTTGGAGTTTGATGACGATGTGCAAGCTGCCTTGGTGCAAGAGACACGGCTGTTTTTAAGAGAAATTTTTATCGTTGCAAAAGGAGCCTTTGGCAGTGAAACTTGGACCGATAGCCGAATCAGTCAAATAGGTGAGGGCATCGAACAACTCATTACAGAGCCTGCTGGCAGTAGTTTTGATTTCGGTGCAATTGATGTGAACGAAAACGCGATTGAACGCATGGAAATGTTGATGACCTGTTCGTTTATCAACGGAGAGGTATTTGAAACACTGCAATCGCTTATTCCAGTATTGGCTGAAATTGGACTGGTTCAGTTTAAGGCGTTTTTGCTGACTATTCCGCTCAAAAGCGCGCAATACATCTTAAAGATCCTGTATTTGTTACTGTTTAAACCTATCTCTGAAGTGATTCAAGCCATTTATGATGCGGTTGTTGCAATCATTGATTACATTGATGCGCGAATTGAGGATATTAAAGCAATTCTCAAAAAAGCAGGTGAAGAACTCGCAAGACTAGCAAACGAATTGGTCAGTGCTGCTAGTGATGCGATGGCGTTAGCGGAACAAGCCATAAAAGACTTTTTTACCAGTTTGAAAAACAACTTAGACGAAAACTTTTTAGAATGGTTGGGCGATCTAGCCGCAGAGTTCCTAAATTCATTACCATTTTTTAACTTCGATATTGCGACCGCAGAAGAAGTCATTCTTACTATGCAAAGTAAGGCCTTGACCCGTCTTTCCAATGTGGACTTGAATACATGGGTTGATTCAAATAGTCGAGTGAAAGTTTTAAATGCTAGCCAGATCAGGGACCACATCACCAATAGTGTATTTAATGCTTCATTACAAACTGAAATAGACAAGGTCACGGTAAAAGACGGAAAAACGAGAGAACAACGTTGGCAAACAAGTCGCAGTGTCATGCAGACGCAATTGCAAAATCTGGCGACTATCAGTGAATCACTCGAGCTAAATTATTCGAGAGAAAAACTCTATCAGCCAATTCTAAATGAGCTTAAAGTCAGTAAAGCTGAGCATTTGGAAAACCTAGCGTTAAATACGCAATTATCAAACAGCGATATAAAAATAAATAGTCCGCTTGAAATTGATGCAAGCATAGATCAACTGCCCATGATGGGTAAATACGTCTATTTAGAATTTGATTTTGACCAGTTGGACGTTAAGAAAGTGCTAAATACGCAAATCCCAATTGATTTGCAAAAGCTAGTTCAGCAAAGTCAGAAACCCAATGTTAATTTCGATACCACTGGTTATGTGGACTGGCTGAAACGAAGTTATAAACCCTCAGAGCAAAGTACGGTTCAAATCACCGCTTTGTTAAATGGTAAAGCACTTCCGCTAGACCAGTTTAAAATCGAGAATAATAAACTCAGTACTCACCTTGATAGCGAGTGGGTAAAAGAGGGCGAAAACCAATTAGTGTTGTCGGTTATTGGTGCTTCTTCATTGGGCAATAATACGGTGAATAAGTATGTACAGTTTTATGCCAGTAAAAAGTACCGTCGCCACCCAAGTAACTCTGTCTATATCAATCTGCAAAAAAGTGTATTTGATGCTGCTGGAAACGATCATAAACGCGCCAGAGAGCTAGATTTAGATAACAAAGAGAGCGTCGTTATTTCCAATGCGACTGATAAAGATATTGATATCGGTGATTGGACGCTTGAGGATGCTTATGGGCATAAATATACATTTGTTAAGCGCAGGATAGTGAGAGCCCATAGCGATTATCGTTTGTACATTGGTAAGGTGCCAGGCCGAAAATACAATTGGGTTGCAGAATATCAAGGTCGAGTCATTGCTATTTTGAACAACTCAGGGGAGTTTTTAAAACTGTGTGATCAACACGGAAAAGTTGTATCACATGTTTACACAGGCTCACCTTCAACCAACCCGCATATTCATTTTTTGTCAGAGGGAGGATAGTAAAATGACTGATCACGCTGACCAACTTGTCAATGGCCTTAATGCGACACATAAAAAAGTATTGAGCGACTTTAGTGCCAAACTGCAAAAGACGATTCGCAACTCTAAACTAAGATCTTATGTGCAGTGGAAAGACCTCTCTAATGACGATACCTTGCACATCCAGATCGATGCCTTGGAATGGTTGGGTGGCGCAAAGTACCGAAAGCACACCTACCATAGCTTTATTCTATATAACTTTGCGACCAACGACACAGTCTTAACGGACAATCACAAACAAGCGCTTAATGGCCTACTTGAATTTGTTATTCAGCCGTTTTGGGCCCAGAGTAATCAAACTAGCTCATCTCGGCACTATGAACTTTATTCATCGCCTTTTTTTGTCAACCTTAAGTCTTCTGAAAAAGACAAAATCTTTGGCCAACAGTTTACGCACCTACTAAAAAGCGCCGCTTCGCGCAATGCTTCACTTGCCACTAATCTTAAGGAGCATTATATCACTGGCGCGAATGCGCAGTCTTGGTGGCGTCATCCCACAATTTCGTTTCCAAAAACGGCAAGTGAATGGGACGCTTCAAAAAAAGCACTACGAGAGAATGCAAACTATCCGTGTTTTGAGCTTAAAAAATTGATGTTTGATAAAACACGAGCAGATATATCTGGTGCTTTTTCGACAATAGTCGGCAGTGCAAGCAAGTCGGGAGATGAACCTAATAATCAAACACTATCTGAAAATCGAGCGCGTGCGGTTCAAGAATATCTAGACAGTGACCCATTTGGCTTTGGGTTTAAAACTATCGAAACATCCGGAACAGGCTCGGGTAACTTAATTGTGCCTTCACCCACCAATCTCAATGCAGATGAAAATAGAAACGCTCGGTTTACCTATTATCAGGCCAGTGACTACATTGACGTAGCGTTTATCGATGATGTCAGTACGATTTACAAAAGTAAGCTCAATGCTGTCAAAATTGCTAATGACAACAGAATTGCACAACTAGAGAGTATTATTAGCGATGCAATTGATGGCAAGCAACAAGCCTTTGTGCATACTTCATTGGACCCTCATTTGATGGCCAGAGATGATTTGCTCAAACCGATTAGACATGCTGAATGTTATATGAAGTTGGGGCAAGGATGTTTTCATTATTGCCAGACCGACGCATACAGTCTAGATGATTTAGACAGCATGAAAGGAATGCCCAACTTTGCAAGCCATGGTGTCGATGATGGCAAGTTTTATATCGATTCCCCTGAAAACAGTGGCTCACCATTTAAAGGCTCTCCTTTAGAGTATCTTTTGAGTAATGGCACTTTTAGTGAAGATAAACCATTTCGTCTTCCCTTATCCTCAGACTCAAAGCTTGAAAGCGCCAGTAAATTGCTTTCAGACATTGTTGAGGGATTTAATTCGTACTACAACATTGCAGGCTTCTCGAGCCTTCCTTCGTACGAGCTTTTTACTAAGTTTTATGCTGATTATATTTGTTTCAACAAGTTATGGGCGTACTCGTTTGGTATGCGCAAAATGACCAAGGCAAAAGTGGTTGGTCTAGTGAAAAGTAAAGTTGTTGAGTATCGTTTTAATTCTTCATCTTTTCATAAGTTGAAGAAGTTTAACTATCATCATTTTGACCCAAGCACGACCTACATGACCATTACATATGTGTCAGATGTGTTTGAACGCAATTTTGCTAGCTTGTTAAACGCACAGTCTCCAAACGGCTTCTATTGGTATGACTCAAAAGACGTTGATCTATTGGTTGAAAACAAAGAAGTATTTGTCACACAGGAATATCGTTTGCTCTACTTATATTACTCAACATGGTTGTCCTCATTGCGTAGTCAGTATTCTAGATTCGACCATATTTCTGATGCAGATAAGGAAGTGTTGGACTTTTTTAATGATACGATCACCATTGTAGATGACGAGTTGGTAAGAGTTGGCTTTCCTTATTTACGTTAGTTAGAAAATTGCGATGGCTTAGGCGTCTTAAGGGTAATTTTAAGTCGCCTAAACCATCAATTCTAGGTGTCCAAATCCCTTCTATTTCCACTTTATCTCAAGTCAAAACCCACCCAACGCATTTTTGCTTACCTACTATTAACATTTCGCTTACATCCCCTTAGGATAAAAAATAACAAAATACAGCAAAAACATAATTTTGTTACCAACACACACTTTCGGGTTGCGGATAGCCGTTTACACACATAACGCAGATGACTATCCAAATTGGAGAAACACATGAATAACAAAAAAGTGAAATCGCTTGCTAAATTTAGCTTAATGCCGATATTCGCAATAACACTTGCTGGTTGTGGTAGCCAAGATATCACCACAGACACAGCTGTAGAGCCAATCGATACTTCGGTTCCAACAACAGGTTGGGAGATGGTATGGAGTGATGAGTTTGATGGCGCATCGCTTGACCAAAACAATTGGACTTACGAAATTAACTGTGAGGGCGGCGGTAACTTTGAGAAACAATGTTATACCGACAGTCCAGATAATCTATTTTTACAAGACGGTGTGCTTAACATCGTGGCGCGTCAAGCAGAAGAAGGGGCGCCACTGCCTTACACCTCATCAAGAATTATTTCGCAAAATAAAGCTGATTTTAGGTATGGCCGCATCGAAATGCGCGCCAAATTACCTGCTGGACAAGGCTCGTGGCCTGCATTTTGGATGATGCCCACCGACTCTACTTATGGTGGTTGGCCAAAGTCTGGTGAAATTGACATTATGGAAGCCGTCAACCTAGGTACAGTGGGTGAAGACGGTGTCGCTGAAACACGAATTTTCGGAACACTTCATTATGGAGAAGATTTTCCTCGTAATGTTTTCTCTGGCAAGGATTACCGTCCACCTAACGATTTGAACCCTGCTGACGACTTCAATACTTATGCGATTGAATGGCAACAAGGTGAAATCCGTTGGTATATGAACGGTTATTTGTATGCCATGCAACGTCAATCTGATGTGCGTTTTAACAGCCAAGGTGAAGCAATCGGTTTGAAGCATCGAGGTTGGTTTGTGCCTCAATTCAACCCAGTTACGGGTGAAGAAGAGTTTCTATACAACGAAGCGCCGTTTGACCAAGATTTTTTCTTGATCCTAAACCAAGCAGTCGGTGGAAACTTCCCTGAGAATACTAACTTAGGAGGGATTGATGAGTCAGCGTTTGTCGACGGTCAAGCCTTTCAAATTGACTATGTAAGAGTTTACGAATGTACACAAGACCCTGATACTGGTCGTGGTTGTGAAACACTGCGTCCTGGCTACGATGATCCTGAAGACGCATTTGTAGAAGGGTTAGCGCCTTCACCTACACCACCTGTTCCAGACGTAGCCGTACCAATTACGATCTTTGAAGACACCGTAGCTGACGGATGGGCACTTTGGGATTGTTGTGGCGGTACTGTTCCTGAAGTGGTTATGGACGACGCCCCTTATGGCGCCGTCGCTGAATTTCAGATTTTAGATAATAACGGTACGGTTCTTGGTTTCAACAGTCGCGACGGCGGTCAACCTTACAACGCATCTGCAATGGTCGGAATTGGCAGCTTAAAGTTTGATATGAAAGTGGTATCAGACACGACATCACCGACCACTTGGTTGATAAAAGTAGAAGCAGATAATAATACTTCGTTTGCTGAACTACCCTTAAGTGCAAGCCTTGAAGGTCAAGCGCCTGTTGAAGGTCAATGGCAGTCATATACATTCCCTATTCAAACACTCAGTGATGCAGGTTTAGACGTTAGCGCGATTGATGTCATCATGATTTTCCCTGCATGGCAAACGGGCGAAGGTGCGGTTTATCGCATCGACAATCTTAAAATTGAACAAGATTCAGCAGCACCATCTGTCGAACTCGTGCTCTTTGAAGATGGACAAAACCCCGATTGGCCGCTTTGGGATTGTTGCGGTGGCACTGTGCCAGCTGAAGTGGAAGATGACCCAGCATACGGAACAGTCGCCGAGTTCCAAATTCTTGATAACAACGGGACAGTACTTGGATTTGACGGTCGCAATGGTGGTGCACCATTTGACGCTTCTAGTATTTTAACTGAAGGTGTATTTCAATTTGATATGAAGTTAGTGAGTCCAACCGCGGGTGAAACGACTTGGTTACTCAAAATTGAAGGACAAACACCGGATGTGTTTGCTGAAGTTCAGTTGAATGCATCTAATGAAGGCGCTGAGCCTACTGTGGGTCAATGGCAAACGTACACTTTTGATTTAATGGATCTTGCAGATGCAGGTTTAGATGTCAGTCAAATCAGTGTTGTGATGATTTTCCCAGCTTGGCAGACAGGTGCAGGTGCAGTCTACCGAATCGATAATGCTAAGTTCTACAACCCAAATGCTTCAGGCCCAGCTCCTTCTGGTCCACTAGAGGCTGTATTTGTTGATGATATCAACCCTGCATGGCCGTTATGGGATTGTTGCGGCGGTACTACACCGACAGTTGAAATGGATGATCCTGAATACGGTGCAGTAGCTGAATTTAGAATCAACGACAACAACGGCACGGTGCTTGGTTTCTACAGCCGAGATACGGGCTCACCTTTTGATGCTTCATCAATTTTGACCACTGGCGTTTTCCGCTTTGACATGAAAGTAATGTCACCTCCTGCGGGTGAAACAACATGGTTGTTGAAAATAGAAGCTGACGGTAACACCTCTTTTGCTGAATTACCCTTGAGTGCATCTCAAGAGGGTGTGTCACCGACCACTGGTGAATGGCAGTCATATACCTTTGATTTACTGACACTATCTGATGCAGGTCTAGACATAAGCGCAATTGACGTGATTATGGTCTTCCCAGCATGGCAAACGGGTGCAGGTGCGGTATACCGTATAGACAACGTTTACATTGGTAACCCATCTGATATCGCTGGTGGCAGTGACGGCGGAAGCGGTGGTAATCCGGGTATGGATAACGCAGATATGGTTTTATTTGCTGATCAAATCAACGATCAATGGCCATTATGGGACTGCTGTGGTGGCACAACACCGACTGTTGAAACTGATGATGCTGAACACGGTGCAACTGCAGAGTTTAGAATTAATGATAACAATGGAACTGTTTTGGGCTTCTACAGCCGAGATGCCGGCACGCCCTACAATGCAGAAAGTATTTTAGCGACGGGTAAGTTTCAGTTCGAAATGAAAATCGTAGCACCTACTGCAGGTGAAACTACGTGGTTAATGAAGATGGAAGCCAACGGAAACACTTCGTTTGCTGAGCTTCCGCTTGCAGATAGCATGGAAGGTGCAGAGCCGGTTGTGGGTGAATGGCAAACATACACGTTTGACCTACTCACACTGGCTGATGCAGGACTAGATGTAACGGCAATTGATGTAGTAATGGTCTTCCCTCTTTGGCAGACCGGTGCTGGCGCCGTTTATCGATTAGACAATGTCGTGTTTTTAAGAGACTAAGTCTTGAGATAAACGAACCCATTAACCATTGCCCTTTTGCGACGCAATTAAATAACAAGTGCAAGCAAAATGTTAGCAAAAGGGCCTGTCAACCCAGTAGGAATACTATGAAAAATACAACATTTTCAAAAAATAGATTGTCTGCCACCATCTCTTTGTTGATGGGGGCAATGGCGGTTACTCCCGCAATTGCGCAAGACGCTAGCACTCAAGGTGCAAACTTTGATGATACCGTTGAAATTATTGAAGTCAGCGGCATAAGAGGCAGCTTGGCTCGATCGCAAGATATAAAAAGAGCAGCCTCTGGTATTGTGGATGCTATATCTGCCGAAGAAATGGGCAAGTTCCCAGACACTAACCTAGCGGAGTCTTTGCAAAGAATAACGGGTGTCACAATTAGCCGAAGTAACAACGAAGGTAGCCAAATTACCGTGCGTGGTTTTGGTCCCTCGTTTAACTTACTGACACTCAATGGCAGGCAAATGCCAGGCACGGGTAATTCGCGTTCATTTAACCTTGAAAACCTATCTTCAGAAGGCGTCAGTGCGCTTGAAGTGTATAAGTCATCAAGAGTTGATGTGCCCTCAGGTGGTCTAGGTGCAACCGTTAATATTATTACCGCCAAACCACTTGCAAGCCCAGGTTTAAAGTACTCTGTATCTGCAAAAGGCCTTATTGATGAGTCAAATACATTAGGTGATGATGTCACGCCTGAAATCGCTGCTTTGTACAGTCAAACATTTGCGGACAACACAATCGGTGTTTCGCTTTCAGCCTCGCATCAAGAGCGTTCTTTTAGACAAGAAAGTGCAAATATTCCGGGCTGGCAAGCCAATACGGGGCCTTTTAATTCGGCGACCAATTTTATTGACCCTCGCCCAGAAGCAGCCACACCTGAAGAAGATACTGCACAAGATCCCGTTAGCGACGGTCGCATTGGAAATACCTTTTTGCCACGTCAGCTTTCTTACGATGTCAACGATGTACTACGTCAGCGCACAAATGCGCACTTAACCTTGCAATATGCGCCTACCGATAGCATGACACTGACGGCGGATTACATGGTGGCAGATGCCACCACGGCAACCGAGGGCTTTGGTTACGGTGTGTGGTTTAACTTTGGTGGCAACGTTTCTTCGTACGAACTAGATGAAAACGGCACAGCAGTAAGCTTAACCGAAATACAAAACGACTTTGCACATTCGCGTACGTCAAATACAACGGGTGTTGAACAAGATTCAATCGGTTTTAACTTTGAGTGGTTCCCAACTGATGACTTTAGGTTAGAGCTTGATTATCACGATTCTAAAGTAGAGACAGATAACGGTTTGGATGATGGTACAAATGCCGCTTCATTGCTCATCTTAGGTCCCAACAATATCGTTGATAAGACGTATGACTTTACCGGCGGTGGTGTCCCAGTATTTAGCATGACTTGGCCTGATCGCGCCGACGAAGCAAATCCTGCTGATTTTGACCCCTTGTTTGCTCAGTTCAGCCGTGGTATTGGTAAGTCTGAAGTTAAACAAACTCAGTTCCACTCTGAGTGGATCAACCCTAAAGATTGGTTTTTGACGAATGTTAAATTTGGTTTGGCGCACACCGAACAAACCTTCTCAGGGCGTGCTGGTTTCAGCGGTAACCAAGGGCCTAATGGCTACAATGGCAACCAAGCTATTTTCCCTGATGAGATGTTTACACGTGTTGATGCAAACGGCTTTTTGGGCGAATTTGCGAGAGGTGATGGCGAGGCAACCAATTACTACTACGATTGGAACCTAGGCGAAGCTTTATCCAGAATTGCGACTTTCTTCCCCGATTTTACCACCGACCCGTTTAATGAAAATGGTCAAATCTCTGAAAGTTCATTAACAGAGTCAACGCAGTCAGTCTACCTCGCCAGTACGATGTACTTTGAAGCGTTTGATAGACCTGTAGATGTGAATTTGGGCGTTCGCTATGAAGAGACTGAAGTAGAAAGTGACAATCTTCAACGCGCAGAGGACTTCTTAGTATGGTCTAACCCTACAGAGTGGCAGTTGCGCTTTCAACCGGGGCAAGACAACTTTGTATCAGGCGAAGGTGAGCACGATGTGCTATTACCTAGTTTAGATATCAAAGCGGAGATCCAAGACGACATGTTTGTCAGGGCATCATGGGGTAAAACAATTTCTCGTTCTGCGCTAGGTTCGCTGATTGCAGGTCGTGGTTTATCACCCAACCCTAAACCAGGTAGTCGTACAGGTAGCGCGGGTAATCCTAGTCTAGAGCCCTTCGAGTCTACGAATTTAGATTTCACTTGGGAATGGTACTACGGCGAAGCAAGTTCTGTTGCCTTAGGTTACTTCCGCAAAGACGTGAAAAACTTCATCACCCAAGGACTTAATATTGTGACCTTTGATGGTCTGCGCGACCCGTTTGCTGGACCGCGTGCAAATGCAGCAATAGCCGCGCTTGAAGCTGAAGGCGTGCAACCGACCGTGACCGCTATTTGGGAGCGCATTATTGCCGACGGTGGTGGTGTGGATGATGATTGTTGTCAAACCCAAATCGTGCGCCAAAATGCAGATGATCCCTTGGTCGAGTGGCAAGTGACTCAACCGGTTAATAACCCAGATACTCAAACCGTTGATGGTATTGAGTTTGCGATTCAGCATGTGTTTGGTGATAGTGGATTTGGTGCTTCGTTCAATACGACAATTGTTAATTCTGACTCAGAATTTGATGTTGATGACTTGTCGGTGCAAGCGCCATTAACCGGAGTAAGTGATTCTGCTAACGTGCAGTTGTTCTATGAAGATGAGCAATGGTCAGTTAAGTTAACCCATGCTTGGCGTGATAGTTATTTGTTAGGTGTTGGACAAACGCAAGGTTCGGCTGATGCGCCTCCTCAGTTTGTTGCAGAAACTAACATTACTGATTTCAGCATTAACTACAGTCATACCGAGTCCTTAACGTTCTTCTTGGAAGGTTACAATATTACCAATGAAGTTGAAGAAGGATACGGGCGCTACCGCAACCAATTCCTATTTGCTAGAGAATATGGCGCACGTTACGCCTTGGGTCTACGTTATTCCTTTGAGTAGTTTTGTAGGGTAATGAAAAAGGGGCAAGTTTGTTGAACAAACTTGGCCCTTTTATCGTTTAAAGTGAATGATTTTTAATTCGCGACCTAGGCATTAAACTGAGGTGAGTTTTGGATAAAGCAATCAAAAATATCGTGATCGTAGGTGGTGGCACGGCAGGTTGGTTAACTTGTGCGGTGATCGCGGCAGAGCATTGTGCTAATGCCGAAAATGGCATGCGCGTTACGCTTGTCGAATCACCTGATGTGAAGACCATTGGCGTTGGTGAGGGAACGTGGCCAACGATGCGAGGCACACTTAGAAAGGCCGGTATTAGCGAAACTGAATTTGTGCGCGAATGTGACGCAGCGTTCAAGCAAGGTGCAAAGTTTGCCAAGTGGGTGACCGGTGAAGATGATGATGCGTACTATCACCCGTTGGTGCTTCCTCAAGGTTATAGTGAAGTGAATCTTGCTCCTTTTTGGCAACCGCATGCAGACAAAGTCTCGTTTGCGGACGCGGTGTGTTTTCAAAGTCACATTTGTGAGCAAGGCTTAGCACCTAAACAAGCTTCAACCCCAGAATATGGTCACATCGCTAATTATGCTTATCATTTAGATGCGGGCAAATTCGCAAATTTCTTACAGCGTCACTGCACGCAAAAATTGGGTGCTCATCATGTATTAGACCATGTGGTGGCCATTAACAATGATGAAACAGGCGACATAAAATCGGTTTCAACCAAGCATTCAGGTGATATCGAAGGTGACCTGTTTATCGATTGCACAGGGTTTAATTCCTTACTTTTAGGCAAGCACTACAACATAGACTTTAAGAGTTGCAAGGATGTGTTATTCAACGACACCGCGCTTGCGACTCATGTTCCTTACGAACACCAACAGAGCCCTATTGTGAGTCATACCGTATCGACAGCACAAAAAGCTGGTTGGGTATGGGATATCGGTTTACCTACGCGCCGCGGTGTTGGCCATGTGTTTTCCAGTGCCCATACCAATGACGAACATGCTGAAAAAGAGCTAAGAGACTATATCGCACTGTCTAGGCCTGATCTTGCTGAGTCTTTAGATGTTCGAAAGATAGATATAAAACCCGGTCATCGAGAGAAGTTTTGGCATAAAAACTGTGTTGCCGTTGGTTTGTCAGCCGGATTTTTAGAGCCGCTTGAGGCGTCTGCCTTGGTATTGGTTGAGCTGTCAGCCGCGATGATCAGTGAACAAATGCCCGCGACACGAGGCACGATGAACGTGGTTGCAAAACGTTTTAACGACAAGTTCACTTATCGTTGGGACCGCATTATTGATTTCTTAAAGCTACACTACGTGTTGACCAAGCGCACCGACAGTGACTATTGGATTGATAATTGTCGTGCCGAAACCATTCCTAATGAGCTTAGCGAACTGCTTGAATTATGGCAGTATCAGTCACCTTGGCATCAAGATTTTACGCACGTTGATGAAGTGTTCCCTTCTGCGAGCTATCAGTATGTGCTTTATGGCATGGGCTTTAAAACGAAAAATCCGCCAACGCTTAGGCGCTCAATGAATCAACAATTAGCCGAACAACACATGCAAAAAAATCATGCTTTGACACAAAAATTATTAAACGGTTTACCAAGTCATCGCGATTTGATTAATATGATAAAGCAGCAGGGTTTAAGGATGGCTTCTTAATTATCTAGTTAAGAAACGAACTTGCTTAGTTGCAACAAAATAAAAATAACGAATAACAGGAAGCATCATGCCTAATCATCAAGTTTTGGACAATATCACTCACCAAAACCTAAAAGTTATTACCCAACAACACCCTGATTATGGCGATACGCAAAGCTATTCAGGGCTAATTTTGTCCGAGATTGCGGCAGCTCAGGCTGACTATCCCTTGTTTTTTCGTCAAAGTGAAAGCTCAGGTGACTTTGAACTGGTTGCTTTACAAGGGTTAGCTGAATCAGAGAATCTATACTTAGATGAAAACGGATGGCATGCCCACTATCTTCCGCTAAGTGTTAAACGCAGACCCTTTTTGATTGGTTTTCAAAATCAAAATGGCCAGCAAGCCCCCGTCGTTCACGTCGACATGGATAGCCCTCGCATCAGTGAAGAAAAAGGTGAGAGTGTATTTATGCCACACGGAGGCCAATCTGGTTATCTGCAAGAGGTGGGCAGTATCCTAAACGCTTTGCACAGCGGACATCAAGAGGTTCAAGCCTTTGTGGGCGTATTGCAAGCATACAAATTAATAGAGCCAGTTGATTTAAATATTGAATTAAACAACAAAGAAAAGGTTCAAATTCAAACCTTGCAAACGATAAATGAAGATAATTTAGCGATGCTGACGGCTGAAGCAATCTATGATCTTCATCAAAAAGGGTATTTAAAGCACATCTACATGTTGATCGCTTCGGTCGCAAATTTGAGTAAACTCATTGAAAAGAAGAATGCTCGCTTAGCATGATTTTTGAAGAGCTGTCACCAATCAAGTCTATTGAATTAAGCGCTTCAGATGGGATGCCTGAAGGCTTGTTAGACACAGCGGCACCTTTGGTCATCAAAAATTTTATTGAACACTGGCCTTTGGTGCAAGCCGCTCGTCAAGGCGCTGAAACAATTCAACAGTTACTTATCCAGCATTATAATAATCAGCCAGTGCATCTGATGTATGCTGATGAAACCGTTAAAGGCCGATTGTTTTACAATGACGATTTAACCGGTTTTAATTTTACTCGCAGTCAAGTCGCCTTAAATGCAGTTTTTAAAGATATAAATGCGGTAGAAGGGCTTGAGTGTCCACCGACATATTACGTGGGATCAACCGCTATCGATCATGCGTTTCCGGGACTACGTACACAAAACGATTTGACGTTTTTAGCGGACAAAGCTTTGGCAAGTATTTGGATGGGCAATCAAAGTCGAATTTCGGCGCACTATGACGCGCCAGATAACATCGCATGTGTCGTGGCGGGTAAGCGACGTTTCACTCTTTTCCCACCAGAACAAATTAGTAATTTATATATTGGCCCCATTGATTTTACACCCGCAGGGCAACCCGCAAGCCTAGTTGATTTTCATGCACCTGACTTTGAAAAGTATCCGCGCTTTAAACAAGCGCTTAAGCATGCACAAGTCGCTGAACTAAGCGTAGGTGATGCGCTTTATATTCCCGCAAATTGGTGGCATCACATTGAGGCAATGGATAAATTCAATGTACTAATCAACTATTGGTGGCGACAGGTCGATGACCATATCGGCGTTCCCAACGATGCTCTGCTTCACGCTATGCTAGCGATAAGAGAACTGCCTGTGGCACAACGACAGGCTTGGCAACATATATTTGATTACTACATCTTTAATCCACAAGCACAATTGCATATTCCTGAGCATGCTTTGGGAGTGTTGTCTGAAACAAATCCTTTGATTGCGCGAAAACTTAGAGCAATGCTGATGAATTCATTGAATCGTTAGTTACAAGCCAACTTTCCGCTTAAAAAAACAACAAAGAAACGACAAAATAAGAAAGTATTCTAAGCTTTAAGCGGTCACTTTGTGCACTGAATAAAAAAGGTTGGGTGAAATGTATTTTAGGCAAAATCTGTATTTAATTAACGTCGTCTTTTTTGGCGTGCTATTGCCTACTTTTGCATATTCCCAATCTAAAGTAATGATCTTTGATCAATTGGGAGATAATCAGCCTCACCAAGAAGCAACAAAACTGATAAAAACAGCATACGAGCAATTGGGTATTAGCTTGGAATATAAAAAAATGCCCTTGAGCAGAAGCTACCGAGAAGCAAACCTTGGCCGACTCGATGGCTTGCAAGGGCGCGTCGCCGAGCAAACAATTCACTTTCCCAACTTGATTAAAGTGAATGTGCCTATTATCGATTTCAAAGTGACGATCGTTGCTGACAAATTACAATGCGGTGACTGTGAGTTATACAATATCAGCAAGGCAGCCACTGTTAACGGTTATGCTGCTCTCAACTTATACCTACAAGACTACACTTTGCCTATGCACATTGATTTTGTTGAGAATCGCCAGACGGTCCAACGGCTTTTTGATAGAAGTAGAGTACAGGCGATGATCTTAAGCGATGTCTTGCTCGGGCATCATTATTTCGAAGATACAAAACGTTGGCGAATCTTTTATTTGTGCAAAGTTCAGACATTCCATTACTTGAACCAAAAACATCACGAACTTGTTCAACCTATTACAAATGAACTCAATAAGCTACTTAGTACAACGAATGGCACCAGCAATGGTAACGAGTTTTACCAGATTGACTTTAGTGCACTGGGTAAAATGCGCGTGACGGATCAAGAAATAAAGGACTGCTAGCTAGTTTTCATAGTGATTAAGTTTGAAAGCTAAGCCAAAGCGCTGTGCCCAAAAAATACTAATAAGTCACCATGTTTAATTCAAGTGGTGTTTTTTACTAGCTTGAAGTTAACAACCACAATGATATTTTTATTGGTCAATAAAAACGCTAAAAAACTTAATAATTTCCATGCAAATTTCTGAAAATCAGAGTACCCTAAATTAATGTAAATAAAATGTTAATTCGTTTTTTAATCCTTAATAAAGTGAAACGAGGTGAACTATGCAATTGAACCAAAATCAAGTAAGCGAGCTCAATTTACTCTTAACTTTTCCAGATAAAAGCTTAATGCAAGGTATCAAAGTGCATCATGATGCCGGTGAAGAAGTATTAAGTGCAGCTCAAAGTTTGTATGAAAAAGGCGTGATCACACAAGCTGACGGTGGCTACCTAACTGACTTGGGCCTTGAGTTGGCGGAGCATGCGCAAAAGCTACATATTGCATTAACCAAAAATTAGTGCGTATTTATAACAATGCTTGGTTTATTAGGTATTGATGAACCAAGCATTAACTATCTTCTGAACGTTTTTCTGTCTTCGTCTCCGCCCTTTCTTTTCTCTCACTTTGAATGTATGGATAAAATTTAGACAAAAAACATTTGCACTTAGTGTGTTGGTGAGGTATAACACTAAATATTGGTGTGTTGGTGATGTATCACACTATAATTTATTCATAGGCATAGAGGTTAAACCATGACAGTTCAATGGGACAACGACTCGCCAATATACCTGCAACTATACCGACAGGTCATTGGGCGTATCTTAGACCGGCACTTAAAAGAGGGGGAAGCGTTACCCTCTGTAAGAGCAGTGGCGGCGCAATATCAAATCAATCCAGTGACTATTTCGAAGGCTTACCAAATGCTTCAGGATGAGGCGCTTGTCGAAAAGCAAAGAGGAAAGGGACTGTTTGTAAAGCTTGGTGTAAGGGAGTTAGTGATGGAAAGAGAAAAGCAACGTTTCTTAGTGCAAGAATGGCCGCTTGTTTTAGAGCAAATTAAGAGACTTGAATTGAGTCCAGATGAGCTTTTAGCTAGCGATGCATTAGCAAGTGGGTCGGCAACGTCTTACAGACCTCAAGAGGAGCAAGCCCGATGAATAGTGTAATCACAATAAAAGGCCTCTGTAAGGACTATAAAGGTCACCAAGCGCTTAAAAGTGTTGATCTAGACATCCGTGAAGGCGAAATTTGGGGGCTTGTGGGCCCTAATGGTTCCGGTAAAACAACTTGCCTGCAAGCAATAATGGGGTTGATCGGATACGAAGGCGATATCGAAGTGTTGGGGCAAAAGCCAAATCATAAGCGTCATAAACTGCTAGAAAATTTAGCCTATGTGGCTGATGTCGCGGTGTTGCCTGAGTGGATTAAAGTTGAACAAGCAATCACATACATGAAAGGGGTACACCCTAACTTTAATGAAGCAAAAGCACGCTCTTTTCTTGATAAAACAAACATCAAATACCATTCAAAAGTATCGAGTTTATCAAAAGGCATGAAAGCACAAGTGCACCTTGCTTTGATCATGGCAGTTGATGCAAAGATACTGATTTTAGATGAGCCAACGCTAGGATTAGACATATTAACTCGAAAGCAGTTTTACACTCATTTGCTTGACGATTTCTATTCGCCTGAAAAGTGCATCATTATCACAACGCATCAAATCGAAGAAGTGGAAAACATATTATCCAATGTAGCATTTATCAACCAAGGCAGCATCGCGCTTTCAAAAAGCGTTGAAGACTTGCAGTCACAGTACAAGTTACTAGCCCTTGATAATGAAAAGCTAGAAGACGCTACACTGCTTAAGCCGCTATTCACAAATAGCCTGATGGGCATGACAAGTATGCTGCTCGATTTAACTAATCTCAGTGCTGAGCAAATGGATTTATTACCTTCACTCGGAAAATTAAGTACAGCAAGTCTGGCTGATGTATTTGTTGGATTAGCGGGGCAAAAAAGCGATAAAGAGGAGCTGAATCATGGATAAGAGCCTTTTAATACAACAAATTAAGATGAGTATTTACAAAGAGTTTTGGGAGTTTAGGAAGTCGATTGTTGGGGTTCCCTTAGTGGTAGGTGCAATTTTTCTTGCTGTCTTTATTTTTGAAATGTTCACGCTTAACCAGTATCAACAGACTCGTATGGTGTCCTCTATTGAGCAGATAAATGCTGAGGGCATGCAAGCAAGTGTCACTCAAATGTCACTTGCGAGTGTATTTGGTACTTTTTTGGTGATTAGCTTTTTTATCCAAGCTTATTACGCATTATCTTGTTTGTATGATGAGCGAAGAGATAAATCTGTCTTTTTTTGGCGGTCAATGCCGGTGTCCGATGGGCAAACAATAGGCGTTAAGTTGTTGATGGCCGCGCTATTGATTCCCGCTGTTTCGATAATGATTGCTTCGATATTATCTATCGTTGCGATGTTGGTAATGAGCATCATCGGGTTGATTTCGTCGAACTTTAATGTCTCAGATATTTGGTCGCTATTTGTTGGTGGGCATACGCTAAGTTCATTTTTGAGTGCAGGCTATGGTTTAATTTTGTATGCACTTTGGCTTTTCCCTTTAATAGCTTGGTTAATGCTTGCATCAGCCTATGCTAAAAAGTCACCGTTTTTAATTGCGGTTATACCTTTAGTATTGCTTTCGATAACAGAAGTGCTGCTCAGCCTTGTGTTTAGTTATCAAACCTGGGAGATAGCAACGAAAATCGCTACTTACCTCTCGATTACACCCGATAGTAGAGATGTTTTTATGGTGCTAGATTCACACAGAGCATCCTCGATTATGCCAATTAACTTTTTTATAGAAGTATTGCATCATCGCATTAGTTTATTCGCTTTGCTTATTGGTAGCGCATTTATTTTTGCAAGCTATTGGGTAAGAAAAAACAGTGTTAGGTAGGTTGTAATGATTAGCAGCAGGGCGAATGGTATGAAAAATCGCCCTGCTGTACTCAATCATTTGGTGAAGCTTTCAAGCAATACTTAAAACGCCTTATCAAAGCGAATCTCGAAATTATCATCGCGACTACCATTGCTAAGCCCTTTAAGCCAACGCAATTGATACTTAAAGCCCCCAATGCTACCACCGACTGTTGGTCCAAATTGATGGCTTTGTTCATTGAATGAACCGAAGTCGCCTAGCCTTCCATAACTATTATATAGTTCTGCGCCCACGCGTATGCCGTTATCCAATCTTTTCGATAGCCCAGCGCGCGTTGCAACGCCCAAATCATTTGATGAACGACTTCCGCCTACCTGCAAATTACCTAAAACAATTGCTCGTAAACGATAGCCATTGTTTAAGTTCCATTGATTGGTCCAATGCAAGGCTATTTCTTCTGCTCGACTGCCACGACGAGTGCGCACATCAAATCGAATACCACTGGACCAATTAGAATCGATAGCCTTTTTAAAGTTGTATAAGAACTCAGCGCGTAAGAAGTCGTATTCAAAATCTCCTCTATCACGATATTGCGCAACAATACGAGCTCTAAACCTATCGTTGAACGAATGTTGATAGTGGTAGCGATATGCCCATTGGTCTTGCTGAGAAGCATTGTCAGCGGGGGCCAATGCTGCACGTATTTGCATACTTCGATCGTCAGGATCAACGTTTGGGCCATGCACGCCAGATGTGTTTCCTGCAATAGCTTGAGTGCCGAACAGTAGACAGAAAAGTGCAAAGTAGCGAGCAGTAACGTGTGTCTTTAATCGAGTACCTGATGTCATAAAATTCAACTTCATAAATTTATTTAGTCCAAATAAAGGCTTAGCTATGAGTATAGGGGTTATCGGCATGTACTAAAAGTTCTGCAAGTAAGTGGCGTTGTGTATATTGAATACTTACTTTTCAAATAGTAGAACGGTTTAGCTTGCTTTGTGCTTAAGGTTTACCTTTTTCTTTAAAACCCTTATTGTAAGGAAATAAAGGAAGCAAATAATCAATGTGATTGGATGAACAAAACAATCTTCAAAAAAGCGCGAAAACTACACAAATGGCTCGGACTAATTCTAGGTATTCAAGTGTTTTTTTGGATCGCGGGTGGCTTGATCATGAGTGCAATCCCACTAGAAAAAGTCCATGGTAAACACCTTGCAAACAAAGTTATTAATAACAATATAGGCGCTTCAGAATATCGGTATAGCCTTGATAAGCTTATTGGTCAAATTGACGAACAGATTATAGAAATCAAATTTTCCAGTGTGCTAGAGCTACCTGTTTATATCATCCAAACTCACTCCAACCGTCAGCTATTTAACGCGCAAACTGGCGATGTTCTCGATGCTATTTCTCAAACGCAAATTAGAGCCTTGGCAAAACAACATTACCTTGGACAAGGCAAACTCGAAAAAATAAGCCTCCTTAACGACATTCCCATGGAAGCCAGTCGGGCAAAAAACAGCGTCTGGCAGCTAATTTACGATGATACTTGGTCAACGACTTTATACTTTGACCCTGTAAGCGCAGAACTTGTGTCGATTCGAAGTGATATTTGGCGGCTATTTGATTTTGTTTGGATGTTGCACATCATGGATTATGATGAACGAGAGGATTTTAATAACCCTCTACTGATTGCGTTTTCGGCAAGCGCGCTTTTGTTTACGCTTAGCGGCATGCTGATGCTGTTTCAAACCTTTAGACTCAAAAAGCTTGGTATTGCAGCGTAAGCTTATCTACTCGCAATTGTTTTTAAAATGCTGCCAAATGCTCTTGAGCCAAACTTGTCGATTTGTTTGTCAAAGTACCATGTGCCTAAAATCGGGATCGTAATGTGCCCCTTAGAACACCATGTGACGTGTGTTTGACCATCTTTTTCTTCAAGCGTTATCTCACCCACTTGATGATCATAAGGTAATGGTTTTGAATAAGTGATTTTGTAACCAAGCTTAGTGGGTGGCTCATAAGTGACGATCTCCTCATGCAAAGTGCTGTTGCCTGCGACAATTTCTCGAACGGCACCCAAACCATTTTTATCTTCGCTGCCTTCTTTTATTAAAGAAGACTTATCAATACCTTTGAATGTTTGATAATTGGCATGATCACTCAGTGCATCGAACACTACTTGAATGGGTTTATCAATGATTCTATTTACCGAAATATTAAACATGCATTTCCTTATTCAGTGGTGCTACGTTTTATACGTAAAGCATCATTTAATCTCCAAGTGTAGATCGCATTTACAGGCTAAAACACATCATTTCGTGAATGATAAACTATCAATTGTGTATAATATTACCCGAGAGCTCTTCATCACTAACAATATATAACTATAAATAACGACCGAAAACGGAAACACTATGAAATCAATCTTTCTGCGCGCGGGTGCAACTACACTTTTGGCTGCCTCATTGGTGGCTTGTAGTAACACCTCTTCTAATACCGCATCCAATACAGTCAACAATGCGGCTGATGGCACCAGTAATCAACAAGTCAGCCAACAAATCGAAATGACAAAAGCTGCCAGTCAAAAAAGTGATCTGGCCTACGACATCGTCAAGTCATTAACGGTAGAAGTCGGCCCTCGTATTCCTGGTTCACAAGGTGACAAACGAGCAGTCGCGTGGGCAGAGGCTAAATTCAACGAACTTGGTTTCGACAAAGTATACAAGCAGCCAGTAAGAGTCCGTAACTGGGAACGTGGTTTTGCAGATGCGCGCATTACCGCTCCGTTTCCGCAGTCTTTAGTGATTACTGCGCTAGGTGGCTCAATTGCGACACCAGAAAGCGGTATCCAAGCAGAAGTTGTGATGTTTGACTCTTTGGATTCATTAAAACAAGCAAGCGCTGAGCAAGTAAAAGGCAAGGTTGTCTTCTTAAACACTAGAATGCAAAGAGACCGCGCGGGTAAATTTTATGGCAGAGTGGTTCCAAATCGTGTTGCGGGAGCAGTTGAAGCCGCCAAGTTGGGTGCAAAAGCGGTTGTTATTCGCTCGGTAGGCACTGACAATTCTCGCTTTGCTCACACGGGTGTGATGCGCTATTCCGATGATGTTGAAAAAATCCCCGCCGGCGCAATTTCAACGGCTGATGCAGATGTACTAGAAGCGATGTTCGAAGGCGAAGAAGCCGTGGTACTAGATATCAATATGCAGGCAAAAGATGCAGGCTGGCAAACCTCTTACAATGTAATCGGAGAGTTTACGGGCACAGAAAAACCAGAAGAAGTGGTTTTAATTTCAGCGCATTTAGACTCTTGGGATGAAGGAACGGGTGCCCTTGATGATGGTGCAGGCGTTGGAATTGTGACTGCCGCTGCAAAAATAATCAAAGACACGATTGGCCAACCCAAACGCACGATCAGAGTGATTTTATACGCAGCTGAAGAGATTGGGCTAGTAGGCGCATATCAGTATGTCAGAACGAATAAAGATGATTTAAAAAATATCATCATGGCCGCAGAGTCTGATTTTGGTGCAGGGCCGATTTATCAAATTGACACGCGTTTTGATCCTGCCGTAAGAGACAAGGCTGTTGAACTCTATTCAGCGCTTGCTGCGATGGGCGTTGAATTAGGCAACAATACCACCAATGGCGGACCAGATGTGTCTATGCTTCCGAATTATGGCGTGCCTGTCATCGCTTTAAAACAAGATGGAACTTACTACTTTGATTATCACCATACGCCAAACGATACCCTTGATAAGATTGACCTTGACGATATTCGTCAAAATCAAACGGTGTGGGCAATGGTCACTACATATATGGCAAATACTGATTTTGACCCAAGGCCAGCGCCAGAGAAATAGAACACAACTAAGCTCAAAAAATGAATAATCAGATACTTAAGGACTTCTCTTTTTCGGCTGTAAGTGCTGGCTTCATTGCGGTGCTCGTTGGTTTTGCAAGCAGTGCCGCGATAGTTTTTCAAGCAGCAGTTGCAGCCGGAGCCGATAGAGAACAAATTGAATCATGGATTTGGGCCTTGGGTATTGGTATGGGCGCGTGTTCGCTTGTTCTATCAGCGTGGTATAAGCGCCCAATTATCATTGCTTGGTCAACGCCAGGGGCGGCATTGATTGCTGTTAGTTTAAGTGATGGCAATATTGCGCAATCGATTGGAACCTTTGTGTTCGTTGGGTTATTGATTTTTTTAGTCGGCGTGACTGGGTTATTTAATCGTATCGTAAGGGTGATCCCCACATCACTTGCTTGCGCAATGCTGGCAGGGATACTGGTTCAGTTTGGTATTGATATATTTGCATCGCTCAATGATATGCCGCTGTTGGTCATTTCAATGCTAATTAGCTTTTTATTAGCTAAAAGAATCGCGCCGCGCTACACCATTCCAATTGTGTTAATCGTCGGTGTTGCTTTTTGTTCATTTGCTCAAATTATTCACGTTGATCATTTAAGCTTATCTATTGCGAGTCCTGTTTGGGTCACACCAACATTATCGCTTACCTCTATCATTGGCATAGGTATTCCTTTGTTTATCGTGACGATGACCTCACAAAATCTACCGGGTGTTGCCATTCTTAAGGGGAGTGGTTATCAATCACAACCCGTCTCTCCCATTATTTCAGCAACGGGTATTACGACGATGATCTTAGCCCCGTTTGGCGGATTCACTTTCAACCTAGCAGCTATTACTGCCGCTATCTGCACGAGCACAGAGTCAAATGAGGATGCTGATAAAAGGTATATCGCTGGTATATCAGTAGGCGTTTTCAACATTATAGCGGGTATATTTGGCACAGCTGTAGTGAGTCTATTTGCTGCATTTCCACAAGCTTTTGTTGCAGCACTAGCCGGTTTGGCACTTCTTTCAACGATTGCTGCTAGCTTAAAAACTTCATTAGAAGTAGATAGCGAAAAAGATGCAGCTATGGTGACTTTTCTAATGAGTGCATCTGGCCTGAGTTTCTTTGGTATATCCTCTGCGTTTTGGGGGATATTGCTTGGTTTGGTTTGGCTTTATGCCAATGCGAAGCCTAAAGCAGTATAAGCTTATGCTTGATGTTGTGATTCCTTATCTTCTTTGCTAGCAAATAACGAAGTATTTCTAAGTAAAATCGCCAAACTCACCAAAACAAATATCAATAACCCTAATTGCAGGTAATAGCTATTAGCTACTGGGATAAACATCAAACATGCAAGTATTTTGATGCCTTCCAACCAATGTGCAAATTTTTGGTTTTCCATATAAAGTGCAAGACTGACAGAGCTGAAAATAATCAATGCCGCTAAGGCAACTTGGGTTCCGACACTTAATTTACTTAGGTTGAGCAGTAAATAAAGTGCAAGTCCTGCGTTAAATACATATTGAATCATTGCATAGCATTTTTGCAAAGGGCTTAGCTTGGTATCGTAAGTTTCAAATTTAGATAAATCGACGCGCTCCATTGGAAAACGTTGGCTCACATCGTCGGGGCGCCATCCTGTCTTCCCAAACCATACTCTTAACTTATCGAGCCAAGATGCAGTGTAAAAGCTGTCTTTGATGAGTTGTTTATATACTTGAATATTAGCGTAAAGAGGGTTCCAACTTTTCAGTGCTTTTCTCACGCCATAAATGGGTTTTTCATCTGCTAACTCTTCTTGGAATGTGCCAAATATTCTGTCCCAAATGATAAAAACACCGCCGTAGTTTTTATCAAGGTATATCTGATTTTGTGCGTGATGCACCCGATGGTTTGAGGGCGTGATAAATATCCACTCGAGCCAACCTAGTTTGGGTATATGTTGAGTGTGTACCCAAAACTGATAGACCAAATTAACGCTAGCGACTGATACTAGGGTGATTGGATCTACCCCTAAAAAGGCTAGTGGAACAAAAAATATAAAGTTGAAAAAGCTACCTGATGTTTGTCGCAACGCAGTGGTAAGGTTGTAGTCTTCGCTTGAGTGATGAACCACATGCGCGGCCCAAAATAGGCTGACTTCATGACCAAATCGGTGATTCCAATAGTAAAAAAAGTCATAGGCAATGAATATCACCAACCATGTCCAAACGTTTATCTCTAGTGCGACTATATTGAAGTGTTCGTGAAGAACAGCATAAATAGTTAAAGGGACCAGTGCTTTCAATACGCCAAAGACTCTGCTTAACACCCCAATACTTAAACTGGTGATGGCGTCGTTGATGCGGTAATAGTTAGTCTTGCGCAACTTTTCAGCAACTAACTCAATCGCGATTAACAAAAAAAAGCCAGGTATTGCGTAAAGAATGATACTCATACTACTTCTTTATATCTACTTGTTTAACTCTCGCGATTGTAATTTATTTTACATGAATTTAACATTCTTTTGAGCTGCTCATTTGGGCGAGCAATTGGTTAACGGCACTCGCAAATTCATTGCTGGCATCTTCTTGCAGGAAATGTCCACCCACTAATCTTTGGTGATGTTGGTTTTGAGCACCGGGTACGAGTTTTTGAAAGACTTTTTCACCTCCCCGAGTAACGGGGTCGCCATTACTAAAAGTGGTTAAAAATGGCTTTTCCCAACGCTTAAGTATCTCCCAAGCTTGTTTATTAGCTTCGCTTGCCGGGTTATCAGGTGTCACCGGCACGAGTTTAGGGAAGGCGCGTGTACCTGCTTTATATCTTGAAGAAGGAAAGGGCGCATCATAGGCACGTCGCTCTTCTTTGCTGAGCTTTTTAAAGCAAGCTGACTCAATGATTTTTGCGATTGGAAACCAAGGGCTATATTCTGCAAACGCTTTCCATATCTTGAATGCTTTTGGTGGAGGCGTTTCTCCGGTGGGTAAACCACCATTTCCTAGCACGATTGCTTTAAATCGTTGTTCGTTTTCAGCCGCCAACCTAAGTCCTAATAATGACCCCCAATCTTGGCAAACTAAGGTTATGTTATTCAAAGCCAGTTGGTCGATAAATGATTGCATCCAATTCATATGTGCTTGATAAGAATAATCTTCTATCTTGATGGGCTTATCTGATTTTCCAAAGCCAATCAAATCAGGCGCAATCACGCGATGTCCTGCAGCCACGCATATCGGTATCATATGTCGATATAGATATGACCATGTAGGTTCGCCGTGCATCATCAAAATAGGGGCTTTATCTTGAGGCCCTTCATCAACATAATGCATACGCATGCCATCTACTTCGATGAAATTTTCTTTAAAACGATAATTAGGCAGGTTTTTAAATCTAGTTTCGGGTGTTCGGATACAATCTAGCATCAATTTTTCCTTTTTGAAAACTAGAGTAATGAAAATTGGGGCGTTTACATAGGTTTTTTGTTATTTAATTGTAACTTGTGAAAGTTAGTGGGGAACAACTAATCTAAGTTGAATGACAAGGTAATTGTTTTATGCAAGGTACTCTGAGAAAAGTAAGGTACAAGCGAATTTAACAGCACTGAAGTGAAACGGCTTCATTGAGGCGTAAAAAGACTGGACTTTCACACTTTATAAATATAACAGTGTTTTCGTGTCGAACTATTTGTATCACGCTTTATATCAAATTAAGCGTACAAGTGATTTAGACAACGCAAATAAAAAAGCCCCCATTAGGAGGCTTGAATCGAGTATCGTATCTTTAAATTAGGCTTTTCTTCTTGCTCTTGCCGCCAGCATTAGAGCGAACATGCCCAATACCGCGTGAAGTGCAGGCTCTGGTAACACGCCAGGTTCCTGAGTTGTAAAGTTTACTGTTATAAAGCCTTCTAGTGAAGGTGGAGAGAAAGAACCAGCCAAGCCATTGGCTGTGTCGAAGTCAACTATTGTTGTTCCATCAACTGTCATATCGAAAGTCCCTGCGCCAGTGTAACTCGCAAATGTAGCACTACTTAAGAATCCACCGCCTGTTTCTGTAACGTTAATATTCGTTATAGAGGCGTTGTCCGGGCCAAGATCGTTTTGGAAAGAATCTGTAGCATCAGTATCTTGTGGTCCCACGGTTAGAGTTGTAAGAACCGAAGCTTCAACAGGAGATGCAAAAATCGACACTAAAGCGTTATTCACCAAAGAAAGAGAACTGGAAACAAGTGCAGTAACGCCTAATTCAACATTTGTGTCGCCGTTGACTAAAACGCCATCATTATCAACAGTCAGTTCACCGCCTAAAGCTGTTATCTGTAAGATAATTTCAATCGCTGTTAAGATTCCTTGCGTGCCATCGTATTGGTCAAATGTAAGTACCGCTTGATCATTTGGTGTGAAGGCGAATGTTTCAGTTTGGGTTATAAATGCTGCGTTAGCGCTTGACGCGCCGAAGAGCATAATTGCTGATGCTATAAATAGTTTGAACTGTTTCATGGTTTAACTCCGTTTTCTTGTTAACCAACGAAAGCAAAGGTTGGGCCAACTTTTAAATTATAATTAAAACAATGACTTGCGTGTTTTTATTGTTTTGCTCTTTATTGTTTGTAAAGAAAGTTGACGATGGTTTATTGGTTGAAAGATTTTCCGGTTCCAACAAACTATCCAATATGATGTTTCCAATAACAACAGTCTGTTTTTTATTAAAAGTTTAAAGGGATGAAAACATCAGTGAAGTAATCGAAGAATATTAAAACAAATCAAAAAAGCACACATTTATTATATCGCTTACCACTAATGTCTACCTAGTATCCCTTTAAACTTAAGTTGTATAGAGTTATGTTATATGTCAGTAGTATGAAGTCCCAACATCACCAACATCAACGAAGGAAGATTAACATGAGTGTGAATAGTGTAGTGGTATTAAGTGCGGTGCGTTCAGCTATCGGCACGTTTAGTGGTGGATTAAGTGGGATTGAGCCATGCGAATTGGCAGGTCAGGTGTTAACCCAAGGCATCAAATCATCTGGTGTAGAGGCGGCTAAGTTTGAGTCAATGATTCTAGGAAATACTATTCCTACTGAATCACGCTTTCCATATGTTGCTCGCGTTGCGGCTATTCAAGCCGGGATGACAATGGACTCAACAGCCATGTCATTAAACCGTCTTTGTAGCTCTGGTTTACAAGCAGTGGTCAGTTCGGCTCAAGGGATTATGCTGGGTGACCATCAATTGGCTATTGGTGGCGGCGTTGAGAACATGTCTCGCGGTGGTTACTTATCTCCAGCTATGCGATCTGGTGCACGCATGGGGGACTCGCAAATGATCGATATGATGGTTGCTGCTCTCACTGACCCATTTGGCGTAGGGCATATGGGAATCACTGCAGAAAATTTAGCTAGCAAATGGGATTTATCTCGTGAACAACAAGACGAGTTTGCTGCTTTGTCACACGCGCGCGCTGCAGCGGCGATTGAAGCTGGCTATTTTAAAGACCAGATTGTACCGATTGAGTTAAAGTCTCGTCGTGGTACAACTATTTTTGAAACCGATGAACACGTAAAACCCGGCACAACGGCTGAAAAGCTTGCGGGTATGAGACCGGCCTTTAAAAAAGATGGTAGCGTAACAGCGGGTAACGCTTCTGGTATCAATGATGGTGCTTCCTTCCTTACCTTAGCAAGTGAATCTTATGCGGAAGCTAACAACCTAGCACCAATCGCTAGAATGGTGTCTTATGCAGTTGCGGGTGTACCTAACGATGTTATGGGTGAAGGTCCAATCCCAGCTTCAAAAGCTGCACTGGCTAAAGCAGGTTTGTCTGTTGCTGACATGGACGTAGTTGAGTCAAATGAAGCGTTTGCTTCACAAGCACTTACGGTGTCTAAAGGACTTGATTTAGATCCTGCTAAAACGAACCCGAATGGCGGCGCAATTGCGCTTGGTCACCCAATAGGTGCTTCGGGTGCTGTTATTGCCACCAAAGCAATTCATGAATTACAACGCATCGGTGGTAAATATGCGCTTGTGACTATGTGTATCGGTGGTGGTCAAGGTATTGCGGTTGTATTTGAACGTCTTTAATCACATTGCGTGAGTTAATTTGTTCTTAACACTTCTTAAAGGCATTACTTATTCAGGTGATGCCTTTTTTAACGTCTATTCAATACTCTTTCTATCCATATCAATGTCAAACTGCTAAGCAAAAGCAACCAAAACGCTAATTTATCTATTGACCTTGTTGTTTGTCTTGAAATATATGCGATATTTTCCCTGCTTTTATTAAATTGACTACTTTGCAATTCATTCAAGCGTTTTAATGCATATGTGTGGTTAGTCAGCCAGTCTTCATGTGCATAAGCGAAACCATTAAAAAAGTCATTAACGCTAGGCACAGTGTGCAAACTGAACCATCCTGATGAGTCGATGAGCGATTTGGTGCATAGTGTGGAAGCGTACTCATTAATATGTTTTTTAAAATTAGCGTTTTGGAAGCTTATTTCTCGACTTATACCATTTTGTTTCAATAATAAACTAGCAGTATCATCTGTTTGCGTATTCTCAATGGTAGCTTTTTTACATATTTTGCTTGGTTGCTTAGCTCTAAAAATATTTTCAAGTGCATGTGGCTCTGCATTGTATATGCGTTTATTGGCCTCTTTTTCTCTGGCGATGTTTTTAATCAAAAACTGCCAAAGTTGGCTATGAACCAAACTACTGCCTTGAGTTTTGATTGCATAGCTGGAAGGTAGCAACGAGAGGGCTACTTTACCTTTCCCCAACTGAATGCGTTCAATAATTGAATTACCCGCTTGATCTTGGATTAGTGACTTTGTAAACAGGGAGGGTAAGGTGTTGTTAATACTGGCAGGTATGACTGCCAATGGCCTATCAAATGAACTTTCCCCCCAATTTATTAGGCGCAACTCATCTTGATTTTCCAGGTAATCTAACTCGAAAAGTGAGTTTATAGCTAAAAAATTGGCTATTTTGGAGCTTTCTATTTCAGCGCTTTGAGTACTCCAATTCTGTGCATCCTCATAATTAACGATGAGGTATATACCGAGCCCCTGTTCGACAGCCTCTGTAATCGAGGTGTGTTGCTCGTCGCTTAACTTAAACAAGGTGGTGCTGTCGATAATTATTAGGTCTATATAGTTCAATGACTGCGATGAAAGGGGCGAAGTAAATATTACTTTTTCATCGTCCGAAAAGTTGATGAATTGACGGCTTATTTTGTCTCGACTAATTTGCGTGAAGCTGGCGATTTGTGCACCGTTTTCGGCAGCCCAGTTTTGAATTTGTTTAGTTTCAAAACTGGGGGCGCTTTGTGAGATGAGCAACTTTAATCTAGGTTTATCTATGACGTTGATTGCAATGGTTTCTGTGATGCTTAAAGCGTCTTTGTGCGCTTCATTTAAAGTGACATTTTCACGCAATTTATTGGATTTTTTTGTAGCGTTGGCTTGTTTTAATTGCAGTGAGTACTCCCACTGACCAGCGGCGATTGGAATAAAGTTTAGAGCAAAGGGTTCTGCGATTCTAACGACCTCTTCAGCAATGATTCTGCCACTGGGGTCAGTTAATGTGAGTGAGAAGAGTTTTGTAGTGTCATCTGCATTTTCGGATGTTGAAGAGGCAGCTTGGACTTGGCCGCTAATAGTGACTGTTTCACCTACCGTGCTTTGTTGTTGCCAATTGACGTCGACTAGGCCGAACTGATTTGGATTCGGCGTAAAGATGAGTTGAGGCGCATTTCGTCCATTGCTCTTGGCATCGTTAGTGCGAGCGAGTGCATGGATAATTTGCCACTGTTCAGCGTTTAAGCCATCACCTAATATTTCGATGGTTTTGTAATCAAAAAAGGTGTGTTTGGTAAATGAAACAAAGTCGCTTACGGTTTGATAGTCAACTAAGTCAACTAAGTCAACTAAGTCAATTTGACTTGCTGAGGTTTGCAGGCGGTTTTGCAGCGCGTAAACGCTGCTTGAGTTGTCTATTTCTCTGAGTTTTTTGTTGGCGACAGCAGACGTAACAATAACAGCCTTATCATTTTTGTGCACATTGTAGGTAATGTCGAGCAACAGGCCTACTATCGCTAGACTAGCCAACGCATTTAAAGTACTCAGCGCATAGTGCTTAAGTTTTGTTTCAACACGCTGCTTGACTTGATTAAACAGAAAAACGTTTAGCGCGACTAGGCTCACTATCAGCAGTACTAAGGCCCAGGTAGGAAGCGTAGAACTAATAGTAAATATGCCTAGTTTAATCATCATTTTCTACGCGACCTGATTCTTGATTGTAAATACTTGCTAACGATTTGCGCTTTTCCATTCGAAGAAAGTCTGAATATGCTTGTGTAAGAGGCGAGTTAGTTGCTTGGCTTTGTTTGGTGAAGGGGGCCGCTTCTTGAGCAGGTATTATCTGCCACAAGGAACGAGTTAGTTCGTTTAGACAGTTTTCACAATCGTTAAGCGCTAAGCTTTGATTGAGTGCCAAACGTTCTAGTGTCGCTAGACTCACGATGAGCTGCGGTTTTTCCACAAGTTGCGTGATCAAGATTTCCTTAACACTTTCAATATGTTTTAAGAGCTTGCTTATATCAAAGCGCGTTTCATTAGCGTTTTCATATAAGACTTTGTTGACGTTGATATAGCTTAATAGGGCGCTAATTGCTTTTGTTTGTTGTAAGTCTTTATCCTGCTCATTGTTTAATGAGCGCTCTATTTCATTTTCAAGAATGTCAGTGAGTTTCGCTTGATAACGCCTTTCTTCAGAAACTGGTGGCGGTTCAAATCCTAGTCGTTTAACGTAAATACGCTCGGCTTTTTTAGCGCGGTTTAAATAGTCCAATGCTTCTTCTTCATATGGAAGCGCTAATTCAGGTTGTGATAATCGAAGGTGAAGCTCGGCTTGCCACATTTGAGCAATCGCTTGTTTCATCAATACTTTGGGGCTTAGCATGCCTTTGTCGAGTTTAATAAACCCGATGTCTGCTTGGCCATGGTTGTGTCCGAAACGGTCGATAATTTGTGCGTAGCCAGAGCGATCATCCATTGAATTAGCTTCTGATTGAGCGTGTCCGTGGTCATGCCCATGCCCATGTTCACGCTCGTGGCTATGTTCTTCCATATTCTCGTTATTTGACTCATTATGCGCTTCATCGTGATCGTCATGTTCATCATGATCATGCCCCGAGTCTTTTAAATTTATATCCGAAGCCGCTTCCATCGATTGCAATACGCCCGTTTCAAACTCGTCACCCAAATACTGCCCATAACGCTGCTTCAAATCGCTTTGATCATTACCTAAGCCTCGTGACGCTCGGTCAAATTCTGTTTCACTAAGAAAGGGCTTGTCTTGAATAAGTTGCTTGGTTTCGATGATTATCTGCCGTTGGCTTTTAAAGTACTCTGGCTCAAAGTCGATTAGGATACCTTCACCACCTAACACGGCTTCTTCATCTTCTAGCCATCTAATAATCTTAGTTTCTGAGCGAGTGCTTTGATAGCTAGGTTGATTACTGACGTTGTGATAGTTATCGCTGGCTTGAACCGAAAAATAGAGTTCGTCTCCGGGCTCCATGTCGAGTTCTTCAAAACGCCATGTTTTTTTATAGGTGCGTTCTAGATATGTCGAGTTTGGTTCGTCCGTGTTTTTCGCTTTTTCGGTAAATGAATCAAAGGTAAATACCTCATCTCTAAACTTAACTGCTTCGCCTGAGCCTTTTGCGATTGAAGCTAAAATAGTCACGTCTGTCAGCCCAAAGTCGTCACTGACAAGCACTTCTGTTTCTATTATAGGTTGAGTGTCTTTTGGAAAATTGGTGAGCGTGGCTCTTGGAGACAAAATGCGAATGCGTGGTGCCGTATCCCTAATTGTTTCTATCGAAAAAGGACCTGCGATTAGCTTTTCTTTTAGCTGTTCATTGTCTTGTTTATCTAACGTATTTGAAGGGCTCAATTGTATAAATTGATATAGCGTACTTTGATTGACTTGTAACGTGAGACTCGTTTTACTTTGGGAATCTGTCGCTAGTTTTTGGGCTGTTTCTCCATTGCCTAGTCTAAGTTGCAACAAAGCTTTTTCTGCATTAATCGCATCTACAGAATTTGTCTCGCTTATCATCCATTCTATACTGCTACCTTGAAGCACCTTCAAATTAGGTGCCTGCAAAACCTCAGTTTTCATTTGCGTATAGCTAGGTGGCGTAATCTCAATCAGCAATTGAGACATCGGGTTTAGCAAGACCTTGTTTGTAGGTTCAGCATTTTGTGATGCTTGGGACGATATTATGGAATCACTAGGCTTATCGAGCTGAATATCTGATATTGCGAGAGCGAGCAGATTCATTGACATACCAAGTAATACAACGACCAACGCAATACCAAATTTAGTTTTTGGAAGCGCTAAATCTTCGTCTGGTTTAGACAGTATTTCTTTTAATCGATGCGCAATTCGGTCTTGTTGCATCTCAGCGAGAATACTTGTTTGTTGCCTTTGATTATCATTTTGTTTTGCATCGACATCGTTAAAAAATAGCGCGGCGCTTTCTTCTAATTCACTGAAGTGTTTATTTAAGTGAGCGATGACATTGACTTGGCTAAGGTGAGTGATCTTAGCTTTATATACAAATATGGAGGTGGCTATCGAAACAGAAAACAAGACCAGCAAAAAAGCGACCAAATGCACATTGACTAGGGTCAGAAGACTGCTTGTTGTTAAACCTATTCCGAATCCATAACAAATTGAATAGATAAGCTTTTGATAGCGCAGTTTTTTTAGAATCGCTTCGACACGTTCACTTGCAAGGCGGTTGATTTGTGTGTGTTCACTACTCATTTTCGACGCTCCGAAAGGATACGTTCAAAAATAAAAAGGCCTACTAATAGCGCGGCTAACCAGCTTGGAATAGGGGCTTGTTTGACTGTTTTGCTATTTATCGAAGACTGTTTGACATCACTTTTTGAAGAAGCAAAAGCGCCGAGGCTGGCTTGTTTTATCTTACTTAGAGGAAGCGTCGCTAGTTGATTTTCGGCAAGTGCGAGCTCTTGTTTAAATAAGTCGTTAAACAACAAAGCTGGGAATGAGGGTTTACTGAGTTCCTCGATATGTACTATGAGTTTACCGTCAGGCGTTTTAGTTATTTGTGAGTCATTAGTGGTTTCGACAATTAGTAGTTCGACAGATTTATCAAAACGCTTGTTAAGTGAATTGTTATCATTATCAATCGCCTCGGTGTTAATCGCATCTATACTCTTTGTATTAGTGCCAATCGAAAGACTGACCTGCGGAATATTTTGATTGATTGCATCAATTGCTGCATAAAGGTAAGGGCTAATTTGTTGCGCTAGCTCATCAGGCGAGAACAATAAATTCACCTTGAGATATCCTAAGTCAGGCAATTCATTCTCAGTTTGTTGTTTCAATGATAGCAAACGCCAATCGAAGATAGCTGAGTTGTTTGGCAACTCACTGCGAGTGATAGAAAATGTCTGCGGGTCGTATTTTTGTTGAGCGAGAGAAGAGATTTCGGGAGAAAATGAGCCCGCACTAGACAAATCGTACTGACTAAGTCGATTGGTAGCAAATACGCTTATCTGCGTGTCATCAGACTGTTCAATCAATCCATGCGATACTAATTGAGCATAAGCCTGCGCGAGCTGTGTATTGACGCTATTAACAAAAAAAGAAGCGTTTAGTGCTTGCTCGGCTTCTTGAGACAGACTTAAGAAAGAATCTTCAGGTTGCTGCAAAGCCTCTGGGAAGGACTCACTAATTATTTGTTCAAGCGAATAGATACTTTCAAACCCTTCTTGTATTAGTGCATTTTTTTCTGTGTCACTCGCCATCAAACGCCAATCATCTGTAACAATGGCGATTTTTGATTGGGCTTGAATGGTGTTATTTGAATAAAGCCCGATTAATAAAATTGAGCTGAGTGCTAACAAAAGCAAGCGAACTGCAAGTAACAGGTACTGATTGAGCTTTAACTGAAAGACTGTTTTCTTAGTTGGCGCTGGAAGTAAATCTACAAAACTAAATACAATTCGTTTGCCGCTGCTTCGATTAAACAAATGAATAATGATTGGAATGAGCAACGCTAAAAGCGTCCATCCGTAGTTTATATCATTAAGGTTATTCATCTATTCATCACTTTTTGTTTGTGCTTCTTTGCTGGTGTCTATGCTGGTGGCTACGGCGCATCGCTGTCTGCAAATTAAATAAATCGTGCATTGCTTGGTGGATCGGTAGGTCAACGTTAACTAATAGGTGTTGCATGCCTAAGTGACTGATATGCGCTTCTAGTTGCGCTTGATGTTTGTTTAATGCTTGCAAAAAGCCTGTTTTGGCTTCGTTTGCGGAAAGTAAGAAGCTTTGTCCGGTTTCTGGCTCTTCGAATTTTATTTGGCCTTGGTAGTTAAAGTTCAGTTCGTCTTCACACATCAGTTGCACACAAATCACATCTGTTTTTTGCGTATTAAATTGCGCGAGTAACTCAAATATTTCTTGGTTGTGCTGGCAAAAATCGCTAACAACCACTAATACTCCATGGTGGCGCATCGATTCAAAGCTGGGTAGTAAATTTTCTAAGTTTGGAAAGCCGCCATCGGCGTTTATGTTGTATAGCGACAACAGTAGGTTTTGCCAGTGCGCATGACCTTTTTTCGCTGGTATAAAGAGATCGTTTGCATTTGTTGAACTTGATTCCAGAGACACCAATCCAATTGCATCTCCTTGTTCTTGAGCGATGCAACTTAAGCTCGATAGGAATACTTTCGCAAAGTCTAGTTTTGACAAAGGTTTTGAGCGAAGGCCGTTCATATCGATGCTTTTATTTTGCTTTGAGACCATAGACATAGATGCACTTGAGTCTATCAACATCCACAGGTCAAGGTCGCTTTCTTGATAAGCTTCTCGCACAAAATAGCGATCTGAGCGTGCAAATAACTTCCAGTCTATATTTGCTAATGCATCGCCAGGTTCGTAAGCTCGGTATTGGCTAAATTCGACGCCACTGCCTCTTGATACGCTTGAATGCAGGCCACTTAAAAAGCCTCGTGCTACCTTTTGAGCAATCCAAGGTAAGCCTTTCACTTTTGCTAAAGCAGCTAAGTCGACAAGTTCGTTCACAAAAGCAACTCTCTAAGCCAATGGGCTGGCAGGTGCGCTCACGCCATTCACAATTGCATCGATCACGCTTTCGACCGTTTGCTGTTGTGCTTGCGCTTGAAAGTTAAGCAGTATTCGGTGGCTTAATACACTGGGTAAAACACTTTGTATGTCACTTAAGGTCACTACAAAGCGCTTGTTGAGCAAAGCATGGGCTTTTGCACATAACACCAATGCTTGTCCGGCTCTTGGACCTGCGCCCCAACTGACAAACTGAGATACTTCGCTGATTGAAGTGCCTTGAGGACGTGTATTTCTGACCAGTTCGGTTACGTAATTGAGTAGATCGTCGTTAAACTCAACTTCTCTGACCAAATTCTGCAATTGGATAATTTCTTGAGAGGAGAGTGTTGCGTCGATCGCATAATCATATGTACCCGTTGTGCGCTTGAGTATTTCTCGTTCGTCTTCCTGAGAGGGGTATCCAACATTTACAAACATTAAAAAGCGGTCTAACTGAGCTTCTGGCAAGGGATAAGTACCAGACTGTTCAACCGGATTTTGAGTGGCAAGCACAAAAAATGGCTTGGGCAAAGGATAGTGTTCACCTGCATAACTGACGTGCTTTTCTTGCATGGCTTCCAACAAGGCCGCTTGTGTTTTTGCCGGGGTGCGATTGATTTCATCAGCCAACAAAATATTAGTGAAAACAGGCCCTTTTTGAAACTTGAAAAAGCGTTGACCGCTATCGTGGCCTGTTTCTAATACTTCGGTGCCAATGATGTCACTGGGCATCAAATCTGGCGTAAATTGAACACGATTGAACGATAAATCTAAGGCCTGTGATAAGGCATTAACCATCAGTGTTTTAGCTAATCCTGGTACACCTTCTAGTAAACAATGACCGCCAGCTAGTAGACTAATCATGAGTTTTTGCACGACGTCTTGTTGCCCGACGATTGCTTTTGCAACTTCACTTTGGACTTGTTCAAGCTTATGTAGCAGCGCTTGTATTTCGGTTTTATCTAGAGTCGCCATCTTTATTGTTTGCCTTTGGAATCAAATTTATTGGTTTATGCACAACGCTCGCGGGCTTAGGACATCATCGCGTACATCACAATGTTAACGCCAAACTTTGTATTGTCTTTGCGTAAGAAACGTTTATTTCTAAAGTCGTAATCCCATTCGCAGCCATAGTCTTTGTTACTGTAAAGCACGGCTATACGCCCATTAACGATAATCGCTTTTAAATAGTCATGAACGAGATCATCTCCCCAACCATTGAGCTCAAGTCCAGTGGTAGGTGGACCGTCAAATTCAAAAAAACTGCTATAAATAGGGTGATCGTTAGGGATTTTTTGAAGTGCATCGTCGCCAAATATAGCGGCCATTTGACGCTCAAATGTACGTGCAAACATGCCATCTATATCGTGGTTACAATCATCAACAAAGACAAAGCCGCCATTGTTGACGTAGGTTTCAAAGTTATCTCGTTCTTGAGTATTAAATTCAACCAAGCGATGACCTGCCATGTAGCAAAACGGTGCGCTAAGCATGGCTGGATCAGACAGTGGAATAATTCGCTCTTTGATATCCACGCGCAAGCTTGTGTACTCAATTAGCGAATTAAGTAGATTAGCAGGCATGCGTTCATCAACATCCCAATTGCCTGATTCGTAACTCAAGCGAGTAAAGTAAAAATCGTATTTACTGCTTAAAGCACTGACTTTAAATGGCAATGATAGAGAAGCTAAAAGCGCTGAGCCTGAAACGATGAAGTCTCTGCGTTTCATAAGATTTATATCAACTTAAACGACATGCACCGCCTGAAGAAATAGGCGGTGCAATGACTTACTTTATACCGCGTCAGATAAACTGCTAAAGGTAAAGTCTCGTACTTTCATTGGCGGGATCATATTGCCGTTGATTCGTTGAGGTTCACCTAGCGCTTCTATATTGTTGAGCATCACGATTGGACTTTCATTGAATCTGAAATTTTTAATCGGGTATTTAATCTTGCCATTTTCAATGTAGAAAGTGCCGTCTCGGGTTAAGCCAGTGTACAACAGTGTTTGTGGATCCAACGAGCGGATGTACCACAAGCGAGTGACCAAAATGCCTCTGCGAGTATTTTTGATCATGTCTTCTAAAGACTCGTTACCGCCGTCCATAATAATGTTGCCACCACCTGGAATGTAATCAACGCCCGTTTTCTTCGCCCAGTAAGGAGAGTTTGGCATGTTGACTACTTTGCCGTTTTTAATCCAATCGGTGTGCTTTCTCGGATAACCGTTACCTTCAAACGGAGCCGTCGGAGCAATCGGATGTTGAGGGTCGGTGTAGATGTTCACGCGTTCATCGAACATTTTTTCGCCAAGGCGGTTTTTAGGTGCTTTTTCTGGATCTTCGCCTTCTTTTGGCTTGTAACTCAAAAAGCTACGGCCTTCATCAGCTGAGCGTTGGCCAAAGTTGTTTACCATATTGCCTAGCAATCCTACACTTGCCGCAGGCTCAAGGATGACAGTGTATTTACCTGGCTCCATGGCTTTGGCATCCACCGAGTTTTTCGATTTTGTGATTGCGATTTTGGAGGCTTCTGCAGTATCAAGCAGTTTAACGTCGCTATAGTTGCGGGTTGCCCAACCAGAGCCTTTGCCGTCTTCTGTGCGGATAGTGACAGAAAAATCAACGTCAGTCGCTTGGTTGTAGGCAAACAAGCCTTTGTTGTTCATGATTGCCGAAAAGCCCACTGTTTCTTCTAGAAAGCCTGAAGCAACGAGTTTGTTTTTCTTTGAAGGTACAATGCTGTCTTCTGCTGCTTGAGCTCTAAACTCTGGCGTGACATCAGCTGTAGACTTGAAGTAGGTCTTTGATTCTACGTATTTTTGCTTTCCAAACACTGGCATATGCTCATCATTTTCAGGCGCCAGTTTTGCTAGTTCTTCTGAGCGTCTGACCACCTTTTGAAGTGATGCATCATCGAACTCGTTGATCGTCGCAACGCCCGTGCGTTTGCCAAAAGTTGATTGTACTGCAAGCACTAAATCACTTTCTTCACCGGCTGTTGATACGGTATTTCGTGCGTATCTTATGTTACCGCCCAAAGTGCCATCGAGGTTGCATTCACACTCGTCAGCTTTAGAAAAGGCGATGACTTTGCTTAATAAAGCTTTTGCTTTTTGTTCTGATAATATTGTCATTTTTATATTCCTTGTCCTATGCCTTACACGTTGCGCGCTGTGTTGATCACGTTGATATTATTGAATCTTGTGGTTGGGCAACCATGAGAAACTGCGCTAACTTGTGAAGGCTGACCTTTGCCATCAAAGAATGAACCGCCTAAGCGATAGTCTGATTTACCTGCCATTTGCACACAACTGTTCCAAAACTCTTGTGTATTTGACTGATAAGCCACGTCTTCAATTTGATCGACGATTTTACCGTCTTTGATTTCATAGAATAATTGACCGCCAAATTGGAAGTTATAGCGTTGCTGATCGATTGAAAACGACCCGCGCCCCGCGATGTAAATGCCTTTTTCGACATCTTTGATTACATCTTCAGCTGATATATCTTTTTCATTTGGTTTTAAGCTGACGTTCGGCATACGTTGGAATTGAACGTCGCGCCAACTTTGAGAATAACAGCAACCATGAGACTCGTTTTGATCAATCATGTGCACTTGATCACGTGTTGCTTGATAGTTAACTAAAATGCCGTCTTTCACTAAGTCCCACTGTTTGGTTTTAACCCCTTCATCATCGTATTCAACGTGACCGAGTGAGCCCACTTGGGTTTTGTCAGCAAACAAGTTAACGATGTCAGAGCCGTATTGGAATTTACCGCTTTTCCATTTATCTAATGTGGCGAAACTGGTGCCAGCAAAGTTAGCTTCATAGCCCAGTACACGGTCTAGTTCAAGCGGGTGTCCTACTGATTCATGAATCGTTAGCATCAAGTGAGCAGGGTCTAAGACTAAATCATATTTACCAGGTTCTACCGATTTGGCTTTTAGCTTGGCTTTGAGCTGCTTACCCGCAGCCGCGGCATCTTCGATAATATCGTATGACTTGTTGTAGCCGACGTTTGCGCCGGTAATTTTAATTTTGTCTTCTTCTTTACCGTCTAAGTACTCAAAGCCCATGCCGACAGGATTACCTAAACCTGTGCGTTGTTTAAATCCTTCTGGACCGACAGCGGTGGCGAAGAACGGCGCCCATAAACGATGAACATCTTGATCAATATAAGAGCCATCTGTTGAAGCGAAATACTTTTGTTCATTCACTAAAAACAAAACAGAAGTAATGAAGTTGGCACCATTGCTCATCGCTGCATCGTTGACCGATAGCAATAAGTCTACTTTTTCTTTGATCGGCACTTCCATTGCATTTTTGGTGATCGGCGTTTGCCAGCTGACATCACCGACCCCTTTAACAGGCGCTAATTTAACGGGAGAGGTTTGAAACTTAGAATTAGCTTTTGCTACTGCAACGGCTTTTTTAGCTGTTTCGGCAATACTGTCAGGCGTCATAATAGAGGTTGAGGCAAATCCCCATGTGCCGTTAGCAATTACGCGGATACCAATTCCAGCAGACTCAGTGTTGACGATATTGTCTACGTTGGTTTCTCGAGTCGTGACAAATTGATTTAGGTAGCGACCAATGCGAGCATCTGCATAGGATGCACCTGCCGCTTTTGCAGTATTGAGTGCAATATCTGCCAGTTTTTTCTTAAATGCGACATCCATGGGTTTGTCGAGCATTTGTTCTGCCGAGATGGCTATGCCTGAAACAGGCAACACCATTGCACCTACTCCTGCGGCTGTGCCTAACTTGATAAAGTTACGTCTATCCATTCTTATTCCCTCTGCCGTTGTTTTTTGTGATTTCTTATTGTTTTATTATTATTTTTTTTCGTATCTTCACCAGTATATGGCATTGAGTAAAAAACACTCAAGCAAGGATTTACCTTGTTGCCAATTAATACGTAACAACTTGTTACATTCATTGGCAAAATCAGCGCTATTTATGGACTTTGTTGACATGTAAAGCGCTAGACGTTATTGCTAGCGATATAAATAACAGCGTAATAGTCAATGAGCACGTTTAAGCGTATTCAATAGACATAAATTCAAAGGATTCAATTGAAATGACAACATGTATTGGAACACCATTTTCAACAAGCGCGACTAAAGTGCTTTTATGTGGAGCAGGTGAGCTAGGCAAAGAAGTAGCGATTGAACTCAAGCGATTGGGGTGTGAAGTCATTGCTTTAGACCGATACGAAAACGCACCAGCGATGCAAGTTGCCGATCGTAGCTATACACTTTCGATGCTGGATTCAGAAGCGTTAAGCAAGATCATCAAAGCAGAAACCCCTAATTATATCGTGCCTGAAATTGAAGCGATTGCGACGGATACGCTCATGCAGCTAGAAAGTGAGGGGTTTAATGTTGTGCCCACGGCGAAAGCGGCGCATCTGACCATGAATCGAGAGGGAATTAGGCGCTTGGTGGCCGAGGATTTGGGCATTCCGACGTCGTCATATCAATTTGCGGATAATTTTGAAGACTTCAAATTAGCGATTGAGCAGATTGGCTTCCCATGCTTGGTAAAACCTATTATGAGCTCATCAGGTAAAGGGCAATCTTTGTTAAAAAGCGAAAGTGATGTCCAACATGCTTGGAATTATGCTCAAGAAGGCGGCCGCGCAGGAAAGGGCAAAGTCATTGTTGAAGGCTTTGTTGATTTTGATTACGAAATTACCTTGCTCACTATTCGGCATATCAATGGTACAAGCTTTTGCGAGCCGATAGGGCATCGACAAGAAAATGGAGATTACCAAGAATCTTGGCAACCACAAGCAATGTCGCCCCTAGCGCTTCAACGTTCACAAGAAGTCGCTGAAAAAGTCACCTCGGCGCTAGGTGGTCGTGGCTTATTTGGTGTTGAGCTATTCATAAAAGGTGACGATGTGTTTTTTAGTGAGGTTTCACCACGCCCTCACGACACTGGTATGGTGACTTTAATATCGCAAGGTTTATCTGAATTTGCTTTGCATGTGCGAGCATTTTTAGGCTTACCAATACCGAACATACCGTTTAACGGGCCCAGTGCATCAGCTGCAATACTGGTGACGGGGGAGTCCAAGCAAGTCAGCTTTTCGTGTTTGGAAGAAGTATTGAGCATTGCCAATACTGATCTGCGCTTATTTGGTAAGCCTGAGGTGGCCGGCACAAGGCGCATGGGTGTCACGCTCGCCAAAGCAGAAAATACAGATGATGCAGTGGCCATTGCTAGTCATATGAGAAGCACTATTAAAGCAAGTCTCTAAGCTTGCTTTGGATTTGTATGCTCTTGTCTATACTGCTTAGGAGTCATCGAAAAATGCTTTTTGAATACTGAATACATGTATTGAAGCGAGGGATATCCGCACTTTTCAGCAACCAGATTTATCGCTTCATGACTGTCTTTTAAAAGCGTGCACGCGCGTTCAAGTTTGGCGTTGTGAATTTCGTTGTGCACACTGTGACCGCATTCTTGTACAAAGCGTTGCTCTAGGTTTGAACGTGAAATACCCACATAGTCTACAACTTGCTCTACTTTAATACCTCTGCATGCATGTTGTCTGACGAAATGCATGGCTTGAATGACATAAGGGTCTTGTAAGGCTTTAAAGTCTGTTGACTGACGTTGAACAACGCCCGTTGGATCGACCAACACTCTCGGGAAAGTTTCTGGTTCTGGGCGATTACTTGCTTTTCTATCTAACGCTTTGTGCAACAGACGAGCGGCTTGAACACCCATTTCAAAACACCCTTGCGAAACTGAACTGAGACTAATTCGACTCAAGTTTCTTGCAATGTCGTCATCATCAATCCCGACAATTGAAATTTGGTCGGGCACTAAGCGCTGCACCTTGTCACATGCTTGAAGCAAGTGTCGCGCGCGGGCATCGGTAACTGCGATAACACCGGTAGGGGCGGGGAGACTTTGGATCCAGTCAGATAAACGATTCATATTGTGATGCCAAGTTTCAGGCGTGGTTTCATAGCCTCGATATACCAAGCACTCAAAACCAGAGCGGCGGCACAAGTCAATCACTGCTTTTTCTCTTTCTAGCGCCCACTTTCTGCTTTCGTTTATCGGCAGCCCATAAAAGGCAAAGCTTTCTAAGCCTTTTTGTTTTAGGTGGACAAAAGCGGCTTCGATTAAGCGACTATTGTCGGTAGCAACATAAGGTACATTGGGATAGTCAGCTTCGTTTTTGTATGAGCCACCTACACCGATGACGGGCTTTCTAAACGATGAAAGCGCATCTCTGATTTCTTGGTCATCAAAGTCAGCGATGACACCATCTACTTCCCATGCGTCAAGATTATTGAGTCTTGCAAGACAGTCTTCTTCAAGAAAAACATCCCAGCCGACTTTTGATGAATGCAAGTAGTGTCCGATGCCTTCTATTACTTGCCGATCGTAAACTTTATTAGCATTAAATAACAAACGAATACTGTGTTGTTGATCCATCCGTAACCCCTTAATGAACTTTAATGATTTTTACTTAATCGATTACGAAAGATGATAATCAAAATTGGTTAACAAAAGAATAACAAAATTACGGAATTTATTTATGAAAATTAGTAATTGAGCGATTTATTGGCATGCCCGATGATGTATCCATCAAAACAAACGGTAACTATTTTTCGTTAACAAATAACGTTTACCGGAATGCATTCAATGTAATGCATTGAAATAAAGGCACAGCTATGTATTTAGGAATCGATTTAGGCACATCGGGCATCAAAGTTATCATTACCGACCAAGACGGTAAGTTGGTTGCGTCGGTGACAGAAGGACTTACCGTGCAGCGCAAGCACGCGCTTTGGTCTGAGCAAGACCCAGCGCAGTGGTGGGATGCACTGCAAGCTTGTATGAGTAATAAGCAGTTAACACCATTTTTGGGTAGTGTAAAAGCACTGGGTGTAACCGGTCAAATGCATGGTTCTGTCGCGCTTGATAAAGATGCAAATGTCCTTCGACCTGCAATTTTATGGAACGATGGGCGCTCATCAAAAGAATGTGCTGAGCTAGAAGCAGAAGTCAAAAATGCGCGCCAAATTACCGGTAATTTGATAATGCCCGGGTTCACTGCGCCCAAGATCAAATGGATGCAAAAACACGAACCTGAATTGTTTCAGAAAATCGATAAAGTACTGCTTCCAAAAGACTATCTTAGGTATCTGTTAAGTGGTGATTTTGCCTCTGATATGTCAGATTCAGCAGGCAGTTTGTGGTTGGATGTTGAAAACCGTAAGTGGAATACCGAGTTGCTTAAGGCCTGCGGTCTTGATGAATCTCATATGCCCACTCTCTATGAAGGTTCTGATATTACTGGCCATTTAAGCCCATCGTTAGCACAAAAGTGGGGCATGCAATCAGTGCCGATCATTGCAGGTGGAGGTGACAATGCCGCTGGCGCAGTTGGTGTGGGCTTGATCAACAGTGGCAAAGCAATGATCTCACTGGGCACCTCAGGTGTTTACTTTGTCGTGAATAACACTTTCTCTGCCAATCCAGACAAAGCAGTCCACAGTTTTTGTCATGCTTTGCCTAATACTTGGCATTTAATGTCGGTGATATTAAGTGCGGCAAGTTGTTTGGAATGGCTATCTACGCAGGTGCTTAAAAAAGATCTAGGCGAGTTGATGCTTGCGCTTGAACAGGCTGATCTTGATACCTCGAAAGCACCGATCTTTTTGCCTTACTTATCGGGTGAGCGAACCCCGCATAATAACCCTAATGCTGTTGGAAACTTCTTTGGTATCACCCATCAAACAAGCGATTTAGATATGCTTTATGCAGTGATGGAAGGCGTGTGTTTTGCGTTTGCTGATGGCTTTGATGTGCTTCATGAGAACAGCCCAAAACCCGATGCTATTACGCTAATTGGCGGCGGTTCTAAAAGCTTGATGTGGAGACAGATGTTTGCAGATATCTTAAACATCGAAATAGATTACCGAGAAGGTGGCGATGTTGGCCCTGCCTTAGGTGCAGCAAGACTTGCACAAATTGCGGTTGACGATTCAAAAACACTAGTTGAGATTTGCCCTGAACCGCCGGTAGTCGCAACTTACCAACCAAACCAAGCGGCGCAGACTTTATACAAGAAGCGAAGAGCGACTTTTATACAACTTTATAGCGCGCTAAAGACGCTTTATTAATTTCTTTTTCAAGCCGGGTGATTAGCCCATGCTTGAAAACAACTATGACACGGGGACAAATATGTCGACTTATTTTTCAGATATTCCAAAAATCGCGTTTGAAGGCGCTGATTCAGATAATCCGCTTGCATTTCATCACTATGATGCTGAGCAAAAAATACTCGGTAAAAGCATGAAGGATCATCTTCGCTTTGCGGCGTGCTATTGGCATAACTTCTGTTGGGACGGTGCAGATGTATTTGGGCAAGGCACGTTTAATCGTCCTTGGTTACAAACAGCCGAACCAATGCAACAAGCCAAGCAAAAAGCAGATGTTGCCTTTGAGTTTTTTGAAAAATTAGATATTCCTTATTACTGTTTTCACGACATTGATGTTGCGCCAGAAGGCAATAGCATCAAAGAGTACGTAAACAACTTCAGCGAAATGGTAGATGTACTTGAGCAAAAGCAAGCTGAGACAGGCTTAAAGCTACTTTGGGGAACGGCAAACTTATTTAGTAACCCTAGATATGCCGCAGGTGGTGCTTCTAACCCAAATCCAGAAGTTTTTAGCTATGGCGCAACACAAGTATGCCATGCTATGAATGCAACTCAGCGTCTTGGCGGGGAAAACTATGTTCTTTGGGGCGGCAGAGAAGGATATGAAAGTCTTCTTAATACTGACCTACGACAAGAGCGTGAGCAACTTGGGCGTTTCTTTACCATGGTCGCAGAGCACAAAGCAAAAATTGGATTTAAAGGGACGCTTTTAATCGAACCCAAGCCTCAAGAGCCTACAAAGCATCAATATGATTATGATTCTGCAACGGTTTATGGTTTCTTAAAGCAGTTTGGTCTAGAGGATGAATTTAAGGTCAATATCGAAGCAAACCACGCGACACTTGCGGGTCACTCTTTCCATCATGAAATCGCGACAGCTATTTCATTGGGCATCTTTGGTAGTATTGATGCGAACAGAGGCGATGCCCAAAACGGATGGGATACGGATCAATTTCCAACCGATATTGAAGAGCTAACACTTGTCATTTACGAGATTCTTAAATCAGGTGGTTTCACCACGGGCGGGTTCAATTTCGATTGTAAGTTGCGTCGTCAAAGCAGTGACCCTGCCGATTTATTCCATGGTCATATAGGTGGTATGGACAACCTTGCGTTGGCGCTCAAAAAGGCGGCTGGCATCATAGAGAACGACTTCTTTGTTGAAAAAGTGGCACAACGCTATGCTGGTTGGAATGCAGACTTAGGTAAAGGGATATTGGCAGGTCAATACTCATTGTCAGGCCTTGCAGAAAAAACAATTAAGGACGGTTTCTCTCCAAAGCATAGCAGCGGTCAGCAAGAATTTTTAGAGAATAGGCTAACACGTCATATATATAAATAGTTTTTGCGTGTTCTTAGGCTGAAAAGACTTGTTGCGTTCCGAGTGTGTGCGGAATCTTTAAGTACTTCTCCTTAGTCTAGGCTTAAGGACCGTTTAGGCAGAAATAACTCTATTTCTGCCTAATTTTTTACCTTCATATAAGGCTAAATCTGTGCGTTTGAGACACATGTCTATCGTATCTCCATTTCGACATTGTGTGATCCCTAGCGTAATCGTGATTGAGTGTTTAATTTGTGAAGTTAAATCAAAATATATCTGCTCTCTGATGTCTTCCGCTATTTTCTTACCCTCTTTTATTTCGCAATCTGTCAATAAAACCAAAAACTCTTCTCCGCCCCAGCGACCAGCAAAGCCATGCTCTTTGACCATTCCCTTCATAATAATACCGCCCGTTTCTAGGACAATATCCCCTACATCGTGACCAAGTTGGTCATTCAGTTTTTTGAAATGGTCGAAATCGATTAAAACCAGGCAAAATGGTCTTTGAAAAACATCAAATTCTTGCTTTGCTTGGTTGATATGTTGCATGAGGCCGCGACGATTTAATAAACAAGTTAGCGGGTCTTCATTGACCAAGACTTCTAATTTTTGATTTGCTCTTGCTAATTCGCTGGTTCGCTGGATTACTTGGTGCTCGAGTGTAGAACTGAGCTCTTCTAATTTTTCGTTTCGCTCTTTAAGTCTTACATCCAAGACCTTATTTTCGATGCCTGCATTGATAAAATAAGTATAGGTCAGATAATTTTGACACATTAAAAAGGCTACGAGACCAAAACTGCTTAAAATTAAGGTATCAATGACATTCATGCTATGCAAAATATCATTGACAACGCAAGTAAACAGCATCATTGAACCAACAAACAAAAGGTTTGCGTTTGGACGTTTCCTAATGACAGCTAAAATAATACCTGACATTAAAAATAGCAGCGCAGGTATCATGAAAACTTGGAAGTAGGGCATAAATGTGCTGAATAGCAAAGAGGGGGTAAGCAATATAATCAACGAATAAGTGATAGCAACCGCATTGATGAAGATCATCACACTGCGATAGTAATCCTTTGGAAACATGTAATAGAAATACAGCATGTAAATTGGTGTTGTTGCAGCAAACGTCAAAAAGCTAATTCGCACTCCTGCTTCAAAATTCCAATAGTAAATGTCAGAGAATTGAAGAATCTGACTAGCTTCTAGTTCACGTATTGCTAACGATGCAGATATCAATGCCACTAACAGCGGCAATCTATTAGTCGGATTTAATGAAAACTGAATAAGATTAAATATACATACAGTGATGAATACTGCGATCAGGAATGAATTACGGAAGCCTTTTGCATATTGTTGTTTAAATAGTTCAGAGGGTAGGCCTACTCTAAGTGACTCCCAAAAGCCTCCCCATTGAAATTGATGATTGGATACAAGCACCGTAATAGTAAATGTTTCACTTTGAGGGGAAAAGTCGAAAATACCTGGGTGATATTTTGCGATTGAATCTTTAGCATCGAACGCAACCTTACCGCCTTCTGCAAGCAGTTGATCATCAATGTACAATTGATAAGCGGTACCAATCGACGGTATTCGGATGGCTAATCTCTCGTATTGTTTATTCAGTGTCACTTCTGCTTGATAAGTCGCTGCTCCATGCAATGCGAGGTCTTTCCCACGGTGCTTCTGAGTATTCCATGTGCTTGGAACTTTGAAAAAATCAATACTGGAGTTTTCTTCATTAATATCTTGCGGTTTGCGCAACTCTTGCCAATAAAATGACCAATCACCATCAAGAGGAACGGATTTTGTCTGATAAAAATCTATTTTACTTAGATCAAGCTGACCTTTAATTACAGTTGGCAGAGATTTGTCTTTAACAACGTCACCTACGAGTACCAAAACGCTAAAAACAACAACAGAAAAAAACAAAGCAATAGGATCCCTGACATTGAGTACAGTGAGGTTTCTATTGATTGCCTTTTATCACTTGCTGTTTGGCTATTGGTGTTGATAATGCCGTCGCTCTGATATTGATAATTCACCTATTAATATCAGAGGTATCGGCATCTACTGAATTGGTATTACATTTTTATTAGGTTGGTTGATTGCGTTTCACTTCAGTGTAGGCGTATGCTTATTGCGAATTTATCGTAGCCATCTCTTTATTCGTCAATCTATAATGGCGAAGCAACAGAAAAACAACGACACCAGCAAGCGCTGATGCTGCAGAGAATATTAATTTTATACCCAATAATGAACTGTCGGATTGGGTGACGTTTGCCTCATAGCCGAAGCCAGCGAGTATCCATCCAGTCATAGCACCACCAATTGCAATACCAATTTTGAGTGCCCATAAATGACCTGAAAAGCTCATTGCCATCGCTCTTGAACCATGCTTGACTGCACCGTAGTCTACAGTATCTGCAACGGCAGAAAATAATAGCGGCGTGATCACCATATGGGTAAAGTTGGCGATTAGCATCAATGCAAATGCTGCCCACAGCATATCTTGTGGTACAAAAAATAATGTAGCATTACTCACAATAATACCGGTAGTTGCAAGGCGCATGAGCGAAACTTTGCATAAATAACGAGATAACCAATCTGTCGACAAGGCGCCCGCCACACCAGCTAGCATGCCAGCTGTCATGAACATCGCCACCATATCTTCGCGCCCTAAGTAGTAAGTGACATAGTATTGAGTGACGGAGCCTCTCATGGCGACACTAATTAACAAAACAAATGTGATTAAGGCAATTATTCTCCACTGGTCATTTGCGAGCATTTTTTTGACATCCGCTAAGATACTTTGCTTATCTACTCGTTGACTTTCGTCCTTGTTGGGTTCGACTATCGTTCGTTCTTTTGTGAATACGAAGCACACGACAAAACAAATAACAGCGAAGATCGACAAAGTCGCCATTGCAAATAGATATCCGCGCTCTTTATTTCCTTGTCCCCAAAACTCAACCAATGGCAACATTGAAGCGGTGACAATTGCACCGCCAATCATAGCAAGTGCAAAACGCCACGATTGAATAGACGCTCTTTGAGTAGAGGACGATGTCATCACGCCTCCTAATGCAGAATAAGGAATATTAATTGCTGTATAAACCGTCATTAATAGCGTGTACGTAACATACGCAAAGATGAGTTTTCCTTGGGCACTAAAGTCAGGGGAAGAGAATGCTAATACCGCAATTAAGCCATAAGGAATGCACATCCATAGGAGGTATGGACGGTATTTACCCCACTTAGTTTGAGTGCGATCTGCTATTCCACCCATAATAGGGTCAGTTATAGCATCAAAGATTCTTACCACAAGAAACAAGGTACCTACGGCCGCAGCTGATAAGCCGAAAACATCAGTGTAATAAAACATTAAAAAGCCGATCACCACTTGAAACACAATGTTGCTGGCTGTGTCGCCTAATCCATATGCGAATTTTTCAGTTACTTTAACTGGCTTTTCCATGCTCTGATTGTTAGTCGATTCCATTACTTTTCCGTTAACATTTTTAGATGTTTATCGAATGTTAACAAATAATGTTATCGTTAACAAATGAGTTTTTAAAAAAACGCGAACAGAGCGAACGCGCTTTATACATTATCAACGATACTTTGATTGCATGTGAGCAAGTGCAAAAACCAAGGGGGCATTCCAGTTAATTGTGACCTCATTTGAGGCATAGCTGCACCAGTGATCGACGTATGATTGTGATGGTAAATCAGAAACATAATCACATTTATCTTGTTGACCAGAATGTGGGCCGCCCACAAGAAAGCCTGGTACAGGCTTGACAACATTATCAGCCTCAGAAGGTCTATGATGAGGGTGCATAGGTGTGACCTTTCCAAATCCTGTTACATAGCTGAAACCCGTTGGATTAGTTCCTAATGCATAGTTTAAAAGGCCCTCTCCAGCAACTTGATATGCCATCTCTTTTGTTAAGTTATATGCTTGAAACATTACCATTGCTTTGTTCATTGCAACGCCGTTACTTCCCCAAACATAGTCGACTTTGGTCATCGAGTTTGGATAGGCTGACTGCTCGTGCTCTTTTAAAATCCGTTTAGCAAGCAATAAGAATGTGCTTTTAATTCGTTGATAGTCTTGCTCAGGAAGTAACTGCTTACCATCGAATAAAAGCGATATATAACCTAATGCACTGCTATTTGACCAAGAAGGAACTTCTGGTGTCACGGCGACATTGTTAAACGAAGTTAAAAACGAATTACTGTTCGTGGTTAAAAATAATTCGGCAGATGCCCATGCGAACTCGTCGATTGGATACTCATCTTCATATTGACCAGTCGAAACATCTTCCGGTTGACGATAAGGAACTGCTGGGTTGATGGATGCCCACTTAAAAGCAGCTAATGCTTGTTTCTCATACTTTTCAGAAAGGTCTGCATCAATATTTTTATACACTCGGCTAGCTTTGGCTAGTACGGCTGCAAAATTCAGGGCCGCTGTTGTTGTCTTTTGAACAACAAAACGGGACTCTTTTCCTTCTTGTGGCATGATAATTCCAGAGAAGTTCAGTGTCGTAAGCTTGTGATATACACCGCCATCATTTGGATCTTGCATGGTACTCATCCATTCTAGATTCCATGCTATTTCATCCAAAATATCCGCTTTGTTGTTATTAGATTCTGGAATATTTAAATTAAGTGAATTGTAGTAATCTTCGTGCTGAGAGAAAGCTTGAAGTAAGGTATATGTTGATATTCCTGAATTGACGATATATTTGTTGTAGTCGCCAGCGTCATACCAGCCTTTAGGTGAACTAATCACCGTGCCAGCTGGGCGCGCATCACTTGCTGCAGACGGATGAATAATGACTTCTGTATCAGGGTGGCCCATTGCTCTTGCAAACTTACCCCCTAATTCAGGTGTGATCTCCAAGCCTGCCCTATTGTAATAATAAGCTTTAAGCGTGGCCTTATGTAAGTCTTCATATCGGTTATTGATAACTTCAAAGGTTGAAGTTTCATCAATCCCATCTACTGACAACTCATATTTACCTACATCTTTTATACTTGATAGATCTATTTGAGAAATCGATTCCCCTGATAAAGTGCTCGGCTTAGGTTCACTCGAAATACCGTTTTTAATGACTTCGCCAGAGGCGTTCCGAACGCTAAATTTGCGAGCACTAACGGTCGGTATAGCCACAATTTTACTTGCGTTTGGCAAGTAACCGAGTTGATTTATTTTGATAGATGATGCGTATGGGTGCACAACGACTCCTGCTGTTGAATTATCTTCAGTAGCACCGCAACCCGCTAGCCCTAAACTCGCTCCGATAGTAATGATAGCGCTTACATATGCATTTAATTTTTGCTTTAGCATAACTTCGATCCCTGCCAAAATGTTAAAAAAGTGTTGTCCACATTAAAAGGTGTGAGGGAGTTATTGTCAAGAAATGTTAAAATGCAAAGTGTTGCGTTTTGTTGTTAGGCCGTTACTTAATTTCAGTTATTGAAATTGAAATCACTCGGTTGTAACCAGAACATAGCGTTATTAGGCTCTGACTCATCTGGTAAATCGTGGTTATCAATTTTTAAGATCAGGGTTGCTGACTCATCCGACAAAGGGAATATATCTGAGGTGAGCGGATGAAGTTGCATAAATCTCTCCATATCTCCGGATCGAAACATTCGTTCTAAGCCTTTTTCCATGCTTCGCGCGAGAGCTTCGTTTTCGACACTTGTATAAAAATAGACCGCATATGGGTAATGCAGCATGATTCTGTCATATTGCATCAAGTTGGGATATAAGCCCTGCCTTGTTTCTAATTCGCCAAGGACATCGTGGTAGCCTCGAGGGAAATAGTCACACCTGCCACGATCCAGAAGTTTAAATAATGTTTCGTAGTCAGTACTCGTAACGACGGGAAGGCTAGCTTGTCCTAGGATTCGAGTATCGGGCCAGTGACTGCCTTGGCATGCAGTCAGTTGTGAAAGCATCTCAGTGGACTGCACCTTATCAAGTTTCGCTTTACTTGCTTTGTTTATTAAGAACTTTCTATATCCAATCAAGCCTTTTGTTGTTGGGTAATGAATTGCTCTTAGGCCTTTTGTATTCGCTTTGCTCGCGCCGAGCCAATAAATGTCGAGCTTTCCGCCGCTCTTGAGTTCTTGCTCGGCTCGCCCCATTGACATTTCAAAAGTCTCTTCGAGTCTTGGTAAAATAGGATAGTCGCCACTCCTCTCGAGCGCATTCATCATTAGTTGGATATGAAATACGTGAGAGATATCGAAAACAGAACGTGACTTAGGTACTTTTAATACCTCTTTGTTGGCCGAATATGCGCCGCTAGTGAAAAAGATAATCACAGCAAAGGCAACTGTTTTACATAACTCTTTCATCTTAGGATAATGCCTCAAGTTCTTAATTCGACTCAAAGAATTATAGAGATTTAAATTGTTTAGTACGAGTTAACTCTTTATACCTTTGTATCATTCCTCAGTAACTTGAATTAGCTGCGATACTGTTATTTATATTCACACTTTTATAAGACAAGACAATCTTGTTCTGCTACTGGACGATTGACATTATTATCGTTCTAGCGCCGCCTTTAATTCGGTGCTCACCCAGATAAATTCCCTGCCATACTCCCAGTAATAGTTTGCCATCTTTTATTGGGATACTCACACTGCTGCCAATAAGTGATGCTTTTATGTGGGCCGGCATATCATCTTCACCTTCATAGATGTGTTTGTAATATGGCGCGTTTTCAGGAACCATGATGTTAATGTGTTTTTCCATATCCTCACGCACACTTGGGTCTGCATTTTCATTAATGCTAAGTGAAGCCGAGCTATGTTGAATAAATATGTTTAATAAGCCCACTTTAACCTGAGGCAGTTCGGGAAGATGTTTAATTACTTCACCTGTAATGATGTGGAAACCACGTTTTCTAGGGCTAAGTTCTATTTTTCTTTGAATAATCATCTAAGCTTTCCTTGACTTTTGGAGTTTTAAAGCAAGTTACTTTTCAGTAAGTTATACTCTTTTTAAATCTTATTGTCTTGCTATATTCCACCTTTTTGAGGAACCGATTTCGGCATGTTAAATTTTATTAAAATCGCTTGTTTGACTTCTATTGCACTGATTTTATTTAGCTCAAAGTTTGTAGTAGCTAAGGGAATTATTGACTACCCGAAAGTGGGTCTAAATGTTCCATATAGTCAGGTGGCTGAGCTAGCGTCAACTGAGCCAACGCTTAAAGTCAGTTATGGCAGTAAGTCAGATCAGCAGTACAGTTTGTTTTGGCGAGCTCGTGGTGTGGCCAAGGGGGTCGTTGTATTAGTTCATGGTGGCTGCTGGCTTGATATGTTTGATATTCTCCATTCAAAGCCATTAAGCACAGCTTTGTCTCAAGCAGGGTTTCATGTATGGTCTATCGAATATAGGCGAACCGGTTCTGGTGGCGAATGGCCCATTGCATTTGAAGATGTCAAAGCAGGTCTGAAAAGTATTAGCGAGCTTGAGCAGTTTGGTGTCGATTTGTCAGCGGTCAATATAGTAGGACATTCTGCTGGTGGCCATTTAGCGATGCTTGCTGCTTCAGATGCGAACAATATTTTACCTACCAATACAAAAATAAACCTTGTTGGCTTAGCTGCTATTTCAGATGTTAACGCATATGCTAAGGGAAGTAATTCTTGTCAAACGGCCACATCCTCATTCATGAGCGGCACACCTTCAACTAAACCGATTGCGTACTATTTAGCGAACCCGGTTAATATTCGCTTTGTTGAATCAAACCGTTATTCTGCAATTTTATTACACGGAACACTTGATACCATTGTGCCTGTTAGTCAAGGGCAGCATCCGCAGATGCAGCAAGTGCTATTTGAAGGGGCTGGCCATTTTGATTGGATTCACCCAGGATCTCAGGCCTTTGATTTACTGCTGAAAAGTTTGAAAACTATTTAATAATGAGCAGGGCCAATTAGGTGCCAGACACGTATAGTTTGGTATTCCGTATTACTTACTTTTAGATTCATAAAATGACCAATTCGTTAAACACAACTAAATATCTCAATGGAAGCTGTTTGAACCGCAGGGATGTTTGGTTCAGTAAGGCGCAATCGCTCGATCGGGAAGATTCACTGGCTTATTTGATTGGTGAGTTTTTGATACCAGACTCTTTGCTTTACCTCGATGGAAACTCATTAGGGCCGATGCCTCTATCTGCTAAAAAACGAGCGGTAGAGGTGGTAGAAAAACAATGGGCAAATGATCTTATCACTAGCTGGAATAAACACGCATGGATTGACTTACCAGTGACCGTTGGTAAGAAAATAGCGCGCTTGATAGGCGCGAACGAATCGTCAGTTATCGCTTGTGACTCTATATCAGTGAACTTATTTAAATTATTGAGTGTGGCACTTTTAAAACAAAAAGGTCGCAGCATTGTCCTTTCTCAGACGGATAATTTCCCAACTGATTTATATATGGTAGAAGGGCTTCAATCGTTAGTTGGTAAAGCGCAAGTTGAATTGCAGCACTGCGAAGCAAGTTTATTGGATAGGCTAATTGAAGAGCGTGGTGAAGATATTGCTGTACTTATGCTAACTCATGTCAATTTTAGAAGCGGTGAGGTTCTTGACATGGAGCGACTCACTAAAAGAGCGCATCAAAAAGGAATCCTTGTTATTTGGGACTTAGCACATAGTGCAGGTGTATTACCTGTTGCGTTAGATAAATATGAAGTTGATTTTGCGGTGGGTTGCGGATACAAATACTTAAATGGCGGTCCCGGAGCACCCGCCTTTGTTTATGTGAATCAAAAGCACCTACATAACTTGCAACAACCGTTATGTGGCTGGATGGGGCATGCCTCTCCGTTTGCATTCTCTTCAGAATATCAGCCTGCGAACAATATAAATCAAATGTTGTGTGGTACACCAAATGTAATTTCGATGAGTGTGTTAGATGCTGCACTAGATGTTTTTGATGGGCTGAATATTGAAGATATTAGAGCCAAATCTTGCGACATGACTACCTTTGTAAGTGAGCTTATCGCGGACCAACCATGTCTAAATGAACTGCAACTCTCGTCTCCATTGAATGTGAACTCAAGGGGGAGCCAGTTAGCCTATGCTCATCCTAGTGCCTATGAAATATGTCAAGTGCTCATCAAACATGGAGTGATTGCTGATTTTAGAGCGCCAGATATTCTGCGTTTAGGTTTTTCTCCATTGTTTTTGAGTTTTGAATCATGCTTCAACGCCGTCGAGGTGCTTTGCGATATTATGGACAATAAGACATATTTGAATGATGAGTTTGCACAACGAAATGCCGTTACATAGCATTTTTTAATGGTTGATCTATTTAATATGCAAATCAATGTAGTAGGAGGAGACCCCAGTATGCAAACTGCTCAAAAATACCAAAGGATATTTAGGACAGTAAACGCAATACCAAGTGGCAGGGTCGCAAGCTATGGACAAATAGCCGATTTGTCTGGTCTCCCAGGCAAAGCTCGTTTAGTCGGGAAAAGTTTAGGACAGATTCCTGCGGGTATGACCGTCGCTTGGTATAGAGTGTTGCGCTCAACTGGACAAGTCGCATTTCCCAGAGGTTCCGAGCAAGCTTTAAGGCAAATTGGTATGTTGCAGGAAGAGGGGGTTGCCGTTTTTAATCATCGCGTAAAGTTAGCAACCTTCCAATGGCAACCAGATTTAGGTGAGTTAATGCAATTGGGTTATTAGCCCAATGTACTGTTTCAAAAATTATAGCTACAGAATAGCTTCTAGTTCATGCAGATGCTAAATTTTTCAAAAAAATAAAAAGTTAACCGTTTGAAATATATAGATATATTTTAAATTAAACTTGGTTTTTACTCGGTATTTGCATTTTTAATGAAAGTATTTAATACCCGATTAGGTCTTCTTTAGCGTTAATGAGCTTCGATGCTCGAGCGCGCTAGGCTAACTCATAATATAGATGCGGCTTGGTATTAAGATATTGAAATAAAAGATAAAAATACTTAGGTATGCTATCTAAAACTAATTGGAGCATCAAATGCTATCTATTTTCAAAGGTACTAAATCTCTAGCAGCAGCGGCGGTAATTGTTGCGTTTACTGCAACAGGTTGCGGCATCATTCCTACACAAGCAGACTCAGTTATCACCTCAGTGAACGTGTCAGACAGCAAATTAGCAATAAAGGGTTACGATCCGGTTGCTTATTTCACTGAATCCAAAGCAGTTCAAGGTGTTTCAGCGCACACTGCGCAATATCAAGGCGCCACCTATTTGTTTAGCTCTGCGTCGAATAAAGCTATGTTTGAAGGTAACCCAGCAAAATATGCGCCTCAATATGGTGGGTACTGTGCATTTGGTGTTTCAAAAGAAAAGAAATTTGATATCGATCCGGAAGCATTTGCCGTAGTTGATGGAAAGCTATACCTGAATTTAAACAAAAAAGTACAGTCGCGTTGGGTTTTGAATACTGAAGAGTTAATTAGCGACGCAAATGAGTACTGGGCTGTGATTGCCGATACCCCAGCAGAATCTTTGTAAAATATTTTGACACTGGTGAAAGTTTTTTGTACTTTCGCCGGTATATATATAACACTAGAAAAGTGCAATTGATGAGCAATTTGCACAAAACTTAACCCAAGCAAGTAGAGGAATTCAAAATGAATACTAAATTAGCAATTGCGGCAGCACTATCAACAGTTATGATCGCGGGTGTAGTTGATACTGCCGAAGCGAAGAAGAAAAAAGAAAAGTGTTACGGCGTTTCTCCTGCCGGTCAAAATGACTGTGGTAATTTGGCAGGAACACATAGCTGTGCGGGTCAATCAACGGTTGATAATGATATCGGCGAGTGGCGTCTAGTACCCGCTGGTACATGTAAAGAGCTTGGCGGATATGATCGTAAAGAAGCTAAGAAACTGTTCAAAAAAATGCAAGCTGAAAAAAACAGCTAAGCCTACTTTAATTAAATTCGAACCTTGACGGTAGATTTTGACAATGGCTGAGACGTTCGAAAACAAAACTATAACGAAGCCCAAGACTGATATCGGTGTTGGGCTTCGTCACTCTCATTATCAACAAGCTTTGTATGGTGATGAACATATTGATTTAATTGATTTTGTTGAAGTCCACGCTGAAAATTTTTTCGCTAAAGGTGGCGCAAGTAAAACCCTACTTCACCAAGTGAATGAAAAATTTGATTTAAGCATTCACGGCACATCCCTAGGTTTAGGTTCACAGCATCTTGTACCTGAGTTTGTATTGTCGCAATTTGCGAGTTTAATTGATGAGTTCCAACCCAAGTTAGTCTCTGAGCATCTTTGTTTTAACAGGGCAATGGTCGATGGTAAATTGTTACACTCTGGTGATCTGTTGCCGATATCATATGATAAGCAATCGTTGGACACTATTGTGAGCCAAATCCTACGTGTGCAAGATCGCATAAAAAGACCGATACTGATTGAAAACTTATCTGCTTACCTGCAACCTGAACAGTTAAATGAACAGCTATGTGAACAGCAAATGCAAGAGTTCGAGTTTTTGACATTAATGTGTGAACGTAGCGGTTGTGGTTTGCTTTTAGACCTCAACAACCTATTGATCAACGCACTAAATCGTCATACCGACTCGCCGGTTTCTTATCTTAAGCAGGCGCTAAATGAACTTCCTGTTAACGCGGTAGGTGAGATTCACTTAGCAGGCTATTCAACGCAAGAAAATATCGACACAATTATTGATGACCATGGCGCTAAAGTAAGCCAACAGTGTTGGGAATTATTTGAGTATGCATCCGGTCTATTTAATGGTACACCAAGCTTAGTTGAATGGGATACTAATATTCCGTCTTGGACTGTGCTACTTGCTGAGGCAAAAAAAGCCCAGCAGATCGTGTTACCCAAGTAGTCTTATCAGGCATGGTTGTGCACTAAACCATGGTTGCTTCATAAAAGGTGGAAAATGAACGCTAACAGTCGATATCAAAATGATTTGATCAATTTTATTTTTCATAAACCAGGGTCTACCTTGGCATTAGAGCAGGAGCCAGATGTTCAGCGTTCCATTGATATCTATCGTAATAACTTGTTTGAAAATGCTGCGCGCGCGTTGGCCATTACGTTTCCTACTGTTGAATCATTAATGGGGCGAAAGGCATTTCGTTTTTTAGTGGCAAAATTATTGCAAACAGAATCAAAAACGCAATTCGACTGGGGAGAGTATGGTAAATGTTTCCCAGCTGTGATTACCCAACAAGATGATTTATTGGCATTTCCATATTTATCAGAAGTTGCTGAATATGATTGGTTGATTCATCAAGCTCAACGAGCGTCTGATGTTATACCAAATTCAGCTAGCTTTGCATTGTTGCAAGAGCATGATTTAACAACACTCACCTTTGACACAAGTGCGGCCTTTGTTGTGAAAGCATTTTGGTTTCCTGTAATCGAATTGCATCGCCTAGCCAATGATGCGTCAATCAATGCGCTTGAAAAAGAAGCCTTGCAAAAAAACACAACTAATTTGATTCACAATGCAATAAACCAAGATAAGCCTCGGTCTCTTGTATTGTGGCGTCCAGACTATAAAGCAAATGCAATTTGGTTGGAAGAGCAAGCATTAAGCGCTTTCCAACTGTTGGCGAAAAAGGCGAATGCAGCCGAAATCATTGCCGAGGTAGAGGCGCAACAAATAGACCTAACTCAATGGCTTAGTCAGTTGATTGAGAGCAAGCAAGTCGTTGGTATAACTAAACAGTCGTGAGAATAACACGCACTAATTACAGAGAAGCTTTAATGAACAAAATTATTGAAATTTACAACCGTGTTTTTGCGCCTGCAGATTACCTTCAACCTTTGGCTTTATTGGGTGCGCGTCTGTATGTTGCATGGGTGTTTTTTAAATCAGGTTTGACTAAACTCAACGATTGGGAATCGACACTGATGTTGTTTGAGTATGAATATGCTGTACCCTTGCTAAATTTCGAACTTGCTGCATATCTTGCAACTGTTGGCGAACTAGTCTTGCCGGTGTTGTTAGCGCTAGGATTGTTTGGCCGCAAAGCTGCGGCGGGTTTGTTTATTGTGAATTATGTAGCCGTTATTAGTCTAGAGGATATGCCAATGGCCGCTTACAACTTGCATCTAATTTGGGCCGGGTTAGCAGCTTTAGTTGTCATTTGGGGCTCAGGTAAGTTGTCCGCTGATAATTTCATGAAAATCAAATAAATAGATTGCAAAAAATTGCATAAAAACGCACTTCTTAGTGCGTTTTTTTTACTATATCGCTTACACTTGAGTCAACGAAATGATGATTGGACGCATTTATGTCAATTCTTGGTTCTTCAGCTATCTTCTTAGCGGCGACGCTTGTTGCGGTTCCTCTTTTTAAAAAGTTAAAGCTGGGTGCGATTTTAGGTTACTTAATAGCCGGCGTTTTGATCGGCCCATCTGTACTCAATCTAGTAAGCGATCCCTTTACCATTTTGCACTTTGCTGAATTGGGAGTGATCCTTCTTTTATTCGTGATTGGACTAGAATTAGAACCGAAAACTCTATGGCGGATGCGCAATCAAATACTGATCAGCGGTGGCTTGCAGTTAAGTATAAGTGCTTGTTTAATAAGTTTTATTTGTTTCGCAATGTTTGAACTTTCTATGGCGGCAAGCATCGCTATTGGGCTTGGTCTCGCTCTCTCTTCTACTGCGTTTGCTATCCAACTCATGAATGAGCAAAGAATTTTACAAACACCACCTGGACAACAAGGTTTTTCAATTTTATTGATGCAAGATGTAGCGGTCATTCCAATATTGTTGGTCGTTGCTGCTCTCGCCCCCATTCAATCAGAAGCGGGTCCTGCTTGGTATCTTAGCCTAGGTGCTGTCGTCGGCGTTTTATTTGTTGGGAGATTTTTAGTTAATCCATTTTTGCGAATTATTGCTAAACACGGTTCATCAGAAGTGATGACAGCAGCAGCATTATTTATTGTCTTGATAACTGCTTTGGCGATGGATGCTGCCGGTTTGTCGATGGGAATGGGGGCTTTCGTTGCCGGTATTTTATTAGCAGATAGTAGTTTTAAACATCAATTAGAGGCCGAAATAGAACCTTTTAAGGGACTTTTACTTGGCTTGTTTTTTATTGCTATTGGTATGAATTTAGATCTTAGTCTACTGGCGGCAGAACCTTTGTTTATTATCTCAATGAGTTTGAGTTTGGTACTTTTGAAGGCGCTAGTTATTTTTTTAATTCTAAGAGGGGCTAGGCAAGATAGTACAGATTCAACACGTATCTCATTAATGCTTTCACAAGGAGGGGAATTTGCATTTGTGGTGATGACATTAGCGCTATCTAATGCAGTGCTTGATGCACCTATTGCGGGCAAAGTTAATTTAATCGTCGGAATATCGATGGCATTAACATCCCCTTTAGTTATATTGCATTCACTCTTTTTTACTACAAAAAATTGCCCTGCAGTTTATGATTCAAAAACTGAGGAGACCGAACCTACGGTTATTATTGCTGGTTTTGGTCGTTTTGGACAGATCACAGGTCGTATTCTATCGGCCAATAACATTGCGTTTACTGCCTTGGATAAAGATGCAGAACATATTGAATTTGTTAGGAAATTCGGCAATAAAGTATTTTTTGGTGATGCCACTCGACTAGACTTACTTAAGACTTCTGGCATTGAACATGCAAAGGTTGTTTTAATTGCCATAGATAACCCTAAAGAGGTGACTAAATTAGCCTCCTTGGTCATTAAGCACTATCCCGACGTCAAAATAATTGCACGTGCTCGAAATCGTCATCATGCTATAGAACTGGCGCAACTTTCAATTGATGTTATTGTCAGAGAAATGTTTGAATCTGGCGTTCAAGCTGCGATTGGTGTACTCAGTGCTTATGGTTTTTCTAATGAGCAATCGCAAAAGATGGCGAATATTTTTGTAACACACGATATTCAAATACTTGAGAAAGGGAAGCAATCTAACCCTGACTTAACGGATTTAATTAAAACGGCAAAGCAAGGTCGAGAAGATCTGGCAGACTTGTTTAAACAAGACAAAGTAAATAATAAATAGCGAAGGATAGACATATTGAAAACTAGATTCACGCGTTTTTCCACTTACATAAAAAGTGTTTTTCTAATCAGTGTCATGTCGATAAGTGGGTTTGTAAACGCGAATGATATCGTTGATGCAGTCGTCAATATCGAATTCAACAAGGTACGAGCCTGGGATGACGGTTACAATAGTTCTGGTGTGGGTACTGGCTTTGTGATTGATGCCGAACGAGGTTTAATACTTACCAATAAACATTTATTAAATGTTGCACCGGTGATTGCATTTGCTGAGTTTTCAAATAAACAGACGATACAGCTTATACCTGTTTATCGTGATCCTGTTCATGATTTTGGTGTGTTTAAATATGATCCTAGTGCTCTAAATGGTCTATCGGTAGAGCCCATCGAATTAAGTAGGCAAGCTGTTGTCGGTGAGAGTATCAAATTGTATGGAAATGATGGCGGAGAAGCATTGTCAATTATTGAAGGTGTGTTGTCACGCCTAGACCGCCCCTCGCCTAATTACAACTCCACTAACAGTGACTACAATACATTTTACTTTCAAGCTGCTCTGGGTAGTAGCGGTGGGTCATCTGGCTCGCCAATTTTGAACGAAAAAAACCAAGCTATTGCATTGAATGCTGGTGGTAGACGAGACACTGCGGCGGCGTTCTTTGTACCCATGCAAATGATAGTTCCGACGATTAACAAACTCCTTAACAATGAACCGATCACAAGAGGCACATTACAAACAGTTTTTAGGTTTGAGCCATACAATCAACTGCGAAAAATAGGATGGGACGATGCGCGGATAAAATTATCAAAGGAAAGTATGCCACAAGCCAACGGGCTTTTAGTTGTTGAACAGATCGCTACTGATAGTCCCGCTGACACTAAACTGCAAGTCGGTGATCTACTTCTGTCTCTTGATGAGCAAGTGATTCCAGATTTTTTCACCTTAGAAAGCTATTTAAACGAGCATGTTGGCCAAACTATAAAAGTTACAGTTGAACGTGCCTCGACTAAGCAAAGTTTTGATATCGAAGTGTCAGACTTGTTTGCGTTATTACCCGATGAGTACATAGAGTATGGCGACACTATCATCATTCCTATCGGTCTTGCTACTGCACGTCTTTTTAACGTTGCGGCAACTGGAGTGATGGTGGTTGATCCAGGAAGACTGTTTGGCAGTCAAAATATCCGTCCTTTGGCAAAGATTGATGAGGTTAATGGAAAGCCAATTGAAAATTTAGAGCAATTGGCAGAACAATTTAAATCAATCCAAGATGGAGAAAAATTTAGCCTCAGATATCGCTATTTATACGACGCTAGTAACCAAGAATATAAGCAAATCAGAGACTATAGTAAGTGGTTTAATAATCAACATTGTCAAAGTGAATTAGGCGAATTGTTATGGGCATGTACAGCCATATCAAAGGTGAACGATGCGCCTTACGTAAACAAGGTAAATCGAAAAAACACCATTACTTCCCCTATTGTTGATGTTGAAGTATTCAGACCGTTAGCTGTTAACATGAGTACAGATGTAACAAGGCGTGGGCATGGCGTTGTCGTTGATAAAAGTGACGGGCTAATCATTGCAGATAAGACCCTGATAGATAGCACTTTAAGTCAAGTTCAAGTGATATTGAATAATGGTGTTTCGCTACCAGCAGAGGTGCTTGCAATCCATCCATATTTAAATATGGTGCTTTTAAAAGCGCCGCTTGACGGCTTGCGGTTTGGCAAAAAAGTTGTGCCTAAGGTTAGTGATACCGTGCCAACTGAAGATGAAGAGTTAACTTTAAAAAGTAAGTCTTTCTTTAAAGATTTCACGGCCAGTGTTGAATCTGGATGGCCCACAGTTGCAAATGGTGCAGTGCCATTTGACAGCATGGAAATATCAAAAGTGCCTGCTGCATTTTCGATTTACGTAGACAGAAAAAATCGCTTGGTCGCCATTGCGCCAGGCTTTTCTGATACTAGGATTAGTAATAGTGTGATCCCTGCCCCTTTAATAAATCGATTCGTTAAAAGTATTGAGGCTGGAGACGATGGCTTATTTGAGTTGAAAGACCGATTAGATTATATCAGCTATGCCCAAGCTTTAGAGTTTGGTTTGCAAGAAATTGAAGGGCAAGCGATTGAACGAAAGGTATCTGTTAGCAAAGCTGCCGAACTTGAACAAAGTGGTCTGAAATCTGGCGACTTAATTTTACAGGTAGCTGGAAAGGCGTTGACATCGCTTAACCAGTTGCATAACAGCGTTGATGCTTCTGAATTAGCTGTTCAAGTATTGCGAAATGGTTCACCCGAGAACTTAGCGCTAAAGACTAAATTCTCATCCTTCAAAGAACTCGATGAAGTTTTGGTATGGGGTGGGTCAATTATTCATGAAATTCCATTAAACGTGCCCACACCAAATGGTGTTATCGATACTTGTGTCAGAATTGGTGTTAGATACTTTGGAGCCCCAATATACGCGGCTAAAGCATCAGGTCCATTTTGTGTATATTCAGTTGATGGTGTATTGGTTAAAACGCTCGCTCAACTCAAAGCTTTAATTTCGGGTAAAGCGTTTGGCGAATACACCACTTTGAAAGTGATCAACTTGGATAAAAACTATCGTCTAGATGAGTATAGAGTGACGGAAGAGACCTATTATTGGCCTACACGAGCTTTCACCAATACTAAAATTGGTTGGGTTATTTCGAAGGCACCATTTTAAAATACATGTCCCTATATTCGTGGGCAGTTCTGGTGCTGCTCACGAAGGGATGCATACTCATTCCAAGCATATTTTTGTTAACATCAAGTTCAAAGTGCAGAAACGCATCACGCTGCGCATTTGAATTATCCCATTCAACCTTAAAGCTCGTGTTTTCAAAAGGAGTGACCGTCCCCTTAAGAGTTTTCATTCTACGGTGACTGATGCGTACTTCGCCACCGGTGCCCTCGACAATATCAAATGCCCCAAACCACTGGTCTTCGAATGTACCTAATATCTGAGTGTTTTCTATGGTCATTTTTCCACTGCCGCTAGGCGCAACAATATTACGCGCTAAGTAAGCTTGTTCTCTATCTGCTTGATAATCAACGTAAGATTGAACCCAGTCTTGAGCATATTGTTCTCCTTTATGCTCAGCCAATACGGCTTTAATAACCGTTTGCATGATTGCACCTCTGACGCCATAGTTTGACCCGTTGTTTAGCACTATAACGCCTAGCTCAAAGTCTGGAATAATACTCAAGTAAGCCTGATAGCCCGAGAGCGTTCCGGTGTGAGAGATCATTTTATGCTCGAATAGATTGGAAAGGCGCCAGCCTAAACCGTAGTTTTTGAAAAGTGTACCGTCCCATTCCTCATCGATATCGCTGACACTTAAAATAGTTTGAGGTGCCCACATTTGGTTTAATGACGCTTGGCTAAAAGGCAAGTTGCTTGCCGTATCTTGATGATTAAGTAGTGCAAGTATCCATTTGGTCATTTCTTCTGTATTACAGACCATGCCACCTGCCGCGGCTGACATGAGAGCTTGTCCATGAATGCGGTTACGCGGGATTGGATATATTCCTTTGTCGTCGCTATAGCCGTAGCCCATTGCTACATTGCTCATTGCTGCTTGAGGCAAGTCACCAGCAAAACAGTCCATATCCATAGCTTCAAAAATATATTTATCCACGAATTCATCGAAAGAAATACCACTGACTCTAGCAACCAATTCACCTGCTGCAATGTAGAGTACATTGCTATATGCATAGCGGTCTCTAAAGCTAAACTGCGGCGTTAGATAGCGTAAATTGTTTACCACTTCTTTGCGAGTAAAGCCCGATGGTTCTGGCCATATCATGCTATCACCGGCACCACCGACTAAACCACTTTTATGGCTAAGTAAGTCCTTTATCGTGAATTCCCTTGTTACCCAAGGATCTTGCATAATAAATTCGGGTAAGTGCTCGATGACCTTATCTGACCAATTAATTTTACCTTGCTCTACGAGCACCGCAATTGCTGCGGCCGTAAATGCTTTACTCACAGAAGCCAAACGGTAGTAGGTGTTTGCATTGGCTGATTGTGCTTTTTGGATATTTCGCAGACCTTCGGCTTCACTGAATACCACCTCGCCTTTATAAACAATTGCCAACGAAACGCTAGGGGTATTAAAAGCTTCTAACGACGCTTTCATTGTTTCTTTAAGTGCTTTTTTTGATAAAGGGAAGTTGGTAGGCTCGGTTTGTGTAGCAGAGCAAGCAGAGACCGTTAAGGTTAATAATAAAGCGCTGATTGTTTTTTTTGAGGCCTTAACTAGCAATGTCCAGATTCCTTATGTCATATTTTGGGGGAAACACTTACTAAATAAATATATATTGGAATCATTAAATATGCACTGTTAAAGGTGCTTAGTGCTTTGTTTTATTTTCGGTCCAGCGACTATAAAGAACTAGCAAAGTTGCCCCTAAGTACATAAACACACTATAAATGCCAGCGGCTATTGCATAGTCAGGCATTTGTAAAAAACTGACTGCAATTAACATTGCCATTGTCGAGTTCTGTGTACCGATTTCGATACCTAATGTTAAACCGTCCTTATGAGAAAGCTTTGCTAATTTGGCTAAGGCAACGCCCATTATGGTGGCGATAATATTCAAGGTAAACATGCTGATAAACACGGAGGGAAATGACGCTACAATCATCTCTCGTTCGTTGTAAGAAATAGAGATTATTAGCAGCACCATAAATATTACGGCTAGTTTTCGAAAAAACGGTTCTAGAAATAGGGCAAATCCGTCCGCGAACTTTCTAACGAGCATCCCTAAGAGAATAGGCACGATCAATATCGCGATAATGCCAATCGAAGTATCTAAAATGGAAAACTGCTCGACCGCTTGTTGGGTAAAGTATTCAATTGAGTACACTATGATAATAGGGGTGGTGATCACGCAAATCAATGTGCTTATTGCTGTTAAACTGACCGATAGGGCAAGATTAGCTTTTGCAATATGACTGATTAAATTAGACGTCGTGCCTCCGGGACAGGCAGCCAAAATCATCATACCGATGGCGATTTCATTTGATACACCCAGATTGATTGCGAGTAAAAAGGTAAGTAAGGGCAATAAAACCAATTGCCCAAACAAGCCAACAAGGGCCGCTTTAGGTACTTTTGCAAGTCGCGTAAAATCTTTGAGCGTTAAACTTAGCCCCATGCCAAACATAATGAGTGCTAGCACGAGCGGCAAAAGTACTTGAGTTAATATGCTGTCTTGCATGAGCGTTGTTATCTACCTTCAGTATTTTAAGTTATGCATAGTGAGAGCGTATCGCTTAGCTCATCTTTTTTAGCCACGATAACGGGGCAATTTTTAGTATTCTTACCATAATTGACCAAGGCCAGTTTGGAACGTAACTATTTGCACCCTCTTTTTCTATGGCTTTCACAATAGCTCTGCAGCCTACCTCAGTGTCAACCATGAAAGGAACCTTTTCGACTTTTTCATTGATTTCGCTTCGAATAAAGCCCGGGTGAACTGTAGATACCTTAATCGGTGTATTCATTAAGTCTACACGTAAACCTTCTGAAAGGTTACTTAATGCTGCCTTTGTCGCTGCATAAACGTTTAAAGCACGCCTAAACCCACGCATCGCGCTGATAGAAGATATATTAACAAGATGACCCGCATTTTGAGCCCTGAAAATCCCCACAGCCGCCTCACACTGTGCTAACGCAGAGACAAAATTGGTTACGGCAGTCTGCTTGTTGGCGTGAAAAAAACCTGTGCCGATTGACGCACCCTTTCCCATACCTGCGTTAACTATTACTCTATCTAATGACCCGAGAGCCTGACGAAACTCTTCGAAAACAGTAAATACAGCGTCATGATCGTTTACGTCTAATGATTTAATGACTACCTTAATATTTGGGTTGATAGTTTCTAGCTCCGCCTTTAGATCTTCTAGGCGCTCAACACGTCGAGCACATAAACCCAAATTACGTCCCATTTTGGCGAACTCGATAGCCATTCCTTTGCCTAGACCTGAGCTGGCACCGGTAATCAGGATGTTTTGACGAACTGCTGTCATGCCGTTTCCTTTTTTATTTAGTTTTTAGTATCGCGAATGAAATGCCAATTAAATGTACTGTATACGATTTACTGATAACGTTTTATCACTTTGTTGCAGCGATACAATAGATAGTGAACAAAGACCCAAAGGTTTTTATAAGCAGGGTTACGCGTTTGTTTATGGTGATATCGATAGTAAATTTGTTGAACAATCCCGGCTAATCTAAAGAGTCCATATACTTCATAAAAAGCGAAGTCTTTTGCTTCTAGTTCTTGTTTGTGACAATAGTAATCGATGACTTGTTGTCGCGTCATCATACCTTCTAGATGTGTAGGTTGACGTCGTGTATTTCGAGCCATAAAGTCATCATCAGCTTGCACCCAATAGGCGAGTGAGTTGCCGAGATCCATAAGAGGATCACCCAATGTCGCTAATTCCCAATCTAACACTCCGATTATCTTTGTCGGATCGTGTGCGTCTAAGACCAAATTATCAAACCGATAGTCATTGTGAGTGATACAAATTTTCTCTTTATCAGGCATTGTGTTTTCAAGCCAAGCCATGACCTTTTTTGCGCTCGGGACATTCCATGTTCTAGCTTTTGTGTAACGATTTATCCAGCCGCTGATTTGTCGTTGTGTGTATCCTTCCCCTTTGCCAATGTGGGACAAATTTGCACCTTTATAATCTACATTGTGCAGTTCGATTAGACCATCCAACGCGGCTTTGCATAACTCAGCCGTTTGCGCTTTGCTCATTTCTAAGCCCCTCGGCATATTTTTACGAGGGATAATGCCATTAAGCTTCTCCATGACGTAAAACTCTGCGCCAATGATGGCTTCATCATCGGTGTAACCAAGCATAGTTGGGACGTTTGCGTAGACTTTCTTCAGTGAGTTTTGCAAGCGGTATTCCCTGCCCATATCGTGAGCACCTTTAGCTTTAGTTCCTGCAGGGGGGCGTCTAAGAATCAACGATTTTTCGGCGAACTCCAGACAATAGGTCCAATTCGAGGCCCCGCCGGAATATTGAGTGATGATGGGGTCACCTGAGATTCCACCTACATGTTTATCTAACCATTCACATAAGGTTGCAACAGGGAGTTCTTCACCGGGTCTGACGGAACCTGCGCTATCAAGTAAGGATGAGTTAGCTTGGGATTTTGTTGTATTGGTCATATTATTTGTACTTCTTTAGCTCTAGACGAGTCACCATACCCATATGCACTTCATCAGGGCCGTCGGCCAAACGCAACGCTCGAGCACCTGCTGCAAATTGCGCCAAGGGGAAGTCACCACACATTCCTCCCCCTCCATGAATCTGCACAGCCATATCCACGACTTCCTGCAGCATATTTGGTACAACTACTTTGATTGCTGATATATCAACCATTGCATTTTTAACGCCTAGATTATCTATCTTCCAAGCTGCCTGAAGTGTTAACAGGCGTGATTGCTCTATGGCCATGCGTGCTTTTGCGATTCGTTCACGATTTCCACCCAGTTGAATAATAGGAGACCCGAACGCTTCTCGCGAAAAACCACGCTTGATGGCAAGTTCGAGCGCTTTTTCGGCCATACCAATTGCTCTCATACAATGATGAATTCGTCCTGGCCCCAATCGCCCTTGTGCAATTGCAAAACCTTTACCCATGCCTACGAGTAAATTTTCTTTTGGTACACGGACGTTGTTAAAGTGCATTTCTCCATGCCCAAATGGTGCATCATAATCGCCATATGCTGTCAGCATACGCTTAATTTCAATACCAGGTGTATCGAGTGGCACAATTACCATGCTGTGTTGACTGTGCTTATCATTTTCTGGATTGGATAAGCCCATGAAAATGCACACCTTCGCATTTGGGTGCCCAAGGCCAGTAGACCACCATTTTTTGCCATTAATAACTATTTCATTGCCGTCCAATTCAATTGTAGCCGCCATGTTTGTTGCGTCTGATGAAGCAACATCAGGTTCTGTCATCCCAAACACAGATCTTATTTCACCGTTGAGCAGGGGAGTCAGCCATTCATCCTGTTGAACCTGATTGCCAAAATGGTAAAGCACTTCCATGTTGCCCGTGTCAGGTGCGTTACAATTAAATATTTCTGGGGCGAATAAGTAGCGGCCCATTTCTTCGGCTAGGGGGGCATATTCTAACGTGGTGAGTCCCTGTGCGAGATTTTCATCAGGTAGAAATAGATTCCAAAGACCTTGTTCTTTAGCCTTTTGCTTCAAGGGTTCAATCGCCGGATGGCATTTCCATTGAGTCCAGTCACCGGTGGGGTTTAGCGCATGTAATTCTTGGTAAACCTGTGTTTCTATAGGTTGAATATTATCAGCTATAAATTGCTTGATACGTGCAAGATAGTCTTGAGTTTTAGCATTGTGTGAAAAGTCCATTGGCGTACCTTTATTCGTTAATTAACATAATATTAACGCGAATATTCAATTAGTGAACTTTTGATAAATGTGCGAAGTGGATAAATTTCAGTGATATTAAGCGCCTTAATCAATCTGCTTCGAAAGGAGAGTAGACATTTTGTAAAGGTACTTTGTATCAATCAACTATCCTTTTAAAAACACTGAAGTTAGGTGTTGATCGATACTTTTTTCATGAAATGCTTACGACAAAGCGACACATATTTTTCATTTCCCCCCACATCAACCTGTGCGCCATCTTGAATAGCGTTTCCATGTTGATCTAGCCTTGCGACGAAATTGGCTTTGCGGCCACAGTGACAGACAGTTTTCAACTCTGAGAGTTTGTCAGCCCAAGCGAGCAGGTAGTGACTACCTTCAAACGTTTCACCTCTAAAATCGGTTCGCAATCCATAAGCTAATACAGGTACGTTGAGCTTATCGACTATCTCTAAACACTGAAGTACCTGTTTTTTGCTTAAAAACTGTGCTTCGTCAATGAATAGACAGCTAATCGTTTCAAACTCACAGCGTTTGCGCATAAAGCGATAAATATCGGTCTCTGGCGTAAACAAATTCGCTGCTGTTTGAAGGCCAATGCGCGATGCAATTTTACCTTCTCCAAATCGGTTATCTATTGATGCTGTAAAAAGTTCAACCTGCATTCCCCGTTCGCGGTAGTTATAGGCGGATTGAAGTAATGATGTGGATTTTCCGGCGTTCATTGCAGAATAATAGAAGTATAACTGTGCCATTTGCGGTTCTTATTATGTTTAATTGGTTTACGTTTGCTAAACTAAGTATAGCGAGTTTAGTATTGAATTAAATAAAAAACCAGCATCAAAGAATGCTGGTTTTTTAAAAGTGTATCTAAATTAAGTAGCTTTTAAATTAGATGTATTCAGTGTATGGCTTATGCAGCTTTTACTTCTTCAACCACTTTATCGCCATTCGCGTCTATTAATTCCATATCGAATGTGAACTCATCAACGCGCACTGATAATTTACGCTTTTCATTGTAAGCAAGCAGTGTATCCACTTCTTGCTCAGTCAAAGAACCTGCTTCATGCAACTTATTAACCGCATTTTCGAATGACAAGAAAGGAACAACAGGCGCTTTGCGAAGTGCTTTTTGCACTTTTGACAGCAACGGCATTGCTGCATGCTTCGCTTTAAATGCTTCCTCGTTAATACTGTTGCCGTCTCCCGCCACTACTGTCACTAGATGCGTTAATTGTGCTTTGATACTGCTATCTTGTAGTGCGGCCGTCGACAACTCGCGTACCAAGTCATCTGGAATTTGGTTATAAGATGACGTATACGTATTAGTTATAAAACGCATTAAGCCGCGAGTTGGTGTATTTGGAAAGTTGTTAATAAATGAAACAACAGCCTTTTCGCCCTGCTGAAGCGACCACTCCATCGCGTACTCAAAATACGCTTTTGCTTGCTGACGATCTTCAACGCGCTGCTCGTAAAAACGGATGGTAGCCATCGCGCCATAGACATAGCTCATAACGTCACCAAGCCGTGCAGAGAGTAACTCAGCTTTTTTCAAATCACCGCCTAAAACGAGTAGTGAAAGATCAGCTAATGGCGCTAGCTTAGCCGAAAGAGCGTTAACTCTTCTTTCGTACTTACGTACTTCGGGCAAAGCAGATTCAGCAGAACGGACAAACGGTAAGTAGCTATTTGCAAAGCTTCTAAACGCATTTTTAACGCTGAATTTAACGGTCTTACCTAACACCTTATTGAACTCAGCATCTGCTGATGATTCATTGCTATGGATTAAATCAACCATTTCTTTCAAGTGTGGATGGCAACGCATTGCGCCTTGACCAAAAATCATCAAGTTACGAGTCAGAATGTTTGCACCTTCCACTGTGATTGCAATCGGCAATGCACTGTAGCCGTTAGCTAGCGTATTTTGTGGACCGCGTTGGATTGCCTTACCTGCTTGTACATCCATTGCTGAGTTAAGTACATCGCGACCTAACTCTGTCATGTGATACTTTGCAATTGCTGTTACCACAGAAGGTTTAACACCTTCACCTAAGCCTTCAGTAGTTAATACGCGCATAGCTTCCAATAAGAATGTTTTTCCAGCAATATCAGCAAGCTTTTCCTGAATACCTTCAAAACGTCCGATTGGCACGCCAAACTGTTCGCGCACAAAAGAATACTCTGCAGTTGATTTAAATGCCGATTGGGCTGATGCTACGCCCATTGCCGGTAATGAAATACCGCGACCAGCACCGAGGCAAGACACAAGCATTTGCCAACCTTTCCCAATATTCTTTTGACCACCGATTATAAAGTCCATCGGGATAAAGACATTATTACCACGCGTTGTACCATTGTAAAATTTCACGCCCATCGGATCATGACGGTTCCCAAGCTCAACGCCAGGGTGTGACTTTGGTAACAATGCGCATGTAATGCCTAATTCTAAATCACCGCCCAATAAGCCTTGTGGGTCAAATACTTTAAACGCCAATCCTAAAACTGTAGCGATTGGGGCGAGTGTAATGTAACGTTTGTCCCAACTGACCGATAAACCGAGTACTTCTTTGCCTTCGTATTCGCCCATCGTCACAATACCCGCATCAGGAATCGAACCAGCATCTGAGCCCGCTTCAGGACTTGTCAACGCAAAACATGGGATATCTTGGCCCACAGATAGGCGCGGAAGCCAATAATTTTGTTGCTCTTCAGTGCCGTAGTGCATTAATAGCTCGCCTGGACCTAAAGAGTTAGGCACCATCACCGTGACTGCAATTGCGCCGCTGGTTGCTGCGATAGTCGCCACGATAGTTGAGTTAGCGTAAGGCGAAAACTCAAGACCACCAAATTTCTTCGGAATAATCATTGAGAAGAATTTATTTTTGCCCAAGAAATCTAAAATCTCTTGAGGGATGTGTTTGCCGTTATTCAATTCGAACTCATCGATCATAGTGATCAGTTCTTTTACAGGGCCATCAAGGAATGCTTGCTCGTCTGCACTTAACTTTGCCTGAGGCAGGCTTCTAAGAGCGTGCATATCAGGCTTGCCTTGGTAGATAGATGATTCAATCCAAACGTCTCCGGCATCTAGTGCTTCTTGCTCGGTTACTGAAATTGGAGGTAATACTTTTTTTAAACTCGTTCTAATACTCATGGTAACTTATCCGCTCATCTGACCAGTTGATTTTGTTAATAGAACATATTTTTGTGTAAAGATCAAAAAATGTTGATGAAAAAATGTGCTATCGCTCACCGGATAGTATCTCAAGGTGTAAACTTTAGGGTATCGAGGCCGATACGGATGTATGAACCATGCGTGTTGTGAATGCGGTGTAAGTAAATAGTAAACAACTGATTTTAAATAGTTAAACATAAATTATGCAAATTCATGATGTGGTCAAATTCAAGAAAGAACTTTTTTAATAAACGAGAGTTAAGCTGGCTAGCTTCGTGCTTATTAACTTTGTGTAATAGTTTAGTTTTAAAATAGGATAGTTAATGAAAGCCATTTTATCTTTGGTACGAGCATCAATCATTTTGTTAATGATTCAATACACAGTGACTTCGTATGCTGCAACAGATAGTTTTTATCTGGTCGCTTCCGGCGGATACATTGAAAATGAAACAAAGGTTCTGTCCGTTGACGAAACTTCATATAAATTAGGCATTGGTTACCAGTTTCATCCAAAATGGTACGTGGAAACTGGCTTTCAGTTCTTAGGTGAGCAAACCGGTGATACACAAGGTACAGATTTTAATGCCCCTTTTTTTGAGGCTCGTGGACTATATTTATCTGCTTTGGGCAAAGCATCAGGCAAAAGCGGTGAATTGTTTTATAGAGTTGGGATATTAAAGGCGGAAATAAAAACGGCACAGTTGGCCAATAACGTTTGTGATTCTAAAGCAGAAGTGCTGGATAGCAGCGCGCTATGTCCTATGGAAAAGGATACATTCGCGGGAGTATTGGGTTTAGGGTTTGATTACTATATTTCCTCATCGTTAATGATAAGATCTGAATTCGAGCACATTCAAGGTGAGAATGATTATTCAGCAAATGCATTGCTTATTGGGTTGAGAATCAATTTTTGAGCTGATCTAAAACTCCCAAGATCGCTATAACTTAATATTAAGTTAACGGAGGTTGCCATGAGAAATGAATTAGACAGCAAGTTCTTATTGCGTGTATTTGATAAGGTCACTAAGCATGGTGATAAGGAAAATGATGCGCACACACTTGAAGGTGTAAAAGCGTATACAGATTTCGATGGCTACACTGTTTACATCGAAGATGCATTGGTTAAGTTAAGCTTTGGGTTTCACAATCAGTACCATTTTGATTATGACAAACAAGGGGATTTTGATGCTTTCGAGAAAAAACTTAAAAATATCGATACTCAATTTTAACTTAGCTTTTACTTAACGCCATTGAATCATTACAATTAGGGCTCGTTTACAGTGCTTGTGAGCACGTCTGATATCGGTGGAAATAACGTCCTTGTCAAACTCAACAAAAACTTCTTCTGTTCAAGCCCCTCAGTTCACATTTTCTTTTTTATTGCCCAAGTATTGGGGAATTTGGTTGGGCGCTTTTGTTTTGTATCTGCTGATTTGCTTGCCCTATCCCATTATCAAAAAGATGGGGACGGGTGTTGCCTTTCTGCTAAAACGATTGGCAAAAAAAAGAATAAGCGTTGCAAAACAAAATATAGATTTGTGCTATCCGCAATGGTCTGAAGAGAAGCGTCAATCGGTTTTTGAAGAAAATATTTATAGAACCGGTATGGCTTTATTCGAAACGGCAATGGGGTGGTGGTGGCCTACATGGCGAATAAACCGTATAAGTAAAATTGAAGGTTTTGAACATATAGATTCTATTTTAAAAAGTGGTAAAGGCGTATTTGGATTAGCGTTGCACAATGTCAACTTAGAGTTAGCTTGCCGAGTAATTGGTATTAGGCATCCAAGTATCGCGTTTTATAGAAAGCACAATAATCCGCTAATGGATTATTTGCAATATCATGGCCGAAACCGCTCCAATAAGTATATGATTCATAAACGAAACGCCAAAGGCTTAATAAAAGCAATGGATCAAGGAGAGTTGTGTTTGTACCTTCCGGATCAAGATTATGGCAAGGCGCAAAGTATATTTGTTCCATTTGGCGGGGTTGAGAAAACGGCAACTACCACCGGAACATTGATGTTTGCAGCTCGTGCTAATTGTGTTCCATTACTAATTAGCCCTCAGTATTCCGATTCTGGTTATTTGTTAAAAATTTATCCACCTATTTCATATCTTGCCGATACAATTCCAGAGCAAGCGTTGACAAAACTTAATCAAGATTTGTTAACTTGCATTAATGAACAACCCGAAAGCTATTTATGGATGCATAAACGGTTCAAAACCAGACCAGAGAGTGAGCCTGAATCGCTCTATCAATAATCGGCTATTTTAAGGTGAGATATGGCGAAGCAAAGTCCCCTAGCATTTTGGATCAAGCACGTTATATTAGGTGTCATTGTGATTTTAGGTGCAATCGTAGTCATCCAATATGACCCTTCCGTTAGTGAGCAATCCATTGCTAGTTCGGCACAATCGCCAGAAGAAAGAGATAATATAAGAGATAACCTTTCTGACTTTTACGAGGAATTTAGGATCTCATCTCGTGATCCGATCACCGAACTATACGGTGATTACGTGATTCCGCTTGAAACGCCCAGCGAGAGTGTCGCGCAAACATTAATTAAAATGGGTAACGTAAGTTTTCCGCCCCAAGAAAACTGGACCGGCGAACAGAAAGTAAGGGCATTTCCAAAAGACAGTACATTGCGTACCGAAGCACTTAAATATGTAGAAGAAGAGGGGCTTACGTTAATTTGGGATTTAAACCAAGACTTCATTATTCGTCATCGTTTTCAGTCATACAATACTCTTTCGGGCACGATCGATGAAATTAGAGGCGCAGTAGATTCTAATTTCCCACAACGTGTTTTAGTGTTTTTGTGTTTGCGAAAGCGAGCGTTGGTTATTACCGCCGAGCCTCAGGACTATTTGATTGAACGTTGTAAAAAGCTTACTCCCGACGAGTTTTACAATTAACTACTCTAATAACGCTTCATAGTGTTTTTTTATCACACCAAACTTTTTTATTACTGGGTCATTATCTGCGCTTAACTGCTTATTTTGTAGCGTAAGACTATGTGTTTTGTTTCTTATAGCGAGGTAAGCTTCTTGCAATTCCTTTGCACTTGTAATCGAGATGACAGCTGTTTCGGCGAGTGCTTCAAGCAATCTTAAATTATCCGACCATTTAGCAAGTGATGGGTATTGATGTGCATATTTTAATACTAGGTATTGTACTAAAAACTCTAAGTCAGTGATTCCGCCCCTACTCTGTTTAAGATCAATAAAGCCTTTTTGACTTTTATCTAGGTGCGTTCGCATTTTTACACGCATTTCAGTGACTTCGTTTTTTAGTAACTCATCATCTCTAGATTGGCAGATAATGTTGTGACGAACTTGATTGAATTTTGTTTTGAGAAGGTCATTACCATAGACAAATCGGCTTCTAGTGATGGCTTGATGCTCCCATGTCCAAGCTTTATTTTGCTGGTAGTCCGTAAACGTATCTAGGTGGGTAACAAGCAATCCTGAATTGCCAGATGGGCGCAATCGCAAATCTAATTCGTAAAGTTGGCCAAGATACGTTTTGCTGGTAAATAAATGGGAGATACGTTGTACTAACTTGACATAAAATTCAGTGTTTGAAATAGATTTACGACCATTTGTAGTGCCCGATTTATCCGATTCATGAATACACACCATGTCGATATCAGAGCCATAACTCATCTCCCATCCACCCATTTTTCCATAAGCGATGATGCCAAATTTCTTATCTTGTTGCTCAGCATCACTGGGTTCGCCAAATTTCTCACTGACTTGACGCCATGCCATCTCAACACTAAATGCCAAAATTGTTTCAGCCAATAGCGTCAGCTTATCGCTGACTTTATTTATCGGTAGATGGCCGCTTAAGTCGGCAGCTGCAATTCGAAGTTGTTGCGTGATTTTGAAATAACGCAATGCATCCATTTGTGCTTCGATATCCTCAGGTTCGACCCTAAGTAATTGCAACCTTAATTCATTGTTGAACTCCAGTTTCCAATCACCCAAGTGTTTATCATCTTCTATCAAATAAGCAGGGTGAAGTAATTCATCTAAAAGCAGCGGGAAATTGATAATTTGTTGAGCAACCCAGTGACTTTGGGTAAATAAATAGATAAGCCGTGCACGCACACTTTTGTGTTCGCTTAACAGCTCTAGGTAAGTCGTTCGCCCAGAAATTTTGACAATTAGTTCAAAGAGTTTTTCTACTGTTTGTAGTTTCGTTTTATCGTTGTTTAGTGACGCTTGTTCACTTTTAAATGAAATGCATTGATGAGTTAATGCGGGAATTAGCTTTTTTAAAGTATGTTTTCCTTTGTCGCCCAACCCTACTTTGCCTAACTTATTTTTTAAGTCCTGTATTTTTTCAGCTAATGTGAATGCACTCTCAGGTGGCATTTCAGCGCTTAGTATTTCGCTCGCTTCTTCAATTTCCAAATCCAATTGCCACAAATCTATCAAGGCATGGTTGGATGGGGGCTCATGTTTTGCACTAGTTTGAGCTTCTATCAAGTCCTTAAATGCGGTATGAATTGATAACATAGCTGATTTTATAAGCGATAAACAGTCTTCGTAGCTGTCAAGAGAAAGAAGGTGAGTTAACCTTTGCTGGTCTAATTCATCATCAGGTAAGGTTTGTGTTTGCTTATCGTTAAACGCTTGAATAAAGTGCTCAACTCTTCGCAGTAGAGTATAGTGGTGTGCCATTTCAGTGGCAGTTTTTCGATTGATTACTCCATGAGATACTAAAGCTTCTAACGCTCGATATAAGGATGGTAGTTGACACTCAGTCATTCGGCCAGCATGAATAAGTTGATGACATTGAACAAAGAACTCGACCTCTCTAATTCCTCCAGCCCCTAATTTTATGTTATTGGCTAAACCTTTGCGTTTGACTTCACTTTCTATTAGCTGCTTCATGCTGCGCAATGATTCTAACGTAGTGAAATCTAGATACTTTCGATAAACAAACGGCTTGATAATGTTGTTTATTTCTTTGATATATGCCGCATTATCCTGCGTGGTCTGATTAATAATACGCGCTTTTTGCATCGCAAAGCGTTCCCAATCTCGGCCTTGTTCTTGATAATATAGTTCAAACGCTGGCGCGGAAATTACTAATGGCCCGCTGTCGCCCAATGGGCGCAATCTCATATCTACTCTGTATGCCTGCCCATCAAGTGTTGTTTGATGTAAAGCAGCGATCAGTTTTTGAGCCAATTTCATAAAGAAAACTTGGTGCTCTATGGGTTTTCTTGGGTGATCTGTTTGACCTTGTGATGGATAAACAAAGATTAGGTCTATGTCTGATGAAAAATTCAGCTCGTTACCGCCGAGTTTGCCCATTCCTAGTACTAATAGACACTGTTTTTCTTGCGGGTAGCCATAGCGATGACATGCTTTGTGATATAACCAGTCTAACGCTTGATTGATACAGGTATTCGCTAATTCAGAAACCGCTGCTAGTGATGTTTTGAAATCGGTATTGCCCAGCATATCTAGCCAAGCTATTTTAAGCATGGTTAAGTGCCTAAATTGCCTTATTTGAGCATGGAGTTGTGATTCACGTTCTATACCTTCAAGCCGTTTTTCTAATTCTTGACGATAAAATTCATGGCCGTAGGAGGAGTGCGGACTTGCTGCATTCTCAATTAAGGCAGGTAGCATAGCTTCAAATTGGTTAGGGTATTGAATAGCCGTTTTAGAAATAAAATCGCTGAACGAAAATGCTCGCTTTATCTCAGTTTTAAACAGGGTAAACAGATCGCTGTTGTGCTTATCTTTAAGCGCTGTAAACTTTGTCGTTGCTCGCTCTTCCAGTGTGTAACGGTGTTTATCGTTCATTTCGACGTGAATGCCTTAATCAAAGTTAGATGACTACGATTATCTATTTGGTCGTTATCGATTTAATATCTACTAGCTTGTGCTTATAGTCTAGCTTTGTTTTTCCGCTTATTAGCGCTTGTTTAACGTATTTATTCTGTGCCTTTATCCACGCTTCGGCTTTTAATGCATCACTGTGAGTGCTCACCTGAGCGCAAAAAACAAGTGTCAGTGGACATTTCCCTCTTAACGCTTTCGCTCCTTTTTTTGTGTACTGATGCTCATGAAAACGTCTACGGACATCGGTTGTTATGCCTGTATATAAACTATTTTTGTTTGTTTTTATGAGATATAAAAACCAAGGTTTTTCTGTTTTCTGACCAATCATTGGTATACTCATGATTTATTTTAATAAGCAACAGTTAAAGGGTGATATGCAGCTTCCTGATTTTAGCAAGTCCAAAATCTTAATCATAGGCGACTTAATGCTTGACCGATATTGGTCAGGTTCAACCGGACGTATCTCACCAGAGGCGCCAGTGCCTGTTGTTAATGTCAATGATGCTGAAGATCGCCCAGGTGGCGCAGCAAACGTTGCGATAAATGCTGCGAGCTTAGGTGCTCAGGTTAGCCTTCTTGGTTTAGTAGGCGAAGACGAAGCGGGCAGTATTTTGAAAAATAGACTCAAAGCACTTGATATTGACTGTCAGTTTGAAGCTGTTAAGGGGTTTGATACGATTACGAAATTGAGAATTATGAGTCGCCATCAACAACTACTGAGGCTAGATTTCGAAAAAAGCTTTGAGATGGTTGACAAATCGAGCTTGGTTTCTCGATTCAAGCAGCTAATAGAAAAAGTGGACTTGGTTGTTTTAAGTGATTATGCCAAAGGGTGTTTGAGCGACCCGCAAAGCTTTATTAAAATTGCGAATGACAATAAGAAACCTGTGATCGTTGACCCCAAAGGTGATCAATTTAACAAATACAAAGGTGCGACTCTTATTACGCCAAATATGAGTGAGTTTGAGCAAGTCGCTGGGCAATGTGAGAGCGAAGCTCAGTTAGCGTTAAAGGCAAATAGTTTCCTACGTGAATTATCGTTAGATGCGCTACTGGTCACTCGCTCAGAAAATGGCATGTCGCTCTTTAATGTTAGTAAGTCCAACTATAAGGCCGACAGTTTACACCTGCCGGCTCAAGCAAAAGAGGTTTATGACGTCACGGGTGCGGGAGATACTGTTGTTTCAACACTTGCTTGTGCAATGGCAGTTAAAACGCCACTTCAATTTGCATGTCAACTTGCTAATCATGCCGCCAGCGTAGTGGTAGGAAAGCTAGGCACTTCAACCGTCAGCAACACTGAGTTGGCATTATCAATTAATGCTCAAGCTCACATTGATGGCGGAGTCATGAGCCTAGACCGATTATTAACTGAAGTGAAAAAGGCCCAACAAAGTGGCCAAACCGTAGTCATGACAAATGGTTGCTTTGATATTTTGCATTCTGGGCATGTGTCCTATCTAACCGAGGCTGCCAAACTTGGCCAACGTTTAATTGTCGCAGTCAACTCAGATGATTCCGTTAGGCGATTAAAAGGTGAAGGGCGACCAATCAATAATGCCTCAAGGCGAATGTCTGTATTAGCGGGTCTTAGCGCAGTAGATTGGGTTATTGAATTTAGCGATGATACTCCTCAAGTACTAATTGCTGAAGTTTTGCCTGATATATTAGTGAAAGGCGGAGATTACCAAGTACATGAAATCGCTGGCGGTAAAGAAGTCATTGCAAATGGTGGAGAGGTACGCGTACTTCATTTTGAAGAAGGTGTTTCGACAACAGGAATTATTAATCAAATTGTGTTTAATAACGATAACGATAGCGAGACTCGTTAAAGGTTGATGAGAATGCTGCACATTTATGTGTAATGTGAAGGTTCAAAAAAACGGACGTAATTTAACAATATGCAATTACTTATACTAACTATGCAGTTAGGAGTGTTGCAAACCCAAAGAGATAAGCATGTACGAAAGCTATTATGGATTGACTTCAAAGCCCTTTCAGTTAACACCAGATCCCGCGTTTTTTTTCGCTAGTAAGTTACACAAACGCGCAATGTCATATCTTCAATATGGTCTCTCTCAAGCAGAAGGGTTCATTGTTATAACAGGTGACATTGGGACAGGGAAAACTACAATTGCCAACAGTTTACTTGATGATATGGAGCAAGATATTTTTGCAGCTCAGATTGTTACACCAAAACTAAATCCCGATGAGCTCATAAAAATGGTGGCGTCTAAATTTGAACTTGATGTTGTCAATAAATCCAAATCTGATTTGCTCGAAGACATCGAGTACTTTTTAAGCGGGCTAGCTGGACAGGGAAAGCGTGCGCTTTTGCTAGTGGATGAAGCACAGAACTTACCTTTAGAAACAATTGAAGAGCTACGAATGCTGTCTAATTTTCAAAAAGCGGGTAAACCTTTGCTACAAAGCTTTTTATTGGGGCAGGCTGAACTTCAACCTATTCTGAGGGCACCCAATATGGAGCAGTTTAGACAGAGAATAGTCGCATCTTGTCACCTTGCTCCGCTCAATAGAGATGAGTCTATCGAGTATATTGAGTATCGAATGCATCATGCTGGCTACAATGGTAATAAGCTGTTTTCTGATGATGCTTATACGGCTATTTATGAGTTCTCAAAAGGTGTTCCACGCAAGATGAATACGTTGATGGACAGGGTGCTGCTGTTTGGGTTTTTAGAAGAAATTGAGCAGTTTGCGCTGGATGATGTGCAAAGCGTGATTGATGAAGTGAAAGCCGAAATGTTTCTGCCTGAAGATATTTCTGATAGCGCGTTGCCACGAAACACTGATATACCCGCGGACAACAGTGATCGTTTTACCCATAAAGGGACCCAAATAAGAGAAGCTGAATACTACAAGAAAATGTTGTTTGAATTAGTCGATGCTTTGGATGACGCAATTAAACACAAAATAAAATTGACGCAATACATTGATAGACTGTTGAAAAAGAAATACAAAGCATATGTCCGTTTGAAAACGGATGATGACTGAGCGGGCTTTCTCGAGAATCAAGCAGATTCAGTTGGCGATTACTTACTACCATATCGGTAGCTCAAACTTATAGTTATTCGCCTGTCTTTAAGGTCACCGCTGACTCCTGTGAAACCTATTACTGTACCTCCAGAATTCTCGCCCTCACTCTTTAAATCTAAATACCGTGCTTGCAGGTTGATGTTTAAATATTGACCTAAATTTCTGGAAATACTCACATCACTTGATAAAGAGATAGATTCACTGCTAGTGCCTTCAAACTGATTATTGGACACTGCATATTGAGTATTCCAAGTAAGGTTTGTTTTCTGCCCAATTCCAAACCCCAATGCTATGCCTGCACTGTACGTCCGATTAAGTCTGTCGGATTCCAAATATTCATTCAATGAGTACCTTCCATTAAATGAAAGATTTGTTCGGCGCTTGCTGATACCCATTTGCCATGATAGAGCTTGCCTGAGTATTAATTCATCACTAATCTCCGTATTTTGATCGGAAAATTGAACAAATTCCTCGTTAGGGCCAAGTTGATAATTGAGAGAGCTTGGTTGAAAACAAGCTGATAAATCTCTTGCTCCATCTGCGCAGACAAAAACGCCTAAAGAAGTTGGATCGCTTGTTAGGTTAGAAAAACTTGTAATTTCTTCAGTATAAGAGACTTGAGTTCTAAATCTTTTTATTTGATGCGAAAATGAAAACTCCCCACTTTCACCAAACACTCTTCTTCCATATCGAGCTGAGATTGATGTGCGTGGCGTAAATTGCCATCGAGTATTAAAGCCGATAAAATTTTGGTTATCTGTATCAGATTGGCCAAGTTGTTCTCCATCGCTTGTGTTAGCAGTAATTGTAAAAAAACTGTCTTCACTTTTCCGCCAGCTTAACCCAGCACCGTATGTTGAAAAATTTCTTGCTACAGAGAATATATTGTCTTCAGATGAAACTTGATTGCCTTCATTTGTTGCTGATAATGTAAACCCTAAATTACCAATAACGCTAAAAGATAGGGCAGCTTCAGCCTGCCTGCTCAATACATCACCATTGCCTTCAAATCTCTTTTGCAGGGAGACCTGTGTATTTACAGCAGCATAAAGTCTTTTAAAATCGTTTCCAGTTACGATGTTTGATGTAAGCAAGGTTCTATTATTTTCGAGGCCCTCAAAACCAGTAGCGTTTCTTTCACTTTTGGAGTTTGAATAGGTTAGGGTCGAGCTCAATCCAAAGTAGTCACCTCTTGGGATATTTAAACCAAGTGATGCTGCATTACGTCTTGTTTTTGAAAGGTTATCAGCATTTAAAAGAATATCGTCAGTTTGAAAGCCGTTTAAGTTGGGAGATTGCTGTGATAAGGCACCTGAAGCTACAAAGTTTAATAGGTTTTCTATAATTACGACCTCACCACCGTAATTATAATTGACATAGTTTTGAGTAACTGAACTGCTCCCAATAGAGCGTCGAACATGATTTTGGTTAGCCCGCCAAAAGCCTTGAAGTCGCTTACTGTTATACGTTAATGAAAAACTTGGTGTGACAATTAGATTGTCACTTTCAACAGTCTGATTTCCCTCTGAGTCCTTTACCGACTGCGAAATTGCTTCTGCTTCTAAACTTACCTGATAGTTTAAGTCATTTGCGTTAGTGTGTGAGCAAATAAAAAACAAGCCAAGTAGGGAGATTCCATTAACAAGCTTCACAGAAATATTTATTCCTTTAGATCTTATTTTAGCGTTGGCTAAGCGTTACTTTCCTTTGCCATACCCATAGTAATGATAACCGTAATAACCAACTGACTCAGAGCTATTGAGTGCCTTATTAACGACAAAGCCAATCGCCATTTCAGGGTTGAGTCGTTCGACTGATCTTTGTAAATCAGTTAGTTTCGAGCGATTTTCTTCAACCACTACTACAGCTTGACCCGCAAAGTTAGCGAGTATCGCAGATTCATTTATGCCTATGATAGGAGGTGTATCGATTATTACAACTCGATCAGGATAGCGATTAGAGAATTCATTAATCGTATCATGCATCACTTTACTGGCTAACAACTCTGTTGATAAATGATGTGACCTACCAGCAGGAATAATTGTCAGCTTTTCGATATTAGTATGATACATCACATCACCCAGCTCACCTACTTCCCCCAATAAGTATTCGATCAATCCCGATCTTTCGTTTACGCCAAAGGTCTTCAAAACATTGGGCTTGAGTACATCTGCGTCGACAAGTAATACTCTCTTGTCTTGTTCTGCAGCAATGCTCATTGCCAAATTCACCGCTGTAAATGTCTTACCTTCTGACGGGCGAGCACTAGTAACCATGATAATATTGCTATTATTAATAGTTTGAGAAAGTGCGCCAAACGCATTTGCCAGTAATTTACGTTTTATCTCTCTATACTCTTCATTGATTTGCGTTCTTGCAGTATGCAAAGTCACGAAGCCTGCTTTTTCCAAAGCCCCTACATCAATGTCAATACACTTCCTATTGGCATTGTTTTGTGGGGGAGAAGTATTTACTGGTGTGCTAGTTGCCCCCACAGGCGCAGCACTTTCCTTCTCTTCGATATCAGAAGTACCGTCGTTGTCTTGTTGTATATTTTTGGCTTCAAGCTCTGCTGCTTTCTTACGCTGTAAGGCTTTTTCTATGGTATTACTCATAATCCTAATATCCTCTCAGCTAGCTTGATATTCAAGAAATCCGCAGTCACTAAGATTGCATACATAGCAAAAATTGCTCCGCTTGAAGCTAAAAATACTGCAATTCTAAATTTGTTTGTTCGTTTTACTTTTGACAACTCTAAGTGAGTGACGACTCCCCAAATTGGAAAGCCTGTCATTTCTGACAATTGCTGTCCTCTAACAAGTACAGGATTGAGTAAACTGATTAAAAATGATATGCCTACGCCCATTCCAAAGCCAATGATCAGGAAACCAGTATAAAAAAGTAGGCGTGCAGGTCCGGTAGGACGGTCAGGTACCAAAGGTGGCTTGATAATTCTAAATTGTAAGTCTTCAGATGAAACATCGGCTCTTCTTGATATCTCGGCAGATTCACGGCGTCTCAGCAATTGTTCATAATTTGTTTTTGTAATGCCATAGTCTCGGTTGAGAGAGGTCGCTTCAGCTTCAATCTGAGGGACCAAATCGATTTTAGATTGTAAGTCCTCGATTTTAGCGATGAAATCTGCTTCCCTAACGGCGAGCGATGCTAATCGCCCTTCAATTTTTCCTACCTCTAGCTTGAGGGACCTATCCAGGTTGCTTACCGGCGCGTCGCCCGCTTCACTGTCTGCATTTAAAAACGCATTTATTTCTTTTTCTCTTGCCGCTTTGAGGTTATCTAAAAGTGTTGTTGTTTCAATAACATCAGGGTGCTTATCAGTAAATCGTAACTTCAACTGATCAAGGTTGCTCTCAAGGCTTAAGATTCGATCATCGAAGCGCGTTCGAATTACATTTTCCTCTTGCCCTTTGGTTACACCTAATGAATCCGATGCGGCTTTTCTACCCTCTGCTTGACTTTCTAACGCGGCTTTTTGTTGGGTGAGTTCTTTCATTTCCAATTGGGTGGCTTCCAACTGTGATTGCAATGCCTGTACTTTACTGTAAAAGGTTCCCTGCAACGGAAGTATATCGTTATACTGCCTTTGGAAATCAGCCAGTCGTTGTTCAGCTTCAGCTAAACGGTTTTCGTACTCAGCAATTTGTTCGTCTAGAAATCTATTTGCAGAATCGGTATCTCGTCTATTATTACCAAGAGAGCCCTCAACAAATAAATCGAGTGTTTCTTGAACAACTGTACGCGCCATTTCTGGACGCTCGTTTTGATAGCTGATGGTGTAAATATTTTCTCGGCCCGTTGATACAAGATTGATATTCGACGTCAACTCTGTAATTAGCCTATTGTAATCCTCATCCGTGGTAACAGTGATATCTAGATCCGATTCTCTAGCAATCGTCTCTATATTTTCCCTGCTTTTAAGCGTTTTCGCCATCATCTGAATTTCTTGTTCAGGGTTCGTTCTTATTGTTAACCCTGCAAGAATTGGTTGTAACATCGACCTTGTGTCGACAAAAACTTGTGCTTCTGATTTATACACATCAGGAAGACTGAGCGTGTAAATAAAGCCCAAGGGGCATACTAGCCATGAGCAAATAATGATGTAACGCTTCTTTAACCATATCGCTCGGACATAGTCCAAGACCATATTAATGGTCTGTTGTAAATCTTGCATTAAAGTACGACTCTCTTAAAACCAGGCTTCTGGTATAATTACAATGTCGCCAGGCAACATATCGATATTCTCTTTTATATCGCCATCTTTAATCAAATCAGCAATGTTTATTTCAAAAACTTTTTGCTTGCCCTCAATCACCCTTACCAATTTTGCATTATTTCCGTTGGCAAACTCAGTTAATCCGCCAACAGCAATCATTAGATCTAAAAGGGTCATGTGTTGTGTATAATTTACTGCCCTGGGGTTTGTCGCTTCGCCAATAACTCGAACTTGCTCACTAAAAGGGCCAGCAAAGCCCGTGACGCTTACGGTGACTCTCGGGTTGTTGATATATGTTGAAAGTTGCTCTTCTAGTTCTCTAGCAAGCGTAGTGGGTGTTCTGCCTGCAACTTCAATGTCTTCGACCAATGAAGTGGTGACTTTACCATCTGGTCGCACAATAAAGCTCCCAGAGATTTCGGGGTTTCGCCATACAAAAATCGTAAGTTGGTCACCAGGCCCTATAAGATACTCGTATTTATCAACGTCAGTGGTGAGTGACGCTCTTGTTGTCGCTTGTGGAAGCGAATTGCTGCTACAAGCCCCAAGCGCAAATATTGCAACCAAACACGAAATACTGACACTGTAAAACCTTTTTATCATTCCCTAATTTCCTAACATCTACTAGATGATTTAACGAATAAAAGTATGAATATTAAAATCAAACGTTTACCCAACGCATATTCCAATTATAATATGTGCTCTTCCTTCTAAGTTTACTACTAAATTTGCGTGAAGGTATAGTGTAACAAGGCAGTTTTTCAGTTTATTAGGATACTTCAAAAAGCATGGCGAAAAGTAAACGACGACAAAGCAACAGATTAAACGCATTAGTTTTTGTGGAAAGTCTTTTAATAGCATACGTGTGTTACATCGCTAACTTCCTGCTAACAAACTTACAAGTTACCGCTAAGCCAAGCTCAGACACGCTTGTAGTCAACATTTTAATCATTACCGTTACCGCCTTAATTTGTGGCCTATCAGTGGGGCTTTATGAGTCGAAATTAAGAGAGACTTTTAGAGGAATTGTTAGGCGCTTATTTGTTAGCCTTGGTTTAACATGTTTGCTTGTTTTTATCATCAGCGGGTTCTTGTTTACCGATAGCGCGATGCCTGCTATCTATATTCCTCTATGTATTGCACTAAATCTGATTAGTTTGGTTTTATTTCGATATTTCATCGACCGTATTGGCATCGTCGGTATGGGCAAAACTCGAATTTTAGTATTGGGTGCTGGCACAAGAGCGTCGATAATTGAAACTCGCATGCGCAGAGACGTTGACCGAATTGCGTTTGAGTTAGTCGGGTTTGTTCCTATCGCTGGAGATGACCGCGAAAACGGAATTAAAAATGAAAGGATTATTCACGCTAAAATTGATGATTCTTTTCGTCAGTTTTTAATCGACAACGATATTGAAGAATTGGTTATCGCTTGTGACCAGCGCCGAGGAACGCTTCCCGTGTCCATTTTATTTGATTGTAGGTTAAAAGGCATTGAAGTGACCGACCTACTCGATTTTATGGAACGCGAAATAGGGCAAATTGTCGTCGAGTTAATGTACCCAAGTTGGGTGATCTACTCAAAAGGCTTTCATTCTCAGCATAGCATTAGAGAGTCACTTGATAACGTTTTGAACATTTCACTAAGCATGATTATTTTGTTTTTCACATGGCCAATAATGTTGGTGACCTCACTCATTATATACTTGGATGATGGTCGAAGAACCGGTGCGTCTGTATTCTACAAGCAAGAACGAGTTGGGAAGGATGGTAAGCTTTTCAATATATTAAAATTCAGAAGCATGAGGCCTGATGCTGAGAAAGATGGCGCAAAATGGGCAAGTAAAGACGATAATAGAGTAACTTCCATCGGCAACTTTATTCGCAAATACAGAATAGATGAGCTACCACAGCTATTTAACGTTTTGAAAGGTGAAATGTCATTTGTCGGTCCGAGGCCTGAGCGGCCTCAATTTGTTCAACAATTAGTGAAAGAAGTCCCTTATTACAATCAACGACATAATGTAAAGCCGGGACTCGCTGGATGGGCGCAATTAAATTACCCTTATGGCGCAAGTGTGAAGGATTCATTAGAAAAATTAAAATTTGATTTGTTTTACGTAAAGCATCAGAGTCTCTTGCTCGATATTTTGATTCTTATACGAACAGTTGAAATCGTATTATTTGGTAAGGGTCGATAATTAATGAGTTTTTTAGATGAGAGAATAAATGCAATGACGGTTGACGTTGAAGACTATTTTCACGTATCCGCATTCGAGTCGGTCTTTACTCCAAGCGATTATAAAACGTTGACGCCCCGCGTTGGTGATAATACCCATCGATTAATAGATCTATTCAACGAACACGGAGTAAAAGCGACCTTTTTTACACTAGGCTGGGTGGCTGAAAACTGTCCTGATGTTGTCAAAAGAATAGTTGATGAAGGGCACGAGCTCGGTAGTCATGGGTCTAATCATAAACGCACTAACACTATGACCTTCTCTGAAGTGAAGGAAGATATTAAACGGTCAAAAGATATTCTTGAAGAAGTTTCGGGAAAGCCCGTTAAAGGGTATCGAGCGCCTAGCTTTTCAGTCGATACATCTAATGAATGGGTGTTTGATATTTTGGTTGAACTTGGGTTTGAGTACTCATCTAGCACCTATCCTATTGAGCATGATTTATATGGTGTGCCTGATTGGCCTAGGTTTCCGCATGTGAGGAAAGAGGGAATATTTGAAATCCCTGTGCCTACTATTCAAGAAAAGGGCAAAAATATTGGTATTGGAGGCGGTGGTTATTTTAGACTTTATCCATATTGGTTGTCCTCCAGACGCATACAAAAATATATGATGGATACCGAACAACCCTACAACTTCTATTTCCATCCGTGGGAAATAGATCCTGAACAACCTCGTGTAAAAGGCGCGCCATTTAAGTCCAAATTGAGACATTATGTAAATTTAAACGTGATGGAAAAGAAACTTAAAAAACTATTAAAGGATTATAAATGGACCAGTATGCAAGAGCTTTATCTATCCAAATAGAAGTGTTCGCATAATATGATAGTAGATGCCAAAAAGGATGATTCGGTCGCATGGGACTCGTATGTAGATAGGCATATTCAAGGTTCATTTTGCCATCTATTTGGATGGCGAAATGTTATTGTTGATGCCATTGGGCACAAAGCGCATTATTTAAAAAGCGTTGATTCTGCGGGTAATATTAATGGCGTTCTTCCTTTGGTGGAGATGAAAAGTCGATTGTTTGGTCACACGCTAACATCTACACCATTTTGTATGTATGGTGGTGCGTTAGCTGACTCTGCTGAAGTGCAACGAGCATTAGAAAACAAAGCGAAAGAAATGGGCGCAAGCTTAGCGGTAGACTATGTAGAATTGCGTTACCAGACCCAACAGCAACAACTGATTGAAAATGGTTTTGTTGAAAAGTCTGTCCATAGTTATTTTGAGACGGATATTGCTAGTAATGAAGACGATATCCTGACTGCAATTAAGAAAAAACAACGTGCAGTAGTGCGTCATTCACTTAAGAATAACCTGTCTTGCAGAGTCAACCAAGATGTTGATTGTCTTTACCAGATTTATGCGACAAGCGTACGCAATTTGGGAACGCCTGTTTTCTCTAAATCATTGTTTAATGCATTGGTAAAAGAATTTGGCGAAAATGTAGATATATTGACGATTTACTCGGGTGATAAAGCTTTATCAAGTGTAATGAGTTTTTATTACAAAGATATGGTCATGCCATATTATGGTGGTGGATTAGCTGAAGCCCGCCAGGTGAAAAGTAACGATAATATGTACTATAAATTAATGTGTCACGCGGCTAAAAGAGATAAGAAACGCTTTGACTTTGGGCGCAGTAAAAACGACTCAGGTGCATTTAAGTATAAAAGAACATGGGGGATAGAGCCTAAGCCATTGTATCACTACTATCATTTAGTTAAGTCAGAGCAACTTCCTAACTTAAACCCTAATAACCCTAAATATCAGAAATTGATATCAATTTGGCAAAAGTTACCTCTCTGGGTTTCTAAATTAGTTGGTCCCTACCTTTCAAAATATTTGGGTTAAATGTGAAATCGTCAAAGCCATCGCTTTTATTGCTTATTCATCGGATTCCTTATCCTCCTAATAAGGGGGATAAAATTCGCTCTTTTAATATGCTGAAAGCTTTGAGCTCACATTACGAAGTCCATTTAGCGACTTTTATTGACGATCCTAGCGATGAGCAATACAAAGATGAGCTATCAAATTGGTGTGCGTCATTTAAAACAATAAAGCAAAATAAATCATGGTCTAAAATAAAAGGCCTTTTAGGCTTTTTGACTAATCAAGCCATTACTATCCCTTATTACTCTGATCACAACCTAAGTGCTTGGGTAAAACAAAAAGTGCAGGATGAAAATATTCAACGCTGTTTGGTTTTTTCAGGAGCAATGGCTCAATATGTTGAACCACTTAACGATATGCTCGCCAAAACAATTGTTGATTTCGTGGATGTGGATTCTGATAAATGGGCGCAGTATGCTAGAAACAAAACCGGAATAAAATCATGGTTTTACAATAGAGAAGCGAGACTGCTCGCAAAGTATGAGTGTTATATTGCAGAAAAATCCTTTGCAAGCTGCTTTGTATCAGACGATGAAGCACTAATGTTTAGAAGCATGCTACCAAATAGTACTCGCTCAAAGGTTTTTGGTATCAGAAATGGCGTAGATACAGAATATTTTGATGAAGAAACTGCTGTCAATAATGCGCTGATCATCAATAAAAAATCAATTGCCTTTACGGGGGCTATGGATTATTGGGCAAACGTCAATGCTGTTGTCTGGTTTGTTGAAAATGTTTGGTTACAGATCATTGAGCATCATCCTGATGCGGTTTTTTATGTGGTAGGTTCAAAGCCTTCCGCTGAGATTTTAAAATTGGACGGTCTCAATAATGTCGTGGTTACCGGAAGAGTTGAAGATGTGCGACCATATATCGCGAAAACAGCTTTGAGTGTTGCTCCTCTTCAAATCGCGCGAGGGATTCAAAATAAAGTACTAGAAGCCCTCTCCATGTCTAAGCCAATTGTACTTACAAGTATGGCTGCCGAAGGCGTAAAAAGCGAATCGCAAGAAGGATATTGGATCGAAGATTCTCCTGATAATATGGCAACGCGCATTTCTCAGACGCTCAATGGCGACTTCGCATTATGTTTTCCCAATAATCGTCAATATGTACAAGAACACTTTTCTTGGGAGACTGAAATGTCTAAGTTCAGGGATTTAATTGAACAGGGAGTTCAACAATGAACGCACTTATGGACAAAAAGAAGCAGATTTTGATTCAGTTTCTTATATTCGTTTCAATTTGGCTATTTGCGTTTTGGGGAGCTTTATCCAGTGCGGTAGATGTCTGGCTCTCCTCAGAAACATATAAACACTGCTTTTTTATTTTACCTCTTTCTCTTTACTTAGTTTACGAACGGCGAGAAGAACTGCGTTTGGTAAGTTTCGCGCCCAATTACCGAATGGCTATGCCTTTACTATTTGCTTTCTGTTTGAATCTTGTAGGAGAGCTTCTCGGTTTAAATTTGGTTACTCATGGAGCAGCATTCATAGGACTAGTGAGTATAATTTGGCTTTGCTTTGGCAATGACTTTGTAGGACGGTTTTGGTTCCCTGTTTTGTTTTTAGGATTTGCTGTCCCTTTTGGAGAGGAGTTAGTTCCCGCTTTGCAGGATATAACTGCATATATGACGGTAGAGCTAGTGCGTTTATTTGGGATCCCAATTTACCGAGACGGATTATATTTATACGTGCCAAATGGCACCTTTTTGGTGGCCGAGGCTTGCGCCGGAATCCGCTTTCTTATTGCGGCTTTTGCATTGGGAACACTGTTTTCCTATTTAAATTATAAAACAAAATGGAAATTTTATGGTTTTATAGCAGTGTCAATAATAGTACCAATAATAGCCAATGGTATTCGTGCTTTTGGTATTGTTGCAATCGGATATTCTACGAACATGGAACATGCTGTTGGTGCAGATCATTTAGTATACGGATGGTTCTTTTTCGCTTTTGTACTGCTTTTATTATTTGGGTTGGGGCAGTTAGGCCGTGAGAAAACATTGATCTCAGTTCACCCTGATGAAAAAGATGGTGAGCTTAGTACGATGTCGCTCAAACCTATATTTATGCTTGTCATAATATCTTTATGCTTTCCTATTTATACGCATATGATCAACAGTTATGAACGAACTGATGCCACTGATGTTTTATCGAATGCGATTAGCAAGTACCCAGACGCAAAACCAGAGTTAATGACATGGGCGCCAATGATGGCAAGCCCTCATGAAACATGGTCGGGTAAACTCAACGGGCACGATATCTACGTGGCTTATTATCATGCGGATAACAATGAGCATGAGTTGGTTAGTGGCCTTAATCGATATTTTAACATCGATATTTATACCCGAAAAAACGCCAGCGTAGAGCAAACTCCTTTTGGAAAGGTTAACCGCGTGAGCATAGTTGATGTGTCAGGGAAACAAGTAGAGCTCTTTTATTGGTTTAGTGTTGATGAAAAGCGGTTTTCAGGATCATTGTCTACCAAAATTGCTCAAGCGAAAAGTAAGTTGGCTGGTCACCGAGGCAGTGGTCACTTGATAGCTATCGCATCTGAGGATTTAGATGATATTAGTTCATTATTTGAATTCGAGAAACGCGGTGGCTTAGCTGATGTCAAATGATGTTAAATGTTCAAAGCCTTTGCATGTTACGCATGTTGTTTATAGATTTAGCGTGGGTGGGTTAGAGCAGATAATTAAAAATACAATTGCGACAATGCCAAGCGAAATAAAGCACTCGATTGTTTGTCTGACTTCAGCTGATAAAGAGTTTGTTAAGTCAATTTCAAAGCCTGTTGATATAATAGAGCTCAACAGGTTGGATGGCCAACGCATAAACACGTTCAAGAAAATGTATCATGCACTAAGGGCATTAAAGCCAGATGTTTTGCATACCTATAATTTAGCGACAATTGAATTTCAATTACTTGGCTTGTTACTGGGTATTCCAACGCGACTGCATGCAGAGCACGGCAGAGATCTTGCTGACCCGGATGGGACAAATAGCAAATATATTTGGTGGAGAAAGCTGTTTTCTCGTTTCACTCATTACCACGTTGGAGTAAGTAATGACTTGTTTCAATGGTTAGTGTCTTCTGTACAGATTCCCGATAGAAAAGCCAAGCTTATATATAACGGCATAAACACAGAGGTATTTTTGCCCCTGAAGAAAACTAACCCCGAGCCACTGAAAAGGTTTACCTTTGGGCATGTTGCGAGGTTGGATGGTATCAAAAATCAGGCCAATCTAATCAGGGCATTTGCCCGAGCATGTAAGTTATCTTCAGCATTTTCAAAGCACTGCCGCTTGGTACTTGTAGGAGACGGTGACGAAAAGCAGAGCTTATGCACTTTAATTAAAAATTCATCTGTGTCCGATAGTGTAGAGATGTGGGGGGCGCGTTCGGAGATGCCTTGCGTCTATCAACAATTCAACACTTTCGTATTATCGTCGGATGCCGAAGGAACACCTATGTCAATGCTTGAAGCAATGGCGACAGGTCTGCCTATATTATCGACAAATGTCGGTGGCATACCTGAGGTAGTTAACGATGATTGCGCTTATCTTGTTCCGCCCAATGATTCTGAAGCGCTTGCTAAGGGCTTTCTATATTTGTTCGAAAATAGACAAACATGTTTGCAGATGGGATGTGCTGCACGAGAACGTGTTATCGAGCGATTTAGTCAAGCAAAAATGAATAACGAATACCTTTCAATTTATAAAAGTAGAATTTAAAGATGTGTGGTTTAAGCGGTTATATTTTATTAAGCAAAAAAGCTAAAGCAACGCCTGAAATATTGAAGGAAATGAATGCGAAAATCGCACATCGAGGCCCGGACGCTGATGGTTTTTACTTTGACAATCAAGTTGGTTTGGCGCATCGACGACTATCGATCATAGATGTTAGCGCAGGGCAGCAGCCGATGCATAGCCAAGACAACCGTTACGTGGTGGTCTTTAATGGTGAAATATATAACTATTTAAGTGTCAATAAAACACTCGAAAAACGGGGTTATCAGTTCCAAACTCATAGTGATACCGAAACAATCCTGAATGCTTATGATGCGTGGGGTAAAGAGTGTTTAGAGCATTTAAACGGTATGTTTGCATTTGCAATATGGGACAAGCAGGAGCAAGTGCTATTTATCGCGAGAGACCGCATAGGTGAGAAACCACTTTTTTATACGATAATAGATGACACGCTGTTTTTTGCATCTGAACTAAAAGCGCTCAAAGCCCATCCGTCTTTTGATTTTGATATGTGCCCTAAGGCGATTGAAGATTATATGACGTTTGGTTATGTGCCAGAACCTAAGACCTTATACAGGCATTCAAATAAGTTATGTAGCGGCCACTATTTTTTAGTCGATTCAAGCACAAAAGAGATCAATCCAGTTGAGTATTGGGATGTACCTCATGGTGATGCAGAATTTGAAGCGCCAAGTGACGAAGAGACAATAAGCCGTTTGAAACAAGTGACAGACCTAAGAATGATGTCTGAAGTCCCTCTTGGGGCCTTTCTATCCGGCGGTGTTGATTCTAGCGCAGTCGTTGCGATGATGTCTCAATTACAAGATGAGCCAGTTAACTCAATTGCAATTGGGTTTGACGTTCCTGAAGTAAATGAATCTGAGTTTGCAGATATCGTTGCTAAACGTTATCAAACAAACCACACCTTAGAAGTTGTCGATCATGAAAGCTTTGAAATCGTTGATCGCCTTGCTGAAATGTATGATGAACCCTTCGCTGATAGTTCTGCTTTACCTACTTTTAAAGTATGTGAAGCCGCTAGAAAAAAAGTGACGGTTTGCTTGTCAGGCGATGGTGGCGACGAGCTATTTGTTGGTTACCGTCGATACCGCTTACATGCAAATGAATCGAAAGTAAGAGAAAAGCTTCCTCTGTGGTTGCGCAGAGTGATTTTTAAGCCACTTGCTTTTCTTTACCCCAAATTAGATTGGGCTCCTAGATTCCTTAGAGCAAAAACAACGTTTCAGTCACTCGCGTTAAGTCACAGTGAAGCGTATTTAAATAGTATTAGTAAGATTCGTTTAGACGAACGCAAATCACTATATTCCTCAAGTTTTAAACAAAAGCTCGGTGATTATTGCTCGGTGCAAGTATTCAAAGATCTTGTTAATGGGAAAAGCTTTTCAGATCCCATTAAAGAAGCACAATACTTAGATCTCAAAACATGGATGCCAGGGGATATATTAACCAAAGTAGACAGGGCTAGCATGGCAAATAGTTTGGAAGTCAGGGTGCCTATGCTAGACCATACCTTTATAGAATGGGCTTTTGCCTTGCCAACGACATTTTCACTAAAAGGCAAAAATGGTAAGGCAGGGCTAAAAAAAGCGCTGGAGCCGCACCTTTCTGAAGATAACCTGTATAGAGAAAAAATGGGCTTTAGTATTCCTCTGGCTGAATGGTTAAGAGAGCCTCTATATCAGAAGCTTCAATCTGCACTTAATGAGCCTGACTTTGTCAATCAGGCTTTGTTTGATGTCCAAAAAATTGATATTTTATTGGCTAATCACAAAAAGGGTAACCATGATCATTCAGATGCACTTTGGTCTTTATTCATGCTTTCTAACGTTATTTGCAGTGATGCAAAATTGAAAGCATCGCGCGCCTGAGTGTACTTTTGAATATCTTAACAATCTCCAGTCTGTATCCAAATAACGAAGATCCTAAACACGGTATTTTTGTAGAAAATAGACTTCGTCATTTACAAAAGCACTTTCCTGATATCCAAGCGACGGTTATTGCTCCAGTGCCTTGGTTTCCTCTCAAGTCTAAATGGTTTAAAGAGTATGCTAAGTTCGTCGATGTCAAACATGCTGAAGTTCGGCATGGCGTCAACATTTATCACCCGCGATATTTGGTGATTCCAAAAGTTGGCATGTTATTAACACCGTTTTTTATGGCAGTGTCATTGATTATTTGTTTAGCTAAACTTAAACGAAAGGGATTACAGCCAGATTTAATTGACGGGCATTACTTCTACCCAGACGGTGTTGCTATTGCAATCGTAGCGATGTTTTTTAAGTTGCCTTTTACTTGCACCTCACGCGGAACTGATATTAATTTAATCGCGGATATGGCTTTACCGCAAAAAATGATTAAGTGGGCAATTGGCCGAGCTGAGAAATCAATCGCGGTTTGCCAAGCCTTGACCGATAGGTTAAATGAGTTAGGCGCGAAGCAGCCGGTCACGCTTAGAAATGGAGTGGATTTAACATTCTTTTCTATAATAGACGAAGACAAACGAGCACAAGCAAGAAAACACCTAAACCTCGAAATAGGGCCAGATCAATATATTCTGTTGTCAGTAGGCTGGTTAATTGAAAGAAAAGGGCACTATTTAGTCATTGAATCGCTGAAGTATCTCCCTAATGCTGTCCTGTTTATCGCAGGAAATGGTCCAGATGAATACAAGTTACAAGCCAGTGTTGCAGCATTAGGGCTCGAAAATAGAGTTGTGTTTTTAGGGTCGCTCGACCAGACAACGTTGAGGCGGTATTATCAAATCAGTGATGCCTTAGTGCTTGCATCTAGCCGAGAGGGATGGGCTAATGTGTTATTAGAATCCATGGCATGTGGAACACCTGTCGTCGCGACGAATATTTGGGGCACACCTGAGGTGGTTCAAAGTAAAACTGCTGGTTTATTAGTGGAACGCTCTTCAAAAGCTATTGCAGAAGGTGTTAAGGCGCTCTTGGCCGAGTATCCAAGTCGGCAATGCACACGAGAATATGCAGAACAGTTTGACTGGTATTCAACTAGTAAGGGGCAACACACTATTTTTGAAGCAATAATGGCACAGAGAAAGTCTTGAAATGAAAATCTTATATCACCACCGCATTGCATCAAAAGATGGTCAATATGTGCACGTTGAGGAAATAATTAATGCCTTAAAGCTACAGGGACATGAAATCATTTTGGTGGCGCCAAAAGTAGCTGAAAACAGCGAGTTTGGCAGTGACGGTGGTTTTGTCGATACGCTGAAGTCTAAACTTCCACAATGGCTTTATGAGTTAGCGGAGTTCACGTACGCGTTTTACGCATTTATAAAATTAAGTATCGCAATTATCCGATATAAGCCAGATGCTATTTATGAACGTTATAATTTATTTTTGCCGGCAGGAATTTGGGCAAAAAATTTATTTGGCTTGCCATTCTTACTCGAAGTCAACGCGCCTATATACGAAGAACGTAAGAAATATGACGGCATTGCATTAGATGGGCTAGCCAAGTGGAGTCAAGCATATTGTTGGCGTCATGCTGACAAGATTTTACCAGTGACTGACGTGCTAGCTGATTATGCGAGAGAGCTTGATGTACCCGAATCACAAATAGTTGTGATCCCAAATGGGATTAACCATGAGCGTTTTTCTGACAGCCTATCAAAGCCTGATAATTATGATAAAGATGAAAGTATAGTCATTGGATTTGTGGGATTTGTGAGAGCATGGCACGGATTGGATCGAGTCTTAAGTTTAATGAAAGAGCTAGAAGAGGTTTCGTGCAAATTATTAATAGTGGGTGATGGACCCGAAGTCGAAAAGCTGGAAGCACAAGCTCAAACCTTAGGTATGCAGGAAAAACTCTACGTGTCAGGTATTGTTGAAAGAGATGAAATGTTCAAATGGCTAAACATCATTGATATTGCACTTCAACCAGATGTAACACACTACGCCTCCCCGCTGAAAATGCTTGAATATATGGCTACTGGTAAAGCAATCATTGCTCCTGACGCTCCTAACATCAAAGAGTTGCTCACAAATAATTACAATGCACTGCTTTTTAATAGTGATGATTCAGAGGCACTTCAACTTGCGATAAAAAGTCTCTGTAAAGATGAGAACTTGCGCAATGAATTGGGTTGCAACGCTGCGCTTACCATTGAGCAAAAGTCGCTTACTTGGCAAGCCAACGCTTCTCAAATTGTTTCCCTATTTGCGGAATGTGAATAATGATCAGGTTAGTCTCTATAACTACCTTTTTGCTTTTTAGCTTTTTACAAAGTCAGATGATTTTGCGCTTAAAAACAATCAAATTGTTGTAGATGGAAAAATTATAAACTCTCTCGAAGAAGTTGAAACTCACATCAAGCCCGGCAGCCGAATTTATTTGGGGCCTGGCCTGTATAGTGTTGGCATCATAATTAGACACGATAATGTCGTTTTATCTGGAATGGGGGCGCATTTTGTCGCAGCTACCAAAGAGGGAAAAGCCACCTTCGTGGTGAAAGGCAATAACGTATTAATTGAGGATGTAGAGTGCTCCCAAGTTAGAGTTAGAGACCAAAATGGCGCATGTATTAGACAAGAAGGACGTGACCTGACTCTAAACAATGTTTATTTCCACAACTCTGAACAGGGTGTCTTACAAGCTGGAAACACAGGTTCATTGACTATTCGAAATAGCAGATTTGAAGCGCTAGGTAATCGAGGTAGAGCGCACTCTGTGTATTCTAATGGAGAAATGCTAACAATAATAAACACGAAGATTATTGGCAGTAAAGATCAAGCACATGCTGTGAAAAGTCGTTCTAAAGTCACGCGTATTATAGATTCTATTATTAGCTCTGGTGACGCAGATGACAGCCGATTGTTTGATATTTCATCGGGTGGAGAGTTCGAAATTGTTGGATCGGTTTTGTATCAGGGGCGTAACACTGTTAATAGCCAATTGATTGGTTTTGGATTAGAGAATATTGGCAGACAAAGGCGCCAAATAATTAATGTTCGTAACAGTGTGATTCTTGCGGAGCGTCCGAATGGGAATATTTTACTTGGGATAAGAGATAACTTGCCTAATTTGTCTGTCGAAATAAATAATAACTTGATAATTGGCAGTTTTTGGGATGTGAATAGAATAAACAAAGAAGATAATTTTCATTTCGAATCCCGCAAATCTATTGGTCTAAAAGACGACGCCTTTCCTACCTTAGGTTTGTTACAAGCTGCTCATCTAGGGCTGTTTGAATGATCAAGCGTCTATTATTGATCTTTTCGATTTGCTTGTGTATCACCCTTTTTCTCGGGTGGCAATATCAACAAAATATTGCAAGGTTGCTTGTAGGTGGAGCAAAATACTTTGAACTAAATACCCCTAAACAAAGCGGATTTAGACACTCAATTTACTCGATAGTTAATGATGCTTTGAGGTCTGTTCCTTTTCTACCCGCTACATCAGTTGAAATTGTAGATAAACTCTATTCGAACTTTGAGAGATTGGAGCAAAGCTTTTCAGCTTTTGAACAAGTGAATGTCGCTACCGCCGAAGAGTTTTTAAATGCGTTGGACAATGCAAAAGCAGGTCAAAGTATCGTTGTGGCCCCTGGGGTTTATAAATTTGAAGGCCGCCCGATTGTGCTCAGCAGTCAGCGGTCCTCACTCCCAATTGTAATAACTGGGGTTAGAAGCGGCAATGTAGTGTTTGAACTAGACAAGATGGTTGGGTTCGAGATCAGAACTCAAAATTGGCATATTGACGCCATTATATTTAAAGGCATTTGCGATATCGATTCTCACTGTGAGCATGCCTTTCACCTTAAGGGCGATGCTGACAACGTCACGTTTACTAATAATGATTTTGTTAATTTTAATGCTGCTATAAAAAGTAATGGCGGTGTGATTGATAAAATTGGGACAACCAAGTTTCCTGATTTTGTGACCGTGCTAAACAACCGGTTTTACAACGAATGGCCAAGAAACACAGGCCTACCTGTTACTCCGCTCGATATTGTTGGCGGAGATTTTTGGAAGATAAAAGACAACTTTATAGCAGATTTTTCAAAAGAATTAGGCAATGGAGTAGCATATGGTGCGTTTTTAAAGGGCGGTGGGCGACTTGGCTCGTTCGAAGGAAATATAGTGGCATGCAGTTACAATGTTCCTATATATTCTATACGTGACACTCGGGTCGGGTTATCTTTTGGTGGCGGTGGAACCGGCGTCGACTTTTGCCAATCTGAACAGTGTGAATTCGAACACCAAAACGGCAACATGCACAATAACTTAATTATGAATTGTTTAACTGACGTATCTATTTACGTGAACAACTCCGATTCCATAACTATTAAAAACAACGTCCTATTGAACTCTTTAGGAGTGGATGTTGCTCTTGAAAGTGACAATATAGTGTTTGAAAATAATACATTACATGGAAGTATTAAAAACAAAACAAAAAATTCGCCTATCGAAGCAAATAATAATCAATTTCTTAACTTTTTTGAGTCGTTTTTAGAGGAGCGCTAATATGATCGACAATTTTGTGTTTTTAATTGTTTTTGTGCTCCTCCCTTATCTGTGTTGGCAAGCAATGAAATTAGACGATAAAGAACAAAAAGGAAAAGAAAAACATCAAGGTAAGACTACATCAAGAGTTGAAAAATAAAGATGCGTGATATAGTTCTTTTGATATTGCTTCCTTATCTGGTTTTTGCCGCGATTAGAAAGCCGTTTATAGGCTTGAGTTTGTGGCTTTTTACTTCATTAATACCAATTCAAACATGGACATATGGGTTCGCGACAAGTATTCGTTGGAATTTCCTATTTGCTTTATGCACTATGGGAGGGTATTTAATAATGAAAAACAAACCTGTAGTCAAGAAAGATTCGATTTACACCTTACTGGTTTTCTTTTTTTAATTGCGACCTTATCATCCATTTTTCACAACAGTCTCGATGTCTTGGTCCACGACGGTTACACTACTCTTTTTAAGTCACTGTTATTCTTAATTTTTGCTTCGCTGATTGTCAATTCAAAGCTTCACTTGCAGGCTCTAATGTGGGCTTGTGTTTTGTCCGTGGCTGCAACAGCCGCCAAACAGGGTATCAAAGTTGCGGTAAGCGGAGGAAACCACGTTGTCTACGGAATGAGTTCTACATTTAATGATAATAATCTTTCGGCTTTTGCTACATTGATGACTATTCCAATGTGCCTATATTTAATTTCTCAACACAAAAACTCTAAAATATTCGTGTTAGGTTTAATTGGTGCAATTTGTTCCAGCATTATCTTTGTATTGGGTAGTGACTCAAGGGGAGGGCTGCTGGGCTTGCTTGTGCTATTTGGTTTTTATTTTTTAAAAAGCAAGCATAAGTTCCTACTCTCAACAATTGCATTAATTCTTGGTGTTTTCGCACTTGGATTATTGGATGACGAATGGTTTGACAGGATGCAAACAATCACAGAAGCGAATGAAGATAGCTCATTCCAAGGGCGACTTATCGCTTGGAAACTAAGTATTTTACTTGCAATACAATCTCCCATATGGGGAGCTGGATTTGACTCTGTCGCATATGGGCCTGTATGGCAGGGTGTTATGGGATATTGGAACCTTGTGAGTTTTATTCCATCTCCGTACCCTACAAAGGGGCATGTTGCGCACAGTATATATTTTCAAGTTTTGGGCGATTTGGGTTTTGTTGGCTTTTTTCCTCTTTTTTTGGCATAATAATGACGGCCTACCGGCGATTTAAGTCTTATACGAAACTTTCAATACCAAATAACAAATCCGATTGGCTATCTGAAGCCAGTGTTTATCTCCGGCTTGCGCTTGTGTGTTATTTAGTTTCAGGAGCAGCGTTAAGTGTTGCTTATAACGAAATGACACTTCTTTTAATTGCACTAGCAATACGCTTCAACGCAATCAAAGAGCCTTTTGCTGCGCATGTCAAACCCATTAAAGGTGGAACGCGTGTTTAAAATTGTCAATGATGCACTAACCAATATTAGACAAAAGCAGTTTAGATTTAATAGTAGAAAAATTGAAAAGTGCAAATTTGAACTTGGAAATTTATCGAAAGTTGATTTCGACGTAACTGTTGTCTCACAACTTCATCATTCTGCAATATATATGGGAGTGATGGCGCTTGTAAGCTTTATAGAATCGATTGGCCTTAAGGTTAAGTTGGAGCTTTTAGATGACGGCTCTTTAACTGAAAAAGATAAAGCACTTTTAAATAGAACTTTTGACAACCCAAACCTCACTCACATAAACAAAATTAATCTTGAGGGTTGTCCTAGTGGGGGAACATGGGAACGTCTGTGTCATATTCTCGAGTTATGTGCAAACTCATACGTTGTTCAAGTTGATAGTGACACCTTTAGCTCTGGGGGGTTAAAGCAAGTACGTGAAAACATCCTACACAATAAGGCGTTTACAATTGTTGGAGAGCATTGGCAGAAGCCAATTAGTCCTGTAGAAATGTCAAACCTTGCTCGCAGTTGGAATGGAGAGCATGTTCAAGTAATGGCTGAATCACTCTTTGATCAATTGCGAAGCATAAAAATGAATAAATATATAAGAGGGTGCTCTGCCTTTGCTGGATTTCCGAAGGGGTGTAATTTAAGAGAAAGCCTTTCATCTTTTTCACATGAAATGGAATCGAATCTTGGCGAGAATAAATGGCGGCAGTGGGGATCCGAACAGCTCTCTAGCAACGTGATGATTTCTTTGTGCGACCCAAGTGAAGCTCTACCATGGCCTGAGTATCAAAATTTTGGTTTCCCGTGGATCAAAGGGTTCAACCAGAGTAGCTATGAATTAATTCACTTTATAGGCAGTAATCGTTATGCCAAGGGGGTTTACAGCCGTCGTCTTAAGCAGTTTTTAGCGACTCACCAAGTTGGTTTAAAGTAATGGCATATATTTATATTATTATTCCCGTTTTCAACAATTTAGAAACTACTCAGAGGTGTTTTGATGCGCTTGATAAATATAGACAGCAAAATCCCCTTTTTAAAGTAGTCTGTGTCAATGATGGAAGTGACAATGAAACAAGTGATTATTTAAGGTCAAAGACTTCGTACATTCTAATAGAAAATAATAGCAATCAAGGTTATTTAGACTCTACCAATAAGGGCTTATCTTTTGCTATTAGTCAAGATGATTGCGATAGTATTTTATTATTTAATAATGATGTGTATGTTAACGGGAAGTGGTTGCATCGGTTAAATCAACTTCTTTCTAAAGTTGAAATTGTTGGTTATTTTGGTCCTAGCGAAATGCCAGAGGGACGAAGTGAGTATCAGTTAGTTAAACGGCTTGAGTTTTCTTGCGCGTTGTTTAGCAGAGAAACAGCAAAGGCAATAGGTCTTTTAGACCCATCTTTTTCCAATGGTTACTATAGTGACGATGATTATTGTCTAAGGGCCTTACTACTTGGGTTTAAGCTTGGTCAAGCCAGAAATACTGATAAAATCGAGCATCTATGCGGCTCTACTATTGGTAAGAAAAGAACTGAAAAACTAGTACAAGGTGCCAAGGTCTTTAAAGCGAAGTGGAGTGCAGAGCAAAACGAAATCACGCAAGCTTTTTTAAAAGATACGTTTTTTGATTATTCTGAAGTGGAATTAAGTGTGAGGCAGAACAGAGTTAAATCGCACTGGTTGTATACTTACCTGCGTGATAAAAAAGATTTTATCAAAACATGGTTAGATGTTAAACGAAGCGTAATAAGACTTAATATTCCTCAAACTATAATTGAAAAGAAAATTATTTTTATTCACGTACCGAGAACGGCAGGGAGCAGTATGGTACAGAGTGGCTTTGAGGAAGTCTTTGGTCATGTTCCATATACTTGGTATTTGAAACGTGATTATGCATTTTCAAAAAGAGCCTTTTCATTTGCTTTCGTTCGAAATCCTTGGGATCGAGTTTATTCTGCTTACCAATATTTGTCTGGTGAGAACTTAAACGGTGTTGATAGAGTTTTCTTTGATAAATACGTCAAACAATTTAATGGCTTTGAGGACTTTGTGTTAAACGGTCTGCAGCAAGGCGTAATTCAAGAGTTTATGCACTTTATACCTCAATATAAATTTTTGGTAGATGCTGAGGGTAATTTGGGCGTTACTTATGTGGGACGGTTTGAAACTTTGAATGATGATTTTCAAACAGTCTGTAATAAATTAAATATAGACTGTACACTCAAGAAGGTGAATGCTTCAAATAAAGGGAGTTATCGACTGGCATACTCGCCTGACGCGAGAGATAAAGTTTTGCATATTTACCATAAAGATATAGAGATGTTTAACTATGAATTTTGAGTTTATCTTCAAACTGCATAGATACGCTCCCTTCACCTTATAGCGGAATTAAAGGGTCTAAAATAGTGAAAATTTCTTGTGTGTTCTTAACAAATACAGTTAATGATGACATTCATACCATGACGCAAGAGGCTGTAAATAGTTTGAAAGAAACTTGCTCTGCTGAGTTTGAGTTGAGTATCGTTGTCGTTGAGAGTAATCAAAACTCGGAGTATTTTTACGAAGGGGTGACAAAATTACTATGCCCCCAAAGCCCTTTTAATTTTAATAAGTTTTTGAATTTAGCTATAAAAGTAATAGACGCAGATTGGTATTTATTGTGTAACAATGACGTACTGTTTAACAAAGGTTGGATGGAGAACTTGTTTGGTCTAGTTAGAGCAAACCCATCAATTCATAGCTGGAGCCCATCCTGTGAATCGTGTAATAGTCAAAATTACTTGAAGGATAAGTATCCAAATAAATCACTCCTGATGGGATACACGCCGAGACAAGCCTTGTCCGGCTGGTGTATTTTAGTAAACAGTGCAGCTATGAAAAAGATTTATCCATTAGACGAGCGTTTTGACTTTTATTTTGCGGACAATGATTACGCGATGACCTTGCGAGCTCATTCTATCAAACATGCGCTAGCCTTTGATTCACACGTTACTCATTTAGAGCACAAAAAGGTTTCTAAAAAAGTTACACTTGCTTCACATAATTTGTCCAGAGATAAATTACCTTGGTACCTAAGAAGTAAACAGCACACTTGGCTATTCGAAAACCCAAAAATGATCGATGGATATACAGTGTTCTCTCAAAAATGGGGCTTGTGGTATATATTGAAATTGAAGTGTTTGATTAATGATTTTCTATTTTTGAAACTTAATATTGATGTTTTTTCGAAAATCTTTTTTCGTCCCAAAGCCAATTAGCCTTGAGAAAGCAGAAGAAGATAAGAGAGTAAATTATGGAAGATAACCAAGATCCCTTGTACCGAAGTTCAGAAAGAATTGAAATGAACTCTTTCATTCCTGATAAGGTAGCAACCGTATTAGAAATAGGCTGTGGTGAAGGAGCATTCGGTGCACTTTTCTTAACTAATGCAGAAAAGTGGGGAATTGAACCTAATGAAAAGTCAGCGTTGCGAGCAAGATCAAAGTATGACCACGTTTTTTGTGGTTTTTATGACGATTTTAATGAAAGCCTACCGAACCAGTATTTTGATTTGGTAGTTTGTAATGATGTCATTGAGCACATGGTAGATCACGATCAATTTTTTGATGATATCAAGAAGAAAATTAAACCAAATGGATGTCTCATCGGTTCAATCCCTAATGTAATGTATTTTAATAGCTACATGAAGCTCGTAGCTTTAAAAGATTGGCAATATGAGAACAGTGGTGTTTTGGATCGTACGCATCTGAGGTTTTTTACTTTTAAATCGTTGTTTCGAACATTAAAGGAACATCAATTTAAGATCGAAAAGTTTGAAGGAATCAATAGTCTTTTTAATTCGAATAACCGTTTTCTATCGAAAATTCTTGCTTTTCTCTCTATTGTTTTGAGCTTTGGTTATTACAATGAGGTTAAATATAAACAGATTGGTTTTCGTATCTCCTTACCTAAAAATATCGATAGTCAAAGTTGAAACTCATTATGAAAAAAGATACACAAATAATCGCTTTTTACTTACCTCAATTCCATAGTATTCCAGAAAATGACAAGTGGTGGGGAGAGGGGTTTACAGAGTGGACAAATACAACAAAAGCAAAACGATTATTTCCCAAGCATCATCAACCTAGAACTCCTCTAAACAATAATTTTTATAATTTGCTTGAGCCTGAAACTTTGCGCTGGCAAGCTTCTTTGGCAAAAAATTATGGGGTCTCTGGTTTTTGTTTTTATCACTACTGGTTTAATGGAAAGCTTTTACTCGAAAAGCCCGCTGAGCTTCTATTATCAAATCCTGATATAGATATGCCATTTAGTTTTTGTTGGGCAAACGAACCTTGGACAAGAGCGTGGACTGGTGGTGACAAAGATGTGTTGATTGAACAGAATTATGGTAGTTATGATGAATGGGATGCTCACCTCGAATATCTCATGCCATTTTTTTTAGACCCAAGATATACAAAACTCGAGAGTAAACCGATATTCACAGTGTATAGCACCTCTACAATTCCCAACTGTGACATAATGCTAGAATACATGAACAAACAAGCGATTGAAAAATATGGTTTAAAAGGAATTTATTTTATTGAAATGATGAATACCTATCAAAACCGCCCTTGTTCAAACGAAACGAGTGCCGTGATAGAGTTTGAACCTATGAATACAATACGTTGGGAGAAATCAGTCTTCAATCGAGGCGTTGGGAGTATACTCAAGCTGTTTTTTCCTAAGTCTAAACCCAACCTCCTTAGCTATGATTCAATTTGGAGAAAGATAATAGATAAAAAGCCGAGAGGGGACAAAAAGACGTTCCCAGGTGCTTTTATCGATTGGGATAACTCTGCTAGAAAAGCAAATAATGCAACAATTTTATTGGGTGGTTCTGTACGAAAGTTCTCTAAATATTTTGATATCAAACTGTCGAAGGCCAGAAATGAATACGAGGCGGAGTACATTTTTATTAACGCTTGGAATGAATGGGCAGAAGGTACCTATTTAGAACCAGACGATAAAAATCATTTAAGTGTTCTAGAAGCAATCAATTCTATTGTTAAAAATAAAAAGTAGAGATTAGCCTTACACAGTTACAAAGTGCTCATCACTACAAAAATACTTTAGTTGCGCAACACTTTTGCGGCAATGAGAGTGTGACTCATTAGAAGTCTCACTGCCCTTAATTAATTACACTAAAATACTCCAAAGCTTCCTAATTAGTTTCTCAAAACGATTAGCTATAAAGATTCTAGCGTTGGCGCCCTTCAAATAATTATGCTGCTCCATCCACTTAAGGTTTGAATAGCTATAAGCAGCGTTGTTGCGAACTCTAAAAAGGTTTACATTATCAGGTAAGCCCTCTTGTAGGCTTCCATCATATTTATGAAGATATTTGCTATCTACTATATACGACCTCCAATTCTTGCCTGTTATATGTCCCCAATTTCCTGAATGTTTATTGTTTTTTATCCTTGTATCTATTCGTAACTGGGTTTGTTCGGCAGAGCGAAACTGAAAGTGCATAACCGCTAATAATTGCTCTGCTTGCTTTAAATAAGGTGGGTTTGATTTGACGTAATCTGCTGAAAGACGTTTTTTATGCTCAAACCGAAAAACTCTTGGCTCTCCATAGTTGATTAAATAGTAATTGCGCTGCTGCGTGGCTGGAAGTTTGGGATTAAAAGCAAATGATTCTTCGTTGTCTGAGAAGTAAAATTGCGCAGATTTGGTCGCAATCATATTACTACCATGTTGAATCGCGCTTTCAATAATAGGAAGTAAAGGCTCAGCATACAGCTCATCAGCGTCTAGAATGGCAAACCAATCTCCGGTTTCAAAGCACTTTGAAAATTCATATACCGTTTCGTATTTTAAGTTGTCAGAAAAAGGCTTTTCCAATTTGTTGACAGAGACCATCGACGATTCGAGACTTTTAGCTAATTCATATGTGCCATCAGTTGAACCGTTATCAAAAATGTAAACGTGCTCAAAAGAACCAAACTTTAGTAGAGACTCAAGAGTATTTTGAAGTATATCAACTTCGTTTTTTACTAGCATGAAGCCATATATTCGCATTCTAATTCCTATCGTGAAGCTCTCTTTTTACTGTTGAATAACTTGCTGATACGACTAAGTTTAAAGTTTAGAAGTAAATCATGCGCTTTGTTTGGAAGTAACCTAGCAGAAAAACTTGCTGGGCTCACCTGTACTATTGACCAAAACAGGAGGCCGCTAGTGACTACATAAAATGAAGCGCCGATCATCACCTCTAAGCCGAATTGTAAATAAATATTATCATTGCTAATTGGTATAGCAAACAAGCCGACAAAAATTACACTCGATAATAAGCAAGGTAGAAACGTCGCCGTGAGTAGCTTAATAATGTCTATTGGTAGTATTCTACAAATCATCAAATAACTTAAGGTCAGTGTGATGGCTCCAACGCCAATTCTCAAAATCACAAATGTGTAAATATCTACAATATCAAGGGTGATGTAGCCAACAACTAATAAAACAATACTGACAAGATCGATTATCATAGAAAGAAATATTTTATTTGCTGCGTCATATAAGATTAAAAATATTGGTTGCACTGCAAATGGAAACATCAAGAAACCGAGTAAGCCAATATACTCGCTCAATGACATCCACTTTTCACCTAGTACAACCGTAGTGAAACTTTCAGAAATGGCCATTAGACCAACAAAAAATGGTGTTAGAATCATGTAGATAAAAAATATCGATTGATATGTTTTAGCTTCCAGTTCTGTTGGTTTCTCTTTTAGCTGAGATAAATAAGAAAATATCGGCCCCATCGCAGGTTGGAGAACTTCTCCCATGGGCATAATCGCGAAACGTTTCGCAACCGAAAAGTTACCTGCTCCAGTATCACCAAAGAGCTTGGTTATTAATAACAAGTCTAGTTGAGAACGAGTAAAAGAGATTATATTACGGATAAACATTTTATATGAAAATGCAAACATTTCCTTTTTGATTTTGAAATTAAAACTAGGTCTGTAATCAACCAAAATATAACTTAAGCAAGTAGAAAACGCGCCATTAATGATGGTTCCTATCACTAGCGCGTAATAGTTTTGAAATGTAACGGCGCAAATTATAGTGACAATGGCTGAAATAACCTTAGCAAGAACCGCAATTTGGTTGGTCTTGTTATAATCAATCTTCTTTTCAAGCTTGACGGTACCGATGTTATAAAATTGTACGATAAATTCGTTAATGCATAAAAAGATTAAGACTACGGCTAAATCTGGTTTTTCTAGTTTTAATGAAATGAAATATGAAGACAGGAGTAATATAAAAATGACAGAGCTTCGTAGCATTAGCTGTAGCGTCCAAGCGCTGTCGTAATCTTCTTTTTTGGGGTTGCTATGTAAGATCAGGTATCGTTTAACTCCAGATTCTGACAAAACATTAAAAAAGCCAAGAATTAAAAAACCAATGGCAACAATTCCAAAGTCATTTGGGCTTAAGTACCTAACTAAAATGAGGGTACTAATGGTTCCTAGGGCAGTTATTGCAAACTTTGAAACTAAGTTGATGGCGTAGGCAGAGATGAATAAAGCGTTCCTTGACTTGGTTTTACTCACTGGTTTTATCCATTTTAGGTTCTTTTCCTTATTTTACTATTTGGTTGATGTGGGAGCTTGTGCTTGTTTTCGAACGCTATTTAGACAAGGAAGAATTTTGAGCTATTCGCCGATTATATAGCAGTATTTTCCTACCGCAATGTATCAATAAATGAAATAGGATCACGCTTTAGCTTGCTAGAAATTGTCGACATGCATATTTTGTTAGTTTTAGAAATGGACTTCACTCTCGTATCATAAATAATATCGTGAAGCTTCCACAAAAAAGGAAGGTTTTTTAACCAAGAAATTCTCTTAATGATAGCATCATTTGAGATTTGGTAGTAAAACTTGGGCTCCCTTGAGGTAGCTCCCATGTGAAAAATTGAATCACCATAAATGCCAGCCATCAAAAAATGGATATTAGCACTATTAGACCTTTGCAAGCGCACCCAATCGAGCCGGTTTTTACTCAATTGATACGCAATGGTTATTCCTGTATCTATACGTTGATTGGTATCTAGCAAAAAGTGTTGGAAATGCAAATCAGAGATATGTGTTGAGTTAGGATAAAAATCCAAATTATTTTCTTGTACAAATGACTTTTTTAAAACACAAAAGCTGGGATGAGTTAGACTTGAATCGCCATTTTCAACTCTATCAATGGCAGCAACAGGTTGCCTATCATTTAATAGAATACTCAAATTCTCCAACCAATTTTCTTTAATTGGAAATGCGTCCATATCGAGGGTTACAAAATAATCATATTCCTTTTGTTTCGCAGCGTTTAAAAGTATCTTAAGGGAGTCGCCATGCTGCTTTGATGGGTTTGAATCGGTAGAGTGGTCTTCAATTAACTTCACAAATGAGTATTGTCCAAGCAGCGGTTCTACTATTTCTCTGCCGCCTGTAATAGATGCATAAAGCGTAATGTTATACTTTTTTGAGCACAACTGAAGCATGTCAAGCTGCATTTTTGCAACCCAAAGTGTTCTTGCTTGTACGTAATACACCGATAATATCGCAATATTCATATTCTTTTTTCAGTCAAATGTTGTAGTTAAATTCTAGATTGCTTTACGATCCGAACAATCGGATTAATGATTGATTTACTCAACTCTATAAGTGCAAGTGTTTTAGAGTTGAAATTATTAAAGTTCTTTAAGCATACAACTAATGAGCCAGTGTAAGGATAAACTATTCGAGCACCGCTAACATGCCATCTTAGAAATCGGTCGTTAGCCTCTTGTAAAACCAGTCTTTTACTTTCATTCGTTATGTTGTATTCATCTGATAGTAATTTGTTAATTGCAGAAAAGCGAGCAAGACCGTCGTAGTAACTAGCTCCGGGTGATCTTTGAAGAGAGTTCTCAAATTGCCTAGAAAAATACATTTCATTCTCAACTCTCCTGAATACCGAGTCTTTTGCTGCTAAATATAAATGCAGCCAGTAATCTTCTCCACATGTATGGTTTGTAAACCGCGCAGACTCAGAAAATAATCTTGCTCGAATCAACGATGATGCAGGGTGGTAGTTGAAATTTTTGTTACATAGCATTTCAAACAAATTCGAAATCACGTTGTGTTTAATTGTATTGACATCATAAAAAGGCAAGCAGTTTGGCTCATAATTAGAAGCAACGTATTTTTCACCCGTCACAACAACGTCTGTATTTGGACTGGAAGACATAACTGACATTTGGATTTCAAATTTTTGAGGGTGCGCAAAATCATCAGCGTCACAAAAGCCAATGTACTCAGCACCATTTTGCTTCGCCTTTTGAATACCTAGGTTTCTCGCCTCGCCGGCACCACCATTTGATTTTGTGATTACTTTTACTCGTTTATTGCTTTCAAACTGCTCTAGGACAAGCAGGGTATTATCAGTCGAGCCATCATTAATTATCCAAATAAAAAGGTCTTTGTATGTTTGATTTAAGAGAGACTCGATTGTAGCTAGTATTGTTGATTCATTATTGAACGTTGGCACGATAATATGTAGCTTTGCATGCATAATATTTGGTTTCCTGCGCCACACACTTTTAGTGATTTAAGTGTGTGTTAAGCAACGGTAGTAAGTTAAGTTACTGCTATCGCAAAACTATTCATAAATTCCTTACCACGCTGACAACAAAAATTGTATATTAGCGTCTAGTGTTAGTGAGAATCAAGGCGTTCATGTGATTAGAACGCTTTGTGACAAATCAACTCATGTAAAAAATAGGAAGCTACAGGAATGGAACATGCCATTTGTGCCGTTTTTGCTCACAATGAAGAGCGCGACATAGAAACATGCCTTGATAGTATAACAAGGCAATTCCAGGGAAAAATTTTCGTTTTAATTAATGGTTGTACTGACAATACATTTGATGTCGTTACTCGTTATTCTAAAATACACAATACAGTTGTACCTGTTGATATTAAAGTGGGGGATAAGTCAAATGCCTGGAATGTTTTCGTACATGAAATAAATATTGAAGCCGAGCATTATTTTTTTGTGGACGGAGATTGTACAGTTGAAGATTCAGCATTTAATTTGGCATTGAGTAAATTTGAAAAGTTGCGTGAGAGCAAGTTAAATGGAATTGCCTGTACCCCTAAAGAAACGACAAAAAATAGAGTCAAGCAAACGCATGAGATGATAAAAGAGGGGCAATTGGCGGGTAACTTTTATGCGCTTACAAATCATTTCATTAAGCGAGTTCGCTGCCATAACATTTATTTGCCGATAGGTACAATTGGAGAGGATGGACTAGTTGGTGCCTTAGCCTTTTGGGATTTAAAGCCTTTTTCAAAATGGGATTTAGAGAAGGTTCATGTCGCTAAGGATATAAAATTTGACTATCGCACACTGTCAATTTTTAACAGCCACGACCTAAAGCTTTACTACCGACGAAAAATTAGGTACAGCGAACGCTTCTTTCAAAATAAGATAATAACAGAGTGTTTTCGTGACAAAGGTTTAAGTTGGCTTAGTGGCCGAATATCTGACTTATATGAACATTATGAACCACTTTTAAAAGTAAGATTTAGAGGGGTTAATACTTACTTTGATTGGATTGCACTGCGAGCTCTTAAACGACAATTTAAGTAGCTCTATAGCGATTAATGGTCATATCAGTAAGAGAACTTTAACTATAAACCTTTGAATCATTGTCGGTTTCATGTGGCTTTCGAACCTACCCGTTTTACCGCTCAACCCATGACAAAACCCTAAGGTTAATGCTTTATATTGTTCACTACCCAATTGAGAACCGTGCTTAAAAGCTTTAATACGATCTAAAAGCCAATAAATTGACTGAAATAATTGCTTCTTACTACGGTGGTGGCGCTTCCAAAACAAGATCCCGTTTCTAGTTGTGTAGTAGTAGTAATGGGGCGGTCTATTCGAAGGGTGCGCCTGGTGATATACAATTGCCTTAGCAGTGAATCGATTGTGGTAGCCAGATTCAATTGCTCTTAGGCACAAGTCAAAATCTTCTAAATATGCAAATAGTCGATCATCAAATTCACCGATATGCGTGATAACTTTACGGCTTACTAGCATCGCTGTACCCCACACTAAAATTTGCTCAGGCGTATCTTGTTGCCATGTTTCAGCAATCTTAATTTCACTGGTTTCTTCAATTGAAGGGTGCAAGCGAGAGTACTTACTGCAAGCATGCTGTATTTTTTTCTCTTCAGTGTTATCAACAATGACTGGAGAAAGGCATCCAGTGCTTGGATGTTGAATATACTCCGAGACGAGGGTGGAAAGAGTAGTCTGTTCGACTTCGACATCATTGTTAACCAGCCAAATGAGATCTTCTTTTTGATCAATTGCAATCTTAAAGCCTTGGTTACAGGCACCAGTGAAACCAAGATTAGTTGAATTAGCAAGTAGTTTGATACCGTCGATTTTACTTAGTTTTTCAGGTGAGTTATCTTTTGAGCCGTTGTCTATAACAGCGATTTTTAAATTTGAATAATTACTAGCCTTAACACTATCGATACATCTTTTAGTTGTATCATAGTCATTCCAGTTTATGATTATTACAAAGACTGACGGCATTTTTTTTGGTTCTTCTACGACATTCATTTATAGCCCATTTGGTTTTGCAAGCCTTCTTATCAACTTGCGTGAGGGAATTTCAATTGACTTCAAGGAAATATGCGCCATCACAATAGAGATTGTACAAAGCGCTATAGCATAAAAGTGGTTTTGTAAGCTATTTTCTGCTGATAGCAATTTGGTTGAAACAGACCAATTAAATACTTGAATGATTAGCCAATGCCACATGTACAAAGAAAACGAAATTTCTCCTAGATAAGTGAATGGCTTCTTTTCAAAATAATTCGATAGTTTTGTTTTAAATAGGCTTAAATGCAGAATAAACAAAGAAATAGTAGGAACAAAAAGTATCCACGCTTTTTCAACAAAGAAGGAAACTAATATTAAAATACATAATATGCATAGTGATACATTAGTGTGGTCCTTAAAGGCTATATGAAATCCTTTTACTCAAAAAGTAAATATGAAAACCTATTAAGAATTCAAAAAACACCCTGACCATACCACCTATGGACATCCCACCATAGTTGCTCCACCCGAATGAGAAAATAATTAAGTAGTGAGCGAGTAAAAGCACTAATATTATAATAACGGTGTACTCGACCTTGTTAAATATCGAGCGTGAAATCAGAAAAAAAGGGAACAATAAATACATAAAGAATTCAGCGCTGATTGACCAAGAAACGGTATTCCAAGATATATCTATAAATCCCCAGTTTTGTATCAAAAGTAAGTTCGATATAAATGATATGTCTGAAAAATACTTGGGGTAACGCTCATAAAATCCTGGCAGAAATATGACTAAGCCTAAGGTGAACAATAATGTACATAGGTGAAGTGGATAAATTCTAGCCAATCTGTTTATTATGAATTGTTTGTAAAAACTGATAAACGTCTTCTGTGTTGGCTCACTTTGGTGATAAACGTGAGCTAAAATAAAACCACTTAAAACAAAGAATAAATCGACACCTAACCAACCATTTTTAAAAAGGTTAAAAAAGGTCAATTCAAAGTTAAACGTTTGTGCCACATGCAAGAATAAAACAACTAGCGCTGCAACACCTCTTATACTAGTGAGTGAGTCTATCCGCTGAATTTGAAAATGTGTTCCGCTCGGCAAGCCAAATTCTCCTATTTTGCTTGCCGAAAAAACGACAAACAAAAATCATAACAATATTTCACAAGGGACAAAGATGGCGATAATTGAAACCCTTTTAACGCGAGCACTATAGACCTTGATCTTTTCTCATTAATCAAAAGGTAAGCCAACTCGTAGGTCAAATAAGACTGTCGTTTATTGCATAGCTTGATCAATTTTTTGTGTGTTGCTGAAGAGGCTATTTTGGACATTGAGTAAATTTGCATATTTAACTTACTCACTTTTTCTAAACTGGTTGATGCGTTTGTCTTATTTTTGTTATTTGGAATGACGTGCCTAGAGACATTGTGGCTATTATAAATGACCGTTTCTGCTTGGTCGATTGCTCTGTAGTAAAAGTCTCTGTCTTCCTCATATCTGATTGCCTCATCAAAACCATCTAGCTGCTCGAAAAACACCTTTGATATTATCGTACAATTAAGGTGAGCAAATGAGTTTGATGAGAGTAGCTTTTCTTTATCGACATTTCCAATAAACGGAACCTCTAATTCAGGGAATAATATTTTTAGATCTTCAATCCAAATTGATTTATCAACTATTTCAGTTTCATTCAGCACGGCATCTTGATTAGATAAAAACAAAGACCTGTTATTTTTTGCAAATAGATGAGAGTGTGCAGTCGCTAAAAGCGTATCGTCTGTCCAATAATCATCATCATCTAAAAAGCATAGATACTCACCCTGAGCTAACTGCGCGCCACGGTTTCTAGCATGGCTTGGGCCGTGTCCTTGTCGTGAATACTCTAAATATTTATATGAAGTCTTGAGATTTAGTCTTGTTAACAAAGATAAATTTATTTCTTTGTGCTCAACGCTCGAACCATCATCAACAAGCACTATTTCATGATTAAAGGTACCGCAAGGCTTCTGTTTAGCAATAGATTCAAGCGCACGTGATAACAAATCACTTCTGTTTCTGGTAGTAACAATAACCGAAAAAAAAGTATCAGGATTCATCTATCACAAGGCTCTTTACGCTGTTTGGGATTGACTTTAAAAATGCTAGGTTGTTAGTCAAAAAATGCGTATGTGTTTTTTCGTTTTTTGAATACGGTGAGCAATTTAACTTACTGGTTGATGAATGAAAAGAATAAATAAAGTGTTTTACACCTACACGTGATAATGATTGAAATAGTAAATCCATTTGCTTAGGAGAAAAACCCTCTGCCGATAATCTGACACGTTGAACCCCCAAAAGCTTTAACAGCACTTTTCCAAAAATGTTTTTGTTAAAACGTTGAAGGTTTTGTGGGGCGACATTTAACCAATCAGAAAAACCATCAAGTCGGCTTATATATCCCGCGTTATGCGTCAGGCAAGTTACACCTGAAATCGTCTGAGGCAAGTTGTCATAATCAGAAAAATCAGGTCCATCTTGATAGGAATAGTCTGTAAAAGGAGTAATACTCAAGTCTATTGAATAACCAAGTGATGATAATATTTCATGAGTATTTTGGCCGACCCCATATCTTCCTGCTAAGTAAACAACCGGACGAACACCGGTTACTTCTGTTATTTTTTCAGTTAATACCGATAGCTTGTTATACTCTATTTCTCTACTTAAGTTCCCAGGGTAAGACAGCCTTTCTTCAATGAATTCGTTGTCTTCATGTTGTAACGGTGGGGTGACCCAAGGATGCAAGTGAGCCGCGAACTCTATATCGTTTGGGTATTGTTTTTTAATCCTTTCAATAAACCATTGACCCTGTTCAGAATCCACGAATGCATAGTCCAGCGCGAATGTGATTTTACAACCAATTGCAAACATATCCTCGCACATTGCAAAGAGTTCTTTTGCATGAGTCACCTGATTGTTTTTAGCACTAAAGCCACCAGACCAATCAAACTCTTCTTCGGTGTGAATAACGATCGACAACTTTACTTCATTCATAGCGTTTTAATCTTTAAGTATTCTTCAAATATCAACTTTACAGCTTCTACTACTAATAAATAACAATAGGCGGTGGCTGCATTGCCCTTTCCATATGGGTCTTCAATCTCATTGTGTCGACCAAGCCCAGAGGGAACAAACCATGCTAGGTTAAAAACACTTTCGACTTTGTAATATCTAGCTAGTTTGTCCATGTTTTTGTCATCAAACACAAAGATGATAGTGTTTTCAATGTCGATATTGCTTTGTCTAAGACATTTAGAACGATGCTCGGATAAGTCTATACCGAGTTTGGCCGCTTCCTCAATGCATTCATCAGGACTTTTTCTGTTTTCATTTTGATGAAATCCATAAGAGTCGATATCCCAACCTAATTTCGCTTGATTAGTAAGTAAGCGTAAACTTTCTTTTGCCATTGGGCTTCGCATTATGTTGCCATAGCAAACAAACTTGATTGATGGTGTGCGAGCAGCATAAATAGCGGTGAGTAGCTTACGTAGCTTTTCTTGTTGGATTACATTGGATCTGCGTTTTAGCTTATCGGCCAAAGTGGAATCGAAAAATTGTTTACATTCAGCGACAAACGGTTGACGATCTGATGGGTCGTAACTATCGATTTTTTCACTCGTCAGCAGACGTGTATATGACAAAAGTCGTCGGCTAAGATTATTGAGTGCAGCCGCAGAACCAATATTAGCTCTGTCATATTCAAACTCTGCTTTACTATCAAATAGGTCGCTACTCAAACTTCTTGCATACGCTTGTTGGTTATATGATGTATTGACGCCTTTTTCCATGTGTTGGCCTTGTAATAAGCTATTTACATATAAGGCAGGGAAGTCGATGCCGGCATGAATTGCCAAGGGGAGGGAGCCCCAAAAGCGAGCATTAACTTCAATGAGTATCCATTTGCCGGTTTCTATATTTGTCTTAAACTCAAACATACCAACACCATGATATCGGGTCGCTTCACAAAGCTTTTTACAAGCGTCTAATTTTCCATTATCTACTGGTATCGCTTTTCGATAAGAAGAGCCTCCTCCTGAACGTGGTTCGCTGACTCTGGTGTGTGCAAAGGCATGATTAACTTGTCCATCGAATGCAAGCAGTGATAAGCCATCTCCTTTACCTGTGAAGTATTCTTCTACTAAAAACTCATCTGAGTCAGAAATGTACTTTGTGTAACGATCAAAATCTATTTGAGAACTAATAACTCCAACGGTTTGTCTCGTAGCCAAATTATCTGATTCAAAAGATAAAGTGGGTTTTACGACAAATTGACTCCCAAATTTGGCTTTTAATTTATCGTAGCCCATTGGTTTTATCGAAAGTATTTCGCCTTTTGCCACGGGGATGTTTAACTTTTCTGCAAGTGCTTTTGTTGTGCTCTTATCAAACAAATGTTTAATAACCATTTGATTAGGTATGGCTAGAACAGTTGTGTCTGGAAAACGCTTTTTATTTTCATTTAATGGAAATATAGAGCGCTCGTCACAAGGTACGATAGCTGAGTAATTTTGCTCCTCAACGATACTTATTAGATTTTCGAGCCACTCGGTTTGAGTGTAGGCTTGATAATTCAGTAGAAATACATTCTTGATGTATTTTGATTTAAGGCTGGGGCTACTTGCATCAAAACAGACTACATCAACCTGATAGCCTTGTTTAGCAAGGCTTCTGATCACAGATAAGAAACTTCTAGTGTCTTCTCCTAAAATTAGTACTTTTTTACTCATCTATGTACTACTCTTATGAATACCGAAGATAGCATCCATTCCCAGTTGACTTGTGTCGATGTCCCAGATTACTTGTCGTTTAAATATGTCCACTAATAGTAATCTGGCATGTGAATGTTGTTTACTAAATCGGCGTTTTTTGGATTGCCGATACTTTGAAATACCCACAACTGCTAGGTTTGTTGCAATTGGTAATATGCCCCTGCACCAGCCATTGAGATTAGGAACAAAGTCTTTAAGGTCAACTAAGTGCTTGAGCATGAGCGTGTGTGTGTCGAAAACCCTTATCTGACCATCGACGCAGGTAAAGTACACATTATTTTTGAAGACAACTCCGTCGTGAACAAGGTTTCCACCAATTTCAATTCGTTTATTGGAGTCTAAAGAAACAGCGTCCATCAGATCACAACGTGTAACCCATAATTCGTCTTGTAATGAAAACAAATAATTCGGATGTGTAAAGTGGGGTTTTGTACATGCTATCTTACGATAGTCTACATCTGGTTTGAGCCTTGACATTCCCGAATCATCGGTAATAAATTTTTGGGACAGTTCGTCAGTTATGGGGCGATATTCGCAGACTGAGTCTAGCCCAGTGTTTGCTACTAAATAACGACCATCCTCTTTTATTACATGATGGAGATCATTGAAACCCTTATGGCTGATGACTTCTTCAATGGCCAATGTGTGTTCAGATAATTCTAAGATTTCAGTTTCCGTTACCGTGACTATGCGCGAGCCAGATTGCGACGAAGACTTAAAAGTAACATTAGTTGCGGTAGCGCAATGAGCCGGAGGCGACTGATAATGAGTTGAATGGAGTACTTTAATTCCAGACTGGCTAATATTGAGTTTAAGTGCTATCGCTTCATTGTAGTTTCTATCGCCGCTTATTGACTCTTTTCCACCGGTCAATATTAGGGTTAACTCAGGTATATTGTTAATAAATTTATAGGGTTCGAAGATAAATTGCTTTAGTTTGCGCAAATAAGTTTCTGTTTGACTCGCAATGTTTGCTCTTTTAAAGCTTGAGAGACTTACTTGAGAAATAGATGATGACAGGGAACGTTTGTACTGAGACTCTCCCGCCATAAAGTCATAGACATCATAACCCGCTTTTAGGTAGTGATTAATTGCCAAGTAATGAGCAATGAGACCTGGCTTCAAATTTTTATCGCCATTGTTAAAGTTAGTAGCGGCTAAATAAAATTTAATCTCATGAGGTTCAACGAAATTATATAAAAAGCCCACCACTCTTGCGCCTGCAATTATTTTAATTAAATGAATCTTTCCATCATCAAAACTATGTTTTATCAGTTGTTTATGAAACTGCACAAACTGAGGGTTTGTATAACCACTGCCAACACTGGTTTTGTACCACCTCTGAATATGAAGTGGACCAGCATCTTCAAACCACTGGATAGCTTGCTCTACTGTCGATGCAAATTGAAGTTCGATGCCGCCACATTTTTCGTAAATTCTTAAGCTTCGTTTAATTTGGTATCGAGTATTTTTTGAAAGTGTATTTATATATTCAAGGTGATTATCGCGAATGAACGCCAGATCAGTTCTATAGCTTAGGCTTTTCCATATATCTCTGCGGCTCAGGTTGTTGAGTAAATATGGCGCAAACGCTTTATGCTCGCTAGCACCCACTATCATTTCATCCCAATGCATTTTAGTTGTGATGTATTTCACAAAGGCAAGCCTAGTTGCGTTTGCATATTCCTCAATCACTAAAAAATCGTTGTACTCGATCCAAGCTTGGTCGTGCAGTTCATTACCTGTTTTGTGTAATAAAAGCTGTTGTCGTTTAATGGCTTTAAATTGTTTGACTTGGCGTTGGCATAACATTGCGATACCAACAGGACGGTGATTTTGTCTGGCTAGTAAGACTGTAGGAGAATCATCCAGGCTGTTATACCAAGTTGACATCCAATGCCAAGAAAGGAAAAAATTTGGAGTCGCTTGCTCATAGATCAATTCCCACAAATCCCGAAGTTCGGTTCCATGCGGTTCGAAAATTTCTATGGTGATTTGAGTCATTGGCAAACTATTTCCAATCTCTTCCATGAATTAGCTGTGAAGCATAAATTAATACGCTAATTTGAACAATCAAAACATGAGCGTAAAACTGCGCTTTGGGTCTAATTCAAGTTTAAAATGCTATTCAAAGCTGAATACATGTGCAAAAACCGCCAAATATTCGTACAAAGCACGTTCTACGATATCGACAGAATAACTTGCTGGGATGTTGAATGAAAATTCTGTATCACGCGTTATTAGATGGTCAACTGGCACCAGTAGTGAAGTCAAGTCGCCTTGAGATGTATTCAAAAAACGGTCGAACTTACTAATCCTGTTCATATGAGTGGATGTGCTAACGATAGCCACTTGTCCGTGCGGTAACAAGGGATAAACTGCTGCCATTTCCTCCATAGTGTTTGTTCCCTCGGGGACCAACACTATGTGCTCTTCTTTAACACCAAGGTTCAGCAACAACTCATTGGCAAAGTCTGTATAGCTTGGTTCGTTTACAGATAAGAAATCACCACCGCTGACATAAATTGGAACGGGGTTTTTGTTATATAAAATTACTGCTTGCACTAGCCTTTGTAAAGAACACTCATGCCAACCACTCACAATAGGAAGTTTTTTTTGTTTGTCTAAAAAACAAGCAAGCACAAAAATGCTGTTATTACTTTGAATAACAGGGTCACTTGCTTTCACGATAGGAGCAAAGTTATCTAATGGTGCTATTAACCAAGTGCTAAAGAATGACTGTGAGCATAGCAATAGCCAACTAGATCCAATAAGTATCGAGGCTTTGTTTAGTATTTTCCACGATGGTTTTATGCATGTAACTACCCAGATGCACAATACAAACACTAGAGTATGATTGATGGGCGATACTAAAAAATGTCCTAAGGGCCGAAGCGAATAAATGTCCATACAATAAAAAGTTCGTTATCATCTAAGTCGGTTTATTGTTGAGAGTTTAGCGAGATGAAGACATTGTTGAAACTATTTTGTGTAAGCGTGTGTACTATTTATTGTGTTTTTGTCTACGCAAATGAGTTACCTCTGCAGATTAAACAAACTAAACCGTCAGTTGTAGGTATTGCTCTCTTCACGCCTTTAGAGTCCCGGGCAGCCAGTATTCTGGGAACTGGCTTTGTGATAGGCGATGGAAAACACATAGTGACAAATTATCATGTGGTTTCAAAGGACTTAGATCCGACGATCGTCCAATATTATGTTGCGCTCTCTGGTTCCGGACCTAACCCAACTATGCATAGAATGACGGTGCTTGAAATCGATCCTGTACATGATTTGGCTCTTTTATCGATTGATACTCAGTTACCTGCACTCAAACTTGCTCAGGATGAGTTTATAGATGAAGGCAGTGCCTTATATTTTACAGGATTCCCTATTGGTGCAGTATTAGGGCTCTATCCTGCAACTCATATTGGGATACTTTCTGCTATTGCGCCAGATATTAACCCTGCTAGAAATGCGAATGATTTGACCAAACAAATGCTCTCTAGGCTCAAATCACCTTTTATGATTTACCAGTTAGACGCAACAGCATACCCTGGAAATAGTGGGAGTCCTGTTTTTAACAGAAAAAACAATAACGTAATCGGCGTTATAAACAAAGTATTTGTATCAGCTGGCAAAGAATCCGCATTAACCAACCCAAGTGGGATCAGTTACGCTATTCCTGTGAAACATGTAAGGGCGTTGGCAAAGCGAATCGACTTATTATTATAAACGGTGCTAGTTCAAAGTAGAGCATGCTTTGCGTGTTCTTAACAAGCGTTGTTTCCTTTATTAATGTTCGTAACGCTTCATTTAAAAATAAAGTCACCGAATAACTTTTTTGTCAGGCTTCGACTTGCCTTGTAGATAATGTGCTTAATAAACAATCTAAATGGCATTTTATTTAGGTGGCCTTTGATGTAAACCAAGAGTCTGAGGGCGCGGTATGTCTTCGTTTGTAACTCCAGCATAGCTGGAAAAATAGACTTGTAATAGGCGTTACACCAAAATGCTAACATGTAAGAGGGTGAGGTTGACGGCAGTTTATATCGACAATCAAAGCATTTATTTAATAACTCAATCAATAAATCAAATTCAAATTCAAAACCAGATCGGCAAAACACAGCTTTGAGTCTCTCAAGGTCTTCATCTTCCATGTACTCTATAATAAGTAAGTTGATATCTAATAAATCCCTAAACCCCTTCTCAACGTCCTCGTTAAGCAGAAGGTGGATAGCACTATGCAAGATCAAATATGCATGGTTTGGAACGCTGAAGCCGGAATTAAGCTTTAACTCATTCCGCCAAAGGTCTTCTATATCGACTCTGTAGTGAGAGACTGTGGGTAGCAAGGTATGGTGAATATCTAGTGATACACCTGTCGCTAAATGCGTAAAGGGCGGGAGTTCATGTGACCATTCGCGGTAATATTTATCGTCGTAGTCGTTGAGTTCTTTACTCTTCCAACCGTTAGCGTTTAGGTAAGATTCTAAGGTATTTAAATCTTCAACTTTTACCAATATATCAATATCAGAAAATAAGCGGCCCCGCGAGTTTTGGGTTTGTCTTAGGCAATATGCAGCACCTTTTAGAAAAAGTAGTTCAATTCCCAAATCATCCGCAGCTTTTTTTATCAATGCACATGCGCTAAAAACTTGCCGAGTTTGCGCGTCAGAAAATACCTTAGATGCATTAACATGAGTCTGCATGTAAACGGGTAAAACTTCTTGATTTTCATGGGTTTTTGTTAAAAAACCAAAGCTACTAACAAGATCGGTTTGCCGAAGTATTCTTAGCAATGCGTCGTAACCTTGTTCATTGAGCGATGCGAGTACTTGACTGTCGAGCAGTATTTGCAGAAATAATTTTTTATCCATCTACCGAGCCATTTACAAGTTCAGCTAAGAACAAGGCCAAGTCTTGCATGTTTGAGTATGTCACTTCAAAAAACCTTACGGAATTAGATAATTCGACCATGCTATCAAATGCACTGGAACCTATGACGCTATAGTTGAAGGCATTCAGAAGCATAGATGACATACCCACCGCTTTGTCTAATTCAACTATCTCAGTATTACAACCTTGCCTATAGCTTATTGATATTACTGCGCAGGGCTTACATGGGCTTAATGACTGATAGATTTTTCGTGTGTGGGGCATAACGTGAGCAATAGCGCCTTTGTGCGTTTCAACAGTGACGTCAGACATATTGATAGGCTTTTTAAGGCCTGCAATAATATTGATCGATTCATTCTTAAGAGAGCTCGGGCGAAAAATAGGTATAGTCTTTTGACTCTTTAGGTCGATGACCGCCATTTCATCATAAAACAAGTGCCATCCATTAAGCGCTAAATAGGTTGAAAGCGTTGATTTTCCTGAACCAGATTGAGCCGGAAAGATGATGCTCTTGTTGTTTCTTTCAACAACTGAAGCATGAATTAAAAGATGATTGTGTTCGTAGGCAGCCACGCACCAATTCATTGCCCACTCGATAGAAGGTAGCAATTTCTCAGGGGGAACGGGATTGAATGGTTGCTGGCCTTCAATTTCAATCGATACTTGTGGCTTTAAAAATTTTCGCAAGCCATTTCGATTAAGTCTAATCTGAAAATCCGCAAATTTTCGTTCGTCAGTTCTTCCATAAAGCTCAACTAGCGCTTTTTTTATATGTTCTGGGGCGCCTAAAATTCGAAATGAGTGCAAACCAGAATCAATTATCATTGTTTTTCCAACAAAGCTAAGAGGCCACTTTTTTTTAGTGAATCGGGATTGTCTAAGGTTGAGTCGCAAAGGGAATCGAATACATCGTCAATCGTTTGATTCGGGGTGGCGAGTAGGGGCTTTAGCGACTCACGATCTATAAAGTAGGTTTTGTCTGTGTCGATATTGTATGCGCATATGGCGGAGTTGTCGTTGAGTTTTTTAACGCGCCACATGCGTTTTTTCAAACTATGATTATTAGCTTCAGTTCTTTTATAGCCCAAGGCCTGCTCTTAACTTGTTTTCCGTTGTATCAACTGTTCGGTATCGGGCATTCAAGTCACTAATAAAATTATTAACGTGCATACTCATGCCCCAATAATGATCTAAAAGAAAGGAAATCCCTTGGTTAGTTTGATATTCAAACGTCACTTCTGAATACCCAAACAAATTATTCAAATAGATCGCAGCAAGGTGCGCTTGAATTGTATTTGGAGCATGTTTGATTGCATTATACGCGTTAATTTCGGCGATTTGCTCTTTGCCGTCAGTATCACGCGATTTAACAGTGAATGTTAAGTGGCTGATTACATCGGCTACCGCATGGTAATAATAATAGCGTTTCTGGTTACCTATCCAACTATCATTTGGAGCATTGTGGGCATTAAACACTTCTGTATCAGAGTGAATGTCACTGACTGACCAATTGACAATATTTTTGTCGCTGCCAGTGGGATGGTCCTTTAACCATTTAGCCCAAAAGTCAGGATTACGACCTTCTAAATATGTAGGCATTGCACAAGAGGAGCTTGTATCCTGTGAACCGCCAGAAATCCCAGATGCGTTGCATGCTCCCCAAACAGACGAGGGAGCTAGCGTAGCAATACCCGCAGCAACACTTGCTTTTTTTATAAAAAAACGTTTGCTTTTATCGGCTGAGTTTCGCTGAGTTAGACCTGTTGTCTTTTCGTTGTCCATCCACATCCTTTGATTACTGCTAGACTAATATTTACCTTGGGGTCATATGCAAAAATTAAGCCGATCCCACCTATCTGATTCTAAAGTCTTTTTTGCACGTTAGCTTTTCAACTGTAAATAATTTAGACATCTTTACATAGCGCTATCTTATAACGCTTCCTGCTGAGTGACAAATAATATGTGGGAATCATGGTGATTTATCATTGAAGTTAGCGAATACTAACTCAAGCACATGCCTAAATTTTGTTTTTCCATTGAGGATGAAAAAAGCCTGACACAAATTTTCATTCGCATCAGGCCTAGACATGTAAGTTATTACACTATTTTTTAACTTTACAAGTTAGCTAAGACTTACTTTTATGAAACGCTCTGTTCACACGGTCTTTAAGAAACGCTTTATGCACCTTGGTTGCCTGATTGCCACGGCTACTCTTAACCATATCAAGTACTCGACCAAGCTCATATGTCGCTGCCGCTTGCGCAAAGTTATCGTGCTTGCTGGCTTTTTCCAGACCTGACATTGCAACCAAGCGTTCGACGTACTCAACTTGCAAGTTACGACGATACGAATTGACGTCTTTTTTGATATCAGCTTTAAAAATACCATCAGTTAAACGGCCCATCATTGTTTCGATGCTCATCTCATTTCCGAATAAAGCAGTGTCGGTAATGCGCATCGTCACGTTAGGGTGCATAAGGTGGTTTAGCACATTTTTTTGTGCACCTAGAAGCATATCGTGAATTTTAGGTGACTCGTCACGTCCCCAGCCACTAAACCCTCGACGTTGACGCTGAAGGTAAGCAAACAAAGGTTCCATTTCTTCAATCGCATCAGGTGCAAATAAGAAAGCAGACAGGGTGTTCAATGCTTTTTGTTGTTCTTCAAGTGGTACAGGTGTCAGTGGTTGAGTATAACCCTCTTGCCCTACATAAGCGCGGTTGAGGTAAACACCACCCACGTAGCGAGAAACAACAGCGGCTTGACGCGCCATTTCACCAAACAGGACATTCGCGCCTACAACTAAGTCATTGTGTGAACGACCATCTTGTAAAAGCTTATCTTTTATTTTGCCCGCCATATCTTTAATCAACACAAATCTGTCTTGTGCGTAATCAATCGCGTCACTCGACATATCAAAAATATTGATTCGCGGATCAACATGGCGACCCGGTGCACGCATATCGTCTGCGTCATTACCAAAGGCAAGTTCTGGCTCAGCTGAGCGATTAAGAATTGCATTTAAGCGCTTTTCCTCTGCCGCATCGTCATCTAATGCAACTGAGTAGCCGTACTGAATTACCCAATCATCATAGGGACCTGGTTTTTCGCTATAAAAGTCACCTTGCTCAACGCCTAATGGTGCATAGTTAACAGAAGGGTAATCCATGACAGAACCCGCCAAAATACCTTGAGTAATTTCCGGGTTGTGTGCATCGTCATGATTGTGAAGTTGTGTTGCCATCATGTTGTGGTTTAAGCCTAGCGTGTGTCCAACTTCGTGAAGGATTAGGTAAGCCATTGATTGACGCAACAGTTTATCTTTTTCGATGTCGCCCATACCGTCAGCTAATCCAGCAACTTTGCCAAACATCATGCCCATGTTTAATTCATGGCCTAATGAGCAAGTGAGTTCAGCCTGTTCACCGTAGTTTTTATCAAGCAAATTAGCACCGTCGGTAAACATTTCGCTGGCGACCCATCTGCCTTTCATAAAGCTGTATTCGAGCATAATATCCGCTGCTACGATTTGCCCTGTTAACGGGTGTGCCAAGCTTGGACCATAGCCGCCGAAAGGTGGGCGAGGTGATGACGTCCAACGCAAAACATTGTAGCGCACATCATCGGCGCTCCAGTCTGCATCATCAGGTTGCACGCGCACTTCGATAGCGTTACTGATGCCTGCTTTTTCAAACGAGCTGTTCCACGCCAGTGTTGCGTTTTTGATAGTTTCGCGCCATTCCATGGGGGTAGTATTTTCAATCCACCAAACGATAGGTTCAACAGGATCAGATACTTGTGCACTTGGATCTTTTTTCTCTAAGTGCCAACGATTAATCACATCGCGGTAGTTTGCGGTTTGATCTGAGGTTAAATCATCAAACTGTTGAGAGAAAAAGCCAACTCGTGGGTCGTCTTTTCTCGGTTTGAAGTTATTCTCAGGCGCTTTGATAAAGGCATGTTGAATAGAAAGCTTGGTGTATCGCTGATCAGAAATATCAGGGCCACCATACACTTTTGGTGTATCGTTTTCATAAACATAATCAACGATTACGTGAGTATTTTCAGGGAAGTTGTTTATCTCGCTGATACTGGTTTTATCTTTAGAAAGCTTGCCAGGTTTAAAGCGATTTTTATCTGCTTTGGGGTCTGATGCAGGCATGGGTGCAACGCGGTGCATGGCTTCGCCTTTAAAGACGTCGTCAAGTGAGATCGCGATTTTACCATCTTCTTCGTGTTCTATTTTAGTAGATACCAAAATGGCTTCGCTGATGTTAGCGGAGGCTGCGCGGCTAACTGCATTTTCGGGATCGAAGTAAAATCTGGGTGTTTTTGAAACAATTTCGATACGGTCAAAGTTGCGTCTAAACTCTAATAGTCTCGTTTCTCTAAACTGACCTCGAAAGGTACCTGCTGAAACGACACCGTCGACTGTTGATACGAAATACAGGAAAGGAGTATTTAGTTGAGATTCATCAAAAACAATTAGGCCTGAGCCATCTTTTTTGTCGCGATAAATATCAACGAAGCCATCGAACTCCGCCTTTTTCTCTAAAATTTCAACAAGCGTTTCTTTTTCTTCTTTGTCTTTTTCATGATCGTCAGCCGCTGCACTTAAGGCAAGGCTTGAGAGCATCAAAGCGACAAGTGTTTTTTTCTTGAAGTTTATGAACATAATGCTTTCCGAGCTAGTTATACGATACCTTTTCTGTCGAAAGGTGCTTTGTGGTCCCTTTATTGGGACGGTCATATTACTACTACTGAAAAGTGATTTAAGTTTTGAAACGTGGATATTTATGACTTAATTGTTACAAAGTTTTACCGATGCTTTTTACACGACATTCTCTCATTTGTGCTAACTCAACTGCAATTCAACAAATTCCTTGTACACTGTATTCGACATTAATAGCGTATCATGCGTACCTTGTGCAATCAGTTCACCTTGTTGCATGACCAGTATTTTATCTGCATTGAGTACGGTCGAAAGCCGATGCGCGATAATCAAGGTTGTTGTCTCTTGCATCAGTGAATCTAAAGCAAGTTTTACATAGCGTTCACTGCTCGCATCTAAAGCACTGGTTGCTTCATCGAGCAGCAAAATAGGGCGCTTGGCAAGTATGGCTCTGGCAATCGCAATACGCTGTTTTTGACCGCCAGATAACTTTACACCTCTTTCACCTAATTCTGTTTGATAACCTTGACTGAAGCCCTGAATAAATTCATCTGCATAGGCTAGTTTGGCAGCAGCTACTATTTCATCATCAGTGGCGTTTGGTTTTGATAAGCGAATATTGTCACTTACTGATAACGCAAAAATCACCGCATCTTGAGGAACAAGTGCAAACTGCTTTCGTAAGTCTTCGATACTCAATGCTTTTTGTGGGATACCGGCGATTTTGATGTCACCCTGATTTAATTCATAGAAGCGCATAAGCAAATCAAACAAGGTCGATTTTCCCGCACCACTGTGCCCAACAATTGCAATCTTTTGTCCTCTTTGAGCATTGAAGCTAACGTTTTTAATAACCTCTTTATCAGGTGCACTCGGGTATGCAAATGTGATTTCTTTTGCTTCTATGATAGCCGCGCTTTCATTAAATTGTGGGTGCTTGTCTAGATGGCTTTTATCTTTCGCGGCTTGTGAGTTGGTGATTTCAGGTGCGGTATTTAAAAGTTCAACGATACGCTCACTTGCACCTACTGCTTTTTGTAAGTCTCCAATAACCTCACTGATAGTAGCAATAGAGCCACCTGCAAGCACGGCATAAAAGACAAAAGCAGTGAGTTCACCTGCACTGATATTGCCCGCAATCACTTCGCGTGCGCCAATCCATCCCACTATAAAGATAGAAGACAAGCTGATAAACATAATGAGTGCAATTAACAGGGCGCGATAATGAATGCGTTGACTGGCACTTGCCATCACTTTATCAATACTGCTATTGAAGTTATTAACACTTGCTTGTTCGTGGTTATAAGACTGAAGCGTATGGATTTCGTGTAGGCTTTCGTCAATCAAAGTGCCCATGCTGGCAACGTCGTCCTGACTTTGCTTTGCGTAAAACCTGACTTGTTTGCCAAGGGCTTTAATTGGCAACAGAATTAATGGTACCGCAATAAACACGTAGAGCGTTAGTTGCCAAGAGGTTATCAGCATCAAGACTAAGGCACCTATTAACATGACAGCAGATCGCAAAGACATTGAAACACCAGTGCCAACCACGGATTGAAGCAGTGTGGTATCACTGGTAAATCTTGAAATAACTTCGCCAGTGCGCGTTTCTGCAAAAAAATTAGGGCTCAACGTGACTAAATGGGCGAATAAAGAGGCGCGAATATCTGCACAGACTTTTTCGCCCAACCACACCATTAAGTAGAATCGAAAGTAGGTCGCTAAACTGCCAATTAACACAATCGCTAAGACGATGATCAGTGCAATGGTGAGCATATTTTCATCGCCAGCGACAAAGCCTTGGTCAACCACTAACTTAACACCTTGCCCAAGCACTAACCACGCTAAAGCACCTATCAACAATGCGATAAGTGCTAAAACAACTTTAAATTTATAGGGCAATAAGTGAGAAAACAACCAAGCAATGATGCGTTTGGAACTCTGGTTTTTTGCTTGGCTTTTTTCAGTCATTATTGAATATATTCATTGTTAATAGTTTCTCGGCTTTAACCTAAAGGTAAATCTCATTTGCAAGCTAATTAACATCAAACCAATTAACCAAAACAAAGAACCGCCAGATGAATTTGACGGTGGTTCTGGGGTAGGCGCCGGTGCTGGTGTGGTTGCGGGTGGTGGAGCCGGCGGTTCTGCTACAACCACATCAACGGATGCAGTGCTCACTTTTTCAAAATCATCAGTGACACTTACCGTAAAACTGATCGTTTGAGCTGTTTCTGGGGCGGCAAATGAGATGCTTGCATCATTACGCCCTGTTAGGCTAACTGAATCGCCTGCGGTTTGCGCCCATTGATAGTCTATTTCAGCACCTTCTGGATCATTGCCAACGGCAGTTATGGTAACCGTTTGTCTGGTATTCACATTTATTGTGTCAGACTCAAGTGTCACTGTTGGGGGAGCATTAGATTCATCATCGATTATACTGACTGTTATAGAAGATGATGAAAGCTCAACGTTTTCTTGGTTACTAGACAAAACAATCGTGAAGCTTTCTTCGCTCTCAGTTTGTTCGTCATTAATGATGTTTACCATTACCGTTTTGGCACTGATATCGTTTTCTTCCCAAGAAAGTGTGTCGGTGAGCAGTTCATAATCGCTGCTTGAACTACTGATGTCTTGCAAGCTCACGTTCAGAGTCAATGCCGCGTTTGATGTGCCACTTCGATTGACATCAACGCTTATTTGACCGTCAATTTCTTTGACTTCTAGTTCAGCAATGTCAAAGGCAAAGACTGAGCTAGGTGCCTCAAGTGACTCGATTTCAACAGCAGTGATATATCGACCTTTTATTTCCGCATCTGCACTTGGGTTTATTAAACGCACAAATAGGGTTTCTGAATTCTCGCTGGTGCCATCTTCAAGGGCTTCTATGGTAATTGTCTTGCTGGTGTCATCATCAATAGACCATTCAAGCGTGCCACGCGTTTCGACTTGGGCATCTTCGTTTTGTGTTGAACCCAAGATAATCTCGTAGTCTATGCTTGCAGCTTGTGGGCCTGATTTCGTTACTGTTAATTCAACGCTTTCACCTTCTAAAACTTGGTAAGAATTGGCTTCAAATGAGATGTTGGCCTTGTCGTCGGCATCTGTTTCGTCTTTCACTACATATAAGCCACCTTGGATATCACTGACCAAAATAGAGCCGCTTGGAAGATAAGGGTACACGCCCCATGCGCCATTGAAGGAAGTATTGTCTGAACTAGGGAAGGTATCAAAGTGACCGATTTCTTGAGGCGAACTTGGTGAAGAGATATCTAGAATCGTTAAGCCTCTTTCATAGTTAGACATGTAGTATTTGTTGCCCAACACAAAGCCATTGTGATCAATGGCGCCCGTTGGCCCCTTCCATGTGCCCGCTAGTGTTGGGTTACTCAAGTCAGAAATATCAAAAATATGAACTGTAGTAGGTAAGCTAAAATCTCGCTCGTCCAATTCATCGTGTAACAAGACATATTGCTTATCTTCTGTCCACCAACCGGAATGCGCGTAAGACGTGTTGGGGTAAAAGCTCTCAGATAATTCGCTTGAGCTTGATTCAAGTGTATGGTCCCAAAGCCTTAGTGAGTTTTCATTAAAATCAAGCATGACCAAACAACCATTTTCGTCGCCGTTCACGCAATCGCGTGTTGCCCGAACATCATTAATCAGAACAGATGAGGCGTCATGCGTGTAATCAGCTCTTGATGCACCCGTTAGGTTATATGTATTTTGTAAATCACGCGGGTTGGATAAAGAATAGCTTTTAAGCGAACCGCCACGAGATTGTGCGCCCAAGATATGAACACGAGGTTCAACTGAGGTATTAGCAATGTTTAGACTGTAGTCAACACCCGATATATAAATGTTATGTGCCGACGGATCGTCTCGCTGACGCGTCACCAAACCAATGCCTGAATCTAAGCTGTTTAGGTCAATGATGGTTAAACCTTCGGAAGAGCTATCTGCAGTTGCATAGGCAAACGCCTGCCATTTATTGAGCGTTTCAGAGTAAAATTGATAAACCTTGATGTCTCGCCAAGTTGTGCTGTTACCTGAAACCGACCCAACAAAATTAGGTTGAGTAGGTTCTGTTACATCGATTACGACAATTCCACGACGCATGCCAAGCAGCGCGTATTCCTTCATCGTATTTAGGTCAACGTGCCCCCAAATATCGTTTGCTGTGGTTGATGATGTAGGTAGGTCTGCGCGTGGAACATGGGCAAGTAGGGATACGTTATTACAAGGAAATACGCCAGCTAAACCCGCATCGCAATCTGTTTGTGATTGAGACTGATTCATTGCATTGACCTTTTCTAGGTCTAAATTAAGCGCGTCAGCTTGCTCACTTGCCAAGCCCTTGGTATCAGAAATAACGTTGAACCCTCGGGTATAGAGTATTTGAGCATATTCTGGCGGAATACCGACTAACGTGGTTGGAAATTGATTAGGGTTTTGCACTTGGTAGTTATCAAGTGGTTGAAAGCCGCCATAGGCCGGTACGATATCACTGACTAAATGAAAAATATCGCTTGTGCTTTCGATGGTATAAGTGCCGTGAGCAAACAAAAGCACATCGCCTTTGTCGGCCTGCTTTGCGGCAAAGCTGATACTCGCGCAAGGGCGAAAACGGTTCTTACAATCACCTCGATCAATGCCGTCGGGGGCAATAAATCGAGCGCGGTCATGGTCCATATGCGCATTTACCTTTACGGCAAATACCAATGAAAGCGTAGTAATCATGACTAAACTTGATAAACTCTTTATTCCTTGTTTCATTTTGAAACTCACTTTTTTGTATGAGTGCTTTAAATGACCGCGGCTTAGATTGATTAACGCCGGTATAAATGCACTTTGTCGGTCTATTTTAATTAGATAAAACGTCTTCGCGATTTTATGGATAACATGCGCACTTACTTTAGATATACGCTAACTATTGTCACACTTATGCTGGTCTACGCTTGTGCGCCGGTTAATGACGATTCATTGATGACTGAATCGGGTAGTGGAACACACAAGCTTAATTTACGGTTTAGCATAATGCATGATGGCTACTTAGTAAAATGTAAGGCCGGTCGTTTGGGATTTACGAATATTGGGGAAACCAAGCAAGACCCGGTGTCGATTGAAACCTTCGCGTTTTATTTGCATCAATTGCGTTTAAGGTTTACTGGCACCAGCGAGCCCATACTATTTAATATGCTAAATAACTACTGGCAATATGATGGCACGGCACTGATAAGTGCGGCTAATGTTTGCGATGAAAAAAATATAGAAAAAAGTGCTGAAAGTACAAGTGATATGGGTGAGAAATCTTTATCAAATTATGTCGTCTCAAGCATGATTGATGAGCATGCGTTTAGCACGCTTAGTAATCGAATGAGTACAGCAAAATCTCAAACAGAGCAAGAAACAAGTCGTACTTCTTTAAACTTTTTAATCGGTGTCCCTTTTCTTCAAAATCACGCAAATCCATTAACACAATCGTCACCGCTAAATATCGCTTCGATGTTTTGGTCTTGGCAGATGGGGTATAAGTTTATGCGAGTAGACTTGCGTTCATCGACGGACAGCTTTGCTTTTCACTTAGGCAGCACTGGCTGTCAATCTGCTTCTCGTGTAAGAGCACCTGCAAGTGAATGTGAGCAGCCAAATAGAGTGCCGATTTCTCTTGATTTAAAACCTGAGCATATAGGCATAACGGAGAATGAAGTCACGATAAATATCGCTATCCAAGTAGACCAACTGCTAAACGGAATCACAATCTCACGTGAAAACGCATGCATGTTTGCCGGTATTGACCAACAAAAACAGTGTGCTCACTTTTTGCAGTCGTTAGCTCACCAAAAGGTCTTTAAAGCAATATGAAGATATTTTGGTGTGGTCTCCTAGTTGTCTGTGCTTTGATGATGGGCAGTTGTCAAAAAGCACCTGAGCCTTACCAATGGAATATCCCCGAAGCGTTCCCAAAGCCCTTTGTGCCAGAAGATAATCCAATGACTCAAGCAAAAGTCGAACTAGGCGAGAAGTTGTTTTTTGACTTCCGTTTGTCTGGTAATCAAGTTCAAGCCTGCGCAAGTTGTCACATTCCACAGTTTGCGTTTTCGCAACCAGTCGCTAAATCGACAGGCAGTACTGGCGGTGAATTAAAACGCAATGCGCTCGCTTTGGTCAACGTTGCATACAATGGCACATTCAATTGGGCGCACAATGGTTTAACTCAACTTGAATCGCAAATTGTACTTCCGCTATTTAACGAAGAACCAATCGAAATGGGCGCGACGGGAAACGAAGCAGAAATACTTAATCGTTTGGGGGATTATCAAGCACAATTTAAACAAGCATTTGGAAGTAAAGAAATCACCTTTGATAGGATCGTGAAAGCCTTGGCATCTTACGTAAGGAGCTTAAATTTTTTTGATTCAGCGTTTGATCGCTATGCTTATCAAATGCAAGACGATGCGCTAACAGAACAGCAAATAGAGGGCTTAAACCTCTTCTTTTCAGAAAAGTTTGAGTGTTTTCATTGTCACGGCGGGTTTAACTTTTCACAATCAAGTAAACATGCGTTTCAAACTCTAGATCTCGTGCCTTTTCATAACACGGGCTTATATATGGAAGATGAGTTGGGTAGCTACGCTAATGATGACCAAGGTTTGGCTGATTTAACTTATCGCGATCAAGACAGGGGCAAGTTTAGAGCACCGACATTGCGCAATATTGCATTAACTGCACCTTACATGCACGACGGCAGTGTGGCTTCCCTAGAGGAGGTTATCGATTTATATGTGGCAGGTGGACGAGGTAGGGGAATCAATAATCCCAATAAATCTATTTTTGTACGTGGAATCAATGCGACCGAGGAAGAGAAGCTAGCTTTGCTTTCATTTTTAGAGTCATTGACTGATGAGGCGTTTATTAGCGGTAAATTTTCGTCGGCGCAATCTGAGTAAATTCGCAAATAAGAGCGTTGATACTACTTAAATGTTTTCCAATTGATATTGGTCGATAGCAGTAGTTCACGAAGTGTTAAGGTTCTGGGTGAACGTCGACCTTTACTATTCCAAGTATGGCCGCCGCATGCTGCACTCAAGATAGACTTTGTCGGTTTTACAATTCTTAAGATTTTATGGGTGGCCAAGTCTTCTAAGCAATCACCGTTACGCTCAAACCAGCCAAATTTATTTAAATGAATATGACTTGTATCGTTCGGTAGCATATCGATTGAATCTAGCTCTATGTGCTCTTCACCAAAATCACTCACATAAACACAAACTACATACCCATGACGAGCATACTTATTGAACCAATCTAGGTTTTTGGCTTTTGACGTGTTTAAATCTTTGAAAACAGCTGGGCATTTTGTCGATTGCTTGGCTTTCCAAGTACCGTTATGAACATCGACTTCAAGCGGCGATTCACCATTTAATAGGAACTGAGCAGCGTTTTTAATATGGTAGCTAAGGCCGGTGAGTTTGCGCTTAAGCAATAAGGGATCTGAAATTTCGCTGGCTGCTAAATTGGCCAACTCTCGCTCATACAAAGCATTACATAATTCAGCAACGTTAGGAAAACGCTGCGCTAAGTGAAATATGTTGGTTTGTATATTGTCTGACATAAAAACAAGTGCTTATTTTGATTGCTTGTGAGCATGATACGTTAGCTTATCACAGAAGTTTATTGGTGCAATCTTAGGATGAACGGATTTAAGTTTAGTTGTAAAGGTGTGGCTTATTGGCTAATTCCCATCTTCGTTTATTAGGGGCGGTGTTAATTAGTGACGGTGTTGATTGCTTTAAATTCAATTTAAACGCTAAGCGAAGATAAAAAACATAAAAAAAGAGCGCACAATGTGCACTCTTTCAAATCATTAAACTAAAACAGAACAAACTTTTTTTGAAGTTTATTGACCTTTTATTTCGCTACGACCATTGAAAACAGCTTTGTCACCAAGCTCACCTTCGATACGTAATAATTGGTTGTACTTAGCAACGCGATCAGAGCGGCAAAGTGAACCTGTCTTAATTTGACCCGCTGCTGTACCCACTGCTAAATCAGCAATCGTGGCATCTTCAGTCTCACCAGAACGGTGAGAGATAACAGCCGTGAAGCCCGCGTCTTTAGCCATTTTGATTGCATTAAGCGTTTCTGTTAACGAACCGATTTGGTTGAACTTAATTAGGATTGAGTTACCAACACCGTTTTCGATACCGCGAGATAAAATTTTAGTGTTTGTGACAAACAAATCATCGCCGACTAGCTGTGCTTTATCGCCTAAGATCTTAGTTTGATATGCCCAACCGTCCCAGTCACTTTCATCTAAGCCATCTTCGATAGACACGATAGGATATTGTTCGGTAAGGTCTGCTAAGTAATCACTGAAACCTTCTGAACTGAAAGACTTACTTTCGCCACTTAACACATATTGGCCGTCTTTATAAAACTCAGAAGCCGCACAATCTAGCGCTAGTGTAATGTCTTCATTCATTTTGTAGCCAGCGTTTTCAATTGCTTCAACGATGACCGCTAATGCTTCAGCGTTAGATGTTAAGTTAGGAGCAAAGCCACCTTCATCACCAACAGCTGTGTTTAAGCCTTTTGCACTGAGTACTTTTTTAAGTGCGTGGAAAATTTCAGCACCCATTCTTAAGGCTTCTTTAAAGCTTTTTGCACCAACAGGCTGCACCATGAACTCTTGTATGTCTACGTTGTTGTCAGCATGCTCACCGCCGTTAATGATGTTCATCATTGGTAAAGGAAGAGAGTATTGACCCGATGTGCCATTTAAGTTTGCGATATGAACGTAAAGCGGGATGCCTAGGCTGATTGCTTCTGCTTTAGCGACTGCCAAAGATACTGCTAAGATTGCGTTTGCACCCAATACTTCTTTGTTTTCTGTGCCGTCTAAATCGATCATCAATTGGTCGATCGCAGTTTGGTCGGCGGCGTCTTTACCCGCTAGGGCAGGTGCAATTTTATCGTTAATCGCAGCCACTGCTTTGAGGACACCTTTACCAAGATAGCGCGCTTTGTCGCCGTCGCGTAACTCTAGTGCTTCGCGAGAACCAGTTGATGCGCCAGATGGAGCAGCTGCTCTACCCATCGCACCACAGCTTAAATACACATCTGCTTCAACCGTTGGGTTACCACGAGAATCCAATATCTCGCGACCTACAATGCGACTAATATTCGCCATTTTTATTCCTTTTATCTTGTTCAATTATAAGTTTGTTTACGACTCAAGTACTTAGCAAGTGTCTGTATCTTATTTGTTTTTCATATATTCGCCGGCAGCAGCAATGAAGCCGGTAAATAATGGATGTCCGTCTCTAGGTGTTGAGTTAAACTCAGGGTGAAATTGCCCCGCCACAAACCAAGGGTGGTCTTCTAACTCAATGACTTCAACCAAGCGTTTGTCTGTAGACAATCCGCTGACTTTTAAACCTGCATTTTCAATTTCTTGACGAAGGTTGTTGTTCACTTCATAACGATGTCTATGACGCTCGTGAATCTCTGTTGAACCATAAAGGCTGGCAACAAGTGAACCTTCTTGCAAATGACAAAGTTGGCTGCCCAAACGCATAGTACCACCTAAATCGGTATTAGCATCTCGGATCTCTTTGTCACCGTCTTTATCCAACCACTCTGTGATCAAACCAACCACTGGGTGTTTGGTGTCTGGATCGAACTCAGTACTGTTAGCATCATCCATGCCCGCCACGTTTCTTGCAAATTCAATATACGCGACTTGCATGCCTAAGCAGATACCTAAATACGGCACGTCATTTTCACGAGCGTATTTTGCAGCGGCTATTTTACCTTCAATGCCGCGTTCACCAAATCCACCCGGGACGATGATTGCGTCTAAGTCATGAAGTAAGCTTGCGCCTTTGCTTTCGATATCTTGTGAATCGATGTATTTGATATTCACCGCAAGGCGTGTTTTTAAGCCCGCGTGCTTAAGGGCTTCGTTAACTGACTTGTATGCGTCAGGTAATTCAACGTATTTACCGACCATGCCGATATTGACTTCGCCCGTTGGGTTTGACTCTTCATAAAGTACCTGTTCCCATTCGCTCAAATCTGCTTCTGGGCAATCTAGGCCAAAACGCTCAACGACTAGTTTATCCATGCCTTGTGCTTTTAATGCAGCAGGGATCTTGTAAATACTGTCCGCGTCTCTTAACGAGATAACAGCTTTTTCGTTCACATTGGTAAACAGCGCTATTTTTGAACGTTCATTGGCTGGCAAAGGCACTTCAGAGCGACAAACTAGAATATCAGGTTGGATACCGACTGAACGCAACTCTTTTACCGAGTGCTGTGTTGGCTTAGTTTTGGTTTCACCTGATGCAGCTAGGTAGGGCACAAGCGTTAAATGCATAAACATCGCGTGTTCACGACCGACTTCAGTGCCTAATTGGCGAATCGCTTCGATAAACGGTTGAGACTCGATATCACCTACCGTGCCGCCAATCTCAACGATAGCCACATCATTACCTTGGCCGCCGGCAATCACGCGTCGTTTAATTTCATTAGTGATGTGAGGGATGACTTGAATAGTAGCGCCTAAGTAATCACCTCTGCGTTCTCGCTTAAGCACTTCTTCATACACGCGGCCGGTAGTGAAATTATTGCGCTTTGTCATTCTGGTGCGAATAAAACGCTCATAGTGGCCGAGGTCTAAGTCGGTTTCGGCGCCATCGTCTGTGACAAACACCTCACCGTGTTGAATCGGGCTCATTGTGCCAGGATCAACGTTAATATAAGGATCAAGTTTGAGCATAGTCACGCTTAAACCGCGTGCTTCTAATATTGCCGCAAGTGAGGCTGCTGCAATACCTTTACCTAATGATGAAACCACACCACCGGTGACAAAAATATAATTAGTCATGAAAACCCTAAGGTACTAAAGTTGAATCTATACATGATAAATAAGCGGATTTAGCTATTTATCTGCATGCTAATGTCGTGCTTTCAATCTCATATCCAAACCTAAGCTACAGCCTCGATAAAACTGACATTGAAAATTCGATGCCGATTTTGGGGTTGTATTGGTTTAATTATGCAGCTGAAAGTCAGGCACGTTTGTAGTGCTTCGATGGGCGTGTAGTATACTTAAATTATGCCTTAAAAGTAAATGAATATTAGATGATTCTTATTTTACTAACTAAGGCGTTTGCTTCTGTACTTCCTTACGCCATTGATACACCAATGCTTGCACCTCTCTGGGACTCAAATCATCAAGCTGGACCTGCAACAATTTTTGCTCCAACCAATGTGGCGTGTCATCCATTGGAATACTTAACTGGGTGTCAGTTTTATTATTAACTGAAGGTGCTACAGTCTCGTTGGCGCTAGATTCAAGTTGTTTCAACTTAGCCTGAGCAATACTCAAAACTGATTTGGGAACACCTGCAAGTTTAGCTACTTGCAAACCGTAACTCTTACTTGCGGGCCCTTGTTGGACTTGATGCATAAACCTAATTTGCTCATCGTGTTCAACTGCATTTAAGTGTACGTTTTGAATGGTGTCAAAGCTATCTTGCAGGGATGTTAGTTCGAAGTAGTGCGTGGCAAACAAGGTATATGAATTTAATTTAGACGCCAGTGATTGAGCACATGCCCATGCTAACGATAGTCCGTCGTATGTGCTTGTGCCGCGACCAATTTCGTCCATTAAGACTAGGCTTTTTTCACTCGCATTATTTAGAATATTAGCGGTTTCGGTCATTTCAACCATAAACGTTGACCGACCTGAAGCCAAGTCGTCTGCTGCACCAATACGCGTGAATATTCTGTCAACTGGGCCGATTTGAGCTTTGCTAGCAGGCACAAAACAACCAATATAAGTAAGTAACACGATTAAAGCGGTTTGGCGCATATACGTGCTTTTACCGCCCATGTTAGGCCCTGTAATCATTAACATGCGCACTTTGTCATCGATTAATAAGGGGTTTGCAATAAAGGGTGTTTGCATGACCTCCTCAACAACAATGTGGCGACCTTCGCTGTATTCGATTTTGTTTTTGGTCACTATTTCAGGGCAGCAAAGGTTTAAAGAGTCGGCGCGCTCTGCAAAGGTGTTTAATACGTCTAGTCTGGCTAACTGACTGGCGCTTTCTAGCATTTGATTTAAATCAGGTGCGAGTGAAGCAAACAAAGACTGGTATAGGCTTTTTTCTAGCGCAAGTGCTCTGCTTTGACTTGTGAGCACATTGTCTTCGTGTGCCTTAAGTTCAGGGATAATAAAGCGCTCGTTGTTTTTAAGCGTTTGTCGTCGAATATAATCGGCGGGCACATTGTCTGAATGCGCGCGTGAAACTTCGATGTAAAACCCGTGTACTTTATTATAAGCAACTTTAAGAGTGGGAATACCTGTGCGCTTTTTTTCACGCTCTTCTAATTCATTTAAAAAATCTGTTGCGCCTTGTGACAAGGCTCTTAACTCGTCGAGCTCTTCGCTAAAACCGGGTGCAATGACGCCACCATCTCTGAGTACTACGGGTGGGTTGTCTACAATTGCTTGTGCCAAGAGATATTGTGCGTCGTCATATTGGCCGACCAAGTTGGCAAGTTCAATGAGACAAGGTTGTTCACTATCGATAAGTGTTTGTTTTAAATCGGGCAATACCAATAGCGCATCTCTAAGGCGAGAAAAGTCGCGAGGCCGCGCTGTTCCCAATGATACACGTGCTAATATGCGTTCAATATCACCGATATTTTTCAAATGTTGATGTACTTCAACATAGCAGGTATCAAGCAGGGATTGCACACACGATTGTCTATTTTTAAGCTCATTAGTATCAGTAATTGGTCGGTGTAACCAACGCTGAAGCAATCGGCTACCCATAGCAGTTGCTGTTTGGTCTAGTACAGAAAATAAGGTGTTTTCGACCTTACCAGACAGTGTACGAGTGAGTTCTAGATTGCGCTGAGATGCTGCATCCATCAAAACTGCGTCATTTTCACGTTGTTGAGTGATCTTTCTTAAGTGGGGTAATGCCGTGCGTTGTGTATCTTGAACATATTGCAGAATACAGCCGGCTGCGCCAATTGAAACCATGTTTTCATCAACACCAAAGCCTTCAAGCGATTGGCTAGCAAATTGTGCTTTTAATTTGTTGAGTGCGGTGTCTTCATCAAACTCCCAAATTGGACGGCGTCTAAGCCCCTTATATCTCTCAATCAGCGGGAAAAAGCTTGCTTGTTCAGGGTAGAGTAATTCTGCTGGTTGCAGCCTTTCAAGCAGGGCCTCTAATCCTTCATCAGAGTAGCAATCTTCAACGACAAATCGGCCGTTGGTAATGTCGATGTAGGCGACACCGTAGTGTCCTTTGATTTGCTTGACCGCGACTAATAAACTTTCGCTTTTTTCTTCGAGTAATGCTTCATCTGAAATAGTGCCTGGGGTCACAATACGTTGAACCTGACGTTCTACCGGGCCTTTGCTGGTGGCGGGATCGCCAATTTGTTCGCAGATCGCAACAGACTCCCCCATTTTCACCAATCGCGCTAGGTAGTTTTCAGCGGCATGATAGGGCACGCCAGCCATAGGGATTGGATCGCCCCCTGATTTACCACGCGCAGTCAGTGATATATTTAATAAGTCAGCTGCACGTATTGCGTCATCAAAAAACAGCTCGTAAAAATCACCCATTCGATAGAACAAAAGAATGTCAGCGTGCTCAGCTTTAATTTTAAGGTACTGAGCGATCATGGGGGTGTGTTCAGATTTGGCGCTTTTGGGCATTTGTTATTTTTGTCCGATTGTTTTCTGTGGAGACTAGCGTTGTGTATCGAGTTTTTATTCTAATTATATGTGTTATTGCTCGAGGCATAAAAGTGTTGAAGCAAACTCAATCCTAATAGCATTATGTAAGTTTAATGAATTGCTTCTGCAATTACATCCGAAAATTAAAATTCTCTTTGCCTTGGTTTACTCACATTTGGTTTTTCAGTAACCTAAGATTGCAATGATGCTTATTGCAAACTTGAAGTCAGTACAGGAAATATATTGAGCCGTTTATTCAACAAATCCATCGAAGCGCTTTCTGCACATTTAGGTGATGTCTTGTTACAGCAAGAAAAATATGTGACTACTGCCGAATCATGCAGCGGCGGTGGGATAGCATGTGCAATTACCGATACAGCAGGCTCAAGTGCTTGGTTTGAAAAGGCTTGGATTACTTACTCAAATCAAGCAAAAGCTGATGAAGTAGGTGTAAGTGATTCCGTTTTGCAAAAGCATGGTGCTGTTTCAGAAGAAGTCGTGATACAAATGGCAACAGGCGCTTTGTCTAAAAGTGGTGCTGATATTAGTGTGGCAGTGAGTGGTATCGCCGGGCCTGGCGGTGGAACAGATACTAAACCTGTGGGGCTTGTGTGGTTTGCGATTGCTGATAATCACGGTACCATTAGCTTTTCACGTTGCTTTTCGGGTAATCGAAAACAAGTCCGTGAACAAACCATCAAGCTTGCTTTACAAGAACTGATCGCGCGCCTAGTGGCGTAAACTTTTCCAATTATATACTGTATAAAGCGTTGGTTTTATACAGTGTTCTCGTCTGTAATTGTTGTTTAATAGCATAATTAATTAAAAAAATACTTTATAAACAGTTGCTTATAAAAAATAGATATTTTCTATTGAAACTGTATGGTTATACAGTATACTTCCGATATAAATGATTACTTGTGTTTATCTTAGCTTCATCAAAAGCACAACATCGATAGACTACTTGCCAATCTTGGCAGCTTGAGGATAAAAAATTGAACGATAATAAATCAAAAGCACTAGATGCAGCCCTAGGTCAAATTGAGAAGCAATTTGGTAAAGGTTCGATAATGAAGTTAGGTGATAACCAAGCAATGGATATCGAGTCTATTTCTACCGGTTCATTAAGTATTGATATCGCGTTAGGTATTGGCGGTTTGCCATGTGGTCGAGTGGTTGAAATATACGGGCCCGAGTCATCAGGTAAAACAACATTAACATTGCAAGTAATTGCAGAAGCGCAAAAGAAAGGCAAAACCTGTGCATTTGTGGATGCCGAGCACGCGCTTGATCCAGTATACGCTGAGAAGTTAGGCGTCAATATTGATGAGTTACTTGTTTCACAACCCGATACGGGTGAGCAAGCACTTGAAATCTGCGACATGCTAGTGCGCTCGGGCGCAGTTGATGTCGTTATCGTTGACTCGGTTGCAGCCTTAACACCTAAAGCTGAAATTGAAGGTGACATGGGTGATACTCACGTTGGTTTGCAGGCACGATTAATGTCACAAGCATTGCGTAAGCTAACCGCTAATATCAAGCGCTCAAACACACTGTGTATCTTTATCAACCAAATTCGTATGAAAATTGGTGTGATGTTTGGTAACCCAGAAACCACAACGGGTGGTAATGCGCTTAAGTTTTACTCGTCAGTGCGTCTAGATATTCGCCGTATCGGTGCAATTAAGGATGGTGATGAAGTTGTGGGTAACGAAACGCGCGTAAAAGTGGTTAAAAACAAAGTCGCACCTCCGTTTAAACAAGCTGAATTCCAGATTATGTATGGCGCGGGTATCAGTAAAGAAGCTGAGTTAATTGATTTAGGTGTTAAACTCAAATTAATTGAAAAAGCCGGTGCATGGTACAGCTGTAATGGTGACCGTATTGGGCAAGGTAAAGCGAATGTGGTTAAGTACTTAAAAGAGCATACTGACTTAGCGCAAGAGATTGAAGCGAAGATCCGTGCAGAGTTATTATTGCCAAAAACTAAAAAAGAAGACGAGCCTGAAGCAAAAGCTGAAGCTTAGGATTGGTATAACTTAGTTAAATAGCCAAGTTACATAATCTAGGCATAGCAATTAGACGAATGAATTAATGCTAATTGCTAAGCCCATATTTATTAAACGGTAAAATTTTCGTTGGCTTAGCGCCGCTTTTAACCACTGCTCATTGAGCAGTGGTTTTTTTGTTTTAGCTTAAGTGGTTTCTTGAATCGAAACTGACTTTGAGTAAATTGTCTTTTGAAAAAGACCTTTTTCAATGTTTGATAAAGGCCCTTTTTATTGAATACAAGCAACTACACTTCATTAAAGGTGAGTAGCTAAAATCTACTTCTTATACTTTTCAAACCAAGCGACTATGTTCCCAATTTTTTGAATCAGATGACTCGGTCTCGCGGCAATACCATGTGATGCACCTGGGATTCTGACCATTGCTGAATCAATCTTTTGTAAGCGAAGGGCTTGATAATATTGTTCGGTTTCACTCATTGGCGTTCGATAATCAGCCTCACCGGTTAATAGCATGGTGGGTGTTTTCACATTACCGACCAATGACAATGGCGAATGTTTCCAAAGATGCTCATTAATATTCCATGGCATATCAGGCATCCAATACTGACTAAAATAGGGATAGGCATCTGCGGTTAAGGCAAAACTCATCCAGTTAATCACTGGCTTTGCGACCACTGCGGCAGCAAATCTATCTGTTTTACCTATGCTCCACGCGGTTAAAACGCCTCCGCCCGAGCCGCCAGTAATGAATAGATTATTAGTATCGATGTAACCTTTCGCAATTACTGCATCAACTACATCCATTAGATCTTGGTAGTCATTGGAAGGGTAATTGTGATGTATCTCATTGCCAAAATCTTCGCCATAAGATGAACTTCCTCTTGGGTTTGCCCATGCCACAACATAGCCTTTTGCTGCCATTAGTTGCACTTCCATACTAAAAGTATCGCCGTAGGCAGCATGAGGGCCACCGTGAATCTCTAGGATAAATGGATATTTTTTAGTTGGGTCAAAGTCAGGTGGTAAGGCAATCCACGCGGGGATGTTGAGTTTGTCGATACTGCTACTCACCTCAATTGCATGTGTTTTTGCAAGCGCTTTATGAGCAAATGCATCTTCATTAAGGCGCGTTAGTTGAGTTTGTTTTTTACCGTCTAGTAACCATATATCAGCAGGGCGCTGAGGATCATTTTTGGTAAACGCTATGTCACCCGATTTGTTGATGGTAAAATCGCCTGAGGTATAGGGTCTGCCAATTGCTTGTCCACCCAATGACAGATCGTACTCTTTTAATTTTCCTTTTATGCTGACATAAGCAAGTTTGGTTTCGCCCTCATCAATGTAGCTAAAATATAAGCCTTTTGAATTATGAGCCCATTGCACGTCTTGTATTGTTCGATCAAATGTTGGGGTCAGTGAAGTCGCTTCATTTGAATCACTGCCATTTAAAGCTTTGACCATTAATTGATTGACTTGAAATGATAACTTTCTGTCATTTACCCATAAAAACGCAATGTGTTTACCATCAGGGCTCAACATGGGGGCGCTTTCTGGGCCTTCAATACTGGTGATTTTTTCAACCGCACCTGTATCGATACTGACACTGAAGATATCGCTTTGAAGTGGTCTAAGTGCAGCATCGGGATGGCGATCGGCACTGAAGAAAATAGCGCTACCATCTTTGCTGTAGCTTAATCTACCTGAGTGATTAAAGTCGCCTTGAGTGATTTGTCGTGGTGTGCCACCTATTGCATCAATCACGTAAAGCTGTGAAAACCCTGCTTGATTAAAACCTCTGCCATCGCTTCTGTATAAGGTGGTATCGATGACTTTTGCTTGTCCGGCCCATTCGGCATTCTTTGGTTTTGCTGGCATATCTTTGAACAAAATAGTCGACGCAATTGGCGTGAACATTGAAAATGCAAGCGACTGCGAATCTGGCGACCAAGTAATGCTATTTGATGAATATTCGAGTTGCGTCACTTTTACGTCTTCGCCACTTTGCAACCAACGAATATACAACTGAGTACTGCCATCTTTATTCGATAAATAAGCGAGCTTACGACCGTCCGGTGACAATACGGGTGAATAGTGTCTATCGCTGTCAGAAATTAGTGGTTTGTTATCGCCTGTTTTTAAATCCACAAACCATATATTTGTGTTTAAACGGTCGCTTTGTATATCCATGGACCGGCGTTCGTATATAAGGCGTTTGCCATCATGCGTGAAAATAGGGTTTGCAGCGTATTCGATATTGAATACGTCTTGGTAATCAATCTTTTGTAATTTTACAACTTCATTCGATATCTCTGCTGCGATACTTACTTTTAATGGAGCCACAACGATAGCGGTGATGCTTAATATACTACAAACTGTCGCTATTAAACGTTTGCTGATTAAATTGCTACTTACCGATTTTAATGCCATATGCCGCTCTTTTATTAATGCTATTAGTAATAGGACTATAGTTTACGAGACGAATTGACATTAAGCACGCCAAGTGCTCAAAAAAACTTTATATCTAACGAAAATTCAGGCTTATTTATGTTGCATTTTGAATTCGTTGTAAGCGTCTATGACACCTTTGTCAGTAACATTCCTAAGTATTTTTTTGAGTGTGTCAGACTCTTCAATGGGGGCGTTTTGGATTTTTTGTATAGCTTCATTGTAGCGTTCTATAACAGATTGTTGAGCCTCTTCTAAAAAAGAATTCAAAGTGTATTTTTGGAAAAAGATTTCTCGTTGCCGTTGATAATTTTCAATAGCATCTTGCGGAATTGAAAGTGTCTCAGCATTTTCGTCACTGAGTATTCCGCCTCTGTTATCTTTAAATATTGAGTTTTTCTGAGATCCCGGTATCGGTCGTCCTCTTGTTAATGAAGCGATGTACTCTACCTCATGTCGTAAAATACGATGCAATACAAAGTAGTCTTTTAGAGGTTTTAAAAGCTCCTCTGCAGGAACAAGAGACATTGATAAAGGTGAAGTCACCTTAAAAGTGGTTTTATCAGCTAAGCGATAATTGGCGCGCTCACTATACACGTTATGGGGATTGAACTGCTTAATCTTTAAGTCAGTTTTAACCAAAGACTTTACTTGTCTTGCTCGTTTGTGATGTATTAGTGCGTCACAAAACGGCGCTGAAAATATTTTTTCTTCTTTGAGTTTCAATACCCACTCGAAGCAACATACATCTGCATCAATAAATGCTACCACATCGTTAATATGCGCGGATAAACACGTTGTAGTAAAATATTCATCTATATCCAAAAACATTACATGCGAGAAGCCTTGTTTTTTTGCATGTGACATTTCAATTTCATAAATAAGGTTTTGAGGGGACCGTTTTGTCTGTTGGAAATAATTATCACCATCTTCGATACGAACCTGAGTGTTTTTTGTTAACAGCTCTTTTAGTTTCCATGAATTGTCGTAACTGTTGTTCACATATATTACTAGTTCAGAAAACCCAAAAAACAAATGATGAAAAATCCAGTCGGGTAGGTATGCCGCTTCATTTTTTGCAATAGCTACAAGTTTGACGCGTAAATTAGTGTCATTAGGCTGAATGAATAATGGAGTTGAAAAGCGATTTTTAAGCTTACGGCCGATGTTCCCGAAAAAGTTCATTTGCTAATGTGGCTTCCTTTATTTGAAGACCGCGAGTGTACGAAAACCTTGCCTTAAGTGCATTAGTTTTTCTTAATTATTCTTTGATATCTACTTTTTGCGCTGCATTTTGCCAGGATTCAGGAAACTTACCTTGAAGCAAGTAAGAAAAAGCAATGAGCTCTGCAATTACATGGAATAATGCTTCTGGAACCTCTTGTCCAAGATCTAACCTAGCTAATAAATCAACTAATCCTTTGTCTTGATGAATCATTACATCGTGTTCTTGAGCTAACGCTAGAATTTCATCAGCTAGCTCACCAAAGCCCTTAGCAATAACAGTAGGTACTTGATCGCCATCTAATTCATTGTATCTGAGCCCAACAGCATGCTTTGGTTCATGAATTTGATGCGGATTAAAATTATCATTCATTAAGTGTAATCTCTGGGTTTACAATTCTATGCGTCTGTTTCAAATACTGAGAAATGGGTTGAATTCAAAGTCTTTGGAATTTTACCCAACTGGCACCCTTTGTTTATTAAATCTATTCCAAGGCTAGATAATCTTTGCTTCAGCTTGGGTAAATGCTCAAGTACTTGGTCTTTTAACGATTCACTGGATGTGTATATTTGTAAATCAATTTGGTTTTCAATGAGCAGTGTTTTGGCCAACATCTCGCCTTGCTCTCCAACTTCAAACTTCATGCTCAAAGACCATCTTTTTTGCTTTTCTTGATGGTTATTCTCTTCTTTACTATCGTCAAATTCACGCTTAATGCTCAGTTCAATATCTTTTCCATGCTTATAGAATAAGTTAGGAAATGAATAATAAAGACTATCTTGACCCTGAACGCTTGTATCGGCGCTTTTCAGTTTATTTTGCTGGTGGTTAGCCAGCATTTTGGATATTTCAGCGCTCAACATGTGCTTTGCATCAAACTGGTTAAATTCTTGGCTGAGCTTTGCTCCTTGCGCAGGGCTTAATGTTGGAATTAACTGCTTGACTAGATCGGGAATAGCCTGCTGAACTTTACTTGCGTGAAGGTTTGATAGTTTTTGAAGTCTAGAGGCAAGTGCCACCTGCAACAAAGTGACGAGGGCATTTAAAAAGCCATTTTGAGTGTTAGAGGTAATTGCATTCAAAGGTGCGACTGTTATGGGAGCAATTAATAGTTGGCGTATCGTATTGGCATTATTAATAGAAGGTTCGGAATCTAATTTTGGCAATTTATCTTTGACTGCGCTCAATAGCCGTTGTAATTCAGGAGACCACGACTCTGTATCACCAAGTGCGTTTAGAATATTATTGAATGTTACACTTTGTTCAGTTGTTTTGGGTAAGACTTGTTTTGCAATTTCACTGAACATGCTTTGAATACTTGCAGTGTTAGTTTTAGTCCCAAAACGATTTATAAGCAGCTCTCTGATTTCAGAAGATGGATGTTTAATTTCTTGCAGCAACGATTGCACTAATAGGTTACTTGTTTTGATGTCGCGATCAAAGGCTGCGTATGAAGATGATTGTTGCAATGATGGCTTTTTACTTGAGTCAGTACTTGTAAATACGTCTGCTGAAGACGGAGTTTGAAGTGCCTTTGCAGCCGCGATGATGGCACTTGGACTGTAAATAATATTACTTTTTATTGCATGACTACTATGAGTTAATGCGACTTTTTTCTCGAAGAAAGTGTTTGAATTTACTTCTGTAGGGCTTAATTTTGGCGTGCTCAAATCGACTTGTTCTTTACTGTTTGGCTTTGAATCAGGCGTTACACCCGATATCAGTAGTGAGGCTTGTTTATGGTTTAAGTGCACTAAGCTTTGCCTTTTTACTATTTGTAAAAAGACATTGTTTTGATTGCTGACCAACTGGGCACTAACGCCCTTCTCTAGTGCTTTTTCGGTTAGATGTAATTGCTCGATAACTTGAGACTTCAAAAGCTTGCTTTCAGTTGCTGGTAACTTGTCTAGTATTTGCTTTTCAAGATTAAACGCTAGCGGCTTTGAATTTACTATTTTTGATTGGCTGTCTAATACAGACGAATTCTTCTCTGGATTCCCGTAAACGATGGGTAATTGGATTTTGTTTAAAACGTTTTTTGTCAGAGAGCTCAACAATCTGTTCACTTGCTCTTGTTTTTCCTTCGAGCCTTGGTCATTGGTGGAAAGAGACAAAACCTTCACTTTGTCATTCACAATTTCAGCTCTTATATTCAAGTTTTGTCCGGGTTTGAGCTGATTGATTACGTTGCTGGGTAGCGTGATTTTAACTTCTGAAGCAGGAACGGAACCGATACGTGGTAATTGCAAAAGTACTTGATTGCCAATAATATTTTTAATAGCCGCTTGAATTGTAAAGCTTGTTTTTGAGTGCTGAGAAGTATTAGCAATACTGTGTAAAATATTAAATAAAGCTTTAGCTTGGGTGGTACTTAAAGGAATAGTAGCTTGTTGAGTCTGTGTATCGAATTGTGGTAGCAACAAAGAGCTGACGGCGCTGCTGGATTTGTTTAGTGGGCTTAGTAAAAAAGGGCTTAATTGCGAATTTAATACTTGTGAACGCCCACTATTTGATGATTCATTTGCTTGGTTTGACCCTTTGTTTTGGTATACCAAAACAAAACTTTGTCCTACTTTTAAATCATACTTATTACTAAACTGCTCTAACGGTATTGCAACGTTTTTTTTATTATTGATATTGGTTAATGTCACTAAATTTGGCGTTAGTTCGCTAACCACGACTCGTGTGGCCGCCGAGCTGGCTTGACCTCTACTAGTGATTGCAATACTGGCGTTAGTGTTACCTGGATTGCCAGTAGGATTCACTGGTTTTGGTATGAAATCAGACATTAGTCAGTTTTGAGACCAAGTTTTTTAAACTTAAACAGATAAGCTTAAATAGACTTAGTACCGTGTATTCATTAATCAACATAGCTCGATTTTTATTGATACTCATCAAATTTGCATAGAATTAATACAAAAAACAACAGCAAAAGTCGATCCAACTCTGCAGCATTCTCGTTTTTTATGATACCATTTCAAGCCATTGTTACGTTTTATTTCAAACACATGAGTGAATTTTCTTGAGTATATTAAGCGCACAAAAAATCACCTGCGAAAAAAGTGATAGGACGCTGTTTTGTGATTTAGATCTCGAACTTAATAATTTCTCTCTAGTACATTTGACGGGAGACAATGGAGCGGGTAAAACAAGTTTATTGAGAATTTTAGTAGGGCTGAGTCAAGCAAATAACGGCACTGTAAAGATTCAAGGTCAAGATGTTCATGCTGAACAACACATTGCTTGTGAATCAGTTGTGTACATTGGCCACAAGTTAGGATTTAGTTCAGTGTTATCCGCAATTGAAAATTTGCAATTTTGGGCCAGTCAACAAGCGCTCGATTTAAAACGTGAAGCAGTCTTAAATGTGCTTGATATCTTAGAGTTAACAGGTTTAGAAGACATCCCCATTAAACATTTATCTGCTGGACAACAACGTAAAGTGGCGTTAGCTAAACTTTGGTTAAAACCGCACAGCGCGCTTTGGGTTTTAGACGAACCGTTTACTGCACTTGATGTACATATGATTGCCTGCATCGAGCATAAGATATCCGAATTTGTCAATCAAGGTGGTGCAGTTGTGATGACGTCTCATCAACCGCTCAGATTATCCTGTAATACTACCGTTATGCATTTGGAATACAAATGGTAAGTGCGGTTTTATTTTCAGTTGTTAAGCAAGACTTAGCGGTTGCAGTTCGACAACGTGCAGAACTTGTACAACCAATTATGTTCTTTGTATTGGTCGTCACACTGTTTCCTATTGCGGTGGGGCCCAGTCCAGAAACACTTCAACGCATTGGTGGTGGAGTTGTTTGGGTTGCGACAATTTTAGCGCTTTTAATGGGCATGGAACGTTTGTTTAGAGATGAATTTAACGATGGCACGCTCGAGCACTATCGTTTTTCTCCTTGTCCGTTTTATTTGATCGTTAGCGCTAAAGTTATTACGCATTGGTTTATTCAAATTATGCCTTTGCTATTAGTGTCACCAATTTTAGTGCTTTTTTTAAATATGACAGCGCAGATGTACTGGGCCTTAATTTTGACGCTAGTGTTTGGTACGCCCTTAGTTTCTTTTGTCGGTGCAATTGGGGTTGCTTTGACGCTTAGTTTAAATAGAGGTGGCGTGCTATTAGCCTTGCTGCTGTTGCCTATTTTTATACCGTTACTTATTTTTGCCACTTCTGCTATCGATTCCGCTAGCATGAATCTGGCTTATCACCCGCAAATTGCTATCATTGCGTCCTTGATGCTTTGTGCAGTTGCACTTTGCCCGATAGCGATTACATACTCATTAAAGGTCAGTCAGAACTAATGTGGAAGTGGATTAATTCATTCGCAAAGCCAGAAAAAGCATATTGGCTAGCAAGTGCAATGCAGCCTTATTTTTTTGCTATTGCGTTATTAGGTTTAACAGTGGGAATTACATGGGGGCTAGTGTTTGCGCCTGCCGACTACCAACAAGGTGATAGTTATCGCATTATCTATATTCATGTACCTAGCGCAATCTTATCTCAAACGGCCTACATTGCGATGGCGACTGCTGCTTTAGTTGGAATCGTGTGGCAGTGGCGCACCGCGTTTATGTTCATCAGTGCAATTGCTCCGGTAGGCGCAGTAATATGTTTTATATCGTTATTCACTGGCGCAGCATGGGGCAAGCCGATGTGGGGTACTTGGTGGATTTGGGATGCACGCCTAACTTCGCAGTTAATCTTATTATTCCTGTACCTAGGTGTTATGTCGCTTTACCTTGCGTTTGAAGACAAACAACAAGGTGGTAAAGCGGCCGCCATCATGGCTTTGGTTGGCGTCATCAACATACCTATTATTAAATACTCGGTTGAATGGTGGAATACGCTGCATCAAGGCGCGACGATCAGTAAATTCGACCAACCCTCTATGCCTGCGGAAATGCTCTGGCCCTTGTTAATTAGCATATTGGGTTTTGTTGGTTTTATCGGCATTATCACGCTCATTCGTTTTAAGAATGAAATGATAATTCGAGATAAGCATCGCCCCTGGGTGATGCAAATGTTTGCTGAAAATAGTGAACTTCAGCGCCTGTCTGCGTCTAAGAAGGAGGTCAACTAATGCAGTCTCAGTTCGATTCTTTCAGCGCTTTTTTAAACATGGGTGGCTATGGTTTTTTTGTGTGGTTAGCTTTTGGGATAACCGCCTTATCAATGTTATTAATCACTGCGCATAGCCTGTTTGTTAAACAGCAAATCAGGAAAACAGTAGCGCAAGAGCAAGCGCGTGCGATACGAATATTAGAAGCGCGAGAAAAGCGCAAACGAGCGCGACAGGCAAAAACAGTCGAGCAGACTGAGTCGTCAAAACAAACGAATTCCAATTTAGATATAGAGCAAAAAGACTAATGAATCCAAGACGTAAACAACGATTAATTTCCGTTGGTAGTATTGCGATGTTGATTACAGCCGCGGTAGCGACCATGCTATATGCTTTGCAAGATAGTATTGATGTATTTTATACGCCTACAGAAATTTTGCAGGGCAAGCAAAAAACAGGGCAAAAGCCAATTGTGGGACAGCGCTTGCGTATTGGTGGCATGGTGGTTGAAGGCAGTGTGTCACGTGACCCTGAGAGTTTGGCAGTGTCTTTCGATTTAGTCGACACGGGTCCAATTGTGACGGTTCAATACAACGGTATTCTCCCTGATTTGTTTCGTGAGGGGCAGGGAATAATGGCGACCGGCATTTTGCAAACTGAAAATCTTATTGTCGCTCACGAAGTGTTAGCAAAGCACGACGAAGAATACATGCCTGCTGAACTGGCCGAACAGTTAAAAGGGATCAAGCACGTTAAACCCACTGATGCGGGGTACTAAATAATGATCCCAGAACTTGGTAACGTCAGCTTAATTATTGCATTAATGCTGTCTATTTTGCTTGCAATCTATCCTTTGTGGGGCGCACAAACTAATAACGAAAAACTAATGCTTACCGCAAGACCACTTGCACTTGGGCTATTTGTGTTTACTGCGATTGCATACGCTTGTTTAACGTATTCTTTCGTGACTGATGATTTTAGTGTTGCTTATGTTGCGCAAAACTCCAATTCATTACTACCGACCTACTATAAAGTCACAGCGGTATGGGGTGGTCACGAGGGCTCATTTCTACTTTGGGTGCTGATATTTGCTGTTTGGACGCTTGCTGTCGGCGCGTTTTCTAAAGGTATTCCACTGCAAATGCTAGCAAGAGTGCTAGCCGTGCTAGGCATGGTGAGTATTGGTTTCTACCTGTTTATGCTATTGACCTCCAATCCCTTTGATAGCATGTTGCCGTTTTTCCCAGTCGACGGTCGTGACCTCAATCCTTTGTTACAAGACTTCGGGATGATCATTCATCCACCAATGCTTTATATGGGCTATGTGGGTTTTTCAGTCGCCTTTGCCTTTGCAATTGCAGCGTTGATTGGCGGTCAACTTGATTCAACGTGGGCAAGATGGTCTCGTCCTTGGACGATTGCGGCCTGGTCGTTTTTGACAATTGGAATTGCGCTGGGCAGTTGGTGGGCGTACTACGAACTGGGTTGGGGTGGCTGGTGGTTCTGGGATCCCGTCGAAAATGCTTCATTTATGCCTTGGTTAGCGGGTACAGCGCTGATGCATAGCCTTGCAGTGACTGAAAAACGAAAATTATTTAAATCATGGACGGTCTTTCTAGCCATTTCTGCATTTTCCTTAAGTTTACTCGGGACCTTTCTTGTGCGTTCGGGGGTGCTCGTATCAGTGCATTCATTTGCTAGTGATCCGTCGCGTGGAATGTTTATCTTAGGGCTGTTAGTTATTGTTATTGGCGGTTCGCTTCTACTGTACGCAGTGCGCGCATCTCAACTACAAAGTTCTGGTCGCTACGAGTTGTTTTCTCGTGAAATGATGTTGATGGGGAATAATGTTTTGTTGGTCGCCGCGACAATCGTTGTGCTCTTAGGGACATTATTTCCGCTCATACACAAAGAAATTGGCTTGGGCACCATATCAATCGGCGCACCATTTTTTTAATCAGATGTTTACTCTGCTAATCGTACCTTTTGTTTTCTTTATGGCCGTTGGTCCACTTAGCCGATGGAAGAAGCAAAAACCGTCTGACTTGCGAAACCAATTATTAGCAGCCTTTGTGTTAGCGCTCAGCGCAGCGATTTTGGTTAATTTCTCATATGACGAGCCGACTTATATGGGCGTATTGGGTATGCTTATCAGTTTTTGGATTCTGATTGGCACTGTGCTTGAAGTTAAGCAGCGTGTTGATGCCGATAATAAACATACTCAAGAGCAATCTACCTTGAGCTCATTGAAAAAGCTGACGCCAAGCCATTGGGGCATGATCCTCGGTCATGTGGGCTTTGCCGTTAGTGTGATTGGCATTACTTTAGTGAGTAATTACGAGCTTGAGCGTGACGTTCGAGCTCGCGCAGGCGATACAATCGAAATTGCTGATTACCAAGTTAAGTTCAGCGGTGTGAAAGACATAAAAGGCCCTAATTATACCGCAGATAGGGGGATTTTTGATGTGTATAAAAACGCGGAATTCGTCAATCATTTAGAGCCTGAAAAACGCTTTTATCCCGTGCAAAGAACCACAATGACCGAGGCGGGTATTCATACCACGCTGACTCGCGACCTTTTTGTTGCCTTGGGTGAACGATTTGATGATAACTCATGGTCAATAAGGTTGTATTACAAACCGTTCGTTGTCTGGATTTGGGGTGGTGCCTTTATTATGTGCATCGGCGGTGTATTTTCGATGTGTGACAAACGGTATCGAATCAAAAAGGTAGCGAAGTTAAAAGGTGTATTTTCGAGCAAAGTATCTGTCGATAAATCAAAGATTGATAGTTTAGCGACGCCAGTGGTGAAAGAGGTTAATTCGTGAAGCGACTGAGTTATTTACTTTTACCTTTAGTGCTGTTTCTAGGGATAGCGGTCTTTTTATTCCAAGGATTGTTTTCTGATCCTAGAGAGCGTGAATCTACTGCGCTTGAGCGACCTTTTCCTGAGTTCAGTTTGCCAGATTTGATGGACGAAACCAGTCAATATGATAACAGTGTGTTCGACGGGCAGTTGACACTGATTAATGTGTGGGGAGTCTGGTGTGTGACTTGTGCGATTGAGCTACCTTATTTAGAGAGCCTTAGAAATCAAGGCTATCGAATTGTAGGTTTGTATTACGACCAAGATCTCGACCCCAACTACGGTACTAAGACTATTCAACGTGTAAGACAAGAAGTTAAGCAAACCCTAGGGAAATACGGCGATCCATATCAATTTAATATTTTTGATGTGTATCGAGACACTGCGTTAGATTTAGGGGTGACAGGTGCACCCGAAACTTTTTTAGTTGATCAAAATGGTGTGATTCGTGTTCATCACTTGGGTGACATAAACGAGCGTGTTTGGCAAAACAAGTTTTTGCCTATTATCAACACTATCAAAGCGGCTACTTCGCAAGATAGTGAAGAAGAACGGGAAGTAGAGTCTTTATGAATCGAATATGGATACTAGTATTTGTTCAGGTGATGTTATTCTCTTCGGCAATCGCTCAAGAGGGTGTTTCAACTGACAATGCGGCAACACAAGAAGACGATTATGCTGAAAATTATCAGTTTGATGATCCTAATCAGCGAAAAACATTTTTAGAGCTTACGGCTGTATTGCGTTGCCCAATGTGTCAAAACCAAAATATTGCTGACTCAGATGCAATGATTGCACATGACATGCGTCGAAAAGTCTATCAATTGATGCAAGAAGGGCAGAGTAAAACGCAAGTCATTGATTTTATGAAACAGCGTTATGGCGATTTTGTTTATTACCAACCTCCTGTGAATAGCGTGACTATTTGGTTATGGGTGTTGCCGATAATGTTTGCCTTTGTGATGCTGTTCGCTTTCATCTTGCGAAAGAAAAAGGCTAACCCCCAAAATTTACAAGAAAAGCTCGCACAAGCTGATCGTTTATTAAAGGAAAATGAGTGAGTATTTTTTATATCATTTCAGCCCTACTGTTTTTATTTGGGCTGGTTTTTGTGTTTTATCCTTGGCTAAAACGATCTTCAGTACAACGAGTTGAAGTTAACAACGTCAATGTTATCAGGGCCAGAATAGAAGAAATTAAAAAAGAAGCCGAAGAAGGGCTGATTAATCAAGACGAAATGCAGCAATCGATTGACGAGATGAAGCTTGCACTAGTTGATGAAACTCAAAATCAAAGCAATAAGTCCACTCATTCTGCTATTAAGCCGTTAATTATTGGTGCTATCCCTACACTTATTATCGGTATATGGGTATATGTGGATGCCAACCAATTAAGTGGCCTGTCGCAATTACAATTTGCGATAAACAACACGCAAGAGCTAAATAATCGAATCGTATTACAACCTGCTAATGACGTTTCGCCGCAAGAGTTTCAAAAATATGCGCTGGTGATACGACAACAGCTGCGCAAAAAACCAGATGATGCGATAGGGTGGACATGGTTGGGCAGAATCAATATGACCTTGGGGCAGATGGAAGAAAGTGTTAATGCCTTTAAAAAAGCGCTTACTTTAAAACCTCAAGACGATGAATTGCGTTCTCGATATGCACAAGCAGCCATGATGCGAGGTGACGAAGAAGGATTAGCAATTGCCTTTAATCAACTTGAATATTTGATTCGAAAAGCACCTCAAGAACGCCAATACCGATTATTGATGACAGTGGTGGCTGCTCAATCAAACAATGCTGAGGTTGCTTTTTCTAACTTTGCATTGATCAAAGATCAACTCGATCCCAGCAGCAGCTTGTTTCAGTCGCTTTCTACTCAGCTTAGAAGTATGGGCGCGCCAGAGAGTTTATTTGATTCACAAGCTAGTGATGCAGGCATACAGCCAGAAAATAACAATAATGTGAACAACGAGCCAAAAACAACAAAACTGGAAGTGATGGTCAGCGTTGCCGAGTCTATACAGGCTAAACTTCCCAGCGAAGGTTTTTTGATTGTGTTTGCACAAGATGCAAGTGGTCAAACACGATTACCCTTAGCGGTAAAACGCGTTACCTTACCCGAATTTCCTTTCGTTTTGTCCTTGAGCGAAGAAGATGCAATGCTTGAAAACTTTTCGCTGAAAACAGCTGAACAAGTTAAACTCACCGCGCGTATATCAATGGATGAAGACGTGATGCCGAGCAGCGGCGAGCTTCAAGGCGAACTTGAGCTATTACAAATGTCTGCTAAACCTAATATTGTAGAAATTATTATTGATAAGGAATTACCTTGATTTCCAATTTTCCAATTTTAACCAAAGCATGTATTTTGGTTGTTGTGTTATCTCTTGGCGGCTGCGCAACCAGCGAACGACAAGCGCAAATTGATGCGGCCAAGAATATTGATAATACTCGTCAAGACAATAACTCACCGCAGGTACAAAATCCGGACCCATTAGAAAGCCTCAATCGGGTTGTTTGGGATTTTAACTTTGAGATATTAGACAAATACTTGCTAAAACCGCTGACGCAAGGATATGTGGCTCTCACACCGCAATTTTTAAGAACGGGGTTGCTAAATGCTTCTGAAAATTTAGAGGAGCCTGCGAATACTATAAATAACTTATTTCAGGGCAAACCACAGGACTCCGCCGCTAGTTTAGGGCGTTTTGCTATCAACTCAACAGTTGGATTGTTAGGTTTTTTTGATGTTGCGAATAAAATGGGTTTGCCTAGAAAAGAAGAGGACTTTGGACAAGTATTGGGAGTGTGGGGTATCGGAACCGGGCCTTATTTAATGTTGCCCGCGCTTGGGCCGAGTGATGTTAGGAGTTTAACTGGTCGTATTGTCGATAATGTTTACTGGCCACTAAGTGTTTTAGAAAGCCAATATGTGATTGCTTCTAATGTCGTCGGTGTATTGGAAACTCGTGCCGTTTTATTAGAACAAGAAGCGCAACTTGAACGCGCTTTAGATCCATACTTATTCGTCAGAGATGCGTATTTTCAACGACTAGCTTTTGAGGTGACTGACGGAAAGACACCGATGCGGTCTGAAGAGGAAGTAGAAAAAGAGAGTGACGACTTTGCAGAGTTTGAAGGACTATTAAACGATCTTTAATCTAGTATCAGGTACAAGCTTATTTTTACTTGTACCTGATTTAACGCTGCTTGATAGCCTTTTCTATTTTCTGTTTAAGCTCTTTTATCACTGGTCCATTTGGGCGGATATCTTCAGCTTTCACAATAAAACCGTAGGCGCTCTTTAAATCCCCCCTTTTGTATAATAAAGAGGCAAACTCTCGATATACATCAACTTGCTTATACTCTAAGATTTTATTGAGTTCTTTTTTGTCAAAAAATGCATCTTCATAGTATTTTACTTGATGAAGCGGGACATCAAACAAACTTAACAGTTTCTGCTTATCAGCGTTTATCACCCCCCAATTTTTGCGAACAATCGCATTTTTTACTTTTTTGTATAGAGATGGTTCTCTTAGCTTTATATTTTCAATTAACTCAATCTGTGCTTTCAAGTCTTCAAAGGGCGAGCTTTGAGACGTTTTCGTCATTTGATTATCAGCGTCGAAAGAGAAGTTGTGCAAAGTTTGGATGCGTTCAATATCTTGTTTAAATTTTGCATATAGTTGCTTAACAAGCGCTACAGGAAGAGCATCTTGAACTTTTCGGCTTGGAAGTTGACTATTGTCAGACTGTTGTTGAAAAAACAGGTCAATATGGCTATTCAGTGCTTCATCTTCACTACTTAGTACATAATTCAAGAGTCTTTTAAGTTCTAGGTAGTCGGCGGTATAACTGCTATTTATGCGTTTTTTAGTCAACCTACTTTCTATCGCTTCTTCAGATATTCCAAGGAATGTTAAAAATTGATGTATAGCGGAGTTTTTTCCAGAAATACTGGAATCGTAAGGCAATATAGTAACCTGATCTTTAAATTCAGTAGACCAGTCTAGTAGTGATTTGCCAGAGAGAATTGGTTTTTTGGCGCGAACAGACTTTTCTGTGTATTCGAGTAGACTTTCTTTCAGGAAGTGACGTTTAACCATTTGATTATACGAAGAAAATAAATTATCCACTGGATGTCGATAAAAACCGACTACCCTTAAAGGTAATTCATCGCAAATTTTTTTAAACTCTTTGTGTAACAAATGAGAGCCTTCATTTGATAATAAAAGAGTTTTGTTATTTTTATCTGCTTCGTTTAAATAAAACTGCAAAAGTGTTTTTGCGTCACTGTATTTTTTCTCAATTAGTAAATGATAAAGATCTGAATGTCCTCCTGAAATACCATTAGCGTCGAGACTATGAAAGGGGTAGTAGAAGCCATGCTCAAGCAACCATGCTTCGTTCTCAAGGCAAAACTTTTGAATGGCAGAAGACCCTGTCTTAGGCATGCCGATGTGCAATATGGCTTTACATTCACTATCAACAAATTCACTTGATTGTGATGTCGCCATATAACGATGTTTTCTTAACTTGTTTATAAATTTCTTTGCTATCAAAACATCTACTTCTATTTTGGGTAGCCATCAGGATTCATCGACTGCCAACGCCAAGAGTCTTGACACATTTCGTCTAAACCTTTTTTTGCGCTCCAATTTAAGACTTCAGAGGCGTATTGGGGATCTGCGAAGCAAGATGCGACGTCTCCACTTCTTCGATCAACTACTTTGTAAGGGATCTTTTGCCCACTGGCTCTTTCAAATGCCTTTATCATATCGATAACTGAATAGCCTTGACCCGTGCCGAGGTTAACAGTTAATAAACCAGCGTCGCATGAGAGCTTTTCGAGTGCTTGTAAATGCCCTTTAGCCAGGTCATCTACGTGGATATAATCACGCACACCGGTTCCATCAGGAGTGTCGTAGTCATCTCCAAAAACACTTAGATGTTCGCGCTTTCCAGTTGCTACCTGAGTAATGAACGGCATTAAGTTATTCGGAATTCCGTTTGGATCTTCTCCGATTAAACCAGATATGTGAGCACCTACAGGGTTGAAGTAACGCAATAATGCTATATTCCAACTGGAATCGGATTTATACAAGTCTTTGAGTATCAACTCTACCATTAGTTTTGATTGCCCGTAGGGATTTGTTGGAACACCTGTCGGTAACTGTTCGTGAAGTGGTAATTCTATTGGGTCACCGTAAACAGTAGCTGAAGAACTAAATACAATGTTTTTGACGCTATGCTTTTTCATAACGTTACATAAATTAACAGAGCCGAAAACGTTGTTTTCATAGTACATCAAAGGCTTCTCTACAGATTCTCCGACCGCTTTTAAGCCAGCAAAGTGAATAACCCCATCTATTTCGTGATCCGTAAATACTTTATCTAAAAAAGCTTGGTCACGGATATCACCCTGATAAAAAGTCACTGTTTTACCAGTTATCGCTTCGACTCTTTGTAGGCTCTCCAGTGACGAGTTAGTTAAGTTGTCGATTACTACTACGTCGAAGTTTGCTTCCAATAACTGCAAAATAGTGTGGCTACCAATATAGCCGCAACCGCCGGTCACTAAAATAGATTTCATTTATATTACCTTTCTAATCTTCTGTAGATTGACTGTTTTGTTTGATGATTTCGTCTAGATAACGAACGCTTAATGAGTATTGAATAGGTTTTACAAATAAGGGGTACAAAAGCAGTATAAGCATAGCCCAAGCCAATGAAATAAAGTTTTCACTGGTCTTTAAAATTAGCGCGAACGTGGGTATTAGTACTAATAATTTCAATACATTGAGTATGGTTTTTTGAGGCACAGATAATTTTTTACTTGCCTCTTCAAGCAATGAAAGCCTCTCTGTTAACCCTTTGTTTTCTAGTCCCGGTATTTTCTTTGTTGAGGTATAGATTTTCAAGGTGTGACCTCTGTTTGGAATAAGGCTAGGGAGAAATTACGGCAAGTATAAGCCGATGCAAAAGCAGGCACAATAAAAAGTGCCTTTTATCTTATTAATAGTATTTATTTTTCGGCTTCTGCTAGCTTTTCCCACTTCCCAGTTTTATAAGAAAGTAAAAACAGCACCGCACCAATGGCAATACTGAATAAAACGATTTGCATGTAAAGCCCAGGCATTTGGTCGACGTTGTTTGGATCAAACTGACCTGCAAATAGCCCTGCAATTATGTTACCCATGGAGTAGGTAAGGACGAATACCCCCATCATTTGCCCTGCAAACCGGCGAGGTGAAAGTTTACTAACAGCACTTAGTGCAACTGGGCTGAGACATAACTCGCCAACAGTATGTAAAAAGTAGGTTGCGACAAGCCAATAAGGGGCAACTTTTAAGCCCGATGCAGCAAGTTGCGCGGCAAAAAACATTACAATGAAACCTGTGGCCATAATAATTAAGCCTAATGCACACTTGATACTATAACTGGGCTCAATCATGCGTTTTGATAAGTTTATCCACATTGCAGCAAAAAAAGGTGAGAGTAAAACAATAAAAATTGAATTGGCAGATTGAAACCACGCGGGTGGAATTTCAAAGGAACCAATAAACCTATCGGTATAGTCACGTCCAAATAAGTTTAAAGACGAACCTGCTTGCTCAAATCCAGCCCAAAAACATGTTGATGCAATACATATTAAAAATAATGCCCCCATTCTTTTTTTCTCGGCTTCATTTAGTTTGCCTAAGAAGAAAATATACGCAAAATAAAACAAAAAAATTGCTGTAATAATAACAACAACCTTTTGGGCCACTAAAATAGGGTTAAAACTTATCGTGCCAGCAAATACTAATATTGTTGTAGCGGCAATCAGTCCCAAAACCAAAGTGATCGCCGTCCAAGCTCGTTTTTCTGCTTTTGGTGAAAGTGGCTCTACTGGTGAATCAGATACTCCTGCTATGTTGGATGCTGTGAGTCGGTATTGCAATAAACCTAGCCCCATGCCAATCGCTGCGGCACCAAATGCCCAGTGATAGCCCATATTTACTTGTAACCAACCGCAAACAAAGTAACCAATTATTGAACCGAGGTTGATACCCATATAATACAAGGTGTATGCGCTATCTCGACGTTTGTCTTTGGCTGTATATAGTTCTCCAACCATAGCGCCGATATTTGGCTTTAATAGGCCGGTCCCTAACACTACGAAAATTAACCCGATAAAAAAGCTGGTTGTAGAAGGGATCGCAAGGATGATATGACCCAACATTATAATTACGCCGCCATAGAAGACTGCTTTCTGTCCACCGATTAAGCGATCGGCTATCCAACCTCCTGGTAATCCAAAAAAATAAACCGAACCTGTATAAAGCCCATAGATTGCTCCAGCCGTTGCGACGGTAAGTCCTAGACCACCCTCTTGCATTGCAGCAGTCATAAAAAGCACTAGCATCGCGCGCATTCCATAAAAACTCATTCTTTCCCACATTTCGGTGAATGCTAGTGTGGAGAGGCCTTTAGGATGTCCAAAAAAGCTAGTGTCATCTGTTCTTTCGATTGCGTTCATCAATCTTCCCTTTTTGTTATTATTTTTTGTAGCAGTAGCTTACCTGAAACAAAAGATAAGCTAAATAGAAAACCAAACTGCAATCTCAATCTATCATTGATATTTAACGGTAATAAAAAGCGTAAAATAGACTTAGAGTGATCGCATTAACAACTACTTGCTATATACGAATAAAAACGCGGGGCATCTTACTTGCTAGAAAAATCGACTACTCTTGACTTAGATAGCATCTTGGTATGTCTGTAATTTGCGTCAGTTTTATGAAGAATTAAAAATTTTGACCAAAATAGTGGAGTTTTTATAACAATGTGACACATATTAGGTTAAGATCAATACGTTTAGATTCAAGTAGCTAGCTTACAAGTCGATAAATTATCGCGTTGTAGTATAACTAGCGAAAACTTGGCGCAGGGAATGCATAAAATAACAACGTATAATAAGCAGTGATTTTTTTGCTGATAAAAATGTTGTACTTTAAAAATTTTAGTATTTTTAATAATTTGAATAAAAAAATAATTAGCACACAAAACGGAAGAATCAAATAAACATGCCATACATTGAATATCTACCAATTATAGTGACAGCGCTTGTTACTAGCTGTTTGCTTGTTGTCATGACTCCAATGGCTCACTATTTTGGTTTGGTTGACTCTCCTTCACTTCGAAAACAACACTCTGGACATGTGCCTTTGACCGGTGGCTTGGCAATGTTTATGGGGATTGTATTAGCAAGTTTTGTAACAGATTTGGTGTTTCAAAACGAACCAATGTTCTTCACCGCGGCCGCATTCATTGTATTGCTTGGGATGTTGGATGATAAATTTAATCTGAGCGCAAAAGGTCGGCTATTTTTTCAGTTCGTGGTTGCCTTTATTATGGTGTGGGTTGCAAACAACTACATTGTTAATCTTGGGGATTTATTTGGTACAGGAAATATTCAGATTCCATCTGTTGGATATCTATTCACCATGATTTGCGTTGTCGGCGTTATAAATGCCTTTAATATGATCGATGGCATTGATGGACTCGCCGGCGGTATGAGCTTGTTGGTTTTGTTCGGTGTTGTTTTTCTAATGCTTTACAGTGGAAATGGTGTCCAAATAACTGAGCCATTGACGATAATGGCAGCAATTGTGCCATTCCTAGCGTTTAATCTGAGCGTTAAAGGTTTTAAGGGAAATAAAATATTCTTGGGTGATGCCGGAAGCATGTTTATTGGCCTTGCCATTGTCTGGATGCTTGTTGAGCAAACTAGTGGTTCTGAAAGCTCTTTGCGGCCGATGACCGCAGTTTGGATTATTGGATTGCCATTAATGGATATGGCTGCGATCATGTTCCGCCGAGCGAGAAAAGGGCAATCAGTTTTAAAGCCTGACCGTCAGCATCTTCACAATATTTTCTTAAGGGCGGGGTTTTCTGAGCGGCGCTCACTCGCTACTATCTTGATGCTAGGCTCTGTGTTTGTTTTGATTGGTGTATTATCTGAAGTATATCAATTACCTGAGTCACTAATGTTTTATGGGTTTTTGGTTGTATTTGTATTATATACAGCAGTGATTATGCACGTGTGGCGTATTTTGAGAATCCTTAAGCGTTTCGGGCTCCTTTAGGAATATGCTTTAAAACTTTCGATCTGTATATGACGCAACTTATGTTATGCTCGAAAAAAGCATAATAATAAAACTGCTGGGCGCTCGAGTATTGCTTGCATAAGCTAAAATCTCCCCCAGCCATAATTGTCAAAGCGCATATGAATAAAGTAAATTTAGTATTAATACTAGTATTGTTCCCTCTCTATAGCTGGTCGCAAAGTCTTTCAGAACAGAATCAACAGGCACGAGAGATAAATCAAGCCTCAAACCTACCTTTAGAAAACTTTATATCCTCGCAAGGGACTCAACCACGACAAACTGCATCTTTGGGAGGAAATAACTTTTTAACGTCTGATGGTGTCATTCCATTTGGGGCTAACCTTTTTCTTCCAAATAATGCTTCTTTCCAACGAAGTGGGGTCAATCCTGAGTATTTAATTGCAGTAGGCGATAAAATCTCAGTTCAATTATGGGGTGCGGTAAATCTTTCTCAGATCTATACTGTTGATACTCAAGGCAATATTTTTATCTCTTCTGTTGGTCCTTTAAAAGTTCAAGGTTTGTTTGCTAAGGATTTAAATACAACTATTACTAGTAAAATTAGACAGGTGTATACCGATAATGTAGAAATATATGTGAACTTGCTTGCATCAACGCCTGTCAGCATATTCGTCACCGGAAAAGTAAATAAACCAGGGCAATATGCGGGTAACGCTTCAGATTCAATATTGTTTTTTTTGAGACAAGCTGGTGGTATTTCTTCAGACTTGGGTAGCTATAGAAATATTGAAGTGATTCGTTCGAGCGAAACCGTTGTTACTATCGATTTGTATAGTTTTCTTACTCAAGGGGAACTCATAAATCATTCGTTTCAAGACGGTGATGTTATTTTAGTAAAAGAACGCTCTGATGCCATTACTGTTGAAAAACCAGATACTTCGCAGCGCACGCTCTTTGAGCTTTCAAACGCTGATGCGACCGGGCAATCAATTACAAGCTTAGCACAACTAAGCCCCAGAATTAGTCACGTGGCGGTTACCGGTGTCCGGAATAATAAACCAATTTCAGTTTACCTCTCAATGGATGACTTTTCAGATTTTCGACTTCAAAATGGTGATTCACTAATATTTAATGACGATATAAAACCTGAAGTTATTAGTGTAAAGCTAAAGGGCCAGTTTCTCGGACCATCACTATATACTCTTCCCGACAACACCACGTTAAAAACGTTACTTGAGAAAGTTGAATTCGACGAAAAGCAAGCTGATTTGAACTCAATATATATCGTTAGAGAAAGTGTTAAAAAACAGCAAAAAGTATTGTTAGAAGAAAGCTTAGCGAGATTGGAAAGGCTGATATTTACCGCTCCGGCCTCTTCAGACGGAGAGGCACGATTGCGGGCTCAAGAAGCACAATTGGTTGCTCAGTTTATTGACAGAGCTAGAAAAGTTGAACCTAAGGGTAAGGTGGTTGTTTCAATCGATGGCAAAGTCAGTGACGTGCGTCTAGAGCAGGGTGATGAAGTCGTTATTCCTCAATTCAGCGATCTTATCAATGTATCTGGAGAAGTTATGCTCCCTCAAGCACTTGTTTTTAAGCCTGACGCCAGTATCAGTGATTACGTAAATTGGGCGGGTGGATATACTGACCGAGCAAACAAAAATGCCATAGTTCTGATACATCCGAATGGTCAAACTTCGATCGTTAATCATGATCATTATTGGTTTGGAAGTGGAGCTGAAACCAAACTCAAACCAGGAGATCAATTACTTATCACTCCTAAAGCTGATAGTAAGCTAATGCAAACCTTCAAGGATGTGACGCAGATTATCTTCCAAATTGCTGTGGCGGCCAACGTAGCAACTAATTAATAAATGGCTAAGGTAAACGTAAGAAATCATTGGCAAATATGGAAAGACGTTGTCTTTGCGCTTTTTGTTCGCGAGATTAGGACTGGCTTTAGTGACAAGTTGGGATTAAGTTGGGCGATTGTTAACCCAATAGCTTTTATTTTTATCCTGTCTTTTTTGCGAGGGCGTCTCGATGGAGGCGAAACTCATGGAATGCCGACGTTCGTGTTTATGGCCCATGGGATGTTAATGATCCAGTTGTTTCTTACTATGTTCAATTCTTTAGTCCGGGTAGTAAAAAAAGCCGCACCATTATATGCGTTTAGGCAGGTACAACCGATCAGTCCAGTACTTGCTGCGTCAATGTTTCAAGTAGTGCTTGAAGTATTTATCGTCTTGGGCGTGTGCATATTAATGTTTTTACTGAGCATAGAGTTGCGAATGGATAATTTTCTATTGTTTGCGTCTAACTTTGCGAGTCTAGTAGTTTTCACATTTGCGATTGGCCTGTTATTTGGACTTGCAACTTGTTTTGTACCTGAAATACTTAAGCTTCAACAAATCCTTACACGACCATTATTTTTTATATCTGGCGTGTTTTTTTCAATGAAAGACGTCCCACAAGAATATTGGTGGTTGTTCGATTGGAACCCAATCTTACATACGATTGAACTTAATCGATACGCGGCATATTCAAGTTATGGAAGTGAAGGTGTAGATTATAACTACTTACTGCTAGTGACCTTATTCACACTTTGCATTTCATTTTTGTTCTATCGTTCTTCTTGGAAAGCGGGAATATCAAGATGATTGAACTTAAAAATGTTGATAAATACTACCCAAGTGGATTGGGTAAACAGTTTGTATTTCGCAATCTTACTTTTGACATACCGACCAATACCAATCTTGCGTTATTGGGGAAAAATGGAGCGGGTAAATCTACATTATTCCGAATGTTAGCAAAGTCCGAATACCCTAATGCAGGCTCTATATCCACTCAAAAGAATATCTCCTGGCCCGTCGCTTTGTCTACAGGAATTCATCCGGCAATGACTGGAAGAGAAAATACTCGTTTCATTGGTAAAGTAAACGGCGTTGAAGACTTAGACCTGTATGAAGATAAAGTTTTGAAATTCTCTGAGTTAGATAAAAAATTTGATTTGCCAGTGGGGACATACTCAAGTGGGATGCGCCCCAGGTTAGCATTTGCGTGTTCCATCGCTATCGATTTCGATGTGTATCTGATTGATGAAGTAACATCAGTTGGAGACGCAGGTTTCAAGCGTCGAGCAAGAAAAGCATTATTTAACAAATCAAAAACAGCGAGTGTTATCATGGTGAGTCATTCCATGTCAGAGGTTCGATTGTTCTGTGACAGTGCAATTGTATTAGACAAGGGGAAACTTGAATTTTTTCATGATATAGAGCATGCCATTGAGGTTTATGAGCGATTGTAATTAAATTTTGGCTATATCGATGAGTCAACGGATGTACTTTGTAAAAGGCAAAACGAATAAATGACAGTGTTACAAGACGACCCAGCTATTTACATCAAATCTTTAAGTAAAGAAAATCGTGATAATCTTGATTTTTTGCTTGAGCAAATTGATGTTTATTGGCAAACGCATCCCAAAATTATTAATCATTTGTTTTCTAGGTGTAAAAAGCTTGCATCTGATAGAGGGGATACAAAAACTGTCTCTAAGATTGACGCACTTCGTCTCAGGTGGGAAGTCGAATCAGAGGACGGGACTGAAATCGAGGCAATATTAGGCCGAAAAAGTCAAAAAATAACACCAGTCAATGCGGGAAATCAGCACCAAAATAATTCATTGACTGCGAAGGGGCCGATAAAAGCGGTACGAGCTTTCGCTGCAAATTATGGATTGTTAGTATTTGTGATAATTCCTGTTCTGGTTTTTGCTTTGTACTTATTAATGATTGCGACTCCACGTTTTGAATCTCAAGCGCAACTCGTTATCAAACAAGCAGATGGTGCTATGTCAACAATTGATCCATCCTTGGCATTGCTAAGTGGGTTTGGCAATACCCAAAACAATAGCGATACCGAACTAGTTAAAGCGTATATTTTATCGAGCGATATGATAGCGTTTTTAGAGCAAGAAATTGAATATACTGAACACTTCCAAGTGCATAGCTGGGATCCATTCAGTAGACAAACGAGCGATGCAAGCAAAGAAGATAGATTCGATTATTTTCAAAAGCATGTAGTGGTAGAGATTGATCCCAATTCGTCCATTATTTCAGTGCGCGCACAAGCTTTTGAGCCTGACTTTGCAAATTTGATTACTAACACAATCGTAAAACAAGCAGAAGCTTTCATAAATCAAATTGGACATGATTTGGCTAAAGCGCAATTGTCATTTGTGCAAAATGAACATGAACTCACGCAGGAAAAGCTTCAAAATGCTCAGCGGCGATTACTAGCATTTCAGCGTAAATATAACTTACTCGATCCAGAAGCTGAGGGCGTCGCGTTACAACAAATTACGTTCGAACTAGAATCTCGGATAGCGACAAAAACAGCTGAACTCAATGCTTTACTTAGTAGTATGTCCACAAGTGCACCGCTGGTCATTCAAACAAAAGACGAACTAAGTAGCCTTGAGCAGCAATTACGTTCTGAGCGGGAGCGACTGACGCGTTCCGTTGCATTTGAGTCAAACGTAGACCTTAGTAATTCCGAACATCAAAGCGGCGAAGGTGAGCTCGGCGTTAATGCGATATTGTCAAAGTTTAGTGACTATAAAATTGATTTAGAGTTTGCTTTGCAGTCCTACTCAGCTTCAAAACTTTCACTAGAGCAGGCTAGAATTCAAGCTTATAAGCAATTAAAATACTTAGTAACAATTGAGTCTCCTACATATCCCGAGGAAGCAAAATACCCTAAAGTGTTTTATAATCTCGTGCTGTTATTGGCTGTTTTACTTGCTGTATATTTTATCGGAAAAATGCTGATTGCTACTGCTGAAGAGCTCAAATAATTGTAAAAGGAAAAAAAATTCATGACTAAAAAAGGAATTATTCTGGCAGGTGGGTCAGGTACTCGACTTCACCCTCTAACACAAGTGGTCAGTAAACAACTGATGCCTGTGTATGATAAACCAATGATTTACTATCCAATATCGACATTGATGTTAGCTGGGATAAGCGAAATCCTTATTATTTCTACACCTGCAGAGCTTCCTCGATTCAAAAAGCTATTAGGAGACGGAAGTCACTGGGGCGTAAGTTTTGAGTATGTTGAGCAAGCATCGCCGGACGGCTTGGCTCAAGCATTTATACTTGGCGAGTCGTTTATCAATAATGACCCCTGCGCCCTAGTTTTAGGGGATAACCTTTTCTATGGCCATGATCTTCCAGTGTCTTTGAAAAATGCTGCTCAGCAAACGTCTGGCGCAACTGTTTTTGGATATCATGTGCACGATCCCGAGCGCTATGGCGTCGTCGAGTTCAATGATGATTGGCGTGCTGTCTCTATTGAAGAAAAGCCCCTCAACCCGAAAAGCAATTATGCGGTTACAGGCTTGTACTTTTATGATAATCAAGTCGTTGAACTTGCTAAATCTGTTCCGTTATCAGCCAGAGGCGAATATGAAATTACAGACCTAAATAACTTGTATTTAGAGCAAGGCAACCTTCGAGTTGAACTAATGGGAAGAGGGTCTGCGTGGCTAGATACTGGTACAATAGATAGTTTACTAGATGCATCAGTATTTATTTCTGCAATTGAAAAACGTCAAGGGCTGAAAATTTGTTGCCCCGAAGAAATTGCATATCGTCAGGGCTTTATTAATGAAACTCAACTAGAGTCACTTGCTGCTCCATTGATAAAAAGCGGGTACGGTCAATACCTAATGAAAATATTAAATGAGAAAATTAAGTAATTTATGAAAGTAGTTAACACAGATATACCAGACGTTAAAATTATAGAGCCTCGCGTTTTTGGTGATGACCGTGGTTTCTTTTTAGAAACTTTTAGAGATGATTGGTTTAGAGAAAATTGTGCAGACGTGACCTTCGTGCAAGATAACCACAGTAAGTCTTCTCAAGGAATACTGCGCGGTTTGCATTATCAACTTGAACATACCCAAGGTAAATTAGTAAGAGTGACGCACGGAAGCGTTTTTGATGTAGCTGTAGATATGCGTAAAAATAGTGTCAGTTATGGACAATGGTTTGGTACTGAGTTGTCAGCCGAGAATAAGCGTCAAATGTGGGTGCCTGCTGGTTTTGCACACGGATTTTACGTGACAAGTGAGAGTGCTGAATTTTTGTACAAGTGTACCGACTATTATCATCCTGAATCTGAGGTCTCACTTGCGTATAACGACACTAAGCTATCTATCGACTGGCCACTAGTAAATGGGAAGGCGCCTTCTTTATCAGCGAAAGATGAGCAAGCTCATAGTTTTGATACTGCTCCTAAGTTTGAAGGTTAAGTTTAATGTTAGCGATAATAGGTAAATCCGGCCAGCTATCTCAGGCTCTCCAAGAGTTGTGCACGTCAATTCAGCAACCCATGATAGCCTTTGGAAGAAATGATATCGACTTGCTTGACATCGAAAGTGTTCTTGAAGCTTTTCATACGCACTCGGTTTCCGCTGTCATTAACGCATCAGCGTACACAGCAGTTGATAAGGCGGAAACAGATCAACAGGCTGCATTTGCTCTAAATGATTTAGCGGTAGGTAACCTTGCAGAAGCAAGTAAGAAGCAAGGAATACATTTAGTGCATGTATCAACAGATTATGTATTTGCAGGGGATAAAGGAAGTCCATATCAACCCGATGATGAGCTTGCACCGAATGGTATATATGGCGCCAGTAAAGCGGCAGGTGAGAATAATCTCCTTTCGAAGTATGGCGAAAACTCATGTGTATTGCGTACTAGTTGGGTGTATTCAAAATTTGGCAATAATTTCGTTAAAACCATGTTGCGTTTGATGAAGGAAAAACCTGCTTTGGGTGTCATTGATGATCAGATCGGTTCACCTACGTCAGCGACCACACTTGCTGAAGTATGCCTAAAAGCATCACAATCAAAATTAATAGGTGTTCACCATGTTAGCGATGAAGGAGTTGCTTCTTGGTACGATTTTGCGGTTGAAATTCAACGGCAAGGTTTAGACAAAGATATATTGGTAAACAAAATACCGATCAAACCAATATTAACGTCTGAGTATCCAACTCACGCAGCCAGACCACATTATAGTGTGTTGTCTAAAAGTTCTCTAAAGAAAGCGCTTAACGATATAGAACTACCTCATTGGCAACATGCGCTAGCACTAGTCATCAATGACCTAGCATAAATTTATTGGAAGAATTATGAGTAAAAAATTATTAGTTACCGGCGGCGCTGGGTTTATTGGTGCCAATTTTGTGCATTATTGGTTAGGTAAATACCCTGATGATGAAGTGACTGTGTTGGATGCATTAACTTACGCTGGCAATATTGAAAGTTTATCTGTAGTAAATGACAATCCCCATTTCTATTTTAAGCAAGGTGATATATGTGATACTGATTTGGTTGAAGCCTTAATGGTGGAGCGCAGTATTGATACGATCGTGCATTTTGCAGCTGAATCCCATGTGGATAGGTCGATTACCGGTCCTGATGCATTTATAGAAACTAATATCTTAGGAACTTATTCCCTATTAAAAGCAGCAAAGAAATTGTGGATAGATACTCCCAAGGAGCAAGGTCTACCAGAAACAAAACATCGTTTTCATCACGTTAGCACTGATGAAGTATACGGTACGCTCTCACCCACTGATCCTGCGTTTACCGAAGATACGCAATACGCACCTAACTCACCATACTCGGCAAGTAAAGCTGCCAGTGACCATCTCGTGCGTGCGTATCATCATACTTATGGGCTTCAGGTGAGCACAAGTAATTGCTCCAATAACTATGGCCCTTATCACTTCCCTGAGAAATTGATTCCATTAGTTATTACTAATATATTGCATGATAAGCCACTCCCAATTTACGGAGACGGTCAGCAAATTAGAGACTGGTTGTATGTCGAGGACCATGCTGTTGGTATCGATTTAGTTATTAACAAAGGTATTGTAGGAGAAAATTACAATATTGGCGGTCATAATGAATGGGCTAACATTGATATCGTGAAGTTGATTTGTGAACTTATGGATAAGGCCTTTGCTGCTGACCCTTCGTTGATCCACAGATTTCCACAGGCTAAGCAAGTTTCACAAAACAACTCTAAGTCTTTAATTACCTATGTGACAGATCGTTTAGGCCATGACAGGCGCTATGCGATAGATGCTAGCAAAACAACTAACGAGCTTGGTTACAAACCCTTCGAATCCTTTGAATCAGGTATTCAAAAAACATTGAAATGGTATCTTGATAATGAGAAGTGGTGGAGGCCGTTACTGTAGCTAAAAAACGCTGTTATTCAGCGTTTTTTAGCGACTACCGAGAAAAAAGTCCTATATTTGGGGAAGAGTTTGAGAAACCTATTTCCCCAAGTTCTCTTTGACTCCGAATCAGATTGCCATTCACCTCTGTAAATAATCACTTCTGTATCAAAACCGATATGTGACAAAAAGGTAATGACTTCATTTGTGCTATACAGACGAATATGACCCATATGTCCAATAAGCTCAAGCTTCCTATATTCGTTAAAAAGGTTACAAGGTAATTTGTTTTTGAAAACAAAGTTGTACCACCCCTTCCAAGACATTAAATTAGGTGTTGATAGCATTATTTTTCCACCGGGTTTTAACACTCTATGAACTTGCCTGAGTGTGAAAATCGGATTAATACGAAGATGTTCGAACACTTCGTTAAATATGGCTGCATCAAAAGTATTGTTTTCAAATGGTAATGCTTGGGTCTCAAAGTCAATGCGTTTAACATCAAGTTTATGTTTGTGGATTGAACCTGCAAACCGACCGGGTTTTAGGTCAAGTCCAGTGACCTCATACCCTTTGTTTTTTAATACGGTTGTCAACAAAAAGGGAGCTGAACCGAATTCTAATATCTTGTCACCCTGTTCACAGAATTTCTCAGTGTAGTCAATGTCGTAAGATAATCGTTTGCGTTGGCTATTTGCATACTTTTTGTACCAATCGACTATTTCAGGATCTTTGGGGTGAATTTGTTGGCTAATAGCTTTAAGTGCGTCGTAACTTGATTGAGTTACCTGCCAGTTTTCTGAGATTGTTTTTATTTTCAATATCGTTCCTTGAACTCAATTTAATTGCTAATCAGATGCTATTGATTTGGGGCGGGCGCAACTTTAATAATACCTTTGATAGGTGTTCCGTCGCTTTCCAATGTTTCAAGTACTTTAAATCGTTTTTTAACGGTAGGACGCTCAGCACTGACTAAACCTTCAACAATATAAGCAAAATCAACTCTCATCATCCAATCCTCTTCACCGTTATACACGACCATGCCTAAGGGGAAGTTAACCGTCACCGCGTCTAGGGCTTTTCCACTTTCTGCTTCATTAGTCACCGCTGCATCAACAAACTTGGCTTCCGCAGTCGGTTCATTGAGGCAGGAAATCCGCTTAACAATCGATTCGTAGTCTTGTCTTATAATTTCAGTACTGACATCCTCGGTCAGAAAGTCTGGAAAATTTGTGCCGCGACCTAATATGTGAATGCTTGGGAGTAGTTCGTTAGCACATTCAAAGCCAGTGACCTCAATCGTATTGATATCTAACTTTTCGATTGCAGCACTCACCTTCTCTGCATAGGTCATATTCGTTGAGGTAGTTTCTTCGCTTTGTTGTTCATTGGTGCAAGCACTTAACAAGGCGATTGACGCGATAGAAATAATAAATTGAGATGTTTTTATAAATGTGTTTTTTCTCATAGGGATAACTCTTCTATTCTTGAACGTTGTAATTCGTCTGTTAGATCTTGTCCTTCCTCTGGCGAGCTAATGATATATGGAATAATCATTACCATGAGTTCAGTTCGGTCCTGTGAATTTGTATCTGTTGTGAAAAGCTTGCCTAAAATAGGCAGTTTGCCTAAAACCGGTATACCTCGCGTTCCCTCTGAAGTAGAGGACGATATCAATCCACCGATGAGTACCGAGCCACCATCTTTGAGTGTTACTGTTGTCGATATTGAGCGATTTAGAATAGTCGGATTGCCGTCACCGGTCGTGTCCGATGCTTCACTAAGTGATTGATTAATTTCAATATCTACAAACCCAGAGGCGTGAACTGTTGGCTTTATATCTAAAATAACACCTGTTTTCCTATAGCTTTGGTTCGATACGATCTGAGAATCACTCGAAACAGTGCTTTGTGCTGTGACAGTTGTTACAGGAATCTCATTACCCACATCAATCGATGCTTGTCCGCCACTCTTGACCATGATTCGAGGTCTTGAGCGAATATTGGCTTTACGGTTTTGATAAAACGCATTCACCAGCGCGCGTGTCTGACCAGCGCTTTCAAGGCCAAGGTTAAACCCTGAACCACCTATACTTAAGGCGTTTAAGGTACCAAAACTGAGGTCAAAGCCGCCTAAGACACTGTTTGCAAGCCATTCAACACCAGTGGATTCATTGTCGTTTAATTGTACTTCCACCAACATGACTTCTACCATGACTGAGGGAGCTGGTTTATCCAGGTTCTTAACAATGGGTAGTATTTTTAGCCATTGTTTACCACTGCCACTAAATAAAATTGTGTTGAGTTGCTCGTCTACCGTAAATCGACCAAAAGAATCGTCGGCAGTACCACTTGTTGGTGGTTGTGTTCTATTGGTGACCGTCTGCCGTTGACCCGTTGCAGAGATAGTTTGATCACCTATCGCATTTCCAGACAACGACGACTGTGAAATTCCGACCGCGTTAGCAACGCCTAGGTTACTCAAAATGTTGACAATGTGTGAAGCAGAGGTGCTTTGGACCTGATAACTAAATAACCCTTGTTCTATTTCGCTTTGACGCTCAACTTCTAATTGTCTTACCCAATTTATCACATGGTTAAGGTTGTCTTGTGAGCGAGTGAATACGACTAATTGTCCTACTGACTCTAAGGCTAACAATCTTATTGCTCCGCCTCCTAAGCTAGCACCTTGCTTCACTGCAAAGCCTTCAGTGCTTAACACTTGTTCAAGGTTGTCAGCTAAATCTTTGACATTACCTGTGTTTGGAGTGACTACTCGAGAATACAAACCGGCCATTGATGGTTTATCAAACAATTCTGCGGCGGCGATCGCTTGCTCAAGTTTGTTTTTTGTTGCCGTTATTATTAGTGAATTCGAAAAAGGATCGTCTTTAATATCAAGTTCGTTTCGTTTGAATAGCGGTTGAATATAGCCTCTTAAGACAGACGTTGATAAGGATTTTACTTGGTAAATATAGAACAAAGGCCTGTTAGTCTGAGGTACTTCTGGTAAGGTTCTTCCGCTCACCATAAGAGGTGTATCACCCTTGCTCGCTTCTTGTGAATAACTAAAGGTTAGTATTTCGTTATCAAATGAAGTTGTGACTCCATATGATTCTAAGGTTGTTGAGGCTATGCGATATAGTGCTTGTTGATCGACAGCGTTTGATAAGCGCATAGTGACTAAGTCTTTAGCATTGTTGACTTGGGGTTGAATCACAAAACTTAAGCCTAACTGATTACCAAATACTTCATTTATAAAAGTACCAACTGGCATATTGTTGAATGCGAGCCTTTCAATTTTCTGTGTGTTATCAAGCATTGGTAGTACTGCTTCTGAAGCGATAACAGACTGCTGACTGACGCTCAATGTTGGTGTTTTCTCAATTCTCAAGGATTCATTAGTGTTGAGTGTTTCAGTCGGGCCGTTACTCTCAATCAATGTAATGCTATCACTGTCAACTAACGTTGGTTCTCTAAGGGCCGTTGAAAACACTTCGGGGTCATCCTTGGATAACTGATATGCTGGTCCTCTCATATTGGCGCAACTAGTCGTTAAGCCAACTAACATCACTAATAGTATCGGTTTACCTAACTTGCTTAGTGAACAGTTTAAATTAGGGGTTATCTTCGATTGAGTTTTCATTAAATATGTGCTTTTGTCTTATTCGAATAATTCAAGGGTATGAGTAGCTTGATTCGAAATATTTTGCCAAGTAATTTTGGCATCTGATATTTCTACTAGTTCCCACTGCTCAAATAATAAATCTTTTAATTTTACATTTCGTACTGTTTCTTGTGAGTCAATAACGATAAGTGCTTGAGGTTCATTGGTCTCCAACACGCCAATGAGCCTTACATTTTCAATACCGACAATTATGGGGGCTTTATTGTCTTGTGACGATTCCTCAGTGTCCACGCTAATGTCTTGTGACTGCTTTTTCACGTCAAACGCTTTTATCATTCTTATTTGAGCGGACCATCCACTTTGAGGCTTCATTTCATTTAGTGTGTAGTTTGCCGGCACGTTAGATGTCGATTTTGTTGACGCTGGTATTGAGTTGTATATTGCAACAAATAGGAGCCCACTCACTACTATTGTAGCTAAACCAGACCTAGTCATTGTTTGACTCCAAAAACTGAAAATCTATTACAATCTCAACTCTATCCGATGTTCTTGGAGAATATTGGAAAGTGTATAAGCGTTGATTTGCACTATTCTCTATTTTTTCGAGTAGTGTGACTAAATTAGCCGCTTCTAATTGGCCACTGGCCTGAACCCTAATCGTGATAACCTCATAGGAGGCCAGTGTAAGGCTATCATTGCCAATTAAATTCATCCTTAGTGATTTAAAAACGTCAGCAACAAGGCTTTCCATTTGTTTTAAAGCATCAGCTTCTGCAACACTCACAGAGTTCACGGTCTGCATTTGTTTCAAAATAGAATCAAACGCTGTATCTATTTCTGAGATGGTTTTTTCACTGAGCGGATGAGCTTTGACGTTTTCGAGTTTCTCCATCAACTCATAAGATCGGCTAAGTTCATTTGACTGTGAATTCACGGCAACGATGAGTCTCTCACAAAGTGAAATCGCTAAAATTAGCATGACTACTAGCAACAACCACTGTAATCGGGTTTGGTTCTTTACCTGTAAGTACAGGTCACTATTCTTGAATGAATTTACAAGTTGATTCATTTTATACCCACCTCTATCACCCATGTTTGAGCTAGGCTATGCGGGCGGATATTAACTCGTTCGAACTCGATTTGCTCTTGAAGTTGTTCAACAACTCTAGATACATCGACTTCAGCGCTGTAAAAAACTAGCTCGATCGTATTCGTTTGCCAAACAATATCCAGAATATTGATGTCTTGTGTATCTTTGAGTGCTGTAAACACAAGTCCTATACTGTGTGCAAACACAGTTTTTTGGTTGCGCCAATTTTGTATATGCTCAACAAACCTAAACTTTGTGTTTGCTTGATCTTGGGCATTTAGTATTGGACCGATTTCATCATTTAATTTGGTGTTTCTATTTTCAACAAACTGAGCTTGAATATAAACACTTGTCACCAAAAAGAAGTGATAAGCAAAGACACTTAAAAATACAATTGACATCAGGACGAAGTATGTTTTTGGTTTGTCCAGCAACTCTTTGATATCTCGATGGGTGCACCAGGATTGCTCGAGTCGCAGTGCTTTATGTTCGATATCTCCAAAATAGTTTTCACTATTGCTAAAACTTGCACAGTTAATTAACACTGATCCTTTCCACGTTTGTTTGTACAAGTATTCGGACGACTTTACAAAGTGCACGCCATCTTCTAAAGCATTACAGCATGACGTTTCTGGTAAGCCGTGTAGTGGCTCTTTACTAAACCACATGCATAGACCAGTTTCGATTAGTTGCGAGTGGCAATAAGCACTTGGAAACGGTGCTTTTGTTTCTTTTTTAAGTTCACACCACTTGTGTCGTTCAGCCTTATCAAGCCCACTAGGAAATGGTTCAAAAAAATAAAATGTAGCGGTTGTTGAATCTACACTTTCACTTTTTTGCCATATGAGATGTTCGAGTTTTTTTAAACTATTTTTAAGCAAGTTTTTCACTCAAGTAAGATTTACTGGCCACTTTGAGAACAAAGCTCTTGTTTTTTTAATTTGTGGTGTAATATACACTAAATATACTTGGTTGATAAATAGATGTTTAATATCAAAAAAAATAATGAGACTAGTGATCTGTGACTGGCTTGATTCCGAATTTTTCAGCAAAAGATAAGCAAGTTTATCTGACAAAAATAAGTTCAAAATTTAGCTTGAATGAACAGCAAGAATTTAATCTTGAACGATTGCTCAGCGAGGACGTATCGCTGCTGTTTAGTGCACCAAATCAATTGGGTATTTGTGCAGAGGATGAAGCTTACCAATTAATAGCCGAAACAATGGGCTTTGACTTAGTCGCTAATAATGCTCAAGTACCAAATGCGTCTGACATAATTTCATCAGTAAGTCAGGCTGGGCTGAGCGCAGATTGGTGCGTGATGCACGGTATTTTCCCGCTAATAAAGTCATCACAAACCTCAATTATTACAAATGATTTTCTAAAACACGACATAATCGGTGTGTTAATGAGCGCCTTAAATGTGGGTGACGATGTTGAGATAAAGCTGATTACGCCTTCAATGCTAAATAGTTTAGTTGACGAAGTTGAGCGTGAGAGAGCCGTTAGTGAACTTTTATCAAGTAAAATTTCTAGTTCAGCTGCCTTGGCAGAAGAAGCGCCGATCATCAATTTGGTGAATGGCATTATAGATCGCGCCATCATCCAAGAAGCTTCAGATATACACATTGAGGCTGGCGAACAATCCTTTAACATTCGCTTGAGAATAGATGGAAAAATGCAATCTTTGATGCATCAACCGATGTCCCGGTTTGCAGCCGTCGCTTCAAGGATTAAATTGCTATCAGATTTAGATATTGCCGAGCGTAGGTTACCACAAGACGGCAGATTCTCTGTTCAATCTGGCCCATTGGCATTTGACATTCGCGTTTCAACTGCGCCTGATGTTCATGGAGAATCAATAGTGCTAAGGCTATTGCCCAAAAAGCGAGATCAATTGTCGTTAGATAATTTGGGGTTTGAACAAAGCGATTTGAATAAAATCAAGCAATGGGGAGCACTGCCTAATGGAATAGTTTTGGTGACTGGACCGACGGGTTCAGGAAAGTCCACAACCCTATATGCATTGCTTTCAGAGATTAAAACTGGAACTGAGAAAATTGTGACGGTGGAAGACCCGGTGGAGTATCAGCTTGAGGGTATCACCCAAGTTCAGGCGAGAAGCGATATTGGTTATACCTTCGCAAAGGCATTGAGAACGTTTTTACGCCAAGATCCAGATGTTATTATGGTGGGTGAAATTAGAGATAAAGAAACAGCTGATATTTCGGTTCAATCTTCTCTTACGGGTCATCTAGTTTTGTCAACCTTACACACCAATGATGCGTGTTCAGTCTTTCCACGCTTAAGTGATATTGGTATTGAGCCATATCTCGTGGCTGCTACTGTCCAAGGTGTACAGGCTCAACGTTTGGTTCGCAAGCTATGCGAAAAATGTAGCGAACCTACTGTTCCTCCGGAGTTTCTGACAAATACTGCTTATACTGATTCTAACTGGCGAAAACCAAAAGGTTGTAGTCACTGCTCAAATAAGGGCTATAAAGGTAGAATTGGGATTTATGAACTGGTGGAAGTCAGTGCTAGTTTAAGAGAATTAATTGCTAATGGTGCAAGTCTTGAATCATTAAGAGCTCAAGCAAAAAAGGACGGTGCTAAATTTTTGTTCGATGATGGTTTGATAAAAGCCTCGAGAGGCATCACAAGTGTGGATGAAGTGTTAAGGGTTTGTTCAACTAACGAAGAGACGAGCGTGTGAAATTTCGATATCAAGGCATTCACAAGGGCACCCAACAGAAGACACAAGGCTTGATTGAGGCAAGCTCTAAAGCTGAAGTACTATCCAAACTATCACAAGAAATCGAACTATTTGATGTTCAAAGAGAGCAAATCCATCAAAAGGCTGTTAAAAAACTCAAACTCAAAGATTTGCTTGTGCCACTGCAAGAGCTTGCGACACTGAGTGAATCAGGTGTTAGCTTAATTGATTCGTTGGCTGCAATAGCTGAGAACAGCGAGTACCAAGATCTTAGCCGAGGCTTTCACGAATTAGTAGTTGCTATAGAGTCAGGAAGCCGTTTCTCTGACGCCATTGAACGCTCGAAAATGCCTTTTCCCGAGTATGCAGCGCAATTAATCAAAGCAGGGGAGTTATCTGGCCAACTGGCTGCTTCGTTGCGCAGTATAGCCGACCAAATGGCTTATGAAATAGGCGTGGCAAACGATATTCGAAGCGCACTAGCCTATCCGATTATCTTAGTTCTTTCTGGTTTAAGTGCGATGCTGATTATATTTTTCGCTGTGGTCCCCAAATTTAGTCACTTGCTTGATGCGGAGCAGGAATTACCTACCCTAGCGGTGATAGTGCTTAGCGCTGGTAAAGCTGTAAATGACTCTCCTTTTGTAATTCTGTTTGCTTTGAGTCTAATATTGATTGGCATCGTGGCTTTGATTCAAAATAAAACTCTAAGAGCAAAAGCATTAGAGATATCATTATCAATGCCTGTGGTCGGTCAATGGCTTGCCGAGCAAGATGCTGCAAAGTGGTCATCTTTGTGCGCGGCGATGCTAAAGGCAAAGGTTGGGTTGGTTCCAGCATTGCAACTTGCAGCAAACGCTTGCACGTTTCAAACGCGAAAACGTCGAGCAGAAGAAATGGTTAAACAGATTGAGTCTGGTGACGCATTTGATGAATCTTTAAAAAAAGCAAATTTAGTATCGTCCACTTCTTTGAATCTTATTTCAGTTGGTGATAAGACGGGTAATTTAGCTAAAATGTTAGAGGCAGTTGCCAATCTGCACGATGAATCATGTAAAAGAAAAATGAAACAAGTGCTCACGCTTATGGAACCGATCGCTATATTAGTTGTCGGTGTTTTGATAGGAACGATGGTGTTGGGAATAGTGCTCGCAATCACTGCATCAACAGACATTGCGATATAGCACTAATAGTTGCGTGTTAATTACGAACAAAAAGCCTAAAATTTAGCAGTAATCAAAAGGAAGCATAAATGCGATTCATCTCCAGAAAAATTTTCACAAAACGTCAACGCGGATTTACAATGATAGAGCTATTGGTAGTTTTAGTTATATTGGGCTTACTTGCGGGGCTCGTAGGGCCTCAGTTTTTTGGGAAAGTTGATTCATCGAAAGTACGCACCGCCGAAACTCAGGTCAAAATGCTCAAGATGGCCTTGCAAACATACCGATTGGATGTTGGTAGCTACCCTGACAGCCTTGCAGAACTAACCACAAAACCTGCCAATAGCAGTAGTTGGGCAGGGCCATATCTAGATGAAAATCTACCAGATGACCCCTGGAATAATAGTTACGTTTACGAGAAAAATTCCTCTGCCCCCCAAGGTTTTTTACCTATATAGTCTAGGCGCCGACGGGCAAGCGGGTGGAGAAGAATTTAATGCAGATGTAGGTTATGTTGCCAGTCAATAAGCCGGTTCCAGGTTTTTCAATGATAGAGCTCATAGTTGTGCTGTTAGTGTTGGCATTATTAAGCGCTGTTACGCTTCCGAATGTTTTTAAATGGTACGAAAGTCGACAGAAAGCACAATTAAGAAACGAACTCATAGCCAGCATCGCTAATTTGCCACTATATGCATATAGCCAGCGAAAAACGCTCATTATTGCAAATAGCAGCGAGTTTCCATTTGAGCTCCCACAAGATGTGTTTCTTACGTTTCAACCCAGCCTAATTGTAAAAGCAAATGGTTATTGTATGCCCGCCACTCTGGAGGTTAAAAAAGATCAAGAAACTATGAGTCTTACCATCGAGCCTCCATATTGTAGAGTGAAATAAGCCATGGTTAAACTTCAACACGGCTTTACGTTGATTGAAACCTTGGTCGCTATGGTTATTCTTTCAATTTCATTTGTTGCTATTTGGGACTGGCTGAGCACCGCTAATCAGACTACGAGTAAAATAGAAGAAAACATCGTCTTACCTGAAACAATTCATCAATTTCATTCTTTTTTGATGACAATTTCATTTGATAACCAAAATGAAGGTATATTCGAGATAGGTGAGCACTCCGTTCATTGGCAGGCGAAGCTCGTGCAAAAAAGTGATGAGTTTTTGTATCGCAGACAAACAAATTGGATCGTCGCAAAATATGCTGTCGATTTTGAGGTACATAGTCAGCTGGGCGTAATGTTCGATAATACTTTTATTATTATTAGACAGTGGGAGGACCCCAACGCCTTTGATACTTCGATTTTTTCAGGTCGCCGCATTGGCAGCAATGGGTAAGCATTAATGAAGTCTAAAGGATTTAGCTTGATTGAATTGTTAGTGGTCATGGTGATTATGAGTCTCGTGACCAGTTTGTTGGCCGTTGGATTAAGCGCGACTACTCGCAATTTTGAGCGGCTGAATACTCGGTCACTGATAAATAATCATTCAAATCTTTCTTTGGTATGGTTGAGAGAGAGTATATTTGATGCTGTACAATACCATCCAGAATCCCCAGTCTTTAGTGGGACATCAAACTCATTATCTTTCATATCTGCAAGTGCCCCTGATGCTGCTAATGGACAAGCGACGCACCTTATTTGGTCGTTGAAGAAGCAAGGCGATTCAACTTTCTTGAGTTATGCAAGCGCTTTTTCTACTGAGATAAACTTCACGAAGATGAATAGCAATAGTTACTTTGAGTATTACAGTAATCAAAAATGGGGGGCTGCTTTTGTTCCTACTGCGGCTGCTTTGCCTGATGCTATTAGGTTAATTGAAAATGAAAGGGTAGTAATGTTTGCCCATTTAAGAAAGCCTGGCTTGGCAGTTGTACCCGCTGAGATGGCCGCATTTGGTGCCTATGAATTTGGACAGTCTGATGACACCTTTTAGTACCTTGCGTCCTCAAAGAGGGGCAATACTTTTGATTGTACTTGTGTCGATCATGGTTTTGACTCTCATGATTGCGGCCGCTTCAAGGTTAATAGACGGCAAAATCGAAACGGCAAAGTTTGCAAGAGAAAGCGCAAACGATATCGTGTTGACCAAAAATAAAATTGCGGAGTTACAGTATGTGGTAGCTACTCATCCATTAAATTCGGCCGGTTTTCTTAGGCGAATCCCAAATAACCCGGCTGAAATTCAGTCTATGACAGAAGTCTCGGGTCGAGAAATTAAGGTAAATGGAACATTTAATGAAGATAGCAACGGGCTGAGGTATTCTATTCAAGCTTCAACAGGATTATTACCGATTAACAGTGCCGACCAATTTTGGTTGCGAAGCTTTTTGATAAATAGCGGTGCTTCACTATCAGACGTAAACCGCTTGCTTGATGGTTTGTACGATTATGCCGATGCTAACAGTAGGCCAAAACCCTTAGGTCACGACCAAAAGAAGACTCCGATTAATCAATTTGAAATCCAGACGCAACTGCACCCAAACTATTTACTACAAACATGTGGCGAACTTTTTAATATAAAGGTGTGGAGAGATTATCCGCTCACTCAATCAGTCGTTGATGTGTGCAGTGTTTCTAGAATTCCTAGTTTAAACCTCAATTCAATACCAAAGCGCCTCTTTATGCGCTTGTTTCCCAATGCTGAGCGCGGTCCTTGGGAAACCGAAAAAGGGGTGTTTAGTAACGACAAAGCTGTATTGAATTCGATAACTGAAATAATTTCAGTGCCTGATGAGTACTACTCTTTGCTGTTAAACGAATATTTTATACTAAACGTGAGTATCGGAAACTATACTCAAAGTGCAGCGATTAGAAGGGGGGTAGAAAAAATTCCACCTATACTTCCAAAATAATTCTAAGTATAGTTGGTTCTCGGCCGATACTTCACTTGTTGAAGCGGCTCAAGCGAGTAATATTTTTAATTTATTGATATAAAACAATGTTTCGCGTTGCAAAACAAAATTTTTCTGATATAAATTAATGTGAGCGGCACAACGATAAGCAAACGCATTGCACAAAAAAGCAGCTCGCGGCAAATTAGAGTTGTTCAGCAAAACATAAAAGTTTGTATTTTAAGTTAAAAAAGTTGAATAGCTCAAAACTGTGTTGTACCTTATAGGGGATGTCTGGTGCTTTGCATTCAGAATACCGTGTTGGCAAGTGCGCCACGACAAACAAAAACTACTTAACACTCTCAGGAGTATTTAAATGCTAAACAAAAAAATCTTGGCGACAGCGGTAGCCGTTGCCTTTTCTACAAGCGCTGTTGCAACTATCGATCTGGATGCAGCTTCAAGCGCTACTGGTACGCTTACATTGGCAAACGAGTCATTTTCTAGCTCAGATTTAAATGGTGACGACCGTCTGGTTATCACTAACAATACTAATGCGCTAGATATCGTCAAGGAAGTTGGCTTTACTGTTGGTCAAGGTGCAACTCGCTTTGTACGCATTGACTTGGATGGTGGCGTTTTTAACGCGGCTCCGACACTTACAACTGACGGTGATGGTTCATCTCCTGCAGATTTCAGTGCAAGCATTTCATCTGGCGGTACTGCTGGTGATTCTTTCGTTATTTTCGAAGTAAATGACCCTGACGAAGATATTTTACAAGATGACGTGTTTACGATTGCAGCTGCTACGTTTGCAGCTGATACCGGTACAGCGTTATCAGTTCGTTATCGTTTATTCGAAACGGGTGCAGGCGCAGTTAACCAGCTTGATTCAGCAGAGCTTGTTGATGACAGTGCTAACATGGTTGTGTTCGCTAATGCAGCGACTGGTGTTTACACTTCTGCAGATACGTTAACTGCTACTGTAGCATCTCAGTTTAAAGCATGGGAGCTTGAGACCAACGTGGCTACCGCTACTGTTGGTGAGTTAGGTACAATTGATCATGACTTAGGCATCGCGAGTGGTACTTACGTCGAGGCAGATGGTACTTCATTTGGTGCGGACGACTTGTTCAGTGGCTCAGCTCAAGACATCACTATCTCTGGTGATTTTACTTTCGGTGACTTTGACCTTGGTCAAGCAGGCGACTGTTCAAGCCTTGAAGATGGTACTCCAGCTCTTAATGATGACAAAGATGAAGCTGTATTTAGTATCTCTGACATCACATCTGATAACTTCACGTTATGTGTAACTCTAGACGGAACTACTGATGTTGCGCTTAAAGGTTCATACGAAGGTGAATTAGCGACTGATGACTTAGTAGGCGCACTTGGTACAATCGTATATGATACGACTACTATCGAAGTTCCTTACGTTTCAACTTTCGACGGCGTTAACCAAAGAATTTACATCGTAAACGATGGTTCTTCATCAGCGCTTTACACAATTACTTTCATCACAGAAGACGGTGTTGAAGCTACAGCAACTGCTGCAGCTACTGGCACAGCAGCTGGTGACGAAGTAACGATGCTTAAAGTTTCTGATTTAGTAACGCTAACTGGTGGCACACGTGCTGCAGCTACTATCGAAATCGAAGCAACTGATGCTGACGTAAGTGCATCAACTCAAATCGTTAACCGTTCAACTGGTGGCACAGACACTGTTGTTCTTAACTAAGAGTTTTTCTTAAGTTGACCAAAAGCCTTCGCTATGCGAGGGCTTTTTTTTTGAAAGAGAGATTATGATACAAAAACTATTGCGATTAATAACTTGTTTTGTTTGCTTAGCATTGTTTAATGTAAGTCTGCAATCTTCCCCTGTGCTCCTAGACAATGGTGAAACTAGAGTTTATGCATTTGAGTCTTTAGCATCGGTTGATGAAGCAGTTGTGATTGCAGATACCAGTGATGAACTTGAACTGTCAATGACGGTGGATTTCTCTATTTCGATAGACCCTAAATATGCTCGAATAGATTTAATTAATACTAGCTTTGAGGCTGCGCTCGACTCTTCTGGTTTTAATTCAGACCCTAATTATGAATCCCTTCTTCTTTCAGGTGGACAGGTAGGCGATACCTTTGCAATCATCAGTTTGACTGCTTCCACCTCTCAAGGACCCAATACTGAATTAGTTTTATCCTCCTCAAGCTTTTTGATTGACGCCCCTCAAAGCCCAGCGCAAATAAGGTATCGCTTGTATGACAGTGCCGGTGCAGCCGTAAATTTAGGTGATGAAATAGTTTCAAAAACGTTTACTTTCGCAGAATTTAAAACGGGTATTAGTGAGTTTTACGTGACTTCGAGCACCCAATATGTGGATATTAATGAAGACTTTCTTCGATTTAAACCGAGTTTTCGCTCTCCCTTTAGCTTTGAGTTTGGAGATGCAACTGAAACATTAGCTTCGGTAGCATTCTTTGACCAGTCTAGATTGATTTCAAGTGACTTGTTAGATTATCAGACAAGTCTAGCAATTACTGATATAAGAGGTCTTTTGATTAACTATGATTCAAGTGCAGATACTCTTCAAATTAGCGGCACATTTTCATCGCTGAACACATTTTTAGCTCAAAATGAAGATTGCACAGGTTCTCAAGTTGCCTTATCTCCAAACAATGGGGTTGCTCTGTTTAGTTTAGATGACTTGGTTACTCAACCCTATTTCTGTTTACAGGCTACTTCAAATACTGATGTTATCTCAAGAAGCGAGTTTACTTTAGACTTAGGCTTTGGACCCGAACCTCGTCTGCTTGCAAAAGTGTTATATAACGCTGTATCTATTGATTTTCCATATATCACTGACTTTGAGAATTTGAGGCAACGTATTTACATGACTAATTTTGCAGATAGAGAAGTTAAATACTATTTCGAATTTATAAGCGAGACGGGCAGTGAAAACCAATTTACCCTAACTGACACCGTGGCGGGAATGGTGCCTGCAAAATCTACTTTAAAATTGAACTCAACGGATTTGGTGGATATTTTTTCTGGGGTTGCTCCTAGGATCAGTGCTCGTTTGTATATCGACACTACTCCTTCTGAAATCGCGGTTGCCACTCAATTGATTTCCTTGTTAAGTGATGCACCACCAGTAACAAGTGAATTGGAAATTAGGTCTAATTAATTGTGCCTGGCATTAAGTTAATTACGGGAATTCCTAGGTCAGGGACGACCTTGTGCTGTAACATAATTAATCAGCAAGCCAATACAATTGCTCTTCATGAACCAATTGATCCTTCAAGTGTTACTGTTAAAGAAAATGTGATCGAAACCCTAGACAAAAAATTAAAGCTCTTAAAACAGCCATTTTTCGAGGTGAAGCCTTTGAACACGGTGATGTAGAAGGTACAACCATATCGAACCCCGTTTCGACTGAAAGGAGTAAGTTAACAGGTAAAAGAATTACTTCTGCATCGAGAGGGTTGATTAACTTGACTGAATATAAGGGTACAGCGTTTAATCTATTTGTTAAACAAAACGCTTTGTTTACTGCCAATTTGACATCCTTAAATGAACATTATGCAGTTACCTGTATTGTTCGCAATCCTGTCGATGTTTTCATGTCATGGTGGAGTATTAACCTTCCTGTTTCAAAAGGTAGATTACCCGCGGCTGAAAAGTTTGATTCTGATCTTGCAAAGACTCTTGAAAAAAATGGTGTGTTCTGGCGTCAAATGCGGATATACGAATGGTTTTGTCATCAGTTTAAACACTCTAAATCACCAGTTATCAAGTACGAGGATATAATAAGCAGTGGAGGTAAGTGCCTTTTTGATGCTTGTGAACTAAATGAAGCTAAACTAGAATCTTTAAATACCCCTGAACGTCAATTTAAGCCAGAGGAATTAAAGATTTTGAAGAATCAATCTAAGGCTATTCTTAACTTAAATACCCAAGGTTTTTATAGCTTAAATGATATAAGCGGGCGCTTAAATCAATTACTCAGTAATATTGATTAAGAAATGAAATCATTTTATCTCGTTACTGGGTTTCATCGCTCTGGAACTTCATTGTTGGCTCAAACACTCACCGCTAATGGTTTTAATATGGGCGATGAATTAATGGGCGCTACCTTCAGTAACCCCCTCGGTCATGTCGAAGATATGCCTGTGGTTAGGTTGCATGATAAAGTCTATTCACTAAACGGGGTGGATTGGCGGTATCATGATTCTTCTCCTTTAATTAAGCCCATTTGGTTGCCAAACTACATAGCAAGCTATCTCGAGCAAAGAAATCGTTCAACTAAACAGTTAATTGGTGTAAAAGATCCAAGAGCCACTCACTTTTTAAAAGATTGGCAAGTCGCAGCTAGCGCTAAACAGCATTCACGCATCAAGTTTGTGTTCGTTTTTCGTCATTGGCGTACTGCTTGTTTTTCTTTGCTCAATCGACACGCTAGGCATTTACTTAACAATGCGCATCCTATTGCAAGAAATACCTTAAACTTTAGTTTTTGGCAGCAACCGAGTTTGGCTTATAAAATGTGGCTTAGTGCTAACCAACGCATTTTAGAGTTCATAAAAGAGCATCCGCAAGACTGCTTTCTTATTTCTCAAGAAGCTTTTGCAGCAGGCGCATTTGCTCAATTAAATGCGAGTTCAAAGTCTCTCGATACGCTCGATAAACTTAACGCTTTTGGTTTAACACCAAATCATTTTAGTTTAAGTACTTATAGACCAGACCTACTTACTAGCGTGCCGACAGATATACATCTAGCCCATCTTGATTGTCGAGAAATTCAAGCCTTAGATGACTTATACAGTGAGTTAAATAAAGTTGCTGACGTTACTCATTCAAATCAGCAACACCAGTTCTCAAGTTCGCGCACGGCATTCAACCCCAAACTAGTTGCCAGTTCAAATGAAAACCGTTCAAAACCTAAAGTGATGAGTGTTGAAAATGTTTTTGCTGAAACGCGTTTCCATTTCGAAAAATTAACGTGGTCTGAGTTTGCAGGTGCGTTGTTGCGAATACCTATTAGAAGAGTTCAACCATCATGGTTTTATGCGGTATTAGAACGTGATCTTGGTGATGATTTTAAACAGCATGCAGACGATTACTTTTCTATCGCCAAGGTAGCGCATCGCCAAGGTCTATGGCTGGTAACAAAAGTATTAAAGATGAGAGCAATGCTTTGCTGGGCTATTGATGAGAGCCTTGGTTGGCAAATTAACAAATGGACTCTATTTTGTGAACAGCAACCAGATTGGCTAGACTTGGACGATGAACAACTGGTTAATGCCAATCCGTTTTCAACTAGACAGCTAAATGACCTCCCAAAGTATTACTCTGAAGCGTATCAAAAAGAATTGGAACTCAACTCAGACAATCACATTGCACTTACCATTGAATTACTGACTGAAAGTAGGGCCCATCCAAACGAATACATAGCACAAGCAAATAGCTTTGCAGTTAGCCCTATAGAAGCCCATTTACGAGAATTTTGTTTGTTTAAAGCGGCGAGGTTACTTTTTAGCACTTATCGAAAAGTAGACGGTGAATACTGGGATTATAGTAAGTGTTTAATCTTGTTGCATCAGCATTATGTGCAGCTCGGTGTTTTTAAGTTAGCAACTCATTTACTCAATGCAATTGCCAAATTTAAGTCAATTCCACATGAATCCATACAGAGCTACACCTTGCTAATCGATGGTTTAATTGCCGAAGCCCGTTTAATTGATGCTAAGAAACTGTTTGCTGAATTACAGATAAACTTGCCGATGCATGATTGGCAAAAGGTAGCAGACACTCTTGATGACTTTGAACGAAAATCCAAACCTCACTTAGGCCTTAAACATAGGTTCGCTTTGCAGCCGCACTCCTTAGACTACAGTAACATCTTATCTATCGGCTACGAAAACGAGCAACTTGGCGCGGTGCTAGATTTACTCAATCTGAGAGTTAACTTTTTGGCCAAAGATAATGCAAAATGGTTACGTGATGCAACAAGCCTGATAGCTGAACAGCCAGCTGATACGCTCTCTATGATTATTTATAAACATTGGGGCAAGGTATTTCCACTCAATATCGTTAATTATGTATTAGAAAATGGCTTTGAAGGCCGATCACGTAATGTCGTTTTGAACCAAACTCCGTGCGTTTCGTTTAGACGTAACGACTGTGTGTTCGCGATAAACATCGAATCGATTGAATCTTTTGAGTGTTTTGCCTGCTTATTTGCCGAGCTATACCAAGATGCACTATTAAACAATACTAGTGCCAAGCTAATGCCAAAGTTTGCATTGTACTCTCATCAGGAGAAACAGGCGGACATCGAAAAAATACTCGAGGCATATAATTTAAAAGGATTAGTTGAATTTCACCACAAACTTAAAAGGCCCCAGAGTTTAAGTTGCAGTGTCCTGTTGAATAACCTCGTTTCACGCACAACTGCCAAAGTCATTGGGCTTATCCAATGTAATGATACTAGAGCCTCAAAAGATAGAAATCGAGAAGTGCTTACATGGTATAGCCTTTTAGGCTATGAATTTGGCGGAGTTGAGCACTTTGAACAAAGCGAGTTAGAAGCGGTTTTACCGAGTTACCACCCTGACACATTACTTGATATACAGTCTTATCCAATTTATTACCCGACCCAAAAAAGTTTTATGGTGAAGAGCAGTTTTTTGAGGGCTGTATTGAAAAACGAGTACTCGGATGAGCACTCGTTTTTGATTAATTTAGTTTCTAAAGCCAAAGGTCGTATTCAGTTTATGCATCACCTAATGTCTGAGCATTTTGTATAATCGTATCCCAGCTTCGGCGATTCTCTTTTTTTATTTTGAAATATGCTTTCGCATATTGCTTAGCTAGTCGATTAATGAAAGTGTTCGGCAATGATTCTCCTTTAAATATCTCTCTGGCTTTTGTCTTATGCTTTGTTAGCTCTAAAAAAGAAAATATTTTTTTCATTGTTTCTTCGTGTCGTTCACGCAAGTCTTGATTATATAGCACTAATACTTGATTCGCGGGAATAGTCTGAAATAACGAGTTTAACTGAGTAGAATAAAGACCTCTGCTGAGGTATGACTGGGTACGCAAGGGAGAAGTAAATCGCCAATCGCTAGTGTGCTTTTGCAATCTTAGTTGCTCGAACAAAAAACTCAACAACATGTTTTTGGCTTCTTGTTTACGAACGAAGGACATTTGATAGTGAGAAATCGCGCGCTCTACTGGATCACGTAGCACGACTATAAATTTTGCATTGGGATTATAACGATAACAATGTGCTAAAAAAACGGGATTGAAAAGAGTAATAGGCGTAGCGTCTAGGGTGTATTTCTGACCTTGATAGTCGGTACTCAAGGTTTTATATTTGTTTTTTGCAAATTGCATCTTATGTGTGGCACGCAAAAAAGCGGGGTCATCAAAGACATGTGCTTCTTTATTTTTCAGTAAAAAAATATCAGGATGCTCATCCAAAAAACTTGAAAGCGCCGTTGTCCCTCCTTTTTGTACGCCAATGATGTGTAAATTAACCACGGTTCCTCATTTTTAAATTTACATGTTTAAAGAATACTGATTTGATTGTCTCGCAATTAATTACTAAGTTAGCATATTCTTGATATGAACTATGTCGGATTTGAAATTTAATTAACTGAATTGCTAAAATTGTAATATTAAAATAAAGGCGTTAATACTTGAAAATCGTTAGTTTTTACCGTGATTATATGGGGTACACGGGAGGGCACCAAAAAGTGTTCGATTATTTACAGCATTGCAGTGCGCATCCGCACTTTGATTCTGAATTATATATCCAAAGCCGAGATGAGCTACAAAGCCCTTTTGATGTCATCAAGCAACGTTGGCAGCAGCAATATCAACCGGACAAAGCTGATGTTATATTTCTTGCTGGGCTAGATTGGCGTGCCTACCAACCCTTTTTTAATGAGCATCAGCCAAAAATAAACCTGATTCAACATTTGAGACATGCCGATCCAAGTCAGGCACACTTTGCTTTTTTGAAACATAAAGCAATTAGAATATGTGTTTCAAAAGCTGTCGAGGAAGCCATAAAACCATTTGCTAATGGCCCCGTCATAACAATCAAGATGGGGCATGAAATACCTGAATTGCTTGTGTCTGACAAAGACATTGATTTATATATACTGGCAAACAAGAAGCCCGGTTGGGGAGAACACTTAGCAAAGTACGCTAATTCACTTGGTTTTAGAGTTAAATTAACAAAACAGACTGTTCCGAAAGAAAACGTGTTTGCTGATATGGCGCGTGCAAATATTTCCTTAGTGTTACCCAATAAAACCGAGGGTTTTTATTTGCCGGGTATTGAAGCAATGAGTCTTTCTAATGTTGCGATAGTGCCTAATTGTGTTGCAAACCTCGAATACATGAAAAAAGGTAGCAACGCTATACTTTGCGCGAACACACTTGATGGTTGTAAAAAAGCGATACACTTAGGATGGAACATGTCTAAGAGCGAAGACATTAAAATTCGGGCAGAGAAAGGTAAACGTATCAGCTGCTCTTACAATCTCAATAATGAAGCCTTACGTTTTCACAATGTACTGAATGAACTTGATAATCTTTGGCGAAGCTAGCGCGTTTTATGCTAACATTTGCCGAATAATATCAACCACTCATCTAAAGTTAATAATAAATGATAAATAAACAAAAGGTGCTGGGCGATTTCGGCTTTGAGTTCCTTGGCCCAATCTGTAGTGAGTATTTCCACCAGTTAAATGAAGTCTTAAAAGTAAACCCAGATGCACACATTTTATTTCTCGCCCGAGAAGGCTATTTTTTTAATGATGTATATTCCAAACTGATCTCACACAACCTCATTGCTCAAAACACGTATGATTATTTTCTGGCATCAAGAACCTTTCTTTTCAGAATATGCATAGCAGATCCGAGTACTTGGGAGTTTAGTTTAAAGCACAATTTTGAAGGGACGCTTGATCGCTTGCTAGTTGCTCGTTTTGGTTTTACTCATCATGTAGCACTTGAGATTTTTACTGAAGATGAGCTAGCAAAAGAATATTCACTACCCAATGATTTTGAAGAAATTACCACGCTATTTTCAATGAAACTGGCGGCCTTGTCTAAAGCGGTAGCAAAGAGCAGAAGTAGCTATTTTGATTATATTCGAAGTCTTTCATTGCCAAGAGATAAAAAGCTTATTTTGGTAGATGTTGGTTACTCTGGCACTATTCAAAAATTGCTCACGCATCTACTGGGGCAAAGTACACATGGTTTGTATTTTATTACCACCAAAGCGGGTGACTACAATTACCACGGTAAAACGGCGACAATGGAATGCGTTTTTAAAGACCGAGTTAAAATGGGCGATGGCTACCATATGTTAGACAAGTCTCTTTTTTTAGAAGCATTGCTCACCTCACCTAATGGCCAGTTTGTCGATATTGAGAAATCAAGCATTCCCGGTGCTGCTCAGTTTATCAAATTTTATGGCAGGCACTCGTACACGCAAGCTAATTTCGCCGAACTTGAGATGATCTTTAATGGAGCAACGGACGCAGTCGTTAGCTACTTAAAAAATGGCGTCAGATTTACCTTGGATGAAATAGAGCACTTGTATAAGCACTATACAACTAAGAGCCAGTTCATTCCGGCAGCGGTAAGACCCTTATTTGACGTAGACGACGCTATTTCAGGCAACGGAAACGTAAATCCTCTTAATTTGTTTAAAGTGTAGTACCGATAATGACAATCAATGACGATAAAAAGATAGAAGATACTATCGATTCCAATCCAGCGCTAGACACGTCACCAAGCAAGGAAGAGCAAGAAAAAGAGCACTTGGCAGCGATAAGAGCTCACGAATTAAATTATTGTAGACAAAGAGGCCTATTCAATAGGGTATATTACGAAGCCCATTGTGGTGCATTTCCGACAGAAATGGCAGCGTTTGAGGACTACTTACATAAGTCAACGTTTTCAAACGTGAACCCATCAGCGCTTTTTGATACTGAAGGTTACCAACGCGCTAACATCGATGTGTATCACGCTGGTACTAGTCCTCTTTTGCACTATATTTACCATGGTGAGAAAGATAAACGTAGGCGCTTCAACGCGATTCAACGTTGGGTGCCCAACACTTTCATGGTGCCAAAGGAAACGAAAAACTGGTCGCAACAAAGTATCGCGATCTGCTTGCATGTTTTTTATCCTGACTTTATTGAAAAGTTTGCAAATTCCCTCTCTCAATTACCCTGCTCAGTGGATGTGTTTGTCACTTGTGCGAGCAAAGAGATAGAAGCTGAGGTCAAGTCTACTTTTTCAACACTAAATACGGTTAATAAAGTCACTACCGCAATTGCGCCAAATCAGGGGCGTAATTTTGGGCCATTTTTAGTGGAGTTTTCAAAACAACTTTTAGAATACGATTTGATGTGTCACCTTCACTCCAAAAAGTCATTGTACTCAGGAAGAGAACAGACACAGTGGTTTGATTATCTGCATCAATACTTGCTCGCTGATAGGCATGTTTTATCTTGTATCTTGAGACTCTTCGATGAACATAAAGACCTAGGGATGTACTATCCCACATCTTTTTGGATGATGCCTAGCTGGGTGAACCATTGGACTTGCAATAAGTCTCATGCGCGTCCTTTTATTGATGAATGGGGTATTGAAATTGACTCCAACTTTTTAAGCTACCCAGTGGGTGGTATGTTCTGGGCCCGTCCTAAAGCCCTAAAACCTCTTTTCGAAAAAGAGTACGAGTATCAAGATTTTCCAGTTGAGCCCTTGCCAAATGATGGTTCGTACTTACACGCGTTAGAGCGGGCTATTGGTCTTTTGGTTGAAAAGCAAGGCTACCAACAGTTCTTTTATCACCCACCTTCAGCCAAATTCACGGTGGATAAAACCTACGCCTTTACCAATTATGCTAAACCGCCACATCAACTGCTTTCAGAATTAAGAAATTTCGAAATAATTTCATTTGATGTGTTTGATACCATTTTGCGAAGAGAATACATCTTCGCAGATTATGCTAAATTTCAAGTAGGTAAGCATCTGGTTGATTTGGACTTAGTATCATCTCCAGAGGCCTTTGTTGAGCTGCGAAACGAATCAGAGTTGCAGTGTAGAAAAAATAAGAATTTTGTTGGCGATGTGGATATTGTGGAAGTATACACTGAAGTCGCACAAAGACTTCATTGTGAAACTGCGCAAGCACAAGAGTGGATGCAAATGGAGTTTGAATATGATTTGCAGTCCATCTCTGGCAAAGACGAAATGGTTAACTTGGTCAATCAGTTGAGTGACGTTGGCAGAGAAATCTGGTTTGTTAGTGATACTTACTATACTGAGCATCAAATCAGTTTGATGCTTCGGCATATCGGAATTTCCGTTCACTATAAACTGTTTGTTTCTAGTGAACTGGGTTTGAGGAAGGACAATGGCAGTATGTGGAAAATGCTTCGCGAGACAATTGACCAGTTAGGAAAAAGCATTGTGCATGTTGGCGATAATGTAATTTCCGATGCTCAAGTCTGCGGTGACTATGGATTCACAAATATGCATATTTTGCACCCTGAAGATAAATGGCTCGCTGCGGGTATGAAGCCAAACGCAGTGACCAAACACAAGCTTGATGAGCCAGATATAATTAAATGGGGAAGCTTAATGAGTAAATACGGCCGCTATCCTCTTTTTGGAAATTAATAATGAATACAATTTTTTTGCACGTCGGTCCGCATAAAACAGGTACGACGGCACTTCAAAAATTCATGCTTGATAATCAAGCGAACTTGTTCAAACAAAATTTGGTCTATCCAAAGCGTTACGTTCAGATTTTTGGGCATCACAAATTTCGTGACAATATTGTCAACCGCGAGATTACAAAAGATGATGTGGCATTTTTTAAAGAAACCGACAACAATTTCTTACTTTCAAGCGAAGACTACATATCGTTATCAAAAGAAGATTTTGAATACTTTAAGCAATGCTTCGAAGGGTTTGAAATTAAAGTAATCTACACGTGGAGAAGAGCGAGTTTAAAGCTATTTTCAATTTGGCAAGAAGTGATAAAACATGGTGGAACAATTGATTTTTTCCAATATTACCATGAACATTTGGCTCGTCCTGGCACCAGTCAAATGTTGTCGCCGGATTTGAAGGTAGGGATGTTTTCACAAGTGTTTGGTATCAATAACGTCTCGGTATTGGATTATGAAAGTAGTGTGGGCAGAGATACGCTCATAAACGACTTTTTAAGCCTATTGGATATAAAGTGGGATGATTCTTTTGCGATATCTGAACAAAGCGCTGAGTCTACAAACAAGTCAATGACATTGGCTGATGTGGAAATCGTTCGTGCATTAAATATACTCGCAAAACAAGCCGGTATCCTTGATGGTGGAAATATCAGATTAGCTTATTTGAAACACAAAGATACACTCGTTCTTGATTCGTTGGTTGAGTTGATTAGGGAACACACTGTTCAAATCAACGTTGGGAATTATTTTATAGACGTTCGCTCAGAAAAAGTAATGTCAGATAAATACGGCGCCCATGTTTACAATTATCAGAATGCGGTTAAACGAAAAGAAATTCAAATTGCCAGTTCGGAATGGTTTCTCAGCAGCAATGTACAAAGTCTTCTAAATGATATATTGCAAAACTTAGCGATATCAGATGCTCAGTAGTAGTGAATCGACGAACTGCAAAGTAAAGCTTGTCGCAATTGCAAAAGATGAATCAGCATATTTCGCTGAATGGTTAATTCATCATCTTAATTGTGGTTTTGATGCGATCGATATTTATATTAATCGAACAACCGATAATAGTCTTGAGTTGCTAAAAAAGGTGTCAGAAGCTTATCCTCAAGTTAGTTTTGTAAAAGCTGATTGGGTGGATGGGGCAGGTCCCAAAGCAGCCGAAAGACTTCAGTTTATTATTTATGCGATGGTGTTAGAAGAGCTTAAAAACAAGGGTGAATACACCCATGTTTGTTTTTTAGATATCGATGAATTTTGGGTTCATCAAGGTGACCAAAGCAATGTGAAAAGCTTCATAGACAGTTTTAATCCTAATGATGTGGTTTACTTAGAGTGGTTGGTTGATTTTGGCCGCGATATTCCATTTAGTTTACTCTCTGACAAAATGGAAGGGTATTTGTCCCCTTTAGGTAAGTGCATTTATCCTGTAGGTGTCAGTATTGACCAGGTTCGTCTGCATATTTCGAGTTTTAAAAATAATCAGAAGGTGGTACTCGCGGATAACAGCGAATATCAAGAGCATAGTGAGAAACAACAAGCATTGTGCGATACAGGAAGCTCATTAAAACAAAGCTTTGTGTTTCACCGGGCTAATAGAAGCCAAATGGAATATATATCATTAACTTTAAGGGGGCGTCCAAGCAGTACTTTTCCTTTCAAAGAAAATCGCAATGGTCTTCCAGATGATCAAAAACAACGTTTAACGGTTACCTTAAAGGGCGCGCTGTATCAGAATAGAACCGAGTTGTTCGACCAATTCTTGTCAGTCTGCAATATTCACGATGATTATCACACAGCTAAAGCGTTTGTCGAGGCTAGATACAACAAAACGCTTGAGCAGGTGAAGTGCTTTGTGAACGACCACTATGAAGTAATGCTGAGTATCTTCGCGGGTGTAAAAGACAAACACCTTACTCAGTTCTTCACTGAGTATCGACGTCAACAAGTACTTGCTCGCCCAAACGACGCCGATTTACTTCGAGATTTAGCTGTACAAGCTTATCATCAAGATATCGATGAATGTGTTGACCTTATTAATCAAGCTAAAAGTTTGAGACCTAATGGACCGATGATTAATAAACTTAGAGAGCGATATTTGTTGGCGCAACTTGCTCAAAAGCAAGATCAGTCCATGTAGCGCAAGGAAACCGTATGGCAAAGTTTTGTATCGCTTCACCTCACAAAGATGAGACTTGGTATGACTATCGTTTATACGTCAATCTCAAAGAAATGCTCGAGAGTATGGGACATGTTCATCAAGCGGGAGCCAAAAATAGAGTTTATTTTCTAGGTGGTCCTCTCAAGCAACATTATCCCAAGGTCGGGCAGTTCGACCCTTCCGCAAATAATATTGCATTGATTTATTGTCATTTCCAAAAATTGAATTCCTTAAATCAATTTTCGCGCGTCTTTGTTCCAAGTGAAGGTGTACTAGATTACTATGCTGCAAAAGCTAACACTTCAAACGAGTCATTAGCTTTTGAAACAAAGCATCCTATTGAAATATTGAGACCTTTTTCTTCGCTTAAACCGAGCGAAAAACACAAACCTAAATATACTTGTGATATTGCGTTCATGGGAACTCCCCGTGTACGTCCAATTGTTGAAGCAATTATTGATATTGTAGAAAAATATCAGTTAAGGCTGAAAATCATCGGCCCTAATTGGTCTCTTTACCCAGGCAATCCAGCAGCAAAAAAATATTGGGTGGCTAAAAGTGTGCCTTATGAAGAAATTCCCTTACTTGCTAAAGAAGCCAAAATTAATCTCAACGATCATCACCACAATATGAACGATACTGGTGCAGTCAGTCATAAATATGTGGATTTGATTAGTGCTGGTGGTTTTGTGCTTTGCGATAATAACTCAGATGCAAAAAGTTGGTATCGAGGTGAGACTTTTACAGACCACGCTTCGTTAGAAGCTTTGGTATTGCACTACCTCAAAAATGAGGATGCAAGAGCACAACAACAAGCTCGACAGTATGAAGTCGTTAAGCAACAAACTACACGTAATGCTGCTCATTGCATTGCACGCTACTTTTTAGAGTAGTCGAGCGTTTGTCGTTTCATAGATCTTAAAGAGAAAAAGTGCAATGCATTATCTAGTAAAAGTAATATGGCTGTTAGTCCAATTCTTTCCAGAATGGGCTAGGGAACCTTTTAGAAAAAGTGTTTTATTAAGCAGCTGGTATACCGCTTTGCTATGCAAAGTTGGTATGCACCCCTCGGTCAACGCTACGTTAGCTGAAGCGAGGCAGGTAACCATTAGTGACGAACCTCTCGACGAAGATTATTCAAGAAATATGCGATATCAACAACGCTTGATTGATGATCGACTTAGTGAAGTTTCTATCGTTACGCCTGTTCATACTGTGCTGCTTCTTGTTGATGATTGGGACGGTGATATGTGCCACTGCTCTCTAAAGTCAATAAATCAGCAAACTGTTTTGCCAGAAATGATCGTGTTACTTTGTCAGCCAAAACAACGAGCGGTGGTTGAGTCCTATATTACTTCGCTAAATTGGTTGCTGACGGATATCGAAGTTGTGTGTGATTTGGCTAAAGTTGATATGAGATTAAAAAAGACATCTGGCTTTGTCTTATATCAAGGCGAACGCCTGCACTCTGATTGTTTTGCATATATCGCTACTTGTAAAATTCAAACGGATTTTATATACGTGGATACTGATACTCAGGCTGTCCAAAATCGTTACGCTCCCAGGTTCTTACCTGATTGGAACCCAGACCTTCAATTATCTACAGGCTATATTCGCACTGGGTTTTACTTTGCAAGGTTAACTCATATTGACTCGCTAATTGCTTCGAGAGATTCAGTTGCAAACTTTTTTAAGCAAGCGTATTTGCAAGATATGGCAATAAAAGTTGGGCATATTCCTTTAGTGCTGCTACATCATCATAAGCTTACTGAACCAGATGAGCAAATCGTGGACGATACGTCCAAACTATTTCCGTTGAGTGAGCAACCAATGGTTAGCATGATAATACCAACATACAATGCTAAAGACTTAGTCGAAGCTTGTTTGACCTCTATATTGGATAAAACCGATTACCGAAATTTCGAAATATTACTAATTGATAATCGATCAGATGACCCCGAAGCGATTACATACTTTGAAAGTGTGAACGAGCTTCCGAATGTAAGAGTATTAAAGTATCCTCATCCCTTTAACTATTCAGCTATCAATAATTTTGCAGTTGCGCACGCAAAAGGTGAAGTCATTGCTTTAGTGAACAATGACATTGAAGTGATAAACGGTAATTGGCTTGAAAAAATGCTTGTCCATACTTTACGTCCAGATATCGGATGCGTCGGCGCAAAACTACTTTTTGCTAATGGATTGGTGCAACATGCTGGTGTTGTTATGGGATATGGAGGTGGCGCAGGGCACGCACATAAATATTTTCAACGCGATGCGCCTGGATATATGAACCGAGCAATTGCTACTCAAAATTTCAGTGCGGTGACTGCCGCTTGCCTATTGGTGGAAAAGAAGGACTATGAAAACGTGGGCGGGTTGAACGAAAAAGAATTAACGGTTGCATTTAATGATGTAGATTTCTGTTTGCGCATAAATCAGTCTGGTAAACGCAATTTACTTTGTGCAGAAGCAGTGTTGTTTCATCATGAGTCTATTTCACGGGGGCATGACGACACTTATGAGAAAAAGAAACGCTTTTTTGCTGAAGTAGAGTATTTACAGACAACTTGGAAAGCTTACATAGAACACGATCCCGCATATAATCCAAATTTAACGCTTAAGTATGAAAATTTTACTATCAATAATGAATTAACCCATTAAAATGTGACGTTGATTTTTTAATAGTAATTCGCTTTGCCACAAACATACAAAATACAAAAAGAACATCAAGTAGATATTCAGCCACAAGCTATAGTAGCGATGGCAGTTTATAGAGCTGATAAAGAGTTATGGCTTGAGCAGGCCATACAAAGTATCTTAGATCAAAGCTATACAGGCTTTGTTTTTGCTATTGTGATCGACGGTCCAGTGTCCAACGACCTTCGTGAAATTGTCACTCGCTTTGCTAAACTTGATAAGCGTATCATGGTCGTGGAATGTGTTGAAAACCAAGGTCTTAGCAGAGCTATGAATTTTGTTATTGACTGGAGTCTAGCAAGTTCACCTGTCTATTTCTTTAGAATGGATGCAGACGATATTAGCGAGCCAGAGCGTTTTCAAACTCAAATAGAATTTTTAGAAGCGCATCCGCACATTGATGTTTTAGGCAGTGCACTGTGTGAGATTAATGAGGCAGGTAGGATTGTTGGCGCCAGAACGTTGCCAGTGAGTGATAAAGCTATCAAACGAATGCTTCCAAAAAGATGTTCTCTAAATCATCCAACCGTTGTTTTACGTTTCAATGTTTTCAAACATGGCTTCAGGTATAGCGAACATCTGCTTAATACACAAGATTACTTTTTATGGTCAGAACTAGCTAGTGCGGGTTTTAAATTTACAAACTTAACAAGTGCGCTTTTGAAGTTCCGTCGCGTCGATGATTTTTATAAAAGAAGAGGATTTAGTAAATCTGTAAATGAATTCAAAGCAAGGATTTATGCAATGCGCTTGTTAAAACGAACTCGTGTACGTTATTTAATTTATGCAGTTTCTGTACTTTGTCTTCGTCTAATGCCGTCATTTGTTGTAAAGTTTGCATATAAGATCGACCGTTTCTTTTTGAATAGAGGAAATAAATGAGAGTTGGTGCTGTGATAGTACTTTACAACCCTTCGCTTAAAGAGGCGAATGAGCTTATTAATACCGTGTCAAAAATGGTTGATACGTTGAGCATTGTGGATAATAGTTTAGTCGCTTCAAAAGTAACCCTTCCTCCTGAAAATACACATTACCACCATTTTAAATCGAATAAAGGGGTGGCTGCGGCTCAAAACGTTGGTTTGTCAGATTTACTCGCAGATGAGTGCGCATACGCTTTGCTACTTGACCAAGACAGCGAAGTTCCCTCAAGTATGGTCCCCCAACTGGTCAACAAATTAAGGGCATACCCTGACAGTTTAGTTGCGGTTGGTCCAAGGATAGTTTGTTCATTTACCAATGATGAACAGCATCCCAAGGTTCAAAAAGCCTTGTTAACAGAGAATGAACTGTCATTTGTACCACAAATAATAAGTTCCGGTATGATGATATCGCTTGCCAAGCTTAGCGCTGTAGGTTTAAAAGAAGAAAGCCTATTTATTGATGGCGTCGATCATGAATGGTGTTGGCGTGCAAGGTTGAACTCCTACCAGATAGCGATAGCTAATGATGTTAAAATGCGTCACACAATGGGTGAGCATCGCAGCAATTTTTTGGGCGTGACATATAAAGTCGGTAAACCAATAAGACTTTACTATCAGTTTAGAAATATTTTCATTTTATCGAGGAGAGAATATGTCCCTCGATATTGGAAGCTCAGGAATTTGGGTATTTTGCCCTTGCGAGTCCTCGTGAATTTGTTGAATGAAAAAGACAAAATACTTCGCGCTAAATATATGTGGCAAGGAATTTGCGACGGAATTATGAAAAGAGCGGGTGCTTACAAGGTATGGCACTAAACAAATAGCTTTTTACATCAATATTAACAAGACTGATTTCACCGTTTTGTAATGTTCAAGTTTTATAGTCCGCGGTATTAAGCATTGATACTGTGATTAAAAAAGGAAGGAAAATGAAAGTAACAGTTTTCGGTATTGGTTATGTTGGGTTAGTACAAGCCGCAGTTTTAGCTGAGGTAGGTCACGACGTCGTATGTATTGACGTTGACCAACAGAAAGTAGATAACTTGGAAAAAGGAATCATTCCTATCTACGAACCTGGACTAACACCCCTTGTACAATCTAATTTTGAACAGGGCAGAGTTAAGTTCACCACTGATGCAGCGATGGGCGTAGAGCACGGCGACGTAGTTTTTATTGCAGTTGGAACGCCTCCAGATGAAGATGGTTCAGCGGATTTAAAATATGTCTTAGCGGTTGCAGAGACCATCGCAACTAGTATGCAATGTCATAAAATCATCATTAACAAATCAACTGTGCCAGTTGGAACCGCTGACCGTGTTACTGCAAAGGTTACTGAAACACTTAACAAACTAAATAAAGATGTTAGTTTTGATGTCGTATCAAACCCTGAATTTTTAAAGGAAGGCGCTGCAGTCAATGATTGTATGCGTCCAGATAGAATCATTTTAGGAACAGACTCAGAGCAAGCCGAAAAGAAGCTCAGAGAACTATATGCGCCATTTAATAGAAATCACGACAAGATTATCGTAATGGACGTTCGCAGTGCAGAGCTGACCAAATATGCCGCAAATTGTATGCTTGCTACTAAAATTAGCTTCATGAATGAAATGGCTAATCTAGCAGAACTCATGGGAGCGGATATTGAAAACGTTCGCAAGGGTATTGGTAGTGATCCGAGAATAGGTTATCAATTTATCTATCCTGGCTGCGGATATGGCGGTTCTTGCTTCCCCAAAGATGTGCAAGCGCTCGTTCGTAGTGCAAATGGGGTGGGTTATAAAGCTCAAGTTTTAGAAGCAGTTGAGTCTGTGAACTATGCCCAAAAAGAAAAGTTATTCGATTACATCATGACTCACTTTAATGGTGATGTTAAAGGTAAGACCATTGCGCTATGGGGACTATCATTTAAGCCTAATACTGATGATATGCGTGAAGCTTCGAGTCGTGTACTGATGGAAAATCTCTGGGCTAAAGGTGCCTCAGTACAAGCCTATGACCCAGAAGCTATGGAGGAAACACAACGAATCTATGGCAATCGCAGTGACTTGAGTTTGATGGGGACAAAAGAATCGGCATTGTCTGGTGCAGATTGCTTGGTGATTTGTACTGAGTGGCAAGCATTTAAGGCTCCTGATTTTGAGTTAATTAAAAGCACGATTAAAGAGCCTGTTATATTTGATGGCCGCAATTTATTTGAGCCATCAACAGTTTCGGAATACGGATTGCATTACTACGCGATAGGCCGTGGTCTATCGGTTAAAGGATTTTAAGGAAAAGGTAGTAGAAAATGAGTCAAGTTAAAAAAGCGGTTATACCTGTAGCAGGTCTTGGAACAAGAATGTTGCCAGCAACCAAAGCAATTCCCAAGGAAATGCTTCCCGTGGTTGACAAACCATTAATTCAATATGTGGTTAATGAATGTGTGCAAGCGGGTATTAAACAAATCGTATTGGTAACTCATGCAAGTAAAAATAGTATCGAAAACCACTTTGATACATCGTTTGAGTTAGAGGCAACGCTAGAAAAACGTGTTAAGCGTCAATTGCTAGAAGCCGTCCAAGCAATCTGCCCTAAAGATGTGACCATAATGCATGTGCGCCAAGGCGTAGCAAATGGACTTGGTCATGCAATCGCATGCGCACAACCTATGATAGGTGACGCGCCATTTGCCGTAGTATTACCAGATGTGATCATTGATGATGTGGCGAGTAATCCTAAGAAAGACAACCTTGCAGATATGGTATCAAAATTTAATACCTCTAGAGTTAGTCAAGTAATGGTTGAACAAGTTGCACAGGAAGATGTCTCTAAATTCGGTATTGTGGACTTAGAAGGTAAAGATTTAGCGCCTGGTGAATCAGGCAAAATGCACCGTATGGTAGAGAAGCCGGACTTGGAAGATGCCCCATCTGATTTAGCAGTAGTGGGTCGCTATGTGTTATCTGAAAAAATCTGGGATTTGCTTGCGACCACTATGCCAGGCGCAGGTGGTGAGATCCAACTAACTGATGCGATTGACTCATTAATGGAGCATGAGCAAGTTGATGCTTACTACATGAAAGGCAAGAGCCATGACTGTGGTAGTAAGCTTGGATATATGAAAGCTAATTTGGAATATGCGATGCGCCACCCCGAACTTGGTGATGAATTTGTTAGTTTTGTAAAAGAGCTCGCAGATAAAGCATAGTTAGAAAAAGCGTCCATTTAATAGAAAGCTGATATCAATTCGATTCAGCTTTTTTTCTTTTATGATTTGACTCGTTGCTTTTTGAGCTGATAGCCTAATGAAAAAGATTTTACCAGATAAGTATGTATATGAGAGAAGTTCCATCTTTGTTCAAAAGGCACGCTAAAACAGAGTTAAAGAAAGGGCGTCAGCCTGAAGATGTTTTAAAAGAACTGGTTTTATCTGGCATTCCGTATGACCTAAGCCTCGCGCTTTTGGGTAATAAAGTAAAGTTAAATACTAATTTTGTCTATAATACAGCTTTTTATCAAGCGTTATCAAAACCTCATTTTTTAACAACTGGCTCCCCACATAATGTTGAAAAGTTAGAAGATAAAAAAGCTCAAGTATATTGCATTGATAACTATTTTCCAGATGAGGACTGTGAAAGGGTCATAAACCTATCTAAACAGCGCCTTTTTGCGTCAGATGTAATAGGGGTCAAGGAAAAGCAAAAGCTTGAAAGGCAATCTAAAACTTGTTTACTCGCGCAGTGTGATCCTCTGAATACCGTTGTAATCGATAAAAAACTCACAGACACTATGGCATTCGGTCATTTAAATGCGGAGCAGATTCAAGTGCAGCAATACCAAAATGGTGACTTTTTTAATATTCACTCTGACTACTTTGCCCCTGGAAGCCCGTCGTTTAATAGAGCTAATTGCCCTTCACTTGGTCAGCGATCTTGGACGTTTATGGTGTACCTTAATGATGTGGAATCTGGGGGGGAAACAGAGTTTCCATTGTTAAATCTTTCGGTGACACCTAAGCGTGGTCGAGCACTGATTTGGAACAATTTACTGCCTAATGGTTATCCGAACAAAAAAACAAAGCATCTTGCTCATCCTGTTATTTCAGGAGAAAAAAGTATTATCACAAAGTGGTTCCGAGATAAATTGAAACCTAATAGTTAACATTCTCGTGTCTAGTCGGCTTTGTTTTGACCACTTGTATATGCAACTACAAGTGGTGCTTGTTGATTAATGGTAATCTAAACACTCAACTTAGAACTGATCTTAGCAAGCATTTTGGGGCCAATCCCTTTTACATTTTGTAACTCATCAACAGATTCAAAATCACCATTTAGTTCGCGATACTCTATAATTTGGGTTGCTTTCTTAGCACCGATTCCCGGTAATGAACTAAGTTGTTCAGCATTCGCTGTATTGAGGTTGATTGGTGCGCTCGTTTCTATTTGCATGTGAGTTTCGCTTAAAGGTTCGGCGTTTGCTAATGCCGTGTTTGCACCACAGGCTAGAGTTAATCCTGCAAGAAGCGTAATAAGCGATTTATTTAAAGTGATTCCTTTCATAGTATTTCCTTTATTTTTTGTGCGTAATTGCAGGTTTAAAGTAATACGTTTTGAATGTTCTGGATAGTTGTCTTACGGGATAGTTTTGACTGAGGGAGTCGATCTGATTATATAAGGTTCAGATCGACTCGTTTGTAGATGCTAGTGTCGGACTCAAGGGTATGATGAACACTGGCAATACCATTAGTTTCTTATAACCGTTCTAGCAGGGCCTCAGTAAAGTCTGTCGTACCATGTTCTCCGCCCAGGTCGCGTGTTGTGCGGTCGCCTGACTCGATAACATCTTTTAGTGCAGCTCTGATTTGTTCAGCCTTATCACTCATGTTTAGATATTCTAGCATTTGAATTGAAGCCAAAATGACCGATGTTGGATTGGCTAAATTTTTACCTGCGATATCGGGTGCGGAGCCATGAACTGCTTCAAAAATCGCGCAATCTTCGCCTATATTGGCTCCTGGTGCCATACCAAGTCCACCCACTAAACCTGCACATAAATCCGATAAAATATCGCCAAACAAATTAGTCGTGACGATGACATCAAATTGATGAGGATTCATAACCAATTGCATGCATGTATTGTCGACGATCATTTCGTCAGATTGGATATCTGGGTACCTTTCACCTACTTCTCTCGCAACTTTTAGAAAAAGTCCTGAAGTCGATTTAAGGATGTTAGCTTTATGCACTGCTGTGACTTTTTTTCTACCTTCTCGCCTGGCTAATTCATAGGCGAACACGACAATTTTTTCAGCGCCTTCACGCGTTATTTTACTCATTGCTTCAGCTTCTGTGCCGTCGTCGGATACAACTTGACCTAAGCCTGAGTACATCCCCTGTGTGTTTTCGCGCACGGTTATAATATCGATATCTTCATAGCGCGCTTTAGTCCCCTTAAATGACAAGACCGGTCGCAAATTAGCATACAACTTAAATTGCTTCCTTAGACTGACGTTGATCGATGTAAAGCCTTCACCTACAGGCGTCGTTAACGGACCTTTTAAGGCCACTTTATTTTTGGCAATTAACTCAAGGGTTTCGGGTGGAAGCAGTTCACCATGGTTCTCTAATGCTATTAAACCAGCATCAGCATAGTCATACTTAAAGTTACAACCGACTTTGTCTAAGATTTGAGTGGCTGCATCGATAATGTCTGGGCCGATGCCGTCTCCTCGGATTACTGTAATTCTCTGTTCTGTCATCTTGGAATTCCTCGCGTTTTTTTATGGCGCGCATTTTACAATAGCCGAATAGACTAGGGTAGGGGATCTGGTTGATATTCATTATATTGATATTTGCATGTCTCTTAACTAGCTCGCTTTTTTAATCATTCATCGAGAGACCTAACTATGCACTTGGTAGCACGGTTTGTAATCGCTGCCCGGGAGCTTCATGCGACCCTGTTCAACAAAAGAATTTAATAGGATATCCATTTTGTTCATGAGTGCTTGGTCTCCGCTAAGTTGGAAAGGGCCATAATGTTTTATTAACTCAACGCCTTCGGCCTTTACATTTCCTGCGACAATGCCAGAAAAGCATTTTCTCAAGTTTGCAGCCAAATCAGCCTTGCTTTGATTAAGATGTAAATTGAGCGACGCCATTCTTTGGTGAGTAGGCTCAAATGGTTGTTGAAAATCAGGTGGGATATGCAAAGTCCAATTAAAATTGTAAGAGTCACTTGCGGCTTTTCTATTTAATTTAATTTCTTCTTGCGCCAAACTCAAAATGGCCGCTACCTTTTGAGGGGCTCCCGTAATTATTTGATACTTAGATTGAGCATCAGGGCCTAGCGTACTGCCAATGAATTCATCTATGGCTTCAAAGTAAGCTTCACTCTCAGACGGTCCAGTTAAAATCAAAGGGATATATTGCGTTTGATTTTTTTCAGCCATTAGCAACCCTAAAAGATATAACAATTCTTCTGCTGTACCCGCACCTCCAGGGAATATTACGATGCCATGCGCAATCCTTACAAAAGCTTCTAAACGTTTTTCAATATCGGGCATGATGATAAGTTCGTTAACGATTGCATTAGGGGGCTCTGCAGCAATGATAGAAGGTTCAGAAATACCTAAGTAACGGCCGGTTTTATTACGTTGTTTGGCATGACCAATTGTTGCTCCCTTCATAGGCCCTTTCATTGCGCCGGGACCACAACCCGTGCAAATATTGAAGCCTCTCAAGCCCAGTTGATAGCCGACTTCTTTTGTATAATGGTATTCGTGAGATTTAATAGAGTGGCCACCCCAACAAACAACCATATTGAGACCTTCGTTAGAGGCTATTGCGTCTGCATGTCTTAACATATCAAAAACAATATGGGTGGTTAAATTACTCTGGTGATGATGGGCTAATAGATGACTTTGGTCATGTTTCGTGCTCATGTAAAGCATGTCTCGCAACACGGCAAAGAGATGTTCATGAACACCCTGAATTAATTTCCCATCTACGAATGCAACTTCTGGTGGGTTGACTAATTCGATTTTTACCCCTCTTTCTCTTCTCACCAAGCGCACTTCAAAGTCTTTGTAGGGCGCGAATAAATCTTCGTAGTTGTCCTCTTCAACGCCACTGTTAAGAACGGCTAGGCAACAGTTTCTGAATACTTGATACAGTTCACTAGAGGTGGATTGTTGCAGGAGACTTACTTCTAGTTGTGATAACTGGCTCATCCAACCAACTGGATTGAGCTGAACAGTATGAGTCATCATTTATCCTTTTAGTTACTTTGATAAACTATTCGATGATAGTTTTATTGCGGCCATTTGATTTGGCGTTATATAGGCGTTTATCTGCGAGCTCAAAGGTTTGCGCTACATTTTTAGTATCTTCGTATTGAGCTATTCCAATTGATACCGTGACCTGAACGCGCTCACCTTTGAATTTAAATGGCAGTGATGCAATTTTCTCTCTGACTCTTTCTAAAACATCAAACGATGATTCCAAATTGTGTTCAGGGAGTAAACAGACAAACTCTTCGCCTCCCCAACGCGCGACAAAACAGTTTTTATCTATGTGTTTTCTAATGTTACTGGCTATCACTTGCAAAGTTTTATCTCCTACAGAATGTCCATATTGGTCATTGATTTTTTTGAAGTGATCGACGTCTATAATTGCGATAGTGAGGGCAGATGAATTTGTTTCCATCAGTTTTAACTCTCTTGCCAATTTTTCTTCATACGCCATTCTATTAGGAAGTTTAGTGAGTTGATCAGCAAGCGCATTTGCTCTTTGTTTAAAAAGCTTCTGTTGATATTGATATGCTTGCGCCTCTAATTCTGCGATACGCTCATGCATTTTAGTAAGTAGCGTATGCAGCTTATCTTGTTCCGCGACCTCTTCTTTTTGATTTTTTGAGATAGATGCTTGCATAGTTTCTAGGTAACGCTGCGCTTCTGATTTTAAACTATCTAATTCTGCACTATCAGAAACCACACTTTCCATTGCGCTGATTTGTGCCTGCATGGACTTGTTTTGCGCTTGGCGTTTTTGAGAGCGAGACTGCGACGTTTCAATTGTCTTTTTTATGCCCTGTCCGATTTTTGTTAGAGAACGGTGTAGGCTATCAACAAGCTTACTGGTGCTATTTGCTTCTTGAATTAAATCTCGAATGACATAACGAATCAGTACTAAACAACATTCTAATAAGGCTTGGTGATCGATACCCACAGTGAGCTTTTGATACACTTCGCGAATGTTAGCATCGGTTTTGTGTGAATTGTAAAATGGGGCGATTAACTCTTTGAGCTCTTGAGTAATTTGTTCATGGAGTACTTTGAGTTCTGCATCGTCAATTTTGGATGTTTTATTTGATACATTTTCTAATGCGGATTTGTATAAGCCTAGTGCTTTGCTAAAGGCGTCAACAGGCGCAGTAAGGCTATCAGTGCTCGTCTTTAAACTTTTTAAGGATCTGTCGATTTCATCTTTTGTGTCTGTTGGCACGTTATCAGTATTTTGTAGCGTTCTCAACGCTGATTCTATGCTATTAACCGCGTCTAAATTACGCTGTTTTAGATGTTTTGAGTCTTGTTTTAACTGAGTATTGATTTCAGCAGTAAGCTCTGAGGCAGCGTCATATTCTGGTTTGCCAGACAAAAGTGCTTTTAGTTTACTTAATTCAATGTCGAGTTCTGGGTGCACACCTTGGTAAAAATTAATACTATTGATGATGTACACCGACAACTTATCAAGTTGTTGTTTGGCGACTAGCAGTTGCTTTTTAGGTGAGACTGTTGTCATAGACCTTATTGCCTAGCTAGGCGAGCATCTTTATAAGGTGCTTCAAAGTTTGAACGGAAGGGGTTTATGTCTAAACCACCTCGGCGAGTATAGCGGGCATAAACGGTAAGTTGTTTTGGTTTACATTGAGTCATAATATCGTGGAATATGCGCTCAACGCACTGTTCGTGAAATTCATTATGTTGTCTAAATGATATAAGGTATTTCAATAGGCCTTCATGATTGATTTTGTTGCCTGAGTATTTAATCATAATGCTGCCCCAATCTGGTTGATTGGTGATCAAGCAATTTGACTTTAATAGGTGACTGACTAGTGTTTCTAGTGTTTTTTCTTCACATACTGTGAGTAACTCAGGGTTAATTTCAAAGTCATTGATCTCTATATCTAGGTCATCAATTAGCGTGCCTTTGAACTTGCCAAATTGAAGGCTATCAAACTGTTCACTGGGTATAATATGTACCGCTACTTTAGCATTCGCACATTCACTCAAATCATTGCTGATATGTTCTTGGACTTGAGCCAATGAATGAAACTTTGTTTGATTGAAGCTATTCAAATAAAGTTTAAAGGATTTTGATTCGATTAGATTTGTCGAGCTAACAGGTACTTCGCATCGCAAAATAGCGACCACAGGTTTACCTTTCGCATTCAGCCAAGACAGTTCATAGCCGTTCCAAATGTCTAAACCGTCAAATGGAAGTACTTTAGGGAGGTTTATCGCATCTCTGCTTAAAGAGCGTGGTACCGCCTGCAATAGTGACGGATCATATTTATCTGAGTATTTAACCTCTTTACCTAGTGTTAAGTTTTGCAATGTAACCTCTGCTATATAATTTTTATTAACATCAAATGGCAAATAAATTCGCTGATTTCTACCTGCCGTTGCTTTAGTTCTCTAGTGAGTTATATATCGACGTAAATTCTGTTATCAAGCGTTCACATTACGCGATACACTATTGTTAATAGTTTTATGAAGGTTAATACATGATTACTCAAGCATTAGACGTATTTATCAATAAATATATCGACCTTATGCGTGAAAACAACAGTCAATTGTTAGTGGATTTCGACGAAGAGTGGACTTCTCCATGCTTAGACATTTGTCGAGAAAACGTAAGTAATTCTGTCGTTACAGGTGAAACGCTAGAATGGCGACCTGTGCGTCAAGATGTTGCAAACTCAATGGATAATATTGCAAGCGCACTTGAGTTAGAGATACCAGAAGAACTCTCAATATTTTTTACGAGATACTATAGCTTAGATCTTCCAGCAAAGACCGAAAGAGGTGAGCTAAGTTTAATTCAAGTTTGGAATCAACACGATTTTGAGCGTTTACAAGGTAACTTAATTGCACATGTTTTGATGAAGCGTCGTTTGAAACAACCAGAAACCTTATTTTTTGCCGCGACTGACGATGATGATTTCATTGTCAGTATCGATTGCGCAAGCAGTAAGGTTATGCTTGAGCAAATAGGTTTGACTCCAAAGGAGACGCTTGCTGAGAGCTTAACTGAATTTATCGATGGCTTGACGCCTTTAGCAAAGTCCTCATCTCTTTGAGTTCTGACTTTATCTCAACTATTTCACGTTCAAGTTCTACGATTCGCTCATTTTCTGATTTGCTTTCTGTAATCAAATTTTGAGCTTGTTGGGTGTTTGGTGTTCTTAATTCATCGATTTCAGCTGGCGACATTTCTTTAAAGCGTTTTAATCCAGAAACGATTAAAGGTATAGGCAATACCTGCGATGATTTTGCTTTTATTAAACCCATTGACGGCGTTTTTCCACTTTCTTTGATTTGCTTACACAGAAGCAATACGGATGTTAAGTCCATTGCAAGTATCACTGTCCACTTGGTTGTATTTGCTAAATAATAGCCTAAATGACTATCTTAGCTGTAATTTAAATTGCTCAAATATAAGCAAACTATTGAAATTTAAGTGTTTTAAAGTTTGGCGTGGTATTTGAATACTCACTCGTAATTACAACGATTATTGGTTGACCAAGTAAATTTCGAGTCAACCTCTTTGTAGGTTTGGCAGTAATATTTTATATCAAGGGAAAATTAAAATGAAAAAGGTTCTAGTACTGACGATTCTTGCGGCTTCAATTGGTTTAAGTGGTTGCGTGATAAAAATTGATGACGATGGTTATGATTCATCTTACTCATCTTACAGTGATTGGGAAAAACGCGAGAAAAGAAACCGTCAGTACATTGCCGATTTGGATCTAGAGACATCGAAAGACGTTATTCGCAACGACTTAGGGGCACCAGACTTCAATGAAGTTTTTGCAGTTAAGGATGACAAAGTTCAAATCCTATATTATCGCACCCAAAGGACTGACGATGATGGTCTCACTACTAAAGACGAGTGCACCCCACTGGTCTTTGTTAATAATGAGCTCAAAGGTTGGGGCGACTCCGCCGTTAAACGATACTTATAACTTGAATTCTTAGCCTCATTTAACAGGGGACTATTCGCAAGTAATGGCCGCAAAGTAACTAGGTGATCTTGAAGTTGCTTTGCGTTTTTTTGTTATAAGAGCAGCCAAGATCAGAGACAAACTACGCAAATCGATTTAAATTATATAAAAAGTGTTAAAATAATGTTACAAAAGTTCGGTTAAATATTCTACAGTTATAAAAAAACAAAGGAATTTTTCATGAATGCTACCGAATACCACCCTTCATTATCCGATATTAGCGCTCAATACATCAGTGTTGATGATTTAAATGTCGCTGCCTCTATTTTATATAATGCATATTTTGATGACCCTTTGTTTAACGAAATTTTTGACTTCGAGAAAGAGGGTTACGAAAGCCGCTTGCGCTCAGCTATCCGTGAAGAGTTAAATGCATTTTGGGATGCACAACAACCGATTATTGGCTTATATGAACAGGGTCGTTTAATCGCTGTTACATGTTTGATTGGGCCTGATGCCGCCTTTGGTGCTGGGCGTTACTGGCACTGGAAGCTGAAGATGCTGCTTACCGCAGGTTTTTTTGGTACCAAGCAGATGATAGCAAAGGAAGAGTTGGTTAGAGACGCTGTGCCTGCAGAAAATTATCATATGCTCTCCTTTATTGGTGTACATACCGACCATCAAGATATGGGGCTCGGGCATATACTAATGAATGCTATCGCAAGTCTCCTTCAAGAAAGTATAAAAACAGAGGGAATTGCTGTGTTTGTAACCCTCCCTAAATGTCTGTCATTTTTTCAGGATGGAAAATTTGAGCCCGTCAAAGATATTGTCGTTGGAAAAGTCACTGGTAAATTAATGTTCAGAAAGAAATGAATCGATAATTTTCGATTGGCTGTGTAAGAGATTGCCTACAGGAATGTGAGATTTTCAATTAAATATTAACTTTATTTAATTTTTATTTTTTATTTAATCCCTAAATTTCAGTTACTTATGATTTTTGGAGGTGTTCTTAGCTGTAGTCACAAACAAAAAAATTCAAAAAGTCTCTTTAGAAAAATTTTGTTAGGCGTATTCTTTACTCATCCCAAGGGAGTTGGTTAGGACGACTAACAGGGTATTAGGGAAACCTTAGGAAAAGGTTATCAAGGATTAAAGGATTGTAACTGGACAACTTCAGGATGAAGAATAGGCATAGGACTGGAATGATGCCTTTAAACGGAGAATGGAATAAGGGACCTTCACATGGATGGGTGATGCCTGCTTACGGATTAGCGGGATAAAAACGGAAAGGGGTGTAAAGGATTTGATCGGGATGATGTTCTTAGCAACGGACCGCCGAGATGGACGCTCAAATTTCTAGAAAGGCAGACATTAAGTCTGCCTTTCGCTTTTGTGGGAATGAAAATTTAATCTTTTGATGCATAGCAATTCAGGCACTCAATACCTAGTTTATTTTGTAAACGGGCAGTTCTACTGACGCTATGTGTTTACCAATTGACACCAGCTTACCCTCATAAGCATCTTCACCATTACTTGAAAACTCGAGTGTATAGCTTATTTTCCAGTCAAGCTTGCCTTTGTATATCGTAAATTTAGTTGATTGGCGCGCAAGCGAAATAAACTGTAGATTGTTGTTATCACAATATTGCTTTGCAAAGGCAATACAGTGTTCAGCAATGCCCCGCAAGCGCCAAAATTGAAAGCTAATTAGTCCGATACTCAAAAGAATTATTAGTGAACTCAGTGTCATATAAACTAGGCCTATTTTTTTTGTAATCAGCAAGTAAGTCGGCAAAAGCCTCCGCCATTGACTCATTTTGCTGAGGATCTCGGATTAAGTTTAAGAGAAGCGGTCTCAGTATACGCACTTGCACTAAGTCTGCATAAAGTCCTTTAAATAAATCAAACGATGCATCTTTATTGACCGCGGCTTGTAGGAAGTTGTTTAATAAATTTGGATCCGTTAAGTACAGCCAAAAACGTCCTGCTATAACAATTAGCTCCGAAACGCTGGTTGAATCACTCTTAATTGCAGACTCTAAGAGTGATGGTATTTCTGAGTGAGACTGTTTCGAAAGTGCGCGCAGTAGCATTGACTTTAGTTGTGCGTCTTCAGTTTGTTTATATAAATTTAAAATCGATTCGACGATATTGTGCGTTAATCTGACATTCTCAAAGCTCGTGCATATACTTACCAAAAAGGCGGGTGACATAAGATGAAGGTTTTTAGCTAGAAATGTTTGCTGCACTTCTGAGGTTTGCATTTGGACTGCAAAATCACTGATCGATTGCAAGGAAAGCGCTCGCCAATCTTGAACAGAGGGAGCTTTAATATAATTCAGTACAGCTAGGTGTTTGTCATCAAAATTTAGCCCAAGTGAAGCTTTACTAATGGCGTTAAAGTCAGCCATTTGCTGTTGGGATGGTTTAAAAACAAAAGGGTTTTCGGGAAGTTCTGCTTGCCTTTCTTTAGCATGCTCTAACTCTTTTCCTAATGCACTAACCACGATTTCTAGAAATTGGTTGCGTGCTGCTGTAACTAATAAGCTGTTTTCATCAATTGGAAGTTTTAGAAACCAAATATAATGCTCTTGGTTAAGCTGTTTATTCCAGAATAAAATACCAAACCATGCGTGCCCATTTCTAGGAGAAGCGATTACCTGAGTGTTGGTCTCGTAGTCCATAAACAGTTGACTATCGATCGCTTGAATCCCTCTGCTAAAATCGAATACTCGATACTCGGTGCCAGCTTGCAGTAAGAACTCACTTATAGTGTCGATTGTATTTTGACTCATTTTTCTCTTTCTTTTCTTTTCTGAGGGGCAATAGTATCAAGCGAGTAAGATCTTTGGAACTGACGAATACTAATAATAAAAACCACCTCAACTCAAAAAAACAACGTAAACTAGCCGAGTTTACTCTAGATATTCAACTGCAACTCGAATGACCAATAACACTCAAGAAATAAAGATACTTTACCAAGACGAACATCTAGTCGCCGTGCACAAACCAGCGAATATGCTTGTGCATAAAAGCATGATTGATAGACATGAAACGGTTTACTTGATGCAGGTTTTACGCGACCAAATTGGTCAATACGTTTACCCTTTGCATAGATTAGACAAGCCAACAAGCGGGATCATTTTATTCGCGCTGTCCAGCCAGAGCGCAAAAGACTTTTCTGCGGTAATTGAACAAGGGTTAACCCATAAAACGTACCTCGCAGTGTTGCGTGGCTATGCGCCAGCAAAAATTGATATTGATTATGCTTTAAAAGAAAAGTTAGATAAAAAGACGGATGCAAAGGCAAAACAAAATAAAGAAGCACAATCGGCAGTCACTTGTGGTCGCCGGTTAGCCAAAATTGAGGTGCCAGAACCTGTCGGACGTTATCAGCAGGCAAGGTTCTCATTGGTTCAGTTGTGTCCAGTAACGGGGAGAAAACACCAGTTGAGACGACATATGGCGCATATTAGGCACCCTATAATAGGTGATACCACTCATGGTGATGGCACGCAAAATAGATTTGCTCGCCAAGTCCTTGATTTTCGCCAGTTAGCATTGGGCGCAGTTCAATTTCAATGCTTTCATCCCTATAAACAGTGTGTGTTAAATGTAAAGTCTGCGCCAAGCCTGGATTTGCAAAAACTTGTGGATTTATTTGATGTTGAAACTGAGTCCATTTATAGTCCTGAAAAATCATTTATTCAGGTCTGATGAGTCATCAAGACTAGAAGCATTATTAAAGGAAGTAACATGGCTAAAATTAGTATTTTTGCAGGCTCAGTGTATGGGAATGCTCAACATGTCGCTGAAGAAACAAGCGGGATGTTCGAAAAACATGGTATCGAAAGTGAAGTGTTTACTGACCCCGAAATATCAGATTTTGTTGATGCTTATGCGGTTGTAGTCATTACATCCACAACCGGTCAGGGCGATGTCCCACCTAATCTTGAATTGTTTTTTTCAGATTTAAGGGATGAGTTTCCAATGATGAACAGCAAACCTTTTGCTGTCGCCGCGTTAGGTGATAGCAGTTACGGTGAAAGTTACTGTGGAGCAGGGAAGCAATTTCAAGAATTATTGACTGAATTACAAGGTAAACCTGTTGCTGAGATGCTAGAGGTGGATGCAATCGAGACACTTGCGGCCGAAGAGGAAGTGGTTCCTTGGCTAGAAAATCTAGTTCCGCAATTAATTGAGTCTTAATCGGCCCATTCGTTGAATAGAAAACCTGAAGTACTTAAAGAGTACTTCAGGCTCATAAAAAATGGGTTTATTGGCTGGAAATACTACTCAGCACCGCGAAGTATTTCATTGATACCGACTTTCGCCTTGGTCTTCTCATCAACACGTTTGACGATGATTGCTGCATAAAGACTATGAGTACCACATTCGCTTGGTAGACTTCCCGACACGACTACTGCGCCCGCAGGCACGCGACCATATGTAATTTCACCAGTTTCGCGGTCGTATATACGTGTAGATTGGCTGATATAAACACCCATTGAAATCACCGCACCTTCCTCAACAATAACGCCTTCTACAATTTCTGAGCGCGCACCGATAAAACAGTTATCTTCGATAATGGTGGGGTTTGCTTGCAGTGGTTCTAATACACCACCAATTCCTACACCGCCAGAAAGATGTACGTTTTTGCCTATTTGCGCACACGAGCCTACGGTTACCCATGTATCAACCATCGTACCTTCGTCTACATAGGCACCGATGTTGACATAAGATGGCATTAGTACAACGTTCTTGCCTTGGAAAGTACCTGTTCTAACTGCTGCTGGTGGCACAACACGCACGCCCTCTGCTGCAAATCTAGCTTCATCATAATTTTCGAATTTCAGTGGTACTTTATCGTAGTAATTTGACTCTGCACCTTCAACAATCTTGTTATCGTGTAATTTAAAATAAAGTAATACGGCTTTTTTTAGCCAATCATTAACTTGCCACTTACCATCAATTTTTTCTGCAACACGGCCTTTTCCTGTATTGAGTAACTCAATACACTCGCTAACGGCATTTTTAATTTCGTCAGAGGCAGTTGCCGCGGTAAAACTATCGCGTGTTTCAAATGCATGTTCAATAATTGATTGTAACTGGTTCATATTGCGTGATTCACTTCTGGTTGGTCTAGTTTAAGGATAAGTTGTTTTTTCAAGGTTACTTCTTGATCTTGGGTCAATGCTCTTCCGTCTTCATTCGATACGATAAAGACATCTTCTGCTCGCTCGCCAATAGTTTGAATTTTGGCAAGCTTCAATGTGATATTTAAGTCGACAAAAAGGTGACCAATTTTAGCTAACAAGCCTGGCGCATCTAGCGCTTCTAGCTCGACTAGGGTTGCATCGTCTTGGCTAGAGTAAAACCGAACTTTAGTCGGTACATCAAGTTGTTTCATTTGCCTTGACATCTTGCGCTTGTTAGCGTGAGAACGCCCGGGCTTCAACAATTGTGAACGAACAGCATCACATAGATTGTTGATTTGGCTTTCTGAGCTAAGTCTCTCGCCGTCTTGATCTAAGATTATCATGCTATCAAATACGTTGCCTTCAGAAGTGACGGTGATTTGTGCGTCATGGATAGAACAATTCCGACTATCTAATACTGAAGCTATTTGAGCAAAAAGAGCAGGGCGGTCTTTGCAGTAAATCAAGAGCTCTGTGCCTGCTTTTGATGTCGTGTCACTGGCTGCAACCAAGAAATCTTCTGCATCGACAGCGCCGTGTCCCACAATTGTTTGGGTATGCCATGCGATTTGGATGGGCTTAAACCTTGCAAAATAGTCTTTCGACATTTGTCGCCAATAGGTATCAGCTTGTTGCACACTGACACCAGCATCTCTTAATAATGCATTAGCTTTTTCTTTGTGCTCATTGATTCGTTGATCTAATGTGACTTCACACTCTAAGCCATTCTCTAAGGCTTGTTGGGTTAACAAAAATAGCTCTCTTAATAACGATGATTTCCAATCGTTCCACAAGTTATCGTTGGTAGCTCGAATATCTGCAAGTGTTAGGGCGTAAAGCATTTTTAAGTGACTTTGACTTTTCATCGATGTGGCAAATTGCTCGATCACGTCTGGATCATATATATCCCGACGTTGAGCAACTACTGACATTAGTAGATGGTGCTCAACTAACCAAGCGATAATTTGGCTATCTGATTCAGAGAGATCGTGAGCTTTACAAAAGACTGCGACATCTTCAGCACCAAGTGTCGAATGATCGCCTCCACGGCCTTTTGCAATATCATGAAAAATCGCCGCAATAAAAAGAAGCTCAGGCTTATCAAGATCTTTAACTATTCGATGACAACGAGGAAAGGTAGCTGGCTCTACAAAATAACGATAGACGTGTTTTACCAGTCGGTGGGTATGCTCATCAACCGTGTATGCGTGAAACAAATCAAATTGCATCATGCCTACGATTTTATCCCACTCAGGCAAATACGACTGAAGTATGCCGTACTGATACATTACATCCCAAGCGAACCTGAAAAAATATGGTTTTTTCATTAATTTGATAAATCTAACTCGGCAATCGGCACATTCGTGATAGTACTGATCTTGAAACTTGCGTCGAGCGTTTCGTAATTGACGAATACAGTCAGCGTCTAAGCCTTTAATTTCTTCGTGTTCACTGATTAAGTCGAGGAAATCGAGAATATCAGACGGCTTTTTGAAAACATCTGAGTGCGAGGGTGAAATCAATGTGTCACATATTGAAAAAGACTCGTTTAAGCGCTTTGTTTTCTTAATCTTTAGCCCTAAGACATCCATGTGAAAACGTTGAACCAACATATTGTTCAGTTCAGTAATACGACGAACTATTCTGAAAAACATTTTCATCATTTTTTCGACAGCAGCTTTGCCGTCTCCATAACCCAGAAATGCTGCCACGTCCGTTTGATAATCAAATAGCAGCCTGTTTTCACTTCGTTTGGCTACTAAATGAAGGGCAAACCTAATTCGCCAGAGATTCGAACGGCACTCAATTAATTCAGCATGCTCGACTTCGGTAAAGTAACCGTGACCGATGAGTGTCATGCCGTCATATTCGCGAAAATGCTTTTTAGCTATCCAGCCTATATTTTGGATATCACGTAGACATCCTGGATTCTCTTTCACATTCGGTTCTAAGTTATATGAGGTATCGTTAAATTTTCGGTGACGTTCTATTTGTTCATGGCGTTTGGCTAAAAAGAAATCTTTACTAGACCAAATTCGTGGGTGACTTACTTTGTCCATCAATTTTTCAAAGGTAGACTCGCACCCAATAAGCACTCTAGCTTCAACAAGGTTTGTGGCAATCGTGATGTCGTCTTTGGCTAAAGAGCAACATTCACTAATCGTCCTTACCGACTGACCTACATCGAGTTTGATATCCCATAAAAAGGTGATAAATACACCCACTTTTTCTTCAATTTCTTTATTGATTCTCTTTTCAGAAAGTATCAATAAGTCGATATCTGAGTAGGGTTGAAGTTGACCTCTACCATATCCACCGACAGCACATAAGGTTAGCTTGTTTTCCAAGTCAAGAGAGAGTAATGACCAAGCCTTACATAACAATGCATCGACCAAGTCTGATCTCGCGGTGACTAATTCGTCGACGTGAACTTGATCAAATTGTTCGTTTAAATATTCATAATGATGTGCAACGCTAGCTTTAAAAGCCGCGATATTATCGATGGAGTCAATCTGGTTGATTTCTTCCATTAGTGCATTAATCGTCACTTTTACTCCTTGCGCTTTATGCGCGACCGCCATTGTGCTGACAGTTCAATAAAATTGAATGTTGCTGATGATTGATTTGGATAACGCTGAATTAGCTGTGGTTTATTATTCTATCTATTGTTTCTTCATCTCTTAGCGTTAGAATCTCAACCCCCGTTTCAGTGACGAGTAAAGTATGTTCCCATTGAGCGCTTAAACTTCTATCTTTAGTCACAACGGTCCAATTATCAGGCAGAATTTTTGAATAACGCTTGCCTGCATTTATCATCGGTTCAATCGTAAAGCACATACCTGCTTTTATTACTTCTCCAGTATTCGGTTTTCCATAATGGACAATCTGAGGATCCTCATGGAACGTTGCACCAATACCATGTCCACAATACTCGCGAACAATCGAGTATTTATGAGATTCGGCATAAGTCTGGATGATATGACCAATATCCCCTAGTCTTACGCCTGGTTTTACAATTCGAATTGCCTTGTAAAGGCTTTCTTGAGTGACCTTAATAAGACGCTCTGCAAGAATACTTGGCTTTCCAACGACAAACATTTTGGAGGTATCGCCGTGATAGCCATCTTTTATTACCGTCACGTCGATGTTCACGATATCTCCGTCTTTGAGTTTCTTGTCGCCGGGAATACCGTGGCAAATAACGTGGTTTACCGAAGTGCAAATCGATTTTGGAAACGGAGGGTTTCCATAGTTTAAGGGCGCGGGGATCGCATGTTGTTCGTTTACTATATAATCGTGACAAATCTTATCTAACTCACCTGTCGTCACGCCTTTTTTCACGTGCTCGCCAATCATCATTAATACTTCAGACGCCAGCTTTCCAGCTACCCGCATTTTTTCGATTTCTTCAGGTGTTTTAATCGTTATTGCCAAAATTAACCTCGTTGGAGTCAAGAGACTCTGGTGTAGAATTCTATGTTTTCGGGCATAAGTTTAACTTTTAGTGAGTTTTGTGTACAGCGACATTACAAACTTCAGTAAAGCTTTTTGTTGAATAAGTGGGTTCAAAATGATATAAAGCGCGCGCTGTTCGAATGATGACTGGATATATGCGGTTTATGTTCGAGTTTATACAGTACATTTTTACTTAAAACACACATATACCGACACTGAACTCGGGGTGTCTGATTTTTTAAAGCATTGCGATAAAAATGAAGATCGAGCGAAGGGGTATATGGAGGCCTAACCCCAATTACAGGAAAATTATCATGGCAAATGTTTCAATGCGCGACATGCTTCAAGCAGGCGTTCACTTCGGTCACCAAACTCGTTACTGGAACCCAAAAATGGCTCAATACATTTTTGGCGCACGTAACCGTGTTCACATTATCAACCTAGAAAAAACAGTTCCTTTGTTCAACGAAGCGTTGAACTACCTTTCAAGTGTTTCTAACAAGAAAGGCAAAGTATTGTTTGTTGGTACTAAGCGTGCAGCAAGTGAAGCAGTAAAAGAAGCAGCAATCAAATCTGGTCAATACTACGTGAACAAGCGTTGGTTAGGTGGAATGTTGACTAACTGGAAAACAGTTCGTCAGTCGATTAAGCGTCTTAAAGACCTTGAAGCGCAAAGCGCAGACGGTACGTTTGATAAGCTTACCAAAAAAGAAGTACTGATGCTTCAACGCGAAATGACTAAGCTAGAAAGCAGCTTAGGTGGTATCAAAAACATGGGCGGTCTTCCAGACGTGATCTTTGTTATCGATGCTGATCATGAGCACATTGCAGTAAACGAAGCGCGCAACTTGGGCATTCCAGTTGTGGGTGTAGTAGATACAAACTCAAACCCAGACGGTGTTGACTACGTTATCCCTGGTAACGACGATGCGATCCGTGCGGTTCAGTTGTACACTAACGCTGCAGCAGACGCTGTTCTTGAAGGTCGTAATGCTGATGTTGCAATTGCAGCAGCGGGTAAAGACGACTTCGTAGAAGCGGCTGAATAAGCGCGTTTTAAGTTTTTGTCGAGACTTACCATCGTAGGTTTTGATTAAGCAAGTTTAAAAGGGGAGCATCCGCTCCCTTTTTCTAAATTCTAGACAGATTTTGAGGATAAGAAAATGGCAGTGACTGCAGCACTGGTTAAAGAACTTCGCGAGCGCACTGGCGCTGGCATGTTAGATTGTAAAAAAGCGCTTGTTGAGACTGATGGTGACATCGAATTAGCAATTGAAAACATGCGTAAGTCTGGTCAAGCTAAAGCGGCTAAAAAAGCAGGTCGTATCGCAGCTGAAGGTGTGATCCTTACTAAAGTAGCTGACGGTAGAGCAACAATGATCGAAGTAAACTGTGAAACAGACTTCGTTGCTCGTGACGAAGGTTTCTTAGCTTTCGGTAACAAACTTGTTGACGTAGCAGCTGCTGGCAACATCAATGACATGGACGCATTAAATGCAGCTGAGCTTGAAGGTTCAACTGTAACTGTTGTTCGTGACGCATTGGTAGCTAAAATCGGTGAAAACATCTCACCTCGTCGTGTAATCAACGTTGAAGGTGATAACCTTGGTGCATACGTTCACGGCGGTCGTATCGGCGTAATTGCTATCCTAAACGGTGGTGATGAAGAGCTAGCAAAAGATATCGCTATGCACGTTGCTGCTGCAAGTCCTCAGTTCGTTAAGCCTGCTGATGTGCCTGCTGAAGTTGTTGAAAAAGAGAAAGAAATCCAAATCGACATCGCTGTTCAGTCTGGCAAGCCAGCTGATATCGCTGAGAAGATGGTTGCTGGTCGCATGAAGAAATTCACTGGCGAAATCAGTCTAACTGGCCAAGCGTTCATTAAAGATCCTTCTCAATCAGTTGAGCAATTGCTTAAGAGCAAAGGCGCTGATGTTGTTAACTTTATCCGTTTTGAAGTGGGTGAAGGTATCGAGAAGAAATCTGAAGATTTTGCTGCTGAAGTGGCGGCACAAATGGAAGCTGCTAAAAAGTAAGCTTTGTTTGAATCTTTTTAAAAGCACCCAATGGGTGCTTTTTTTTCATCAAAAAATGAAACATCAAGAAACGCCATTAACCAATGCAGCATCGAAGAATCGTCATTCCCTTGAAAAAGGGAATCTCCTTGGAACTTAGCAAACCTCACATCAACCACCGCACTCCGTAAGCAATATTCAGCTTTTGCCAGATAAACCCTAAGCATTCATAAAACCGCTGTGCGCCATCCATGGCCGCTGCTGCCAACACGTCCTGTGTTGGAAGCTTTTATGAATGCTTAGGGTTCATCTGACGCGCTGAATGTTCTTTGGTAGTGCATGCTCTATAGTTTAATTGAATCACCGTTAATTTTTGCATTGCAAAATCGTTTATCAAAAACCCAAAAAACAAACAAAAACCACTCAAACTCAAAACCATTCCCGCAAAAAATAAAAAAATCTAAATAAGTACATGCGATTCGATAAACAAAATTATACAATAACGCGGATAAATCGAACTTACATAGGATCACGCTAACATGAGTATTACGCCCAAATCAGCCTATCGACGAATTTTGCTTAAGCTTAGCGGCGAAGCATTGATGGGAGATGAAGAGTTTGGTATCGACGCTAAGGTATTAGATCGCATGGCGCTCGAAATTAAAGAATTAGTAGAATTGGGCATTGAAGTTGGTTTGGTTATTGGTGGTGGCAACCTGTTTAGAGGCGAAGGCCTTGCCAAAGCGGGTATGAATCGCGTAGTTGGCGATCACATGGGCATGCTAGCCACTGTGATGAATGGCCTTGCTATGCGTGATGCTTTGCATAGAGCCTTTGTAAATGCTCGCCTCATGTCTGCTTTCCCTCTTAACGGTGTATGTGATTCATACAACTGGACTGACGCAATTAGTCTATTGAAAGCAGGACGAGTAGTTATTTTCTCAGCCGGTACTGGCAACCCTTTCTTCACCACTGATTCAGCAGCATGTTTACGCGGTATTGAAATCGAAGCTGACGCTGTACTTAAGGCGACAAAAGTTGATGGTGTTTACAACGAAGATCCGGTTAAAAACCCTGATGCGGTTTTATTAAAGCAAATCAGCTATCAAGAAGTGCTAGAAAAAGAATTGAAAGTGATGGATCTTTCAGCTTTTACTCTTGCTCGAGACCATAATTTACCAATACGTGTATTTAATATGAATAAGCCAGGTTGCCTTAAGAGTGTTGTTTTAGGCGGCGACGAAGGCACCACTATTTGTCATCCAGAAAAAGTAGAAAATAAATAAGGATTACACAACGTGATTGATGAAATTGAAATGGATGCGCAGGAGCGCATGGAAAAAAGTATTGTAGCGCTTCGCAGCCAGCTAAGTAAGATTCGCACAGGTCGCGCTCACCCAAGTTTGCTAGACAGCATTATGGTGCCTTATTACGGCACCAATACGCCGTTAAAACAACTCGCTAATATTGTTGCAGAAGATAACCGGACATTAGCGCTTTCTGTTTTCGACAAGAGCGCAATTCAAGCTGTTGAAAAAGCAATTATGCAATCTGATTTAGGCCTAAACCCTATGAGTGCAGGTGGTGCAATTCGCATCCCAATGCCAGCATTGACTGAAGAGCGCAGGAAAGACTTGATAAAAGTTGTGCGCGCTGAAGCTGAATCAGGCAGAGTCGCCATCCGAAACATTCGACGTGATGCAAACAGCGATATCAAAGAATTACTTAAAGAAAAAGAAGTCAGTGAAGATCAAAGTCGGGCTGGAGAAGAAAACATTCAATCTCTTACCAACGACTTTATCAAGCAGGTTGACAAGATACTTGCTGATAAAGAAAAAGAGCTGATGGAAGTATAGCTCTTGTCTTTGACAAGTATAGAAACGCTCTCAACGCAAGGGCAAATGCCACAACATGTCGCTATCATAATGGATGGCAACGGTCGCTGGGCACAACAAAAAGGAAAGCATCGAACATTTGGCCACAAGGCCGGCGTTGATGCAGTGCGTGATTCCGTTACCTTTGCTCGAAAGCACGGAATCAAGGCACTCACACTGTTTGCTTTTAGTAGCGAGAACTGGAAGCGGCCGGAAGATGAAGTGTCGATCTTGATGGGTCTTTTTGATTTAGTACTTTCCAGAGAGGTTAGTAAGCTCAACAAGAACAATATAAAGCTGAAGGTAATTGGGGACGTGGACGCTTTCAGTGATAAATTGAAAGAAAAAATAAAGAAAGCAGAAGTCCTTACACAAAACAATAACGCATTGACGCTTAATATCGCCGCAAATTATGGTGGGCGATGGGATGTTGTCAACGCGGCTAAGAAAATTTGCAATGAAGTTACTTCTGGCAATATGAGTATCGAAGAAATTGATGAGGCAAGTTTTTCTGACTATACCTCGACGCCTGATATACCTGAGCTAGACTTACTTATTCGCACTGGTGGCGACCATCGTGTGAGTAACTTTCTTCTATGGCAATGTGCATATGCAGAATTTTATTTTTGTGAGACGCTTTGGCCCGATTTCAATGAGACGGTATTTGCTGAAGCCGTTATTGATTACGCTCAACGCCAGCGGCGCTTTGGCCTAACAGGCGATCAGATTACTGCAGATAGTCTTGGAGAGCATAATGCTTAAACAGCGAATTCTCACTGCGATTGTGCTCGCTCCGCTCGCTCTAGCGGCAATACTATATCTCCCCATTGAAGGCTTCAAGTTCGTCATTGCTGGTGTTGTTGCGCTTGGTGCTTATGAGTGGGCCAACATGTCAGGCATTTCTTCTCGCCCTTTTAAAGCTGGCTTCACTGTTATTGTCTCAGCAATTTGTGGCTTACTTATTTTGGCAGTGGATGGTGATAAAATTTGGATTCAAGGTGAGTTAAATTCACTGTATTTTTATATCCTCGCCATTGCGGCTGTGTGGTGGGCAGTTTCGCTGTGTATGATTTTGACTTACCCCAAGTATAGCTCTGGCTGGACAGATAATATAACGATTCGCGCATTTTTTGGTATTCTAACGTTGGTACCCACTTGGGTAGCGATTGTTAGCTTGCGAACAAGTTTGTACGAAGTAGATGACTTGTATGGCGCATCTTTAATCTTTTATGTTCTTGGTATTGTGTGGGCTGCCGATATCGGTGCATTTTTTGTCGGAGTTAAGTTTGGGAAACATAAATTGCGGCCAAATGTATCACCAGGAAAGAGTACCGAGGGTCTGTTCGGTGGTGTGATGGCTTCACTAGCGATCATTGCATTTGCTGCCCTTCATTATCAGGTTGACCCTTCGCGTATTTGGTTGCACTTCATCGTAGGTGTTGTCACGGTGGGTGTATCTGCATTAGGCGACTTAAATGAAAGTATGTTTAAGCGTTGTGCGGGCATAAAGGATAGTGGGAAACTTTTACCCGGTCATGGTGGTGTTATGGATAGAATCGATAGCTTAACCGCGGCGTTTCCAGTTTTTGCCTTTTGTTACGTGTTGTGGATGGCCTAGATTAGCCTTATCAAATGAATTTAAATAAAAGCGATGGTCACAACACTTCATCTAACATGCAAACAGTAACGATACTGGGCGCGACCGGTTCTATTGGGGTTAACACTATTGATGTGATTAATCGTCATCCTGATAAATTTAGAGTGTTCGCTTTAACTGGTCATCGTCAGATTGATAAGTTGATAGCCTTGGCTGAGGTGACTAATCCGCGATATGTCGTAGTTTCTGATGAAGACGCGTTTGCTAAGGCAAAGCAAGTATTATCCAAAAGTAATTGTAAAGCAGAATTACTTGTTGGGAATGAAGCTCTTAATGATGTTTGTCGTGCTGCCGAAGTTGATACAGTCATGTCGGCAATCGTAGGTGCTGCTGGACTGTTGCCGACCATGGCAGCGGTGAAAGCTGGTAAAACTGTATTGCTAGCGAATAAAGAGTCATTGGTGATGTCGGGTGAAATTTTCATCGATGCGGTAAATGAATTCGGTGCAAGTCTTCTGCCAATTGATAGCGAACATAATGCTATTTTTCAATGTTTACCAAGAGATTATCAATATGGGAAAGTTGCTGAGCATGGTATTTCTAAAATATTGCTCACAGGTTCAGGTGGCCCATTTATCGGTTTGAACGCTGAAGAGCTTTCCGAAGTGACACCAGAACAAGCTTGTGCCCACCCCAATTGGGATATGGGACAAAAAATATCAGTGGATTCGGCCTCTATGATGAACAAAGGCTTAGAATTTATTGAAGCAAAATGGCTTTTTGGTCTTAAAGAAAAAGATATTGAAGTTGTATTGCACCCTCAAAGTACCATCCATTCGATGGTTCAATATCTTGACGGTTCAGTAATTGCGCAGATGGGTAATCCAGATATGCGCACTCCTATCGCATACGGTCTGAGTTACCCAAAAAGAATCAGCTCAGGTGTTGAACCTTTAGACTTTTCGACTCTCAAAGACTTTACGTTCAGTCAACCAACCAAAGAAAAGTACCCAAATTTGTATCTGTGTATAGAAGCATGTAAACAAGGTCAGTCAGCGACAACGCGGCTCAATGCGGCAAATGAGGTGGCTGTTGACGCATTTTTACGCAAAGAAATTACATTTACTGATATAGCAAAAGTTAATCAGACTGTATTGGAGACTATCCCTTGTTCAAAAATGACGTCTATACAACAAATACTCGAACATGATGCGTTGGCAAGGGCTAGCGCGAATACTGTGATAAGGGCATTGAGCTAATGAGTGCTTTTATTTGGAACCTATTATCATTTATTGTAGCGCTCGGGATACTGGTAGCTGTGCATGAATGGGGGCATTATTATGTCGCTCGTAAGTGTGGTGTGAAGGTACTGCGTTTTTCCATTGGGTTCGGTAAACCGATTTATCAAAAAATTACGTCGACAGGCATGGAATTTGTGATCGCGGCTATTCCGTTAGGCGGTTACGTAAGAATGTTAGATGGAAGAGTAGATGAAGTAAAAGCTGAAGAAAAACACCTGTCTTTTGATCAACAAAAAGTATGGAAGCGCTTTGCGATTGTAGCAGCAGGACCGGGAGTGAACTTCATTTTTGCCGCGTTCGTGCTCATGATAATGTTAATGATAGGTACACAATATGCCAAACCAATTGTTGGGCAAATAGCTGATAACTCGTATTTTTCGCAGATTAACATTGAGAAAGGTGACAAAATCATCAGGATCGGGAAAAACGAAACGATGGATTGGCAAGCAGTGAACCTAGAATTAATGTCATTTATAGGAAAGTCTGCTATACCACTTGCGGTGCAAACTCCATCGGGGCGTGTTGAAGAATATGTTTTAAGCACATCTGATTGGCGCTTTGATCCTGATCAGCAAAGTATTTTTGAATCTCTTGGGCTTACGCCGTACTCTCCTGAGCCGATCACTACCATCTTCGCAATTGCGCCAGATTCAGCTGCAAGTAGAGCGGGCATCCAAGCAGGAGATAAAATTGTAAAGTTAGATGGAACCTTCGCAGATGAATGGAGCCAAATAGTCGACTATATAGAAAGCCGTCCTTATCAAACTGTTGCAATTGAGGTGCTTAGGGATAGTAATCGTGTCACATTGTCGGCTACAATCGACGCCCGAGAAATTCAAGGACAAGAAAAAGGCTTTTTAGGTGTCGTGCCGCAAACGCAAGCATGGCCCGAAGACTACATCGACAATAACCGAGTAGGGCCTATCGATGCGTTTGTCCAAGGTTGGCAACGCACATGGCGTTTAATGACTGTAAGTGTGGAAATGCTTGGAAAGTTTATTACAGGTGATGTTTCGGTTAAAAATTTGAGTGGGCCGATATCAATCGCTCAAGGCGCTGGGTTGAGTGCTAGTTATGGAATTGTGGCATTTTTGGGCTTTTTAGCGCTTATAAGTGTGAACCTAGGAATAGTTAATTTATTGCCGTTACCGATGCTAGACGGTGGTCATCTTATGTATTTTTGCATCGAGTGGATAACGGGAAAACCGGTCTCAGAGGCGGTTCAGGAAGTTGGGTTTAGAATTGGTGGTGTATTGCTATTTATGTTGATGGCAACCGCGATTTTTAACGATATTTTGCGTATCACCTAACCTAAATAATGTAGTGGAAGAAAATTTTTTAATGAAGTTAAAACAAATATTAGCAGTCTTATTATTAGGTTATTCGAGTGTAGCGCTCTCGCAAGGTAATGCCGAATTCGTAGTTGAAGACATCAAAGTTGAGGGTTTGCAGCGAGTAGCCCTTGGTGCGGCCTTAACTTATTTGCCTGTTCAAGTCGGCGATCAACTTAACCCATTTCGCGTTAGCCAATTGATTCGTTCTTTATATTCTTCAACGCACTTTGAAAAAGTTGAAATACTAAGAGATGGAAATACGTTAATAGTTAGAGTTTCAGAGCGCCCTACAATTAGTAACATCGTGTTTGATGGCAACGATGATATAAAAGATGAGCAGTTACAAGAAAGCCTAGACGGTTCAAACATTCGTATTGGTGAACCGCTTGACCGTACGGTGTTGACGTCGATTGAAAATGGCCTCAAAGACTTCTTTTATAGTATCGGTAAGTATAATGCCGATGTTAGCGCCATTGTTACGCCTCTTCCTCGAAACCGAGTTGACTTGAAATTGTTGTTTGAGGAAGGTGACTCGGCAGAATTGCAGCAAATTAATATTGTTGGAAACGAAGTGTATGATGACCAAGAATTGCTGTCCCAGATGGAATTACAATTTGGTACTCCTTGGTGGGATTTCATGTCCGAAACGCGTTATCAACAGCAAACGCTGTCGGGAGACATGGAGACGATCACCAGTTATTACAAAGATCGCGGCTACCTAAGGTTTGAAATCGAATCTACTCAAGTATCAATGACACCCGAAAAAGACGGAATATATGTGACCCTTAATGTAAATGAGGGGGAGCAATATAATGTGTCGGAAGTTGAGTTGATAGGTGATTTACTAGGTTTTGAAGACTTTATTAGCTCTGTACTGCCAATAAAGTCTGGCGATATGTATAACCAAGCGGAAGTAACATATACAGAAGAGTTTATAAGCAAGTATTTAGGGCGATTTGGTTATGCTTATCCGACCGTCACGACAATCCCAGACATTAATGAAGAAGATAAAACCGTCAAGTTGTCATTGTCAGTTGATCCGGGTAAGCGAATTTATGTTCGCCGAATCAACTTTAAAGGCAATACCATTACTGCTGACGAAGTATTACGTCAAAATGTAAGTCAGTTGGAAGGAACTTGGCTGTCAGAACCTTTATTAGAGAGTTCAAAATCAGCGTTATCTCGCCTGACATATATGGAATCAGTGGAATTTGAAACGCTGCGCATACCGGGTGTCGATGATAAAGTTGACGTCGATTTTACCGTTAAAGAGCAGCCTTCAGGCTCATTTAATGCGGGAATCGGATATGGTGATAATACGAAATTGAGCCTTAATGCTGGTATCCAACAAGATAACTTCTTGGGCACGGGTAAGCGAATTGGCGTAAACCTTTCAACCGTTTCTTATCAAAAATCGGCTCAAATCAGTTACACAGACCCCTATTTTACAATCGATGGCATTAGTTTGGGTGGCTCGATCGGTTACAGTGAATTCGATGGCGGTGATTTTGGTATCATACAATACGACAGTAAGCGCTATTCGGTCGGCGCAAATATTGGCTACCCCATCAACGAAGTTAACCGCATTAACTTTGGTTTGACATACGCAAATGTTGAGTTGTTTGCACAAAGCAATGCGTATGAGCAAACAACGCGCTTCTATGACCAATTTAGAGATCCAAATGACCCAGACGCTTCAATTAAGTATCAAAGTTTCCTTGCTTCTGTTTCATGGCGTCGTTCAACACTAAATAGAGGTCTATTCCCGACTGACGGGTCATCTCAAAATGCCTCGTTTAGCATCACAACACCGAACTCTGACGTTAACTATTTTAAATTCATTGCGGATACCAAGTTTTATTTTCCATTATCTCGTAATCAACGTTGGTCATTTTTAGCGCGCATGCGTTTAGGGTATGGTAACGGTTATGGAACTAATGAAGGTATCGATCAAATATTACCGTTTACCGAAAACTTCACTGCTGGTGGTGCTGATACATTACGTGGATTTGAAAACAACACGGTTGGTCCTAGAGGGGTCCAGCGCTCTGCTTCTTCAGTGATAACAGGTCCAAATGGTCTTCCTATAATAGGTAGCCCTGACACTGACCGAATTGCACTTTCAAGCAGAAGCCTAGGGGGCAACGCAATGGCGTTAGGAGGTTTAGAGTTAATTGTTCCTACACCATTCATGGACGTTGAATTAGACAATTCAGTTCGTACTAGTATATTTTTTGATATCGGTAATGTTTGGGACACCGAATTTGATTACGACTCAATTAAAGATCTAGAATATGTAAGAACTCTCAACTCTCAGCCAGAAGCATTGGGTGATTATAGCGATTGGAAACAATTTAGAAGTTCTGCTGGTATTTCGGTACAATGGATATCACCGATGGGTCCTATGGTGTTTAGCTTCTCAAGAGCGATAAATGAAAGAGACGGAGATAATCCAAAGTTCTTCACATTTAATATAGGCTCAACATTTTAAACCGTATATTGAGCAATCACTTACACAAACATTATAGCGCTCAAAGAAGAGCAAATAATAAAAATAACAGAATTTAAAGATAGGAGTTTCCTTTGAAAACATTTACTAAAACACTATTAGCTGGCGCATTTTTGAGTGCTTCTTTGGTTAGCGCGCCTGTGATGGCAGAACAAAAGATTGCAGTTGTTGATGTGCAAGCAGTCATTCAATCTTTGCCGCAACTAGCTGATATCCAAGTTCGCATTCAAGAAGAGTTTAAAGACCAAATTCAAGCAGTGAATAGTAAGCAAGAAGAGTTTAATTTCCTAGTACAAAAGCTTCAACGTGAATCTGCGACAATGTCTGAAGATGAGCAAAAAGCCCTCCAAGAGCAGATCATCGCACTTCGTGACGAGTTGCAGCAAACTGGACAACCTCTGCAGCAAAGCATTGAGCGTCGCCAAGGTGAAGAACGCAACAAGCTATTGGGACTTATCAAACAAGCTATCGACGGTATTGCGGCAAAAGAAGATTATGACATGGTGTTAAACGCAACGGCGGTTCCATTCGCTAAAACAGAACACGACATTTCTCAGAAAGTACAAGAACAAGTCAGTAAAGCTAAGTAACGCTAATATCTACGCTAGTAAATGTAGCGAGACGAACGTTAAAGAAAATAATCAGGCCAACATTGCGTTGGTCTGATTTGTTTTTACGACAATAGCGCGTATCTTACGCGTCCGTTTTACACGCTTACTGGTACATGCATGTACCATTGCCATTGCGGCTTTAAGGAGAAATTTTGGCAAACTCATTGAATTCTATCGAAATATGCGAAATCATGGATCTACTTCCGCATCGCTATCCATTTTTACTGGTAGATCGCGTCACTGACTATGAAGTTGAAAAATCGATTAGTGCATATAAAAACATTACAATTAATGAGCCTTGCTTCACAGGCCATTTCCCAGGGCAACCGATTTTTCCGGGGGTTTTGATATTAGAGGCGCTGGCGCAAGCGGCCGGGGTTCTTGGATTTAAGAGTATGGGTGCAAGTGATAAGCTTTATTTATTTGCTGGTGTTGACAAAGCAAGATTCAAAAGGCCTGTTGTACCTGGAGATAGACTTCAACTTGATGTTGAAATCATCAAAGAACGTCGTGGAATATGGAAGTTCTCAGGCATTGCTTCTGTTGATGGTGACGAGGTGTGTGTCGCCGAGTTCATGTGTGCTATGAGAGATATGTGATGATACATCCTTCTGCTATCGTTTCTGAGAATGCGAAAATTGGTGACAATGTTACCATTGGCCCGTTTTGTCTTGTTGGTGATCACGTCGAAATTGGTGACAACTGCGAACTGAAGTCGCATGTCGTGATTAAAGGTCACACAAAAATCGGCAGAAACAATGTGTTCTTTCAGTTTTGCTCTATCGGTGAAGACTGTCAGGATAAGAAATATGCAGGCGAAACAACTTACCTTGAAATAGGCGATGATAATGTTTTTCGTGAGTCTTGCTCAATTCATAGAGGCACTACCCAAGATCAAAGTTTAACAAAAATTGGTAGCCGTAATTTGATGATGGTGAATACGCACCTTGCGCATGATTGTATGGTCGGTGATGATAATATTTTTGCGAATAATGCAACTGTTGCTGGGCATGTACACATAGGTGATTTTGTTATATTGGGCGGTATGACGGCGGTTCATCAGTTCTGTCATATTGGCTCTCACGCTTTTACCGGAGGTGGTGCGGTTATTCTCCGAGATGTCCCTCCCTATGTAATGGTAAGTGGACTGAAACACATTCCGCAAGGCATAAATTCGGAAGGGTTAAAGCGTAGAGGATTTTCGTCAGATGCCGTAATGGCAATAAAACGGGCTTATAAAACGATTTATCGCAAAGGCTATACAACTGATGAGGCTTTAGAAGAGCTATCACAAATGACTGAAGCGCATCCAGAAGTCGAAATACTTCATATTTTTCTTCAAAGCGCTAAGCGCGGTATTATCCGTTAATTTTATATCTTTAACACCTTATAAAAGCCAGAGGCCTTGATGACAGTAAAACGTATCGCAATCATAGCGGGCGAGCCATCAGGGGATGTGTTAGCCGCCGGTGTAATCAGAGAGCTTAAGTTGCTTTACCCTGACGCTGTATTTGAAGGTATTGGTGGCAAGCATATGCAAGCCGAAGGTTTTGTTTCGTTATATGATATGGATTCGCTTTCAGTCATGGGTTTGGTAGAAGTTTTAAAGCATTTACCTACCCTGTTATCAATTAGAAAGAGTATCAAACAGCACTTTGTCAATAATCCTCCAGACGTATTTGTAGGCGTTGATGCTCCAGACTTTAACCTTTCGATAGAAACCTATTTAAAGAAACAAGGCATCAAAACTGTCCATTATGTTTCTCCAACGGTGTGGGCGTGGCGAGAAAAGCGAATTTATAAAATCATAAATGCATGTGACTTAGTCTTAGGAATATTTCCTTTCGAAAAAGCGATATATGACAAATATAAACACTGCTACCAATATGTAGGTCATACCATGGCCGATGCAATCGATATTTCCCCGGACTTTAATTCTTTTAGAGAAATGTTTTCGTTAAAAATGGAGCAGAAGTGTTTAGCTCTTTTGCCGGGTAGTCGAGCTAAAGAGGTGGCTAGCTTGTTACCTGTTTTTTTACAAACAGCCACTCTGCTAATCAAAAAACTCGGACTTGACAAGAGTGAGCACTTAAAGGTAATCATTCCTGCCGCTAATAAGGCGCGTGCATCACAAATCCATTCAATTATTGAAGCAAGCGATACACCTTTTGATTTACAGGTGACAGAAAAGAGTGCTCGGGAAGTTATGCTTGCAAGTGATGCAGTGCTTCTTGCGTCCGGGACCGCGTCACTAGAGGCTATGCTATGCAAAAAGCCGATGGTGGTTACTTATAAAATGTCTACTTTGACTTATAAAATCATGAAGCGGCTTTACAAACCTAACTATTTTGCATTGCCCAATATTTTAGCTGATAAACTACTGGTACCTGAGTTGCTGCAAGAAGATGTCAACCCAGAATTAATGTGTAAACAACTTGCTTTGTATTTGAATGATGAATACAAGCTCACCCAATTACCAAAACTTATTGATGAGTTTAATAATATTCATAGCCGACTTAGATTGGGTGCAGATAAGAAGTCTGCAGAGGCAATTCAGCGTTTATTAGAGAATACAGCTAAATGAACACAACAAATATAGCTGGTGTAGATGAGGTCGGCAGAGGCCCGCTAGTGGGTGATGTAGTTACGTGTGCCGTTATTTTAGATCCCAATAAACCGATTCTGGGTTTGCGAGATTCAAAAAAATTAACTGAAAAGAAACGTAATTTTCTGTTTAACGAAATTAAGCAAAACGCGTTATCATGGAATATAGGCATTGCCACTCCTAAAGAAATAGACCAGCTCAATATATTGCATGCGACAATGTTGGCGATGACACGCGCGGTCGATGGATTGAATGTAAGGCCCGATCATGTCTTAGTGGATGGCAATCGCGTGCCAGACTGGTCATATTCAAGCGAAGCAGTCGTCAAGGGAGACGATAAGTTCGAGCAAATTTCTGCTGCATCCATCGTTGCGAAAGTGTTTCGCGATGAACAGATGAATGAACTTCATTTAATGTATCCAGAGTATGGATTTAATAAACACAAAGGTTACCCGACTAAAGCGCATTTTGAAGCGATAAATGAGTTTGGTCCATTGTGGTGTCATCGTACAAGTTTCAAGCCCGTCAAAGAGGCGCTTGAAAAGTTTGAGGGGCTGATAAGAGCTCCCAAAAAATTAAAATAATAAGAGGTTATCGCGTGTCATCAGCTTTTGTTCATTTGCGTGTCCACAGTGATTTTTCAATGATGGATGGCCTAAATAAGGTCAAGCCAATATTGAGCAAAACCGCCGAGTTAAATATGCCGGCAATTGCAATCACCGACCAAATGAATATGTGTGGTCTCGTTAAATATTACTCAAATGCGTTTTCAATGGGTATAAAACCCATTATTGGTTGCGATATTTGGTTACTCTCTGATATCTGCCAAGGCGAAATCACCAGGCTGACCTTATTAGCTCAAAATATTGAGGGCTATAAAAACATCACTTTATTGATATCAAAAGCATATCAGCAGGGGCATGTTGATCATAAGGTAGTAGTTTGCCAAAAATGGTTAGAAGAGCATAACGAAGGCGTAATTGTATTATCTGGGGCTACAAAAGGTGATTTAGGCATTTCTTTGACCAAAAACAATCAAGAGGATGCGCTCAAAGCCGCAAACTTCTTTAAGCGTTATTTTCCAGACCGTTATTATATTGAATTGGTCAGAACAGGCCGCGATGGTGAAGAAGACTACGTGCATCGTGCCGTTGAATTTGCACTAGCCAATGATCTTCCGGTAGTTGCAACTAACGAAGTCTGCTTTAATGAACCAGAGGGTTTTGACCCACATGAAGTCAGAGTCTGTATCAGTGAGGGCTATACGCTAGCCGATCCTAGACGACCAAAAAATTACAGCGAACAGCAATATATGCGAAGCGCTGAAGAGATGTGCGAACTGTTCAGTGATGTTCCTGAAGCATGCGAAAACACAATCGAAATAGCCCGCCGATGCAATGTTGAAATAAGACTGGGAGAGTATTTTTTACCTCAATTTCCAACAGGTGAAATGACAACCGAGGACTTCTTGGTCAAAGTTTCCGAAGAAGGCTTAGAAAGGCGACTGGCTAAACTATTCCCAGATGAAGAAGCGCGCAAAGAAAAACGTCCCGAATACGACGAACGCTTAGCGATCGAACTGGAAGTTATTAACCAAATGGGCTTCCCTGGTTACTTCCTGATCGTGATGGAATTTATTCAATGGAGTAAAGACAATGGTATTCCTGTTGGCCCCGGTCGCGGATCTGGCGCGGGTTCATTAGTTGCTTATGCCTTGGATATTACCGACCTTGATCCCCTAGAATTTGACTTGCTGTTTGAGCGTTTTCTCAACCCAGAACGTGTTTCTATGCCTGATTTTGACATCGATTTTTGCATGGACAGACGTGATGAGGTGATCGATCACGTTGCAGATATCTATGGACGTGACGCGGTATCGCAAATCATCACCTTCGGAACAATGGCCGCCAAAGCCGTCATTCGAGACGTTGGCCGAGTCCTTGGTCATCCCTATGGGTTTGTCGATAGAATATCTAAACTTGTCCCACCTGATCCGGGCATGACATTATCAAAAGCATTCGAAGTTGAGCCTAGACTGCCAGAGCTTTATGACGAAGACGAAGAAGTAAAAGACCTAATTGATACCGCGCGTTTCCTTGAGGGAGTCACACGAAATGCAGGAAAACACGCGGGTGGAGTTGTTATATCACCAACCACGATTACCGATTTTTCACCGCTTTATTGTGACGATGAAGGTAAAAATCCTGTCACCCAGTTTGATAAAAATGATGTCGAAACAGCCGGCCTCGTGAAGTTTGACTTTTTAGGTCTACGTACATTGACGATTATCCAATGGGCATTGGATATGGTTAAAGAGGTACAGGGTAAAGAGATTGATATCTCGCAAATTCCACTAGAAGACCCACGTTCTTTTACTGTTTTACAAAACGCAGAAACCACCGCAGTATTCCAGCTGGAATCTCGCGGTATGAAAGACCTTATTAAGCGGCTCAAGCCTGACTGTTTTGAAGACATTATTGCACTTGTAGCGTTGTTTAGACCGGGGCCATTGCAATCAGGCATGGTTGATAACTTCATTGACCGTAAACACGGCAGAGAAGAAATCTCGTTCCCAGATGCTGAATACCAACACGAGTGTCTTAGGGAAATACTAGAGCCTACCTACGGCATTATTTTATACCAAGAGCAAGTCATGCAAATCGCGCAAGTGATGTCTGGTTATTCTCTTGGCGGCGCTGATTTGTTACGCCGAGCAATGGGTAAGAAAAAGCCCGAAGAAATGGCTAAACAACGCGCTTCATTTCAAGACGGTGCGGCTAATAACAACATTGAGCCAGACCTTGCTGCCAAAATCTTTGACTTAGTTGAAAAGTTTGCGGGCTACGGCTTTAATAAATCTCACTCCGCTGCCTATGCACTGGTGTCATATCAAACACTCTGGTTAAAAGCTCATTATCCTGCTGAATTCATGGCCGCGGTAATGTCAGCGGATATGGATAACACGGATAAAATCGTGACCCTAGTGGACGAGTGTAGCAATATGGGCTTAACTATTTTGCCACCTGACTTAAATGCGGGGCAATATAAATTCACGGTTAATGAACACGGCGAAATTGTCTATGGTATTGGCGCAATAAAAGGCGTGGGTGAAGGCCCAGTCGAAGCCATTATTCAAGCGCGTGAGCAACAAGGTAAATTTGACGATTTATTTGATTTTTGCGCAAAGGTCGACGTTAAAAAAGTCAATAAACGCGTGTTAGAAAAACTCGTATTAGCGGGAGCAATGGATACCTTTGGCACGCACAGAGCATCACTGCTTGCTTCAATTAAAAATGCCTTAGATGCCGCCAGTCAACAAGCCAAAAATAATCTTTCTGGGCAGACTGACCTATTTGGTCTAGCGGTCGAAAGCGATGAAGTTGAAGCGGCATATGCTCAAGTAGCACAATGGTCTGAAAAAGTTCGCTTAGACGGTGAAAAAGAGACATTAGGCTTGTATCTAACCGGCCACCCAATCAATCAATATTTACGCGAAGTTAAGCATTATGCTGATTTGCGCATTAATGACTTAAAACCCACTAACAAAGACAATGCCGTGTCGACTTGTGGTTTGGTGCTCAGTGTCAGAGTGATGGTGAATAAAAAAGGTCGTCGTTGGGGGATCGTAACACTAGACGATAAGTCGGGTCGCATGGATGTGCGCTTTTACCCAGACGTGTTTGAACAATATGAATCAATCTTGAGTTCAGACCAATTATTATGGGTCAGCGGACAGGTCAGCTTTGATGAATTCTCTGGGCAAAATACAATAAACGCCAGAGATGTAATGACATTGATGCAAGCGCGTGAAAAATACGCCAAATATTTGAGTTTAAAACTGCCACAAGAGTTGTGCAGTGTCTCGGGTATCGCTAAGCTACAAGGTATTTTACAAGACTACAGCAATGGAACTTGTCCACTAAGAATTCAACTTAAGCACACTGATGCTCAAGTTGATATTAACGCCGGTGCAAAATGGTATGTACAACCAGAAGACCAATTACTGAGCGATTTATCGCATATGCTAGGCGCTGAACAAGTCGAATTAATATTTAATTAAAGTGGAAATAAGATAACCACTTAACACAATCAGGATTACTCATGAGTTTACAATTTTTGGATTTTGAACAGCCAATTGCTGAATACGAAGCCAAAATAGAAGAGCTGCGCATCATCAACCAAGGTGGTGAGTTTGATGTGAGCATTGAAGAAGAGATTTCTCGCTTACGTGAAAAAACAGCTGAGTTAACTAAAAAGATCTTCAATGGTTTAGGTGTTTGGCAAATTAGCCAGATTGCACGTCATCCTATGCGTCCATACACCCAAGACTATATTGACAGATTAGTCACCGAGTTTGATGAATTAGCTGGTGACCGTGCCTATGCGGATGACAAAGCTATTATTGGTGGCATTGCTAAATTAGACGACATTCCAGTGATGATCATCGGCCATCAAAAAGGTCGAGACACGCAAGAAAAAATAAAACGTAACTTTGGTATGCCTAAACCTGAAGGGTACCGCAAAGCTTTACGGTTGATGAAAATGGCTGAGCGATTCAACCTACCTATCATTACTTTCATTGATACCCCTGGCGCTTATCCTGGCGTGGGCGCCGAAGAGCGTGGTCAAAGTGAAGCGATCGCGATGAACCTAAAGGTAATGGCAGAGTTAACTGTGCCCATTATCTGCACAGTGATTGGCGAAGGTGGTTCTGGCGGTGCATTAGCCATTGGTGTGGGCGATAGAGTCAACATGTTGCAGTATTCTACCTACTCGGTTATTTCCCCAGAAGGCTGTGCTTCTATCCTATGGAAGAGCGCTGAAAAAGCATCTGTCGCCGCGGAAGCTATGGGCGTCAGTGCACCTCAAATAAAAGAGCTTGGCTTGATAAACAGTATCGTTGAAGAACCTCTTGGCGGGGCTCACCGAAATTATGATGGCATGGCCGCTAACCTAAAAGCGTGTATCAAACAACAGTTAGCTCAGCTTTCAAGTTTACCGACTGAAACGCTATTAGAAGAACGCTACGAAAGACTGATGTCTTTTGGGTATTGCTAAGCGTGTTCTGTGTAAGTTAGCGTTCTACACTGCACTTAATTTATAAGAAAAAAGCTAAAATATGTCTAAACACGATGCTCTACTAAAAATCTTAGCTCAGAGCATAGACGATAATGTCAGACATATTTGTGTGGCATACAGTGGCGGCATTGATTCGAGCGTATTACTTGATCTTTGCCATCGCTACATTTCGGACACCTCATCAAGTGAAGCGATCAAACTAAGCGCACTGCATATAAATCATGGCATTAGCAAGCATGCCGATGCTTGGCAAACTCATTGTCAGCAAGTGTGTAACACACTAAATATCGACTTTTATAGTGTGTCTGTGCAGGTTAAAGCTAAAGCAAGAAATAGCCTTGAAGCGCTTGCAAGAGACGCTCGTTATCAGGCGATTAACGATTGGGCTGATAAACATTTTGCGAGCCTCAAGGAAAAAGGCATCGTGTTACTTGGGCAGCACCAAGACGACCAAGCAGAAACCTTCTTACTTCAGTTAAAACGGGGAAGCGGTGTAAAAGGCTTGGCAAGTATGCCCGCACAATTTACGAGTCCTCAAGGGCATTGGTTTGCTCGCCCTTTGCTTTCAGTCTCTCAAGCACTCATAAATGACTATGCGCAAAGTTATGAGCTTGCGTACATCGAAGATGATTCTAATAAAGATGTGCGTTTTGACCGCAATTTTTTGAGAAAAGACGTACTTCCAATCATTAATAAAAGGTGGCCCTCGTTTTCAAAAACAGTCTCTAGAACGGCTTTACTTTGTCAGCAACAAAGCCAACTAGTTGAGGTATTTGCTCGACAAACACTATATGGATTTAGTCAGGAAGCACAATCAGCAGCGATACTCAGTCGATACGAACATGCACTACTTGAAATAGATAAATTACTTTCGATTGATGTGCTATTACAGTCTGAAGTATTAAGAGTATGGCTTGGTGACAATCAGGTGTTTCCGAGTTTTGCTCAATTAAATGAAGCGCTCTCTTTGTGCCATGCAGCAGAGGATGCACAACCAGAAGTCATAGTGTCTAACAGACGTCTAAAACGCTTTGATGGTTATCTGGTTATCGTGACCAAAACTGAGAAACCATTATTAGGGCAAACGATCGAACACCTTCCTTTTGAATATAGGCACTCGCTATTTGGGTTTAGCGTAAAACTTGGTAAGTTAGATAGTGATCAACTTGAACAGGCAAATAAAAGTAGCTATCAACTCGAGTATGCAAGCTTAAGCGCAAAGATAAAAGTGCAGGCCAATCGACCATCAAAATCGATAAAACAGTGGTGTAAGGAATACAAAGTCCCCCCTTGGTATCGAGCTACATTGCCAATGGTCATTCGTGAAAGCGAAATAAAAGCAATCGTATTGGCTGATCGCGTATTGAATGTTGTTGGCAGTGAGCTATGCGTCGAGAAGACTTAAAAAGCCGCTGTGTATTTAATGCATACACAGCGGAAGTTGGGAATTTTGTAAAACTATAGACTAGGCTGCGCGGTAAACGTTTTTACCTGCTTCTTTAGCCTCGTAGAGTGCTTTATCTGCTCGGTCAAAAAGGGTTTTCGCACAATCGCTTGGCTCAAAGGACGTTGCACCGACACTACAAGACACGCCAAACTGCTTAAACATGATATGGTTTTCAACTGAACGCTTGATTCGCGCTGCCACTAACTCATTAGCTGAACGATTAACATCGGTTAACACACAGCAAAACTCATCACCGCCAAATCTAAAGGCATGGTCAGTGTCACGAAGACAGTCTTTTAGAATATTCGCAAATCCAATTAGCACCTCATCGCCTTGTTGGTGGCCATGAATATCATTCACTGATTTAAAATTATCAAGATCGAGTACAAGCAACCCAAAGCTTGAATTTTGTCGCTTACACTGACTAATCTGCTTTTCAATCGTTTCATTAAAAAACGAACGATTACCCAGACCGGTTAAAACATCCTTGGTCGCGAGTTGACTTAGGCGATAAAATTCAAGCGCATGACGTAAACTCATTGCAAACAAACCATGCATTTCAGACAACATTTTTCGTTGTACGGGGCTTAGTACTTTTGAAAAAGCATATGCTAATTGAGCGTGCTGTGGCGTGCCGTAAGGGTGTCCATAAGTGATCGAAATTTTCATAATTCGACCTTGTCCCTTGTTTTTACCCATTTTCAGTACTTGGTCCGCAAATGTGAGTTTGAGGGATGCGCATGGCAATTTTGCGGTAAGCATTTCCATATAGCTATCAATCAGCTCTTCTAAGTCTATTGATGCCATCAACATGCGCATGACATGTGCGGATTCACTTGTGGTTAACACAGGTTGCTCAGCTGCTTCGCTAATGAACAATTGCGATTGATTGATTTCTTGCTCTGCGAACGTCATTGAATCCATCATACACTCCAAATAGATTTTGATTAATTATATTAGTAGTCTGTAGGTGTCAAAAACTCGTCATATTGCGCTAGGACAATTGAACACTTACATACTGGCTTGTGTCGTTTTATCATTTTGTAAACAGATAGCAGTATGTGTGCCAAACTTTAATGCTATGCTTTTGTTTCTCTCGACATAATTGGGAAAATTTTTTGAATCAAGAATTTGTCAATATTCTAGGTTTGATGACCTTATCCGTCTTTGTGGTGTGGTTTTTCAAACGCATCAATCTCCCAGCGATTCTTGCCTATCTTGTCGCGGGCCTGTTGGCGGGCCCAGAAATACTCAGTTTGTTTGATGACCCAGACCAAATGCACATCATTGCAGAGGTCGGTATTGTTTTTTTGTTGTTTTCATTAGGGCTTGAATTCTCCTTGCCTAAAATGATTGCCATGCGCCACTTAGTGTTTGGGATCGGCGCTGGGCAAATGATCGTCTGCACAATAGTGTTTGCGGTAGTGATGATTTCCTTTGGTTTTAACTTGAGTACTGCGCTTGTGATCGGCGGAATGATTGGGCTGTCGTCTACGGCAATTGTAATCAAGCAAATAGATGAGCTAGGTCGCTTAAATACACCACGTTCGCAAATGGCAGTCAGTATTCTTTTATTTCAAGATATTGCCGTGGTTCCAATTCTTATTGTGATTCCTTTACTAGCTATGGAAAGTGAACAAAGTATTGGCACGGCCATGCTGTTTGCTTTATTTAAAGGTGTAGTCGTTGTTGCCGTTTTACTTAGTGTTGGCCGGTGGTTACTACCAAGGCTGTTTAATGAGGTCGCGAGGGCACGTACCGATGAACTCTTTGTGCTCACTACTATTTTAATTGCGCTGTTGGCTGCGGGTGTGACTTACGCCTTTGGTTTGTCAATGGCACTTGGTGCTTTTTTAGCCGGAATGATGCTAAGTGAATCACAATATAGGCATCAACTAGAGGCCGATATTCGCCCGTTTAGGGATATGTTGATGGGCTTATTCTTTGTAACGGTAGGAATGAAACTTCAGCTGTCGGTGTTTCTATCTGAGTTTCACTTCATCATTTTTGGCTGCTTACTGATGATGGGTGTAAAGACGGTCATCGTCAGATTGGTCGCACTGGGATTTAAGTCCTCAGCCAAAGATGCTTGGGCAGCTGGCCTTAAACTTTCTCAAATGGGTGAGTTTAGTTTTGTTATTGCCGCGCTTGCCGCACAAAATAGCATCATCACACAGACCCAATCTTCGGTGATCATTAGTATTGGCGTATTAAGCATGGGGCTTACGCCGTGGCTGATTAATAACAGCGATAGATTCGCTAATTGGGTAGTAAAAGACGAAAACAAAGATACCTTGGTTGAGACTGTGTTAACTGAAGCGCAAGCCAACATCAGTGAACACGTCGTGATTGCCGGTTTTGGCAGGGTGGGGCAATCAGTTGCCCGTATGCTTAAACTAGAGGGAATAAAGTATATTGCCATAGATGTTGATGCGATACGGGTACAAGAAAGTCGTCAGGCAGGAGAGCCGGTGATCTACGGCGATGCTAGCCAACGTGATTTACTAAAATCTGCACGATTACTAAACGCCCAATTACTGCTGATTACCTTTGATAATCACGATAAAGCCCTCAAAGTCACTAACGCAGTAAAAGACTTAAAGTCAGATATGAAAATCGTAGTACGAACGCGCAAAGACTATCAGGTTGATGATTTTTACAAGGCGGGCGTGGCTCAAGTTGTCCCTGAGATTCAAGAGGGGAGTTTGATGCTAGTTTCTCAAGTTCTTCACTATTCTGGCGTGCCGATGTCTAGGATTTTGAAGCGGGTGAGAAATGAGCGCAAAAAGGGCTATCAACATATGCATGGCTTTTTTCCAGGCGAAACAACTGAAATTAGCTACGGTACTAAAGACAAGTTAGAGTTTATGCATGCTGTCGTGATTACAGCGGATGCCTTTGCGGTAGGTAAGACACTTGAAGAACTTTGTTTTACGAAAAAACGTATCAGCGTTGCTGGTATAAGACGAAATGGTCAAGAAACAGAAACGCCTGATGAGCAAACAACGGTCTTGGCAAATGATGTATTAGTTATTTCGGGTAAACCAAGGCGCGTCGAACGCATGGAAAAATTCTTGTTGTATGGCGCTTAGATAGATAGGCGATAGAAACGCTTAACGTAAGTGCTGATGCTTCATAAAGTGGTAACTTGTCCGTGATTTCTATAGTATGCGCGCTATTCGTAAATTTACGTTAAACGTGATTTGCACATTCAGATTGACTAGGGGATAACATGGCAGTTCATTGGTTTCCAGGCCACATGCATAAAGCATTGAAAGAGATAAAAGAAAAGATCTCGCAGGTAGATTTAATTATCGAAGTCATCGATGCGCGTATTCCCTATTCAAGCGAAAATCCCGAAATTGCTAAAATCAGAGGTGATAAACCTTGTCTCAAGATATTTAATAAATCTGATCTAGCTGATCCCGAAAAAACCGCTCAATGGCAAACCTACCTAGAGACTGAAAAAGGCGTCAAAACTATCACCACGCGCTTAGATGAAGCGGCTCAAAGTAAACAAATATTACCTTTGATTAGAGAAATGTTTGCTGACAAAGACAAAAGCGTTAAAAGTATCAATGCGATGATCATGGGTATTCCTAATGTTGGCAAATCAACACTGATCAATATATTGGCTGAGCGTACGATTGCAAAAACCGGCAATGAGCCAGCGGTCACTAAAGCACAACAACGAATCAATCTAGGCAGTGGGATCGTGCTTTTTGATACGCCAGGGGTGCTTTGGCCAAAGCTGATGAACCCGAACACTGGTTATAGACTCGCAGCATCGGGCGCAGTTAAAGATACTGCCATGGAATACGACGATGTTGGTTTTTTTGCCGCAGATTATTTAATTAAACACTACCCTGGGGCATTAAGACAACGCTTTGATATGGATGAAATTCCGGATACGGAGCTTGAATTCTTAGAAGCCGCTGCTATAAAACGCGGTGCTCGTATGGCCGGTGGACGCATTAATCTCCATAAAATATGCGAACTCTTAATCAATGATTTGAGAACGGGCAAGCTGGGCGGGATCACCTTAGAAACACCAGACATGGTTGAAGCTGAGATGGCGCTTGTTGAAGAAGAAGAAAAGCTTAAAGAAGAGAAAAAAGCAGCGCGTAAGGCGAAATTTAAAACAGGCTCGATGACCCCAGATAAAAAAGACCGCAAGGAAATTCGCACTGAAAAGCGTGAAAACAATAAACGCCGCAGACGGTAACCTTTAATATCAACCACCGCACTCCGTAAGCCATATTCAGCTTTTGCCAAATAAACCCACTCCCCTTCATAAAAACGCACGAGGGCATCCATGCCGCTTTGGTGCAGCGTCCTTGCGGCACAAATTTTATGAAGGGGAGTGGGTTCATTTGGCGCGCTGAATGTCCTCAAACTCAAAGCGCCTCAAATTCCTTCTTCAACGCATACTTCTCATCAGTCACTATCTTCTCAAGCGTTTCTATTCGCTCACTCAATTGATTAAGACGCATTTCATACTCATGCTGCATCGCTAGCATGTCTTTATCAGTCTTCGGTTTGTTTTTTTGCTTAGGATTGCCGTTGACGATGCGAACAATCGCCCAGCAAATGATGGCAACAATGGCTATGGATGTAAGGTTCATAAAACACTCCTTTTAATGACACTTCAATATCTAAAGCATAGCATTCGTATTACTGGTAAACAGTGACAAAAGTCATCAGCTAATGGCCTTTTTATGTTTTGCTAAAGGTATTTCTATAGTCATTTCTTAATTTTAGTGACTGTTGAGTTTGATATTGCAAATAAGTTGCCATGATTTATTTATAATAAAAACAAAGAGTTAATTGGTTTTGGTGGTTTCGGTCTATGTATAATTTGGTTAAAATTACGTATTTATAGTCAATTTAGCCAATCACAATTTTGGTTTTTTCTTTCGCTTGCTCTTTTGTCGATATTACAAATGATTACCTATAGTACTTCAAAAGTACGATGAGTTAATTCTGCCTTTTACCCTCAATGTCGTATAATCGTTAATTAGATTTGATAATTCAATGACAACTGGAAAGTCTCGATATGTCTTTAGAAACACAACAATCACTTGATGAATCTTTTATGCGAGAAGCTCTTGCTCAGGCTGACCTTGCTGAGGAAAAAGGAGAGGTCCCGGTAGGTGCAGTTGTGGTTATCGACAGCGAGATTGTTGCTACTGGTTATAATTTGTCGATTTGTAACCATGACCCTACTGCACATGCGGAACTCATTGCTGTTAGAGATGCCGCTGCGCGTATTGAGAATTATCGATTAATAGATGCAACTGTATACGTTACCTTAGAGCCCTGTCCGATGTGCGCTGGTATGTTGGTTCATGCAAGAGTTAAACGATTAGTATATGGCGCAGCTGATTATAAAACGGGGGCGTGTGGATCTGTATACGATATTGCGTGCAGCGATAAACTCAATCATGTGATCGATATTACCCCAAATGTATTGGCTGACGAGTGCGCGGATAAGATATCAAGCTTTTTTAAAAAGCGTCGTGAGCAAAAGAAACACGCAAAAAAAAGCGCCTAGATTAGGCGCTTTGGTTTTTTATAAGATTGAACTAACACGCTTCTGAAAACGGCTCGTCTATTTCACTCGCCTGAAAAAGTTTTCTTCTTTGCATCACTTTTTGATGTAACTTTTTAAGCATTGTTTTTCGTTGTTGGTTACTTCTAAGCCTTCTTGTGCTTAATCTGCTTGTTTGTCTTTTCATGATTACTCCTTACGATACGACCTGAAAAAAGCCATATCGCGAATATTGATTGAGCATTGGGAGGCGAGTCTTTTCTCTTTTTGGACGGCCCTTATTTGCTCATTTCTGTCTGAAGCAATTCATTGCTTCTCATTCTTTTTATTTGTGTTTATTTATTCAGTTATTTGTTTATAACGAAATAATCGTTAGTTTTGCCGCTTGTATTCAATCTAAAGCCAAGCTAAAGCAAAAATCAGTCCTTTTTATTACAAAAGTATTATATTTTTATTACGCACGTCTTTATTGGTAAGCGCATAAACATATAACGTAAAGACAGGTAAAAGGATGCAAAAGTTTCAAAGCAATTGTAATAAAACGATTTAAAACAGTTTTTGAAAGTTTACATCAGGGAGAATTTTGCGGTTCGGCAGTGGATATTTCGCCTTTTTCATTATCATCGGATGGTGAATGACTTGTCGCCTCATCACCCTCAATAACGGGAACTTCTTCTAGCTGTGTGGCATCTTTTTGGCCTTCTAACCACACAAGGGTATCATAGTATCTTCGAATATTCGCGACATAATTGACCGCTTCATTCCCACGCGCATAACCATAGCGAGTTGTTTTGTAATATTTCTTTTGTCTTAATAGCGGCAAGTGTTTTTTGACATCAACCCATAGGTCGGGGTTACCGCCTAGTCTTTGTGTGAGTCGTCGAGCATCTTCTAGGTGTCCTAAACCAACATTGTATGCAGCCAGTGCCATCCATATGCGATCGGGTTCTTGGATTCTTGCGGGGATGCGCCTTAACAGACTACTAAAGTACCTAGCACCGCCGCTAATGCTTTGCTCTGCGTCGTGTCTAGAGGTTACTTTCATATCTTTGGCAGTTGCGCGGGTTAGCATCATCAGACCTCGAACTCCAGTGGGTGAAACTGCCATTGGATCCCAGTGACTTTCTTGATAACTCATTGCGGCGAGTAAACGCCAGTCGTTGTCACCCGCATAAGCTTTAAATAAATCTCTATAATCGGGCAGTGTTTTTTCGACTGCACGCATAAAAGCGCGGGTATCGACAAAATCAAAGCTTTGAATATGGCCAAAATACTTGTCTTCCAAAGCGCTTAATTTTCCACTGGTTTGCAGGTAACCGAAATACTCTATTAATGCGGCGCGCAATGAATCATCAGTATCTTTATTTAAAAGCCATGCTATTTGAAGCGTATCGGTCACTGAAAATCCAATCCCTAAGTTGGGGTAACGGCGCCTTGCGACCGCCAAGATATTGCTATCTGAAATGGTATAGTCGAGCTCGTCGTTACTCACCATTTCCAGCAACTCTTCGATATCTTTTTCTGCGGTTTCTTGCCAAAACGCAGGTTGTTCTTCTTCCACTAACGTGCTCAGTGGTTCTCTGTATAGATCATTGGCAACGATGGTTAAGTCACCGTCAATATCTTCAATTGAACGAGGACGGTTTTTGCCTTTGCGATATACCAGTTCGAAGTTCACGTTTTGATAGGCAGGCCCAAAGCGATACCTATCCTTACGGGCTTCGGTCATCGTGATATTGGCAGCAATTAAATCGACTCTTTTGTTGTCGAGTTGGGGGATCAATTCACCGTAGGAATAATAGGGGTAAACTTCTAGGCGTACACCTAAGTATTCGGCAAAGCCTTGAGCAAGTTCATATTCAAACCCCTCTGCCTGTGTAGGACCGTTGTAGTAGGTTGTTCTGCCATATATCGATCCGACTTTTAATACGCCCGATTCCAGAATGCTTGAAAGTGATAGGTTGGGAGCCTGTTGTGCGCAACTAAACAACAATAAAGAAGACATCACGGCTAGGCCGAGTGTCCTGTGTGTTATTGATTGGATAAATCGCAACAAATTAAAATACTTAGGCTTTTTTCTTATCATTAATCCCATTGTGAACAAATTTTTGCTCAGCATCCAGTTTAAATGTGCAAAAACTTCAAAAACATCTCCCACCTTGGGTTTATCAACGCTTTGCTTTTCTCTATAATCCGCACCACGCTATTTCCATTCCAGCTAAACGGTCTATGTACTGTTGGCTAACCCAACATTTGGTATACAAAGTATGTTAATTCTTCGCGGTTCGTCTGCACTATCTCAGTTTCAACAAGAAAAGCTGACCTCTCAGTTAAGCAATAATGGTATCGGCAAAGCCAGCGCCAGTGCTTATTTTGTACATTTTGTGGATGTTAACGAAGCGCTCACACCCCAAGAGTTAGACACGCTTAAACAACTGCTTGTCTATGGTGAATCTGTTGAGGGTTCAACTGACGAATGTGCGATTGAACATACTTTGTATTTGGTAACGCCTAGACCCGGCACAATATCACCGTGGTCATCAAAGGCGACCGATATTGCGCACAACTGCGGCTTATCTAAAGTCAATAGGATTGAACGAGGGATTGCATACGATATCCAGACCGGACAAGAGAGTTCGGTTGTTTTCTCACTTATCCACGACCGAATGACGCAATCTGTGTTAAAAAGTTTTGAAGATGCAGCTTCGTTATTTAAAGTGGCAGAGCCTGTGACCTTTTCAAGCGTCGATATTATTGGGCAAGGCAAACAGGCGCTTGTAGATGCCAACCAAAAGCTGGGCTTAGCTTTAGCTGACGATGAAGTCGATTACTTGTTTGATAACTTTACTGCATTGGGACGAAATCCAAATGACGTAGAATTGTACATGTTCGCCCAAGCAAATTCAGAGCATTGCCGCCACAAAATTTTTAACGCTGATTGGACGATTGACGGCGTTGCTCAGCCCAAGTCTCTATTCAAAATGATTAAAAACACTCACGAAGTCCTGCAAGATTTCGTGTTTTCTGCGTACAAAGATAACGCCGCGGTAATGCAAGGCTGGGACGCTGGACGTTTTTATCCAGACGCAAGTGACAACACCTATCAATATCATCATCAAGCAATTGATATATTGATGAAAGTCGAAACGCACAATCACCCAACCGCAATCTCTCCCTATCCGGGCGCTGCAACTGGAAGTGGTGGCGAAATAAGAGATGAAGGTGCAACAGGTCGCGGTTCAAAACCAAAGGCTGGTTTGGTTGGCTTTACGGTATCAAACCTTAACTTGCCTGATGCTCAGCAACCTTGGGAAACTGTTTACGGTAAGCCAGAACGCATCGTGAGTGCACTCGATATAATGCTCGAAGGGCCTTTGGGCGGTGCTGCATTTAATAACGAATTTGGGCGTCCTAATCTGTTGGGTTATTTCAGAACATTCGAGCAGCGTGTAAATAGCTTTAATGGTGAAGAAGTGCGCGGTTATCACAAGCCAATCATGCTAGCCGGTGGCTTGGGCAACATAAAACGCGAGCATATTCAAAAAGGTGAAATCACTGAAGGGGCGCATCTAATCGCGCTTGGTGGCCCTGCTATGAATATCGGCTTAGGCGGTGGTGCGGCCTCTTCAGTTGCTTCTGGTCAGTCTTCTGCTGATTTAGATTTTGCTTCAGTTCAACGTGAAAACCCAGAAATGGAAAGACGTTGCCAAGAAGTCATCGACAAGTGCTGGCAATTGGGTGATCAGAATCCGATACAGTTTATACACGATGTAGGTGCAGGCGGTTTGTCTAACGCCTTTCCAGAATTGGTTTCTGATGGTGGTCGAGGGGGCGTGTTCGAACTTAGAAATGTGCCAAATGATGAGCCAGGTATGTCACCATTAGAGATCTGGTGTAATGAATCTCAAGAGCGCTATGTGTTATCAGTCGCACCAGAAAACCTTGAATTGTTTGAAAGTATTTGTAAGCGGGAGCGCGCGCAATATGCGGTAGTGGGTAAGGCCACTCGCGAGCAACACCTTACTTTGAGCGATGCAAAATTTGGTAACAAACCAATTGATATGCCGCTAGAAGTGTTGTTAGGTAAAGCACCCAAAATGAGTAAAGACGTTAAGTCTGCAAGTGCTCAAGGTGATGTGTTTGATACTGCAAGCATCAAGGTAAGTGAAGCGGCTGACCGAATTTTACAACTACCAACCGTTGCTGAAAAAACCTTTTTAATTACTATTGGTGACCGCTCGGTAACCGGTATGGTTGCGCGTGATCAGATGGTTGGCCCTTGGCAAGTGCCAGTGGCTGATGTGGCCGTCACGACTTCTGCGTTTGATACCTATCAAGGTGAGGCGATGGCAATGGGTGAACGCACCCCAGTAGCCTTGCTAGATCACGCTGCTTCTGCGCGATTAGCGGTGGCAGAATCACTGACTAATATTGCTGCTTCCGATATTGGAGATTTAAAGCGGATTAAACTGTCTGCGAACTGGATGTCAGCATCTGGACACCCTGGTGAAGATGCGGGGCTTTATGCCGCAGTTAAAGCGATTGGTGAAGAGTTGTGCCCAGAGTTGGGCATAACCATTCCTGTTGGTAAAGATTCTATGTCGATGAAAACCGCATGGAATGAAGGTGACGGCGATAAAGCGGTCACGGCACCAATGTCACTTATCATTACTGCTTTTGGGGCAGTGAGAGATGCAAGAAATACATTAACTCCCGAGCTTAAATCACAAAACGATGCATCATTACTTCTGATAGATTTAGGGGCGGGGAAACAGCGTTTAGGCGCATCATGTTTAGCGCAGGTGTATAGTAAACTCGGGCAAACAGTGCCTGATGTGGATGACCCTCAATTACTAAAGTCTTTCTTTAACACAATTCAATCTTTACTTGCTGATAAAAAGCTATTGGCTTATCACGACCGCAGTGATGGTGGCTTATTTACCACTGTTGTTGAAATGGCGTTTGCAGGTAAAACAGGCATTGACATCGAGCTTGCTTCTTTGGGTGATGACGTTGTTTCAGCCTTGTTTAACGAGGAGCTTGGAGCCGTTGTTCAGGTTGCAAGTGAAGATTATGATTCAGTGATGCAAGCCTTCGAACAAGCAGGTTTAAGTGCATGTGTTCATAACTTAGGTAATACCAATTCGAGTGACACGATTGTCTTTAAACATCAGCAAAATACAGTGCTTGAAAACTCTCGTGTTTATTTCCGAACGCTGTGGGCAAGTACAACGCATAAGATGCAAGCGCTACGCGATAATCCAGCATGCGCAAATCAAGAACATCAAGCGAAAAGCGATACGAATGATCCAGGTTTACACGCAAACTTAAGTTACGATATTAATGAAGACGTTGCCGCAGATCTGATTGCAAGCGGTAACTTACCAAAAGTAGCGATTTTAAGAGAACAAGGCGTCAACTCGCATGTTGAAATGGCAGCCGCCTTCCATCGAGCTGGTTTCACGCCTGTCGATGTTCACATGAGTGATTTATTTGCAGGGCGTCAACATCTTAGTGACTTTGTTGGTTTGGTCGCTTGTGGCGGTTTCTCGTATGGTGATGTCCTCGGTGCGGGAGAGGGTTGGGCTAAATCAATCTTGTTCAATGAAGACTTAAAAGCTCAGTTTAAAGCATTTTTTGAGCGTGAAAACACATTCTCACTCGGCGTTTGTAACGGTTGTCAGATGCTATCTAATTTGAAATCGCTGATTCCTGGCGCACAAGATTGGCCGCATTTTGTAACTAACGAATCTGCTCGCTTTGAAGCGCGCGTTGCCATGTTAGAAGTGCAAGCATCACCATCGATTTTCTTTAAAGGCATGCAAGGTTCTCGCATGCCGATTGCTGTATCTCACGGTGAAGGTCGTGTTGAATTCAAACATGATGAGCAACTATCAGCACTTGAAAATGCTAATCAAGTATCTCTTCAATACGTTGACAACTATGGCAATGTTACTGAATCTTACCCAGCCAACCCAAATGGATCGGTCAACGGTATCACAGGCCTTACATCTACAGATGGTCGCGCTACGATTATGATGCCGCATCCTGAACGTGTGTTTAGAGCGGTCAATAACTCTTGGTGTGATGAAGCTTGGGGGGAAGATGGTCCTTGGATGCGCATGTTCCGTAATGCACGCGTTTTTGTGGGCTAGGCTTTAAGCAGAAGTTAAAAAGCTCAATAATCGTCATCTACAAAGAAACGTCGTTCCCGCGAAGGCGGGAACCTCGTTGGAACACAGCGATATCAGCATCGAAGAATCGTCATTCCCTTGAAAAAGGGAACCTCCTTGGAACCTAGCAAACCCTAACATCAACCACCGCACTCCGTAAGTAATATTCAGCTTTTGCCAGATAAGCCCTATGCATTCATAAAACCGCTGTGCGCCATCCATGGCCGCTGCTGCCAACACGTCCTGTGTTGGAAGCTTTTATGAATGCATAGGGCTCATCTGGCGCGCTGAATGTTCTTTGTTAGTGTTAGCTCGTTAGTTTGATTGAACGGTTGTTAATTTTGGAGATTCCTTCATTCGAAGGAATGACGATGTAATTTGTCACACCGAAGAATCGTCATCCTCGCGAATGCGAGGACCTCCTTGGAACCTAGCAAACCTAACATCAACCACCGCTCTCTGTAAGCTATATTCAGCTTTTCCGAAATAAACCCACATCAACTATAAAAATTCCACAACACCATCATCACAAATTTCAATTTGTAATTAATCACTCAACCCTTCTAAACTAACGAAAAGTACAGAACATCAGGATGTAACCTTGAATACGCCAGTAGATCTCAAAATAGACGCAAATATTGCTACGATTACGATTAATAACGGTAAAGTGAATGCCATTTCACATGAGGTGATAGATCATATTAATGACGCGCTCGATAAAGCTGAAGCGGCGGAATGTGTGGTTGTGTTAACAGGGCAAGCGGGAATGTTTTCGGGGGGCTATGACCTCAAAGTGATGAAACAAAGCATGGCTTCGGCGATGAAGCTTGTAGAAAAGGGCTCTACTTTATCGAGGCGATTACTTGCGTTTCCTTATCCAGTAATTGCGGCTTGCTCGGGACATGCAGTGGCTAAAGGTGCGTTTTTATTATTAAGCGCGGACTATCGTTTAGGGGTTCAAGGTGATTTTAAACTTGGTTTGAATGAAGTGGCGATTGGTATGAGTATGCATCATGCTGGGTTGGAGATTGCGAAGGGGCGATTGGCGCCTGTATTCTTCAATCGCTCTGTTATGCTGGCTGAGATGGTCTCGCCTGAAGACGCAGTAACGGCAGGCTTTCTTGATAAAATTGTGCCTGCTGACGCATTTGAACAAACACTATCGTACATTGCCAATGCAGCAACACAATTAGACATGAGGGCGCATTATTCGACAAAACTAAAAGCACGCCGTGATCTTCTTGATGCTTTGGATGCTGCGATTGAGTTGGATAAAACAGGTTCTTTGTAGGCTATTCGTTGTATATCAAACGAATTATACTGTTCTTACTTCGATTCCAAAACAGCAAGGGTGAATCACTCACCCTTTGCGGTTGCGCTCCCGATTAATTAGCTTTTGGTTGGGATGTTTTTTCAATAACACATAGACCGAGCCTAAACCACCGTGTTGTTTCAGCGCAGAGTGATAGGCAATCACAATATCAATTTGCTTCAACCATTGATTAACGTAGCTTTTTAAAAACGCAGGAAAGGGTTTGCTGTTAAGGCCAATACCGTGCTGAATTAACACTGTACGAATCCCGCGTTCATGGCAATCATTTAAGGTTTGATAAAGCGTTTGTCGCGCTTCGTCAAACTTTAAGTGGTTAAGCATTAGGTGGGTATCGATTTGATACTTGCCTAATCTCAAGTTTTTAAACACCCCTTCTTGTACGCCATCCTGTTTGTATGACAAAAAATCATGGGGATCAACGGGGTCAACTTTATCGACACTTAGACCATTGTCATCCTGTTGTATTTCTTTTTCTAAAGCTCTGCGTTTAAGCTTTTGTGCAAGCGTTTCTTTATTTTTATTGTTCAGCGCAACTGTGTTGGTCGTTTCAATTGGCTTCACGTCTGCCATTTCAGCTAAAAACGAATCCAGATCATTCGAGGCGTTTGTTGTCATATTTAGACCTCCTGATTAAGCTTACCTATTGCCGCTATTTTATATTATTTTTATTAAATACGCTTTTGTTGGTCGTTTTTGCGTCAAGTCTCGTCAAACAACTATATATACGTAATCGTGACTAATTGGTCTCAAAAAATCTTTACGCTCCTAGTCTTCTGCTTTGGTTTGTATATTGCGTTGGTAGCATCTGCGCCAAAGTGCTTCTAAAGGGCCTGTTTTGAAATGGCGTAGATAAAAATGCGCAATTAGGATTTGGATAATCGAAAAGACTACAACAAGTCCGAAATAGTCCAGTTGCGTTGCGCTGCTGTAAAAGCTTGGAAACAGCCAAGTAAATCCAATACTCATTGCCAAGGATTGCAATATATAAAGACTGAAAGCAAGTTTACCCACAGGCGCAAATACACGTACAAAACCATTATAGCGATTGCAAATTTTAACAATGACATGGGCGTAAATCAGCGCAACTAACACGGAAGAAGTTGCTGAAAAGAAAAAATTAACCTCTGCAATTACCGAACCTATATAAACGTGAGGTAGCAAGCAAATAAGCGTTGTGACAAGGGCAAGAAGTGATATTTTGACAAGTGCTTTTGGCGAAAAACCAGTAGCAAAAAAACCTGATTGATAAAGGTACATGCCTAGATACATTGCGCCCATTGTTTGCCATAAAATATGCAAGGGCGAAGTAGTCACGAGCACGAGCGCAAAACCAAGCTCACTTATTACCCTTAATATTGGGTCGCCATTCCATTCGTTAAGTTGCTCTGTAAATGTTTCTGAATTGCGCGTGATTAATTCACTTGGTTCATAAGTCAATAGTGTTACTGCACCCCATACGAATAATACGAGGCTTCCTATGGTGAGTAATCGGATAGCTTTCGACAGTAATATACTATCAAACTCAGCATCACTAGTGGGTAGCTTTTTAATAGCGTACATTGCTACGCATGCATAAAGCATCAATATATCCCCGCCAAACAAGACAAGCGCGTGGATAAAACCGAATAATAAAAGCCATTTAAATCTGGTATTAAGATAAGTGTTTGCATCAATTCGGTGGCGGTCGCAATACTCATATTGAATAGCTAAACCCACGCCAAAAAGAATGCAGAACAGCATCCTGAAGCGTCCATCAACGAAAATTGCATAGATGTATGAAAATATTTGATCGCTAACTAGACTAGGCTCAAACGGCACATAACCCATCATTAAATTAGCGTGATAGGGAATGTTCATCAGTAATATCCCTAAAATTGCAATTCCTCGAATGGCGTCAATCGATGCTATTCTCAATGCTTTACCCTCATGCGAAATCCCTTGTCTGTGGGTTATTGGCTAAGATTAGCATCAAGAACATAAAATGAAACGGAGCTTTTTGGGGGAAATTGAAAGAATTTGTTACTGATGAAATTAATGGGTAAGTGCTAGTGGGTAAATGCTAATGGGTAAGTAATATCGGCTGAAAAGTATAGAAAGTGCTTAAAAAGCGTGTCAGGCTAAGAATTTAAAGATAGATGTGTCATAGGCATACACATCCATCTTGTTTACGATAATTAAGTCAAAGCTTTAGCTTTTACAACCTCTCAAGTACTAGCTTAGCTAACGCTTTTGAAGATGCAGGGTTTTGACCTGTTAATAATAGGCCATCTTCGACTACAAATTCAGACCAGTCATCTGCCTTTTGATACTCTGCACCAAAGGCTTTAAACGCATCTTCGATAAGTACAGGCACTATATCTGTCAACTCTACAGCAGCCTCTTCTGAATTTGAAAAACCAGTCACCTTTTTACCTGCTACGAGTGCGTTGCCGCTATTGTCTTTTGCGTTTAATAACACCGCTGGCGCATGACAAACGGCTGCAACGGGTTTATTTGCGGCGTAAAAGCTTTCAATTAAGGAGATTGAATCGCCATCTTCCTTAAGATCCCATAAAGGACCATGGCCACCAGGATAGAAAATAGCGTCAAAGTCCTCTTGATTGACAGTAGATAGTGCGACGGTATTGGCAAGCGCATGTTGCGCGGTTTCATCGGTTTCAAAGCGTCTTGTGTCGTCTGTTTTGAAATCTTCTAAATTACTTTTGGGATCAAGTGGCGGTAAACCGCCTTTAGGTGAAGCAAGCGTAAGTGAATAACCTGCATCGATAAATTCATAATACGGTGCGGCTAACTCTTCTAGCCAGAAGCCTGTTTTCTCGCCTGTGTTACCTAAAGCGTCATGTGAGGTCAATACGACTAATATGTTTTTCATTGTCTAATTCCTAAGAAATTACTCGATTAAAAGGGTTTCAATCGTTAATCATCGATGAACATTAACAACTGTCTTAAAACGCATCACCTGCGCGATTGGTAGAAGAATATATTAATACAATGATGTTGATAATGGTTCGGATTAGCAAAAGATTATTGCTGTATAGAAATAATGGGTGCAGTATAATGGCAAAGTTCCTTGTAACCATAGATAAATTGAATGTCGTTTAGGAAATGATGAAAGTGATTTATTTATCTAGGGGGGCTGAACACTGTTTCTAAAAATATGATTTAGGTTAAAAAACAAAATGTTTTTCGCAATTGAAGAATTTATTGCTTTGGGACAAACCAACAGTTTTACGGCTGCGGCGGCACGCATGGGCGTGTCTGCCTCGCATATCAGTAGAAAAGTAAATGCACTAGAGCAAAAGTTAGGGGTTCGACTCGTTCATCGCACCACAAGAGTCGTGAAACTCAGTGATGCTGGGTTTGAATATTTTCAAAAATGTTTAGCTATTTCTGATGAAATGGAGGAGGCAAATGCTCAGCTAATATCAGAATCCACCGAGTTAGAGGGGCGAATAAGGGTATCCGCTGCAGGTGATTTTGCTGAAAGAGTGGTGGCGCCTTACCTTGCCAAGTTTGGACGGCAACACCCAAAACTGAGAATCGAAATGGATTTTAATCCTAACAACATCAACCTTGTTGACGACGGCTTTGATTTTGCAATTCGCTATGGTGAATTGTCAGACTCAAGCTTAGTTGCTCGAAAACTAACTGAACGAAAACTAATGGCGGCCGCAAGCGCCGAATACCTAAAAACCTTTGGTGAGCCCGAACATCCGCGATCACTTGTTGAACACCGCTGTATCGTGTCAATTAACGATACGTGGCGGTTTATCGATCCGTACGACAATAATACGACCTTCACACTTAAAGTACCGGTTGCTTGGCAATCAAATAGTGCAGTGAGTTTGGTTGAGAGCGCTAAGGTTGGCGCGGGTATTTGTTATTTGCCTGAAACGACTTTAAAGCCAAGCATAGAAAATCAGCAGCTTATTCCAATTTTAAGAGACTATTGCCTTGGTTCAATCCCGACGTGGATTGTATATCCAAGTCGTCGTTATTTGCCGCTTCGAATACGTTCTGCAATTGACTATTTGGTTGCCGAAGTTGCTAACGCTGCCCCTACTAATACCTAAATTGAGGACGGCCTGCATAGATAAAATTTGCGCAAGCTCTAAGCTTGGTGAAGTTTACCAATCCCCACTTCACCTTCATCAACTATTTCATCTTCAGGTAAGATCTCTTCCTCAACAATAGTTTTAGGTGGTTCTTCGTCTTGTTCGCCAATGCAATCAGTGTCTAATGAGGGATCGTCGATGCAGTCTTCAAGCAGCTCGAATGCTTCTAAAAAATATCGGGATACAGGTTCAAGATCCTTTATTTTGGTATTGCAACACACTAAGCCTATTTGAGCGACGCCATTGTATGTGACCATCGTGATGTTAAGTCCACCGCCTGGCGTCATTGTTGATACAGGACAGGTTGATAATAAGCGTGCATCTTTAAAATAAAGCTCATTTTTTGGCCCTGGCATATTAGAAATCAAAATATTGCCTATTGGTCTTACCCAATCTGACACTCGCAACAGCTCAAACAACAACGAGAAAGACTGAATCAACAATGTGTAATAGCTAAACGCTGCTGGATGAGAAACACTGGCGGCGTGTTTAACGATACGGTGATTCTCTATAATCTGACGAAGTCGCAGGTAGGGGTCTTTTTGCCCAAATGCCAGTTTAACCGGGACGATTGCGATTTTATTGCCGCCCGTCAACTCACCCGGTTTGCGAAGGTTAATTGGCATATTGGTATAAAGTGCTTTATCAAAGGTGTGTCCGTAGTCTTTTAAAAATCGGTGAACAGCAATATCAAAAGCACATAGCATAATTTCGTTAGCTGAGGCGCGCAGTCGCTTGCTTAAGCGAGTCACTCGATTAAAGTCTAACTCAACAGTAGACACTGCTCGTCCTTTTTTGACCTGTCCAGTTAACACCGTCTTTGTACCTGAAAACGGTACTGGCATGTAGTGAGTATTGAGCCTTAAAATTTTGACGAGCAGTCTAAATAGGATCCATAAAATATCAAAAATAGTGACTACAAAGCCCCATATACCGCCAAGAATGCGCTTAAAAATATTGGCTTTTTTCCTTGGGCGTCGTTCAGCTTTAGTTGCCCAAACGGGTACAAAGTTCTCGTCATTTTTGGTTTCGGCATATCCGCGTTGGAATATGCGAATTAGGGTCGCGCCATCACCGCACATGTGATGGACTTTTACGTAAATAGCAAAGCGTGTATTGCTGCGATCCTTTATTAAGTGATATTGCCAAAGGGGCTTATCGCGGTCTAACCACGTTTCATGCAGCTGTGCGACAAACTGGTGTATCTCTACTTTGTCGTTGAGATCAGCAATTTCATGAAGCTGCACATGGTAATCCATATCCAACTTATCGATAGGCTTAAGCCTAATTGGATAACCTAAAAAGCTGCTCACTCGGCAATTAAATGGAGAAGCTGCATCTGTGAAAGTTTGAAGCTCTGCGTGTAACTTTTCGACATAGTCTTGCGCAGCACCTTCAGGCATCTCAAGTATTTGGATACCTGCGACGTGTTTCGGGTTGGCTTTAGATTCAGTTACCCAAAACATTTTATCTAAAAACGATATCTTTCGGCTCATGCTACTTTTCTCACTGTGTGTTCCCTCAACTAGCCTTTGTTTGTATTCGTAGGATTTTTATCAAATTCATCACACTTTTTGCGTATAATCTCATCTTAACAGTAATTTATAAATTAGCGAATGGTGAGTACCCGCATGATCAGAGTGTTATTCAATAAAAAAGGGGGCGTGGGTAAATCAAGCTTGGCGGTTAATTTTGCCGCAATATCGGCAAACAAAGGATATCGAACCTTAATCATTGATTTAGATACCCAATGCAACAGCACGGCATATCTGAACGCTGAATCAATTGAACCCGCCGACAACATTGCTGATATGTTCGAACAAACCATCACTTTTCATATTCGTCGCAAACCTGCGATTGAGTATTGCCAAGCGACTCAAATCGAAAATCTGTCAATTATTGCCGGTTCTCAACGCCTAGCAGAATTAGAGAGTGAGTTGCATAGCCGACATAAGATTTACAAATTAAAAGAAGCACTAGCAAGCTTAAGTGATGATTATGACCACGTATATATTGACACTGCGCCTGCTTTGAATTTTTTCAGTTTATCTGCATTGATTGCAGCAGATCGCTGTTTGATACCGATTGATTGTGATGACTTTGCTAGACAAGGCTTATATAGCTTGCAACAAAAAATTGATGAAATCAGAGAAGACCATAATGCAGATCTAGCAATCGAAGGAATCATAGCAAATCAATTTATGGCGAATGCCAAACTTCCTCAACAAATCATTAATGAACTAATTGATGAAGGTTACCCTGTGCTTGCTCAATACATCAGTCAGTCTGTGAAGATGCGAGAATCTCATCAAGCCAAAAGGCCATTAATAGATTTTGCACCTAAGCACAAATTAACTTTGTCTCTGGTTAAGCTATTTGAACAGCTTGCGCATTAAAGTGATGAAACGTTTAGCTTAAGAGAACACCAAGTAAAGCTGCATGAATCCCGCGCCCATACCCAACAAGGCTCCGGTGACTATTAATTTCCATTCATCGGCTTCGTAAGCGGGGCGCAGTACTCCCTCGAACTCTTCCGGAGTAAGTGCACGCATTCTTTCGCATAAGTCATCGCCTATATTAAGCGCATCGTTAGTGTAAGCGAAGGCGTAAGGCAAATACTTTTCTGAGTCTTCAAAGATGCGCCTACTGGCGACTTCTTTCATTTTGTAATAAGAGTCTGAACCTACACCAATCGCAAAGTAGGGTTGAGCAACCGCTATATAACGCTCGATCGCATCGTTTACGTGAAGTTCAATGAGTTCTAAAAGATGCTCTGAACCTGAGCCGTGAAGGGCAATGTCCATGATGTTTTTAGACGTCATCAATTTTGATTCAATAATATCAGCATAAACGCGAGAAACTTCATGTTGGCGCTTTAAAAACATGCCTTGGATGGAAAAACCTAAAAACTTGATCGGTTGTTTAGGTTCAAAAATGATTTTTAGTGCTAGCCAATTCGTAAGGTAACCAACGAGTAAGCCGCCTAGCGGTAAAATCCACCATTGAGGGTAATAAGACCACAACAACATGGTAGGAATACCAAATAGCAAACCGAACCAGAAGCCAGAGCGCTCGATAAAGGGATACTCTTTCGCGCCTGCAGTTAAAAATATTTCATTGATTAGTTCAGGGGATTCTACGAGTTTACCAACCACCAATTCTTTTATATCAACAATTTCTTCAACGTTGTGCCGAAAATCACTGACCATCTTTTCGACCATGTTGGGGATATCAGCTTCGATTCTGGCGTAAACCAAGTTTTTGGCTTGCACGGGAAGTGCAGCCCATAATTGCGGTGCACATTCGCGCATCACTTCGTTCACTACTTTTCTGATCACTTGCTTTAAACGTCGTTCCATCGCTTGAGTAAGACTCTTAGCATCTATTCGTGAAGCAAGTTCTTGAACACTCAATAGTTTCCCTAAGACTAATTCGACTTCAATTTCTGCCATTTCTTTTCGTTTGGCGGGGATTAAGCCTTGCCAACCAAAAATAGGTTTTATGCCGATAAACTCAATGGGATAAAACATCATTTTTAAGGCAAGAAAATTTGTTGACCAACCAACAATAGCGCTGATTATCGGAATGGATAATAAGCTGAGTGTTGCTGGGTCTAGAGTGAAGTCCATAAAATTAGGAAGCGCCGTTTATTATTTATTTGTTGTTTATTGTTTACTGTTCGATTTGTCAGCAGCAATACTATCGCTGTTTGCACTATGAGTACAATACGCTACATCCTAGGCTACCATCGCAATTGTTTTGGTCAATATAAAAAAACATGAATGCATTTTAGGTAGCGTTTTCTAAAAAAATAATATTAACTGCGTGGTATGACGAAAATAGTATTAGTAAGAAGTACGTTAACTAGAGACATGCAACATGGCAAATAAACAATTACTCGAATTAGAGAATGTCATGGAGACTGCCGAATCTTACGAAGAGTTTAAGGACGCTGCGATCGCTCACGACGAATTGTCGGGCGCTGAAGAATGGAAGGCAAAAGACGCTTGTAAGGATTATGACTACCGCGCTATTCGTAAGCGCGCTCAGCGTTTAAAAGAAGCTAAGGCGAGGGGCGATGCTGCTGACTTGATGTATATATTGCAAGAAGGTTTGCACGGCAACTTAGGAAATATCTCGGCGTCTTCAATAAAATCACAAACGAAAATTGGTACTAAGCACCTCATTGAAGACTTCATCAAAGAGGTGTGTGAGTCCTTAGACTTTATCTACCAAGCCAATGAAAACGAAGTTGATTTTTATGAAAAGCTTTCGTTTTTTGATGAAACAACACATGCCTTCGGCCGATCTTGTTTAATGCTCAGTGGCGGTGCGGGCCTCGGGTTTTTCCACGGTGGCGTGGTTAAATCACTGGTAGAGCACGACTTATTACCAGACGTGATCTCTGGCGCTAGTGCAGGTTCTATTATTGCTGCGCTAGTGGGTACTCGAACCAACGAAGAGTTAAAAGGCTTCCTAACACCTGAAGCGATATTCGAACGATTTAGCGAGTGGCGAATTTGGAAAGGCTTTAGCAACAATGGACTATTGGACAGCACCAATCTAGAAAATGCCCTTATCGAACTGTTTGATATCATGACCTTTGAAGAGGCTTATGAACGCACTGGTAAACACATTACCGTGACGGTTTCACCTGCTGATTTGCATCAACATTCTCGTTTGTTAAACGCCAAAACTTCTCCTCATGCAGTTATTTCACAAGCGGTAAGAGCTTCGTGTGCTATCCCGATTTTGTTTTCGGCAGTTCAGTTAAAGGCAAAAAATCAAGCCGGTGAGATTATTCCCTATATTCCCAGTCGCCGATTTGCAGATGGTTCGATTATGGCTGATTTGCCGTTCAAACGCCTTGCGCGCTTATATGGTGTGAATCATAGTATTGTCAGTCAAACCAATCCTATTTCTACCTTGTTTCAAGCAAGAGATAAGCGCGATACAACAGGTATTCTTGGATTAAGCATTCGGCACATCGCTAACTTAGCTAAAATAAACAGTATTTATGCCTTCGATATTCTAGAAAGTACCATTAGCCACCGTGCAACTAAACTGGGTATCCATAAAGTCCGCTCTGTTATCGATCAGCAATACATGGGTGATATCAATATTCTTCCAGATGCTACGGTTGATAACTTTATGCAAATTATCTCAAACCCAAGTAAGCAAAGCCTGACTGAATTATTTAAGCAGGGCGAACGGGCAACATGGCCACAAATTGATCAAATCAAGCGCAATACTTTGATCAGCAAGACCTTGCAGCATTACTTGAAGTCGCTTAAGCAAAGAGAGGCGTATATTTTGGGTAATAACAACGGTTTGCGATTGGTCAGCAACTAAGGATTTGACTTGGAAGCTTATGTCATTCAACAATGGATAAGCATTTTCCTAAACGAGTCAGTCCGCTAGTGCTAAATTTTAGCTACTCAAAACTTAAATCCAGCCATGAAGCGCCGTGGCTTGCGCTTGATTTGTTCATGCTTGGCTTATTGGTGGTCAATTTAGTTTGGCTGCTGTTTGATAGTCTTTATGCCACGTCGGCGTTTCAATCTATTTTAAACGCGATTTCAAGCGGTATTGTCCTAGCTTATGCGCCCGTTCACGATAATTTTGTGCTCTATGATTTAGCGTTTATCTCTGTTTTTTTATTTGAGTTTTGCGTTCGCTGGGTAGCCGCGGTGGTGCGAAAAACCTACGTCAGGTGGTACTTTTTCCCCTTTATCCATTGGTATGACCTTGTTGGCTGTATTCCTTTAGGTGGTGCAAGAATCTTTAGGTTCTTGCGAATATTCTCGATTTTATATCGATTACAAAAGTACGAGATAATCGACCTGCGCGACACAGCAGTGTATCGCTTTATCGCTTTTTACTACGATGTGCTGGTTGAAGAACTAAGCGACCGAATAGTGGTTAAAGTGTTGAGTGACGCGCAAAAAGACATCGCAGCAGGTTCACCTTTAATAGATGATATTAGCAAGCAAGTCATTGCTTCACGCCTGCCTATCCTGACGCAGTGGTTATCGTCTGTCATGGTGCATGTTGGCGAATCTGTTGAGCATCAAGAACATGGTGTGTCTGTAAGAGAGCATGTTCAACAAAGTGTGGGTAAAGCTGTTCGCAGCAATTCTCAAGTCTCTGCACTTAAATTAGTGCCCGTGCTTGGCAGCACAATTGAAAATACCTTAGAGCAATCTATCACCGATATCGTGACACAATCAGTTATCAATCTACTTAAAGATATGACACCTGAAAAAATTGATGATTTTGTTGAACATGGAATAGGGCGCTTTTCCAGTGAAGATCAAATGTTGGATCAAGAAGTCTTAAAAGTGGTGAACGAATGTATTGAGCTCATTAAACATCATGTGTCACAACAGCGTTGGAAGGCCAGTTTGCAAGCATCGAGCGAAACGGCTGTTCCTGAGGTAGAATCACCGTTTGATACTGCAAAACCTATGAACCAGAAGAGCACTAAAATATAGACGGAAATATAGGCGGAATCGACGTTAGTAAGCAACGAACTTATTAGAACTTAAAGCGAAGAAAACCATCTTCAACAAGCACTTCTTTGCCATATCGATTAAATAAGTGCTCTTCAAAATCTTCTAGACCCATTTGGTACTGCAGTTCTTCGCTTTGCGCAAACGCTTGCACTAACGCTTCTATTTGTGGGCGATGATAGTCCAATATTTTCTGCTTACTGCCGGTTAAGTATAGTTGCATGTAATCACCTGCAATATCTGACACACCGCCAGTGAGCATACCCACTGCGGATTTTACTGTGCCAGTAAACAGGTTTTGGATTGTTTTTGGCAGTAGTAAGCTAAGTAGATCTTTGCTGGTTTCTAGAATGGAGTATTTATCGTTTACCAGTTGCACATCTTCAATTAGCATCTTTTTTAGTTTCACTGTTTTGCTGGCTTCAACATACATTGGAAACAAAGCGAGTTTGAACAACAGATGTGCACGATAAATGGGTTTACCGATTGGTCCAATGACGATACTGCCTAGCAGCTCTATGTTCATTGCGTTTGCGTCCTTAGGGATCGCAATCTTGCCTTCAAGCAAAGTCAATTCGCCCTGACTAATGGGCACATCAACCGCGAAGCTGACCGGCAGATGGTCGTCGATTATTTCTTGTAGTTCTTCAACGGTATAGTCAGAGTGAGTTAGCTTACCAAACTTAATCATGTATTTAGCGGTAAAAACTCGTAGACGAAATTTCCAATCGGCTTTCATCGCTCATGCGTCCTAGTTCTATTGTGTAAAGCTTGTGCCTACTTCTATTTTTAACATACAAGTAACATTAATTAATCTTTTTTGATACACTCACTGGTATGACATCAGATGAGTTGTATCGATCCACACGCAAGCAGACAGTATATGTACACCTTACCCAAAAACCAATTTGATTTTATTATTATCGGCGCAGGCTCAGCCGGTGCGACCTTGGCTGCGCGATTGACCGAAAACGCTGATGTGTCAGTCTGTTTAATTGAAGCAGGTAAAAAAGACAAAAACCCACTTATTCACATTCCCTTTGGCTTATCACTGCTAGCCAGAATAAAAGGTATCGGTTGGCAATACTCTACCGCGCCTCAGGCTGGACTAGACAATCGTGAATTGCATTGGCCAAGAGGTAAAACACTGGGTGGTTCGAGTTCTATCAATGCGATGTGTTATATCCGTGGCGTTAAAGAAGACTACGACAACTGGCAGGCGCAAGGCGCAGACGGTTGGGGATGGGACTCGGTTTTACCTTATTTTAAAAAATCTGAACACCAAGAACGTGGTGAAGATGACTATCATGGCGTGGGCGGTCCCTTGTCCGTGAGTGACTTACGACATAAAGACGTATTGTCTGAAGCATTTGTCAGCGCTGCATCTGAAATAGGCGAAAAAACAGTTACTGACTTTAACAGTGACCAACACGAGGGCTTGGGTTTTTATCAAGTGACTCAAAAAGATGGGCAGCGCTGCTCTTCGGCCAAGGGGTATTTGAGCCAAGCCTTAGCCAGACCAAACTTAACGGTGATTACCGAAGCGCTGGTAGAGAAAATAGAAATAACGAACAAAGTCGCGACCGGGGTTCGCTTTAAAAAAGACAATGCGGTTTTCAGTATTTCAGCTACCAAAGAAGTAATCTTATCAAGTGGTGCGGTCAACAGTCCGCAAGTGCTGATGCTGTCAGGTATTGGTCCGAAGCCAGAGCTTGATAAACATGGTATCGAGTGCATTCAAGATTTGCCAGGTGTTGGAAAGAATTTACAAGACCACCTAGACGCAATTATACAGCACCGCTGCAAAGCATGGCAGGGCTACGCAGTTGCCTTAACTGCCTTGCCCAAATATATAAAGGCCACCTTTAAATACTTGTTTAATCGCAACGGGATTTTCTCTTCAAATATAGCCGAGGCCGGTGGCTTTGTGAAAACAAAGTATGCCGACAAACTTGCCGATATTCAGTATCACTTTTTGCCTGCCATATTACTTGATCATGGCCGCAAAACAGCCTTTGGTTATGGTTATGGTGTTCACGTTTGCTGTTTATATCCCAAAAGTACAGGCGAGATTAGGCTGAACTCATCCAACGCTAGTGATCCTGCTGTTATCGACCCCAACTATTTGGCTCACGAAGATGATCAAAAGGTGATGATTGAAGGGGTGAAGATGGCGAGAAAAATTTTAAGCACCAAAGTATTTGAGCAATATCATTCACGTGAAATCGGTCCCGGTCCTGATGTGCAGACTGATGAAGAAATACTTGGGTTTGTCAGAAAGCGTGCTGAAACCATTTATCACCCAATTGGCACATGTAAGATGGGCAAGGCTGATGACCCGATGACAGTGGTTGATTCAAACCTAAACGTGAAAGGGATTGAGAACTTGCGCGTCATAGACGCTTCTGTGATGCCCTCATTGGTGGGAGGCAATACAAACGCGCCTACTATTATGATTGCCGAGCGGGCTGCGGACTTGATTAAGCAAAAATATTTAAAATAAACAATAATACTTGATTAATTAGTATGCGATTTCTAATTTATATCTCTAATATTCATAACATCAGCAAAAGCGATGAAATTAAACACACCTTGGAGTGAATATTATGAGTAATATCGATAAAATCAAAGAAACAGCTTCTTCAGCAGAAGAAATGGCACGTAAAGTATGGTTAGCAGGCCTTGGTGCTTACGGTAAAGGTTACGAAGAGTTAGCAGGTCGTTTTGATTCACTATCTGCAGAATCAAACAAGTTGTTTGATGAGCTAGTGTCTAAAGGCGAAAAGCTAGAAGCTGAAGGCAAAGAAAAAGTTGAGTCAGTGAAAAACGAAGTAGCTGCTAAAACCGAACTTGAATCTCGCATCGAAACTGTGCGTTCAAAGCTTGGTTTAAACGCTTCTGATAGCGACCAGAAAATCGAAGAGTTAAGCGCAAAAATCGACGCATTAACTGCCGCTGTCGCGCTTTTAAGTGCTAAGCAAGAAGAGAAAAAAGCTTAATCTGTAGTTACCGCTTTTAAGCACATTGAAAAGCCGCCTTTACAAGCGGTTTTTTGTTTTTATCTATATGAGTTTTAAGGGGTTTTCTCTCGGCTGTTCAGGGTTTGAAATCGAGCAAAACAAGTTGGTATGTTAATGAATTGTTGATATATCTTTGCAGGCTTTTTAGGTAAACTATATATTAAAAATAACTACTATAATTTAGCGGCAGCTTGGAGGCACAATGGAAAAAACATGGCTTAAGAATTATCACCCCTCAGTTCCAGCAGAAATAGATGCTGATAAGCATTCCTCCCTAGTTGATGTCTTTGAACAAGCTATCGGTCAATATTCACAAAATATAAGCTATATCAACATGGGTAAAAGTATTACTTTTGCGGAACTTGATACCTTATCTAAAAACTTTGCAGCATACCTGCAAAATTCAGGTTTCAAAAAGGGTGATGCTATCGCCATTATGATGCCAAATCTCATTCAGTACCCAGTTGCATTATTCGGTATCTTGCGTGCTGGCATGACGGTGGTTAATGTCAATCCACTTTATACTCCCAGAGAACTACAGCATCAATTGGTTGATTCAAATACCAAAGCGATAGTGATTATTGAAAACTTCGCGTGTACCTTGAGTGAGGTTATTAAGCATACCAATGTCGAAAAAGTGCTTTTGACAAGCGCAGGGGACATGTTGTCACCAGTTAAAAAGCTAGTCACAAATTTTGTGGTGAAACATGTTAAAAAGTTAGTGCCGCCTTTCGATTTGCCTAATGCTGAACGCTTTTTGGATGCAATAAATCATGGCGCATCTTGCACTTATCAAAGACCTGAAGTGAATTCGAGTGACTTAGCATTCTTACAGTACACGGGTGGCACAACAGGTGTGTCAAAAGGTGCGATGCTGACCCATCGTAATATCCTCGCAAATTTAGAACAAAACTCGAGCATCCTTGAAGACGTGATCGAGCCTGGCAAAGAGTTAGTGGTCACTGCACTCCCGCTTTATCACATATTTGCCTTGCAGGGTAATTGTCTAACCTATGTCAAATACGGTTGCCCAAATCTATTAATCACCAACCCGCGTGATATGCCAGGCTTTGTTAAAGAGCTAGCAAAATATCCATTTACCGTAATTACAGGCGTGAATACACTATTTAATGGTTTATTAAATACCCCGGGCTTTGCCGACTTGGATTTTAGTAAACTTAAATTTGCGTTGGGTGGCGGTGCAGCGGTGCAAAGACCCGTCGCTGAACAGTGGGAAAAGACCACTGGCTTGGTATTACTAGAAGGCTATGGATTAACTGAATGTTGCCCCACTGTGACGGTTAACCCGCCGCAGTTAGAAAAATATAAAGGCTCAATTGGTATGCCCGTTCCCTCAACCGATATTAAATTGGTGGATGATGACGGTAATGAAGTGGCAGCAGGCGAAGCTGGCGAAATGCTAGTAAAAGGTCCCCAAGTCATGAAAGGTTATTTAAATCGACCTGAGGCAACTGCAGAAATGATCGTCGACGGATGGCTAGCCACGGGCGATATCGCTACTTGCGATGAAGACGGCTACTTTTACATCGTGGATCGCAAAAAAGACATGATATTAGTCTCTGGCTTTAATGTGTTCCCCAATGAAATCGAAGAAGTGGCTGTGATCCACGAAGACGTCATCGAGGCTGCGGCGATCGGTGTGCCCAGCAAGTCATCGGGTGAGATTGTTAAACTTGTTGTGGTGCGCAAAAACGACGCTTTGACTGACAAAGATGTGATTGAACACTGCCGCAAGCATCTAACGGGGTACAAGATCCCAAAAGTTGTCGAGTTTATGGAAGAATTGCCCAAGAGTAACGTGGGGAAAATCTTAAGACGCGAATTGCGTGACAAGTCATAAACGTAAAGAAATAAAAAATCAGTGCGACAAAAAAAACGGGTAGCTAATTAGCTACCCGTTTTCGTGATAGAAATAAGTAACACTACGACTATTTCTTATCTTCAGTTTTTGAAGCTGTTTTACTTGTCGCTTGGCTAGCTGCCGCTTTCTTCGGAGCTGCTTTTGTCGCGACTTTCGCAGGTGCTTTTTTCGCAGCGCTTGTCGCAGGCACTTTCTTTTCAGCTGCCTTTGCTGTTGCTGCTTTAGTCGCTGCCGTTTTAGCGCGTGTTGCGGCAGCTTTCGCTGCTACCTCTTCGGCTTTCTTCTTTTCGACAAGCTTTGTCACCACAGCAGTTAACTCTTCTACGCGTGCATTCAAGGCAGCAATCTTTGCTTCTCTTGATTTCTCTTCATTGCCTAAGCCAAGAAATGCTTTGCCTTTAGCTTCTAATTCATCTCTCGTTTCGTTTAGCTTACCTTGAACTTCTTCGCCGCGTGACACCAGTTCGTTGTATAGACTATTAGACTTCTCTTGAGCCGCGTCAATTGATTTAGCGAGCGCTTCTTTACTGCTTTCAATAGAGCCTAAACCTGCTAACCATGTGTTGCGCGCCAAGCTTTCAAACGTATCTTTTGCTGACATATGTATGCCTCCAATTCTTTGTGAATTTAAACTAATTTGCTAACCGCTTCAGTTAAGGCGTCAACTTTTTTAGATAACTCGTCGATTTTTGCGTCTGTGTCAGAAGCGTCGAGACCAAGCTTTTTGCGTACTTCTTCAACGCGCTGCTCAACGGCTGTTTTTTCTTTAAATTTATCTTTAGTATCTGATTCAAGCTTTTCACCTTTTGTGACTAGCTCTTCAAACATTTTAGCTGACTCACCGCTAAGCTTTTCATATTGGCTTTGAAATTCTTCAAAGCTCTTACCGTATGCGCCAAGACCTGCTAACCAGATTTTACGTGCCATTTCTTCTGCGCCGCCGATTGTGCTGCTTACTCTTTCTAGATTAGTCATGTGTCTCTCCAAATATTTAAATATCTATAAAATGAAAACGATATGTTCGTTTGATGGTGACAATATATCGATTAGATTTAGAAAGCGCATACTAAAAACGAATAAAATTTATACTTTGTGCGTTTTTTTAAGCATACTGATATGAATAGTTGTGCAATGACAGTTTCAACAGGTCCTAGCTAATACTAGGCGTGCTTAAAGTATGGTAATTGCACAACGCATAAGCTAGTATCAAATGCTGAATATTAGCCTTAACGACTTATCACACAATGAGTTATAAAAGGCCAAGGAGCCGTTTTATAGTGAAAACTGCAGATAAGATATTGTTGATCAGTTTGGACTTATTCAATACACAAGGTGAACGCAATATAACAAGCGTTGATATTGCAAATGAGTTAGATATTAGCCCTGGTAATCTGTATTACCACTTTAAAGGCAAAGACCAAATCATCAATGCCTTGGTAGAAAGTTACATTGCCAAGATGAACGCAATTCCCCAGTCGACAGATAACAACAAAGCATTTTATGAGTATCTATTTCATGCCTTAGAAACAATGCATTTGTTTCGATTTTTGTTTCAAAATATCGCTGAATTGTCACAACAATACCCTGCAATCACCAAGAAGATGCAAAGGCTTTCAAATAGCCAGCGGCAGTATTTAAGAGAAGCTTTATTGGCTCAAAAAAGCAGAGGCACACTAAAGGGGGATGACGCTGATATTGATCTGTTGTTAGATATTATCAGTTTAACGCTGTTTCAAAACTTAAATTATTATCAAATGCAGGGTGACTCATTGGTTGATCCCAATATCGTTTACAGGACCTTAATGACTATCTACTTCAGCCTTCAACCTTATTATGTTGAAAGCGAAGAAACGCGTGCTATAAAACAGTCTATTTTAGATAAAACCTTGGTTTAAAGCCTCGGCAGAGGGTTATCGTCAATGTCATTGTGAAAGAGTTGTACCATCATCAAACGCTCTTTAGATACGATAGGGTTAATAAAGTCTTCTACCTTTCCTAATTTTTTAAATGCTTTAAAACCATTTTCTAAAAACTCATGCAAACTACTCACACCGGCTACTTGGGCGGGTTTACGAGATAGCATCAAAATAGTAGATATCCCCGTTATTTTAACAACTTGCGCTAGATCTAGACCTAAATCCTCTAAGAGCTGAATTTGTTCACCGCGCTGTGACTGATTATCACACGCACGGTACGCCCTAAAATAAGTATCGCTGTTTAGCGCATCGTCCTTTAGTTGAGCAATCAAAGCCAAATCAAGTTGCAGTGATAAGCTGTTTAGCCTTAAGGCTGCTTCTAACGAAACCAGTCCTTTTTCTGGAAGCACTTTGGCCATTTTGGGCACTATTTTGGCAAGTTCGGCATCGCGTTGACTAAAGTCTTTGGGGCCGTAAAGCTCATCAATAAAAAACTGCATTGCAGGCTTAAAGCGTTTGGTTTGCCATAAGTCATCATGAGAGGCGAGTAAACGCTGAGTTTGCCAAGACTGCAGATTATGCACAACTGGGGTTAAACCGTTGTCGGCAATGTGGTTATTTAGTGACTGGGTATTTTCAAGATGGGACACGATTTTGTCGAGCAGTAAAGACATATGACTCTCTAAAAAAAGCCCGGTCAAAGCCGGGCGTTTGCTTATTTTTTTGGGTTATCTATTTCTTCCCATTTTATCATGGCTAGATACCCAATGCCCTGCAATTACTGCACAACCTAGCGAGATATCACCTGCTAGCACCGTGGCAGCAACGATTTCAGCAAATTTATTTGCTTTGCCTTTGCCCACACAACCTAGCATTTCAAGGCATTCTTTTTGTGTAGGAAGACCCGTACCACCCCCAAAGGTTGCGACAATTAATGATGGCAGTGTAACCGACATATAGAGGTCGCCGTTATCCAAAAGTTGATGTGATAGCACACCTGCGTGAGACTCAACCACGTTTGCTTCGTCTTGTCCCGTTGCAATATATACAGATGCGATACCGTTTGCAGAGTGCGGACCATTATAGGCTGCACCTGCCATTAGGGCACCAGTATTGGCGAGCGTCGTTGCACCAGCAAGCATTTTAGTGTCGACTTTCATGACGTTCGCTAGTACTTCTTTTTTCAGTACGATTTCTGCAATCACGCGCTTGCCTCGTGAGTGCAACATATTTAGATGTGAATGCTTTTTATCCGTGTCCATGTTACCCGATAACATATAAAAGCATGGGATAGGAGAATTTGCTTTTATCCACTCACACGCTATCAGGGTGGCTTTACCTACCATGTTTTGTCCGGCTGCATCACCAGTCGTGTAGTTAAAGCGTAAGTATTTGGTTTTTGACATTGACCATTGTTGAATATGCTCAAGTTTACCTACGCTAGTCGTAGTTTCTGCCGCCGCTTTGATTTTATCGAAGTTTTCTTCAACCCAAAATCCAAAGTCACGTGCTTGGCGAGCGTTGTCAAAAATAAATGCTGGCGCTCGTTGCATCCATCCTTCAACAACGGTAGTCGTCACCCCGCCACATTCGTTAATCACTCGCATCCCGCGACTGTAACTCGCGACAAGTGTGCCCTCTGTTGTTGCCATCGGCACATAAAAATGGCCATCTGCATGCTCACCTTTAATATGAACTGGACCCGCCACACCGACAGGCATTTGAACAATCCCGATAAAGTTTTCGACGTTACCTGGAAGCACACCTGCATCGATACTGTATTGACCCGTGTGGGTAAGTTCAGCCCCCGTTTTTTCCTTGATGAACTCTCTTCGAATTCGTGCCATTTCATCTGTGTGATCGTTTTCTGCATCTCTAGGAATGCGCATGTTTTCGCTCATTATATGTTCCTATTGTCTGGCTAGGCCTTCATGGTTGGAATTGGGTGTAAACAAAATGTTTGAAATACAATATACACTCTCACAAAAAATTAACAAAAACAAATTGGGTGAATTTTGCTCATTCAAGTGAGGTGCTTAACACTTTAGCCTTAGTGAACAGCTAAGTTATTGAGTTAAATCAACTTACTTCGCGTCAATATTTCTCGCGGTCTACACTTGAGTATTTCGGCTAATATCAGCTTTTCAGTAGAGATTAAGCGTGAAAACAATCCACTTACTTTTTGCTCTAGGGGGAGCATCGCTGTTAGCTTAGCCATATACAATTGATAAACAGCCTCTTTTGCTGCTGATAGAGCAGGGCTGGCAAGCACAAGGTCTTGATAAACAAAATACGTATTGATGTCGCCTAAAGTGAATAGTACGGGTTTAGGACCAATACGAACTTCCGTTAAGCTCAAACCTGTGCATAGTGCATTAATGTTTATGGCTGCATGTTCGCCCATATCCATTGCAATGCTAGCTTGTTTCGCCATTGGCTGGTCGAGAGATGCTGCATCACCAGCAACAAAAATATTCTCGTATTTAGGCGTTTGCAGAGTTGATTTCACAATAATACCGTTGTGAGTACTACTCAATGATGTATTCTTCAAATACTCCGGAAGTGAAGTCCCTGCTGTCCAAATAGTAATATCAGATGGCAAGAGTGTTTTGTCCGCAAAGTAAATAGATTCTTGGGCAATTTGCTGGATGTCATGTTCAAGTAGCAGATTGACTTTGTGCGCGTTCAATTCCATTTGAATATCGCTTGCGAGTTTTTCTGGTAGCAATGGAAGGAGACGTTGAGAGCGGTCAATGACATTGATCTTTAACTGCTCGTTGTTTGGATATTTACGCAAAATTTCACCCGCTACCTCAATACCCGTATATCCTGCACCTACAATATTCAAGTGTACAGGCTTATCGGATTCGGAAAGTAAAGCAAGCAAGCGAGTTTTAATTGTTTCTACTTCTTCACTGCTTCTAAATCCAAATGCATATTCAGTCGCACCCAACACACCATAATTTTCACGCGTATGCCCTGATGCAATTAACAAGATGTCGTATTGCAATTTACAACCGTCGTTTAATGTAATTGTTTGTGATGAAGGTGAGAGTTTGGATACTTCTCCGTTGATAAAGGTATGTCCTAGTTTATCAAAAACTGTGTGTAAACAGATCCGCACCCCGTCTGCTTTTTTGACATCAGATAGGATTTCATGAATATTTGGTGTCCATTGAAAATGCGTTTTACTGTCGATGACAATTACATTTAGATTGTTAGCAAGTTTGCTGGCGGCACTTAGGCCGGCGAAGTTGGCGCCGATGATAACTATGCGGGGCGAATGGTTATTGGAAGTCAAATTTTTAATTTCCTTGGTGCTATCTGGAGATCACAATATTACGCTATTTCTAGTAAAGCAATATGCATATTAAAAAGTAGCTCGCAAGGCTTATGTTTATAAAAAAGGGCCACCTTAATGAAAGGTAGCCCTTAGTTAAACATTGAACTTACTTTAGTAAATGTTCATTTTTCTAGTGTTAACTAGAATACGTAATTTACAGCAAGGCGAAGTAAGGTGTCCTCGTCATCATTCAGCTCATTTGTTCTTTTCGAAAGATCTGCCTTTAATGCAACACCTGTGTTTAAGTCATAGCGTACGCCGACTGATGTTGTGTAGTCTTCGGCGATTACACTTTGTTGGACACCAACGATCAATTGCGTAAGTGGCACTTGAAACATGGCTGGGAATCCCGCAATCTGTTCAACAAATTTGGGGTCACGGTTCAAATTACTGCTTTCGTATGTAACAAAAGGTGTCCATTTGCCACTCCGAAAACCAGCGGTAACGTAATAGGCTGACTCTTTTGGATAAAAGGATTCTTCAATATTTATGACTGTGTACTCAGCAGCGACAAACCAGTTAAAATTGTCATATGAAACACTTGCTCCTTTGAACGTCCCGGTATCATCTGTTGCGGCTAATTGATTACTCAAATCAGGTGAAATTTGACCTAGTTGAGCAATTGCGCCATTAATTGCTGGCACGTCAAAAGTCGTTTTACCGGTGCCGTAGACACCGCGCATTTTCCAATTTTCATAGGTGAATTCACCACTTAGAACAGCCACATTGTCAATGTTTAGGTTTCCTGATTCACCGGCTAGTGAGAAGTCGTTGTTTACCTGACCTAGGGTCAATTGGAAAGTGTATTCCAAATCACCTGCGTAACTAGAGTAATCGATGCGAACACCATCAATGTTGTTAAATGGAACATCGTATACAGCTGCAGGAGCAACCAGCCAGTGATAGGAATATGCTACATCCAATGATGCAGAGTACTGAAACAGAGGCATTCTTATGCGTCCTGCAGAAACACTGGTGTTTTCTGTTGCTGCATAGGTGATGTAAGCCCATTCAAAACCGGCTTCGAAATCTTGCTCGCCACGCGCGACAATCTGACCCGTAGCAGACATCTTGTCATTTATATCTCCACTGACCTGAATGGCAAACAAACTTTGTTCCGAAAAGGAAACGGTATCATCAAACCCGTATAGTGAATCATCACTGGCGGCCATGCCTGCAGTAAAGTTAGCAAAACCGTTTACACGCACTTCAGCGTTTGCATAGCCAATCATCATCAAAGATGTGGCTAGGATAGATAGATTTTTAATCAATTTTTTCATCGATATTCTCCTTATAATTCCACAACTTTGACGGCATCGGTAACAGATGCCTTGTCTATATAGCCAATCACACTTGGGTTTTGTGATACCAATTCGATGACTTCAGCATCGCTATTCACTTCTTTCGGTGGAACGCCTTTACCTGTAAATACCAGTTTTGACCAATATGCTGAGACTTGGCTCGAGCTGCGTCCCAATATATCTTGGTCGAATGATTGGCGCTGATTTGAGTCAACTGATTGATTAATTGCGACCGTTTCACTGCCACTTGGGAATTTCTTTTCTTTACCTAAAAAGATCCGTTGTACTTGTTTGGCACTCAACGCGTCGCCGTTGGAAGGATGCACCACTACGACTAATTCGGCCATTGAAAAGCTCGCGAATAGCAGAGAAAGCAACATCACCGATGTTTTTCTAAACATTGTATTTATTCCTGTAACTAATTTTGTGTTTGTACTTAGACGCGTAAATATATGTATACGCCAAAAAGTGACTTCCATTGATTCTTCTTTAATCCTTATACATTTGTTATCGGCGTAGGAAAGGAGAAATTTAGTTTAAATACATGCAATTATGTAATTAGAACCGTTATTGAGTAGGCTATGTCACTATTATTCCATAAAAGTAGCGAGTGACTGTCTTGCTCTAAAGGTGTGATATTGAGGAGGGGAGGGATGTTGGCACTACAAACATGGTTGAGTTTGTCGGCGTCTTCTTTAATAATGTTGCAGAGTTAAATCTTTTCATTGGCCTGAATTTGTAATTCATCAAAGCAAATAATCTACTGCTATCAATAGCCAGAAATAAAAATAATTTAGACACACTAAATTATCTAGGTTGGCTTCAATCATGAAGCATGTTTTAACCTCTTACATTTTATTTTTGCTAAGCAGCCTCTTGAACTCTTTATTAGCGAGTCTTTCATACATCCAAGGCAAGAAGCGTTTAAGCCGCCATATACTTTTTTCTTTTGGGTGGGTGAGTAACATAAACTTATCGTCACCGACTTGCTTGGCTATCATTTGAGCCACGTCTTCAGCTTTTATGGTTGCCCGATCCATTTCTTTGTTAACAAATGCCTTTGCACCTTGGGCACCCGATAATGAATCAGTAAGGTTTGTTCTAAAAAACGCAGGGCATACCACATGGCAATTTACATTGTATGGGACAAGTTCAAATCGTATTGTTTCGGTAGCTGCAATCACCGCTGCTTTTGATGCGTTGTAAGCACCGGCGTTTGGAGGGTTAAGCAGTCCAGCGACTGATGCGATATTGACGATGGCTCCGCTTTTCTGTGCTTTTAACATGGGTGAGAAAACCCTACAACCTCTCACCACGCCCAACAAGTTAATATCTATCACGCGTTGCCAATCTTCGAGGCTGACACTTGAAATATCCCCATAGGTACCCGCAATACCCGCATTATTTACCAATATATCGATACCCCCCCATTCTTTAAGTAAACGCTCTTTCACCGTTATTAAATCATTTTCAATGCGCGTGTTACACTCCATTGCAATGGCGCACTGAGTAATCTGTTTAAGTGCTGAGAGTGTTTCATGCAAGGCCTCAGTGTTGATATCGCCAATCGCGACGTTCCAACCCTGATTTGCATAGTGAAATGCAATTGCTTTTCCCAAACCGCTGGCGCCGCCGGTTATAAATATGCGTTTTGTCATTATTTACTCCACAACTGGTTGTTGTTAACACTGTTATTGATGAATTATACGTAAAAATTGTCGGTTTGATTAATTTGACTATAAAACTGATTTGACGCTGATTAGTTTATTTTTGATTAGCTTAGGATATTCAAAGCTACTTGTCTTTGATAGAGAAGTATTGTGAGTTAAACGCATAAAAGGTTTAACTATATGGCCACCCCTACAGATGGCCACCCCTACAGGACTTGAACCTGTATCAAAGACTTAGGAGGTCCTCGTTTTATCCAGTTAAACTAAGGGGTGACTTTCATTTAATATTCTGCTGCAAATTAGAACAGAACTCAACGTCCAAATTACTCAAAATCTCTCAATTATCCTTGAAAGTAATCTTCTTTTATAAAGGTCTATTTGTGTGTTCTTGGTATAAGTATTTTTAATCCTTTTTTGATTTTAGTTTGCCAAAAATCACCTGTTTATAAAAAAACAAATCTTCAGGGCATCCCGCCTAAACTACACTGGATAACGGATAAAATAGATTGATTCAATCGCAAAAAATCATGAAACTAAATAAGTTTGTTTTTCACACTTAAAATTGATTTAAGTAAATGAAAAATAAATAAAAAATATATTTTCATTTAAGTTTGAACTTTGCTGTTGAATAGTGCCTCTGACTAGTAAGTGCTGCCAGTATCAAGGATTGAAAAAACTTCCTGTAGTTATGCTTTCGCAGTATTTAACGTCTATTTTTTGAAAATGGATTCATTATTTTTACTAATTGAAAGGTGAAAGAGATATGTTGGCTATTAATATCCGAAAATGTGTCATAGTTGGGCTATATTCATTACCCTTGGTGACCAACACTGCGTTTGCACAAGACCAAAACAATCGAGACAATGCTCAACAAGCGTCTCGCAACCAAGAAGTGTCTCATTTATCTCGCGCGCAGCGAAGTGGTTATCTTGGCAAAGTCAGCGAAAGTATAATCTTGTCCGGTAACTTAGACGTGCTTCAATCTACTGCCGAACTTGATGATTTCTTTGAGGACATTACCTCATTAAAAGAGCGAGTGAAGTATTGGCACAGAGTAGCGATTGATTCGGTTGCCCTTGATCATACTCCAGCTCCAAATATCGATGATTATTCGCCTTCACAAGGCGGTCCAACGCGGACTAGTCGTGCATTAGCAATGACGCAGATCGCGGTATTTGATGCACTTAACAGCACTGATCCCAATTACCAAGGGTACACCGCTAACTATGAAGGTTTTGAAGGTGCATCTGCACACGCAGCCGTTGCTTATGCAGCGTATTCCACCTTAGTTGTTTTGTTTCCTCAACAAAATAACCGCTTGGGTGACTTATTAAACGAAGAGATCATTCGCATTGAATCGTTCACCAATCAAGATATTCTTGAAGCAGGTTTAGCCCTAGGAGAACTAGCCTCAACGGGGATATTCAATAATCGTGTTGAGGACGGCTCTTTTCACGAGGAGCCTAATTTTGGTGGCGGTGGATTGGTTGCCGATGGGGCGATGAACCACTATGGTAACCCGATCAATGGAGGCACGTCAGATGTTGGCGAGTGGGTGCCTGATCCTAATACCCCAGATTTTGCAGGTGATTTTAATTTGTCACTAGGCGCCTATTGGGGCAATGTAAAGCCATTTTTCTTGCGAACTGGTGACCAGTTTCGTGTGCCTGCACCTCCACAATTCAACTCCGCAGAGTACGCCAAAGCATACGCAAACGTTGCTAGTGTCGGAGGCTCTATTGAAAATACTCAAACGTTAAGTACCAGTAACGATGAAACGCGTTTTGTCGCTAATTACTGGGGATATGATGGTGTTCCGCTCATCGGTGTTCCCCCTCGTGTTTACAATCAAATTGTTGAGCAAATAGCGGATGATCAAATTGATAATGCATTAGAGTATGCTCGTGTCTTGGCGCTAGTCAATACCGGTATGGCAGATGCCGCTATTGCGGCATGGGACAGTAAGTACTATTACAACTTGTGGCGTCCTGTTACGGGGATTCGTAGCGATGATGGCGCTGACGCCACAATAACAGATGTATTATGGAATCCAGTTGGAGTTTCAGTGGTCAATACTGAAGAAGCTATTAGAGCAACGCCTCCTTTTCCTGCCTATCCATCTGGCCACTCTACCTTTGGTGCGGTGACCTTTGAGATTTTGCGCAGTTTGTTTGGTGACAATACATCTTTCACGTTTGTGTCTGACGAGTACAACGGTGAAGGTGTTGATCCTTTCTTCCCAAACATACCACGTCCCTTTGTACCTGTGCGCTTCTCAAGTTTTACCGAAGCTCAAGAGCAAAATGGAACAAGTCGTATATACAATGGCGTGCACTGGGACTTTGATGATAGCGCTGGCCAGGCTCTAGGGGAGCAGATTGGTCAATTTTTAATGAGGGACACAAATGCTTTTAGTGTCCAAAATGCCGGTGGTCGCCGTGATAATGACAATGGCGGTCGCGATGGCGGTCGAGGCGATAATGACGATGGCAGTCGCGATGGCGGTCGTGACGGTGGTCGTGGAGATAACACTGCACAAGGTGCTTGATACTACTTATCCTCAAGCCAAATCGCATTTCCTATCGGGCTCAATGCAACAAACTGGCGCATTGCACCGATGATTTACATGATTATTGAAAGTGAGAATGAATATGAAAACGAATCAAAGAGTTAGTAAAACAGTCAACATCTTTTTTTGCATTATCGGAGTTTTTGGCTGCTTTACTTTTAATCTGCATGCAAAGGAATCGGCTCAGCAACTGAATACGCAAGACAGAAAGTCTTTTGCAAGCCAAGTGGTAGAATACTCTCCCGACTTTGTACATATCAAAACACTCTTGCCTGTGGACTTTAAACCAGCTTTCACACGCAGTACCGTTATTAAATTGAACAAAATCGTAAAACGGTCTTATTCAGTTATCAATGAATATGATGACTTGATAAAAACACAACAAATTAGACACACGGATGAGCCATTAATCACTGTTTCTTCAAACGTTATGCAGCAAAAAAAACTTGATGAAACTAAAATCAAGGCCCTTCAAAATCGTGCTTACACCGCGAATCAAGACATGCAACGGGCCGTTACCCAGCTTAGAAGCAGTGATGAGTATTACAACAAAGCGGTCTTAGCTGGCATGCGGAACTTTGTCAAAGACGTGAATATTGAAGTAAATCAATATCAAGGTATGTTAGTAAGCACTTTACCTTGAGTGTATACCACCGCAGTGAAGCTATGACTGTGGTGGTCTTTATTGCCTAGCAACGTAATCATTTGCTTGTACGTTTGCAAGTAAGCTACCGTCGATGCTTGTTAATGTGGCAGTCTCAGCAAAAACCTGTTCTACTACTAAAACGGTAGGGTGTAACACAAACTGTTTATATGTTTGTCCAAATGTATCTTGTACTTCCTTAACGCTGAACAATGTCAGTTGGTCACCTGTTTGCACTTTTTGATTACGCCCTAGGTTAATCTGAAGCTGATTATTTGCAATCGCAAGAATTCTACCTTTAGTTGCTTCACACATCGTTTCTTGCTCTAAATCAACTACGGCCTCTTGCACTAATTTATCAACAGCTTTGCCATAATTACTGCGCCAAAACTTATCGGAGTTAACGTCAACACTCTGTGTATATGAAAAGTCCCATGGGGCAGTCGTTTCATAATGTTTGCTCATCAATGGTTCGCCTGATGCGCCATCAAATAAAGTTAACTCGAATGCAAATGCTCGAGATGTTTCTGGCGATGACCAGAATTTAAGGCCACTTGTTCGCGCGCGATTGATCGAAAGATCTTTGATGACTGCACCGATTACGTATTGAGTATTTGTTTTACTGGCAAGGGCCTGAGACTGCATTTTGCTATTAGTTCTCATCCAGTCAAGTGCATATGGCTCAATATTCGAAACGGCTAAGTTAGTAGTAACTTGATTAAATAATCGAGGAAATCGTTTACCTAAGGCATTACCAAAGCTATGAATCTGTCCATCAGAGGCTTGTGCAGGAAAGGCAATAGGAAAATAAGTTGTTGCGATTCTTTTTGTGTAGTCAGCGGCAGAGCACTTTGTATCATGAGCAAATATATCAGCTCTGATTGACACAGTAAGCACGCCGTCTTCATAAATTTCGTCTATCAGTTCAATTGTATTCACTTCACCGCTAGCGCGGATTTCTAAATGATCATTAGTTAGTAAGCCATTTGCTAAATGTTGAACGCTTCTGACTGAAGCTCCCGAAAACAATAATGCCTGTTTAATTGCTTCTTCTATCGCTTCAGATTTAGCCCTTTCTCTGTCACCATTTACAATGACAGCTTGCCCCGTGGATGAAAACCAAGCAGCATTTGCAATCGTGCATATACTCAATAAAAAGAGCAAGATACTTGCGTTTAAGCACCTTTTAACCAGTATGCTGAGATGCTTAATCCACACGATTTTACGAAGCGTCTTGGTATTGTTCATTGATATGTATTCCTTGTTCATATTAGTTGCATCGTCGAGCGTATAGCTTTAGTTAGATCACAAACACTATGATTGATATGCGTACAAAAAGTATTTTTGTCTTGATGTACTTTATGCTTCAAGTTTTGTGCCATTTAGGCTCAAGCAGTTTAGTGGGAATATTGAGTCGCATTTTTAATCGCTTTTATCAAAAATGAGTTGTGTAGGCTTAATACTTGCTAAGTAAAACTAACACAAATAGTTGTGTGTACTTTTAAGTTAAATAAGCAACTACAAAGTCATCGTTTAAACATGAGAACGACCAGTAGGATTAATTATGTTAGAGCAAGCAAAATTAAGTAAAAAAGCATCCGCTAAGCACCCAAGAATCAAGCTATTGGCAACTTCGTTATTTGTCTTTAGCACAATGCTGATAAGTGGCTGTAGTTCTCTGTACAGCAAGCATGTTGAGTGGGAAACCATTGAGCCTGAACGTTACCCTATTTTGTCAGCAGTCGGGTATGCCCCTATAAACGCTCAATTAGGCGTTGACGAGAGTAGCAAAGAAATTCAGGCTATCAAAGCGTCAAAACTAGACGCCTACCGTGAATTAGCTGAACAGGTCTATGGACAAAAAGTTGACGGTGATCAATCGTTGTCTAATATGGTGCTGGTTAATAATGAATTGAAGTCATCAGTTGAAGGGGTCATTAGGGGAGCGAGAGTGGTTAGGTCTTATCCAGTTGGCCAAGATACTTATGCAACTGAATTGGAACTAGACATGGCAAAAGTTTACGATATCTACCTATCGACAGCGAAGCCCAAAAAAATCAGAAAAGTAACGTATTATTAAATACGTTACTTAATCATAACCGTCCTTTATTAATAATATCTTCACCAAACGCATACATAACTTTGTAACATGTTATTCGCGTAAAATTCTTATTTTAAATTAATTACAAGATTTCAATTAAACACTCAACATAGTCTAGTTTTAGGCGATAAAGTAATTACCAGTGTTTGTTTTTTACTCAATACACAATTGGGATCTTTATTGTGAATATTCTTTACTATCCATTTTCTATTATTTTTAATGTTTTTAATTTCAAAAATGCAGCATCGCTTCTTTCCATTATCGTGTTTTCTTTGTTGCTTGCCTTAAGCTACAACACAATGATTGAAAATCAGGCTCTTCGCTATACAGCATCATTATTAATTGCTTATTGTTTTCTCGGCTTTGTAGTATTTGTTCGCCATGAAATTAAGGTCTTGATCGGTGTTATTGAAGATTTGACCGAACAAAAAAGTGATTATCGAGATATGGTGTCAACTTGTCATATATTTCATGAGTTAGTTGAATCTCTTAGAGGGTTGTTAAAAGCATCATCCAGAAAGACGGTGTCATTGGGTGAAAAAATTGCTGAAATAAGTTATTCCACTGCTCAGGTAACATCTTCAGCTTTAAGTGTGTCTGACAATGTAGCTAAGCAAACCGACGCTACTAGTCAAAGCGCTGAGGCTGTCGCACAAATTAGTCGTTCTCTACAGAGTGTTGTAGGGGAAATCACCCAGGTAAGTGACTCTGCTCAAACCACAAGTGAGCTAACTAATCAGGGGAAATCACAACTGAATGCCTTAGAGCAAGAAATTGATAAAGTTAAAAAAGAAGCGTTAGCAACATTGGCGTCGATCAAAGACCTTAATGCCAACACCGAAGACGTTCGTTCATTAACTGGCGCAATTGAGCAAATAGCCGAACAAACTAATTTACTAGCACTCAATGCCTCTATAGAAGCCGCCAGAGCTGGAGATATGGGGCGCGGTTTTGCGGTGGTTGCAGATGAGGTGAGATCCCTAGCAAATGTGAGTAAAAAGACGGCAAGCGATATTATTTCCAGTGTGAATGAAGTACAAGAAAAAAGTGCAGCTGTAGATAGCAGTATGTCGGCAGTCTATGACTTGTCTGAAAATTGTTTTGAAACTGCAACAAAAGCAACTAAGGCGCTTGAAAGCATATTCCAGGAATCAGAAAACGTTCAAAATCAGATCAAAATTATCTCTCATAGTACAGAAGAGCAAAACGTTGCGACAAGAGAAATCTCTGAACACCTAGAACGAGTTGTGGCGATAGCAACCGACAATTCAAAGGTGGCAGAACAAACAACACAATTAACTGAGCATTTAGAAAAAGTCACTGAGGGGGCATTATGAGCAATCTTGCTACATTGGCTATATTTATTCTTATTTGCAGCTTGACCATCTTGTTCGTTGTGCTTAATGCCTACAAGAACGAGCGACAAATTAAAAAGCGGGCAATATTAATATTGACCGAGCTTGGCGTTATGATCAATTGTTGTCAAAGGCACAGAGGCTTATGCGCTGCCTATTTAAAAGGAAATACTAGTTCAATTGATGAGATTAAAGCGTTGTCGAAAGCTATTAAACATCAAATTAGCTTGATAAATACACATAAGCTGCTTGCGAATAATGGTCGTTGGTTGAGCATCTCTGACCACTGGAGTCGTTTGTCAACTAATGCAACGACTTTATCTTCACAACATAGTTTTGAACAACACACGGGGCTGATCGAAAACCAGTTGTTCTTAATGGAAGACATTGCTCAAGAATATAACTTTTCTCGCGCGTATTACGCTGAATTCCCCAACATCAACTATGTTTGGAGCGAGTTGCCAAAGGTAATTGAAAGAATAGGTCAATCTAGAGCGATTGGCGTTGGCATTGTGAGCTCTAAGCAGTGTACAAAGGTTGATAAAGTGAAATTAGGCTACCTGCATCAACGAATAAGTGAAACGACCAAGGCTGTTTTACAAACATTTCAAGTCGCAGACTCGCATCAAAAAAGCGTAAGTAAAGCGTTTAACGATTGCACTAACTTGTTGAATATAATTGATAAAGAAATTTTAAACGCAGATGAAATGTCTCTCGAACCTGAATACTATTTCGATTCAGCAAGCCAAGCAATGGAAGCGATAAATGAGGTGTTGAACTTTGAAATTAAGGCCTTTTTATCGGCGCACATGAAATAGAAGGGAATGCTGTCAATCAAAGCTAATGGCCTTTGTTCGACTGATTAAAAACACGTTTAGCTAACGTGTTTTTTGTCGTTATGCGCTGAATCCACCGCCAGAAAAATCACCACGGGTCTTACCGCTTTTGTCGTAGGTCATTGACTCTCTAGCTCTTAACTCCATCATTAAGTTGCGCAAGTGAGATAATCTCAACTGGCCTTGCTCGACTGATTTGGCGCTGATTTGAGTTAAATATTTACATTCTTCAACGATTTTGTTGCAACGTTCGATTACATCAGTTGCGTCGTCATTTACTTCGTTGTTAGCTTTAGCTGATTCGTATAAGGGGGCGATGACACGTTCTTGCGCATCAATAGCAGAAAGCGCCTCTTCCTTTTCTTGAAGAAGCGCCATTAATGTCTCGGGCTCACGAGAACTGATGAGATGAAGTTCGCTTTCGAGTATTGCTTTAAGCGCAACCAATTGTTCTTCTTGTTTCTTTATTGCATCCAGCAATTTCATACTAGTCCTCTAGATACCGCGGCCTAGTATTTGTTGCTCGAGGCGAGAAATTTTCTCGGCAAGTACTTCAGGATTTACTTTGTACTCTCCGTTATTGACCGCCTTTTTAAGTCTCTCAACTTTTTCTTGGTTAACAGGTGCTTCAGTGCCTTTCTTTTGCACCTGAGCTAACTGTTGCGCAGATTGAGTCAATGATACGGAGTCTTGACGCGCTGCTTGATTCGCAGTTTGACTTTGGCTAGCACCCGCAGCGTTTGACTGCGATTGCGCTTGTGATTGCTGTTGAGCAATCTTTTGACCGTCAATCTGCGGTTTATTCGTATTGTTTATGTTATTAATAGTCATAATTCTCTTCCACTGCCTCTAACACCTCAATCATGTTATCGGCCTTAATGTTTATAACTTTAGCAAATAAGTCGATTAAATCATACTTGTAAAGTTGCAATTCAACTAATCCTTTAAATTGAATAGGTTAAAACGCTACCTGCACCTCACTTGTGCTGGCGACCACTGCTGATAATAGCTTCTTAGAGCCAATATTTTTAACGCGAATCGTATCGCCTACATTGCCGTCTTGCTGTGCAATTCCCGACGTTTTTAATGCCAGGCCAGCAGTGTTAGCTGATATAGTTATTCGATCACCCTTACAGACAAAGCAGAGCATATTTCTGCTAATAATTTGACCAGGCCGGATACGACGTTTTAACCTTGCCCCTTCTAAGTCTTCGATGTACGAAAACGCGGAAGATCGCAACTTGTTCACCTCTGTATCGACCAATTCTGTATTTTCTTTAGTCAAAAGTGTACCTGGGCTCATCATATCCGCAGCAACTAGCACAGGTTTTGTTTGTTTGACTTGTACGTTTGTAAACAAATACCAGGTGCTGCTTGGACACGTAATCTTTACTGAGACGTTTGACTGCCTCAAGCTAGCGGGTGACGCTTCAAATTGAAACAAATCATCGCATTGGGGAATCTCAATACGTGGATCAATCCCACTAGCTATAATACTTGTATCGGCATCATCAATACGCAAGATATTCTGTTCTACATATGCCTGCGCTTGCTGTCCGAGCATATCTTGAATGTTCTCATATGCAAGACTTGAAAAACTAATGCAAAATAATGTCAAAGCCTTTACTTTTGTGGCCGATAGTAATCTCATAGTGTTATGTTGCATGTCTTGTTAATCCAATCGACGTGTTGTTCGCCAACTGCTATTACGTGTCAATACTTTGTCACTTAAAGCCGTTTAATTGGCGAATTAACTACTGAATAACCGGACATCGCAACTTCTGTGCCTAAAATTATATCGAGGTGATAAATGTCAAGTATTATGGATTCGGTCAACCAACGTACACAACTGGTTGGACAAAATAGGCTTGAGCTTTTGCTTTTTCGTTTAAACGGACAACAACGTTTTGGTATCAACGTATTTAAAGTCCGAGAAGTTTTGCAATGCCCACCGCTAACACAGATTCCCAAACTAAACCATTTGGTGAGAGGTGTTGCACATATCCGTGGTCAAACGATTTCGATAATTGATTTGAGCATGGCGACAGGCGGTAGCATGATAGAGGACATAGAGAATTCTTTTATCATCATCGCTGAATATAACCGTTCGGTTCAGGGGTTTTTAGTTGGTTCAGTAGAAAGAATCATCAACACCAATTGGGATTCAATCATGCCGCCTCCTCAAGGAACGGGGAAAGCAAGCTATTTAACGGCCGTTACTGAAGTAGAAAACGAACTGATTGAGATCTTAGATGTTGAGAAAATTCTGAACGAAATTTCGCCGTTAAATACTGACATAAGCCAAGATGTAGCAGATACATTTGATACCTCTTCTAGCGTGGGTAAAATTATTTTTATCGCCGATGATTCATCTGTTGCAAGAAATCAGGTGAAAAAAGCGCTAACCGCCTTAGGGCTTGAAATCGAAATGGCCAAGAACGGTTTAGAGGCCCTTAATATGCTCAAGGCGTTGGCAGAAGAAACTGGCGATGTTACCGACAAAGTAGGTGTCCTAGTATCGGATATAGAAATGCCAGAAATGGACGGTTATACGCTTACCGCAGAAATTAAAAATGACCCTTCTTTAGCAAGGCTACATGTAGTGTTGCACACATCATTGAGCGGTGTCTTCAATCAATCAATGGTTCAAAAAGTGGGGGCTGATGATTTTATTGCGAAGTTCCATCCAGATGAACTTGCTTCTGCGGTAGAAAAGTGGCTTGGAACCGAATTGAAAGCGAAGTAATCAAGGTGAATAAAGAGGTTTCTGACAAAAGCTATCAGAGTTTCTCGACGTTCCTTTATAAGGAATGCGGTATTGTTTTAGGTGGCGCTAAACAATATTTGGTGCGCAGTCGTTTGCTGCCGTTAGTGCATGAATTTGGTTTTGAATCAGTAGATTCAGCAATTGCGACTATTACTGCTAGAACAAACTTAAAGCTTTGCAAAGCGGCAATTGAAGTGATGACGACTAATGAAACGCTTTGGTTCAGAGATAAATATCCGTATGAAATATTGAAAAACACGGTATTGCCTAACTTCTCAAAACTAAATAAGCGTTTAACTGTGTGGAGCGCGGCCTGCTCGACCGGCCAAGAGCCATATTCTATTGCGATGACGGTACTAGAGTACCAGCGACAAAATCCAAGTGCCTTTTCCGCCGGTGTTTCAATTATAGGAACCGATCTTTCGCTCAAAGTGCTAGAACAGTCGCAAAGTGGAATATATGAAGAAATAGCATTAAAGCGCGGACTCCCAGATGATATGCGCCAGCGTTACTTTCATCAACACGAGAATGGTACTTATATCGTCAACGATCAATTAAAGCGGTTAGTGAGTTTTAAACAGCTAAATTTGGTCACTCAAAAATCAAGTTATCAGAAGGCCGGCATCGTATTTTGTCGAAATGTGCTTATTTATTTCGACAATGAAGAAAAAACAAACATACTGCAAAACATTTCCGCTTGCCTTCAAAAAGGCGGCACACTTTTCTTGGGTGCATCAGAGTCGCTAGCGGGTGCCCAAGATCAATTCGATATGATTAAATCCTCTTCAGGCCTTTATTATTCAAAGCGTTAGTGCTTTTTTCTAGTACTTCATTACAAGTTTTTTAAAACTTCAAACCTTCCTTGGCACATGTATTGCTGAATACTCTTCAAACGAGGAGTATTTTATGGCAATTAACTTAGACCGTTTAGCAGGCTTCCACCATAAAGCAGTGCAAATCCGTCAGGATAAGATGGAAGTGATTGCAGGTAATTTAGCGAACGCTAACACACCTGGCTACAAAGCAAAGGACATCGATTTTCAAAAAGCGATGAAAGCTGCTAATTATGGTCAAAGTGGCATGATACGAACTCACGATAAACATTTTGAAGGTAAATCAGTGGCACAGACAGAATTAGAATATCGAATTCCAACGCAACCAGACACGGGTGACGGCAACACGGTTGATTCACAAGCGGAAAGAAATGCTTTTTTGGACACTGGCATGCGATATCAAGCGAGTCTGATGTTATTAGATGGAAAGTTTAAAGGTATGAAAAAAGCACTTAGCAGTGGAGGGCAATAATAATGAGTCTATTTAATGTGATGGGCATCGCTTCAACTGGTATGAGTGCTGAAAGCGTGAGGTTAAATACAACTGCTAGTAATATTGCAAATGCTAACAGCGTAAGCAGTAGTTACGAAGAAACGTACAAAGCAAGAAAGCCCGTTTTCGCCGCTGAACTTGAGCGTGCACAAGGCAACAATATGCAAAAAGGTGTAGGTGTCAAAGTATTGGGTGTAGTTGAGAGCGACAGCCCATTGCAAGTGGAATATTCACCCAACAACCCAATGGCTGATGAAAACGGTTATATCTATAAACCCAATGTCAATATCGTTGAGGAAATGGCAGATATGATGTCAGCCTCTAAAGCATACGAAACAAACGTTCAAATTGCTGATACAACGAAACGAATTTTTAGAAGAGTGTTACAACTGGGTCAGAGTCGTTAATAAACGGCTGAGCATACCGAGGATAATAAAGTGGATACATTAAAACCTACTGGCTTAAATCCTAGTCTTTATTGGGAAAAAGAAGAGCCAATTCAAGTAAGTGACGGAACAGAGCAAACGCTCAAGCAAGAGGACTTCTTTGCTTTGTTGACCGAACAATTGGCTAACCAAGACCCGACAAAACCAGTGGATAATGATCAATTGGTTGCTCAGATGACCTCATTTACAACGGCTGATGGAATACAGCAACTGAACGATAACTTTAATAGTTTTGCGACTTCGATGACTTCAAATCAAGCACTTCAGGCTTCTAGTTTGATCGGCCAAGATGTATTGGTTCAAGGTAATATCGGTCACAAAAGTGACGAGTCATCTGGTTTAACAGGCGTAATTATTAACGAACAATCCACGACAAACACTGAAATTTCAATAATTAATAGTAGTGGCGAAGTTGTGCGTACGATGGATATTGGCACCCTGCCAGCAGGTAATGTTGAATTTAACTGGGATGGAACGGATAACAGCGGCAACCCTTTGCCTCCAGGCGACTATGCAGTGCAGGTACAAGGCAACATTTTTGGTGAAGCAACAGCCCTACCTACCGCGATCAATCGTCACGTAGATAGTGTCAGCCTTGCTGGTTCTTCACAAGGCGTAGTTTTGAATTTAGAAGGTGACGTGAGTATACAACTCGATGACGTCATTCAAATCGGTTAGTTTTAGGAGTAAGTAGAATGTCTTTTAATATTGCATTAAGTGGTGTGTCAGCATCACAGAAGGACTTAGATACCACCGCAAACAATATTGCCAACGTAAATACAGTTGGGTTTAAGGAATCACGCGCGGAGTTTGGCGACGTTTATGCTGCTTCATTACTTGCTGCTGGAAAAACGAAAGTAGGTGACGGTGCTTTAACTCAAGAAGTTTCTCAGCAATTTTCTCAAGGTAGTTTAAGCTTTACTAGTAATGCTTTGGATTTAGCAATCACCGGTAATGGGTTCTTTGCGACCGTACCCGAGATAACCTCGCGAGACTTCTCCTTCACTCGGGCCGGTCAGTTTAAATTAGACTCTGATAATTTCGTCGTAAACTCAAACGGTGACAATTTGTTAGGGTTTCCAGTGAATAGCGATGGTACCTCTGCGTCTGTGGCATTAAGTACTACAGAGCCAGTCAGAATTCCTGATTCTTCTGGTTCGCCAACCAAGACAACAGAAGTGGATATGCGATTTAACTTACCAGCGGGTGCACAGGGCAAAGTGGCCGCTGATTTTGACCCGACCGATCCTTTAACTTATAACGCTGCTACCTCTGTAACTGTGTATGATTCACTCGGTGACAGTCACGTTATGACGTATTTTTTTGTGAAAGATGTAGACCAGAACAATGAGTGGTATGTGGCCGCGGCGATAGACGAACAGCTCATTGATATCGCTAACTCAGATGGATCCGAAGTTTTAGATCCAACCCTCGCTGCGAATAGCCTTGGAACAGATAGTGGTAACCCCGTCTCTGCAGCTCGTATGCAATTTAGTGAAGGTGGTGACTTTATTGGCATCTTCGCCGCTGACGGCCTCGCCCCTCAAAATGGAAAATTTGTTACAGAGCAATTAGGGGCTACTATTTTGAGTAATGGTTCAGACCCGGAACAAACGATTGAAGTCGATTTCAATCTAGATTTAGCGGGTGCAGATCCAAATGAACCCACTCAGTTTGCATCAGCGTTTGAAGTGACTTCGCTTGAACAGAACGGGCTTGCGGTTGGCCGATTAACGGGTATCGATATTTCACCGGATGGCTTAGTAAGAGCGACATTTTCAAATGGTACATCAGAACCAATTGTCAGAGTGGCACTTGTACGATTCGCTAATGAACAAGGCTTAACTCAACAAAGTGGAACGAATTGGAAGGAAAGTATAGAGTCAGGTGAAGCGCTTGCTGGTGAAGCAACGACAGGTACTTTTGGTGACATTAATTCATCAGCATTAGAACAAGCTAACGTGAATTTAACCACTGAGTTAATCGACATGATTATTGCTCAACGAAACTTCCAAGCAAACTCCAGAGCGCTTGAAGTTAACAACCAGCTTAATCAGACAATATTGAATATCCGATAAGCTTAATTTTGATTATTGACGCCACTGAATTGTCAGTGGCGTTTTTATCTGAGCAGCCAAAACCAATCAACCCGAATAGTTATTTATAGAGTTAAAAAATATAGAAATAAACCACTGTTTTCACACCAATATGTGCCCTAAACCAAACAAAATATAAGTTTGGCATCGTCTTTGCAAAAGCCTTAGGTAAGACCAATAAACGTCAATATTTAAGGGTACGCCAAATGGACAAATTGCTGTATATCGCCGCCAGTGGAGCCAAGCAGGACTTGCTTGCTACCAGTGTCCGTGCGAACAATTTAGCCAACGCACAAACCAACGGTTTTAAAGCCCAACTCGAACAGGCAAGAGCCATGCCGGCATACGGCGAAGGTTTGCCGACACGTGTCTTTAGCATGACCGAAAGCCCATCAAATGATTATGAAGGTGGCCCGATGATCACTACCGGCCGTCCACTTGACCTCGCCATCCAAGGCAACGGTTGGTTCAGTGTGATGACCGCGCAAGGTGAAGAAGCCATGACCAGAAACGGCAGCTTTACCATGACAGCAGATGGCGCACTTCAAGATCCTAAAGGCAATCTCGTGATGGGTGAAAACGGCCCCATGTTTTTACCCGTTCCAGTCTCAAATATCACCATTGCAAATGACGGCACTGTGACCGCTCGCTTGCAAGGTGCACCTGAAAACCAAATTGACGAAGTCGGCAGACTCAAGCTTGTTAACCCAGAGCTTACGAATGTCAAACGTCGCGAAGATGGCCTATTTGATTTAAAGGACGGCCAAATTGCACAACAAGACATTGGTGTCACGGTTAGCGCAGGGATGTTAGAAGGCTCAAACGTCAATGCGGTTGACGAGATGGTAAACATGATCAGTCTTCAACGTCATTACGAGCTTCAAGTCAAATTAATGAAGCAAGCTGACACTATGGTTACACGCTCAAATGCGTTGTTAAGAATTATCTAAGCAGTTTATATGCGACTTTGTCGCGGAGGTGAGTATGCATCCAGCTCTATGGATCAGTAAAACAGGATTAGACGCGGCACAAACTGATGTGTCAGTGGTGTCTAACAACTTAGCCAACGCCAGTACAATTGGCTTTAAAAAAGACCGTGCAGTGTTTGAAGATTTACTCTATCAAAACATCAATCAACCCGGTGGTCGCTCCTCTGCAGATACCGAGTTGCCGTCTGGTTTGATGGTCGGTGCAGGTTCAAAAGTAGTGGCGACTCAGAAAGCGCACACTCAAGGCAACTTACTCACCACGGACAACGCTTTGGATATGTCAATTCAAGGGCAGGGCTTCTTTGAAATCCTGCAGCCAGACGGTTCGTTAGCTTACACTCGAAATGGTCAATTCACTTTAAATGACGAAGGTAATATTGTGACGCCGGGCGCAGGTTTTGTGCTGCAACCAGTTATCACAGTGCCACAAGATGCTGCACAAATTACCATTTCGCAAGACGGCGAAGTATCGGCATCGATCAGAGGCCAAGCTGAGCCTCAAGTGCTTGGACAAATTAACTTGTCTGACTTTATTAATCCAGCAGGTTTACAGCCAATTGGTCAAAACCTTTATGTTGAAACCGCTGTTTCTGGCGCACCGCAACAAGGTGTACCGGGTTTAGAAGGGATAGGTACTTTGATTCAAGGCGCACTTGAAACGTCTAACGTGAATGTTACCGAAGAACTGGTAAATCTCATTGAAAGCCAACGCTTATATGAGATGAACTCCAAGGTTATCTCTTCTGTTGACCAAATGCTTGGTCAGGTTATTCAGCAACTTTAAGGCTAGACTCATGATGATTAAGGGTAAGTTTTATCAAGTAATAATAGCAGTGGGTGTCTTGAGTAGTTGCACGCTTTTATCTGCTTGTAACAGCACACAAAGCGCAATGCCAGTGACCGCTAACGACCCTTTTTACGCACCGGCTGTACCACAAATGACACGTGAACAGATTGAAGAAAATGGTAGTTTATTCTCTTCTGCACTTGCCAATAGTTTGTATTCAGACGTAAAAGCTAGGCGAGTAGGCGATATTATTACGGTGCGTTTAAGTGAAAATACAAATGCCAGTAAATCAGCAGGAACCACATCAAGCAAAGCGACTAATGTCGATCTTCAACCGATTATTGGATTAGGCGCTAATCCTATCAATATAGGTAAAGAAGCTATTCAACTTGGGGTGACAGGTTCAAACGATTTCAGTGGAGATGCGCAAGCTAATCAGAGTAATAGCTTGTCGGGCAATATATCGGTCACCGTGGTAGAAGTGCTGCCAAATCAGAACTTGATTATCCGTGGCGAAAAATGGCTAACGCTTAATAACGGTGATGAATATATTCGCTTAACCGGTGTCATCAGGCCCGCCGATATTGCTCCAACTAATGAAATTGAGTCGACTAAAGTTGCCAATGCCCGCATTCAATATAGTGGCACGGGCTCATTTGCCAGAGCTCAGGAAAAAGGCTGGTTATCAAGTTTCTTCTCTTCTCAATGGTGGCCGCTATGAGTCTTATACTGACGCGTCGTCAACATCGCAACTTATTTTCCGTATGTGTATGGGCTTGCTTTATTACCTTACTTTCCTTTATGAGCCTATCAGTTGAAGCTCAACGGATAAAAGACTTAGCAAGCATACAAGGGGTTCGTTCAAACCAATTGGTGGGTTATGGATTAGTAGTAGGTTTGCCCGGGACAGGTGAAACCAGTCCTTTTACTGAGCAAAGCTTTAGAACCATGTTAAAAAACTTTGGCATCAGCTTAGATGACAATGTAAAGCCCAAGATTAAAAACGTAGCCGCGGTTGCGGTTCACGCTCAGTTACCAGCGTTTTCAAAACCAGGGCAAACTATCGACGTGACAGTTTCTTCGGTGGGTGAAGCAGCGAGCTTAAATGGCGGCACGTTATTACAGACCTTTTTAAGAGGCTTGGACGGCGAAGTATATGCGGTTGCTCAAGGCAGTTTGGTCGTCAGTGGCTTTGGAGCAGAAGGCAATGACGGGTCTCGCATTGTATCGAATACGCCAACCGTTGGGCGAATCGCAAATGGTGCAGTTGTTGAACGTTCAGTGCCCACAGGCTTGATGCAACACGACCATCTCACACTTAATCTACACTCTCCCGATTTTTCAACCGCTCAAGCCTTGGCGGATGTGATCAATCAACGCTTAGGTGCTGATCCTGCCAATGGAACAGCAATCGCTACACCACTGGATGCTGCCTCTGTAAAAGTGACCGCACCTAGAGATGTAGGACAGCGAGTTGGCTTTTTAGCGACCATCGAAAACTTTGAATTTACGCCTGCTTCTGCTCCGGCACGAGTGGTGATTAATAGTCGCACGGGCACGATTGTGATTGGGCAAGACGTACGCTTGCTTCCGGCAGCCATTACACATGGCGGCTTGACAGTCACCATTTCAGAAAATGCGCAAGTTGACCAGCCCAACCCCTTGGCAAATGGTCAAACCGTGGTTAATGCACAATCGATCATTGATGTGGCGTTGGACGACAGTCGGATGTTTGCGTTTGACCCTGGTGTCACGCTTGATCAGTTAGTCAGAGCCGTAAACGAAATTGGTGCAGCACCCGGAGACTTGATGGCGATTTTAGAAGCGCTACAACAAGCAGGCGCCCTGCAAGGCGAACTGGTGGTGATCTAGTATGGACTTATCGCAAGCAAACAAATCTCAGCTCGAAATGTCGCGCAACTATCACGATATTTCGAGTGTTAATAAGTTAAGAGAAGCCGCCATTTCGGGTGACAAAGGTGCACTTGAAGAGGCCGCAAAACAGTTTGAAGCGATATTTGTACAAATGATGCTGACATCGATGCGCAAAGCGCAAGATGCATTAGCCGATGAAGACAGTCCGTTTTCGTCAGAACAAGTTAAGTTTTATCGTGACATGCATGACAAGCAGCTCGCTACAGACCTTTCTGCACAAGGCAGCATGGGTTTAGCTGAGATCATTGTTAAGCAAATGAGTCCTGATGCTGGTTTTATGCCCGGTGCGGCCTTGCGAAATGACGGTGATTTGTCATCTATTAACCGAGCGCGAGTTCACGCGATGCAACGTGCACAAGACTATGTCATGGGTCCTGTTTCCTCTACTGGTGCTTTCAAACAGCAGGGGTTTGATACACCTGCTGACTTTGTGGAAACCCTATACCCAGAGGCTGTATCGGCTGCAAAAGAACTCAATATCGACCCTAAAGCCCTCATTGCTCAAGCAGCGGTAGAGACAGGCTGGGGTAAGCACCTTATTCATCAAGGAAACGGAGAAAACAGCCATAACTTATTTGGTATCAAAGCAGATAAGCGCTGGCAGGGCGAAAAAGCAGTGGTAGGCACACTGGAATACGTCAATAACGTACCTGAAAAACAACAAGCCGCTTTTCGTTCTTACCAATCGTTTTCTGATTCACTCAATGACTATGTGGACTTTATTAAGTCGAATCCACGTTATCACCAAGCAATACAAAACACACAAAAACCAGAACAATATTTTAATGCGCTACAAGAAGCCGGGTATGCAACCGATCCACAATATGCAAATAAAGTGATGTCGGTGTACAACGGACAACTACTAGGTGATTTACTACCATGATAAAAACGGCTGACCTTTTTTCAATTGCAAAAACAGGGGTTAATGCCAGCAATAGACTACTTAATACTACCAGTAACAATATTGCTAACATTAATACCGAGGGGTACGTTAGAGAAAGAACTGAATTTAAATCCAGATTAACCGGCGGTGTCGATGTCGGCTTTACTGATCGGGTATTAAATCAGTTTGCACAGAACCAACTTAGACGAGATATTACCTCTGTTGGCGAAGCTCAAGCTTATTACGACCGTATTGAAGGCTTGGATAATGTGTTGGCCAGTGAAGCAAATTCAATTTCTGCTTCAATGACACGATTTTTTTCTGCAATCTCAACTGCTGCCGATGACCCAACTAATATGCCTTCGCGAGACTCAGTGCTAGGTGAAGCTCAAGGAATGGTTAATAGGATTCGAACCCTCGGTGATTTTATGGAAATCAAAGAGGAAGAGCTGGATAAACAAATAGAAGATAGTGTGACCAGTGCTAATGCTTTGATTCGTCAGATTGGTGAACTGAATGAAGCCATCGCTGTTGTTTCAGGGAGCAGTGCGGTAGATACGCCCTCAACCTTGCTAAATGAGCGTGATTTGGCTATCCGGAAATTAGCTGAATACGTGTCGATCGAAGTGAGAAATAGCCCCAATAATGACACTGGTCTAGTGGTTAATCTAACTACTGGAGAATCGCTAGTTCTTGCTGATGGTGCGTTTAATGTAATTGCCAGAGATGGAGACCCTGATTTTACTAACAGGCAACTGGTATTATCAACGACCTTTACCGGTCAAACTGCAAATACATCTTTAAATATTGAAGAACAAAATATGGGTGGGGTTTTAGGGGGGTTGTATCGCTATCGCGAACAAGTACTCGAGCCGGCTCAACGCGATTTGGGGAAACTTGCTGTTGCATTAGCTGATACCGTCAATACTGCTAATCGCCGCGGCTTGGACTTGGATCAGCAACTCGGCAGTAATATCTTTGAAATTCCTGACTTTAGCGGAATAAATTATCCAGGTAACTCAGATTTAAGTTTGAGTATCCAAGGTCGATTTACACCTGGGTTAGGTGGGGATGTAAGTAACACCGATTACCAAGTAAGCGTGTTAGATGTCTTTCCAGGAGCGCCGGATCAATTGTCTATCCGTGTCTCGGCACTTAATAATGATGGCACAGCCCAGCTTGATGCTGATAATAATCCTATATCACAGGTGTACACTGTCGATGCTCAAAGCGGCACATTTAACGAGGTAATGGGCGGGATCGAACTTGAGTTCGCGTCTGGTTCCTCGTATCAAGCAGGTGATCAATTCTTATTTCAACCATTGCGTCGCGTTGCCTCTAATTTGAGCATGGAAACTACTCGAGCAGAAGATTTAGCTTTCGCCAAGCCACTGCGTGTTAACGTGAGTCAAGACAACTTAGGTGATGCGGTCATTCGCAATACCTTCATTACTAATTCTCAAGTAGATATGAGTTTAGCATCGCCTTACACATCGGGTTTTAATGATTCAAAGAGTTTACAGGCACCAGGCGAAAGCCCTGCGCCTGGTTTAGGTGCTCCAGCAGTCATTCGAATTACCAGCGACGAAAATGATTTGTATGATTACGAAGTCTTAGACAACGCTGGTAATGTGATCACAACGGTGACCGATGCGCCTAATCTAGAAAATATGTTAGCCAGAGCTGCAAATGAAGGCGCTAGCCCCGCTTGGCCTGCTGAGTTTACGGCCTACAATGATTACCCTGGGTACGATCTTACGTTGGAAGGAAGACCCAAAGGTGGGGATCAATTTGAGTTTAGCTTCAATACTGACGGTTTAGCTGACAATAGAAACGCCGTTGAAATGGCGGAGTTACAACAACGCGATTTTGTCCGTCAAAGTACAGGCGAAAATACTAATAAATCTACATTCAATGAAGCATACGCAAGTATCGTGGGGCAATTAGGAGCACAGACTGCAAATGCAAATGTCGATTTGGAGGCTGCAAGAGTCATGCAGATACAATCGTCCGATTGGTATGAATCAACAGCAGGAGTGAGTTTGGATGAAGAAGCAGCAAACTTGATTCAATTTCAACAGTCTTATGCCGCTGCTGCAAGGATCCTTAGCACCGCACAAGAGCTTTTTGATACGATTTTAGCCGCAGCAAGGTAGTACAATGAGAATCACGACTAACTTAATTTATAATCAAAATTTTAGAGCAATCAATACCAATCAAGGTAATTTGTCTGAGATTCAGCAGCAGCTCTCTACGGGTAAGCAATTACTAAAACCAAGTGATGATCCTGTAGGTGCTTCGCAAATAATTAGAATTACGGAAGAGCTCGATAAAATCCAACAATTTCAGCGCAATAATGATTTGGTGACTAATTCCTTGGAACTCCAAGAGACTTCTCTTAGAAGTATAAATGATGTGGTCAATCGTGCTCGTGTATTAGTAGTCCAATCGGGTAATGGGATTTTAGGTCCTGAAGATAGACAAGCGATTGGCGCTGAAATTGAACAAATCAGAAATCAAGTGCTTGATTTAATGAACTCTCAAAACTCCAGCGGTGAGTATATATTCGCGGGTTATCAAAGTTCGAAGCAAGCATTTGAATTCAGTCCCTCTCAACCCGGTAAAAAAGTTACCTTTGAAGGTGATGACGGGACTAATGAAATCCAAATATCTGATAGTGTAAAAGTCCGTAGTTCAAGCTCTGGAAAAACCATTTTCGAAGAAGTATTTGCTCGCTTGAACTTTGATACGGACGATAGTTTGACAGCAGCCAGTATTCAATCTAGTGCGATCACTCGCCAACAAACCTTTGATGAGTTTCATCGCGCAAATTACGACACAGTGAATGATGCAAACAACCGATATCGTTTTGAAGTAATTGCTGGGGATCAAGTCGAGATTAGTAACGTAGGTACGGGTGAGGTACTAGAAACAAAAGCTTACTTGAATGACTCCCCTGTTGTTTTTCAAGGTATGGAAATTAATATGCAGGCTGCATTGGGGGAAAGTGTTGACATCACCTTGCAAAAACCAGTTAAAAGTAACTTAGCAGAAACACTCAACAATATATTCTTAGCGTTAACAAACGAAGATATCGCTGACGACGACTTCACCAAGGTCATCGATGATACCTTAGTTGGGCTTGATAATGGGCTTGAAAAGTTAGCCCTTGAAAGTTCCTCTATTGGCGCAAGGCTTAACATCGCACAATCTGTTAGAAGTTCGAACTTAGACAGTGAAATTGCGAATGAAAAAGCCCGCTCAAGCATAGAAGATGTCGATTATGCAAAAGCATCAACGGAGTTCTCAAAGCAAGAAACAGCTCTACAAGCTGCTTTCCAGTCTTTTCCACGCGTCGCTAATTTATCGCTCTTTAATTATATCAATTAGTTTTGTGTGTTTTCGCCAATGGCTCACTTTAAAACCTTAGTTCTAAAGTGAGTTGCCACTGACGCACAACTGCTTTTGGAGAAAGTGATAAGCTGGGTCGGTTGTACGCGTAGTTTTTCACAAATGAATATTCAAGCCCAACTGATTTGTGCTCATCAATCTCATACTGACTGTTAACCGTCATACTCACCCCATTTGAATGATTGTTATCTAGGGGCATATTGTCGTTTTCGAAGACATCAAATGTTTCAGCGCGAGCAGTCAGCTTGATACGGTTGGATATTTGAGTTTTGACTTGAATGTGAGCAGCACTAAAATCAGCGTAAACAACTCGGTAACCCATTAGGGTACTGCCGTCCATGAGCTGCATTTTCAGATTAGTAGACTCGGTAAGTTGATAGTTCAATGACAGGCTATGGAATATTGTATGCCATGCATAGTAGCGCTCTGGTGTGAGTTTATCTGGATCGGCTCTATTGTCATAAAAATAGTACCTTAGCTCGGCGCGTCTCAAGTAAGCTAGGTGGGCACCTATATAAACGCCCCAGCGACCATCAATTTCCCTGAAGGGTTGAACGTCGTTTGGGCTCCAAATTGTTTGTCTGTTTAACACTTCTGGATAGGGGGCAAAACGAACGGTTTCATTAAATAAGGTTTGCCTGTCATGCACTGCAAAGCCTCGCCACGTAAGATATGAACCAAAGGTATCATTCCCTTTAAAAAGTCCTCCACGAATATCCCAACTATATGGACTCCTGATGCTTCTACCATTTTGACTATAGCTCAGTTCTACGCCGTTAATGCGCATTTCTTCTGCGACCCAAGCGTTAATAGCAGAAAACTGATAAGTATCAGATGATAACCAAGCAGTATGGTTATTCTCAAAAGATAGTTCGGGATAAAAGCTACCTAGCCTTAGTTGCCACTTCTTTTTGGCGCGTTGGAGTGGTTTATACTTAATAAATACTTCACTTAAGCCTAAAGATAAATCCCCATCGTCATGAAAAAAAGTGGTTATCTCACTACTTATCCCATTGCCCCAATCAGACTCTATTGCTAATGCTGCTTGAGTTAATGAGAATCCGTTGCGATCATGTCGGACTATATCGGTTCCTTCATTTAAAAAGCTCTTGTCTGCATTCGTGTTGATCAGACTAAACCTAGAAATACCGGAAAATTCGTGGTTTTGAGCATCTAGTTGTGCTGTGAAAATTGATAGACTGCTCAGCACTAGGCACAAACGTAGATATCTAATAAACATCTATATTCAACCTTTCATAGTCAGATAAGCTTTTAATCATTGGTTTGCTTAACACAATTTTGTACGTATCCCCAACCTTACTTAATGCTGAAATGTTAGCACTGAGTCTTTTCGTTTCCTCTTGCATAAGTGGATGCCATACATGAATACGAGTTAGCTCACCATCGATATTGATATTAGCAACTCCGTCTTCATTTGTTATCGCGTATTGCCCTCCCTTAGCGACATAAATGAACCCTTGCATCCAGTCGTGTATATTACAGCCAAGTTCAACAATACCGGGTTGTTCAAACAAAATAGGATCTGCGCTTTTCCCCTTATACAACTGTTGTTCAAACGTTTTAGTAGGCGAAAAAGAATATACATGGTGTTTTATATCATCAGAATTTGGAAAGCTAACAGCTTGGCCTTTTTCCACCACCAAAATATGTGGAAAAAACTGTTGGTCTATTTGATCCATAACTGCAACAGACTTGCGCGCGGCGCTTTGTTTATTTGTTTGAGTGGTTTCTACTTCTACTATCATTGAAGCCAGCGGAAGATTCTCACTAGAAGTAACCAATACCTTTATTTGCATTTGCTCATTTGCTAGTGCGGATGACGAGAAGAAAGAAAGTACAAATAGATACAAACAAATTAGTACCGCACACAATAAAGAAATAAGCTCACTTACATCAACTCTTTTTGTCTTTGCAATATAAAGGTGTTTCTTGCCTTTTTGTAATGCCGCGGAATTAACTGAGGTAAGTGAAGAAGACATATTTGGCCTTAAAAAAACCGATATATATAAGGTGTATCTTTATTTACTGAGTATTCTTTAATTTATCGCTTCTTTAACTACCTCAATAATCACTTTTATCTTGATAGATATACATTGTTCTTAACTTAATGCCTGAAGACCGGAAAATAATTAAATTTATTTGTATTAGTTTTTGTGTCTCTTACCCCTTGTTTTTCAATGTGAAATTAACAGCCAATAACTAAAAGGCGGCAATTTTTTGCCGCCATGAATAAAAAAAAGCAAATTTTAGTTAAAGGGAATTTCCCCATCGTCGATAACCAAATACGAGAGAGCCAGTTCAATAACTTATCCGAAGCGATGGTTTTTGTACTACAAGTGTTTTTAATCCACCGGAGTCACGTCCGGCCGCCAGCAAGTGCTGGACTGAGAGTGTAGGAGAGACTTATGTCCTTGTTCGTAAATACCAATGTTTCGGCGCTAAACGCCCAACGCCAACTAACCAATACCGGTAACTCGTTGAGCACTTCATTCGAGCGCTTATCGTCTGGTTTCAGAATCAATCGTGCATCGGACGACGCTGCAGGTCTTCAAATTTCAGAGCGTATGACTACTGAAGTTAAGGGACTTGACCAAGCCGTTCGTAACGCAAATGACGCAATTTCGTTGACCCAAACTGCTGAAGGCGCACTTAACGAGACGACTGTTGCATTGCAACGTATCCGTCAGTTAGCTGTTCAATCACAAAACGGCATCAACTCAGAAGCTGACCGCAATGCACTTCAGAAAGAGGTTTCTGCACTAAAAACAGAAATCACAAGAATAGCAACTGATACTCAATTCAACAAAGTCGACTTATTACAAGATTTTTCTGCTTCGTTTTTGGTCGGTGCAAACAGTGGTCAAACCATTTCAGTTAACTTATCTGGCCCTAATTTGGCTGGCATCGATGGTTTCAGTTCGGCTGGCCTTAGAATAAACGATTTAACGGTAGCAACATTCGGTGATGCTTCAGCAGCGCTCGTTGCGTTAGATAACGCTATTTCTGCAGTCGGCGGTGTACGTGCAGACTTAGGTGCATTAACTAACCGATTCCAATCAACCATCAGGAATTTGAGTAACGTATCAGAAAATATTTCTGCGGCACGTTCACGTATCAGAGATACTGACTTTGCAACAGAAACAGCAAATCTGACGCGTAATCAGATAATACAGCAGGCAAGTACAACCATACTATCACAGGCTAATCAGCGTCCACAGTCGGCACTGCAGCTTCTTGGTTAAGCCCTACTGACCCTCGTGTTTGGGGAATGAAGCCAGGAGGTAGTAACTAGCGTCATGTACCATACACGGAGAGTCCGCTCACTCTCGACACACTGAGCGAATGGCCAGGCGTTGCCTGGCCGCTTATTCCATTCTTTTTTTCAAATAATTTAGAAATCTTTCTAAAGGTTTTTCTGCGTCTGTCCGATACAGTTTTCAAGCAGGGAAACAATAATAAAAACTCCCAGCAAACTAAAAGTATATTCGCCATTGGCACGTCCATTAAGAGACATCTAAATCGCAAAAAAGCGATACATAGCCAGCGAACAGTATTTTATCTGAAAAGTAGTCTTAAAAATTAGAGTGCAAATAAGCACCAAAGATGAAAGATAAAATGCAAAAAATCGTTAGGAGAAAAATCGTGAGTTTATTTGTTAATACAAATGTGTCTGCGTTAGAAGCGCAACGCCAGATCTACTCGGCTAACAGTCGATTGGATACAGCATTCGAACGATTATCTTCAGGTTTTAGAATAAACAGTGCAAAAGACGATGCGGCAGGTCAACAGATCTCTGACCGAATGACGGTTCAAGTAAATGGGCTGAATCAAGCAATCCGAAATGCAAACGATGGGATTTCTCTTGCTCAAACTGCAGAGGGATCTATGGAAGAAATAACCAATGCCTTGCAGCGTATTCGTGTCTTGGCAATCCAAGCACAAAACGGTATCAACAGTGATGACGATAGGTTAGCACTGGCAAAAGAAGTTTCGGCTTTAAAAGATGAAATTGATCGAATTGCAGAAACGACTCAATTTGCAGGTGTAGATATATTAAATGGCACTTTTTCTTCTACTTTTTTAGTCGGAGCCAATACCGGACAATACTTGCCAGTCAATTTATCTAGGGCAGGTGGATATGGCATAGCCGGATTATTTGGTGATGCTGAAGTCAGTATTCTGTCTCAGGCGCAAGCATCATCAACGATAGATTTAATAGACTTAGCAGTATCGATCGTCGATACCAAGCGAGCGGAACTAGGTGCATTACAAAGTCGATTTCAATCGACAATAAGAAATTTAAGTAATGTGGTGGAAAATGCTTCTGCGGCACGTTCACGAATAGTGGATACAGATTTTGCTGATGAAACAAGTGAATTGACCAGGTGGCAAATTACGCAGCAAGCGAGTATTACGGTACTAGGACAGGCAAATCAACGTCCACAACAGGCATTGCAGTTACTGCAATAAAAGGCTTAGTGTAAGCGCGTTTTCAGCAACGTAACTGAAACAAAGAATTAAAAAACGGGTTGGTATATGAGCATTAATAGTAATTAAGCTCAGGGGGAAGATCTGTCCAAAATATACTGAACTGCCGACTGACAGGAATGATGCCAGGAGGTAGTGAGAGGTATAGAGGTCTGGACCACCATACCTGCCTGTCAGCAAGAGCTCACGCTCTGTTACAGCATATGCTTCATCATCGTTATTGCGTTTGATGATGAACATGAGTCAGTCCATGACTCAAATAGGTAAAGCACAATGCGTGCCAATTAAATAACACAATGCGGCAAATATAATAAAAATAGCTGCTTTTTTAAATCGTTAGGAGAAAGACTATGTCTTTATTTGTAAATACTAATGTCTCGTCAATCAATGCGAGGCGACAACTTATCAATACAACCACAGACTTGGGAACCACTTTTGAGCGGCTTTCATCTGGGTTTAGAATTAACAGTGCTAAAGATGATGCAGCTGGTTTGCAGATTTCCAATCGAATGACGACGCAGGTAATGGGCTTGAATCAAGCTGTTAGAAACGCAAATGATGGAATTTCATTAGCGCAGACAGCTGAAGGCGCACTACAAGAAACGACTAATGCTTTACAACGAATTAGGGTATTGGCGATTCAATCTCAAAACGGTATTAACTCTGAAGCTGATCGGCTTGCACTTCAAAAAGAAGTGTCGGCGTTGAAGTTTGAAATCAGTCGAATAGCGCAGACCACTCAGTTTGCAGGTATCAATTTGCTGCAGGGTGACTATTCGACACAATTTTTGGTCGGTGCGAATTCAGGCCAAAAAATTGGCATTAGTCTCGCGAAGGATGGAGGCTTTGGTAATTCGGGGCTTTTCTCAGGGTTTGATATCGATATTAGAACAAATTCTGGGGCTTCAACGGCGCTTGATCGAATCGATGCGGCTATTGAAGCGGTTGATGGAACTCGTGCTGATCTGGGGGCTATTCAAAATAGGTTTCAGTCGACGATTCGAAACTTAAGTAATGTTGCTGAAAACGTATCATCGGCAAGGTCACGCATAAAAGATACAGATTTTGCCGCTGAAACGGCAGAACTGACCCGTTTGCAGATTATTCAGCAAGCAAGTACCACAATTTTATCTCAGGCTAATCAAAGACCTCAAGCAGCATTGAGTCTACTACAAGGTTAGTTAGGCAATAACAATGAAATTTAGAATTGGCACTGAGAGGCCCTCTCTTGCCAAGGATGGTGACCCTTTGGGGTGAGATACAGTTTTGCACGTTTGTGCTTAGGTATCAGGTTTATCGTGTTGATTTATATGGGAAATTCGAAGCTACAAGGATATCGTGCGTAGTAAAATGTCGACTAGCAGGACCAAGAGTATAGAAGATTGTTTTGGTTGAGAGGCCAGTAATCTAAAGTGTTCTTATATCCCGCCAGCCGACGAAAACCGTCTTTGCTCCACCTCCTAACGTGAGCAAGTTGCCGGACCGCCCTTTGGTCCGGCTTTTTTACGTCTGTTGAACGTAAAAAACGTATATCGCGTCTAACACTTTTCTCTTAGCATTCTGTATGCCAGTTTTTTATTTCTTTGTTTTTACATCGCAGTGTCGATTTAACATCGCATCAAAAGCTTTTGCCCCAGAACGGTGTCCCCTTCAGACAGGATCGCCTAAGCGCACATCCATGTGCAGGCTCGAAGCACTTCATCCATGAAGTACACGCCTGTCTGAAGGGGACACCGTTCTGGGGCAGCGCTTTTGAAGGTTTGACATTATTTCTTCGAAGTCGTGTTTTGATACGCAAGATCAAAATCCACAACCCAAAAATAGTGTTTTGAGCTTCAAATTTTTACACTAGAAACAAATTTTTTAACGTGTTATCGGTTCGTATTTCTCTTACCAAGTTATGCCTCTTCGCCAAAGAGTACAGGCTTTATGGAAGAGGCAATGCTGAACTCTCAAAAGCGTTGGCCTAAGCGGGGACTTGTTTTAACAGGCGTGTACTTCAAGGATGAAGTGCTTCGAGCCTGCACATGGATGTGCGCTTAGGCGATCCTGTTAAAACGAGTCCCCGCTTAGGCCAAAAGCTTTTGATGCGATGTACAATCAACACTGCGATGCAAAAACAACCAACCAAGGTAAATCACAAAAAAAAGCCTCAAAAAACAACATGTGTAAAGTATTTTGACGATTTATTGTCATTTAAAAACAGTAGGTTAAAAAGAAAATCAAAAAAATTTAAAAAAACGCTAAAGTTCCTCGCCTTAGCGTCGATAACCTTAGCTGAGAGGTAATGCGCCTGAATATATGCAGTGTCGAGCCTATATTCAACGTGACGGCGTAGCTCAAGAGGTTGTTTGTGCGGAGTAGTGACCAAACAAACATAAAACGAATCCAATGAACCCATGCTACCGGTTTATTGTTGGAGGTATATATGTCTATTTTTGTAAACACAAATGTTGCGGCTCTCAACGCACAACGCAATTTGTTCGAATCAAGTTCGTCTTTAAACAAGTCATACGAGCGTTTAGCTTCAGGTATTCGCATTAACAGTGCTGCTGATGATGCCGCAGGTCTTCAGATTTCTGAAAGAATTACCACACAGGTGCAAGGTCTAGAGCAAGCGACAAGAAATGCGAATGATGCGATTTCGTTAACTCAGGTTGCAGAAGGTGCATTGACTGAAACGACTGGTGCATTGCAACGTATTCGCCAGTTAGCTGTACAAGCTCAAAACGGTATTAATTCAGATTCTGATCGTGCGGCGCTTCAAAAAGAAGTGTCTGCCTTGAAACTTGAAATATCTAGAATTGCTACTGATACAACATTCAACGGTGTTGAAGTACTCAACGGTGCGTTTTCAGCCGCGTTTTTGGTAGGTTCAAACTCGGGTCAGACAGTTAGCGTGAATCTTTCTGCAGGAAATATTCCGGGTAATGATGGTTTTAGTGCGACAGGTTTAGGTATCAATGCATTAACGGTAAATACAGCCGCAGGCGCATCTGCTGCAATAGATACGATTGACGCTGCATTATCATCGGTGCTTGCTGTTCGAGGCGATCTAGGTGCACTTGAAAATCGCTTCCAGTCAACGATCAGAAACTTAGCTAACGTGGGTGAAAATCTTCAAGGAGCACGTTCTCGTGTTCAAGATACTGATTTTGCGACAGAGACCTCAAATTTGACGCGTAATCAGATAATCCAGCAAGCTAGCTTATCAATATTATCGCAAGCTAATTCGGCACCGCAGTCTGCGTTGGCATTACTTGGGTAATAGATAGACCACTCTTTATTGGTAGCAGCGCAGCCTAGTAATGTTACTTAGGCTGCTTTGTTCGTTTGTAGTAGGAGAACATTATGGACTCAATATCAAACAATGGCTCAGCATTTGCTAATGCAATAAAAGTAGACGGTTTGGTTGCTAATAATTCAACCGAAAAACCAAGTAAATTAGAGCAAGAACAAATAGCTAAACCAGATGAAACTTCTGAGGTTCGCGCAGGTGAAAATACACTTAAAGGTAATGCTTCGCAAGCCGATACAAATACGAGAGAGGTTTCACCAGAGCTTAACCAAGCAGTAGCCGAGCTCAGCGATTTTGCGAGGCAAACGAATCTAAAGTTAGCCTTTAGTATCGATGAGCAGACGGACAAATCTGTTGTAACGGTTAAAGATCAGGAATCTGGTGATGTTATACGGCAAATTCCGTCCCAAGAGCTGCTAGATATTGCCGCTCAAATGAAACAAATCACAAGCGAAAATGGTAATGCGGTTGGTTTGTTAGTGAACGGGAAATACTGATTATGAGGTAATACATGAGTATTCAATCGTTAGGTGTTGGTTCAGGAATCGACTTAGAGTCATTAGTGACTCAGTTGATAGAGGCTGAACGTGCTCCAAAAGCACGAACGTTGGATACTCGTGAAGAACTCATAAGCACTGAAATTTCTAGTATTGGCCAAGTAAAGTCAAAACTTAGCGAGTTTGAAGACGTTGTCGAAGAGCTCGGCCAAGATAGCTTCTTAAACGAACGTGAACCAACGGTTCGAAATCCTTCTGAAGATGTTTCGCCATTCACCGCTGAGGCAGCGACTAACGCACTTCAAGGCTCATACAAAATTTCTGTCACCCAGTTGGCTAGTGGAAGCCGTATAGAGACCGCTGATGCAGTTGATGGTGGGTTTGCTGCTCGTGATGAAGCGTTGCTTTCCAGTGGCACTGGCTCGCTTACGTTTAAAGCACCTGATCCTGAAAATGAAGGTGAATTTCAGTCGTTTACCGTTGACATTACTGATGGAATGACCCTCGCTGAGTTTCGTGAAGCAGTTAATGAAGCTGACGAAAACTTTGGCGTAACAGCTAACATCATTAACACAGGTAATACTGACGGCGGTTTTAAACTTGTCTTTAATTCTAGCGTGTCTGGTGATGGCAATGATTTAAGCATTATCAACGATACTGACAATGCTGAATTACAACGGATCTCAACGACTGATTCATCTGAAACAGCCACATACCTCATGCCAATAACATCAGCTCAAAACGCGAAAGCAGTCGTCGACGGGATTGCGGTTGAGAGCCAGTCAAATAATTTTGACAATACTATTCAAAATGTTGAATTTGACGTGTCAGAACTTTCAGAACTGGACTCAGACGGCAATCCAATTGCATCGACATTAGTCATCGGTTTTGACAAAGAAAGCCTAGAAGAAAAAATTAGAGAGTTTGTTGATAAGTACAATGATATGGTCGGCACATTGCAAAGCTTAACTCGTTTTGGTGCGACTGAACTTGAAGATGACGGCCCACTATCAGGTGATTCAACTATTCGTGGTTTAATGAATGGACTCAATAACATTGTTACAAGTGCTGTAGAGGGTTCTGAGTTGGGGAACTTGTTTCAACTCGGCATTGAACTCAACGATCAAGGTCAACTCGAAATTGGTGCGACAAATTTTGGTGTGGGTTCGGGAAGCACGCGCTTAAATGACGCGCTTGACGACAACTTTGATGACATTGAAAAGCTTTTCAATTCAGATGACGGCGTTGCAACCAAGCTGAGTACGTTCTTAGAAAGTTACACTGAACGAAGCGGTATCCTAGCGAACCGTGAAGACACAGCTCAAGACCAGCAAGATATTTTAAATACTGAGCGGCAGCAATTTGAACTTCGTATGATAAGTTTTGAAGATACGATAAGAGGCCGCTATATCAATCTTGATCAAACAGTCGCAAGGCTAAACCAAACGAGCTTAGCATTGTTATCTGCGCTTTAGTTTGTAAGCGAGATTTTTGGTTTTTTACGATACTAACGAAGTAAATTAACGATAAACTTTTAAAGAGTAATAACATGGCACTTAAAGGCATTAATGCATATAAAAAGGGCACCCTGAAGCAAGATATTGCCAATGCGGATCCGCATCGTTTAACGCTAATGCTGATGCAAGGCGCACTTGATAAGATGGCAACGGCGAAAGGCTGTATCGAAAGAAAAGACTACGAGCATAAAGCTGAGCATATTACCAAAGCGACGGCAATCATTGTCAATCTTAGAGACACGTTGGATATGGAAGCTGGCGGTGATTTTTCAGAAAAACTTTATGCACTTTATGACTATATGGTTGAACGCTTACTTGATGCAAATGTAAAAAACGATGCTAGTATTATTACTGAGGTGATGGAGTTGTTTTCACCGATTAAAGATGCTTGGTTGCAGATACCTGAATCAGCCAAACAAGAAGCATATGAAATAAAAAGAGCACAACAACAGGCCGTTTAATGAACGAAATTAAATGTCTAAATCATGCGCTTACACCGCAATGTTTATTGCAAATAAATGCGGAGATAAAAGCAATCTTAGGCAGCAACGAAACGGATACTGCACGCTTAGCTGATCTTATTGATCAAAGGCACATACAGATCACTGAGCAATTATCAATGATGCCAGCGTCAAAAAAACGCGCATTTGCTCAGTTAGAAAACCCAATCAACGAATATCTTAATACTTTTATTAGCGCAATGTTGAAGGAATCAAGCGATGTTTTACACAATATTCGCGTAGGTCGCAACGCCGTAAAAAAATATAATCAAGCTTATTAAATGATAAATGACATCCGTATGCATGTTGCTGCTAGTGAAGATGAGCAACAAGCCCTAGAAGCAAAGTGCTCTAAGCTAATTGATCAACACTACCAAAGAAACATAGCGGCTTTTAAGCAATATGTGCCAAACATGGTGCAACAACTGAGTGAGGTCGTTCCCTCTTCATATGCACTGTTTGTGAACAAGTATGCTCACCTAAACATTGTCAATTATGCGACAGGCGACACTTTTTATGGTCTTCAACCAGACATCGAAATAGCTGAACAAGTTCGGAACAAGTGGCAGTACCTCAGGCATTTTGATTGTGAAAGTAGCCACACTAATCAGCTAAACAGCGATAATCATTCAGCTATAGAGGCGCTAAACCATTGCGCGAGCAACGCAAAGCGAGCCCTATCGCAACATAGCGCAGATGTTTTAGTTGTTTTGGGAATTGGATTGGGAAAGCATATTTTACCGTTAATTCAAGAAACCAAAGCGAAACACGTTATTTTATATGAGGCCGACACTGCTGTATTGCGTGCTTCGATTTTGTCAGAAGATTGGGACGTAATTTTAACTTATGCTGCAGATAATAATGTTTCGATCTATTTTCAACTTGGGGATAAAGCAAAAGATATTTTTAGTGATTTAGCAGAGTTAAAACAACATGTTGAGTGTCGTCATGTTTTTGTGTTCAAACATCTTCATACTTATCTGCACAATCAAATTTTCACACTGATTCAAGAGAATACTTGGGAGCAGCTGAAAAACAACGTGTCTCTCAATCCATCAGCTCCTAGCATATTAGCGTCTGTGCCTGCTTGGCATTCCCGTTTTTCTTCGACAAAATGGAAGGGGATAACAAAACAACATTCTCTTTTTCAAAAGAACCTTGCAGCATTAGAAAAAACCTACCCGGAATTACATCTGCGATTTAAAAACTATCATCCGACTCATTGGCAGATTATCAGCACTGAAAATAGCATCAATGCGATTAATAATCATAGCCTCGTGCCATTTTATGGAGACGAAAGCCGGCAGCATAGTCAAGGGATGTATCAACGTTTTAACAAAAAACCTAATTGTGATGGACTCATCATTGGTTATCGAGGAAACAAAGCGCGGCATTTTTTACACAATCGATTTTTAATCAAAACTGAATCTGTAATGAATCAGCTAGAGAAACGCCAGAGTGAGCATCCGCAAAAAAGCAAAGCGCTGATTATGTTCGGATTAGCGATGGGGTATGGTTTTGAAAATTTAGTTGAAGAAAAAAGTATCGAACAGTTATTTGTATTCGAACCTAACCCTGACTTTTTTTATGCGAGTTTATACGCGATTGATTGGCAAAAAATATTCGATAAAGTCCAAGCTGATGAGAGCTATCTGTATTTGAATATTGGTGATGACGGCAGTCATTTTTCGAGCGATTTGATGTCACATTTTTATCGAATCGGCCCCTACGTATTGAACGAAACCTATCTATATAAAGCCTATGAAAACCCAGCTTTAAATGCTGCTGTTGAAAAACTAAGAGAGCAATTAAAGTTGATGATGTCAATGAGTGAAAACTTTGATCATTCAGTTGCTGGCATAAATCATTCTGTTGAATCTATCAAACGAAACACTCCCTTTCTTGCTAGCCACTCACCTGCTATTTTAAAGAAAAAGAGAAGCCAGGAATTGCCCATATTTATTGTCGGTAACGGCCCCTCGCTTGACTACAGTATTGATGTTATCAAAGAACATGCAGAGCAAGTGATTATCGTGAGTTGTGGTACTGCTTTACAAGCATTATACAAGCACAATATCAGACCTGATTTTCATGCTGAAATTGAACAGTATCGCTCCACTCACGACTGGGCAAATTTATTAGGTGATAGAGCCTTTTTAAAGGAAATAACCCTTATCAGTTGTAACGGCATTCACCCTGATACTTGCGAGTTGTACAAAGACGTTAAGCTGGCTTTTAAACAAGGTGAAGCTTCATCTAGGGCTATTCATGACCTTATCGGTAATGTTGCTTTTGGCATGTTGGATACGGCATATCCAACTGTTTCAAATTTTGCTTTGACTTTCTTTTTACGTGCAGGTTTTGAGAATATTTACTTGTTTGGTACAGACTTGGGATTTGTTGATCCCAATCATCACCACTCTAAAACATCTGCATATTATGATGCACAGGGCAAACCAACTTACGATTATGCTGAAAGTCTCAATATTGGTATCCCTGTAGCAGGGAATTTTCGCCATGCAGTTAGCACAAAAACTGAGTTTGATATTGCACGAATGTCGATGGAGCAGGCGTTTGAGTCCTTCCCAAATTGCAATGCCTATAATACAAGCGATGGTGCTTTGATAAGAGGAGCAAATCCTCTTGATATAGATGCTGTTTTGGTCTTGAGTACTGAGGAAAATAAAAAGGCGGTACTGAGTCACTTTGATGAGTGCTTTGTAACGATCGATACCGAAAAATTCTTACCTCTTTTCAGCAAAAAATATGATAATTCAAAACTATTGAGCACAATTAAAGACTTTAAAAGGCTCTTTAATACCCGACTGAGCTCAAAAGAAGATATTCGGCAGTTGGTTGATGACGTCAGGCAATTTTTAATTGAGCAGTATCAGTCAGGAAACGAGGCTAAAAGTTCGCTTTTTTTCTTTTATTTTCATTCAATGACCAATGGATTAAATGCATTATTTACCAAAACCCTCTTGCAAGAAAACCAAAAAGTAGCGATTGATACTGCAAATAGTGTGTTGCTTAGCTACACCGAAATTCTTGAGGACTGCTTTCAACTTTGTGCTAGAGAGGAGCAAGTATTCGATACCTCGTGTTCTTTTATCTGGCGCCGCGAGGAAATATTTTTGTCTCAGTTACTTCAAGATAAAAAGTATCTCAAGTTCAACATTGTCACTAACAACAAACATATCATTGCTGAACTAGCAGCATTTTTATCTGAACACGCGACTTATTCAATCAGTCGAACTGAAAATTTAGATAAGCAAAAAATCAATATTGTGTTTGCTGAAACATCATTATGCGCTAGTCAAGCAATAACAGAACATAAAGCGCTGCACTCTTCTGAAATTCAAACGCTGATAGTGCTTATAGGTCAATATGACAAATGGCAGAAGGAAATCTACAACACGCAAAGTGTGGCTAACTTGAGTATCATGTGGACACCGCCTGAACACGGAATGTTTACCTCTGAACAAATATACAAAGGCGAAGTGCCATTTTTTACGTTTAAATGGTTGTTAAAAGAGTCTTTGAAGCGCAGTTTTGATATAAGAACCTTTAATCGCTTTGTTTATAAACCAGTTTTTTGTAAATCTGGCTTGAAATCTGCTTACTTGGAGAAGCGAGACGAATTTAGTACAGACGCTTGTGGTTTTATTGACACAAATCTGCTGCCATTATTGGCAACAGACCACTTTATTAATTTTAATACCTACACAGCTCAACTAGCCAACAAGTATGAAAATTCGCTCAACGTCGCGACTTTCAAAGATAATTTGGGATCGCGAGGGCAGTATTTTGAACGTCAGTATCGCGCATATGATTTGTTAGGTCCTTGGTTCTTGCAAAGCACTATCGAGGCAAATCTCTCTTAGAGCGAATAGTTTGAACGTGTGAAGTACTGACCCTATAAACTCAAAATAGGAAAATACATGTTCGACAACAAGAGTATTCTTATCACCGGTGGCACTGGGTCATTTGGTAAGCGTTTTATTACTTATCTATTAGCTAACTTTAAGCCAACCCGAGTCGTTGTTTTTTCGAGAGACGAATTAAAACAGTTCGAAATGCAACAGAGCTTCAAACATCCATCATTGCGTTTTTTTATTGGTGACGTCCGCGACGCTCCACGCTTAAAAACCGCCCTTAGAGATATTGATTTTGTCATCCATGCCGCGGCGCTTAAGCAAGTGCCAGCTGCAGAATACAATCCAAATGAGTGTATTAAAACCAATATCAATGGCGCTCAAAATGTTATTGATGCATGCATTGAAGAAGGGGTACATCGCGTTATTGCCCTATCAACTGATAAGGCAGCGAACCCAGTCAATCTATACGGGGCAACAAAATTAGCATCAGATAAACTGTTCATCGCAGCAAATAATATTGCTGGCGCTAGTGGGCCTCGTTTTGCGGTAGTTAGGTATGGTAATGTAGTGGGCAGTCGAGGCTCTGTCGTGCCGTTTTATCATCAGTTGCTTGAGCAAGGCGTTGAAAAGTTGCCAGTAACACATGAGGGTATGACTCGCTTTTGGATTACACTCGATGAGGGTGTTCAATTTGTGCTGAATAGTTTTAAACGTATGCAGGGTGGAGAGATATTTGTTCCTAAAATACCCTCTATTCGGATTCTCGATTTAGTTGAAAGTATTAGCGGTAAACGAGAATATGAATTGGTTGGCATAAGGCCGGGTGAAAAACTTCACGAAGTAATGGTGCCTCAAGAAATGTCTCATCATTCTTTTGAATTTGACGACCACTTTGTCATTACGCCGGCAATCAAGTTCTTTGATAAAAATGTTGAATACGACAAGAATAAATTGGGAGAAGTGGGCAAAAAAGTGGAAGAAAACTTTGAATATCATTCAGGCACCAATCATCACTTCTTAACAGTAGATGAATTAAAAGAGCTAGATAAAAGTTCATTATGATCCCATATGGCAAGCATTTTATTGACCAAGATGATATTGATGCTGTGGTTGATGTTTTACAGAATCACAATTTGACGCAAGGTCCAAAAGTACCTGAGTTTGAAACTGCACTTTGCCACTATACGGGGGCTCAATTTTGCACTACTGTCAATAGTGCCACCTCTGGCTTACACATCGCGTGTTTGTCACTAGGGATAGGAACGGGTGATATTGTATGGACTGTTCCAAACTCTTTTGCAGCGTCTGCAAATTGTGCTTTGTACTGCGGTGCATCAGTGGACTTCGTGGATATTTCACCGGTTACTTTTAATATCTGCGTTGACTCTCTGAAAGCTAAAGTCGAGCAGGCTAAGGAACTGAACTGCTTGCCTCATACACTTATTGTTGTGCATTTTGCGGGTACAACATGTGATATGCAAAGTATCCATGACATTTGCAGAAAATATGGCATCAACATCGTAGAAGATGCAGCTCACAGTATCGGAGCATCCTATCGAGAGAAAAAAGTAGGATGCTGCGAATTTTCAGATATGACAGTACTGAGCTTTCACCCGGTTAAGTCAATGACTACTGCGGAAGGTGGTGCAGTGCTTACAAACTCCGCTGAACTTAATCAAAAGCTAATTTTATTTAGCAAGCACGGTATCACTCGCGACCCAGCTTTAATGACAAGCCCGCAAGACGGCCCATGGCACTATCAACAGATAGCCTTAGGCTTCAATTATCGATTGAACGATATACAAGCAGCATTGGGAATTAGCCAATTAAAGAAACTTGACGGTTTTATGGAAAAACGCCGTAAAATCGCACAGCGATATTTTGATGAATTAGCACATTTACCATTAACCTTACCGAGTGCAGAAAAGCTACTAGAGCATTCGTGGCATCTGTTTATGGTTGTTTTGAATATTCATGACCGAAGTGACGTATATCGACAATTACACAACAGAGGCATTGGCGTAAACGTTCACTATATACCTATTCATACTCATCCATTTTATCAACAATTAGGATTCAAAACGGGCGATTTCCCGCATTCTGAACATTTCTACAATAATGCATTAACACTTCCAATTTACCCTTCTTTGACAGCGTCGGAACAAGGCAAGGTAATAGAGTCTTTAAATTCTATATTGTCTTAACTTCGCGACTTAATGGCCTGCAAACTTGCATTTGGCCTAACCATATGCTTTAAATTCAACGAAGCGATTACGTACGAAATTTAAAAAAGGTGTTGGTATGGCCATCAAGCTACTTGCGACTGAACACGATTTGGGTGGTTTACGCGTAAAAAGAGTGTTGCCCCATGAAAAAAAGAAAATGGTGGGGCCTTTCATATTTTTTGATCATATGGGGCCTACATCATTTGAGGCAGGGCAGGGTATTAATGTCCGACCACATCCGCACATTGGTCTATCTACACTCACCTATTTATTTGAAGGTAGTATCCTACACAGAGACTCTTTAGGTAATCACTTAGAGATTATGCCTGGTGATGTTAATTGGATGACAGCGGGCAAGGGGATTGTGCATTCTGAACGGGAAACATTTGAGGTGCGAGCAAATCAGCATCGCATCAATGGTTTGCAGTGTTGGATTGCCCTTCCTCAAACCATGGCCGAATTGGAGCCAAGTTTTAATCATGTCAAAAAAGCTCAATTACCACATATTATTCACGAAGATATTATGATGCGTTTAGTGGTAGGTGAAGCGTTCGGCATGAGCTCACCTGTTAAAACCTACTCTCCAATGTTTTATTTAGATATTGCTGCGGCAGTAGGTAGTCATATAGAAAAACCACATTCTTCGCATGAGACTGCGGTTTATGTGATTGACGGTGCTGTAGCGATAGATGGAGAGTCTTATGGCGCTGGCGAGTTTATTTTACTTGAAAACGAATCAGGATTTGAATTTTTAAATTCAGGTCGAGTCGTGATGCTAGGGGGTAAAAAGTGGTTGAGTACACCTTATTTAAATTGGAATTTTGTATCATTTTCTAAAGAACGTATTTCACAAGCAAGAGACGACTGGCAACATGGTCGTTTTCCTTCAATTCCAGACGACAATAAAGAGCACATTCCATTACCTTAACGATATATATGATAAGAAAGCTCAATTGGCAAAAATCTAATTCCTAGACTTTTGATTAATAAACGTTCGATAATGCGGTTTTAGCGTAAAAATACCCGCTATTCACAACGATATGTTTGCCAATTGCAGGGTTTTGGGTAGTATATCGACAGCTTTCAATACAATAAAAACAAATACGTTGGAGTCAAAATGAAGGAAATTCTGATTATTAGCGATAATCAAGATCGTAAACATAATCTGAATATCATTCTCAGTTTTATGGGAGAGGCAGTATCTAATACTGACTATAAACATGCGCTTCAAACAATCAAAACTAAACCAGACCTGTTTTGTATTTTCCTAGATGGCGAGATCCCAGAAGAAGCTGAAGAAATCATCCAAAAATGTTCTGTTTTGCCTTTTATTAATATTGGCTTTCAGTTGTCAAATGATGTCACTTTCCCTAATTTGATCGGAAGTTTGTTCGAACCTATTTTATTGCCAAACATGCAAGAACTACTTAGTAAAAGTGAAGAGTTCAACGCAAAAAATGCGCCCTCCAATACTAAAAACTCGGGTAAAACAAGACTGTTCCGTTCACTAGTTGGGCATAGCGGTGGTATACAAGATGTGCGCAAATTGATTGAGCAGGTCGCCCCCACAGACGCCAACGTATTGGTATTGGGCGAGTCTGGTACAGGTAAAGAAGTGGTTGCAAGAAACATTCATTACATGTCAAAACGTCAAAAGGGACCTTTTATTCCGGTTAACTGTGGCGCTATCCCTGGGGAGCTACTAGAAAGTGAACTGTTTGGGCATGAAAAGGGAGCGTTTACTGGTGCAGTAGGGGCGCGAAAAGGACGCTTTGAACTGGCTGAAGGTGGCACACTCTTTTTGGATGAAATTGGTGACATGCCTCTTCAGATGCAGGTTAAGCTACTTCGAGTTTTACAAGAACGGATTTTTGAAAGAGTAGGTGGCACCAAGACAATCTCCTGTGACGTTCGAATCATTGCTGCAACCCATCGAAATTTAGAAACAATGATCACAGATGGTAAATTTAGAGAAGATTTATTTTACCGATTAAACGTCTTTCCGATAGAAACGCCAGCACTTCGCGAAAGAGCGCAAGACATTCCTTTATTGCTTCTAGAATTAGTTTCGCGCATGAAAGCTAATAATGAAATTGGTGTAACGTTTAATGAAGAAGCATTGCGCTCACTGACTACTCACAGTTGGCCGGGCAATGTACGAGAACTTTCTAATTTAGTTGAACGGCTCGCTATTTTGTATCCTAATGGCCTTATTGACTTGAAGAAATTACCGAGCAAGTATCAATATGGAAATACAGAAATAAGCGACTCTGGTTTAAGCGAAGAACAATCAGAAAGAGAAGCTTTAAATGAATTGTTCGGCTCAAATACTATGCTAAGCCCCGACAACCACGATGCTATGAATCAACATGAACAAGGACAAGCTCCTATATCTCCCACGGTGAGTGCTTCTCTTCCAAGCGATGGTGTAAACCTAAAAGAGTATTTGTCAGACTTAGAAATAAACCTGATTACGCAGGCTTTAGATCAACAAGAATGGGTAGTTGCCAGAGCTGCCGATCAACTTGGTATGCGTCGAACTACGCTTGTTGAAAAAATGCGTAAATACGAAATTAGTCGTCAAAATTAGTCGCGTTCTGTTTTCTAATGTCAGTAAATTGACAGCAGTTGCTTTGGTTTTTTAGCTTAAGCTATTGAAATTAAAGCTGATTAATTTTGGCATGTCTTGTGCAAATCTCCTCTGTACATTTGTCTTTTTAGACGAGAGAGGATTATGCAACATTCAAGTGAACACCCTTCAAGTCTGCTTAGCGCAGTTCCACCGATTCAGGTTGTGGATATCGCTTCACATACGTCTAATAAAGCTGACGAATTAGAAGAGTTGAGAAAAAAATCTGACCGCTTGACTCATTTATTACAAGTTATGCCCGCCGGCGTGATTGTTTTAGATAATAAAGGCATGATCAGACAGGCTAATGAGCAGGCTGTTACGTTACTAGGAGAGCCATTAGAAGCAACCTTGTGGCGAGATATTATTGTCCGTTCTTTTAAGCCACAAGCTGATGACGGGCACGAAGTGTCTCTGCGAGACGGTCGAAAAGTCAAATTGACAATTACACCGCTTGAAGAAGAAAAAGGTCAATTAATTGTCATTACAGATCTAACTGAAACACGTGATTTACAGAGTCGCCTCAGCCATCTACAAAAGCTGTCATCACTAGGTAAAATGGTCGCAACACTTGCGCATCAAGTAAGAACACCACTGTCCTCTGCAATGCTGTACGCAGCTAACCTTAAATCTCTCAATCTTAACAATCCTATTGCAGAAAAATTTACAAACAAACTGTTGACGCGTCTAAAGGACCTTGAAAGTCAGGTCAATGACATGCTTCTGTTTGCAAAAAGTGGTGATCAACAGATAGTGAAACCTGTTAATGCTGCTGGAGTGGTTAATGCTGCGATTGCTGCAGTTGATGCGTCAGCATTTCATAAGAAAATAGACATACAAACCAATGCCTTTAATCCCAAAATAACAATTTTAGGGAATGAAACAGCGATATCTGGAGCGGTTTCTAATCTGCTGCACAATGCAATTCAGGCCTCAAATGAACATTCGTCAATTAAAGTAGTAATGGCGTCTGTGACCCATGATTCCAAACCATTTGTGAGCATTTCAGTTGTTGATCAAGGTAAAGGGATTGATGAGGCAGAAGTATCCAAAATATTTGAGCCTTTTTACACCTCTAAATCACAAGGGACGGGGTTAGGACTAGCGGTCGTTAAATCCGTGGCACAATCTCACAAGGGCCTAATTAGTGCTCGTAACAATAGTAACGGTGTAGGTGCTAGCTTTGAGCTTTGCTTACCTTCATTCCAAGAAAATCAAAATTTTGCGAGTGCTCAATCTCACGGTCACTCTTCAGTAGTTGCAATATCTAACGGAGTATCATCATGAGTAAAACAAAAATCTTAATTGTAGAAGACGACCACGGTTTGCGTGAAGCGTTAGTCGACACTTTGTTATTGGGTGGTTATCAAGTGACGCCAGTAGATTGCGCCGAAAATGCGATGATTAAACTTTCAGAAGGTAAATTTGACTTGGTGGTCAGCGATATTCAAATGGGAGCGATGACTGGTCTATCACTCCTAAAAAGCATTAAAGCCAAATACCCCAATTTACCCGTTTTATTGATGACGGCATACGCCAACATAAACGATGCGATCCAAGCAATGCGAGATGGAGCAACTGATTATTTATCAAAGCCATTCGCTCCAGAGGTCTTATTAAACTGCGTGGGTCGCTACGCGCCGGCACAAAAAGTCGAGTCTAAAACCCCCATTGTAGGTGACGAATCAAGCGTCAATATGTTGGCTTTAGCAAGAAAAGTGGCTCGTTCAGACGCTACTGTGATGGTACTGGGTCCAAGCGGGTCTGGTAAAGAAGTCTTGTCGCGTTACATACATGATCAATCGAAACGCAACGAAGCTCCTTTTGTCGCAATCAACTGTGCTGCTATCCCAGAAAATATGCTTGAGGCGACCTTATTTGGTTATGAAAAAGGTGCTTTTACGGGGGCTATCCAAGCCTGTCCCGGTAAGTTCGAACAAGCCCAAGAGGGTACGTTGTTGCTTGATGAAATAACAGAAATGGATTTAGCGCTGCAATCAAAACTACTCAGAGTATTACAAGAGCGTGAAGTAGAGCGTTTGGGCGGTAGAAAAACTATTTCATTAAATGTAAGGGTAATTGCTACTAGTAACCGTGATTTAAAATTGGCGGTTGAGGAAGGGAAATTTAGAGAAGATTTATACTATCGACTCAACGTATTCCCAATAACATGGTTACCCTTGGCGCAACGCACTGGCGATATCATTCCACTAGCCACTCATTTATTGAATCGGCACGCACTGCAGCAAAATATTGGGATTCCAGATCTGAGTATGAGTGCTCAACAAAAACTGTTAAATCATAGTTGGCCGGGCAATGTTCGCGAGCTAGAAAACGTGATACAGCGTGCCTTGATTCTAGCTGAAGGAAACCTGATAACTGCGGATGATCTGCTCATTGAAGCAAGCAGCGCGATTCCTCTAACGAGAACTCAAGTGATGCCTCAAAGCATGTATCAAGAAGTGTCAAATCCACCCCCTGAAGAAAACGCTAAACTATTGGGTTCAGAATTACGCCAGCAAGAGCACCAAATCATCTTAGATGCACTTCAAGCTTTTAACGGTAAACGCAAAGATGTTGCTGAAAAGTTAGGCATCAGTCCGAGAACACTTCGTTACAAGCTAGCTAAAATGCGTGACTCTGGTATTCAGGTACCCAATTAACCATATTCATTTGTGAGCAATCGACAGGATGTCGCTTTGATGCCGCTTTTTAGCGGCATTTTTTTGTCTCAAAATCCTATGATGTTTAAGTTGTATCTTGTTGAAAAGTAAGGATTTAAAATTGGCATGTCTCATGCATTGTTGAGGTTAATATGCAAAGGGAAAGCATTTTTTCAAAAAAATGACACTTATTGAGGTAATCAATCATGGATATTAAAGGTAACGCGCTTTATCAACAAATGCAGGCGATGTCGTCAGAAATATCTGGCGTCGGGATGGGTATTCAGGCTCCTCAGGTTGGCATTAACCAATCTGCGACTCAATTTGCAGATATGCTCAGCGATGCTGTTAACAAGGTCAATGAGATGCAAGGTGGCTCAAGAGAAATGCAGAAGCGTTTTGATATGGGTGATCCAGATATGAGCTTGGCTGATGTGATGGTCGCTAAGGAAAAAGCAGGTATCGCTTTTGAAGCTACGGTTCAGGTCAGAAATAAGTTACTTGAAGCGTATAAAACCATTATGAATATGCCAGTTTAGTATAAGGAATTAGATAAGTGGCTGAAGCAGTAAGTACGGAACTCGCGCTCTCTGATAGTTTGGATACCGAACTACCGGCAGAACCAAAATCAAGTGTAATGGATACACTTGGTAGTACAGAAATGGTGAGACAAATTACACTGGTCGTTACCCTTGTGATTTGCATTGCAATTGCTGTGTTTATTTTTTTATGGTCTAAAGAACCGACTTATCGTCCACTTGCGCAGATGCCTACACAAGAGCTAATCGAAACATTAGATTACCTAGATCAAAACGAAATAAAATATAAATTGGAAGGTAACACGGTTTACGTTGTTGAGTCGCAATTTAAAGATGTAAAAATTGGAATGGCCAGAAGCGGAATTTCTAATGAAGCTTCTCAAGGCACAGATATTATCATGCAAGATATGGGCTTTGGAGTAAGCCAACGCGTTGAAATGGAGCGCTTAAAGCATGCTAGAGAGCAGCAACTTGCGCGCACAATTGAAGAAATGAATTCAATTGGTCGGGCAAAGGTGTTGCTCGCATTACCCAAAGAAAATGTTTTTGCTAGACGAGAGAAGAAAGCAAGTGCAACGGTTGTTGTAACCGCTCGTCGCGGCAATATAGTGGCTGGTGAAGAAGTTGATTCGATTGTTGATATTGTTGCTTCAGCTGTTCAAGGTCTTGAGCCAAGTAGAGTTACCGTTACCGATAATAATGGCAGGCTGCTTAATTCTGGGTCGCAAGATTCAATGAGCTCCATGGCACGAAAAGAGTTTGAGTTGGAGAAAAAGCGCGAACTAGAATACATGGAAAAGATAGACTCCATCTTGATTCCTGTACTAGGTCTTGGCAACTACACTGCACAAGCCGATGTCACGATGGATTTCACTGCTGTTGAACAAACTCAACGTCGTTTTAATCCCGATCTACCTGCGGTCAGAAGTGAAATGATTTCCGAGCAAAATAACGTGGGTAATATCATCGCAGGCATTCCTGGAGCGCTAACCAATCAACCACCACTTGAGTCAGACATACCTGAAGAAGCAACAGGTGGAAATGGGGACCGTCCTGTTCCTGGCAGCAGCAGCAAAGAGTCAACACGCAATTATGAGCTTGATACTACGATCAGTCATACCAAACAGCAGTCAGGGGTAATTAGAAGGTTAAGCGTATCTGTTGCAGTAGACCATATAGCTACAACTGCGGCAGACGGCACTGTAACTACCGAACCAAGAAGCCAAGAATCATTGCTAAATATTCGTCGCTTACTACAGGGGGGAATAGGCTTCGATGTCACGCGCGGTGATTCGCTCGAAGTGGTGAGTATTCCTTTCAACCGAACAGATCTAGGCGAAATTGCACAAACTCCATTTTGGGAGCAAGAGCGATTTATGCCAATCCTAAAACTAGTATTAGGTGCGATTGTTATTATTGTATTGATACTTGCTGTTGTGCGCCCAATGCTCAAGAAGTTGATTTTCCCTGATACAGAAATAGACAGCGCCTTTGACAATGAAGAAGGTCTTGATTTGGGTGATGACGCAGATAATTTATTGACTGAAGAATTTGACCCTACAGCCGTGGGCTTTGCAGCTGACGGTACCTTAATGTTGCCGAACTTACACAAAGATGAGGATGTTTTAAAAACAGTCAGAGCTTTGGTAGCAAATGAGCCTGAACTTTCTGCCCAGGTAGTTCGTGGTTGGTTGATGCAAGATGAATAATTTCAAAATTAGGAAGCAGTAGGATGGCGGACGAAGATAATAACGAACAATTAGAAGCGCCCGCATATGATGTCGATAAACTCGAAGGTATAGAGAAGGCTTCCATCTTGTTACTCAGTCTCTCTGAAGAAGATGCTGCGCAAATACTTAAATTTTTAGAACCAAAACAAGTACAGGTTTTAGGCAGTGCGATGGCCGTCATGGAAGATATGACGCAAGACAAAATTACTGCCGTACACAAACATTTTATTGATGAGATCCAAAATTATTCAACGATAGGATTCAAGAGCCAAGATTTCGTTAGGCGTGCACTAATAGCTGCGTTAGGTGAAGATAAAGCCGCTCATTTGCTTGATCAAATAATGACTGGTAATGGCGCTAAAGGGCTCGAATCTCTTAAATGGATGGATTCTAAGCAAGTCGCAACCATTATTCGGAATGAGCACCCGCAAATTCAAACTATTGTGATGTCTTATTTGGAGCCAGAGCAATCTGCCGAAATACTGTCACAGTTCCCTGAAAAAGTCCGACTGGACTTACTGATGCGCGTTGCAAATCTAGAAGAGGTACAACCTGCTGCATTGCAAGAGTTGAATGAGATAATGGAAAAACAATTTGCCGGTCAGGCAGGTGCACAAGCAGCTAAAATGGGCGGCTTAAAATCTGCAGCTAATATTATGAACTACCTTGATACAAATATTGAAGGTCAGTTGATGGATGCGATTCGTGAACAAGACGAAGAAATGAGTCAGCAAATTCAAGATCTAATGTTCGTGTTTGACAACTTGATTGATGTCGATGATAGAGGTATTCAAGCAATCTTGCGTGAAGTGCAACAAGAAGCCTTGATGAAAGCCATCAAAGGTGCTGATGAAGAGTTGCGCAATAAGATTACGGGCAACATGTCTAAACGAGCAGCTGAGATGCTACTTGACGATCTAGAAGCAATGGGCCCAGTAAGATTGAGTGAAGTTGAAACAGCACAGAAAGAAATTTTGTCAGTTGCAAGAAGACTAGCTGATGCAGGTGAAGTGATGCTCGGCGGTGGCGGTGGCGAAGAATTTGTATAATGGGACGTATTAACAAACCTTTGAACTCTGAGCTATTTAATCACGCAAAAACTTGGGATTTGCCGAGTGTCGATGAGGCACTGGGTGAAGAAAACAACAAGACTAATGCATTAAACAAACCCAAGACATGGAAATACGAAGCACCTGAGGAAGAGATTGAAGAAATCAAACCCTTGACCGCGGAAGAAATAGATGAGATTCGACAATCAGCTTATGAAGAAGGGTTTAAATTAGGTCAACGCGAAGGCCATGAAAAAGGGTATGAAGATGGCCTAGAAAGTGGCCGAAATCAGGGAGTTGAAGAAGGCTCTAAACAAGGGATGGAGTCTGCTCAGGCACAAATAGAGGAACATATCCAAGCTTTGACTAAGCAATGGCAGTCGTTGATAAACGCTTATGCCACACCTTTAACCAATATTAATCAAGATGTCGAAAAAGAGCTTATGATATTGGCGGTCAAATTAGCAGAATCCGTGATAGGCGTTGAAACAAGTCAAAATTCCGAAATATTGCTTTCTGCAATCAGTGAAGGTATCAAAGTACTCCCCGTGCAGGATAAAAGTTATCAATTTCAGATGCACCCCGACGATGTTGCATTAGTAGGAGAACACTTTGGGCAAGAGTGCCTAAATGAAAATAATTGGCAATTAATTGAAAACCCCAATATGTCTCGCGGCGGTTGTGAAATAATTACAGAAAACAATGCAGTAGATGTATCGATAGAAAGGCGTTGCAAAGAAGTTTTTGAAAAGTTTTTAAATGAACAAGGTATTAGCAATGACCCAAGAACTGCTTGAGCGAATAAAGTCAGCCCAACAAAATCTCGCTAAACCCAGGGCAGTAGCATCTGGGAAGTTGATAAGAGGGGTTGGGTTAACGCTTGAGGCCGTTGGTTGTCAAATCCCCATTGGTGGTCGTTGTTTGGTACAAACTAGCGATGGCGAAATAGAAGCTGAGGTAGTCGGTTTTGCCGGTGATATCACTTACTTGATGCCAACAGAGTCTGTGAAAGGAATTGTCCCTGGCTCACGTGTTCAACCTTTAACTGCCAGTAACGGAATATTAGTTGGAGATAACTTATTGGGCCGAGTGATTGATGCGAATGGGCGGCCTTTAGATGGCAAAGGACCATTGGGCTGTCATACAAACGCAAGCCTTTCGCCTGCACCGATTAACCCCTTGTTGAGACAACCTGTTTCAACACCCTTGGACGTAGGTGTAAGGGCGATAAACACCATGATTACCGTCGGGCAGGGACAACGAATGGGCTTATTTGCTGGCTCAGGCGTTGGTAAAAGTGTATTGATGGGGATGATGACCAGAGGTACCACAGCTGATATTGTAGTGGTCGGGTTAATTGGAGAACGTGGTAGAGAAGTTAAAGAATTCATTCAAGACATTCTTACTGAAGAAGAGCGCGAAAAAGCCGTAGTAGTTGCTGCCCCTGCAGATACTTCACCTTTGATGCGTTTAAAAGGTTGTGAAGCGGCTGTCACTATCGCAGAGTATTTTAGAGATCAAGGTAAAAACGTTTTACTGTTGATTGATTCATTAACGCGCTATGCAATGGCTCAACGTGAAATAGCCCTTGCAGTAGGTGAGCCTCCTGCTACAAAAGGTTATCCGCCCAGTGTGTTTGCAAAATTGCCTGCATTAGTAGAAAGAGCGGGTAATGGGACGAGCCAACAAGGTTCAATCACTGCTTTTTACACTGTTTTGACTGAAGGTGATGACTTACAAGATCCAATAGCAGATTCTGCGCGTGCAATTTTAGACGGTCATATCGTGTTATCGCGAAGAATAGCCGAATCAGGCCATTATCCCGCAATTGACATCGAGGCATCAATTAGTCGAGTCATGCCCGCTGTAGTGAGTGACGAGCATGTTCAAAATGCGCGCATGATTAAACAGGTTTACTCTACTTACCATCGCAACAGTGACTTAATTAATATTGGCGCCTACACACGCGGAACAGACCCCAAAATTGACTTATCTATTGCGGCGGAACCAGCTATAAATGCATTTTTGCAGCAGACAACCAAGCAAATTCTCCCATTTAAAGAAAGCCTTGAATCAATGAGCACCTTGTGTGGGGGATTAAATGCCGCGTCAGCTCATGGTCAAAAAGCTAACCAGCGACAAGCGCAATAAAGGTTGTAATTGATGAGCAGTCTTAAACAGCTAGCGCTCGTAGCAGAAGTCGAAACAAGTCGAGAGCAAAAATGCGCACAGCAGTATCAATTGGCTCAAAAAAATGTCGTCGATAATCGAAATAAGTTGCAGGGGCTTGAAGAATACAGACTAAATTACCTTAAAATGCTACAACAAAAAGGCCAATTAGGATTAGAAGCTAAAAACATGCATCAACATCATTCTTTTGTAGGTAAATTAGATAAAGCATGTGAACAGCAAACCCAATTCTTAAATCAAGCCTCCCTCGCTGCTGAAGAACGAAAGCGCCAATGGATGACACAGCAACAAAAACGCAAAGCAATTGAACATCTAATTCAGAGCAAAAAAGACCTAGCAAAACAAAAAGAAGATAAGCAAGAACAAGCGATGTTTGACGAAGTGGCCTTACAGAAATTTGTAAGAAGTCAATTTCATCCATATTAGGCTTTCAGCTTTTTACACTGGCTGATTGGTTTCAATTATCCTTAGCTTTTCCCCTATTCAATTATATATCCAAACCCACTTGCTATTCCAAGTCAGAAGCGGCAGTAATACTATTCTTGTGGCAATACTTCGCGCTTTATATACGGTGATTTTTGTTTAAGCTATTGATAATAAAGGGGTATAATTGTGGCATGTGCTTTGCTAATCCTGTTCTAGCTAAACCTTTTATGTTTGTAAAAACCGTAAAACTTTGAGGTTTTAACTAAATAAATGCTTAGGATGATTGATTATGATGCAACATATTGCCGCACTTAAACCTGAATTGAATGCACAGCTTCCGATTGATGACTTTAAGATTAGTACAGGGCTTACTAACGACGATCCTTCACTCCGCCAAACCTTTGAACAACGAAGTGCTTTTGAAGATGCAATGGAGCAAGCTAGGCAACGTCAAGAATCTAAAGCGAATGAGCAAACTGAAATTGAACGCAATAGACAGCATCATGAGACCAAACAGCGTGAGCAAGCCGAGCTCGAGGAAAATAGAGCTCTGGAGCAAAGGCGTGATGTACATGATAAGCAGTCAAAACAAGAGAGCCTAAGGGCTGAAGAACGTAAAAAAGCTTATGAAGAAAGTCAAGCTAGAATTGCTGAACAAAAAGAACGCGCTGAGCAAAGTGTCAAAGATAACGACAACGACAATCGCAATGAGAAAGTAAGCGATGTCAACGAAGACGCTAATGCGAAACCGAAAGATCATGATGATGCTAGTTCTGATAGGAAGCTTGAGTCAGCTGATACCAGAAATGAGACCCGTGATAGTGAAGACAAAAACGACTTTGATTGGGTTGAATACGTTAATCAGGTCAGATTGTTGGACTCAAAAGATGAAGCGATAGTCGACATTGATGGATTAGAAAGCAAGCTATCTAGTTACGATTTGTTTACTCAATTTATTGAAGATCAAAAGCTAACTGAGGAAGGTACACAAAGCGCTAAGATTGAAGGAATCGATGAAATTGTCGAAAAATTGCCAGTAGACATGCAAGAAGAGTTTGTAACTGTGCATCTAAATCGAGATGAGTTAGTTGCAATATTCGAACTAGAAGGGTTATCAATCGACTCTAACATCACAATTGATGCAGAAAAGCTTGAAGCCTTAGATAACGCCGTAGCCAAAATTTTAGAGCGTTTTATTAGTTCAGAGCAAGAAAGTAATGAAGCTACGAACGAAACTGAAAACTCAGTTAATAAAGATACCGAATTAGCGCTCGATTCAGATTTGTTAAAAACACTTATTGCAAACAAAAAGTCTGACGAGCTTGATGGCAAAAGCGCAATTTCGCTTGATGACAAAGCTACTGGCGTAGAAAAAGAACCGGTGATTAAAGTTGGACCTACAGATGCTGAAAATGTAGCTGTAAAACAGGATGCCACTCAAACCGTTAACGACAAAAAGAAGCCTTTAGTGGACGGGGAGCAATCGATTAACGCATCGCAAAACCAAGAGCTAAAGTTGGGTGAAGGCAAGCAAGCAAAAGAATCAGAAAAGGAGGTGCTCGTCAATAATGATGAACTTTCTCCTGTTCAAACACTTGGTGGAACCAACGGACTTAGCAATCGAGATAATGATGTTTTGGCGAGAGAGGAAATAAGATTGGCCGGCCGAGCGCAAGCTGTTGAATCTATTTCACCAGATCTAAAAGCAGATAAGGTCGTTGAGCTTCCCAAAAAAACCAATGGTAGCAAAGCGCTGGCGCTTTTAGGTAACTTACCAGAAGACAAGTTAAAAAGCGCATTGGAAAATATAAACAAACGAGTCAGCGAAGTCGTGACCGAACTTAAAGCAGAAGGCAAAGGTACTGAGTTTATTGCTGCCTTGCAGGCAGGTGTTAAAGAAGTAAAAGAACAACTAAAGCAAGGGCGTGAACCAGGTATTGATCTTAAAGCGTTAGTCAGCGATGCGCTAGCTAAAACCGAAGTCAGTGCTGTTCAACCACAAGCCGAAGTTAAGCTTGAAAGACAAGTCACGCAGGTTGCGAATATCTTAGGGGTGGCCTCTAGCCTAAGCCAAGCAACAACCCAAGCTGTGAGCGCGACGATTGGCTTGAATGAAGTGAATCTGCAAAAAGAAGTTAACCAAGCTCAAGTAGAAAACGCCAAACAACTGAACCAACAAGCCAATAATGACAAAGCCTTCAATATTCTAAAACCAGATGGACAAACTCAGTTAGCTGAAAAAGTGCGTTGGATGGTCAATAACCGCAGCTTAACGGCAGAAATTCGCCTTGACCCACCTGATTTGGGTGGTATGCAAATTAAAGTCGCGATGTCTGGCGATGCTGCCTCAGTTAATTTTGTTGTTCAATCACAGCACGCAAGAGATGTGTTAGATCAAGCAGCACCGCAACTTAGAGACATGCTTGAAGAGCAGGGGATATCGCTAGGTGAATCAAGTGTCCAGCAAGACTCTGGTAATAATCAACAAGAATTAGCCGAAAACGAAAACCTTGGCACGGGCGGTGCAAACATCATTAATAGTGATGACAACGAAAGTCAAAACAATGACTTAGCTGAACAAAATGTACTCAGCGAACAACGAATTGTTAATGGACGTATTGGTGGTATCGACCACTATGCTTGATTTTAAGCATGGTTAAAGATGCAAGCACAAAGTTTTGACTAATTTAAAAATAAATAAATCCGAGACAAAAAAATGGCAGACGAAGATTTAGAAATTGAAGAAGGCGGCAAGAAAAAAGGCAAGATGATGATCATCATCATTGCAGTTGTCGTGTTACTTGCTGGTGGTGGTGCAGGCGCGTTTTTCTTCTTGGGTGGCGAAGAGCCTGAAGAAGTTGATGCTGCCGCCGAGGAAGTGATGGAAGAAGAGCCTGTTAATACTGGGTTGGCAATGTATGTTGCTATGCCTCGACCTTTTCAATTTAACGCGCCAGGCGTTGCCCGTGAAAGGCTCGTTCAGATCGAAGTTCAGCTGATGGTGCGTGGCATCGAAAACGAAGAGCGCGCGAAGCGACACATCCCGATGATTGAAGGCACTATTTTAAGTGTATTTAGCGCTGCCAATGCTGATGAACTGGTTACTGATGTTGGCAAGGTTGACTTGAAAGAAAAAGCAACCGCACAGGTTCGTCAAGTCATGAATGAATTAGAGAAAGACCCAGTCGTAGAGCAAGTATTATTTACTGGATTTGTAATTCAGTAAGCCGAACTAAATTGGTTTGTCTAACTAAACCATGAACACCGGTTTAACTAACAGGCAAACTTAACAAGAGAGAAAATTGTGAGCGATTTATTATCACAAGACGAGATTGATGCGCTACTTCACGGAGTAGACGATGTCGAAGAAGAAGAGGTCGAAGAGGTCGAGCATGACGGCTCAGCTCTAGAGTACGACTTTTCTTCTCAAGACCGTATCGTCCGTGGTCGCATGCCGACCTTAGAAATCGTTAATGAACGATTTGCACGCCATATGCGCGTATCGCTTTTCAATATGATGAGACGAGCGGCTGAAGTATCAATCAACGGTATTCAAATGATTAAGTTTGGTGAGTACATTCATACTTTGTTTGTACCGACTAGTTTGAACATGGTGCGCTTTAGACCTTTGAAAGGCACTGGCTTGATTACTATGGAAGCGCGTTTAGTCTTTATCATGGTTGATAACTTCTTTGGCGGTGATGGTCGTTACCACGCCAAAATCGAGGGCAGAGAGTTTACACCAACAGAGCGACGCATCATACAGATGCTACTTAAGCTTATCTTTGAAGACTACAAAGAAGCTTGGGCGCCGGTTATGGATGTATCGTTCGAATACTTGGACTCAGAAGTCAACCCAGCGATGGCGAATATCGTCAGTCCGACAGAAGTAGTCGTGATCAGTTCGTTTCATATCGAATTAGACGGTGGTGGTGGCGATTTCCACGTTTCCTTGCCTTATTCAATGCTAGAACCCATCCGCGAATTACTCGATGCAGGTGTTCAAAACGATAAAGAAGATACCGACTTCAGGTGGAGTAAAGCACTTCGTGATGAAATTATGGATGTCAAAGTGGGGCTTAACACGCACCTACTAGAGATGGACATCAGTTTAGAACGATTAATGAATATCCAAGCGGGTGACATTATCCCAATTGATATGCCAGAAACAGTCACGGTCTTGATAGAAGAGTTGCCGACGTTTAGAGCCAAGCTTGGTAAATCAAGAGACAACGTCGCACTGAAAATAACTGAAAAGATACCGCGTCCAACGTCAGTGAAGTCAGAGCTTCAATTGCTGACAAAAGGCGGAAAAGTGATAGATAACGATGCAGAGCTTTCTGTATTAGAAGAAGATTTGTAAGTAATAGGAAAAGACAATGAGTGAAGAAGGCGAAGGTTTAGACGATTGGGAAGCCGCGATGCAAGAGCAAGCTGAAGCCGAGGCTGAAGGTGGTGGTGAAGGTGACGCTCAAGACGACATTGATGCGATAATGAATGCCGAAGCCCAGTCTGGCGCTCAGCCAGCTGATCTTGAAGAGCTTTCTGAAGACGCACCGATAACGGGTGCTGAAAAGAAAAAGCTAGATACGATTTTAGATATCCCTGTCACCATTTCGATGGAAGTGGGAAGAAGCGAGATTTCAATTCGAAATTTATTGCAATTGAACCAAGGTTCAGTTGTTGAATTAGACCGCGTTGCGGGCGAGCCATTAGATGTTTTGGTAAATGGCACGTTGATTGCTCATGGAGAGGTAGTAGTGATTAACGATAAGTTCGGTATACGGTTAACAGATGTTATTTCTCAGGTCGAAAGAATTAAAAAACTCAAATAAAAACATATATAGAACAGTGTTTTATGCACTGTTCGCCTCTTTCTTTTTTACATTTAATAGTTACGCTCAAAGTTCACCCCAAACTAATTCTTTATCAAATCCATCCTCGGTTTTGTCAATATTTCTCTCTTTATTACTGGTCGTCGCCATTATTTTTGCGCTTGCGTGGTTGATGCGTCGATTTAATGTCACTCAGGCTGGCAATGGTCAAATGAAGATGGTGGCCTCGATGATGGCAGGCACAAAAGAAAAGGTCATTGTGATTGAAGTCGGAGAGGAACAATACCTATTGGGGGTGACTGCTAATCAAATAAATCACCTTGCAACTTTAGATAAGCCTTTAAAAACCAATCACAAGCAAGGTGAAACTGTCGTTTCATCATTGGGACAAGGTGGGTTCCAACAAAAGCTCGCGACTGCGATGGCTCAAGCTATCAATCCTAATGTTAAAGGTAAGCCAAATAATGATTAATGGACGAGTCTTTATGATGTTTAAAAACTTCTTACTTTTGGGCCTTTTCTTATTAACGCCCTTAGAAGCAATAGCACAAGGCATAGAAGCGGTTACTGTCAGCACAAACGCAGATGGTGACCAAGAATATTCAATGACGCTTCAAGCCTTGTTTATTATGTCGGCGCTAAGCCTTATACCTGCGTTTATCATGATGATGACTTCGTTTACGCGGATCATTGTTGTGCTGTCTATTTTGCGTCAGGCGATTGGTCTTCAACAATCCCCGTCAAACCAAATTTTAATTGGTATCAGTTTGTTTTTATCCATGTTCATCATGGCGCCCGTCTTTGAAGAAGTTAACGAAACGGCATTACAACCCTATTTAGAAGAAACGATGACTTCTAAACAAGCGTTTGAAGCAGCTAAATTACCGATGCGAGAATTTATGCTCTCTCAGACACGCGTCAAGGATTTAGAAACTTTTGTCAGAATTGGCGGTTATGAGGATTTATATGACGATCCTGCTGATGTACCACTGACCGTGTTAATTCCTGCTTTTGTCACCAGTGAATTAAAAACTGCGTTTCAAATAGGCTTTATGTTATTCATTCCTTTTTTGATATTGGATTTGGTCGTAGCGTCAATTTTGATGGCAATGGGTATGATGATGTTATCGCCTATGATTGTTTCACTGCCATTCAAACTCATGCTCTTTGTATTAGTCGATGGCTGGAATTTGATATTCGGTACTATTGCGACCAGCTTTGGGATGGGAGTCTGACATGTCACCTGAATTGTTTGTCGAAATCCTACAAGAATCGATGTTTATTGTAATTGTGATTGTTTCATTTGTCATTCTGCCTGGCCTAGTGGTGGGTTTAGTCGTAGCGGTTTTTCAGGCAGCGACGTCGATCAATGAGCAAACCATGAGTTTTTTACCGCGTCTACTTATTACCTTACTCGTATTGAGTTGGGGCGGTAATTGGATCGTACAAAAGATGATGGATTTTACCTTTTTCATGGTCGATAGCATTCCGCAGGTCGTAGGCTAATCCGTGGATATTTTGTCCAGCACCATCATGAATTTTTTGTCAGACTATATGCTGCCCTTCATGCGTATATCTGGTTTATTTGCTGCTATGGTGGGCTTGAGTGCAAGAACCATTTCGGTTCCGGTAAGAACGCTATTAACCGTTATGTTAACTCTGATGATTGTGCCTGTTGTGCCGCCGGTGCCAATTGATGATTTGGTAAATCTAGGCGCATTTTTACTGGTAATAAAAGAGCTACTGATTGGCGTTGCGATTGGTTTTATCTCAATGATGGTACTCGAGACTTTTGTGCTTGCTGGTCAAATTATCGCAATGCAGACAGGTTTGGGTTTTGCGTCAATCGTTGATCCGATGAATGGTGTTAATGTGCCAGCTGTCGGTCAATTCTATTTGATATTAGCAACACTTATTTTCTGGACGGTCGACGGGCATTTAGCCATGATTCAAATGATCGTCATGAGTTTTGAAGCATTCCCAGTCGCTGAATCTTGGTTTAGCCCAACGCAACTTAAAGATATTGCGCACTGGGGAGGCTGGATGTTTATTATGGCACTGACCATCGCTTTAGCGCCGATTGTATCGCTACTAATCGTCAACCTAGCTTTTGGCGTCATGACTAAAGCGGCACCCCAGTTAAATATATTCAGTTTAGGCTTCTCAATCGCCCAAATCATGGGTTTGGTGATCATCTATATTACGTTGACCAACCAAACATTCCACTTTCAACAACATTGGCAACGTGGACAGCAGTTCATGTGTGAGTTACTGACAATATGCTCATAAAGAGTGTGTTCATAACACGCCTACGCAGTAAAGGGGGAGTTATTCATGGCTGATAATGATTCGTTTGAAAAAACGGAAGAACCCACGGCGAAAAAACTCGAAGACGCCCGAAAAAAAGGCCAGATCGCCCGTTCCAAAGAACTATCTACGACACTCGTGTTGATTTCTAGCGCAGTTGCCCTTTTATCCATTGGCTCAATGCTCGCCAGCGCGATGTATACGGTTTTCAGGCGTTCATTCATCCTTTCGCGGGATGAGACTTACGACAAAGACCACATGTTTCAAATCTTGGACATGTCGGTATCAGAATCATCAACGCCTGTTTTGATTTTTATGGTTATCGCTCTTGTCGGTGGCTTTTATGGCAATATCGCGATGGGGGGATTTAACTTTACTTGGCAGTCTGCGGCCCCCAAAGCCAATCGTTTAAGCCCAGTACAAGGGTTTAAACGCATGTTTGGCGTCGAAGCCTTAGTTGAATTACTCAAAGGCATCGCCAAAGTCGGTGTCATTATGTTGATGGCTTATATTTCCTTAATAGTCTTTAAAGACGAAGCTTTGCATCTTGATATGGAACTCTATCCTTTAAGCATATTCCACGCCCTAGAGATGATTGAATGGGCTTTTCTGTTGTTGTGTTTGGGAATGATACCAATCGCAATCATTGATGTACCGTTTCAAAGTCATAAGCACCACAAAGAAATGAAAATGACCCTTCAGGAAGTGAAAGATGAGCGTAAAAATTCAGAAGGTGACCCACAAACCAAAGGGCGTATTCGCCGTCTACAATATCAAGCCTCTGCGAATCGCATGATGCAAGACGTGCCAAGTGCAGATGTCATTGTAACCAACCCAACTCACTATTCTGTAGCCTTAAAATATGAAGATAATGGTGAGCGAGCGCCAGTATTAGTTGCTAAGGGAATTGATGAGTTAGCGATGCACATTCGTAAGATTGGTGGCGCACATGGCATCCCAATCATTGAGTCACCCATGCTTGCACGTGCTATTTATTATTCAACTGAAGCTAATCAGGAGATTCCGCATAAGTTGTTTATGGCGGTTGCTCAAGTACTGGCTTATGTCTATCAGCTTAAGGCTTATAAGAAAGGCAAGGGCAAGCGTCCTAAACCGCTCAAGAAAGAGTTTGATATCCCACCAGAGTTACGCCGATAAACGCCACTCATCACCATCGTTCCCGCACATGCGGGAACCTCCTTGGAACATAGCAATCTCTAAACATCAACCACCACTCTCCGTAAGCCATATTCAGCTTTTGCCAGATGAGCATTTTCCCTTTATAAAACCACTTTACGGCATCCATGCCCGTTTCTAGCGCCACGTCCTTGTGGCACAAGATTTTATAAAGGGGAAACGCTCATCTGACGCGCTGAATGTTCTTTGGTAATGATTGCTCGATAGTTTGATTGGATTGGCTGTTGATTTGCGAGATTCCTTCCTACGAAGGAATGAGGATTAAACTTGCAACAACAAAGAATCGTCACAAACAAATATAACACCGAAGAAACGTCATTCCCTTGAAAAATGGAACCTCGTTGGAACATAGTAAACCTAACATCCGCCACCGCACTCCACCTTTTAATAACAAGCTCAACCATTTGGCACGTTAGTTGAAATACCTCTATCAGAATAAAACCACACGTCAAAAAATTGGTATATGCAGTTATCCACCGCTTTTCAGAAAATAGATCGAAATCAGCTTAAAACGTTTACCGCAGGCTTAGGGGCACCGATAGTGGTCTTGGCCTTGATGGGTATGGTTATCTTGCCGATGCCACCGATTCTTTTGGATGTGCTTTTTAGCTTTAATATTGCACTTTCTCTTGTGATTATTTTGGTTTGTGTCTTTACAAAACGTCCAATTGATTTCGGTATTTTCCCGCTTGTGTTGTTAGTCGCGACAGTTTTACGTCTTGCGTTGAATGTTGCTTCTACTCGAATCGTATTGCTCTATGGCCATGAAGGCGGTGATTCTGCGGGTAAAGTGATTCAGGCGTTTGGTGAAGTTGTTATTGGTGGTAACTATGCGGTTGGTGTGGTGGTGTTTGCAATCTTACTTATCATCAACTTTAAAGTAGTGACTGAGGGCGCTGGGCGTATCTCGGAGGTTAACGCTCGCTTTACCTTGGATGCGATGCCCGGTAAGCAAATGGCAATTGATGCTGATCTAAATGCAGGTTATATCGACCAAGATCAAGCAAGGCAGCGACGTGAAGAAATTACCACTGAGGCAGATTTTTATGGCTCGATGGACGGTGCATCAAAATTTGTGAAAGGCGACGCAATAGCCGGCCTATTTATTATGTTGATCAACATTGTCGGCGGATTATTTATCGGTATGTACCAACACTCATTGTCATTTGGCAATGCAATGGAGGTTTACACTATTTTGACGATCGGTGATGGACTTGTTGCTCAAATTCCTTCGTTATTATTATCAGTAGCCACTGCCATCATTGTCACACGCGAAAATGAAACGCAAGAAATGGGCGCTGAGATAAGCGAACAACTATCTAATCGGAAAGCACTTTACATCACTTCAGCGATTTTATTTGTCATGGGGATTGTGCCAGGCATGCCTCATTTCGCATTTTTAACATTTTCTTTCGCAGTTGGTGGATATGCATATTATCGCGACTACGCTGCCAAGAAACTGGCAGAGGAAGCGGCATTGGTTGAGACTATGCCAAAAGAAATTGGTGGGCCAGCTGAAATAAAAGAATTGAATTGGGATGATGTTCATCAAGTCGACACCATTGGGTTGGAAGTCGGATACCGCCTAATTCCGTTGGTTGATAAGTCGCAAGGTGGCGAATTATTGACAAGAATTAAAGGAGTACGGAAAAAACTGTCACAAGAGCTCGGCTTTTTGGTACCGCCCGTTCACATTAGAGATAATCTAGACTTTGCACCAAACGCTTATACTATTTCAATGATGGGGGTCACTATTGGTGATGCAGAAATTAGCCATGATGCCGAGTTGGCTATAAACCCTGGCCAGGTCTTCGGGAAGTTGGAAGGCACTGCAACCAAAGATCCAGCGTTTGGTTTAGATGCTGTCTGGATTAAACCGAATCAACGCGACCATGCGCAAACACTTGGTTATACCGTTGTTGATGCAGCGACAGTTGTAGCCACACATCTTTCTCAACTTCTCACTACCAACGCGTATCAATTACTTGGACACGAAGAAGTACAGCAATTGTTGGATATGTTAGAAAAATCAAACCCTAAATTAGTTGAAGGCCTAGTGCCCGACATTTTGTCGCTAAGTACAATGGTTAAAGTCCTCCAAACACTGCTCTACGAAGGTGTACCTATTCGTGATATGCGTACAATTTGTCAAACACTTGCTGAGTATGGGCCGAAGAGCCAAGATCCCGATGTGTTAGTTTCGGCATTGCGTATCGCGCTTAAACGTTTGATCGTTCAAGAAATAACCAATGGTAACAATGAGATACCCGTTATTGCTTTGGCGCCTGAATTGGAACAGATGTTGCATCAGTCTCTTCAGGCAGGTGGGGAAGACGGCTCTGGTATTGAACCTGGACTGGCTGAAAAACTTCAAGAGTCGTTGAGTGAAGCTAGTCAGCAGCAAGAGCTAGCAGGTGAGCCTTCTGTTTTACTAACGTCAGGCATGTTGAGACCCGTTTTATCAAGATTTTTGAAAAATGCAGTCAGCGGCTTACATGTACTTTCGTATCAAGAAATTCCTGATGATAAACAAATCAAAATTGTGTCATCAGTTGGTCAATAAACTGACATCAAAGAGATGTTGACGAGGACATTATGAAAATTAGACGTTTTTTTGGCAAAGATATGCGAGAAGCGCTCAAACAAGTCAAAGACGAGTTGGGTGGCGACGCTGTCATTATGTCTAACAAAAAAGTGAATGGCGGCGTTGAGCTTGTTGTTGCGGTTGATAAAGAAACCGAAATTCAAACTCAAGCATCCCCCGTTCACCGGGTTTCATTGGCCGATGAAAACAAAAAGTCAGGAAAGACTTCAACACCCAGTCTTCGTGATATTATTGGCGATGATGGACCTGATAGTTTAAAAGCCTTGCTTGAAAAACAAAACAAAGCGAGCCTCACTGATGTACCTGAACGGGTTGAACGTTCTTCAGGCCTAGCGCGATCATATAATCTAGATGAGCCGATGGAGAAACGTCAGAGTGAGTCTCGTTTAACTAATGACTATGTAAGAACGCCGGTGAGTAAAAGTACTGATGAATTTTACAGTGAAGCCGTTAGTAATAGTCAAGCCTCGGATCTTCTGGATGCTACAGAGAGTGAAAGCAGTCAAACGGAGTTAACTTCGATCAAAGAAGAGTTAGCTTCAATACGTAATGTTCTGCAGTTCCAGGTATCTGGTTTATCAGATGAGAAAAAACGACGCAGCAACCCTATGCATTCCTATTTATCAAATAAGCTAAGCGGTATGGGGATTAGTGATGAATTAGCGCAGCAGCTAGTCGGTTTTGTTCCTAAACGGATTGAAGAAAATAAAGCTTGGCATTACACGCTGAATCTCTTAGCCAATCGTCTACAAATTGGTGGAAATGAAATTTTGCAGCAGTCCGGCGTTGTCGCATTAGTCGGACCAACAGGTACGGGTAAAACAACAACTGTCGCGAAATTAGCCGCTAAATATGCGCAAAAATATGGTGCAGACCAAGTGGCCATGATCACTATTGATACTTATCGTATAGCTGCGTACGAACAATTGGCGACTTACGGGAAAATCATAGGCTGCGCGGTAAAAAAGGCGCAAAACTCTGAAGAATTAAACCATTATTTATATCAATTGAGACACAAGAAATTGGTGCTCATTGATACTGCAGGCTTTAGTCAACGAGATGAGAGGCTCATCTCTCAACTAGACGATTACGAAAAAGACTTGTCTTTACAGGTTAAAAAGTATTTAGTATTACCTGCAGGTGCTCAATATCAGGTTTTAAATCAAACAATTAGCGCTTACGATAATGTGCAATTAAACGGCTGCATCTTGAGTAAATTGGATGAATGCTATAGTTTAGGTGAAGCCTTAAGTGTTGTAATTGAAAATGACCTGCCTTTGAACTATGTTACTGATGGACAAAGAGTTCCTGAAGATATTAAGTTAGCAGATGCAAAAAACTTAACCATGGTGGCTGCAAAGCTTTATAAAAAGTATGGATTAGCGCATACTACGCCATCAAAACTAACCGAAGCAGTCCGTGCAATATGATTGTCGACCAAGCGAGTAGTTTACGAAAAATGAATCAAACTAAGCTTATCAAAGTTGTTGCAGTCACAGGTGGTAAGGGTGGTGTTGGCAAAACTAATATCACTTTAAACACTGCAATTTCACTGGCCAAACAAGGTCGAAGAGTCATGGTGCTAGACGCTGACTTAGGGTTAGCCAATGTCGATGTGCTATTAGGATTACGTGTTGATAAAAACTTATCTCACGTGCTCAAAGGTGAATGCACACTGGATGAAATTTTAGTGACTGGGCCACATGGCGTTAAAATTGCGCCGGCCACTTCCGGAACGCAATCTATGGCAGAGCTCAGTCCGACTGAACATGCCGGTCTAATTCGAGCATTTAGTGAATTGCGAACGGATATTGATACACTTATTGTCGATACCGCTGCTGGTATTTCAGATATGGTCATGAGCTTTTCAAGAGCCGCACAAGACGTCGTCGTGGTCGTTTGTGATGAACCAACGTCGTTGACCGATGCTTATGCACTCATCAAAATTCTCAACCGTGAACATGGTGTATTTAAGTTTAAAGTCGTTGCCAATATGGTTAGAAGCAGCAAAGAAGGCAAAGAGTTATTTAGCAAGCTTTCAAAGGTCACCGGAAGGTTCTTAGATGTTGCGTTAGAACTAGTCGGCGTCATTCCGTTTGATGAAAATGTCAGAAAGTCCGTCCGCAAACAGGCAGCGATTGTTGATGCTTATCCATCATCTCCTGCAGCCGAAGCGATAACTGAGTTCTCCAAAAAACTAATGTCTTGGCCTGTTCCCTCGGCCCCAGGTGGTCATTTAGAGTTTTTTGTCGAGCAGTTAGTATCTAGAAACGAATAGGTAATTTATCAGTGAGTAACAAAGCCGCAGTATATCAACAACAAATTGATAAAAATCAGTTAGTAGAGCGTCACGCGCCTCTCGTTAAGAGAATTGCTCATCACTTAATGGCAAGATTGCCGGCAAGTGTCCTTGTGGATGATCTAATTCAAGCAGGTATGATTGGATTATTGGAGGCCGCAAAGAATTTCGATGGTTCTAAGGGCGCTAGTTTCGAAACCTTCGCAGGTATTCGTATTCGTGGTGCCATGCTTGATGAAATTAGAAAAGGCGATTGGACACCGAGGTCTGTGCATAAAAATAGCCGCGCAATCACTGAGGCCATCTCACGAGTCGAAAAAGAAACGGGTAGAGATGCGAGAGACGTCGACGTCGCGGAAAAGTTAGAAGTTAGCTTAAAAGATTATCACCAGATGTTAAACGAAGTGAATGCTGGAAAGTTAATCGGAATAGAAGACCTAGGCGTGAGTGAAGACGTGCTCAGCAGCGAAGAAAATAAAGGATCTAACACTCCATATGAAGAAATGGTGCAAGGATCATTTCAGAAAGCGCTGGCTCGGGCGATAACAACATTACCAGAGCGTGAAGCGATTGTGCTATCTCTGTACTATGATGAAGAATTAAATTTACGTGAAATTGGTGAAGTGCTTGAGGTCAGTGAATCTCGGGTGAGTCAAATTCACAGTCAAGCCATGTTGAAATTGAAGTCAAAAATGCAGTCATGGCGAGTAGCTGACTAATTTTTTTGAATTGTTTTGGATTATAAACCTCACTGGAGGCGGTTTTGGATAAAAATATGAAAATTCTTGTTGTTGACGACTTTTCGACAATGAGACGGATCATCAAAAATTTACTTAAAGATTTGGGCTTCACCAATATTCAAGAAGCAGACGATGGCAGCACTGCATTGCCAATGCTTCAAAATGGTGATTTTGACTTTGTGGTAACTGACTGGAATATGCCGGGCATGCAAGGAATTGATTTGCTTCGCGCGATTCGTTCAGACGATAGCCTTAAACACCTGCCAGTGTTGATGGTGACCGCTGAAGCTAAAAAAGAACAAATCGTGGCAGCAGCGCAAGCTGGTGTAAATGGCTACGTAGTAAAACCATTTACTGCTGCAACACTCAAAGAGAAACTAGACAAAATTTTTGAACGTCTGGGTTAACAACGTCTATCCAAGCGAGGTAACGTTGAATGACAACGACAGAAAAAGATCTCATTTCCCTTGATGAGGCTCGTCAGCTTGTTGAGTACTTAGAAGCTAACGACAAAGCATCTGCCAACTCTTTGGTAGAAGCTATCACTATGAGAGAATCCACGGAACTTTTCTCAGAAGTTGGAAAGCTCACCCGACAGCTGCATGATTCATTAAGAACGTTTCAAGTTGATGATCGCATTATGGGGTTAACGCAAGACGAAATTCCTGATGCTCGCACGCGATTAAACTACGTCATTGAAGAAACCGAAAAGGCCGCTAATACAACAATGGACGCTGTTGAACGAAGCATGCCAATAGCAGAAACCATAAATGATCGTTTAAGCGCAATTATGCCTGAATGGGAAAAGCTGATGGGCAGGCAAATAGAACTTGGTGAGTTTAAATCGCTTTGTCTAGAGCTAGATGAAATTCTTAAGTCGACAAATAAAGACTCTGCTATTTTAAATGGGCTATTAACTGAGGTTTTGATGGCTCAGGGTTATCAAGACCTTACTGGGCAAGTTATTCGCCGAGTAATTGAGTTGGTAAAAGAGGTGGAAGAGAGTTTGGTTTCTATGCTGACGGCATTTGGGGACCAAGAACTTAAAGATAAACCTCAAAGATCCGAAAAAGAATCCGATACAGTAAAAGCCGAAGGGCCAATTATCGATGCAGCAGAACGCGAAGACGTCGTATCTGGACAAGATGACGTTGACGATCTGCTGTCAAGTTTAGGGTTTTAAGGAGCCAACGAATGTCGTTTGAAGTTGACGAGGACATATTACAAGACTTTCTAGTTGAAGCTGGAGAGATACTTGAACAACTCCAAGAACAATTAGTTGATTTGGAAAATAATCCCGAAGATGGTGATTTGTTAAACGCTATCTTCCGTGGTTATCATACCGTTAAAGGGGGCGCTGGATTTTTGGCGCTAACCGAATTGGTAGAGATTTGCCACGGCGCGGAAAATGTTTTCGACATCATGCGAAATGGCCAACGAACGCTGACGCCTGAGCTAATGGACGTGATATTGCAAGCGACAGATGTTGTCGTGGAAATGTTTGAACGCGTCCAAGCTAGAGAGCCGCTTGAAGCTGCAACACCGGAACTTATTGAGCTGCTACACAAACTAAGTAAGCCAGAAACAGCAGATGAGGTTATCGAAATAGCAGAACCGGAAGCTGGTTCTGAAGAGCAAACCGACGTACCCGCTGTTGAAGAAATAGAAGAAACGACAGCAGAAGCAAACCAAGAAGAACCTGAACTTGTAATCGAAAACGCTGCCTCATCAGGGTCAGATTCGGCGATTGATGAAATTACTGAGGACGAATTTGAAGCGCTATTAGACGAGCTTCATGGAGACGGCGCGCCAAATGCGGCAGCACCTCCGTCCACAGAAGCCAGTACACCTGAAGATAAATCAAGTGGTGATTCAGTGGGTGACCAAGATATCACTGATGATGAATTTGAAGCACTCTTAGATGATTTACATGGAAAGGGAACATTTAAGGCAGAAGCCAAAGCGTCAGATAGTGAATCCGCGCAAAAAACCACAGATTGCGATGAAGAGATAACAGACGACGAATTTGAAGCCTTGTTAGACCAACTTCATGGAGAAGGCAAAGGCCCAGCAATAGAACAGCCTAGCTCAAAAGCAGTTGCCGAGGAAAAACCGTCAACTCAAGATACACAACCCAATGATTCGGGAAGTAAGGCCGACAAAGCCGATGCAAAAACCAAACCCGCAGCAAAAACAGTTGAAGAGAACAAGCCAAAAACACCAGCGGTTGAAAGTAAGTCTAGTGCGGTTTCCAAACCTGCACCTGCAAAGGCTGCACCTAAGCCACCCGCTAAAAAAGACGACAAAAAGCCAGCAGCAGCCGCGCCTCAAGCTGAAACGACAGTTAGGGTAGATACGCGGAGACTAGATCAGATAATGAATATGGTCGGAGAATTAGTACTTGTCCGAAATCGGCTACTTAGCTTAGGTATAAACAATGCCGATGAAAGTATGTCGAAGGCGATTGCAAACCTCGATGTTGTAACCGGCGATTTACAAGGTGCGGTAATGAAAACCCGTATGCAGCCAATCAAGAAAGTATTTGGCCGTTTCCCCAGGGTCGTTAGAGATTTAGCACGTACACTTAAGAAAGAAATCACTTTAGAACTTGAAGGTGAAGAGACTGATTTAGATAAAAACCTCGTTGAGGCGCTGGCTGATCCATTGGTTCACTTAGTCAGAAATTCTGTCGACCACGGTATCGAAATGCCCGATGACCGTGAGGCCGCAGGTAAGCCTAGAATGGGAATCGTCAAGCTTTCAGCTTCACAAGAAGGTGACCATATACTGTTGACCATCAAAGATGATGGTAAAGGTATGGACCCAGAAAAATTAAAAGAAATTGCCATCAGCAGAGGCGTGCTTGACGCTGATTCTGCGGCAAGAATGTCAGATGTTGAAGCGTTCAATTTGATTTTCGCGCCCGGGTTTTCGACCAAGGTTGAAATCAGCGACATTTCGGGTCGCGGTGTCGGAATGGACGTTGTAAAAACAAAAATAAACCAGTTAAATGGTTCAGTTAACATCGATTCAGAATTAGGCAAGGGGACAACTCTAGAGATAAAAGTCCCTCTAACCTTGGCAATTTTACCCACGTTGATGATCGTTGTCGGTGAACAAACGTTTGCTCTGCCATTGGGTTCAGTTAATGAAATCATCAATATGGACATCAGTAAAACGAATACTGTTGACGGTCAATTAACTAAAATTGTTCGGTCAAAAGCGATTCCTTTGTTCTACTTAGGTGAGTGGTTAAATCGAAATGGTGGTTCAACTGATCGTACCAAGGGACATGTTGTTGTTGTTCAAATTGGTACGCAGCAGGTTGGTTTTGTCGTTGATTCTTTGATCGGCCAAGAAGAAGTGGTTATTAAACCTTTAGATGCATTACTACAAGGTACTGCAGGGATGGCAGGTGCGACAATCACCTCTGATGGTGGTATTGCGCTTATTTTGGATATTCCAAGTTTACTTAAGCGCTACGCATAGTCTAAATTGTAACAATCATGGGCAACGATCCGTTGCTCACTGAGCATTCACGGGTGGTTAAATGCGTTACAAGGTGTTGGTTGTCGATGATTCAACCTTTTATCGCCGGCGCTTGTCTGCATATTTTGATGAAGACCCTTTTTTAGAGGTCATAGCCCAGGCAAAGAACGGTCTAGAAGCAATCGAACTCGCCAAGGAGCATCGCCCCGACATCATAACTATGGACGTTGAAATGCCGGCAATGGATGGTATTGAAGCAGTCAAAAAGATTATGAAAGAAGCACCAACGGCGATCATGATGATCTCCTCGTTGACAAAAAAAAACGCACCGTCAACCCTAGAGGCTCTTGCTGCAGGGGCGTTAGATTTTATGCCAAAGAACTTCGATGACATGTCAGATAAAAACACAGCTGCAATTGCTGCCTTGAGAAGACGTTTAAAAGTACTTGCCAGACAGCAAAAACAAACTAAAGAGCGCGTAAGAAAACAAGCTCGTCTTGTTACCGCAAAAAAAGAACCGAATACAAATTCTAGCAGTTTGACTACGTCAGATTCGATGTCTGTGTTCACCCAACTACAAAAAGCCAGCGGTAAGCAATATAAGTTAGTCACATTTGCAGCTAGTACCGGAGGTCCTCAAGCTCTTCAAAAGACACTTGATAAATTACCTCCAAATTTTCCGTTACCAATTGTCTTGATTCAACATATGCCAGGTACCTTCACTGAAACGTTTGCACAGCGACTAGATAAAACAGCCAAAATTTCAGTTAAGCTTGCGCAAGAGGGAGAAACTTTGAGTGCAGGAGTCGCATATTTAGCGCCAGGAGGCATGCAAACCCACATTGTTGGGCGTGGTAGGCAAGCTAAGTTTTCTATAAGAGAGACTCCAAATAAGAAAGGGTTGGTTTTCTCACCAAGCGCAGATATAACGTTCGAGTCAATTGCTGATAGCTTTGGGCACGAAGTGCTAGCAGTCGTATTAACTGGCATGGGAGATGATGGAACGAAAGGGGCTAGAGCACTCAAACGACTCGGCGCAACGGTTTGGTCTCAAGACCAAGCTAGTTGCGTGGTGTATGGTATGCCAAAATCCATCAATAAAGCGGGTTTAGCCGATCGCGTCATACCACTTGACTTTATGGCTCATGATTTGCTTACGGAATTAAATAATTCAACTTTAATTTCGCACCTAAATGCAAACTTGGACAATAGCCAACCAAAAAGGCGGAGTTGGTAAAACAACCACTACTGTGACCCTAGCCGGTAAGCTTGCACAAAATGGTAAAAAGGTCTTGTTAGTTGACCTCGACCCCCATGCTTCATTGTCTACTTATCTTGGTTTAGACTCTGAGCGATTAGAGCACTCGGTTTATGAACTTTTTGAAGCTGATCGGTCGGTTAACAAGCAAGTCCTAGAAAGTATTATTTATGATACGAAAATCGATAATATAGCTTTAATGCCAGCGAGTATGACGCTAGCGACCTTAGACAGAACGACGGGCTCTCAAAGTGGTAAAGGGTTGACCTTGCGAAACGCTTTGTCACTTGTAAATAATGATTTTGACTATGTTTTGATAGACTGCCCACCGATTTTGGGTATTTTAATGGTTAATGCAATTGTGGCGTGTGACCGCATAATTATCCCAGTACAAACTGAGTTTTTAGCGCTAAAAGGTCTAGAAAGAATGATGCGCACACTTTCAATTATGTCAAAGCAGCGAGGCAATACTTTGCCTATTTGCATTGTGGCAACAATGTTTGATAGGCGGGTAAATGCATGTATCAACGCTTATAAAATATTAACTGATTCTTATGCAAATCAATTATGGAGAGGCTTTATACCTGTCGATACTAGATTTAGAGACGCTAGTGAACAATACAAGCCAATTGGACATTTTGCATCTAAGTCTAGAGGAAGCTTTGCCTATTCAAAACTATTAGAGGAATTAACTCGTGAGTCAAGATGATTCCTTTTTTAAAGAAGACGTTGTTGAAGCTTATTTGAACCATTTATTGCAAGAACCGAAGGGTGCTTTTGAATCTTCGCCTTTGACCGAAACTGATAACGAAAATGCGAAGAAAATATTACAAGCAACGAAGTTGTTGGAAAAAGCCTCGTCGGCTCAAGAAAGTAAATACTTGTTAAACACGGAACAAGGCTTTTCGGGTGAAACAAAATCTCAAGAAGACCATAAAGAAATTTCTGTTCAGGTCGAAAACAAGGAAGAAGAGTTCAGCAATGTACCAAACTCGGCAGGTTTAAAAGCGCGAATTGAAGACCGTTTCCAAGCTCTGTTTTTTGATGTGGCCGGTCTAACATTAGCGGTTCCATTAACTGAGTTAGGTGGCATACATCAGATTTCGTCAATCACGCATATAGTCGGGAAGCCTAAGTGGTTCAAAGGTGTAATGGTGAAGGGCGAAAATAAAATAAATTGTGTGGATTCTGCACAATGGGTGATGCCAGAAAAGTACAGTGCAAAAATTAAAGACTGTATTGATTATAAGTACTTAGTAATGTTAGACAAATCTCCTTGGGGCATGATGTCTGAATCTTTAATCAATACTGTAGAGTTACAGAAGTCTGATGTTAAGTGGCGAGAAGATACAAGTAAACGCCCTTGGTTAGCGGGAATGGTAAAAGAGAAAATGTGTGCATTAGTTGATGTGCCTAGCTTTATTCACATGCTAGAATCAGATGCCACTAAGAAATAATTTAACTAGTAATGCCTTTGTGAAAGGTGTAGCGGAGTAGATTACATGAGTGAAGATAGAGCAACAATGACTGCCGGCGATCCAAATGATGAAGTCTTGCAGTGGGTAACCTATCGACTAGACGAAGAAACGTATGGTATCAACGTAATGCAAGTTCAAGAAGTATTACGCTATACCGAAATTGCACCTGTTCCAGGTGCGCCTGACTACGTTTTGGGGATTATTAATCTACGCGGCAACGTGGTTACGGTTATTGATACGAGAGCACGTTTTGGCCTACCGCCGACAGAAACAACGGACAACACCCGTATTGTTATCATAGAGTCTGACGAGCAGGTCGTTGGTATTTTGGTAGATAGCGTCGCAGAAGTTGTGTATTTGCGCTCATCTGAAATTGACAGTGCGCCGAACGTGGGCACTGAAGAAAGTGCTAAGTTCATCCAAGGTGTGAGCAACAGAGGAGACCAGTTATTGATCTTGGTCGACTTAAATAAGTTGTTAAGCGATGATGAATGGGATGATTTAGGCATGATGTAATATGCCGTTTCAATACTAAGAAACCAGCTACACGCTGGTTTTTTTGTATTCAAAAAACACCAACCACCGCACTCCGTAAGCCATATTCAGCTTTTACCAGATAAACCCACTCCCCTTCATAAAAACGCACAAGGGCATCCATGCCGCTTTGGTGCCGCGTCCTTGCGGCACAAATTTTATGAAGGGGAGTGGGTTCATCTGGCGCGCTGAATGTTCTTTGGTAATGTGTGCTCAGTGGTTTTATTTTTTGGTTGTCGCACCGTAACCGCTCTTTTGTCCGAAACTTTCATCACGTAGTACCTACGAAGAAACGTCATTCCCTTGAAAAAGGGAACCTCCTTGGAACCTATACCTCTCTCAAAACTCCCAAAATTTGGATAAAATCCAATTTAAGAATATACTCACATAATCACAAAAAAATAATAAAAACAATGCAATCCATCAGCCCAACCATCTTAGTTTTGCTCGTGATCAGTTGCCTAGCAATCGGTCTAGCAATTATTGCGCTATTAGCAATCAAAACACTCAACAGAAAATTCGTGCAGTCTCTAGAAATCATCAACGGCTTGCACAAGCACGTGCAACAAAAAGATGAGCAGTTGCTCCAGCTTGATGAAAGGTTAAGTGGGCTTGAACTTCAAAATCGAGCGCAAGCGAGTAAATTGTCAAACTATGAACAACAGTTAAATATTAGTCTTGAACGCTTAGAACAAAAAGTACATGACGTACAAATGGAAGATCCAACGACTAAACGATACCACAAAGCAAGTGAGCTATTAGAAAACGGTGCTTCTATCGAAGAAGTGATGGAAATTTGTGAAATTCCACGTGCCGAAGTCGATATTTTACTAGGTTTGCTAAGAAAGAAATAATGCTTCTTAATTTCAAGTTATTGAAAAGACTTTAAATTAGTTTAAATAGTACAAAACAACTTAACAAAAATTAAAAGCATCTAGACGTCTAGACGTAAAGATGTTGACTTTTTTTCCTTTATCCTCAAAATGGCAGCATGTTTATGTTTGAGGTGTTGTGATGCCAATAAAAATACCTGCTGATTTACCAGCGCTTGATATTCTTCAGTCTGAGAATATTTTCTGTATGGACAGTAATCGAGCGGCGAGCCAAAATATTCGTCCTCTAGAGGTCGGTATTTTAAATTTGATGCCAAACAAAATTGAAACTGAAGTTCAGATTTTAAGGCAGCTATCCAACACGCCCATTCAGATTAATGTCGATTTAATTCGCATCGATGAAACTGTTCCTAAAAATACGCCCAAGTCACATATGGATGCGTTTTATCATGAGTTCACCAGTATTCAGGATAAAAACTACGATGGGCTTATTATTACGGGCGCTCCCTTGGGGGCAATGGATTATCGTGAAGTTAAGTATTGGTCGAAAATGACGGCGATTCTTGATTGGGCGCGAGACAATGTGCAATCGACAATGTTTTTGTGTTGGGCCGCACACGCTGCCTTGTACCATTTTTATGGCTTACAAAGACAGCTCAGAGATGACAAGCTATCTGGGGTGTTTGAGCACAGCGTAGATGCGCCTCAGGATGAATTATTGCGTGGTTTTGACCCTTTGTTTTGGGCGCCACACTCTAGAGTAGGTGAGGTTAAGCTCGAAGACTATAAGCGCGTTACTGAACTACAATTACTTGCCACTTCAAGTAAAGCGGGTGCATATCTTAGTGCAACAAACGATAAACGATTGGTGTTTGTGACGGGACATCCAGAGTATGATCCCAACACTTTAGATCAAGAGTATCATCGTGATTTGGAAGCTGGGCTGTCACCGCAAATCCCAGAAAATTACTATCCAAATAATGATTGCTCGCAAAGTCCATTGGTCAGATGGAAGTCTCATGGTAGCTTGTTGCTGACCAACTGGTTGAATTATTATGTTTATCAAAATACACCATTCGATTTGAGTACTTTGGGTAAACAATAGCAGTACTACTTGCTTATTGAACGAAGCTGTCTTGAAGCAAACAGGCTGAATATAACGTCAATTGAGCGAGTAACGAAGATTAATAAAAGGCAACGAAGTGCATAATAATTTAGATAAAAACAAGTCTCAAAAAACGGTGCAACAGCTTAATGAAGCTATCGAAAACCGCATTTTAGTGCTTGACGGTGCGATGGGCACGATGATCCAAGAGCACAAGTTAGAAGAGGCTGATTATCGCGGTGAACAATACAAAGATTGGCACTGTGATATCAAAGGTAATAATGACTTGCTGGCCATTACTCAAGCTAATATTATCAAAGATATTCACCTAGCTTATTTAAAAGCGGGTGCAGATATTATCGAGACCAATACCTTTAACGCGACGACGATTTCGATGGCTGATTACGATATGCAAGACATATCAAAAGACATCAATATAGCCGCTGCGAAATTAGCAAGAGAAGCTGCTGATGAAATGACTTTGCAAACGCCGGATAAGCCGCGCTTTGTTGCGGGTGTGCTGGGTCCTACGTCGCGCACAGCTTCAATTTCGCCTGATGTGAATGACCCAGGCAAGCGCAATGTGCACTTTGATGAACTAGTAGAAGCATATACCGAGTCAACCTTGGCCTTAATAGAAGGCGGAGTTGACCTGATATTAGTAGAGACTATTTTTGATACGCTCAATGCCAAAGCTGCACTTTATGCCGTAGATGTAGTGTTCGAGCAAATTGGCTACTCGCTGCCGCTAATGATCTCTGGCACGATTACCGACGCCTCAGGTCGGACTCTATCCGGTCAAACAACCGAAGCCTTTTATTACTCCATGCGACACGCAAAGCCATTTTCAATCGGGCTTAACTGTGCCCTAGGGCCAGATCTGCTTAGACAATATGTAGCAGAATTATCCAGAGTATCAGAATGCGCCGTGTCTGCTCATCCCAATGCGGGTTTGCCAAATGAGTTTGGTGAATATGACATGCGAGCAGATGAAATGGCTACGCATATAGAAGAGTGGGCAAGTGCAGGCCTGTTAAACGTAGTGGGCGGATGTTGCGGAAGTACGCCGTCTCACATTAAAGCACTTGTTGAAGTCACAACAAACGTGGCTCCCAGAAAATTACCAGATATCGAAATTAAAATGCGCTTGTCTGGCCTAGAACCATTTGTACATTAAGGAAAAATTGTGAGCGCAGAATTTTCAAGTTTTATTAATGTCGGTGAACGCACAAACGTCACGGGTTCAGCCGCGTTCAAACGCCTCATTATGGGCGAGGACTACGAGGCCGCGTTAGATGTTGCCCGTCAACAAGTAGAAAACGGCGCACAGATCATCGATATCAACATGGATGAGGCCATGCTTGATTCAGAAGCGGCAATGGTTCGCTTTCTAAATCTTATTGCCTCTGAGCCTGACATTTCACGCGTGCCTATTATGATTGACTCATCAAAGTGGTCAGTGATTGAAGCTGGTCTTAAGTGCGTGCAAGGCAAGGCAATTGTTAATTCAATTAGCCTGAAAGAAGGTATCGAGCCATTTGTTGAACAAGCCAAAAAGATAAAACGCTATGGCGCAGCCACTGTAGTTATGGCCTTTGATGAAACCGGACAGGCAGACACGCAAGCGCGAAAATTTGAAATCTGCAAACGCAGTTACGATATCTTAGTCAATGATGTGGGATTTCCACCCGAAGATATTATTTTCGATCCTAATATATTTGCAGTGGCAACAGGGATTGAAGAGCACAATAATTACGCGGTTGATTTTATTGAAGCGACGCGTCAAATTCGTCAAGAATTGCCTCATTGTCACGTGTCAGGCGGTTTATCCAATATTTCGTTTTCCTTCAGAGGAAACAACCCTGTTCGCGAAGCGATGCATTCGGTCTTTTTGTATTATGCGATCCGTGCAGGCATGGACATGGGGATTGTTAATGCAGGGCAACTTGAGGTCTATGACGAAATTCCGCTTGAGCTGCGCAATGCCGTTGAAGACGTAATTCTTAATCGAAGTGAAGATGCAACCGACAAATTATTAGAATTAGCACCCAAGTACCAAGGTGATGGCAAGGCCGCGGCAGCCGAAGATTTAACGTGGCGCGAACAAGGCGTCAATAAGCGACTTGAACATGCATTGGTAAAAGGCATTACCGAATACATCATCGAAGACACAGAAGAAGCGAGGCTAGCTGCTGAACGACCACTGCACGTGATTGAAGGGCCGTTGATGGACGGCATGAACGTGGTGGGTGACTTATTCGGTGAAGGTAAGATGTTTTTACCACAAGTCGTAAAGTCTGCTCGCGTGATGAAAAAAGCCGTTGCACATCTACAACCTTTTATCGAAGCTGAGAAAAGCGGCGTTAGGCAATCTAACGGCAAAATAATTATGGCAACGGTCAAAGGTGATGTGCATGACATTGGTAAAAACATCGTCGGTGTAGTGCTTCAATGTAATAACTTTGAAGTGGTCGATTTAGGTGTCATGGTGCCAGCAGCTAAGATTATTCAAACTGCGATAGATGAAAAGGCCGACATGATTGGTTTATCAGGTTTAATCACACCGTCACTTGATGAAATGGTACAAGTTGCAAAAGAAATGCAACGTTTAAACCTTGATTTACCCTTATTGATTGGCGGTGCAACGACATCAAAAGCGCACACGGCGGTAAAAATAGAACAAAACTACGACCACCCAGTTGTTTATGTACCTAATGCAAGTCGAGCAGTAGGCGTGTGTCAAAAACTCATCAGTGATGAACTTCGTCCAGAATACGCAGCTCAAATCTCAGCAGAATACGAAAAAGTACGCGACCAGCACGCCAGAAAAACACCGCGAACAAAAGCAATTGATTTTCAAGATGCTAGAACCAATAAATTTACCTGCGATTGGGACAACTTTCAGCCGTTTAAACCAAGCTTCCTTGGTGTGAAAACGATTGATGTCGAGTTGGAGACCTTGAGGGAATACATCGATTGGACGCCTTTCTTTTTAACATGGTCACTTGCAGGCAAGTATCCTCGTATCTTAAATGACGAAGTTGTTGGTGAAGAAGCCAAGTCTTTATTTGCAGATGCAAATCAAATGCTCGATGATCTTATTGCTAACAAAAAGCTAAGTGCTAAAGGCAGAGTAGGGATCTTCCCAGCGAACAGTCAAGATGAAGATATATTGGTCTATGACCCGCAAAGCACAGACACTCAAAAAGTCATCGGCGTTGCTCATCATTTACGTCAACAAACACATAAACCCAAAGGGCCTAACTACTGTTTGAGCGACTTTGTGATGCCCCTTACGCAAAATCGCCAAGACTATATGGGCGCGTTTGCAGTAACTGCCGGCATCGGTGAAGATGAAATCGCCAAAGCTTTTGAAGATGATGGTGATGACTATAATTCGATCATGAGCAAAGCCATTGCTGATCGTTTAGCCGAGGCTTTTGCTGAATATTTACATCAACAAGTACGCAAAGACTTATGGGGATATGCAGCCGATGAACAACTTGATAACGAGCAATTAATCGCCGAGAAATACCAAGGAATTAGACCAGCTCCAGGCTATGCAGCGTGTCCTGAACACACCGAAAAACAGCTTATATGGGATTTACTCGACGTCGAAGATAGCATCGGTATGAAACTCACATCAAGCTATGCGATGTGGCCGGGCGCAGCTGTCTCTGGTTGGTATTTTGCCCATCCTGATACGCGCTATTTTGCCGTTGCTAAGATTCAGCAAGATCAACTTAAAAACTATGCTCAACGCAAAAATTGGTCGATTGAAGAAGCCGAAAAGTGGTTAATGCCTAATTTGCAGGATTAATAAAAATGACGACAAACGAAAAGCCTTTTAGCCAGCCATGTGAAAACAATAAGGGGTTTATACTGGCTGAGTTAAAAAAGGCTTTTGCGGCCTGTAATCACGTACTTGAAGTGGGTTCTGGTACAGGGCAACACGCGGTGCACTTCGCCCCAAATTTACCCTATTTGCACTGGCACACCTCTGATGTCGAGGACTATCATTGCGGTATCAATCAGTGGATTGATGAATTTCCAAGTGAAAATTTATCTCGGCCGTTTACCTTAAAACTGGCACGAGATGAGTGGGCTAGTCATTGCAAAAATGGCAATCAATTTGACGCAATTTATACCGCTAATACCGCTCACATTATGTTAGCTCATGAAGTTGAGTTATTAATGCGTTCAATTGATCAAACATTGCCTAAAAAAGGTGTGTTTTGTCAGTATGGCCCGTTTATGGTCGATGGAAAGTTTACCAGTGCTAGTAATGCTGAGTTTCATGAAAAGCTAATCAATAGTGGGCGCGGTGGTTATAGAGATATCGACGAATTGCGAGCGTGGGCACCTAATCTAAGTCTGAATAGAGTTGTTGAAATGCCAGCTAATAACTTGATGTTGATTTGGGAACGTTAGCTTAACCTGACTTCCCGCCACGGTTCAGTCTCGCACGTAGCCATTTACTTAAAACAATCCCTCCAAAAAAAGCACCCTAAACAGAGTGCTTTTCAAAAGTTTTAGACAGCAATCAAACTACCAAATACGAACACGATCTTCTGGAGCCAAATACAAAGCATCACCCGGCTGAACATTAAATGCTTCATACCAAGCATCGTGATTTCGCGGTGCCTGCGCTCTGTATCTGCCCGGCGCATGAGTACCTGCGCGAAGTTGATTGAGCATGCTTTGCTCGGTGCGCTTCTCACGCCATACTTGTGCCCACGCTAAGAAGAAACGCTGATCGCCTGTAAGACCGTCAATGATAGGCGCTTCTTCGCCGTTTAGGCTCAATTTATAAGCATGATAAGCCATGGCTAAGCCACCAACATCGCCAATGTTCTCTCCTAGGCTGTTGCGACCATTTACGAAGTTACCTTCTATAGGCTCGTACTCGCTATACTGCGCGGCAAGTTTATCTGCTTTTTCTTCAAAGGCAGCGCGATCTTCATCTGTCCACCAATTGCGTTGTATGCCTTTTGCATCTGATTTAGAACCCTGGTCATCAAAACCGTGCCCCATTTCGTGTCCAATGACTGCTCCGATTGCGCCGTAGTTCACGGCATCATCTGCGTTTGGATCGAAGAAGGGAGGTTGAAGAATGGCAGCAGGGAACACAATTTCATTAAATGAACTGTTGTAGTATGCATTTACGCGTTGTGGTGTCATGCCCCAACGTTCTCTATCTGTTTTCTGTAACTCGCGCTCAACGCTTTGAGCTTGGAAAAAGCGACGTAAATTTTGAACATTAGCAGTTAGGTCATCCGAACTGATTTCTAAACCATCAAAACTTTGCGGTACATCTGGGTAGCCAATTTTAGGCACAAACGCCATTAGCTTTTCTTTTGCATTTTTTTTGGTTTCTTCACCCATCCAATCAAGGTTGTCGATGCGCTCACCAAGCGCGGTACGAAGGTTTTCAACCAACTCGCTCATTTGTTCTTTTGAGCTTTCAGGGAAATACTTATCGACATATACTTGACCAATCGCAAATCCGAGCGACTCTGTGCCAGACATTTGGCTAACAGCGCGCTTCCAGCGTGGGCGAGGCTCTTGTTGACCACTTAATACAGTTCCGAAAAAAGCAAAGTTTGCGTTGTAGATATCTTCAGACAGCAAGCCCGCGTTATTGCGGATAGTGTGGTAGGTTAGATAGTCTTTCCACACATCGAGTGATTCACTATTGATTAGCTCAATCATGCCTTTGACTGGCTCTGGTTGAGTAATATTGATTTCAGGCAATACATAACCAGAAGATTCAAACAAAGTGTCCCAATCAAAATTAGGGTATTCATTGCTTAAGTCTTCACGTGAAATCTGGTTTAAGGTTAAATCACGATTTCGGCGCTTTTCACGTGGCCACTGAACTTCAGCCACCTTTGTTTCTAGGGCAATGATCGCGTCTGCTTTTTGAGCTGCTTCATTCTCGTCAATACCGGCAAATCCTAGCATCGTGATAATTGACTTTTTATATTCAGCCAAGATATTTTGAAAGCGCTCAGTGTCTGTTAAGTAATAAGAGCGATCTGGAAGTCCCAAACCACCCACACCGACAGAAAGTTGATATTCGTTAGGGTTTAATCGGTTAAACCACATCCCGCCACCAATGGGTGTCGCTGCGCCAGTTAACCATGCGTCACCAAACACTGCCGTTAAGTTGGTCACGTTTTCGATATTTGCAATCGTGTCTAAGACAGGCTTAATAGGCGTAATACCTTTTGCATTAATAGTGTCGGTATCCATATAAGCGTTGTAGAAGTCTGCGATTAGCTTTTCTTCACCGCTTAGCTCACTCTGGCTTGAAATCGTTTCGATGATGTCTTTGACGCGTTCTTCACTGCGCTCTGCCAGTGCGGTAAATGCGCCATAACGCGTTTTATCAGCTGGCATTTCAAAGTTGTCATACCATGTACCACTGGCGTACATAAAGAAGTCGTCACCCGGTTTGACGGCTAAGTTACGTGCGTCTAAATCGACGCCAAAGCTACCTAATTCAGCTTTACCTGCAGGTTGCTCTGCTGTTTGTTCAACACTGGGTGCTTGGGCTTGTTCGGCTGGTTTTGAACAAGCGCTTAATGCCAACACACTGGCGATGGATACTGCTAATAAAGAATGTTTCATTATTCCCTCTGTCGTTATTGTTTTATTGTTTTTTCTATTTAATTTTAATGCTAGCTTCTTTGGGTGCAACGCTAGCGTCATCTATAAGTCAGTTTTTTCTAATTTTAGTTCCTGCTTATCCTGCTTATAAGGTAACACAGTCGATGCTCGTTCTTTATAAGCAGTTATCCCTTGGGCTTCCTCATCCAAAAAGTGCTTAATTGCTTTATTGAATTCAGGATGCGCAATATAGTGATTTGAATAGCAAAGCGTAGGCGAAAAACCTCTTAAAATTTTGTGTTCACCCTGCGTACCCGGATTAAAGGTTTGAATGTTTTGTTCAATCGCAAACTCAATACCTTGATAATAACAGCATTCAAAGTGTAATCCAGATACGTCGGTTAATGCTCCCCAATAACGCCCAAAAAGTTGTTGGTCGTTATAGAAAAATAATGATGAAGCAATGATTTGTTCGTCTTCATAGGCAGCAACGATCATTATATTATTATTCATAGTCAAAAATATCTGCTCAAAAAAAGCTTCCGTCAAATAGCCCGTATGCCCACTGCGTTTCAAATAAGTTTCTTGGTAGCACTCATAAAAGGCTGCTTGCACCTCAGGTGTTAGTTCATAACCAGTTAATCGTTTCACCGTTACGTTTTGCTTTTCAATGTTGGCTCTTTCTTTTCTAATCGAGCGACGCCGCCGAGAGGTCAATGAATCGATGAAGCCTGAATAGTCACTGTAATTGTTGTTTTGCCAGATAAATTGAACGCTTAATCGTTGTAATATTTGTTGTTCTTTAAGGTTTTCAGATGCATCACGGTTTGGAAAGAGCACATGACAAGTACTACTTTCGGCGGCTTGGGTAATAAGCGCGATATTTTGCGACAAGAAGTGTTGAACTTTATCCGCTAAGTCTTTTGATGCGACCAAAAAGCGATTACCCGTTACAGGGGTAAAAGGGATGCCAATCACAAGCTTTGGATAATAGGGATAGCCATGTTGGTGATATGCATTTGCCCAACTGTGGTCGAAGATATATTCACCATACGAATGCGACTTTTTATATGCAGGTATGAAAGCAATCAGTTGTTCGTCGTCGTAAATTGCAATGTGATTTGGAAACCAACCTGTATGTTCTGGGCCAACAGAATTAGATACTTCTAATGCGTGTAAGAACTCAAAACTAAGAAAAGGCGTTTGGAAGTTCGGATCGGGGCTGATTAAGGCATCAAAATCAGTCCTTTTGATTTCATCAATTCGTTTGTGTTGCCGCCAAGTAAAATCCATAATACCCAAAGCATTATATCCAGTGAAAATAATAACCAATCAATACTATGCAACAAGACACGACAAAGATCATCCGTCATACTATTACACGATTACTTGCTAAACGAGAACACAGTCAGCGTGAACTGCTTGCAAAGTTAAAACAAAGAGACCTGCCTGAAGCTGAATCCCTTTCACTGATCGAAGAATTTAAAAAAGCGAATATTCAATCTGATGAGCGATATGCAGAGGCCGTTGTGCGAGGTGCGCAAAATAAAGGAAAAGGGCCTTTATTTGTAAAAAGAACACTTGAACAACAAGATATTTTTTACGCTAGCGCACAACAGTACATGCAAGAAGAGCGCTTTGATTGGTTTGAACTGGCTTTGTCAGTTAGAAAGAAACGTTTTGGAAATGAGATTCCTATTGAATTCAACGACATTCAAAAACAAAAGCGATTTTTAATGTACCGAGGTTTTGAAGATGAACACATTAAATATGCTTTAAAGCCAGATTCTTATTAGTCATAAGTTTTTAGCCACTTGCAAGGCTTAACAATACCCTGTGTAGCATGGTATCTTTGCGCACTTTACAAAATTATATAATTAAACAAGGGTTGGCTTAAGTCGACCCGTAATAACCATTAGGAATAATGATGACACGCTCTACCGCTGAAATCCGCCGCGCGTTCTTAGATTTTTTTGCCAAACAACAACATCAAGAAGTATCCAGTTCTTCGTTGGTGCCACATGACGATCCCACTTTGTTGTTTACAAATGCCGGTATGAATCAGTTTAAAGACGTGTTTTTAGGCGCGGAAAAACGTGATTGCGTGCGCGCAGTGACATCTCAAAAATGTGTTCGCGCTGGTGGTAAGCACAATGATTTAGAAAACGTTGGTTATACAGCGCGACACCATACCTTTTTTGAAATGCTGGGTAATTTTAGCTTTGGTGATTATTTCAAAACGGATGCGATTAAATTTGCATGGACATTTTTAACCGAAGAGTTAGGTCTGCCAAAAGAAAAACTGCTCGTCACGGTTTATTCAGAAGATGATGAAGCATTTGCTATTTGGGAAAATGAAATTGGCGTTCCTAAAGACAAAATCATAAAGATTTCAACTTCTGATAACTTCTGGTCAATGGGTGATACTGGGCCATGTGGTCCGTGTTCTGAGATATTCTATGATCACGGTGAACACATTTGGGGTGGAGTGCCGGGTTCTCCAGAAGAAGACGGCGATCGCTTTATTGAAATTTGGAACTTGGTTTTCATGCAGTTCAATCGTCAAAAAGACGGAACGATGGAGCCTCTGCCCAAGCCGTCTATCGATACTGGAATGGGCTTAGAGCGCATTTCAGCCATTTTGCAAAATGTGCATAGCAATTACGAAATCGATTTGTTTCAACATCTAATCGCAGCGGCTGCCAAAATCGTTGGTACGAGTGACTTGAGCAACAAATCGCTTCGCGTAATAGCTGATCATATTCGCTCATGTGGCTTCTTAGTGTGCGATGGTGTGATTCCCTCAAACGAAGGGCGCGGGTACGTGTTACGTCGCATTATCAGAAGAGCAGTGCGTCATGGCTACAAACTCGGTGCTAAAGATATCTTTTTCTATCAATTGGTTGCGCAACTCGTCACCGAGATGGGCGAAGCTTATCCAGATTTGAAACAAAACCAAGCCATGATCGAAAAAGTACTTAAAGCAGAAGAAGAGCAATTTTCGACGACCTTAGCACGGGGTATGAATATCCTTAATGATGAAATTGAAAAGTTAGACGGTTCGGTGATCCCAGGTGAAGTCGTGTTTAAACTGTATGACACCTACGGCTTTCCTGCCGATTTAACAGCTGATGTAGCGCGCGAACAAGATTTGAGTATTGATCAAGCTGGTTTTGAAGCAGCGATGCACGCGCAAAAGACCCGTGCTCAATCAGCGAGTAAGTTTGGGGCTGATTATGCAAACGTAGTTAAAATTGATCATCAAACAGAGTTTACGGGATACGCTGAAGTTGTAGGCACGGCAAGCGTAGTTGAGCTAATAAAAGACAACACCAGTGTCGATTCGGTGACGGACGGTGAAGTCACGATCGTCTTAGCTTCAACCCCGTTTTATGCAGAATCAGGTGGTCAGGTGGGTGATACAGGTCACATGCAATCAGACTCAGCAAGCATTACAGTGTCCGATACAATCAAAGTGGGTGTCGCTTTTGCTCACCAGTCGACCGTAAAAGGCAGTGTGAAAGTAGGTGATGAACTCACCCTTAGCGTCAATCGCGCGCGTCGTGATGCGATTAAAAACAATCACAGTGCAACCCACTTACTACATGCAGCTTTACGACAGTGCCTTGGCGAGCATGTGACGCAAAAAGGGTCTTTGGTCGATGCTGATAAATTGCGATTCGATTTCTCTCACTTTGAGTCTATTACCGCTGAACAATTGACTGAGATTGAAAATATAGTGAACGCACAGATTCGTCAAAATCATCCATTAACGACTAAGTTAATGGACTTGGAAGAAGCGAAAGCATCAGGTGCAATGGCGTTATTTGGCGAGAAATACGACGAGAAAGTCCGTGTTGTTCAAATGGGGGCATTTTCAACTGAGCTCTGTGGGGGAACTCACGTCGAGCGCACTGGTGACATCGGTTTATTTAAAATCATATCAGAAGGGGGCATTGCCTCGGGCGTGCGAAGAATCGAAGCTATTACAGCGCAAGATGCCTTAGATTTTGTGGCAAGTGAGTCATCGCAATTGTTTGAAGTGGCCTCAATGCTTAAATCAGACAAAGCATCTGTGCTTGAAAAACTAGGGCAAGCACTTGCTTCATTAAAAACAAAGGAAAAAGAGCTGTCGCAACTCAAACAGTCGATGGCTGGCGCAAAAAGCAAAGACTTATTGAGTAATATTGTTGAAATTGAAGGCGTAAAAGTCTTAGTGGCCAAGCTAGAAGGCGTCGAGTCAAAGGCCCTTCGAGGCATGATGGATGACTTAAAGAACCAACTGGGCAGCGGCGTGATTGCGCTTGGACTTGCCTCTGATAATAAAGTGAATTTGATTACTGGGGTCACTAAGGATTTAGTAAGTAAGTTTAAAGCTGGTGCGTTGGTTAATCATTTGGCTGCTCAAGTGGGCGGTAAAGGTGGTGGTCGTCCTGATATGGCACAGGCTGGTGGTTCGCAACCTGAAAACTTAGATAACGCCCTTAAGAGTGTAGGCGATTGGATAAAAACACAATAAAGGATGATTTGGTGCCTGAGTGGCTTTGTACTTAGAATAATGAAAAAGTACCATTGATTGTAAGCGAGTTTGTTGAAGCCCCGATTTATCGGGGTTTTTTTATATTTTTTCTTAATATTTCTTGTTTATTTCCGAATAATAATAAAGACTTGTAGTTAATTAACAAAAATCATACTTTTTACTGGTAATTAAACTTTTATTCGACTTTAATAGTTTAAACAACGTAGGCGATCTCTTACAATGCGGTATCAGATCGGAAATAGCATAGAACATAAAGGAGAAACATCATGCTAATCTTAACTCGTAGAGTGGGTGAGACGCTCATGGTAGGCGATAATGTCACGGTCACTGTGTTAGGTGTTAAAGGAAATCAAGTGCGTATAGGCGTTAACGCTCCGAAAGAAGTGTCCGTTCATCGCGAAGAAATCTATATGCGCATACAAGCTGAAAAAGGTAACAACGTCGCCGTTGGCGAATAGCTCACTTTTGGCATGAATCAAGAACTCAGCAATTGTCTGAGTTTTTGTGTTTTAAGACCTTGGTTTTTCATTTAACGTTTAAAAATAAGTTGCTTTTTTAATCAACTGCTTAAAAAACTATCGCTTACCAAAACTTTACCAAAAAACCGTTGACTTATACGACTGAATCAGTAAACTTCGCATCCACATTTAGGAGAGGTGGCCGAGTGGCTGAAGGCGCTCCCCTGCTAAGGGAGTATAGGGTTTGTAGCCCTATCGAGGGTTCGAATCCCTCTCTCTCCGCCATTGAATTTTAGTGGTGCTAAATGCTGATAGTATCAGCGGTTGAAGGTCCGTATCCTTCATCAGTAAGAAGTTGACAGCGCGTGCGTAGCTCAGCTGGATAGAGTACCTGGCTACGAACCAGGCGGTCGGAGGTTCGAATCCTTCCGCACGCGCCAATCTTCTTACACTAAAGCTTGCGCTTTAGGAGTTCGTCAATAGTTTTAAAAGTTTAATGCGCGTGCGTAGCTCAGCTGGATAGAGTACCTGGCTACGAACCAGGCGGTCGGAGGTTCGAATCCTTCCGCACGCGCCACTTACAAAGCAGCCGCTTTCCTCTCTAGGTTAGCGGCTTTTTTGTGTCTGGAATTTTTCGCTTTTCGATTGTTTTTTCTTTTTTGCTTTAGCTCTGCATTTTCATAAATATGTAGAAATTACTGAAAATTTGAATAAATTTGCGGCTATACTCTTTTTTCTTGCATAATTATTATTCTAAATCAATTCAAAAGCCTATTTTTGATTGTGTTTTACATAGGCGCATGGTAAAAACTCAGTCAGAATTTTGACGCAGTAAATAATCGAGGAAATCTGATAATGGCAGAACAGTTAACAGAAGCAGGTATGTTGCTTGCGGTAGGCATGTCAGTCGTATTTGCTTTTCTCACCCTTTTAATTGGTGGAATAAAAGGTATCGCTTGGTACTGTAAAATGTTTCCATCACCCGAAGACACAACCAGTAGTGCAAACAACAGTAACACCCACAAGAATAACAATATTGCACCTACTCCTGCTCAAGCGACAGTAAGCCCTCAAATTAAGGCGGCGATACAGACCGCAGTTAATTTGCATAGACACAAATTGCACAGTTAAGACTTTTACCTTAGGGAATTACTTATGGCTAACCCATTAAAGCTCACGGAGCTAGTATTACGTGACGCTCATCAATCATTGCTTGCGACGCGTTTGCGTATCGAAGACATGTTACCCATTGCAGAAAAGCTAGACAAAATTGGCTATTGGTCAGTTGAATCTTGGGGCGGAGCAACCTTTGATGCATGTATTCGCTATCTCGGCGAAGATCCGTGGGAGCGCATCAGGCTTTTAAAAGCGGCAATGCCTAACACCAAGCAACAAATGCTTTTGCGAGGTCAAAACCTTTTAGGTTATCGCCATTACGCAGATGACGTAGTTGAAAAGTTCGTTGAACGTGCGCATACAAACGGTGTGGATGTGTTCCGTATCTTTGATGCAATGAATGACGTACGTAATTTAGAAACGGCAGTAAAAGCAGCTATAAAAGTCGGTGCTCACGCACAAGGCACTATTTCATATACAGTAAGTCCCGTGCATTCATTGCCACTTTGGCTAGATATGGCTAAAAAGCTAGAAGACATGGGTGTTCATTCAATTTGTATCAAAGACATGGCAGGTTTGTTGAAGCCATATGACTGTGAAGCGTTAATTAAGGGACTAAAAGAAACAGTAAGTGTACCTATCGCTATGCAGTGTCACGCGACAACAGGTCTAAGCACAGCGACTTATCAAAAAGCGATTGATGCAGGCATTGATATGCTCGATACAGCGATTTCGCCAATGAGCATGACTTACGGCCATTCGGCAACAGAAACCCTTGTATCAATTGTAGAGGATACTGAAAGAGACACTGGCATTTCGCAAGAGGCACTTACACCAATTGCTACGTACTTTAGAGACGTGCGCCTTAAATATGCTCAGTATGAAGGTAGCCTCAAGGGCGTCGATGCTAGAATACTAAATGCACAAGTCCCTGGCGGAATGCTCACCAACATGGAAAGCCAACTAAAAGAGCAGGGCGCCGAAGACAAGTTTGATGAGGTATTACAAGAAATTCCAAGAGTACGCGAAGACCTTGGCTTTATTCCATTGGTTACGCCAACCTCTCAAATTGTGGGTACTCAAGCCGTATTGAATGTGCTGACTGGCGAACGCTACAAAAGCATCAGTAAAGAAACCGCAGGTGTGTTAAAAGGCGAATATGGCGCGACAGCAGCACCTGTCAATAAAGAGCTGCAAGATCGTGTGCTTGATGGTGCAGAAGCCATTACTTGTCGTCCTGCAGATGTTATTGATGCGGAGTTAGAAAAGCTTGAAGCAGAACTTGATCAACTAACAAGTGATAAAGGCTTGCGTATCGCAGATGCAAAAGTCGACGATGTTTTGACATATGCACTGTTCCCGCAAATCGGTCTTAAATTCATTGAAAATCGCGATAATCCTTCAGCATTTGAGGCTGCACCTAAAGATCCAAACGATATCGTCAACACAACTGATTCAAGCGCTATTGCGGGTGATGCTGCTGCTTATCAGGTAAAAGTAGAAGGCGTGATTTATGATGTTGAAGTGGCTGAAAATGGTGAGGTTAAACACATTTCTGAGGCCGGTTCTTCTAATCCTGCGCCACAACAGGCCGCGCAAGCTAGCAGTGGACCGAGTCAAGATATCAACGCTCCGTTGTCAGGCAACATTTTCAAGATTTTGGTACGCCAAGGTCAAATGGTCAACGAAGGTGATGTTATTGTCATCTTAGAGGCTATGAAAATGGAAACTGAAGTGCGAGCAGCTGTTTCTGGCAGTGTTCAGCAAATTCTTGTCAATGAAGGCGATTCAGTCACCTCAGGTCAAGCTATTATGGTAGTAGGCTAATACATGGATAAGTTTTTGACGCTTTGGAATAGCACGTCTATTCCGCACTTTGAATCCGGTCAGATCATCATGATGATCGTTGGCTGTATATTACTTTACCTTGCGATCGTCCGGAAGTTTGAGCCTCTATTGCTTATTCCAATTGGCTTTGGTGCATTACTGACAAATATTCCATTAGCTGGCTTTAGTGAAGTTGGCGGTTTACTTCATTATATCTACTATATCGGGATCGACACTGGTGTCTTCCCATTGCTAATATTTATGGGCGTAGGCGCAATGACAGACTTCGGCGCACTAATCGCAAACCCAAGAATGTTGCTACTGGGTGCAGCTGCTCAGTTTGGTATCTTTGCTACGCTTTTTGGCGCAATTTTGTTAAATGGCATTCCAGGTTTCGAGTTTACCCTGCAAGATGCTTCTGCCATCGCCATCATCGGTGGCGCAGATGGCCCAACGGCAATTTTCTTAGCCTCAAAGTTAGCACCAGAGTTACTGGGTGCGATTGCTGTCGCTGCTTATTCGTACATGGCACTTGTGCCTATCATTCAGCCTCCTATTATGAACGCTTTGACGTCACCAGAAGAGCGTAAAATTCAGATGGGACAGTTGCGTGAAGTATCTAAAAAAGAAAAGATATTATTTCCACTGGCAGTATTAGGCGCAACGCTTATATTCTTGCCGTCTGCATCACCGCTTGTAGGTATGTTTTGTTTCGGCAATCTATTAAAAGAGTGCGGTGTGGTTGATCGCTTGAGTAATACAGCTCAAAACGAGTTAATCAACATTGTGACTATCTTCCTAGGCTTAGGTGTCGGTTCAAAACTCAGTGCCGAGTCATTTCTGAATGTTGAAACGCTGGGCATCCTTGCCTTGGGTGCAGTTGCATTCAGTATTGGTACTGCCGCCGGTGTTTTAATGGCTAAATTAATGAACAAGCTAAGTAAAGAAAACATCAACCCACTAGTTGGCGCTGCTGGTGTCTCTGCTGTTCCGATGGCTGCACGAGTTGTTAATAAGGTTGGCTTAGAAAATAACCCTCATAACTTCTTGCTGATGCATGCGATGGGGCCGAATGTTGCTGGGGTGCTGGGTAGTGCTGTGGCGGCTGGGATATTGTTGGCGTTGGTAGGTTAATGAACTGATTACCCATATTCTCAATCTCTTAAAATAAAAACCTGAATTAAACCTCGAATTTTAAAGATAATTTTCGAGGTTTTTTATGTTCACATCCATTCACCGCTTATTCTTATTCATTAAGAGCAGCATCAAAAACGACATTAAAAACGGCATAAAAAGTGCTTATCCGCTTATAAGTCTCCAAAAAGATTAGGTATTTACACCTTAATAAGTTCTGAAAGGGCAACATAATGTCGGTCAATTACACTGAGTTGAGCTCAAAAATTCGAAAACAGATGATTCAATCTGCATTTGATTGTGGCCATCCCGCGCATATTGGGGGCGCGTTGAGTATCGTCGATATTTTGACTGTACTTTATGAGAGTGTACTGAAGCATGATTATACCAATCCAATGTGGCCTGAAAGAGATATATTTATCTTGAGCAAAGGGCATACTGTGCTTGCACATTTGGCAGTTTTGCATATGTATAGATTCATTGATGATGAAACACTCGCAACCTTCCAAACCAACGGAAGCAAACTGATAGCTCACCCAATTAAAAATTTAGATATCGGTATTGAATCCTCTAATGGAAGTCTTGGCCAAGGCATCTCCTATGCTTCTGGGATGGCCTTGGGTTTTAAAATGCGAAATCGAGCCAACAGAGTATTTACTGTTTTGGGCGATGGTGAATGTAACGAAGGCTCCGTGTGGGAGGCTGCGCAATTCGCTGCTGAAAATAAACTGAATAATCTAACCGCTATTATCGATGTTAATGGAATGAGAAATGATGGCGAGACTGCCTACCATGGAACAAAACAGCTAGCAGATATGTGGCGATCTTTTGGATGGAAAGTCATTGCAATCGATGGTCACGACTACGATCAGATCCTGGGCGCACTAAAGGATTCAAGTGAAACTTCAAGTTGTCCAGTCGCAGTTGTTGCAAAGACGACCAAGGGTAAAGGGTTTACGTTTATGGAAGGCAATAATGATTGGCACCATAACAGAATCACCGAACTGACTTATCAAAAATGTATTGCTGAATTGGAGGTTACTAGTGAAGTTTGATGCTAAAACCGCCAAGCGATGGTCTAAAATGGGAATCCGAGCGGTTTATGGAAAGATCGTGTCAACCCTTGCTAAGGAGAATGAAAACGTTCTGCTCATGTCAGCTGACTTGGGGCGTTCTTCTGGTTTAGCTAGCTTTTACTCTAATTACCCCGAAAGATTCGTCAATGTAGGCATTGCAGAACAAAATATGATTGGCGTTGCTGCAGGCTTATCACGTTGTGAATACAATGTATTTGCATCAACGTTTGCTCCATTTGCGACTATGCGAGCGGCTGAACAAGTTAGAATGAACATGGGGTATATGAAAGAGCCGGTCAAACTAATTGGTTTGGGCAGTGGTCTATCTATGGCATTTTTGGGCAATTCTCATTTTGGGCTTGAGGATGTTTCAGTGATGCGAGCAATTCCCGGACTGACAATTTTATCGCCCGCAGATGGCTTTGAGTTAGCATTGATGATTGAAAAGCTCTCTGATTATGACCAGCCTTGTTACGTCAGATTAACCGGTGCGCCAAATTACCCAGTTGTTTTCGAAGAAAGATTTGACTTTCAAATAGGAAAATCAACTTGGGTGCGTCCTAAAGCTAAGGTAAATATTCTTTCAACCGGCACCACTAGCGGGCATGCTCTTTCTGCTATTGATCTTTTAGCTAATGAGGGAACAACACTTGGTTTGCTACACCTAAGTACCCTTAAGCCTATCGATGAGGCAGCTTTGATTGAGCTTGTTAAGGACTCCGAAATACTGTTTGTGTGTGAAGAACATACGAAGATTGGGGGCTTGTACTCAATAATTGCCGAGCTAATCGTTAAATATTCACTATTTACCACGAAAATAATTAATCGATCGTTACCGGATGAATATTTGGAAACAGGTGATTATGAATATTTGCTTAATTTATATGGCCTTGACGCACATGGTATTAAATCCCTAGTAATGGAGCATCTGTCGTGATTGATTCTTGGTATCTTTTTGGCGCCGGTGGATTTGGACATGAGTGCATGGATATTTTGCACTCACATTTAGGTAGCGACACAGATTTTAAAACATCATTTCTGGTTGATGAAGCATACTTTAACCCTAAACTCGATAGTTCAATCACCTGCTTTAGTTCTGAACTTATTGCCTATCTTACAGTTGCTGTTGGTGAGCCATCGTTAAGGTCTCAAATGTTAGCACGCGTAGAAAAATCAAAGCTGAAATTACGAAGCATTATTTCAAAGCATGCATTTGTCTCCCAAAAGGCAATTATCAAAGATGGAGGGATTATTGCTCCTTTTTGTTCTGTTCAAGCAACTGCGCAACTTGAACGCAATGTTGCGTTGAATACCGCTTCTATTGTTGGTCATGACGTTCATGTTGGTGAGTCTAGTGTAATTTCATCGCAAGCAAATATTGGCGGTGGTACTAAGATTGGAAAGTCTGCTTATATTGGAATGGGAGCATCGGTCAAAGAGGGACTTACTATCGGTGACAATACAATAATAGGTATGGGGTCGGTTGTGCATAGAGACATCCCAGATAACGTTATCGCGATGGGAAATCCGGCGCGAGTATTAAAACAAAATACAAACAAACAAGTATTTAAGTAGTTGGAGAAAAAAATGAGTGAAAATCGAAAAAAATATGATGATGCTTTCATTGAAGTGTTGGAAATCGAACCTGAAGATCTGAATGAAAAATTAGAGTATTCAAGCATTGAAACGTGGGATTCTGTTGGTCACATGGCACTAATTGCAGAGTTAGAAGATGTATTTGAAGTGTCATTAGAAATGGATGACGTTATTGACTTTGGTTCTTATCATACCGGTTTAAAAACGATGGAAAAATATGGCGTTGCCTTTTAACGGCCACAGACAGGCAATGAGTATTGGTAGATAAAGAATAGTTACAGCTAATAGAAAACAGAGCTTAAAGCGCTGAAATCTTATTTTAGGTGTTTTGATATTCTACTAAACAACGATGAATTAAAGGCAAAACTAATATGAAGCTTGATGCACAAGAATTGCAAAAGTATCAACCAAACCGATATCCTTTTTTGATGATCGATTATGTGACAGAAGTCGTGCCAGGCAAGTTTGCAAAGGGCTACAAAAACTTATCAAACAATGAGTGGTATTTTCCAGTTCATTTCCCCAACGGGGCGAACATGCCGGGAGCTCTTCAATTAGAAGCGATGGCACAAATGCTGACGGTTGCAATCACAACCCAAGAGGGGCTGGCAGGAAAAGTCACTCATGCGCTTCAGCACAATGTTAGGTTTAAAAAGGAAGTTTTGCCAGGAGAACAGCTTATTATCGAAGCTGAGGTATTATCTTGGAAACGCGGAATTTGCAAGGGGAAAGCGAAGGGGTTCACCCATGGTGAAGTTGCATGTGAGGCTGACATGATGATAACTATTCCAGAAATTTTAGAGGAATTTTTGCCGAAATAATGAAAAAGCAGGAATACGATTACATCGTGGTAGGGGCGGGAGCTGCAGGAGCAGCAACGGCTTGGCGTCTAGTTGATAAAGGGTTTAGTGTTGCTTTACTTGATAGAGGAAAAGAGATGGACCCTCAACATTATCCTAGTACTGGCAGCAATTGGGAATTGCGAAAGCAAACCGACTTTAATCCTGTGAGTGCAGTAAGAAACCTTCCTTCAGACTATCCAATCGACGATAGTAATTCACCAATAGCTGTGTGTAATTTTAATGCGATCGGCGGTTCAACAATCCTTTTTTCAGGTCATTTCCCGCGTTTCTTAAAACGAGATTTCAACTTAAAAACAATGGATGGTTTACATGAGGACTGGCCAATAGAGTATGACAATCTTATCCCATATTTTGAGTTAAATGAGAAGGAAATGTCGGTTTCTGGCTTAGTCGGTGATCCAATGTACCCTGAGATCGAGTCCCTCCTTCCTCCCGTTCCAATTGGACATGCTGGAACAAAGATCGCCGAGGCATTTAATCAGCATAATTGGCATTGGTGGCCGAGCTATAGTGCTATTTCTACCAGAGAGAGAAATGGAAGAGCTGCTTGTATTAACCTTGGCCCTTGCAATACAGGCTGTCCGCAAGGCGCAAAATCAAGTGTTGATGTTACCTATATTGCCAAGGCCAAGAAAAAAGGTTTAACTGTTTTTCCTGAATGCGCTGTTTCATCGGTTATCGTAGAAAACAAACAAGCGAAAGGCGTAAAGTATTTTGATTCAGAAGGAAAACTCCAAGCGCTTTACTCCCGAAGGACAATCTTAGCTGCAAGTGCAATTGGTACGCCTCAGATTCTTTTGAATTCAGAGGCTGAGAATGGTTCAAAGGGAATTGCCAATAGCAGTGGTCTAGTGGGTAGAAACTTAATGATTCATCCTTTAGGCTACACTGAGGGCTTGTTTGAAAACGAAATAGACGTCGATATAGGACCTCAAGGTTGTCTAATATACTCCTTAGAACACTACCGTAACCCTAATGAGCAATTTCAACTGGGGTACATGATGCATGTGCTCAGAGGAACGGGACCTGTCGAGGCATCTAAATCGGCTTTTAGTCGTCGCAAACTAAGGTTTGGAGCAAATCTAACTGAGGACTTCCAACGCTTCTACAAAAAGCAGTTATCTATATCAATCATTTGTGATGACTTACCCAACCCTGATAACAGGGTCCAGCTTTCTGATAAAAAGGACAGATTTGGTATACCAGGCGTCATGATTAAATATAGAGTGTCGGATAATACACAAAAGATGATGAATCATGGAATGACACAAGCAAAAAAAATATTAAAGAGCGCTGGAGCATCAAAAACATATGCTTTTGGACCAGTTAGAAACTCTGGCTGGCATTTAATGGGTACTTGTAAAATGGGTACAAATTCAAAAAACTCTGTTGTAAATGAAATGGGAGAGTGCCATGACGTTTCTGGGTTATTTATTACTGATTCAAGCTGCTTTGTGTCAGGATCTTGCGTGAACCCAGCTAATACAATTCAGACTTTAGCCCTATATTTAACCGATAAAATAGTCGAGTTCGATGAACATGCTGCTTAACAAGGTTTACTCATTAATGTTTGCTACTAATTCATCAATATTGCCAAATTTTCAGACCTTAGATCACGCTAACCTAATCCTCGATACTGAGATTGAAAATAAATTATCTCAGTTTTTTTCAACTATGAATATCGATATAAATACAATCGAAATAAATGATTGTTTAAAACAATTTCGTTTAACGTTTCCAGACGAAGCCAACACGCTGATTAATTACGCGCTTGAGTATTACTTTTCTCATCCTCAAGTGCTTGCATCGATTCAAAATGGGAGAGAAGCCCTTTTTCCTAATCATCGACCGTTGCATGATATAGATTATGATCTTCTCATACCTGTCATAGAAAAGGAGAGTGGTTCATGAAGAAAACGGTTGTGGTTACAGGGGCTAGTGGTTGCGTTGGGCAACGAGCCGTTTCAGCTTTGTTAGAAGGCGGCTATATCGTGGTTGCTTGCGCTCGCGATCTAACAAATTTAAATGAGGAATCTGTTGATCTCTTTTGCTACGAAGGAGATTTGACTAACGCAAACGAGAGAGAAAGAGTCGCCAAGGAAATAAAATCTGAGCATAAGTCTATTTTTTCTGTTGTCAATTGTATGGGAATTGCTCAGGGAGGAAGCTTCTTAATGTCTTCTTTTGAAGACTTACAACGCGTCTTTGATGTAAATTATTTTTCTGTGCTCGCTTTTACACAGAGTATAGTAAGAAAAATGATTAAAAATAAACAGGGAGTAGTTGTGAATATTGCGTCAACCGCTGGAGTGTTAAGTCAAGCTGGAACTTTCGCATACGGTGGCTCTAAAGCAGCGCTGATTCATGCCTCAAAAGTCATGTCTGCAGAGCTTGGCGTTTTCAATATTAGAGTAAATGCAATTGCGCCAGCCGTGCTTGAGTCGCCAATGAAACAGAAGATGGACGCAAAGAGCCTTTCTGAACTTGATGAGCGGTCACGTCTTAAAGGCGAAATTCATCCTGACGAAGTTGTGAGTATGATCCTGTATTTGTTAGGCGATGATGCCAAAAACATAACGGGACAAGTAATCGCTCTTGATAGAGGAGCGAGTGTTTAGTCTAGCTGTCGGGCTATTCTGTGTGAGCTTTGGTGTTAAGACTTAACGGTATTAGCAACAGTTTTGACGATATCACAAATGTATTTCACATCTACTTTTTCTAATGCATAGTATAATGGTAGACATAACACTCGTTTACTTGTTCTCTCCGATACTGGACACAGAACCCGCTTGGAAGCGCTGAACGCTGGTATTGTATTAAGCGAAGGTGAGAAATAACGCCGAGCTTGTACGCCATGCATATTAAGTGATTTAAGGAGTTTCTCAGTCTTGCTTTTTGACTTTAATAAAATCGGAAAGTACGCTGCGTTGTTCGATGCATCTTTACTCCATTCAGGGTAATCGATTAAGTGACCGAGTTGTCTTTTATATTCGCTATAAAGCATCTGTCGACGCTCTATCACTGAGTCTATTTCATCCAGCATTGCAATTCCCATCGCGGCATGTGCTTCGCTCATTTTTCCGTTGAATCCGGACGATACTATTGAGCCATTTGAAGAGTCGATGCCAAAATTAATCATTTGCATGGCACGCTCATAGTCTTGTTTATTGGACAGTATCAAGGCTCCACCTTCAATAGAGTGGAATAATTTGGTGGCGTGAAAGCTGATGGCTGAAGCATCACCTTCAAGCAAAATACTTCTATTGTCTTTTGTTATGCCAAATGCATGAGCGGCATCGTAAATGACTTTTAAATTATGTTGCTTAGCGATAGCCGCTATTTTTTGAGTTTCACAAGGGTTGCCATAGACATGAACGGGCACTATTGCGGATGTTTTATTATCAATTGCTTTTTCAATCATTTCCGGTGAGATATTTAAAGATTTCGAATCGATATCTGCAAAATTGACATCTAAGTTCACCCAGTTGATGCTGCTAGAGGTGGCAACAAAACTATAGGGTGTCGATACCACGTTACCTTTCAAATCAAAAAGCTTGTATGCAAGTTGTAAGGCAGCAGTACAACTGCTTGTGGGCACAATATAAGGTACGCCCAAATAGGCGCTCAAACGTTCACAAAACTCTTGTAGTAAAGGGCCATGGTTCGTAAGCCAAACGTTATCGTACATTTTTTCAATCTGGCGAAAATACTTTTGCTTGTTTGGCAAATAGGGCTTGTTAAGTGGAATACTTCTGTATTCGGGTAATACTCGTTGTTTGCTTAAAGCCATAATTTAATTCCCACTTGTTTTACACGAACCAATTTCAATTGATTGCATTAGATGTGCCAACAAAAGCCTCGCGCGGCAATCAGCTAAAAATACTCAACAGCACTTAATTCTCGATGCGTTATACAAAGTTATATCAACGCGATGTATGCACATTTATGCCTCGTTAATTTCTCTATCGGAAAATATTTGCCAACACTGAAGTTAAAAAAAGATATTAGTTGATTCGCGGACACGTAGAATCCCTTTCCAAGGGGGCACACTCGGTGGAGTTACTGAAAAAATTACGAAGTGTTTTTTTGGCTCAGCTTTTGCAGGTTGACTGTATATAGTGACAAACTGAAGAGCGTAAAATAATGAGTTATAGTCCTCAAGAATTAGAAGTTTTGATTAAGCAAGGAAAATTCACCCTTGTAGAACAAGAAATCATTTATTTTATTGAGAATGCTAGCGACAAATCCAATTACATCAAACTCAATGTACCCGCCGGCATGCATAGTGATAACAAAGACGCATACGAAGTCGAGTGTAATAGTATTGTTGCAGCTTATGCCAGTTTAATTGTTCAGATGTTTTGCAATGCTAAATATGCACCTTCCAAAATTCTGCTAGACACTTTTTTGACTCATAAGGTGGTTCTAGAACTTCTTTTTTCACTGAGCGCGTGGAAAACCACAGACGCACTGATTGAAAAACTAAATATGCTTGAGTTACTTAAATTTAAAAAGTTTCAATTCACTAAAAAACGAATGTATCAGTTGCACGGTTTTTTGGCGCTTTACTGTGTAGGGAGCAAATACAGGTTGCCATGGAAACAATTGTTTCATATTGCGCCAGAACTCACTTTGATTGCTTATCAAAGCATGCTCATTCACGGTGTATCTTTAGTAGATAAAGACCGTAATCGAGGCTTCGAAGCTTTGCTTCATGCTGCTGAGGGATTGCCGATCATTGAAATTAAAAACCCTGAGCAGGCTAAGGCTTTAGCACATCCTTATTTTTATTGCAGCTACACTACATCTAAAAATAAATACGAAATAAAAAAGTGGGTCGCAAAGGTACTGAATCATAACGCTAAACGTTGGTTAGAGCGAGATTTGTATGAGTTCAGTGCATCCTGTGATTCAAGACCGATATCTGAAAACCCAACGATTGGTGTTGTTTTAGAGCGATATACTAAAACACACGCTATGTACCGTTGTTACAATGCTCGTTTAGCTGAGCTATCGAAAGAATATAAGTTAGTCGCAATTATCGAACGTGGAGAGGCTCAAGATGCTGATCTCAGCGTTTTTGATCATATTGAAGTGTTCGAACCAAATGAAGATATCAACTCGATTGGTTGCCGAATTCGAGATTTAGAGCCTGACATCATGTTATATCCTTCTGTTGGTATGTCATGGTGGGGAATGTTTCTAGCTAACATTAGGTTTGCCCCTGTTCAAGCAATGCTTGGAGGGCATCCTAGTAGCTCATATAGTGATGCAATGGATTACTTCATTTTTCCAGGTGACAATCTTGACCTGGATGATATTCAAAAGTTCACTTCTGAAAAAGCAGTGGTTATAGACAATCTAGGCATTATCAAACAGGCGGCTGTTAAACATGACACTCTAACCAATGAAATGATCGAAGACTTTTCCAAACGCCAACCTGATAAGGAAGTGTTCACGGTAGGTGTGAACGGCGTCATTCAAAAAGTTAATGCAACTTTGATCAGCGTTTGTAAAGAAATTGAAATACAAACAACGCGACCTATCAAATTTATATTTTTCTCGCAGCATAAACCATACAGCCTTGGATTCATGGCAACAAAAGCACAACTCAATCGGTATATCAAGAATTTTGAGCTAGTGAGTTACGCAGAATATGTTGACTATTTAGCAACTCTTAGTCGTTGCGAACTTTTGTTACCAACAATCCCATTCGGGGGGTCCAATAGTAATATTGATGCAATGATAGTAAAACGCCCGAAATTGTTTATTGAAGGCAGTGGCGAACTATATACAAGAACTGATGGTTTCGATTGGTTGCAGGTTGATATGTATCATACTCTTTGTTGTAAGGGCACTGATGAATTACTCCGGCGGGCAGTGGAGATAATTGAAAATCAAGAAGTACTCGCTAGCCTGCAACAAGAAGTCAACGAGAAGTGTAGTCTTGATAAAGTGTTTTTCGATCCAAACTTAGTTACGGATTCGCGAGGTTACTCTATTAATCCGCATGTTCACAAAATAATTGAGATTGAATCAAGCAAACTCCTCGAACAAGATTTGATGGCCTCCTAGGAAGTTGTGATGCTTAGTAACTCTCTCAGGGGTTTGTTTTTTATTTTTTGTCTATCGTATTTGTCTGATTCAAATGCGCAAGATAGCGAACAAAACGCTAATTCACTGGACGCGCTAGCTTCAGAATTCAGTAATATGAATGAGAATCTGGTCGCTGGGAGGTTTGCAGAAGGCGATGAATTAGTCATTTCCGCAACATTAACTAATATACAGTTGGGCACTATTATAGGTGTTGCGAAAAACGAATCCGTTATGTTTGATTTCGAGGATTATATCAAAGTTCTGGATTTTTCGATTAGCTATGATCCCATCAATACTAGTTACATAGGCTGGTTTATTTCTGAAGATAAATCTTTCAATTTGAATATTTTTGCAGGTCAAACTGATAGTGGCAATAACCTTTCACTAAAATTATCAGAATCAGAGGTTTTAATCTCTGAAAATGAATATGAATTTATCGATGATCGACTATATATAGCAGAGGAAGTATTGAGCAGTATCTTTGAATTAAATCATAACTTTAATTTTCAAAGACTCGCAGTGAGAATTGTACCAAAAGGTAGTTTCCCTCTCCTTGATAAGCTAAAAAGAGAAAATGCGCGGGTTTATGGTAGTGGCTCCAGAACACCTGTGATGACGAACCTTCCCCGTTATTACGAAGTTCTTTCACCTCAGATAATCGATATACAAACATTCAGTACTTATCGCGAATCAACAGACAAAATACAAACCAGTGCTAGTATACAGGGTGCTCGAGATATTGCCTTACTGCATACTCAACTCTCGCTTACCGCAAATAGTGAGTCTGGTCTAAATACTGGAAGGCTGAACTTTTCGAGAGAGTCGCTAGATGGGCAAATACTGGGTGATACAGGTATCACTCGCTTTGAGTTTGGAGACGTAAGAAATGTCAGACAAGCTCAAGGTACTAGTTTGTCTGAGGCAATAGGGGTAAAGATTGGTAACACTAATTTAAATAGAAATTATGATAATGAACGTATCAATATAGATGGAGATGTACCTGATTCATGGGATGTTGAGCTATACCGCAATGGTGTATTGGTGTCTCAGCAGTTAAATGTGCAAAGCGGGCGTTACGAATTTTTAGATACTCCTTTGCTTTATGGGCGTAACGACTTTGAAATTATCCTTTATGGTCCACAAGGGCAAATTAGAACGAGAACTATAAATAGATTTGTCGATGAAAGTATAAATTCGGAAAAAAACATGACTTATGAAGCCTCTATCACTAAAGCGGGTAGGTCACTTCTTGGATTGAATGAATCGAATACTCAAACAGACTTAGGGTACAATTTGTCGTCAAGAGCGTCTATTTTTTCTGGAAATGGCAGTTCTTTGAATGTAGGTCTGCAGTCACAATTTGGCGGAGATATCGATAACAGTTCAATGACACTTGGAGCCAGTAAATCCTTCTTTAATAGAGGTGTGATTGACGCAAATTTGTCATACAACAATAGCAATCAAATTGGTTTCTCCTCTGGTCTGCGGTTTTCTGCCCTCGGACAGGCTATATCTGCCGGATATGGCGAGAATGACTTGAATGCAGAATCAATTGATCGCAGACGCTCATATCGATTAACTTTTGATGGCAACATATCTCCCTTTGATAGCCTTCGCTTACCAATGAGCAACGAGTTTCAATGGCTTGAATCATCATCTGGCAACGAATTTCAATATTCAAACTCATTAGGGCTGCGATTCGGTCGTTTTTCGTTATTTAACAATATTGATTACACCGAAGTGCGGAATGCTAATGGCAACACGTTCAATGAGTTAAACGGGGGATTGAATGTCCAAGCAAATTTTGGGACCGTTTTCGGTAGACTTGGTGTGAGTTACAGCCCAGACGCTTTAAAAACTATCACTTCTTTAAGAGGTAGTCTTAATTTCAACTTTGGAAATAATTACCGTTTTGGAATTGATAGCGCTAAAGATATGATTAGCGGTAATACGTTTTCAAGTTTGATTTTCGGTTACTCATTGCCAAATATTCGGTTTAGCGGAAGACTAGGGCATTCGAGCTCCACTGGGTTCGATTTGGGTTTAAACGCAAGCTTTAGCCTAAGTGGACATGATGCTAAATATCCTCATATCGAACAGAGTGCGCTCTCCAGCTCATCTTCTGGGCATCTTGCCGTTAGAGTGTTTTTCGATAAAAACCTAGATGGTATATTTGATGAGGAGGAGGATACTGTTTTACCCAATGTCGAGGTTCAGGCGGTTCAGTTTTTCCGAAAAGAAAAAACAAATTTTGAGGGGGTAGCTTTGCTTCAAAGGCTACCTAGTCAAAGAACGTCAGATATCATTCTCAATCGAGATTCGTTGCCTGAAAGCTTTTTAGTGCCTTTCATTGAGGGAGTATCTATTACGGCTAGAGCGGGTTTGGTTGATTTCCTTGACTATCCTGTCGTTATTTCATCAGAGATAGAGGGTTTACTAGAGGCTGATACAGAAACAGGTCTAGCACCTTTGGTTAGAATGCGTATTAACTTACTCAATACAAAAGGAGAGGTGGTTGCTCAAACACTGAGTGAGTTTGACGGATATTATATCTTTGCTGGCGTCCTGCCAGGTAAATATACACTTCAGATTGAAGAGGAAGACTACGAACTATTCGACTTGAAAGCGATTGAACCGATCGAAATTTTGTCGCCTGACATTCCTGATATTCTGACACAAGATATAAAGTTTGAAAAAAGAGAATACTATAAGGGGTATATAAGTGGTCATGGGCGATTTAACAATAAAGCATTAGCGTTACTTTACGCAGACAAGTTAAAAACAAAGCTCCCAAACACTTCTTTTTATGTAGAGAAGCACAATGAAAGTGGTGGATTTTATGTGTTCTCTAGTTTCCACCCACAAAAGCAGACAATTGAAGATGAGTGCTCATATTTCGAAAGCAATCAAGTTAGCTGCATCGCAACAATCTTTAAATTTAAAAAAAATAACCGTTAACTGAATGTAATTTAAATACTTGGTGCTAATTTTGCTTTGAGTCCAATACTACTTGATTAAACCCGAAAATGTCATGTTTTCGTCATCAGTTTGGAGCAGACCATGATTGTAAAACGAAATCAACTATTAATAGCTATCACAGTTGTCAGCACTCAACTAAGTCTTGCCGGCTGTGCTTCTTTGCCGAGTGTCAATCCTCTCAATTGGTTTTCTGAAGAAAACAAAGCATTGGTCAAAAATGATGATAATCAGAATATTCCACAGATTGATTATTTTAATGAGACAATAGAGTCTGAAATTCCCCTTACTACTCAAAATACTGATGAAGTCATTGAGGAAGTAGCTGTCATTATAGATCAATGGCAAGAGATGCAACCTAAACTCGCTAGGTTAATAGAGTTTGAATCTGACCTTTCTTATTTTATTGATAATTTTCAAGATGCTTCAAATAAACCAAGCTTTAACCAAACGCCCGATATTCCTAGATTCGACGCACAAAGTAACTTGGCTCAGGCAGACAGCTTTGAAGCGGTCGCAACAGAATCTGAATTAACCGAGTTGGCGGCAAACTTAAACGGTTCTAGCATGCCGATTCAACCCGCAGTGCAACTTCAATCGGTTCAGCAGGTGTTGGGAAGCTCCGAGGGCGTTTCTAGGGATAAATTTTCAGGTCTTGATCAGGCGTTCACGCCAAGTACAACCGAGGGGGTAGTAAAAGAAAAGTTTTCTGGTTTTAGTAATACCGATGCGTCTCCCATTATTTCGCAAACATCAAATGTTGAATGTTTAGCAACTCAGTCAGATGGGTTTTCAATGCATTTAGCCTCCTTTAAGAATAGAAACGCTGCACTTGAAATAATACAAAAATACAAACAAGTAGTGCCCAAGGACAACAGTTCGTGTTTGTCGTCGGGAAGTATTGCTGAGGTGGTAGTTAACGGCGTTAAGTTTTATAGCGCAAGGATCGGCCTTTTCTCTTCAAGAGAAAAAGCAGTTGAAACTTGTAGCGTGGTCAGAAAAGAACAAGATTATTGTGGAGTGGCCTTGTATAAGGGTGAAGCTATTTTATGAGTTTCGGCAAACGCTCGCTTTTATGTTTGTTGATTATAATTGCTGCTTTTTTTTCTCAAGCAACAATTACTGAATTACAACCTTTAGATTTTGGCAAAGTTGCTATCACAAAAAATGATGCTAGCGGCAGTATATCTATTGATGAGAGCGGCAATACGCAGGTGTCTGGTGGATTTGCTATTTTGGAACAAGGCCAACATGCTATTTATGAATTAAGTGATCTTCCAACCAGCCGAACACTCACAATTGATGTAGACATTATTAATTCAACTATGATTCCTGATCTAAGCAGTGAGGAAACGTTTGAACTATCAATAATACGAAACTCAAATACGGTATTCACCGGTGACAGTGGAACTGCAATTTTGTCCTTTGGAGGGCAAATAACTACATCTGGTTCTGGTTCAAATCGCTTTACGGATACAGATTACAACTCAACCATTCAAATTACTATTAATCTTTAACGGAGTTATTAACGATGAAAGTTCGTTGCAATAAATTGAGATTTAATACTCGCTATTTAAGTCTGTTCTCAATTATTTTGAGTCTATTGTCATTTCAAGTAAATGCTAGTCTATTGATTTCGCCGACTCGAGTTAGCTTTGACAGCAGAGAACGAAATAAGGAAATCATAGTTGTAAACACAAGTGATGAAGTAAGGAGTTACGCCTTAACATGGGACGAAAAAAAGCAAAATGAACGCGGGCTGTACGAAGATTTGGATAAAGATGAAGCAAATGTATTTAATACCGCCTCACCTTATCTGAGATTTTCACCTCGCAGAATAACATTGTCACCAGGTGAGAGTCAGAGAGTCAAATTACTCTTAAGACGCAAAGCTAACATGCCAACCGAAGAATTTCATTCGCATTTAAAGTTTACGTTGATTCCAACATCAGTGACCGCTCCTTCTGATTCTGAGCAAGAGGGTATTAGCATACGAATGAACTTCTTCTTAAATTATGCTATTCCAATCATAATAAAAAATCACCGAAACACGCCTGAAGTGAACTTATTATCCGCGACTTATATTAGGGAAGCTTCAGGAGAAAGCTTTGGAAATGTTGAGTTAAAGCTGGAAAATCTCAATCAGACGTCTAGTCATGGAAACTTCACTGTTTATTTCAAACCACAAGGTGGCAGCGAGTTTGAACCTGTTGGCTATGATAATGCGGTTAATATCTTTCATGAAATTGATACTATGACACGCAGTATTCCACTAGTTAAACCCGTTACGACACCAAACGGCAGGTTTAAATTAGTCTTTGAAGGAAAAGAAGAGTACACAAACAAGCTGAAAAGCGAGTTTTTTTGGGATATCTAAAATAAACGTATTTTTTTCTCAAGTATTGTTTTCTGTTGTCGATACCAATCATGTAGGCAATAAAGCCTTCTCGATGGCTCGAATACTTTTGAGTCTCTTCGAGTAAGACAGAGTAAGCGTAATGTAAACGTAGCTGTGTCATTGTATTACTTTAGAAATTGGAGAATTCCATGTTTAAACGCAAAAATTTAAGTGTCGCTCTTGCGGTATCATCTGTTTTACTTGCAAGTAGCTCATACGTTCAAGCAGAGGTTGCAAATGGTACCGCGACGGTAACTGTGCAAAACGCTTTCACAATAGCCAATACCGCATCTATCGATTTTGGTACATTGAGAGTTACTCGTGCCGGAGACAACACCTTGGATGTTGGAACACCTGGGTTTACAACACTAGATGTTGACGGAACTCAAACTGCGACTGCTGGTGCCAACAGTGGCGATACCGCTTCAACACTGACTATTACAGTTATTGCAGCGGGAACACCAGGACGTGTAGACGTTTCTGGCGCTGCTCCGTTTACTAACTTGCAAGTTGAGTTGGTAGCTACGGCAGGTGCTGATGCGAATGATGTAACAACTACAACAGATAACAATGCTTTTGCTGGTATCAACAACGTTGATTTAACAACAGCGGGTGCAGGTTCTGACGATAAATTTGTTATGTTTGTTTCTTCTGCTGATACTCGTATTGAAGGTGGCGTAAACAACGGTTCTGAATATGACCCAGCAACTCCAAACCTTCGTACTGATGCAACAGGTGCGGTTGGACTATCTTTCGGTGGTAACTTGAAGTGGAACGAAGCTTCGTTGATATCGCCAGCAGATGGAGCATATACAGGTAACTACTCGATTACTGTAACATACTGATTTACCGCATTTAAACGTTTAAATGCGTTTGTAAGACGTCATTCAAAAGCCAGCAATTGCTGGCTTTTTGTTTAATACATTTTTAATTCCATTTTTCTAATCTACTCTCTTTATCAATTATACCTCGAATTCTTTTTGTTTTTAGTGTTGGCTTAATGTTTGCTTTAATCTGCTAAATGACAATCTTTCGTCATTCATTTCCCTTAAATCGGAGTGAATATTTGTATGTTCGAAACTGCAGAAATTGAAATTTTAAAAGACGCGATTCTTCAATTGGAGCCAAAGTCGCCCGGTAGTGCACTTAATTTGACTGCACTAACGCTTAATCGCATGCCTGATGATTCGTGGTTCAAGGAAAGGCGCTCATCTATCGGTGAATACATAAAGCAAATGTCGGGTAATGTACTTACGGCAAGACATGACGGGACAACTGAAAGACTAAATGCCATCGTTCACGGGCGGGCACTTTCTTTAAAATATGATTTGCCATTCAAATTTAGTTGGGCGACCGATGTGGGTTCTATTCATAACGATTTGATCAGCATTGATAACAATCTGCCTAGCTATTTCTCAGAGACCTTTATCGAGCAACACTACATCACATTTGATGAAATGAAAAAATATAAGCTCTCAAGTCAAAGCCCCACTCCCGCTGAATATATTTCGGGTCTTCGATATTCTAAATTACTAAAGCCCGCGGAGTTGCAACATGTTTTGCAAAGTTATTGTAACTTGGTGGGGCCTGAGCGATTCAACGATGCACACTTAATAAGAAAAGAATTAAATCAAGCATTATCAGAAGTTTTTAGTTCGAGCTACCATCAAGAATTTAAGCGTTTGGACGCGATCGTTAGCAAGCAATCAGTTGGTATTCATTATCGAGGAGGCGATGTTATTTTTGGCATTAGTCGGCATGAAATGAATGGAGTATGGGGAAAATCATTTGCGCTACCTGCTGTTGAAAAATTAATACAAGAGAATCAAAAGAGAGATGTAATTATCTTTGGCACTCCCTTGGGCGATACAAAAGATGAGCTATTTTATCTCAAAGAAAAGTATTCAAATGTGTCATTGAGTCTAAAGTTTTTAGAGGGGGATTTTGACGGTGTAGTAATAGATTCATACATAATGTCGTTGTGCCGTCAACTTTATAGCGCTGGGAATACGGGAGTGGCTGTGCTAGCGAATCTATTTAATCCAAAGTTGTTAAACAGTCAAATTGCGCCTCAACAATATTTTGATACTCTAAAATCTTCTTTCAATGAGTCTGAAGGAAGTGATTATAAACCCCTGCAACGCTCGTTTATCAACATACAATTATATTTGCTCGCCAAAAGCTTAAAACGACCTAGTTCAGAGTGCGATCTTTATTTAGAGAATGTTAAAACACTAGACCCAGAAAATAGGCTGGAATGGCAATGAAGAAAGCACTGATCACTGGCGTTACAGGCCAAGATGGTTCTTATCTCGCTGAGTTATTGTTGAGTAAGGGATATGAAGTTCATGGGCTTAAGCGTCGAGCTTCTTCGTTTAACACCGAGCGCATCGACCATATATTCCAAGATCCGCATGTTGAGAATGCTAAGTTTATTTTGCACTATGGCGATTTATCTGACAGTTCAAATCTAACGAGAATTCTTCAACAAGTGCAACCTGATGAGGTCTATAACCTGGGTGCTCAGTCTCACGTTGCCGTTTCGTTTGAGTCACCGGAATATACTGCAGATGTTGATGCACTCGGAACCCTAAGAATACTCGAAGCAATCAGGTTACTCGGTTTAGAGAAGAAAACTAAGTTTTATCAAGCTTCTACTTCTGAATTATATGGGCTCGTTCAAGAGAGTCCTCAAAAAGAAACAACTCCTTTCTATCCTAGGTCACCCTATGGCGTTGCCAAGCTGTATGCATATTGGATCACTGTGAATTATCGTGAATCTTATGGCATGTTTGCCTGTAACGGCGTTTTGTTTAATCACGAATCGCCAAGAAGAGGCGAAACCTTTGTGACCAGAAAAATAACAAGGGGGTTGGCCAATATTTCACAAGGATTAGAAACCTGTATACACATGGGGAATCTGGATGCCAAGCGCGACTGGGGGCATGCCAAAGATTACGTTCGCATGCAGTGGATGATGTTACAACAAGACGAAGCAAAAGATTATGTGATTGCGACAGGTATTCAATATTCAGTTCGACAATTCATTCAGTGGAGTGCTGAAGAACTGGGTATTACTCTCGAGTTCACCGGCCAAGGCCTTAGTGAGATTGGGACGGTAGTGGCCGTTGATAACTCAAAAAGTCCTGCGCTTTCTGTAGGTGACGTTATCATTAAAATTAATCCTCGATACTTTAGACCTGCAGAAGTCGAAAATCTATTGGGTGATCCCACTAGGGCCGAGCAAGAATTGGGCTGGAAACCAGAAATAACAGTCCAACAGATGTGTGCTGAAATGATCCGGAATGATTTGGAAATCGCTAAACAGCATGCCTGTTTAAAGAATAATGGATTTGATATTCCTGTTTGTGCGGAGAATTAATGTTCAAGCGTATTTTATTGACGGGTGCAAGCGGTATGGTGGGTAAAAACATATTAGAATGTACGCATTTTAATAAGCACCGATTGCTAACGCCCTCTAGTCGTGAGCTAAACCTACTTGAAATAGATGCTGTTGCAAAATACTTCGACCAAAATGATATAGATTTGGTGATACACGCTGCTGGTGAAGTAGGTGGAATTCAAGCAAACGTTAAGTATCCTATAAATTTTTTGGTTCAAAATACTCTGATGGGAATTAATCTCATCAATACTGCTCATCAAAGCGGTATCAAAGATTTAGTGAACATTAGCTCTTCTTGTATGTATCCCAGAAACGCAGTCAACCCAATATCAGAAGAGCAGTTGTTAAACGGTGAGCTGGAGCCTACCAATGAAGGTTATGCACTGGCAAAAATTACATCCACCAGACTATGTGAGTATATCAACCGAGAGGATCCCTCATGTCGATATAAAACGGTGATTCCCTGCAATCTCTATGGCAGATACGACAAATTTGGGCCGAATAATTCTCATATGATTCCAGCCGTTATTAGAAAGCTTATCCAAGCTAGAGATAATAAAAAAGCATCTGTTGATATATGGGGAGATGGGCTTGCCAGAAGAGAGTTTTTATACGCGGCAGATTTAGCGGAGTTTTTGGCATATGCCATTAACAATTTTTCAGATATGCCTCAAAACATAAACGTTGGGCTGGGGGACGATTACTCAATTAATGAGTACTATCAAATTATTGCGGATATCATTGGTTATAAAGGTGTATTTGAAAATGACTTATCAAAGCCAACAGGCATGCAGCAAAAGCTAGTGGATATCAGCCTGCTCAAGCAGTTCGGGTGGCACCATACAACCTCACTAAAAGACGGAATACAAAAAACGGTGGAATATTACGAAGGAGTAAATCATGAGTAACTATCCGCTAGCAAGTAACACATGGGACAAGGATGAGCTAGCAGCAATTCAGCAAGTCATCGATTCTGGTATGTTTACGATGGGTAAACATGTTGCAGATTATGAACATAACTTTGCAGAGTTCTTTGGTTCAAACTACGCTGTGATGGTCAATTCAGGTTCCACAGCAAACCTACTTATGATTGCTGCTATGTTTTACACGCAAAATAAAAACATAAAGCTTAAACGCGGTGACGAAGTCATCGTGCCGGCTGTTTCATGGTCCACAACTTATTTCCCACTGCAGCAATATGGTTTGAAAGTTAAATTTGTAGATATAGATGAAGCAACCCTAAACATCAATCTTGAGTCACTTGAAAAAGCCATCACCCCCAACACAAAAGTTATATTTTTAGTTAACTTACTGGGTAACCCAAATGATTTTGATGAGATAAAGCGGATCATTGATAGTCGCAACATAACAGTGTTAGAAGATAACTGCGAATCGATGGGAGCACAGTACAAAGGAAAATATGCTGGTACTTTCGGCCTAATGGGTTCGTTCAGTTCGTTTTTTAGTCATCATATAGCGACCATGGAAGGCGGGTGCATCGTTACCGACGATGAAGAGCTTTATCATATTCTTTTGTGTTTAAGAGCACACGGTTGGACGAGGGATTTACCTAAAAACAATCACATTGTGGGAGAAAAAAGCGATGATTGGTTTGAAGAATCATTTAGGTTTGTGTTGCCTGGTTATAATGTGAGACCGCTAGAAATGAGCGGGGCCATTGGTATAGAACAGTTAAAAAAGTTGCCAAATTTTATTCACGTTAGACAGCAAAATGCGTTGTATTTCCAAGTTCTCTTTAAAGATCACCCTTACATTCGGATCCAATCAGAAACAGGCTCTAGCAGTTGGTTCGGGTTCTCGCTAATAATCAAGGATGGAGCACCATTCTCAAGAGCAGATTTAGTTAATGTACTAAAGGAAAATAAAATCGACTGCAGACCAATCGTTACTGGAAATTTTGTAAAAAATATAGGCGTGTTAGAGCATTTCGATTACGAAGTGGTGGGCGATCTTATAAATGCTGAAGAACTCGATAAATCTGGTTTATTTGTGGGAAACCAACAAACCGATATCACAAGCAATATTTTGTTTCTTTTCCACACTATACAGTCGTGTCTTTGTGATAAAAATGTAGATGGCTAAAATAACACTTTGTTGAATATTGGTGTAACGCGTCGAGACCATTCTGGTTATGAGTCTTGAAACCAGTGCTTACAGCGTTTGACAATGAAAGGCGATGTTTCTGTACTTTTAGGCATATCCTTTTTCACGGTTTGCATTGAGGATGGTTTATTTGCTTTGGTCACGGGCCCAATTGCATTTCGAATCACCTCACATAGAATGGTAATTATATTTTGGTACGAAATGCATAGATGCAATCACATTTGACTAAAATGCCGCTCAACTAAACTAAAATGTGACTCAATTAACTTAGCTGTTAATTCTTGCTTCGGTTGCTCAAATACTTCTTTGGTCAAACCGGATTCAATGACTTGTCCCTTGTCTAATACCATTACTGAGTCACTAATGTGCCTTATGATCCCAAGATTTTGTGAAATAAATACAAAAGCTAAGCCAAGCTCTTCTTGTAACGCTAATATGAGATTAACGGTTTGCGAGCGAACAGATGGATCAAGTGCAGCAAATGGTTCGTCGGCTACGACTACTTTGGGCTCTAATATTAATGCGCGAGCTAAGGCAACCCTTTGTTGTTGACCGTCAGAAAGCATGTGACGATAAAAATAGTAATGCTCACGCAACAGTCCAACCTTTACCAAGATATCTTCTATTTTTTGTTTTCTGTCTAAGGCATCAAGTTCGGTATTCAGTAATAGTGTTTGGTCCAGCATCGAACCAATTGTCACCGCAGGGTTGATAGCATCTTTTTTGTGCTGAAGAATTAAACGGATATCTTTGTTTGATTGGTGTAGGTGCTCTTTAACCAAACCTTGCCCCTCAAGCTCTATCTCCCCTTTAATTGGTTTTATTCCTCCCACCAAGGCTTTTGCTAAAAGCGTTTTACCTGAGCCATTGTTGCCAGTAATCGCCAAAGTCTTACCTTTTTCCAACGAAAAGCTAATAGGACCTAATTCAAAGCACTCTGTTTTGCTTAAAAGTGTTCTTTTCGTTTTGTAGGTGTAGACCAAGTCTTTAACTCGTAAAACACAACTCATTCGTTTTCACCCTTCAGTTCTTCGATAATTTGCCCTAAAGCACTTTTAGGCGATGCTTGTTGTGGCATGCGCTGATAGAGTTTCGTTTCGGTCTGCCCCGCTTCTTGTTTTGCGGAAACCTTATCAATATTTTGCTTTTTCGCTTTACCTTGACCTGAATTCGGCATGTGTAGCGGGAAGTGGCAGCTGTATGTATGATTTTGGATACTTCTAAGTTCTGGTACTTTAACACAATCTCGTTTTGCACTAGGACATCTTGGCCCCAAGCGACACCCTATTGGCAAGTGCTGAAGGGTAGGGATTGTGCCTTTAAGCGTTGAAAGTTTTGATTTAGGCGGCAAGTTTGTTTGAAAACTAGGCGCACTGTCTAAAAGTGCTCTGGTGTAAGGGTGCAATGGTCGCCTATGTAAATGTCTCACTTTTCCTGATTCAACCGTTTGTCCACAGTATAAAACAGTCATCGTATGCGCCATACTGGAGATCGCTAACAAATCATGACTGACAAATAAAATACCTAAATTTTTAGTCTCGTTTAACCTTGTCAGTAACTTTAATATCTGGTTTTTTGTAGTTGACTCCATACTGCGAGTTGGGTCGTCAGCAATTAAGATAGCTGGCTCTGATACAAGTGCCATGGCAATCATAAATTTTTGACTAATATCGACTGCGATTTCGTGCGGGTACCTGTTCATACAACTGACATGATCTTTAATACCAACTTTGTGAAGCAAACTGATGGCAATCTCTTTTCTTTGCTTACGTTTTTGCCAAAATGCACCAGACCCTACAAATTCTGGCGGAATACTTTCTTCTAGTTGATCGCCCAATGTTGCAGAAGGATCAAGTGATGATGTAGGGTCTTGAAATACAACCGCAATCTCTCGTCTCATTATTTGACGCCTTTGCTCTTGCGTCATCGCCATCAAATTTTGGCCTTTCCAAGTTAATCTATCAGCGGTAATTGTCCAATGATCAGGAACCGCACCAATAATTGAACGCACTATTAGACTTTTACCTGATCCAGATTCGCCAACTAATGCCCTGATTTCACCTTCATTTACGGTGAGACTGACTTTATCAAGTGCTTTTACGCGTTCTGTGCCAGCGTCGATTTCCAGCGTGAGGTTTTTGATGTCTAGTAAAGGCATTAGTGTATTAACCTATTTCGCAAGGCAGATCGCAAACCTTCACCTACGATATTCACCGATAAAACGAGCATGAAAACGCATAGGCCAGGCACAATTACCAACCAAGGTGCTACATAGGCAGATTCTAGGCTTTGCGATAACATAGCGCCGAGTTCTACTGTTACTCCCTGTGCCCCAAGGTTTAAAAAGCCTAATGCTGAAATGTCAATAATCGCAATTGAAAGAGCGATGGTGCTTTGGACTGCGAGTAATTCAAACATGGCTGGCAGAATTGAATGCCAAAAAATCCTGAATTTTCCAGCACCATCTAGCTTGTCTAATAATATGTAGTCTTTTTCCATTTCATTGCGCACAAACGTTCGGGTCTGATGCACAAATTGCGGTATCAAAGCCAATATAATTGCCAGCATCGAGTTGATAAGACCGGTGCCCAGAATCGCAACGATAATAATCGCGATTAATAGCGTTGGAATAGCGAGTAGAGCATCTAAAAAGTGATTCAAGATACTGGAACGTACACCAGATGACATGCCGGCCAAGGTCCCTAACGTTACTCCAACAATCAGTGCAACTGCAACAAGCACTACTGATGAAACAAAGGTGGTTTGACTGCCATACAATACTCTTGCAAACACATCGCGACCAAGACTGTCGGTTCCTAAAAGGTGTGAAATACTGCCATTACTGGCCCAAGAAGGCGGCAATAATAAAGCATTAGTATTTTGTAAACTTGGATCATAAGGTGCGAAAATAGGCCCGACAATGGCGATAGTACAAAAAACGAGTAATACCGCTAGCCCAGCGAGGGCAAAATGGCTTTGTTTAAACTCTAGCCAAATGTTCTTAATCGGAGAGGGCTGAAACTCTTCTTGGTATAAATTAAACTGAGACACGTTCAAATCTGTCCCTTGCAGGGTCGATTGCTCGACTTAAAAACTCAATAGTGATTGTTAATGTCACTACAAATACTGAAACTACAAGCATGCCCATTCGTATTGCAGGGTAGTCTCGTTGATAAATTGCTTGGATTAACCAACTTCCAATACCTGGCCACGAAAATATTGTTTCGACCACCATTGCATTCGTAATGAGCGTTGATACTTGCAAAGCCATGAGAGGCAAAATGGGTAATAGGGCATTGCGCAGGCCGTGCTTGAAGAAAATTTGTGTAGTAGTGAAGCCTCGTGATTTAGCAGCATCGATATACCCCATTTCCATCACATCCATAATACTTCTTCTGGCAAAACGAATGAAAATAGCAGTTGTTACAATCGCGATGGATAACGTTGGTAAGGCTAAATGTTTAAATGCATCGATGTAGGCCGCCGATTTGTTATCAATATTTGAATAAAAAATATCGAGCAAAATAAAGCCACTTTGATGAGGGATATCGAAGAGTAGGTTGATTCGACCGGACAGTGGGAACATACCTGCTTGTAATGAAAAAATAGTGATGAAAATCAGTGCTAGCCAGAAGACGGGGAAGGAATAGCTGATAACGCTATAACACACTACGCCAAAATCAAAAGGTTTATGGTGATTTAAGCCGCCGATAAAGCCTATGGGAATACCTATAAATACTGCGACAAGGAGTGCATAAAGCGTTAATTCTATTGTGGCAGGAAATGCGATTTTTATTTCACTTAACAAGTCCGCTTGGGAAACGAAACTCACCCCCCAGTTTCCAGCAAATAGATTACTTAAATAGTGCCAAAATTGAGAAAATATACTCTGGTCGAGTTTATAAGCTTTTTCAAGTGCTTGGCGCTGGGCATCACTTTGCGGCACTATACCTGACATATTGGTGAGAACATCACCAGGAAACAAATATGCTAGAGCAAATGAGAAAACGATCAACACACCAAATGTAATGGTCAATAGGTTTAGATAGCGAATTAACAATGTGATCATGGTTTTCGCACCACGTTATCAAAACGAATACCGCCAAAGGGGTTAATGACCATTCCATCAATATCATTTGAAATTGCTTGATATTGAAACGCATGTGCAATAGGCACCAATGGCGCTTCGTCAAATAAAAGTTGATTTGCCCGATGATAAAGCACTTTTCGTTGCTCAAAATCATCAGTAAGTAAAGCCGCTTCGATGATGGCATCGTATTGTCGATTGCACCACATCGCTCTGTTAGTCCCCGAAGGGATAGCTGCACATGTTAGAAGTGGACGATAGAAATTATCAGGGTCTCCGTTATCAGCAGACCAACCGATCAAAACTGAATCATGCATGCCTAGCCGTAAATTCTCTCTAAATCGATTCCAATCGTAACTTACAATTTCGACGTTTATCCCTACCGCCTCTAAATATGCGCTCATTAATTGTGCCATTTTCATTGCATTAGGATTGTATGCACGCTGAACGGGCATGGCCCAGATGGTCATGGCAAAATCATAAGCAATTCCAGCCTCATCCAACAAACGCCTAGCTTCGACTGGATTATAACCACTTTCACTTGCATTTGGCTGATATGCCCAAGAGGCAGAAGGAACAAGGTTTTTAGCGCGTGTAGCTTGGCCCAAATAAATAGCTTCTATCAATGATGTTTTGTCTATTGCAAGCGAGAGTGCTTTTCGTACATTGGGATTATTAAATGGCGGTTTACTTGTGTTAAATGCCCAAAAACCCACGTTTAATCCCGGTTTTTGCATAAGGGTTAAATCTTCACGCTGACTGATAACTTCTAAATCAGCTTGAGAGGGAAAAGCAACTGCATCACACTCTCCAGTGATTAACTTAGCGAACCTAAGTGAACTTTTTGGCGTGATATCAAAAATAAGGTGCTTTGCACCTTTGGTCTCCAAAAAATAATCAGGATTGCGCTCAAACCTTATGTATTGATCTTTGCGGTAGCCAACAAATCGATATGGACCAGTTCCGATAGGTGATTTATCCAATTGACTTGGTGAACCTGCCGCCATAAGCTGCATTGCATATTCGGCAGAGAGTACTACTGAAAAATCAGTTGCAAGATTTGCAAGGAACGAGCTATCTGGCTTGTGGAGTGAAATTTCTACTCGATAGCCATTAATGCGTTTAACATCCTTAATCGTATTTTGAAGGTTTAGGCTGTCAAAATACGGATAACTACCGCCAGATACTGCATGATAAGGATGGCTTGCTTTGCGCCATCTATCAATACTGAAAATCACATCGTCAGCATTAAAATTGCGCGTAGGCGTAAAATATGACGTTGTATGAAATTTAACGTCCTTACGCAATTGAAATGTATAGGTCAGTCCATCCCTACTGACTAACCAACTGCTGGCAAGTCCAGGTTCAATACGTCCATTTTCTGGATCAAACTCTAACAAACGATCGTAAATTTGATGAGCTGAAGCGTCGGCCGTCGTGCTCGAGGTATCTAGCTGAGGGTTAAAGGTATTGGGACTGCTCTCAGAACAAAATGTAATACCATCTTTATCTACTGTTTCAGTCGGTTGCGAACACGCTTGAAGCAGGCCGGCTAGCCCTATGGCAAAGCAGCGAAAAAGAGCTAAATTGAACGCGTTCAAGTGCTTCTTCGGTTTCATTATTCTTCGGCGTTATCGAGTAAATTATATTTCTTCAAATATCCTCTAAGTTGATGATACGTCAACGAAAGCTTCTCTGCAGTTTTTTTCTGGTTAAATTGCGCATCTTTTAGTGCTTGCTTTATTAAATCAATCTCAAAATTTTGGGATGTTTCCTTTAGGTCAATCGGAAAAGTAAGAGGCACCGTAGTGTCAGTGCTAGATTTCTCAGATGTTTCGCTTAGGATTTGTTCATCTATGGCTGAAGAAACGCTATCAACTGCAATTTGCTTAGGGGCCTTTGTACGAGATTTAGGTCTAAAAGCTGATTCAAAAGGGTCCAGCACAATATCGTGAACAGGCAAGTGCGGATTGTTTCGATAGACTGCGCGCTCAACCACGTTTTTTAATTCACGAATGTTCCCAGGCCAGTCGTATTCAAGCAGTTTACTTTTTGCTTTTGCGCTGAATCCACTAAATAGCTCAAGCTCTAATTCTCGAGCCATATTGATCGCAAAGTGCTCTGCTAACATCATGATGTCTTCTTGCCTATTGCGCAGGGGCGGAATCGTCACAACGTCAAATGCAAGTCTGTCTAATAAATCAGCTCTAAACTCACCTTGATCCGCAAGCGTCGGGAGGTCTTCATTAGTGGCCGCAATTAAGCGCACGTCAACCTTGACAGTACGAGTGCCACCTACACGCTCAAATTCGCCATATTCGATAACTCTAAGCAGCTTTTCTTGGATAAGTGCCGAGGTGTTTGCAAGTTCATCTAAGAATAACGTGCCGTTATCGGCATATTCAAAGCGTCCTTCTCGTCGTTTTGATGCGCCGGTAAATGCGCCTGCCTCGTAACCGAAAAGCTCACTTTCCAGTAAGTTATCATTCAATGCAGCGCAATTTAGTTTAACGTAGTTTTGCTCCCACCTTTGAGACAAAAAGTGAAGGCGGGCAGCGATGAGTTCTTTACCGGTTCCGCGTTCGCCTATTACTAAGACCGGTTTATTGAGCGGCGCAATCTGCGATATTTGCTCAAGAATCTCTAAAAAGCTATTGGCTTGTCCAAGAAGATTATCTTGTTGTCTAAAACGACTCATTATGTGACCTATTATATATACTAGTAACGAGTTAAGGTGCCAAGCATTTGAGTTATGGAAAACAAATGAACAACAAAACACACTTAATTAGTCAATTTCGCTAATTAATAGTGTACTTCATAAAATCACAAAACTCTGTAAATATCTGAAATTTAATAATATCCATAATAAACAATGGCTTAACTGTTATTTTTAAGTTGGCAAGCATATTGAATAGGTATTAGTAAGTTTGAACGGCGTGATACTCACATCTCGTTCTTAATTAGAAATTACGACAAACAGCAGAGGTAATTATTATGGGTATATTTTCAAGATTCACAGATATTGTTAACTCGAACATTAACGCACTTTTAGATAAAGCTGAAGATCCAGAAAAATTGGTTCGTCTTATTATCCAAGAAATGGAAGATACCTTAGTTGAGGTTCGCTCTGCTTCAGCAAAGACTATCGCAAATAAAAAGGATGTTGCGCACCAAATAAGTAAATACGAAGCGGAAGAAGCTGAGTGGGCAGCGAAAGCTGAACTTGCGCTAAGTAAAGACCGTGAAGATTTGGCAAGAGCCGCTCTACAAGAGAAGAAAAAGTCTGCTGAAGCTGCAGCGACACTCAAGTCAGAGCTTGAGCTTATTGAAAACGAGTTGGCTAAGTTGCAAAGTGAAACAGCACAGCTTCAAGAAAAGCTAGCAGATGCAAAGAGCCGTCAAAAAACGATAATTATGCGACAAAAGACGGTAAGTTCTCGTCTTGAAGTTAAAAAGCGTCTAGATAGTTCTAATATCGATGCGGCCATGGGAAAGTTTGAGCAATTTGAGCGTAAAATTGATGGCTTGGAGTCACAGGTTGAAGCCTATGATATAGGTAAAAAGACGTTGAAAGACGAATTTGCAGAACTTGAGTCAGATAGCAAAATTGAAGATGAACTAGCTGCTCTTAAAGAAAAAATGAAAGGTAATAGTGCACCGTCTAAGCCAACTGCGGTTAAGACGGCGAGCAAAGCTAAAAAAGCTTAAGCTAAAACATTGTTGAGTGGCGTGTTATGTGCCACTCTTTAATTAATAAAAACGAATTCGATAGGGGTTACCTGAATTCGAAACCGTTAGCACTATTACACTTTAAGGAGATCGAAAATGGATGAATTGATCGTTATATTTATGGGCGTTCCTTTAATCTTATTCGTTTTATTTGTTGCGCCTATCTGGCTCATATTGCATTACAAGAGCAAGAAGCAAGTTAGCCAAGGGTTATCAGAAGAAGAATTTGCAAGCTTGCAAACCTTAGCGGAAAAAGCCGAATTGATGTCTGACCGTATTCAAACCCTTGAGCAAATTCTTGATGAAGAAGCGCCTAAGTGGAGGGAAAGAGCATGAGTGGATTTGATAGAACAAAAACGCTTTATAGAGATTCAAAAAATGCTCGTATAGCAGGTGTTTGCGCTGGTATAGCCGAATATTTTGGCTTAGAGAAATGGTTGGTCAGAATCCTTACTGTTACTGCTTTTTTCTTACTAGCGGGCCCTTTTGTTATTGTTACTTACATCGCCGCTTGGTTTATTTTAGATAAAAAACCGATTGGGTATAGCGACGATATGACTTCGAAAAATGCTTATGTACCCAATCCGGTTTCGCCAAGTGGCGAGTACGCTGGTAAAGGCTACAAAAATGCACAGGCAAATGGCGATAGTAAAATTGAAGTTAAATCTAGAGTTTGGCAAGCAGGTGAACCTCCTAGACAAGCTTTTTTTGATATCCAACAAAGGTTTAGAGGAACCGAAACTCGGTTAAGAAAGCTTGAAACTTATGTAACTTCAAAAGAGTTTCAATTGAATCGAGAAATTAGTCGGCTTTAGGTATAAATTCCTATATTTATCAAAACTAGCTATTCATTCTGTTTGCACACACAATCCAGTAAAAACGCCGCTTCAAGCGGCGTTTTTTTATTTGACGTTAATGCTTGGTAATAGCACGAGTGTAAACAAATAATTACAAAAGTTTGAATTATCATCACCACTTGGAAAGCCAAAAGATGGTTAAAAAGTGAAAATTAAGTAACATCCGCACATCATTTTTAACATTGTCGTGAAGTAATGAGTAAAAGCACTAGTTATTCATCGAAGCAAATTGATGAGCAAGGCTTGATCGAATGGTCAAATGAGGAAAATGAAACTTGGAAGTTGTTATACGAGCGTCAAATTGAGCTTCTCAAGGGACGTGCTTGCAAGGAGTATATGCAAGGTATTGAGTTGCTCAAGTTGCCGAGTGACTGCATTCCACAACTTCCTGATATAGACGAAGTTTTGATGCGTGAAACTGGTTGGCAAACGGCGGCTGTCCCCGCATTGATAAACTTTACAGAATTTTTTACCCTGTTGGCTAATAAGCGTTTTCCTGTCGCTACGTTTATAAGAAGCAAGGACGAGTTCGACTACCTCCAAGAGCCTGATATTTTTCATGAAATATTCGGGCATTGCCCGTTGCTCACTAATCCAGCATTTGCACACTTTACACATGTCTATGGTCAGTTGGGTTTAGCCGCGAGCAAAGAGGATCGTATTTACCTCGCTAGACTTTATTGGTTTACAGTTGAATTTGGCTTAGTAAAAACAAATGAAGGGCTTCGGATATATGGTGGTGGTATATTATCGTCGCCAGGCGAGACTCACTACGCACTTGAAAGTAATGAGGCAATTAGAAAGCCCCTTGTGCCTATTGATGTGTTAAGAACCCCTTATCGAATTGATATAATGCAACCCTTATATTACATTTTAGAGCAGTTCGACGATCTATTTGAAATCTCTAAAATGGACATCATGGCAATGGTCGAAGAAGCTAAAAAGCTCGGTTTGTTTGAACCACGATTTCCTCCCAAACAAAAACTTGCAAGTTGATTGTCAACTTAAAACAGACAACCGCTTGAAATGATCAGGAAAAAGCGTGCATGCTATGCGCGGTTTTTCTGATCTTCGCCACTACCTCTGCGTAAAAATGGACAGATTAAGCAAATTCACCTCGGGGTGACAAACACGGACAAAATATCATGCGCTTGGAAATAACATGTCAGGACAGGTTAGGCATCACTCAAGATGTTCTCGATATTCTTCTGGAGTACGAGATTGACCTACGCGGAATCGAAATTGATGAGACGGGCAAAATCTTTTTAGACTTTCCAAACATAGAGTTTGAAGACTTCACACACTTAATGCCAAAAATCAGAATGATTGAAGGTATCGACGATGTTAAAACCACGCCATTTATGCCAATACAGCGAGAGAGAAACCAACTTCGCGCGCTGTTGAGAACGTTACCGGATCCTTGCTTTTCAATAGACACGAGTGGCCGTATTATTCTCTTTAATGACGCTGTTTTAAGCGGATTAGAGATGCCAACGGAAGAAATTTTAAAGCTCAATATTGATGAAGTTATCACAGGCTTCAGTTTCACTAAATGGCTTGACCGAAAAGAGACCTACGCGCAAACGCAAAAAATCAAGTTTATTGAACAAGACTACATCGCGGATATCTTGCCTGTTGATGTGCCTGACTCTGACAAATCTGTGTTGGCAGGTGCAGTAGTGATGCTTAAGTCCGAGATTCGCCTTGGCAAACAGATGACAGCACTTAATAAAATGTCTAATAACGGTTTCGCAGGACTCAATGCTCAAAGCACCGCGATGAAAAAGTTAATAAAAGAAGCCAAGTCAATGTCGGCCTTAGACGGTAATATTTTAATTTACGGTGAAGCAGGTACTGGTAAAGAGGTTATCGCACGAGCATGCCATGAAAGTAGTAAGCGCGTTGATCAACCAGTTGTCACTATTAATTTTGCGGGTTTGCCAGACGATATTGCAGAAACGGAACTCTTTGGTAGTGATACGCATACCGGAAAACTTGAGCAGGCACAAGAAGGTACCTTGATACTTGATGAGGCATCTGAAATGTCTGAGTCATTGCAACTCAAACTGTTGCGCGTCTTGCAAGAACAGCAGGCGACGATTAAAGGCGAGCCTATCGAGTTAGACATTCGGTTTATAGTGCTGACTAGCAAAGACATTGGTGAGATGGTTGATATGGGCACCTTCAGGGAGGACCTGTTTTATCGGTTAAATGTTTTGACCTTAGTCGTGCCGCCATTAAGAGAAAGAAAAGCTGACCTTGTAGGCTTATCAGAAACTATTGTTAGAAAACATGCGAAAAAACTAGGTATTCGCCCTCCTAAACTCAGCAAATCGTGTGTTGATTATTTACAAGGATATCCATGGCCCGGCAATATTCGTCAACTGGAGAATGCGCTATATAGAGCAATCACTTTAATGGAAGGGAATGAAATCACCCGAGAAACCATTCAGTTGCCAAATTGCAGTGCTACGGTCAGCTATATTGATGATGATTTTGATGGGACACTTGACCAAGAAGTTAAACGCTTTGAGAAAGACTTGTTAAAGCGACTATATCCTTCATATCCAAGTACTCGCCAATTAGCTCGCAAACTCGGCTTAAGTCATACTGCAATCGCGAATAAATTGAGAGAGTATGGAATTAGCAAGGCTTCTGTAAAGTATTGAGTACAAAAGTTCTCTGTAGCCGTTATAAAAAAGGGCGAAATAGTAATATTTCGCCCTTTTTTATTTATCATCTATGCTTTGTATTATTGCCGTGCAACTTTAGACTATCGACATTGACAGAATAGCGTCCAATAACGATTTTGTTAGATTAAATATTTTAAAACAAACATAAAAAACAACGTTAGAAAATAAGGGTAACGATGAAGCTAGCAACCTACAAAAATGGCTCCAGAGATGGCCAACTGGTCGTAGTGAACAAAACGCTCACAAAAGCATGTTTTGTGGATGGTGTACCAACGATGCAGTATGCAATCGACAATTGGGCGGGGCTTGAGAGCGACCTACAGTCCCTTTACGCAAAACTATGCGAGGGTGAAGTTGATGATAGCTTTGAATTTGAGCAAACATTGTGCGAAAGCCCATTGCCCCGCGCCTATCAATGGGCGGACGGAAGTGCTTATGTCAATCATGTCGAATTGGTCAGGAAAGCCCGCGGTGCAGAAATGCCTGAAAGCTTTTGGACGGACCCGTTGATGTATCAAGGTGGGTCAGATGATTTTATAGCGCCTTGCGACGACATTGAATTACCCAGTGACGAATGGGGAATTGATTTTGAAGGCGAAATTGCTGTAGTGACCGATGATGTCCCTATGAGTGTAAGTGCTGATGACGCACTAGCGCATGTAAAGCTAATTATGCTTGTTAATGATGTGTCACTCAGAGGACTTATTCCTGGCGAGTTAGCTAAAGGGTTTGGTTTTTTTAACTCAAAACCTGCAAGTGCATTTTCGCCTGTTGCTGTGACCCCTGACGAGTTAGATGACTGGAAAGATGGAAAGCTTAACTTACCTTTAATATCACATTACAATGGCGCTCTATTCGGGAAGCCAGAAGCTGGGGAAGATATGACTTTCCACTTTGGACAGTTAATTGCTCACGCAGCAAAATCTAGAAATTTAGGTGCAGGTGCAATTATCGGCTCAGGCACCGTGTCTAATAAACAAGGCACGGAGTATGGCACTGCTGTGACTGAGGGGGGAGTAGGTTATTCATGTATTGCTGAAGTTAGAATGATCGAAACAATTCGTGACGGTAAACCCTCTACCTCATTTATGAAATTTGGTGACCAAATAAGAATGGAAATGTTTGACAAAAATGAACAGTCAATTTTTGGCGCGATCGACCAAAGAGTAAAACAATCATGAGCCTAACACTACACGGATATTGGCGGTCTTCTGCCACCTATCGCGTGCGTATCGCCATGAACTTAAAAGGGCTGTCTTATGATTATCAGCCCGTTCATTTGGTCAAAGACGGTGGCGAACAAAAATCTGAGGCCTATAGTCGATTAAATCCAACTCAATTGGTGCCAACATTAGTTGACGATGATGAAGATATTATTTTAAATCAATCGCTATCTATCATTGAGTATCTAGATGAAAAATACGAGCAGGGTTGCAAACTTCTGCCAGAACATACTCTAGATAGAGCAAGAGTGCGGTCTGTTGCTTATGATTTAGCCTGTGATGTACAACCTATCACGAATCTTAGAATATTAAATAAGTTAAAAGGTGATTTTGAGGCTGACGCAACTTATATTGAAAGTTGGCAACAGTTGTGGATGTCCAAAACGTTTAGCGCGCTCGAGAAGAAGTTAGCGACCCGAGCTGGTAAGTTCTGTTTTGGGTATGATGTGAGTTTGGCAGATATTTGCTTAATTCCTCAAATTTATAATGCAAAGCGTTTCAATTTAGATATGAAGCAGTTTCCATTGATTTCTAAAATTAATGAAAACTGCAATAGTCTTGATGCGTTTATAAAAGCACTTCCCGAGAATCAAATCGATGCCAATTAGACGTTTTTGATTGGCAACTCGGTTGTGTTTTTGACTTGCTTAAGTGCAAATGTTGAGCTTAAGTGATCGACTAAAGGTAGGTGAGTCAGCTTGGTCTTAAGTAAGTGTTCGTATTCTTCTATACTTTCAACAATGACTTTAAGTAAATAGTCTTTCTCCCCACTTGTCGTGTGACACTCCACAATTTCATTTATTTCTTGTACGGCGCTTTCAAAGTCAGTTAAAGAGTCACCGTCATGATTTTTTAATGTCACATAAATAAAAACAGACACACCCAGATTAAGTTTTTTGGAATCTAATAATGTCACTTTTTGGCGAATGACACCATCAGCTTCCATTCTTTTCACACGTCGCCAACAAGGTGTGTGAGATAGCCCTACATATTGACTCAATTCCGCCATTGATACAGTGGCGTCTTTTTGCATTACGCGAAGTATTTCTCTGTCAAACTTATCTAATTTCATTTATTAATCCATTTAGAGCGAATATCATTTTGCAAGCTTCATTATAGGATACTTATCCTCAATTGCGAAAATAAATATCACATTAATTTAACAATACAATTGTTTACGGCATTAATTAGCAAAGCTGTTTTAGATATTTAACGCATACTATGTGCTAATTAAAATAATAAGCGATTCGACTAACCGTATAACAAGAGGTCACAATGTCAGTTTTTGAGCATCCAGATTTTGATCAGCATGAGCACGTTGCATTCCACCAAGATCCAATTAGCGGACTAAGCGCCATTATTGCAGTTCACAACACAAACCTTGGTCCTGGACTTGGAGGTTGCCGGATGTTTAATTATGCCGATTCACAAGCTGCGTTAACCGATGTTCTTCGTCTTTCTAAGGGGATGACATATAAGGCTGCGATGGCGTCTTTGCCATTAGGAGGAGGAAAATCAGTTATTATTGGCGATCATCGTTCACAAAAAACGCCTCACATGATGGAGCAAATGGGACGATTTGTCGAAAGTTTAGACGGTCAATATGTGATTGCTGAAGATTCAGGTATCAGTGTTTCCAATGTTATCGATATGGCTAAACATACTAAACATGTTGGCGGAGTAGGAGGCAACTTACAATTTGATGGTAGCCCTGCGGATGGCAATCCTGCACCAGCAACAGCATACGGCGTGTTTGTTGGCCTTCGAGAAGCAGTTAAATACAGGCTAAATAAAGGCTTGGGCGAGGTAAGCGTTGCTATAACGGGAATTGGTAGTGTAGGAATGCGCTTGGCTGAGCATCTTTATAATGCCGGTGCTAAGATTTTTGTCGCAGATGTTTTTGAGCCCAATTGTAAAATCGCAAAAGAGCGTTTTGGTGCTACGATTGTAAGCGTTGAAGATATTAGTACTCTAGATGTAGATGTCTTTGCTCCTTGTGCGTTAGGCAATGCAATCAATCAAACTAATATTAACCTGATAAAGGCGAAGGTAATTTCAGGTGCGGCTAACAATCAGCTTCAGCACCCTGAAATTGGCACAGAACTTCACGCTAGAGAAATATTGTATGCGCCTGATTACGTAATCAATGCAGGTGGGATAATCGATATTCATCATCAAAAAATCGCCAGTAAACCAGAGGCTATTAAAACTCATCTCGAAAAGGTCGCACAAACGTTAAATACTGTTTTTGAACGTTCGGAGTCTCAAGACTTACCAACCTCATTAATTGCAGATCGGCTTGCAGAAGAGCGTTTTAGCTAAAATAGTACTTTGAGCACTTCAATTTATAGAGGATGAGTTCAGTTACGCAAATTTGAATGCATATTGAGCACTTGACTCATATATGCAACAAAATCAGTTGCAACTCCTATGCTAGTTGTTCATAATCCACACCGCTTGAACGACACTCAAGCGGTTCACAATGGTGAACCTTGGTTCTCTCGCAATAACAGTTTGGAAACCCGGTCAGGCCTGGAAGGGAGCAGCCGTACCAAAGGACTTATGTGCCGAGATGTGGCTGAGGTTTGCCACCTAACTTATCGTTTTTTATTATTCGCAACTACTCACTAGGCTTTGGATGCTCGTCCAAATACTTAGTGGCGTTTTCTATCGCTTGTGCTACGTTCATCTCCATCTGTTGACGCTCTGATGCCGGCAAGTAAAAAGCCATATCGACTTCATACCTAATATAACGTGGTGGCATTTGATTTAACACTAAACAAGTCAAGTCAGCTAAATAGTCTGAAGATTTCTTTTTATCGAGGCCTAAAGCAACAATTTTCTCAAGGACTAAATGCTCATAGTAGTTGTGTATATCGTCGTCTAATTTCATTGTTTGGTTCCTGTTTTACTCTTGAACTGGCGGTATTTTAAGCAATGTTTTTCTTTTTTCGCTCGTGTAACAATAAGTGTACTAAAAAGTGATCCTTTTATCTTTTTCTAAGTGTACTACAATATGGACAGACCAGTATTGTTCGTGCAAACTTTACTCGCGTCAACTTTATAAAAATTATAATTTAATAAAAAGCATAGGGAACATTATGTTTAACAAAAAACGACTAGCAATATCCATTGCCGGTGCACTCGCACTTGGCCTTAGTTCACAAACAAGCCTAATCGCACAAGAATCAGAAGCTGATACTGAAACGGTAGAGAAGATTCAGGTAACTGGTTCTCGTATTGCGAGAGCGGAAGCATCTACACCATCTCCAATTGTGACAGTTAGCCAAGAAGAGATTCAGCGTTTTGGTACACCTGACCTAGGTAGCATGCTTGCAGAGCTGCCAGCGATCGCTGCGGGTTCAACTCTCATCGGTAACAATAACAGCAACGCAAACGCCGGTTTGAGTTCACCTGACTTACGTTCACTTGGTGCAAACAGAACACTTACGCTTGTTAATGGCAAGCGCCACGTCGCAGGTACGCCTTTTTCATCAGCTATTGATACAGGAACGATTCCTGCTGCAATGATCGAAAGAATCGAATTAATCACAGGTGGTGCATCGGCCATTTATGGTTCTGATGCGGTATCAGGTGTTATTAACATCATTCTTAAAGATGACTACGAAGGTACCGAAATTCAAATGAATGGTACTCGCGATATGGAAAGCATTGATTACCAAACACATGGGTTCAGCGTGCTTTCAGGTTCTACAAGCGATGACGGTCGTGGCAACGTTACTTTCTTTGCTGGCTATGACAGAATCAAGCAAGTTATGCGTCCACAACTGCAACAGGCAGAAGCTAACGGTACTATCGCAAACCCAGATAACACCGGTGAAGAAGACGGTATTCCAGACCGTTTGCGTGTTCCTTTTGTTGGTTCAGAAATGATCAACGCATTTGGTGTTTTAAACCCATTTGGCGGCGGTCCGCGTATTACATTTAATCCAGATGGTTCTCCGCGTGATCAAGTTTCTCGTGATGGTACTAACAGCTTTGCGTTTGGTAACTTTAGTGAGCGCTTCGACTCAGTATTCTTTACAGATGAGTACATCAACTACATTCCAGACCAAACAACGATGACCCTAGCGTCAACATTCCGTTACGACATCACTGACGATCTCCGTTTTTACGGTGACTTCAAATATGTAGACAAGGAAATTGCGCAGCAGTTCCAACCGTCTTTCCGTTTCGGTAATATTTCTATCAACGCTACTGATAACCCTTACCTCGACGAAGTAACTCGTCAGCGTTTGTTCGATAATGGTCAGACAGGTAACGTTCAGTTCTCTCGTTTCTTTGATGATATTGGTAACCGTTCAGCATCTAATGATCGTAAATTATTCCGTGTAGTTGCTGGTTTTGACGGTATGTTTGAGTTATCTGATACGCTAATCGACTACGATGTGTTCTACACGCGTGGTGAAACTTCAAATATTCGTCGTACTCTTAATGACTTAATCCCTACTAATTTTACTGCTGCACTAGATTCTGTTATTGACCCAGCAACGGGTGAAATTGCTTGTAGAAGTCAAGTTCCTTCAGCCCAAGGTGAAGGTTACACTGACCCTGCAGCAGTGAATGGCGGAAATTGTGCTCCGTTTAATCCGTTTGGATTCGGACAAGCAAGCGCTGCGGCGGTTGATTTTGTCTCGGGCGATGTTCAGCGCGAAGATGAAATTACACAGGAAGCATACGGTGCAAGTTTGAGTTTCGATTCTGCAGAACTCTTTGAGTTACCAGGTGGTCCAATCGGATTCGCATTTGGTTATGAGTTTAGAGAAGAGACTGCTAATACAATCACTGACGAATTTACTCAACAAGGTTTCTTCACTAGTGCGCCAACTCCAAATTCTTCTGGTGGTTATGATGTAGAAGAATTCTTCGGTGAGGTTCGTTTGCCTATATTAGCTGATATGACTTTCGCTGAAGAGCTATCAATCGATGCTGCTTATCGCTCTGCTGATTATTCTCATGCAGGTTCTGCAGATTCATGGCAAGTTGGTTTCATGTGGGCGCCTATTGAATCATTAAGAATTCGTGGTACCTCTGGGGAGTCTGTTCGTGCACCAAACGTAAACGAAGCCTTTAGCCCTCAATCACCTGGTTTCTCGAACATTAATGACCCTTGTGATAGAGATAACATCGACAACGACCCAGACCGCACCGCAAACTGTGCTGCCTTGGGTATTCCGTTACCATTTGATGCAAACGATAACGTAAGTATCCAAACACTTAGCGGTGGTAACCCAGATCTATTCTCTGAAACTGCGACCTCAACAACTATTGGTTTAGTATTTGAGCCGAGCTTCGTTGAGAATTTAACGGTTACACTTGACCATTACGACATTGAAATTGAAGATGCGATTCAGCAGGTTTCGGCGCAAGATATCCTAGATAATTGTGTTGATGCAACGGGCGGCCCTGATGCTGCATTCTGTAGTGCAATCGACCGCGACCCAAGTACTAATGACGTTGTGCTTGTTCGCTCTGGTTTTATTAACTCATCAGCTTTCACTACAAAAGGTATAGAAGCACAAGTCCTTTATTCAACTGACCTGTCAAACTTTGACCTTCCAGGTGAAGTACGTTTAAGACTACAAGCTAACCAGTTGTTAGAACTTAACGAATTTGCATTCCAAGAGCGTCCGGACGAAATCAACGTAGAAGACGGCGAAGTAGGTGACCCAGAGCTACAGTGGAGAACTAGTATCGACTACCGTATCGATGATATTTCTTTCAACTGGTCTAGCCGTTTCATTGATCGTTCATTTACACTCGATATTTCGCCAGGCGGTGATATACCTGAAGATACTTCGCCTGCGTTTGTTCCATCTATCTGGACACACGATTTCTCAGTCAGATACGACTACACTGAGAACGTAGAAGTATTCTTTGGTATTCGTAATGCATTTAACAAAGTTCCACCAAGCTATTCATTCAACGCGTTGTATGACTTACTTGGTAGACGTGCTAATGCTACAGTTACAGTAAGATTCTAAGTTTTTAACTAGATTTTGCATTTCAAAAACGGCCGATTTATCGGCCGTTTTTTTTGTTTTCGGCGCAAGTCCCTACAAAGTTTCTTCATGTGAATAAAAAGCGTACAAAACCTCAATGAGGTCGATCTCGCCACTTAGATAATTGTCAAGTTATTTAATACGGCTAAAGTCGCAGATAAACCCCTCTTCAATCTTGACATTTATGTAACATCCTGTGAGTATTTGCGATGGGTGCCCCCTATTATCGGGCGAGCACGTAGCAGAATAATATAAAAAGCCGCGTCGAAGTTTTTCGGCGTAAACATCAAAATATTGGTTGGGAATATGTCCAAAATGAGCAAGAGAACTCTAATCGCGTCATGTGTAGTGGGTGCATTCGCACTTGGCAACACAGCGTTCGTCTCTGCGGATCCACTTACAGACTTGAAAAACGAAGAAGTGAAGATTCAAAAAGCAGCTGCGAAATCTCAAGAGAAGATAAATAACTACTTTGAACAATCGCAAGAGTTATTAGTTGAATACAGACAAGTACTAGATTCAACTGAGAACTTGAAAATATATAATGATTATCTTGCAAACTTAGTTGCAGACCAACAGCGCGGTATAGATTCGTTACAACGTCAAATCGATTCAATTGAAGAAACTAAGCAAAACATTGTTCCTTTAATGTTTAAAATGATCGATAGCCTTGAGCAATTCATCAATCTTGACGTGCCTATCAATCTTGAAGAACGTATCGAACGCGTTCAACGTCTTCGCGACTTAATGCAAAACTCTAATGTTACGGTTGCTGAGCGTTTTCGCCAAGTATTAGAAGCTTATCAAACTGAAAACGAATACGGTTCGTTAATATCTACTTATCAAGGTAATATTTCTGATGCTGGCACTGAGGTTACAGTAGATTTCTTCAACCTAGGCCGTACCGCTCTTCTTGCGCTTTCGCTAGACCAAAAGAACGCTTGGGTTTGGGACAACAATGCACGTAGTTGGGAAAAACTAGGTGATGAGTATCTTGATTCAGTGATCAAATCAGTCCGTATGGCACAAAACTTAGTACCTTACGACCTTATCAAATTACCAATTAAAGCTGCGGAGTAATCGGGAATGAAATCAACAATAAAAACCCTTGTTGCTGCTGCTACTATTGCATTGATCGCGCCGTTAGCTAGTGCGCAATCAGCATCAACATTGCAAGAATTATTAAACCAAGTTAAAAAAGACCGTGTGTCTGAAGCTAGAGTTAATGCTCAACGCGAAGCTGAGTTCCGTTCAGACCGTGCTGACAAGCAAGCATTACTTAGACGCGCTCAAGCTCAGTTAAAAGCTGAAGAAGATCGCGGTGATCGTCTAGCAGCTCAATTTGCTGCTAACGAACAAACACTTATCGACAAAGAAGTTGAATTAGACCAAGCTACAGGCGATTTGGGTGAAATGTTTGGTGTTGTTCGTCAAGCATCAGCTGACGCTTACGGCCGTATTTCAACATCAATTGTGAGCGCACAATATACTGGTCGTGAAGAGTTTCTTGCAGAAATGTCTCAAGATTCTAAAGGTCTTCCAAACATCAACGAGTTAGAAGAGCTTTGGTATGCACTTCAAACTGAAATGACCGCTTCTGGTGAAGTAGTTAAATTCAGCGCTGAAGTTATTGACTTAGACGGTGGTAAAACGACTCAAGAAGTTTTACGTGTAGGTACATTTAACTTATTCGGTGATCAAGGCTACTTAATCTACGATGATGAGAATAAGCAAATACAACCGCTAGGTCGTCAGCCAGACGGCTTCCAAGTTGCTACTACTCAAGACTTAAGAGACGCAACTAGTGGTGTCGTGCCAACATTTGTTGACCCTTCTAGAGGCGCTATACTTGGTCTACTGAAGCAAAAGGCAACAATGTCTGAACGTTACCATGCAGGTGGTCCAGTTGGATATACCATCACTGCTATGCTAGCGATAGGCCTATTAATTGGCTTGTACAAAATCGTAACGCTCTCTGCTGTAGGCGCGAAAATGAACGCTCAAGCTAAGAACATCGATAATCCATCTGATAAAAACCCACTGGGTCGCATTCTTAAGGTTTACGCAGATAACAAAACTGCTGATACTGAGTCACTAGAGCTTAAGCTAGATGAAGCGATTCTTCGTGAACTACCAAGAATCGAATTTGGTATAAACTTAATCAAGATTTTCGCTGCTATCGCACCGTTATTGGGTCTACTAGGTACGGTACTTGGTATGATTGAAACCTTCCAACAAATCACATTGTTTGGTACAGGTGACCCAAGAATCATGGCGGGTTCAATATCAATGGCATTGGTAACAACTGCACAAGGTATTATCGCAGCGTTACCTCTAATCCTAATGCACAGCATCGTTGCTGGACGCAGCAAGTCAATCGTTCACGTATTAGACGAGCAGACTGCAGGGTTTATTGCTACTCACGCAGAGTCGGAGTCTAAGTAATATGATGAGCCTGATTGGATTATGGGAATCTGTCAGGGAGTTTATCGCTACCGGTGGTGACGTGTTGTATTTCGTCGCTGCCGCGCTCTTCCTCATGTGGGTATTAATGGTTGAGCGTTATTGGTATTTGACCTCTGTGTTTCCAAAAGTAAGAAAGCAAATTATTGCTGATTGGGATGCAAGAACAGATACCACTTCATGGTATGCGCATAGAATCCGTGATACATGGATCTCGCAAGCTTCAGATTCTTTGAGCGCAAGAATGCTAATCATCAAAACGTTGGTGGCAATGTGTCCACTGATTGGATTGCTAGGTACCGTAACAGGCATGATTGGTGTTTTCGAAAACATGGCTACTCAAGGTACGGGTAACCCAAGGTTGATGGCTGCTGGTATATCAATGGCGACGATTCCGACAATGGCGGGAATGGTTGCTGCATTATCTGGCTTGTTCTTTAGCTCTCGTTTAGAAGCTAAGTTGAAAATTCAACGTGAACAGCTAATTGATAGCCTGCCGCATCACTAAGAGAGAAGAATAATGGGTCGTAAAGTAAGAGCAGAAGAAGAAGACGCACAGATCGACATGACGCCGATGCTTGATGTTGTCTTTATCATGCTTATTTTCTTCATCGTGACGACAGTTTTCGTTAAGCAGGCGGGGGTTAATGTTAATAAACCCGAAGGCGTGACGGCAACACTGAAGAAAAATGCAAACATCTTTATAGCCGTTACCGAAGATGGCAATGTGTGGATGGATAGAAGAGAGATTTCATTAGATTCTGTAACTGCGAATCTTGAGAAGCTGCTTTCTGAACAACCTACAGACATTGTGTTTATTCAAGCCGATACCAAAGCTAAGCACGGTATCGTTATCGAAGTAATGGATAAGGTCAAAGCAGCAGGCATTGATCGTGTTTCCGTAGCAGTGAGGGATTAGCAAATGATTAGATTTATTGTTTCTATTTTTCTTGGCGCTACGATCGCGTTCGGTTTGTTTGTAGTAATGGCTAAATTAGTTGAAAATACAGGACAGCGTGCTGAAGCGTTACCGCCACCCCCTGTGATTGATATCGTCATGCAAGAGCCTGACGATGAAACACAAACACGTGTGCGTACGCCACCACCACCTCCACCTCCGCCTCAAGAGCCGCCCAAGGTGGAACTTGCTGAGCCAGAAGTATCTGAACCTGATCCATCTGGATTCAGTATGAATCTCGGTTCAATTGATACAGGCGGTGTTGATATTGGTATCAGTGGTGTGGGTGCAATGCGCGACGGTGAAGCGACACCAATCGTTCGTATCGATCCAAAGTATCCTCCACAAGCTGCACGTGATGGTAAGGAAGGTTGGGTTAAACTTTCATTTACAATTAACGAAGTTGGCGGTGTAGAAGACGTAAAAGTCTTGGATGCTGATCCAAAACGCGTATTTGACCGCGAAGCAAGACGTGCGCTTCTCAAGTGGAAGTACCGTCCTAAAGTTGTTGACGGTGTTGCTGTAAGGCAAGAAGGTCAGCAAGTTCAACTTGACTTCAAACTGGGAGAATAACGATGAAAATGGTAAGTAAAATTAAAACCTCTTTGATTGTTGCTGGTGGTATAACACTTTCGGCTTTTTCTTCTGTTAGTTTAGCTCAAGAGCCGCCGGTACTTTGTGCCGGCTACGAGCGTCCCAAAACTCAACTTTTGGGTGAGCGCGTAGGTAAAAAGCTAAATGCCGCTTTTGAAGCTTACAACGAGGACCGTGTAACAGAAGCAATTGCAATGTTACGCGAGATTGAAGCCAAAGAAGAGTTTGACCAAGCGTCAGTGGATAAATTTCTTGGGCAATTGTTAGCGTCGCAAGATGGTAAATCACAAGAGTCTTTGACTTTCTTAGCTCGCTCTGTTGAAAAGAAGATTCTTAATGATGGCGACTACGCCTCAATCACAAAAGCAGTCGGTGATTTAAGTCTCAATGAAGAAAAATACGAAGATGCACTTAAGTATTATCAGCGTTGGATGGACTTTACTTGTAAAGAAGATGCAAATGTATATCTGCGCATGGCGAAAGCTCATCTTGACTTAAAACAGTACGACAAAGTAATCGGTCCTGCTGATAATGCGATTAGGACGTTTGACAAGCCAAACAAGAATGCCTACGCGTTGAAGGTTTCTGCTTTTTACGAAAGTAAGAAGATTCCAGAAGCAATTGATGTCGTTGAAACGGTTGTTCAGCTTTTTCCAGATGACAAAACTTGGTGGAATCGCCTAGGTATGTTTTATCTGCTAGAGGAGCGTTATGATGATGCTTTGTCTGTATTTGAGTTGTCGTATAAACAAGGCTTCTTGACAACAAAAAGTCAAATTAACACACTTGCTCAGCTTTATTCCTCGCAGGACGTGCCCTTTAAAGCCGCAGAAATTCAGGCGAAATACGTAAAAAGTGGACTGTTAGACAGCGATGAGAAAACGCTAGCTAATGTTGCAGCTCTTTATGCGCGCTCGAAGAATTTCAAGCAAGCCGCTGATTTTTATGGTCGAGCTGCAAAGATTGAGAACAATCCTGAGTACCTTTCTAAGAAAGGCGAGATGTTGTTGACTGCGGAAGACTACAAAGGTGCAATTACTGCTTTAGAAGCTGCTTTAGCGCAAAACGTTGAAAAAGAAGGACGTGTCAGTTATTCGTTAATGGAAGCTTACTTCTATACGGGTGATTTCCGCAAAGCTTTTGAATACAACCAAAAAGCAAAAAGTGACCGTACTATTCGTCGTAACGCATTGGCGTGGGAACCGTACATTAAAGAAAAAGCTAAGAACAGAGGCATTAGAATCTAGTCTTAGACTCTTTTGTGTATAAACAGTGTGAAGCCCCTTTTTAGGGGCTTTTTTTTTGCGCCGTAGTTCACGACCCAATAAATCACGAGGCCATATTTAATGATTCTAATATGTCGATGATTTGCTGATTTAAAGTAAGCTTGAGTTCTGCACTGTTTCCCTTAATCATTAATTTTCTTAATAATATCAACAGACTATTGCTTTGTAGCTGATGTGCTACAAAGAATAATTCTTCTAAGGTATTAGTGATTTTAAGCTCATTAGCAATGATTGCTTCAGTTTTATCGGCAACAAGCTTTTCAAACGCCTGTCGTGCTTGTGTCGAAAGATAATGTTTTTGTTTGTTGTATTCGTTACGTAAAAGAGTTGGCATCAACACACCTAACTCACCCAAATATATTTTCGTTAGCTCAAAGCGCAGAACTAGAAGCAAAGTAGTTGATTCGATATCTTGATTGATAGGCTTTATAAACAAACCAGAATAATGTCCACTTGAAGTGTCTCTTCGAGTGCCTATCTTGATTAACTTGAAGTTGGCGTTCTGCCAAAACCTTAGCAGTGCGGCTTCTACACCGAACGATGTACTAAGAAGATCTACATTATTATTCAATGCTAATCTTTCGGTACAACTTAATAATTGACTGCCAATGCTTTTATTTTGAACGTTTTCTAATACTGCAATTCTGGTTACTCGCCAGCAATTGAGGGTTAGGCAGTTCTGATCAAATAGCATGCTCGCGATAGTTTGTAGGCTTAAATTTCCTGATAGACGTCTTTGCGATGAGATAATCTGCTGGGCTAGTTCTTCGTCGACAGTTAAGTGTTCTTTAACCACTATGCAGGCGCCGCAGATAATATTGTTAACGTGAGCAATAATAACGGCTTGATCATCGCTGTCTAATAAACGCATTAAATCATCTGGGGTCGTTTGATAATGTGCACTCATTAGTAACTGATGACATTCAATCAATTTACCTATTTGCTGTTCCGTTTTATTCGAACTGTCGATGAACTCGAATCTAAGATTACTTACACTAGAATGATTGTTTGAAAAGGTCTCAAACGACTTTGTTTTCCCTTTTGAATAATGGCTTGCAAATACTTTTTCAAATAGCGGCTCAAGAGGGTCATCAGCAGGCCACCTAATTGGTGTCAGCAACTCAATACTTTTTACCGTCTTGTCTCGTTGAAGTATGGGTTTAAGCTTTTTGTTAAAACCAAGACCTGAACCTTCATAGCCAATTTCAGTTGTAGCAATCACAATATTATTAAGTCGTTTGAATGCACTAATAATAATCGAGGGTGCTAGGGCAGCTGCTTCATCAATAAGCACCAAAGCTGATTGATCGACTGAGTGTAGGTTGTCTGGTGACACAAATAACACATTGTTTGAAGACAAGTTTGGGTAAGCTTCAAAGATTACCTTAAAAATGCTGTCACAATTTTTACGGTTAGCCGCACAAATGAAAACAGACTCGAAAGTGTTGAGACCCCATTTATACAGTTCACCTAGTAGAGCAGACTTACCTCTGCCTCTTTTTCCGATGATTATCGATTTAATATTGCCTTGTTCTGCGTAACGGTGTGTAAGCGTATTAAGATGAAGGTGTTGCTCGTTAGTCAAATAGCTATTTTGTACACTGGCTATAGACCCTTTATTTGCTGTTGCAGTTGAATCATCTAGCACCAAAGGTAAGTTAAAATCTGTATCGCTAATAAATGCAGTGTTTTTATCAGATAGCAGAGTGTCGCAAAAATACTTTATAAATAGACTTTCATCATGTGTGTCATGATGTGAAAAGTTTAAGCCTCTGTTATGAGCCTCATGTTTTGGCCAACGTTCAATAAATGGAGTGAAAATAACAAGCAGTCCAGAGGTTTTAATGCATCCCTCCAATGCATACAAAGCACTGGGTTTTAAACCTATAAATGCGTTATACGCCAGTAAATCCGTTTCATTACCCAGAAATTGACGAAAATTTTGCGTAGTGCACTTATTTATCTTTTCATCTGCTTTTAAATCAGTCTCGAAGCCAAGCCAAAGTTGTGTATCAAAGTGGTTTTTAAGTACTTCAATTAACTCACTATGAACGCTTTCTTCTACAGAAATCAACAATACTTGTCGATGACTATTGATAGCGTGTCGTTGTTTAAGCCAATTTTTTAATGCTTGGGTACTTGATTTCACGTTTTTAAATATTACTTAGTCTTTCTTTTAGTGTAACCAAAAAGGAAAAGCGATGCGCTTTTTATCTAGACGCCTAGTCATGCCTAATGACCTTAACTATGCCCAATCTTTATTTGGAGGTCGAGCCCTAGCATGGATTGACGAAGAAGCGGCCATTTATGCAATCTGTCAGCTAGAAACAAACTGTTTGGTGACCAAGCATATTGGTGAGATCAGCTTTGAATCACCTGCTACTCAAGGTGATATTGTTGAGTTTGGTTTGGCAACAAAGAAAGTCGGCAAAACTTCAATCACCGTAACTTGCTTGGTCAGAAACAAGGCGACGAAAAAGACCATTTGTTTGGCGGATGATATTGTGTTTGTTCGCGTTGACCCTGCCACTAGACTACCTGTTCCTCATGGCAAAACACTAGAAGAATTAGAAACGCAAACACAAGACGAAATGGCGCAACTGGGTTTAGGTAAGGGCATTTAAATCTTCGTATGGTTTTATAGTTTAAAACGTGAATATATATTCACAAATAATCAGTGAAATTATTAAGTAAATAGCTGAAAAACTTTACTTTTAATAATCTACTGTTAGTATTCCGCGCGTTATCGATAAAGCATTTTGCACATCGATATAAACCAAGGGGTGCCATTGCATAAATGCAATGGCTGAGATTCGAAAGAGAACCCTTATTTACCTGATCCGGTTAGTACCGGCGTAGGAATGGTTGGCGAAATCATCAATTCCATGCTTTAAAAACAACCGGTTCTTTTTGTTTTAACGAAGAGACCAACATGAAATCTTTCCAAAATAAACCAATTTCCCTTGCGATTTTGCTCGCATTGTCAACAGCTAATGTCAGTGCACAAGAGGACATCGAGCGAATTGAAGTCAGCGGTGACTTGTCGAGTAGAACCCTCGACCAACTTGCAACCAGTGCTACGGTAATAGGAGAATCACTGCTTGCGCAAAAGCAGGCTCGTCACCTTGAAGATATTCTAATCGCAGCACCCAACACTAACTTTGCAAGTGGTGCATCACGCGGCAAGTTTATTCAAATTCGCGGCATCGGTGAACGGAGTCAGTTTGCTGAACCCATTAATCCATCAGTTGCGCTTGTGGTCGATGATATTGATTTTTCAGGTATCGGCGCATTGGGTACACTGTTTGATGTTCAACAAGTTGAAGTATTATCTGGCCCACAATCAACTGCATCAGGCGCATCAGGCCTTGCTGGCTTAGTTAAAATTGTCAGTCAACAGCCAACTGACACACAAGAGGGTACATTAGAGTTAAGCGTAGCTGAATTTAACACTTCTCAAATTGCTGGCGCATACTCGAATGCCTTAACAAGCAATATTAATGCACGCGTGGCGATTCAACAGGTCAAGAGTGATGGTTTTGTTGAAAATGCGTTTTTAGGTCGCTCTGATACCAATAACATTGATGAACTCAGCGCTAAATTGGCAATAGATTATTTGGCATCAGAGAGCACTGTGGTTAAGTTACGTTATTATCACTTTGATATCGATAACGGCTATGATGCATTCTCACTAGATAATGACAACATCACACAATCAGACGAGCCCGGAAAAGACGCTACAAGTGCAGATGCGCTCAGTCTTAAGCTTGAACATGATTTAAGCTTTGCTCGCCTCAATTTGATTTTGTCGCAGACTGATTCAGAACTTGATTATGGTTATGATGAAGACTGGACATTTGTGGGCTTTCATCCTGATGGTTACAGCTCGACGGACCGTTATTTCAGAGAAGTTAATACCAAGAGTATTGATCTTAGATTAAATGCAGACAATTGGGTTGCAGGTGTTTATGGCAAGCAAACCGACGAAGACCTATTGCGAGAATACACCTTTAATTCAGCTGATTTTTTAAGTGTTTATCAGCCAGAGTCGCTGGCGCTATATGGCGAGTATGAGTGGTCTATCAATGCGCTTTCTTTATCGTTAGGTGGCCGCGTAGAAGAATTTAAAGCCGATTACTCAGATACATCGGTATATACAGAAAACTTAAGCGATTCACTTTTTGCAGCTAAGGCAGCTGTCAGCTACAACTTAAACGACAACTTGTTATTTGCGAGTATCTCTCGTGGTTATAAAGCTGGCGGTTTTAACCCAGATCAAGCAGTGAGCCAAGAGGATCGCTTGTTTGACCCTGAATACAACTGGAACTATGAACTTGGTATCAAAGGCAACATAGAGCAGTTTGACGCTGATTTGGCCCTAACCTTCTTCTACATGAAGCGCGAAGATGCACAGGTCAGCGACTTTTCTGTTATTCCTCGAAATGACGATTCGGGCGCGGTTGAGTTTATTGACGTGATTGGCAATGCGGATACTGGCACAAACAAAGGAATTGAGTTTCAGTCAAATTGGCGCTTAAGCGATGCCTTAACGCTTGCTGCAAATATCGGTTATTTAGATGCGACATTTGGTAACTATGAAAAGACCGATGGAAGTTTTGTTGATCTTCAAGACCAAGCACAAGCGCCAAAATGGACCTTTTATTTAGCTTCAACGCTCGCCGTAACTGACGCGCTAAATTTTACTATAGAGTTTGAAGGAAAAGATGAGCACAGATTTTCAATCGGACACGACGAACGCGCGCCGTTTACCCCTGTCTTGAATGCCGAAATCGCTTATCGTATTGACCAGTGGTTAGCTAAGTTGTGGATTAAAAACGCGTTGGATAGACAAGTGTTTACGCGTGGTTTTGGCGGTTTCAGTAACGACCCACGAGATGGTTACTTCCCAGCAGAACCATACTATCAGTTTGGTCAAGAGCGCCAAATGGGTGCGACTATAACGTATCAGTTTTAAAGCTCATTAGGCTTTCTAGCGAAGACCATATAGTCTGAAACGATGGTTACTTATGATGAAGTAACCATCACCTTTACTCACTAGATAATATAGTAGAGCAACACAAGGAATGAATATGCAATTAGTAGTAGAGATATCGCTTTATCCCCTAGTCAACGAATATATCGAGCCCATTAAGGACTTTATCGAAAGGCTAAATCAAGACAAAAACCTGAGTGTTAATACGTCACAAACAAGTACCGTCATAAAAGGCGAGTGTGATTATGTGATGCAATTGATGTCAAAGGAAATGCAAACTACCTATGAGCAAGTAGGACAAGCTATTTTTGTTTGTAAGTTTTTAAACGGCGACAAGATGAGTCAGGGGTAACAAACAATGTTTGAAGCATTGATCAATCAATGGCAACAACAAAGCCTGCTCGAGGTCGTGGCTTTTTTGTTATCCGTTGCCTATGTTTGTCTTGCTGCAAAACAAAATATTTGGTGTTGGCTTTGTGCGTTTGTCAGCACCAGTATTTATGTTTATCTTTTCTATTCGGTATCACTGCCGTTTCATAGTCTTTTGAACGCTTATTATATAGTCATGGCCGTAGTTGGGTTTATGAGTTGGCGCAAAGGTACTAAAGCCGAACCATTGCAGGTTCAGGCGCTGTCATTTAACCAACATGCCATTGTTATTGCACTAGGTGCTGTTTTAGCTTCTATTTTGAGTATGTTTGCAGGAAGTTGGTTTGATGCAAGCTGGTTGGCTTTAGATGCGACCATCACGGTATTTTCTGTATTTGCCACCTTGATGACTGCGCGTAAATACATCGATAATTGGTATTATTGGTTAGTATTAAACAGCGCAGCTTGTTTTCTGTTTGTTCAAAAAGAGTTATATCTTACCGCGTTGCTCATGATTATTTACACATTCGTCGCGATATACGGATTATTTGAATGGCGAAAGTCGCTTAAGCCTGCCATTATAAATCCCTAACAAATTTTTGTGGCTCGACAAACTTGACGCAAGAACAACTGATACAGCGATTAACAGAACCTTTATCACTCAGCCCAAATGCAATTATTTTTGAATTGCCAGGCGGCACGATTAACGAATCTTACCTTCTGAACGATAGTGACGCAGACTACATGGTCAAACGTTTTATCGGTACCGACGAATTCGCAATTGATAGACAAGACAGGTTTTTGCTGCAGCAACGCTTGGCAACAAGAAAACTTGCACCAAAACCGTTGTTTCTTGATCAGGATCAGGGCCTCTATGTCGAACAATGGGTGCATATCACTAAACAACAAATACCGCTATTCTTTGATGAAATGCACATCGATTTGCTCGCAAAGACACTCAAACGCATCCACAACTGTATATTTGACTTACCTATTATTGACTTACCGAAAGCTTGGCAAGGTTATTCAGAGAAGCTGTCACATATGAGTGGCGAGCAAAAGGAATCGTTGCTAGCGCTTAGTCACAAGTGGCAAGCGTTGTGCGATGTTAGTCGTTCTGATAATCGCCTTTGTCACAATGATCTGGCTTGGGCACACATTGGTGGTGCCTCTCAGCTCATTCTTGATTGGGAGTATGCGGGCATGGGCAATCGCTATTTTGATTTAGCCTCTTGCGCAAAGATTAATCAGTTGGATACTTTCCAAACTGATTTATTGATAGAAAAATACGCCAAACACACTAAGATAGAACACCAAGAAGTGAAAGAAAAAACCATCCAACAGTTTGAATTTGTTAACTTTACTTACGATTTATGGTTCGATGTGTTAAAACAAAATTTGAATTAAATTTGTTGATAAAGCGCTTTATTTTTTCAAAACGCGCTGTATACTACGTGCCTCGCTAGGGGTGTAGTTCGAATTGGTAGAACAGCGGTCTCCAAAACCGATGGTTGGGGGTTCGAGTCCCTCCACCCCTGCCACTTCTTTTGGGCAACAAATTACTTAGCGTGAATAGAGTGAATATCACACCTTATCAACAAGCAATTCTGCAAGCCTTAGACATTCCTTTGTATTCTCAAATTGGGTCGGAAAAAGCAGATTCAGAATCAAGTGCTATACTTCAAGCAAAAGAAAGTGAATTGTTGCCAGTTGAAGCCAACAACGCTTTATACCAAGACCTCGCTCATGCATTTGAAAATCAGTTTAAAGGGACGTTTTCATGGGTGCAAAGTACTGATAAAAAAACGATTGAATTTGTCGATAACCAACTAATAACGCCTGAAGTTACATCACTCAATGGCGAGCAGAAAAAGCAAATTTGGTTAGCTCTTGATCGTTATTTCGACGCAAAAAGCTGGTCTTAACTTCTAGTCATAGTAAAGGATTGTAGTTGTTAATGTTGACGGTAGAGCTATTACAAGTTGATGATTTTGATCGCGCTTATGCCGTGTTCAATAAAGTCACGTCGACAAACTGGACCTATTCTTTGTTTATGCAGTCTGCTATCAAAGGGCATTCTGTAGTTGCTAAAAAAGATGACCAAGTTGTCGGTTATTGTATCTGCAGCAAAGTGTTAGATGAACTTAGCATCGAAGACATTGCAGTGAGTAAGGATTTTTTGAGGCAAGGTGTGGCAAAAGAAATGCTAACTTTTTTGGCTAATCAATCGATTGATTGGCAAGTCAATTCTATTTTGTTGGAAGTGAGAAGAAGCAATAAACCCGCCCGTAATTTGTATAAACGCTCTGGTTTTGAGCTGGTTGCAGAACGCAAGGCCTATTATCCGGCTTACAAAGGTGCTGAAAAAGAAGATGCCTTAGTGTTGAAGTACCTTGTTGCATAGTACTTAAAGCACGTTTAACAAATTCAGATTCACTCGTCTAAACACTTTTCCATCTTAGTGATTTATCCATCTTGCTTATTTTGTTACAATCGCGCGAAATTTTTTCCAGATGGACAAACTCGCTTTGTTTATCTGATGAAGTGCTTAGTTTGTGCACTTATTAGCACCTAAAAGGTTAACAAAAAATGGCAGATGCCAAGATAATTGAAGAAATAAGTAAGCGTAAAACCTTCGCAATAATTTCCCACCCCGATGCAGGTAAAACAACCATTACTGAAAAAGTGTTGTTATTCGGAAACGCCTTGCAAACAGCGGGTACAGTAAAAGGTAAAAAATCGGGTCAGCACGCTAAGTCCGATTGGATGGAAATGGAAAAAGAACGTGGAATCTCTGTGACCACTTCAGTGATGCAATTTCCATATGCGGACAAGTTGGTCAATCTACTAGATACGCCAGGACACGAAGACTTCTCAGAAGATACTTATCGCACATTAACAGCGGTTGATTCGTGTTTAATGGTGATTGATGCGGCAAAAGGGGTTGAGGACAGAACACGCAAATTGATGGAGGTCACACGCCTGCGTCAAACGCCCATCATTACCTTTATGAACAAGCTTGACCGTGATATTCGCGATCCAATGGAATTGTTGGATGAAGTGGAGTCAGAGCTAGATATTTTGTGTGCACCCATCACATGGCCGATCGGATGCGGTAAAGAATTCAAAGGTGTTTATCACCTTCATCGCGACCATGTGATTCTTTATAAAACGGGTCAAGGTCATCAGATACAAGACGTACGCATTATTGAAGGACTCGATAATCCAGAGTTAGAAGAAGCAATCGGTTCTGGCCTTTTAGAAACACTAAAAGATGAACTCGAGCTAGTGCAGGGCGCTAGTAATGAGTTTGATCATGAATTGTTTATCAGTGGTGACTTATCACCCGTATTTTTTGGTACTGCATTGGGTAACTTTGGGGTTGACCATATGTTAGATGGCCTTTGTGAATGGGCGCCAGCCCCCCAAGGCCGTGAAAGCGATGCAGGTACAACCGATGCCAATGACGAAAAGTTCAGTGGCTTTGTCTTCAAAATACAAGCTAATATGGACCCAAAACATCGCGATCGCATTGCGTTTTGTCGTATCGTTTCGGGCAAATACGCAAAAGGCATGAAGATGCATCACACCCGCATCGGTAAAGATGTGCGCGTATCCGATGCGTTAACATTTTTAGCTGGCGACCGTGCATTGTTAGAAGAAGCTTATGCAGGTGATATTATTGGCCTTCATAATCATGGCTCAATACGCATTGGCGATACCTTTACCGCGGGCGAAAAGTACCGATTTACAGGTATTCCAAATTTTGCACCCGAGCTATTTAAACGTATTCGTTTACGCGATCCACTTAAGCAAAAGCAATTGCAAAAAGGCTTGATTCAGCTATCTGAAGAAGGTGCTGTTCAGGTATTCAGACCGCTCATGAACAATGACTTGATTGTAGGCGCAGTTGGTGTGCTTCAGTTTGATGTGGTTGTTGCTCGATTAAAAGCAGAATACAACGTAGATGCCATGTATGAATCAGTCGGTGTTTCTACCGCACGTTGGGTATACGGTGATGAGCGCAAAGTTGATGAGTTCAAGCGCAAAGCACAGGCCAATTTGGCCTTAGATGGTGGTGATAACCTGACGTACATCGCACCCACCATGGTCAATTTATCACTAGCGCAAGAGCGTTATCCCGATATCGAATTTCACAAGACACGTGAACACTAGGTTTTATTAAATGAATATTCAGCAGGTTTTAACTCAACGATTTACACAAGCGCTCGCAGATATGGACATCACTGATGCTCCAGTGCCTTTGAGCAGAAGCACAAGACCCGAGTTTGGTGAATACCAATTTAATGGTGCAATGGCCTTAGCAAAGCGCTTAAAGCAAAAGCCAAGAGACATTGCCGAAAAAATCTTAGCACACGTAAAACTAGATGATATTGCTAGTAAGCTAGAACTGGCTGGCCCAGGTTTCATCAATATTCATTTAAACGATAGTTTTTTAGCAGATTGGGCGCAAAAGGCACTCGCAGATGAGAAATTGGGCGTTGATTCACCAAAACCCGATCGTATCGTAGTGGATTTGTCTTCGCCGAACTTAGCCAAAGAAATGCATGTTGGTCACTTACGCAGCACGATCATTGGTGACGCTACAGCCAAGGTGCTTGAGTACTTGGGACATACCGTGATCCGCCAAAACCACATGGGTGATTGGGGCACGCAGTTTGGTATGTTATTAGCTCATTTAAGCGATAAATTAGCATCTTCAGAAGTGGCAGAAACTGCACTTAGTGATTTAGAAGACTTTTACCGCGAGGCAAAAGTAAGATTTGATAACGAAGAGGGCTTTGCTGATCGTGCTCGCGAGCATGTTGTGAAGCTTCAAAGTGGTGATGAGCAGTGTTTGGCTTTGTGGCAGCAGTTTATTGATATCTCAATTAAGCACAGCGAAGAAGTTTACGAGAAGCTGAACGTTTCACTTACGCGCGAAGATATCATGGGCGAAAGCGCGTATAACCATGATTTACATAATGTTATCGACGAGCTAACAAAGCAAAACGTGGCGGTAAGTGATCAAGGCGCAAAAGTTGTCTTTATTGAAGAAATGAAAGACAAAGAGGGTAAGCCTGCGGTTTATATCGTTCAAAAATCGGGTGGCGGATTCTTATATTCCACAACCGATTTAGCTGCAATTCGCTACCGTACTAATACCTTAAAGGCTGATCGCACGCTAATCTTTACCGATGCAAGACAAGCGCTACACTTTAAACAAACCGAAATCGTTGCGAGAAAAGCTGGCTTTTTGCCGCCAGCATTAACCTACGAACACTGCCCATTTGGTATGATGTTGGGCAAAGATGGTAAACCATTCAAAACCCGCAGTGGCGACACAATAAAGTTGTCGGATTTACTGGATGAAGCAATCGAACGCGCGCAAGCCCTCATTGCTAAACGCGAGAATAACCTTAGCGAAGCAGAGCAGTTAGAAGTGGCGAAAGTCGTAGGTATCGGCGCAGTTAAATATGCGGATCTAAGTAAAAATCGCACAACAGATTACATCTTTGATTGGGATACAATGTTAAGCTTTGAAGGCAATACAGCCCCTTATCTTCAATATGCTTACACCCGTATTCGAAGTATCTTTAGAAAAGCTGATGTCGATATGGGCAAAGTGAGCGGCAAGATTACTATTGAGTCTAAAACCGAGCATGAATTGACCACAAAGCTTATTCAGTTTGAAGAAGTATTAAGCGCCGTAGGCAAAGAGGCAACTCCGCATTTGTTATGTACATACTTGTACGACGTTGCCAGCGCCTTTATGCGATTTTACGAGGCCAACCCAATTCTCAAGTCAGATGTTGATGCCACTACTCGTGAGTCTCGACTCTCGCAAGCGGCTTTAACGGCTAGAACCTTGAAAACGGGCTTAGAGATTTTAGGGATCTCGACTTTAGAAGCGATGTAGGTTGTCCAAAAGAGCCCGTCATTCCCGCGCATGCGGGAACCTCCTTGGAACCCACCAAAGTAAACAACGAAGAGTCGTCATTCCCTTGAAAAAGGAAACCTCCTTTAAACCGTCGGAACCGTTAGCATAATTCACCACGCCAAATGCCGGCGCGGTGAACAGCTCTGACAATTGATTGAATGATACCAATCACCTCAATCACGCTTTTTGACCGAGGTTTGTTCTTGTGGGTAATTGCAAGTACTCTTCTGCGCATTTCAGGTTCAATGATTTTCAATGAGCTCACAAGCGCCTGTTCTTCTAGATGATGAAAAGCGGCAGAGGGAAGAATTGCAAGGCTCTTTCCCATTAAGACTTGTCTTAACCCCGTCATTAAATGCCCCGTATAACTTGCGTCATGGTTTAGTCTTACCCCTGTGTCATGCTCATATTTTCTAATAAATTTGCCCAAAGCGTCTTTGTTGCCTGGTACTAACACTTTAAATTCACCGAGTGCCCAAAAGGGAATACTGCTCTTATTCAAAATCGTTTGATGATTAATGTCAGCCGATTTTGTGCCGACCACAAGGTACATAAATTCTTCAAGCAAAGGCGTTGCGACCATAAAGTCAGATGCGAAAGCTTGTTCATAAGACAAAGCAAGATCTATCTTGTTATTCTCCAACCAACCCGACAAGGAATAGGATGGGCCGGTACTAATATCGATGCTAATGCCTAAATCAAGATCAGATAGCTCATCAATAAGCGGGATAGAAAGTACGTTGCAAATTGATGGCATCATGCCAATTTTGATTTCGGTATTTTGCAAGGCTACAGACTCGTTAATACTGGCTTTTGCCTGATCAAACTCACGCAGAATGTTGCGTGCGTGTTTGGCAAAAATAAGACCTTCTTCAGTGGGGTAAACGCCTCTAAAGTCTCTCACTAAAAGAGTCGCGTCTAAACTCTCCTCTAGTTTTGCAATTTGTTGGCTGATTGCAGGTTGTGTCACTTCTAGCTTTCTTGCTGCAGCAGCAATGCTATTGGTCTCTAATGCAGTTAAAAAAAACGTGAGCTGTTTTGAATTCATGATGACCGTTGTCAGATTATAGGTGCAGTAAAAGCTCTTTAAATGCTACTGAAATTACTAGCAAGGATTATTCCGTTCAAAATTTGACCTCATTAATGAATTGTTAATACATTAAGTGGTTCAATTTTTCCTAAAAATAAATCCAATCATAATACTGTTATTATTTCTATTAAATTCAGTTATTTAGAAAGGCAATAAAAGTTTTATTTATATCCCTCCATCAATTCCTTTCTTCCCACAATCGTCGGTGTTTTTTACTTTAGGGGCGAGTATTCATTTAAATGAAACCAACAAAAAACGTGTAGCAATGAACCATAAAGGTGCGTTTGGCTTTCACAAGATCAAAAATTGGGAGAACGTTGTTTATGGAAAATTTCAAACTTAACAAAGTCGTAGTCGCGCTACTTGGCGCAAATGCATGCCTGTTTCCAGCACTTGCTCTTTCACAAACCAATGAATCAGAGACGCAGCTTGATAACGTCGAAAAAATTGCTGTCGTTGGTGCAAGGGGCGCCCCTCGCTCAGTGGGTACTTCACCCGTTCCCGTGGATGTACTCAGTGTAGAAGACATTGAGGGCGTCGCTTTTTCTGACTTAAATGATGTCTTGAAAACACTCGTGCCGTCTTACGATTTATCAAGGCAGCCAATATCAGATGGCGCAACTTTCATTCGTCCTGCGACCTTAAGGGGGATGCCTACAGACAAGACGCTCGTGCTTGTTAATGGTAAAAGAAGGCACCGTTCGGCATTAGTTCAAATTGGTGGTTCTGGAACTCAAGGTCCTGATTTAGCGACGATTCCAGCAGTATCTCTGGGGGCTGTAGAAGTACTAAGAGATGGTGCCGCGGCGCAGTATGGTTCAGATGCGATTGCCGGTGTGATCAATTTTCAGTTGAAGGAAAATACTGAAGGCGGCACGTTTAGTGCGGAGTACGGTGAACACTTTGAGGGAGATGGAGAGTCAATTACATTTGGCGCTAACAAAGGTTTTGCGCTCGGCGACGACGGGTTTGTGAGCGTATCATTAGAGATTAATGATACTCAATCCACAAGTAGAGGTGAGCAATATTGCGAATCTTGGTTCTGCGTTGATCCTAGCCTAGCGGACTTTAACCCCGATGCAAGCTATGCCCAATATGTCACCCCTGAATTCTTTGCGGCGGCGCAAGAGATGGGAAGAAGCGTACATTCTGCAGACGTAGTTCAACCATGGGGCCAGCCAAACGCTGAGGCATTCAGATTATTCGTCAATGCTGGTTATGACATTTCCAACGATTTATCTTGGTATGCCTTTAGCAACTATACCAGTAGCGAAGGTGATGGTTCATTTTTTTACCGTTATCCCTTTAATAGTGTTATGCAAAACATTAGGTTAGAGGACGGCAGTATTTGGAATCCGCTAGAAATTTACCCCGGTGGTTTTACACCTCGCTTTACAGGTGAGATAGAAGATTATTCATTTACGACCGGCATAAAAGGAAACACAAGTTCTGCTTTAAGCTACGATCTAAGCGCAAGGTATGGCTATAACGAAATAGCTTACACCCTTGCGAACACAATAAACCCTTCTCTTGGTGATGCGTCAGGCACTGAATTTAACCCAGGTACGCTGTCGAATGAAGAGTTTCAAGTTCAAGGCGACTTTATTTATGACCTTGACGATATGACACTTGCCTTTGGCGTGAGTTATCTTGATGAGACTTATGATATTGCCGAAGGTCAGTTGGAGTCATACATTGATGGCCCCTATGCAAAAGCAGATCCGTGGGGCTTTTGTTCACAGGACGCGCCAACTTCTGCTGGCTTGACGGTGATTGCTAACGGTTCAACACTTAATTGTGCAGATTCTGATGATCCGGTCTATCAAGTAATGGCGGTTGGTTCTAATGGTTTCCCAGGGTATTCTCCCGAATTTTCAGAGAGTTATTCGCGTGATTCATACGCTATTTATGGTGATGTAAGTGGTGATATTACCGATGATTTGTTTGCTCAAGCCGCGATAAGATTCGAGGACTACTCTGACTTTGGATCGGAGGTGGTTTATAAACTAGCAGGCTTTTATCAAGCAAGTGAAGAGATAGGGCTTCGAGGCTCGATAGGTACAGGATTTAGGGCTCCCACACCGGGTCAGCAAGGTACAACAAATGTGTCGACGCGCTTACCCAACGGTACACCAGTGGCAGTCGGTTTATTCCCTGCTTCGGGCGCTGTTGCTCAAGCGCTTGGTGCAAATGCCCTAAAACCAGAAACGTCTACTAACTATACCTTTGGTGTCACTGCGGATTTTGGACAATTGAATATCACGCTTGATTACTACTTAATTGAACTGGAAGATAGGGTTAATGCGGTTTCAACACGTGATGTATCGTCCGACGCTAGCAGTGGTGACGCATATGATAATTTCTTAGCATTACAAGCAGCCGGTGTCGTCGGTGCTGAGTCAATCGGTGGAGTAAACTACTTTCAAAACGCATTTGACACGTCAACTGAAGGGGTAGACTTTGTTGCCACCTATTCACTTAAAGGTGAGTTGGGTGACACTATGCTCACAGGTTCGATCAACTACAATAAGACAGAATTTGCCTCAGACCCTAGTGAATTCTTAAATGCCGAAAACCAGTTTGATTTTGAAAATGGCACGCCAACAATGCGCGGAGTCTTTTCGGCAAAACATGCATATGAATCATTTCAAGGGCTTGTTCGACTTAGCTACTACGGAGAGTACGACAATATTGACGGAGATGACGTGCAAACGTTTGGCTCAGAGGTCTTTGTGGATCTTGAAGGCACATATTTCATAACTGAAACCTTGTCCTTGGCTTTTGGTGTAAGAAACTTATTTGATAACTACCCTGATCCTTCTGATTTACCTGGTGATTCATGTTGCGGCCGAATTTACCGCTCAGATTCGGTTGTTGATTGGCAAGGTGGATTTTATTACACCAAGCTCGTCGCCAAGTTTTAGCAGCGAATTATATGGATGTTAATATTATCTGGCTTGTGGTTGCACTTTGTATTGCTGGTGCGGCCGCAGGTTTCACCTCCGGTCTATTTGGAAATGGCGGAGGGTTTGTCGTTGTGCCAGCCCTCACAGCCGTGTTTCCTTTATTCGTTGTCGAATCCCAAGAATTAGTGAAAGTTGCCATTGGGACATCATTAGCTTCAATCGTGATTTCTAGTGCAAGAGCTTTGGTTGCTCATAACAAAAAAGGAGCAGTTGATTTCAAGCTTTTAAAGTCTTGGTCTGCTTGGATTGTATTGGGAGCACTTGGCGGAATTTTAATCGCCAATAATAGTGATAGTTCAATGCTGACGGTCATATTTGCTGGTGGTGTTTTGTTTTACTCCGTTTATTTTTTGTTTCCTACGCTGGTGGTGCGTGAAGGAGCATCACACGCCATGCCTCAAGGTATGCTTAAAGCATCTTTTGCATTTGTGTTGGGAGGCTTTTCTGCCTTACTTGGCATTGGAGGTGGGACGCCAATGGTAATCACCATGACTGTCTGTAGGCGCACGATACAACAAGCTGTCGCCACCGCTGCTGGTGTGGGTGTTTTGATAGGGTTGCCCGGTACTATTGGTTTTTTGCTGATGGAGCAAGTTCCTAACACGCAGTTACCATTTGGTACTGTTGGCTATATCAATCTTCCAGCTTTGTTCTTCATAAGCATTGGGTCAATCTTAACGGCCCCAATTGGCGTCAAATTGGCCCATCACTTTAACGAAACGAGACTAAAAAGAGCTTTCGGTGTCTACCTCGTCGTCGTTTCGTTTGCAATGTTTTACAAGTACTTCAATGGCTAAAAAACTTTATAAAAAAGGAAAAAAAGTTATGAGCTACAATCATTCAAGAAGATTATTTTTAGGTCGCACGCTAGCAGCTTCTGCAGTCAGTGCTGCTGGAATTTTAACATACTCTGGCGCCACCCACGCTGATAAAGTTGCTGTTGAAAAACTATATTATGGTCCAAAGCCAGGTATCGCAAAGTTAAATGCTAATGAAAACCCTTTTGGGCCCAGCCCCGATGCTATTAAGGCGATGACAGAAGCAATTTCAACAGGTGGTGCTTATTATGCTTATCCTGCTGCAATGAAACTCTTAGATATGTTGGGTGAATACTACGGTTTAGAACGGGAAAACATCTCATTGAGCGCTGGCTCTAGCCCTGTTTTGTCTTTCGCTGCGATGGCTGCTGCATCAAAGGGGACCATTCTTGGCCCAGACTTATTTTGGGACACAACGTCCAGTGTTCCTTTGAAGCAAGGTGGGCCTGAAATTAAACGCGTCCCCAATACTGCAGACTTAGATATTGACCTTGATGCTTTGTATCAAGCGATTGACGAAGATGTTGCGATGGTGCACGTCTGCAATCCGAATAACCCAACAGGAAAAACGCTAGACCCTATTAAATTGAAAGAATTTTGCATAAAAGCATCGAAGAAAACCTTGGTCTTAGTTGATGAAGCATACAACGAACTGATTGATGACCCCGTAAAAAACTCGATGGTGCCACTTATTAAACAGGGACACAACGTGATTGTTGCAAGAACGTTTTCAAAGATATACGGACTTGCGGGCTTACGGGTAGGGTACATGTTAGGCGCACCAGAAAAAATAGAATGGATAAATCGGTATGGATTGGGAACTTACACGATCAATCAAGCCGGTCTTGCAGCAGCCATAGCCAGTTTTAATGACCAGTCATTTATAAAATTCTCAAGAGACAAAATTTCTGAAGCTAAAGGTATAATTCTGGATGCTGTCAAAGCAAATGGTTTAAGCGCGCTCCCGTCAAGTACAAACTTCGTATTTGTCGATTTGGGAAAAAATGGCGATGCAAATGCCTTTAGAATGGCAATGGCAAAAGAGAACATATTGATTCGAGGACAATATCGAACATATCAAAATTGGTCACGCGTGAGTGCAGGGCGAATTGCAGATGTTAAACGTTACGCTGATGCGATTCCAAAAGCTTTAGAGTTTATGCAACGTAGCACCTGATTAACGTGACGTGCTAATTAACCAGATTCCTAGTTTCTTTGAATACAGATTGTTTTCTAAACCAAAAATACTTCTTGTCGTATGATATAAACACGATTAAGTAATCATAACTAGGAAGTAACATGGCAAAGATACTCGCATTCTCAGGCAGTGGCAGAAAAGGCTCATACAATCATTCAATCGTAAAGTGCGCAGCAGAAGGCGCAATAGCGCAAGGTGCTGAAGTCACCGTTATCGACATGAGTGAGTTTGATATGCCCATATTCAACGAAGATTTGGAAGCGAGTGAAGGCATGCCCGAAAAAGCGCAAGCGTTTAAAGACCTGCTAATGGCACACGATGGATTTTTAATTGCCAGCCCAGAATATAACTCTGGATATAGCGCATTGTTAAAAAACGCAATCGATTGGGCATCAAGGATGCAAGAGGGCGAAAAGCCACTGCAAGCGTTTAAAAATAAAGCGGCTGTTATTATGGCTGCTTCACCTGGTGGTTTAGGCGGTATTCGTGGTTTAGTACCTTTAAGAATGTTATTGGGAAATATCAGTATGATTGTGCTTCCTAACCAGCTTGCGGTGAGCGGTGTTTCGAAATTAGTCAATGATGAAGGTGACGTGACTGACGAAAAAACTGTCAAAGGTCTGCATGGTTTGGGTAAGGCTTTGGCTGATTTTTTGAAGTAGTCTCTAGTAAACGCGTAGATTTACTAAATCATAAGCTTGGTGTGATTTGCACCAAGCCTTTTCTATCACTGCATATTCACTTCTCTCAACCTATCCGCTTGATCTTTAAATCGCTGTTGGCGTTTATCGGCCCATATATACCAAGCGGCCAGTAGCACGATCATAATGATACAAATTATGACAACCCTAAGACCGCGTTCTTCCCAGGTTCTGTCACTAAAGTGCAGCGCTAAAGCCATTGCAATTACTGATACGATGCATGATATCCACGCTGAATGTTTATTGATGCGTGCGATCAGTGCATTGTTTTCATATTGCTTTATCAATAACGTTAAATAATCAGCGGTTGTTTGAGTTTGCGCAAATGCAGCATTCCAGCGCAGTTTCGTAAAGTAGATGACCATTGATAGCCCAGCGATAAATACGATTGCAGTCAGTACTTTAAGAAAGGGCGGAAATGTGAAATCAATTAAAAACAAGAGGGCAAATGGACTTAAGCTTAAGAAGTCTAAGAAAATATAAAAACGCTGCTTATAAACTTGCTCTTGCGCTTGTTTAGCAACCTGTTGGCTATCTATATTGAGCGTTTGTTGTGTTTGCCAAATGCCCGCTAAAGGATCATTGTCAGGTGAATTATGCATCAGCTAATTGCTCTTTAATTTGTTGGCGAATACGGGTAATCATGACGCCGATGTTCGTTTTACTTAAACCCGTGATGTCTGCAATCTCATCATAAGCTAAGCCCTCTAATGATAAGGTAATAACTTGCCGAGCAGGGAGCTTTAACTCCCTAATAAACGATAACATTTGTTCAAGCTGTTGAGATTGCATCAGGTCAGTTTCGAGTGATTTTATATCACCATTGTGATTGATTAGCGTTTTATCTGCTTGTTCTAACGCGTCGTTTTCGGTGTGCGATTTAAAGCTGTTTGCTTCTTTATTAACGTGTGTAATACATCGATTATGGGCAACGCGCAAAATATAAGTTTTAATGCTCGACTGATGTTTAAAGCTTTTCAGGCTTTGCCAGACAGCGATACATATCTCTTGATAAAGCTCTTGCCTCACGCTTAAGTTTGCCTCATAGGTGCTCGCCACCCTAGAGAGTAAACCTCCATGTTCTTTGATTATAGTTTCAAAATGTAGACTCAAGTCATGCCTTTTTAAGAGTCGTGAAAACACCGTTATACTTATAGTCTGCAGTAAAAAGGCTTTATTACAAAAATTCTTTAAAAATACTTATAAGACAGGTCTGGGGGTTAAATCGTTGCAAGTCACGTCGATTCGCCTTTGCCGTTAAACCTGTCTAATGGGCTTGTACTACCTGCAAATTTATCTCCAACTACATGTGTGTATATTTCAGTAGTGCGAATATCTGAATGTCCCATTAATTCTTGAAGTGTTCGGATATCAGTTGATGATTTTAACATCTCAGTGGCAAAAGAATGTCTGAAGGTATGTGATGTCACTCTTTTATTTACATTTGATAATAGCACGGCCTTGCGTAGCGCTTTGCGAAAGGCGGTTTCGTGTAGGTGGTGTCTACATATGTAGCCGTCATAAGGGTGTATACACCTTGATGTAGAGGGAAAGATGTACTGCCAAGCCGTATCCTGCATTGCATATTTGTACTTTCGGTGAAGAGCCTTGGGAACCGAAGCTTTGCCATATCCTTCAGAAAGATCCCTTTCATGGATTCGCTTTGCTTTTCCGATTTGCTTTTTTAGAGGCTCTTTTAGCGTCAACGGAAGTATAGAGTATCGGTCCTTTTTACCTTTGCCGCGAAAAATGAAAACGGTATTGTCTTCAAAGTTAATGTCTTTAATACGTAAAGCTAATGCTTCATTGATACGCAGTCCACATCCAAAAAGAATTGATGCAATCAGGCAATGCAGGCTAGGCAAATGAAATAAAATTGCTTCAACCTCTTTGGGAGATATCACAGTTGGAATGCGCTTCTCTTTTTTAGTATACCCAAATTTCATGTCGACAAGTTCACGTTCTACAACATGCCGATAAAGAAATACTAGCGCACAAAGCGCTTGGTTTTGAGTTGCGGGTGATACTTCTTTTTTAACTGCGAGATGCGTTAAAAAGCGCTCAACTTCTTTTTCTCCCATATTGTCAGGGTGCTGTTTTTCATTGAAACGGATAAAGCGCTTTATCCAATCAATATATGCTTTTTCAGTACGCAAACTAAATTGTTTTACACGAATTACATGGCGTACTTTTTCTATATATTTAGACATAAAAAATCCTTTTTTTATAACTATTAGTGTTTGGCTCGCTATGCCACATCTGATGACTTGCTAAACCGCAAAATAAATCACATAAATGTTTTTTAAAATCATGGGCTTAGCAGTCAATATGGGTATAGAGAGAAAACCCACTTTACCCAGTCTCGCTAAATACAAGCCTGTTTAAGTTTTGATTCATTGGTATTGTTGATTTAAACGTTGTATAACAAGGTTTTAGAATACATAGGTTGGTGGGATGAAGCAGCTGTACGATTGTGCATATTCGGCATTCTTGCTAATAAGTTGTTAGCTTGGCTAGAAAA
>NZ_BGNG01000002.1 GCF_003203515.1 Glaciecola sp. KUL10 | reverse complement strand
AAACGAATTACCAAACTAATTGTCTTATTTGAGATTCGCTACGCGGTCTTCTCTTCAAAGCGACGCGCATTGTAGTCATTTATACGAATAGGTCAATAGAAATACTGTAAAAAATTGAATGTTTTTTTATATAGCTGTAGATTAACCTTTTCGTAACAAATATAGTGTTGTCGCCGACATATAGATAGAGCTTTTGTTTAAGGTAGTTTTAATGAATAAAAATTTGGTAAGTTTAGCAACACTGAGTATCTTTGTAATGGTTGCTAAGGTATCGGCAGAACCCAACAAAAGTATGGAACTTAAGGTTGAACCTAGTCATAGCAGTCAATTGTTTGTCAACCAAGTAAGATCAAGCAACTCAGTTGGCACAGCAGTTCGCACTTTTATAGCAAGGTACCCAGAAAAGTCTGTAGATATTGTTAAGATAGCATTTGATACCTACCCAGAGCGCTTTCGTCAGATCTTGTCGGCTGCTGTTTCAACTCAACCAGCTTTTGTAGACGAATTTTTAAAGTTAGCAATAGAGCGAGACCTAGCAGAGCCAACAGAATTATTGAGATTAGCAATAAATGCAGAGCCGAGTTATGCAGAATTTGCTGCTGAAGCAGCTTGTAAATTTTCTCCTGAAAACTTTAATGAACTCGTTAAAACAGCTGTATTGGTAGAGCCCGACTCAGCAGATCAGATTGCAAAAACACTTGTAGCTTCCTACCCCAATAAAGCCTTAGATATCTTGGTTACTACAATTAAAGAAGTTCCTTTGGTAGGAAAGTATGTTATCGATGCGCTTTTAGCACTGTTTCCGATGGACTCTTCCGAATCAGAATCTATGATAATCATATCTGTCGAGCAACTAGCGATGCATCCCGAGGCTATGCATAGATTAACAGAACTGGCTCGTGATAGAGGCATAGAAGAGCAAGCATTTATAGACTCTGCGATGAGGGGTGGTTTGAGTGAGGATAAAGCCCGACAATACACGTCTGTTCACTACTAGGTAGTGATATCAGCAATCATTTATGTTTGGATATACAATCCTAGGCATAAAAAAACCCGCAATTAAGCGGGTTTTTTGTTATTGTGAAGTCTAGTCTTCAACTGTTTCAACTACTTCTTCTTCTGCAGTTTCAACAATAGGACGGTCAACTAACTCAACATAAGCCATTGGCGCATTGTCACCAGCGCGGAATCCGCACTTCAAAATACGCAAATAACCACCTGGGCGAGTTTCATAACGCGGACCCAGTTCATTAAATAGTTTACCTACCACTTCTTTATCAGCAGTTCTAGCCATTGCTAGACGGCGGTTTGCAACGCTGTCTACTTTTGCTAGTGTGATTAGCGGCTCAATTACTCTTCGCAGTTCTTTCGCTTTTGGCAACGTAGTTTTAATAACTTCGTGCTTGACCAATGAACCCGCCATGTTTTTAAACATAGCTTGTCTGTGGCTGCTATTACGATTTAACTGTCTACCACTTTTACGATGGCGCATAGCTATATCCTTCTTTACAAATCAGTCTGAAGACTGATTAATCTTTTTCAGCGATTGACTCTGGTGGCCAGTTCTCTAGGCGCATACCTAGTGAAAGTCCACGAGACGCCAGTACATCTTTAATTTCTGTAAGCGACTTCTTACCAAGGTTTGGCGTTTTAAGAAGTTCAACTTCAGTACGCTGTACCAGGTCACCAATATATTGGATAGCTTCCGCTTTCAAACAGTTAGCCGAACGAACCGTTAATTCTAAATCGTCAACTGGACGAAGTAGTATTGGATCAAATTCAGGCTTCTCTTCTTTCGCTTCTGGCTCAGAGATGTCACGTAATTCTACGAACGCATCTAATTGCTCAGCTAAGATAGTTGCAGAGCGACGAATGGCTTCTTCTGGATCTAACGTGCCGTTAGTTTCCATATCGATAATTAACTTATCTAAGTCAGTGCGTTGTTCAACACGAGCTGACTCTACTGAATAAGCAATACGCTCTACAGGACTGTATGAAGCATCAACTAATAAACGACCAATTGGACGATCATCATCTTCAGAGGAACGACGAGTTGAAGCTGGGACATAACCGCGACCCATTTCTACTTTGATGCGCATGCTGATTTCAGCATCACCAGTCAAAGTACAAATAACATGATCTGGGTTAACAATCTCAACGTCACCATCGTGCTGGATGTCACCTGCAACGACTGCACCTGCACCAGATTTAACTAGTGTAAGTGTCGCTTCGGTTTTTCCTTCGAGAAGTACTGCTAGTCCCTTAAGGTTAAGCAAAATTTCGATTACATCTTCTTGAACACCTTCTTTAGTGCTGTACTCATGTAATACACCGTCAATTTCGACTTCTGTCACTGCACAACCTGGCATAGACGAAAGCAAGATACGACGTAATGCATTACCAAGAGTATGGCCGAAGCCGCGCTCTAATGGCTCTAGTGTTACTTTTGCACGAGTAGGTGAAACGTTTTCAATTTCAACTAATCTTGGCTTTAGGAATTCGGTCACTGAACCCACAATGTTTCCTCTTTAGTTAATCTTTCTCTTTATAATCTTAACGATTACTTCGAGTAAAGTTCGACAATCAACTGTTCGTTAATGTCCGCAGACAAATCCGTTCTTTCTGGAAGACGCTTAAACGTTCCTTCCATTTTAGTGTTGTCAACTTCCAACCATGTTGGTTTTTCGCGTTGGTCTGCTAATTCTAGTGCAGCCACAATACGAGCCTGTTTTTTCGCTTTTTCACGAACAGCAACCACATCTTCAGCTTTAACGTTGAAAGATGGAATGTTAACTACTTGACCGTTAACTACGATAGCTTTGTGGCTAACTAGTTGACGAGCTTCTGCGCGAGTACTCGCGAAACCCATACGGTAAACAACGTTATCAAGACGTTGCTCAAGAAGTTGCAACAAGTTTTCACCTGTGTTGCCTTTAAGACGTGCAGCTTCTTTATAGTAGTTTCTGAACTGTTTTTCCAGTACGCCATACATACGACGAACTTTTTGCTTTTCACGCAATTGAACACCGTAGTCTGACAAACGACCGCGACGCGCGCCGTGTTGACCTGGTGCAGTGTCAATTTTACACTTGCTATCAATTGCTCTTACGCCGCTCTTAAGGAACAAGTCTGTTCCTTCACGACGACTTAGTTTGAGTTTTGGACCCAAATATCTAGCCATGATCTTTCTCCAACTGTCCGTCGATTAAACGCGACGTTTTTTCGGTGGACGACAACCGTTGTGAGGTATAGGTGTCACATCGGTAATATTTGTGATTTTGTAACCCGTTGCGTTTAACGCACGAATTGCAGATTCACGACCTGGACCTGGACCTTTAACGAACACTTCGATGTTCTTAAGGCCGTATTCCTGTGCAGCAGCGCCTGCTCTTTCTGCAGCTACTTGAGCAGCAAAAGGAGTTGATTTACGCGAACCACGGAAACCAGATCCACCAGAAGTAGCCCAAGAAAGAGCGTTACCTTGACGGTCGGTGATAGTCACAATTGTGTTGTTGAAAGACGCATGGATATGAGCCATACCGTCTGCAACTTGACGTTTTGCGCGCTTACGTGCGCGAGCTGGTGCTTTAGCCATAACTTATTCTCCCTCGCTTACTTCTTAATAGGTTTACGTGGGCCTTTACGGGTACGCGCATTTGTTTTAGTGCGCTGACCACGTAGAGGTAAGCTACGACGGTGGCGAATACCACGGAAGCAACCTAAATCCATCAAACGTTTAATACTCATTGATACTTCACGGCGCAAATCACCTTCAACGGTGAATTTTGCAACTTCGTCACGAAGTTTATCAATAGTCGCTTCATCAAGATCTTTGATCTTGGTTGATTCTGAAACACCTGCGTTCACGCAAATTTCTTTGGCGCGAGTCTGACCGATACCAAAGATAGCTTGGATAGCGATAACAGCATGCTTGTGTTCAGGAATGTTAATGCCAGCGATACGGGCCATTAACAGCACTCCTCTAATTAATTGTTGCTAGCCTAAAAAGCCCGATAGGATACTTACCCAGCAACTAAATTGCAAATAAAGGTTTTAAGGCTCGGGCGCCAGTACAGCCCCCGATATTAAAAACCATCTTTTCTCTAATAAAAGAGCTCTTTATAAAAAGAGTTTGATTAACCTTGCCTTTGCTTATGCTTAGGCTCTACACAGATCACTCTTACAACGCCGTTACGTTTAATGATCTTGCAGTTACGGCAAATCTTTTTAACGGATGCACGAACTTTCATTACATCACTCCGTAATTGGCCAACTTAGGACTAGGCGTAGTGCCTAGCCTTTCAGATTGGCTTTCTTAAGAACATCCCCGTATTGATGTGACATCAAGTGGGTCTGCACCTGCGCCATGAAATCCATCACCACTACACAAATAATGAGTAGTGATGTACCACCGAAGTAAAACGGAACGTTAAACCACAATAGTAAGAATTCAGGCACCAAACAAATAAAGGTAATATAGAGAGCTCCAGCTAGCGTTAAGCGTGTCATCACTTTATCGATATAACGTGATGTCTGCTCACCTGGACGAATACCAGGTACAAACGCACCAGACTTCTTCAAATTATCAGCAGTTTCGCGCGGATTAAACACCAATGCAGTATAGAAAAAGCAAAAGAATATAATCGTTGCAGCATACAACATAACGTATAACGGCTGACCTGGAGACAATGCTAGTGATACATCAGTCAAAAACGAGAAAGTCTCATTTTGACCAAACATACCGGCAATTGTTCCTGGGAACAAAATGATACTAGAAGCAAAGATTGGTGGGATAACACCCGCCATGTTCACCTTTAAAGGAAGGTGAGAGCTTTGCGCCGCAAACACTTTGCGACCTTGTTGACGCTTTGCGTAATTAACGACGATACGACGCTGACCACGCTCTACAAACACAACAAGATAAGTTAATGCCATTATGATTGCACCGATGACGAACAAGAACAGAAGGTTGATATCACCTTGTCGTGCTTGTTCAGCAGTTTGACCAATCGCTGTTGGAAGACCCGCTACGATGCCAGCAAAGATAAGGATAGAAATACCATTACCAATACCGCGTTCTGTAATTTGCTCACCTAGCCACATTAGGAACATAGTTCCAGTTACTAAGCTCACTACCGCTGTAAAGTAAAAACCAAGTCCGGGGTTTATCACTAAACCTTGGATTAGATTAGGCAGACCAGTTGCTATTCCGATTGATTGGAATGTTGCAAGTACTAAGGTTAAATAACGCGTGTACTGACTGATTTTGCGTCTACCTGCTTCACCTTCTTTCTTTAACTCCATCAATGGAGGATGCATATGCGAAAGCAATTGCACGATAATCGAAGCAGTAATGTAAGGCATTATTCCTAATGCTAGTACCGAAGCACGCTCAAGTGCACCACCAGAGAACATGTTAAACATCTCTACAATGGTGCCCTTTTGTTGTTCAAATAATTGAGACAACACGTTTGCATCGATACCAGGAATGGGTACATAAGACCCGAGCCTAAACACTATGATTGCTCCAAGAACAAATAACAGACGCGATTTGAGTTCACTCAATCCGCCTTTTGCTCCTGCATCTAGTCCTGGTTTTGCCATTTAGCTTATTCCTCTACCTTACCGCCAGCCGCATTAATCGCTTCAAGTGCACCTTTAGTCACTTTAATGCCTTGCAAAGTAAGTGGGCGAGTTACTTCACCGCTCTTCATCACTTTAACAAACAGAACTTCTTTCTTAATAAGTCCTGCTGCTTTTAAAGTTTCTAAAGAAACGATATCACCTTCTACCTTAGCAATTTCACTAAGTGTAACTTGGTCAGATACAAACGATTTACGTGACGTAAAACCGAATTTCGGTAAACGGCGTTGAATTGGCATTTGACCGCCTTCAAAACCTGGCTTAACAGACCCGCCTGAACGAGACTTTTGACCTTTGTGACCGCGACCACCAGTTTTGCCTAAGCCAGAACCGATACCACGACCAACGCGCTTACCTGAATTTTTAGCTCCTTCGGCAGGAGCAAGAGTATTAAGTCTCATGAATTACTCCTCTACTATCTCAACCATGTATTGAACACGGTTGATCATGCCACGAACTGACGGAGTATCTTCCAACTCACGTACTTGTCCGATCTTACGTAAACCTAAACCCACTAATGTAGCTTTGTGCTTAGGTAAACGGCCGATTGAGCTTTTAGTTTGCTTTACTTTGATCATCTTAGACATGTTCGATTACCCCAAAATATCTTTGACTGACAAACCACGTTTAGCAGCAATTTTCTCTGGTGAATTCATCTCCACTAGAGCATTAACTGTTGCACGAACAACGTTGATTGGGTTTGTAGAACCGTAGCATTTTGAAAGTACGTTCTGAACACCAGCAACTTCAAGTACTGCACGCATTGCACCACCGGCAATAATACCAGTACCTTCTGATGCAGGTTGCATGTAGACTTTAGAGCCTGAATGACGACCTTTAATTGGGTGTTGTAGCGTATTGCCGTTAAGGTCAACGTCAACTAAGTTGCGTCGTGCCTTTTCCATTGCTTTTTGGATCGCAGCAGGCACTTCACGTGCTTTACCGTAACCAAAACCAACACGGCCATTGCCATCGCCAACCACTGTCAAAGCTGTGAAACTAAAGATGCGACCACCTTTAACAACTTTCGATACACGGTTAACAGCGATAAGCTTTTCTAACAAGTCACCTTGTTGTTGAACTTCTACTTTAGCCATAATTAACTCCTAGAACTGAAGACCGGCTTCACGCGCGGCATCAGCCAGTGCTTTCACACGACCGTGATATTTAAAACCACTTCTATCGAAAGCAACTTTTTTAATGCCTGCTTCAATAGAACGTTCTGCGATTGCTTTACCCACTGCCGCCGCTGCTTCTGCGTTACCTGTGTAGCTTAAAGAACCTTTAAGGTCTTTTTCTACCGTTGAAGCTGACGCTAACACTTCAGAACCGCTTGGAGCGATTAACTGAGCGTAAATGTGGCGTGGTGTACGGTTAATAACCAAGCGATGCGCAGCTAATTCACTGATCTTCTTACGAGCGCGAGTGGCGCGGCGTAAGCGAGCTGATTTCTTATCCATCGTATCACCTACCTACTTTTTCTTAGCTTCTTTACGACGTACATTCTCGTCTGCGTAACGAACACCCTTACCTTTATAAGGCTCTGGTGGACGGTATGCGCGAATGTTCGCAGCAACTTGACCTACAACCTGCTTATCAACGCCTTTGACGACGATTTCAGTTTGTGTAGGAGTTTCGACAGTAATGCCTTGAGGCATTTCGTAAACAACCGGGTGTGAAAAGCCTAGAGTCAGGTTAAGTTTGCTACCTTGTGCTTGAGCACGGTAACCAACACCATTCAATAGAAGTTTCTTTTCAAAACCTGCTGTAACGCCTGTAACCATTTGATCTAATAATGCGCGAGCGGTACCAGCTTGAGCCCAGTTATTAGCGAAACCTTCACGAGGAAGTGCCTTTAACTCTGCGTCTTCTTGTACAACTTCTACAGCATCGTTGAATACACGGTTAAGCGTACCTTTTGTGCCTTTAACTGTTACTTCTTGCCCAGCGATAGTAACTTCAACGCCAGATGCAACGGTAACAGGAGCTTTTGCTATACGTGACATATATTATCCCCTTGTTATGCTACATAACCGATGATCTCACCACCCATGCCTGCATTACGCGCAGCACGGTCGGTCATCACACCTTTTGAGGTAGACACGATAGCAATCCCAAGTCCGCCCATAACCTTTGGTAACTCATCTTTTTTCTTGTAGATGCGTAAACCGGGACGACTGACTCGTTCGATTGTATCAATTACTTTTTTACCTTCGAAATACTTCAACGTAACAGTAAGAGTTGGCTTAACGCCTTCTTCTACGCTGAATCCTTCGACATAACCCTCTGCTTCAAGTACTTTTGCGATAGCAACACGTACTTTTGATGAAGGCATAGAAACCGCAACTTTAGAAGCCAATTGGCCGTTACGAATTCGGGTAAACATATCCGCGATAGGATCTTGCATGCTCATAGTCTGCTCTCCTTACCAGCTAGCTTTTTTAAGGCCAGGGACTTCACCACGCATTGCAGCTTCACGAAGCTTAATACGAGAAAGACCAAATTTGCGTAGGAAACCATGTGGACGACCCGTGATACGGCAGCGGTTGTGCTGACGTGACGGTGACGAATCACGTGGAAGTTGTTGCAGCTTAAGAACAGCGTCCCAACGCTCTTCTTCAGAAGCATTTACGTCGTTGATGATTGCTTTTAAAGCAATGCGCTTCGCCGAATACTTCTTAACCAGCTTGGCACGTTTTACTTCGCGCGCCTTCATTGATTCTTTTGCCATAACCCTACACCTTATTTTCTAAACGGGAAGCTGAATGCGCTTAATAGTGCATGTGCTTCTTCGTTATTTTCAGCGCTGGTAGTGATAGTGATATCCATACCGCGTACTTTATCCACTTTATCGAAATCGATTTCAGGGAAAATAATTTGCTCGCGTACACCCATGCTATAGTTGCCTCGACCGTCAAAAGATTTCGGGTTAAGACCACGGAAGTCACGGATACGTGGAATTGTGATTGAGATTAAACGCTCAAGGAATTCCCACATACGCTCGCCGCGTAAGGTCACTTTACAGCCAATCGGATAACCTTCACGGATTTTAAAACCCGCTACAGATTTTCTTGCAACAGTGACAACTGGTTTTTGACCAGTGATAGCCGCCATATCAGCTTGCGCTGCTTCTAGCACTTTCTTGTCAGCTACTGCTTCACCCAAACCCATGTTTAAGGTGATTTTTTCAATCCGAGGGACTTGCATGACGCTTTTGTACCCGAACTGCTTTGCAAGTTCAGCTACTACTGTTTCTTTATAGAAATCATGCAGTTTCGCCATCGTACTCTCCAATTAATTAAACTAGTTCGCCGTTTGATTTGAAGAAACGAACTTTTTGCTCGCCTTCCAAACGGAAACCAACGCGATCTGCTTTACCCGTAGCTGGGTTAACAATCGCTACATTAGACACATGAATGGTTGCTTCTTTATCAATCACGCCACCTGGCTCACCCAATTGAGGGTTAGGCTTAGTGTGCTTCTTGATAATGTTGACACCTTCAACTACTAAACGGCTTTTAGACGGAAGGACTTTTAGGACTTTGCCTATTTTTCCTTTGTCTTTACCCGCTAATACGACTACTTCATCATCACGACGAATTTTATTAGCCATTATCGTGACTCCTTATAGTACCTCAGGGGCCAATGAGATGATCTTCATGAATGAATCTCCACGAAGTTCTCTTGTGACCGGGCCAAAGATACGCGTACCAATTGGTTGCTTGTTTGCGTTAAGCAAAACAGCTGCGTTGTTATCGAAACGAATGGTCGAACCATCAGCACGACGAACGCCTTTTCTAGTACGCACCACCACTGCATTCAGGACATCACCTTTTTTTACTTTACCGCGAGGAATTGCTTCCTTAACAGTAACTTTGATGACATCACCGATATGTGCATAACGGCGATGCGAGCCACCAAGAACCTTAATACACTGAACCCTGCGAGCGCCGCTGTTATCTGCAACGTCCAGGTTAGTTTGCATTTGGATCATGTTAGTGCTCCGCTGTTAAATATTAATGACTCAAATGAGTCTCTAAGCTGCTATATGCGCCTTGATTTTTAAAGAATTTTTAATTATCAATGACAACAAATAGACCATACCCCCACAAAAAGGGCGCGAAACTATAACAGAAAATATGACTTAGTGATAGTTTAATTTGAAGTACTAAGCTACTTAGTCCTAAGGAATCTTATTTTCCTTCGATATCTTTGATATGTGCTCATCTTTCGTAAATTCAATGGGCAATTTTGTATAGGAGGAGGGTATGGTGTTGGAAAGTCGAGAAATCAAGATCTAAGGCGTCATCATCATATAACCACTTCCACGAATCGTTTTTATCAACTGTTGGCATCCGCTCATCGACATTTTTTTCCTCAAATTACTCAAATGCATATCGATACTGCGGTCATATTTTTCTAATGACCTCTTAAATACGCGTTCACTAATTTGTTCTTTGGAAACAATAGCTCCGCAATTAGTTGTCATTAGTTCTAATAAACAATACTCTGTGTCCGTCAGTGGGAGCGGTTTTTTATGAAAGTAAACTTCTCTTGATTTGCGTAATAGGGCTAGCGCGCCAATATGAATATCCTGAGTACTATATTGCTGCTTTGCATAAAGTTCTCTCCTCAATATCGCGTTGATTTTTGCCAAGAGCTCTCTTTCATTGATGGGTTTATTGATAACATCGTCTGCGCCTGATTCAAGGTAAGTAATTTTCACTTGTTCACGTTGGGCATTCGATAATACGATGATTGGTAATTGACTCCTCATTCTTAGTTTAGTGAGCGTGTCAAAGTTCATTCCCCCGTCTAAATTCATGTCTAATAAGCAAATATCAAAACATGATCCTTTTACTGCTTTGAGCCCTTCAGCTTGACTACTGGCACAATGAACAAAATATCCTTCTAAACCAAGCAAATTACTGAGCCGAAATCCAAGGGATTGATCATTTTGAAGCAGTAGTATTTTTGTTTGTTTCTTCATGCACAATTCTTCTTTGCGTTGATACGCCTGGTTCTAAGCTTACTATTAAAAGTAGCGCTGAATAAGTATTCAGCGCATTGTTAAAGACAACATCTGTCGGGATTAGTTAGTTATTTTGAGAAAATAAAGTGAGAACGTATCCGCTTCCCGCATCATCGTCTTGCTCTAGTAATAGAAATTGATCTTCAGTGTCCTCATCTAAGGTAAGCGTCAATTCATCCAAAATGATTTCATTTCCATCGATTTCAGCAACTGCGAAAACAGAATATGTATTGTTAAGTAATGTGATTGAACTAGACACACCTTGCGCTAAACGGCGAACATTACTTGTGGTGCTGATAATCTCATTTGATTTAACAAAGTAGATTGCCACTGTAGAAAAATCATCTGATTGTACTAAATTTAGCAATGTAATCTGCTTGTCATACAAGCGCTGAAGCTCAGAGTTGTCGACTAATACAGAACTCACAATCGGTCTAATTTCATCTATTATACCATCGTCGTTTTCATCGACATTACCATCTCCATCTTCGTCAACGGCTTCCTCTGTCCAGTATAAAAACAATGACTGATTGGTATTTTGAGAGAGACTCAACAAACGATTTTCTAACATAGCTAATTGCGTATCATCATTTGTCACACTGAAACGATAATCGCCACTATCAACCTGAAAAGACTGACTAAATTCGCTATAGTTAAGAGCATCGATTAATGGTATGTCTGTCACACCCTCTATCACAACGTCGACGGCTCCATTATAAGTCAGGTCGTTTTCATTTAAATTTAGGCCATTAAATACTGTTATTTTAGCAAGTGATTCTGCTGACGAATATTCTGTTATTGATGTATTGGTGATTACATCAATAACAAAAGGTGCCCCGCCACTACCTTGGTTTTCACGCAACGAAATAACGTATTGCGCATTAAAACTAAAACTAACATCGTCAGAAGAAAACAACACTTCATCACTGCCCGCCGCGGTCAAGTAGATAAGATATTGATCTTGAGCGATTTTCATATTTTCACCCAACGCTGAAAGGGTGGCAGTATTTAAAAGTGTTGCTTCATTAAACGTTTCATCAGTATCCGAAAAATAAACATCAACGCTGCTGTAATCAGGGTGTAGATTTAGTAATCTGAGATTAGACACATCGCTATCCGCATCCTCATCGATTTCATCTTCATCTCTATCAGCAATTGTAAATATATCAACGGTTGGTGATTCGACAGAGCCACTCATCACCACCCAATAAGTATTATCATCTTGAATATCAATTTGATCTTGAAAGAGTATTTCTAGGTCGCTTCTTTCGCTACTATCCTCATCTTGCCAAGCCAACTCTATATAGTACTGATCAGATTCAAGCTCAATTCGTGACCCAGCATTCCCATAACTTATTGCACTAAAGGTAGATTCGTATTCCTCATCGTCTTCGCTGTCTAGCTCTTCATCAATTGTCATGAAAATACCAGGGGAGTTGGGAGAGGCATTAAAAAACTTGATATGACCAGTGTTGTCACCATCATCATCGTCGCTACTTGAACAAGCAGATAGGGTTATCAACATAAGGGTAAAAAAACATATTTTAAAAAAGGGTGAAAAATTTGATGGCATGGCCATTGAGACTCCGTAAATATACAAAACCCGAGTGGTTTTGTTCGTATCATATGAAGTCTAAGGGGCCTAAAATAAGTGATGGTTCACAATCTTTACAGTACTTTACAAAGCCTTACTTTGGCTTTACGAAAGTATCAAAAAGATTAACGAATAACTGGCTTTACCAGCCCTTTACGCCTCCCGTTGGCGCACAATTTCATATAAACAAACACCTGTGGCAACCGAGACGTTGAGACTAGACACGGAGCCAGCCATTGGTAATTTAACCAATTCGTCGCAATTTTCTCGCGTGAGTCTACGCATCCCTTTACCTTCAGCCCCCATCACCAAAGCGATAGGCCCCGACAATTTACATTCGTAAAGCGATTGAGTAGCTTCACCTGCAGTACCTATAACCCATACACCGCTGTCTTGTATGCTTTTGATCGTCCTTGAGAGATTAGTCACTTGTATCAAGGGAATAACTTCCGCAGCACCGCATGCGACCTTTCGAACAGTTGGATTTAAGGAGGCAGACTTATCCTTTGGCACGACTACTGCGTTGACACCAGCAGCATCCGCAGTGCGAAGACAAGCACCTAGATTGTGCGGATCTGTGACACCATCGAGTATTAAAATGAATGGACTTTTTGAATGACTTAAAATACGGGCGAGATCATTTTCATCTAATACTTTTCCTGGTCTGGCTTTTGCCACAATACCCTGATGCTGTTCACCCTTAACTTTATCATCGAGCGTTTTTCGATTACAAAATTGTATACTTACACCCATTTTGCGAGACAGGTTAATTATATTATTTAAACGCTCATCGGTTCGCCCTTTCAAAACGAATAATTCTATGATTCGTTCTGGCTCTTGCGAAACGACAGCATCAAGACTATGTAAGCCATATAACCATTCATGTTGTGCCACTAATAAATTCCTTGCGGTTTGTTATGGATTTGTTTAACGGCTTTCGCAATTAAACCAAGCATATTAGTTTATCAATATTCAAAGGGGAATTCTTCCAAAAGGTATAAAGCAACGAGGGTTTCTCATGCTTAATTATAAATACACATACTAAACCACTGTTCAAAGTTAGTTACTCTCAAGAAATTAGTATTTAAGTATCCCTGCAACACGACAAATATGACAATTTGAAAATAAACATAAACTTACCCTTATAAGACACGCATGTCGTCCGATATAGAATAAATGAACGTATTACTTGATAAACAATGAATGATTTTTATTAGATGACCGAACAAATAGAAAAGTATCAGTACCTAATAGAAACGCTTGCACCCATGGCTCATGAAGATGATTTCCATGAACTTTTAGCGGAGAAAGCAAAAGACTGTAGCGAAGAGACTCGCTTTTTATTGACCATGGAGATCAAGAGGCTCGCACAGCCGTGTATAAAGTCGATAGATTTGAGAACCTTAGTCGATGATGAATGCACACTTCGAGAGTCAGATGGAATTGAACATTACATTTCAGATGAAGGATTTGAGCTTTATCAGCATCTGATGGCACTTTATAAATATTACGCAGTGGGTGTGCGTGATGGCGTAATAGGATATTTTTCTAAACAACGAGATATAGCGCTAGGCAAAACAAAGCGTGAAAAGCCCAAGCATGAAAATACGGCATTTTCTCACACCTATATTAGCCCCATAGAGCAATTGTTAGACTTTCCTCAAAGGCAAGATGAACGCGTACAATTAGAAGTTGAAATTCGTGTTTTTTTGTCAGCCTCGGTTCTGATTTGTGGTAAGACACTGGACATCTCCAAACGAGGAATAAAAGCGCGTTTGGACGACGAAACCGAACTAACGTTAATTAAGGGGTACCGCCCAGTTCAAATTGTGTTTGTCGGCTTAGACAAAGAGACTAAACTGCAAAGTACAGCAATAGGGTATCGTGTTGCTGGTATTTCGAAAGGTCAATCGCAAGCTGAAGTTCATTTCATCAGAGAGTGGGACGAAGGGCCTAAGTTATTCAATAATTTCATTGAAAGTTACTTAGCAGAACAAAAAACGCCTAAACTTATTGATACCGAAAACACCGAAGCAGCAATCGAAACTAAAATATATGAGCAAGCATTTTCAGTAAATTGTCCAAGCATGAGCCTTTTTGTCAACACTGAAAAGATATCTCGTCCCTTTGTTCAGTTTGCTTGTGTCAACGATATCAACATTGAGATTCTTGATTATTGGCAAGATGAGAACAATAAATCAACCATCGGTTATTTGTTCGACAAGGAAAGGTTAAAAAGGCTTATCCTTGAGAGCGACTCTGATAAAAGCATATTTATATACTGCTTTAGTCATACGAGCGGTGGAAAGGTGTATTTCTATTCAGCAACGGATTACGAACTAGAGAAAAACGCTATATTGAAAGATGTATTTTTGAGTTATGCATCTAGAAAAGCCAGTTGGCGCGTATACAAAATAGTATGTCATCAACTTAATACAAACGACGCTCATCTACCAAGTTCACTTCCCGATGGTGCTAGCAGAGAGTCCTCGCAGCACAATCGACCTATGGTTCCTAAGTTAGTAAGCGCATTGTCTCCATTGTCACACTTGTTGACGCTTTCGGATATTACACATATTCCTGGCCAACAATGCTACCAACAACGCGAACTTGAAAAAGATAAAATAAAGCTCCTATCTGTATTTGGTCACGCAAAAAACCGACTTCCAGCTGAGATTGAAACGTACAAATTCGCCCTACTCGACCTAAGAAGAGAGAGACGGTATCAGCTTCGCACGGATGTTGTGGTCAAAAACAAATCAGAAACGACACACGCCGTCACTGAAGACGTTTCTGTTCAAGGTTTAAAAATAGAACTAGACGATGCCATTGGAGCGACTAAAGGCGCCACAGTGCTTGTTTCATTTACGCGTTTGCAAGAGCGAACGAAAGACTATGATTTACAAGAATTACCCTACAGAGTGATGCATGTAAGTGATGATGGGTACATATTACATTTACAAGCAAGTGAAAACGACAAGTCAAACATGACCAAATCGTTCTTCAAGATGCTTATCAACAAAAACAGAGATAAGCTTTCGGTTTTATCAAGTGATAACGCGACACCAGGTTTAAGGCAAGCTCTAAGGGTCTTGCAAGCAAGGTTTAGCCCACAAATGTGCGTATTTACTAGCCAACAGAAAAACCTCCACATTCCGATAAAGGTCGCAACGAATCGGCCTAGAGCTGCAATTTATTCCTATCTGTATCATCGTATGCCCTCTGAATATCATAACTTTAGTCGGATATTCGATGCTCATTATCAGGGTAAACAATCAATCGGCGTGTTGATCAATCAAGCGAGAAAGCATCACATTGCACAGAGCAGTGAAGTATTTATTTTTTATGATAGCAGTAAAATAGAAATAGAAGATGCAGTGACCGTAAAATGGGAACACGATGTTCCCACACATGTAGAAAAATATAGATTTATTAAGAATGCGATCGCAAATGGAGAATTTTTCGCATGCAAGATAACCGCGCTCGAAACTCAAAAACCCATTACGACCCTCTACGATGACGAATTAAATTACGTTAGACGTGGCAAACCCAAACTAGGAAGTAGACTTGAAGCACTCGCTTGGAATTTCAGTGGTCAAGTATTCTTGACGGATATCACTGAAGAAGCGCTCCATCGCTATCGCCTATTTCAACAGTGAAACAGGCTAGTTCTATAAGTTTTATTTTTTACCCGCTTTGCCTTTTGATTTAGATGGGCCTGCTTTTTTCCGTCCCTTTTTCGTGGGTGGTTTCGCCCGACCACTTTGAGTTTTTTGCTTTTCCGAACGACTTGGTTTTTTATTACTCTTTAGATTTTTTCGCGGTTTATTGGGAGGACGTTTTTTTGTAGATTTGCGCGCGCCACGTTCTTGCGACTCAGAGCCATCAATCAACAAATCGATTTTTCTATCATCCAAATTGACCGCCGCAACTTTTACGTTGACCTTGTCACCTAACCGATAAGACAGTCCACTGACTTCGCCCACCAGACACTGTTTGGTATCCTCAAAATGATAAAAGTCTTTTCCCAAAGAAGTAATGTGAACTAATCCATCGATTTGATATTCAGTAATTCTGACAAACAAACCAAAGTTGGTCACTGAAGCAACGACGCCTTCATATACTGAACCAACGTGGTCTTGCATGAATTCGCACTTAAGCCAATCGGCTACATCGCGTGTCGCATCATCAGCTCTTCGTTCTGCCATAGAACACTGTTCACCTAGCTGCTCGACTTCTTCAATGGAATATGACTTTCCTCCCGTTTTTGATGTTTGTTGAGCTAAACGGTCGTTGATCGCTTTAATTGCTCTGTGAACTACTAAATCAGGATATCTTCTAATCGGGGAAGTAAAATGAGCATAGGCTTTTAATGAAAGCCCGAAGTGACCAATATTATCAGGTGAATAAACTGCTTGCTTCATTGAACGCAACAGCATGGTTTGAATCAATTCTTTGTCAGGTCTATCCTGAATTTTTTGCATGACTTGAGTAAACTGTGCAGGTGTTGGTTCAGATTGAATAAAGAAAGGTATTCCTACTTCTGCTAAATATGCCTTAAATGTTGTTAACCTATCTTCATCAGGTTGATCATGTATTCTGAACAAAGCGTGAGCATCGTGTTTTTCGATGTACTGTGCAGCACACACATTTGCCATGATCATACATTCTTCAATTATCTTATGCGCATCGTTGCGTTCAATCGGAATAATATGAGAAATTTTTCGTTGCGCATTAAAAACGAACTTACTTTCAATCGTTTCAAATTCAATCGCGCCGCGCCCCTTTCGTGCATGATTTAATGCATGGTACAAACGATATAGCTCTTCTAAATCCTGAACGCGATCTGAATAACGCTCGCGTAAGGTCTCACTCCCGTTCAGCAAATCCCAAACTTTATTGTAAGTCAAGCGAGCATGCGAGCGCATAACCGCTTCATAGAAGCTATATTCTTCAAGTTGCCCTTGAGCATCAATACTTATCTCACACACCATGCATAGGCGATCTACATCAGGGTTAAGTGAGCACAATCCGTTAGATAACACTTTAGGTAACATGGGTACGACTTGTTCAGGAAAATAAACAGAAGTCCCTCGAGTCTGCGCTTCTTGGTCTAATGCAGTACCGATTTTCACATAAGAACTTACATCGGCAATAGCAACCCATAACGTCCATCCACCCGACTTGTTAGGCCGACAATGAACAGCATCATCAAAATCGCGAGCGTCTTCCCCGTCGATAGTAACAAGCGGAAGGTCTCGAAGATCTTTTTTACCCACTTTGGCTTCTTCTGGTACTTCTTCAGTTAAACCTTCAATTTGCTTTGTCACGCCCTTGGGCCATTGGTGAGGAATATCAAAATTGCGCAAGGCCATTTCGATTTCCATTCCCGGAGCCATATGCTCACCGAGCACTTCGGTTATTCTACCAACGGCATTTTTGCGACGGTTAGGGCGTTGATGAATATCAACCACCACCACGCTACCTTGCCTTGCACCATTTATCGACTCTGGTGGAATGATGATTTCATGACAAATGCGATTATCATCAGGAATGACGAGACCAACTCCCTGTTCATTATAGAAACGTCCGACTATTGGCTCTTTCCGAGGGTCAATAACACGATTAATACGAAACTCCGTACGTCCTCTGCGATCTGGATGCCCCACCGTCCCCTCTACGATGTCATCGTGCAGTAAAGCCTGCATTTGAGCTTGATGAATAAAGTAGTCTTTCTCGATTTCAGAGTGCTTTAAAAAACCATATCCCTCACGATGACCAATAACGCGCCCACGCACTAATTCGTCTTGCTTTTGGACGATATATTTCTTCTCGCGGGTAAACTTTACTTGGCCTTCTCTTTCCATCGCGCGCAATCTGCGCTGGATACCAATGCGGCTATCTTCGTCATGCGCAGAAACAAGTTCACAGATTTCAAGAAATGACAGAGCCTTAGAGGCATTTGCTAAAGTTTGGAGAAGATATTCGCGGCTTGCGACAGGGTTTTCGTATTTTTGTTTTTCAGTTTTGTAATTCGGATCTTTGGACATTCATTCTTTGTCATTATTAAATTCACCGATAGTATAGCAAGCTTTGCGCGTTAGGTCTGTGATTAATAAAACAACAATGAAGAAAGTTAACTGTCTCTTGGTTTTCGTGCATTTCGAACGGCTCTTGGGTGCATCAATGCTTCAAGCTCTGCCATATAATTCGCTATTTTTAGATGTGTGGGTCGGTCGTCAGTAATCGCGTTATACAACCAGTGATACAAATCTTCAAAGTCATATGGACTTCCATAGCCGTCGATAAAAAGCTCAGCAAGTTGCAATTGCGCCTTTAAGTTACCCAGTGCGGACGCTTCGCGCAAGAAAATAACGGCACGTTTTCTATCTTCCTGCACCAAAACACCTTGTGAGTAATAGCGTCCAAGTTGCTCTAGGGCGCCAGCCAGACCATGGTCTGCAGCCTCACGCATAAAGTACACACCCAGTTGAGGGTCTTTATCGACACACACCCCCCATGCCAACATATCTCCCCATAGAAACTGATAAGCAGGTACTTGCATCACTTCAGCTCTCGCTTCAATGTCTTGAACAAGCTGACAACGGTCTGCAACAACACGCTCTAAATGTTGGTTGTTATTTATCAACCTAATTAATTCATCTTGCGAGTAAATTTGAACGGCTTGAAGTTCTTGTGAATTAACGCGTTGGTTATACATAGCCAAACCAACAAAAACCAGAAGAGAAATTAATATTTTCAATATCTTACCCTTTTTAATCGCCAATAAAGTGTTTAGCTTAACTTAGTCAAAACAAGCCATGGATGTTAAGTTGTATCGGCAAACAAGTGGTTTTCGTGACACATTTTAATAAACAAAAGAGCAAACAAAACTAGTAGGTTATGGTGCTATTAATCACTCCAAGTTTGATATTTAGCCATAATGAACAGCGCATATTTTTCCCCATAACTGATCAATCACACACAAACTGTTGTACTATTATCTGAATCAAATATAGCCCGCCTCTGCACTAACAGAACGAATGGCAATAGCATGTGCCGGTAAAAACGATAAAGGTTGAAATGAAATACAAAGATTTAAGAGACTTTATTGCCCAGTTGGAAAAAATAGGGGAATTAAAACGCGTCAGCATGCCGATTAGCACCGAGCTAGAAATGACAGAAATAGCAGACCGTACACTGCGCGCAGGAGGTCCTGCCATTTTGTTTGAAAATCCGATCGGTTCAGATATTCCAGTACTCGCTAATTTGTTTGGCACGCCTAAAAGAGTAGCATTGGGCATGGGACAAGAATCCGTAGGCGCTTTGCGAGAAGTAGGAAAACTTTTGGCTTTTTTGAAAGAGCCTGAACCCCCAAAAGGAATAAAGGACTTATTCAGCAAAATTCCCGTGTTCAAACAAGTGCTAAATATGCCTGCAAAAGAGGTCAAAAAAGCGCCGTGCCAGCAAAATATAATTACGGGTGATGACGTTGATTTATCCAAATTACCCATTCAAAGGTGTTGGCCAGGTGATGCTGCGCCACTAGTTACATGGGGGCTGAGTGTGACTCGCGGGCCACATAAAAAACGTCAAAATCTTGGGATCTATAGACAACAAGTAATTGGCAAGAACAAAATCATAATGCGTTGGTTGTCTCATCGAGGGGGCGCGTTGGACTTCAGGGAGTGGTGCCAAACTTATCCAGGAGAGAATTATCCGGTCTCGGTTGCATTGGGTGCAGATCCAGCCACGATACTAGGTGCAGTTACCCCTGTCCCTGATACTTTGTCAGAATACGCATTCGCTGGTTTATTGCGAGGCGACAAAACCGAGGTAGTAAAATCGATATCAAACGATTTACAAGTACCTGCCAGTGCTGAAATAGTTTTAGAAGGCTACATCGCGCAAGGGGAAACCGCACCAGAAGGGCCTTATGGAGACCATACTGGCTATTATAATGAAGTTGATGAATTTCCAGTCTTCACCATTACGCATATTACCCATCGAGACGACCCAATCTATCATTCTACATATACAGGTAGACCACCTGATGAACCAGCAATTTTAGGTGTTGCGCTAAACGAAGTATTTGTGCCGATTTTGCAAAAGCAGTTTCCTGAAATCGTAGACTTTTACCTACCACCAGAAGGGTGCTCCTACAGAATGGCCGTTGTTACAATGAAAAAGCAATACCCTGGTCATGCTAAGCGCGTTATGATGGGAGTGTGGTCATTCTTAAGACAGTTTATGTATACTAAATTTGTTATCGTTTGCGATGATGATGTAAACGCTCGCGACTGGAATGATGTCATTTGGGCAATCACGACTCGCATGGATCCAGCCCGAGATACGACACTTATCGAGAACACGCCGATTGACTATTTAGATTTCGCTTCACCCGTTTCTGGCTTGGGCTCAAAGATGGGTATGGACGCAACTAACAAGATGCCCGGAGAAACGGATAGAGAATGGGGAGAACCTATCGTGATGGACCAAGCGATAAAAGACAAAGTTGATAGTATTTGGGATGAACTAGATCTTCTTTAACAAACCCACAAACATTTCTATTTGCGCAGTTTAAAACGCACCAAGCCAATAAATAATTTAGCTTAGTGCGGCTCTGTGACATACAATACGCGCGCTTTATATATTTTTATACAATTGTGCCGATACATTGTTAAGTAAACGGCACGTCGAATAAACGGGAAAGACATGATCAGCACATTATGCAAAGTGGAACGTATCGAACAAGTTTCTTCCACTGTGCACAAAATCACCTTAACGCCCCCCAATACCGTTGAGTTCAAAGCAGGGCAATACCTACAGGTAGTAATGGGGGAAAACGACAAGCGCCCGTTTTCTATCGCCAACGCACCTCATCAAAATAAATTTTTAGAGTTGCACATTGGTGCGACACCGGAAAATGCTTACGCCTACGAAGTTTTACAAGCATGTAAAAATAATGGGGAATTAAACGTTGAAATTGGCCTAGGGCTTGCTCATTTAAGAAATAGCCCACTTCCAGCGATCATTATCGCAGGTGGAACGGGTTATTCCTACGCAAAGTCGATTTTGTATTCAATCTTGGAAACCCAGCCAGAACGTCAAACAATATTTTATTGGGGCGCAAATAGGCTCGAAGATTTGTACGAGCTTGATGAGCTTCTAAAGCTGGAAGTCGCTCATTCAAACTTAAAAATAAAGTCCGTTTTAGAGAACCCACCCGCTGATTGGCTTGGTCACACTGGCTGGGTACACCTAGCTGTTATGAAAGATTTTTCAAGCTTTGAAGCTACACAAGTATACACAGCCGGACGATTTGAGATGGCAGCAGCGATACGAAACGACTTTGTTCCAAAAGGTCTTGATACTGAGCATTTGTTCGGTGACGCTTTTTCATACATCTAAACAAAACTGCATAGGTGCGCTAATTGCAAAGCTAGTTGCAAATATGAAGCGCACTTGTATATCTCCCCTCTGCTAAGACGACACTGGTTGCAAAACATCGACACTTTTCAGACCGCTAAAGTGAACTAAAATACAATTTTCGATGAATTAAGCTAGTATCTAAGTGATTAAACTTTAGCAACGAAGAGGTTTAGAGTGTTTGTCAGTCTATATAGCAATTATCGTAAAGAGATATCCGCTCAATATGGAGCAAGTTTTGTTCGAAAGGGTATTTTCACGCTTGTTCTAGGTTTAGCGTTGGTAGGTACAAGCAAATACACAGTAGCTGATGACATAGCGCTTGCCTACGAAGATAAAGAAAAGCTTCATGAAATCGCGAAAGCCGTATCCGCAAAAAATATCGAACAGGATATTAAAACACTGGTTAGTTTTGGAACTAGACATACGCTTTCTGAGACGGAATCGGAGACGAGAGGTATCGGTGCAGCGCGTCGTTGGATCAAGTCAGAGTTTGATAAAATATCCAACCAGTGTGGTGAATGTTTGGAGGTGTTCTACCAGTCAGAAGTCATCTCTGGAGAGCGCAGAATACCTAACCCGACTGAAGTAGTCAGCGTTATTGCTATTCAAAGGGGAAGCACTGATCAAGACCGATATGTGCTGATGAGCGGTGATATAGACTCTCGAGTCAGCGATGTCATGGATTTCACGTCTGATTCTCCTGGCGCAAACGACAACGCATCGGGAGTCGCTGGCACACTAGAAGCTGCGCGAGTGCTAAGCCAATACAAATTTAACGGCAGTATTGTCTATGCAGCTTTGGCGGGAGAGGAGCAAGGCCTATTTGGTGGTCGTATATTGGCCGAGTATGCTAAGGAGAATAATTGGCAGCTCAAAGCGGTTTTAAACAATGACATGATCGGCAACATTGAAGGTATTAACGGCATCGTAAACAACACCACCGCACGGATTTTTGCAGAAGGTACACGTCAAACTGAGACCGCTCAACAAGCGAGACTCAGACGCTTCACAGGTGGTGAAGTGGACTCTCCAAGTAGAAACTTAGCCCGTTATATAGACTTAATCGCAGACCGCTATATCGAGAATTTAGATACTATGGTGATTTATCGCTTAGACCGCTTCAGACGTGGTGGACACCATAGGCCATTCAATGACCTTGGGTTCCCAGGCGTGCGTATAATGGAAACAAACGAACATTATGATAGACAACACCAAGATTTACGCACTGAAAACGGCATCGTCTACGGCGATACTATCGATGGTGTTAATTTTGACTATGCAGCTAAATTGACGTCCTTAAATGCAGTAAGTTTGGCAGCTATGTCTTGGGCCCCTAAACCACCTATAGAGGTATCAATTTCAGGGGCAGTGCAGCCATCAACGACTCTCTCTTGGTCAGCGTTGCCTAAAGATAAAAACCCTCAACTGAAAGGTTATAAAATATATTGGCGTTATACGGATGCCCCGCAATGGCAATTCAGTCGCTATGTTGGAAATGTAACAACCGCGACACTCGAAAACATCGTGATTGATAATTATTTCTTTGGCGTCGCAAGTGTCAGTGAGGATGGTTATGAAAGTCCTGTGGTTTACCCAGGAGCGGCAGGTGCATTCGGCGAATAAACCAAAGTACGCTTAGTACGCGTATAAACAACGGATTTTAAATTAAGGTGGTGCAATGAAATTGATCAAAAACTTGTGTGTGTTCACAGCGATTTTAGTATCAGGGGCTGGGCTAGAAGCTTACTCTCAGGAACTAAAGCTTGTTGGCAATAAAGTAGAATCATATATCAACGACCATAATCTACCTGCGAGACAGATAGATATTGTAAAAGCTGCTCTTTCTGATGTCGAACTTGAAGTTACCGCCACCACTCAAGCATGGTATGGAAGCGGCTTAAGAAACGGAACATACAACGGCTTTATTGACCATTACTCGTTAAATGCTAAAAAAGATGAGTACCTTTATTCAAAACCGTATATTACCTTTGAATTACATTTAGGCGCTAAGACTCCAGGGATCAAAGAGATTGCCTTATTAGACCAACTGGGTCGGGCAAGAGTCGGCATTGAAACTCGATTTGCAAATACAGATACTGTGAGAGGTGAACGAAGTGTCAGTTGGGCACGATCTCAAGTGTTCTATGAAAACATTCGTCAGTTTGCTGATAAAAGAGTCGACTTTATACTTGCTGACAAAGATATGATTATGCAGTTTAATAACCTTCTTAGCCTGAAAAACGAAGAGTTAATCTACTTATCTAACGAACCAATGTATGTAGTTGAGGTAAGCTTGGGACTGTCAAAATCCGTTCAAAATGCTGCTTCGATTATTAATCAGTTCAACCAAAACATAGATAACTTGAAAGCCTCCGGTGAATATCAAAAGTTACTAACAGGCGATACTTCAAAAGATAGTCTGCTAAATCCCGTTGTCTATGAGGACATTTTAAGAAAGTGGTGAAACGTTAATCTTCACAGTTTTATCAAAAACGAGGCTATAAGCCTCGTTTTTTTACCTAAGCGTTCAATGTTACTCATGCCCAACCGATACAATAAACAATGGCGTAAAGACAAATCTGATAAATGAGTTGGCATCAATGAAAATAACAGGGCTTAGGTTAGGCAGGATCAAAGTACCACTTACAACCCCGTTCAAAACTGCAATAAGGACCGTTAATGAAATAGATGACTTGATTGTTATTCTAGAAACCGATGGCCCTTTATTTGGTATTGGTTCGACGCCTTCTACCCCTCACATCACAGGTTGCGATCACAAGCTAACAAGCCAAATGATTGAACAATTTGTCTTTCCAGCAATTAAAGGGTGCGACATCACTGAAATAAGAGAGAATACCAAACGCGTTCAAGCAAGTACTGAAAAAGCTAATAATGCTAAATCAGCAATAGAGATTGCATTATACGATTTATGGTCAAAACAACTCAACCTACCCTTATCAAAAGCACTAGGAGGATCCTTAGAAGAGATTCAAACGGGAATTACGATCAGTGCTAACCCTGTATTTGATATGATTGCAGATATCGAAAAAGCGATAGCTAAAGGCTATCGACTTATGAAGCTCAAGTGCGGAACGGAGCCTGCGGCTGACCAATCTAGACTCACTAAAATATTTCATTTTGTTGCCACGCTTAGACAAAAAACTGAACTGATGATTGATGCGAATCAAGGTTGGACTACCGAGCAAACGCTTTACATTATGAGACAATTGGAAAGCGCTGGTATGGTTTTTAAAGCCCTTGAGCAGCCAGTAAAACACAATGATTTAAAGGGATTATTAGCCATTAAGGAAGCAATCACGACTCCTTTGATGGTGGATGAAACGTGCTTTAACTTAAAGCAGGCAACTTACCTTTTAGATAAGGGCATCGCCAATCAGATCAATGTGAAACTCGTGAAGAGTGCAGGAATTTCAGAAGCAATAAAAATAGGCCAGTTAGGTGAGCAACGCCTCATACCTTGTATGATGGGGTGTATGCTCGAGGGCGCAATTGGTGTTGCAGCGGCAGCGCATGTTGCAGCTGCCTTTCCTGTTCAATTCAAATATGTTGACTTAGACGGCCCAACGCTTGGACAATACAACCCTATCGACCAAGGCACACGTTTTGAAAAATCAAAGGTTTACCTTAACAAAACGCCGGGCTTGGGAATTAGCAAAATACCCACATTAAGCCCAAATCGATGCTAAAGAATTCTAACCTCACGTTGTGGAAATGGCATCTCAATACCTTGTTCTCGCAAGGTTTCAAAAATGATTAACAGTAAATCGCCACCGACTCTATTTTTTCCATCATCAATTCCCATCATCCAGAATTCAACGAACAGATTGATACCAGAATCACCAAAGCTGTCTATTTCGCAATCTGGTCGATCCTCGATAGGTAATTCATCTCCAGAAAGTACTTGAGGATGTTCTGCGACAGCTGCCTTTATTACTTCAACGATCGCACGAACATCGGTTGAATAAGGTACCGCAAAATCAACGCGATATCGTTGTTTTGGGTCTTTATGCGTCCAATTGACAAACAAGTTAGAAATAAAGCGTTCATTAGGTACAACAATATCTTTACCATCGTACGTCTCCAAAACGGTATAGCGCATTCTAAATTCGCGCACAAACCCTTTTGGACCGTCATCTAATTCAACGTAATCGCCGACTGTTAAAGACCGGTCGAGTAATATAATGATCCCGGATATGAAGTTTGAAGCTATCGTTTGAAGGCCAAGACCCAAACCTACACCTACCGCACCACCAAATACAGCCAGAGCAGTTAAGTTGATTCCCATGACATTGAGTATTAGCAAGCTAATAATACAGAACAAGCCTACTTCGAATAATTTTGTAAAGACTTCTCTCGTTCTGATATCCAAAGACACTTGTTTGCGAATAATATCTTTACCAAAGGTATTGGAGGCTCTCCCCAACCAAAATAAAAGCGAACCAAATACCAGCACCCTTGCAAAACCATAAGCCGACACTTCGATGTTGCCTACGTTAATTGATATCGATTCTAGTGCGCTGATTACAACGACTAACTTTCCGGTAAGGTGCAAAAATAAGATGGGGAGGCCAACCCACCTAAAATAGGTGGCCACTATATGATTGGTAACGAAAACCTTAATTAGCGAGTTGAAGAACATCAGCAGCGCAAGCACCATCGCTATATTTAACAAATAGGCTGAATACTCAAAACCATTGCTAATCCCTACCGATAAACGCAAGAATACTATTGCCAAAAAAGGAAATAAAATACTACCCACTCGATACAACAAGCATTTTAACGGATGAATACTAGGCGATAGACTCTGCGGCGTTATACCAATACTTGCATTGATCCGCTTCGCAACTAAAAACGCACTCAAATAGATACTGGCAATAATGCCAATTTGAATATAAAAATCCGGACTCACAATTGCTTCAATACTATTCGCAAACCAATCAGCAAACAGGCTCTGGAGCTGTTCAACCGTAAGCATTATGTGATTCCTTTAGGTTTTTATAAGCATATAAGTAAGCGCCATACTCAGCAGGATTTGACGAAGTTAGAAGTGGTAGGTCAGACTTACTTCGCAAATATGGAAGATAAGAGCTGCTCAAACCTCCTACCACAAAGCACGGCTCACTTGCGTCTGACCGCTTGCTTTGCAGCATAGTCAGAATATATTCGCAGGCTTCGTCTATTAGGGACAAGGCTACCTTGTTTTGTTGGTTTGCCAACGCAAATATCAATGGCGTTATTTCAGCAAACCTAGCCGGTGCCGCTTTTGCATATCGCTGAACGATCTGAGCACTGCTTTTAACATCATGTGTTTGTGTTATTTGGTGAACAAATTCAGTTGTATCGTTGACCAATATAGAATCATTATTACTACTATGCGTATTTCCGCCAGTAGCATCAAAATAGGCTAGACAAACTTGCAAAGCACGTTTCCCTAAATGGGCACCACTGGCTTCATCACCGAGGAGAAATCCATGCCCTCCATATTGCCTGCATTCACCTTCCCTTAACACGGCAAAAGAAGAGCCCGTTCCAAGAATAACCAAGGAACAGTTTTCTCCGTTATTTGCAGACAAAGCACTTATGTGCAAATCGCTTGTTAATACTTTATGCCTGAAAGGTGACTGCCACTCGGCAAAGGCTTTTGTGGACTCTTCGATGCCCGCACCAGCGCAGCCAGCGCTTAGGACTAGATCGCGTAAATCATATGATGAACGAAGGTTGAGTTGATTAATACATTGAGTTGAGGCATCAATAATTGAATGACATGCTTGTTTAAAGTCTGAAAATACATTTGCTGACCCAGATGTTGCAGAAGCTAACGCCTGCCCTGAAAAATCGTAGATAGTCGCGTTACATTTGGTACCACCACCATCAATTGCGACAATTAGCTCACTCACGACATTCCCCAATGTAGACGCGTGGAACACGCTTTGAAATGCGGGTCATTAGCTCGTAGCCAATGGTGCCAACGTGGCTTGCAATTTCATTTATTGCCAGATTTTTTCCCCATAACTCAACTTCCATTCCCAAGGTAATATCCTTTATATCTGTGACATCAAATGTCAGCATATCCATTGATACTCTTCCAACCAAGCCAGCGCGTTGACCATTAAACAATGCAGGCGTTCCAATTGGAGCATGTCTAGGGTAACCGTCTGCATATCCTATCGCAACAGTTGCTATTGATGTCGCGCGCTTTGCTACCCAAGTATCACCATAGCCTACAGACTCCCCAACCTCGATTTCTCGAATAGCAATAACTTGTGAAAGTAGTCGCATGACAGGCTTTAAATCAGGTTTGATTTCATTTCCCTCAAACGGGCTGCTTCCAAACAACGAAATACCCATCCTGTTCCAATGCTTTCTTGCTTTATCAAGATGAATGTTTGCCGCAGAATTGGCAATCGAAAGCTTATAGCTGGTAGATGCAAGCATAGTTGAAAAACGTGCTAACTGTACACTACAACTATCTTTAGCTGGCTCATCAGCAGCTGATAGATGAGTAGCAATCACAGTGCGCTCGTTAAAAAGCAATGGAAAATCACGCTGATACTCGTTGAATTCTTTCGGCATCAAACCCAAACGATGCATCCCCGTATCAAATTTCAACCAGTGATTACACTTTATAATATGCGCTTCTTGTATCGCATGATGAACCATACTCACTTGTGAGTGGTTGTGTAGCATCCAAACAACATTGAGCTCATCTGTAAGTAAGCATTCACTCTTATCGTATGGACCTTGAAGTACTAAGATTTCTTGTGTGATCCCAGCTTGCCTGAGTTCGTAAACCTCATCTAGAAACGCGACAGCGAACATGCTCACTTGAGATGCGAGTGTCTGAGCAACTTTTACTGCCCCATTCCCATAGGCGTCGGCTTTAATAACCACGACTTGCTGACTATCGGGCGCTAGTGATGACATTGCATCATAGTTGTGTAGTAGTGCGCATAAATCAATTACAGCACGCGTCTTTCTAGGCAAGGTTTTGCTCCATATGTTAATGCATCGAATATTAAAGCACTCTCTCTCTATTTTCATCCTGATTATTTGTTATTTTGTGGTTATACTCAATATGAGCTTCCTAGCAAAGCAGCTTACTTCGCTAAAGCACGTTAAAAAGAACAATAAGAATACAAAGGATATCCAGCTGATATGATTGATCAGTTCTCGGCCTTAGATTGGGCAATTTTTGCAGCATATGGTTTACTGCTCTTAGGCAGCGGTTGGTTCTTAAATGCTAAAAGTAATACTAGCGAAGAGTACTTTTTAGGCGCTAAAAATATGCCCTTTTGGGTGGTCGCAATAAGTGTGCTCGCGACCTCACAGTCTGCAGCAACCTTTTTAGGCGGCCCTGATCAGGGCTACCGCGGAAACCTAACCTACATTGCGACTAATTTAGCTGGTTTAATAGCTGCCGTATTTGTCGCAGCATACCTTTTACCAAAATTTTATCAACATAGGGTATTTACGGTCTACGAACTGCTGGCTAAGCGCTTTGGTGAGCGAGCAAAATATCAAGCAAGTACGGTTTACCTCATCGGTCGGTTGTTTGCCAGTGGAGCCCGTTTGTATATGGCTGCGATCGCCGTCTCAATGATATTATTTGGAGACATCGAATCTTTTTCAGTACTATCGTCTATCTTGTTAATTGCTTCAATTGGTTTTGCTTATACCGTGGTGGGCGGCATTAAAACGGTAATTTATTCTGATGTTATCCAATGTGCAGTTTATATTGGCGCGGCAAGTCTAGTTTTGTATTTTCTAATCACGAGTATTCCGACCGATTTGTCAACGGTTTATCACGCACTTAACACGCCATCAAACGGTGATCTATCTAAACTTACCTTTTTTGATTTTTCGCTTGATTTTGGACCAAGCGGTGTATTTACATTTTGGTCAATTATAACCGGTTTTGTTTTGCTCAACATCGCTGCATTTGGCATGGATCAAGACGTTTCACAAAGAATGTTAACGTGTAAAAATGCTCGACAGGCTACTAAAGCGCTGGCAAGTTCAGTTTTAATGGGCATCCCAGTGGTATTGCTATTTGTCTTCATAGGTATGCTTCTTTACATTTACTATCAACGCCCAGATTTAATGATGCAGGCAGATAATGGAGAACCCACGCCTGTATTTGTCGGAGAAACTGTGACCATATTCATGTACTACGTACTCACCGACCTGCCTAATGGAGCAAAAGCAGTAGTGACAATCGGCATAATCGCAGCTGCTCTATCGACGCTTAATTCTGGACTTAACTCTATGTCCTCTGTTGCCGTTCAAGATATTTATCGCAACTTGTCATCTCGGCGAGGAACCTTCACACAAGCTTATTTGGTTAGAGCAGGGCAAATATCAATGGCCCTTGTTGCGATTGCCTTAAGCCTTATGGCAGCGCTTTGTTATTATTGGCAACAACATTCTGATATGCCATTGCTCGCGTTCGCATTAAGTGTCATGGTATTTTCTTACAGTGGCCTACTTGGTGTTTATTTCACTGCATTGTTTACTCAACGAGGTTCAGCTAATTCAATACTCGCTGCGCTTTTGGTCGGCTTTGGCAGCACCGCTATGATGCAACCATACGTTATGCAAGCATTATTACCCGAATCACTTCATTTCAGTTTAGGCTTTGGTTATCAGCTAATTGTAGGAACATCGCTATCTTTCACAGTATGTATGATCGGAAAGCAGTCTGTATTCAATAAAGACTGGGAGAGCGCTTCATGAACGAAGAACAAAACGCAATACTTGCACAATTGGATGCCATTGTTTCAGAGAGTAGAAATCCAAATACAATGGATATTGATCTGCTTGAACTCCCTCAGATTCTTGAAAAAATAAACCACGAAGACAGCGTCGTTGCGCATGCGGTCAAACAAAACATAAACGCTATTAGCATTGCAGCACAAGCCGCTCTCAAAGCACTAAAAAATGGCGGAAGGGTAATCTATATAGGTGCAGGCACAAGTGGACGGTTAGGTATTTTAGATGCTGTCGAATGTCGTCCAACGTTTAGTGTTCCAGATGGCGTGTTTATCGGTGTAATAGCAGGAGGAAACAAGGCAATTACCGATGCAGTCGAAGGAGCTGAAGATAATGAAAAGGCGGGACAAGAAGACTTATCAAAGCTCAAGTTAAATCAAAATGATTTCGTATTAGGCATCGCCGCAAGTGGCCGAACACCATATGTGATCGGCGCATTGACTTATGCGAATTCATTATCGTGCTCGACAGCTTGTCTTGTCTGTAATCCACAAACTCCGCTGCTTAAGGTAGCTGACATTGGTATTTGCATCAACGTGGGCCCAGAGTGTTTAACGGGATCTACTCGAATGAAGTCAGGCACCGCTCAAAAGTTGGTTTTAAACATGATCAGTACTAGCGTGATGATTAAAATGGGTAAAGCCTATGAGAACCTCATGGTCGATGTAAACGCGAGCAACAAAAAACTGATTGCTAGAGCAGTTCGTATTGTCATGCAAGCGACCCAATGTGACGCAGAACTTGCTCGTCATTATTTACAACTTGCAGATAATAGCGCAAAACTTGCGATTCTGATGATATTGACCGGACTTGAAGTAGATAGCGCTAGAGATTTGTTAGCCAAAAACCAAGGTTACTTAAGATTGGCTCAAAATTCAGTATCATCAATCAACGAGCAACACGCACGGAATAAAGAGGACATGTAATGTCACTTTCTGGTTTAACGCAATACATACGATATCCAGAGCTGAACCAAGGGCACTTAAAATACGCTGACATCGCCGATATTCTTGATAGCTTCAAATCAGCAAAATACATCAGTCACAAGCTTGCCGGTAGCTCTTTTGAAAGACGCAGTATCCATTTATTTACCGTTGGAAATGGTCCTATTTCCGTTTTTGCTTGGAGTCAGATGCATGGTGATGAGGCAACTGCAACTGCTTCACTCATAGACTTGATGAGCTTAGTTGAAGAGCAAAGTCCACTGCTTCCAAGCGGGTTTGAATCTAAGGTGACTTTTCACATTCTTCCTATGTTAAATCCTGATGGTGCAGCAAATTCCACTCGGGAAAATGCGCAATCTATTGATATAAACCGAGATGCCCTAGCGCAACAATCGCCAGAAGGGCAATTATTAATGTCTTTAGTCGACAAGTTAAAGCCTAATATCGCTCTAAATCTGCATGACCAATGCGCATACTACCAATGTGGTGAGAGTGGCATGCCCTCCACATTGGCTTTTCTTGCGCCAGCGTTTGATACTCAAAAATCTGAAAACAAAAGTCGTTTATTTGCTATGCAACTGATTGGCAAATTAATAGAGAAAGCAGAACCTCATATTGAAGGTAAAATAGCGAAATATGATGATACCCATTCAGCACGGTGCTTTGGGGATCAAATTGCAGGAAAGGGAATTAGTACGATTTTGATTGAATCAGGTGCTCACCAACGTGACCCAAATCGGCAAATTGCACGTGCGTTGAATACTAAGTGTATGATCGAAGTGATCAAACAATGTGAGCATAACCCTGTGCTTGATGTAAATGATGAAACATCAATCGAGCGATACAAGGAGTTGCCATTTAACCAAGCAAGGAAAATCTGCTCGTTATTGATCAAAAACCTAAATTTTTGTAGTAACTATCAAGCCGACGTCAGCATCGTTCAAACTCGCCGTCATTCAGCAGACTTTGTTATTGAATCCGTTGGTGACCTTTCGGTCATGGCAGGGTTAGAAGAATTAAACGCTAACGGATATCGATATCAATCAGGAACGCCCTTTTTATTAAGAGAAGAATTAGTTTTAGACAATGCCAGCTACCTTTCTCTTCTTGATGAAGGCTACTCACACTTTGTGGGAGACGAGTTTTTATTAATCAATAATAGCGATTATGACATTTTAATAAACCCTCGTTTTTTTCACTCAAACCGTGCCTTACTCTTAAATACCCCAGCGTACGGCCTGTTAGAAAAAGAGGGAAAGATTGACTTCGCGCTGCTGAATGGGAAACTAGTTAATCTCAATAAATCAAAGGATCCTAAGCATGACTAGAGGTTTATGGATAATTACGAGCGTTTTCTTTCTGATGAGTTGCAATAGCTCTACAAAAATTGAACAGCTACCCTCAGCGAACTCTAGCTATAGAATAAAGTCATTGATTATGCACTTTACAGCCGTTGATTATGCAAATTCTAAGCGCCTGCTTGTTGAGGAAGGTGGATTGAGTGCTCACTATCTCATTCCACAAAGAAACGATCCTAGTTATCCACACAAAACCCTAAAAGTAATTCAATTGGTAAACGAAAATGAGCGCGCTTGGCACGCGGGTGTCAGTCATTGGCAGGGAAGAAACGGATTAAACGATTCTTCAATTGGCATTGAGATTGTAAATGTACCTCAATGCAATGAACTGATTGAACATGCTGAAGATGAGCATCATGCTCCAGTATTAAGTGATAAACATGTTAAACCTTTTTGTATATATCCAGATTTTGATCCTCAGCAGATTGAGTTGTTGATTGAATTGAGTCGAGATATCTTAGGTAGAAATCCAGATATATCACCTACTGCAGTTGTTGGACATTCTGATATTGCACCGTCTCGTAAACATGATCCGGGACCACGGTTTCCTTGGTACCAGCTTTATCAAAATGGGATCGGTGCTTGGTATGACAATGCCACAATTGCCAAGTATTGGCGCTTATTTAAGCAAGTCCCGCTATCGACAAAGCTTCTTCAGCAGGCACTTCGGGACTATGGCTATGACCTCAAACCCAGTGGCGAATTTAATCAAATTACGTATGACACTATTGAAGCGTTTCAAATGCACTTCTTGCCATGGCATGTAACCGGGGTAAATAACCCGAGAACATCTGCTGCAATCATGGCCTTGTTGGAAAAATATTTTCCAAATAAAGCCAAAGCGATATTAGACCAATATGAACGCGATAATATTGATGAAATGCGCTCTGTCTCTCCCTCTTCGGCGAAAGTCGCTGAGCCCAAAGGACAAATTAATGGCACCTTTCCATTACAGTATGAGTCTTCAAGGTCGGCAGTAGAAAACAAAGTGCGTTTTAAAGCTTATGAGGGACGTGGTGAGATTAATATTTTAAGTACGCAACCCACCAGCGCGGATTTTTATGTAAATGGACAAAAACTAACGCTCGACAAGTTATTTAGTGAAAACGTTCAATATCAATACTCTCTTGGCAAAAGAACCCAAGACGGCGTCAATACGCTTTTTATTGATAATATTAATCCACCTGACGCTCGACTAATGATCAACATACCCTATCCATCTTTAGCATACGAGATTGACAGCAAAACAAAAGGGGATTTTGCCCGACTTGATGAACTGATAGAAAATGAAATAGAAAATGGCTTCCCCGGATTGGCATTGCTGGTTGCTCACAAAGGCAAGGTCATCAAAAAAGAAGCATGGGGGCACGCAAAAAAGTTTGATGCTAAGGGCAACGAGTTAACTCAACCCTTAGCGATGAAGCCATCTAGTTTGTTTGATTTAGCTTCAAATACCAAAACAGTTGGCACCACCTTAGCAATAATGCATCTAGCATACCAAGGAATAATAGATGTAAACGCGCAAGTAATCGATTACTTACCTGAATTTAGCGGCGATCTGCGCGAGATGATAAAAGTGAAGGATCTACTTCGACACAATACTGGTTTTCCAAGTGACGTTAAATTTTTTGATAACAATGAAACCGTCAATAATGGACTGTTTTCGCAAAATAGGATTCATACTCATTTTTTGATCACGCAACGATTATCTCCAAGCGTAAACAATCTAATCGATCAATATAGCTCGTATAGCGATATTAACTTTATGATTCTTGGAATGTTGATAGAGCGCGTGACAGGACAAACGCTCGACAAATATATAGAAAAAACAATCATGGCTAGTTTAGGTTTAAAAAACACCTTGTTTAACCCTTTAGAAAAGGGTGTTGCATTAGAAAATATAGCAGCGACTGAGCTCGCTGGGAATACACGCGGTGGTCTAGTCAATTTTATAAACATTAGAACCGATGTTATTCATGGAGAAGTTCATGACGAAAAAGCATTTTATTCTATGCAAGGCGTTTCGGGTCATGCTGGTCTCTTCTCTAACCTGGACGACTTAAGTGTTATCGCTCAATTAATATTAAACAAAGGTGGTTACGGAAATACGCGATTATTTGATGAAGATATATACCGCGAATTCCTTACATCAAAAAATGCTAGTGAAGAATATGCGCTTGGGTGGAAAAAAGCCACCGAACAAAACAGATGGATGTTTGGTCCGTATGCAAGTAGCCAAGCAATAGGGCATAGCGGTTGGACTGGTACCCTTCTGATAATTGATCCTCAACATGATTTGGTCATTGTTATGCTCACAAATAAAAAACATTCACCAATAACCATAAACGATACCCGTGTCGACTTTGCTGGCGATCATTATGAATTGGGTAAGTATGGCAGTATAGCTTCATTGATTTACGAAGCGATCTTGCACTGAGCAAACAAAGATAAGAACCTCAAGGAAATATGATGGATTGGCTAAGTATACTACCTCCCCTTATTGCGATTGCTGTTGTGCTATGGAAAAAAGAAGTTATTTTGGCACTGCTGTTAGCCGTTTTTAGTTCAGAGTTACTGTTAATACTCAATCAAGGGGCTACGACAGCATCTGTATTCCTCGCCCCTGTGAATACAGTCGACAGATTAATTAGCACAGTAGGTGAAGCAGGGAATGCTCGTATTCTGATTTTCAGCTTATTGGTCGGCGCATTGTTGGCTTTCATGCGTGATTCTGGCGGAGTAACTGCAACTGTTAATAAGCTTATTAACTCCGGAATAGCACGTAGTAAACGCAAAGTAGGCGGTATTACTATGTTTACGGGTATCATAGTCTTTATCGAGTCTAATTTAAGTATATTGTCTTCTGGTATTCTTGCGCGCGGGCTTTTCGATAAATATAAAATGAGCCGTGCTAGGCTCGCCTACGTTATTGACTCTACGTGCGCACCGATTTGTATCCTTATTCTATTAAATGGTTGGGGGGCCTATATCCTTGCGTTAGTATCTAATTACCAAACTGAACAAAGTGCGTTTGAAATACTTTGGGGGACCCTGCCCTACAATATTTATGCTTGGTTAACTGTGTTAGTGGTTGCTTACACAATTTTTAGCGATAAGGTCCATGGGCCTATGCGAGCAGCAGAATCAGCATTAGAATCAATTGATACCGAGCTAAATGCGGCCAGTCCCACAAAATCCAGATTTATGCTTTTGCCCTTAGCGGTAATGATCATTGGCATGTTAGGTTTTATGCTGTGGACAGGCGGTGGGGATATCACCAAAGGCAGCGGAAGCCGATCCGTTTTATATGCGACGTTTTTAGCAATCATCATTGGATATTTTCAGTTATTGTGGCACAAACGTTTTGATCACCAGCAAAGTGTTAAAATAGGCTTTAAAGGGATGTCAGAACTGCTGCCTCTGGTCACTATCGTCATGCTTTCGATTGCCTTAGGTGCAAGTCTAAAAGTATTGGGTACAGGCTTATTTGTAAGCTCTATAGTTGGCGAGTACTTACCTACATTCTTAATTATCCCCATGCTCTTTATTGCTGGCGCAATTATTTCTTTTACCACGGGAACTTCATGGGGAACGTTTGCGATCTTGATACCGATTGGTATGCCACTGGTGAGTAGTTTAGGTTTGCCACCTTCTTTGGTATTAGCTGCAATATTGGGAGGCGGTATTTTTGGCGACCACTGTTCACCTATTTCGGACACAACCGCAGTTTCATCATTGGCAGCAGGTTGTGATCTGCTAACGCATGTAAAAACACAATTACCGTATGCTTTGTTTGTCGGTAGCGTAACGGTAGTAAGCTATATCTTTATCGGTTTGTTATTGTAGGTGCTTTTATGCACGCTTTGTAAATTGCACCTGCGTTTAAACTTTAAACTTCTCTATTAGTTTCGCAACAGACTCACTCATGGTCACAATTTGTTGATTGATCGTAGAGCTCTTGTTTGCTATTTCTAAGGTCTTTTCATTAGCGTGATGGATATCCTCTACATTATGACGGATATCACCTAGCGTCTGTTTCTGGGAGTCAGCTTCTTGAGCAATGGTTTTTGCGCCTTTCATATTTTCATTGATCGCCGTTTGAATTTCACTAAAAGTTTGTTCAGCAAGCTCAACTGACGCAACGTTGTCTTCGGCCATTGACTGACCGTTTTTCATCAGGCTGAGTGTTTGGGTAGATTGCGACTGAAGTTTCTCGATGATTTCGGTAATTTGGCCCGTAGAAACTTGTGTACGCTGTGCGAGTGTTCTGACTTCATCAGCAACAACGGCAAAACCTCGGCCTTGATCACCTGCTCTGGCTGCTTCTATTGCTGCATTTAAAGCCAATAAATTAGTTTGTTCTGCTATCTCTTTAATAACATTGATAACCGTTGAAATAGATTGAGAATGGGATTCTAAGAACTCAGTTTGGTTTGTCGATTCTTGTATACTCTCTGCCAAGCGCTTCATCTTTTCGTTGGCACTATTTACCGATGTGACCCCTTGTGAAGCTAAATCACTTGTTTGTTCTGTGATTTTGGCAGACTTTTCAGCCTGCATAGCTACATCTTGGGACGTGTCACTTATTTCGTTGATCGCCGCTTGGATATGGTTAACGCGCTCATTAAGCTCCGTCACTTGACTTTTTAACTGTTCAACATTCGCGTGATTATCATGGGTATTAGTATCTAGTGCGCTGGATACCGCAGCTACTTCTTTTATAATTGTATGGATATTACTGATAAAGGCGTTTATTGATTCTGAGAGTTCGCCTAACTCATCTTCGCTTTTGATGTCTACTCTAGCGGTTAGGTCTCCGTCACCTTCTGCAATCTCTTTTACTCTTTGATTAATTGAATCTAGAGGTTGAATGATTAATTTGTTTAGCATGATGCGCATCATGACAAGAAGCGCTGCAGTCAGCACTGCCAATTGAATAAGTGCACTTATAATGTCACTGACAAATGCTTGATTGGCAGTCTTGTTTGAAAACTGAAGAGTAACGGCACCCGCTTTTAACATATCGCCTTGATCATTAAATTCGATGTCTTTATCTATGCTGTATTTAACTTCGCCACTGAATTTTACATCGTTGATACTTTGTGAATCTTCATTCCACGATAGTTCAAATAATACCTTTCCTTCCGTATCAAAGGCAGCGACTCCGACCAAATCATTACTGCCTAATTCAGCCCCTAAAATTTGTTGTGAAGCATCAACGTTATAGTTCCACATTGCATTGGCAACTGTAATTCCGATGCGTTGAGCGGTGTTATTAGCGGTTTGTTGCAAGCGTGTTTGCAAGCCTTGCTGGCTAATGAAAATACTAAGTATCGAATAAATCATTAAGGTCACCGCGATGACAGTAAAAATACTAATACCCAGTTTTTTTCTTAGCTTCATTATTAACACCTAGTTCACATTTGCCGATACATCTCTATATCGCGCTATTGGATTAATTCTTAAGTGCTATGTTTAGTAGTAAATTGAAGAAAATGAAAGATTTATCTTTGTAGCATGGGTTACCACACCTTTAAACTTAAAATGGAAACCGAATATGTTTAGCACTCGCAAACTGATTTTAGCAATAAGTAGCTTAGTGATAAGCATATTCAATGCTCACGCTGAAACGGTCACCATTGGCGTTTTGACCTCGGCAGGTATCCAAAAGACTGTTTTTCTGCGGCATAAAGAAACGTTCGAACAGAAAAACCCGGGGATCACCTTAGAATATCTATTTAGGTCAGATAGCGAATTTAAAGAGGATTTACCCAAGTGGTTGGCTTCGAATGATGGGCCGGATATTTTGACTTGGCAAGGCGGTCGACGAGTATATCAGTATGTTGAAAAAGGACTTGTAAAAGACATCAGTGACTTTTACCAAACTCATCAATTGCACAATAGCATCGCTCAGGGGGCTATTGCGGCTGCCAGTCTAAATGGCAAGCAATATGGAGTGCCCTACTCATACTATCATTGGGGATTTTATTATCGCGCATCTGTGTTTGAAAAGCTCAATCTAACAGCACCTCAAACATGGGATGAGTTTATTATGGTTGGCAAAACACTAAAACAAAATGGGATTGTCCCCATCACAATTGGCGCCACCAATAACTGGCCAAGCGCCGCTTGGTTTGATTACTTAAACTTGCGCATTAATGGGCTAAGCTTTCACCAATCTCTGCTCAATGGTGAAATTTCATTTAAAGATAATCGTGTTATCAAAGTATTTGAGCACTGGAAACAACTCGTCGACAATGGTTTTTTTACTGACCGATTAAATGGCTGGACGTGGCTACAAGCAATGCCATTCACTTATCATAAACTTGCTGGCATGACCTTGATCGGCAACTTCTTTGCCGGCGAGATGCCTCGCGTTTTAAGAGATGACTTTCGCTTTTTTAGATTTCCCATTATCGATCCTACGGTCGATTTATATGAAGAAGCGCCTATGGATCTTTTTATGGTACCAAGCAATAAACAGATGACATCTGCGATCAAAAAGGTCTTACTGATGCTTGCAAGCGTGGAATTTCAACAAGACTTTAATGAAACTTCAGGCATGATAGCGCCACATTTAAAAACGGCAAAAAACAATGACTATTTTATTCAAGAAGGCCAAAAAACCTTAAATCAAGCCAAGGGTGTTGCGCAGTTTTTTGACCGCGACACCACCAGTGATCTTGCATCGATTGGCACTGTCGCATTTACTGAGTTTATCAATGACGGCGACATAGATAAGGTCACGACTACGCTAGAAAATGCACGTCAAAGATATTTTTAACCCGCATCGAAAAGGCTATTCATATCTTTGAAGCCCTTAAATTCAAGGGCATTTCCGCAGGGATCAAGTAAAAACAAAGTTGCCTGCTCTCCCGCTTGCCCTTTAAAACGGATGTAAGGCTCTATTACGAATTCGACCTTAGCATCTTTTAACTTGTCGGCGAGCAACTGCCAGGAAGGCATATCAAGCACTACACCAAAGTGCGGAATCGGCACTGCCTTAGCGTCCACTTGATTGGCTGCTGGCTTTTCAGGCATCTTGGCAACTTTATGGGTGACTAGTTGGTGGCCATATAAATTCCAGTCTATCCATTGCTCGCTACTGCGCCCCTCACTACACCCCAAAAGGTCGCCATAGAACTTCCTAGCATTGTCTAAACAAGAAACCGGAATTGCTAAGTGAAATGGATTGATAGACACGCCTAATATCCTTCTAGTTGATCAGTTTTAATATGGACAATTTAAACTTGCTAAACGGGGCATAGCGAATAGATGCATCCAATTTGTAACTTCTGTGCATCACGGCTTTACTATGACTAAAAGTATCAAAACCCGCTTTACCGTGGTAAGCCCCCATTCCACTTGTGCCCACGCCGCCAAACGGTAAGTCATGACTTGCCATAAAAATACTGGTGTCATTGATACACAAAGAACCACTTGAAACCTGATCAACAAACGCTTGTTCAAAGGCCTTGTCTTCGGTAAACACATAAGCAGCCAGTGGCTTAGGGCGTTGTCTTACAAAATCGATTAGCTGATGTTTATTGTCGAGCGCTAAAACCGGTAATAATGGACCAAATATCTCTTCATTCATAATAATTGAATCAAGTGAAGGATTTTTGATGATAGTAGGTTGTACAAAACGATTATCTAGATCAACCTCACCGCCAAACACCACTTCTTGGCCTTCGATATAACTGGCCAGTCGTTCTGCGTGTCTACGATTGATAATTCTACCGATGTCTTTGTTGTCTTTGTGACATTCACCATACTGCTCCTTATAGGTCTTAACAAGGATGTCGATGAACTTGTCTTGGTACTCTTTTTCGATAAGGACATAATCTGGGGCGACACAGGTTTGCCCTAAATTCATCATTTTGCCCCATACAATCCTACGCGCAGCCACTTCTAAGTTAGTCTTACCGTCTATTACACATGGGCTTTTTCCACCTAACTCAAGTGTAACAGGTGTTAGGTGTTTGGCCGCGGCTGCCATTACAATTTTACCAACTTGTTCGCCACCAGTGTAGAAGATCTTATCAAATGGAAAAGTCAGCAGTTCAGTGGTTTCATCTTTTGCGCCTTCTACAACGGCGAATGCCGATTGGTCCAAATACTTGGGCAGTAACTCTGCAATCAGACTCGAAATCGCGGGTGCGAGCTCTGAAGGCTTCACGATTGCGCAGTTACCTGCTGCAATTGCAGCCACAAGGGGTGCTAGCGTCAGTTGAAAGGGGTAGTTCCACGCTCCGATTATCAACACTGTGCCCAAGGGCTCGGCTTTCACATAACTAGCACCCGGTTGAGCAAGCATTGGCATTGGCCGCTTTTGCGGCTTCATCCATTTTTTTAAGCGTTTTTTCGTGTCTTTAATATCCGAGATCAAGAAACCCGCTTCGGTTAGCCATGCTTCGGTTTTGCACTTGCCTAAATCTGCAAACAAAGCTTGTTCGATCAAAGCTTTGTTGTCTTCGGTCATCTTTTGAAGTTGAGAGAGTTGCTCTATTCGCCATTCGTAGGTTTTAGTCACTTGTGACATAAAAGTCGATTGCAGTGCCAAAAACTGCTTGTGACTTTCTGAATCGCTCACGCGTTGAGTAACTTGACTGATGTTTACCACGTTTTGTTCTAGCATCTGAGATCCTCTTAACTGCTTTATGGTAAAACACTAACAAAAATGCCGACAAAAGTCGGCATTTTTCAAGAATCACTTGCTAAGTTGTGGTTTGAACCAATTACAGTAATTTAGCTAGCTAGTCGATGCTTAGTCTTTCAGTATTTAACTACCGCAACACTCGCGTCAAAAACCACTTATGCAAATGGGTTGCGCAGTACCATCGTTTCAGCTCGGTCCGGCCCAGTTGAAACAATATCAATGGGTACTTCAGTAAGCTCTTCTAGGCGTTTGATGTAATCGCGTGCAGCTTGTGGCAGTGCGTCAATTGAAGTTGCCCCTACTGTATTGTCACTCCAGCCTGGCATATCTTCATAAACGGGTGTCACCAATTCGTAGCCTTCTGCCGCAAGTGGTGGAACCGCACTGACGTTACCATCAGCATCTTTATAACCAGTACATATACGAAGCGTCTCTAGACCGTCTAAAACGTCTAGTTTTGTCAAACAAAAGCCAGTGATTGAGTTCAGTTGTACTGCACGTTTCATGGCAACTGCATCAAACCAACCAGTGCGACGTTTACGACCCGTTGTCGCACCAAACTCATGACCTTTGACACCCAAATGTTGGCCAACTTCACAATCTAGTTCAGTTGGAAAAGGACCAGAACCAACACGTGTTGTGTATGCTTTAACAATACCCAACACATAGTCGATGTTTAATGGACCAAAGCCAGCACCTGTGGCAACACCGCCAACTGTTGTATTTGAAGATGTAACATATGGATATGTGCCATGATCGATATCAAGCAAGGTGCCTTGGGCGCCTTCAAACATGATTGCTTTATCTGTCTTGCGGGCTCTTTCCAATAAATCAGTAACATCAACGACCATAGATTTAAGTAAATCAGCAACATCTAGCGCTTGTTTGAGTACAGTATCGTAGTCGACTGCTTCAACTTTATAGTACTCGGTTAGCATAAAGTTGTGATAGCTAAGCACTTCTTTTAACTTGCTTGCGAATAATTCTGGATTGAATAAATCACCAACGCGTAATCCGCGACGAGATACTTTATCTTCGTACGCAGGACCAATGCCACGGCCAGTCGTGCCAATCGCTTTATTGCCACGAGCCGCTTCACGAGCGAGATCAAGTTCGATGTGGTATGGCAAGATAAGAGGGCAGGCTTCGCTGATTACCAGTCTTTCTTTCACTGGTACGCCACGTGCTTCAAGCATTGCCATTTCTGTTAGCAGGGCTTCTGGGCTCAGCACCACCCCGTTGCCAATCACACAGGTTACGTTTTCACGCAAAATGCCTGATGGGATAAGGTGTAATACGGTTTTCTCGCCTTCGATTACTAGGGTGTGACCTGCGTTATGTCCGCCTTGGTAGCGAACTACATAAGAAGCTTGATCAGTGAGTAGGTCAACGACCTTTCCTTTACCCTCGTCACCCCATTGGGTGCCGAGCACAACAACATTTTTAGCCATGAAATATAACAATCAGAAAATTAGGCGCGAATTCTACAAAAATCCGCGCAAAAAATCATCCTGAAATCACGGCTAATACGCTAAAGCCCTAAATAAAATAGAATTTAATATAACAGGCTATAGATCTTGCGTCGGTATTGAGACTTTAATGGCTCTCCGTCTGGCAATGCGTTGATCATATCCAGTGTCACTTTTTTAGCATCACCAAAATTGAGATCTTGTTTTAAAACAGCAAGCAATAAAACCAAAGCGTCTTCTGTTTTGTTTGCTTGATGTAATTGAATCGCTAATTTTACTTTTAGTTCAAGGTTGTCAGGTTGTTGGGCGAGCTCGGCCTCTAATGCTTTGATTTCTGGTGATTCTGCTGCTTGTTCAGCTAGCTCGACTTTCCCGACGATAGACTGATAGTAGGTATCTTGGTCAACCAAAGTAATCGTCCCTAGTAGCGTTTTTGCTTGGGTAACTTGACCATTTTCGATAAAACAATCAGCCATCAGCAATTTTGCGGCCCCTAACTCAGGTGCAAGCTCGTATGCTTGCTTTGCAATACTGTATGCTTGTTGATAGTCGTTGGCTTGCACCAGTTCTTGTGCTTGGGCTAATAACAGTTCTTCAGGTTTAGGTAGGTGCTTTTCTAACAATTCGCGCACTTGTGCATCAGTTTGAGGACCTGCAACACCATCAAGTGGCCGACCTTCTTTGACTAAAATCAGTGTCGGAAGACCTTGTACGCCAAATTGTCCGACTATTTCTTGTTGCTGCTCGACGTCGACTCTGGCAAGTATAAGTTGCTCACCATACTCAGATGCAATACCTGTTAAGATGGGGGTAAGCTGCTGACAAGCTTCACTTTGTTGTGCAAAAAACTGCACTAAAATCAGCTTACTTTGACTGTCTTCCATCATCACTTGCTGAAAATTTTCAAGCGTTAAATCAATTATATTTGAATTCATAGACTCGGCTTTTGTTTGGTTTTTTATCTGCTTTACAGTATTGTGATAAAAATAAGTTTTTCAATGTCTATTTGTTGCTAGGACATTGCTAAAGGAAACACTAGTGACCATTAAGCTTGAATAAAAGAAGCGAGCAAAATAAGAAATAAAGAAGAGGCAATCATGGACAACAAATTTCAAAGCTTTAAAGAATTTTATCCTTACTATCTGCAAGAGCATAGCAATCCCACCTGCCGATTAATGCACTTCATAGGTTCGTGCCTTGTGTTGGTGACAATTTTTTATGCTGTCTACACCAACCAACTCGTTTATTTATGGCTTATTCCGGTCATCGGATATGGATTTGCTTGGGTGGGGCACTTTTTTTATGAGCACAACAAACCGGCTACTTTTACGTATCCGTTTTATTCGCTATTGGGCGATTGGGTGATGTTTAAGGATATACTGGCAGGTAATATCGATTTTAAACGATAAGCGTGGCTATTGAGGTTTAGCTCTCAACAGATTGAGCTTGCTCAATAGCCTTAAATAAATGGCGCTTAGTGAACGGCTTTTTAAGATGTTGATGCATACCAACTTGTTTACACGCTTCTATCGTTTCATCAAAAGCATCAGCAGACACGGCAATTATCGTGGGTTCTTTTTTGAGGTTGGTTAAGCTTAAGATTTCCGTAGAAGCTCTGTAACCGTCTTTGACCGGCATATTTAGGTCCATCAATATAACGTCATAGTCTTTATTCAATATTGAAAACGCCAGCGCCTCTTGCCCATCGGCTGCCAAGTCAATGTGAGAGCAATGTCCTTGTAGCATGCTATTGGCTATTTCACGGTTGATTTCATTGTCGTCAACGACAAGTACTTTGCCAAATTGCATTTGTTTTTCAGTTTGACTCTCCTCTTGATCACTGTCACCAGAATCTATACGCTGTGCTCGCAAAATTAGCGGACAAGAAATGGCCACCGATGTCCCAACGCCAGCCTCAGATTGCACATCTAAACCATGTCCTAATTCGCCACATAAACGATTCACGATTTCTAAACCTAAGCCAGTACCAGCTTCATCTTCTCGATTCTGATTCTCTTGTTGATAAGGTTTAAAAACGCCATCAACATCATCGATACCACGACCAGAATCAATCACCGATATCAGCACATTTTGCTCTTGAGTAACCACTTTTAACTCGACAAACCCGCTGCTGGTAAACTTAATCGCGTTATTGACCAAGTTAGAAATGATTTGCGTCATCCTAATTTTGTCGGTTTGAATCGCTAATTGCTCGATTCTTTTAGGCCCAGATACTTTAAACTCAAGTCCTTTTGCATGCGCCCTAGCTTGATACAAGTTAGCAACGTAGTTAATTATTTCGTTGACTGGGACGGGCTCGACGCTTACCGATAATTTATCATCATTCAGTTTTGATAAGGTCAGTAGATCATTGAGTAAGGTTAGTAACTGGTCACCGCATGCAGATATCGTCTCTAATGTAAGCGATAGCTCAGTGTCTTTATTCTTTTCTTTTAAAATGTCAGTTAAACCAATGATACCGTGCAAAGGTGTTCTGATTTCATGTGACATTCTGGCAAAAAACAACTCTCTGGATTTAATGGTTTCGAGTAGTTTTTCTTCTGTGTGTTTGAGTTCGGTAATATCGGTATGTGCACCTAGCATACGCACGGCCTGGCCGTCATCATTTCTTATCGCGATGCCACGACAGCGAACCCACACGGTATGGCCTTTTGCATGGGTATATCTGACTACTTGGTCGTAGGGGTGGTTAGGATCTTCACAATGCTTAGTAAAGTTTTCAAACGCGACCTGCAAATCTTTCTGATTGATGATGTGCTGCCACTCAGAGGCTAGGTGTTGTTTTTCGCTGGGATCATAACCCAAAGTTTGCCAAAACTTTGGGCTCATCCACTCGTGCTCAGGCATCTCAAGGTCCCAGTACCACATACCGTCAAGGCTTGAATGTTCGATAAATTCAAAAATATCGGCATTGCTTTGTATCAGTTGATACAGTTCTTGTTCAAGCCTGTGTTGCATAGCGCCACGTTTCCTTAATATAAAATACTGCTTACAAAACTATCCTTTTGTAAGTTTAAGTACTTTGCCGTCAGGTGCATCTGTCAGTAAGTATAGCGCACCATCTGGCCCTTGCACGACATCTCTGATTCTATCTTCACGTTCCGTTAATAGCTCGTTTTGAGCGACCACTTTACCCTCTTCCATTTTCACGTGATGCAGGTGTCTGAATTTTAACGATCCCATAAATACATCCCCTTTCCATTCGGGGAATTCGTCACCAGTATAAAAAGTCATGCCGCTGGGTGCAATAGACGGAACGTACTTTACTAACGGTTGTTCCATACCATCCATTTCTGTTTTATCTGTAATGATAGAGCCATTGTAGTTAACACCATAGGTAATGGTTGGCCAGCCATAATTTTTACCAGCGCCTAAGATATTGATCTCATCGCCACCTTTTGGACCATGCTCATGAGTCCAGACTTCACCTGTTTGTGGGTGTAAAGTCATGCCTTGTACGTTTCGATGACCGTATGAAAAGACTTCAGGTGCTTTGCCATCTAAAAATGGATTATCGCTTGGTACAGTGCCATCTTTATTCAGCCTGACGACTGTACCGATATGATTGTCTTTATTCTGCGATTCTTCTTTTTTAGAGCCACGGTCGCCTAACGAAATAAACATGTAACCATCGCTATCAAACACAATCCTGCAGCCAAAGTGATGCGCACTATCTACTTTTGGCAGCATCTCAAAAACTTGCGTCACATTTTGCAAAGATGCGCCATTGAGTGTGCCTCTAAAAACCTCGCTGCCTCTGCCATCTTCACCTTCCACTGACATGCAAATATATACGTGGCGATTACTATTAAAATCCGGATCAACAGCAATGCCTAATAAGCCGCCCTGCCCAACTACCGCGGCTTTAGGAACTCCTGAGATCGCTGGGGAAAGTTGACCGGTTTTTGACATCAAACGCACCCCACCAGCACGTTCAGTAATCAATGCATCGCCACTTGGTAAAAAAGCCATGCCCCAAGGGTGCTTTAAACCAGAAGCGAGCTCTTCAACTTTAATTTGAGTTGCAAAAGTAAGTGCACTGAACACACATGAGACAGCACATGCCGCTAGGCCAATAAATTTTTTCACCGATTAAACTCCAAATTTTTTTCTTTTAACTGTTGTGGGCTACTGAGCTCTTGTAAATAGCATGCTCTTATAAATAGCATGCTTCGAATATGGCTTACAAAGTTGCTCTTAACATCCACGCTGTTTTTTCATGAACGCGCATTCGATCACCAATTAGGGCTGCGCTAGATTCATCATCTGCTTCTTGGGCTAGTACTAATGCCGAACGGCATGTCTTTACGACAGACTCGTGAGCACGGGTTAAAATAAGTACCATATCACTTGCATCGGGTACACCGTCGACCTCTTTGATGCTGCTTAATTCTGCAAAGGCTCTGTAAGTCCCTGGTGCGGCCACGCCTAATGTGCGGATACGCTCAGCGATATCATCTACAGCAATTGCTAATTCTGTATAATGCTCTTCAAACATCAGGTGTAGCTCTCTAAATTGAGGGCCGGTCACGTTCCAATGGAAATTATGTGTTTGTAAATAAAGGGTGTAAGAATCCGCCAACAGTTTTTTCAATCCCTCAGCAATGGCTAAACGGTCTGTTTCGGTAATACCAATATCAATTTGACTCATTATTCGTCCTTTAGAATTAATTTAGGTTTCTTGCGTCTTTTACGTTGACCAACAAAGTTAGTTCATCACGGTTTTTAAAACGAAGTGTTAGCTCAAAACTATCACCGTCGTTCAATGGTTTTTTTAGACCTAGTAACATAATATGCTTACCACCAGGCCGAAATTCAAGCGTTTCGCCGACATCCACGTTAACGCCATCGACCATCTCTTGCATTTGCATCATACCGTCATTCATCGCCATATCATGCAGTTGAACTTCATCTGCCAAATCGCTTGGCACCGAGGCAGATAAAAGCGAAACGTCTGTTTCGGTCTGATTGTTAAGGGTTAAATATACTGCTCCTGTTTGAGCCATTGCAAAAGTTGCTCTTGCCCACACATCGGTCACTTCAAATGTTGATGTTTTGTTGGCGCTAACTGCGTCTGTATTCGCCGTGTGTTCACTACTCTGTGGTGAACAGGCTGTCAGCAATAAAAATACAAGCCCGCAGATAAAAATTTTTGCCATCAAATTACTCCTTTTTGATCACTGTACTTAAAACAACATACTCAAGGCCTAACCATAAGTTTAGTCGGTTTTGTATGTTCTACAAAAAAACGGCCAAGCTAAATTAGCAATGGCCGTTACACACTCTACTTAGGAATCACATATTCTGACAAGTCTTAAGACAGGCTATTTGTTTGCATGGTCTCTTACTAATTGGTCCATAAATCGAACACCCCAGCCTTGACTGCCTTTAGGTGCAATGTCTTTGCTTGCATCTAACCAGTCAACGCCTGCAATATCCAAGTGCACCCAAGCTAAGTCTTCATCGACAAAGGTACCTACCACCGCTGCGCCAATACTCGCGCCAGGGTTACCCGCGCCTGAATTTTTAATATCTGCGATCGGTGACTTGATTTGTTCAAAGTGATTTTCGTGCAAGGGAAGCGGCCAAACATGCTCGCCTGAGCGCTTGCCCACGTCCATCATCTGTGTGGACAATTCGAAATCTCGGGTGATCACTGCTGCATATTCATCACTAAGTGCCCTTGCTGCAGACCCCGTTAGGGTTGCTATATTAAGCAACAAACTAGGTTTAAATTCTTGTTGAGCGTAATAAACAGCATCGGCCAAAATTAAGCGCCCCTCGGCGTCTGTACTCATAATCTCAATGCTTGTTCCTTGCATCGTTTCAAGCACGTCACCTGGGCGGATTGCATCTTGGCTTGGCATATTTTCAGCAAGTGGCATCACACCTACTAAATTGATGTTTTCACCTCGTTGAGCAGCGGCATACAAAGTACCCGCAACGGCAGCAGCACCAGATAAATCAGACTTCATTGCCCACATACCGGAGTTGCTTTTAAGACTAATTCCACCGGTATCAAATGTAATGCCCTTGCCAGCAAGTGCGATTGGTGCAACGTCTTTATCCGCACCTTTATATTCAATGACTAACATACGCGGATCGTTGATTGAGCCTTTTCCAACGCCCATCAATGCCCCCATGTTGTTCTTTTTCATGTCACGAACATCTAATACATCGATATCGACATTTTTGACGCCTTTAAACTTGGCTTTTACTACATCAACAAAGGCTTGCGGATACATATTTTTACCGGGTTCGGTTGCTAAATCACGAGCCAGATGTACACCATCTGCAACGTGAATCAAGTCTTGTTGAAACAGCTGATTTGCTGCTTGCGCTTTTTGTGTGAGTAAATTTACCTGTGAAATGCCTTTACTTTTTTCGTTTTATAACGATCAAAGCTATAGTGACGCAAATCATAGCCCAATGCGATATAGGCACTGGGGGTCGCCACATCTGTCATCAGGTTATCCACTGCAATATTGATATTGAGCACTTCATCAACTGAAGCCAGCTTACCAGCAATCACGCCGCCTAAATCTTGTAACTCAGGCGCATCTAATCCATCTTCATCGTGCGAACCTACTAACAAGACGGAATCAAACCCTGCGACCATTTGAAGATGTAAGGTACTTCCCTTTTTTGCTTTAAAATCATTCAATTCAATTAGCTTGGAAATAGCGCCTTGTGATGCTTGGTCAAGCTTGGCTGCTTCACCGTCTAAATTGCTGACATCATCAACAAACACAACGTGAGTGGTTGCAGCCGCAGCCGCTTCATTAGAAAACGTAAAACTTGCCTCACTGTGAGCGAAGACTGAAACAAAAGATAAACCTAACGCAACTGCTATTGGCTTTAAACTCATGAAAGCATTCCTTATTAGTAAATTTTAAAAATTTGACGGACGAATCGTACAAATTAATCACACTAATAAAAATACTGTTTAAATTGGGAGAAGGATCGGGAAAACCGAAGTATTCTAAAAACAAGAAAATTAAGGAATGGTGCCGACTGCCGGAATCGAACTGGCGACCTACTGATTACAAGTCAGTTGCTCTACCAACTGAGCTAAGTCGGCACACAAGGTGCGCTTCGTTGTAGCGAAGCGATGCGTATTGTATTCAAGCCACTCAAAGAGTCAAGCATATAAATGACTAAAATGACTGTTTAACTATTTTTTAAACGTTTTGCTTCTTCGTTTAGCTGCGGAAAATGCGTCATGGGTAAAAACTTTGTTAAGGCTAGCAGGCTTGCACCCAAATTTTGATGTGAATCTGCGACGACATTAATGTGACCCATTTTTCTTTTAGCTCTGACTGTTTTGCCGTATAAGTGCAAATGGGTATTATCAAGCCCCAACAATCCATTATCGATATCATCACACCCGATAATATTTACCATTGCGCTGACGCCATAGGTGCCAACACTGCCTAGTGGTAAGCCAAGCACTGCGCGAATATGTTGCTGAAACTGGCTTGTGTGGCAACCTTGTTGCGTCCAGTGGCCTGAGTTATGTACCCTTGGCGCAATTTCGTTGACCAATAGTGTTTCACCGCACTGAAATAGCTCAACAGCTAGCACCCCAACATAATCCATTGCTTCACTTAACTTAGTGAATATTTCATTAGCTTGAGTCTGTAAGCTTTCATCAATTTGCGTAGCAGGTGCGACTGAGACATGCAGTTGGCCTTCGTGGTGAAGGTTTTCAGCGATACTAAAGCATCTTATTTGTCCCTGCTTATTTCGCGAACCAATCAAAGAGATTTCGCGATCAAAAGCTAGCATTTTTTCGGCGACTAGCGGCACTTTATCTAAATCAAGTGCTTGAAATTCTTTAATTAATGCTTGAAGTTGGCTTTTTGAGGTCAGTCTCCATTGACCGTATCCATCATATCCATCTCGGCTCGCTTTAAAAATAATGCGTTCGCCCAAGCGTTCAGTTATTCCGTCCAGTTGTTGGACAGTGCGGATAATTTCATGCTCACAATTAGCGATACCATAAGCTTGTAAAAGCGCTTTTTCTCGAACGCGGTCAGCACCTGCGAGGATAGAGTCGATATTAGGGTATAGTTTTCCACTATTAGATGCATGCTTTAAGAGATGCTCAGGGACATGTTCAAACTCAACTGTAAGCGCATCTGCTTGAGTAATCGCATCGTTTAAGGAGATATCCAAGATGCTTTTGTCGAGTGGATTAACAACGCTTTCGGTGTTGACGTCTACCGCTTGTACGCTTACGCCTAGAGGCGCAGCCGCAAGGTACATCATTTGCGCAAGCTGACCAGAGCCGTAAACTAATACTTTCATGCATCTAATTCCAAGGTTTGATTGGCTAACACGGTATCCGTTTGTTCCTTCCTAAACTTAATGATGTTGTCGCGTACCGTTTCATCGTGTAAGGCAATCACTTGCGCAGCAAGCAAACCTGCATTTGCAGCACCTGCTTCGCCTATAGCCAAGGTACCAACAGCTACCCCTTTAGGCATTTGTACAATTGAAAGTAAGGAGTCTAAACCGCTTAATTGACTTGAACGCACTGGACAACCGAATACAGGCAAATGTGTGTGAGCAGCGATCATACCTGGTAAGTGAGCTGCGCCACCTGCACCGCCAATAATGACTTGAAAACCTTGTTCAGCCGCAGTTTCGGCAAATTCTGTCAGAAGGTTGGGTGTTCGGTGAGCCGACACCACTTTAGCTTCAAAAGAAACACCTAAGGTTTTAAGCATCAATGCAGCGTTTTGCATGGTTGGCCAGTCTGAGCGAGAGCCCATCACGATTGCAACTTGTGGCATAGTTTGATTTCACTTTTTTGCTTGTATGCGACTTAGTTTATCGCAGTATTAAAAAAGCACGTTATTATACTGAATAACGTGCTTTTGGATACTTAAAATTGTTAGTTCTAGCACATCAAGGCTAAATAAGACTTATTTGTTCGCGTTCATATAGTCCATGGTCATATTAGTTAGCAATTTAACACCTAACTTCATACCGCTATCATCAACAAAAAACTCAGGGGTGTGATGAGCCGGAGATTCTTCCTCAGGCACGTCAAGCGGTTTTCCACCTACCCATAAATAAACACCTGGCACTTTTTCTTGGAAGAAAGAAAAATCTTCTGCCCCTGTTACTGCTTTTGAATTAATCACATTTTCAGCACCAGCGGTTCTCACTAAAGTTGGCAGGACTTCATCCATTAGCTCATGGTCGTTAAAGGTAATTGGGTAGTTGTAGTCCAATGGCAAGGTGACTTCGACTTCAGCTCGCATGCTATCAGCAATACCTTTAGCCTTGCGCGGTATCGCTTCATACATATGATCACGTGCCGCTTTGTTTAACGTACGTATTGTGCCTATCATCGTGACTTCATTTGGAATAATGTTTGAGCGATTACCACCATGGATAGATCCCACAGTCACCACAGCAGCGTCGTCGATTACTTTAATTTCACGGCTGACTACTGTTTGTAAGCCCATAATGATCTGGGCTGCCGTCGTAATTGGATCAACGCTTTTCCAAGGGTAAGCACCATGAGCTTGCTTGCCCTTTACTACAATTTTGAACGGATCAACGGCCGCCATAATGCCGCCATGACGATATCTAACTTTTCCTACATCTGTATTTGCACTGATATGTAGGCCAAATATCACGTCAACATCTGGGTTTGTAAGCACGCCCTCTTCGACCATAACCTCAGCGCCACCGCGCTCGCCAGCCGGCGCTCCTTCTTCTGCAGGCTGAAAGATAAATTTAACCTTGCCATGTAAATCCTCTTTCATTTCAGTCAGTATTTTTGCAGCGCCCATCAACATAGCCATGTGTGTATCGTGACCACAAGCATGCATCACTGGGACTTCGTTACCATCTAACATGCCTTTTTGTTGTGAACGAAACGGTAAGTCATTTTGTTCGGGTACAGGCAGGCCGTCCATATCGGCGCGAAGCGCAACGGTAGGGCCAGGCTTTCCTGAGTCAAGTACCGCTACCACACCCGTAATAGCCACACCTGTTTGTACGTCCAAGCCCAAAGAGCGCAGATACTTTTCAATATACTTTGCCGTTTCAAATTCGCGGTTCGATAGCTCTGGATATTGATGCAAATGATGACGCCACTTAATAACTTGTGGTTCAATTTTATCCGCCATTTTTGCAACAGGGTCGGCGAATGCTGAAAAACTTGAAAAAGTCATCGCAACAGCGATAGGTAATAGACGTTTTAGCATAATAATCTCTGCGTTGTTTTTATTATTTCAGTAACAATATCGCAGAAACTGTTACTTTAACAGTCTGCTGAATGATGAGCGTAGTTTAATGTATTTAGAGTTGGATATAAGTCAAGACAACGCTAAGTGAATACAAGCGGCGCCAAAAAAATCGCGATGCACGATAAAATGACCAATCCCATTAAGTTGAGAAGTACACCTGCTTTGGCCATATCAGGGATACGCATTACCCCTGTTGAGAACACAATCGCGTTAGGCGCTGTTGCAACGGGCAACATAAAGGCACAACTTGCCGCGAGCGTGACAGGAATACACAAAATAAGAGGGGAGATATCCAGTTCAAGCGCAACGGCAGCCACAACAGGTAAAAATGTCGCTGCGGTTGCTAAATTACTAGTCAATTCAGTCAAGAAAATTACCATCGCAGTTGCCGCTATTATCAAAGCAAAAATACCAATGCTGCCAATAGGTGAAATTGCGTAACCAAGCCATTGAGCCAATCCACTTTGCGAAACCGCGGCAGCCAATGACAGTCCACCACCAAATAGGATAAGCACTCCCCAGGGAAGTTTAGAAACATCCTCCCACGCAAGTAAAGATCTACTATTTGGCATACCTGAAGGAATGACAAATAAAAGTAGAGCGGCTGTCATGGCAATCCCAGCATCTGATAAGTTGGAAAGCCCTAAGTATGACGAAGCAGGTTTTCTCAACATCCACGCCAACACCACCAGAGCAAATAAAAGTGCAACGCGTTTTTCTGCTGTAGTCATCACGCCCAAAGACTGCTTTTGCTCACTAAGAAAACGCATGGCAGCAGGTGAACTTGGCATGTCGACTTTAAAAGCAAGCTTAGTCAACACCCACCATGCCAGTGGAAGCATACAACACATTAGTGGCACACCAACCATCATCCATGTAGCAAAGGTAATCGTCATTTGATAATTTTCTTGCATAAAAGCGGCGAGTAAGGCGTTAGGAGGCGTGCCTATTATTGTGCCCATTCCACCAATGGTTGCGGCAAATGCGATTGACAAGAGCATTGCTTTTTTAAAATCACTATGTTGTTTAACATTTAATTGAGGGTTGTTATCAACCAATACTTTTGCGATAGAAAGCGCGATAGGCATAAGCATCATCGTCGTTGATGTGTTTGTCATCCACATCGACAATATCGCTGTCACCACCATAAAACCTGCAATCAAGCGAACGCCGTTTGTGCCAGTTAAAAGTAAAATATTTAACGCAATACGTTTGTGTAATTGCCAACGTTCGATAGCAATTGCTAGTAGAAATGCCCCCAAAAACAAATAGATAATTGGGTTAGCATAAGAAGATGCTGCTTCAGAAATAGGTCTGATATTTAAAAATGGTAATAAGACCAATGGCATAAATGCGGTAGCGGGTACAGGAATAGCTTCTGTCGCCCACCAAATTGCCATCCAAAGCGCTAACGCTGCAACTTTCCATGCATCACTTGGCATAATTGACTGCTGCTCACTAAATACAAGCATAATAATTGCTAAAACTGGCGCTAAAACCAAGCCTACTTTTTGATAAGTAGCCATTTGTTCATGATTATTGTGCTCAGCTTGTTGCTGAGTCGATGCACGTAATGTTGGATTCAAAATGTAGCCCAGTAATTCGGTTAAGCTAACACTATCAATAGTTCAGGTGGATTTCAAAATATCCATTTTTAATTCAAAGCGACGGTGCTCCACCTTCAATTTCCCTTAATACACATTGACACTATTCTGTAATACTTTAGCCACCAAATTGTCACCTAAGCGTCTAAATTTATTCAAATTTTGTTAAGCAAACTGCCACATAAACTCATTATGGTTAGCGCCGTTAAAACACACTATTTACAATTTAGGGACATCACTATGAAAATCAAATTGAGTTTAATCTCACTTGCATGCCTGAGTGCATGGCAACAAAGTGCAATAGCAGAAACATCTGAAATGGAAACCGCCAAAGATGATGTTGAAATAGAAAGTATTCAGGTCATTGGACGCAGTGTTTCTTACGCTAACAACGAAAGCACGCAAGATATGGTTAAGCAACAAAGCGCAATGACAAGTATCTTAGCAGCAATTGATAATTTACCCGGGGTACTTATCAATGAAGGCGATACCTTCGGTTCTGATGATTGGTCAACAACTGTCTCGATCAGAGGTTTTCAAATTAGTTTAGATGAACAACAAGTAGGCATCACCGTAGATGGCATCGCAAATGGAAATTCAAACTATGGTGGCGGAGCAAAAGCAAATCGCTATATTGATACTGATAATTTAGGCTTTATCCAAGTCTCTCAAGGTACAGCTGATATTGCATCACGTTCGAACGAAGCCCTAGGTGGAACGTTAAACTTTACCAGTATTAACCCCACTGAAGATGAGCATTTGGTTACCAGTATCACCTTAGGAGATTTTGATGCTCAACGATATTTCATGCGCTACAACAGTGGTGAGATATTCGGCAATACGCGTATGTGGTTAAGCGCCTCTAACCAAACAAATACAGATTGGGTCAACCAATCTGGAGAAAACAAGAAGTTGCATATCGCCAGTAAATTTATCAGCGAGCTGAGTGATGACCTCACGTTAACAGGTTACTTTTCTTATGACGATGCTGAAGAAGACAACTATCAACGTGTTTCAAAAGCACAATTTGAAACCAATCCTGAATCAGATGGTTTGTTGGCAGAATGGACGGGCATCCCTCATATAGATCAAGTCTATCGTAAAGGCTGGTCAACACTCAGAGAAAACACTAAGCATCTATCTATCCTACACAGATAATGAATCAACATATAAATCAGTTCCCGATGCAGTCGCGACACTACTGGGCATAGAAGTGGGAGAAGAAGTACATGGCTCAGTAAGTGATCAGTTTGTTGTATCACTTGATTGGGAACGCAATCAATATTTTGCCGGCTTATCTACAAAACATGTGGGTGAACGCGCAATCAATAGCGCGACGACAGCTGATGCCTATACAGTCAGCGATGCCTACTTAGGTGTAGATGTCGAAACTGGCGTAAGTGGAATAAAAAATATGCAGATTCGAATGACGATTAACAATTTGTTTGATGAGAATTATCTAGGTGGTATTGCCGGTCAATCTGCTTGGATAGGAGCGCCAAGAACTGCAGCAGTTAACTTACGATTCGAGTTCTAATAGGATCCAAGTATTTAATTTTTGCTAATAAACTCAATAAAAAAGGAGCCTTAGGGCTCCTTTCTTCGAGACTTTTGACGCTTATTCTGCGCTAGTGTCGTCTACCAATACTTTGATATCGTTGAACGACTTAGAAAAATCAGAGATGTCTTTACCGTTACACTTGATAGACCCGTTCAAAATGCCGTGCTTTTGACGAGCAGCTTTTTCGCCCATTACAACTGAATCTAAGCAAAGCTGAGACTCAGGGCTACGGTCTACAGAAGTCAAAGACACGATACGAATCGCAGTATCTTCTTTTAGTGCCAATTTATTTTGATGTTTTTTTGCAAAAGACTTAAATGTAAGGCCGTTGCACGACGTTGTAGCAAACAAGCTTCTTATATTTACATCATTCTCTTTTGCCAAAGCACGAACGGCATCTAAACCTTCGGTCGCTGCGACATAACACGCGTTAGTTTCAAAACGATCATCTGCCTTTTCAAACTTAGCCGCGTTAGCGTTTAAAGATGCGAAAGAAAGAGTTACGGTTGCTGCCAGTGCTAAATACTTCATATGAACCTCAAAAATTATTAATCAACATTAGTTTTTTCGCCTGAGCGAATAGAGCGCATTATCAACATAATTTTTGAAAAGAGAAGTAAGGATGGGCGTGTAAAAATATACCTATGTATTAGTGAAAAATAAAACTTAAGTACTATTTTTGAATTTTTGTATATAAATCAATAAAAAAGCCCGCTGATGTGGGCTTTTTGTATATTCGCTTAATTAAGCTCTTAACTCTTTTGTCGCTTCATTGCTTCAAAGAATTCATTGTTCGTTTTGCTCATTGACAAACGTCCAATTAAAAATTCCATCGCATCTATCTCTGTCATTTCATGCACAATTTTACGCAGTATCCACATTTTCTGTAGCTCTTCTTGCGTCGTCAAAAGCTCTTCACGGCGAGTACCAGAGCGATTAAAGTCGATTGCAGGGAATACACGCTTTTCCGCAATTTTGCGATTTAAGTGCAGTTCCATGTTACCCGTCCCTTTAAACTCTTCGTAGATAACTTCATCCATTTTTGAACCAGTATCTATTAGGGCCGTTGCGATAATAGTAAGACTACCACCTTCTTCCACATTTCTTGCCGCGCCAAAGAAGCGTTTTGGTTTATGTAGGGCATTTGCGTCAACACCACCCGTCAACACTTTACCAGATGATGGTATCACTGTGTTGTAGGCGCGAGCTAAACGCGTAATAGAATCAAGCAAAATCACAACATCTTTTTTATGCTCAACTAATCGCTTAGCTTTTTCGATCACCATCTCTGCAACCTGCACATGACGGCTAGCGGGTTCGTCGAAAGTTGAGGCAACTACCTCTCCTTTCACCAATCGTTGCATTTCAGTAACTTCTTCTGGTCGTTCATCAATCAATAGCACCATCAATTGACATTCTGGGTGATTTGCTGAGATAGATTGGGCAATATTTTGAAGTAGAAGTGTCTTACCTGCCTTTGGTGGGGCGACGATCAAGCCTCGTTGACCACGGCCAATTGGGGATGCTAAGTCCAAGACACGCGCCGTTATATCCTCTGAACTGCCGTTACCACGCTCAAGTCTAAAGCGCTCATTCGCATGAAGCGGCGTCAAATTTTCAAACAAAATCTTATTGCGAGAGTTTTCAGGCTTATCAAAGTTAACTTCACGTATCTTTAATAGTGCAAAGTAACGCTCACTATCTTTTGGCGGTCTAATCTTCCCGGCGATCGTGTCACCAGTGCGCAAATTAAATCGCCTAATTTGACTCGGCGATACATAAATATCATCTGGACCAGCTAAATACGAGCTATCTGCAGATCTTAAAAAACCAAAACCGTCTTGAAGAATTTCTAAAACACCATCACCAAAGATGTCTTCACCACCCTTAGCATGTGATTTTAGAATTGAGAAGATAATATCTTGCTTTCGTGCCCTAGCTAGGTTTTCTAAACCCATATCTTCTGCTAATTTGACGAGTTCGCTGATTGGTTTGCTTTTGAGTTCTGTTAAATTCATAGTGGTGGGGTCTTTTTGTTTCGGCTAGCCTTGCTGAGTCGTCTTTTGAGTTACTTGCAACTGCGGTAGCCTTTTCAAAGATATTTCTCTTTAGTTAATGACTTAATTGAAGTTTTTAAACTTGTAGTGTTTGCACTCTAAGTAACAAAGGCAGCTTTACCGTGTTATTTAATGTACACAACCGCACGATGCGACTGGAATCATTACTGAGGATGCGAAAATAGGTTCACTCGGATGAGTATGGTGTAACGTTAGCACCTAAAGAAGTTATCGTCCAGCTTTACAAAAAAATAACTTTTATTTGGCGTTATTTTTATCATCACTCAAACTAAATGATTACTGAAGCAAATAAAGAAAAACCATTTCACTACGAGAGAGAAATGGCTTTATCACATCGAATTGCTATGAACTTAAATGTTTTCGTTCAAGAATTCTTCTAATTGCGTTTTAGATAAAGCACCGACTTTGGTAGCAGCAACCGCACCATCTTTAAACAGAAGTAATGTTGGAATACCGCGAATACCGTATTTTGGTGGTGTTTCATTATTTTCATCGACATTGAGCTTACCAACTGTTACCTTGCCGTCATAGTCGGTCGCGATCTCTTCTAAGATTGGCGCGATCATTTTACACGGGCCGCACCATTCAGCCCAAAAATCAACCAGCACAGGACCGTTAGCATTGATTACATCGGCTTCGAACTTATCGTCACTTAATGTGATAATTTTGTCGCTCATTCTTTTCTCCAAATTTGGTCTTTTGCTGACTTCTTTCAGCATTACCTGTAGTGTTAATAGAAACTGTTTTTAATGCAAGCAATGATAAGCTATAAGCTATGCCAACAACACATTTAACTGATACGTCTTTTTCTGATTTACCGATTCATCCAACTGTATTAGCAGGCTTGGAAGAAGCAAACTTCAACCAATGCACACCGATACAATCGATGAGCTTACCTCAATTATTAGTGGGACAAGACATTGCTGGGCAAGCCCAAACAGGTACCGGCAAAACCATCGCATTTTTGGTCGCTACCTTTCATCACCTGATGACAACGCAAGCCAGACCTGCAAATCCAAACAAACCCACGCCAAGAGCCATCATCATGGCACCAACGCGTGAATTAGTGGTGCAGATATTTAATGATGCTGAGTTACTTAGCAAACACACCGGCTTGTCACTTGGTTTGATTTATGGGGGCGAAGGTTACGAAAGTCAACGCGAAAAACTAAATTCTGGTGTTGATATCGTAATTGGTACTACTGGCCGTATCATCGATTACTACAAACAAGATATATTTTCTCTTGAAAACATACAAGTAGCAGTACTCGACGAAGCTGACCGCATGTTCGATCTTGGGTTTATAAAAGACATTCGCTACCTATTTCGTCGTATGCCACAACCTAGCGAACGCTTGAGTATGCTATTTTCAGCGACCTTGAGCTTTAGAGTGCAAGAGCTCGCATATGAACACATGAACAATCCAACACATGTGCAAATCGAACCTGAAAAGAAAACTGCCACTCGCGTAAGCGAAGAATTGTTTTATCCATCAGACACAGACAAGCCTTTGTTATTACTAACGCTTTTGGAAGAAGAGTGGCCAGATAAAGCAATTGTTTTTGCCAATACAAAATATGGCTGTGAAACAGTGACAAATTGGCTGCTTGCCGATGGTCATCGAGCAGGAATGCTAAGTGGCGATGTTCCACAAAAGAAACGCCTAAGCATTTTAGAAGACTTTACATCCGGAAAGCTTGATATTCTTGTTGCGACCGATGTCGCCGCTCGAGGTCTTCATATCGATAAAGTAACGCATGTATTCAACTATGACTTACCTGATGATGCCGAAGACTATGTTCATCGAATAGGTCGAACAGGTCGCGCAGGTGAAAGTGGAATAGCAATCAGCTTTGCGTGTGAAAAATATGCAATGAACTTGACTGCGATCGAAGACTACGTAGAGCATCAAATTCCAGTAACGGATTACAATCCAAATAACCTTCTTGAAGACGTTAAGGCACCGAAGCATAACGCAAGAAGACCAAGAGGCAGAACAGGGAATCGTTCAGGTGGAAGAGATAGTCGCGGCGGTAAACCAAGAAACCATAATCGTAATAAATAGGCACTAACGTGGTAATTCAGTCATTGCCAAGCAGCTTTATGGAAGATGAATATTACGCGGCTGTCGATTTAGGCTCTAACAGCTTTCATATGGTGATTGTGCGTTTATTGGGCGGCAGTGTTCAGATTATCAGTAAAACCAAGCAAAAGGTGCGTCTAGCCGCAGGCTTGGATGATGATAACCGCCTAAGCGACGAGGCCATTGCTCGTGGACTCTCTTGCCTCGAAACGTTTAAAGAAAAGCTCAGCGATATTCCACCTGCCAATGTCAAAGTTGTCGCAACTGCAACTTTGCGGCTGGCTATCAATGCAGAGAAATTTTCTAACGAAGCGGAAAAAATCCTTTCCACACCAATTAACATCATTAGTGGTGAGGAAGAAGCTAAGCAGATTTACCTTGGCGTAGCCTATACGTCGGCTAATCAAGGTAACACATTAGTGATTGATATTGGCGGTGCAAGCACCGAAGTAATTATTGGCAGAGATATGCAACCGGTGCACTTGGCCAGCTTCAACATGGGTTGCGTCACCTTCATGGAACAGTTTTTTGAAGGTGGAATTCTCAATCAGGAAAACTTTACTGCGGCTGAAGCTAAGGCCAATGAACTATTGAGCGCTCAATCTGATATGTTTTTGTGTTTCGATTGGCAGCAGTGTTTAGGTGCTTCAGGAACGCCACAAGCGGTTACTAGCATACTGATAAAACAAAACATTAATGACGCTATCAAGTTAGATTACCTATATAAACTCAAAGCACAGTGCATCAAATGTGGCCATATTGACGCGCTCAAAATTGAAGGCTTAGAAGAAAGCCGTCGAATCATATTCCCAAGTGGTTTGGCTATCCTAATCGCTTTATTTGAAACACTAGCAATTAAGAATATGCAAATCGCTGGCGGTGCACTTCGCGAAGGCATTATTTATGGCATGCTTGATAACTTCCAACGAACAGACCGAAGAACTCAAGGAATTGAGAGCCTTAGCGAACGTTTTCATATCGATCGAAAACATGCTAGACGCGTCAGATTAATGTCAATCAAGCTAATACGTCAATTGTGCGGCCAAAGTGACTTTTGTGATCTTGATACCGAATCGATCGTTGCAACTGCGGCCTCATTGCATGAAGTAGGCTTGCATATTGGCTACAAAAATCACAATGAACATGGTGCATATATACTCACACACACAGATTTGACAGGTTTCACCCAACTCCAACGAACTTTTATCCGAGACCTCGTTGGTTTACATCGGCAAGAAATTGATATGGCAGTGCTTGAAACCTACGAAGATGATATGCGGAAAATGCTAGAAAACGCTTTACGAGTACTCAGAGTAGCCGTTATCTTGTGTACGCGACGAAAAGACGAGCACATACCTCAACCAGACTTAATTATCGACGCTCAGGGTAACTGGGGGCTGAAATTTGCAAAAGGTATCCTTAGTGCTCATCCAATTGTACAAGCTGAATTAATTCAAGAAACATGGTTACAACATAAGGTAGGTTGGACCTTAAAGTGCCATTAAGGTATAGAAAATGGCTACTGCGACGCATTACTCACCTTATACCAAGTCACTATCCAACCCGTCGATGCCAATGCACCCAGCGCTAATACTTCGTAGTAAGGCCGCTCAGAAAGGGCAAATATGCAGGTTATAAGGGTAATCGCTAAACTGACCTGCCCTAAAAACTGCGTCTTGCGACTTCGCCTTACAGCTTGCATATATTGCTCGTGTTGCATTTGGCTTTGCAGTGGTAATGATTTTACTGTGCGCAAACTATCGTGCAACAAGTCTGGCATATCAGGCAGTTTTTCAGACCAAAAAGGGAGATTTTCGTAGATACGTTTATACAGTGCTTTTGGCCCCATTTGATCTTTCATCCAGCGCTCTAGAAACGGCTTTGCCGTCTGCCACAGATCTAATTGTGGGTACAACTGACGCCCTAGGCCTTCTACGTATAACAACGTTTTTTGCAACAATACAAGCTGTGGCTGAACGACCATATTAAAACGTCGGGCTGTATTAAATAGCTGAAGCAGTACATTACCAAAAGAGATATCTTCGAGAGGTTTCTGGAAAATTGGCTCGCAAACGGTGCGGATCGCCATTTCAAAGTCATCTATATTGGTTTCGGCGGGTACCCACCCGGAATCCACATGAAGTTCAGCAACTTTGCGATAATCTCGATTAAAAAATGCCAAGAAATTTTCTGCGAGATAGCGCTTATCCTCTTTATTTAATGTGCCTACGATGCCATAGTCAATGCCGATATACTTGGGGTTTTCTGGGTGCTCTGTAGAGACAAAGATGTTACCCGGATGCATGTCAGCATGAAAAAAACTATCTCGGAAAACTTGAGTAAAAAAGACTTCTACTCCCCGTTCAGCAAGTAACTTCATGTTAGTATTTTGTGCATGTAAAGCTTTGACATCAGAAACAGGGATTCCGTAAATACGCTCCATCACGACCACATTTTTGCGACAATAGTCACTGTAAAAATGGGGGACATACAACGCGTCGGAATCCTCAAAGTTACGTTTAATTTGGATGCCGTTGGCGGCTTCCCTAAGCATATCTAACTCATCTAGGATCGTTCGTTTATATTCTTGAACAACTTCAACAGGCCTCAATCGTCGCCCATCAGGTAACCACCGTTGTACAACCTTAGCGACACTTGCCAACAAATCAACGTCGGCTTCAATGGTTTGTCTGATATTAGGTCGGAGCACTTTGATCACAACGTCTTGCTTATCAAGCTTCAATTTAGCACTGTGAACCTGAGCTATTGAAGCTGATGCCAGTGGCTTTTCATCAAATTCGGAAAATAATACACTTAGATCACTGAGTTCTAGCGAGTCTTTTATTATTTGCTCTGCGATTTTTGAATCAAATGATGGTACATCATCTTGAAGATGAGAAAGTTCATTAGCAATATCTGCATTTAACAAATCACGCCTAGTAGAAAGCATTTGACCAAATTTAATATATACAGGCCCCAGCGCTTCTAAAGCCAAACGTAAGCGCCGGCCCTGAGTGTCTTTTTTATGTTGATTAGGTATCCAGAATATACACCTTCTAGCAAACCCTACATACCAAGGCCTAAATCGCTTTGGGATCAAGTCGTCTAGACCGTGTTGAAGCAACACTTTACCGATGTGATAAAATCGTTTTATTCGCACTAATGCTTACCTCTGACGCTAACACTCTCCAAGCGCTTAATTCTTGCTTCTAAACGCTCGGTATCACGTTTTATTTCATCAACTTCTTGATTAAAATTTTCAATCATAATGGCTCTCACTGCGACTGGCTTTTCATCTAACATAGCGTCTGTCAGCGTATCGATACCCAATTTGGCTTTGTTGAGCATGGCTTGATGGAACTGTTTGGCATTTTGAACAACAGTGTGCGCAGCCGCATCACCCAAATATTTTGAAAGTTCTTCTTCTAAATCGATATTCAGTGATTTAAACAACTCACCAAACTCCTGAGCAATTGATAGGTTGCCCTCAAAATCAAGTTTGTCAGCTTTGATGAGTTTTGTGATGTTATCTGTATCTTGAAGCTCAGGTATTGCAAACAACGAGAGCTTAATTCGACACTCATTACTGTTTAATTTTTCTGACGAATCAAAACTTTCTGGGGCACTAATCAATACCTGAGATTCTGTAAAAAGAAATTTAAGGGCAAAACCCAACTCGATTGGCAGTAACTCGCAACTTTTTCCAGCCAGCGCTTTCAAGCGCGTCTCGCTGCATTCATCCAATAACAATACTTTATTAACTACAAGCTCTAGGCCAGCAGATATTATCTGGGCAGTTGGCATTAAAACTTGAAGCCTCTGTGCAATGCTACGATCCCGCCGGTCAAGTTCTTATAAGAGGTCTGTTCAAAGCCGACTTCTTTCATCATGTCTTCGAGTGTTTCTTGGTCGGGGTGCATGCGAATAGACTCAGCCAGATACTTATAACTCTCAGCATCGTTTGCGACCAACTCCCCCATTTTGGGAAGTAAATGAAATGAATATGCATCATAGACTTTGCTCAACATTTCATTGGTTGGTTTTGAAAACTCCAACACTAACAAACGCCCACCCGGCTTAAGCACCCTAAAAATTGAAGCAAGAGCATTGCTCTTTTCGGTAACATTTCTCAATCCGAACGCAATCGTAACAAGGTCAAAGTGATTATCTGGAAAAGGCAAGGCCTCAGCATTTGCTTGTACATAATTTAGGTTGCCTAAAATCCCCATATTTGTCAGTTTTTCTTTGCCAACCATCAACATTGAGTGATTAATATCTGCCAGCGTAACCTGACCTTTTTCGCCCACAATACGACTAAATTTAGCGGCTAAGTCTCCTGTACCGCCTGCGAGATCAAGTACCTTTTGTCCAGCTCGCACGCCACTGCAGTCGATAGTATAACGCTTCCAGATACGGTGGATTCCAAGAGACATTAAATCGTTCATCACATCATATTTTGCCGCTACTGAGTGGAAGACTTCCGCTACCATGTTGGCCTTTTGGTCTTTGGCAACTTGTTTAAAACCAAAATGAGTTTTGTCATTATTGTCGTTGACGTTTTCTACGCTTATATCTTGATCTGTCATTGAATACTCATTGTCCGTGCAGGTGACTGTCTAGTCTATTCTTTAAGTTTAACTGATAGCGCTACTAAGCTGTAGAAATTACACGAAAAAAATCAATTTATTTATCTCGTAATGACTTTCAACTTTATTCAAGTAGACTACAGCGCATCATCTCATATATATAACGATCAAAGCGGATAAAATTTGCATGCAAACCTTAGATGAACTCATATCATTGCCATACGAACGACGCAAACAAGCTTTTGTTAATATAATAAAAGATACTCACGAGCTTTGGATATTAGCAGATCAAGACGGCGCGGTAATGCTAGTAGCTGAAGATGAAGACTGTATCCCAGTGTGGCCAAGTAAAGAAACAGCTGAAGTGTGGCAAGATTCTGAATGGCAAAACTGCACACCTCGTTGTATCAAGGTGAAAGATTGGCAAGAAAGGTGGACCAATGGCATGTTAGAGGACGATTTGTGTGTCGTGGTCTTCCCTGTTCCAGGCGAGTCTGCCATGACAATGTTTCCGGACGAATTTGATGCAATGCTCTCACCGCCCTAGCAAGTTGTTAGGGCGTATTCTTTCAGCGAAGCGCCTAAACTAGCCCTTTTTCATGCATTAAAATTTCGATCTCCGTCAAACTTGAAGGATCATCAATCGTCGAGGGAACCTTATATTCCATCCCATCAGCCATTTGCCGCAAAGTATTGCGCAATATTTTACCTGACCGCGTTTTAGGAAGCCTAGGCACTATAATAGCCTGCTTAAAACATGCGATGCGGCCTATGCGTTGATTAATCATATCGGTGAGCTCATTTTGCAAGGCTTGAGGATCGATACTTGCTCCATCTTTTAAGATGACTAAACCGATTGGCAATTGGCCTTTTATACGGCATCTAACCCCTATTACGCTGCACTCTGCCACCGCCTGGTGAGCGGCGACAACTTCTTCCATCTCACCGGTACTTAATCGATGCCCAGCGACATTGATCACATCATCTGTTCGGCCCATTACAAAGACATAACCGTCCTCATCGATATATCCACCGTCACCAGAGCAATAGTACCCTGGATACTCATCTAAGTAACTTGATTGAAAGCGGTGATGATCTCCCCAAACCGTGGGTAAGCAACCGGGTGGCAGTGGCAATTTAATCGCAATTGCCCCCTGATGGCCCACTTGAACTTCGTCACCTGCTGCATTTAGTATTTTGATATTAAACCCCGGAGAGGGGTATGTTGCCGATCCCGCCTTAATCTTACTTTGCCCAAATCCAAGATAATTGCCACATATCGCCCACCCTGTTTCTGTTTGCCACCAATGATCGATCACCGGTTTCCCCGTTTTTTGTGTGGTCCAATCGTAAGTAGGAGGATCTAGACGTTCTCCTGCCATAAAAATCGTATCAAGCTGACTGAGATCATAGTCTTTGATCAAATCACCATTTGGATCTTCTTTTTTTATCGCTCTAAACGCGGTTGGTGCAGCAAATAAGACTTTGACTTTATGCTCTTCACATACACGCCAAAAAGCACCAGCATCAGGAGATCGGATAGGTTTTCCCTCATACATAATTGTGGTACAACCTGCCAATAGGGGACCATATACAATGTAGGAATGCCCGACCACCCAGCCGACATCTGAAGCAGCCCAAAACGTATCACCCGCACTCACGTTATATAGTGCGCTCATCGTATAATTTAGCGCAACAGCATGCCCCCCATTGTCTCTCACGACACCTTTAGGTGCGCCAGTAGTGCCTGAGGTATATAAAATATAAAGAGGATCTTCGCCTTTCACGGGGGTAGCACCAACAGGGCTGGCGTTTTGCATTTCATAAGACCAGTCGCAATCATGGCGTCTATCTAAAGTCGCTCGCGCCTGTGTCCGCTGCACAACAATAACGGATTCTGGTTTATATGAAGCGCTGTCGATTGCATCGTTGAGTAAGGGTTTATATTCAATAATTTTACTAAGTTCAATCCCACAACTTGCTGAAACAATTACCTTAGGCTGTGCATCATCTATACGCACCGCCAGTTCAGTGGCAGCAAAACCGCCAAACACAACAGAATGAATCGCCCCCAAACGTGCACAGGCTAACATCGCCACTGCGGCCTCAGGGATCATCGGCATGTAAATCAATACGCGATCTCCCTTTGTCACCCCCTTACTTTTTAATACCCCAGCAAAATTCGACACCTTATTTAGCAAATCATTGTAAGTTAATGAGCGCTTACTTCCACTGGCTGGAGAATCGTATAAGATGGCCACTTGATTGCCGCGACCAGAATTAACATGATGATCGATAGCCATAAATGATGTGTTCATCATGCCACCTGCAAACCACCGTTCAACGCCATTATCGTCTTTGCTAAGTATTTGTTTGGGAAAGTCGAACCATGGGAGTGCCCTAGCTTTTTCCTGCCAAAATTTTTCAGGATGTTCGATAGACTGCTGGTATTCTTTTAAGTAGTGCTCACTCATGGCCTTGCCTCCACATGTCACAGTAATGACATATCTAGTTAACGTCTTATTAACCAAATAATAGGAGCGAATACATCACTAAAGCAATGCTTTAAGACTAATGGATTAATTCACATTTTGGTAATCAACGGTTTGCAAATTATTGCAACAAATTAAGTATCGCCCACATAAATTTCTGGGACTGAAGATAAAAAGCATATATGTACGGAAAACTTTATGGCATCCTAAGAGGTGTTGAATAAAACGAATTATATGTACATGCTTTTAATAAGCTTTCAGGTTTCGAAACTTTCTTGCGTTAATCGGATATTCACTTTTAATGTATAAATTAAACTCAATTCCAAATATTGCAATTAGCGCAGCGATACTGTTGATTGTATCCTCATTTATACTCGTACAAGTCTCTCTTTCATATCTAAAAAATCACGTCTTGTCTGACTTTGAGAAATCATTAAATACAGTCTTGGACACGTCGACCAGCGCAGTTGGAATATGGGCGAAGCAAAAACAAGACCTACTCGAGAACATCAGCAACAGTGATGTCGTTTTAAAAGTAATTGAAACAAATCTTGATAGCACTGGCTTTGTTGCGCTAGACAGAACCGACGTTGATCGAACTTTCGAACGTTATCTAAGTGGTAAAGCAATTGATGATTTATTTATTATCAACGATAGAAGTGAACTCATTTATGCACTTTATAATAGAGAATCTGCAGGAGCCATTTGGTCTAACTTTAAAGGCAAGTATTCAACTCTTGTTAGCAGCACTGACAATATAAGTGCAAGATTTTTACCACCCGTCCAAGGGAAAGTTAGTAATAGTGAGAATCAAAGCGAACTAACCTATAAGTATGCAAGCTTTATACGCACTATAGAAAATAAAGGAGAGCGTTATTATATATTGGCTTTGATCAAACCTCAGGCAGAATTAAGCCAGATTGTAAAACTTGGTCGTATAGGAGAGACAGGTGAAACCTATCTTTTTGACAACGATGGTTTTATGACTACCGATTCACGATTCAGAGATGAACTAATACGTTACGGCGTGTTAGAGAAAAACTCTGACGCAGTCTTAAATATCAAATTATACGATCCTGAAGTTAACCTTTATTTAGAGCCTAACGCTCAAGCGAGCAGAGAAAAACTAACTAAAATGGCGACATCTGCCATTCGAGGAAACAAATCCTTTGATGTAAATGGCTATAATGACTATAGAGGCATCAAAGTTATTGGCGCTTGGCAATGGATTGACTCACTCAATATTGGTATCACGACCGAAGTAGATTTACACGAAGCGCTATCAAGCTATCGAAGCTCAAGAAATATCTTGCTCGCGCTACTCTCTTTGAGCCTATCACTCGCGCTCTTGTTGGGCCTTTACGTTGTCAGAGTATCCTACGATACAACAAAAAAGTTACAAAAAGCCGCAGATGAACTTGAGGATAAGGTAGACGAAAGAACCTTTGCACTAGCGGACGCACTTGCTGAGTTATCTACTGAAAAAGCCGTGCTCCAATCTCTATTCGACAATATTCCTGACCCGATCTTTTGCAAGGACCATGAAAGACGTTATATAAAAGGTAATAAAGCGTTTTTTGAGATCTTTGGTAAAGTCGAGCAAGAAGTTATCGGCTCAACCGATGAGGAGTTAGCAAACGCAAAAGACTTGGATGCTTTTAGAGACAGTGATTTACAGGTCTTACAAACAGGTGAACCAGTCGTGTTTGAACGGGTCGCTAATCATGAGGAAGGAAAATATAGTATTTTCCTTTCCAGAAAATTCAAAATCGATTTTCCTAACGAACAACCTCCGGGCATTCTATGTATTGCACAAGATATAAGTGAACAGAGGTCAACCGAAAAGTCATTGATTCAAGCAACACTTGCGGCACAGGCTGCTAGTAAAGCAAAAAGTGAATTTCTTGCACGAATGTCACATGAAATCAGGACACCGATGAATGGCGTAATTGGGATGTTAGACCTTTTACGTGACTCAAAAATAGATTCGCAACAGCAACAACAAGTTGAAATAGCGAAGAGCAGTGCAGACAGCCTTCTGGGCGTAATTAACGACATCCTTGACTTTTCTAGAGTCGAAGCCGGAAAATTAGAACTAGATATTGTTGATTTCGATCCAATTAAACTGATTGATGACAGTATAAAAGCCTTAGCAGTTAAAGCAGATGCTAAAGGCCTTGAACTCATGCTTGATACCACAAAAATAGAGTTCAATTTTGTTAAAGGAGACCCTTTACGTATTCGTCAAATCATCACCAATTTACTCAATAACGCTTTGAAGTTTACAGAGCACGGACAAGTGGTGGTCACTGCTGACATTATAAGACGTAAGTCAAGTTTACGTCTTCATTGCCAAATCCAAGATACTGGCATTGGTATTAACGAGGAAAAAATTCCCTTGCTGTTTGAATCATTTTCACAAGTCGATTCATCAACAACCAGAAACTATGGTGGAAGCGGACTTGGCCTAGCAATTTGCAAACGCCTTTGTGAATTAATGGATGGCGATATTTGGGTTAAAAGTAAAATAAATAAAGGCACTACTGTTGGTTTTGATATCAAATTGGAGGAATCTGAAGTATCGCCCCAAGAGCAACCAATCTTAGATGTTCAAGGCCTTTCCGTTTTAGTTGTTGATGACAACCCCGTTAACTTAGACATCATTCAAAAACAATTGGGTTTAATTGGCCTTGATTCGACCATATGTGCATCAGTAAACGAAGCGCTAAAAATACTCTCAAAGCCAGAAAACCAATTTCAAATTATTATCACTGACATGAATATGCCTCAGCGTGATGGTTTGGAGTTAGCCAAAGAAATCAGGTCAAAATCAGAGTTTGCTGGCATCAAAATTATCATGCTTAGTTCAATGACCTTTACGATGGATCGTATTGAGCTCAAAGCAAGTGGTTTAGACGCAAGTTTACTAAAACCTGTAATTACCGAAGATCTATATAATACGCTTGCACTGGTCACCAAACCACAAAATGACGATGAATTGATCAACGAGCAAAATTTGCTCCAATATCGCCATGCAACACAATCTAAATTTGTTGCGGGAGAGCACCATCAAATATTGGTTGTTGAAGATAATGCAGTCAATATGTTGGTTGCGGAAGGCTTATTAAGGAAACTAAAAATTCGTTTTCAAAAAGCGTTTAACGGGCAAGAATGCTTAGAAATATTGCGTAAAGAAGAAAATGAAAGGCCGTTCACCGCTATTTTGATGGACTGCCAAATGCCAATTATGGACGGATATACCGCAACAGCCAAAATAAGGGCAGGTATTGTTGGCGAGCAATATAAAGACATTCCTATCATTGCAATGACTGCTAATGCACTCAAGGGAGATAAAGAAAAGTGTTTCAGCTACGGGATGACAGGATATGTCTCAAAACCGATTTCACTAAAAACACTTGGTGAACAACTCCAACTTGCGTTGACCGAGCAAGGATTCGAGAATCTAGCATGTCAAGAGCAGACATCCTTCAAAAGTGAGCTAGACTTAAGCGTACCGCATGATAAATTAAAAACAATGGATTGGGTAAACTTCACCCCTAGCTTGCATCAAACGCCGGACTTGTACCTCAAAAGCTTGCGTCTATTCATCGCTGAGAACAAAGGCGTGTCATTCATATTTCCGAAAAGCCTCGATGAACAAGAAGTGCTTAAATCGAAGATTCATACATTGAAAGGAAGTGCGGGCAATATGGGCTTTTATTCGTTGTACAAAGACTGTTTGTCACTAGAAACAGCGCTTAAGGAGCAGGATGTTCGCACCTTAGATTTAGCCACTATAAATGCAACACTTAATAAGGCGCTTAATGACGCTGATTTAATCCTTTCAGCGAATATTGAACAAAGTCGACCTGAAATATCGGCACGCAACATTAAGACCTTGTATTCAGAAATCTACAAATTTACCGAAAACAGTGAGTGGGTCCCAACTGAATTAATAGACGAAACTCATGCTATCGCTGCAACTTTGCCTGATGATGATAAAGTTCATGCGATTATTGGCGCACTCGAACGCTTCGATTACGAAGTAGTCAATCAATTATTAGCTGAAGAAGATTAATGACAAATGATGAAGTAAGACCGGTTATTCTAGCGGTAGATGATGATCCAACGACAATCAGCACCATTGTGTCGCAGTTAAAGACACTTAACCCTAAATTTCTGATTGCCAATCGAGGTAGACAAGCACTAGACGTTCTACAAAAGACTAAGGCCGACATCATCATACTAGACATCAATATGCCCGAGATGTCGGGGCTCGAAGTATGCGAAAATATCAAGAACAATCCATCGTTTTGCGATATTCCTGTATTATTTTTGACCGGCAGTCAAACTGATATTGGAGCAGCATTTGATGTTGGTGGAGTCGATTATATTTTAAAGCCTGTCAAGTCAGACGAACTTATGGCAAGAGTAAAAACTCACTTGGAACTTCATCGCCTAATGCGCTCACTAGACAATGCTAATGCACTCTTAGAAAGTGTGAACGAAAGCCTTGAAGACAAGGTACAAAAGCGCACACTAGAGCTCGTTACTGCGAATAAAAACCTGCGAAGAGAAATCGACGAGCGCAGGCGCTTACAAGACAAACTCAGCTACCTTTCAAGCTATGATTTTATTACGCGTATGTACAATCGAAACTCGATGGAAAATGAGCTTCGGATCAAACTAGAGCAACTGCATATCAACAGCGAGAAGTGGTATCTATACTTTATTGATATGGACCAATTCAAGGTAATAAATGATACGTGTGGACACGTTGCAGGTGACGAGTTATTACGTCAACTGGCAGACTTAATAAGGGGTTTTCAAGTCAATGAAATTCTTTGCGCCCGCATGGGAGGGGATGAATTCGCAATACTGTTAACCGCAAATGATTTAGATGGTGCTATTCAAAAAGGCATGCAGCTTAAAATGTTGATCGAAAATTATCGATTTGAGTGGGAAGGAGAAGTATTCAAGCACAGTATTAGTATGGCACTTGTCGAACTTGATGAAAGCGTAGATTCTGCTTCACACCTATTAAGTATCGCCGAGCGCACTTGCTACGAAAGCAAGCGCAAGGGCGGGGGCGAAATATCGGTTTATAACCACTCGAAGGACTATATCGACAAGTCACAGCAGCAAATGAAGATTATCCCAATCATTCATCACGCGCTTGAAAATGACCTTTTTCTACTCTATTACCAACGAATCAATGCACTGCAAACAGACGGCACTCCTCCCAAAAAGAAAGTCGAGCTTTTACTCCGTTTAAAAGACTTAAATGGTCGAGTAATACCCCCAGGCCACTTTATACCTATCGCAGAGCGCTATCACTTGATCAGTGCGATCGAAAAATGGGTCATTGATGCTTCATTTAAATCCATGGCTGGTTTACCAGAAGACCTTGCAGTCGCAATCAATCTTTCTGGGGAATTTATCGTTAAAAGTGGCGCTTTTGAAACGATACGAAATGGGTTAGAAAAATATAAAATAGCCCCCAAGCGTATCTGTTTCGAAATCACCGAAACATCAGCACTAACAAATCTTAGCGCTACTCAAGAATTAATTGAAAAAACCGCCAGCTTAGGTTGTGAGTTTGCACTTGACGACTTTGGAACAGGCACCTCTTCATATGAGTATCTGAGACAGTTAAAAGTCGATTATGTAAAAATTGATGGAATGTTCGTTAGGGACATTGAAACCGACCCGATCAATCGAAAGATGGTCGAATCAATTGTCGGAATTGCAAAGGCAAAAAACGTAAAAGTTGTTGCGGAGTGTGTTGAGACCCAAGAAGCACTAACGGTGCTTAAAACTTTGGGCGTAGACTATTATCAAGGGTATGTAAGCCACCGGCCGGAGCCACTATCAGGATATACATCAGAATGAGTCAATCGATTGTATAACGCAAAACAAAAGCTTTCGAACTCGCCTAAAAGCCTACATAGTTATCGCCACAACTAAACGAGACAAGTTGACTGAGCTCTTGTAAGCTTCTTCCACTTTGTTGCTGCCACGTTAAAAAGGCATTTTGAATAGTGTTTAAACTGCGTTTTGAGCGCACTGACCCCGTAATTAAACCGTGTTGTGTGAAATAGGCCTCTACATCCCTGCTTAACAAGAACGTGTCTTTACCTAAAAACCTAAGCGCATATGGCCCCGTATTTCCACCTAATCGAGCGCCATGCTTTTTTAAATACTCCCACAGACCAATGATGTCATCACTTGGCCACTCTGCCACAAATGCCGCAAAGCTACCGTGGCTTCTGCGCACCTCGTCAATCATGACGGCGTTATCTCTAATTGTCTTGACCTTGTTTAGATTGCGAATAATGGCTGGGTTTGTCGCCTTTTTTTCAAGCATTTCGTCCGGCATTAGCAGCATTTTGTCGATATCAAAGCCAAAAAACACCTCTTCAAAATCAGGCCATTTTTGCCTAACAACTCGCCACACAAAGCCAGATTGAAATACCTTTTTGGTAAACTCGGCTAAAAATCGGTCATCAGGAATACTTTTTAACTCGCTATTGCTTAGAGGTGTCGATAACAAATCCTCGACCATTTGCGCGCTGCCTTTGCGCTGACAAACGCGATCGTAAAGACTCGCGTATGCTTCTAAACCTACATCGGTATCTATTTTAGTGCTCACGCAGCAATACCTGAATGTCTAAGTAAGGCATCGACTTTGGGCTCGCGTCCTCTGAACGCAACGAAAAGCTCCATAGGCTCTTTAGAACCGCCCATTTCAAGAATATTGTTCAAGAAGTCTTTACCCGTTGACTCGTTGAATATTCCTTCTTCTTCAAAACGCTCAAAGGCATCTGATGACAAGACTTCAGCCCATTTATAACTGTAATATCCCGCAGCATAGCCACCTGCAAAGATATGACCGAAACTATTTTGGAATTTATTGAATTTGGGCGGCATCACAACGGCGACTTCTTTTCTTACCCCATCTAACACTTGTTGAACCGACAGACTATTATCAGTTTGCATATGTAATACAAAATCAAACATAGAGAATTCTAACTGCCTGACCATTTGCATAGCTGATTGGTAATTCTTCGCCGCTAGCATTTTATCAAGCATGCTTTGAGGTAAGGCCTCACCTGTTTCATAGTGACCTGAGATAAAGCTCAAGGCCTCTGGTTGCCAGCACCAGTTTTCTAAAAACTGGCTCGGAAGTTCAACCGCATCCCACGCCACGCCATTTATACCAGACACACCACCAGCAGATATTTTGGTCAGCATATGGTGAATACCGTGTCCAAACTCATGGAATAAAGTCACGACTTCGTTATGAGTAAACAGTGCCGGCTTGCCGTCGACCGGACCGTTAAAGTTACAGGTTAGATAAGCGACAGGGAGTTGTAATTCACCATTAGCCTTGACTCTGCGTACTCGGCATTCATCCATCCATGCACCGCCTCGCTTTTTCTCACGTGCGTACAAATCAAGATAAAATGATCCGCGATGGGCATTGTCTTTGTCATAGATCTCGTAAAACTTAACGTCTTTGTGATACACATCTGCGCTTTCGTTTTGCTTAATAGTCAGTCCGTATAGACGAGAAACCACTTCGAACAGACCACTAACGACTTTTGATTCCGGGAAGTAAGGGCGTAACTCTTCATCTGAAATTGCAAATGTCTGTTGTTTGAGTTTTTCACCGTAATACGTGTAATCCCAAGCTTGCAAATCACTCGCCCCATATTGCTCACGGGCAAAGTCTTTGACCGCTTGAAGCTCTTTTTCAGCTTGCGGCTTTGACTTGGCCGCTAAGTCTGTTAAGAAGCCGATGACTTGCTCAGGCGTTTGCGCCATTTTAGTTGCCAGCGATAAATCAGCATAGTGATTAAAGCCCAATAACGAAGCAAGCTCTTGTTTAAGTGTGAGCATCTCATCGATATAAGCGGCGTTATCAAACTCACCTGCATTGGGCCCCTGATCAGACGCTTTGGTAGCAAACGCAGTATACATTTCTTCGCGTAATTCACGCTTATCTGCATACATCATTACGGGTAAATAGCTAGGAATATCGAGGGTAAATAGCCACCCTTCTTGTTCTTTTTGTTGAGCGGCTTGCTTGGCTGCCGCTTTGGCAGAATCAGGTAGCCCCGCCAACTCAGCTTCGTCGGTCACAAGTTTGCTCCACGCCATGGTGGCATCCATCACATTATTACTGAAACTAGAGGACAGCTCTGACAATCGGCTTTTAATTTGCGCATATCGTTCTTTTTTGGCGTCTTCTAATCCAACCCCAGATAAAGAGAAGTCACGTACTGCGTTGCTCACCACTTTTTGCTGAGCTGTATCAAGCGTTGAAAATTCATCGCTGTTTAATAACTTTTCATAAAGTTTAAACAAGCCTTGATGCTGCCCAACCCACGTTGAATATTCGGATAGTAAAGGTAAACAAGCATCATGAGCTTCTCGCAATTCATCCGAACTAATCACCGAATTCATATGCCCAACAGGCGACCATATTTTACTGAGTCGATCATCGCTATCTTCCAAAACTTCAACCAAACCCGCATAGTTGGCATCGCCAGACGCGACTACTCGGTTAATAGCCTGCTTACAGGTCTCAATCGCGCCTTTGATAGCAGGGACGATTTGTTCGGGGGTAATTTGTGAAAACAACGGAAGTCCGTCGACTTGTTCGATAGCTGAACTCATTTTTTATTCCTAACTTTTTGCTTATTTATTAGGTGGGGATCGTCGATAAGATCACAAGTCTTTACGGCTTGATTTGAAATAAAAACTGAATGAAAACTTGATAAATACGGTCTAGTAGGCATATTTAAGGGATAGGCTATTTTCCCAAGCACATTAATGACGACTTTAGGAAGCAAATGAAACATTTTGATTATATCTGTATTGGCGGCGGCAGCGGTGGAATTGCATCAGCTAATCGCGCATCTCGTTACGGCCAAAAAGCCGCAATTATTGAAGCGAAAGACATTGGCGGCACCTGCGTCAATGTTGGCTGTGTTCCAAAAAAAGCCATGTGGTTTGGCGCACAAGTTGCCGAAGCCATTCATCGCTATGCACCTGACTATGGATTTGATGTGACGGTAAATCAATTTAGCTGGGAAAAGCTTGTTGAAAGTCGCACAGCATATATTGACCGAATTCACGCTTCTTACGACCGCGTTTTAGGCAATAACGGCGTTACCTTAATTAAAGGCTTTGCCAAATTTATTGATAACAAAACGATTGATGTTGACGGCGAAATCTATACCGCAGATCACATCACCATCGCCACAGGCGGTCGCCCAATAAAGCCCCCCGTGCCAGGCGCAGATTTAGGCATTAATTCGGATGAATTTTTTGACTTAAAAGAACAACCCAAGCGCGTTGTTGTGGTCGGTGCTGGCTATATTGGTGTCGAACTAGCGGGTGTGATGCACTCACTGGGTTCAGAAACGCACTTATTGGTGCGCCGCGAAAAACCACTTCGCAACTTCGACGATATGCTATCTGACACGCTCGTTGAGATCATGGCTGAAGACGGCCCAACACTGCACCCATTTACCGAAGTAACCGCGATTGAAAAACAAGCCGATGGTTCACTTAAAGTCAGCTTAAACACAAAGCACTCAATCGAATGCGACGCCTTGGTATGGGCAATTGGCCGAGAGCCAGCAACTGACAAGATTAACCTAGAAAACACAGACGTCGAACTAGACAAACGTGGATATATCAAAGTTGATAAGTATCAAAACACCACCGCAGAGGGTATTTACGCAGTGGGCGATAACATCGGCAAAATAGACCTAACACCTGTTGCAGTTAAAGCAGGTCGTCAATTATCTGAACGCTTATTCAATGGCAAAACAGACGCCCACATGGATTATGATCTTGTACCAACGGTTGTGTTTAGCCACCCAGCAATAGGTACAATGGGCCTAACCGAAAAAGAAGCGATTGAGCAATACGGCGAAGATAATATCAAAGTCTATAACTCAAGCTTTGCAGCCATGTACACTGCGGTCACTCAACACCGCCAAGCTACTAAAATGAAGCTCATTTGCGCTGGACCTGACGAAAAAGTGGTTGGCTTGCATGGCATTGGTTTTGGAATGGACGAAATTCTTCAAGGCTTTGGTGTTGCCATTAAAATGGGCGCGACAAAAGCTGATTTTGATGCTTGCGTGGCAATTCATCCGACGAGTGGGGAAGAGTTTGTGACGATGTAGGTATAAGTTAAACATAGTAAATAAATGCAATCTCAAAAGAGGTCTATGGTTATCACACCATAGATCTCTTTTTTTTCGAGAAGGGTACAAATTGCGATTATGGCACTGCTGGTGTAATATCGCACCAGATACAAGTGGAGAATAACATGCCTAGACAAAGTGTTACATTGACAGAAAGCAATAACAGTTGGCTTAACGCACATGTAGATAAACTCGGGGACTATGCAAATAAAAGTGAATTGATTAATGATTTAATCCGGCGTGCAAGGCGAGCTGAGTATATAAATCAAAAGTTGTCAAAAGCAGAAAACAGCAACTTCGTTACTCAGTCAGCAGATGAAATGCTTGCTGAGTTCAAAGCGGACCTACAAAAGTAAATGGGCAAATACCGCTTAACGGAAGAAGCGAAAGAAGATTTGCGAAGAATTTACGAGTATGAATATAAAGAGTTAGGGGAGCGCTCAGCCGATGAATACTTTTACAGCTTCTTCGATGCTTTCAACAAGCTCGCAGACTCTCCTTTACTCTATCAATCAATCGACGAGATTCGGCCAGGCTACAAACCTTGCCCTCATCGCTCGGACGTAATTTACTACCGAATTAATCAAGGTATCGTTGAAATTATGGCCATTATTGGTGGCCAAGATATTGATGTTTGGCTGTAGAAGTACGCAAACGACTACCTTTCCTAACTTTCTTCCTTAACAAAAACATATACAGACCAGTCAGCATCAACAGAACTGGGAAACTGGACTTAAGCGCACAAAACACAAAATAAGCTTAGATCAAAAACCCACGAAATAAATAATGGGAAATATTTATAGGCGATAGATACTCAGACTATCAGTTCACTAAGCTTGACATCACAAGCACAGCAAACCAACCTTATTGATAATCATTATCATTTAGGTTTAAATAAATGTACTGCTATCAACTAGACTGCTACGAACGTGCAATAAGAGAACCCCACCAGCAATATGGTAAGGAAATTATCAATTGTTACGTGCACTTATCATTAGAGGAAGCCAAAAACGCGCCCTCTTTTGAAAATGCAAAACACGTTTATTTACGAATGATCAAAACCTTTGAAGAAGTCTTATGTGATGATTTGCTCAGTCAGGAATGGAGACATCACAGTTACCGAATTTTCAAACAGGTGAAACCCGTGTTGTATGAGGTATTAGAAAAACCTAATTACCTAAGCATGTGTCAACGTTTTGAAAGCCTTGCCACGTACTTTATCAAAGACAAAACCTCGCAGTTAAATAATTCAAAAGGATGAATCATGTCTCAATTGCAATACTATTTGCTGTTTGACTTATGCGTGATAGTTTTGGTGTTAGCGCTTTATTACTTGGCAAAACTGATATTTTGGCAGTTTAAAAGAGCTTAACTTATTGCATTAACTCTTCTAGTTTATCGCGGTTTCTTCTAGACAGTGTAAGCGTGTCACCATTTTCGAGCATGACCAAGTAATCCCCTTTATCATTAGGCCTAAGCTCGACTATGCTTTTTCGCTTGGCAATGGTAGACCGATGAATCCTCACAAAATCATCTGGGTTGAGTTGTCGCTCTAATTCGCAAAGGGTTTCGCGATGCAAAACGGTGCGCCCATCTTCTAAATGTAACTCTGCGTAATTACCCGCACCAGCAATATACTGAATACAATCCACATCGATTAGCCTTATTCGGCCTGGATCTTTGACCACCAAACGCTTTTTATGAACGTCGGCGTTTCTTGAAGTTAGTTGTGACAATGCTTCTTGTAACCTAGGATTATACGCTTCCTTTTCTTGGCAACGTTGAACCGCTCGTTGAAAGGAAGCTAAGAAACGGGTGTCTTCAAACGGCTTTAACACATAATCAATTGCATTGAGTTCAAAGGCTTCAATTGCATAGTTGTTATAAGCTGTTGCGAAAATCACAACGCACTTTTTGGGTAAATGACGAGCGACATCAACACCTGAGATGCCAGGCATTTCCACATCCAAAACAACAATATCAGGCTGATATTCGATCGCTTTCTGCAATGCCTGATGACCGTCATTAGCTTCAAAGATATCACTTATATATGGAATGTCCTCAAGGAGTAGTTTTACAGATTCTCGTGCAAGGTTTTCATCGTCTGCAATAAGAACATTAAGCACATCGGCCTCCTATTGGAAGTTTAAGTGTGGTTTGAAATAGCTCATTATTTAACTCATCAAGTTCAAGTTTAAAATCACCGTATAGTCGCTCAAGTCTTGCGCGTGTGTTTTTAATGCCAATACCAAAGCCTTTGTGATCTGACACTTGGGCGACTTTGTTTATCATTACAATATTGAGTATGTTGTGTTGTTTAAAAATCTCGATATTGACTGGATTATTGTTAGACTCAAGTTGTGAGCCATGCTGAATAGCATTTTCAACCAAAGGTTGAAGCAGCATATTTGGTATCTCTAGTTCCAAACAATCATCATTAATTTGCATACTCGTTTGCAATTTATCTCTGAACCTAAGCTTTTGAATCTCGATGTAGCTTTGAATGAAAGCAACCTCGTCTTTCACTTTTACGTCTTGGTCATTTTTACTTTCTAATACCTGCCTAAGCATACTACTGAGTTGAGAGAGGGCAAAAATAGCCTGCTCTTGTTGCTTAAGTCTTATCAAACTTGCAATGGTATTGAGAGTATTGAATAAAAAATGAGGGTTAAGTTGAGAACGAAGCGCTTTGAGTTGCTCTTGCGCAAAAGCACCTTGTAAACGCTTTAACTCAACACTTTTGCTTATTGCATTGTGATAAAAGCGCAATGCAAGTGCCAATGCGAGCACTGCAGCAAAAATAATAAGATCTAATTGGGCACTGCTCATTACAATATCAACCAGATCTGTGAGTAACTGGCTGTATGGCAGATCGCGGATATACTGTCGCACTGCCGTTGCAAATAACCAATATAAAGGTAAGAGCAATACACAGGCCGCAAAATAATGCAGCGCACTTCGTATCTTTGAAAATTGCTGCTTGTCGCAATAACGGACTAAACTGAAAATAGCGCTGGTTAACGGGATCCACGAAAGATACCAAGGACTCAAGCGCAGCCAAGTTTGAACCCAGGTCAAACGATATTCTGTCTCGAAAATCGCAGTATATTGAACATGCGTCATTACGCCCAAAACGGCCAACCAAAACAGCGTATTGGTAAACCAAAAATATCGCAATGATTGAGTCTTATCGTGAAGCATAGTTCTGCTTTTTCGTCCTTGTATGATTTCAAAATACGCTTATTTTGATGATAAATCCACCTAAAAAAAGTAAGCATTCGTAACACCAAACCTGCATTTGGTAACAAAGTATTTATAAATTATTGGGCTAAATGGGCACCTGTTATAGCGAATCAACTATCCAATACTCATGATGCCCCATGTTTAGAAAAAAGTTCTCCCCGCTTAACACTGAGTCCCCCCAAGTCATCACATAATCACGGCTGCTTAAGTAATCACTCTAGTGACAAAGGACTTTACGACATAACGTTGCGATGAACACAAGTTAAAACAAGCCTCAACACAGCTCATCTTTACCCTCGGAGCAAAGGATGAGAAAGGGAGAATTATATGTATAAAAAGTCTAATCTATCGCTTGCTGTCAGTCTCGCTTTAGCGATTGCCGGAACAAGTGCGTTATCTACAACCGCAAACGCAGCACAACAAGGTGAACCTGACGGCGTCAAACAGGTTGAAAAAATATCCGTCACGGGTAGTCGTATTCGCGAGCCAGGCGTTGAATCGACCAGTCCGATAATTTCAATCGGCGAAGAAGCCATTGAATTTGCGGGGACCCCAGAATTTGAAAGAGTACTTAGGGCACTCCCAGCGACCATTCCCGCAGATGGCAGTAATGCAAACAATGGCACAGCAGGTGCTGCAACAATTGATCTAAGAGGATTAGGCGCTCAACGTAACCTTGTTCTTTTAGATGGAAAGCGCATGGTGCCGTTTAATTTTAATGGCCAAGTGGATACCACAAATATTCCAACCGCTTTAATTGAAAGAATAGACGTGGTGACCGGTGGTGCATCTGCGGTTTATGGCTCTGATGCGGTAGCAGGAGCAGTCAACGTCATCCTTAAAAAAGACTTTGAGGGCGTTGAATTTAGTGCCAATCACTCACAAACAGATGAATCAGATGGTGACCAAGACAGTATGTCGCTTACCATCGGTGGAAACTTTGCCGAAGACAAAGGCAATGCAGTTGTTTCAATCGGTTGGTTCGAGCGTGAAGCAATTAGATTAGGCCAGCGACCACTTGGGCAATTAGGCATCAATTCAAATACAGGTGCAGGCTACGCTGAGTTTTTAGCCGGGCAAGCACCCGCTGAACCAGTTGCAGGCTGCGGCGGACCAAATGTAGTAGACTTTGTAAATGGCAGTGGTTCTACAACTGCAATCCCTACCCGCTTTGAATTGATCGGAACCGGTGTTAGTGGGCAATTTAGAGATGACCGCACGTTAGATGAGCAGTGTAGTCGATTTAATTTCAACCCGTTTAATTTTTACCAAACACCTGCACAGCGCTACTCTGCGACGGCTATCGTAAACTATATTATTAATGATTATGCGGAAGTTTATGGTTCGTTTAACTATTCAAATAGCTCAGTTGATCAACAGGTTGCACCATCAGGTACATTTGGGGCTCAATTTACTTTGCCGTTGTACAACCCATTTATTAGTGACCAAGCGCTATCTTGGATCCTCGATGGAGCAAATAGCGCAGTTAATGATGGTTCACTAGTTAATGGTGGCAGTTGGACCGATACCAACGCCAATGGCGTGGTTGATAGTGAAGACTCAATTAACGTTAGGTTAAGACGTCGAACACTAGAATTAGGCCCTAGAACAGAGCGTTTTGATTCTGACATTTGGCAACTTAACCTTGGTGTTCGAGGATTCATCGGTGAGAGTTGGGAATATGATGTATCGTATCAATATGGTGAATCGAACCGCACCACGATCCGGGATGGTTATACCAATCTGCCAAATATTCAAGCTGCGCTTGATACCAGAGACGGCGTAACCTGTGCATCAGGTGGTACATGTGTTCCGATCGATTTGTTTGGCGGATTTGGCACTATCACCGAAGAAATGGCAGGCTTTGCAAGAGCAATCGCGATTCAACAGCAAAAGTATGAGCAAGAAATTGGATCGCTTATATTTACCGGCCCGATCGACATGCTTGAATTGCCAAGTGCAACAGCACCATTAGCTGTGAGTGTAGGCTTTGAATTTAGAAATGAAACGGGCCTATTGGATCCTGATGAATGCTTGAAACTGGCCCCCGCAAGTTGCCAAGGCGGCGCAGGTGGTAATTTACTTCCAATCGAAGGTGGCTACAGCACTCAGGACTTCTATTTTGAAGGTATTTTGCCGATTGCAGATGGCTTAGCGTTTGCTGATAAACTGGATTTCGAATTTGGGTTTAGAACTTCTGACTATGACACTATTGGCACCACGGATTCTTGGAAGTACGGCCTTAATTGGCGACCAGTCGAAACTCTGCTTGTTCGTGTAATGAAACAACGCGCCAACCGCGCGCCAAACGTCGCTGAGTTATCATCACCTGTCACATCAGGCCTAAGCAATGCGACGCAGGATCCTTGCTCCGTTGCAAATGCCGGTAATATCGATGCAACGTTAAGACAGCTTTGTATTTCGACGGGCATGTCGGATGCTCAAGTAGGCGTCATACCCGATATTATCTCAGGTCAGATCAATACCTTTGCGGGCAGCGATCCTACTTCGCCTCCAGGTCCAGAAGAAGCTGACACAACGACGGCAGGTTTTGTATGGACGCCCAACTTTGAAATGTTCAGCGAATTTACACTCTCTGCTGATTACTATGACATTGATATTCAAGACATCATTGGTAACTTTTCCGCTCAGGAGGTATTGGACTCTTGCTATATTCAAGGCCTGCAAAGCGAGTGTGACAAGATTAATCGCGTAGGTGGAGATTTAACGGGCTCTTCGGCCGGCGTTAATTTATTTACCAGTAATTTGAAATTCTTGCGAGCAGAAGGCGTCGAAATATCCCTTAACGTAGGCTATGACCTAGAAGACTACGGTGATTTATTCTTTACCGCTAATATCAATAAGTATTTGACCCAAGAGTCTCAAAGTTCTGACAATGTGCCGGTGATTGATTGTAAAGGTTTTTACGGCACAAGCTGTACGCCTATTTCTGACTTAAGATGGATACAACGCACAACGTGGAAAATGAATGACCTTACCGTGTCACTTCAGTGGCGTCATATTAACTCTGTTGATGTAGAGCTGCCTGAAGCATCACTTAGATTTGAAGCGTTTAGAAGTGTTGAGTCATACGACTACTTTGACTTGTTCGCAAGTTATAACGTGACGGATTGGGCGGTAGTTACTGCAGGTGTGGATAATATGCTAGGTAAAGAGCCACCCGCTTTGGGTAACCAGATTGGCGCAACGCGCGCTAACTCTGGTAATACCTTCCCAAGCCAATATGACACATTGGGTAGAATTTATAAGCTTGGTGTGAACTTTCGTTTTTAATGAAACGTTCATGAACGAAAAAGCTGAGGCAGTTGTCTCAGCTTTTTTATAGCTTTTATGTGCATTTCATCCCAGCAAAACCGCCGTTTATCCCACGTCACTTAACATCTGAATACAAGCCACGTAGCCTATTTATATATCTTAATGCTCTCCCTAGACATTGGATATATTAGAAGGCGATGTTCGCCTTCTTTTTTTTGCTTATTTTTTGCCTTAATTGATCCCTAACAACTTCGCTATTATCAACATGACTCAATATTCACACTTTATAGCGTTTAATATTGTCTAACATCTGTTGAGCAACCGATGATAGCTCCAATGATACAGAGGCGACTTGTTCTGCCGATTCTCTATTTTCTGCGCTTGCCTCACCGATTAATTTAATTTCTTTGGTGACATGAACAAGGGAAAAACTCTGTTGCTCTGCTGATTGAGCAACGTTTGCAACCAGCCCTTCAAGATCATTCATATTGCCGCTAACTTGCTGTAATACTTCGCTGATCTCTTCTGCAAAAGACACTGACTCACTTGCGGCAGTGGCACTTTCAGCTATCGAATTGAATGCAATACTAGAAGATTCATTTAACTTATCAACGACTTGAGCAATCTCTTCTGTTGTGTCTTGTGTGCGTTTGGCTAGCGCTCTGACTTCATCAGCGACGACAGCAAAACCTCTCCCCTGCTCTCCAGCTCTTGCTGCTTCTATTGCCGCATTAAGTGCAAGAAGATTAGTTTGGTCTGCTACTGAACGAATAACATCAACCATTTTCAAAATATCATCAACGCGTTCATTGAGTTGTTCAACGACCTGACCGACCCCTTCCACCTTGTCAGATGTTACGCGAATACTATTCACTGCGGAAACAACCTTAGATGTGCCATCAACAACCATTTCATTGGATTTTTTTGCATATTGAGTGAGCGACGATACCGATTTCATATCTTCATCAATCGCTAGACTGACACCTTCTGCTGACATCAAACTCAATGACAGACTTTGCTCTTGTTCAATAAGCGTTCTATTAGTGCGATCCGCCGACTGGGCGCCTTGTTCACTTGCCGATGCGATTTCATTCGCCGAATTTTGAAACTCTTGAAAATCATGTCTGAATTCAGCGATGAGTTGATTGATTAGTTCAACTACATTGCCTAAATCATCGTTAGAACGTTTATCGATCGTGATAGTTAAATCATGATGACTGGTGATGCAGTTTAATTTTTCTTGAAGTTCTTGCGATTGTTTCTTTCTCAGATTAAGTACCAAAGCAATCGCGACACTTATAATAATCAGCAGTAAGATAAACATGATATCAAGCACCACAATAAACATCGCTTGAGAACTTGCTTCACTCGCATACTTTTTTAGTAGTTCAAACAAATCGCGCTTAATTTGAGATAAACCATTTATACGCTCTGTTGCAGCGTTAAACCAATCTTCACTCGTCACCTGATGTTGTTCGAAATCTCTGGAGAATGCTATGTCTCTGAATTTAGACACTAATTGCGAAGCGGGCCCCTCTTCAAAGGCTTTCATTGAAGTTAAAAATTCACCTCTAGATAGTACTTCCAAGTCTTCAATAAGTTGATCTTGGATATAGACTCTCTTTTGGATATCGATGTTTAATTGCTCAGGTAGCGACCGACTATTAAACACCGTTGCCAACATCGCTCTCTCTAAACCGGCATTCTCTTGCAACAGTGCCATTTCAAACAGTAACATCATTTTTTGCTTACTGTCTGAACTATGTGTTAACTCGATTAGTGAGCCGCCATAGTTAATCAAAAAATGGGTTTTGTCTGAGTACTTTGCGATAACCTGTTTACTAGTAATCGATTTGGCGTCAATAGACTTACGAGCTTGTTGAACGTCTTCGGTCAATGCTAATAGCGGCGATATAAAACTCGTATCAAGGTTGGGTATTTTACTTTCGCGAGCAACCGATAAGACATTTGAGATTTCCACATCAACCTTGGCCCGCTGTGCAACTAAATTTGCTGGAATGTCTTGATTTAAAGAAGAAACAAAACTAGCGCTCATTCCTCGCTCAATTTGTACATTCGAAGTTAAAGCATGAACCCTCTGATTGAGTTGCGCAGCGTGTTTTGTAAGATTGGCTTGTGATAGTTCATCAAATGACTGAACTAATGTGTACACTAATACTATAAATAACAGGACCGGTGCTGCCAAAGATAAACTGACGATTCGTTTTGATAACCAAGCTTGCAAGTTAATTTCCTTATCTAGTCTAGTTGCACTTATTGTCTTCCAGCGGATTGAAGTAGGCATCAAACTGACATTATGTTGTTTAGATATCGGCTTCGCATGATGAAGCTTGAACGTTATTCGAACAACGTTCCGTTTTTTTGAAGTGACTTTATAAAGGTAAGTGAGTATGTGTGGCTACATAGAAATAAATGGCGAGCAACAGGGATCAATTATGCAAGATCCTGACTTTTCCGATTATTTGCCCTTTATGCATCCCCCCAGTTTTAGGCACTTCTACCCTGCCTTTGGTCAAGATACGAATAAAACGCTAGATATTGTTATCCAAACTAAGCGCTTTAAACATCAGGTAAGTGCGACTTGGTGGTTTGATTGTATTGAAAGCGGTGAAGACTTGTTAACAGGTGCTCGAACAACGTTTAATGCTCGAAATTTAGAAAGCCCTTACTGGCGACGAGCACTAAAGTATCAACGGGCGGTCGTATTTGCGACTGGCATTGGCGAATCTAAACTGATAGGCAAAACAAGACATCGATATTATATGCAGTCAAACGGTGTATTTGCGCTCGCCGCGCTTTATCGAGCGTTCGAAAACCGAAAATATAGCTGTGCAGTGATAACACGTGATGCTCATCCCAAAATGGAACCTTATCACGATAAGGCATTCCCGTGCTTTTTGCCGATGGATGCAAAGTTTCTAAATATGTGGTTGGATCCCAATATTGAAACACACCCTGAAATTGACTATTTACTCGCAAATCCTGTGTTGTATCCAACCTTACATGTACAGCGAGTCAAAACCTACAGAGACAAACAAATAATGAAATCAACACCCGCGGCCACACTCATCTCGGACATTGCCTAATTTATGCATCGCAACAATATTCACAAAAATGGGTATGACTTCGAGGCACTTAGCCAGCACTACCCAGATTTAAAGCCGTTTCTCACAATCAGTACCAAGGGCAAGACGAGTATAGACTTTGCAAATTCAAAAGCGGTAAAAGCACTAAATTCAGCTTTGTTATCGCGTTATTATGCGATTCACTTTTGGGATATTCCTGATGGCTACCTGTGCCCTGCCGTGCCTGGAAGAGCAGACTATATTCATCATATCGCTGAGCTATTAGCCAAAAATCAAACGCTGGGATCTCCAAAACGTAAAATTGTGGGCCTAGATATCGGCACCGGTGCGAACCTGGTGTACCCGATCATCGGCAGTCAAGCGTATAAGTGGCATTTTATCGCCAGTGATATTGAGCAAGTATCATTTTCTAGTGCCAAAACGATAATTGAAGCAAACTCGCATCTTAAGAAACGCATCAAACTGCGCCTTCAGACAGACAAACAATGCTTTTTTAAAAACATTTTAAAGGAAAGGGAGTACGTTGATTTTACAATGTGTAACCCACCTTTTCATAGCTCGCGACAAGCGGCGCTGTCTGGTAACCAAAGAAAGCTTAGAGGGCTTAAGCACAATCAACGAAAACGCAGCAGCAAGAAAGCCGTATTTTCATCGCATAACACAACAAGTGAACTAAACTTTGGTGGGCAAAATAATGAACTTTGGTGTGATGGAGGGGAGCTCAGATTCATCACAAATATGATTAAAGAGAGCGTCGAAGTAGGTTCACAAGTTGGCATATTCACTTGTCTCGTATCCAAAAGCGCGAATTTAAAGCCGCTTCTCAAACTACTACAGCATATAGATGCAAGGGAAATAAGACAAATCGACATGTACCAAGGCAATAAAATAAGTCGGTTTATTACATGGACCTTTAAAGAATAAAAGACTCACGTAAATCAATATACAACCGTTAACCTAGTTAGTTGTGGGTGAATGAAATTGATATGAGTGCAAAATTAGATCCGTATGCCAAACCTGAAAGCGAACCATTAATCGCCGAAGATGAGTTGCTGAAATACTTATTAGCATTTGAAACGCTACTAGATGAGAAACAAATTCGATACGAATGGAGTTTTACTGACTACCATTTAGTCAATGCGCCACCAGAGAGCTTTCGTTCTATCATTGAGTATGTGTTAAACAAAGCCACCGTAAACTTTTACACGCCAGATTACATCTTAGTATTTTCGCACTCATATGAAGATGAAATGGTAATAGAGTTTGAGATAAGCCACGCGATGGAACAAATCGACGAATTTTATTTTCAACAGTCTGATATCGATATTTTAAACCAAATTTATGCTCACCACGGTTGGCGTTTGAGCTGTGAAACAAATCACGTTGGGTCCTTACTTACATGGAACATTTCAAAATTTGAGTCAATTGAAAGAGAGCTATCTCCCAGCATTCGGCAAATGAAAGCTCAACACCTAACACTTGCCAGTCTTCAAAATGAAGTGGATTTCAATCAGCATGCAACAGCTTTGTATATTGACTTAGACGAGCGGCCTCTCGCCCAACTTCCCATAATTTTGGCCAAGCACTATGAACTTAAGGTATATAATCTTAATAACTTGCATGAATTTAATTCAGAGCAATCTGAATTACTGGTGGTGCGGGGTAGCGTTGATAAAGTAATAGCACTATTGGCAGAAGATAGTCCTTTTAAACAAGCTAACATTCCTATTTTTGTTGTTGTACCCGAATTGGAAATCGAATCAAAAATTAAGTTACTAGAACTTGATGTATTAGATGTTATCTCTGAGCCGATAAGTGCACTTCAAATCATCAGTACGATCAAATCGAACAGCAAAGCACAATATGCACTGTTACAAAACTCGAAAACAGGCGCAATCAATCGGCCGTCGAGTGTAAAAAGTGAGAGCAATTCAAAAGACCTTGATAACCAAATACTGGACCTCGTTAGGCAAAATGTGGCAGATAACTACCATAAGCAGGACTTTAACGCACATCAATTGGCAGAACTGCTGAATATACCGCTACCCAAGATAGACTTTTTATTAAATAAACGAATCGTTCATACAACAGCGCAGTACATTAGCAGTTGTCGATTGGCCGAAGCATATGAACTAATAGAAAAAGGAAATTTGCCAGAGCAAGTTGCAATAGCATGTGGCTTTGAGAACCTCGAAACATTTAATCAAGCTTATCAAAACAAATATGGCCAGAGCGTTATCAAAGCATGATTTGATAACGCTCTTTTCACCTGCACAATAGAATTAAAACTAGGTTTACCCTTTCATTTGCTCAAGTGTTAAGCCTTTGGTTTCATTCACATATTTAAGCACGAAGGCTACTGATACAAGTGCGCTAATTGCATAAAAGCCATACGCACCAGCAAGACCAATACTCGCCAGCATGACCGGGAAGCTCATAGTGATTAAGAAATTAGCGCCCCATTGTGACAATCCAGCTACTGCTAAACCCGAACCTCTAATTTGATTAGGGAACATTTCTCCTAACATGACCCACATCACGGGGCCCCATGAAAGGTTGAAGAAAAACACATATGCATTTGCTGATATCAGCGCCAAGGTACCTAATTCGCCTAAATCAAGCTGATTAGTCTGAGCATTAAAATCAGCGCTAGCGAAGGCAAAAACCATCATTGCAAGCGTTACGCTCATGCCGATAGAGCCAATGACTAAAAAGGGTTTACGTCCAATTTTGTCGATCAAAAAGATGGTTATGATACATGCCGCAATACTCACGGCGCCACTGATAATATTGATCATCAATGAGTCTGCCTCTGAGAAACCAACAGCTTGCCACAATACTGCACCATAGTAGAAAACAACGTTTATCCCCACCAATTGCTGAAAAACAGCCAACCCGATACCTACCCATACAATATTGCGTACTTTTTGAGTTTTATCGTCGATTAAGTCACTTAGCTTCGGCTGTGTCTGTTGGCTGATTGAAGCTTTGATGTCAGTTAACATCTCGTTAGCGGATTGTGCGCCAAACAACTTACTTAGTACGCTTGCTGCCTTATCATCCTGTTTGACAAGGGCCAAGTATCGTGGACTTTCAGGTATGAATAACAATAAGACTAAAAATACGACTGCTGGGATTAACTCCACCCAAAACATCCAACGCCAAGCTTCATATCCCAACAACCATTCAACGGTTGAAGCTCCTGCAGTGTTTGCAATGAGGTAATTGCTAACAAATGCACAAAACAATCCAGATATAATGGCAATCTGTTGAATGGTCGTTAAACGTCCCCTTATGTGTGCAGGTGCAATTTCCGAGATGTAAGCAGGCGCCATTACAGATGCCGCACCTACAGCCAAACCACCTAGAATGCGATAGACGATAAATTCCATTGACGACGAGGCGATACCTGAACCCCAAGCGCTTGCGATAAAAAACACAGCAGCCACGATTAAAAGGCTTTTGCGGCCATATTGGTCTGCAAGCTTACCCGCAAAAAAAGCACCTATTGCGCAACCTAAAAGCATACTGGCTACATTGAACCCAGTGCCCATTTCATTTGAGTCAAATGCAGCTCTCAAGCCATCGACCGTTCCATTGATTACACCGCTGTCATAACCAAATAAAAATCCACCTATAGTGGCAACACAGCTTATTAAAATGATAGAAAAGGTATTTTGTCGACTATCAGTCGCACCAGTGGAATAAGACATTTTACATGCTTCCGTTCATTAATTGTGAACGGTATGTTAACGACTAAATACTGAGATGTCGAAAGTAAAAGCTTGCAAATTGCCTGAATTTATAGCGAATTCGGCAAGCTGTTACCTAAATGGGATAAAAGGGAATAGCAAAGTAAAATTTATTAACTGGCAGACTCAATTGCCAACAAACTTTCGGTGAGTAATTTAGTTAATTGAGCTTTGTTTTGGAAGCCATAAACCAACTTATATTGGTTTTTATACACCACTACTAATGCCGGTGAACCTAGCAAAGATAAGGCTTCACCACGCTCATCTTTTAAATCAGACAGTTTATTGGGAAAAAGTCCAAATGATTTCATATTTACTGGCTTAAATTCTTGATTGATAAGCTCGATGATCTCAGATTGGTTAAAAACTTCCTCCTTCATTTTTTTACATGCACCACAAAAGTGTAATTCAGCAAATACAAAAACGGGTTTATCCATCCCGCTTGCCCGAGCATCTTCATAATTCTGCCAATTAATATCCTGCCAATCATTAGCGTTAGCAGAGGCAATACACAAGGTAAAGCTGAGCACAATAAAAAACCTGTAGAAAAGGCTTTGAAAAGAAAAAGTGAGTACAGACTTTAAATTAACAAACAAAAAGGCCATGCAAGTTCTCATAATTTATGTAATTGATACAATATGAGACCGAGCGTGGCCTATTTTTAATTCAGAACTTTTAACTTTATTAAGCTAATACACTAAAAGTTTGCTCTAACACCTAATACGAAACTGCGTCCAGGTAGCGGAGCCAAGTCCTTCAAGAAAGAAGTGTGAACTCTTGCATCTTGGTCAGTAAGGTTTCTTGCCTTAGCGAAAAAGGTAAGTTCGGAACTTCCCATTGGCATGTAATAGTTGAAATCAAAATCAACTATCGTATATCCATCGGTGGGTGTTTCAAAACTCGCTACGTCTTTTTGCTCGAAGTAACGCATCGCTTGCAATGATGCATTCCATGCTGTGTCAGAGTAATCAATCGCTAAGCCAAATCGTGCAGGTGGCGTACGAGGTAAATTCTCATCACCGCGGCTAACTATTTTAGTCTTGACAATGTCGCCCTGAGCCTTAACAGCAAAGTTATTTGAAACACGCCAGTTGAACTCTGCTTCTAGACCATATAACTCAACATCTTCACTTACATATGCAAATACAGGTAACTCATCGCTGTGTCCATGCTCATCGTGACCTTCTTCACCGTGCTCTTCATCTGCATGCTCGTCGTCATGATGCGCCTCATCATCATGCATGTCTTCGTCATGCTCGTCGTGCCCATGCTCTTCACCTAATAAAAAGCCTGTGTCAGCCGCATAGTAATAATCATCAACACTATTGAAAAAAGCGTTGATAACAAAGCCGAAATCACCTTTGAATTTTCTTAAAGAAATATCGATATTTTGCGACTTTTCTTTTCTTAGACCAGCAGGGTTAATCTCAATTTCGCCTTCGTCTTCTACTTGAAACAAAGCGCCTAATTCATATGTTGACGTACCAATATGGGGACCAAATGCGTATAGCTCGGCTGTAGAAGGAGCACGTTCTGCGGCAACGTAGGAGATACCGAAATTATAGCCTGGTTTAAAGTCCCAAACTGCACCAGCTGATAAACTAAAGGGGGTATAACTGGCTTTTGAAAAACCACTTAGGTCACCTAAGTCACCATGCTCGTCATCGTGCTCGTCGTGGCCATCTTCACCATGCTCGTCATCGTGATCTTCTTCATGTTCGCTGTGCAGTTCAATATCTGCAAATTGCAATGCCGGCACATCAATTTCAACTCGCTCAACTCGCGCGCCTAGTTGAATTAACCAATCGCCAAAATGCTGCTCTTCAATGATACCTAAACCAAGACTTTGGGTATTCGAAGGTGGAGTAAATGCTTCTTCACCAATTGCTTCGAAGTCTGAATCTTTATAATGCAAGCTTAAGCCACCACGCCATCCCATAATGGGTTGATGCAATAATTCAAAACGCCCTTCTAAAGAATCATTCGAAAAGCGCGTTCCTTCTTCTCCATCTTCGATCTCGGCGTGAGTATAGTTGGTAAAAGATAAGGTGCCATTAAACTCATTAAAAATAGAGTTATCTAAATATAGGCGTGACGCAATTTGGTATCGATTTTGTTGCATATCGCCAAGAATGATTTCTTCTTCGCCCTCTTCATGCTCTTCTTCACCATGTTCATCATCGTGATCTTCTTCGTGTTCGTCTTCATGTCCATGAGCATGCCCGGGTATTCCGTACAAGCTTGACTGATGTTCAACAGACGCACCAATAAATCCGTTGTCTAACAAATAGCTACCGCCAATCGTAAATCCTTGTGTTCGTGACTGAGTATTTTCTACAATCCCTTTTGAACCCTCGTGTTCTTCATCACCGTGTTCGTCGTCGTGCTCTTCTTCATGCTCATCATCGTGAGCTTCTTCGCTTTCAGCATAGCCAGGTATACGGTAGCTATCGCTGTCACGGTAGAAACCTTGCAAATTGAAAGCGAAGTCACCTACAGCTGATTTATATTCACCTGAGAACGCTTCTTCAGAATTATTGGTGTTGCGCGAGACGGTCACTTCACCCTCGGTCTGATTGTCACTGGGTATGCGCTCATCGACTATATTGACAACACCGCCAATAGCACCGCTTCCATAAAATAGCGTCGCAGGGCCTCTTAGCACTTCAATTTGTGTTGCTGTAGAGGCTTCAGTTGAGACTAAATGGTCAGGGCCAACCCGTGATGCATCCCCTGCATCCATGCCATTTTGAGTAATCAATACTCTAGGGCCATCTAAGCCTCGGATAATGGGCGAACTCGTTACTCCTGCGTAAAATGTGCTGTGAACGCCCACTTCATTTTTCAACGTTTCTCCCAATGTTGCACTTTGCTTGGCCTTTAACTCATCGCCTGCTAACACATTTACGGGGGCTGCAGACTCAATGCTTGATGCATGAAATGCACTTGCAGTAACGTCCAAGATCTCAATACTGGCGTTACTCACTTCAATTTCCAAATCATCAATACCTGCAGTAGTAAGCACTAACTTAGCGGTCGAGTGAACATAAGCAGGGGCAGATACATGAAGCTCTATCTGACCGGCTTCAAGCCCAGTGATTGAAAAACTACCGTCTTCTTGAATAGGCACTCGCTTGTTCGTGCCCATGACTTGAACGACACCCTCATTGAGCATCTCACCGTTTTCTGTTTTGACAATACCGTTGATATTATTTGCCATTGCAAACGAGCTTAGGCTGCATGCCGAAATAAACAAAATATGTTTTGAAACTACCGCTGACTTCATTATTGAATCCGTTTTATATATTTTAGTTCTGACGTTTAACTATTGCGTAATGTTATAAAATAACATCATGAGTGTAAAGTTATACTATAACGTTGATAGGCTAAAGCTTGGATCACAAAATGGAACACACGTCGGAAAATATGAAAACAGTGAGATAGAGAAGAGGGTGCTATATGGACGTAGATTTAACCGCCGATATAACTATTCGAGACTGTTGAGTTCATCATAAGCTGGCCTAAAGTCATTGCTAATTACACAGTTTCTGCCCGCTCCCTTTGCTTCATACAGGCATTTATCAGCAAGCTTTATCAACGCGTCTTGATCAATAAATTCGTTAGATGGTCGACTTGACGCCACCCCGACACTGACGGTCAACACCTTATGAATACTAGAGTACTTATGCTCGATATCTAAAGCTTCGACTAACTCTCTCACTTTTTCACCGACTAACGCGCCATCTTGTGGGTGAACATCATTGAGCAAGATAATAAATTCTTCTCCACCATATCGAGCCACGGTATCAAACGGACGTCCAGCACCTAGCAATAAGGCCTTAGCAACTTTGACGAGTACATCATCTCCCGCTGCATGCCCGTAATTGTCGTTGTACTGCTTAAAGTAATCAATATCGATTAACATGATAGATACAGCGCGCTTATTCCGTTGTGCGTAACGACACGCTTCAGAAAACTTGGTATCAAACATTCGACGATTCCAAATTCCCGTTAGTCCGTCAACCCAAGCCATTTCCTCTAGCTGACGGGTCTTTTTGATAAGTTCGATTTGATTTTTTATACGCGCGCGCACTAAGGCGGTATTGAAGGGCTTTCTAAAATAATCAATCGCGCCCAAGTTTAAACCGGTTAGTTCATCTTCTAAGGCGTCTTTTCCCGAGACAAAAATGACAGCAATTTCTTTTGTTTCAGGATCGTCTTTGAGCGCTCTGCATATCTGATAACCATCCATGTCCGGCATCACGATATCAAGAAGTATCAAGTCGGGCCTTTCTCTTTTCGCGACGTCTAGGGCAATAACACCTTCCTTAACCGCAATGACTGTGTACTGATCTTTAAGGCTGTGGTGCAGCAGCTCTATGTTCATTTTCTCGTCATCGACAATAAGAATCTTAGGCTTATTCAATTGACTTACTTCCTGTCTAGCAGCACCACAGTGCGCGCATTATCTTTAGAGTTTTTCTTCAGCAAACTGCGCTAAACGGCTTCGAACAACCCCATCCAGAGACAAAGCAGCACTACCAGAGAAGTTTTTAAACTTTTCTACGATATATGTCAAACCAGATGTAACCGCGTTTAAATAATTACTATCAATTTGCGCTAAGTTTCCACCGCAAATGAGTTTAGTTCCTTCTCCACAGCGCGTAATGATAGTTTTTAATTGGGATGCAGTAAGATTTTGAGATTCGTCTAATATTACAATTGCATTTTGAATACTCCGCCCGCGCATAAAGTTAACGGACTTAAACTGAATATTTGCTTTTTCCATGATGTAATTCATCGAACCTTTTGTGTTTTCATCATGCTTGTGAAGCACTTCTAGAGAATCAGTAATAGCCGCTAGCCAAGGCGCCATTTTTTCTTCTTCAGTACCCGGTAAAAAGCCAATCGATTCTGCGATTTCAGGTGTGCTGCGCGTCACTATTATTTTGTCGTACATGTTTTTTTCGACAACCATTTCTAGTGCGGCGGCTAAGGCCAATAGGGTTTTACCACTTCCCGCTGGTCCACTGAGAATCACGAGGTCAATGTGTGGGTCAAGCAACGAATGCAACGCCATAGCCTGACCAATGTTTTTGGGTGAAACGCCCCATGCTCTTCTTGACATTAATCTTTCATAACCAAGGTCCAGCACATCGACTGTGTCTTCATGTATATCTTCAACTAGGCCAGCAAACTGCTGCGACTCGTCGATCAAAAATTCATTAATATAAGCATCTGGTAAAATTGATTTATGTATACGATGAAGCGTATCGCGACCTTCGGTATGGCTTTCGAGGCAATTCGCTTGATCCCAGAAATTTCCTTCAAACTCGTGATAACCTCGAGACAGATATTTAACATCACTGATGAGTTGGTCAGTTCGATAGTCTTCTACATGCGCCATGCCAGCACCTTTAGCCTTCAAGCGCATATTAATATCTTTCGTCACTAATACGACTTGTCTGGGTGCCATTGAAGCCTGCAAATGTAAAGCGGCATTGATAATACGATTATCGTTCTCATTGCTGGTAAATACTTGTTGTTCTTCATTTAAGCTTAGGTCTGCAAAAATTGATAAATGGCCAGTTGGAGCCGATTCGCCAGTTGTTAACCCAACCATGCTGATGCCAGCTACCATCTGCTCTGGTGAAGCTTCATGAAGTAAGTCTTCCATTGCTCTAATGGACATACGAGCATCGCGAGCAACGTCTTTTTTACTGTCTTTTATGTAGTCAAGTTCTTCTAAAACAGTCATAGGAACAACGACATCGTTTTCTTTGAAAGACATAAATGCGAGAGGTTCGTGAAGTAAAATATTGGTATCGAGAACGTAGATCTTTGTATTGGTAAGAGAAATAACTTGTGCGTCTGATGAGTTTTGCATCCGTGTCTCCATCCGTCCCCACTGCAGGAGGCAGTGAGTGCTAAAAAAACGATGCTGTCACACGGGGCATCTAAAGCAACTTCGGCTTGCAACACGATGCTGCTGAATAACCATATTCGTCTGATAACATCGACGACATATCTACCATAATCCAGAATGAAAGATTATTCACCCACTTTTTGTGTGATTTTTTATGAGGTATTTATCAAAGCAGGCTGACACGACAAATCTGAATCAGTACAATGTGCGGTCTCGCTTAATGATGGATGTGTTTTATGACGATTTCTTCTGACTTTATGACTGGACAACGCTGGTTGAGTAATACTGAACCAGACTTAGGTTTAGGCGTACTGATGGCCAATGATAACCGAACAATCAACGTGTTGTTTCCAGCGGTCAAGGAGGATCGTACTTATGCCGTAGAGCATGCTCCCGTCACCCGATTACTGCTAAGCGAAGGTGAAATAGCAAAGCATACCGATGGCTGGCAACTAAAAATCGAGCATGTCGCTCAGCAAGATGGATTGCTAGTTTACTCAGGCACGCGTTTAGATACTGAAGAAGCCGCGACGATTGTTGAAGTCGCGCTTGATCACTCGATGAAATTAAATCAACCCGAAAAACGCTTATTTTCAGGACAATTGGATTCACCAAAATGGTTTGACCTTCGTTATCAGTGTTTGGAAAAACAGTATGAACACGCCACCTCCGGAGCAGTAGGATTATTGGGAGCTAGAGTCGAGCTCATTCCCCATCAACTGCATATTGCCAATCAAGTTGGGCAACGTCATGCGCCCAGAGTATTACTCGCCGACGAAGTAGGGTTGGGTAAAACCATTGAGGCCGCTTTGGTACTGCACCAACAGATTTTAACAGGTCGCGTCAAACGAGTTCTCATTGCGGTACCTTCTAGTCTTGTTCACCAATGGTTGGTCGAAATGCTTCGTCGAGTAAGTCTGCATTTCTCAGTGTTTGACGAAGAAAGACTCGAAGCAATGAAAGAATCGGGGGAAAACCCTTTCGAACAAGAGCAGTTAGTCCTTTGTAGTATTGACTTGGTAAAGCAATCGCAAGTATTGGAGCAAGTATTAGCAGCCCAATGGGATATGTTAATAGTAGATGAAGCTCACCATTTAAGTTGGTCGAAGGAGCATGTTTCTGATGAGTACGCCGCTGTCGAAAAAATATGTGAAATTGCTAAAGCAGTTCTGCTGTTAACAGCGACACCTGACCAACTTGGCCATGAGAGTCACTTCGCAAGACTCCGCCTACTAGACCCCAATCGTTTTCACGACTATCAAAGCTTTTTAGACGAAGAAAAGCACTATTCTGAGCTAGCCGATGCAGTTGCACCACTAATTGATAATCAACACCTTAGCGAAGAGCAAATAGAAAAGCTTAGGGCATGTGCACCAGAAATCGATATCACTGATCACATGCTTGCCAGTGGCGAAGAGAAAGAGCACCTACTTTCGAAATTAATTGACCAGCATGGCACAGGGCGCCTGCTTTTTAGAAACACTCGCTCGAATATTAAAGGCTTCCCAGATCGAATCGTTCACCCTAGTCCTTTAAGTCTGAATAAAGAATATGCAGTGACTATTTCACTTGAAGAAGACATCGATCTAAATCTGCATCCTGAGAGAAACCCACTGGTTAATGACGCATGGACGGGGATGGATCCTCGTGTAGACTGGTTAATAGACCTACTAGAAGCGAACAAAGACGAAAAGGTCCTCGTGATTTGTGCTTATGCGTCGACTGCTTTGCAACTCGCAGAGCACATGCGAGTTAAAACAGCTATTAGACACACCGTTTTTCACGAAGGTATGTCTATTGTCGAGCGAGACAAAGCTGCACATTTTTTTGCCACAGATGAACAAGGTGCTCAAGTATTGCTTTGCAGTGAAATTGGAAGTGAAGGCCGTAACTTTCAGTTCTCAAAACATCTTGTCTTGTTTGATCTGCCATTAAATCCTGATTTGTTAGAGCAACGCATTGGTCGCCTAGACCGTATCGGTCAGAAATTTGATATTAATATCCATGTTCCGTACTTTAAAGATTCTGCCCAAGAAGTCTTGTTTGACTGGTATCACCACGGACTGAACGCTTTTGAATCGACATGTGCAGTGGGTGGCGATGTTTATCAAACAGTTAAAGAAGATCTTCATTGCGCATTAATGAGTGCACAAGACAAAGAGCTTAAAGACGATATCATTGATCAAACTCAACAACTGACACAAACTTTAAAAGCACAAATTGAAAATGGCAGAGATCGCCTGCTAGAACTCAATGCATCGGGCACGGGTAAAGTGGAAGAAGTGTTGGATAATATCATTGCCGCGGAAAATCCAGTTCCCACTATGCGCTTCATGACACGATTACTCGATGCGCTAGGAGTAACCCAAGAAGATAAAGACGACTATAGCTTTATTTTGAAGCCAACCGAAAGTTTAGTACATCAAATTCCCGGCTTAAACGAAGATGGCTTAGAAGTTACTTATCATCGCAGTACCGCAACTAAGTTCGAACAAGTTCAGTTTTTGAACTGGGATAATCAACTTGTCCAGCACTGCCTAGATACGGTTACCACTGACGTATTAGGTAAAAGCAGTATCGCGTTTTGCAAAGACCCTGCATTACCGACTGGTGCATTTTGGATAGAATGCACTTCCGTATTAAGCGCCTCAGCTGAATCTTCATTACAGCTCTACCGTTTTTTACCGCCAACGCCAATGCGCATTTGTATTGATGCAAAAAACAAAGAGTCAGAAATTGAATTTTCGAATTTATTTAATGTGAAAAGAAAGGTTGCCCTGAAGCTTTTACAAGCTTTAGCAGACCCCATTGCAACCGGAATAGAAACAGCGTTAGCGATTGGCAAACAAAGACTACAAGGGACTCAAAAAGCGGCATTGATTAACATGCAATATGAGTTAGACGAAGAAATTCAGCGCTTGGAAGAGTTAAAGCAAAATAATCCTTCTATCAGACAAGAAGAAATAGATTTTATTCAGCATCAACGCGATACGCTTAGCAAGATCATTGAGCAAGCAGAACCATCGTTAGATAGCGTGAGAATAGTTGTGAACAACCCGTAAGCTTGGTAGAAATTGATGGCTCTTGACGATAAATTAGTTTGACGACGTTAATTTGGCTTTATTAAATTATAAACCGCCAATGAATCCGTATCTCGATATTCTGTATCGCGATAATGACCTTCTTGTACTTAACAAACAAGCGGGGCTGCTGAGCGTTCCTGGTAAAGCACCGGAGCATAAGGATTGTCTGCAGTATCGTGCCCAACGAGCCTTTCCTACTGCAACAGTTGTGCATCGATTAGATATGGCTACTTCTGGCGTCATTATTTTCGCTTTGAATAAAAGCGCACATGTGAATGTTTCCAGACAACTCGAAACAAGGCAAACAGACAAAACTTATTTTGCGCGTGTTTATGGCATGCCACTGGAAAATGAGGGCATTGTCGATTTGCCTTTAATTTGTGATTGGCCGAATAGACCCAAACAAATGGTTGACCATGAAAGGGGGAAACCAGCGCAAACTCATTGGTCTGTCGTTGAATCAGATGCTCATTCCAGCCTCATTAAGCTGAAACCCATCACGGGCAGGTCACATCAACTAAGAGTACATATGCTGGCCTTGGGCTACCCAATCTTAGGCGATAAGCTTTATGCTCACGAACAAGCCAAATCAATGAGTGAGCGACTGTGCTTGCATGCGCAGTCACATACAATTACTCACCCTACCAGCGGGCAAACCATCACGTTTTCAAGTGAGTTTATCTTTTAACCGATATTACCTGATGTCGCTACTCGCATCAAAAAACGTCATTCTCGCGCATGCGGGGACCTTCTTGGAACATTGCAAACCTAACATCAACTTCCGCTCTCCGAAAGTAATAATCAGCTTTTGCCAATCAAGCCTTTCCCCTTTATAAAACCACAGTGCGGCATCCATGCTCGTTTCTAGTAGTTTTGGTCCGATAGTTTGACTAAACATTACCCCATTACTTCCGATAACTATATGTCTAGTTTCGGTGTAATCAGTGTGCAAATCATAAAAACTTTTTTTCTAAATAATACTTCAACTATCAAAAAGCATTTAAAAAAAGCGATTAAATGTCGTCTTCCGTTACTCATAATATTAGTAAGTACTTGCATATCAGCATCCGCACAAAACATAACATCATCTGAACTTTTTGAAACAGATATAAAACACACCCAACTATCAGACCTCTACACGCTTATAGAAACTGACAAAGAAAGCTTTTCTGTTCAATTCAAGCCGTCGCAGCAAGCGTTGAATAAAGGACTAGTGGTCTTCATTCCAGATGCAAATAGTCAGTTAGGTCAATCGACTTCATTGATGGCGCTAGCCCATAAACTACCGCAGTTCGGATGGTCGACTGTTTTGATGTCTAGTAGTGACTTGGCAGATAAGGTCGATGAACAGCAGGCGCCATCTGAGAATCAGCAAACACAAGAAAATCAAACCGAAGAAAAGTCGTTGATAAAAGAGCTGATGGCGAAAGTAGACTTTAATCCTTTTCAAGAAGAGGCTTACGAAAGCTTTGAAGAAATGCTCTCTCAAAGACTCCTTGCAGTTGAAAACAACTATCAAAACGTTTTAGGTCGGCGGGTTATTGTCACTCAAGGGGTAAGCGCAAGCGCTTTACTCATGCAGCTTCAAGAAAGTAGTGGCGAACAAATTCCCGCAGACGCTCTGATCATAAACAATCCTTATTTCCCTGTTTACGAAAAAAACAAACAAATCCCAAATCTTGTTGCGCAGATTTCATTGCCCATGTTTGATATTGTGAGCAGTGGTGACAATCGTTGGAGCAATTCTACTCAAGACAAGCGCCGCATCGCAGCCCGCATCGCGCTGAGACAAAACTATCGCCAACAAGCACCTTACGGGCTTTCAAAACACGAAGATGAACTAAATAGGCTCGCTAAAGACATCTATGGATGGACCACACATCTAGGCTGGTAAAGGTTCAGACTGAAATTCACTTAAATATAAAAACCTATATATATCATAAACTTATGATTTTTAAAAAATCATGCCCTGCAACCTTCAATTAGCACACTATACTCTAGATATAATTTTAATTTCGGTAGAAACGCGTGAACGTGCGGGAATTCATAGATAACAAGTCGCCACAACTTAGTTATTATTTACGGTCATATTGGCAACAAGAGCTCCCTTATAATGAGCTTGAATGTTTTATCTGGGATACTTTGGAAGAATGGACACAAATTGAAAATCAAGCCACTGAAGCTTACAGTGCAAAAGAAAGAATTTTTTGGCATGTATTACAACAGGCTCATTATTGGCAAGAATATGAACTGACCAACGAACAAATTAAGCCTGAATTGGAGATGTGTATCCTTCACCTTGAAAAAGACGGCTTATGCCCATTTGCAGTAGTAGGTATCAGACCTTAGCCAAACAGACTCTATTTCGCCCCTCGTGTTTGGCCGTGTACAGAGCTTGGTCGGCATCTTCTAACCAAGTAGTAGTGTTAGCATAGTTAGTTGAAAACTCAGCAAGCCCAATACTGATAGTGAACGAAATCGTTGTGTCCTCATGGACAACTGGGCAGCGTTCACTCTTTTCTCGCAAACGCTCGGCCACGATTTTAGCATTTGTTAAGTCTGTATTTGGAAGGAAAACAACAAATTCTTCACCGCCGTAACGACCAATAATATCGGTTGTTCGCATCGTTTCGGTAATAAGGTCTGCTAATACCCTAATGACTTCATCACCTGCTTGATGTCCATAGGTATCGTTTACTTTCTTAAAATGATCTATATCCAAAATCATTAAAGAGCTAGGCGTATTCTTATTCCTGATTGATAAGCGGTATTCTCTTTCATAACGCTCTTGCCAGTAACGACGGTTAAACAACCCCGTCAAGCCATCAGTCCGGCTGACTTTTTCCAATTCGCTATTCAGTGCTTGAATCTGTTTTTTGCCTATTGCTTGGTCTGTTACGTCATGGATCAACACACATAAACGTTCAACCTCGTCATTGGCGTCTTTAATTGGATAAATCGTGACATTTTGAAACATGTATGGCGTAGAAGAAGTAATCGGTCTTGTACTATCAAACTTAACCAAATAAGGCCGTTGTTCCCATAAAATAAACATCGGTGTTTTTACCGAAAAAACGGGCTCACACTTACCTTTGAACCATGGCTTGTCGATCTCCGGAAAAATATCAAAAATGCTTTGATTGAGGACTTCGCTTGCGACAAGTCGACTGTGGTTTTCGATAAACCTATTCCAGTCCAAAATATTATACTGTTTATCGAGCATTAAAATACCGAGATCTAATGTTTCCAATAGTTCTAGCGGCCACCCGTCAACATGCGATTGAGTCTGTATTTCTTGCATGCTATGCAACCTCAGTATTTGTCATTTTGATATACATGCCATCTAGGTACTGCTGAGGTATTAACAACAAAAGCTCAAATGAAACCTCAACGTCAGGAATTGAATAATCGATTTCAATCATTAGCACTTCATTGACGGATAAGCCTCCTTTTACCATTGTCGAAGCTTCGCAGTGCATGCCCAAGATGATTGGAGAGCTGTAACTTAATTCGAGCCTTAAAGCCGAAGACAAGGCATTTAAGCATGTTCCAATGATAATATTGCCTATATCCATCAAAGACTCTATACCTGTTGTATCAGTCTGTTTTGTGTACCCTAGTAATCGGCTGATAGCTTCAGAGTTTCGGTCGTCAAACATGATGATAGCTTCGCCGCTTAGTCCATTGCTGACAAAGCCTTTGGAAACAGCCGATATTTTCTCGTTGTTATATCCTTGCAATAGTGCCATTTGTAATTCATTAGGGTGCAACAAGGTTACTCTTGGCACGGGTAAGCCAATAAATTTATTTAGTAATTTCGCTAGAGACTCGCCGGCACGTCCCATTGCCAAATTTGCAAGCTCTTGCACGGCATCGAGTTTATCCTCTAATGTGCTTTTTGTTTGGGTCGGAAGTTTTGTAACGCTAGAGGGTTTTGAATCACCTGAGAAAATACCAAACTTAACTAGAATTGCACTGAGTTTTTCATTGTCGATTGGCTTTTTGATGAAGTCTAATGCACCGAGGGATACCACTCTTTCTTTTGCTTGGGGCTGTACGTCACCTGATACTACTATGACCATACAAGGTAAATCTTCTTTTCGGATAATCTCAAGTACTTGATAACCGTCCATGACAGGCATATTGAGGTCCAAAAACATTAAATCAGCATTGCCAGCATGAATTTGTTTTATGCCCTCTTCTCCATTATCCGCAAACGAGATTTCAACATCCCATGCATCAGGAAGCGAGCCAGCCATCATTTTTCGAGCTAGCTTTGAGTCATCACAAATAGTTACCTTAATTGTCACTTAAGATCCTTTTTAGTCACTTTATGCATCTACTCATATGGCAACCGGTGCCTTAATGTGAGGATGCGATTGATAATTTAACAATTCAAAATCATCAATTGTAAAACTAAATATGTCTTTAACATCTGGGTTAATCTGCATCGTAGGTAAATCAAAGGGCTTTCTTGCCAACTGAATATCTACTTGCTCAAGATGATTTGAATAGAGATGCGCGTCACCAAAAGTGTGTACGAATTCTCCTGGTTGCAATCCACAAACCTGTGCGATCATCATCGTGAATAATGAATAACTGGCGATGTTAAAAGGCACGCCTAAGAATATATCGCCACTTCTTTGATATAGTTGACAAGAAAGTTTGCCATTTAGCACATAAAATTGAAACATAGTATGGCAAGGAGGCAGTGCCTGCTTGCCCTGCGCCGCATTTTCTTTGGGTGAAAAATTTGTATCGGGTAGCACTGTCGGGTTCCATGCGCTGATGATCAAACGCCGCGAGTCTGGATTTGTTTTAATTTGTTCTATCAACTCGCTAAGTTGATCAACGACTTCACCATTAGCACCTTCCCAACTTCTCCATTGTTTACCATAGACAGGTCCAAGTTCACCCTCTTCGGTTGCCCATTCATCCCAAATAGAAACCCCGTTATCTTTCAAATACGCAATATTGGTTTCACCTTTTATAAACCATAGCAATTCGTGAATTATCGACCGCATATGGCATTTTTTTGTGGTCACCAATGGAAAGCCTTTACTTAGGTCAAAACGCATCTGATAACCAAAAATACTAAGGGTACCGGTGCCTGTTCGGTCTTCTTTTTTAACGCCGTTTTCTTTAACGTGGCGCATTAAGTCAAGATACTCTTGCACTTAAACCTCTCTCTATACTTATTTTTGGCGTGTTGCTTGGTGTTTTTTAAAGCTGTACGCGATTAAACCAATGCCTGCCAAGATCATTGGCACACATAAAAGTTGTCCTTGTGATAACCCAAAGGAATACAGACCAAGATGGGCATCTGGTTCTCTGAAGTATTCTACAATAAATCTAAATGAACCATAACCCGCTAAGAATAATCCGCCAACACTGCCAACAGGCCTTGGCTTGACTGAATACAACCACAAAATAATGAACAACAATACCCCTTCGAGGGCGAATTCGTATAATTGAGACGGATGTCTGGGTTCATTGCCAGCGCCAGGAAAAACAAATGCCCAGGGCACATCCGTGGTGCGCCCCCAAAGCTCGCCATTGATAAAGTTTCCAATACGACCAGCCCCAAGCCCAATAGGAACCAGAGGTGCTATAAAATCTCCAACCGCTAAAAATGACCAATTTTGTTTTTTTGCATACAAATATGCAGCTAGGATCACACCTATACAGCCGCCATGAAACGACATGCCACCTTCCCAAATGCGCAAGAGATACATGGGATCTTGTAATAGATAAGAGAAATTATAGAAAAATACGTAACCGAATCGGCCCCCCACAATCACACCAACAAAACACCAAAATAAAAGGTCGCTTAATTGCTCCTTTGTCCACGCAGTGCGCGACAGGCGTCGATTAGCAAGAAAAAATGCTGCTGCAAAGCCAACTAAGTACATCAACCCGTACCAACGAAGTGCCAACGGCCCTATCTCGAAAATGATCGGATCTATGTCGGGAAAACTTAAATGTGAGGAAACACTCATGAAATTATTCTATTCCTATAATCATACGCAGGCTTACTAAGACCAGAAAGCCTGCGAAAACCTTCTTCAATAAAGTGGTATCTAACTTTTGCCCTAACCTTGCGCCAATAGGGGCGAAAAACATAGAGCTTGCGACAATCCCTAACATTGCCGGCAAATAGACGTAACCAAAGGACCACTTTGGTAAACTAGGGTTAGTCCAACCAGTATACACGAAGCTAGCAGTCCCAAAGACCGCTATGACAATACCCGAAAAGGCCGCACAACCAATCGCCTTTCTAATATCAACTTTAAACCAAACTAACGCAGGTACAATTAAAGCACCACCGCCAATGCCCATCATCGCAGCAATAAAGCCGGATCCCAAGCCTATGCCGCTCAATCCTAATTTCCCTGCATCATTCTTTGAAGAGTAACGACCTCCAAATACCATTTGCAATGCGATTAAAATGACGAAAACAGCAAAAATCCGCTTCAACGTAACCCCAGAAATAGCACTCGCGAATTGCGCGCCTAACGTAGCGCCAATTGCGATACCTAGCGCGCAATAAAACACAATATGTTTATCGAGGTTGCCTATTTTGTAGTGGGACCTTGCAGATGAAAACCCTGTTAAAATGACCGTCGCCAGTGAGGTTGCAATAGCAATCGGCATCAAAACGTCGAGGTCGAGGTTTAAGAAAAAATGAAGCATATAGACCAAGGCAGGTACGATGATTAAACCGCCACCTATACCCAGTAGACCAGCCAGAATACCCACAATCGATCCCAACGCGGCACAAAGTAGAAAGATTAGAAGAGTTGCTTCCATTAAGCCTAACTTCCCGCTCTTACTAGTCCACCTAGTCCCTTGGCTTCCAAATGACTATCCACCAAGCTTTTAACGTCGCTAGGAGAATCACAACTTAATATCGAAGGTAATAAGGACTCGATTTCAGACAATACTAGATTCCTAATTACCCAATTGATTTTACGCAAGCTGTGAGCGTTCATACTTAATTTGCGATAACCCATTGCCATTAAAATAACCGCGCCGTTTGGGTCTCCTGCTAGCTCACCACAAACGGTTACTGGGATATTGCACCTCTCTGAGGTTTTTATAATGTGATATAGCGCCTGCAGAACGCTTGGGTGATAGGAAGAGTAAAGGCCCGCTACCCTCGCATTATTGCGGTCTACAGCAAGTAAATATTGAGTTAAGTCATTGGTACCAACTGAGAAAAAGTCTACGCGCTTTGCTAGTTGGTCGAGCTGAAAAATAACCGCAGGGACCTCTAGCATCACACCAATAGCGGGCTTAGAGAGCATTTCTCCACGCTTGATGGCTTCTTCTTTAACCTCTAAAAATGCTTGTTTTATTAGTCTCTTAGCGTCATCAATCTCGCTTAAAGTCGAGATCATGGGTAGTAAAATATGTAAATTTGTTAGGCCTATACTGGCTCTTAACATCGCCCTGACTTGAACGAGAAAAATATCAGGATGATCTAGTGTCATTCTAATACCTCGCCAGCCAAGAAACGGGTTGTCTTCTACAATTGGAAAGTACGGCAAAGGTTTATCACCACCAACGTCAAGCGTACGCATGGTAATTTCTTTATTTGGACAAGAACTTAATAAGCCCCTATAGAGTTCAAACTGCTCTTGCTCAGAAGGAAAGCGTTCGCGCAACATGAAAGGAATTTCTGTTCGGTATAAGCCGACTCCTGCTCCTTGCTCATACTGCGTGACCTCTACTTCTGCAGATAGGCCCGCGTTAACGAGCAGCGTCATCTCACAGTTATCTTGACTAACAGAAGCTGCATCTGATTCGCTTTCAATGCGTCGATATAGCGCTTCTTCTTCGTCAATGAGTTGTTGATATTCTGACTTCACCTGAGGCTCAGGTGACACGACTACTTGGCCTGAATAACCATCAACAAATAGCTCTTTACCGTCTAACAAACTCAAAGGAATAGTACCCAAACCCATTACAGCGGGCACACCCATGGCGCGTGCAAGTATCGCGGCGTGACTATTATTTGAACCTTGAATTGACACAATTGCTTGTAGATTTAAATGTTGAAACTCAGCCAACATTGAGGCTGTAACCTCTTTTGCTACTAAGATCGTGCCTTGCTTTAAGTCTTTGGCGATATCGATAGCAGAAGTCGCGTTGGAGGCACCAAGAATATTCGCCAAAATACGGTTTGAAAGATCAACGATATCAACCGCTCTTTCTTGCATATAAGCATCATCCATATTTTTAAATCGGGTTGCGTATAGTTCAACCACTAATTTAAGTGCGGATGCTGCACTCCATCCCTCACGAATCTTTTGTTCTACCTCTCTGCCTAGGCTGTTAGCGTCTAAAAGCTGGTGATAAAGTTGAAAAATCGACTTAACATCATCGGGTATCGTATTGCTCAATCCATCGGATAAATGCGTCACTTGAGCACGAGTCAACTCAACTGCATGGCGATAAGAAGCGATTTGCTCATCAGGGTCGTCTGTTTTATTGACCATAATTTGACTGAGTTCGTACTTAACATTCTGAACCACACCAATACCAAGGGCCAGGCCCGAAGAACCCGGAATACCATTGATGGTCTTTTGAGAAACCGAAGAAAAGTCATCTGCACTGTTATTGTTGCCAAGCATTTCAGCATTTGCAATTTCAAGCCCAATTTGAGTAGCCAGCGTCACCAAGAATGCTTCTTCATCCTCGCTGAATCGTCGAATACTTTTTTGCTGCATAGAAATAACACCTAGCACTTTGCGCTGGTGTATAATGGGCGTCCCAATAAAAGCAAAAAAGCTTTCTTCTTTTACTTCGGGAAAATGTTTAAAACGAGGATGAATCTGAGCATTTTCAATATTCAGCGGCTCTTCGCGCTGGCCGACAAGACCTATAAGGCCTTCATTGAAACCAATCTTCACGGTATTGATGGCTTGTTTGTCAAAGCCTTCTGTGGCTTTTAAAACGAGTTCTTGAGCCTTATAGTCAGCGAGATACAGCGCACAAGCATCAACTTGCATAGTCTCTTTTACCAAGAAAACAAGACGTTCTAGGGCATTTTCAAGGCCTGGAATTTGATTCACTTCTTGAACAATTCGCTTGAGGGTGGTTAACATCCTGAGGGCCTCTATTACAGACTAAGTGCTGGTTTTACTATGATTATTATTTCGATTTCGCCTTCGTTTATTTCGGCGAGATGACGTGTTATTGGATTTGCCTGTTGCTGGTTTATGGTTCACCAATACAAGCGTCGAAAACTCTTTCATTACACGACGATAAACTTCGCGTTTAAAGGATACGACATTACGGATCGGATACCAGTAGCTGACCCACCGCCAGTCATCAAATTCGGGGTGGCCGGACTGCAACAAATCGACGTCTTTTTCGTCGCACGTCAATGACAACAAAAACCATTTCTGTTTTTGCCCAATACATACAGGAGATTGTCCCTTTCTTACAAGGCGTTTTGGCAATTTGTAACGAAGCCAATTTCGGGATACGCCCATAATTTTGACATCTTTCTCACGCAAACCTACTTCTTCATAAAGTTCGCGATACATCGCCTGTTCAGCTGTTTCCCCTTGGTCAATTCCGCCTTGTGGGAATTGCCATGAATGTTGACCGTAACGCCTTGCCCAGAAAACTTGGCCCAGCTTATTACATATTATAATGCCAACATTCGCGCGGAATCCTTCGGCATCAATCACTTTGACTATCCAGCGCAATTATTCTTTTATCTATCGCCATTCTTCCATAAACTATGCGTTATTCAAAGCTTTAGCGTAAATTATTTGTGAACAAGGCAATCCCCAAGCGCCATCCCCCATCGAGCGAGGCTGAATTACTGCAGCGAGTCGATGCTATATCAGGCTTAACCATCGCAGAATTAGCTGATCAGTTCGGACTAATAATGCCAATGGATTTGAAGCGACATAAAGGATGGGTAGGTCAATTAGTTGAACATTGTTTGGGCGCCCATGCGGGGTCAAAGCCTATCCATGACTTTCCAGAACTAGGGATTGAACTAAAAACGCTTCCTCTATCACATCATTTTACACCACTTGAAACTACATATGTTTGTTATGCTCACCTTATGGGTAATCAGGGGGTAACATGGGAGCAGTCTAGCCTTAAGAATAAACTCAAACGGGTACTATGGATTCCATTAGAAGGCGAGCGCTATATTCCACTTGGCCAAAGGCTAATCGGCAGTGGCTTTATCTGGACACCTAGTAAAACTCAAGACTTACTGTTAAAGCAAGATTGGGAAGAACTTATGGATATGATCAGCCTAGGCCAAGTAGAACAAATATCTGCCCGAATTGGCGAAGTGATGCAACTTCGTCCTAAAGCTGCCGATGGCCAACAATTGACTGATGCAGTTGGTGAAGATGGTTCGATAATAAAAACCAGACCAAGAGGTTTTTATTTAAGAAAAAACTTTACGCAAACTATCCTCGATGAACATTTTTCGTGAGTTTATTGACGAAGGTCAAATGAAGCACTTTTTGCCATTGAATAAGCGTTAAATACTGATAGTTTTATCAACAAAACAGAGATTGTTGAATAAAACTAAACAAGGTGAACGACATGGCGCTTCTGATTGACGAAGAGTGTATTAACTGTGACCTTTGCCCCACTGAGTGCCCAAACGAGGCGATATCTATGGGTGAAGAAATATTCCAGATTGACTCAAGTAAGTGCACCGAATGTGTTGGGCATTATGATGAACCAAGTTGCGTTGCGGTCTGTCCAGTCGAATGCATCACTCCAGACCCTAAGTGCAAAGAAACCGTTGAACAGTTAGCTGAGAAGTATACTGGCCTATACGGGTAAAAAGCGCTGTTTATAAACGGTATGTTCACAAAAAACGCTTTTTTAAATTAGTACACAATCCGCCTTAGCTTTTGGGGATGGCACCTTTCACGCCGTAGAATACTATATACAGGTAACAAAGTACGGGAATAAAAAACGAAACCTGCAAAGTGGATATATCTGCTATCAAACCTTGAACTGGAGGAATGAGGGCACCACCGACAATTCCCATACACAGAACACCCGATCCACGGCTACTTAGTGCCCCTAAACGATTTATCGCTAGGCTGAAAATAGTTGGGAACATAATTGAGTTGAATAAGCCAACGGCTAGAATTGCATACATCGCAATCTGCCCCGTCGTGATCATGGTTATAACTACAAATAAAGCGGACATAGTTGCATTGAATGCAAGCACCATGTTTGCTTTTACTTTTAACATAACATAAGCACCGATAAAGCGACCAATCATTGCCCCGCCCCAATATAAGCTGACATACTTAGCAGCCTCATGCTCGGGCATTCCACCAATTTCAGGTTGAGCAAAAAAGTTTGTTAATACACTCCCAATAGCGACTTCTGCGCCGACATAACAGAAGATAGCAACAACCCCTAAGACGAGATGGGAATGCTTCCATATGGAATCTGAACTATCTATCGTTTCAGAATTGTCTTGTGCGATTGTAGGCAGTTTCAAAAACGAAAATACTAATGCCAAGGCTCCCAGCGCAGATGCGAGCATAAAATATGGCAGCATTACCGCCTTGGAACGCTCTAAATTGTATGCTTGGAGTGCTTCATCAGTCATTTGTTCAAGTTCAGCAGAAGAAAGAACGGCGACTGACAAGATTAAAACCGCGCCAAAGTATGGTGCAACAGTTGTCCCTAAAGAATTGAATGCTTGAGTCAAAGTCAGTCGGCTTGATGCGGTATGCTCCGGTCCCAGTCTGGAAACATAGGGGTTGGCAGAAACTTGTAACACCGTAATCCCGGATGCCAATACAAAAAGAGCGAGTAAAAACACACTGTACTCATGAATATTGGCCGCTAATGCAAAACCTACACACCCAATAGCAGCAATCAACAGGCCAATCACTAAGCCCTTTTGGTAGCCAACCTTTTTAACCATTATTCCTGCTGGGTATGAGACTACAAAATAAGCACCAAAAAATGCGGAGTTAACAGCCATTGCTTTAAAATACGTTAAGTCAAAGACCGCTTTTAGATGTGGAATCAAAATGTCATTAAGACTCGTAATAAACCCCCACATAAAAAACAGTGATGTAAGCACGATCAAAGGTACTGTGTAGTTGGTATTTGTATTATTAGGGTTAGAAACTGTCATCTTACTCTCTTAATATTGTCGAATATCGCTATCATTAAATAGCGCTCTTTGTTTGTTTTCAGAACAATCGTTCGCTAACTTGTCTATGCTAGAAAGTGCAAAATTGCGCTATGAAATCGTTTTCAACAAACTACTAATAAAAGCGCTTACATGCAAGGTAATTTGTAAATTTTGTTAACATATAGCAAGTGTATAATTTACAAACAGAAAAAATACGCCTAATATGCACAAAATGATGTAATCGTTTGCATTGCATGCTTTGTACACATTTCAAACAAAAAGCTCATCAAAAAACGAAAAAACATAAAGATAAAAGGAAGGCAATGTGGCAAAAATAAGTATCAAAGACATTGCGAGCATTGCTAGTGTATCGTCTGCGACTGTCTCTAGAACATTGAGTAATCCTGATTTAGTCAGTGAAGAAACCAAGAGGCGAGTGTTAAAAGCAGTTGAAGAAACAGGCTATACACCTAATCGTTTCGGCGCTTCTCTGCGCACCCAAAAAAGCGGAAATGTGTTAGTTGTGATGCCTGATATTACCAACCAAGTGAATGCAGGGATAATAAAGGCAATCGAAAAAGAAGCGCATAAAAAAGGCTACTCTGTTTTACTGGGGGATACACAAAACGACCCCTCCAGAGAAAAACACTATGCAGATCTATTGACATCTGGGCAAGCTGACGGAATGTTATTATTTACACCGAAACTTCCATTCAACGTTAGCAATAAAAAGCCGCTGTATGAACAAATACCGCCACTTGTTAATTCCTGTGAAATGATTGCTCATGAAGAAATCTACACCGTCTCAATCAATAATTTTGAAGGAGCGAAAGCTGCCGTTAATTATTTAATAGAATTGGGGCACAAAAAGATCGCGGCAATTATGGGGCCCTTAGAAACACCGAGCGCGCTAAATAGATTTGATGGCTATAAAGCAGCACTCAGTGATGCAGCCATTGAGCTAAACCCTCAATTTGTCATTAAAGGTGACTATCTAGTTGATACTGGCATTCAGGCAATGGAGAAACTTTTAAAATTGAAAGAGCGCCCAACTGCAGTGTTTTGTTTTAGTGATGATATGGCTATTGGGGCAATGAACGCACTTCGTGAATATGGCTATGACATCCCTCAAGACATGTCAGTCATCGGATTTGACGACATCACTTATGCCGCATTAATACACCCCAAATTAACCACTATTAGTCAACCACTTGAGCAAATAGGCGTGCAATGCATGAAGCTCTTGGCCGCTCAACTCAACGGGAATCCACCAGCTCAGAAAGCCTATGAATTGCCATTCAAACTAGTTGTGCGACAAAGCACATGTGCATTTAAAGAAAGTAGCTGAGTGTATCTTCAGCCAGAAAACTGTAATCGATTTCATTAACAAGCCTGAGCACTCTTGACTATTTTAATTTAACATTTACTTTTTTTGTTTTACTGATGTCATCGAAAATTCAAAAAACAATCAAATTAACACCCTATATCATTGTATTAATTAAATAAAATATGAAATTGTTGATGCCTTTACTTGTTTTTTATGGTTATCGAATTGTTAATAAAGTGTTGACATGCAATTTACACAGGCTTATGTTCGTTTATGAAACGCAGTGCAATTTTTTTATTTCCACCTGAAAGCGCTTTCATTGGTTTTCATTTTATAAATAGAAATAGTAAAAGGTAACCCAATTACAGCACAGCGAATTACTTTGGCCTTGATCAACATAAAAACAACTATAAGACGTGTTGGCGACGGCTCTTGATTAACCTTTCACTGGTTTAACGTTAACATCAGTGAATTATGCACAATTAGGATAGGTAGATGTTATCAAGGCACACAACCACCAATAAAAAAGCAGTTCACCCAGTCTTTAAGTATTCGCTTATTGCATCAACAGTCATCGGTTTGACAGCGCAAAACGCATATTCGCAAGAAACTGAAGAGCAGGCAAAAGACGATACTGTCGTTGAGGTAATTGACGTACGTGGCGTTCGTGGCGATTTAATGAATGCTCAAAACATGAAGCGTGAAGGCGATACCCTATTAGACGCAATCTCTGCAGAAGATATCGGTATATTACCTGACCGAAGCGTTTTAGAGGCAATATCACGCGTCCCTGGCGTATCTATTGGCCGTTTTGCTGCGCCAAATGACCCAGACCATTTTGGAACTGAAGGAAGCGGCGTGGTTGTTCGTGGCCTAACGCAGGTTCGAAGCGAATTTAACGGCCGCGATACTTTTACTGCAAACTCGGGACGCAGCTTAAGCTTCGAAGACGTCCCGCCAGAACTCATGGGATCAGTAGAAGTCTTCAAGAACCAAACAGCTGATATGGTTGAGGGTGCAATTGCAGGTACAGTTAACCTAAATACAAAGAAGCCATTCGATTCTAACGGCCGTGTACTAGCCTTCTCTGCAGATGCTACTTATGCTGACTTTATTGAGAAAACAACACCTACTTTCTCTGGTTTGTACAGCGATATATGGGAACTAGATGATGGTGGACGTTTAGGCTTATTACTCAACGTTTCAAGCTCAGAGTTGAAAGCTCAATCTGATGGTACGCAAGTAGGTCGATATGATTTACAAAATGCTCAATACAACGGTGCTGATGCATTTGTGCCTCGCAGCACTCGCTTAACACGCAAGCAAGATGATAGAACGCGTAAAGGTTTTGCGGCCGTTGTTCAATGGGAAAACGCAGACAACACCTTAGATGTAACGGCTGAATTTATCCGTTCAGATTCAAACTTAGCATGGACTGAAAACGCTATTGAATTTGCTGACGATGATCGTATCGGCGATTCAGTACCTGCAGATGGCACTACATACGAGTTTGATGACGAAGGTTATTTCCAACGCGGTATCATTAGTTCAACAGCAGGCTGGCGCGGCAACGATGCACAACAACCAGGTGGTATCTACGGTCAACAACACGCCATGGTCTCTCGTTATCGCGAAGATGATTCACTTGTGGAAGATTTAAGCCTTAATGTGGTTTACACGCCAACCGATCAACTAGCAATAAATTTTGATGTCCAAAAAGTCAAAGCAGACACACAAATACTTGATTTTAGTGTCATGGGTGCAACTCGCATGGCAGTTGACTTAGATCTTACAGGTTCTGGTATTCCGAAAGTCGGTTTGCTTAACCCAGGTTATACTGCGGCTGATCCAACCAATGGATTAGCCGATCACTTTACTAATCCAAATCAATCTTTCATGCGCAGCGCGATGGATCATATTTCGGATAACGAAGGCGACCAATTTAGTACTCGTTTAGATGTAAAGTATACCTTTGCCGAAGGTGCATTTACATCAGTATCAGCCGGTGCGCGTTATGCAGACCGTGACCAAACAACACGTGAATCAACCTATAACTGGGGTAACGTGTCTGAAGCATGGGCAGCTGGTGGTAGCGCATGGTTTGATGATCCGCGTGCAGAAGGTGTACCCACTGACATCGTAAACTTTGATAACTTTGCTCGCGGTGGAGTGCTGTCGATTCAAGGTGGAAACAACGTATTGTTCCCTGCCATGTCAATCGCTCAAAACTATCGTGATGCAGTTGATACACTTTCTGGTTATAGCCCAGCGTGGACGCCTCTCAATCAACGCGATGGTGCGATTGGTGATCATTTACCAAACGAAATCAACCGCACACAAGAGTCTTCAACTGCCTTTTACGTGAAAGCAAACTTTGAAGGCGATTGGGGCGACATGGATTACCAAGGTAACTTTGGTCTTCGTTATGTCAAACTAGAAAACGATACTGACGGTTTCGTAGTATTCCCAGACTTGTTCCCGGATACACCAGAAGATCCAAACAACTTCTTGCCTGCTAATCAATCAGCCTTTGGTAATGCGGATTCGCGTCAAGAGTTCTCTTCAAGCGAATACACGAATGTGTTGCCTTCATTTAACATGAAGCTAAATCTTAGTGATGAGCTACTCATGCGAGTCGGTTTTTCTGAAGGTATATCGCTACCACAGTTAGGATTGTTGAGAAACTTTGTGAATATCACAGCTGAAGATCTCAGAACAACGCTTGATCCAAATACTCCACCGGGAGAAGAACCAACGACTGTCGCTGCTGAATATGGACGTTTTACAGCCAATTCGGGCAACCCATTCTTAAAACCAATGGAGTCATATAACTACGACTTGACGCTTGAATGGTACTTTGATGACGGTGACGGTGTTGGTTCATTAACAGGTTCATTATTCTACAAAGACCTTAAAAACTACTTCATCAACGACGTATCGCTTCGTCAATACACCAACAATGGTGTGACTGAAACGGTTCAAGTTCAAGGTGCGAGCAATGGTGAGAGTGGGCGTATTCAAGGTTTCGAAATTGCGTTTAGTAACTTCTTTGATTCACTTCCAGAGGGTTGGGATGGTCTTGGTTTACAATTCAACTACACATTTGTTGATGAAGAAGGTTCACCGAACACTAACTTATCTCCAGATAGAGAAGCAGGTGCCGAGCAAGCTTTCCAAGCATTTGAAGACTTGCCGTTAGAAGGCTTATCGAAGCACAATGCAAACATCGTGGGTCTTTATGAGAAATATGGCTTCACTGGTCGTTTAGCTTATAACTGGCGTTCGTCGTATCTGCTAACTACACGTGACGTTATTACGACGCTACCGATTTATAACGAAGACAGTGGTTTCTTAGATGGTTCTGTATTCTATGACATCAATGAGAACTTCAAAGTGGGGTTACAAGTCACAAACATCCTCGATGAAGTTACCGAAACCACGATGCAAATCAATGAAGAAGGTGACAGACGTTCACGTAGCTTCTTCGTCAATGACCGTCGAGTAAGCTTTATCTTACGCGGTAGTTTCTAAACTCGGTCTCCCTAGCGAGGTGTACACGCACCTCGTATTATTTTGATTGGCCGGTAGCAGTACCGGCCAATTTTTTGTTATTGTGACACTCAGACAATGTGATTTAACGACAAATAATCCAGCAGTCTAATAGGAGTATTTGATGCTACAACACGTAAACAAAGTGGTTATTTTAGGCGGTGGATCAGCCGGTTGGATGACTGCAGCCGCAATTTCCAAAGTATTCGGAAACAAACTCGACTTAACGCTTATCGAGTCAGAAGCGGTCGGTACCGTGTCAGTGGGTGAAGCCACCATTCCGCAAATTTCCTTGTTCAATAACTTACTGGGTTTAGACGAAAATGAATTCGTCAAAAAAACCAAAGGGACATTTAAACTCGGTATCGAATTTGCGAATTGGAAAGAAAAGGGACATTCGTACATGCACCCTTTCGGCACGTTTGGCACAAATATGGATGCCATTCAGTTTCATCACTATTGGCTGAAAATGTTCTTAAAAGGGGATGCGCCTGATTTAACGAAATACTCATTACTTTGCCAAGCAGCATACAAAGGCAAGTTCTGTCGTCCACAAGCCATTAAAAACTCTCCGTTATCATCTATTCCTTATGCATTTCATTTTGACGCGACACTTTATGCCAAATACTTAAGAGAGTTTGCTGAAGCGCGCGGTGCAAAGCGCATCGAAGGTAAGGTCCAAGATGTATTTACGCGCAGCAGTGATGGGTTTATTGACTCACTTTTACTAGAAGACGGGCAACGCATTAATGCAGATCTATTTATTGATTGCAGTGGTTTTAAAGGGTTATTGATAGAGCAAACCCTTAAAACAGGCTATGAAGACTGGGGACATTGGTTACCTTGCGACCGCGCCGTCGCCATGCCCTGTAAGGCGGCTAAGGAAAACTACCCTTACACTGTTTCAACCGCTCAAGATGCCGGCTGGACATGGAGGATTCCACTTCAGCACCGTGTTGGTAACGGTTATGTTTATCCAAGTCGCTTCGTCAGTGATGAACAAGCCCTCGAAACACTTAAAGGACAAATGGAAAACGAGCCACTCAACAAGCCAAATTTCTTGAAATGGCAAACCGGTCGCCGCAAACAAATGTGGAATAAAAACTGTATTGCCATTGGTTTATCGGCAGGATTTATTGAACCTCTTGAGTCAACAGGTCTGCACCTTATTCAAACTGCAATTTCAAGGCTGATGGGCTTCTTTCCTCATCAAGGTTTTAATCAAGTGGATATTGACGTATTCAATAAACAAACCCAGCTTGAGATGGAACAAATTAGAGACTTCATTATTTTGCACTATAAGCTGACCGATCGTGAGGATACCGAGTTTTGGCGTTATGTTAAGAACATGGACGTGCCTAAGGGTTTAGAAGAAAAACTAGCCTTGTATGCAACAAACGGTCGTATCTTTAGGCAAGACAATGAATTATTTGATGAGACCTCTTGGTTAGCCGTAATGCACGGCCAAGGTTTACGCCCAGAAGGTTATCATCCGCTTGTTGATACATTTGAAGAGGCTGAAGTTGAGAGACGTCTCAAGCATATTGAGTCAGTCATTGCTAAATCTGTTGACACCATGCCTACACAGCAAAGCTTTATTGATCAGTATTGCGCTGCAATGGCTGATTAATTTCGAGCCGTTGCTACATAAGCTTCGTATGTAGGCAACTGCACCAATAAGGCTTTTAAGTGGTGTTGAAATGACATCACTTTTTGCTCTGCATCACTGATATTTAAAGACAATGGGTGCGTACTTTGTGGTATTACCCCAAACCCAATCAAGAAATTAATCCATTTTCTTTCGGCAATAAACTGATTTTCGAATTCAGGGAAAATTCCCGTTTGTTCAAACAATGCTGTTAAATGACTTAAGTTTTCAGAGCCCTTTGTCTGTCGGTTATCGAGCCAACACTGGCTAGTTTGTGTTTGATTTAACTGATAATGACAAATAACCATATCGAGTAAACTCAAGCACTGCTCGTGAATATTACGGTTATAAAAGTTAACTAAATTTTGCTGAGCTTTGCGGGATGGAAAGACCTGAAACAAAAGTCTTAGTTGCTCATCCAAGATATCTAAAAGATCATGCGTCAGGGTATCTATATCGCAGATCTTGCGACCTATAAATAGACAGTTTTGCTGCCAAGGTTGTTTTAGCATGATCTGCTCTACTCTCTCGACGGCGTGTTCGTCACACTCTTGGCATTCTATTCCTTTTTGGGCCAAGTCAGATAATACTTGCTCGAGCGTCACAGTGTCATCAAACTGGCATTCAATCATCGTCTTGGAAGCGGTGTTTATAGTTTTTGACCAACCAAAAGCGTGAGGCTGAAGGATATTCAATAAGCGGTTGCTAGATTGAGTGACCGCGCACAAGCGCAGCTTGTTTTGTTGTTTAATAGGCGAGCTTTCTAGCTTCATTTTATCAGGTAAAAAACACTGATATATAGCAGAAGACTTAGATGCACAATCAATAAAAAAGTCCGCACTTAAAGACCTTTGTTTGCCACTGTGACAAGACGCATTAATTGACGCTAAACCATTGTCGGACATAGTTGCTTCGAGACTATCCGCAGTAATCGCCTCAATTTTGAACGCCGCTGCGCACTGAGAAAGCAATTTTGCGAAAGAATAAGCATCGACATTCAAACCATAAGTGAAACTAGACAGTAGAGAGCTTGGGTCGTTATTTGGGTGAACAAATCGCCCCTGCCTTGCCATTTGCGCAGCAATCGCAAACTCATCATACGAGAACTTGTCTAAACGCTCGATAAAGTGATGAAATTTGACCTTGTCAAAAGGCACACCGTATTCACCTTCAACTAATACAAAATCCTGTTGATCACTGCTCCAATTTAAATAGCGCGTACCCAAGGTATGTTGAGCATCACAAGTATTCATTAAGCGCTTTTCATCAATTCCTAGGGAACGTAAAAATGCTAGTTGATGAATATTCAGTGATATAACGCTAATTATCTGTTTGAATGACTCGACCTCAGGACAAACATGAGTAATCGACATATCACAGGCAGCAAGATTCACCTTAAGAGATATGGCAGTAAATAAGCCACAAATAAGATCGTCTAATTGTTGATGACAGGGTTTAACGCTGTCATTAGATAAATCGGGATTGTTGAGACTGTTGACTATAATAGTTCGGATCGCCTGATTTTCGTTTTCCGAATGAGTAGAAAGTTCTATGTTAGGTGAAGTCATTACAAACGCTTTCCGTATAAACCGCTTTGTAGCAAACCATCGTTCTCAATGCCGCCAATTGTACAATATTGATGAATGGTATCGTTGTGCGATGGCATTCGCTTCACCGCGTCAGCAACTTCTTGCTTAAACTGTTGCATGCCTTCAATATACGCACTTCTATCAAGTGTATTTACTCGTTGGTCGTAGCTGTTGGGAATGAAGCGCTGCCCCAGATAAACCGCTACCCAGCTGGGCTCTAAAAACAGTCCATATCGGTAGTTTTGCACATGCCCAGTTGCTTTAAACATATCCATTTTATCTTGTAATGAATCGGGAATTTGCATCGTTCGAATATAGTCCCAAAAAGGCGTATCGTCTCGCTCTGTCGCGTGATAATGAAGAATCAAAAAGTCTCGGATCCTTTCCATTTCCATATCCAAACTGCGATTGTATTCAGTCGCCTTAATTTGTAAGTTGCTTTGTTGAGGGATGAGCTCAACTAATTTCATGATTGCACTTTGTATTAAGTAAATGCTGGTTGATTCTAAGGGTTCAAGGAAACCGCTCGACAAGCCAATCGCTAAACAATTGTTTATCCATGACTTTTTGCGACGTCCTGTTTGAAATTTCAAGTAATTAGGCTCGGTTATCGCAGGGCCAACCAAGTTGGATTGCAAAGTATCTAAAGCTTGTTCACGGTCAATAAACTTATCGCAATAAACATAGCCATTGCCGTGGCGATGCTGCAAGGGTATACGCCACTGCCATCCCGCTTCGCGCGCAATTGCTTTTGTATAAGGAATCGGGACTTCTTGTTGGGCTGTTGCGATTGCAATCGCGCTATTGCAAGGCAACCAATGAGACCAATCTACATAGCCAGATTGATAGACCTGTTCAATCAGTTGTGCTCTAAAGCCGGTGCAATCGACAAAGAAATCAGCTTCAATACGTTGTCCGTCTTCCATTATTAATGAATCGATATGATTATCGCTACTTCGAGTAATAACCTCGACTACTTTTCCTTCTATACGGCGAGCACCCCGTTTTTCTGAAAATTCGCGCAAAAACTTCGCATAAAGACCCGCATCAATGTGATAAGCATAAGAATAGGTTGAGTCCACACTCGTTTCATCTTTTGATGGAAAGGTAAACTTGTTTGCTTGGCAGGCCTTTACCGGCAGTGAATAGTCGTCAATTTTAGTGGTATCGCCGTTTAGCTTTTCTTTGGTCCAAAAGTGATGAAAAGGCACCCCAGCAATCTTGTATCCATAATCACCGAAGGGATGAATATAGGCATCACCTTTTTGCCCCCAGTTTTGAAATTCTATACCCACCTTGAATGTTGCTTGGGTCACGCGCATAAACTCAGCTTCATCAATGCCGAGACGTCGATTAAAAGCGCCTAAATGCGGTAACGTAGCCTCACCCACACCGACAGTACCGATAGCATCTGACTCGATTAATGTGACTTTGAAATGCTGAGATGGCAGTAGTTTAGACAAAGCAGCAGCCGTCATCCAACCAGCAGTACCACCACCTAAGATCACGATATCTTCTATTTCTTTTTTTCTGCTATTCATCGGTATACAACTATTTTTCAATTACTCACAATGTCGTTTCGGCCAAATAAAAATGGTTTAAAAAAATCGGTGCATTGCTAGTCGTCAACATACTATTAGCAAATATGAAAGCGCTACCGTTTTCTTTGTATTATCGTACGTGAATAGGCTCGTTTTTGCTAGCAATGCAGAAACAAGCTCATATTATCCTCACTTTTGGAATTTACACTCTCGCAAAGCAATACATGAGCATTTAAGTTTGTTATTTAAAATCATTATTAGTTTTTTGGTTGTTCTAACGACATTCTCTTTTGAATGCATAGCGACAAGCCAAACTCACTCTATTTCTCGTCAAGACTCGGTCGTAAAACTGAACGTTTTAGCTTCTGTATACAACAATATGGGTATCATCCATCAAAAACTAGGCAAGCTTGAAGAAGCATTAATTCAAGAACTAAGTGCGAGCTAAGGATTCGGTATTAATGAACGAATCAATGGCGGCCGCAGACAAATACTGGCTATAGAGCATTAGTGTCTGTTCACAATAACAACTGGTTGTTAGCAGAAAGATTTATCGTTATTCTTTTAAGCAATCAATTAAATCAACCAGGGCAATTTGATTTGGGAGGCGTGGAATTAGTCGTGGACCTCCCCGTAATTACTGAATAATTACCATGGAATTTATGAGAAAACACATACTAGTAGTAGAGGACGAATTAGAGGTCGCCAAAAGCATTTGTATATTTTTAAGGAACGCAGGCTTTAGGGTTTCTCATTTGGAGAGAGGAGACGAGGTCGAACTCTTTTATGAACAACATCAAGTTAGTCTTATTGTATTAGACGTGATGTTGCCTGGGCTTGATGGAATGGAGGTATGCAGGCGAATCAGAACTAAATCAGACGTTCCCATTTTTATTTTAACGGCATGTTCGGATGAATCACAACGTCTAAGCGGCTTAAAACTAGGTGCAGACGACTATATTTGTAAACCGTTTAGCGCCCCAGAATTAGTCGTACGAATACAAAACTTTTTACGCCGTTTCGACTCGGCAAACCTTAATGATAGTCTGATTTTGAATAAGGACTCCAATTCAGTTAGCCGAAAAGGAAATTCAGTTACAATGACCAAGTCAGAAATAGAGTTGGTTATGATGCTTAAGAGACGTCCCAATCAAGCCTTTACTAGAGAGCAAATTCTTGACGGGATATATTCTGACTATCGCGATGTAACTGATCGAACAGTAGATACACATATCAAAAACATCCGTAAAAAACTAAAAATAATCTCCCCAAATCATGAGTTCATTCAAGCTGTCTATGGCGTTGGTTATCGATTTGTTCGAGAAGTAGGGGGACAGCAAATAAACTCATAATTTCCTCAATTTGTTGGAATACTATTATCGCCATATAAGAACAAGCGGTAGGAATCTCAATTGAGATTAGCTAATTGCACGGGCGCCGACAAACACTAGAATGAATAAAATACTAGCAATCATTTTTTTAAGCTTTTTAACAACTAAAATTCAAGCCGAAATAATCGAAGCAAATTATACTTTTGACGGAGAAAGACTATCGTTGAAAAATGGCGCTGATATTTTCTCTGTCGAATTTACAACTGGTGACACATTAGAATTAAGATTTTCGACAGAAGGCGAAGGAGCTTATTGGGACTTTAGCGATCAAAAGTCTCGTTATTATGCTGGTTTCGATATTGGTTTCGAAGAACGCGCATTTCGTGGTATTGAAGGAAGTTATGAATTCTATCATCAGGGTAAAGTTGTGCACTCTAGAAAACACTACTACAGTGCAGAAACTGGCCAATACGGTGGGCCGGGAGTAGTAAATGTGCAAGAAATCGATCAGTTTGATGCTGTTCGTATTAGTTATAAATTAACAGTTTCACTGGCAGATAATGACACGTTGATACATCATGACGGAGTTCAGACATCTTGGTCCATTTGGGACTCACTTGGAAACAGTGAAAGAAGCATTCGCTTTTCCAATGGTAAAGCAGAAAAGACAAACCTCCCCAAACTGCTTATTATTTTTGGCATCGCCATTTTTTTATTACTACTGACAAAAAGAACACAAACCTTGCCAGCACAAATTTAGGACAAACCCTATCATTGATTTAACTTCGTCTAAGTGCCAAGACAAGATCACGCGATAAACGTCGAATTCGAATCAATAAAACTCCCTTGATAGCAGCTTGGTTCACGAGGGCAAGAGGCCCCTCTTGAGCATATTAGCCTCGCAGGGCTATCTATACTTCTTTCAACCCAATTAATATTCAAAATGCGCGCAATACTCGAAAGCTTAGCTCTCAATACTGGAGGAATGTCGGCTGAACCACCGCTTTGAACGCAAACCTTTTTTAGGTCCTGCGCTATTGTGAGCGCATCTTCTCCCTGCGCCTCAATGGCGGGGTTGAGATCAATTCCAGTACACAAAACGTGATTGTTCTCAGCTAAATCTTTGGTATTGGTTGACTCACAGCAGTAAATTCGGGGTTCATCGCCAACGTTCAGAATTGACAGCTGAGCCGAAGTACCAGAAACAGGCTGATTAATCATCCGAAATACCGCCCAATGCTGACATGGATCCTGTACTTCTCGCATATTCCCCCAAGGCAAAGGAATACCATTACCTCGATAAACAGCCTTTAGCTTACCCGGCGCATAAGCATCAAAATAGTGCCAATGACGATAAGGCGAAACAGCCGTCATTCTACGCATAGCCACTGACGCAGATACGTCTAACTGTTTGTGAACACTCACTTCATACCCTTGGCGATCAAGTAGTTGCCTAAAGGGCACCTTAGGGCAAAGTAAAGCACCCGCAAAAAAGCTAGATTCAAAGTCGCGCCACGCTTGCAAAATATCTTGCGCATCAACCGTAGAAGAATGCGCAGATGCTCCTTGCGAAACCGAGTATTGATTTAAACCAGTAACAAGTACACTTTTTAGGCCCTCACGGTTGTGCAGAACACTATGACCAATATGCACAGCCAAATCATACTTAAGGCGTTTGCTATGGTTTTGTAGCTTTTTATTAATATGAATTTGATTGGGTGCGCCAAAGAAAGAAGTCACAATACTGGTTGAGTTTACCCCAAGCTCATTTAATAAGGCTTTAGGTAAAGTATCAAACCATTGAATTTCTAAGCCTTGTTGTTGAGCAATTTCGATAAGTTCGTCAACAGACAAAGGCATGCGCTTTTTACCAATTTCCTCTGCTGCTCGTTCTAAATCAGGGAAATGATTTTGATGGTGCTCTTGATGAGCGCGGATAAGCAAATGTGCAAACTGGCGACCACTAATACCTGTTTGCGAAAGCATTTCTGGGATGGCTATCTGGAGTATCTCATTGGTAAATAAGAAACTCGGTTCAAGTGCCATACCATTAATTCCGCCTCGGCTACCTTTATCAGGAGTAATAGCACTTTGCTCAGGAACATCGTCTAAAAACCAATTTACTTCTTTTTGAAAAACCGCCGCAATCACTTCTAGCATGTCACTGCTTGGCACTCGTTTACCGCGTTCGATCATAGATAAGTACGATACTGATGGCGCATTTTCTGGATTGACCCGAATGCAACGAGCGGACAAATCTTCCATGGTTAGATTATTCCGCTTACGTAAGTTGCGGATTTTCGTCCCCATCAAATGAGACTTTCTGTTTAGGCTGACTGTGCTTTTCATAATTTTATACTTTGGTATTGGCTTTTGTAAAATTTACACTGTGAAATTTTAATTGTGAAATTATAATTAAATTTATTCTATGCTTAAAATCAAGCAGACGCTACTAATAACACACACAAACCTAACGCCGACGCTTGGAATCTGTTAAAACAATGAGGATAATAAAAATGAATATGCCAGCACTGAAACACAGCCAAATCCATCAAGGTTTTTATAACTTTGTTAACGAGGATGTATTGGCTTCGGTGGGTATCGCACCAGCTACTTTTTGGCAGGCATTCGAACAAATTGTCCATGAATTTACCCTGCTGCAACCTACTAAGCATAGTATGGGTGGCCCTATTGCCATCAACACCATGGATAGAAGTCAGAAGCCAATTATTGCTGAGATCGACAACAAAGATGCAATTGTTGACGCACTAAACAGCCGATGGACCAGCGTTTGTAATCAACCTAACCAAGCTAAAGACATACTAGACCAGCGTTTTCCACTAACTGAAGGTAGCCATAAACAGGTAAAGAACTATGTTGTTTACTATCACCATTTATTGGCATTTTTTGCAGACGGGAGTCAGTCTGGCTTGCAAAACCCAAGTCAATTTGTTGCCTTATCTGGTCATAAATGTTCGCCAAATTCTATTTTACTAAAAGAATCGGGCCTACATGTCGAAATAATTTTGGATGCAAGTGGCACGATAGGCAGGCAAGACCAAGCTAATATCCAAGATGTTCAAGTAGAGAATACAAACTGCACTATCATTGAATTTACGCCTACAAGTAATATGAGTACAAACGCCAAGTTAACGTCATATAAGACATTGATGGAAGTGATGAATAGAACTATCCACGGTACACAAAAGAGCGGACATCAGACAAAAGCTAAAGGTTTACGACACAACCAAACCTTTACTGATGTCGAGGGTAATGATTATACAATACAAGGAACCACTCCTTGTTATATTTCACATAGAAATAGCATGCAAACGAGTGAAATGATGAGAAACGCAGAAGGTACTTATGCGCCCCAAGATATTATTGATACAGTCATGATTGCGCTTCTCGATACAGCTAGTCAACAGAGCGAAAGCTTACACATCTTGCAGCCTGCATCCAAAATGGCGTCAGATATCGCTACCACAAATAGCTTGTATAGAAAAATCGAGAAGATCCTAAATAGACAAGCAAACAGCATCAAAATGGTCTTATCCAATCACTAAAAACCTTTAAGTGAGAAGTAAAAAGGCGTTGATATTTATTTTCAACGCCTTTTTTATGTTCAGCTCTAATGGCCTACTTAATAGACTTTTTTGATGACTCTGTCGCTACTTCATAAGCTTTATCTCGAGCTTCACAAGCAGTCGTCAAGCTATAAGTAAATACAGCCCCTAACAACACCACAATCCAACTTAAATAAACCCAGACAAACAGTATTGGGATAACCGCTAGCGCGCCATAGATTACTTGGTAAGAATCGAAATTTGATACATACAACGCAAAGCCTTTTTTTGACAACTCAAAAAGTAACGCGGCTAGTAAGGCACCACCGAAGGCATATTTTGCTTTGACTGGTCGATTGGGTACTACCATATAAAGAATCATGAATGCTCCAATTGCCAAAAAACTAGGCACTAACTTTAGGAAAAATGTTCCCAAACCTGGCGTATATTCCTCAGCAAACGCTGCTAGCCCAGCTAAATAGGAGCTTACGGCTATACTCGAGCCAATTAGTAATGGCCCAAGAGTGATAACCATCCAATAAATGGCAAAGGTGTAAACCACCGGCCGGTCAACCACGGTCCTCCACAAATGGTTTAACGTTTTATCTATATTTGAAATGAGTAACAGTGCGACAACTAATAAAGTAATTATACTGATCGCGCCCATACCAGACGCATTAGCAACAAAATCAGCCATATACTGTTGAACAACATCACCCGATGTTGGTACAAAATTGCTAAATATAAATGATTCGACTTGCTCCCTTGCTTCTTCAAATGCGGGAAAAGCAGACATGATCATAAAAAACACCATGATCACTGGCACAAGTGATAACAAAGAAACATAGGCTAAATGGCCAGCTGACACTGTTATGCGTTCGTTTTTTAAATGATCAAAAAAGACACGAGCAGATTCAATAAGCAAAGGCTTGTAATAGTTAAACCATTTTTGAAAGGTGTTTGACAAAGCTAAACTCAATATTAAGTAAAATACACGTTCAAGTTTAGCTTGATGAAACGCTTACGCCAAGTATAGCTTGTTAAGCTTATGTGCGAAGCCCCAACATATGACATATCGCATAGCTTAACTCTGAACGATTCAGCGTGTAAAAATGGAAATGTTTTACACCTTCTTTTGCTAATACCTTGACTTGATCCATCGCGATACTCGCCCCAAGCAGGTTGCGAGTGGTTTGATCATTTTTATCTAAACCGTCGTACATTTTGTGAAGCCAGTTAGGCACATGTACGTTGGTAAAGCCCGCAAATTTGACTAGCGTTTGATAGTTGGTCACCGGTAATATTCCCGGAACAATATCTAAATCAATGCCAGCCGCAGCTGCCCGATCTCTAAAACGCAAGAATACACTACTATCAAAAAAGAATTGTGTAATCGCTTCATTAGCGCCCGCCTCTGCTTTGCGCTTTAGATTTAACAGGTCAAATTGATCGTTAGGTGCTTCAGGGTGCTTCTCTGGGTATGCAGCAACAGAGATATCAAAATCGGCAACGTCTTTTAGTAAAGTCACTAAGTCAGAGGCATACATATCAGTTTTTTCAACACCTTGGGGTAAATCTCCACGTAAAGCGACGATACGCTTGATCCCTGAATCCCAATACTCTTTTGCAATACTTCTCAATTCATCAGGCGTCGCATCTACACATGTTAGGTGGGGAGCAGTGGCGATACCTGTTTCTGTATTAATACGTTTAACGACCGCATGCGTTCTGTCTCTTTCACCAGAATTGGCGCCATAGGTAACCGACATGTATTTGGGCTTTAGCGGTGCTAGTCTTTCAACCGACTTCCAAAGCGTCGTTTCCATTTCTGGCGTGCTTGCAGGAAAGAACTCAAAAGACACTTCTATATCGCGAAGTTCTGAAATTGTTTGATTCAGAGCATCAATGCCCTGTGCATAAGAAACCATGTTGCACTCTTAAATAGCCGTTTAGACGTCCAAAATACGAAATATACTGATAGACGTCAAGAAGTTTACACTGCTAAAATGGTGGTTCTAATATATTTGTTAGAAGTTTCATATATCAAAATAAAAAAATAAAACTAAAAGAACCGAAAATGGCAAACTGGAACGGAAAATACATTCACCCTTACGCAGAGCACGGTAAGAAAAGCGAGCAAGTTAAAAAAGTAACTGTCTCTATACCGATCAACGTATTAAAGGTATTAACGGACGAGCGCACGCGCAGACAAGTGAACAATTTGCGTCACGCAACTAACTCTGAATTGCTGTGTGAAGCATTCTTGCATGCGTTTACGGGGCAGCCTTTGCCAAATGATGAAGACTTGAAAAAAGACAACCCTCACAGAATCCCGCAAGACGCACGGGATATCATGTTAAAAATGGGGTTATCGATAGAAGACGCCGAAGATAACGACTAATTAGCCTCGGATACTCGCAATGAACTCGTCAGACTCTTTGATTGCAGCGTTCATTTCTTTTATCAGCACAGATACATCAGATTTAATTTCGTTAAATTCACCTTGTAAAGAGCCGATCGCGTTAGCATTTAAATTATGCTTTAAATACAATACGTTATCTTGAAGAGCCTGCAAGACGGGCGGCATACTATCCTCAACATTTCTCATTGAGCGCAACAAGTTGTTGTATTTGCGCTGCGTGTCGATCAGTTTGCGCTGGCTGTCTCGTCTTAAATTTGCATTCGAAATTTGAGTTAGCTCTGATTCCCACTCGCGAAATAAAGAATCAGCAACGCTTTCGACTTTGTTGATTCTATCGCTAACTGATGCCGCACTTGTTTGGCTCGCTAAGAACTGGTCGTTTAACTCGTTATAAACATCTTCAAGCTCGCCACCTTTAAAGTTGATTAATGCACTGAACTCTTCCAGCGCGCTTGAAAACTGTTCTTGCGCTTCTTTCTGAGAATCTTGAGCATCCTCAACACGGTCAACTAGAATGTCTCGTTTTTCTACGCCTACTTTTTCCCACATATTAAAATACGCGTCTTGAACCGTACTTTTGCAGCCACTAATGGCGAAGGTAGCAACAAGTATTGCTGCGAAGAGTTTCATATTTTATTCCCTAAATTATTGTTTAACTTTTATATCTTGCGGCATCTATGATAGACCATAGATGGAAAATAGCACCCACAATCCACATAAAGAATAGTATAACGGTTGCAACTAACGCATATGAAACGCTAGCACCGATGAAGAAAAACAAAGCCATAAAAATACGGCCTTGTACTAATTGCCCAAGGCCTGGAATAAAGATATTACAAATTGCGGCAATGACATTTCCACCTGAACCTTGTCCTGACATAAAAACTCCTTGATAGTAGAGGTTGGTTAATTCCAACATATGTGTTTAAACTAATAAAACAAACGGAGTTTGACAACTAATAATATGCATGGGAATCACTCAAACCAACTGATTTATGATCACCAACATTTAGATGTTGGGCATGGTCACCTTATCTCAATCGAACAAAGTGGAAATCCAAATGGGATACCCGTTTTATATCTGCATGGCGGGCCTGGCGCGGGCTTAGGCAAACATTATCAATGGCCATTTGATTTAAAAAGGTATCGCGTAATAGGGTTTGATCAACGCGGTTGTGGTCGTTCAACTCCAACTGGAAATATCGCTCACAATAACACAGATTATTTGTTACAAGATATTGAACAGCTAAGAGAGTACTTACAAATTGATAGTTGGATAGTGTTTGGCGGCTCATGGGGCTCGACCTTGGCACTTCTATATGCAATAAAATACACTCAACGCGTAAACGCCCTCGTATTGCGTGGCATATTTTTAGCACGCAAAGAAGACTTCGAATGGTTTTTGATGCCCAACGGTGGCGCAGCACAAGTTTTTCCAGATATTTATCAAAATTTTCGTCGAAATTTTAAATCGTCCGATTCCTTTTTAGATGTTTGCGAACAATACATCAGACTGTTTCAAGATGAACACAAGCACAAGTCTGCGTTGCAGGATTGGTATAACTGGGAAGGCCATATCTCAAGGTTACAAAGCTCAGCAATCGATGCAAGCGACTTATCAAGTGAGAATCAAGTGAGAAATTTAGCGCTACTTGAGTGTCACTATTTGTTGAATCATTGCTTTGTTGAAGAGAACTTTATCATTGATAATATTCAAGCTATCCGACATATTCCATGCCATATCGTTCACGGGCGCTATGATATGGTCTGTAAAGTTGAATCGGCATTGACACTTCACCATCACCTTCCCCAATCCACACTTGATATTATTGATAATGCAGGACATAGCATGTCAGAGAACGGTATTGCTAAACGGTTAGTAGAAATCATGTGTAACGAGTTTTAGGATATCCAATGACATGAAAGCCCTTGTACAACGCGTTTGCCAAGCCAGTGTGAGTGTAGATGGTCAGTGTATTGGCGAGATAAAAAGCGGAATGATGGTGCTCTTAGGTGTTGAAGCAACGGACACCGAAACCATTGCCGAAAAACTAGCCAACAAACTTCTCAAATACCGTATGTTTAATGATGAAGCGGGCAAGATGAATCTCAACCTCACGCAAGTCGACGGTGAGCTTCTCGTTGTATCACAATTTACCTTGGTGGCTGATACACAAAAAGGAAACCGACCTGGCTTTTCCAAAGGTGCTCCGCCTGAGCTCGGAAAACACCTATATCAGCATTTTATCGCGCATATAGACACACAATATAAAGCATGTAAAACTGGTCAATTCGGAGCGGATATGCATGTCAGCTTAATAAATGATGGGCCAGTAACATTTATGCTCGAAGCTTCTTAAAGGGTGATTTTTCAATATAAAGAAAGCACCTATAAACCATAATAAGAGAGATACCTTTGTTTACGATTGCCACCCCAAAAACCGAACAAGAACTCACTGACTATTTCGAATTTAGGTGGCAATGGTTGCGTGAACCTTGGGGTTTCCCGATAGGCTCCGAAAAAGACGAATACGAAACGGTCAGTGAGCATCGCACTGTACTAAACACCTCGGGGAAAATTGTGGCATGCGGACGAGTCCATTTAAATACGTCTGAAGAAGCGCAAATAAGGCATATCGCGGTCGACAAAAATTACCGCCGCAAGGGCATAGGCGAAATAATACTCGGCGCGTTAGAACAAGTTGCTAGAGATTTAGGTGCAAATACTGCAGTAACCAACTCTAGAGAAGCATCTACTGACTTTTTTGCTGCGTGTGGATTTGAGGTTGAAAAAGAAGCACCCAACGAACTGGGCAAACTAAAACGCAAACAAATGCATAAACGCCTTATTGACCACTCAGCCCTAGTTCTTCACCCCAAATGGTGTGCAGAACTTCAAAAGACATGGCATGAAAAAATTCCTATCAGCGAACACATGGGAATTACCCTGTATCAATATACTGAAAAAACCATCGAAACCCGAGCATCTCTAAATAAGAACGTTAATTTACATGGCACGATGTTCGCCGGTAGTATTTTTTCTCAAGCGACACTGACGGGTTGGGGCATGATATATCTGCAACTCAAACAAAAAGGCCTATCAGGTGAAATTGTATTAGGAGATGGTAATATCCATTACCACAAACCGGTAACAATGACCCCAAGAGCAAGGTGCAATATTGAATCTGTCAATGCTAAATTTGAGTGGTTAGAAAAAGGCAAAAAATGCCCAATCTCTCTGTCGGTTGATATCATTGATGGAGACAATGCCGTCGCAAGCTTTGAGGGTAAATTTTGGGTGTTACCTGTGAGACCTTAATAGTTGGTGCAAGCTTTGAAGCAAAAACAAAAAAACGGCTTATCGCCGTTTTTTGTTTTTAATCGACTAACAGTATCATCAAGCCATTGCAGCTTGTAACTTCTTCATTGCATTCTTTTCAATCTGACGTACGCGTTCGGCAGAAACATCATACTCGTCCGCGAGATCTTGTAATGTTGTTTTTTCATCAGCTAACCATCTGGTTTCTATGATGTGCTGACTGCGCGCATCCAATGTCTTTATAGCAGAGTATAAACGAGCAGATGCGGTTGCATCATGGTCGTTATTGATAACTTCCATTTCAACATCAGTAGTCTTGTCTTCTAAGAACTGAGCCGGTGCAAAGTTACTGTTTTCATCATCGTCAGCCGACAAATCAAACGCTGCATCTTGGCTACTCATGCGTGCTTCCATTTGAAGCACTTCTTTTGTGCTCACACCTAACTCATCTGCAACTTTTTGCACTTCATCATGTGTAAACCAGCCCAAACGCTTTTTAGCTTTACGAAGATTGAAAAATAACTTACGTTGCGCTTTAGTTGTTGCGACTTTAACAATACGCCAATTCTTGAGTACAAATTCATGGATTTCGGCTTTTATCCAATGCACAGCAAACGAAACCAAACGAACACCCACGTTTGGATCAAAACGTTTGACCGCTTTCATTAAACCAATGTTGCCCTCTTGTACAAGATCAGCTTGGGGTAAACCATAGCCAGCATAAGATTTTGCAATATGTACAACAAAACGAAGATGCGACATAACAAGTTTACGCGCAGCCTCTAAATCGCCTTCATCAAAAAGACGGGTAGCTAAAGATTTTTCTTCTTCAGCTGTTAGCATTTTTATGCCGCTTACCGCTTGTATGTAGCTTTCGATACTGCCACTTTGCGGAACGGACAATGCAAGTGATTGCACTTTTGAATTCATCATGACCTCTTACTATGTTCGGCTCAATTACGTCGAATAATACAAACTATTCATTCGACTCAATATATGAACGGAAGTTCGTAAAAATTATTACAGTAAATATAAGGATAAATAAGCAGAACTCAAGCCTAAGTTTTAAATTATTTTGACCGATAAGCTATTTATGTTCGTTATTTATACCAAGTAGGTAAATTAGCTTTTTAAAAGCTGCTTTAATATCGGAAGTTCAATACGAAAACCTAAGTAGTATTGTTCATTTTATAACTGTAGATAAGTGAGAATACATGTTCGCATACATCGCCAGGCAGGCTATATATGATCTTGAGAAACAAGTTTATGCATATGAACTTTTATTCAGAGACGGAGTGAGCAACTGCTTTCCTGATATATCGCCTGATGAAGCTACTAGCAACATGATTGCCAATAGCCACTTAACGATGGGTGTCGAAGATATAACACTCAACAAGCACGCGTTCATTAACTTCCACCAAAACACCCTACTCTATCGCTTTCCATCAACTTTAGACCCTCTAAATGTTGTAGTAGAAATCGTCGAGACTGTTGAAGTTGATAGTGAATTATTGAAAGCATGTGAACACATCAGGAACCTTGGCTATCGGATTGCTTTAGACGATTATGATTTTGCTCCTCGATGGGAGCCATTAATTGAGCTCTGTAACTTTATTAAAATTGAAGCAGAATTAATTGAAAACGCAAACCTGAAACAACTAAAAAAAATCAGAGAGCTTAAAGATAAAGGTATCAAGCTCGTCGCTGAAAAAGTTGAAACACTCGAACAATTTCAAAAATACAAAACCATGGGCTTCGATTTGTTTCAAGGTTATTTTTTGGCAAGGCCGGAAGTCGTTAAGCACAAAAGCTTGGATGCCGCATTGACCTCAATTATAGAGTTAGTGGGTATCAGTACATCACCTGACTTTGATATCAATAAAGTAAATGACGTTATCGAAAAAGACGTTGGCTTGTCGTTTAAATTAATGCGATTTATCAATAACCCAACGTTCAATAAACGCAATAAGATTGAGTCTCTCAGTCATGCATTGAAATACATGGGCAGCGTTGAGCTTAAGAAATTCATCGCGTTACTAGCTTTGGCAAATTTAAAGGGTGAAAAACCCGAAGATTTAATTACGTTATCGCTGATTAGAGCCAAATTTTGCGCACTCATGTCTCTTGCCGCAAACCAAAAAGACAATCCACCTAATAGCTTTATACTGGGCTTATTTTCATATTTAGACGCGCTGCTTGACCAGCCAATGGAAAGCTTAATGCCCAAACTGCCTGTAAGTGATGTAATTAAAGATGCATTACTCAATCCTAAATCTGTTTCCAAACTAGCGAATCAGCTTAGGTTATGCCGAGCCTTCGAACTGGCAGACTGGGAAAACATAGAAAAGCTCTCGACTACTATAGAATTAGATACAGAAGAATTATATGAAATGCACTATACAGCTATGAAATGGACAAACGACGTTAAAAATAGTTTCTAATTAAGGATAATCTAATATGCGTTTTGCATTTTTCGCTAGACAAGCTATCTTTGACAGACATGAGCGAGTATTCGCATACTCTCTCGCATTTAGGGATGGAAAAAACGCTCAAATCCCTTATCACCCAGAAGAAAAACAAAAGAGCATAGAAAAGCGTCTTGAAACGCTTAGTTTAGCTGATATTTCTAGTGACAAGCTCGCATTTATTGAATTTTCTGATCAGGCTCTCATTAATCACTTAGTCGGTTTTAATCGAAGCTTGCCCTTCGTTATTCATATTACGCTGGAACAAATCAATAACGCAGCGGTCTTTGCTTCTTTGACTACCTTAAAAGAACAGCATCAAATTTGTTTGCAACACACATCAGTGTGTCATATTACGGCTGAACAAAGAAACCTACTAAGCTATATCGCTCTCCCCTTTGACGGCTACCAAAGCTCAAAAAGCAACAGTGCTTCACAACTAGAATTAAACGAGTGGAGAAAAGCAAACATAAATCTTCTTATCACGGATATTGACTCTCTAGACGCATACACATCACTCAAATACGATGACGTTGATTTTTTTCAGGGTAAGTTTTTTCTACAATTAGACAAAAACGAAAAGCGTGAATTACCAGCGTCAAAAGTTAATGTACTCGCGCTACTAGCTGCCATTAATGATGATGAATTTGACTTAACTAAAGTTGCCAAGCTTACCGAGCGCGATGCGTCGATCTCATATGCTCTGCTTCGATTTATTAATAGCCCATTCGTTAATAAACGCACAAAAATAAGCTCACTAGAACATGCCATTACATATCTTGGTGAAATAGAAGTGAAGAAGTTTGTCGCCTTAATTGCGGTCGTGAATTTAGCTAATCAAAGCACCGAGGAGCTGCTGAACATTTCGTTAATACGCGCAAAATTCATCGAGCTCATGTTGGAAAAAACGGGGCAAAACTCACTAAAAATGACAGGATTTATGCTTGGCCTTCTTTCACTCTTGGATATTATATTAGAGCAACCGATGCAGGATATCTTGCACCAGATACCAGTCGCCGCTGAAATAAATGATACCTTATCAGGCGAGGAAACAGTCCTGAGCCCTTTGATAACCGTCGTGAAGGGGTTCGAGAGCGCGCTTTGGCAGAATGTAATTAAATACTCTATTGATAGTGGGCACTCACAAATTGAAATTCACCACACATTTAACCAAGCTATATTGTGGGCCAATGAAATCAATCAAGCTAGCTCTGCCTATTTCCCAAGAACAAAACCAAGTTGAGGTATTTCTTTATTAATAGTTTAAGTGGGTTCTATTTCTCTCACGTGACGCTGAACAGACAGCGCAGAGCCAACTAACCCCAGTGTAACGGATGTGCCTAGCATCATAAACACCATACCGGTATCCATTTCAGTGATATCAAAGTTCATTTGATAAAGTTGCATAAAACCTTGCAAGCTGGCATCCACCCACAGCAAGATCAACGCGACAGTCACCCAAGCCATTATGCCTCCTAATAAACCATACCAAAATCCGGTATATAAAAAAGGCCTTTGGATAAAACTATCGGTGGCGCCAACGAGCTTCATTACCAAAATTTCATCACGTTTATTCATGATACTCAAGCGTATGGTGTTGCCGATAATTAACGCCACCGCAAAAAATAGTAACACCGCAAGCATATTGACTAGGTCTTTGGTTATATTCAGTAAGGCATACAAGCGCTCTAACCACTCGATATCCAACTTACCGATATCTACTTCGCGCTCTTTTCGCAATTTATCGAGCAACAAACCTGCCGCAGTTGGACTAGAGTGTTTAGAGGTTGGTACCACCAGCAAGACCGAAGGCAAAGGGTTTTCATCTAAATAATTTAATGCATCCCCAAGCCCCGATAGTGCTTGAAACTCTTTTAGTGCATCGTCTGCCGGTATAAATTTGACATCTGCAACTTCTGGCAATAATTGCAATCGTTTGATTAGTTGCTGAGCATTTGCGTTTGATACTCGTTTATGCAAAAACAATGAGATCTCGGAAGCTTGTTGCCATTGAGCACTGATTTGTTCTGTATTTTTAACTAAGATATACAAAGTACTTGGTAATGTAATACTGAATCCCAACACACCAATTGTCATAAGTGATGCAAACGGAACTCTATACAACTCGCCAAGACTATTAATCGCTTGACGTAAATGATCAACAAAAAACATTAAGAAGCGTTGAAGCAATCCAACTTTATGTTGTGCAGCACCTTGTTGACGACCTCCAAATAAAAGACTCATGGGTTGCCAATCTCCTGCGAGTCATCGAGGCCATCAGTGATCATTTTTCCGTCTTTGAGGGTCAATGTGCGATACTTCATTCTAGCAATCAAACCAAGATCATGTGTCGCGATAAATACAGAAACACCAGCTTGATTAAAGTCTTCAAATAAACGCATTATCTCCATCGATAATTTGGGATCTAAGTTTCCTGTAGGCTCATCTGCAAGTAATAATGGAGGGCGGTTAACGACGGCTCTGGCAATCCCTACACGCTGTTGCTCGCCTCCTGAGAGGGTAATAGGCAAATTACGAGCTTTATCTGCCAATCCGACCATTTCGAGGGCCGCATCAACGCGTTTAGCTATGGCTTTACGAGTATAGCCTTCGATAACAAGAGGCAAGGATACGTTATCAAATACTGATTTATCCATTAACAATTGATGGCTTTGAAAAATCATGCCTATGTCACGACGTATATAAGCAATTTGTTTGCGTGTAATTTGATTGAGATCGTGGCCATTAATAAGAACGCGCCCAACACTCGGTCGCTCCATAATACTGATCAATTTAAGTAAAGTACTTTTGCCTGCGCCAGAATGCCCCGTTAGGAAGGCCATTTCTCCTTGCTCGACATGAAAATCGACCTTTCGCAAAGCCTGTTGGCCACCGGGGTACGTTTTACTGACTTGCTCAAATTTAATCACAAACGGCCTTTATTATGTGTTTAGTTAGCTTCGTCTGGCGTGGCCTCATTACTACTAAATAAGGCCTCTACAAATTCATTGGAATCAAAAGGCTTTAGATCATCGATGCCTTCTCCAATACCAATGTATCGCACTGGGATTTTAAATTCATCTGCAAGCGAAAAAATCACGCCACCTTTGGCAGTGCCATCTAATTTTGTCAAGTTAATACCTGTTATGCCAACGGCCTCATTGAAAATTTTGGTCTGGCTGACAGCGTTTTGCCCCGTACTTGCATCAAGCGTGAGCATGATTTCATGAGGTGCTAATGGGTTTTGCTTTTTCATCACACGCACCACTTTCTTCAATTCTTCAATCAAGTTGTCTTTATTTTGAAGACGCCCTGCAGTATCAGCAATAAGCACATCAGCTCCTTTTGCTTTTGCAGATGCCATCGCGTCAAAGATAACCGATGCACTGTCAGATCCTGTTTGTTGAGCAACAACCGAAATATCGTTGCGCTCCCCCCAAACCTGCAATTGCTCGACAGCGGCAGCTCTAAAGGTGTCCCCTGCTGCTAACATCACTTTTCTACCGTCTTGTTGAAACTGCTTTGCTAACTTGCCGATGGTGGTAGTTTTTCCTACCCCATTAACGCCCACCATTAAGATAACAAATGGGTGTTGGCTTTCGTCTTCACTCGTGGCGATATTTAGGTCAAGAGGTTGACTTACGGGCTCCAAAATATCTCGCATTTTCGCCTTTAACAGCTCATAAAGGGCTTCGCCATCTTTTAGTTCTTTGCGTTTCGCATTTTCAGTCAAACTATCAATAATACTGCTGGTAGTTTTTATCCCGACATCAGCGACCAGCAATTGTGTCTCAAGGTCTTCATATAGCTCATCGTCTATTTTTTTTCCTACAAACAGATTTGCAAAACCGCTTCCTATGTTTTCTTTAGTGCGCGATAAACTTTGCTTCAAGCGCGAAAAAAAGCCAACTTTTGTTTTTTCTACAGTCGTTACCTCAACATCATCGGCCAATTCGATTGAAGTGTCCACTGACTCTATAAGCTCTGCACTGTCTGTCATAGAAGGTGCTACAGCAAGCGATTCTTCATCATCTAGTTGAGTGAGATTGTCAACGACTGCCTTTTCGCTGTTTACAGGTTCTTCAGGCGTGGTAGGCGTGTGTTCGTCATTAACTTTTTCCGCATCATTGCGAAACCATTTAAATAGCTTTGACATTGAATATAAAAATCCTTAACAGAAGTGCGCTTGGCTCGGATATAATCCTTAATAATAGCGATATGTTAGCATTTTGGATAGGCATGGCGAAAGCAAGAAAACCACAAGGCAAGTCAACAGGACAATTACGTGTGATCGCAGGGGTTCATCGCGGTCGTAAATTACCGGTGTTGGACATACAAGGATTGCGCCCTACAACAGATAGACAAAAAGAAACGCTGTTTAATTGGTTGATGATGGACGTGCAGGGTGCTGTTTGCTTGGACATGTTCGCAGGTGCAGGCTCTTTAGGAATTGAAGCATTATCCAGAGGCGCTAAGCAAACTTTTTTTGTCGAAAAAAACAAAGCTGCTGCACTCAACATTCAAGATAATTTAAGCTTGTTAAAGTACGAAAACTCACAAGCAAAAGTATTTCACAATGACGCATTTACAGTATTGAGCACTGAGCTTTCAAGTTCAGTTTTTGACATCGTTTTTATCGATCCGCCTTTTAACGCATCTTTGGTACAGCAAAGTATCGATATGATAAATGCCCATATTACGCTTGCAAAAGACGCTAAAATCTATGTTGAATGTGAACACACTGCCGCAAATTTTAACTTTCCTTCTCACTGGTCTTTGATAAAACAATCAAAATCACAACAAAGCTGTTCTCAGCTGTTTCAAGTCAGTTAATTATATCAATATGCGGAAATGTTAAACCTTTGCCGATAATCCAATATTAGACACTAGTTCGTCAGTTAAAAATGCTTTGAATGAATCTAGGTCTATTGGCTTGCTCTGTGACAATTCGACAAGGTACTGTTGAATAGCTATCTCAAACTGCATTAATTCATGTTGTTTGAGGTCAACGCCGGTTAACTCTACCTCTTCAGTAGCATTGATATAGGCCTCGGTGCCTCCTTGGCTAAGCTTGGCTATCATGACAGCCCCACTGGGTTCTTCATCTGCGACTATCTGTAAAGCAACTTGCAAGCCCATGCAAAAGTCTAATGCAGGGAAAACACCATAGTTATCAAAGTCTGTGATGTCAGGTGTAATTTCTTCGATTTTTTCACTTTGCACAGTGCAGTTGATTTTAGCTTTGGGTGCTTTGACGTATTCCCAAAGTAGGTTGATTAAGTTTTTTGCCTGAATCGGATCGCCATATTCATTGAGTTCACAAAAAAGTTGGTAGTTAATCCACATACGTTCTAGCAGGGCAGCAGAAAACGCTAATGCTCGCTTTTTGGGGAGTTCTCTTACCTGTTGAAATGTATTTAGTTTTGGCGATTGAGCATTTGACATTTATTTGCCTTTCGTTTGTTTTCAGTCACTAGTGTCTTAAGCTTGTGCAATGATGACCTGGATGTAAATACCAATGCCATTCAACAGCATTTGAATGGCCACCATTATCAGAATCATTCCCATGAGTCTTTCTACGGCATTTAAGCCCTTCTCACCTAATATCCTATGCACAACATTAGACATTGACAAAATTAGCGCACTCACTAACCAAGCTGCGCAAAGTGCAATGGTCCACTCTGTCATCATGTTGGGTTTCTGGTTAGACAGCAGAATCAAAGCAGCCATCGTTGATGGGCCTGCAATCATCGGTACAGCTAACGGAACAATAAACGGTTCTCCGCCAGCGGGTAAACCCATCACTCCACCAGGTGGAGGGAAAATCATTCGCAGCGCAATGAGAAATAAAATGATACCACCAGCGATACTTACCGTTTCTTGTTTTATTTGTAAAAAGTCGAGTAAAACTTGTCCGCTATGCAAAAAGATTAGCAATATAATTAATGCAATACAAAGCTCACGAATGATAACAATGCGACGCCTTTTGGGTTCGATTGTTTTTAATACCGACATGTAAATGGGTAAGTTACCAAGCGGATCCATAATCAAAAATAGCATGGTTGCCGCTGCAAGAATTTCAATCATGTGATTCTGGGTTGGTTACTAAAATATTGGGCGAGATGGTACACGACTATTGACGCAAGCAAAATGCGTGAACACAAAAAATTAATATCTAAGCCTTTTTCGCTAATTTTTTTGTCGTTATTGTCGTTAACTAACTAGAAGCAAACAAAATTATTGTGCAACGCACACATTCAACACATATATTGGAGTAACCAATGGCCCTAATGACAGTAAGTGAAGTCGCAGAATTTTTAGCTATTCAGGATGTAAGAGTCGAGCGACTTGAAAGAGAAAGTCTTTTGATGTCAAAGGATAAGGATGCAGATGGCAATCCATTGTTTGATAAGGGCGACGTAGAAAGATATAAAGAACTTGCCGAAAGACTAGGTGGTATATAAACCACCTAGCTACTCAATGGTCTTTTCTAATGCACGTTTGCTAATCGAGTAAACACGCAGCAATCGTTAACACCCCTTGTGCAGTTGCGCCATTCGGGTGAATGTCACTTCCACTTCGATTGTATGCAGCTGCCAAGTCCACATGCACCCAAGCCGCTCCATCGTTACCTGCAAAACGCAGTAAAAACCCAGCTGCATTTGAAGCACCACCAGCACCACCGCCTTTAGCCGGACGACTGTTTGCCGTGTCAGCGAAGGGAGATGGACATTGTTTTGCGTGCCATTTTTCTAATGGTAGACGCCAGTGTAATTCGTTGGTTTGTTTTGCTTTATTCAATAAGAATTCGACAGCCGAATCATCGATACCGAATACAGCATTATATTCCTTACCTACGGCCATCATTGCTGCGCCTGTCAAGGTCGCAGCGTCAATCGTAAGCTTAGGCCGGTCTGCGGCCGCTGCCATTAAACCATCAGCAAGCACTAATCGTCCTTCGGCATCTGTATTTACGATTTCGACAGTGGTCCCGTTTTTATAAGTGATAATATCGCCAAGCTTATAGGCATGGCCACTGATTAAGTTTTCTGCACAGCAAAGATAGAGCTTAACCCGTTTTTTTAACCCCTGCATAATTGCTAGGCCAAGCGCGGCAGTTACCGTCGCGGCGCCCCCCATATCGCACTTCATATCGAGCATGCCTTCACTACTTTTGATACTATAACCGCCGCTATCAAACGTAATACCCTTTCCTACCAAAGCAACATCTACATCTGCTTCTTTCCCAGTAGGATGATAGTCTAATTCAAGTAGGACAGGAGGCCTAATGCTGCCTCTCCCTACTTCATATATGCCTTGCCAACCCTCTTCTTTTAAATCTTCACCGACAACAAAACGCGCGCTTACGTATTCACTATCAAGTGATTTTATCCAATCATATGATTGTTGTGCTAGTTTCTCTGGACTAATATCCTGTGGCGTTTGATTGATGATATTCTTTGCAAACAATAACGCTTTTAACTGATTGTTCAACTTACTTTCATTACTGCTTTTTGCCCAACTAAATTGCCCTTTGTGATCAACACCACAAAAAGAAGACACAAAGCTCCATTGCGCATTTTCGTCCCATTCACCTGCAAATTTAATATTTGCTACTCCAAGAGAGGCGATTTTTCGAGCTGCCTTTTGAATGCCTCTAGTCTGACAGTCTTCATTTTGTAAATGGATCATTGCGCCATTGCCAATTACCGAAACAATAGCCGAGTCTGAATAGGGGGCTAAAGCCGGTTTGTTGGCAAGTGTTACTTCAAAATAACTCATGACATCTCCGTTAATTATACGTTGCCACTATTATTGGCAACTAAATTCCATTGACTCCGCTAGGATTCACGCTTAAAACGACTGTGCATGCGCGGAAAAACTCAGCAAAATCTATGAACTACCCGATCTAGTATAGTTTTTTTTAGTGCGCTTTCGCTAGATTCATGTTTATCTAGATGAATAAAAAACAGTGACTGAAAAATAATTCACAAAAAAAGATTGATTTTTACGTAAAAAGCACCATATTACCCCGCTGTAACGTAAGTGCTTTCGATTTTTAGCGGTACAAGATGATGCGCTAAAACAAATGAGGCTTGTGTGAACTTTGCCGAAAGCTTGGATGCAAAGCGCCAAGAGTCGATGTTTAGGAGAATGGCAAATGCCAGAGAGTAAAACAAAACAATTAGGGCTATTAGCTCTAGCAGGGGTCCAACCTTATCAGGAAAAAGCTGATGAAGAGTATATGGGCGAGCCTCAAGTAGACCATTTTAGACTTATTTTAAAAGCTTGGCGCAATCAACTTCGCCAAGAAGTAGATCGCACAGTGCACCACATGCAAGATGAAGCTGCTAACTTCCCTGATCCAGTTGACAGAGCTGCTCAAGAAGAAGAATTCAGTTTAGAGCTTAGAGCACGAGATAGAGAGCGTAAGCTAATCAAAAAAATTGAAAAAACACTAAAGCGTATTGAAGAAGACGACTTTGGTTTTTGCGATTCTTGTGGCATCGAAATCGGTATACGTCGCCTTGAAGCTAGACCAACGGCAGATATGTGTATCGATTGTAAAACGATGGCGGAAATAAAAGAGAAGCAGCTTCAAGGTTAATCCTTTTATAATGCTAACTTCTCAGAAAGCCACTTTTTCGATAAGAATGCAGTGGCTTTTTTATTCGCAATAAGCACATTTTAAAATGGCTATCCCACCAAATACTGAATATAAGGGGCGATTTGCGCCTTCACCATCGGGCTTGTTGCATTTCGGTTCACTCGTCTGCGCAGTGGCTTCCTACCTTGATGCAAAAGCCAATCATGGTAAATGGTTAATTCGTATAGAAGACATTGACACCCAACGTTGCCGCCCAGAGTTGCATTCCGTTATTATCGACAGTTTGGCGAGCCATGGTTTGCTCAGTGACGAAGTCATTTTGACTCAATCTCTAGAGCTCGATCGTTATGAAAACGCACTAGAGCAACTCAGCAAACGCAACCTAATATACGCATGCGACTGTTCCCGCAAACAAATCAAAAGCCGCTCACCACATTACGATGGCTATTGTAGCGCCCGCAATTTAAGTTTCACCCAAGGTCGAGCACTACGCTTGAATAACAAAAATACATATGAACACTTTGTCGACCGTATTCTTGGCCCTTGTTACATTGAAAATAGTATGAATATTGAGGATATTATCCTCAAACGCACAGATCACTGTTTCGCGTACAATCTAGTCGTCGTACTCGATGATATTTATCAAGGAATTTCGCATGTCGTTCGCGGGGCCGACTTACTGGAAACCACCACTTTACAAATGTATCTTCACCGTATTTTCGACGCGCCATTATTACAGTACGCGCACATACCGGTTGCTTCAACTAAACCAGGCTTTAAGTTAAGTAAACAAAATCATGCAAAAGAGATTGACCCTAAAAAAGCATTGAATAATCTTGTATCCGCGCTTATTTACTTGGGCTTTTCTCATGAACAACTAAAAGCGTTTGAAAAGATCGAAACACTTTTATGCTTTGCAATTGACCAGTGGCGGATTAATTTAGTAGCAAAAGAAAGAGAATTTATAATTTCTGGTGCAAATGACGTATACTCCGATTTTATCAGCGAGTCATTAGCAAATTGAGCGATAACAAAATACAACCATCAAGGTAAATCTTGGATGTCAGAGTTAGTAAGTCCTAAACAACGAAGTTTACAAGCCAAAGTGATCCCTGCGGGCAAACACCCAATGACATTTGATGACATTAGCGATAATGCGCTGTCAGTTTTGCGACGCCTAAACTCAAAAGGCTACGATGCTTATCTTGTGGGAGGGTGTATAAGAGACCGCCTGATGGGCAAAACACCAAAAGACTTTGATATCGCAACTAATGCGACACCTGAACAAATAAAAGCTTGCTTTAAGAATTGCAGATTAATTGGTCGAAGGTTTCGCTTAGCCCATATAGTATTTGGCAGAGATATTATTGAAGTAGCGACTTTTCGTGGTCATCATGAAGGTGAAACCGGTAAAGACAATGATGACAAATCAAGCAAACCCGTCGAAAAAGCTGCTGCTATTAGTCAAAGAGATAAGAAAGTAGACCGCCGTGAACGCTTTGATGGTATCAAATCAAAAACAGATACCCATGGCCAACTGGTTCGCGATAATGTGTTTGGCAGTATCGACGAAGACGCAGAAAGACGCGATTTCACCTTTAATGCCATGTATTTCAGTGCTAAAGACCAATCCATTATCGATTTTGCGAATGGACATCAAGCGATTGCCGAAAAACGCATTGAAATGATTGGCGATAACCAAACGCGCTTCAGAGAAGACCCCGTGCGCATGCTTCGTGCTGTTCGTTTTAGCGCAAAACTTGATATGCAAATCCCCGAAGAGATGCAGAAAGACATTAAGGAATGTGCACACCTGCTTGCAAATATTCCACCTGCTCGCTTGTTTGAAGAAGCCCTAAAGTTACTTTTATCAGGTTTTGGTTTGCATGCATTCAAACTACTTCACGAACTGGGTTTGTTTAATCTGCTATTCCCTCAACTGAGTCACTTATTAGTAGATGATAGTTGTCGTGAGAGAAAGTTAATCGAAAAAGTCTTAGTAAATACTGACAATCGAATCAATAACGATCTAAGAGTCACTCCTGCATTTATTTTTGCAGCGTTTTTGTGGTACCCCGTTGAAGAGCGCACTCAACAAATAATGTATGAGTCTGGCATCAGTGAATACGATGCATTCACGATTGCAGTTGGCGAAGTAATGCATCGCCAAGTTCAGCGTATCATGATACCCAAACGCTTCAGTATTCCCATCAAAGAGATTTGGCATTTGCAAAAGCGTTTAACTAGACGCTTTGGCCGTCGCCCTTATGTACTTTTAGGGCATAGCCGCTTCAGGGCTGCATTTGATTTTCTGGAAATCAGGGGACAGATCGAAGGTGGCGACCTGTTAGAATTAAGCCAGTGGTGGCACGAATTCCAACAAGTGCAACCCGAGCAGCAAAAAGTCATGATCGCTGCACTAAGGGGCGGTAGCAATGGTAGGCCTATCGGCGCAAAAAAGCGCAGGCCCAAGAAAAAGAAAGCTAATTAATGCCTTTTAGTACTGTATATATTGGCTTAGGCAGTAATATCAAAGACCCAAGCAGCCAAATTCAAAGAGCACTTCAAAGCTTGGACGATCATGACAGCATAAAGCTTCTTGCTAGCGCGCATTTATATAGCAGTGCGCCAATGGGACCTAAAAATCAGCCGGACTATACCAATTCAGTATGTAAAATTTCTACCAACCTCCCCCCCATTGAATTGCTCGATGTCACACAAGCGATTGAGTTGGAACATGGGCGAGAAAGAAAAGCAGAAAGGTGGGGCCCTCGCACACTTGATTTAGATATATTGTTGTACGACAAGCAACATATTGATACTGAACGCCTCGTTATACCTCATTATGGTATGGCAACCCGCGAATTTGTATTGGTGCCGCTTTTTGAAATTGAACCAGACTTAATCATGCCCGACGATCGACCATTGTCTGCCTGGGTTGCAGAGTGCAGCCTGGTAGGACTGCGTCGTCTATCTACACATCGCAACTATCGCGAAATTAATAATTGAGGAAGACAAAGTGAAAAAAGTATCGACTTCAACCTTACTAAAAATGAAAGCAGAGTCTGAAAAAATTGTTGCGATTACAGCTTATGACGCCAGTTTTGCAAAGTTATTCGATGAACAAGGTGTGGATGTAATTTTAATTGGTGACAGCTTAGGTATGGTTCTCAAAGGAGATGACGATACCACGACCGTCACTGTTGACGAAATTGCTTATCACACGCGCAGTGTTAGCAAGGGTGCATCACGCTGTATGATAATCGCCGATATGCCATTTATGTCTTATGCTAGCCCTCTTCAAACCTATGAAAACGCCGCTCAATTGATGGCTGCGGGTGCCACTATGGTAAAGATGGAAGGTGGAAAGTGGCTGCTCGATACCATCCAAGGCTTGGTTGAGCGCGGAGTGCCCGTATGTGGTCATCTTGGCCTAACACCGCAGTCTGTTCATGTCTTCGGTGGATTCAAAGTTCAGGGCCGTTCTGAGGAGCAAGCTACAAGACTACTTAACGACGCAAAAGCACTCGAACAAGCGGGTATTCAACTATTGGTGCTAGAATGTGTACCTGTTGAAATTGCGGAAACTATTTCACAAAGTCTGACCATTCCAGTTATAGGCATCGGTGCTGGAGCGGGGACAGACGGTCAAATTCTAGTCATGCACGATATGCTTGGGATCAGTGCTAACTACATGCCTAAGTTTTCGAAAAACTACCTTGAGCAAACGGGCGATATACGTAAAGCAGTTTCGTTGTATATTGACGAGGTGCAATCTGGTCTATTTCCGAGTGAAGCTCATTCGTTCAAGTAATCAAATATTTGTGTGAAGTATTGATCCGAATATAGTTAACGTAGCGTTAACATCTGACTAGAAAATAAGAGAACTGTGGCTATGCAAACCGTTAGTGATATCACCCAGTTGCGCGAAATACGCAGGCAATGGAAAGTTGAAAACAAAAGTATCGCATTCGTCCCAACGATGGGCAACCTTCACCAAGGCCATTTAAAATTGGTCAAAGAAGCCAAGAAGCATGCGGATATCGTGGTGGTTTCAATCTTCGTTAACCCATTGCAGTTTGGCGCAGAAGAAGACTTAGATGCCTACCCACGTACCATCGAAGACGATAAGAATGCACTTAATGAGCTGGGTGTTAACTTGTTATTTATGCCTAAAGCTGAAGATATTTATAGCCGTGGCTTGGAGCAACAAACCTTTGTTGAGGTTCCTGGATTGTCATATATGATTTGTGGAGCAAGTCGGCCAGGACATTTTAGAGGTGTAGCGACGATCGTATGTAAGCTGTTCAATATGGTACAGCCCAACAACGCATTTTTTGGTGAAAAAGACTTCCAACAATTACAAGTTATTAAAGCCATGGTTACCGATTTATCGATGAATTTAAGTATTCATGGTGTACCCACCGAACGCGAAAGTGATGGGCTGGCAATGAGTTCGCGAAACAATTACCTAAACACTGAGCAACGGGCAATCGCGCCAGCCTTATATAAGACAATTCAAGCGATGAAATCTGATATCCAATCAGGCAGACGAGACTTTAGTGTACTATGTGCCGCCTATAAAACTGAGTTAGCAAAAAGTGGTATCAAACCTGATTATATAGATATCCGCTCCTCAGTATCATTATTACAACCGAGCCACGAAGATACTGTATTAGTTATCTTGGCCGCGGGCTTTTTAGGTAAGACTCGGTTGATAGATAATATACAGGTGAGTATATAGGTGAATCACTCCCTAGGTTAGCAGACTAGCTTTTGTTCAACAGAATAGCGGCTTCTTTCGCAAAGTAAGTCAATATACCGTCTGCACCTGCACGCTTAAACGCAAGTAATGATTCTAAGATAACTTGCTCTTTGTTAAGCCATCCATTTGCGAAGGCAGCTTGGTGCATTGCATATTCGCCACTCACTTGATAAGCAAATGTGGGTACTTTGAGCTCTGATTTACAACGCCTAACAATGTCTAAATACGGCATACCCGGCTTAACCATCACCATGTCTGCGCCCTCTTCCAGATCTAATTCAATTTCGTATAGAGCTTCATCACTGTTTGCAGGATCCATCTGATATTGCTTTTTATCACCACCCTTGATGTTAGCCGCAGACCCAACCGCATCTCTAAAGGGTCCATAGTAACTTGAAGCATATTTTGCAGAATAGGCCATGATACATGTATGAATAAAACCATTGCCCTCTAGTGCTTCTCTTATCGCACCGATACGACCATCCATCATATCCGATGGTGCCACAATATCTGCACCGGCTTGGGCATGGGATAAAGCTTGTTTGATGAGTACTTCGGTGGTCTCGTCGTTTAAAACATAGCCATATTCATTGATGAGCCCGTCTTGACCGTGAATAGTAAATGGGTCAAGTGCGACATCAGTAATCACCAACACATCCGAAAAACGGGCTTTAATGGCTTTAGTCGCTCTCTGAGCCAACCCTTCAGGATTAAAAGCTTCACTCGCACACAACGTTTTTTTATCTTGGGGTGTCACAGGAAACAGAGCAATAGAACGCACGCCAACTTGGTTTAGGCTTTCTATTTCTTCTAACAGCAAGTCGATACTCATGCGAGTTACGCCGGGCATCGATTCGACTTGCTCTTCTTGATTTGTGCCTTCAAGCACAAACATCGGATAGATAAGGTCTGCGGTTTTTAAACTACTTTCACTGACTAAATCTCGCAAAGTTTGATTTCGACGAAGACGTCTGGGACGAACGTAGGGGAAACTAGACATGCTTATCCTTGTGTAAATTATGCTGATGCGGAATGAGAAAGACTAAAAGTTGGCTGCAACGACTCTGTTACGTCCACCGTCCTTGGCATTATATAGTTGCTTATCAGCATATGAAACCATCAACTCATGATCTGTATCAGTACTTACTACTCTTGCTGTTACACCTGCACTTGTTGTGATTAAAATTTCCTGAGACTCAAACTCTATAGTTGTCTCACTTACCTTAATTCTGAGTTGTTCCATAAGGGTCTTAGCTGCATCGAGTGTGGTATTAGGTAATATCACCACAAACTCTTCACCGCCGTATCGGCAGAGCACATCACTGGGCCGTTTTATAATTTCCCGCATCAATTTAGCAAATATGCGTAAACATTCGTCGCCGGCTTGATGCCCATAGGTATCGTTGACTTTTTTAAAGTGATCAATATCAAGCATGGCCACGGCCAAAGGCGTTCTCTCCCTTCTACTTCGTCGTGACTCTGCTAAGATACGTTTTTCAAATGCACGGCGATTCATCAAGCCCGTCAATGCATCTATCGCGCTTAGCGCTTCTAGCTCATTATTAACCTCAGACAGTTCTCGTAAAGCAATTTCGAGCTCTAAGGTACGTTCATCAACAGCATACTCAAGTTGCTCTTTTGCTTCTTGTTGCATTTTGAGCAACTCATCTTTAGCTTTCGCCGCCTCTTTTTCACTTTCAAGTACTTGTCGTTGGGCCTGGTTGGCTTTTTCCCGCTGGTTGTCGAAGCTCATTGCCAAGGCTAATGCCAGTAATAAGGTTTCGATTGTTGCACCGACCATGAGCACATAACTCGCGTCAATTGGAAAATTGAGCCACTGAAAACTATCAGCACTGGTCATAATTCCACTTAATAGGAGTACTCCCCATGCAGCAGCGAAGAATCGAGCGATCTGACTTCCTTGAAATGCCATCATAATACTGACATAAAGCAATATAGGAATGCTAAGCAGCATCATTACTAATAAGACCTTGATCATAACTGAATATGGTAAGGCTAAACACATCACCGCTAAGACAAAGTATATTTTCTGCAGAATGCTAAGCACTTTCGACAGCTTAGGTTGTTGCTGGTCGAGGTCTAGTATTTGTCGGGAAAACAGGACGACTAAGCCCAGCATAACATACGCAAACAAGGCAACTGCGCGCTCTTGTAACCATGTGCTTTCGGGCCAGAGAAATCTAAAACTGATTCCTTGCAAACTAGCGATAACAACGGAAAACATCAAAACGTAACCGCTATAAACCAAAAAAGTCGGAATACGTGTCGATACGTACAAGAATAGATTGCTGAGCGCCATCGCAAACATATAGCCGAAAAAGATGCCCATAAACAAACGATGAGCAGACACATATGCAATATAGGATTCTTTACTCCATATGTTGACTTCCCCTTTTAGAGGCCCCGTCGATTGAATTCGCGCAATCATAGTAATGTCTTCGGAGGCTTCTGGAACCGAAAACAACCATCTATCGTGATCAACAGGACGCTGTGAATACGCCAAAGAGTCTCCAACCGAGTGTTGGTCTAGTACAATGGGTGTACCGTTTCTCTTTGTTACAAACCAAATATCAACCTTGTCAGTCAGCGAATAAGAAAACTCTATAATTTGTGGCTTTCCGGATTGATTATTGGGAATGTCAGTTTTTAACCAGTGAGGATGCTCAGTGATCCCAAAACTCATTGTGCTAGGTACTTTCAACCAACTTTTGCTTTGCACAGATTGAATGTCATCTACAGTAAGCTCGCCGGTTAAGTCGACAAATACATCGGTAAACTCAGCAAGTGAACGCTCGTTTGTCAATTGGGTCAGCTTATAAGTTACAAACAACAGCAAGGCCGCCAGTCCTAGGACTAGTGTAATCAACCTACCAATGTGCTTGCTGCCATTATTGCTCAAGCTTATTCTGCTACCTATTTTTTGCTGCTTGCCAACTTTTTTGCATTGTTGAAAGCAGCTAATTCGATTTCACTTACCGAAAAAGCAGTAAGCTCACTTAGTTTATCTGCAATCGCGCAAATGTGTTTAGGCTCATTGTTACGTTTTCTAGGTCTTACGTTTTTTGGAAACAAATAAGGAGCGTCGGTTTCCAATAAAAGTCGTTCTAATGGTAAGCCTTTTACAGCAGATTGTAAGGCTTCAGCTTTGTTATCGTCGCATAACCAACCAGTAATGCCAATATAGCACCCTAAACTAAGATAACTATCAAGTTGTTCGCGGGTACCCGTGAAACAATGAGCTATAGCGAAGGGAAGAGCATGAATGTATTTTCGTAATATTGCGGTTTGCTGATCAAACGCATCTCGTTCATGCAAGTAAACACCTAATCCATGTTTTACTGCTATTTTTAACTGTTGCTCAAACACAAATAGTTGCTTGTCTGGACTAGAAAAATTGCGATTGAAATCAAGACCACATTCACCTATCGCAAAAAATGCATTGTCAGCACACATATTAATTAATGCATTCAAGTCTTGCTCAGTGCATTGGTCTGCATAATGCGGATGTATACCCGCGGTATAATGTAATTCAGGTAGCTTTACATTTTTGAAATCGGCGCCAGAGGAAAGAGTGTTGTAGTGAGAAGCGCATTTTTGTGCCTTGAGTGATTCTTCAACATCCGAGCTAATAATCAGGATGTCTTCCACATTTGCCCGCTTGGCATTGACTAATACTTCTTCGATATTAAAGCGTTCATCTAATAAATTAACACCTGAATCAAACCATGCCATTATCAGGGTCTTCTCTTTCGGACTCGGCAGTTTCGTTTTGTGACTTCCGTTTGCTATAGATTGCACCGATTACAATTCCCACCTCAAATAGCAACCACATGGGGACTGCTAATAGCGTTTGTGAGATAACATCAGGTGGTGTAAGGAGCATACCAACAACAAAAGCGCCAACAAACACATACGGACGTTTCTTGCGCAAGTTTTCAGCCGTTGTCACCCCCGTCCAACACATAAGGATAATTGCAACCGGAATTTCAAATGCCAAACCAAATGCAAAGAAGAGTTTAAGAACAAAATTAAGATAGCTGCTAATGTCTGTGCTTACCGTAACGCCTTCGGGCGCGACGCTATTGAAGAATGCAAAAGCAATCGGAAACACCACAAAGTAGGCAAACGCCATACCGGCATAAAACAACAAAGTGCTAGAAAATAACAAAGGGGCAATTAGCTTTTTCTCGTTTCGATATAAACCCGGAGCAACAAATGCCCACACTTGGTAAAGGACAGCGGGAATAGCGATAAAAAATGATACGACTAGCGTCAGTTTAAATGGTGCAAAAAAAGGAGAGGCAACATCGGTAGCTATCATTGATGTATTTTCAGGCATGCTGGCGAGAAGCGGTTGAGCGACAAAATGATAAATATCTTGGGCAAAGTAAGCCAACGACAAAAACACAATGAAGACAGCCAAAAGCGCTCTTAGTATACGACTGCGCAGCTCAATTAAGTGAGCAACAAAAGTGCTTGTTTCACTCATTTTCTTTCTTCTTATACGGCTCTTGTACTGACGCTGCAGCCTGCTTTAACTCTTCTACACTCTTGGCCACATCGGGGCTGACGTTTTCAATACCAGCTTGCTCAGCTTTTTTTAGGTTCTCGTGCAACTCATGCACTTTAAGTTGCTGTTCGACCTCCTGCTTAAAGCCACTCGCTACACCCTTAACACTCCTTATCGTGTTTACCGTCGAGCGAATAGCACCAGGCAAGCGTTCTGGCCCCAACACCAAAAGCGCCACGATACCGATCAACAGTAGTTCCCAGAAGCCAATATCAAACATCAGATTAGTCTTTAGTGCTAGTTTGCTGTGCAGTGTCTTTTTGTTTTAACGGAGGCTCAACTACTTTTTCTTCTACTGCTTCAAAGTCTGCATCTTTCTCATTTTTTGAGTCTTCTTCACTCATGGCTTTTTTAAAGCCCTTCAGTGCACCGCCCAAGTCTGTGCCTACGTTGCGTAGTTTTTTTGTGCCAAATAACAATATGACAATGACCAAAATGATCAAAATTTGCCAAATACTTATACCGCCCATGTGAAACTCCAATATAAATCCCGACTATATTTTGGTAACGTATTCATCCACTTGCTAAATCGGGAACAATTCAATTTGTATTCTCATTATACGTGGCTTTACTTAAATATCACTGGTTTTAATCAATATCATGATTAATAGGGTGTTTCGCGATCATTCAAAGGGTTTTAAGCTGTTTATTATCGGCAGTATTTCATGCGCATGTACGCTCGCCAGTAACAAATTACAAGCCAATGATTTAGAAGCCGAATCTACAAAAGTAGAGCATTATCAAAGCATTTATTATTGTGACTATCCCTTATGGTACGACGATTGGTATTGCAACTTTAATAAACAACTTGACGAGACAGTCAACGACCTAAATCGATGGTTCTATGTTAAGACAAAGCAACCTGCCCCTTCTGCCGCAGTCGCTAGTGGTAAAATAAGACTTGGCTGGGAACCTAGAAGTGGCGATTTGAATCAATTTGACACTCGCTTTAAGATCCGCGTAAAACTACCTGCACTAAAAGATCGGGTGGAACTACTTTTTACTGATGAAGAAGATGATATTAACCAACAATCCGTCAAGGCTGCACGAAACAAAGAATTAGGTAATCAAGAAGAGACGACTGTTGCCATTCAATTTAGAGAGGATGTCAAATCGCCAATGAGCTATAGAGTTGGTTTTGGCCGAGGAGGACAACTTTACACTCGAGCAAGGTATTCCAAGGGGCAAAACTATGGCAACGATGGCAAACTTGCTTATTTTAGTGAGCTTCACTATTACTCTGGAGACAAATTTGGGGCTGAACTCAACGCTCGCTATACGCATACGTTTACGGACTCACAAGCATTAGAGTTTAGTAATAGCTTTCGATATCGGGATAACAGAAAAGATTGGTTTTGGCGACACGAACTCAAATACTTACACATGTTAGGCGCCGAGCAAAGCCTCTTGTTTACCGCAATGATAGATGGATTAAGCAAACCTTCTTACAGAAGCGAGCAAAGATTGCTCAGTATTCGGTATAAACGAAATATACTCAGACCATGGTTATTTGTCGAGTTGGAGCCATTTATGCTGTGGTTGAGAGAAGAAGATTTTAGAACATCATACGGTGTAGCACTTCGGCTAGAAATACACTTTCCAGATGATAGCTTGTTGTATTAAATAAAAAGCATTAGAGCATTGGCGTCGTTAATACAACGCCATTAGAACCAACTTAGATGCTGAAACTTGCACCACAACCACAGGTTGTTTGTGCATTAGGGTTATTGACTAGAAAACGAGATCCCTCTAAACCCTCGGTGTAATCGACGATTCCACCTACCAGATATTGCAAGCTCATTGGGTCAACGACCAGTGTTACACTTTCCTTCTCGATCGTCATATCACCGTCATTTACTTTTTCGTCGAAGGTAAACCCATATTGGAAGCCCGAGCATCCACCACCTGTCACGTAAACACGCAGTTTAAGATTCGGATTTTCTTCTTCCTCAATCAATCCGCGTACTTTTTTTGCAGCCGCGTCTGAAAACTCAATTGGCATTGCCGTTTCAACTGACATAAATACCTCTATATAAAATACTGCGCGGATTATCTAATACCTGAGTAATTTAATCAAGTATTATGCTTTATTCCGCAAAAGCAGTTTCCCAGCTTATTTCAGTGTTATATGAACCTCGTTTTCTTCGATATTTGTACACATCGGTGCTGATCGCTAAACGCTCTGGCTCAAAATTTTCAGGAAGGGTGACCCGTATATCCATGACTTCAAAATACTTGAAAGAAAAAGCTAAGGACTGTTCTTTGTCTTCCAATAAGTCTGTGATGTTATAGCTCACTGGATTGCCGTTTAAACTACCAAAGAGTCTTATGTTCAGTGTGCCCTTGATGACCGCTTTTATATTTTCATGCTGGAGCATCATCAATTTGATAGTGTAATTGTTAGTGGATGCATTTGTAGAGATCTCTGCATTTTCAATGACAAAGCCATCTTGAGTCATCTCAGGTGCCATTACCTTTTGATAAAAACTAATTTGTTGACGTAACTCATTTTCAATTTGCATGAACCCTTTAATGCTTTCCTGAGCCTTTTCGTTAGCTATACTCGCGACTTCTAATTCTACTTTTTTCACATTTAATCGTGAGTTTATTTGTTGATTTTCTTCAATTAAATTATCAACCGATTGCTGTAAAAGATCGGCTTTAGCAACAAGTAAATGATTGCGTTTGTTGGCAAACTCGTGGCCTGCGTAAAAAACGCCAGCGATGACTAAAATAACGACCAGGTAATAGCGCACAAAGCCAAGTTGCTGTTTAATTTCAGGTAAATTCAAAGGGTTATCCCAAGTAAAAACGATTGTTTAGATTGCACAAATTTGCATTTTATACGATATTAACAAATATAACTGCTTGAATATGATAGTCTTTACAAAAAGAACATCATTTAATCTCGATTAAACAATGATACTTCAATCACTACGCCAAGAATTAGCCTACCCTCGCACCTCGGTACAATTGTGTATCCTTGGTATAGCCGGAGGGGTGTGTGCAGCGTCACTCATCATTCTTTTTCGATTGGCTATTGAATACATTCAAATTTATGCTTACGGCGGCATAGCCAGTTACAACAAAGCCAACCCTATCACGCTCTTTCTATTACCCATTTTTGCAGTCATTGGGATGCTACTGTTAGCGACACTAACTCGCTATAAACAATATCGAATGGGTATCCCCTTTGTGATTCACCGCTTCAAACGATTTTATGGCCACATCCCCTTTAAAACCACGATAAATCAATTTATTGGCGGCGTATTAGCATTATCCAGTGGCTTTGTTGTCGGCCGAGAGGGTCCAAGCGTTCATATAGCTGCTGCTGGTAGTCATTTTATAGGAAGCTGGTTGAGGTTACCTTTCAACAGTTTAAGAATATTAACCGGTTGTGGCATTGCCGCGGGTATCGCAGCTGCATTCAATACACCTTTTGCTGCCGTTATCTTTGTAATGGAAGTCGTGCTGCGCGAATACAAGGTTTACTTATTTGTACCAGTGATGTTGGCCGCAGCATGCGGCACTATGCTAAGTAGGGCTGTTTTCGGTAACGAAAGTGAACTTAGTTTTCTTAATTTTCAAACTCTGGAACCTAGCTTACTTTTGTATTTACTCGTGTTTGGATTTTGTATGGGCTTAATAGGATCTGCATTTAATGTACAGTTAATGTGGATATTACGGCGCTTTCGCAAAGTCAATATGCTGTATCGATTTTCATTGGCCGCGCTGATTACCGCTAGCGTCGGTTATTTTATTCCTGATGCACTTGGCGCCGAATTTATCAATGTACAAAATATGTTTAACGAGCACCCCAGTATTGCATATCTATGTATGTTGTTTCTTTTAAAATTTATGCTCGCAACGATTGCCCTCGGCTTGGGAATTCCCGGTGGCATTATTGGTGCAGTAATGACAATTGGCATGCTCGCGGGCGTCATACTTTTACAACCGCTGAACGGCTTAGATAAAACCTCAGATTTAACCGCTACCTTTGCGCTATTGGGACTTGCTGGCATGCTAGCCTCTGTGCTTCACGCCCCGATGGCTGCGCTATCCGCAGCGATGGAGCTGTCCTCAAGCCCCGAAGCAGTAATGCCATGTATTATCGTTATAGTAAGCGCTTACGTTACAGGTAAGCAACTATGTAAAAACCAATCTATATTCATTCAACAACTAGAGTTTCAAGAACTCAAATACACCAGTTCATCAATACGAGATGTCCTTCAGAAAACTGGGGTTTTAGCGGTTATGAAGAGGGATTTCGATATTGTAAAAGATGCTAGCGAGACCCTACTCTATGCTCGGCTTCAAGCGTCTCCAGAAACATTTTTAATGAATAAAATAGAAGCAAATATCGATGCGAGGTTTGAACAAGTTGAGCTTAATGTTAGCCTACAGGAAAATGTGCATCCGACACTCAGTCATGTGATGCTAGGGGTATCTCACCAAGCAACCATGGCGGAAGTACATGAAATATTGCATAAACAGCGCCAAGGGGCAGTTTATATTTTTGAATCTGATGAGCATAAACCCATAGGCATAATTACTTGGAATATGCTGCATAGTTACCTGTTTAGAGAACAACATTAATTAGTGAGATAGAAAGGGCTTAGTTTTGAGTATTTTGTGGATTAAAGCATTGCACGTTTTCTTTATGATTGCATGGATGGCGGGGATTTTTTATCTACCACGCTTGTTTGTATATCACGCACAGGCAACAAATAAAGAAATGCATGCACAATTTGTGGTAATGGAAAGAAGACTATGGTTTTTTATCACTCCTTTTGCAGTATTAACCTTAGTATTTGGTGTTTGGACTATCTATCTTTATGGCGGTGAATGGTTCAAAGCTTCCGGCTGGATGCACGTTAAATTGCTCTTGGTCAGTCTATTTTACGCATATCACATTTATCTTTATGTGTTATTGAAAAGATTTGCGGCGGGAGAAAACAAACACTCCTCTAAATTCTACCGTTTTTTGAATGAGGCCCCTGTACTTGCATTGCTTGCCATCGTGGTCTTGGCGATTGTAAAGCCGTTTTAAGGCTGAGAAATTGCTCTTGTTTGACCGGGTTTAAAAAAATAGTCTGCGCCGCTTAAGATTAAGTCTAATGGAATCGTCTTCGGTACATGCACGCCTACACTTTCGTGCGCGTTGATTCGGTACTCGAGTATATTTTTGCCACTTCTAGACAGAAAAAACCAATATGGCGGAAAAGCGATGTCTGTTTTAACTGCTTTAAAAAACGAGGATAGCGGTAAAAAATGACGGTCATTTGGATCGGCGTCTCCCATGTGTATCACACTGGCATATCCGCGATTGTGCGGAAGTGATACTCGATAGACTAAATTACTTACTTCACTGCGACTAGGCCACCCTGCATGGGGAATACGTACTGCGTCAAATTTTACAGGCCCTATCTGGCGACTTTCTGGCTGTTCTTGATAAGCTAAATCAATTGCCAACAGTTGTGTTTGTATTTGCTCAAAACCTTCTAGATCTTTTAATTGCTCAATAGCTTGAGTGGGCGCGACTAATTTAATGTTATTAAAGGTCAATAAATAATTGAGCATGTCTTGCGCAGCAAAATGGTCCTCATGAGCGTGACTGACAAATACAATAGACACACCATCATAAGGTGGCCATCCTTTTTTAATCGACTCAATAATGGAAGTGGGCACCAACTGATATTGACCATAGTCATTGTGAAAAAAAGGATCGAAGAGGACCTTAACATTGCCACTACTTATCATAATACCTTCATTTGCTAGATAAGTTGCTAGAGGCTTTTCTTCTTTATGATGATGGAACTCATGGGCAATGACTGAAGATGAAAACCATGTACTTAAGATCAGCAGAAAAAAACGCTGTAAGTTCATCTAAATTCCTTTTGGCTAGCATTAAAAAACAAACTAAAGACCTAGTACTAAAGGTCGATAGCACTAAATATCAAACCGATGCATTAACTTACACTAAACCACCAAAGGTTGCATACGTGTTCCAATTTAAATCAATCAGCACACAAATAACGGTTGCTACCGGCATTTCTCTTTTAGGTGCAATTCTAGCAATGGGAATCTACGGCGTAGTTGCAAGCACGGTTCTTTACGATACCACATCAAAAAGCATCATAAATCACAATGAGCATATGGTTGCAGAAGCATTGAAGCAGGTCTCAAGTAAAGTCGAGCGCATCAATCAAGATATTTCTAACAATATTATCATCGCAAAAAATATTGCATCAACTCAATCGTTTATTATTCAGAATGACCTTGTAGAGACTATTGATAGAGATACGTTTAGTCAGTATTTAAAACACATTTTGAGTGACAACCAACAAATCTCGGGCACTTATATAGCGTGGGAACCAAACGCTGTGGACAACAACGACGCTAAGTATATCAACGATGGTCGCCATTCTGATTCATCTGGCCAATATGCCCCTTATTGGACGCGTGCGAGTTCTGGCGAACTAAATGTTAGACCCAGTAATATGCCCCTTGTTTACAACAACAGAAAGCCAAACGAACACGGTTTGCGTCCTGGTGAATGGTATTTGTGTCCTTTTGAAAGCCGTAAATCATGCGTATCTGACCCGTCAGTATGGGAGGTTCAAGGTGTTCCTACATTAATGACTTCAATCACCACTCCCCTGATAGTCAATGAGCAAGTAATAGGTGTTAGCGGTGTTGATGTGTCAGTAGCATTCATCCAACAACTCGCATCGACCGTTAATGATGCGATCTTTGAAGGAGTTGGAACACTTAAAATAATCAGCTTTAACGGCGCCATTGTTGCCGACACATCCCATCCTGAGCAGGCGGGCTTATTCATGGATAAAAACGAGTGGGCATCAATTAAAAGCAACGTGCAATCTGGAATTTCACGCATCAAAATGGCCAGTGATAATATCGAAGTATTACTCCCTCTCAACTTTGCTAACACTGATACAAAGTGGTCGGTAAAACTACTCCTTCCCACTAGTGTGGCCATGCAAGATGCATCGAACCTCAACTTATTGATTAATGAAAGCTTTACCACAAATGTACTCGGCCAACTTTTTGCTGGTATTCTCGTTGGACTAGCAGGATTTTTAGTTGTTTATTTCGTGGCTGGAAAGCTATCCAGGCCGATCAAAAAAGCAGCATACTTGGTGTCAGAGTTATCTAAATCTGATGGGGATCTTACCCAGCGTATTGACCTTGAGTATGGCGCAGAAATTGGTGTGATGGCGGATGGCCTAAATTCGTTCTTACACAAAACTCATCAAACAATTAAAGACACCTCGGATTCAGTAAACAAAATGACTGAATCTGCAGAAAAAAGTAGCCAGCTATCCGAAAAAACAAACAAAAGTGTCAATTCTCAAAAAAATGAATTGAGTCAAGCGACCACCGCCATCTTGCAACTCTCTCAAACCGCTCAACAGGTCGCGCAAAAATCAGAACAAACCGCAAAATCCGTGGATAGTGCCTATCAAAAGGTTAAAATTTGTGCCCACGAATTAGACGATACCGTCGACAGCCTTCAAGAACTAACCGATAAAATGAGAAACACCGCGCATGACATGAATCAGTTGGAATCATCAACTCAAAGTATCAGTGGAATATTAGCGGTTATCAAAGAAATCTCAGAACAAACTAATTTACTAGCACTCAATGCCGCTATTGAAGCAGCAAGAGCAGGCGAACAAGGACGAGGGTTTGCCGTTGTAGCCAATGAGGTACGCAACCTAGCCAATCGAACGCAAGAGTCAACAGAAGAAATAAATAAGCTCATGCATAGCCTGACAGTCAGTGCTGAGGTGGCCGTCAAGACAATGCGTGAAGGTACTGACACTTGTGAACACAACATGCAACGTGCCAACATTTCACAAACTCAGTTACAAGAAATAGTAAGAGAGACACAAGACATCAGTAACGCATCTGTTGCGATTGCAGAGGCTATCGAGCAGCAAACGCTGGTGTCGACGGAAATCACAAATAATATCAATAACCTAAATCTCGCTGTCGATAAAGTTTCATCTTATGCTTCAAAAGGTAAGCAGCAAAATGAAGAACTTGAACAGCGCGCTGATGATATACGCTTGAAATTACATCAGTTCAAATTCTAACATTCAGGGTTTATGCTGTTGTTATATATGGGCTTATCCCCTTTGTTGATGGGGAAGTTCAATGCCTTGCTTCTGATTAAGCAGTTTGAACAAAACATACACATAAAACGTTTTTGATGGTGATTTAACTTGAGAAATCACCATTAATCATCTACGATCCGATATCAAAAATTAGCAGTGATCGCTAATTTAATGCTAAACAAGGAAAGTTCATGCATTTCTTCAAGTCGTTTGTGATTTTTATTGCTTTCATCTTATTTGCGTCTTTTGCGCATTCCCAGCATTATGCAGAAAAGTTATCTATTGAAGTACCGGCAAACAGCTTTTATGAACTCTACGATGTATCACAAAGCGGTAACTTGCTTTTGTTCGCCTCTAATTATTTGGACGAAAATGGTTCGGTTACCAGTTCTCCAAATAATATTTACTTCTATATTCAAGACATTGCACAAGACACTGTTGTGCGTGTTTCTCTTGCAAATATTGGCGCCTACTTTAGCGCGTTTAATACTAAACCATTCTTCTATAATAATGATAAAAACGTTATTTTTTACGCTCAAGATTCAAACATAGCGGACAGCGTATTTAGCTATGATATTGAAAGTGGAGAAGTTACCAATATTGAATTCACAAGCAATAGACAATCTGAATATCCTTTATCACTGAAAACTGATGCAACTGATAGCATATTAGTTATTGGACTTGGCTACGATATCTATAAGAAAGAATCACCCAATGCTGAGTTTGAGAAGTTAGCACTCGAGGGTGAACAGAATATAAAGGTAGTATTAGGTGTCGGCAGCGATCAAAGTATATTAATTGGCGAGAATTGCTGGGAAGATTCATGTTCCGTGTTTAATTATTTTTCGACTGGCTCTGGACTAATATCATTAAAAGATAACACTAATAGATATCAAAGGTATAGCGCGGCTCTATCACACGACGGCTCGCTTTTTGCTCGCTGGAATTCAGATAAAAGCACGATAACGATAAAGCATTCCGAAGACCAGTTTGAAAGTGAAAAAACAATTGGATTAAAGGGAGCCTTTTCGTCTGACGGGCAGTTTGAAAGCTTAACCATCAGCTCTGACAATAGATATATAGGATTCGGCGCCCAATTAACTCGAACACTCGATCAATTGAAAGCTGGGGTAAGGCAGTCGCTTGGGGTTTTCGTGGTAGATATCACTACTGAACAAACTGCGCTGGTCGGCTTACACGATAATTTTGATGTTTTCGACTATTCGCTAAGCGGTATAAGCGCGATGCACTTCGCAACAACCGAGAATACTTTATACTGGAGTAGAAGTAATGCGAATCGAGGAACTTACCGAGCTGAAATAGCGACCTCTGTTTTTGATATACCAAATACGCCATTGCAGGCAGCTATCACCAGCAATGCTCCTTTTTCAGCGACGATCAATTTCGCATCCCAACAAAACACGGTGATTGAAAGAAAGTCGCAGCACTATGATGAGACGCCTCTCAACATGCTGTCTTTTGAGACCTTACTGGTTGATAGTTCAACGGGTTTACAATCTGGTGATACCTTTTATAAGATTTCGAAGTGTAACGAAAATTGGGCCTGTAACCATAATGCGGTCACTAGCTTATCAGTTGAAGTGCTTGACTTCGAAAATAAGATAACCGTTGAAAAACTGTTTAGCGAGGGAACGAATAATACAACCTTATTAACGCTCTCGGCTGAACTAGATAACGCCGCTGATTCTTATAAAGTTCATAGTTTGTCATCAAACCAGCACTTTTATAGTCAGATAATTTCAGAAGGAAATACCTTTAGCAATGAGGTCGGTTTTAGGGGCTTTGTAGCAAAGATTACGCAGTGTTTGTCGAGCTCCCTTAGAAATCAACCTAGTTGCTCAAAAGAGTCCGAATTACTCACCCTAGCGCCTCCAATCTTGCAAGAAAACGGGCGCTTTGATGCTAAATTCTTACCGGATTTCAGCGGTATTAGGATTCGATGGGATAATATTAAAGACCATCAATATAAGTTGAGCAGAAATGGCGTTTTGCTTCAAACGGACGAACAACAAAATACATATATAGACACAGAACTCGACTTCGGTGCTACATATCAATATGAGCTAGAGCAGTGCCTGGATAAGTTGTGTCACACTCAAAGAATAAATTTTAAATTAGACCGACCTCGTAACTACGAAAACCTCTCAGTAGATTCCAGGGACGCAGAGAATACTCTCTTTATTACGTACTCAGCAAACCTTGCCTATGATTCCTTTAAGCTTTATAGAAGCGTTGGCAATGAAAAAGAGCAATTGCTAGCGACACTAATGGACGAGCGTGAAGTTTATATTGACGATACAGTGATCGCACCCCGATCCTATCGCTATCGTTTAGAAACTTGTTTTAAAAACATCTGTGACAAACTAGGCGGCGATCTTAGTCGCAGTAGTACGCCAAACTCACCTTTTATTAATGGTGAGCGCTTATTAGCTCCAAACAATCTAACAGTATCTACAGACCAATACTTTGGAAGACTTGTGCTTGGCTGGGACAAGGTGCCAAACGCAACTCATTACCGAATAATTTACAACTTCTCAAATAACTATTCTACTCACAAAGAAGTTGATGCAAGTGTAAACGCCATAGTCTTAGACGATTACGAGGGTCCGTATGCAGATATTAGCATCCGAAGCGAAAACGCAGCAGTATCCAGATATCAAAGGCTTGATTCTCTAGCAACCACAATAAAGAAAGTAAATTTATTGCCTCAATTCAAAAACGAGCGACTTCAGCCTCCGCAAGAATTAACAATAAATTATCGAGTATCAAATTCTGATGAGCCAGCCAAAGCAATTGTCAACTGGAGTGATTATACATTTGCTGATTTTTTTGAACTGGTCAAGTTAAGCGATAATGGCTTTGACGTTATCGAACAAGGAGCGGGTAGATATTTCCGGGAGTTTTTGGTTTCCTCAACTGAAGCTAACCAAGGGTCTGGTGATTACGCGATAAGAGCTTGTTCGACATTCACAAATACATGCTCAGAAATTAGTGACAGTGTGACAGTTGATTTTGATTCCCTTGTACCCTTACCTGAGGAATTACCAGCCCCAATTGTTACTTTTAATACTGAAACTGCTGAATTCGATATAAGTATTAATTTACCAACTAATCCGATAGTTCGTTTAATTTCAATGTACATGGTTGATCAAAACGGATATCGAAGATTTGTGTCTTCTAAAGCACAAAATGATGGCTTTGCATATGCGCCTAACAATTCTGAACAGGCTGATACATTTCAATTTCAATACCAAATAAGAACTACAGACTATCAAACTACTGAATTCAGTGAATTGAGCACTGCAGTATCTATCCCAGATGACTTCTTGACGATACCTAATGTGCCTACTCTTTCAAGCAGAAGAGTCTTTGAAGAGGAAAATGAACTTAAAGCTAAAATAGGTATTCGATTTTCACTAAACGCAATTAAACCTGTTGAGTACTTTGAGGTATTTAGGGCCATCGACAATAATGAATACACTTCCGTAGGTTCGTTTACGCTAGAGTCTGGCGATAGCTATGGAGAGTTTATAGAATCTATTGCGAGTGGCAAGTTAATAACATATCAGTTTACAGCGTGTAACTCTGCAGGTTGTTCTGGGGTGAGTCAAAATGTAAACGTATATGCTGACACACCATTGGAAGAACCAACTGAACCACCTTCCATACCCACGAATTTTAAGGTAGTACAAAACAATGAACTGAGAAGTGTTACGCTTTCCGCACTTGCACCGACCTCAGCTAACGATCTCGTAGTAACCTATGGTCGAGATCAACAAAGTCTTAACACTCAGAGAATAATACGGATCGCGGGTGATTTTGAAGAAGTTAGAACTATCGAAATTAATAACTTGGAACCCGGCAAAGAGTATTTTTTCCGAATGCAAGCTTGTAATAGTTATAGTTGTAGTGAACACACGCCAACGCTTTCACTGATCACTTCGACACATCTCGCCTCTAGCATTTCTCTATCGGGCAAAGATATCCGACAAGTAAGCAGGAATAGTCGGCAAACCATGAGTTTTACTAGCAAAAACATTAGTGTTGGAGCTAGCAATGGCAGCCTGGATACCTTCACCGGTACTCTTTACTTAGAGCGTTTCTTTCAAATTGGTGAAGGTGCATTTTTCAGTACAAGTATATTCCCGAAGCTAAGCACCCCATCAGCTTGTAGTACATTGTTTAAAAACACCATGCCTGTCATAAGACAACGCTATAGTCAGCTAAGTTATAATGAAGAGTATGAACAAGATTTGTTTGAGTTGATCTACACAGGAAATGGTTGTGAAGAGCACCCTGAACTAGAACCATTCTCACTCTTTATCGTTTCTCCTTTCTTAAACGAAGCTTTGCATTTGACTGATCAAGAAAGTTGGCTTGAGCAATGGTTAGAACTGCGCATAGATTTTGACGAAAAAGGCGTTTTTACACTTTCAAAAAACGAAGAGATAATCGCCACTGCCGATTACCCGCTTGATCTTCAATTATTTAAGCTAACTAGACTTGCATGGCATGCAGAGAATGAATCTCCGATAAGAAGCTTATTTATCGTTTCAAATAATGATGAGACCATGAATCTTAATGATTTTTATGTTTCTGAAATTCGCATTTCAAGACCAAGCCCTAGGTTTGCTAGGCTATTCATGTTTGGTCACGACGCCAAGGCCAATACAGAGGTTAAGATTTATGAGCACGGCGGAATAAATTCTGAACAAGTTTTGAGCTTTGAGATCGAAGACCATGAAAATAACTTGCAAGGCTTTATAGAAGATCTTGGAATAAACAAAGACTTAACTCTTTTTATGCAACGGTGCAAAGGAGAGCTCTGCGGACCAATCACTGAAGCAACTTTTATCGCTTCAAACAATCCATTTAGGGAAATTACCTATTGGCCTAGTCCGGGTGTATATATGCACTCTCAAGCAGGTAGAATATCAGTGGAACTAGACCCTGACTATAGACCGGTTGATAACTTAAAAGTGTTTCTACATAGTGAAGACGGAAACGAAACTCAGGTTTTATACGATGACAGCTTACTTAATACGCTTAAACAAGATAATGAAAATTATTCTCGGGTTTCACTAGAGTTTGACGGGATAACAACGAACAAAGCTTACAATGTTAGTTTAGAGGTTTGCAATCCGATAGGTTGTTTTACCACTGAAGAGAGTAATCTCATTTTATTACCCCCTGACTCTGACGGTGATGGTATCCACGATGGTGCTGATGCGTTCCCTGATGACCCAACTGAAACGCATGACACTGATTATGATGGCATAGGAAATAATGCTGACGAGGACGATGATAACGACGGAATTAGCGACGCAGCCGAACTTGCTGCAGGCTTAAATCCTAACTATGCTTTCGACGCTCGCGGTGATCTAGATAGAGATGGTTTTTCAAACATTGCAGAGTATGTAACTGGCTCGTCAATCACTGACCCAGAAGTTACACCTGATACTGAAGGTAGCTTTATTTCTTTTGAATCGGATAATGAAAAAGTTGAAATAATCGGTGATTACTCTTTATATCAAAGATATTCTTCTTTTTACCATGGATATTCTTTGATTTATGTTGATCCGGTTGATGCTACCAAAGAACTCACAGTGCGAAAAACGGGATATTTGAGAGATGGCTGGGTATCGTTTGCTTATCGGTATGATCGGTATAGTCGCGCCTTGTTCGATCTTTCAATTCATATTAACGGCGAAAGATTAGAAAATGTAGAACGTTTTGTGGCTGGAGATTTTTACTATTACCGAGCACCTGTTTCGGCGGGGCCTGCAACGGTCGAGTATAAATTTACCATTGACTCGGAAAGTGCGCCTATTCTATTGGATGGCTTTTTTACGCCATTTATCAAACGAAATACATTGGGTGATAGGAATGGAGACAACAAAGCCGAGCTTATTGTTAGAGACCCAATTAACTTCATGAGCTTTACTAAAGATATTGAGACTCAGAAAATCGAAAAAATCCGATTTGGTCTTAATACAAATGACATACCTCTAGCAGGTGATTTTGATGGCGATGGTTTAACGGATGTAGCTGTTCGCCGCCCCTCCATCGGCACATGGTTTGCGCGTAACTCTAGTGGCCTAAACATAAACAGTGTTAAGGGAGACCGTATTCAACGAGTTTACTTTGGTGTCAGAGCTACTGATATTCCAACACCAGGTGATTTTGATGGCGATGGTATCACCGACTTTGCCGTAAGGCGGAGCAGTGATTCAACATGGTACATACTTAACTCTAGTGGAACAAACTATAACAGCTATCGTGGTGACAAAATTCAACGTATTAGATTTGGTTTAAGCAAGGATGATATTCCTGTTCAAGGAGACTACGATGGTGATGGCATTACCGATATTGCTATCAGGCGCCCTTCGTCTCATACATGGTATGTCTTGAATTCAAGCGGAACCAATTTTAATAGCCAACGAGGTGACAAAATTCAACGGGTCAGATTTGGCCTACGTGCAGATGACATACCTGTTCCTGCTGATTATGATGGTGACGGTATTACTGATTTTGCCGTACGTCGAGTAGCAGACAGATCGTGGTACATCTTACAATCAAGCGATGGTGAGATTCGCCGAGTAAGATTTGGTCTTAGCGAAACAGATATTCCTGTTGTTGCTGATTATGACGGAGATGGCAAGGCCGATATTGCAGTGAGACGCCCATCATCAACGATGTGGTTCATATTAAAATCTTCAACCGGAGAGATAATCAGAGAAAAGTTTGGATTGAAATCGCACTATATCCCCGTTTTAGCGCCTATTGGCATGAGAATGAAGATGGCAGAGGGTAGTTATGACTTTGGTTCCGCGGTCACCAATAGTATTGATGATGGTCTCGAAGACTTAATAAATGAACAAGCAAGTTACTTAGACGATATGGATTTTAACCGTTCAGAGCTTGAAGAAGTTTCGACAGAAATAGATGCCCTAGAATAGCGATGTATCCTCACAGGTTTATCGGGCGCTTATTGTTATTAACGGTGCCCGATATCCAATGAAAAAATAAAACTCATATATAGTTTTTTCGAGAACTAACAGTCTGACAGCGGTAACAATCTCAAATATGCTTGCAAACTATTCCACTCTTCATCCTTAAAGCGTCGGTCCGACTTAATAAATTTGCTAATCCGATCAATCCTAAAATTACGAAAATCCTGCCGAAGTTCACACCATCCGGTCAAAAGCCAGACAGGGCTGAAAGAGGTCAAGGCTAATGGACGAATAGTTCTTTCGCTTTGTTTGTCATTTAAATCTACATACGTAAATGTGACAAATTGCTTGCGTCTAATGCATTCTCTTACTTCACTAAAACTAATTTCCCATGGTATTTTGTAATGACTAGGCGCTGAGAATGTAGAAATTTGTGTGAGTTCATGCAGCATCTGAGCAGACAGGGTAGCTTGTATTTTAAGGTAGGCACTTTCTGCTTTTTGAGCAAAACTATCATCTGTCCAATTTCGTACCATGCTAATTCCCAAAGCAATTGCTTCTATTTCGTCAGCATCGAACATAATAGGCGGCAGGTGATAATGCTTATCTATCATGTAGCCTACACCCGCCTCGCCAAGTATGGGAACGCCGTTATCTTGAAGGTCCTGAATGTCTCGGTACATCGTGCGCACACTTACTTCAAAATATCCCGCAAGCGTTTCTGCTGTCACAGCACGATGCATACGGCGAAGATAGTGTACGATTTCATTTAGTCGCTCTGCCTTTCGCATAACGCTGATTTACTCGTTTAGACTACGTATTAGAATAATAAATCAACAATACTGACACTAGTTGTCAGTAGTCAATGCTTATTATGAGTTTGCTTTCGATTATCAAACATCAACGGAGATTAATAATGATTGGATATATCACGCTAGGTACAAAAGATTTGACGCGCGCGAGTAAATACTATGATGAATTACTAACAACCATTGGCGCATCTCGTTTTATGGAAGAGGAGAATTATTTCGTAGCATGGTCGAGAAAACCAGAGGAGTGTGCATTATTCCTCACAATGCCGTTTGATCAAAAAGACGCCACTGTTGGAAACGGTACGATGGTAGGAATGGCATTAGAGACGCCTGCTCAAGTGGAAAGTTTCTATCAAAAAGCGATTGAACTTGGTGGAACGTGTGAAGGCAAACCTGGTTTTCGTCCTGAAGGTGCGACTAAAGGTTTTTATGCCGGATATTTTAGAGATGTAGACGGTAATAAATTAAATGCTTTTTGCATGGTGGAATAGACTGCTTTGGCGACGGCATGTATAGACATTTGAAGCTGTCGCCATTTTTTGTGTGAACAATATTAATATCATCGCTCATACTAGTGTTTCTTCTGCTCAAATGTCTCGAATTGATTGGGCAAATAAGCCGCTAACTCACCCGATATATCGATATAAATTTGAAGGGTATTGGGCAAGCTTTTGGCGATGACCGGCAGCTTTTCTTCTAATTGATTATCACCGCGCTGCTTAGCTTGTTCAATTGCTAAAGGCACATCGGCAAACGTACTAAACACTGATAGACAATGTTTAAGGTTTTTTGCTAGTTTTGGCGCTTTTTCAGGGGCTTGGTTTTGCATCTTGTGCCAAGCATTTTGCCAGACTTCTTGCATACTAGTATGTGCAGCCAGAATGCCTTTAAGCCACCATGCAAGTGCATCTTTATTAGCTTCATCATAAGCTGCATATGGTGGTAATTGGGTATTTTCGTCTCTCATTTGGCTCAAGCACCATTTAAAGTACGAAAACAGTGTTTCTGTCATTGCATCGGCCTGCTCATTACTTTTCATTTGCCCGTGATGCTCAATGGCCCACGGTAACCAAACGTCTGGCATGGGAATTTCTGGGCATGCGCTGGCACCAAGTACCGCGCCCTCGACATAAAAGCGGGGGTATAAAATAGATGCATTGTCGGGGTTTTCATATAAGCTAAGTAGATTCATGGGTGTTTTGCGTGAGGTTTAATGCCTAGCCTTTAATGATGTAATTTCTATGCTCTAACAATAGCTAATGCATTTGGCACAGTCAAAACAAAACTACAATAATAATCAATAAGTTACCATTTATGAATTCAAGTAAAACTGGCTTTATCATCGCTGCTGCCTTTATTGGACCTGGTACGGTGACCACTGCTTCTTTAGCTGGTGCTCAGCTCGGCTATGGCTTATTTTGGGCGCTCTTATTCTCTGTTTTTGCTACATTTATTGTTCAGGAAATGTCATCTAGATTAGGTCTGGTGACGGGCTTAGGTTTATCTGAAAACTTGATGAAGACATTTGATAATAGGACCTCAAAGTTTTGTTTGGGTGCACTTGTTGTCATTGCACTCGGTATCGGCAACGCAGCCTACGAAGGAGGTAACATCGCTGGGGCTGCGCTAGGCTTAGCTAATGTAGCTGAAATCAAACAAACTACTTGGGTATCAATTTTAGGCATAATTGCCTTGGGACTTGTTTGGAGTAATAGTTACAAACTCATTGAGAGTGTTTTAGTTTCATTGGTTGCAGTCATGAGTACTGTCTTTATCGTAGTGATGCTAATTGCCGGGTTCGATTTTTCGCTATTTATGGATGGGCTTGTTGGCAAGGGGCTGTTTTCTAATAATACGCTCTTATTGGCTATTTTAGGCACAACGATTGTGCCCTATAACTTGTTTCTCCATGCAGGTTTGAGTGCACAACATGCTCAAGAAAAAATGAGACAAAGTGAAGCTTTTACTAACACTGATTTAAAATCTCATCAAAAGCAATTGTTCACTTCAATAGGCATAGGTGGATTGGTTACGTTTGCAATTATGTCTTGCGCAGCCAACGCATATTTTTTGAGCCAAACCGCATTGTCACCTAGCAATATTGCAAATCAGTTGCAGCCGCTTTTAGGGGAGTTTGCCAATTCATTTTTTGCTTTAGGCCTATTCTCCGCAGGTATTACGAGCGCGCTGACTGCGCCGCTCGCCACTGCATATGCACTTTGCGGTGTATTTGGCTTTAAGCCTGATATTAAAGCAATGCCCTTTAAAATCATTTGCACAACAATTATTGCGATTGGTGTCCTAGTCGCCTTATCTGGGTATAAGCCCTTTACAATTATCGTTATTGCTCAGGCTTCAAATGCTCTACTCCTGCCAATTTCCTTGATACTCTTGCTTTACTTGGTGAATCAAAGTTCACTCATGCAGCATGCCAAAAATACTGTGATCAGCAATGCACTTTCAACTGTAATTATCCTAGTGGTTGTTGGACTTGGTATCAGCAAATTAATTTAACATATTAACAAGAAAGAGCATTAAATGGATTCACTCACTCAAATCGCTTTGGGTAGCGCAGTTGGTTATGCTGTTTTAGGGCATAAAGTGGGTCGTAAGGCAGCTATATACGGCGCGGTGTTGGGAACACTACCTGACTTAGATGTGTTCATCCCATTTGGTGGTCCAGTCGAAGACTTCACATATCATCGCAGTTTTAGCCATTCATTTATTGTGCAATTGTTGGTCAGCCCAATCATTGCGTGGTTAATCACGAAGTTTCATCCGACTACAAAAGTTCATTTTAAAGGTTGGTTTTGGCTTTTTTTCCTAACGCTTTCTACACACGCGCTTCTGGACAGTTTCACCGTTTACGGTACTCAGTTTTTGTGGCCAATTAGCGACTACCCATTTGGTTTTTCGACGCTTTTTATTATCGATCCCATTTATACGATTCCCCTACTGGCAACCTTATTTATATACCTTGCACCCAGAGTGAGTACACACACACGATTAAAATCGACCTATGTAGCCCTAACTGTCAGCAGTGTTTATATAGTGTGGAGTTTCGTAGCCAAATGGCATATTGATTCATTAAACAAAGAGGCGCTTGCCATACACCATATTGATCCAGCGATATACATGAGTACACCCGCACCGTTAAATACATTTCTGTGGAGAAGCGTAGTTGTTCAAGAGAATCGTTATTTTGAGGTTTACACCTCTGTCTTCGACCAAGTGAGTGATGTCAGCATAAACGAATACGCTAGTTCAATCGAATTACTCAATGATCTGCAGAACCAGTGGGGCGTGCAAAGATTGCAATGGTTTACTAAAGGGCTCTATGCCGTAAAACTTCAAGACGAGAAAGTAGTCTTATCTGACCTACGCATGGGCATTGAAGGCAGTTATGTTTTTAATTTTGTGGTTGGCAAACAAACCGGAGACAAGGTTATCCAAGGCTCCTATGAAAAGCTGACCCAGCGACCTAAGTTTGCAGATTTACCTTTGTTTTGGCAACGGATATTCGATCCAACGGTCAACCTACCACCAAGCACATCTTCGAAATAACTTGTTATTTAGCTACCTAAAATACGACGGAGCTTTTGTTAAAATTTATATTATTTTTTGTAAATAATATGTATAAATCTATACTCTATTGATAGCGTCCAAAAACAAACGTTTGAATCTCGACTTATAACAAGCAAAAGAGAGTACAGTATTATGTCTAAGCAGCGAGTTGATGGTAATGTGCAACCGGGAATAAAGTGGGGCCCATTCACAATGCGAATCCCATTTGTTCATTTACGATTTTCTCTGCCTGATATGCTCCAAGGCTTTGCAGTTGCAGGAGCGACAGGCTTAGCCTTAGTGCCTTACTTTATGGCCCTACTAGGGCTAAGCTTCGAAGAAGCTGTCGTCATGGCCATGATTCATAGTTTACTCATATCTTTTTCTTGGATGTTTTTTGGAGACCCGTACGCGCCTGGTTGGCTAACGCCTGCTATTCCTTTTGTTGTAGCCTTCATTACAGCGCCCGCCTATTTAGGAGACCACACTTCTCAATTTCAAGCCATGACTGCCCTGTCACTTAATTTTGCGTTTATCTTAGTGATTTTAGGTGCAACAGGTTTAGGAGCTAAGTTGATAAAGATTGTTCCAAATGTATTTAAAGGCGGAATTATTTTAGGTGCGGCTATCGCGGCATTTCTTCGCGTAACAAAAGATGGTGATGCAGCTAACGTATTCCAGTCAGCGCCAATTGCTGGCACTCTTGGGGTCGTGGTGTGTTTGGTATTCGCTTTCTCTAAACCGCTCCAAGCAATTGCATTGAACAAACCTCTTCTTGCAAAGATATTAGGGTTTGGCCTATTACCTGGATTTATTATTGCTGGCACTGTTGGATATTTTACAGGAGAGTTCACATATAACATCAGATGGGAAATCTTGGATATCGGAGCAGCGACAGTATCACTATGGGAGAAAGCTTCGCCGTTTGCGATAGGCTGGCCTCCTATTGAAACCTTCATCGCATCCTTTCCACTTGCGTTAATTACCTACATCTTATTCTTTGGTGATGTTGTCACTGGCAATGAAATGATCGAACATGCTCAAGCTCAGCGCAGTGATGAAAAGCTTGAAATTGATAGCAGCCGCGCACATATGGCCACCGGCATCAGAAATGCATTGATGGGCATCACGGCTCCATTTTTTGCTACACAAGGTGTTTTATGGACTGGTATTCAAGTTGTATTACTGAAGCGTTGGGCAGAGGGCAAAGACAAACTCAATTCAATTTACGATAGCATCGGTAGCTTCTATTTGTTTGGCTTCCCGTTTTTATTTATGTTGTTGCCGATAGTCACTTTGCTAGAACCGCTGTTACCCGTTGCCCTAGCAGTGACCTTGATATTAACTGCTTTTGCTTGTGCAACCTTAGCATTAGCACTTGTAAACGATGCCACAGAACGAGGGGCTATGGTGATTACTGCAATGGCCTTTAGCCTGTATGAACCATGGCAAGGTTTATTAATTGGGATTTTTACAATTATTGCACTGTGTGGTGTGAGTGCTTTTAAGCCGTTAAAACAAGACAAAAATTCTTAGTTTTCGGCTTCAAACTGTTGTAACTAACTCTAGTTACACCAAGTTAAGCGATTGATTTAAAAAACTTTACATAGATTCCTGCTGTGTATTCGCTCAATGCGCTTACATTTCTAGATTTTTCTATCTCAGTGCCAAATTATTTAATTGAAGCATGCTTTTTAAAGCGTAATCATTACTTCAATTTTTACGTTATTCGCCGATAACCCACAAAAGAAACGAGTTAGTTAATTAGAAACTGGAAAAGTATTATGTATCCATGGCATTTAAACGGTCATCGAGTTTTTCAAGGCGTACTGCTCGCGCAGGTGAGCATGGGCGTGGATTTGCTGTTGTTGCCGATGAAGTGCGACAACTCGCGATGCGCACAAAAGAAAATACGCAACAAATCAGTGACATAACATCTTCGTTGATTGCTGAATCAAAAGCATCTGTAAATAGTGTAAATGGTTGTGTGGAAAGCTCCAAGAATGTTGCTGAATCATCGGAATCAGCAAAAGAAATTATAGGTTCAGTCGTTGAAAAAATTGCAGAACTGTCCGCAGATATGGCGTCGGTTTCATTGGCGATAACAGAGCAGTCACAGGCATCAGATGAAATAGCTCGATCAACAAACTCTTTGTCAGTGACCTCTAATTCTTTAACCACTAACGCTGAAAGCTCTGCTCAAGCAGTAGACAGACTTAATATGGAAGTAAACAGTCTTGAAACTGAATTGAGACGTTTTGCGTAAGCTTGAGAGATTAAGCCTGATTAGCGTCGTAACCACTGACTAGGATTGAGTGCTTTACCCTTATGTCTCAGCTCAAAATACAGGCCTGTTGAGGCCTGTCCACCGCTGTTGCCAACCAGTCCAATGGTTTCGCCTGCTAGTACGGTTTGCCCTGGCTCTTTCAGTAGTGCCTGATTACGACCGTAAACTGTCATGTAACCCTCTCCATGATCGACAATCGTAACCAAGCCAAACCCTTTGAGCCAATCAGCATATAGCACTTTTCCATCATGTACAGCCTGAACTGGAACGCCTTGTTCACTGGTGAAGATAACCCCTTTCCAGCGCACCTGACCTTGACGTCGTTTCCCAAACAGAGCCCTCATTTTACCCGCGGTGGGTCGGTCTAACTTTCCTTTCAATGATTTAAGTCCATTTAGGACTATTTCAACATTTTCACTGACCTCTTCTTGTGCACGAGCACGCGCTTGTGCAGCGATTTCTGCTTGTTCTATCGCATCCAACAATGAGCGCTCTTCTTGTTGAAGCGTTTTGACTCTGGCGGTATCAGTTTTTATTTGTGTGTCGAGTGTTTGCAACTTGATATGCCTTGCTTGTTGCTGACCTCTCAACTTATCTGCTTGGGATTTTTGCGCTGACAAAAGCTGATCTAGCGTAACTTCTTTATCGCGCAATTCCAGCTCAACACTCTCTAAGGCTTGTACAATACCTCGAAATTCATCAATTTGACTTTTTCTCGCTTTGTTGAGGTATTGATAGTAAGTAAGCACTCGCTCAAATCGTCCTGCATCCTCTTGATTGAAAAGCATTTTCGCAAAATCATAATCTCCGGCCATATATGCACTCTTCAATTGATTGGCCAATAATGCTTGCTGCTCCTCAATACCCTTGCGCAGCCTAGTTCGCTCTTCTTCAAGCTTTTGCATTTCTAATCGAGTGTTTGTTAAAGAACGATCAGTCTGATTAAGCTGTGTAGCCGTTTTAGCAATTTCTAGTTCTGCTAATTTAAGCTCTTGTTGCAACCGCTCTGATGCCTCTAAATTTTGTGTAAGAGCTGCTTGTGTTTGCTTAATTAAGTTTTGAATACTCTCAAGATCATTGGCGTGCGATTTCTTTGTAATTGAGGCCGTCGCAATCAAACTCAGCAAAACGACAAAACCCAAGTCTCGTAACGAGACTTGGGTTTTGCGCATAGTGCTAGTTAGCTTAAACATTGAATGCTAGTTGGTTAACTGCATAATTGTCTTACCCGTCATCTCTTTAGGCTGCTCCATGCCTAAAAGATGAAGCATTGTGGGGGCAACGTCACTTAATGTACCACCGGTTCTGGCTGTTGCATTTCTACCGACATAAATAAAGGGCACAGGTTCACTTGTGTGGGCTGTATGAGCAACACCAGTACTCGGATCAACCATCTGTTCCGCATTGCCATGGTCTGCAGTAATAAGACACTCTGCCCCAGTTTCTTCTAGAGCCTCAACGATTCGGCCAATACAGGCGTCGACAGCTTCACACGCTTTAATTGCAGCGTCCAACTTACCAGTATGCCCAACCATATCGCCGTTGGGATAGTTACAAATAATCGCATCGTATTCTCCCGACTTGATTGCAGCCACTAATTCATCAGTCAGCTTTTCCGAATTCATTTCAGGTTGTAGGTCATAGGTTGCAACATCGGGTGAAGGAATCAATATTCTTTTTTCACCTGGGTATTCGTCTTCCTTACCACCACTATAAAAAAACGTGACGTGCGCAAATTTTTCAGTTTCTGAAATCCGTAACTGAGTTTTATCGTTCTTCGCTAGCCAATCACCCATTACGTTCACAAGCGGTTCTGGCGGATAAGCGCATGGTACGTCAAGATTAGATTCAAATTCAGTCAACATAACAAATTCGGTAGCTGGCTGACGATTTCGTTCAAAGCCATCAAACACTTTATCTACCATTGCATGTGACATTTCACGCGCTCTATCGGCTCTAAAATTCATGAACAGCATAGCATCCCCATCTTGAACACCGTTGTATCCATCCACTTTGGTCGCTTTTACAAATTCATCATTTTCATCACGTGCATAGGCTTGCTCTAGCCCACTTTCAGCGGATTCGACTGTAAACTCCGCTTTTCCGTCAATAATGAGATCGTAGGCCTGCTGTACGCGGTCCCAACGATTATCGCGATCCATTGCAAAGTATCGCCCAACCAATGTTGCAGTTTGGCCCACTCCGACTTCTGCAAAGACCGCGTCGGCTTGGTTAATTGGATCAAGTGCGCTTCGAGGTGGGGTGTCACGCCCGTCTAAAAAGCCGTGGAGATAAATTGATTTAGCGCCCATTTTGGCAGCTAGTTTTATCGTGGCGAACATATGGTCTTGATGCGAATGTACGCCTCCAGGAGATAAAAGCCCCATAATATGTACTGCTTTATTGTTATCTACTGCTTTCTTGATAGCGGAAACAATTACATCATTTTGCTGAAACTCACCGTCAGCAATATCTTTAGTGATACGCGTAAAATCCTGATAAACAACGCGACCAGCGCCTAAGTTGACATGGCCAACTTCAGAATTGCCCATTTGACCATCAGGAAGGCCTACGTCCATTCCTGAACCCGAAATCAAGGTGCTTGGTTTTTCAACAAAAAGGCGGTCAAGCACAGGTGTGTTTGCTTGAGCGATTGCATTATTGGTGGTTTCTTCTCGATAACCCCAACCGTCTAAAATAATAAGTGCGAGAGTCTTTTTTTGCGCTTGCATGAATAGCCTTTAAAAAAATAGTGGTCGAATGACATAAAGTAACCTGGATCTTGTCTAAGAGGTGGCACTGAGTGGAAAATTTAATTAATCATACAAATTAATTACATGCACCATTCCTTAAACAATGTTCAGGTTAAGTACGAATATGTAATACGAAAGTTATCAGTTTATGCGAAATGATGAAACAGCGAATTGCTTATTTTATATGCGAAAAGCTTGTAAATAGTGGTTTTGGCCGTGTTTTTCTATATACTTTGCGTCTTAATTTTTGCTTTGTTGTTTTTATATTAAATAGGTCAGACATTTCATGCTCGAGTTCTTTCAAGAAAACTTTTTATTATCAGCGGTTTGGTTAGCTCTCTTTGCTTGGTTGATATACTCGTTTGTCAGTGATGCACTTTCACCCGTAAAACAAATTAATACTCATGAAGCAACTTTATTGATGAACAAACAGGATGCAGTGTTATTAGATATACGCCCCCAAAAAGATTTTAAATTGGGGCATATCGCAGGGGCTCGTCAATTAAAAGCTGAAGAAATAACAAAAGCAGACTTCAAACGCCTTGAAAAAGAAAAAGCCAAGCCCATTATTGTTGCATGTGCGATGGGTGTATCCGCTAAGAAGACAGCAGCTCAAATGCATAAAGCTGGTTTCGAAAAGGTGACCGTATTGCAAGGTGGCATGAATGCTTGGCAGCAAGCTAACCTACCCACAACTAAATAAGTTGCGTTACGCAGTAAGATTTGCGACTGAAAGAAATTACCAATGCAACAGGTCTGTTAGCTACCTGTTATCAACAGATAACGCTTGCTAACCCAAAGACGAGGAGTCAACGATGCAAAAAGTAGAATTATACACAAAAGGTTATTGCCCATACTGCAAACGAGCAAAGGCGCTTCTTAGCGACAAAGGCGTAACGTTTACTGACTTTGAAATTGACAAACAACCGGAGTTGCGCGACGTGATGATCGAGCGTGCAAACGGTGGCCACACAGTGCCACAAATATTTATTGGTGACACTCATGTGGGCGGTTGTGATGACCTCTTTGCATTAGAGTCACAAGGTAAACTAGACGCTTTATTACAAGCATAACACTCAAAAGAAACACCGAAGGATTTAAAAATGGCTGACGAACAAGCTCCAACACCAGCAGAAGGCGCACAACAACCGGCGCAGGCTGCACAATTTAACATTCAACGCATCTACACTAAAGATATCTCGTTTGAAACTCCTAACTCGCCAGCTATTTTCCAAAAAGAATGGAAGCCAGAAGTTAAGTTAGACATCGACACACGCACGACTGAACTGTCGCCAAACACATATGAAGTTGTATTATCGGTTACTGCTACGGCTAAAATCGGTGAGGAAACCGCGTTTTTATGTGAAGTTGCACAAGCAGGTATTTTCCAACTAGGCGAGATGCCAGAAGCGAATAAAGCACATACTTTAGGTTCTTTTTGCCCTAATATGCTTTTCCCTTACGCACGCGAGACAGTCTCAAACCTAGTGAATCGTGGAACATTCCCACAGCTTAACCTAGCGCCTGTTAACTTTGACGCGATTTTTGCTGCCTACATGCAAAAACGTCAACAGGAAGCCCAAGCAAACGCAGACGCTCCTCAGCCTCAACTTGACGCATAAGTCAAAAGCAATGAGCACCGATTCAATTAAGACTCACAAGTTTGACGGGTCGGTGACTGTGATAGGCGCGGGATCATATGGTACCGCGCTTGCTTTTTGTCTAGCTCGTAATCAGCAAAGAACATATATATGGGGCAGAAATGAAGCACACTGCACTCAAATGGCCGAGCAAAGACATAACGAAAAATACCTTTCAAATTCTAACTTTCCCAACAATTTATTCGTAAAATCAGATCTTCAAGAAGCGGTTGAAGCTAGTCCTGACTTGCTAATTGTTGTTCCTAGTCATGCATTCAATGACACCTTACTTGCTATCAAACCATTTTTAAGGCCTGAACAGCGAGTTATATGGGCGACTAAAGGCCTTGAACCAGAAACGGGTAGGCTATTGTCCGAAGTGGCAGCGGATATTCTAGGCAACGATAGACCATTGGCGGTCGTTTCTGGACCTACATTTGCTAAAGAGATGATAGCGGGTCTGCCTACTGCAATCACATTGTCCTCAGACAATCTCATGCTATCACATGAGTTTGGTAACAAACTTCATAACGCACAAGGCTTTAGGGTGTATCAAAACCAAGACCTCATTGGTGTTCAATTAGGTGGTGCCGTCAAAAATGTCATCGCCATTGGCGCAGGCCTTGCCGATGGCTTGGGTTTTGGTGCAAATGCTCGCACAGCGCTGATTACAAGGGGTTTGGCTGAAATGTGTCGTTTAGGTGCATCTTTGGGCGCTAAACCTGAAACGTTTATGGGTATGTCTGGGCTTGGAGACTTAGTATTAACATGCACCGACAATCAATCGCGCAATCGACGTTTCGGTCTAGCATTAGGAAAAGGACTTAGCGCACAGGCTGCTATTGACGAAATAGGTCAAGTTGTCGAGGGCTTTCGAAATACCGATGAAGTCAAACTTTTAAGCACCCGTCAAAACATCGAAATGCCGATTTGCGAACAAATCTATCAAGTGCTTTACCGTGGCAAGTCTGCCAGAGAGGCGGCAATGAGCCTATTAAGTCGCACTCCTACCTCTGAATAAATGAACACGGATGAATACGCACATTTAAATGGAAAACCACCAAAAGGTGGCAATAGAGTAGCTGCGAGTTTTGGCGGCTTCCTGCTTAGATTGTTCAAATGGAAAATACAAGGACAGCTTCCCCACTACAAAAAAATGGTCATTGCCGTTGCGCCACACACTTCTAATTGGGATTTTTTCTTAGGCGTTGCAGTTTTGTTCGTGCTGCGTATCCGCATTAAGTTCTTGGGTAAGCACAGTATTTTCATCCCTGTATTCAAGCAAGTATTAACGCGATTAGGTGGTATACCTGTGGATCGACGCGCTACACACGGCGTTGTCGAACAGATTACGCGCGCGTTCAATAGTCATGAAGCAATGATTTTAGCTGTTGCTCCAGAAGGCACTCGATCACCTGTTTACCCATGGAAAACAGGATTTCTTGCGGTTGCTCAAGAAGCCCGAGTTCCCGTTCTGCTAATTGGCTTTGATTTTAAACTTAAGACAGTGATCATCGGAGAGATAATTTATCCAAGCGGGGACCTAAATAATGATATGCAGAAAGTCTATGACTTTTTTAAATCCATCAATGCTAAATACCCTAGCAAGGTAATTACCTAGCCCCCTCGTAACCAAACTGTCGCCAAGCTTCGTAAACAAACACTGATACGGCATTCGATAGATTCATACTCCTGCTATCGGGTAGCATTGGAATTCTTAATCTCTGTGCTTCGGGTAAACTCTGAATAAAATCATCGGGGAGGCCTCGGGTCTCAGGTCCAAAAATTAGTGCGTCACCATTTCGATACTGAGCATCAGAGTGAAATTGCTTTCCTTTTGTCGTGCACGCAAATATACGTTTCGGCGATCTATCAGCAATATACGCATCAAGGTTAGCGTACTTTTTTACTTCCGCAAATTCGTGATAGTCCAAACCTGCTCGCCTGACCTTTTTTTCTTCCCAATCAAACCCGAGAGGCTCAATTAGGTGAAGTCTGAATCCGGAGTTCGCGCACAATCGAATGATATTCCCGGTATTTGGCGGAATTTCGGGCTCAAATAGCACAATGTCTAACATGTTTTTAATATTCCTAACATTCTTAAATTTAGTTCAACTTTGCTTACAATTGCATTGAATATCGTGATTTTAAGTATTTATCAAATTAAGCCAACATAAACGCTTCAATAGAATTAAGGCATTGTTCTCGCATTGCATCAGATTCAAAAAATAGCTCGTGCATAGCTCCATCAACAGTAACTAGGCGACTATCTGCTAGTTTTTGATGTACGTCATCGATGGCGTCATTACTGACGATTAAATCACCACCTGATTTCAAGACTAGACAAGGTATCGTAATTTGATCTGCATTGTCATGTATGTATTGAAGCGCGGATAATGCTTGCACGACCCACCAAGATGTTACCCCCCCCAATTGCACGTTTGGATTCTCTGAGTAAGCCGTTTTGAACAAATGATATCGTATTTCACTGTGTGTCAGTCTGTTTTTGTGGAACGGAAAAGCCTGATAATTACTTTCACCAACAAAATAGCTCGCCTTTTTCCCACTTAGCTTAGTAAAGAACAGGTTTACACTCAGCAGCGTTTTTGCCATCCAAATAGGAACCGGTGGTGCGATGCCAAACATAGGAGAAGAAAATACGGCTTTAGAAAAGTATGATTGTCTTCTGAATAGCACAAGTGCAGCAATTGCCCCCCCCATAGAATGTGACAGCAAATACCTTGGAAGTTCACATTGACCATTCTGCACTAATAACGGTTGCAGCACATAATCGATAATAATTTCAAAGTCATCAGCATAATCACTGAACGAATCTACATAGCCATGATGGGGATTATCGGTTAAACGCGAAGACTCTCCTTGACCACGATGGTCATGAATAAAGACAGAATAGCCATTAACATAAAAATCATGTGCCAGTTCAGCATATTTGATAGCGCATTCAGAGCGTCCTGAAGAGAACACGACTACTCCACGAGGATGGGGGTGGAAAGCACTGTAATAAACTATTTCAACGCCATCTGAAAGTTGCCAAATACCTCTGGCCATTTGCGTACTTAAAAAAGGCATTATGATTGATTCATGTTTTGCCTCTACTTCATTTTCTTTCAATAATTTCATCTAAGCATTTTTTGTCTGGTAGTAGGAGTTCAATCTTTAGGCAGAATTATTGTCATATTCAAACCGCCAAAGGGGCTTTTTTGTGCTTCAATGCTTCCATTGTGAGCATCGATAGCTGCTTTTGCAATTGCTAACCCCAATCCCGTACCATTGTTTTCAGTATTTTGCTCACCAACAGATTTAGCCCGATAAAATGGTTCAAACAGCAAGGCGAGCTGTTCATCACTTACCCCACACCCGTCATCATCAACAACCACACACACGTTTTCACCATTTTTTGACGCATAAACTTGAATGTTAACGCTAAACTTAGCAAATTTAAGTGCATTGCGAATGATGTTTTCGATAGCACTTCTCACCGCAGCTTTGTCAATTGAACTGTAGATATTGTCAGTAATTTGCAGGTTAGTCTGGATATGTCGATTGCTCGCTTCGAGTTGAGTCTCTTCAACGATTTCGGTCACTAGTTCAGAGATATTTTCATGACAAAAATCTAATTTGGAATGAGAAGATTGTGCCTTACTAATATTTAAAATTTGCTCAATAAGGCCGTCCATCTTGCTTATGTCATTACTGAGGCGGTCAATGTTTTTCTGCAGAATATTAGTATTGCCCTCTGCCCCCTCCAATAATGCAAGCGCTAGTTGCATACGTGTCAACGGCGTCCTTAGCTCGTGAGATACATTAGCCATCAACATTCTTTGGTTATCTATCGTGTTTTCGATTTGTGCGGCCATTTTGTTAAAGTCTTTGCTTAACAAACCGATCTCATCTTTGCGCTTATCATAGCCATTGACCCTAGTGTCAAGTTTACCTTTTGCAAACTGTCGACTCGCTTCACTAATCTGTTTGATCGGACGTGTGAGGTGCCAAACTAGTACACCACAAAACACAGAACCCAAAATAAGTACGATAATTCCGCCGTAGATAAATATGGGCGCTCGGCTTACGCGTTCTGCTTTGGGTAAGACTCTTCCAATAAATAAAATATTGACTTCACCATTGGTTGTTAATTCGAATGGCCCAACAAAGTCCGCATTTTTATTACGTAAGCGAATGAGTTTGTCCGATAATGAATAATCTGCAAATACTTTTAAACGTCCCGCAATTGGCCTTGGAAAACCAATATTTACATGTTTGGTATTCGGATCGACACGCACCACCAGCCAATTATTCATGCGAGCGAGTTTTTTCATAATCTGCCGAGTACTAAAGTCTGATGCCTCAATTTTCTCAATTGCCGACTCAATTTTTACGACCATTTTTTGTTGCGACTTAGTTAAGGGCAAGACTTCTACAGGATCAGAAACCCGATTAACGACTAAAATCACCGCGAAAACCATCAAGCCAGTCGCCAGCCAAAACCAAACAAAGATTCGACCAAATAATGAATTTGTCGGGTTCAAACGGCTAAATATACTCATATACATTGTTCACTCATGAATAAGTAACCACTGCCTCTTATTGTCTTGATTAAATTACTTGCCCCTGCCTGGCTTAGTTTTTTTCTAACGTTACTGATATGCATATCTAAACTTCTATCGTGTGGGCTTAACCGTTTACCCAATGCAGACTGACTTAACTGTTCTTTTGTCAACATCTCTCCAGCGTTACGCATTAGTAAAGACAATAATTGAAATTCTGTTGATGTCAATTCCACTAACTGCTCGTTGACATGAGTGCTTTGTGTGGCGGAATTTACCCTAACCCCCATAAGCGTTAGGCTTGTTTGTTTAGTGATGCGTCCATTCTCACTAAAGCGCCTCGTATTAGCCTTTATGCGCGCTAATAGCTCTCTGTGATTGAAAGGCTTTGCAAGGTAATCATCTGCGCCAAGCTCTAAGCCAAGCACCTTATCATACGCATCACCTTTGGCAGTCAACATAATGACAGGCGTTTGATTGTGTTGCCGCAATCGACGCAATACTTCAAATCCATCAATTTCAGGCATCATGACATCCAGGAGGATCAGGTCGTAGTCATTTGTTTTTAAGTGTTCAAGCGCTTCACTCGGCTGGTTAACGACATTAGGTTTAAGATCGTTTTGTTCAAGGTACTCACACAGCACTTGACCCAATTCCTTGTCATCATCAATTATCAATACCGTGTTCATCGTACGCACCTTAATACTATTGTACTCTCTACCAATTAATATCTATATTTTGACATGTTTCTGCACAGTCACTAAATTGAAAAATACTAACTTTACAAAAGCTTTACACTGTATTTGCGTTGCTTTGCATTGCACTTGCTAATCTATAATTGTCAAAACAACGAAGAGTAAATTCACATGCAAAAATTATTAGCTACATTAACCATTGTTTCATTGATTACTTTTGCACCGATAACATTAGCTCAGAAATCGGGTCATAAAAAATCTCAGGAAATCTTTAGCCAACTTAGCTTAAGTGACGCTCAAAAAGAACAAATAAAAACGATCAGACAGAATAGTCGTGAAGAGAAAAAAATATATCGCGAGGAAAGAAAAGCAGTAAAAGAAGCGTTTAAAGCACTTATGAAAGCGGAAATATGGGACGAAAATGCGGTAAACGCGGCAGTTACGACTCAAACAATTGCCTCTAAGCAATTGAGACTGATAGAAGCTAACGCAAAACACTCGGTTTATCAGGTATTAACTGACGAGCAAAAAGCCGAACTTGATGAGTTGATAGCGAATCGTCCTGAGCGCCCTTCGCGCTTAGAAAAACTGAATAAAAAAATGCAAAAGCTCAACTTGAGTGATGAACAAACAACTGCGATAACTGCACTGATTAGCTCGCATGAAGCCGAAGTGGCAACTTATCAAGCTGACAAAGCAGCCGCTAAAGCCGCTCAAAGAGCATTAATTACAGCTGAAAGCTTTGATCAAAGTGCATGGAGTCAACTTTTTGATGACAACCTAGAGACCATGATTGCCGCTAAAGTAAGCAGTGCTAAGTTCAAATTTGATCTTAAGAACATACTGACTAAAAAGCAGCTTAAACGCTTAAAAAAGCTAATGAAAAAATCCAAGCGCGGTAAAAAGTCTGAGTAACAAGTAATCTTTTTCTAAAAAAACCTGATGCAAGCTTGCTTTGTATCAGGTCGTCTGTTTTGTAGCGTTGTAGAAAAAACAGATAAGTGCTACAACTACGGCATGACTCCTTGCAATATAAGCTATTTCTACAACATTCATGACCTTTTCAAATCAAAGTATTGAAATAAATCATCTTAGCATCACTGATATTGTATTCACCCCTCTGTCAATTTCTTATAGAAAACTCAACTTATGGCTGACATTTGTGACTCACACTATTATTTTGTCTGTTCCGGTTTTTCTAAAGTTTCAGCATTTCTTTGACATGCCTGAGGGCTTCCATCAGTACTTCTTTTGGGTAATAGCAGTATTGTTATCAATCGCTGTCATCGAACTTAGTTATCACTGGTTTGCAGATCAAATCAAAGGCTATGCTTTGCGTGAGCAAGACATCCATTACCGCTCAGGGCTTTTCTTTCGCAAGCATGTTTGTCAACCCTTGTTGCGTGTTCAACATATCGAAATAAAGCGCGGGCCATTTGAAAGAAAGGCGGGACTCGCCACACTACAGGTCTTCAGCGCAGGTGGTTCAATGCAGACTTTCAATATACCAGGATTAGAGCACAAGACGGCGATTCGGCTGCGAAGCTTCATTCTTGGTCACGAAGATCTTACGATTGACGAGTAATTACTAAGTGCCTAATACTCATCAATTATCTTCTATCAGCGAATGGTCGCGAGTAGCGCCAATAGGGATCGTATACTTCTTAGTGAAAGCGATCACGCTATTTGTGACACGCTTCTTGTTATATTTGATTCCCGCTTTCGCACTAAATTTTGAGAAAATCCAAGCCCACACCCACTATATTTTCGTTGGATCTTTATGCTTGATATTGATTTTTGCCACCGGAGCACTTCTACACTATTGGTTTTATACCTTTCGCGTCAGTGGTGAGCGCGTTGAGATAAAGCAAGGAATTTTTAAAAAGCGTTTTTTAGACTTGCCGTTCAATAAAATTCAAAACGTTAAAATTGAAGAACCCTTTTATTATCGTCCCTTTGGCTACGCCAGTATTGAGTTAGAGTCAGCCGGTTCTGCGGGGCAAGAAGCAAAGGTAGTCGCAATGAAGCTTGAAAAAGCGCAAGTATTCAAGCAACAAATTCTCGATAAACGAACACAGCAGACTAATCAGCCTTTAAATACGGTACCCGAAAACCGTGAAACGGTCATCAATACGCGAAGTGTTATGGATTTAGTGATTCATGGTATCACCAATAATCGAGTCTGGCTGATTCTGGGGGCAGCTGCACCTTTTTACCAAAGTATTGCTGAAAACCTAGGTGACATTTTGTTGTACTTGGGTATGGACATCGAGGCTTACCTTAACTACAACACGCAAAGCTTGGGTGTTTTCATACTACATGTACTTTCGGTTGTTATGTTTGTCATGTTACTGATCGTCTCTTTTTCCGTTTTAGGTTCGATTTTAGTGTTTTACGATTACCGTTTAAGTCGACAAGATGACCGCTATGTGAAGCGCAGTGGCTTGCTATCAAAGCAAGAAGTCACGATGAAGAAGAGTCGAATACAAGTGGCGATTCAACAACAAGACTGGTTAGACTTACTGATTGGACGAGCCAATCTACAATTAGAACAAAATACAACGGGTATCAATGCCGCCAATAGTAATCATGATCTGGCAGCGGCTAGTAAATTAATTGTACCTTCAATTACACCTTCGCAAGCAGATGAGATTATCGAAGAAGTATTTACCTTTGAACAACTCAACCAGCTCGAATTTAAAAAGGTTAGCAAACGCTTAATAGTCAGGCTGATTGCTTTTCCGGTGCTTCCGCTAATTCTCATGTTATGCACAATCGCATACCTAGCCAGCGTAAACTGGCATGTCTGGGTTGCAATTGTTTCTGTGAGTGTCTTATTAATTGGGTTGATTGTACTGCGGTGGTATCGGTGGGGATATCACTTCGACAAAAATTTTATATGTATTCGAAAGGGGTTGCTCGGAAAAGACTACATTATCTTCCCAAAAGCCAAAACTCAGCAAGTGGCTTACTCACAAACACTTTTTATGCGTCAAAAAAATATAGCCAGCATTAAACTAGTGTTAGCTTCAGGGGCCCATCGCGTGCCTTACATTGAAGATAAGGACGCGATGAGTATGCTTGATGAAAGCTTATTAATTGTGGAGCGGAATAAGCCCGCTTGGATGTGATCTATTTAACGCGTGATACTCTGAATCGTTTTCCAGTGTCTTTAAGTTCCATTTTATAGCCAAAAAAGTCTTTGTTTATATAGGCTAGGAAATTACAGTCTTTAAAATTTAAGCGCTTGTCACTGAGTTGATTCCAAATTTGCCCGCCTTCTAAATGCAGTCTAAATTTATTCTTACCCGCAATTTTCGTGCATTTAACGACTCTTACTAGGACAGATTCAGGCTCTTTATTTTTGTTCGAACCCACACCCTTGCGATCTGCGCCAAGTTCATCTGGGGGGATAGTATTTGGAATAACGTCTTTTGCGACTTCTATTTCTCTTACCTCAACCTTCTTGGTGACGACAGTTTTGGTTAACTTATCATAGCAATCTAGTCTATCAGTGGCAGATTCGATAATGGCACACGACTGAAGCTTTACTTCTAAATCACCAGTAGCAAGGACCGATGCAGATTGCATAATCATACCCAAAAAGCTCGCCAACAATACGCCTGTTTTTTTATTCATTATTATTTCCATCTACTACAATGTCATCTCTCATGGTATCAGCATTTGTTGTTCAAAAATACGCTTGGACAAACGCTTAACCTGCGCTCGCATTTTTAATACCGCATGAGCGTAACCGTCTTCCTCTAGTTCATCTTCAATATAAAAGGGAATGGTCATGTTACTATCTTCGATTAGCCAATGTCCGGCCAGTAACACCTTACCTTGACTGTTTGGGTAGAAGTGATCGACATGCACCATAATACTCACACAATCATGGCATGTTTGAACAAATTGAATATGTTCGCTTTCAGAATTTAGGTCATTGAGTAAGGCTCGTTTGATGGCACTCTCTAGACCATCAGCCCATAAATGAAAATTTGCAGGCACCACATTGCTAGCTTCGTCAAGCATGATCAAATTCGACGTTTTTAAATACAAAGCTAAACTCACGTTTGAAAGTTTAACTTTGGTTGCTGAAGACTTAACAGGAAGTTGACTAGGATTGGCATCAAATAAATAGTACACCGTTTCTGGCTGGTCTGAATCAGTTGAAGAACATGCGCTGATGACAAATATCACTAGTAATGAGCATAAGGCATGTGCAGGAAAACGCTTATTCATTTTTTTCATCCCTTTGTTTTTCAATCTCACCTTGTGTCTTTGGCAATGCGTTGGGTTCTCGATCGGCAGGAAGCGTGGGAGAGAACAACAACTTGTTTGGTTTATTACTAATATCATTAATCAGTGGCTTGATCTCGGCTAGTGTCACTTCTAACTGCTGAATTGACGAATTTACAGACTGATATAACTGTGAGTTCGGTTGTAAGCCTTCTAGTGTTTCACGTAATTCTACTAGGCTTGACTCTAACGATGTCGCCGTGGCGCCAGCTTTGTCGATTGCGTTTTGCGCACTAATAAAGGCGGCATCTGCGCTTTTAAGGGTAATTTCGCCCCGATCAATCAAGTCATTGATATTATCCACTGTGCGCTCTAACTCTAAATTATTGATTTTATTCAGCACACTTTCCATGCTCTTAGTAAGCGTTCCGATCGCTCCGGGCTTAAATGGAATAATTGGATATGGCCCAAAATGTTCAACGCTATTTTTTCGCTCATTGCTTGGGCTCAAAGAGACTTTAAGCGATCCTGTCAAAAGATTCTCGGTGGCTAATGACGCATTAACGCCATCTCGTATCCACTTGTCCATCATCATTTTGAAAACGTCTAATGTCACTTCTTCATTTTGAGATAATCGCTCAGGTTCGATTTTCAAGATAACAGGAATACGTGTTTCATCTATACTTCCCACAATCGCACGAGTTTTATCAAATGCCATAAATGGTTCGGCAACGGTGCCAATACGAATACCGCGATAATCAACAGGGGCACCTTTATATAAGCCCTCAACTGAGTCTTCCACTAACACTACATATTCTAAATATTCATATACTCTATCTTGGGCAATGCTTTCTTTAGAGTCATAAACCTGAAAGGTATGATACTGAGGCACTCCTAGGCCAGGCGAACGCCCTTCCAACAAATCGAATTCAATACCTCCGGTAAGCAGTGTCTCAAGCGAAGCAAACTCCAAACTAACGCCCTTTGAATCTGCTTTAAAAGCAACCCCACTGCTATTCCAAAACGATGTATTTGCTGTTACCAAGTTGTGAAACGGCGCATTGACGAAAATATCATATTGAGCTTCATGCTCAATATCATCATAGGTTTTACTTTCGACAGCACCGACCTCAAAGCCTCTATAAATAATGGGCATACCAATGTTTAATGCAGTGTTTCCTTTAGATACCAATTTAAGGTGAATTCCGTCGGCATTGCTCGGCGTGATTGGAGGACTTTCAAGACCCACAAAATGTTGTGCAAACTCATTGGATTCACCAGCAGATACCTCAATATATGCACCGGAAAGCAAAGTATCGATTCCAGTGATTCCTTTGGCACCCACGCGAGGTCGAACGACCCAAAACAAGCTGTCTTTTGCAAGGAATGACTCCATTCCCTTTTGCACCTCGATACTGACAATAATGGTTTCTTTATCATCACTAAAACTAATGTTTTTCACCAAGCCAATATCAACATTTTTGTTTTTAAGTACCGTTTTGCCGCCCACTAACCCTTCGGCAGTATTAAATTGTACATCTATTTTTGTGCCCATGTTTTGGTAGTGGTTGTAAATCATCGCGATACCAATTAACAAAGATATCAAAGGTAATATCCAGATCTTTGATACACGGCTCTTAGGGGCCAAAATTAAATCTCTACTTTCAGCTTCATTGTCTTGCATATCTATCCTAATTTGTCCCAAAGTAGTCGAGTATCAAAGCGCTGAGCGCTAATCATGGTGAGGATAACCACTAGTGCAAAAGCTGTGGCAGCCAGCCCTACTTTGATAGACATTAAATCCCCTAATTGAATAAGCGCGACTAAAATCGCGACTACAAACACGTCTATCATCGACCATTTACCAATAAACTCGGTCACGCGATAAAGTATCGTTAGTTCTTGTTGTTGAATACCATGGCGAAACATCACGCTGTAGCAAAGCCAAGCAAGCGCTGTCATTTTAGCAAGCGGTATAATAATGCTAGCGATAAAAATGACTGATGCAATCAAGTAAGATTCAGAGTCTAAGAAAAGAATAACACCACCAATTATTGTGCTCTGAGTTTCTTCTCCCAATACAACTGTCGTCATGATTGGAAATATATTCGCGGGAATATACAGGAGCATAGAGGTAATTAATAAACTCAAGGTAATCTGCACACTATTAGGTATTCTTACTTCAATGCGCGCCCCACACCCTTGGCAATGAGAGTTCTGCTTGATATTGAGCTGATAACACACTAAGCAATTGACCAGGCCGTTGGCTGCTGCTGTTCCTTTTGGATACATATTACTGCCCTTTGAGTCGTTCATTTTGAAGTACTCTCTAACTTTACCCACATCCATAACCGATGTGCATCAGCCAGAGTCACTATATAAGTAAATAATGGAGCAAAAACAACGTAAGCCCAAAACGAGACCTCTAGCGTAACATCAGCCAACGCGATTACCTTTATCAAAGCGACCAGCACTCCTGCCAAAAACACCTCTGCCATTGACCATGGAAGTACGTAAATAATAACTTTTACCAAGCGAGCTTTGGTGGCTGGGGAAAATGATAAGACTGTGCCAGCGATTACAGTTAATAAAAACAGTAAATATAAGAGCGGGCATACTAAGATGAACATGCCAACCAGCAATGAGACAAAATAGTCTCCCTGCAAATAAAGCTCGCCTATTGCTTGCAACAGTCCAATCGTGCGGACCTGCCCATTTGCGAAAAATGAAATAAACGGAAAAGCACAGGCAATGACAAGCACCATAATGGCTGTTAAAGATAAAGCAGCGATAACTTGGCGAGCCCTCAAATGGCCAACGGTAATCACATGAGCGCATCTGGGACAGACAGCTTTAAAACGATGCTCGATATTTTGGGGCATTTTAATGAGTAAATCGCACTGCACACAGGCGTGTGTATTTGCATCTTGCATCACTTTCCTTGAAAGCTTTGGGCGACCATTTGTATGAAAAGCATAAACTGAAGAGTACTACTATGCAATTAATCTCAAAGTGAGTTTATCTGCCAGCAATAGAAACGGGGGTTTCGCAGTAACAACCGTAAGCTTCACTCATAATTGTCGCTTGGGATGGCGCACCTTCTTCAAATACCGGCTTAATGACAGTATCGACTAAGCCTTCACTTTGCAAACAGCCTGCACCTTCGGAGTAGGGTCCAAAATAGACTAGCTGGCTTTCGTTGTCTATCACAGCTACCGCAGGGGTTGAAGGAACAAACGCAGATAGTTGCGGATAGTCTGATAAACTGAGTTGAGTTTGATCAACTTGATGTTGTTCAGCCCACTTATTCAGAGAAGAACGGTGAATATTATTCACGAAAGCACAAGGGCAAGACGAGTCAATAATGTGGTAAATTTTAGCGGTCGATGAATGGGGTAATACACTGACTAATTTTTCTTCAAAATCTAGATCCATTAACGTCATTGACAGGCGTAGGTTTGGATCAAACTCTTGTAATCCTTTATTACCGAAAAAAATAATCGCGGTAGACGAGGCTATAAACCATATAGCCACTAGCCCACCGATTACTCTAGGCCGCATATTATTGGTTAAACCGCAAACCTAGCTAATTGTTTGCGAAGCTGTTCAGCCAAACCATTGAGCTCGTTTACTTCAGACTTTAAGCTATCGACTTGCTGCTTTTCTTCTGCAAACATTGCATACAAACTTTGCGCTGAATCACTGATTTGTTCCGATGTACTCGCTTGTTCACTAGCTGAGCTTGCCACGTTAGTTACATTTTGGTTAACGATATCAATATTTGACAATACGCTAACCATGTTTTCAGACGCTTGTGCCGAACTCGTGACCGCGTTTTCTACCATTTCAACACAACTATTCATGTTTTCGACAGAATTATTCGCGCTTTCTGTTAACTGTGAAGTAATTTGTTCAATTTCTTCTGCGCTCTCTTTGGATTTGATAGCAAGGTTTCTGACCTCATCAGCGACAACAGCAAACCCTCTTCCGTGCTCACCTGCTCGTGCAGACTCAATTGCAGCATTAAGGGCTAATAAATTTGTTTGCTCAGCAACCGCTTTGATCGATTGCATCACATCAGCAATGTTTGTGCACTTAGCACTCAAGTCTGCAATAGCAGTAGATGTTGTTTGTAGCGTTCCTTTTAACTGTCCAACGCTCGCACCAGACTGAGCCAGTGTTTCTCTGGTTGAATCAGTGCTAGCTTTGGCATCACCAGCAACATCATTCGCATTTTTAGATAACTCAGCCACATGCTGGATACTTTGCGTGATGTTTTGCATCGAATCGCTTATCTGACTGACTTGCTTATTCTGCGTATCAACTGAGTTATCAAGTGAATCCGATGAGCGAGCAACTTTGTCAACCACGCCAAGTAAGCTATCTCCTGCTTCATTAACCTCTCTAATGAGAGATTGCATCGAACGTATTAGTTTATTGAAATCAGCTAAAGTCTCAGCGTCTTGTAGATTTGATTCATTCAAATCGATCAGGCCGTCTTCACGCATAATTTTAACCACAGACGCTCTAAGCAAATCTGCACCGATTGCTTCATGGTGCGATTTATGCGCCATATAGCCTAAAACCAAGGCTTCAGCAATTGCAAATAGAGCATGAATCACCAAAACATAAAATATTACACGGCCTTCTTCGAATGCGTAGAATCCCTCCACATTGAAATATTGTAAGCCAAAAAAACCGATATGGTGTAGCGCAACCACAAGGGTACTAGATACCACAACTCGCCAATCGCGAAAAAAGAAAAGGAATGCAAGCATTACAAAAACTTCAAAATGAAGCTCGGTCATGCCATAGGTTTGTTGGATATGCAGCGCAGCCATCAATTGCGTTGCAATTCCAACGGTATGTCGACTAACTGGGTGATGTGGCATGTTCATGCCTAAATAGATAGGAATAACCACAATTGGTATTCCGATAAATAGCGCGGTCATCACGCTATTGGTTGCTAGTCCAATACCCAGGGCAATTACAAACTGAACCAACAATATCCATTTAAAAACAGCGTGAGCCTCGAGCGTCCATGAATATTCTTTTACTGATTGCATCAATTACCAGCCTCATATTAAGGGATAAAACTACTTTATCTATTGGCCAGATATCGGCCAAGAGTAAATACAACTTTAGTAAACTAATAGCTAAATGCCAGTTTTATTCCAAAACAGTGATAATAAGTCTAGTACTCAGGGAGGACCCTAGATTGATGTTCTTTTTCAAATAATGGTGAGGTAACTAACAATGAAGCGGTCGATAAGTTGCATGCAACAGGTACATTCCACACTGAACAAAGTCGCAGTAAGGCCTTCACATCAGGATCATGGGGAGCTGGGTTCATGGGGTCCCAAAAAAATACAAGTAGATCCAATTTTTGCTCCGCAATTAGCGCACCAATTTGCTGATCCCCTCCTAACGGCCCGCTTTTGTATCGATGAATATCTAAACCGACTTTTTCGCTAAGCAATCCGCCCGTCGTCCCTGTCGCAACGAGATTATGATCTTTAAGTAGATCTCGGTGCTTACTCGCCCATTCAATTAAGTCTGGCTTTTTATGGTCATGCGCAACAAGGGCAATAGTTTTCATCAATAATAATTCCAGTTTTGTAAAATAAGTGCAATGAGCATAAATCATACTAATATTTTATAAATCACACAAAAGAATATTTATACATTTTTATTGAATAGCTATTCATTTGGTATTATTATGCAAGCTCACAATCTCCCGTGACATTACTAAGCCGGTATTTTTGAAGTTTTAACCCGTGTTGAATTGAAATATTTGTATAGTAGTTATGCCTTTGAAGCGGTTTAACACCGCTCAAAGGCTTTTTTTATTAGGGAACACGTTTTAGGAATGAACATTAAAAGTTGTATTTTAGGCGCAAGCGGTTATACCGGCGCTGAACTCGTCAGATTATTAGAACAGCATGCTCACTTTGATTTGCAGGCATGCTTTGTGTCGCCCAATAGCCAAGATGCCAACAAAGCAATAAGCGATGTGCATAAGCAGTTACTTGGCGTCAGTAAGATCGTCACACAAGCAATAAACGAAGACCTTATTAGTGAACTTGCTGATGAATACGATGCTATTTTCTTAGCGACACCACACGAAGCAAGCCACGATTGGGCAAATAAATTGGCATTTAAGAAAGCCAAAGTATTTGACCTATCTGGCGCATTCAGACTCTCAAACCCGAGTACTTTCGAGCACTACTACGGGTTTGAACACACACAAACAAATGTGCTCGAACATGCGGTATATGGGTTAGCAGAATGGCATCAAGACGAAATTAGCCATGCTAGTTTCGTTGCGGTACCAGGCTGCTACCCTACCGCTTCTTTAATGGCGATAAAACCTATCGTCGCTAACGGATTACTCGATACTGCTCACCGTCCAATTATCAACGCAACTTCGGGCGTGACTGGCGCAGGCAAAAAACTGTCTCAAACGACTCACTTTTCTGAAGTCAGCTTGCAAGCTTATGGTGTGCTAGGGCATCGTCATACACCAGAGATTGCAGAATACGCTCAGACTCCCGTTATTTTTACGCCACACTTAGGTCAGTTCAAACGCGGGATTCTAAGCACTATCACAATGAAGCTTAATGAAAAAGCGAGTGAACAAACAATTAGCCAAGCCTTTGAAGGTGCGTACGCTGACAAACCACTGATAAGACTCAGAAACACCATGCCCAAAGTTGATGACGTGGCCTACTCACCTTTTTGTGATATTGCCTATAAATTTGATGCAGATTCAGGCTATTTGGTTGTTTCAAGTGCAATCGACAATTTACTCAAAGGCGCGGCCTCGCAAGCGCTTCAGTGTGCTAACTTGGCTTTCGGGATGAAATCAACTCAAGGATTATTGTGATGCAAAATGACATACAGAGCCGTCCAATGGTACTTAAAGTCGGTGGAAGCTTTTTTGAAGATGAGTCAGCACAAAAAGACTTTTTTTCAGCATTGTGCATGCTTTTGGCGCAAGAAAAACAAATTGTTGTTGTTCACGGTGGCGGCACTCAAGTACAAACTCAATTAAACAAGCTTGGCTTTGAAAGTATTAAGCACAATGGTTTAAGAGTGACCCCTAAAGAGCACATGCCAATTGTCTGCGGCGTGTTATCTGGCATACTCAACAAGCAACTTGTCACCAGCGCACAAAAAGAAGATATTCAAGCGATTGGATTCTCGCTTGCTGATGGTGATTTTTGTACTTGCAGCCAAATTTCGGAAGATCTCGGTTCAGTGGGCAAACCCCACCCGCAAAATAGTTTCTTATTGCAAACGTTACTTAACGCACACTACATGCCAGTGATCAGTTCAATCGGCTCTGATTTGAATGGCGAGTTGTATAATGTGAATGCTGATCAAGCAGCAACATGCGTAGCACAAGTGTTAGATGCTGACCTATTTTTACTCTCTGACGTGCCTGGCGTGTTAGACGAAAATAAACAACTTGTAGAAAGCCTGTGTCATCAACAAAGCGAACAAATGAAAAAAGACGGTGTGATCACCGATGGCATGATAGTCAAAGTAGACGCAGCGCAATTAGCTGCTGATGAACTAGAACGCCCTGTTATTGTGGCTAGTTGGGCATCTATGTCAAAAATTGCCATCAGCAAGCAACAAGAAATTGGCACTAAAATCTTGCCTCAATTTAACCATTTACCTACTGCCTCATCTGGTATAGAACACACACTCTAAGGGAAAGCCATGCAAGCAAGTTTATTAAGCTTCAAAGACTGGAGCCATGAAAGACTTTCTAATTTATTGAGTCTGGCGCTTGAAATAAAGCAGCAACCACAAAAGTACAATCAAGTGTTGGCTGGTAAGTCAATTGTCGGTTTATTCGAAAAACCCTCATTGCGAACCCGTGTAAGTTTCGATATTGGTGTCAATAAATTAGGTGGTCACTTTGTTTATGTAGACAGCCGTGGCGAACCGCTTAAAAAGCGCGAAGATCCAGTAGATGTAGGTGCAAACCTAAGTTGTTGGGCAGATGGCGTAGTCGCCCGTGTATTTGAACACCAAACACTAGTCGAGCTTGATAAAGGCGCTGATATCCCCGTGATCAATGCGCTTTGTGAAATGTACCACCCCTGCCAAGCACTTGCAGATTACTTAGGTATGCTAGAAACCTATGGCAGCGTAAAGGGCAAAACAATGGCCTATGTTGGTGACGGTAACAATGTTACTCATTCACTATTAATAGTCGGGCTGATTCTAGGTTGCCACCAAGTAGTGGTTACGCCAAAAGGCTTTGAAATAGACAATAGCATTGCTCATTTAGCCAATGCGCTGGCTACTAAACACGGTGCTAACTTAACTATCACCAACAACATTGAAGAATTAACGCAAGCAGATATTATTTATACTGATACATGGATTTCCATGGGTGATGACACACCACTCGCCGAAATTAAACAGACTTTTGCGCCCTATCAAGTCAATGAGGCTCTTATGGAGCAAGCAAACGCTAAACACGTTATGCATTGCCAACCCGCCCATCGAGATTTAGAAATAACAGGTTCATTAATGGATAGCGACGCCTCTTTACTTATGCTGCAATCTGAAAATAGAATGCATGCTCAAAATGCAATCATGGCTGCGCTAATTGGCAAAGTCGAAATCTAATTGGCCTTATTAATTAACACTTTATACAGACTGATTCAAAACACTTGCGAAACAAAAGCAACATATATCGGTCTTTATAAAAAAAGAAATAACAAACGTTTAGGAAAATCATGAGCACACAAACTCCAACGGTTAAAAAAGTAGTCTTAGCATATTCGGGAGGCCTTGATACGTCGGCCATCATCCCTTGGTTAAAGGAGAATTATCATTGTGAAGTGGTCGCATTTGCCGCCGATGTGGGTCAAGGTGATGAAGAGCTTGAAGGATTGCATGAAAAGGCCATCGCCTCTGGTGCAAGTGAATGTTACATTGTTGATTTAAAAGAAGAGTTTGTTGAAGACTTTATCTTTCCGACCATCACTACGGGTGCTGTTTACGAAGGTGAGTACTTACTAGGCACTTCAATGGCAAGACCTGTCATTGCAAAAGCACAAGTTGAGATTGCTAGAAAAGTAGGCGCTGATGCACTGTGTCACGGTTGTACCGGTAAAGGCAACGACCAAGTTCGCTTTGAAGGCGCGTTTGCAGCCCTTGCACCGGACCTACAGGTTATCGCACCATGGCGTGAGTGGAATATGGTTTCTCGCGAAGACTTACTCGATTATCTAGCAGAACGTAATATCGAAACGACTGCCTCTGCCACCAAGATTTACTCACGTGACGCCAATGCATGGCATATTTCGCACGAAGGCGGCGAACTAGAAGATCCTTGGTGTGAACCTACCAAACAAGTCTGGACAATGACAGTCGATCCTGAAGATGCACCCGATAAGGCTGAAGAAGTTTCACTGACATTTGACCAAGGTCGTTTAACTCACGTTAACCAAGTTGAGCTTTCCCCTTATAACGCCCTAGTTGAGCTAAATAATTTAGCTGCCCCTCATGGCGTCGGTCGTATCGACATCGTTGAAAATCGCCTAGTAGGCATGAAGTCACGTGGTTGTTATGAAACACCAGGGGGCACCGTTTTACTAAAAGCATACAAAGCATTAGAGACCTTAGTACTCGACAAATCAGCACTCAAATTCAGAGAGCAGCTCGGCCTAGAGTTTGCGCATGTGATGTACGATGGTAGGTGGTTTACTGCACTTAATGACGCATTACTTGCAGGTGCAGCTAGCTTCGCCAAATTAGTGACTGGCGAAATTGTCGTTAAGCTATATAAAGGTCAAGCAACCGTGACTAAACGCAAATCGGTTAATAGTCTTTATTCAGAAGATTTCGCGACCTTTGGGGCAGACGACGTATATAACCAACAACACGCAGAAGGCTTCATTCGTTTGTTTAGCTTATCTAGCAGAATCAAAGCCCTTAAAGCACAAGAAGGAAAATAGGCATGGCATTATGGGGTGGCCGTTTTGCGGGCGGCAGCAGTGACATGTTCAAACAAGTGAATGACTCACTTCCATTTGATTATGTGATGGCTGAACAAGACATTTTTGGTTCAATCATTTGGTCTCGTGCTTTGCAAAAAGCGGGCGTGCTATCTGTTGAAGAACAACAATCACTCGAACAAGCGCTTAGCGATTTAAAAGCGCAAGTTAGCAAAGGCGAAATTGACTTTGCAGTCTCTACAGAAGAAGACATTCATAGTTTTGTAGAAGCAGCGCTTACCGAAACACTCGGTGACACTGCGCGTAAACTGCATACTGGTCGAAGCAGAAATGACCAAGTTGCGACTGATTTTAGACTGTGGTGCCGTGAGCACTTACTATCTATTAAACAAGATGTATTACAAGTCATTAAAGCACTATTATCTTGCGCTTCTCGCCATGAAAATGCGGTTATCCCTGGCTACACTCATCTACAACGCGCACAACCCGTGTATTTTGCGCATTGGTGTTTAGCCTATGTTGAAATGCTAAAACGCGATTTATCCAGATTAGAAGATTTACTTGTACGTCTTAATCAATGCCCGCTGGGGTGTGGTGCATTAGCGGGTACGACTTTCCCAGTCGACCGCTATGAAATTGCTGAAGAACTCGGCTTTGATGGACCTTGTTTAAATAGCCTTGATGCAGTTTCAGATCGCGACTTTGTGCTCGAGCTACTGTTTGTTGCCAGTACTAGCATGATGCATATTTCCAGAATGGCAGAAGACTTAATTTTCTATAATTCTGGTGAAGCTGGATTCTTGTCATTAGGTGATAGCGTAACCTCTGGGTCGTCGCTGATGCCACAAAAGAAGAATCCTGATGCGCTAGAACTGATGCGTGGCAAATGTGGACGTGTGTTTGGTAATTTACAAGGTTTGCTAGTCACGATGAAGGGACTGCCCTTAGCGTACAACAAGGACATGCAAGAAGACAAAGAAGGTGCCATTGACACCGTTAATCAATGGCATATTTGCCTATGCATTAGCGTTGAAGTACTCGATAGTATGAGCCTGAATGAAGAGCGTTGCAGAACAGCCGCTCAACAAGGCTATGCTAATGCCACTGAGCTAGCAGACTACTTGGTTGATAAAGGCATTCCGTTTAGAACCGCTCATGATATATCGGGTCAAGCCGTAGTGGCTGCGATTGCTAAAAAGTGTGCTTTAGAAGAACTTCCTATTGAAGACTTACAGGCGATTCATCCAGAAATAGACTCGGATGTTTATCCAAAGCTTGCGCTTGAAGCAGTGCTAAATAAACGCAACATTCTTGGCGGCACGAGTAAAGAAATGGTCACAAAAGCACTGTATCTTGAGCTTGAACGCCTAGATACCCTATTGGCCTAAACTACGATCCGAAAAATGCCGAAACCTGAATTAATGAGCGTTAAACCATAATGGGATTATCACACGAAGACAGCATCAAGCTTTTTAGAAGCTCTGCACCCTACATCAATGCACATCGTGGTAAAACCTTTGTGATTATGTTTGGTGGCGAAGCCGTTGCAGATGAACACTTTGCGCGTATTATCCAAGATGTTGCACTGTTAAATAGCCTTGGTGTGCGTTTGGTTCTAGTGCACGGGGCTCGTCCACAAATTGATGAAAGATTGGGCCTTAGACAGCAAGTATCTGTTTTTCATGAAGGTGTGCGCGTTACCGATAAGCAAACACTTGAGTGCGTAAAAGATGCCGCTGGCTCATTGCGCAGCCAGATCGAAGCATTGCTGACAATGGGTTTACCTAATTCGCCTATGCACGGTGCACAGATAAGAGTGTGCTCGGGCAACATGGTGGTCGCAAAGCCGATAGGCGTCAAAGACGGACTTGATTTTGAAAACACGGGCTCAGTTAGGCGAATTGATTCAGAAGGTATCAACGATCACCTCAATGACGGCTCGATAGTCTTGCTATCGCCAATGGGATACTCGCCCACTGGCGAGGTCTTCAACCTCTCTCATGAAGATGTTGCGACACAAGCCGCTATTGCACTCAAAGCTGATAAAATCATTACTTTATCCGAACAAGACGGTATTTACCAAGACACCGGTAAATTGCTACGCACTAGTGAATTAAACACTATTAAGCAGTTACAAGAAGAAGGCAGATTGGTAGCCGAATCAACCTGTTTGTCTGCGATGATCGCCAGTGTAGAAGCAGGCGTTGAACGCGCTCACTGCGTCAGCTACAAGGTCGATGGTTCTATTTTAAAAGAGTTATTTACCCGCGATGGAGCCGGTTCGTTGGTTATGCAAGACCACTACGAAAAACTGCGTACAGCCACCATCGACGATGTAGGTGGGATTTTAAAACTCATCAAGCCTTTGGAAGAAAAAGGTGTGTTGGTCAAGCGTTCACGCGAGCGTTTAGAAAGAGAAATCACTCAATTCACGGTTATCGAACGAGACGGCATGATCATCGGTTGTGCCGCTTTATACGTGTATGAAGACGATCATAGCGGCGAAATAGCCTGTGTCGCCACGCATCAAGATTATCGCGGTAAGAATAGAGGCGAACGCCTGTTAGAAGCGCTAAAACGCAAAGCCACGCTTTACAAGTTGGACCGCCTATTCGTACTGACCACGGTCACCGCACACTGGTTTTTGGAACAGGGTTTCGAACCACAAAGCATCGACGTATTGCCAAGCTCAAAACAAGAGATGTACAATTTTACGCGTAATTCAAAGGTGTTTATGTTGCCTTTGTATCCTAGTTGATTGGTTTGAGTTAATATCAAACACTTCTTACTAAGGAAGGTAGAGGTGGCGATGTTACTATTTTACATGTTTCTAGGTTTTGGCATTTTAGGGTTAGTATTTACTTACTTTCTTGCCAAAGGTAAAACTGACAACTTATTTTTAGTTGTGTTACTCGGTTTTGTTATCAATCTATTTATGCCAGTCATTGGTTTGGTATATTGCGCATTGTGGGCGTTCAAAGATAAACGTGCTGTAGGTGAATCTTTGTAGTTTGTCTTATTATTTACCCAGCTTACTTCAGCACAAATACAAAGTAAGCTGGGTGTGTTCTTAAAGCGAAACTCGCTTATAAGGTCGATACTCAGCTCGCCAGAAGTTACTCTCAATTTTTTGCTCTAATAAGGCATCAGGCATACCTAAGGCTAACTCTTGTTCGATTGCTGTTTTAGCTACCGCAAAAGCAATTTTACGGCTCAATTCACCAATTTGCGTTAGTGGTGGTAATAACTCACCATTCGGATCATTTACCATTGGCGATGCATCCGCTAATGCGTTACTTGCTGCCATTAGCATTTCATCGCTGATACTGCTTGCTTTAGCTGCAATCACACCAAGGCCAATCCCCGGGAAGATATAACTGTTGTTACACTGTGCAATCGGGAAGGTCTTACCCTTGTATTCCACTGGATTGAAAGGGCTACCTGTTGCAATAACGACTTCTCCTTCAGTCCATTCGATCACTTGCTCAGGTCTGGCTTCGACTTGTCGTGAAGGATTGCTCAATGGAAATATAATCGGTTTTGACTCATAAGACTTCATGGTTTTAATCACTTGCTCAGTGAACAAGCCCGGTTGCCCTGATACACCAATGAGTATTTGTGGTTTCGCGCAGTTAATAACATCCAATAGGGACGCGTATTCACCGCTATAATTCCAATCGCTTAAGGCCTCTTTAGGTTGTTGTAAGGCTTGTTGGAAATCTCGTAAATCAGCCATACCTTCGGTCAACAGGCCATAGCGGTCGATCATAAACACTTGCTTGCGCGCCGCTGATTCGTCTAGCCCTTCAAATACCATTTGTTGAACGAGCATTTCAGCAATGCCACATCCTGCAGAGCCAGCCCCCACAAACACGACTTTCATGTCTTTTAATTGTGCGTCTCTGACTCTACACGCTGATAATATCGTGCCTAAGGTAACAGCAGCTGTTCCTTGAATATCATCGTTAAAACAGCACACTTCATTGCGATACTTCTTCAATAAAGGCATCGCATTGGGTTGCGCAAAATCTTCAAATTGAATCATCACTTCAGGCCATCGTCTTCTAGCGGCCTTAATAAACATATCAACAAATTCATAGTACTGATCTTGTTCAATACGCTCGTGACGCGCTCCCATATACATAGGATCGTTAAGTAGTTTTTTGTTATTGGTTCCTACGTCAAGCATCACCGGCAGTGTATAAGCGGGACTGATCCCACCGCAGGCAGTGTAAAGCGACAGCTTACCAATTGGGATACCCATGCCACCGATGCCTTGGTCACCCAAGCCTAAAATACGCTCGCCGTCGGTAACGACGATTACCTTAACCTTGCGTTTTGTTGCATTGCGCAAGATATCATCAATCAAGTGACGCTCTTCATAGCTAACAAAGAGTCCGCGCGAACTGCGATAGATATCAGAAAAGCTTTCGCATGCATCGCCTACTGTAGGTGTGTAGATGATGGGCATCATCTCTTCGATATGCGCTTGAACCAATCGATAAAACAACGTTTCGTTGTTATCTTGAATCGCGCGTAAATAGATGTGTTTATTTATGGGGTCGTTAAATGATTTATATTGTTTATAGGCTCTGCTCACTTGCTCTTCAATCGTTTCATAACGAGGTGGCAGTAAGCCCAGTAGATTAAAGTTTTTGCGTTCTTTTTCGCTAAACGCGCTTCCTTTGTTTAAAAGGGGGGTTTCAAGCAAAGAAGGGCCTGCATATGGAATATACAAGCATTTTTCTTGACCAGTATCACTCATGTGTGTGTGCCTTTAAGAGATATTTTTATATTTATATAGTCAGTTTAGAAGATATCTTCGACTTCTGTCGTCTTTTCCTCTTCTTCTATCGGCAATGATAACTCATTATCTAGTACATAAGTGGTTGGTTCAGTTCCTTTTTTGAAGTATTCAAACAAACTGGTATGGTCGGTTTTATCAGTTAGCTTGCCAGTAGCACGGTCAATTCTGACGCTGACGATACCTTCGGGAATCGGTTTGCTTTTTTCTTCAGTGCCTTCAAGTACACTTTGCATAAACCTGATCCAAGCAGGTTGGGCGCCTTTCGCACCATCTTCAACGCCAATCAAAGCATTTCCAATCCAATTAAATTTTTCTGGATCTTTGTTGACCAGGTTTTGGTTTCTGGTCACACGCCCAAGTTGTCGAGCGGGATCATCAAAGCCGACCCAAGAAGTGGCCACTAAATCACCGCCATAACCGCTGAACCAAGTATCTCTAGAATCGTTGGTTGTGCCGGTTTTACCGCCAATATCGGTTCTTTGCAAAATATTACGCGCTCGCCAACCCGTGCCTAGCCAATACGTCTTGTTATTCCAGCTACCATTCGCACGCACTGCGGTTCTTAGCATGTCCCGAACTAAAAATGCGGTTTGTTCGCTGATCACTCTTTCAGCAGGACGCTTTACGGTAGCATCATTTTGCTCGGGTAGCGTGTTCGCAAATTCTGCCGCTAAAAGCGCTTCGATGTCATTTTCGTCAATGACTTCGTTTACTTGCTCATCTTCACTTATGCAAGGGTCGCACGCATAAACAGGATCGGCTTCCCAAATTAAATCACCAAGGTCGTTTTCAATACGTTGAATGAAGTAAGGTCCGACCGCAAAGCCACCATTGAAAATAGACGCAAAGCCAGTGACGACCTCAAGCGGTGTGTGCGAACCGGAACCAAGTGATAGGGTTTCGTCTCGCGGAATGTCTTCTTTTTCAAAGCCAAAGCGTTGCACATATTCAACCGATTCATCCAAACCCACCCCACGTAACAACCTCACTGAAACTACGTTTTTTGATTTGCCCAGCGCAACGCGCATACGAATAGGTCCATCGTAAATCGCTGGCGAGTTTTGAGGGCGCCATGCGACACCAGAGTTAGCATCCCACTGATTAATCGGCGCATCGTTTATAATACTGCCAATGGTGTATCCGCTATCAAGTGCGGCTGCATAAATAAAGGGTTTAATATTTGAACCGACTTGGCGCTTAGCCTGTGTGGCACGGTTAAACTGACTTTGATAAAAACTATAGCCGCCCACGACAGCTTTGACGGCACCATTCTCGGGTGACATAGCTACTAGCGCGCCGGTAGCATCTGGAAATTGTGCTATTTGCCACACTTGGTCTTGTTTTCGCTGGCGCACATAAATTAAAGCACCTTCGGTGACGACATGCGACGCAACTTGCGGATCAGGCCCTTGACTTTGGTCATTGATAAAAGGTCTTGCCCAGTCTAATCCATCCCAAGAGATAGTTTGGGTTAACAATTGATACTCATTATCGTCAAACTTTAAACGTTTAATTTCAACTTCTTGTTCAAAGACTTGAGTCACCACCGCAGGTATTAATTGACCATATTCTGTTTCCTGCTTCAAGCGCTCGATAATCTGCTCTTGCGTCCAAGGTTCATAAAAGCCAAACTCTTCTTCAAACTTTTGAGCGTCTTCAACAGATAGTGGCAAGCTATATCCTTGCTCTTCCATCGCGTTCACATCAAGTGGCTGCCATAGTTGCTCGATAGGACCTCGATAACCATGTCGTTCATCGTAATCATGTAAATTTTGAATGACTGCTTCTTGTGCCGCTTTTTGTGTTTCATAATCTGCGGTCGCGTACACATTGAAACCGCTGGTCTCAGCAATTTCTTTACCGTAAATTTCGACCATTTCGTTGTATATGAGATCTGCCAAATACGGTGCATCAAGATCTAATTCAGCGCCATGTTTTTTTGCAGTTACTGGCGCAGAAACAGCCTCATCATATTGTTGACGAGTAATGTAGCCTTCATCCAACATTCTTAATAGGACTATTCGGCGTCTTTCAACTGAGCGGTCAGGACGACTTATCGGATTTAATACAGAGGGCGCTTGTGGAAGACCTGCAATGGTGGCGATTTCTGCCAAGGTCAATTCGTGTAGATCACGGCCGTAATAGACTTGCGCGGCTGCACCCACTCCAAATGCACGATGCCCCAATTCGACTTTATTGAGATAAAGCTCGAGAATTTCACGTTTGCTAAGCTCTTGCTCCATATGCAAAGCAATAAAGATTTCTTTTATTTTTCGAGAATATACTTTTTTGCGAGTAAGGCCGAAAAAGCCACGAGCCATTTGCATCGTCAGTGTGCTTGCACCTTGCCCTTTTTCTCCTGTTACCACCAGGTTGACAAAGGCGCGCAAAACACCGATGGGATCGACACCGATATGATCGTAAAAACGACTGTCTTCTGTCGCGATAATAGCCTGCACCAAGGTCTCGGGGACATCTTCTAGCGAAACAGGTATTCTTCTTTTTACCCCGTATTGCGAGATTAATTTACCGTCTTGAGTAAAGACACGCATGGGGGTTTGCAGTTTGACTTCTTTTAATACATCAACACTAGGCAGGTCATCTTTGAGATATAAGTACATACCTAAAACACTTGCAACACCTAGGATAAACCCTAGCAAGGATAGTAAAAATAAGGTTTTAAGTAACTTCACTGGCAATTATTCACGTTGTTAGATTGCATTAAAATATTCATTATTTATACCTATGTGTCGTTAACACAACAGTATAAACAAAGAAAATCAGTATTATTAACGACATATCATACTAGAACTAACTCAGAGCGACTATTGAATGAACTCGCTTTTTAAGAAAAAAGCTAAAAGCATTATCGGTTTAGACATTGGCACACGTTATATCAAGGCTATTTGTCTAGATAGAATAGACGATTCCGTAAAAGTAACGGGCTTTGCTTGCGAGTCGATAAATGGTAATGCTTTCAATGAGCGAGAAATCAAAGATTACGATGCTGTTAGCCGCGCACTTAAAAAAGTCAAACTGTCACTTAAAAACAAGCATAAATTGGTCGCTATTGCAGTTGCTGGCCCTTCAGTTATCAGTAAAACAGTTTTCATGGAACCAAACCAAACAGATTTTGAATTAGAAAGCCAAATAGAGATCGAAGCTGATAGTTTGATTCCGTATCCAATTGATGAAGTCTACATTGACTTTGAGGAAATAAGAGAAAGCTCAGCACACGTCGGCAAAGTAGAAGTGTTGCTGACGGCCGCTCATAAAGAACTAGTTGATAGCCGCATAACACTCGTTAGAGAAGTGCCATTTGAGCCAAAGGTCGTTGACATCGAAACCTATGCATTAGGCAATGCAATAAAGTATTTCAGTGACATACAGGACGAAGAACCTCAGTGCTGTATATCGGTTGGCTCAAGTATGCTTCAATTGTGCTTTGTAAAGGATGGCTTAGTCACCTATAGCAAAGACTATCCATTTGGCATCAATAAATTTATCCAAGATTTATCGGTCATTCACAGTTTAGACACTCAAGAAATCGAAGATCAATTAGCTGCAGGGACAGCACCAGAAGCTTGGTTCAACGATACTCTTCCCTTATTTATTTCGGCGTTACAACAGCAAATTCAGCGCGCGTTGCAAATGTATTCATCAAGCACTCATCAGCTTCAACCCACAAAAATATTGCTAGCGGGAGGAGCAGCCGTACTGCCGGGTATCGCTGAGGAGCTAAGTAAAGACTTAGGAATCGAGGTCCAAAACTTCAACCCATTATTGAGGGCCTCGATATCAGACAAATTAAATGCCGAAGAGTTAATCAAGCTCTCGCCACAAATGGCTATCGCACTTGGTCTTGCGAGTAGAGGTTTTAACGAATGGCACATGTAAATCTACTCCCTTGGCGTGAGGAACAGCGTCAAAAAGATAAAAAACAATATTTGGGCTCTCTGATATTTATCGCCTTAATCGTGTTTTTAGCATTTTGGTTACTCGGCGAATTCATTGAAAAGCAAATTCGAAATCAAGAGTTTCGCAATAATTATCTAAATCAAGAAATCAGTATTCTAGATGCCCAAATTGCAAGAATTAGAGATATTAAGACTACAAAATCGGCCATTTCACAAAGAATGGCATTAATTGAACAACTGCAAGTTAGCCGAAACGTATCCCCCATCATGTTCGACGAACTTGCGCGCATCGTGCCTAATGGTGTGTCTTTTGAAAAGATGTCACGCAATGGCAATCGTATCGAACTGGTTGGGATCAGCGAATCAAATAACCGGCTATCTTCTTTTATGCGTAACCTCCAAGCCTCGGAAGTGTTTACCAATGGTGAATTATCGTCGATAAAAGCCGATGCGGCATCACTTAATGCCGTAAGTAATTTCAAGTTAACCTTCTCTTTGAGTGCAAAGGTGGCCCCAGTGACAATCGACGAGCAAAACGAGGGGACAAACTAAATGGCTTTTGATTTTTCTAAACTCAAAGAAATCAACGAACTCGATTTTGAACAAGTTGCCATTTGGCCTAAAGAAATCAAAGTAGTGGTTGCGCTGTTTTGCGTCATATTGGTATCGGCTATCTGTTACTACGGCATTATAAGTAGCAAACTTCCGATTTTAGAAGCGACCAAAAAGCAAGAAGCTGAGTTAAAACAAACATTTGCAGCAAAGTATCGCGTTGCAGTTAATTTAAGAGCTTACGAAGAACAACTTGCTCGAATTGAAGAAGACTTTTCTTCAATGCTTAAATCACTTCCCACAAGCAACGAAACTCCCGGTTTGCTAGATGATATTACGTTTGTAGGCACCGATGCAGGCCTGTCATTTAAACTTTTAAACTGGCAACAAGAAATTCCTAAAGAGTTTTACACTGAATTGCCGATACAAATAGAGGTAAGCGGTAAGTATCACGAGTTTGGTCAATTTGCTTCGAACATCGCAAACCTACCACGTATTGTGACGCTGCATGACTTCGATATTTCGACTCAAAACGGTGAGTTGTCATTGAAAATGCAAGCTAAAACCTATCGTGCAGCTACGACGGAGTAGGAGTAAATAATGAAAAAAATACTCATATTACTTACCGGTGGCACCATGCTTAGCGGTTGCGGTGCAAAAGTTGATGATCTCGTCGTGTTTACCAATGACATAAAGCAAAACACTCAAGTGAGTATTGAGGCTTATCCTGAATTCAACAAGCTAGAGCCGGTTGAATATGGTGCAAGTGATCTAAGAAGCCCTTTTGAACGCAAACAAAACCTTGGACAAAGCGCAGAAGTCGTAAATAACAACGCTAATTGCTTGCAACCTCAACGCAATCGTCAAAAAACAAAACTCGAGTCATATGGTATCGATGCACTAAGAATGGCGGGCGTGTTTAGTATTAACGGTCAACAGTGGGCGTTAATCAAGGCGAATGACGGTAGCCTCCATCGCGTTAAGCGTGGCCAATATATAGGCCTGTTTAATGGCAAGGTGACGAGTATTAACGATACACAATTGGTTATTCAAGAATTGCTCCCAGATGGAGCAGGCTGCTGGAAAACAAAACAAGCAACACTGACAATGTCTTCAGTGCCTGGGGAAAATGATAATGTATAGTCGAGAAAAACTTCATGCCGGAAACACGTTTACAAGATTAATTGCTTGTCTATTTTGCATTAGTATTTCTGTTGGGGTTACTCATGCACAAGTATCTGAGGTTCCACTATCTAACCCAGCTGCGTATGAAAAAAATGAAAGCCTTAGCACCCTTAACAATATTGATTTTACAAGAGATGGAGCAGCTGGCGTAGTCGAATTAGGCTTTACATCCTTGCCCGCTCGCGTCAACCTGATTGAAGCACAAGGAAAGGCAACACTCAGTATCGAAGGTGCAAGCTTGGCTGATGAACAGTTTGTTGAAATTGATGTAACTCAGTTTGGCACGAATGTGACTGCAATAGAAACATTTCAAGACGAAGATGTGATTCGTGTTGAAATAACTTACAGTGACCAAGTCAAAGTCAATAAAACGGAAAATGAAAATACAGTATTGGTCCGTATTTCACCGTTAACCAAAGACGAAATTGAACAGGTGAACACACCTCAATACACCGGCAAGCCTATTTCACTAGATTTTCAAGATGTACCGGTGCGCCAAGTCCTTCAAATAATCGCCCAAGTAAATGGGTTTAACTTAGTTACCACCGACACAGTCAACGGAAATGTAACGATCAGTTTAACTGGCGTGCCATGGGATCAGGCGCTGGATATGATTTTGAAAATCAGAGGGCTTGATAAGCGCTTGGAGGGAAATATTTTACTAATCGCACCTTCTGAAGAATTAGCGGCAAGAGAAACTCAGCAACTACAGTCTAAACAGCAAGTGCAAAATCTTGCAGAATTAACGTCTGCCAACATTAGCGTCAATTATGCAAAGGCAGCTGAGTTAGCAAGCATATTGAAATCTAGCGAAGGGGGTATTCTAAGTAACCGTGGCAGTGTCAGCGTGGATGAAAGAACGAATACCTTGCTTATCAGAGATACATTAGCTTCAATCGATGAAGCCAGAAGGGTTATCAAATCACTCGACGTCCCAGTCAAACAGGTATTAATCGAATCTAGAATGGTGACAGTTCGAGACAATATCGATGAGCAATTGGGTGTCCGCTGGGGCTTTACTGGAACGGGAAATGATAGCAGTGTCTCCGGCTCTGCAGAAGGCGCTAATTTAGCGGGCGCAGGACTTGTTCCCTCTTTAACAGAACGCTTGAACGTCAATTTACCCGTGTCTAATAGCGCAGGGCGCATTGGTTTCCAAATAGCGAATTTGCTTGATGGCAATATACTTGACTTAGAGTTAAGCGCGTTAGAGTCAGAAAACAAGGGCGAAATTATCGCGAGTCCACGCATTACAGTAGCTAACCAGCAAGAGGCTTACATAGAACAGGGAACCGAAATTCCTTTTGTACAAGCCACATCGAGTGGTGCAACATCTGTAGCATTCAAAAAAGCGGTACTTAGCCTAAAAGTCACTCCGCACATTACGCCTGATAACAGGATAATTTTGAACCTAGTTGTTACTCAAGATACTCGCGGCGAAACTGTTTCTACCTCGACAGGCCCTGCCGTGGCAATTGACACGCAAGAAATAAGCACACAAGTCTTAGTCGAAAATGGCGAAACCATCGTACTTGGAGGAATATTTCAACAAATTAGTACAGATGCTGTTTCGAAAGTTCCGCTATTTGGTGATTTACCAATTGTGGGTAATTTGTTCAAAAGATCATCTACACTAGAAGAAAAAAGAGAACTTCTGATCTTTGTAACACCAAAAATAATAACCGAGTGAATTAATTAAAAAATGTGTAATAAAATGAGTGACTAAGTACATTCATCAGCGCGTTGACCTCAGATTAAATAGACAGTGCTACAGGCTAATTTTGACAGTTTTTCACACAAAGCTTGCATCTATTCATCATTACTTGAGATAATCCGCGTTCCAGATTTTCCAATGGGGAAACTATTCGCCCGTTTTTTAAGTTAAATCAATTACTTATTAAAACGAACATAGGTGGTTCATCAAAAATAAAGACACCGAACCAGCTTCATTTATAGATATATTAGACTGTGAAATAAGCAAACATGGCTGAAAAACGTAATATCTTCCTTGTCGGTCCGATGGGAGCAGGCAAAAGTACTATCGGTAGGCACCTTGCAGACGAACTGCATCTAGACTTTTATGACTCTGATCAAGAAATTGAGCGACGAACAGGCGCAGATATCGCATGGATATTTGATCTTGAAGGCGAAGACGGTTTTAGAAAACGCGAAGAAGGCATCATTAACGATTTAACCGACAAGCAGGGTATCGTGCTTGCAACGGGTGGCGGGTCAATCGTGTCTAAAAATGTTCGTAATAGATTGTCGGCGCGCGGTATTGTTGTGTATCTGCAGACAACAATTGACAAACAAGTAGCACGAACGCAACGCGACAAAAGGCGTCCGCTTCTTCAAACTGAAGACCCAGAGCAAGTATTAAGAGATTTAGCTAACGAGCGCAACCCATTGTACGAAGATGTAGCCGATTACGTCGTTGAAACTGACGACCAGAGTGCACGCGCCGTTGCAAATCAAATCATAAATAAAATTGGCTTGTAAATTAAAGCGCGTAAAAAACAATCGCGCAGACAAAGAAAAACAGCCACACGCATAGACATTGAGTAAGGAGACTACGAAATGCCCACTTTGAACGTAGATTTGGGAGATCGTAGTTATCCCATTTATATCGAAACCGGTTTGTTCAATCAGGCCGGTTTTTTAGTTTCTGAGATAACGACAAAAAAAGCAGTTGTGGTTAGTAATGAGACTGTCGCACCGCTTTATGCAAAAACGATTATCTCGGCACTTACCGTCGCTCAATTAAAAGTTGAATTGATTGAACTTCCCGACGGTGAAAAATACAAAACACTTGATACCTTTTCACATATTCAGACCCGTCTCATTGAACTGGGTTGTTCACGCGACACAACCATTGTCGCACTAGGGGGTGGAGTCATCGGTGATATGGCAGGGTTTTCTGCAGCCTGCTTTCAACGGGGTATCCCATTTATTCAAGTTCCTACTACGTTGTTATCGCAGGTCGACTCATCGGTAGGTGGAAAAACAGGTGTTAATCATCCACTTGGCAAAAATATGATCGGTGCATTTTATCAGCCCAAAGCCGTATATATTGATACAAATAGCCTTTCAACGCTCAGTGAACGTGAGTTCAATGCTGGTATGGCGGAAGTCATTAAGTACGGCATTATGTACGATTACAATCTGTTCGAATGGCTAGAACGCAATGCTGTGACCATTAAAGCAAGAGACCCAGACGCGTTACGTCACATAATATACGAATGTTGCAAGATAAAAGCTGAAGTTGTCAAATTGGATGAGCGTGAAAATGGTGTGCGTGCCTTATTAAACCTCGGGCACACATTTGGGCATGCAATCGAAGCAGAAAAAGGCTATGGCGTCTGGCTTCACGGTGAGGCTGTCGCTGCTGGAATGGTTCTTGCTGCAAAGCTCTCAAACATGCGTAACTGGCTTGATATGTCAAAGTTTGGGCGAATTCAAGAATTAATATCCTACTTTCAACTGCCTATTACAGGGCCAGCAGAAATGGATGCGAACGCTTATATTAAGCACATGAAACGCGACAAGAAAGTCCTCGATAGTACGATGCGTTTTATATTACCGTCTGATATTGGTAAGGCTGGCGTTTATGATGATGTTACGTCCGACGAGCTAACAGACCTACTTGGCTAGTACTTTTGGTATCAAATACAACGAAATTCCGTTTGTCGATTAAATGAATAACACAAAAATTGGTCGAAAATAGACTCACTAGGTAAGAAGATAGGAAACAACATAATTGACAGAATTGCAAAACAGGCTTGAACATTTGGTCAATTATTCGTCGCAACTCATTTTTGTGAGTGGTGATACGATAGCGCAACAACAGAAAAGCTTAGAAGACTTCTTATCAGTACAAAAAGAAAACACTGAAATTTCTTATATCGAAGCTCAAGAGTCAATGGATGCAAGTGACTATCGCCGTCTTATCTGTCGTCAACTGATGGGACAAACGGTAGGCAGCTATGTTCGCCCGTTAAAAGAATTACTCAAATCACTTTCTCAACAGTCCGGACCTTTCTTGGTGTGTATTAAATTTTCAGAACACCTGCCAAATGACTTTCTGCAGGAGCTTTGGGAGTGGGTAATACACAGCCGAAAACATGCTAAAGATCAGCACCTAAATATAATATTGTTCGGTGAAACGAAATGGGCAGAACACGCTAAACAATGGTTACCGAATAAAAATAGCGACAAACCAGTCTTGTTGTCCAACCACTCAATTTCTTCTACTGGTTTTGATCCCAAAGCACTTGAAAACTTGATGTCTCAAAGCAATGCGAGCTTCAGAGGTCAGTTCTTCGGCCGTGGAGAAGCAAATAGCGCCAATCTTTTGGGTAACAAATGGTTTATTTCAGCCGTACTGGTTATTTTTTTCGCAAGTTTCATAGGCATGATTTCATGGCAATATCCCGGGTATGTGAGTGAGTTCTTAAAAACTGGCAAGCTTCCTGACGTTGCTGAAGCAAAAGATACACAAGATATTACAACAACCTCTATAGACGAAGCTGAGCAAACCAGCAATCTCGAAATACTGCCGCAAACACAGCTTGAAGTGGTCGAAGAGATGCCTTTTGAAGCCAACGAAATTTTGGTCTCTGATTGGCAGAATCGAAATACAGAGCGCAAAGTGGAAGATAGTCCAGAAAGTGTTGAAGACTCAGCGACCAACGGCGATTTTGCGGTACCGGATATAATAAATGTTGAGCAATTAGATGCCGCGCTTGGTGTGGGTTTAGAGCAAGAAACCGCTGAAGAATTAACGCCAGCCTATTTGTTCGATGAAAATATCATTTTAACGCTTGAAGATGATGCTGTGCTATTACAACTATCCGGTATACAAAACCCATCGGTTTTAGCAACGTATATTGAATCTAACAAGCTCAAAGAAAATACATGGATCTATGAAACCAATCGGTATGGAGGAGCGTGGTATGTTGTCTTATATGCTCAAGCCTTTAACTCACTTGATGAAGCCAGGAGAGCCGTTCAAGATTTGCCGGCTAATGTTCGCAATGCAGAGCCATTTGCAAAAGTAGCAGGGCAAATAAAACAAGAAATACAAAACAAGTCTTAAATTATGTTAATCTCTGCACCACGAAATACGCCATCAAAACATCAGTGAATACAAAAATAATAAAAAACGCAGATGCCAACCAGCAAAGCCTAAACACAGAACGAAAATCCCCCTTAAAATGGGCTGGCGGTAAGAAGCGTATCATTCATCACATAAAAGACAATCTTCCCAGTGACAAGAAGAAGCGTTTAATTGAACCATTTGTCGGCGGTGGCTCTGTATTTTTAAACCTTGAGTTTGAAGAGTATCTACTTGTTGATACAAACCCTGATCTTATCAATCTATTCAAGTTGATAAAAACTAAACACCAGTCACTTCTCAACAAAACGCAGAAGCTATTTATCAGTAAAAACAATACCCCCGAAAACTACTATGCCTTGCGTGAGCACTTCAATAATGCGTCCAGCAAATTAGAAAGAGCGAGCCTATTCATATTTCTAAACCGCCATGGTTACAATGGATTATGTCGATACAATGCTAAAGGCGGGTTTAATGTGCCTTTTGGTAGCTATAAAAAGCCTTATTTTCCTGAACGAGAAATAAACCAATTTAATGTGGTTGCGCAAAAAGCAGAGTTTCTATGCGGTGATTTTTCCAAAGCTTTCAAGCTTGCTCAAGTAGGTGATGTTATATACTGTGATCCTCCATATGCTCCGATTAATCAAACCGCTAATTTTACGGCTTATGCTGGACACAAATTTAGTGAACAAGATCAAAGACGAATAGTATTAGAAGCTCAAAAAGTACAAGAGCGTGGTGTGGCAACACTCATTTCAAATCATGACTTAGCTATTACCAGAGAAATTTATCAACATGCAGATTCAATTTCATCGATTGATGTTCAGCGAAATATCAGCTGCAAAGGTGCGATCAGAAATAAAGTGACCGAAGTATTAGCCTTGTACCATGCAAGATAAGCACTTAATGAACAATAAAAACAGGAAAAGATGTCAATAAAACTAAATACTTATTTTTTCGCTAAAAATGTTCTTAAAAATCATTTCAAATTTAAAAAATCATACCATTACCCACTATGAATTAGACTTTTGTATCGTTAACATGAACTCAGTAGAAAAATAAAAACAATAAGATAGCCGTATAAAAATGATAAGAATAAAGGGCTTGCTGCTAAAGACCTTAGTGACAATAAATATTGTTGCTTTAGTATCTCTTGCCGCCTCGTATGGCTTTGTCAGCAGCCAACAAGATCATCAACTCAATAATCAATTAAGTGAGCTAAAGCAAAGCCAAACTGACTCTCTTAAGCTCTTATTAGACAAAGCTATCGAAGCTCAAATCAATGCCTCACAAGAATTATTTACTTTATACTTATTAAATAACACCGCACCTAACAACGAGGTAGCACTTCCTGCCACTGAATTTTTCAAAGCTAACTGGTCGAAACTTAAGCTTAGTTTTTCGCTAGATGCGCTTGTCGTTGAAGAAAAAAACCAAAAATATTACTTGGGAGATAGAATTAATGGACGTTTACAAGAAAGCGTTAACCAATTAATTAGCGATAGCAACCAAGTGTCCGGAGTAGTTTGCGAATCTAGGTGTTACTTGATGGTTTCTAGTTTGTATAGGGGTAACAATGGAGAAGGGATTAGCTTCACGATTGCTTCGGAATTTACGCCCACACTCGACTATGTTTCATCTGTTTTAGGTGTAAACGCTTTTTTAGTTAGTGACATCCTAAACTTAGCAGATGAACAACGAACCATATCGTCAATGCTTCAAAACACAGGTAATGAACTACAAGTAATCCCAAGCTTTTTTTCTGAGACGCTATCAATCGAACAATTCGATAGTATTTCGACAAATGGTTTACTGCTTAGCACCACGCAGGAGCATCTTTTTGTGTGGAAAAATCGACTTCAAGGCATTCATCAAGATCTCAACTTGCTACTGGTTAGCAACGTTAATCAAGTAGTCTCTCTCAAACAAAAGCAAAAACAATATGTCATTATTTCTTTTATTACCTTAACACTGGGTATTTTAATCACGATTATATTGTTTTCGATTATTCCCATTTCTCAAATAAATAAGCTAAGAAAAACCATTAAGCTGATAGGCGATAAACAATATGATCACGCTCGTTTAAAGCTAGGTAACATCAAGCACTCCAAACATGTCGACGAACTCAATGACCTCGAAAATGAATTTAGAAATGCAATTGATCTACTCGAAAACTATCAGAATGAATTAGAGTACTCGCAGCAAAAACTGGTTCGCCAAGCTACGATAGACTCGACAACAGGCCTATTTACTCGAAACGTGTTGATAGAAGATATTTCTAGAATTAAACAGCATGAAAAAATTGCCATCTTTTTTCTAGACTTAGATGGATTTAAACCCGTCAATGATAATTTAGGTCACGAAGCCGGTGATATCATCCTTAAAAAGATTGGTTATCGATTGAAAGGAGTTTCGAACAAGTATATTAAGGTCTACCGCATCGGCGGTGATGAATTTGTAATAGCTTACACGAGCTATTCTAGCACCAGTTCACTCCTAAAGATGGCAAAGGCTATTGTCGAATTATTTAATTCACCTTTTTCGGTTTACGACAGTAACATCAACATGACTGCAAGTATTGGCATTGCAATACAAGAACAAGGTCTTTTGAAACCAGATCAATTGCTTCGTTACGCTGATATAGCCATGTATCAAGCAAAAGAAGATGGTAAAAATAGATATAGATTCTTTGACGCTTCAATGCGAGCAAAGGCCAAAGAACGATTTTCAATCAAACATGACTTTCTAAGTAGCCTTAATGCAAATCAACTCAGAATGGTTTATCAACCGATTGTTTGTGCACAGACGCAGGACATAACTAAACTTGAAGCACTGTGCAGATGGGAGCACCCTGTGCTTGGTAATATCCCGCCTTTAACCTTTATTGATGTATTGGAAGAAAGCGAAAATATGACTATTTTATTTGATTGGATTGCAACTGAAGTAGTCAACGAATTAGAGCGCCTTGATGAATTGGGTTACAACAGACTCATCATGTCAATTAATATCAGTTCACCTCAACTAGAAGATGACAAGGCGCTGGAACTAATTAAAAACAAACTTGACCTACGTAATATCTCACCAAATAGAGTGGAGCTAGAAATTACTGAGACCACCCTTATTACAAACTTTTCACGGGCAAGTCAGTGGGTTCAACTTGCTAATCAATTGGGTTTTAGAGTTGCCATAGATGATTTTGGTGCCGGTTATTCATCACTATCTTACTTAAGTTCATTTGGTTACGACACTGTAAAATTAGACCGTTCCCTACTCGACCGAATTGATACAGATAAGAAGCAGCAACGCATTATTAGCTCCTTAACTCAAATGATTCATAGTTTGAGTGTACCGATTGTTGCTGAAGGCGCAGAAACTGAACAACAACTCAATATGCTAGCTGGTCTAGGCTGTGATTACATTCAAGGGTATTTTATCTCTCGGCCTGTTAGTCATCATCAACTAATCGAATTCTTTAACTCATATAAGCAGCACCAGGGCACATTGAGCTTGGTGTGACACTTTTTACATTAACCTGCTAAGAAACCAACGAAACCAATGCGATTAAAGATAATACGAAGATCGTTACGAACACCACACCCACGACAATGAAAGGTAAGGGAGAGGGGGATTCAGTAAAATCTTCTTCGTAATTTCGCTGTGATTGCACACCCAAGAAGCTACTAATAACGCTTTTAACTGCTTTTTTCCACTTATTGGCAGACACTGACTAATCAGCTTTTCTAGATAAAAGCTCAAGTAAGTCTAAAAAATGGAATTGACTTGATTTGGACTTATTAAGTAACCAAGTCGACCAACTCACTCTATTTTGCAGAGTTTGCTCGCAAACAAACGTAGATGATGATTCGGCCGTTGCATAATGTTGTGAACAATGAGAAGAGGCTTGAAAAGCCTTTGGCAGTATTAAAGCACTTGAGCATACTAACACCGTCACTACAAGTGTCTGCAAAGGTTTGTGCTTTAATTTGAGTATTGTAGAGAACAAATCACTGCCCCAAGGACTTAAGAAATTACTGGGTAGTATACTATGTATACAAAAATGAACAAGCCGTCTTGGCTATTTTTCTGTGGACCGAAAATAGCTACGGACAAAGATTTCTAACCCACAATAAAAAACAGCCTCTTTTATGAGGCTGTCCTTAGATACAACGTAAAACGAATTACAAATCGTTTTTAGAAGCTAGCAGACCAACTTGCAATGAATTTTATGTCATCATCGCCGGCTTCTTCTTGCGCTTTTGAAATACTGAAAGTGAAATCACCCTTGCTGATATCAGCTTGGAAGTGAGCATAATCAGCGTCTGAGTCCGCGTCAAAAGTATAAAGACCTGCAGTTAACGCCAATTCAAAATCACTACCCAAAGCAATACCGCCGTAGCTAGCTGAGTAGTAGATGTCGCCTGAATCGAATAAAGAACCTTCAGCTACTTGGCTGTTTACAGTATAAGCAACGCCAACACCGAAGTTACCCAAACCAATGTTTGCGTAGATTTCACCAAAATCAGAATCGTCTAGTTCAGTGTATGCGTAATAGATATAACCAACGTCATAGCTGAATGTATCTGTCTCGCCGCCGAAACCAAGATAGAAGTCAGTTTCTGTGCCGTTGAAACCAGAATCAGCATCGCCTAAAGAACCAACCCAAGTTCCTGCGTAGAACCCGCTTTCGCTTGCATAATCAATACCGCCTGATACTGATGCAGCGTCTGCACTTTGTGAAACACCACGCCAAACGTAGTTAGTCGTCGCGCCGATGTTAGCAGAAACTTCTGCGTTTGCAGCTTTACTGATACCGAAAGAAGATGCTACAACCGCAGCGGCCAACGTCAGTTTAGTTAAAGTTTTCATTTGTGTTCTCCGTAAAAAGTGTACAAGTTAATAAATGATTACTGTCATTATTTATTCTTATTGTTTGATTGTACTTAGCAAATGCAGTGCCCATTTTACAAAAACCAAAAATAAACACCTAAGCAATTGAATTAAAAGATAATATTTAATTGGCAAATGTTTAATTAGATTTCATTTGTAGTGTTCAGTTACTTAAATGTGACCAACGGTTGCACCACGGCAATGCATCGGCATCAATATAGGGCAAAACATTACCTTTTGAAGCTAAAGAGAATTTAGTAGACTACCCGCTTTTGGAAGATGACAGATGAAACACTCCCCGCTAATTGCACCCTCGATACTCTCTGCAGACTTTGCGAAACTTGGCGCTGAAGTAGACGCTGTGTTGCAAGCTGGGGCAGATATAGTGCATTTTGATGTGATGGATAACCATTATGTGCCGAACCTTACGTTTGGCGCGATGATATGCAGTGCATTGAGAAAACACGGAATAACAGCGCCAATTGACGTCCACCTAATGGTCAAACCCGTTGATGAAATGATCACTCAATTTGCGACAGCGGGTGCCTCAATGATAAGTTTCCACCCCGAAGCATCGGAGCACGTAGACAGGAGTATTCAATTGATAAAGAGTCATGGTTGCAAAGCAGGGCTAGCACTGAACCCAGCCACACCATTGACTGTTTTAGATCATACCCTGCATCAACTTGACTATGTATTGGTAATGTCTGTCAATCCAGGTTTTGGTGGACAGTCGTTTATTGAGCATGCACTAACAAAGATCAAAGCGATCAAAAAGCGTATCGACGACTTAGGTTTGGATGTGCGTATCGAAGTTGATGGCGGTATAAAAGCTAGTAACATCGCAGACGTGCGCCAAGCTGGTGCAGACATGTTTGTCGCTGGCTCTGCAATATTCAACGCAGATGATTATGAACATGCTATCAACGAGATGCGCTTAGCACTCAAATAAACAAAAAGCATCAATTAGATTAAGAACCTTATAGGAATAGAAAAAAATGAAAGCTAGAAAACCTGTTGTATTAAGTGGTTGCCAACCGTCGGGCCAGCTTACCCTAGGCAACTATATGGGCGCGCTTCGTCAATGGGTTGATATGCAAGATAATTACGATTGTTACTACATGCTTGTAGATTTACATGCGATTACGGTGCGCCAAGATCCTAGCGCGCTGAATCAGGCTTGCCTGGATGGTTTAGCCTTATACCTTGCGTGTGGAATCGATCCAGAGAAAAGCACTATTTTCATGCAATCACATGTGCCAGAGCATGCTCAGTTAGGGTGGGTGCTTAACTGCTATGCTCAGATGGGCGAACTTAATCGCATGACCCAGTTTAAAGACAAATCGCAAAAGAATGAGAATAATATTAATGTGGGACTATATTCGTACCCAGTTCTTCAAGCGGCCGACATTTTATTGTACCAAGCCAACCAAGTGCCCGTTGGTGATGACCAAAAACAACATCTTGAGTTGACACGAGACATCGCAACTCGCTTCAATAATTTGTACGGAGACATATTCACCCTACCCGAGCCCTTCATTCCTAAAACGGGTGCTCGCATCATGAGTCTTCAAGAGCCCAACAAAAAGATGTCGAAATCTGATGACAATCCAAACAACATCATTGGATTACTAGAGGACCCTAAAAAGCTCACGAAGAAAATAAAAAAAGCGGTGACCGATAGCGATGAGCAAGCTCGCATTTATTTTGATATCGCAGAAAAACCGGGTGTGTCGAATCTACTTTCACTATTGTCGCTAGCTACGGGGGAAACGGTCGATTCATTAGTCCCTAAATATGAGGATAAAATGTATGGGCATTTAAAGGGTGATGTTGCAGAAGCCGTAGTTGGCATGTTGCTGCCCATACAAGAAGAATACAAACGGATTAGGCAAGATACCGCTTATTTAAATTCAGTTATGAAGGCAAGTGCAACTAAAGCTTCAGCGACTGCATCCGATACCTTGGATAAGGTTTATAAAGCATTGGGTTTTGTAAGCAGATAGGTGCGAAAAAGCATGGTGGTAATTATCGATAATTATGACTCGTTTACGCACAATTTGGCGAGGTACTTTGAAGAACTTAACTGCCAAGTTTGTGTGTTCAAAAACGATGAATTATCGGTCGACGATATTGCCCGTTTTTCACCGACACATCTGGTTATATCACCTGGGCCTTGTACACCAGCTCGATCCGGTATTTCAATTAAGGCAATTGATGAATATAAAGGCAAGATCCCGATTTTGGGAGTGTGCTTAGGTCATCAAGCGATAGGCGAGTTGTTTGGTGCGCGCTTAATTAACGCGCCAATCATTAGACACGGTAAAACTTCTAAAATTGAAGTGTTATCCCAAACGGGGCTTTTTAAAGCAATACCCGAACAATTTAGTGTCACGCGCTATCATTCGTTAATATTGGAAGAGATTTCGCTGGCGAAGACCGAATTAAAGATAACAGCAGTTTGCACACAACACGGACAAAAAGAAGTCATGGCGATCGAACATGCACAATACCCCATATATGGCGTGCAGTTTCACCCTGAGTCTTTGCTTAGTGAATATGGACATGAAATTCTGCAAAACTTTATTGAACAGTAGTTAATCACAATAGGTCATTATGAAAGTCAGTGTTTCTCAACTTGCACGCACTATCAATTCAAGATTTGAGCATCTATTAGCAGATCTCGATGAAGCGATCATTTTATCGGGCCAGAAAACTGCACATATGAAAATGCTTGAAGACTCTGAACAGGCTGAGGCTAGACGTGAGTTATTACTAGTCGAAGAAGTGGCCAATAAAGCAAGAGAAGAAAAAGCAGACATCACTAAGGGCCATTTAAAGCAGGCTGAAGCTGAATTTCATCAAAGTTACATAACAGATCTACGTAAACATTTCGAAGACCCTGAATTTTTACTAAACGAAGTGCTCGGAATACACCCCAGTGTGGGAAGAGTGCTTGATGTTCTCTATACCGAAGCGTGTTCAATTTCTAGACTCGAATCGGCCATGGAGGAGCTTGATTGGCTTTCCGCATCACTTATCAAGTTTGTTCGACAGCCTAAATATAGAAGAGTAGATTCAACAGGAAGTCCTATTGTTATTAACACCACGCGAGGAGCTTTGAGTTTCGTTGGTATAGAAAGCCTTCGGATTTTACTACCAGCACTGATTGCCAAGCGTTCTCTCCCTCCCAAAGCCCAGCAATTTCCGCAACTTGTCAAACACATGTGGGAATACTCCCTTGGCTCTGGAAAAGCCTGCCAAGCCGTTGCAGAGAAAGAGGGTATTAAGTGGTACTTAGGATATAACATTGGACTGATGAGCAGTTGGGGCAGAAGCGCAATTGCGAAACTTTATGTGAAGCATTTTGACCATCACCTTCAAAAAATGATTGTCGAAACCCGTAAAAAGAACAACCCCAACAAGGCTAAACTACTTGCAGAGCTTAAACCAAGCACAAAATACCTAATTGCACTTTGGAAAAAACATGCAAGTCACGTTAACAGTGATATGGTCGCTCATTTAAAGTGCCGTTGGTTAACAGTAGGCATCGGTTTAGAAGACTACGCACGGATAAAAGAAATCAGTATTAAGTCGGTTGACGAGGCGAAACTTCACCCTCTCGCTCGTTTATTGTTCCAATGTCAAGGCTACATGCAATTTAAAATGATGAAGAATAACGGATTGTTATCTAAAAATGCATCCATGCTTTATTTGCGGAATTTTGGCATCAAATCGGAAGACGTGGTCTTGCTAACCAAGGTAAATCTGACCGGACTTGAGATTAAAATCAAAGAAGCTGACAGTAAAGAGTAAAACCCTCCAATTCTCTCTGCATGTTTATGCAGCTTTCATGCAAATACGTGCAAACCCCTTGAATATAAAGGGCTACAGGCAAATTTAACCACGACAAAGCTTTTTTATTCTGGCATACTACTCGGCCATATTAGGTGATTGTTTATACAAGACCTAGGATTTACTCGACATTCTAAAAGGTGCAATATGCAAGTAACTCGCGATACGTTTAACGATGTGATGGTTCCTAACTATAATCCAGCCGCTATGGTGCCTGTTCGAGGCGAAGGCTCAAAAGTTTGGGATCAAGAAGGCCGAGAATATATCGATTTTGCAGGCGGGATCGCGGTTAACGTACTTGGACATTGTCATCCTGAATTAGTCAAAGCGCTTAATGAGCAAGGTAACAAGATTTGGCACTTAAGTAATGTCTTTACCAATGAGCCGGCTCTGCGTTTAGCTAAAAAGCTTACCGATGCTACTTTTGCCGATAAGGTTTATTTTGCAAATTCAGGCGCAGAAGCCAACGAAGCAGCCTTAAAACTAGCGCGTAGATATGCAATAGACCATTTTGGCAACGATAAAGATCAAATAATCTCTTTCAAACAAGGTTTTCACGGTCGTACATTCTTCACAGTAACAGTCGGTGGTCAACCTGCGTACTCTGACGGCTTTGGTCCAAAACCCGGTGCTATCGAACACTGCGATTATAATAACCTAGAAATGCTTGCGGACATGATGTCTGATCGCACTTGTGCAATTATGATGGAACCCTTACAGGGAGAAGGTGGCATCATCGTACCAGACCCAGCGTTCGTCAAGGGAGTAAGAGAGCTCTGTGATAAACACAACGCTTTATTAATATTCGACGAAGTACAATCTGGTGTCGGTCGAACCGGTCATCTCTATGCTTATATGGGCCTGGGCGTTGCGCCGGACATCCTGACCACTGCAAAATCTTTGGGGGGCGGATTTCCAATAGGCGCAATGTTGGCAACCGATAAAGTATCAGCAAGCCTCAAGCCTGGTACCCATGGCTCGACTTACGGTGGCAACCCCCTTGCCTGCGCAGTCGCTGAAAAGGCCTTAGATATCATTAATCAACCAGAAGTGCTTGAAGGTGTATTGCGTAAAGAGACGCTTTACAGAGACATCCTAAAGAAGATAAACGATAAATATCAGGTTTTTTCTGAAGTACGCGGTAAAGGCATGTTACTTGGTTGTGCAATGAACGAAAAGTATCAAGGCCGTGCACGAGACTTCATGATTGCGGCTAATGACAACGGGCTAATGTGTTTGGTTGCGGGTATGAACGTTGTGCGTTTTGCCCCTTCGTTAGTGATTCCAGATGAAGACATCATCGAGGGACTTGCTCGCTTTGAAAAAGCAGTTGCATCAGTTGTTGCTTCAGAACAAGACAACAACTAAATAGCACTGATATTAGGAGCGGCTTGTGAAAATCATACGTCCCATTACAAGGGCTGACTATTCAGCCCTATATGACATTGCAGTAGAGTCTGGTATCGGGTTTACATCCCTACCGGTCAATGAAAGCTTGTTAACTAGTAAAATTGAACGAGCGGAAGCTGCTTTTCAAAGCACAACGGAAGTACCTGGCATCGAAAGCTACTTATTCGTCATGGAAGATACTGAAACCGGTGAAGTTGTTGGTACCAGTGGTATTGAAGCAACAGTAGGATTAGACGATGCATTTTACTCCTATCATGTCAGTAAGGTCGTGCATGCTTCTAGAGAATTGAATGTCCACAATACTGTCGAACTACTTACTTTGTGTAGTGACTATACGGGCGTTAGTGAGATTTGCACTCTGTTTTTGCGTGAGTCGGCTCGTAGCGGGCTAAACGGTAAACTGTTGTCGAAAATGCGTTTCTTATTTATGGCCGAGCACAAACATCGGTTTGCAGATACTGTTATTGCTGAAATGCGTGGGATCAGTGATGAGGCCGGACGTTCGCCTTTTTGGGAATGGCTAGAAAAGCATTTTTTCTCAATGGATTTCCCAACGGCTGATTACCTATCAGGTATTGGCAAAAAGGTATTTATTGCCGAACTCATGCCGAAATACCCCATTTATGTCAATTTGCTCAGTGAAGCCGCTCAAAATGCCATTGGCAAGGTGCATGAAAAGACTGCACCAGCACTAAGATTACTTCAAGACGAAGGTTTTATGTGCAGAGGATATGTTGATATCTTCGATGGTGGTCCAACGGTAGAGGCAAATGTTGCGCAAGTCACGACTGTGCGCAATAGCAAGAAGCTACCCGTCAAAATTGTTGAGACAATTGCAGATACTGCGCAATCTTGTTTTGCTATCAATACCTCTATCTCTAATTTTAGAGCATGTACCGCAGACTTGGTCATCGCTGACAAACAATATGTCGAAATTAGTCAAGCTCACGCAGACGCACTAGCAATAACTGATGGCGATTCAATCAGATTTTGCGTACCACAAAAGAGAACAAGCTAAGTATGAACACACACACACATTATATTGATGGTACTTGGATAGCTGGAAACGGACACGCGATCACGTCAATTGACCCAGCAAAAAACCAAGTTATCTGGGAAGCCACTTCTGCAAGTATTGAACAAGTAGATCTAGCGATTAAAGCCGCTCGCAAAGCTTTTTTAACATGGCAGCACACGTCACTGGATTGGCGATTAGACATTATAAAACGATTTGCAACTCTGCTGACCGAGCATAAAACTGAGTTAGCAAAGATCATTGCCAAAGAGACTGGAAAACCCCAATGGGAAACAGCGACCGAAGTAGGTGCAATGATAGGTAAAGTGGCAATTTCTGAAAAAGCGTATCACGAACGCACTGGAACAGTTAATAACTCCATGCCTGTCGGACAAGCAGTAATAAGACACAAAGCGCATGGTGTGGTGGCTGTATTTGGTCCGTATAACTTTCCAGGCCACCTGCCCAATGGCCATATCGTACCTGCATTAATTGCCGGCAATACAATTGTCTTTAAACCAAGTGACCTGACACCGCTAGTCGCGCAAGAAATGGTTAAGCTGTGGGAAAAAGCAGGTTTACCAGCAGGGGTTCTTAACCTAGTTCAAGGCCAGGTAGAAACAGGCAAGGCGCTTGCGTCTCACCACGGCATCGATGGGTTGTTTTTTACAGGGAGTTCGCGAACAGGCAAAATTCTACACGAGCAATTCGCAGGTCATCCAGGCAAAATCTTAGCATTAGAAATGGGCGGTAATAACCCCCTCATCGTGAAAGATGTTGAAGATACCGATGCGGCTGTACACGATATTATTCAGTCTGCATTTATTACCTCAGGACAACGTTGCACTTGTGCACGTAAATTATATTTGCAGAACAATGCACAGGGTGACCAAATCCTAGCGAGACTTATTGAGGTGACTAGACACATTAAAGTCGACCATTATGATGCAAATGAACAACCTTTTATGGGCGCGATGATTTCGAGCAACGCTGCCGCTGCAATGGCAAGTGCACAAGCCGAATTAATTAAAATGGGGGCGACTTCATTACTTAGCTTGGTACATAGAGACCCCACTACCGGATTTGTGACTCCCGGCATCATCGATGTCACTTCTATCGAATCCAATATGCCTGATGAAGAGCACTTTGGACCGTTGTTAAAAGTTATTCGCTTTGATGATTTCGATAAAGCGATTGAAAGCGCGAATAAGACTTCATTTGGGCTGTCAGCAGGATTACTAGCTGATGATAAAGCAGATTACGATTACTTCCTTGCTCGCATAAGAGCCGGCATCGTGAATTGGAATCGTCCGATAACCGGAGCGAGCAGTGCCGCACCATTTGGCGGAATTGGCGACAGTGGTAATCACAGAGCCAGTGCATACTATGCTGCCGACTACTGCGCTTACCCCGTGGCCTCGGTCGAATTAGAAAAAGTGACACTTCCAACAACACTGAGCCCTGGCTTAACACTTTAATCATTGAGAAACACACATGCACAAAACGATAGAATCTTTGTTTGCAGGATTATGGCAAGACTATATTCAAATCACGCCTAGCGCGTTCAATATTCATGAACTGCTTGGTAATACATCGGGGCAGTCGGATATAGTAAATGATCACATTGCACTTCGTACGTTTAATTTCGAAAAAGTGAACATTGAAAAGCTCGCCAAACATTTTGTTAGCCTTGGTTATGAGCAAAAAGGCGAGTATAACTTTGAGGCAAAAAAACTCAGTGCAATTCATTTAGAGCACCCCAACCCACTTGCTCCCAAAGTATTTATCAGTGAATTAAGAGTTGAAGAGTTAAGCGAGGCATCACAAGTTATCATCAAAGCTATGGTGGAACAACTTGATGAACGAACGCTTGATAACGAAAACTTCCTGTATTCCGGCACTCACTGGGATGTATCAATAGCCGATTACAAGACCCTTAGAGATGAATCAGAATATGCAGGTTGGATGGCTGCTTGGGGATACCGAGCAAATCATTTCACGGTATCCGTAAATCATCTAAACTCAATAAACGAACTCAAAGAAGTGAATAACAAACTGATCGAAGCTGGCTACAAAATGAATGAATCTGGCGGTCTTATTAAAGGCGGTCAAGACGTATGTTTAGCGCAATCCTCAACCATGGCTGATACTGCAACTGCAAAGTTTGCAGACGGTGAGTTAAGTATTCCAAGCTGTTTCTACGAGTTTGCACAACGTTATAAAATGTCAAATGGCGAGTATTATCAGGGATTTGTAGCAGCATCTGCTGATAAGATATTCGAAAGTACAAACGCAAGTTAAACCAGTATGTCAATCGGGGAAGCAAATGCTTTCCCGCCTTATTCCCAACCAAAGTTACCGCACTTAAGAAGTGCGTAGCGGTTTAACTTGGTTCACTTCTCAATCAATTTGATCACTATTCAAAAGAAGTAGCTCAACAAGCGAAAATCTTAAATAATTGATTTAATTATATTTTTAACTCTTTCATAAAAAAACACTGCTGATGGCTTGATCTATGCAAATAGCAAGTTGAACCAGCCCGTATATGTTGTACGGGGCTTGTGATAAAAGGTTCAAATCGACAACGACGTCCATAAACTTACTGCTTGTTTGCCAGTAAAGTTATGGACGTTTTTTTTGCTCTCGCATTTTCCAACGGAAAACGCATAAAACAAACTAGCTTAAAGCCTTTATAGATGATCCAAGTAATCTAAGCGCTAACAGCTAAATAATATCGACAGATATCAAGGAATCAAAATGTCATATCTAGAACCTTCTGAATTCGCCAAGAAAATGGTAGACCAAGGCGAACAAAAAATATTCATGTCAACCAAAGACACACTTGTTAGAGCTTTTATGGCCGGTGCAATACTCGCGCTTGCGGCCTTTTTTGCCATAACAGTTATCACCCAAACCGGTAATGCACTCATAGGCGCAATATTATTCCCCGTCGGTTTTATTATGCTTTATTTAATGAAATATGACTTGTTAACAGGCGTATTTACACTTGTACCACTGGCGGTTATCGATAAGCGCCCCGGATGCACAGTGAAAGGCATGCTGAGAAACTGGGGCTTGGTCTTTTGTGGAAATTTTGCTGGCGCGTTAACCACTGCATTTTTTGCATCGTTCATTTTGACCTATGGTTATCAGATAGACGGTGGTGCTGTAGCAGCTAAAGTAGCCACTATCGGTGAATCAAGAACTTTGGGCTATAAAGAACAAGGCGTATTGGGTTGGTTTACAATTTTTATTCGCGGCATGCTTTGTAACTGGATGGTATCAATGGGTGTGGTTGGAGCGATGATCTCGACATCAGCTGGTGCAAAAATGGCGGCTATGTGGATGCCAATTATGCTTTTCTTCTACATGGTTTTCGAACATTCAATCGTTAACATGTTTTTATTCCCATTCTCAATGATCATGGGTGGTGACTTTCATTTGATTGATTACTTCATGTGGAATGAAATTCCGACTGCGCTTGGTAACTTAGTGGGTGGATTCTTACTGGTAGGCTTACCAATTTACCTTACTCATGTGCGTGAAACTAAAAAGCGTGCAGCGTAATCGCTTGATAATCAATGTGAATCGCGTTGATAAATAAAGTGAGCGGGTAAATTAGAAGGATTTCAGATTTGCCCGCTATTAAATTCACGCCAACACATCGCAAGCGAACAACTTAAAGCATTTATGTGGAAAAATACTATGACAACACCAATAACTAGAAATGAAGTGACGGAATTAATCATATTACAAAAGCAATTGAAGAACCTCACATGGCCACAATTAGCTGACATTGTCGGTCAAAGTAAAGAGTGGACAACTGCTGCCCTACTCGGGCAAATGACTTTGACCGCGGATCAAGCTTCGAGAGTAGGACTAGCACTTGAGCTACCAGAAGCAGCTGTCGCTCAACTACAAGTTGTTCCCTACAAAGGCTCGTTACCTACAGCTGTGCCAACTGACCCATTAATTTATCGTTTTTACGAATTGATCAATGTATACGGTACCACTTTCAAAGCACTTATCCATGAAGAGTTCGGAGACGGAATCATGAGCGCAATTGATTTTGATATGGACCTAAGTCGGCAAGAAGATGCAAAAGGTGATAGAGTAAAAATTACCATGACGGGTAAGTTCCTACCCTACAAAAGTTACTAAAAACAACACATGAAAAAAGAATCACCATGCCTAGCCAATTAAGCGTATCGGTTGGGCAGTATTCAGATAAAGGCCGTAAGCCAGAAAACCAAGACTTTCAAGGCGTAATGATCCCGGCTGAACCTCAGCTTTCAACAAAGGGAATAGTGGCTGCTATTGCAGATGGTATAAGCACAAGTCAAGTCAGCCATATTGCAAGCCAAGCATGCGTGAAAAGCCTGCTAGAGGACTACTACTGTACATCCGAGACTTGGTCAGTTAAACAATCTGCCGAAAAAGTACTAAGTGCAAACAACTCTTGGCTATATTCACAAACCGATAAGAGTGAATACAAATACGATAAGGACAAGGGCTATGTGTGTACGCTCAGCGCACTGATTCTCAAGTCAACAACGGCTTATATCTTTCACCTAGGCGACAGCCGAATTTTTCATTTTAGAGCTAATAAACTTAGTCAACTGACAGAAGATCATCGCACTTGGGTCTCTAGTCAACAAAGCTATCTTGCGCGCGCAATGGGTATTTTTCCTCAACTCGACTTAGAACATCATTCACTAAAGTTAGCTGAAGGCGACATCTTTATACTCGCAACAGATGGTGTATATGAATATCTAAGCAAGCAGGATATGCAAGAAATCATAAATGACAATTCGGATGATTTAAATTTAGCAGCTAAACAATTGGGAGAACGCGCATTTAAATTAGGTAGTTCAGACAATCTAAGCGCCCAAATCATTAGAGTTAATAACCTACCCAGCGAAGACGCTAAAGAGCGCATAGAGCAACTATCAACCCTAAAGTTTCCACCTATATTAGAAGCTCGACAAGAATTTGATGGCTTCAAAATACTCAGAGTATTGCACTCTACTGCTCGAAGTCATGTATATCTAGCGCAAGACTTGTCTTCAGATCCACAACGGTCTTTTGTTTTAAAAGCCCCCTCGATTGCATTAAAAGAAGACGCGGCGCATTTAGAACGATTTTTAATGGAAGAGTGGATAGCAAAACGCATTAATAGCGCGCATGTTCTCAAACCGTGTGATGCAGGACACAAGCGGAATTTTCTTTACACCACGTTTGAATATATAGAGGGGCAAACTCTCAGCCAATGGATGCAAGACAATCCCAAACCCAGCTTGCAAAGCGTACGCGATATTATTGAACAAATCGCCAGAGGGCTAATGGTTTTCCATCGCTTAGAGATGCTCCATCAAGATTTGCGCCCTGAAAATATAATGATAGACCAAAATGGCGTTGTCAAAATAATAGACTTTGGCTCCACAAAGGTCGCAGGTTTGATGGAAATGACCCAAAGTACTGAGCATGAAGATATTCTAGGCACCGTTCAGTTTACTGCGCCTGAATATTTTTTAGGAGAGCCAGGTGCCCCCCGTTCAGACTTATTTTCGTTAGCCGTTATCTGCTATCAAATGTTAACGGGTAGATTACCCTATGGAAGTGCACTGCCAAGAGCAAGAACAAAAGCGGCACAAAGCAAGCTTAGATATCGCAGCGCTTTGCATGATGAGCGAGAAATACCGGCTTGGGTAGACGATACTCTAAAAACTGCTTTACACATAAATCCTCTAAAACGCTATCAAGAGTTATCAGAGTTTGTTTTTGATTTAAAACAACCAAGCAATTCATTTTTAAGGAAAAATAAAGCCCCTCTGATGGAGCGAAACCCAGTTGTATTTTGGCAAAGCACATGTATCTTTTTAATTCTTGTTATTGTTTATTTGCTGAATACAAATAACTAAGAATAATGTGCTAAATTGAGTTTGCTTCTCAACTAGTTAGCGAGTAAAAAGTGAATGGATAATCAACAACGACTTAAGGATTTACAGGCTAAACTTGACGCTTTAAATGGTCTTGACGAACGCTTATACGAGCAGCTGTCGGAACACTTATCTAGCGAAATAGATATGCAAAATTCATCAGATGACTCAGGTGTCAAAGTCGCTATGTTTGACACAAAGACATACGATAAAGAGTATTTCGATAAACTCAATCCTCAAAAGATACAGTTAAGAACCATCGCAGCTTCCCTTAATGAACAAACGGTTGACCTTGCTAAAGGGTGCGAAGTCGTTTGCATATTCGTCAATGATAAATGCGACGCCAACACGGTTATGGCACTTGAAAAAATTGGCGTTAGGTTGATTGCACTTCGTTGTGCAGGTTTTAATAATGTTGATTTAGAGGCATGTAAGCGCCACAACATAAGCGTCGTACGAGTGCCAGAATATTCTCCTCATGCTGTTGCCGAACATTCTGTGGCACTGATGATGATGCTTAATCGACAATTGCACAAAGCGTATATGCGAAATCGTGCTGGTCAATATGTGTTGGATGGGTTAGTCGGCTTCGATATGTTTGGCAAAACGGTCGCGGTATTGGGTACAGGTAAAATTGGAGCATGTGTCATCGAGATTCTAAGTGGTTTTGGTTGTAAAATCCTAGCCTATGACAAATACCCAAACCCTCGATTAGGCGAAATGAGTAACGTTGATTACACGTCCATTGAAAACATCATTAGCGCAGCCGACATTATCACTCTGCATATCCCGTTAAGCGACGAATCAAAACACATCATTAACGACGCAGCAATCGGTAAGATGAAGCGGGGTGTCATGCTTATCAATACTAGTAGAGGGGGCCTTGTCGATACATCCGCACTCATTAGGGGACTAAAAACGGGCATCATAGGTAGCGCAGGTTTAGATGTTTACGAAGAAGAAGCAAACATATTTTTTCATGATATATCCAATCAAGTACTAAATGATGAAGTGTTTGCTAGGTTAACAACCTTTAACAATGTGATTATTACCTCTCATCAGGCTTTTTTAACACAAGAAGCACTATCAAATATTGCTGAGACAACAATTGAGAATATTTTAGAATATGCCGCGGGAAAACGTTTTGATGAGTTGAGCAATTCAGTTGTTTGTTAAAGGCGCCGTGTTTAGTTCTATTCTGTAAAGTTGTTTGCTTAATTCAGAATCGTCAAAAATTTGTCATTTTCCTGTCATGTTTTTCCTAGACCCTCATACAGCTAAAAAATCTAACGACAACACTTCTCAAGGGAAACAACATGAACGTGAAATACACGAGTTTGTTCGCGCTTCTTTTGGCGGGAGCAAGCCATGCTAGTCCATTCATAAATGAATTGCATTATGACAATGACGGGGCTGACGAAGGCGAAGCAGTTGAAATAGCGGGTCCTTCAGGCACAGATCTAAGTGGCATGAGTATAGCTTTATACAACGGTAATGGTGGTACAGTTTACTCCACCATTTCGCTATCTGGCGTGCTGTCAGACCAAAGCAATGGATTTGGTACACTTTCTTTTTTCACATCAAGCTCAATTCAAAATGGTAGCCCTGACGGACTTGCTTTAGTTGCTTCAGATGGAAGCGTTATTCAGTTCTTAAGCTACGAAGGTCAAATAACTGCAACCGATGGGCCAGCCAATGGTTTAAATAGTGTAGATATCGGTGTATCAGAGAGCAACTCAACCCCCGTTGGCCATTCGTTGCAATTGAGCGGCACTGGGTCGCAGTATTCAGATTTCACTTGGTCTAGTGCAGCGGCTAATACTTTTGGCTCTGAGAATAATGGACAAACATTTACGACTTCCGATGGTAATGATACTCCCGACCTTGGCTTTGTATCAGGCAGTGCATGTCAAATTTCTGATGGTACATCTCAATGTCCAGATCTACCCTTCATCGTCGACATTAACGCATTCAATTCGGTTGAATATTACGCAGCGGTTACTACTGAAATTTCTTTAAACTCGGCTCCCTCAGTGATTCTTGGCGTCCTGAGCGATACTGTTACTCAAGGTCAAAAGGCCTTAAATTACAATGAAGTATGGACAGGTCTTACTTACACTGACGAAGACCCGAATAATACCGACAATGTATTGCTTTGGTATAGCAATCGCTCACAATCTAAGCTGACCAATGGCAGTGGCTCGGTTGCATCAAGTAATGGTGATAATTGGAACAGAGAACACTCATGGCCAAGAAGCCATGGTTTTAACTCTACATCACTGATGGCACACAACGACCTACACCACCTTAGAGCAACCGATATTTCAATCAACGGCGAACGCGGTAATCTTGATTTTGATGCGGGTGGGACTGGCTTAACTGAAAGTCCAATCAATAAGAAAGACAATGATTCATTTGAGCCGCGAGACGCTATTAAAGGTGATGTTGCTCGTATGATGTTGTATATGGATATTCGATACGAGGGGCTTGATACAGATGGTACCCCAGACCTTGAACTCGTCGATCGTTCTACCTCTACTGATGAAGCGAAACTTGGCTGGTTGTGTCGTTTAGTTGAATGGCATCAAGCGGATTTAGTTGACGCATCAGAAACACTCAGAAACAACCGAATTTACCAGTTACAGGGCAATCGTAATCCTTTTATTGATAATCCAGAATGGGTTAGCCTACTGTATCCAAGTGATGCTTGCAGCACGACAGGTGGCGGTGATGATGGCGATACCGGGGACGGTGATACCGGTGGGGACACGGGTGGAGATACAGGTGGAGATACAGGTGGAGATACGGGTGGGAACAACAACAGTACTGTTTTCATCAATGAACTACACTACGACAATGCCAGTACAGATACCGGTGAAGCAGTTGAAGTAGCAGCGTTAGCAGGGACTGACCTTTCAACCTTCAGTATTGTATTCTACAACGGTAGCAATGGTTCTTCATATGCGACACTTAACCTTGACGGTATCGTGCCCGATTTAGACAATGGTTTTGGTGTCTTGTCTTTTGCTCAAACCGGCATACAAAATGGTTCTCCTGATGGCTTAGCATTGGTTGACCCTAATAATAATGTCATTCAGTTTCTGAGTTATGAAGGTTCATTTACCGCAAGCAACGGCCCCGCACAAGGACTCACAAGCGAAGATATTGGTGTTTCTGAACTAAGCAGTACACCTATTGGTGAGTCACTCCAACTATCAGGCAGTGGCACTCAATACACCGACTTTTCTTGGCAAGCACCTGCAAGTTCTACATTTGATTCGATCAATAACAATCAATCCTTCGGTGATTCGAATGGAGATGTTACGCCCCCTATTGAAATCGGAATGTGTGGCGAAGATGCGACCTTAATCAGTACAATTCAAGGGGAAGCGCTTGAGTCTACTCTACAAAACGAAACGCATATAATTGAAGGAACGGTAACTGCCGTTTATGAAAATTTTAGTGGTTTCTTTATTCAGGAAGAAGCGAAGGATAGTGACAATGATGACGCTACGTCAGAAGCAATATTTGTTAATTATACTGCTAGCGAAACATTACCAACAGTCAATACAGTGATTAGGTTGCTGGGGCAAGTTTCCGAAACCTTTACAAAAACGACCCTCAATGCCAGTGAGCCAGAGGTTCTTTGTACAGAAGCAGAACCCACAATTTTACTCACTGAATTGACCTTGCCATTTAGCGATGAGAATCAAACCGAGGCACTTGAAGGAATGGTAGTAACAGCTTCACAAGATCTGGTAGTCAGCGAAAATTTCACCTTAGCTCGATTTGGTCAAGTAACCTTATCTAGCGAGCGTTTGTTTGTGCCGACTAACCTATTCGCTCCCGGCTCAGAAGGAGCGGTTCAGCTAGAAACGAGCAATGCTTTGAATCAAGTTATTATGGATGATGCATCAAATGAACAAAACCCGGATGTAGTCATATATCCCACGGGAGGTTTGTCAGCGAACAATACACTTAGAGTGGGCGATACAGTGAGTAATTTGAAAGGAATAGTCGATTTTGCTTTTGGAAATTACCGTATTCTACCTTTAAGCGAACCGACAATAATCGCCACTAATACGCGAGAGGCTTCGCCAAGTTTAGCTAAAGGGAACTTGAATATTGCAAGTTTGAATGTACTCAATTACTTCACAACCCTAAACGTTACTGGTAATCGTTGCGGACCAAATCAAAACTTTACCTGCAGAGGCGCAGGTTCTGAACTTGAACTTGAACGACAAAAAGCTAAAACGGTGGCGGCTATTGTTGAAATGGATGCAGATATTCTTGGGCTAATGGAAATCGAAAACAATGGTTTTGGAGAAGGCTCAGCGATTCGAAGCCTCGTCAGTGAAATCAATACTGAATTAGGCGAGCCGGTTTATGATTTCGTCTCGCATGAGCAAACTATTGGTAGCGATGCCATCACTGTCGCGATGGTGTACAAACCCGCAAGCGTTTCACTAGTCGGCGACGTCAAAATCTTAGACAGCTCAAACTCAATAAGCGATGAATTCGGCACTCTATTTAACGATGGTAATACACGACCAACCATGGCGCAGAAGTTTTTGCATACACAAAGCGGTAAAGAGCTTGTCGTTGCAGTTAATCACTTCCGTTCAAAAGGAGGAAGCTGCGATGATGATGAAGGGACTTTGTTACTCGTCGACGATGACTTAGTAAATGGTCAAGGCGCTTGCAACATTACACGTGTCAGAACATCTCAAGCGGTACTTGCCTTCCTTGAAAGCGAATTTGGCACCGATATCCCCAGTCTGATTATTGGTGATTTAAACGCTTATGCTAAAGAAGATCCGATTCGCGCATTAACCGATACTGGTTACACTAATCTTATTGAGCGTTTTGTTGGTGACGACGCCTACTCTTACACCTTTGGCGGTGAGTTTGGTTACCTAGATCATGCCTTGGCAAACGCTGCCGCGCTTGATTATGTAAGTGATGTAAGTGAATGGCATATTAATTCCGATGAGCCTGTTGCCTTAGACTACAACGTAGAGTTTAAGACGGAAGCGCAGATCGCAAGCTTCTACTCACCTGACGCTTTTAGAATGTCAGACCATGATCCAGTGCTTATAGCGATGCAGCTACAAAACGACGCCGTGCGAGGTGACTTCGACGGTGACGGTGATGTCAATATTATTGATATTCGTGCATTCATGAGAGCCATCATTTCACGTCAGGAAATCGATATTTCATTTGATTTGAATGACGATGGGAATATCAACGTGCTTGATGTACGAGCCATGTACAGACTATGCACAAAAGCTAGATGTGCAAGTTAACCCTACTTTTTGATCACAATAATGAGAAATATTAAATGAAATTTTGTAAACAACTTTTTATCGCTTTGGCACTTTGTTTAAGTTTTCAAGCAACTGCAAATGAGATCAAGATCAATATTGACGAATCTGAGTTCACTCTTGGGGAGCAGTTTGACGTAGAAATTGAACTCGCAGATTTAGACTTTTTCGATACTTTCGAATTCTACCTGTCGTTTGACGCAAGTATTTTTGAAGTCGTAATGGGCACTGATTCTACAACTCTTCCAAATGATGGAGTGGATAATTTGTTTGATTTTTTTGCTTCCCCTGGCGAAGTTGGATTCTCCTTTTTAAGCTTTGTTAACTCATTCGATGGTAGTTACCTAATCAATTTTTCCATGGAAGCAATCGGTACGACCGATTCACCAAGTGAATTGTTTTTAGATGTTGAAGTATTCGAAGACGTCTTTGCAGGTGAGGTTCTTACAATAGATAGCACTGCGACTAAGTCTTTAACAGTTAACGCTGTTCCAATACCAACGCTAGCAGGAATGATAGGGCTTGCGACTTTGCTGCTTGTTGGTCGTCATCGTCAGCAATCAAAATAAATAAGCAAATAGTCCTTTTTATAGTTTAAAGCACAATAAATGATTCACGTTATTATTTATTGTGCTTTTTTATTGATGACAGAGCTAACTTTCAAAATCTAAGAACGTAACGATACTCACATTTCGACACCTCAAAAATTGTCACTTAACTAATCCACTTTACTGTAAATAAACGTAGACATACTTATCGAAAATAAGAGGATAAGTAATGCCATCAATCGAACTAAAAAGAAGTGGTTTAGCGCTAGCTATCGCTATTTCACTATCTTTGAGCGGATGTTCAAAACAAGTAGACGACACCAATGCAAACGAAACAAGTATAACGGCAAGCGATGTCGATCAAGCAGCGTTAGCCAGCAATCCTTTCTTTCAGGATTGGGATACTCCGTTTAATACTCCACCCTTTGGCAAGATAAAAACAGAGCATTACAAACCTGCATTTCAAGCAGCAATGAAAGAGCACAAAGCAGAAATTACAAACATCGCGAATGCCGACAGTACGCCTGACTTTGACAATACCATCGCTCAAATGGAGCTTGCTGGTGCGCGCCTAACACGCGTCGCTCGTGTATTTTTTAATGTCGCAAATACTGAATCTGATGATGATATCCAGTCGTTACAACGCGAGTTTTCACCCATGCTCTCACGTCACAATACTGAAATCACAATGAATCCAGATTTATTTGCACGCGTGAAAGCTGTTTACAACAAGCGTAACGAAAGTAATTTAAACGCTGAACAACTTAGACTACTAGACCGCGTTTACGATGAGTTTGTGCGTGCAGGGGCTAATCTAGAAGGCGAAGAAAGAGAGCAATTTGCTCAAATCAACGAACGCCTTTCAAGCTTAACCACTTCATTTGGTCAAAATAGTTTAAATGATGCTAGAGCTTTCACCTTAACGCTCGAAGAAACCGATTTAGAGGGTTTACCTCAATCGCTTATCGATGCCGCTGCAGCGCAAGCAAAATCGCGTGGATTAGAGGGTAAGTACGTGATTACGTTGAATCGTTCAAGTGTCCAACCCTTCTTGCAATTTTCTGCGCGCCGAGACCTGCGCGAAAAGGCGTTTAAAGGCTGGGCAATGCGCGGAGACAACGACAATGAGTTTGACAACAAGGCAAATATTCAAGAAATCGTGGCCCTTCGAGCACAGCGCGCCAAACTATTGGGGTACAAACATCATTCGGACTTTGTTTTATCTGATGCGATGGCAGGTACACCACAAGCTGCAATGGATTTGCTATTAAAAGTTTGGGAGCCAGCAGTTGCAAAAGCTGAGCAAGAAAAACAATGGATTGAAGAAGTCATGGCGCAAGAAGGAGTAGAGCACAAGCTTGAACCTTGGGATTGGCGCTACTATGCAGAAAAAGTGCGCAAAGCTAGGTTCGACCTAGACCAAGCTGAAATTACTGAATACTTCGAGCTTAATAATATGATCGATGCTCAGTTTTATGTGGCAAATAAACTGTTTAGTTTGAGTTTTGAAGAACGTCAGGATGTGCCTGTATACAACGACGTAGTTCGGGTTTGGGAAGTTAAAGACGCTACCGGCAACTCGCTTGGGCTTTTTTATGGCGACTACTATGCTCGTGAGACAAAACGCTCTGGTGCATGGATGAGTGCATTTAGAACACAACAAAAATTAGCAGGTGATGTTAAGCCGCTTATCTTAAACAATATGAACTTGAACAAGCCGGCTGATGGCGAACCCACACTTATGACCTACAGCGATGCAGTGACCCTGTTCCATGAATTTGGTCACGCTTTACACGGCTTACTATCAGACGTAACCTACCCGACGCTTGCCGGTACAAGTGTTCCAAGAGACTGGGTTGAATTCCCAGCCCAAATATACGAGCACTTTATTGCACAACCTTATATGCTCGAAAAGTTTGCGCGTCACTATAAAACAGATGAGCCCATGCCATCAGAGCTTATCGAACGCATAAAAAGCGCCAGTACCTTCAACCAAGGCTTTGCGACCGTCGAATTTACGGCGTCAGCCCTAGTAGACATGGCTTACCACCAGCTAAGCACGGTTGAAGACTTAGATATTCGTGCATTTGAAGATCGCGTATTAAGCGAGTACGGTAAACCTGAAGAAATCATCATGCGCCATAGAAGTACCCACTTTGGGCATATCTTCGCAGGCGGCTATTCATCTGCCTATTACGCTTACATGTGGTCTGAAATATTAGACGCTGATGGCTTTGATGCGTTTCTTGAAGCTGGCAATATATTCGACAAAGAAACGGCAGATAGACTCAAAGAGTTTGTATTCAGTACTGGTGATACCATGGAATACATCGACGCTTATAAAGGGTTTAGAGGTCGTGCGCCAACTACCGATGCATTACTCAGAAATCGTGGGCTTGATAGAGGTACCTCGGAATAGTTTACTTGTAGCGTCAAATTAATTCTGTGAGGCATAGTGCCTCACAGGGTTTTTATTGGCCGTAAATTAAGTTATGCTTGTTGGGTAACTCAATATCTCTAATGGATAGAGTGTTTTGTTTAGCTGTACCCTTCTAATTAAAAAGGACTTTATCTCATGCTTTCACGCTTGTTTGTTTTTCTATTTCTATTAATTACCAGTCTATCTAATGCCGTTGTGGCACAAGTACTACCCATAAATGCTTTCTCTAAGCACGGTGACTACCTTGACATGAAGTTGTCTCCAGATGGCAAGCATTTACTTGCAAGAACCCGAATCGAAGGTCGTATTGTCATGTTTTTCTTCGACAGTAAAACAATGGAGGTAGTTGGTGGCGTCAAACCACCCAACAACGACGAGATTCACTCTGCCACATGGATCAATAACGAACGTATCGTCTACCAATACCGAGAGAAAAGTATTGAATTCGACCGTCCCACTGCGACAGGCGAATTATTCGCTGTCAATATCGATGGCACGAAGGCAAATATGCTGTTCGGTTATCGAGCAGGTGAATCAACCACTGGTACTCGTTTAAAAAAACGAGAAGCAACAAGGGCCAGCGCTGAGATCATTAGCCCATTAATAAACGACAAAAAATACATTTTGATCGCTGAATATCCCTTTTCAACGCAAGGTAAATACTTAATTGATGACAGAAAGCGCCAACCCATCATTAGCCGATTAAATGTATACACTGGCACAAAGAGAAAGCTAGAAGTCATTCCTTACGCAGGCGCAAAGGTCTTCGCGACAGACGAAGGTGATATAAAGTTCATTCGATGGATTGATGATGAGTTAAACGTAAAGTCAGCGTACCGAGAATCCCAAAAAGATGATTGGCAAGTGTTTGAAGTCTCAAACATGAACGATTTAGCACCAATTGCACTGAGCAATGACGGAAAAACAGTATTTTTGACGGGTGATATTGGTGCGCAAGAGCTCAATACTATTTATCAATTTAATCTAGAAACAAAGACCCTTACTTCACTGTTCGATAACCTAAGTGCAGATATAGAAACTTATAATTGGGACCCAGAACTCAATATGCCCGTTGTCGGCGAGAGTATGCCGTCGAAAGTTAAGTACCACTATGCACAAATTGATGGTGTTAAAGTCAAAAGCCGAACGGCAACTTATCATAAGTCTCTAGCGGCCGCGTTCGCGGGTCAACGTGTTCTCATCCAAAGTCAAAGTGAAGACGGAAAACTCTTACTATTGCATGTAAGCAGCGATATTAACCCGGGTGAGTATTACTTATTTAACACCCAATCTAATAAAGCTGACTTTGTATGGGCTAATCGTTCATGGTTAGATCCGCGAATGATGAAACCTAAAACCCCCATTTCATTTACGTCTCAAGATGGTTTGGTAGTTAATGGCTATCTGACCTTGCCAAAATCAGACACTCAAACAAGCCATCCGCTGGTAATAATGATCCATGGAGGCCCATACGGAATCCGTGATGAATGGGATTTTGAATCTGAAACACAGTTACTTGCCAACAGGGGATTTGCCGTACTTCAAGTCAATTACCGCGGTAGCGGTGGCTACGGTGATAAGTTTATTCGCGCAGGTCATCGCCAATGGGGCGGTTTGATGATTCAAGACATGCTAGACGGCATTGCACATGTCGTTAACGAGTATCCCGTTGACAAAGAGCGTATTTGCGCATATGGAGCAAGTTATGGTGGATATGCAGCGCTCATGTTAAGCGTAAAAGCGCCCGAGCTCTTTAAATGTACTGTTGGCTATGTTGGCGTATATGATATGAACTTTATGTACACAGAAAGCGACATTCCTACTAATACCGGAGGTCTAGCCTACCTTCACCGTGTAATCGGCACCGACCAAGACGAACTATATGCATACTCACCTGTAAACTTTGCAGATAAGATAAAAGCAAACGTTATGCTTATTCACGGTAACAAAGACATTCGTGTATCTGTTAAAAACTCTGAAAAAATGAAGGCAAATTTAGAAGCTGCTGGAAAACAAGTTGAATACTTAAATTTCAGTAAAGCAGGCCATGGCGTATATGGCGAAGCCGAGCGCGAAGACTTATACACTAACCTAATCCGCTTTTTAGAAGATAATTTGATGGTATCTAATTAATTAGTTAGATAAAAAGCCCAAAGAAACGATGTAGAGCAATAAAATTAAGAAACCTATATTTCTATATTTTATTGCTCGTTGTCTTTGACACCAGATCTTGGCCTGCCAAATAGGCTTGCAAATGCCAAGAGCGCTATTTGACAATCGCACCTGTCAACTTAAACGCCAAATTCTGCTTAACCGCCAACCACTCCGAATTAATAATAGAAAATACAACAGTATCTCGATAGCCGCCATTGGCTAATTTTTGATGATTTCTAAGCACACCGTCTTGCTTGGCACCTAACCTTAATATTGCAGCTCTTGAGGCTTGATTATGCCAATTGGTGCAAAACACAACGGCAATGGCCTTGAGCGTTTCAAATGCATGGGTTAATAGTAATAGCTTACATTCAGTGTTACACGATGTACGCTGAAAACGTTTACTATACCAAGTGTATCCAATTTCAACGCGCTTATTACTTGCATCTGCGTTACAGAATCGAGTAGAGCCAATAATGTCACCCGTAGATTTTTCTACCACTACAAATGGCAAAGATTGACCTCTCGCCTTTTGGTCGAGTGCATTTGAAATATAATCCTCAACTTTTTCAGTACTTGGTACAGAAGTGAACCATAAATTCCAAAGTTCACCATCGCTCGCAGCTTCTAATAAGGGAGCAGCATGCGATTTTGTTAATGGAATCAGTTTTATTGTTGTTGATTCAAGCTCGACGTCTGTTAACCACATTTTGTTCTCCTGAGCACTAATAGTATTTTTAATTCGAACGTACAGCTTTGCGAATATACTGATACATCTCTTGCTTGGTATCATACTCACTTGAGCCAGAAGCTCTTTCCCAATTACTGTTAATTGCGATAACTAAAGACGCATCAGGGTCAATAAACAAACCTTGCCCAAAAATGCCGCGGCCTTGAAACGTACCATCATGTGATGTCCACCATTGATAGCCGTAGCCACCTTTATCGCTGCCTGTTTCAGCTTTGACAGAAGTCGCCTGTTGCCACCATGTATCCGGAACGATAGCGTCGGTTTGACCATTAATTTGTTCAAGTACAAACTGGCCAAACCTAAGGACATCTTTGGTCGTAGCTTGTATGCAACAGCCTCCTATTTCATTGCCCGTTGGGCCCAAAATCCAAGATGCATCTTGCTCAGCTCCGATGTTTTGCCATATCTTTTCTGACAAATACGCTGACAATGATTTACCGGTTGCTTCAACAACAAGTAGCCCGATTAAATTGGTTTCGCCAGTGCTATAAAGCCATTGGCTACCAGCAGGAGCGGCTCTTTCTAATTTGCGCATATAACTTGCTGTTGCATCGACACCAGCGTCGGGTGCTTCAAAGTTAAAGCGAGATACGTCTGAGCTTGGATCGCTGTAATCTTCATTCCATTTAACGCCTGACGTCATTGTGAGCAATTGCTCGATACTCACATCGTCATAAACACTTCCTTTCATTGAGGTAATGTAGTCACTGACTTTGTCATCTAATGTCTTTATGTAACCATCTTTTATCGCAGCGCCAACTAAGGTTGAAGTGAATGATTTAGCCACAGAAAAGCTTGTCCATTTTTCATCTGGCGTAAACTCTAAGCCATATTCCTCAAGAACGACTTGTCCATTGTGCATCGCAATTAAGGAGGCCGTTCGGTTTTGCTGCATAAATTCACGAATGTAATGCATGTCAATTTCTGGAGCACTCACCTTTTCAAATTGACGCACCGCTTGGCCTTTTTGAATCATGTTATAAGGCAAGACTTTAAGCTTTTCGATAGCTCTAAACCCTGCGTCGCGTTGTTCGGTCGTCCAAAACAGAACGTTTTCGTTGGCAGGTGGATTTAGAATGAGGTAGCGCACGCTTTTATCCATGCTAAACCATGCAATAGTGCTTGCGGTGATGATGACGACAAGGGTAATTAGGATCCACTTTTTCATTGTTTGGCTCTTTTTTTTATTATTTTGGCTTGGTTTAGTTTATGGGTATGTGTTTGAGTTAACAAGCTTTGGCTTGTAGGAGTAGGGGTAAATTCCACTCCCGACGTCTTTCATTTTTAATAACGCGGCATAAGGAAATGTTTTTCGGCTGGACGCTTTCAATGTGATAACATTTTCTTAGTGTTGAACGCTTGCCCGAGTACTCGTAATCAGGAGTGAATATTGTCTTTACGTGAACATGTTTGTGAATTAAATAGACAGACAGGTGAAGTGCTAATTAACGGTCAGGTTATCGTATTAAGACCGAAAACATTTGAGTTATTATGTTTGTTAGCATCAAACCCAAAAGCCATTCACTCCAAGTCTGAAATACTGTCGACAGTATGGCATGGTGCTGTTGTTGAAGAACAGGTGATATTTCAATCCATAAATGAAATAAGAAAAGAAATAGGCTTACCTGAAGCCATCAAAACTTATCCACGCAGGGGTTATAAATGGGAAATTCCCATATCAATCATTAATGACGGTTCGGTCGTACCGGCCATCAATACACCCAAAGTTAAGTTAAAGCAGGCAGTCAAATCTCCTGTTGCTTTGATTACTGTGTTCATTGTTACTTTGTTGATTACTTTTCTCGTCGTAAACAAAAATCCTTCAATTAATCGAAACGAAGATCTCGTGCACAAGGGTATTCTTATTTTACCGTTTGATGTTTCGTCCATGAACGAACATCAACAATGGCTCAGATACGGTGGAATGGAAGGGTTGATTAGACGAATATCTCCGAATAAAGATATGACTGTTTTCCATCTTGAAGATGTCATTGAAATACTAAACCGAATTGATGTAGGTGAACGCAGGGATATCATTAAAATTTTTGCCAAGTCTGGTGCTTCGCATATATTGCAAACTTCTTTAAGTGGAAATCCAGGTGAATTCAATGTTGTTTATACAATTTATAGCCGAACAAACCGAATGACACACACGGTTCAGGCGAACACTATTGAACATGTTTTCACGTCGCTGGTAAACATATTTGAAGAAGCCATTGGAGAGAATTTAGCGTCAGAATTTAATGTTTTTGATCAAGGACTGCAAAACGACTTAATCGCCAAGGCATTGAAGTTTTTAGAGATAGATGACCTGACGTCTGCCTTGCCATTTATACAAAGTGCAGTGATAAATGACCCGGATAACATTCTTGCTTCTTATCTCCTGGTTAAGATTAATATGGAGTTAAATCAAATAGATCAGGTATTGGTAGCCGTTGATACCGCGTTGGGAATAGCTGAGAGGAAGCCACTCGGAGAATATAAGCATCGTCTGCAATACTTCAAAGGTGCTGGGTTAGCTGCATCAGGAGAGTTAACTCAAGCTGAGATGACGCTATTAGAATCGAAAGACCTAGCCAGAAAGAACAATGACTGGCTTTACTATGCTTATAGCCAGTCTATTTTGGCGAAAATCAAACTTATCCAAAATCAACATCAGGAGGCCTTTACTCTTTTGCAATCAGCGCTTGAGTATCAAACATTGCTGAATTGCCCAATGGGCATTGCACAAGGCTATCTGGATTTTGTTGATTACTATCTCAAAACAGGAAATCAATCGATAGCCCGTCAGGAGTTTAAGAAGGCAGAAACACTAGCTCATGAAAAGAACTTAATACAAATCTTGCCCCTACTATCTGAAATAAAGAATACGTTTGAGTAAATTTACTATTGTGATTTAAGTCTTAGTTCCTCTATGACCTTTGCATCAGCCCAATAAATATCGATATCTAGAGGCTCTTCACTTATGGTTCTATTGAATAAAATGTACTTACCATCTGGCGTGACTGATGCAAAGAAATCACTCTTTTCTGAATTTATACTAGATCCCATGTTGATTGCGCTCCCCCATGAACCATCATTTTGCTTGAAGCTGATGTATAGATCGGAGGCGCCATAGCCATCTTCTCGCTCGCTATCCCATATTATGTAACTTTCATCAGGTGCTATAAGCGGGTGTGCTGTCCATTTTCCAGTATTAAATTGAGCTCCTAGTTTTATAGGTTTTTCTCGCTTTCCATTGGTTATTTTAGAAATTCTTAGTTCATCTATCGTGTAATCATCAAACACATAAGTGCCCTTCGATGAAGCACTAAGACGCATAATTCCATATTCTTGTCGATCAAACACAGGCCCTAAACTTTTGAAACCTGACCACGCCTCGTCAATTCTATCTCTGTAACCTTTGGCTAAGTGCATTCGTTGCCCATCGGAAGAAAATACTACTTCACCGTGTCGAGGAAGTTCCACAAACTTGCGCCAAACATCACCTGTTTGTCGGTAACCAATGATGAGTGAACTAGCATCTTTTTCTTTAGTAGTTTTGTATTGTCTTGGGTCGATGGTGTAATAAAACTCTTTCATCCCTGGAGCAAAGACTCCGTCAAGTTCCCAGCCTTCTCTTGAAACAGTATTTGGCGCAAACTTTTCCGCTGTAATACCTGGAGGTGTTTGCCCTAGATAAGGGCCCGTATAAATGGGGAATTCTTCAAAACTAAATACCTGAGTAGAGACTAATACCGATAATACGCTCAATAAATACGTCATCATCTTTCTCATTTTAAATCCTAATTTAAGTTACAAGTAAACATAAAGGCTACATTCCAAAATATGTCTATACCAAAATATTAAAGTGGATAATTGAAAACCAAATTTATATGGAGAGACTACTCCATCGTTTAGATTTTCAACTATCAAAGCCGATTTTTTTACATATTGCTGACAATTTGTCTTTTATACGGTCATCCGCAAAGCGGTGTTGAGTAGTGTGACTTTTAGTGTATTTGTGGTTGCCTGCCACTATATTGTCAATCCATGAGGCTTGATAAGAAATTCTTGAGTAAATTTCGTTTACACCATACTCGCCCACGTTTAAGGTAGCTGCATCAGCACGAGAACTAACGCCATAAAGATAGTAATGACCATCGATCACTTTATAAGCCGGTCCACCGCTATCGGCATTACCTGAAACGCCTTCTAATGGAAGTGCTTTATCACCTTTGTCAAAAACGAAAAAGAGTTCCTTCTCACTTGTTTTTTCGATTCGATTTTCGGCTTTTCTTAATATGCCTTTGTTTACACTCATCTCAGGGTCAATCTGACCTGTTAAACCCGTACCTGTTGCACCGGCCCCAATAAACCATACGTTTTGAGTTGATTCATCGCTGTTTCTGTAGAGCTTTGCAGGTTCAATACCCGTAACGGGTGATTTTAGTCTAATGAGTGCAATGTCATTATCCTCTCTGATTAAATAGCCCGAATGCGTAAAGCGTGAATCTACTTCTACAAATTGATCTCCAACCTTAATTCTGTCCCCTTTTTCTATACAGAAAATAGCGTGGCCTGCGGTTACAACCCATGACGGGTGAATTAAGGTACCGTGTACACCAATTTTGTACAACGTCGCCAGGGGAGGAAAATCCTTCATAGATGCATGGTATTTATTTTCGTCCACATCATGCCTAACCACGATACTGTTTGCTTGAAAAACAACCACTGCTAGAGCTAAACCTAGAAAAGCCTTAGTGAAGTTCACCTGCTCACCTCTTGATTGAATGTGAAGTGTCTTAAAAACACAATTACTCGTTAATACCCAGCGTCCTATTTTGAGTTAATTTTTTCAGACAACACACCAGCTTGATTTAACTTTCTCTCTAAGGCATTCATTCTGTAATAACAAAATGCAGCTAGTACAAACCCAAATATTCCAAAAACTTCCAATTTAATTCTCCTAATGAAAACACTAATACTAATAATGTTGTGAAGTGACACGCAACAGTGAACTCATGTTCATAATTTTAATGCTATAAATAAATAGCATTTGTCTAAAACATCCCTAAAAGTTTTCTAAAATCCATAATAATCAGTGTATTGCATATGTATTAAGCGATTGATGTCAAACAATTAAAATTGCTGAACGGCAATGTTTGTGTGTCTTTTATAAGCAGTATTCAAGCTTTATCCCATGAAACATTTATGTTTTTCATGGGAATTAATTGGCTATTTTTCGATTATTCAGTTGACTAGAATATCTGAGACTGATTAATGGCTATAAACGTCCGCTTTCATTGGTTGCAAGCTATTGTTATTTGGGAATGACGAGGAATTGCGGAAAAGGAGATTGTCTGTAAACTCGCCGAGACTTAACTACCCAACAAATACTCCAACTCCGGATCCACAATAAACTTCCCTGCCATCGCCTCTCGCCCAAACAACATTAGGTATGTCATCTCGGAGCGGTCGGTGAGTGTCAGTTGAATTGGCCAACGCAAGTCGGCTATTTTGATATCGGTAGAGATTACATAGCGTTTTTGTCGAGTGGCTGTTGAGCTTTTGACGCGTCGTTGCCCCTCGACTTTTGCTTCACATCGTTTTAGCTTTTTAACATCGTGGATATCGGGGTGGATATCAAAGCGTATCCACAAATCATCACCTTGCTCAAATTCTTCGATGTTGTCTACGTGTAATGAAGAAGTAGCAGCACCGGTATCGACTCTTATATTGAGTGCTGTAATCCCCAAGTCTGGTAAATCACAATGCTCTAGGGCGCCGATTAGTATTTTATCTGTCATCTTTGGTTTTCTCTATGCACCTGCTTTCATCCCACTAGCATGGAATCTGAGCTGCCTAAGTTGTCTTGTAGCATCTCGACATGTTCTGCTACGGTATCGGGTTGTTTGAAATACGCGATATGATAAATCGCTTCGCCCTCTTGAGCTAAAGGAATGTTTTGCTTGCCAATAATCACCCCCGTTGCCGGTGAGATAAGGTCATCTAGCGGTTCGCCAAACGGATTGGAGATAGTAGCTAGCACATCGCCTTTTTCAACGTGATCGCCCAATTGTGCTTTGTGTAAGACAAATCCACTTTCGTTGGCTCTTACCCAGCCGCTTTGGCGGGCAATAAATGGCTCAACTTTGCGCCCTTTGTGCTTCGTTTTATTAAGCATGCCGATTTGTCTCATTACGCTGACAATGCCTTTTACGCCCGCACGAATCGAAAATTCGTCGTAGCGAAGTGCTTGCCCTGCTTCGTACAATAATACTCGTGCGCCCTCATCAGCAGCGGCTTGTCGTAAAGATCCATCTCTAATATCTGCGTTTAATAGCACAGGTACACCAAATGCTTTAGCCATTTCAGCAGTCAGTTCATCGTTGAGATTTGCTCTAATCTGAGGCAAGTTTGAGCGATGAATAGCACCTGTGTGCAAGTCGATGCCATAATCGCTTTTAGAGACGACTTCATCCAAAAATAAACGTGCAATTCTGCCTGCTAACGAGCCTTTCTTACTGCCTGGGAAACACCGGTTTAAGTCTCGTCGGTCAGGTAAATAACGACTTTGATTGAGTACGCCGTAGATATTTACCATCGGGATGGCAATCAACGTGCCTCGCAAATTTTTTATTGATGGACTTTTTATCAAACGGCTAACAATTTCAATACCGTTAAGCTCATCACCATGAATGGCAGCACTGACGAATAAAGTAGGCCCTTCTCGCTTACCGCGTTGAACATAGACTGGAATACCCATGCTTGTATCGGTGTATAACGGCGGCATTTCTAGTTGAAAGCGTTTTTGTTCACCGGCATTAATTGTGTGTTCACCAATTATTAGGTCAGGAATAGATGATTTGCTCATCACCCTTTTCCTTTTGTGCGCGTGTTCGACTTATCTGCGCTTTTTGCGATAAAATCGATGATCATGCCTGCAACATCTTTGCTTGTGGCTGTCTCGATACCCTCAAGACCCGGTGAAGAATTCACTTCCATGACCATTGGCCCATTTTTCGAGCGCAATATATCCACACCACACATATTCAAACCCATGGTTTTAGCAGCGTCTACGGCGGTTTTGCGCTCGGCGGGAGATAAGCGTACTAGACTCGCTGATCCGCCTCGGTGCAAGTTTGAACGAAACTCACCAGGCGCGCCTTGTCTCTTCATCGCAGCGATGACTTTGCCGCCCACTACCAAGCAACGGATATCTGCGCCACCGGCTTCTTCGATATATTCTTGCACCAAAATATCGGCTTTTAAGCCCATAAAAGCTTCAATGATTGATTCTGCGGCTTTTGCGGTATCGGCTAACACAACGCCGATGCCTTGCGTGCCTTCTAACAGCTTAATCACGACGGGTGCACCGCCGACGTTTTTGATCAAGTCATCAATTCTATCTGGATGATTTGCAAAGCCGGTGCGCGGCATACCAATACCTTTGCGAGACAGTAATTGAAGTGAACGCAACTTATCTCGAGAACGTGAAATGGCCACGGATTCGTTAATAGAGTATGTGCCCATCATTTCAAATTGACGCACAACCGATGTGCCGTAAAAGGTCACTGACGCGCCGATGCGCGGAATTACCGCGTCATATTTGGGCAAGGCTTTACCTTTATAACGCACCGATGGTCGACTGCTCGTGACGTCCATGTAACAGTGCATAGTATCGATGACGTCGACTTGGTGGCCTCGAGAAACGCCGGCTTCAACGAGTCGGCGTGTAGAATATAGCTTGGGATTACGCGATAAAATGGCAATTTTCATACTCATTTTAAATCACTTCCTTAAATAAAAGTGCCTTTACAAAGCCTCAGGAGGTGCTTCGCTTGGCTGAGTTATTATTTCAACTTCATCAACTCGTTGAAGGCCTCGAGGGAGTTTATTTCCTCGACGTCCGCGTTCGCCTTGATAATGGCTGAGGTCTTGGGCACTTAATGTCATGCCCCGTTTGCCTGCAACGACTTTTACACTTGCTTGGGCAGGTACCACGCATAGATAACTTAAGTATTCTTCTCGAGACTTCGCTTTGGCTGACGGGATATTCATCAGCTTATTGCCTTTGCCCTTGCCTAAAACGGGTAAGTCTTTTAGCGGGAATAACAACATGCGGCCTTCATTAGAGATACACAAGCACCAGTCGCTATCAATATCATTAACTAATTGCGGTGTCATTACTTTTGATGCGACAGGCAACGAAACAAAGACTTTTCCAGCTTTATTTTTGCTGAGCATGTCAGAAAACTTACCTACGAACCCGTAACCTGCATCCGAGCCAATTAAAAATGATTGTTCGTCAGGAGCCATAATCGCATTCTCGATGGTCTCGCCACCGACTATCGTAAACTTACCCGTGAGTGGTTCACCTTGGCTTCGCGCTGATGGCAGTGTATGAGCCTCGCAGGAAAACGCGCGCCCGGAGCTGTCGATAAAGGCAACCACTTGAGTGCTTCGCCCTTTCGCGCTAACCAGGTATTTATCCCCCGATTTATAACTCAATGCTTCTACATCAATATCATGGCCTTTGGCACAACGCACCCAGCCTTTTTCAGAAACGACGACCGTTACTGGCTCGGATGGCATCAACTCTTTTTCACTCAAGGCTTTCGCTTCGATACGCGACACAATAGGACTGCGTCGTTCATCGCCGTAGGTTTCAGCATCGGCGAGGATTTCTTTTTTGATCAGCGTCTTTAAACGTCTGTCTGAGCCTAATAGTAATTGCAGATGATCACGCTCTTTGGCTAACTCGTCTTGCTCACCTTTAATTTTAAACTCTTCTAATTTCGCTAAATGGCGAAGTTTTAAATCAAGTATGGCTTCTGCTTGTGTATCAGATAGTGCAAATCGCTCCATCAACACGGGTTTAGGTTTATCTTCGTTGCGAATAATCGCGATAACTTCGTCGATATTTAAAAAGGCAATCATTAAGCCTTCTAAAATATGCAGGCGTGCCAGCACTTTATCTAAGCGGAACTGCAAGCGCTTAGTCACCGTGTCTTTTCTAAATACCAACCATTCAGACAAGATGCTCTTCAAGTCTTTAACTTGAGGGCGGCCGTCCAAACCGATCATGTTGATGTTCACACGATAGCTTTTTTCTAAGTCAGTGGTCGCAAATAAATGCTGCATGACTTGTTGGGTATCAACTCTATTTGAACGCGGAGACACTACTAACCGAGTTGGGTTTTCATGGTCTGATTCATCTCTTAAGTCACTGACCATAGGTAGCTTTTTACTCGTCATTTGACCAGCAATTTGCTCAAGTATCTTTCCACCACTTGCTTGATGAGGTAAAGACGTAATGACTATCTCGCCATTTTCTTCATGGTAAACCGCACGCATTTTGATAGAGCCGCGGCCAGTTTCGTAAATCTTTTGAATATCTGCTTTTGGCGTGATGATTTCGGCATCAGTCGGGTAATCTGGCCCCTGTACGATTTCAAGTAAATCGGATAACTCGGCTTTACTATCATCCAACAACAGTGCGCATGCGTTTGCCAGTTCTTTCACATTATGCGGTGGAATATCCGTTGCCATCCCAACAGCAATACCGGTAACGCCGTTTAATAGTATGTGCGGCAACCGTGCGGGGAGAACTTTAGGTTCTTGCAAGGTTCCATCGAAATTAGGTAGCCATTCGGCAGTGCCTTGACCAAGCTCGGTTAACAAGACCTCACTAAATTTGCTTAATCGTGCTTCGGTGTAACGCATGGCAGCAAACGATTTAGGATCATCGGGTGCTCCCCAGTTGCCCTGACCATCCACCAGTGGATAACGATAAGAAAACGGTTGGGCCATCAGTACCATGGCTTCATAACAAGCAGAATCACCGTGAGGATGGAATTTACCAAGGACATCACCTACCGTACGCGCTGATTTCTTGTATTTTGCGTTGTTACTTAGACCAAGATCGGACATCGCATAAATAATGCGGCGTTGAACAGGTTTTAAACCATCACCGATGTGCGGTAGTGCGCGGTCCATGATGACGTACATCGAATAATTGAGATAAGCGTCTTCGGTAAACTGACTTAAAGGTAACTGTTCAGTCCCTTCTGTATTTATTGTTATGTCGTTACTCATTTGTTTCTTTCCTAGTGGGCTTATGCATTAGTGTAGCGCGTCAAGTTTTGAGCAAATCTATGCATCCAGCATCCCAAAGCTGTACTTATGTGAAAGCAGTCTTTATATTTAACAGCATGTTATATTATTTTTGATCTAAAGCATAACCGCTCAAGTGTCTATTCTTCTTCGATTGTTCATAAAGTTTTTGCTCTTTGTTTCTTTGCAACTTAGCTTTGAAGCAAACGCGCGTGTTTTTCTAGAAAACGACACGGGCCGCATTGAAATTAGTGATGCAATGCAGATTTATACACTCAATGAAGAGTTAAGCATCGAACTCTTTAAAGCTAGGCAACCGCGCTTATCATATCAAGAATATGAGTATCCCAATATTGGCTTTCAAGACAATAGCGTTTGGATGTTTACTCGATTAGAAAATAAAAGTGACCTAACACGCTGGTTTATCAATGTTAACTTTACCCAGCTTCCTCATGTAGATGCTTATTTATTTAAAGGCGATGAGTTAGTTTATTTTCGTCAAGGAGGTAATAAGGATAATCAGGAGCACTATCGATTACCCACATTCGAACTAAGCATAGAAACAAACACTGTTTACAGTTTATACATACGTGTAAAAGCTGAACGAATTCCCATTATTGCGCCAATATTTATTAGTGACGCATCCACACATGCGTATATGGTGTCCTTTGATTCTATGATATGGGGCGCGTTTTATGGTGGCCTTTTCATTTTGGCACTTTACGCCGTTTCTGTCGTCTACTCCAAACAAGAACTTTCGGCCTTATTACTCTTTTTTCAAGTATGTCTAGTGACTCTATGGCAATTTGTATGGAGTGGGCATGCACAACTGCTTCCTTTGAGTTTGAAGGCGCTTCCCATGTTTCATAACATGGACTTTTTAGTACCTTTTGTCAGTGCTGCTTCTACTCTTTTTATTGTGTTCTTTTTTAAAGACAAGTTATCGCAGAGATATCATCACCCTTTATTTATCGGTTTTTTTGTCGTCTTATTTTTGTGTGTGATAGCCGTCGCAACAAATCAATTCGAAGGAGAACACCTTGCGCTCTTAAGCCGTTTTGTTGGCTTTATTACAATTTTCCTCAATGTTTATTTATGTGCTGTCGGAGTCAAAGGCCGATATAAACCAGCCTATCCAATTGTGTTTGGAGTGACTGTTTTATTAGTGTGCTCAATTCTATCTAGTTTATTTATTGCCGGTTATCTTCCTCCTACTACTCCTAATACCTATCTATTCCAAATCTCGTTAGTGATATTGACATGCTCGTTTGCGTTCGCGCTAAACATAAAGCTTCGGTATATTCTTGAAATTGAAGTACAAGAAGCTTCAAGGGATGCAGAAAACAACTTTTTACTCATTGAAGAACAAAATGTGCACTTAGATATAGCAAGAAAAGAAGCCTTGCGAGCGAGTGAAGTAAAATCGCAGTTCTTAGCAAATATGTCTCACGAAATAAGAACTCCACTCAATGCCATAATTGGATTTTCAAAAGAAGTGGAAGAAAACCACAATCAAACTGAACGTGAAGAACATATCCGCATCATCAATTCAGCTGCAAGTGACCTACTGACCATCGTCAATGACATATTAGATTTTTCAAAAATGGAAGCCGGTAAACTAAATGTTGCTAACAAACCATTTTCTGCTTATGCAATATTTGAAGAGGCCGCCAGTCAAGTTGCAAAATCAGCCCATTTAAAGCAGCTACAATTTATTCTCGATATTCAACCGTTGCCAGCAAGTCTCATTGGCGATCAATTTAAGATTAAGCAACTTCTTAGTAACCTGTTAAGCAATGCTTTAAAATTTACTAATTTTGGCACGATAACGTTAAAGGCAGGTTATGACTGGCTAAATCACGATGAAATTAACCTAAATATTGAGATCAAAGACACCGGTATTGGCATAAGTGAACAAGATCAATTACAGCTATTCACACCTTTTAGTCAACTAAACGATGAGTTGAACCGATCTTTCCAAGGTACTGGCTTGGGCTTGGTTATTTGCCAACAATTGACATATTTAATGAATGGCAATATCCAGGTAAAAAGTGAATCTGGCAAAGGCAGTTTATTTAAGCTTCAACTGCCATTAAAGGTCTTAGAGCAGCGACTCACACCAGAGAAGATGCCGTTTTGGTTAACAAAGACAGCCTGTATATTCGATCCCAACCCGATAACTCGAGCGGTAACGATGAGGCTGCTACGTTCCATAGGAATCAATACATATTCGTTTGATAAACTAGATGTTCTGCTTGGCCAAGATTATGAGTTTGACCTTGCGTTCATCACACTTCCCATGGAAGACGTCGTCAATAGAACGGCTACAATTAACAAGAGTTACGCGATTAAAGCGGATCAATTTGTATTGGTTTATTCGGGTCCAAGCCCTGAAACCCACCAGTATAATAGAAGTGACCAAGAGCCGGTGCTGCTGCGCTTACCAATTACCACAAAGAAATTGGAAGATATCTATGCAACACCTAACCAAGTCAGCGATGTAAGTTCGAAAACCAAGTTTAACAAGTTGCCGAATATCAAGCTCTTAGCTGTTGATGATATGTTTATCAATCTAAAGCTGTTACAAACGTGGTTAAAGAACTCTCCAGTACAGTTGTACACAGCAGATTCAGGTCAAAAGGCTGTCGAACTTTGTCAAGAAAGTGAGTTTGATATTATATTAATGGATATACAAATGCCCAATATGGACGGTGTGCAAGCCACGGGCTTAATCAGAAAAACGTCGTTGAATCAAGGCACACCTATTGTGGCAATTACTGCACATGCATTTCAGGAAGAGAAAAAGCATTTCCTAGACTCGGGAATGGACGACTACTTACCCAAGCCCATTGATATCAACAAACTTGTGGCACTCATCAATGAATGGTGCCCAGCGGATACATTTGAGCCTGTCTCAAAGAAATCGATTAATTGGGAGCTCTCGATTAAACGCTCGTATGGTAACCAACAAGCTGCATTTGAATATCTAGAAGAGTTTGTTGAAGAGCTTCCTACTCATGTTAAACAACTAGAAGCGCTGTGGCAGCAACAAGACATCACCGAATTAAAAGTACAAATTCACAAATTACATGGCGCTAGCTGTTACACGGGTGTTAGTGATTTGCAGAAAAAGTGCAACGAAGTAGAAGGTTTGTTAAAAACAAATCGTCTTCAAGATATCGCTAAACCTATGTCGTCTTTATTACTAGAAATTGAAGCGGTCATAAAAGACTGGGCGCAAGTGAGAAATCAAGTTCAAAACACCTTACAGAATGAAAATTAAGTAAGACTTTAAGTCTAGCTAAATTTTATCAATATACTTCCGATACCTATAAAAGAGCGAAGCGTGTTTGTCGCGTCTTATTCGTTATTCTTACTGAATTTAGTTAACCAAATATGCTTGGAAACCGTCCATCAAATATGCTTGGAAACCGTCCATGAGTCCACTCACTATTCGTCAAAAAATCGTGCTGATGTCAAGTCTAACGGTATTATTAACTGCAATATCAATTACTTGGGCGAGCTCATTCCTTGCTAAACGCGTAATAGAACAAAGACTGTTAGAAAACGAACTACCTAATACTATTGAAAAAGTGTCTGCCGAAATAAACAGTCAAATACACACTATGAGAGCATTATCAGAGCAGATAGCAAACAACCATTTTGCTTTAAATTGGTTGGAAAATGGCGCACCCACACAACAAGAGAAATTACTTGTGGATAGTTTAAAAGCTATCGCTGAAGCGAATAACCTAAGCGGTGCATCTTTTGCAGATCGACAAACTGCTAAATACTGGAATGACAAAGGCTTTTTGCGAACACTCAAGCAAGATCAAGCCGACAATTGGTTTTTTGAGTATCGAGCTTCGGGTCAAACAAGCATGGTCAGTGTTTATCAAGACCCCAATACTGGCAAGACAGACCTTTTTGTTAATTATCAACAAATGCAAGGGAGAGGCCTCGCTGGCACTGCTAAGTCATTTAATGATGTCGTAAACATGCTTGCTACACTCACAGTGGAGCAAACTGGATTTGTTTTTCTTGTTAACAAGAACGCAGAAGTTGAGTTGCATAAAGACAGAACATTACGAGGTCAAAGCTTAAGTAAAATCTATCCTGCCGCAGATGTAGAAAGCATGCTTTCAACTGCAGCACATCAAATTCAAATCATCGATGCCGACACAAAGTACATTTTGGCGTCGTCGCATATCCCTACTATGGATTGGTTTGTAATCGCATATATTCCTTACGATGAAGTGTTTGTCAATTTGACCCAAGCAACATGGAAAATTGCCTTAGCTAGCATCGTTATATTGTTGATAGCTATCTCGGTAACTTGGTTTATCGCCAAAAGTATCACCCGCCCTATTAATCGACTAGCAGGCGTGTTCAGCGATATGGGACAAGGTAAAGCAGATCTATCATATCGCTTACCAGAAACGAGACATGTTGAAATTAACCAAATATCTCAAGGTTATAACCAGTTCATTTCAAAACTATCGCAAGTATTCGACGAGATCAGTACTAGTGGTGCTCAGCTGAGAGAAGTCGCTAGGCACCTATCAGAGAATACAAATCAAACGCAGAATCGAGTAAAAGACACATCAGCAAATACGATTGAGCTAACGGCTGCGTTGAATCAGGTAGATGCGGCAGCAGTCAGTAATGTTGAGAAGGCAGACAATGCTGCCGAAATAAGCAGACGAGTCGGTGAAGATGGGCTTGCAATTGCGTCTATGATTCAAACCACACAACAAGACATCCTTTCTTTATCATCAAAAATTAATGACGTCGCTCAAGTAATTAGATCATTAACAACCAATACTGAGACAATTGCCGAGGTGCTTCAAACGATTGAAGCAATTTCAGAGCAAACCAATTTACTTGCGTTAAATGCTGCAATTGAAGCAGCAAGAGCAGGCGAACAAGGCAGAGGCTTTGCAGTTGTCGCAGATGAAGTAAGAACACTCGCTAGTCGGACAGCTGTTTCAACACAAGAAATACAAACAATCATGGAAGCTTTGAAATCGACGTCGGCAGATGCTACACATGAAATATCGTTGATCATCGAGCAATCCAAATCGACCTCAGATTCGATAGTCAACGCAGAATCGATCCTTAAAAACAACACTGTTCATTTTGAAGAAATTGCTCAATCTAATGCAGATGTAGCACGCTCAACAAAAGAGCAATCAGAGGTTATCACGCACATCAACGGGCGCATGCTAACAATTAAAAGTAATGCTGAGGGCAACTTAGCTCAAGTTCAACAAATCGCCGAAGAATCCGATAACTTAATTGAGCTCGCTCAGAAACTAGATGATTTGTTGCACGCCTATCAACAACATCGCAAAAGCTAACCGGACTGATTAGATAGCCTTTGTTGAATCAATGTCTCTTGGCAGTCTTTGATGAGTTGAATAAACTCTTGAGGGCTGCGATCAAGTTCGTTAGTCGAAATAAATACGTCGTAACCTAATCGCTCTTTTAGCTTGAGCATTCTATTGCCAAACATTGCCGTGACGCCCTTTACTTGTGTTCCGTCTTGGCGCGTATACGTTTCATCCTCAATCATATCGTCGCCATAGCATCTGCCGGTCGCACAATTTGGATCCACGTTATGCATAACTAACGGGCGTTGCTCAAGCAATAAATGGGTGATCAAACGCATCGAGATATCATCTAAGAAGGTGTCGCTGTCTTTAAGACGAAAACCAAGCATTTCCAATTCCACGGTTTCAATACCTTTTGTCACTCTGGGTACATCGACGCGCTGTATATTATCCCAATGAATTCGCCATTTTCCGCGACGGTGATGGTAAACAATGTGCTCTTTGGTAATCTCTAAACTGTAATTAGGTTCACGTAGTTTAAACCAACCTATGATCAGGCCAACAATACCACCAGAAACGATAAACACCCCTGGTAAAAAAAATAGTTGAGGCAAAAATGCTATCACTATTGTGCCTAATAAAATGAGCCCACATCCTACTAAAATAGAAACCACACCATTGCTGGACGAGGACGCTTTTATAAATATTGAATCTTGATTATCGCCATACATAAAAATAAAACACAAACATAATAATTGCCCATATCATTATATAACGTGAACGGCGGCAAAAAGCACAATCTGTATTCCACCAATTTAGCAATTTTTGTAGCACGTTGTATTTTTCTCGTAAAAGGTATTGAACATAGTATGCATCTTCAATACCAAGATAGTTTGCAAAAGCCGACAAATTAACTATCTAGATTAAGCTGTAAGTTGTGTTTTTCTTGAAACGCGACTCGTTTTTGTCTTAATCGACATAATGCTGCAATAATTGTTGGCGTAAAGAACAGCGATAATACCACTGAAAAGCCAACTCCACCGGCTAATACAACAGCTAGGGGTGGCCAAAACGAACCCTGACTAAACAGTAATAAGGGTATCAGGCCACCGACGGTAGTAAATGTTGTCGATAAAATATGTCTAGAACAACTCATGGTTTCATCAATTATCGCCTGACTATTTCCTTTCATCGCTTCAGGGTTACTGTTGATGGCCGCGATAACTACAATAGATCCGTTGATTGCCACGCCGATAAGGCCTGCACTCCCTAATAATGGGTTGAAACCCACCGGTAAGCCTGACAACCACAAACTGAAAAAGCCTAGACCGACCGATAATATGGCAACAATACCTATAACTGAAGCAAACCTTACACTACTAAAGGTCAATATTAATGCTGTGATCATCAATACAAGCAAGACTGGCGCATAGGTACTTAGCTGGCCCAAGGCCTGTTCTTGTTCGTCTGCATCACCTGCCATCTTCAAACGATACCCTTGAGGAAGTTGCAAATTTGCTTTTTCAATATTCTCTCTTAGCTCGTTACTAGCACTGACTGCTGGCACGCCGGGCAATAGATAAGCTTGAATGCGATTAACGCGTTCACCATTCGTGCGTGTGATCCCACTGATACTCGGTTGAAGCGTCAATTCGCCAAGTGCAGCTATGCCAACGGAAGCCCCTTGTTGAGAAAGCGCAGGGCTGACTAAGGGTAAAGCATCTATGTCCAGCATATTATTGCGCTCATCATCAGCGATCCGAACAACGACTGGAAGTTCCTCTGTGCCCTGCAAAACAGACCCGCCCGATGCACCTGATAACGCTACTTGTAGTTGTTGTGCGATCTGGTTTAAAGACAATCTAGCTAGATATGACTCATTCTCATCGACATCATATTTAAGTTCGGCCTCACCCACTGTAATAGACGCAAGGCTTTGAGTAATACCTGGAGTCTGAGTCATAGCAAGTCTAACTTGTTTACCCAATTCATCGAGCACTGCTAAGTCAGGTCCATAAATATCAACCTCAATAGGCGCGGCGATAGGCGGCCCCTGACCAAATGCGCGAACAATAATTTTTGCCTGCGGAAACTTGTCTTGAAGCTCAAATTGAAGCTCTGCGATCAATTTAGCGGCACTCTTCACATTCACCGTATTAATCACCGCTTGCGCGTATTCAGGAGAATTGTCTTTTGTCATCACCTGATTGTAGTACACAGAAGGTGTAGACCCTCCGACTAACCATGTCACCTGAGTCACATCAGGTTTTGATTGAATGTGTTCATTGACCTCTTTTACAACCGAGTAGGTTTCGTCAACAGAGGAACCGCTTGGCATATACAAATACATTTCGAATTGATCACGGTCTGCACTTGGAAAAAAAACATTTGCCAATTGGGTGGATAAGAAGAAACCACTTAGACAAAAAACAACTACCAGTGGTAACACTAACCACGGTTTTCCAATCGACGTTTTCAATAGGCTTGCAAAACTTTTTGAAATCGACGGCATCTGCAAACCGCGTCTCCACCATGCATGACTTTCACTGCTATCTCTTGGCAAGAACCTCGCTGCAAGGGCACCAATTATACTCAATGAAATAAACAATGAACCCAACAAGGCCATCACAACACTAATCGCAATTGGACCGATGAAGTCACCTATATTTCCATTGAGCAAAAAGATCGGCATGAAGCCCAAAACCGTCGTTAAGGTAGATGCTAACAAGGGAGCAAATAAATGGCTGATCGACTTTTGCAATGCTTGAATGCGACTTAAATCGGCATTAAGCAAATTCAACCTTATTTCGTCGGTAATAACGATGGCGTTATCTATCAATAAACCAATCGCAATAATGATACCAAATATCGACATTTGATGAATTTGCTGGTTAAAAAAGCTCAATGAAAAAATCGCAAAAGCCGCACAAAGTGGCAAAGCAAGTCCAACGATAAAAGAGGCGCGCATGCCCATAAAGACAAGAATTACGAACATTACGACGAGAGATCCCATTAACAGGTTATTGCTCAGTTCTGAAAGCCTTTGTTCTGTATAGGTGTTTTGCTCGAACACGACTTGCGCACTAAAGGAGCCTTCAAACTCTTGATTAAATTCATCAACCTTTTTGATAATTGACTCGGTCCAGCGATCAACCCGAACGGACGTCTGCATGCGTGCAGCGATAAAAATTGTGCGTTCGCCATTCAGCAGCGCAATTTCGCTTATAGGCGTTTCCCATAAGCGTTCGATATTGGCAAGATCTGATACGCGTAGATACTGCCCAGCATCAGTTAACAGTGGGATCTCGCCAATGATATCCGTATTTTCTAGCGGCTCTGCCACTTGTACCCTTACATTTCGCTGAGGATGACGCATCACACCAGCCGGAAGCTTGGCATCAGCTTGTGAGATACGCTGACTAACATCTTGCAAGGTCATCCCAGATAATGACAAAGCTTGAGCATCAAGGGTTACCACAATCTGCTCTTGTGGCTCACCATAAATCCTAACTAATTCGGTACCAGTGACATTTCGCAATCGGTCTGTCAATTCATTTGCCATCCGCCCTGTCATGCTAAATGGTGTGTTCTCTGGATAAGACGCTTGCATGGCTAATAGCAAAGTGAACGCTGTTGCACCTCGTTTATCCTCAACAATAGGTTTAGCAGCACCGGCTGGCAGGCGAGAAGACACATTTTCGATACTGTCTCTGATTTTCGAAAATATCTGTTGGTTATTGCTATTGTCTACCCAATCTTGAACTTCAACAGACAAGCTAGAGAAGCCTGCTTTTGAGGTCGATTTGATTTCTTTTATTTCGTACAGTTCTCTTAATTCGTCTTCTAAAACATCAGATACTAGCGCTTCGACTCGCTCTGCAGATGCACCAGGGAAAGATGTCAACACTAAGATATTACGCAAATCGATGCGTGGGTCTTCCAGTCTAGGTAGATTTTGGATCGCAGATAGACCTGCAACCAGTACAATAATAATACTCAGTACAAGCAAGTGCCCACGTCTAAAGAACAAGGTATACCATGCAGGATGTTGGTCAGTTTGAACCGCTTGATTTTGATTCATATTAATTACCTAAACTCACACTGACTTCATTTACCTTGGCAATAATTTGATTAGGTGTCAGGCGTTGAAGCCCATTTACCACAATTTTGTCGCCATCCTTGATGGCACCAGTGACATAAGCTCGCTGTTCCTCCAAGTATTCAACGGCAACCGTACGGCTTTTCACAATATGTCCACCCTCTACCTTTTCTGCGACATACAGCGTCCATAATCCGCGTACACCATTAGCTAATGATGATACAGGAACCCAAGCTCCCTTTTTGGCCACTTCGTTAGTCACACTAATTGAGACAATGTCGCCAGTCATCAAGTACGGGTTCTCATCGTTATCCAAGGAAAATACAGTATCGATTGTGCGCATTGCCCTGTTGCGTTGAGTCGCGATGGATTGAACTTTTCCACTGACCGGCATTTGTTTGGTATCTATAACAAACTCTTGCCCTATTTCGATACCAAAAGCGGTATGGGTCGGTAATCCAAAACGGGCCTCTAGTTGAGTATTTGCAACCAATGTGAACACGGCTTGACCGGCACTCACAACAGATCCTAAATCTTGTAACTGACGCAAAACTTGACCATTAAATGGTGCAACTAATTTGGATTTTTGAATTTCGACATCTAAAGCGCTGATACTTGCCTCGACTTCTTTCACCACCGCATCTGCGGCCTTGAGACGCGCATTTGCTTGATCCAAGTTTTGAGTGGAGTCTAACTTTGCCTTTACCAACTCATATACTCTATTTACAGATAGCTGGGATATTTCAGCGTCGGCTTTGGCACGATTTAGACTTGCATTTAATTGCGCTTTCTGGGCGTTTAAACGCTTTAAATCAATAGTCGCCAGCACTTGTCCTTGCTTAACATATACTCCTTCGGTCACGTTTAATGAATCGATACTGCCCGATAACTCAAAACCTATGTCAATTTGTGAAGCAGATTCAACTAAGCCAAAAACTTTTTGCTGCTTTTGATATGCGTCTAGAATTTGCACCCTGTGCACCTCTACGTTTGCATTTTGCAACACCATGGTTTGATTCTGTGAAAAAGCGTTCACACTTTTCTCTCCAGAAAAAAGCATCAACACAGTGAGCAAAAACATACAAATACCGCTCATCGCAATTAATTGGATGCGCGCATTTCTCGAATCAGTTGTTTGTTGATTTTGCATGGTTTGTTTTTCCATAGCTCGCAATCATCTTAGGTTGATAATTTGACAGTATAGCGATATGCTAGACTATAAATACTAGACTGTACAGTTTGATTATTAAAATTTTATGAATTTAGTGGTGATACGCTATGATGATGAGCATAAAACAAATCTCCCAAATGCAATTGATTAAATCGAAAAGGCAGTAGATTGAACCCGCAAGAAACGATGTTTGATAAAACTAGAGTGAAAGGTCAAGGTCGCCCCAAAAGCAACCAAAAACGTTTGGCGATCCTTGAGTGCGCATCCGAATTATTTTTGACGCAAGGCTACACGCATACTTCGATGGATGAGGTTGCCAAAGTCAGCGGTGTATCTAAACAAACCGTGTATTCGCACTTTAAGAACAAGGAACTTCTGTACACAGCAGTGATTGAGCAAAAATGTGACGAATATCAGATTGATGCCGTTGGAGTTTGCTTGGACACAATGCCACTAGATGTGATTCTTAAAAACATTGCTCAGCGGTTTATTAAATTGTTAGTTGACCCTAGTGTTATTGCCATGTATTCAGTAGTGATAGGTGAAGCAAAAAACAATCCAAAGGTAGCTCAACTATTTTACAATGCGGGGCCATTGCACAGCGTCGAGGTCGTAGCAAAATTATTAAGAGAACATCCTCAAACCCAGCTTGATTCTGCATTTGCAACTGAAACTTCTCATGATTTTTTTAACCTATTAAAAGCAGAGTTTCATATGCTAAGCATGCTTCACTTAGAATATGAGTCACCACTTACATTCGAAAATGATTTAAGCGAAAAAGTAGTACGCAAAACAATCGCGCTGATACAGCTTGAGAAAGGCAACAATTAATCAATCCCCCTGAGTCCATATTAGTTGACAACAAAGCTTTGATTTTCAATACAAGTACATCAATAAATAGAAAAATTTGTTACACTTCCGCGAATTTTGTTTTTAAGTGGATTTTGCAACAATGAGTGGTGCTCAGGCCGATTTTTCTAAACAACAATTTGCGGGTAGTCACATACTGAGCGTCAGTCAGTTTGACCGCGCAGCTATCGAAAAAGTATTTCAGGTAGCGGATAAAATGCTGCCATATGCCAAACGTGAAAAACGCACAGAAGTCCTCAACGGTGCAATTCTTGGTAACTTATTCTTTGAACCTAGCACACGAACGCGAGTAAGCTTTGGAACTGCCTTTAATCTCCTTGGCGGCTATGTCCGAGAAACCACTGGAATGAGCAACTCTGCACTTGCAAAAGGTGAGTCGCTGTACGATACCGCTCGTGTCTTAAGCGGATATTCTGACATCATTGCTATGCGACATCCGGATGCAGGTTCAGTGGCTGAATTTGCCGAAGGAAGCCGTATTCCGGTGATCAACGGTGGAGACGGCGCCAATGAGCACCCAACTCAAGCGTTATTAGATTTATATACCATTGAAAAAGAACAAAAATCTCAAGACTCAGGTATCGATGGGCTCCATATTGCGATGATTGGCGATTTAAAATATGGGCGGACAGTGCATTCACTATCAAGGCTTTTAAGCTTATATAAAGGGCTGAAGTTTACGCTCATCTCACCTGAAGAACTTTCGATGCCTAGCTATATTTGTGACTTGATTGAAGACAGAGGTCATGAACTGCATATCAGTAACCAGCTAGAAGGTAACGTATCAGCTGATATTTGTTACCAGACACGTATACAAGAAGAGCGCTTTCCATCACAAGATGAAGCCAATAAATACCGCGGTAAATTTCGTTTGAATCAACAGATTTACACTAAACACTTCCAGTCCAAAACTGTCATCATGCATCCGCTTCCTCGTGATTCCCGTGCGGAGGCAAACGAGTTAGATAACGATCTCAACCTCAATCCTAATTTAGCTATTTTCAGGCAAACCGATAATGGTGTGCTCGTCAGAATGGCCTTGTTTGCCCTAACATTAGGTGTTGAGGATAAAATCGAAGACTTTGATAGACCGGTTCACTGGTTCAGTACTAAAGGCCAATAAAAATATGAATAAATCAGAAACTCTTTTCGCTCGTGCGCAAAAAACCATTCCTGGCGGCGTAAACTCTCCTGTTCGTGCATTCAAAGCCGTAGGTGGAACACCTCGTTTTATTCAAAAATCCGACGGGCCCTACATATGGGATGCCGATGGCAAGCGTTATATTGACTACATTCAGTCTTGGGGGCCAATGGTGTTAGGCCACAATAACGCTCAAATAAGAGAAGCGGTCATAAAGGCTGCAGAATTTGGCTTAAGTTATGGTGCACCCACCGAAGCTGAAGTGATCATGGCCGAGTTAGTGCGCGATCTAGTTCCTTCAATGGAAATGGTGCGCATGGTTAACTCAGGTACCGAAGCGACAATGAGTGCGATTCGATTAGCACGTGGATACACAAATAAAACAAAATCCTAAAGTTCGAGGGTTGCTACCACGGACATGCTGACTCGCTTTTGGTTAAAGCTGGCTCTGGGGCGTTAACATTTGGCGTTCCAAGTTCGCCTGGTGTGCCAGAAGACTTTGCTAAGCATACCCTCACAGTAGATTTTAATAATATCGAATCCGTACAAGCAGCTTTTGACGAACACGGAGACGACATAGCATGTATTATCGTTGAGCCCGTTGCTGGCAATATGAACTGTATTCCGCCGGTAGAAGGGTTTCTAGAGGGGCTACGTTCAATTTGCGACAAGTACAATAGCGTTTTGATATTTGATGAAGTGATGACCGGCTTTAGAGTCTCGAGAGGCGGTGCTCAAGAACGTTACGGTGTGATGCCCGACCTAACCTGCCTAGGAAAAGTAATTGGCGGTGGTATGCCAGTGGGGGCATTTGGCGGTAAGAAAGATATCTTAACCCACATCGCACCAACAGGCCCAATATATCAAGCGGGTACACTGTCAGGAAACCCTGTTGCTATGGCTGCTGGGCTTGCTGCACTTACTCAAATTGCACAAAACGGACTGTATGATTCAATTTTTGAAAATACTCAAATACTTGCCGAAGGTATAAGAGACGCAGCCCACAAACATGGTATTCCCATGACAATCAATGTGGCGGGCAGTATGTTTGGTATCTTTTTCACAGATGTGGACAAAGTCGTTAATTATCAACAGGCAACGAGTTGTAATACCGAGCAGTTCAATGCTTTCTATCACGGAATGCTAGAAGAAGGGGTTTATCTTGCACCCGCTTCATTTGAAGCTGGCTTTGTTTCAAAAGCTCATGATATTGAAATTGTTAAGGTGACAATTGAAGCAGCAGATCGTGTATTTGCAAAAGTCGCACATCTCTAAGGTGAAGGGCTAACGTGATTGGCTTAGTTGCTTTAATTATAGTACTGGCGGTTTACGCCATTGTGATTACTTCACTTTGGCGTAAAGCAATAGATACTAAAAATACACCCCATAATACAGCTAAACCTGAACCTCACAACTCCACTGTATCTCGCGTTTACTCCGACGACGAATATAAAATCAAAGCGGATGAAGCTCGCCAACTCACGAATACCTTTCAAAAGTTTGTTCCCAAGCAGTTTGTCGAACACTTTTCCAAACACGGTACAAACGAGTTTGCCCTAGGCACAGCTGATGAAGACAACGTTGCGATTTTATTTTGTGATATTCGCGGTTTTACCGGCCTTTCTGAAAAAATGAAACCGCAAGAATTAATGAACTTCTTAAATTCATACTTTTTAAGAATGAATGCGCCTATTCATACTAATCATGGCTTTATTGATAAGTTTATTGGTGACGCGATAATGGCACTCTTTGATCGACCTGATGGCAGCGACAGTGATAAAGCGAGAGATGCTATAGTCGCAGCATTGGGTTTACGTCAGTCCCTTGCGCTTTATAATCAACATCGAGCAAAGAGTGGATATGAAGCAATTGATATTGGTATCGGTATCCATTTTGGACCTGTAATTTTAGGCACTGTAGGTTCTGACGACCGCATGGACACCACCGTTATTGGTGACAGTGTTAATATAGCTCAACGATTGGAAACGTTAGCGCCCAAATACAAAGTCGATATTGTTGTTAGTAGAGCATTAATTGACACCCTTAACCAAAACAAAGCAAAACACTTAGCGCCAGAACTGAACTTTCGCGTAATTGACTGGGTGCGGGTCAAAGGGCGTTCAGAGCCAATTGAACTCATCGAAGTGTTAAGTCATTTAAACGAAGAAGAGCAAAGTTTTAGAAAAGATAACGAAGCGACGATCAAAGAACTCATTAAGACCCGCAAGGAGCATGATTTTGAGCGAGGGATAGCGCTCATTTCAAACCTTGAAGCAATTGCTGATCAACAACAAAATAGCGACCCAATCATTGCCCATCATTTATCGGCATTTCAGGAGCTAAAATCTAGAGCACCTAATAGGGCTTGGGATGGTGCTCTAGACCTTTAACATATGAGACTTAAATCCTGGGTGCTATGCATCGCTAACATAAGTTATAGGATGAAGATTTGTTGGGGCTCGAATCTATAGACATGGCCTATTCAAGTTCAAGGTATTCAAAATAGTCAAAATCAGCATGGCATTGCTGGCCTGATACATCTTGGCACGCCATACCTACAAATGCCCCCGTAAAATGACATCCTTCTCCAACACCAGCTTCGTCGGCCAAAATCGTCATATCGAGATTTACTGGTAACTTATTCCATACGTGCTCATTTAAAGAAAAGCTAAAGACTAGCTGATGATGATCTACATCAGCCCTTAAATGAATCGCGCCAGTTTTTGGAAGTGCAAAACGAGCATCCGTTTTCCATTCTCCCATGTGCCCATCTCGTAAAGGGAAGACTAAACTCAAACTAGGGTCGGCGAGACAACTCATGATGTCAACAAAGCGGTTACCATCATCATCAACAGAAATATAACAATAGTGAAATTTTGAGGTGTTGTAATAACAGATTAAACCTGCAGTTTGTTGGAAGTTAACAGGATCAAATTCAATGCTGGTTTGTGCTTTATAAGCAAATGCCTGTTGCCTTCGAGCTATCAAAGCCTGTTCATACAAACTTCCTAAAGACTGCTTTCCAATGAGCCGAAGCTTTCCCTTACAAGCGGATAAATCCATAAAGGTTTCTGGATATGGAGTGCGTAGCCACTGAAAATCTATTGGCAAATTCGGTTCATCAAAAGTACATCGCTCCTTTGCTTTAGGCCATTTATGCTCAGGTAAGTTGGGGGCTTTTACTTGCATTTTTGGTAAGCCATCGGTAACTGCATCTTCGACTCTTAGCCAATCGTCTTCGGTCCAATACGTTTTTTGAATGCCAGTTTCTCTTCCTAATACACATCGCGTTGCGCCTTTGTATGGGCGACCACATAAATGCACTAAGTAGGTTTCCCCTGTTGAAGTTTCAAAAATGTCACCGTGACCGGTGCGCTGAAGCCCCAAATCTTGGTTGTCTTTTGCAGTCAGCAAATAGCCGTAAGGATCATCTTCATAGGGCCCGTGCAGGTTTTTGGAACGCGCCATTGTCATTGCATGAGTTGAAAATGTCCCGCCTTCTGCAGTGATAAGATAATAATAGCCGTTGTGCTTGTAGAGGTGAGGAGCTTCCGTGATGGCTAGCTTAGTCCCCTTGTATATATTGGTAATCTCACCGATTAATTTTTTCTGCTGAGGACAGTATTCTTGCAACAAAATACCGCCAAAACGGTTATTTTGGTGACGATGGTCCCACACCATGTTCACGAACCACTTTTTACCGTCATCATCATGAAAAAGAGATGGATCAAAACCGCTCGAGTTCATGTACACAGGGTCAGACCACATACCATCGATGGTTTCACACGTAGTAAGATAGTTATGTGCATCTTTGAAGTTCCCATCAAAACGCTTTACGTCAGTATAAATCAAATGGAACAAACCATCGCTATATGTCAGGCATGGCGCCCATACACCACATGAATCAGGTTCGCCACGCATATCTAATAACGCTTCTCGATTACAAGGGCGACTGACCAATCGCCAGTTAATCAAATCTTTCGAATGGTGAATTTGCACGCCGGGATACCATTCAAAGGTTGAGGTAGCAATATAGTAGTCATCACCCACAACACAAATACTAGGGTCGGGGTTGAAGCCCGGCAGTACTGGATTTTGAATCATATTTGTCATTTTTTAGTCCTTGGCTAGTCGTGCACGATGAGCAATGTCATACATGAAGGGTTTTACTTGGTTATTGCGATCAATGATTAGCGCATAATCTGTTCGGCCTTTCATTGGCCAGTTATTTTTCCATGAATCACCATCGGTTAGTCCCCACATAGTGACACGTGATATCTTTTCTTGATGTTTAAGGAGCATTTCGAAAAGCGCTGTATAAGCGTTTGCCTGATTTACTTTCATGTGCTCATCGAGTTCGCTTGGGAAAGGGTTGTATTCGCTTTGCAAGGCAAAGCTTTGTGATACGTCTGCGCCAAACATGGCAAATTCAGGGAACTTGAGTACAGAAATGTCTAACTCGGTAATCATCACATCAAGTTCATTGTCAGCAATGGCAATAATGCTAGCTTCTAGTTCGTCGATAGGTACATCAATTAAATAATGGCCTTGCGCACCTATACCATCAATTTTAATGCCCTGATTGCGCAACCGGTTGGCGATCTTGATTGCTCCCTCTCTTTTGGTGGGCTTAAATAAGCTATAGTCGTTGTAATAAAGCTTGGCATCGGGGTCTATCTCATGCGCTATATTAAAAGCATATTCAATGTACTTGTCGCCTAAAATCTGACGCCATTTCGTATCCCGCGGAGTACCGTCATCGTTTAGCGCTTCATTAACAACATCCCAGCCGTGTATTTTCCCCTTATAACGGCCAACGATTGCAGAAATATGCGCGCGCATTCTTGCTAGCAAAAGCTCTGAACTTGCAGGGTTACCTTTTTCATCCTCAAAAACCCAATTCGGTACTTGTTCATGCCAAATTAGTGCATGCCCAATGACTTTTTGTCCATTTTTTTGAGCTATTTCGATTAACTTGTCTGCATGTTCGAATATAAATTGTCCTTCTATCGGTTGAATAGATTCCCATTTCATATCATTCTCAGCAGTTAGCACTGCAAAATGCTCATTAATGAGTTTCGCCGCTCCTGAATCTGATTCAGATGCCTGCTGGCGGTTAATCGCCACGCCAAAATCAAACGCGCCAGCAAATGCATTCTTTAATTGGATTGGCGCTTGGTTTGTCTGAGATAAACTTTTCAACTTTGCGCTTTGAGTGTTGACACCACAAGCAGAAACCGAGGTCAATATTAGGCTGTAAAACAAAATAAAAACTAAATTAGTTTTTTGAAGCTCGTCATTTCAACTCCTCTCTGAACGTTGTCTTAATTTCTAGATGAGGATGTTAACTCAAAATGTTAACGCTAACAACATCAGATTTTATAGCGCTCCCAATTGCAAAGAGCTTAAGTCTTTTTCTTAGGTAGACGCCCTGTTTACAAGCGCATGCTTTAATATGTGAAGTTTAGGCCTTGAAGTTTGCTCGTTGGCATTTTTAGCGTCTTGTTTGCGTGTCGTAAGTAATTGCACAGCAAGCTCTGCCATTTTTGTGACAGGTTGCTCGATCGTGGTGAGATTAGGCCAAACTACCCTCGCCAATTCGACGTTATCAAAGCCTGCAATTGCTACTTGCTCAGGTACTTTACTTCCATGCATTTGCGCGGCCGCGAGCGCACCTGCTGCCATATCATCATTAGCTGCAAAAATTGCAGTTGGCGCTTGCGGTAAGTTGAGGAGTATTTGGGCTAACTCATTGCCAGTTTTATAGCTAAAATCACCGTATTGAATATAAGCTTCAGGCAAACTGATTTGATTATCAAACAGAGCATCCTTAAAGCCCTGTAGTCGAAACTCGCTGACACGTTGACTTATGCGCCCACAAATATGAGCTATTTGGGTATGCCCCTGCTCAATTAGGTGACATGTCATTTGATAAGCAGCTCTGTAATCATCCATGCAAATCACCGGACTAATATTAGATTGATCGTTTGGAGAAATCCTAATAAATGGCACATTCATTTCTAACAAAGCCATTGTTAGTTTTTTATCGTCGCATACTGGCGGCAGTAAGATAATACCTTCTGCTTGCATGCCATTAACTAGTTCTTTTGCGATTTCGATACTCTTATCACTATCACGCAAGGTCTCATCGATCACGATATGGTAACCGCTACCTCGACATTCGTTTAAGCACCCTAATAAAAATTGGTTAGCATAAGAAGAATTGACATGATCACACATGACCGCCAGGACAAATGAACGAGAACTGACTAGATTTCTAGCAGCTAAATTGGGTTGATATCCCATTTCTTTCGCGATTTTTTCGATACGCTGCCTTGTTCTGTCTCCCACCTTAGGGTCTTTATTCATCACCCTTGAAACAGTCATGGTAGATACGCCCGCTGTTTCTGCGATATCTTTTAACTTAACCTTAGACAAGCTAACTCCTTGCTTTTATGCAGTGCCATAATATGTAGTGTCGATATGTTAACGCTATTTTATAGTAGCAAACAAATGTTAGTATTTATGCTAACAATCACATTCAAACAATTAATAAAGAGTATTTTGCATGCAGTCACCACTCACCAATGATTTAAATAACGTAAAAGACCAATTTGCAAATGACCGCCGCGTGCAGATCCATAAAATAATCCCCAATGAAGTCGCAACTTCATTAATGCATGAAGTTGACCAACTTGACTATGAGATGGCATACACCTCGTCTTCACAAGTGAGTACAATTACAAAAGCTCAGTTAGCGCAAAAAACGCCACAAGAGCAACAGATGTTTCTAAATGGAATTTTTAAAGATGCCAATAAGGGAATTGGCTTTTTTTATCAACGGCGCGGCCTGTCTCTGTCAAACACTGATCAAAGCGTTGCTCAAAAAGTATTCCAGTGGCTAAATTCCGAGGCAACCCTAAATGCAGTTAGAGAAGTCTCAGGCTTTGACGACATCATTGCTGCCAGTGGACAGCTCACTAGATATTTGCCTGGTCACTTTTTAACGCGGCACAAGGATGTGCACGAAACTGAGCAACGACGCATTGCTTACGTGTTGAATATAACTGAAGCATGGCATCCAGACTGGGGCGGTTTATTGCAGTTTTATCAAGACGACGGTACCCCAAGAGATGCATTAACGCCTTCATTTAATGCAATGACTTTGTTTGATGTTAAGCATGTGCATGCGGTGACTTACGTAGCGCCTTTTGCCAGTAAACCACGCCTAGCTATTTCAGGTTGGTTTAGAGCAAGTCCTTTATAAATAAGCGTTGAGCTAAAAAGATGAAGTCTTTGCTTTTCGATATGCCTGCATTGCAGGCAATAAGCCTAGCGTAAAACTAGCCAATAGGGTTAACAAGACGACAAATACCATTTGTGTGTTGAATATTGAGCCAGTCAACGAAATGGAAAGCTCAGATGACAACCAATCACCTAGCAACCATAAGGTGATATTTAGGAGTGCCATCGCGACAACTTGACTAAGCAACACAATACTGAGTACTTCAAGCTGAATAAGCGAAAAGATAAAGCGTGGTTGCGCCCCCATAATTCTCAACACGGCAAATTCAGACGAACGCTCGCGCAAAGAAGCAAGCGTCATTGTAGCAAGGCCAAATAGCGCGCTGATGAGCATTAAGCTTGAAATTAATAGCAATAGGTTTTCGACCGAGCCCAATAAGTTCCATAGTTCAGCAAGCGCTACACCGGGAATGATAGCCGAAAGCGCTTCTGTTTTGTCTTGATTGATATCACGTTGCATGGTCAGCACGCCAATACGTGAATTTAAGCCGAGCATAAATGAACTGATCTGAGTGGCTTGTGGCAGTGACTCCATGCTCTGTGTTGAGCGAGGCGCTTGTTTTTTCTTTGCGTGATGATGTTCGTCGCTATCATGACTATGCTTGTCGTCATGATGCTCATGTTCATCGTGCTTGTCTTCAACATGGTCGTGAGAATATTGCTTACTTTCAATACTCGTCGGCGTTTGTGTTCTCGATAATGCAGAAAAAGCAGAGGCAGGAGGCTTAACGTGAATATTCTCTAATGCGCTTAAATGTACATATAGCGAACGATCAACAGGTGTCCCCGTCTTTGCTAAGACACCACTTATATAAAACGGAAAATCGTGATGATGACTAAAACTCACCTCCCCCAAACCATGAGATAAGGTGATTGAGTCACCTTTTTGGTACCTAAGTGTTTCAGCTACATCAGCGCCGATCACGATGTCATATGCAAATGTGAGTTTATCACCTTCAATAAAGTCCAATGAACGCTTGTTTGCATAGCGATAGTGCTCAAAGTACCGATTGTCAGTGCCGACAACAGCGAAGCCTTTGTGTGAATCGCCAAGCGCCATCGGAATCGTCCATGCCACGCGTTTATCGCTTGCCCACTTTGAATAAGTGTCTAGGGTGATGCCGTTTGCATTGGAGCCCACTCCAAAAACAGAGCTTAATAATACGTTGATTTGACTACTGCGCGCAGCCACTATCAAATCCACTCCCGAGACTGTGCGTTGAAAGCTTTGCTTGGCTTGCGTGCGAATATGCTCTACAGCAAACAACATCGCAAAGCTTATAGTTAATGCAACGACAGTAATGAATACCGAAGTCTTTCGGCTAAGCAGGCTTTGTTTTGCAAGATTAAATAACATCAGCCTACCTCTTTCGGTGCGGCACTATTGATGTCACTTAATCGTATGTGTTGCTCAAATCTATCCGCTAGTCGCTTGTCATGACTGACAAACAATATCGTTGTGTCATGCTTGCTCGACACTTCAAAAAGTAAGGCTAAAAACCCCAAAGTAGCATCCTCATCCAACGCTGATGTAGGCTCGTCAGCGATAAGAATCTTGGGGGCATTTATCATTGCTCGAGCAATGGCGACGCGCTGGGCTTGTCCAACACTCAACGAACCCGCGCTTTGCGCTAAAATAGAATCAGGCAGCTTTAAGCTTTGACATATTTGTTGGCAGCGCTCCAACAAATTTTCACTATGTTGAGCATCGTCTGAAGCAAAGTATGCAGCGGTTTTTAGGTTATCAAACACACTGAGATAGGGAATCAAATTAAATTGTTGAAAGACCACTCCTAAATGCTTTGCTCTGAAAGCGTCTGTTTGAGATGGTGATAGTTGACCTAATTCTTGCCCTAAAACATCTATTGAACCGCTAGTGGGTACTAACATACCACACAACAAATTTAATAAAGTCGATTTACCAGAACCAGATGCACCTGATAAGAAGGTGTGTTGACCTTGCTCAATTTTCAGGTTAGCGATATCGAGAACAGAATGCTTACTTTTCGGATAAGAAAAAGTGAGCTTGTTAATGTCTATCGCACTCGTTTTCAATTCTGCTTTACCCTATTTTTGCTTAACAATTTAGCTCGCAGGCCATGTTTACTGGTAACGCTTAATACGCCTTATTCATCAAAATCGATTTGGCTACTCAGCATATCATCGACTGTTTGAGAAACTGCGCTACGCTTAATAAACTGAATCGAAGGCGCAAAAAATGCTGCGCCAGTTTCAGCGCTTGTGTAATCTAAAAACCGATCGTAGTTACCGTTCTCATCACCAAATATACGACTATAAAGCACGTCTTTAAACGCTTGTCCGTCATTTGAACATGCCACATAAAACAGCCCCTGCACGGACATATTACCGTAGGGCATGCTTTGCTTTAACAAGGTGGGGTATTTGCCATGACGCAAAAGCTTTGTGCGGTGCGTATGAGAAGATAAACCGCTATCCACCACAGGCAAATTGTGTTCTTTCGTGCGCCCAATCACTTGTTCTTGGCGCTTTTCAGATAGGGTATTCCAGCGTGCCATATCATGTCGATATCGTTGAATATGAATGTAGCTGCCACCAGCAAACTCGATATCATCGTCTCCGATAACCGCTACATCAAATTTCTTCATGCCGCGTGGGTTATCGTCTGCATCAATAAAGCCCGTCAGGTCGCGACCATCCAAGTAGCGAAACGCGCGAACTTGCTCAACCAGTTCGACATGAAGTTTGAGCAGTTCAAGCACTTCGATGCTCATTTGATGAACAATGTCTAAGCGGTCAGCTCTAATTTGAATAAACAAGTCGGCTTGAAGAACAGGCGCACAGCGATCTTCGCACTGCATATCTGGAAAAGGTGCTAATTCGCGGGGTGTCGCCCCCGGATAAATCTCATTCCAAAATGAGTTACCAATACCAATGACACCAGACACCATCGCTTCATAATGCTCTTCATCGTAGTAATCGAACAAATCGAGCACACGTGCTAGTTTTTCACGCATGACAGAAAGTTCGTCATCTACTACGTTAAACATTAAATACTGAGCATGCAGATTAGGCTCTGCAACTATTCCTTTTTGAGCTTGTGCCATTAATATCCTGCTGCTTGCCCGTCTTTACGCGTTTCTGACGCACCGTAATACACGCCTGATTTATTATCTCGCATGATTGCCTGATACCCACCAAAGGCGCCATTCACATCTCGAATACTATGCCCCATTTTCATCAATTCGCGACGCGTTTTTTGAGAGAATCCTGATTCGAGACTGATATACCCACCATCGGTCATGATGTCGCCCTCAGGTTGACTTGAGCCAGAGTGAAGAATACGAGGAGCGTCACCTGCCTCTTGTAGATTCATACCAAAATCAATCATATTGACGATTATCTGAGCATGCATTTGTGGTTGAGTGCCGCCGCCCATGACACCGAAGCTCATCATTGGCTGATTATTGCGGGTAATAAAAGCGGGAATAATCGTATGAAATGGGCGTTTACCCGGTGCATATGAATTGAAGTGGTTCTCGTCTAGGGCAAACATTTCACCTCTATTTTGTAACACAAACCCTAAATCGGTAGGAATCATCCCCGATCCCATTCCGCGATAATTGCTTTGAATCAATGAAACCATATTGCCGTCTTTGTCTGCAACCGTCAGATAAATAGTATCGCCATCATTTTTACCAGCATCCAAGCGCCTTGAAGCTTTATAGGGATTAATCAGCTTTTGTCTTTGCTTGGCATAGCCCTTAGAAATCAACCAATCAACTGGAATTTCGTTAAACTCAGGATCAGCGTAGTACTTAGCCCTGTCTTCAAACGCCAGCTTTTTAGCCTCTACAAAGGTATGTACAAATTCTGCCGAATCTCTTTCCATGCCTTCGATATCATACAACTCCAATACATTTAGTATTTGCAAAGCTGCAATACCCTGTCCATTGGGTGGTAACTCCCATACATCATAGCCACGGTAGTTACTTGAAACTGGGTCAATCCAATTTGAGGTGTGAGAAGCCATATCGTCATAGGATAAAAAGCCTCCTTGAGACTTCATAAACGCGCCTATTGTGCGAGCAATATCACCTTTGTAAAACGCATCTCGGCCGCCTGTCGCTATCTTTTCATAAGTGGTGGCTAGATTTGGATTCTTGAAGATTTGCCCCTTGCGAGGTGTTTTACCATTTATCGTGAATGTTTCGTTGAAACCAGGGTATTCACCGATACGCGCTTGATTGCGTTCAAAGTAATAAGCAATAAGCTCAGAAACTGGGAAGCCATTTCGAGCATAAGCAATCGCAGGAGAAAGTAATTCTTGCATTGATTTGCTGCCAAAACGCTCATTTAGCATAAACCACCCATCAACCGCGCCAGGAACAGATACCGGTAGCGCGCCAAATGCGGGTATTTTTTCCAACCTTTGCTCCTTAAAGTAGTCCATCGTGAGACTTTTAGGAGAGCGTCCAGATGCATTTAAACCGTGAAGCCTTTTTGTTTTTGCATCCCAAACAATGGCAAACAAATCGCCGCCGATACCACAGCCCGTCGGTTCGACCAAGCCCAACATTGCGTTAGCAGCGATGGCTGCGTCAATCGCATTACCGCCTTGCTTGAGCACATCTAAAGCGACTTGGGTAGCAAGTGGCTGACTGGTCGCAACCATACCGTTTTGTGCAATCACTTCAGACCGACTGGCAAAAGGCTCGCCAGTGATTCTATCGTAAGCAATGGTGTGCGCACTGATAGCAAAAAGTGCGCTTGTGATTAGCACTTTACTTAAAAATAAGAGCGTAGATGTTGAGAAAGTGGCGCTTGTATACATAGTGTTCAACTTTTTATTATTTGTTTTATGAGTACTATTTTATTACTGAATTTTTGAGCAAAAAGCCTAGTAAACACAAGGCTAATCATTGTTAGCTTCAGACAAGCTAACGCTGATTACTTTTTAGCATTGTATCTGCAAATGGTAAAGAAGTGGTAAAGAAATGAGAAGTTTATAGGCTATTTGCCTTCCACTGTTGAAAACAGCTATTTTACGCACAAGCGGTTAAAATTATTTAAAAACCGAGTTAAAGTTTTCCTGAAGTTTTATGGACATGAAATATCCCAAAACACCACCTACCAAAACTCCTACAGGAACTGTTATAAAAACTAAAATCCACGTCCAACCGAACTTTGTTTGATCTTCTACTCCTAGAGCAATGATTTGAACAATAAAAAATAACCCATATAAACCAATTGCGCTTCTAACTTCTCCATTTTTCTCGGTCGTAACTGCAACAACATCGTGGCAGTTATCGCACTCCCAAAACGTAGCTTGACCTGAACTTTGTTTAAGTTGGTTCATTGTATCTTTAGGCGAGAAATAGATAGTACCGTATACATCGGAGAGGTAAGCAAGACCACGTAATGTGCAAAAATCGCAGTCACATTCACGTGCCTGATACTCTTCTATTGGCGATGGGAATTTGGTGACAACTTTGACTTTGCCACAAGAGCATGATGTTGAATAATTCATTACACCCTTCCTTTTCCAAAGCGCCTACTAGGATGCTGAATGTGCTATCAAGCAAAGAAGCGCTATCTATCATCGAACTAATGACATCCCACTATAAAACCGGCACACAAAACAGAAAAAAGCCCTTTAAGTTTTCACTTAAAGGGCTTCGGAGTTGTAAAAGCAGGCTGATTCTTTATTGCTTTTATTATGAACCAGCCTGTTACACACACAAACCTATTTACGAACGGTTGCTTGTAAAGTCAGGGTAAGCTTCAAGACCACACTCAGCCATATCCACACCTTCGAACTCTTCTTCTTCGCTAACTCTTACGCCCATGACAGCTTTAAGTGCTAACCAAACAACCATACTCACTGCGAATACCCATACAAAGATAGTCACTGCGCCAATTAGCTGACCAGAGAACTTAGCACCTTCGTTAGTTAGTGGTACAAGCAATAGACCAAGAAGACCAACAACACCGTGAACAGAGATAGCACCTACTGGATCATCAATTTTAAGCTTATCAAGCGTTGTGATACTGAATACGACTAATACGCCACCAAGTGCACCAAAGATAGTTGCTTGTAGTGGAGTTGGAGTAGAAGGTTCAGCAGTGATTGCAACTAGACCAGCCAATGCGCCGTTCAATGCCATTGTTAAGTCAGCTTTACCAAACAATACGCGAGCTAATAGTAGAGCTGCTACTGTACCGCCTGCTGCTGCAGCGTTAGTATTCATGAATACAACTGCAACTGAGTTTGCACTTTCAACAGATGCTGTTGCTAAAACAGAACCGCCGTTGAATCCGAACCAACCCATCCATAAGATGAATGTACCTAGTGCAGCGAGTGGTAAATTTGCACCTGGGATAGCGTTGATTTTGCCATCAGCGGTGTATTTGCCTTTACGAGCTCCAAGAACAAGCACGCCAGCTAGCGCTGCTGAAGCACCTGCCATGTGAACGATACCAGAACCTGCAAAGTCAGAGAAACCTAGGTCGCCAAGCGTGTACATACCAAATACAGCTGCACCGCCCCAAGTCCAAGCACCTTGCATTGGGTAGATGAAACCACACATAACAACTGCGAACGCTAGGAAAGCCCAAAGCTTCATACGCTCAGCAACCGCACCAGATACGATTGACATTGCTGTTGCTACGAATACAACTTGGAAGAAGAAGTCAGCAGAAGGCGCGTATGTCGCTGGATCTTCAGCTACGCCTGTTGCGCCGTCACCTGTAATTCCGCTAAGGAACAGAGTGAATTCACCGCCGCCATACATGATGCTGTAACCACATACCATGTACATGATACAAGCGATTGCATATAGCGCGATGTTTTTAGTTAAGATTTCAGTGGTGTTTTTTGCGCGTACAAGACCCGCTTCTAACATTGAGAAACCTGCCGCCATCCACATTACTAGTGCGCCGCAGATTAAAAAGTAAAAGGTATCTAGTGCGTACCCTAATTCAAAAGTGATTTCCATGATTGTTCTCCAGTATTCCTAAAATCGACCTAAAGTGCTTCTGTATCAGCTTCGCCAGTACGAATGCGTACGGCTTGCTCTAAGTCGTAGACGAATACTTTACCGTCACCGATTTTACCTGTTTTAGCAGCTGCAACGATGGCTTCTACTAAACGCTCAACTTGGTCGTCCTGTACCGCAATTTCAAGTTTCACTTTCGGAAGAAAATCAACTTGATATTCCGCACCACGATATAGCTCTGTATGGCCTTTTTGGCGGCCAAAACCTTTTACTTCAGTCACGGTTAATCCATCGATGCCGATCTCTGAAATTGCTTCTCTGACATCATCTAGCTTGAATGGCTTGATGATTGCTGTCACTAATTTCATGTGTAGCTCCTAGTTACTTAAGTAATTATTTTTGTTCCCGATGCCGAAGTAATACAAAACCAGTGCCAGATTTATAAATCCATATAATTCATACAATTAGCGATTCCAGGAAACAATTTGATACAATTTATCGCACCATTAATGTGCAAAACTGGAGTGGCGCACCAAAATAAAACACACACCTAGCACCATGAAGAGTTAGATTCAAATGAAAGGGTTAGATACCCGATGAAGTAATGCAGAAAAGGTTTGTTGCTAAAGTATAATTTTCGCTAACCAAATAACTTTTCCCAAAACGATTTCTTTTTGGGTTTTAATTCGGGGGTTGCTTTTTGACCGGCGCAAGGTTTAGATGTTGCGGGAAGTGCACTCAAAATTGCAGGAACGCTCATAATATCACCACATCCGGGTGCAGACAGACTACCTGTCGCCTTATCAAAATGAGCGATGCCGAGTTCGGCTGGAAATCGTCTTGAGAGGTTCTTAGGTGATTGTTGCTTTTGAAACGCAATAAAGACTTGCATTGCGCCGCTAGCACCAGATAGACCTACTTGAGTATTATCATCCGCCCCCATCCATATACTGGTCACTAAATTGCGATCAAAGCCAGCAAACCAAGAATCCCTATAATCATTCGTTGTGCCTGTTTTACCTGCCATATTGATAGAAGGAAAGCTTCGTTTTATTTGTTTTGCAGTACCGTCTAGTGTCACTTTGTGCAATGCGTAATTAATGAGATATGCAGCCGGTGCACTACTTCTTTGTTCAGACAACAACTGCCTTTGCCAAAGTAGAATATCGTCGTGTGTACTCACCGCACTCAAAGAGTGCAATTCTGTCATAAGTCCATTGTTCGCAATTGTTTGGTACATTTGGTTGACCTGTAATGGAGACAGATCAAGCGCGCCTAAGGTCAGTGCAGGCACCTGTTTTATGCTCGCATTAACACCTAATCGTTGAAGTGTATATGCAACTTCACCTAAGCCTACTGTCATACCTAATTTTACACTGGGTACATTATACGACTTGGTGATGGCATCAATTAGCGGCACCTGCCCCCTAAATTTCTTATCTGCATTTAGTGGTTCCCATAATTGACCACCTGTACTTTTCATTTTGACAGGCTTGTCTTCCAGCAAGGTCGCAAGGTTGTAATTAGCAGGGTCCTCTAATGCGGTTAAATACACTGCTGGCTTAACCAAGGATCCAATTGGGCGTTGGGCGTTTAACGCTCGGTTAAAACCTGCATATTGTGTTTGTTTACCTCCCACGATTGCTCGTATACCGCCAGTCTTTATATCACTGACGACCATCGCCCCTTCTAACTTGGGCTTGTTTCGCGCTTTGGATATTTTATCGACCTGTTGCCTTAGTGCTTGCTCAGCTCGGCGTTGAGCGTTGATATCAAGTGTCGTAAACACCTTAATTCCTGACATCAGCGCATCGTCATCCCCCACTACTTGTGTGAGTTCCTGTCTCACTTTTTGCATAAACGCAGGATGTTTTCCACTGGCTAAGCTAATATTTTTTGTCGTTTTAAGTGGTTGATTAACATAAACTTGATATTCATTTTTGGTGAGCTGTTCTGCCTCGAATAATAAACGTAAAACTAAATTTCGCCGTTCAATAGCTCGAATGTGTTGACGCTTTGGGTGGTAGTAAGATGGCCCTTTCACCATACCGACCAAGGTCGCAATTTCTGGTACCGTTAACTCAGGCAGAGGTTTATTAAAGTAAAAATGACTGGCTAAACCAAAGCCATGCACCGCAACTGCGCCGTTTTGCCCAAGAAACACCTCATTGATGTAAGCATGAAGAATCTCCTCTTTGGAATACCTAAAATCAATCACCAATGCCATTAACGCTTCTTTTAACTTTCTTGTGTAAGATCGCTCTCTGGTGAGAAAAAAGTTTTTAGCAAGTTGCTGAGTAAGCGTACTGCCACCTTGAACAGTTCGGCCGGCAGTTAGATTCGCAACTAATGCGCGCGCTATTGACAACGGTGCAACGCCAAAGTGCTGATAAAAATCTCGGTCCTCTACCGTAATCAAAGCCTGCTTCAATAAAACGGGTATATCGTCGTTAGACACCAACATGCGATCTTCTTCAAGCCCATTGACCATACGGGCAACCAACCAAGGTTCGAGTCGGACTTGCTGCATGGATCTTCGGGTATCAAGATTGCGAATGGTTTTGATCCGGTTGCTATCCCATGTAATCATTAAATGTTTGTGGTCTTCGTCTTGTCCAGGGAAATGAAATGCCCTTCTTTTTATTTCTATTTGGCCTGCATACTGGCTAAACTCTCCTGTCTGCTCAACGCTTGGCACTCTGCGATAACCTAGCAAATCAAGTTCATCTTTCAGTTCTTGAATACTAATTTCCTGATCGATGTTTAGCAGCAAGGGTCTAGCATAAACCTGAACAGGTACTTCCCACTTATTACCCTCGAAGCGCTTTTTTACGTGAGCATCTAAAAAGACCAAGTAGCCACAAAGTCCCACGCTGGCAACCACAAATAACTTGAAAAAATGACGTTTTATCCATCTGAACGGAGTTAACAAAAGCGATAATAATGTTTGTAATATTTTCAAATTATAGTGTTCTCTGTAGCGAGTATTTATGCGATGCCCATGTTTTTTAAAGGGCATAAAATGATGAAAACCTAGTACCTTGGTCTAAAAAGGTGGATTTTCATTAGGCATGATCTTAATCTAAAAGTTCACAAAAGGCATCTAGGGAATCACCATGGGTACGGACGACACACAGGTATTACAATATATTGAAAAGTACGCAAGCGTGTTTAACGAATTCGCGAAGGAAATACTGCTTCGTGGGATGTCGAAAGACGCGGGGCAAGTTCCATCATCGATGTTTGATCCGAGTAAACTAAGTAAATTACTCGAAGGCAATGTCAAAGTTGATCCTAATAAACTTATTCAACACCAGATGCAGTACATGCAGGAGCAAAGCGACCTGTGGCAGCAAGCATCGCGCGCAATGATGGGGGAAAAGCTTGAAAACAAAAGTGCAACAAAAAGCAAGGACCGTCGTTTTTCACACAATGAGTGGGAAGAAAACCCAGTTTTTAACTACATCAAAGAATCTTACCTAATCAATGCAAAGATGATGGGAGGAATGATAGACGCCATAGAATTTGAAGACGAAAAAGAAAAAGAAAAAGCACAGTTTTTCACTCGTCAATACGTCAATTCACTCTCGCCTTCCAACTTTGTACTCACCAATCCGGAAGTATGTGAGGAAATAATTAATAGCCAAGGGCAAAACTTGGTTAAAGGTATGCAGAACTTTTTAGAGGACTTAGAACAAAGTCCTCTAGAAGCCTTTAAAATGAGGCAAACTGATTCTTCCGCCTTTGAAATAGGAGAGAATCTCGCGACGACACCCGGTAAAGTTATTTATCAAAACGAACTTATCCAACTTATTCATTATCAACCTACGCAATCAAAATGCTTCGAAACACCAGTATTGGTTGTGCCACCGTTTATCAATAAATATTATGTGATGGATTTAGATGAAAAGAAATCACTGGTCAAAGGTCTGCTCGATGACGGCTATTCAACTTTTATCATTTCTTGGGTAAATCCAGATGCTGAGTTGGCCGACAATAACTTTGTCGATTACATGCGAAAAGGCCCCTTAGCCGCCTTAGAACAAATCAAAACAGTCACTGGACAACCCAAAGTTAACGCAACGGGTTTTTGTGTAGGTGGAACACTTCTTTCAACTACCGTAGCTTATCTTCGAGCTATCGGTGATGAATCGATTGCGTCCCTGACTTTGCTTACGACTCTATTAGACTTCAACCAGCCTGGCGAAGTAGGCAACTATTTCAGTGAGGAAATGATGCCGTTAATAGAACAAAATGCCGATGTTAAAGGTGTTTTTGATGGCCGAATCATTGGCATGAGTTTCAGTCTACTTCGTGAAAACAGCCTATTTTGGTCATTTTTTATTGATAATTATTTAAAAGGCAAAGATCCCGCACCTTTCGATATTCTTTATTGGAATAGTGACTCAACAAACATAACCGCAAGTTGCTTGAAACAGTACTTAAAACTGACCTATTGGGATAACGTATTAAAAGATGCTGGCACCGTTTCAATTGATGGTGTACCGATAGACTTTAGAAATATCGATGTGCCCACTTATTTCTTATCGACTGTCGCTGACCATATCGTGCTTTGGCAGGGTGCTTATGAGGGCACAAAACTGATTCAAGGGCCAGTGCGCTTTGTACTCGCGGGGTCAGGGCATTTGGCAGGCGTTATCAACCCAACAAAAGGTGGAAAATACCCGCATTGGACAAATGACGAATTGCCAGAAACACCTGAAGAATGGCAAGCGGGTGCGATTGAGAATAAAGGCTCATGGTGGCCGGATTGGCACCAGTGGATGGAAGGCACATCAGGCAAGAAAATCAAACCACCTGTCCCAGGTGAGCATCCTGAGTTACCTTCAATTATGGATGCTCCTGGGTCTTACGTGAAAAAGCGTTTAGAATAGCACCTCTCCAATCGGTAGTAATTTGAACATTCAAACTAGCAGAAATTATTCTAGAATTAGGTATACTCTTGTCATCTTTGCAGCTTTCACTTTGTAAGCTGCTGCTTAATCTAGCCTTTGTTGTTTAGGAAACAAAAAATTCATGTCTTTACCCCGTTTCTACTGTGTCGCTGCAAGTGATCGCTATAATTATGGAGATCTACTCTTTCCGTTGGTTGCAAAATACGCGCTCGAATCCTGTGGCCCTTGCGAGTTTAACAATGTAGCAATAATAGAATCTGATTTATCTGAAATTGGCGCGCTGCCAACGCAAGACTATTCTGTTTTTCTTGCCCCAAATAAAATGCCAATTAAATCGAACATTTTGATTGCCGGTGGACAAGTGGTTAATTCTGAATGGACGCAACTACTAGCATTTATCAACGAACGTTTTGTGCGTTTATTTGAACGCTTCAAAGCTAATAAATTACGCTCAAAACTTTATTACAAATTTAATCTAGCGCGAGAACCTTTTCCTTTTGTTATTTCCAACCCCGAAACACTTGCGAATAATCGCGTTTTCTATCATGCAGTCGGTGGCTCGGTTCCCTTAGACAAGAAAAAAAGTGCATTAATGCAGGATGCGCTTGAGGAATCTGCTTATTTAACCGTTCGAGATAAGAGAACAAGAATCCTCTTGAAGAACAAAATGGGATTAGATGCGCCAATACTTCCTGACTCAGCAATGCTGTACAGCGAGATTCGGCCGCGAGAGCACCTAAAAAGGCCTGTTGAGCATGATTATATTTGCGCACAATTTGGCTATCAAAAATCGAAGCCTAACTTACAGACTATTTTACGAAAGCTGAGAGAAGTACATAAGTTTTTTGGTATGCCAATTGGACTATTAAGTATCGGAAACTGCCCTGGGCATGACGATATGAAAGTTGTAGAGTGGATTGAAGAACATGCTGATTTTCCCGTCTTCCGTCTTAAGCATGATCATATTGATGATGTAACAGCTGCTATTGCGCATGCTAAATTATTCATAGGCACATCATTGCATGGTGCGATTATATCAATGAGTTATGGCAACCCCTTTGTCGCGGTGAACAAGAATATTAAAAAACTTGATTCATATACAAAAACTTGGGCGCCACAATACTTGAAAGGCTGTGTTGATTATCAAGATATTGCTCGTGAATCTAGGGTCAGAATGAAATCTCATGTGGTATACAAAAGCTTAGTTCACCGTCAGCAAAAAATGGTTATTGATTCCTTTAAAGGAATTTATGAAAAGGCACTCAGTTAAGTCACATTTATGGGCGGTTCGAGAAAACCAAACAGACAATGTTTACACAGATTTTTACACCGCGATTTGATGTAAGTACTTCAAGCTCTGGTCGCCAGACTGGCGTCGATCTTAATTTCACTCATATCGTTGACTAGAACTCGTAAATTGCAGAGTTTGTTATATTATAACATCCCAAATATAATCAAATTCGGAAAATTTCAAGCACATTTAATAGACCGATAATAGTCAAAGGTAATTAAGAATGAACAAAGCACTAGCTAACGTGGCATTAAAATTTTGCACCTTGTTATTCAGTATTTTGATTTTGCTCGGCTGCTCACTTCTACCAAAAGGATCACCGGAAAGAGCTGTGTCAAATACGGTGAAGATTGCGAGTTTCAATGTCAGCATGGAAGCAAGAAACTACAGCAGTGCAGACGAAAACCAGTCTGCGCAACAACTAAGCAAAGGCCCTGTTTTGTTGATGAAACACCTTCAATCTGGAAATCATCAGCAAATTAAAAACATCGCCGAGATCATTCAACGCATCCAACCAGACATTATCCTTTTAAATGAATTTGACTACATCGATAATCCTAAAAAAGGTGTCGAGGCGTTTATCAAAAACTATTTGAATAAGTCTCAAAATGGCGCAGAAGCAATTGATTTCCCATATTATTTTTACGCACAATCCAACACGGGATTACCCACTACTTTCGATTTAGACAATAACGGCAAAGCTGAAGGTTTTGGTGCTGATGCTCACGGGTTCGGTCTATACCATGGGCACTATGGCATGGTTTTACTCTCTAAATATCCAATTGTTCAGAAAGAGATACGTACTTTTCAGCGCTTTTTGTGGTCTGATATGCCAAATGCTTTGAAGCCTATTGATCCAGAAACTAACCTTCCTTTTTATGACGAACTTGAATGGGCAAACCTAAGGCTTTCTTCAAAATCGCACTGGGATGTGCCGATTAAGATAAATAACAAGACTGTCCATGTATTAGCCAGTCACCCCACACCTCCTGTTTTTGATGGCGATGAAGATCGAAATGGTAAACGCAATCACGACGAGATCCGCTTTTGGTTAGACTATGTCTCACCGAAGCAGGCTAGCTATATATACGATGATCGATGTATAAAAGGCGGCCTGAATGAAAAGGCTGAATTCGTTATTTTAGGTGATTTAAATGCATCCCCCGATAGAATTGAAGATAAACAGCATGCATTACATCAATTGATCACTTCCAAAAGAGTAAACGAAAGTAAAATTCCAGCAAGTCGTGCGGGTCGAGAAAACCGGCCAGACAATGTTTACGCAGATTTTCATACCGCCAGTTGGGCAGCGAGAGTTGATTACGTGATGCCTTCAAGCGGATTTGAAATTATTGATAACGGTGTTTTTTGGCCGACCAAAAATGATGATCTGCATAGACTAGTTAAAGATCGAGCCAGTTCATCAGATCATTTTATGGTTTGGCAAACGCTACGATTTTAGTAAATGCTGAAGCTTACAGATTAAAAAATTCCCGCAATAAGCGGGAATTTTTATAGGTTCTGAAATGATTGCTTTCGCTAAACGTTGGGCTGACGATCCAAATTCATCACCTTCACCCATGCCTTAACAAAATCATCTACAAATTTTTGCTTTGACGTATCGTAGGCATAAACTTCTGCAACAGCTCTAAGCTCAGAATTTGACCCAAAGATAAGATCTACTGATGTAGCAGTCCATTTTTGTGCACCTGTCGCGCGGTTTAAGCCATTGTATACACCATCTTGCTCAGCTTTTTCCCACTTTGTAGACATGTCTAGTAAGTTAACAAAAAAATCGTTGCTAAGCGCACCAGGCTTGTCGGTCAAAACACCGTGTTTATTACCTGAGTGATTCGCATCAAGGGCTCTTAAACCGCCTACTAGTGCTGTCATTTCAGGGATAGATAAGTCAAGTTGATCAGCTTTATCCACTAACATTTCGGTAGGTGACTTATAACTTTCTTCAACATTGAAGTAGTTTCTAAACCCGTCTGCAGTGAGCTTAAGCAAATTAAATGAGTTCACATCTGTTTGCGCTTGAGTGGCATCGCCTCTACCTGCTGTAAACGGCACTGTGACTTCAAAACCTGCATCTTTTGCCGCTTTTTCAATGGCTGCAGCGCCCCCCAGAACGATAAGATCGGCCAACGACACTTTGTCACTGTTGAACAAGCCTCTATTAAAACCATCTTGAATCTCTTTTAATTTAGCGATGACTTTTGCTGTTTCCGCTGGGTTATTTACTTCCCAATCCTTCTGAGGCGAGAGCGCTAATCTGGCACCATTTGCACCGCCGCGCATATCTGAATGACGGTAACTAGCAGCTGATGCCCAAGCAGTGCGCACCAATTCTTGTACACTCAAGCCACTATCTAAAATTTCAGCTTTGAGTTTGTCTATGTCCTTGGCGTCTAAGTCTGACTGAGTATCTTCCGAAATAGGGTCTTGCCAAATATGAATCTCATCAGGTAACTCGTTGCCCAGATAGTTAAACGTAGGCCCCATATCGCGGTGCGTCAGTTTGTACCATGCCTTCGCAAAGGCTAGTCGGTATTCTTCTGGGTCAGCTAAAAAGCGTTCTGCAATTTTGCGATACTCAGGGTCAAATTTAAGCGCTAAGTCAGCAGTTGTCATCACAGGTGGATTAAATTTACCCTCAATATGCGCATCAGGCACGACTTTCTGCATAGACTCATCAGTCGGGATCCATTGAATCGCACCGGCTGGGCTTCTGGTTTGCTTCCACTCAAAATTAAGTAGATTGCTTAAGTAAAGTGAGGTCCAACGGGTAGGTGCTTGTGTCCACGCACCTTCTAAACCACTGGTGACGGTATCTTCTGAATGCCCTTTGCCACAGGTGTTTTTCCAACCCAAGCCTTGTTCTTCAATCGGTGCGCCTGCTGGCTCTGGGCCAACACAGTCTTTTGGTTTGTGGGCGCCGTGCATTTTGCCGAATGTATGACCACCAGCAATCAAAGCCAATGTCTCTTCATCATTCATCGCCATTCGCCCAAAGGCAACGCGAATATTTTTTGCCGAACCTACTGGGTCGGGCACACCGCGTGGTCCCTCTGGATTAACATAGATCAAGCCCATGTGTGTAGCGCCTAGTGGACGTTGTAACTTACCGTCTTTCTCTTCACGATCTGATGCAAGCATTTCAACCTCTGGCCCCCAGTACACCATGTCTGGTTCCCAATCGTCAGGGCGTCCACCCGCAAATCCGTAAGTCTTAAACCCCATGTTTTCTAACGCAACATTACCCGCTAATACCATTAAGTCAGACCAAGAAAGCGCTTCTCCGTATTTCATCTTTAAGGGCCACAATAAACGACGAGCTTTATCCAAGTTGCCGTTGTCAGGCCAACTGTTAAGCGGATCAAAACGCATTTGACCACCGCCAGCGCCACCACGGCCATCTAAAGTGCGATAAGTACCGGCGCTATGCCAAGTCAACCTGATAAAGAACGGACCGTAATTTCCCCAATCTGCTGGCCACCAGTCTTGAGAATCCGTTAATAAAGCGTCTAAGTCTTTTTTAACCGCTTGCAGGTCTAACTTGCTGAATGCTTCTGCATAGTTGAAGTCAGCACCGTAAGGATTTGAGCGACCATCATGGTCACGAAGCGCGTGCAAGTCTAATTGATCTGGCCACCAAAACTGATTAGATTTAGCTTGAAAAGCCTTGGTTGCGCCAGTGCCCATAGCGCCTTTGGGCTTGGATATTTCAGCTGTTTCAGCAAAGGCTTGACCTGCACTCAAAGCAAGAGTTACAAAGCAGGATACGAGAGTAGCTTTAAATAGTCGTTTTTTATTCATTGGTTTTTACCTTATATAAGATTCACTAAGATCAATTCTTATCACCGTCTAATAACATCGAACGAACCCTTGTAAACTTATTGTCAAATAATCGTAAACAGCTCGTTACTCGATGCAGTAAAAGAAGTATAGAAAAGGTTTTAGAAAAAGTATTTTGAAGAAAAACGATTGTTTCAATCGGAAAAGCAAATTGAAACGAACTGCAAGATAGCCAAGTATTAATTCATGTTGTATTCTTTATTCGTCTTCATCATCAAGAGCATCTAAATTGATTATCATCAAAAAATATCCAAATAGAAGAATGTACGATACGACGCAAAGCAAGTACGTAAATTTGGAATTTATCAAGCGTTTAATCAATGATCGTCTTGAATTTAAAATTATTGATTCAAAGTCTGATGCCGACATTACTAAGTCTGTATTGTTACAAATCATTGCCGAATCCGAATCAAATGAGCATCAAAGCCTACTAACAGATGCTTTACTCAAACAACTGATAAGATTTTATGATAGCGAAATGGAAGTTTTTGTAAGGCAGTATCTGGAACAAAGTCTTGTTCAGTTCATCGAACAACAAGATAAAGTGCAAAGTATGGTTAAGAATATGGTCGATAACTCACCCATGACTGTGTTTTCAAAAATGATGGAACAAAATATGTCTGTTTGGAACTTCACAAAAAAAGAAAAATAACCTTTAAATACAAATACTTAAAAAATTCCAAACCTTTCAAACCTGATTTAAATCAATTTTTTGTTGCACTGCAACAAAATAAATCTTGACCTTAACTCCATATTGGCTATTATTTACACATATTCGATGTTGCAGCGCAGCAAATTAGCTTGTTAAATGATGCAAGTTTAGCTAAACAACACCAGTGTTCAACTAAGTTAATTGTAAATGAAGTCAAGGAGCAAACCATGTTTGGTAAATTTCAAGACCAGTTCAAAAAGACAACTGTTCCGGCAAACTCACTGTTTGCTGCTAATGCAAAATTAATTGAAAAAATGTCAGTGCAACAAACTGAGCTTTTCTCTGGTGTGATCAATGACAGCCTCAAGTTAATGGACTCATGTGCAGAACAATCGGAACTTAAAGGTTTGCTGGCTGCTCAAAGCATGTTTGCACAATCATTTAGAGACAGGATGACTAGCGTGTCAAAAACGACTTACTCCACACTAAATGACATGGGACAAGAATACACAGCAGTTATAAAGCAATCGTTCGAAACAGCATCAGAAGTAACAAAAGACGTTGCTGAACAAGCTGCTCAACAAACAAAGCCAGCTGTAGTAAAACCAAAAAGTGCCCCTAAAAAAGCAGCGCCAAAGAAGGCACCAACAAAATCGAAACCTACAGCTACAAAAGCAGCGCCGAAAGCAGCACCTAAAACAGCAGCAAAATCTGAAGTAAAACCGGTAGCTGCTAAGCCTGCGGCAACGAAGACAACAAGCAAAACGCCTACTAAAAAAGCTGCTCCAAAAACAACGACTAAAGCAGCACCTAAGCCGGCAACGAAGGCGGCAAGCAAGCCTGTTGCGACCTTGAGCGCAGAAGAAATCAAAGCTACTGCACCAGTTAAAGCAAGTGCAAAACCGAAAACATCTGTTTAATCAAATTAGTTTTTAATAATACCTTTACCGTAAATCTGGAGATACCACATGTTTGAACAATTAAATGAGCAATTGAAAGAGTCAATGAAGCCTGTTACTGAACTAGCAACATTGAACATGACAACATTACAAACATTAGCTGAAAAGCAAAATACTTTGTTTTCAACACTTCTTTCTGAAGGCGCAAGTTTTGCTGAAACTGCAAGCCAACAAAAAGACGTTATGAGCCTTGCTGAAGCTCAAAAAGCTTACTTCGAGTCATTGCAAGCAACCGTCACTGACGCTGCCAAAGAAACTTACACATTAGTCTCTGGCGCGCAAGCAAAAGCAACTGAAGTGATGAAAGGCATGAGCGAAGAAATTACAAGTAAAGTTGCAGCTGCTGCCGCTGCAAAATAGCTCCACGTGGTGTTGCTCGCGACACCCTGTATTAGCTTATATACCTTTATAAGTTTTTAAAACTTCAATCATCACGGACTAGGGTGCTATTTTGATTGAAGTTTTTTTTCGTCTTGGATTTAGGAGAAAACATGAATTACCAAACGTATGACTATTTTGCACGTAGTGGTCAGCTACTGAGCGAAAGCTTTAATCTTGTCAACGATGTTATTTCCCATCCCGCCAATCCATTCTCTTACACGTGGAGTGGCCGTATTGCCAGTGCTACGCTAGAGACTGCCATTCGAGTAACCCAGCGCTATGATAAGCTAGGCTTTGACATTAACAATGTTCAAATAGAAGATTCGACTTATCAAGTACGCGAAGACGTTGTGCTAAACAAGCCCTTTTGCAACCTTGTACATTTTAACAAAATGGGACATGTTGGGCATGATAAGGTATTACTTGTTGCGCCTCTTTCTGGACATCATGCAACGCTGTTAAAGGGAACAGTAGAAGCGCTCTTACCAAACCATGAAATTTATATCACTGATTGGGCTGATGCTAGGGAGGTTCCGTTAGAAGCAGGTCCATTTTCATTTGATTGTTACGTTGAATATTTGATTGAGTTCATGAACCATTTAGGCGGCGATACACATATGATCGCTATTTGCCAGCCTACGGTGCAAGCACTGATTGCGACCGCCGTGATGTCACAAGAAAACAACCCGAACATACCAAGAACATTAACCTTAATGGCCGGTCCATTAGACACCACGAAAAACCCGACTCGCGTTAACGAGTTTTCTCATCAAAAACCTATGTCCTGGTTCGAAAATGTAGCCATCATGGAAGTTCCCTTTGGGTACGCGGGCACAGGTCGAAAAGTCTATCCAGGGTTCATGCAACTCGGTGGGTTTATTTCAATGAACAAACAAACTCACCTGAAAAAGCATGCAACTTACTTTCAGAATCTTCTATTTGGTGAAAAAGAGGATGCAGATAGGTTTAGAGCGTTTTACGACGAATACATGGCTGTATTGGATATGCCTGCTGAATTTTATCTAGAAACCATTGAGCGTGTTTTTAAAAATAATGAAATTGCAAACCAAACGATTACCTACAAAGGCAAAAAAGTAGATTTCTCTGCGATTGAAAAAACAGCCTTGCTAACAGTTGAGGGTGCTGAAGACGACATTTGTGGAATTGGGCAAACAGAGGCGGCTCAAGATCTTTGTGTGAATATACCAAAGCAAATGAGAAAACATCACGTTCAGCCTGGCGCAGGTCACTATGGAATATTCAGCGGGTCAATGTATCGTAAAAATATCCGTCCACTCGTGACTGAATTTATCGATAAATATTGCTAATTGACTTATCGACGTCAAATTTAGTGAAATAAAAAGTGCCTCGCAATGGCACTTTTTTTGTTTTTACAGTCAAATAAAACAACACGTTGCAGTGGTCTTGGGGTTATAATCAATGCCATATCAATGACGCTCCTTACGTACCCTATAACATCAGGTAAAAATGGAATGAAACAAGCCTTTCTAGGAACCCTAAATTGGACAATGAACAAAACCGTTCTGGTGTCTATCGGCATCACTTTCTTTTCACTGTCATTACAAGCAATGACACCCGAGAAATTAGCGAAGCGCATTAGTGACAATCAAGCTGGATTTGCCCAGTGCCTATCTGAGCTTGCAGTTAAAGCTAAAGAAGCCGGTGTCTCCGATGAGCGAATTAGAGATGAGATTCCAAGTTTATCCTTTGTGAAACGCGTCATCGAGTTAGACAGTAGTCAACCAGAATTCGTCACCACTTTCCCCAATTACTTCAGCAAAAGAGTGAATGATTGGAGAATAAACAAAGGTCGAGAAATGCTTGTAAAGCACAAAGACTTTTTACGAGAGTTGACTAAAACTTATGGAATACCTGGCCACTACTTACTATCTTTTTGGGGATTAGAAACAAACTTTGGCGGCTACAAAGGTAAAATGTCAACGCTTGATTCACTAGCAACGCTTGCGTGTGACTACCGTCGTAGCGATTACTTCACTAACGAGTTGTTGCTTGCTCTAAAATTGATGGATTCTCAAGGTTTAAGCAAACAAAACATGCAAGGCTCATGGGCTGGCGCAATGGGGCATACGCAATTTATGCCTACAGCTTATACGAATTATGCAATTGATGGCGACGGTGATGATCAAATTGACCTTTGGAATAGCGAAAAAGATGCACTTGCCTCAGCAGCTAACTTTCTTTGGAAACTTGGATGGAAACCTGGTTTGCGATGGGGAAGAGAAGTCATATTGCCAAACAACTTTGATTTCACACAAGCCAATAAGCAATATCGTTCTTTAAATGAATGGTCAGACATGGGAATCGCGAAAACAGATGGCAGCAGTTTAGGTAATTTAGATATCCCCGCAAAACTGCTGGTTCCCGCGGGACACAAAGGACCAGCATTTATCGCATATCATAACTTTAAAATAATTTTACGTTGGAATAACTCAGAGTTTTATGGCATTGCGGTTGGCCAATTAGCGACACAAATTGCAGGAGGTGTAGGTTTAAGTAAGCCTTTACCTGAATTGCCTAGGTACAGCATTGCTGAAATGGCAAACATGCAACGGGCATTAAATAAATCAGGTTTCGATGTAGGCGGAGCCGATGGAATAATTGGCCCTAGCACACGTGCAGGTATTAGGGAGTTTCAAGCAGCGAATGGATTGATTGCAGATGGCTTTCCATCTCCAGAAACGCTCAACGCTATAATGGGTGCCGATCGTAACTAACCCGAATATTTGTTGCGCTAGGTATACCTAATAAAAAAGGAGCTATAAGCTCCTTTTTTGCGTCAAACGCCTAGTACATATGTTGACCGCCATTAATTGAGAGCGTTGAACCCGTTATAAAACCAGATTCGTCATCAATTAGAAAGGCTACTGCATTTGCAATATCTTCAGGTTTACCCAAACGCCCAACAGGAATAGTTTTAATAATTTTAGCAAGTACATCTTCTGGGACAGCACGAACCATGTCAGTATCGACATATCCTGGTGCAATTGCATTGACTGTAATACCTTTACCAGCACCTTCAAGTGCAAGTGCTTTGGTAAAACCATGAATGCCTGATTTTGCCGCAGCATAGTTTACTTGGCCATACTGACCTGCTTGTCCGTTGACAGAACCAACATTGATAATACGACCAAAATTACGAGCGCGCATACCGTCAATAACCGCCTTACAAGTATTAAAGCAAGACGCTAAGTTAGTCTGTATAACTGCGTCCCAGTTATCAAATGACATTCTATGCATTGTACCGTCGCGCGTAATACCCGCGTTGTTAATAAGCACTTCCACTGGACCAAAATCTACTTCAATCTGTTGGATCGCAGTTTGTGTAGCTTCGAAATCTGATACATCAAATTTAACAGCTGGTATACCCGTTCTTTCAGTAAACTCTTGCGCTTTTTGATCGTTACCACCGTAATTCGCGACAACTTTATAGCCTTTATTCTTGAGTGTGTTACAGATGGCTTCACCGATACCGCGAGTTCCGCCCGTTACTAATGCTACTTTTGCCATTTTTGACACTTCCTTATTAAAATGATTAATCAAACCGAATAACGGTCAGTTATAATCTAATAGAAAAATGACAGTAATGCGACCTTGGTAGGAGAAATAATAAAATACTAGGAAAAACCAATATCTATTGATCTCGGTCATGATTTTTTGACGAGTTGCGGGCTAACAACTAACGATACAAATAAATAAGTCGTTTTATTTATTAGGCGGCAAAAAGATAAAGGTTATACTCATCACAATCAGAAGTGAGTAGGTTTGCAAGATCATTGTGAGTAAATCCGGCTTCTAATAATACTTGTTTTGCAGTGTCCCTTGCGCATGAAGTTTGATGCTCGTCGCAATAAGCCTTTATTGCCTTTTCAATATACGCTGGCATAACTGAGTCTCTTGAATAAGTATATAATACTGTAGTCTTATATCGACTTTTCTGAAAAGTAGATTATTTCTTGGTCAGACGAATAATGACTAAGCAACAAATAAAAGGATATAACGTGAAGCAAACATTTCGCCTCGTCATTGATTGCCCAGATCAAACTGGTCTGGTAGCTGCCGTATCGCAATTCTTATCTCAACACGATGCGAATATATTAGAAGCCAGTCATCATACTGATTTGGCGGTTAACCGCTTTTTCATGCGTCATGAAATAGCAGCAGATTCATTACAGCTCGACTATCACAATTTTAGTAAAGAGTTTGCCCAACTTGCGCAACAATATGACATGAAATGGAGACTAAGTGACTCTAGCAAAAAGGCGAAAGTAGCGCTTTTAGCCAGCAAAGAATCTCATTGTCTCAATGATGTACTTCATCGTTGGCACACCGGCGAACTTCAGTGTGACATTCCTTGTATCATTGCTAATCACGAAGAAATGAAGCAATACGCGGATTGGTATAAGATCCCGTTTTACTTGGTCGATTTTTCAGACAAAGCTGCTGCTTTTGAAAAGATTGAAAAGCTGTTAGAAGACTATGAAATTGAACTAACGGTGCTTGCGCGCTTCATGCAGATTATTCCAGACTATTTATGTCAAAAATTGGCAGGGAAGATTATCAATATCCATCACAGCTTCTTACCCTCATTCGCAGGCGCTAAGCCATATAAGCAAGCATATGATAGGGGCGTTAAATTGATAGGCGCTACATGTCATTATGTTACATCTGACTTGGATGAGGGGCCAATCATAGAACAAGAAGTAATGCGCATCAGTCATAGCGACTCCGCACTTGATATGGTTAGAAAAGGCAAACGATGCGAAGTCAATGCACTGGCAAATGGTCTGCGTTACCACCTAGAAGAACGTGTGATTATCCATCAGCACAAAACTTTGGTATTTTCGTAAACGCTTCATATATTAAGCTCTTTTTGTCCTTTTAAGAGGCTAGCTAAAGCTTGGGCGGGCATTGGTTTACCAAACAACCACCCCTGCCCTTGCGCAACGCCAAAGTCCAAGAGTGCTTGCTGTTGTCGGCGTGTCTCTATGCCTTCTGCGACGATCTCTACTTCTAGCTGTTTTGCTAATGAAACGATATATGGGATTAAGGTAGATTTCACACTTTTTTCTTCTAGTGAAATGACAAAAGAACGATCGATTTTCAGTGTGTCAAACTTAAACTTTTGCAACTGTCCAAGGTTTGCATAGCCAGTACCAAAATCATCAATTGCTACCTGCACGCCTTGCTCACGCAGTACATCAATATTGCTAAGCGCCTGAGCATTATCAAGCGCCTCGTCTTCAGTCAGCTCAAAGCATATCGCAAATCGACTCTTTAAAAGTCCCATTCGAATGGCTTCTTCGACATTTTGTTCATTAATATCACACGGAAAAACATTAAAATTAACTTTAAAGTTTGTGGGGATATTTGATTCTTTATCCAAAATACTTAAAGATCGTGACATCAACTGCGCAGTGAAACGTTTTGTCAATTTCAGCTTTGAAATCATGGGTATAAATTCATCCGGATACAATACCCCTTTTGAGTCTTTAAAGCGGGCTAGCATCTCACAGCCTATAATGCGACCAGTGTAAAGGCATACTATAGGTTGAAATAAAGGGTAATATGCTCCCGTTTTTAGTCCCCTTCTAACCCGTTGAGGTACAGAAAAATACCACTCAAACACTCTTGAAAGAATAAGAAATCCGATAAACCAAAACAACACAAAGAACAAAAACCACAACATCACAACTTTGGTGGTTATAAAACTAAATATGTCCGTGACTGTCGCGATACAAAACGGGAATTTTTGATCACATAGGGTGACACCAAATCGAGTCATACCTAAACTCAAATCGCCACGAATTAGATTTTGATAAAGGTTACTTTCACCCAGCATGGGGAAAAAATCACCGTTTTCACTATAGACAAGTTGGTAACGATAGGGAGCCATACCTTCAATAGCGACATCATTTTGGTCAGTAATAATATTGAAACGATTTAACTTGGTAGCAAACGCCGAGTAATCTTTTTGAAATAATTCAAGCTCTGAGTTTGTCCAAATTGCAAATCCACGACTAGTGATAAAATCAGGAGAGGGTTCTTCAATTACGCCGTCAATTATGCCAAGACCGGTTGTACACTGAACTTTCCCATCATAAAAATATCCTATATCTTTTATGTAGGTAGATTGGAACATGATTTGTCGCAAGAAGATTAAAAATTCTTTGTTGCATTCAACGTTTGGCGAGCGGTTTAAGCGAGTCAAAGTGGAAGTTGTTTCAGTACTTATTTCTGCAAGTTTTGCCAAATAACGCTCAGAGAAACGTAGTTGCTCGCCCTTAACTTGTTGTATTCCAACCCAGCTAACAACGGTCATGCAAAGAGCGGCAAAAGCAGTGCTCAAGAAAAATACTAACAAGAAACTAGCAATAGACCGTTGCATTGACCAGATTTCATTCCTTTAATTTAACAAAACGCACTAAGTACACTTCATGTGTTTGACATATTAGCCGAGATTAGCGCTTAAGATAACTCGAATATAGTTGTCTTGTTACTCATAAATTCTAGCCCTAAGCGTCTTTTACATTCTACATGTATTTGATTAGCGGCACCTAATATAGATATATACCATGGTATGTGTCTTTATTTGCTTCACTCTAAAATAATTACTTACATTTAATGAATTGCTAATATTCCGAAAAGTTAATAAGTTATGATGACGCACATATTTCGTAGGGTTGCCTCATGTTACGCAATGGTTTTGTTAGGTTTGCAGTTTTTTTAGCGCTTATCTTTGCAGCAATTACATTTTACTCAATGGGCATTAAATCAGGGGCCTTTATTCTTGTTATCTTGGGTTTCCTTCTTGAAGGAAGTGCATGGATGGCTATTTTTGGTCGCCGAAAGGTAAACACAAACAAGACTTAAGCAATCGATTCTTCGATAATGGCCAAGGTTTTTTGAGTGGCACCAGCATTACTTTCAATGACTTTATGACCCTTCTCTCCCCTAGCCTGCGCCTCAATAAGGTCGTTCAAAAGCGTATCTAATGAATTAAAAAGGGAGTCTTCATCATTTACAATGTCCAACGCTTGTGCCTTTGTAAGAGCGCTAACGATCAATGGATTATTAAATGTACTTGGCCCCATGCATATTGGAACGTGGTACAAAGCAGCTTCTAGAGGGTTGTGCCCCCCCCTGTCGACAAGACTTCCGCCAACAAAACACAATGTAGAAACACGGTACATCGCTTTTAACATTCCCATTTGATCGACGACGATAACATCGTTGTGCTTTTCAGTATTTTTTGCACTTACTGTGGTTGATTGAAAGCCCATTGCATTGACTAGTATAGCTACTTCTTCAAATCTGTGAGGGTAACGAGGAACCAATATCAATAGCAGATCATCATGTGTGCATTTGAGCTTTTTGAATACCTTGAGAAGTGCCTTTTCTTCTCCTTCATGAGTCGAAGCACCAAGTAAAACAGTTCTATTCTCAACACCAAAAGTCTCTGCAAACATGTTAGCCTTACCTTCATCTTCCACACTCGCGGTTAAGTCAAATTTTAAGTTATTGCTCAAGTGTAATTGGCGTTTGTAAACACCTAAATTGATGAAGTTTTCAAAATCGAGCTGACCTTGGGCACATATTGCGTCGAATTTTCGTAGTGTGGGCCTGTAAAGAAATGCTAGTTTTTTATAATTCGTCAAAGAGCGCGATGTCATTCGCGCATTAATTAGTATTTTAGGAATCTTGTGTACATAACATTGGTGTACAAGGTTTGGCCAAACTTCAACTTCAGTAATGATCAAGCCCTTAGGCTGTAATCGAGTTAACATTAAATGATTGAAAAGTGGAAAATCGATAGGTAAGAACGCATGTTGAACTAAATTACCATACAATCGCACGGCTTGTTGTGCGCCAGTAATTGAAGTGCAAGTAAGCGTAATGGGTATACTTGGATGTGACTTAATCAAGCCCCTAACAACCCCTTCAGCTGCATTGACTTCACCCATTGATACGCAGTGAATGAGCAATCCATTTGGCTTGAAATTTTTTGGATAAATACCAAAACGCTGACGATTCTTGTGCCACTCTAAGCTGCTGCTATCAGCTTTTTTTGAAAACAATTTAATTAAAAATATAGGGCTTAATGCTAGTAAAACCAGACTATACAACCATCGCCAAATGAAATGGTACCATTTGTGTCGGTAGCTCAGTTTCATAGATTGCGGCGAATCACTTTGTAAAGTTGTTCTTGATTGAAAGGCTTGATTAAATAATCGTTCATTCCGACTTGAAAGCATCGTTGTACATCACCCGCATGCCCATGAGCAGTTGCTGCAATAATTGGTATATTTTTAAGTGCATGATTGTCAAAATTTCTGATTGTTCGGGTTGCCTCAAACCCATCCATGATGGGCATTTGGCAATCCATCAAAATCAAATCAATATGTTCTCCACTACGAATAAAATCTAATGCTTCCTGACCGTTCATGGCGAAGTGTATAGAGGCACTGTATTTTTCTAACATAGCCTCAAAGACAGCCTGATTAATATCATTATCTTCAGCAACCAGAATACTCACACCCGATAAACTCGGCTTGTCAGTCACACTATCTTTTGCATAGACATATGACAGATAACGAGCCGTTAAGTATGCATCAGACAAAGGAATATCATCTTGTGATATCTGCATACTTGATTGCTTTACTAGCTTATCGATAGCAATATGCTTGATCGGCGATTTGATCTCTTTCACCAGCGACTCGTCGCCAATGAAAAACAGCTTCTGACTCGCACCCAACTTTCTTGAAATTGATGCCAGTATCAGTTTGTTATCTAAGCCATAATCACCTTCATATACGACTATATATTCCCAGTGTTTTGAGCTGACAAGCATTTCGATCACGATTTGTGCTTGCGTTAACACTAGCATTTCAAAGTCGTGTTGTTCGCTCAACGTTTGCCAGGTATCGATCAAAGCAGCTTCATGCGTGAGCACAAGTACAGCTGGCAGTTCTACTTTCTCTTTTAAGGATCTAGATTCCCCTTTATTCTCGACGATAGGGAGTTCAAACCAAAACTGCGAACCCTTCCCCTTCTCACTAATGACACCAATTTTACCATCCATCAATTCGACTAACTGCTGACAAATAGTCAGTCCAAGACCCGTCCCACCGTACTTGCGGGAAAACGAAGAATCTAATTGTTCAAACTTTTTAAACAGCATTGGAATTTTATCTGAATCAATACCAATCCCAGTATCGGAAACGCTATAACGAAGGGCTCCTTTTTCAAGATATTCAATCTTCAGTATCACTTCGCCGGTGTCGGTAAATTTTATTGCGTTTGCACAAAGATTAGTAATCACTTGCTCAATGCGCTGAGAGTCTCCGTAAACCGAACTTCCTATTCGTTCATCTATAAACGTAGAAAAATTTATTCCCTTCATTTTCGCAGCATGCTCATGCAAAGCCGTTTTATTGGCAATCAAGTATCGTAAATCAAATTCCGTAGGAACGATGGATACCTTGCCAGCCTCAATCTTTGAGTAATCAAGCACGTCATTGACAATGTGGAGCAAAGATTCTGCGCTTTGCTTGACCAAATTCGCATAATTAAACTGCGTACTATTTAAATCTGAATTGAGTAACAACTCGCCCATTCCGATCACACCGTTAATGGGTGTACGTATTTCATGGCTCATATTGGCAAGAAAGGCACTCTTGGCAGCATTGGCCTTATTTGCATTTTCAACAGCAACTTTTAAGTCAGTGATGTCTTGAAAAGCCCCTTTCAGCCTCACTGCTTCGCCATTTTCATATTCAGCATAACCTACTGTTCTTACCCAAATATGCCTGTCTTTTGCAGTAATAAAGGGCAGCTCTAGATCCCAATGCTGACCTGTTGCGATTCCGTTTTCGACAGCCTCACGGATAATAGGGCGAGCCTGTGGTGCGTAATAATTGATTGCAGAATCGACCTCGACAAACGTGCCAAAAGGAATTTCATGAATATTATATACCTGTCGAGACCATGTGAGCTTCTGATTAATGATATCTAACTCCCAAGTCCCTAGTTTCGAAAGTCGAGCGACCGTTTCTAGCGTTTCTTGGTTTTGTTTTAAGGCGTGTTCTAACTCAATCTCTCGTGTTACATCATATAGGTTCATGACAAACCCTACCGACGAGAAACCCTCGAACGAAGGATGTAGGTGGACGTTAAACCACTTTTTCTCTTCATCTTTTGTCTTTAATGCAAGCTTACCGTTGAATGAGAAGGTGGACGCTAATGCATCGGTAAAACCTTTAACTTCGTACGGATCGTTGCCTTTGTGCAAGCAAAACAGAGGATGCTTTTTTATGACCTCATGATTGTCGTATCCAAGATGCTTGATGAAAGCTCCGTTAACCCACCCAATCGTAAAGTCTTCGTTTAAGATAAGGACTGCCGAATCAGAAGTTTCAGACATTGTTGTTAAACGAGTGTTGTCTTTTAATCGCGTGGCAGCAAGTGACTTTGACTTGGCGAGTGTCTCTTTAAGACTTTGTAAGCGATTAGACTCAGTGATGGTGACCACTACAGTGCTCTGCTCACCATGGAGTAATGACAAGCCAATACTGATATTTATACTACTCTGATCTTTATGTAAACCAGGGAATGAGTTTCCTTCTCCCATATTTCGAGCTTCAGGGTTGGTAAAATAAGTCTCTAACACCTTTGAATGTCTTTCACGAAATTCATGAGGCAACAAAACATTGATATGCTTACCCACTATTTCTGCAGGTTGATAGCCGAAAATTGTTTCGATTGGGTCGGTTGCTTGCAAAATATAGCCATTAAAATCAACCTCAAGCATAGCACTGGCGCTAGCATTTAATAATGTGCTTGCACTTGATGGAGACACTTTACTAGCCCCCTAACATCGCTAGATGGGTAGTTGCACCCGTATTACCCTCTAGTAGGTCATGTGTTTTTTGCTTGTCAGATAAACATCCGGCTATTTCGCTGGCTAACAAAAATGCGTTTTTCGTTTTCATCGTTGACCTCAGATCGATGCCATTTTCTGCAAACAGACACAAATGCAACTTACCAATCGCCGAAATCCGAAGTCTATTACAATTGTCACAGAAATTTTTAGAGTACGGCATGATTAAGCCAATGTTGCCTTTGTATTCTGGATGGGTAAATATTTTCGCGGGGCCTGATAATTGATCCCTTGGTTTTTCTGTCCATTTTTGTGAAAGCAATACTTGTTTTACAGACTCCCCTGAAAAGTGCTCTCTCTCAAAAAAATGAAAGATTATCTCCTGTCTGCATTAGCTCTATAAAGCGCATGGAAATAGATTTATCTTTGATCCAGTATAAGAATTGATTGAGTTGTTTTTGTGTAAATGATTTTAATAAAACAGCGTTCACTTTCACATTAAGGCCCAAATCTATCGCTTTTTCTATGCCCGTCAAAATATTTTGCAAGCGACCATCACCTGTGATTAATTTGAACTGAGTTGCATCGAGCGAATCTATGCTCACGTTTAAATTCGTCAATCCGGCATCTGCCCATTTCTCTACTTGTCTATCCAAGTTGTAGCCATTAGTTGTGATGGCCACTTGTTGGATTTTTTCAACACTCGCAACCAGTTTGATGATATCCAAAAGATCTTTTCGTAAAGCAGGCTCTCCCCCCGTGATTCGAACTTTTTTTGTGCCCATTAATGCAAACGCGTTAACAGTGGTGCTTATTTCTTCGAGCGATAGAAAGTCTGTGGGTGTGTTACATTCATACCCATCTGGAAGGCAATACTGACATTTAAAATTACAAACGTCAGTGATTGACAGCCGGAGATATTCGAATCTTCGACCAAAAGTATCTGACAACTGAGCGGGTAAACTTGAACTATCCATCCATGCCTTGAAAATTTAACTTTGATTAATACTACAAAGTTTTTGACCTTATGAATACGTCTAGACTGCGATAACTTAGATATAAAAACATAATATAACTTAAGTTTGGCAATATTGCTTCACTACGCCTTTTTGGGGTACAACAAATTGCGCTTACGAATAAGTTGAGTAGTAATTTTTATGTTCATACTTTCTTGCCCGCCCACACTCTGCAACCACCCATTTACTGCTTGCAAATGCTGAGTATCCAGACTTTGATAAAAGTTGACTGGTCGCTGGAGCATCCATTGCGCATAAGAATTAATAAGCCTTGTTTCTTTGCTGTTGCCAATTGAGAACTCAAATTTTCCTAAGAATCGTGGCAACTTTGCCGTTGGGTGAGTTGAGATTCTTGAGGCAACTCGCTCTATAGTTTCTTTCAAAACAGGGAATTGCTCCTTAAACATTCGTTCAAATATCGGCGTGAGCGTAGATGGCACACTATCCACAAATCCCAAGTTTGCCTGCTCTGGACTAAGTTGATTCATTCTTTCGACCCATAGCGCAACATTTGGTGCTTTGCTCCGCATCAATTCGCCTGAATATGGATCTCGATATAAATGCGCATAAAGAGGTCCAATAAATCCAAAATCAGCAATACAAGGTGAGTTACCAAGTAAAAAATCATACTTCTGAAAATGCATATCAAGCTGTGATAAAAACGATTCATACCAAAGCTCTATCGCTTTATAGTTACGTTTACTAACGCCAAGGACGGGGCCAAACATTTTGCCAAAATACAAAGCTGGCAAAACCCCAAATAAAGGCTGAATGAATTTAGGCCAATGAGGCACTCCGTTTGCACCAAACTCCTTTAAAACGAACCACAGGTGACGCTTCTTATAAAACCAACGATAGTGCATTGCAGGAAGCAATAGCCACTCATCTGCAAATAATTCTAATAAAAGCGCTGCAAGCTTGACACTAGGATTTTTAGGATAAACTGAACTGTCTGTGAATCTTTGTTCCAAGTAATCTATGATCTCGGTTGTATCTTGAACAAACTCATTTTCAGGCGTCTTTAATACGGGGATCACTCGCACACCTGTGTTGGGATATAGAAGCTCTCTAACTACCTTTGCAGAAGCCTTATGTTCCTCAAAAGGAATTCCTTTGTATCGCAAATAAGCTCTGGTTTTGCCACTAAAAAGTGACACTTCGGCACCATAGTGTATATAGGTGGGTTTATTCATTGCCGCGCCTTTGTTAATACGCTTATTTGCGCCAGGAAATACTGTATAAATCTTGCCTGCGATCTTTCAAATTATTGACAGAACCCTCACTACGGACCAATTTCAACTTGTCTAAGTCCAGATCCGAAAACATCATCATTTCTGTATTTGCTGTTGTTTCACTCATTACAGCATCATGTGGAAAAGCAAAATCAGATGGTGAAAATACTGCTGATTGGGCATATTGAACATCCAAATTCTCTACTGCAGGTAAATTCCCACAGCTGCCGCAAATCACAACATAACATTCGTTTTCAATCGCCCTCGCTTGAGCGCAGTGACGAACTCTTAGGTAACCGTTCTTTGTATCTGTCCAAAAGGGTACGAAAATAATGTCTAAACCCTCTGCAGCCATCATTCTACCTAATTCGGGAAACTCAATGTCATAGCAAATCAAGATCCCCACTTTACCTGCATCAGTATCGAAAACCTGTAGCTTATCACCACCTTGAATAACCCAATCTCGGCGCTCATGAGGCGTAATGTGGACTTTCTTTTGGCATTCTATTGTGCCATCACGACGACATAAATAACTCGCATTGTATAGCGTATCGCCCTCCAACAAAGGAAGAGAACCTGTGATTACATTGATATTGTAACTGACTGCCAATTGTGACATTTCAGTTTTAAATCGTTCGGTAAAACCAGCTAAAAAACGGATAGCTTCTACCTGTTGGCTTTGATCTGGGCAAAGTCCCATTAAGGCTGCGTTAAAGAACTCCGGAAACACAGCAAAGTCACTTTGATAACTTGATAGGGCATCAATAAAATATTCCACTTGCTGTAAAACATCTTCAACAGAGTTGACTTCTCTCATCATCCATTGAACAGCGCCCACTCTAACTTGGGTCTTGCGGCTCTCTATGACAGTATCAGAAGGTTCATATAAAAAGTTATTCCATTCCAACAGTGTTGCATAGCCTTGTGACTTTTCGTCTTCAGGCAAATATTTATGAAGTAACCTTTTTACTTGAAAGTCATTGGACAATTGAAAGGTCAATATTGGATCATACACTTCGCGTCTTGCTACAGCCTGCAAATACTCACTGGCCCTCATCTCACTGGCATGTTTGTGATAACCTGGGATCCTGCCACCAGCGAGTATCGCCTTTAAATTCGATTGACGACATAACTCCTTCCTAGCTTCATACAAACGCCGGCCCAACCTATAACCGCGATAATCTGGGTCAATCAGAAGGTCCAAGCCATAGAGTGCGTCGCCTTCAACATTATTTAAGATTGTTTCTCGATGTCCAATTAAATCATCATAGGTATGAGGGTTGCTGAACCGTGTATAATCTACTTTTACAGTGAGCGCTACACCGACAAGTTTTTCGTGGTCAATCACTACAATCTGACCTTCCGGTAAATCCTCAATTAAGCGATTGATTGTATGACGAGACCAAGCCCCACCGATATCTTGATACACCTTATCCATCAACAGTTTTAGCTGTGAATAATCACTTTTTTCCAGATTTCTAACTTTTAATAACAGATCATCATGCATGCTTTTCTCTAGTCGTGAACTCACTTCAAAGACAATAAGAGAATACCTAAACAAGTGCAAACAGTCATAAAAGATTTAATTAGTCTTTAGTGATGCTAGCGCAAATGAAAATAGCAAGATTTACTATCGAACACCGGTCGTTTACCCGTATATATTGTTACAATACCTATAAAATTTAGCATATAAACACCAATTTAAGGCAGGCATTGTCGACAATTATGAGCTTTTAACGCCTCCAACTTAGCGGCATACAAACGTTGGTTTTCTTGCGTACCTGCCAATACCAATGCTTTTTGTAATGCTAATCGACTCGAATTGAGCTTACCTTGTTGGAAGTAAATGCTGGCTTTAAGAAAATGAGGCTCATGTAGATAAGGCGCTAAGTTTTCGGCTCGCTCAACAAAGCTAATCGCTCTTTGATAATTTGTTTCATTGATATGAGTTTTAGCTAATGCTAGCCATGCATAGGGGTTGCTTTCATTTACGTCTGCTAGTGATGCCAGAATATTTTCCGCTTTGCTCTTTTCTCCCATACTCAAAAGCAGGTTTGCATAATTTTCCGAAGAATTTAAAGTTGCGAGCTTTTTATCCTCCATTAACTTAAACACTGCAAGTGCATTGCTAGTTTGCCCAATACGCTTGTAAATCACGGCAAGAATATTCAATAACTCGCTTTGCGTTGGATCTTGCTCTAAGCCCTTTTTTACATGAGCGTAGGACAAGTCATAAGCATTATCGACTAATGCACTCGCAGCTTTGTTTTGGTGGTACATTGCAATAAATGTGTTTTCTTTCACTTCGTAACTTTGCACGACCGTACTATCTGGAAAGTAATCAATGATTGAATGGGCTCGACTAATCAGTATTTTACCTGATTTAACTTGCTTGATAGGTTCAAATACTTTTGTTCTTACATGGGAAGATAGCAACAGGACGTTGCCTTGCTTATTAAAAATAGGTTGAGAATCATTTTTCTGATATTCGATATCAAGACCCGCAATTTTTGCCAACGCCGTCGTTAGTATTGCAAGCGATAAACAATTACCCGCGCCCTTTTCATAAGCTTCTTGTGCAGTATAGGTAACCCCATCATAAGTAAAACCCGATAAGGAGCCTGACAGATAATCCGCAAACCGACTATGCTCTTTAGTAGTAGCCCGTTGAGGATCATAGTAGTAATCTTCAAATTGTTTTATTTGTTCAGGAGACAATGAAAACAGTTTTTCAGCCGACAGATCAACAACATCAAAATAATCGTCGTAAAGTACATTTTTAACGGCTTCATTAATTGTCTGACCCTGCTTGAACTTGACTAAATTTTGTTCGGAGTCACTTGAGTTTGATCCAGATGATATATGGCTGCAACTGGCAAGAATACTGGCCCCAGATAAAAGAATAACGAAAATGAAAGGCCGAATGATAACGCTCCTTGATTACATTCATTGGCCTTTAATATGCGTGAATTAAGTACTCTTTGCAATTATGCGACCGATAAGGCCCCCTATTTACCTGGCGTACGATACTTACTACACTGCATTAGTTTTCGGTTGGTACCCATTTCTGCGCGCTTATAACAGCTTACTTCTTGAGCATCCTCACCATACATCGCGATGTATTCGTCTATCATTGGTTGAAGTGCTGCTTTTTGCTCACTAGAAAGACTACTTTTTATTTGGTCTCGAACGTCTCTCCATTTACGCTCTTTACCTTCGGCTGCCACGTTTAGCCAAAGATAGGCTTGCGTTACATCTTGTTCGACACCTAGTCCCTGCAAATACATAAGCGCTAAGGCAAACTGAGAAATTTTATTGCCCAATTTTGAAGCGATATTTAAGTTTTCATATGCACGATCATAATTTTTGCTTTGTAGTGCATCCATCGCATCAATTGATGCGCGATTGAATTCCTCAACCTCAAACGATGTCGCAGCGTGTGCTGAAAATGAAAATGCACTTATTAATAACGCGGAAGAAAAAATTAAACGTTTCATGTTGAAAGCCCTTTGCAATATGGAGACTGAAGTGTCACACAAAAAAGTGTGTGTTATATGCACAGAATGTAACAAAGCTTGTAAATTTGAGTATTTTGAAACAAGTCCTAACACTTACTGAAAAAAATAGGTGTTTGGTTTAATAATAAACGCGACTTAGCGACTTAAAACCCTTTACTTGCAAATAAACGTGACTATCTTATCTCTGCCAGCGTGTTTGGCTTTGTAAAGACCTTTGTCCGCTAGAATAATCGCCTCTTCGAGATCCGTTTTTTGACCCAGTTGAATGACGCCAGCGCTGAAAGAAACATGAATTGAACCACCTTTATCGTCACTAAAGGACATCGCTTTAAAAGCAGATTTTATGCTGTTGAGTTTTTTGGCTGCCGCATCTACCGTACAATTTTCAAACGCGATGACGAACTCTTCACCCCCCCAGCGACCGATAGCATCAGTATCTCTTAGAGAATTCATAAGCAACTGCCCCAGTGAAAACAGAACGCGATCGCCCACCACATGACCAAAGGTGTCATTAACTTGTTTGAATTTATCTAAATCAATTACTGCAAGTGATGTGGGCTGCTTTTCACGTCGGGAACGCTTGATTATTTGGTTTGTCACTTCTGCAATTTGTCCGTGATTCAATACACCTGTCAACGCATCTCTTGCAACATGCTTACGAATATCATTAGCCCGCTTTAAACGTGTCAAGATTTGACTTTTTACCGCTCCAATCGCAGACGCTTTGGAAATGACGTCCTCTGCTCCAGCCGAAATCGCGTGTAATCTAGTTTCAACGGTCTCGTCAGCAGTAATAAAAATAATGGGTGTGAAATCAAACTTAGCCTCGTACCTAAGCATCTTAGCCAGTTCAATCCCATCGACATCAGGCATATTCATATCAAGTAAAAATAGGTCTGGGCGCAAATTTTCAAGTTCTTTAAAAAGGCCTTCCGCTGATTCAAAGTAAATAACGTCACAACCTTCTTGTTCAATCATGAGCTTATAAAACGTGCCCATCGTAGCTTGATCGTCGACAAGCACCAGTTGGAAAGCATGCGATTGATTAGTGCCTAGTGTGCGAGAGATTTTTTCAATTAAGGAATATGAATTAATTGGCTTGGTAATGAAGTCAGCACAACCCGCTCTTACCGCTGCTAAGCGTGTTTCAAAGGTAAATGTTGACGAGCAAACAATCACCTTTTGCCCCTTTTCAGATTGACGTTTTGCGAACTCGAACACCTCAGTTTGAGTCACCTTTGGCATCACGATGTCGAGTAAAATTAAATCAATATCCTTATCGCTTTCTTCGTACTTTTCAATGCTTTCAAACCAATATGCATTGATAGCAAACGTATGAAGTATCTCGATAAGTGCATGCCCAATAGATTTCTGATCATCAATGATACCAACTGTCTGCTTATCTATTCGATGCAGTAAGTTTTCATGCTGATTAATAAATGATGAAATAAGGTCTTCACCACCAACATCGCTATTGACTTCCACGAGAAATGGATCTGGTTTTTCTTTTTGACCTGTGATTAATTGATCAATCAACCACTTATTATCAAGAATTGTTTCATCAATTGATTTCTGCTCTTTTAATCCATCGTTTGAATTGTCGATGAGGCTTTTAATTATTTGTTGCAGAGCAAATAGTGTAAGCGGTGTGATATCTGTATAAATTTTCAAGCATTGTTTCTGAAACTCAAGCAAAGCCTCAGATTTGCGACTCTGTTCAAAAAGCTCCCAAGTTTTAAGAAGCTTGCCCAACTCCCTAATATAGGTTGTCTCGTATTCAGATATCAATATTGTACGCCGATCAAAAGTGTTAAATAAATTCCATTCTTGATGGTTTATCGGCAAATAATTAAGTTTTGCAAGTCTTTATTATGACAAAGCTCATAGCTTTCGATTAGCACTCGCTATGCGCAATAATTCTAGTTAAACACACTATCAAGCATACAAAAATGGCGAAGTAGTATTAATCATTTCTAATAAAGCATTAGTACCTTTGACCTTTAAATGGTCCGCGAAGCCCAGGCGCGCGCTCATCACTAGCCAAAACACTGCACTTAGCAAACCAACAAATTGCCAAATTCGTTTTTTAGCCCATTTTAAGGCAAGAGTGATTGATAAAACATACAACACAAAACCAGCTAACTTAGAAGATGCCCAACCATTAACAAAAGGGTAAAGGTTAAGTGGATTATTAAGCACAAGGTAGACAAATGTAATCACAAACAAGGTATATAAAATATGTGGACCTATCTTGAGAATTTTATGACTAAGTGCATCAGAGTTTTTGAGCGTAAGTACAAAATTTATAATAAAAAATATAAATGTAAGTAGGATGATCGTTAGATGGGCGTGCTTTATTATTGTGTACATTCGTTATTCTCTGTTTCGCTGAACCATTTTTCTATTAATGTATACGCCATTGAACCAGTATTAGGTGCAAAATCAATTACTTTGAACCTTCAGGTATCAGTTGGCTAACCGAATTATTTTCGCTAAACCCTCTTTCACAAGGCGCAACGACAAAATCATATCCATAGTTAGCTTGAGGGTTTCGTTCAATCAGCAAAATTGCATTTTCGTCAATAACCACCGAGCGCTGATGACTCTTTTTATGGCATGAACTATAAGGGTAAGCTTCAAAGTGAAAAATAAACTCAGCTATCAACTTGCGAACTGATGCATGACGGGCACTTATCTTTTGTAATTCTTCACGAGCTGCTTCTTCATCTAATACGTTTAGGGTAAATGCACCTTGCTCATTATCGTTGCTGCTCGGGCCAAACATCACAAACTCAACTCTATTACCAGAAGCCTCAGTAACATAGGGAGCGAGCGCAGCAACAATACCGATGATCATGATGGGTAATAAAATAAGCCTCAATACTAGACTCAGAATCGCATGCTTCTTGTCTTTCCAATGAACCTTTATTTCAAACCCCAGAACTTTTAACAGTAAGCTAATAAGTATCCATGCGTTTAAAAATATGATACCGATTGCTAAAAATACGATGCTGGTTATACCGATCCACAAGGGGGCAAACACTAGCGTAGTAAATCCAAGCGTGAAGATAAATGGAGAGGGCTCAATACCTGTAATCAAATTAATCTGCAATGCTGCAAACGCCAATGCAATGTTAGCTAACGTGGCGTAAGTGATAATGAAAATACTCTTCCCGAGCGTCGTATCCCATACCTTTTGAAACATTTCGAGCAGTTCACCGCTAAACCCAATAAATATTAACCCAAATGCTAAAATTCCTGGTAAAGCCAAGTCGTCAAAACTGACTATTTGAAAAATAAATAAGATTAACGCGAAAAAATAGCACCGTTGAGCAAAAGTATAGGGTTCGATCCATGCCTGAGTTTTTTGAATGACACTTGCTTTAAGATTCATGAGTCGCTTCCATTTGTCGTTAAGCACACGCACTATACGGTATACGAGTTTATTGTGTTAAGTTGTTATACGCTATTTATTCAATTACTTACAGTGCTTATAGTGTGAAAACGCTACACTTTGTTACAAACACAAAATCTTGTTACGTATATACTTGTCGGCAATGGATACACTGCTCGGGTGTTCAACAATTAAGGAAAAACAATGTCTTCACCCAATAAAGTATTGGCAAGTCTATTATTAGCATCATGTTTAGCAACTACTCCTGTTTTTGGTGCAGATATCGCTCGTGAGTTGCGCGTAAATGCGGACGAAAACGCAGCGCCGGATAATTTTTTAGAGTTTGGTTTAGGTGCAGTAGCAGGTACTGGTCCTTCACTTACTGAAGATGAACCCGAGTTTGCAGGCTTTACATTTGTAGTAGCGGCTAGCTATAACTACCGAGGCTTTTTTGTCGACGTCGCTGGCGAAACCTCTGAGCCTCTTTTATTTGGCTACAACGCCTATAACACGGACAACTGGTCATTTGATGTTGTACTTGCCAATACTGGCGATGGCATCTCTGATGATACAGACGATAGATTCAAAGATATCGATGAACGAGAAGCGAGTACCATGTTTGGTGGAAGAGCGACTGGCTATCTAGGCGAAAATATTGTGCAATTTTCATTGAAGCACGATGTATCCGGAAAGAGCAAAGGTATCACCGCTAGTGCCCTAATCGGCCGAAACTGGCAATATCGCAACTGGAATTTCCACGGACTATTAGGTTTATCATACGCAAATGATAAATTTTCAAATTACTACTTAGGTGTGTCCGAAGAAGAGTCGCTACGAACAGATTTTGAAGCTTATGAAGCCAGTGCCATGCTAAATGCTAATGCAAGTATCGGCGTCACCTATCCGATTAGTGAAGATTGGATTTTTAGAGCCACCGCAGTGGCACACACGACTAATGGAACCAAAGACAACCCATTATTTAAAACGACTCGCGACGGTGTTATTGCTGTTGGCGCTAGTATTAGTTATGTGTTTTAGGAGTTAAATAATGAAACTACTAAAATACTTTACTGCGCTTTTGATGTTAATCATCACATCCTTGAGTCACGCTCAGCAGCAAACAAGTCCCCAAATGAAAGGGCTGGCAAAGCTAAGTATTTCACCCAAAGGATGTGTTGCTTTGCGCAAGGGTCAAATCTGTTATCAGCAAACAAGCTTAACATGGGAGCACGCGATTCCAGGCGACTATTGCATTATTCAATGGTCTAACAAAAGCGTACTTAAGTGCTGGCAAAACCAAACAGGTGGCCAATTTTCATTTGATTTTCAGTCAACCCAAGACGAAGAATACGTGCTGGCTCAAAGAGACTCGCAAGAAGTGCTTTCGCGCACCCGCATGGTAGTCTCTTGGGTATTTAAATCATCTAAACGTCCAAAATCGAGCTGGAGACTTTTTTGACAATAGACACACAAACGCATGTCATGCTCATCGAGGATGACATGTCACTAGCACAGTGGTTTAGCGACTATTTAAACGAGCACGGTTATGCGGTTTCAATCGTCACTCGCGGCGATCTTGCAGTAGAAATGGTACTTCAAGATCGTCCCGATATTGTCCTTTTGGATATTATGTTACCGGGTAAAGATGGTCTAGATGTATGTAAAGAGCTTCGCCCCAGATATCAAGGTCCAATATTGATGATGACCGCACGTGACGAAGAGATGGACGAAGTATTAGGGCTAGAAATTGGTGCTGATGATTACGTTACCAAACCGATAAAGCCTCGCGTCATGTTATCAAGAATAAAAGCCTTGTTACGACGTGAAACCACTTCACCTCTTAAAGAAAACGAACACGCACTGACGTTTGGTAACTTATCTATCAGAACTGAAAATCGCACCGTTTTATTTGCAGAAAAAGTCATTAAACTCACATCTAATGAATTTGATGTATTACACCAATTAGCAACTCATGCGCCTGATATTGTTAGCCGAGAATTTCTCTCCAAACAGATTCGAGGCATCGAATACGATGGCTTTGACAGAAGTATGGACATCATTGTTTCAAGACTGCGCAAGAAACTAAATGACGATGCTAGCAACCCATACAAAATCAAAACGATTTGGGGCAAAGGCTATATGTTTATTGAAAATGCTTGGGATGAATTGTGAAGAAATTAGGCTTTTCTCTTGTATTTGTGATTCTCAGTGCGGTTTTCTTACTCGGGTTCGCGCTCGATAGCTTTTTTCAAAACCTTAACGAGGCTCAGGTTGATGATGAGTATCTAAGCCATAAACAAATGGTAAAAAGCCTTGCTAAGGTAATTGATCATTCACAAGACACACAAGTTGCATTGGCAATGTGGGAAGATAACAGCCAACAGACGATCAAACTTACGCCAATCGCGCAGTTTCCGCTGCCACCAGAACTCAATCAGAGCTTTATCAAGGGCGAAGTCTTACTGCTTGAGTCTAGCGAAGCAATTACGATTAATGTTTTCTTACCTAATAAAAAAAGCGTGTTATCGGTAAGTGTGACTAAGTTAAATAATCAAACGAACAATGAATGGCTAAAACTTGTTTTTTCTAGCTTGTTTTATATCGGTGTATTAGCCAGTGTGATCATTTGGTTATTCCCATTAATTAGGCAACTAAGCAACTTAAAGAAAGCCACTAATGAAGTAGCTAATGGCAACTTTGAGGTGCGTATCAAGCATCAAAGAACCTCATATATTTCAGATATCGAATCAGCATTTAATCAAATGGCTCACAAAATACAGATGCTGATTGATGATAATAAACTACTGACCAGTGCAGTTTCTCATGATCTAAGAACCCCTATCGCCCGCTTGCGTTTTGGAATAGAAGCCTTAGAAGAAACGCAAGACCCAGAGAGGATGCAAGCCTATATTAAGCGACTTAACCAAGACATTGGAGAAATGGAAAGCTTAATTTCTGTCATGCTAAGCTACGCGAAACTTGAGCAAAGCATGAATCAAATGGCAAAACAACCATGCGAATTGTGTAACTTAGTAGAAGGTGCAATTGAACGCCGTAAACAATCGACCAAATTCAAAAACATCGACATTCGCCTCAATGTAGCAAACGATATCGTGCTAGAAGTCGAACAAAACCTGTTTCAAATGGCATTAATCAATTTAATCAATAATGCATTGGAACATGCAAACTCCCTTATTGTGATCGAATATATCCAGCAAGCAGGTAAAGGTGTTTTGAGCATTACGGATGATGGCAAAGGCATTAACGAAGAACAAGCCAATGAACTATTAAAGCCCTTTAGAAGAGGTGCGAGTAAACCTGACTACTCAGGTTATGGAATGGGCTTGGCAATCGTTGATAGAGTTTGCTATTGGCACGGAATCGAGTTTTCAATCGGCAACTGCGATGAAATGGGCGGGGCGCGCGCCGAGATGGTGTTTTAGACTGTATACATGTTGATAGCATTAGTCGTATCCTTACAAGATAACAACAATTATTTTACAATTGAGCAGTAGCATGTCGCTAAGGCACAATTAAGGATCCCACTGTGACTTACAAAGCTTCTTACTCTCTTTACTGTGCAATTGTCGTTTCAATGGGAGGCTTTGTCTTTGGCTTTGATGCTTCGGTCATATCTGGCGTAATAGGCTTTGTGAGTAGCGAATTTAATTTAACGCCGATTCAGGCTGGCTTTGTTGTCGCCGCGCCTACCTTGTCTGGTTTATTTGGCACCATGATAGTGGGTCCCTTGAGTGACATAATTGGCCGTAAGAAAATATTGCTATGTATTGCATTTCTTTATTTACTCTCTGCATTGGCCTCAGCTTTTGCAACTTCTTATGAAATGTTAGTAAGCGCCAGAGCGATTGGAGGATTGGCGTTTACTTCGTTAATGATCGCCCCCTTGTATATTGGCGAGATATCCCCCGCGACCAAACGGGGCAAGAGAGTCTCAATTAATCAGTTAAACATTGTCATTGGCTTATCTGCTGCCTACTTTACGAATTACGCTATTTTGCAATTGAGTGACTCTGATGCGGCTTGGCGATGGATGCTTGGCCTTGAAATCATACCAGCACTTATATTTTTCTTAGCCTTATTCACCATTCCTGATACACCACGTTGGTTGTTTGCACAAAATAAAAGAACAGAAGCTGAAGACATCATTCATAAACTTATGCCTGTAAGCGAGGCTGAACAAGAAATAGCAGATATTAAAAGTAGCTCTGCTCTTCAAACAACTTCTCTTTGGAAAAAGCTGAAGGATATATTCAGCTCAAAAATGCGTTTAGCCTTATTAGTAGGTGTAGTCATCGCTATCACCCAACAAATTACAGGGATCAACGCCATTTTCTTTTATGCGCCAACGATTTTTGAACAAAGTGGAATCGGCACCGATGCTGCATTTTTACAAGCGGTTTTGGTAGGTGTTATTAATGTCGTTTTCACTATCGTGGCGATGTCTTTAATCGATAAATGGGGTCGTAAACCGCTTTTAATAATTGGGCTAACAGGCATTATTTTGAGCATGGCAATATGCACATATGGCTTTGCTAAAGCTAGCTATATGATTACTCCTAAAACGTTCACTGCAATTGAAGAAAGCCAAGCAGCTGATAGGCGTTTTGATACAACAGATTTAAAGCCATTGGTGAATAAGTCCTTTGATAGCGATGTTTCATTTAAAAAGGCGCTTCGTGATGCAATTGGAGAAGAAGCTGCCAGAGACAATGAAAGTTTGCTAATCAGCAACAGTATTACCATCAATGCAAAACTCATCCTTGCCGGCATTTTAGGGTTCGTTGCTTCGTTTGCGATTTCACTTGGTCCGGTGATGTGGGTCTTGTTTTCTGAAATTTTCCCCACTCAACTGCGTGGCGTTGCTATTTCTTTTGTTGGGCTTATCAACGGTTTAGTCAGCTTTTCAGTACAACTCATTTTCCCAGTTGAACTAGCCACGTTAGGCGCGGCAACTACCTTCGGGTTATATGGCATGTTCGCAATAATGGGGTTAGTGTTTGTAATTTACTTGCTTCCCGAGACCAAAGGGAAATCGCTAGAAGAATTGGAACACATATTAAGTAAACCAAAGGTTAGCACGTAGCGAGCTATGGATTGCAGAAAGAACAGTAAAACGCACTTCCCACTGTTTTCACATTGGGAATACTCTCTTCAAAACCACATGCAGAGCACGTTTTAGCTCTCTCTTGGACCTGATTCGTTGGTAGCGTACAAAGTTCACACGTTACGTAGCGGACTTTTGCGTGGCACACATCAAAATCGACCTTGCCACACTCAGGGCAAAATGAATTGAGTTGCTCAATGAGTTTTTCTGCACATTTTGTTATCACTGTTTGTCTATCAGGACAGTGCATGGCTCTAAAATCTGGCTCCAAATAAACGTCAATGTTTTCTACGTCTTTAAAGCGAAGTAGTAATTCGTTTGCTGTTAAGCCCTTTTCCCACTGCTCTTTTTGAGTTGCATCATTAAGCTTGTTTTTGCTTAACATCCAAGCTTGTTCATTATTGTATTTGGACAATTGCTCTTTAAGACTGATTTCCGTGTCGGCCCGAATGGGCCCCAGCGCCAAGCCCGAATGAACGCGGGCAACAACCTCTAGCTTTTTCTCAATATCGATAAACGCTAAGTATTCCTCATCCACTAAACCAACACCGAAAATTGAATTAATACTGCCTTCGCTCCCAATACCTTGATTACAGCCTGTTGCCTCACAAGATAAGTAAGCTTTCTTTAACGCAGCCTGGCTAGGGGTCAATGTTCTTTCAACCGAATGATCAAATGCGCCAAGCAAGTCAGTGTCAAAGGTGTCTGTGTGAACAATAGTACTGTTGAACGCTTCTCGAAAAAGGGGCGCTATAAGTGTTTGCTTTCCATGCTTGGTTAACAATGCTACCGTTTGATGTACCACTTTAGAGTGAGTTGAAGGGCTGTTTGACATTTATGTGTTTTAAATAAAAGAAGCGACAATAATCAATTGCTAATAGTGTAATCGGATAAGGAATTACAGTTAAGTTCATTTAAGCAGGCTTATAAGTAATTGGATGAAACTTAAAGATTTGCCCATATCAATTTCTAACTAAATTTATCAAATCACGATAAAAAGAGAGTTTATTTATGAAAAATCTAATTACACTCATGTTTTGCAGCCTGACCTTATCCTCCTGCGTGATAGTACCCCAAACAGACCACGTCAATGTAAATCGTTGTGAAATTTCATCGGACAAGAAAACTTTAAAATTTGTGGATGGCTTCAATGAAAGCAATACTTTTTATTCAATTGGTGGCTTCGTGTTAGCACCGATATCTGGAATTTTTTCAGGTAGTTATGTCGCTATCAACAATGTATATAATTTAGGTGAGGAATTAATTGTATGCGGTATCTATGACAATGATACGGGTACAAAGAGTAAAATCTAGTTCTTTCGCAAATCTGTATCAGGCTCAATAAATAACACTTAAGTATTACTTGACTCATAGAGGTCAGACCTGTAACCTGCCCGCCCCAACGATTAATTAGTTCAACGGATATTTAGTATGTTCAAAAAATGCGGCAAAACCCTTCTCAAATTGACAGCGCTGTCATTATACTTAATAGCGTTTATTGCCCATGCTACCGTTATCGATTTTAAAGATATGGGTGATGCAAACGCGTACATTTTTAGTGAATTTACTGGTTTGAATAACGACTCACAAGGTGCCTTATTGGTAAATGAAAATATAGATTTAACTGGCTACACTGTCGCGACACTTAATGGTTCTGATGAGCTTGCGATTGCTACAAATGGAAATTTAAGTGTAAATGGGGGCGATGTAAATGGTTTGGTGAGTGTTGCGGGTACTGCTACTATCAATAATACTAACGAATTACGAAGCACTTCTTCCAATTATGAATTCGACAAAAATCACTTCCAGAAGTTATCAACCAATCTCAGTATATCAACAAATACAATTAATACAGTGAAATGGAGCGAGCTCTTAATCGATACTTCAACATCACGCTATACCTATATTACTAATATTGACAGTAATCAGTTATTTAATTTTAACAGTGTCAAAACAAGTGAATTGGCTTTAGGGGCTCGTATAGTATTTAATGTTTCAGGTGAAAATATTAACCTTACTGCAAAGGATTGGTTGATTAAGACTGCGGCATATGAATCTCATGACGCAAAGAATATACTTTTTAACTTTTTTGAAGCCGATACTGTCACTATCAACACGTCTATTTACGGCTCGGTACTAGCGCCAAATGCTAGCGTAATTGGAGAGGGTGGAATGGTCAATGGCCAATTGATTGCAAACAGTTTTACCACCGGAACCAACGGAGGTGGCACCCAACTAAATCAAGCTGTTTTTAATAGTGACACTCTTTCTTTTGATAATACTGTTGATACCATTCCCTTACCTAAAACAAACTTAATGTTCATTGGAGCATTATTCTTAATACTTCTTCGCAGATTAGTGGTCTGCTAAATACAGTAGAGTTGGCTCTAGTCAGAGACCCTCTTAACAAACTTCGCTGTAATCATGATTTCACCCGCCCCATCAACTTTGCAGTCGAGTTGATGGTCAGCTTTGTCCAACACCCGCCTTACAGTTGCTTTGGTACCGATTTTAATCACACTTGAAGAGCCTTTTAGTTTTAAGTCTTTAGCGATGTATACCTTGTCGCCATCAACAATTAAAGCTCCGTTTGCATCTAGTATATTGGGCGTATCGTCATCGCTTTTATCTTCTGGGTTCCATTCATGGCCACATTCAGGGCAAATCATCATCATTTGATCCGCGTATGTGAATTCGGAACGACATTGTGGGCAGGGTGGAAGTGACATTATTAAATCTCGTGCAGGTTCAAACTTAGATTTTATCAAGATTCAAGTGACTAGTCAGCCAAATACTAGTTGAAAGGGCAGTTGATTCGCCTTATTGAAAACTCTACATTATTTGGCCTATCTAACAATGGATAGAATACTTCAACCTTAACAAGGAAGTTATAAATGAAAGAGTTATTAGAGCACGAAGTGGATGATGTAGCGGGTGGCGCACTGTTTGCTGGAGCAGCCATCGGAGCAATTGGCGGTGGGTTTTCAGCTTGGTTAAATGATGGGGATCTTGGCGATATAGTAGTCGGCATAGCGTTCGGCGCCCTTGGTGGATTTGTAGGAGGGGCGGGCTCTATAATTTTTAATGCAGGAGCAAGAGCTTCTGGTTCGGCGGTTTCCGCAACAGGGCTCGTTATCACTAATTTAGATCCAATCGTTAAAAAGTTAAACAAAAAAACCTAGTACAGGCAATTTTAAGTTTCACTTTTTGTTGGAAGTAATCACAAGTAGATAGAAGTAACGGCATGAAAAACAAATTAACCAACCTTTTTTCATTATATTCACGGTGGGATGAGGATCAGATACAAAGATGGGAAAAGAAGTACTCTAGGGGGATCGCACGATTCCTGTTACTTGATGGTGTAGTTATATGGGGCATCCCTAGCGGAATGATCTTCATGTGGCTAACACTATCTAACGGCTTAGATACAATGAAATTTATCGCTACTGTCTTAGTTTGGTTCATTGCTGGTATCTGTTATGGCTTAGTGGTGTGGCAAGGTACATCTCGGTCTTATGCTTTAAATGTAAAAAACAGAAAGCAGAGATAAATATTCTTATTAGTTACTAGAAATTGCAGTTAAATTTCAGAAAACAAAAAAGGCGCTAAGTTTTCACTTAGCGCCTTTTCAATTTGTTAAAGCAAAAATTACTGTGCTTTAGTCACTACGTCAACTAACTTCCAAGTCTTAGACTTAGACAAAGGACGACATTCAGTAATAGTTACTACGTCTCCTTCGTTACATACGTTAGCTTCGTCGTGTGCGTGTAGCTTAGTTGAACGCTTGATAAACTTCCCATAGATTGGGTGCTTAACAGTTCTCTCAACCATAACAGTAATGGTTTTATCCATTTTGTTACTAGTTACACGGCCTTGTACTGTACGAATCTTCTGTTCAGTCATTATCTATTCTCCAGCAGCAGGCGCATTTGCCTTCTGCGTTAAGATAGTTTTAACACGTGCGATGCTGCGACGTACTGTACGTAATTGGTCAGTTTTTTCTAACTGGCCCGTAGAGTGTTGCATGCGAAGGTTAAATTGCTCACGAAGCAATTCAAGTAATTCAGCATTCAATTCTTCCACGCTTTTTTCTCTAAGTTCAGTCGCGCTCATTACATCACCGTCCGAGTTACAAAGGTTGTTTTAAATGGCAGTTTTGCCGCAGCCAATGCAAACGCTTCACGTGCTAATTCTTCTGGAACACCTTCCATTTCATATAACACACGACCCGGTTGAATTTGGCATACCCAGTACTCAACGTTACCTTTACCTTTACCTTGACGAACTTCTAAAGGTTTTTCAGTAATTGGCTTGTCAGGGAAAACTCGAATCCAAATTTTACCTTGACGTTTAACGTGACGAGTCATGGCACGACGAGCTGCTTCGATTTGGCGAGCAGTCATACGACCACGGCCAACAGACTTAAGGCCAAATGTTCCGAAGCTTACTTTGCTACCAGCAACAGCAAGACCACGGTTACGACCTTTGTGCATCTTACGAAATTTCGTACGCTTTGGTTGTAACATGATTAGCCCTCTCGTTTAGCGTTACGGCCTTTCTTCTTAGGTGCAGGAGCTGGTTGCTCTTGAGTAAGTGGTAAACCACCTAATACTTCACCTTTGAAGATCCAGACTTTAACGCCAATGATACCGTATTGAGTCAATGCTTCAGACGTCGCATAATCGATGTCTGCACGGAAAGTGTGTAGTGGTACACGACCTTCACGATACCATTCTGAACGAGCAATCTCTGCTCCGCCCAAACGGCCGCTAACTTCAACTTTGATACCAAGTGCACCTAGGCGCATTGCGTTTTGTACCGCGCGCTTCATAGCACGACGGAACATAACACGACGCTCTAATTGGCTAGAAATACTATCGCCAACAAGCTGTGCATCAAGTTCTGGTTTACGAACTTCAGCAATGTTGATCTGAGCTGGCACACCGGCAAGCTTAGATACGTGATTGCGAAGCTTCTCTACGTCTTCACCTTTCTTACCGATGACAACGCCAGGACGAGCAGTGTGAATAGTCACACGGATACTCTTAGCTGGACGCTCAATCACGATTTTAGAAAGTGACGCGCTTTTCAACTGTTTCGTCAAATATTGACGGACCTGGTGGTCATTAAACAAGTTGTCTGCATACTCTGCTGTATTAGCGTACCAAGTCGATGTCCATGGTTTGCTGATACCCAGGCGTATACCGGTAGGATGAACCTTCTGTCCCATAATCTACTCCTAGTTATCCGCTACAATCACGGTAATGTGACTGCTACGCTTAAAGATACGATCAGCACGGCCTTTAGCACGTGTCTTGATTCGCTTCATAGTCGGGCCTTCGTCAACAAAGATTTTAGCTACTGACAATTCGTCAATATCTGCGCCTTCGTTGTTCTCAGCGTTGGCAATCGCAGACTCAAGAACTTTCTTGACTAGCGCTGCGCTTTTCTTTGGGCTGTACGTTAAAATTTCTAAAGCTTTTTCAACGTGCAATCCGCGGATTTGATCTGCTACCAAGCGTGCCTTTTGAGGTGACGTACGAGCAAAACGGTGTTTAGCTAAAGCTTCCATTTTATTCTCCTTATCTCTTGGCTTTCTTATCAGCGACATGGCCGCGATAAGTACGCGTTGGCGCAAATTCGCCCAACTTATGGCCGACCATTTCGTCACTAATGTGAACAGGTACGTGCTGGCGACCGTTATGAACCGCAATGTTTAGCCCAATCATATCTGGGATAATTATAGAACGACGAGACCAAGTCTTAATTGGTTTCTTGTCGCCCTTTTCCACTGCAGCTTCTACCTTCTTCAGCAAGTGTAGGTCAATAAAAGGACCTTTCTTGAGAGAACGTGGCATGGTGAATCCTCGCTGTTATTTATTACGACGACGTACGATAAGTTTATCGGTACGCTTATTACTTCGGGTTTTCTTACCTTTAGTAGGAACACCCCAAGGTGATACTGGGTGACGACCACCAGAAGTACGACCTTCACCACCACCGTGCGGGTGATCAACCGGGTTCATGGCAACACCACGAACTGTTGGTCTAACACCACGCCAGCGTGTAGCACCGGCTTTACCTAGTGAACGAAGCATGTGCTCTGCATTACCAACTTCACCGATTGTTGCACGGCAGTCAGCTAATACTTTACGCACTTCGCCAGAACGTAAACGTAGCGTGATGTACGCGCCGTCTTTCGCTAGCATTTGTGCATATGCACCAGCAGAACGTGCAATTTGTGCACCTTTGCCAGGCTTCATTTCGATCGCGTGTACGATGGTACCTACAGGAATGTTGCGCATTGGCATTGCATTACCCGCTTTAATAGGTGCATCAGAACCAGATTGGATTGCATCGCCTGCTTTAGCGCCTTTAGGTGCTAAAATGTAACGACGCTCACCGTCTGCGTATAATACCAAAGCGATATTAGACGAACGGTTTGGATCATATTCTAAACGCTCAATTTTCGCTGGAATGCCGTCTTTGTTACGTTTGAAGTCAATAATACGATAGTGTTGCTTGTGACCACCACCGATATGACGAACCGTAATACGACCGCTGCCGTTACGACCACCAGATTTGCTCTTAGTATCAAGCAAAGGAGCATGAGGTGCGCCTTTATGCAAATCAGGGTTAGTAACCTGAACAACGTGACGACGACCTGCAGAAGTTGGCTTAGCTTTTAATAATGGCATTTCTAATCCCCTTCTTACTCAGCCGCACCGGCGAAGTCGATGTCTTGACCTTCTTTAAGCACTACATATGCTTTTTTCCAGTCGCTGCGTTTACCAAAAGATTGACCGTGACGCTTAGTTTTACCTTTGCAGTTCACTGTACGAACAGCGTTTACTTCTACTTCGAAAAGTTTTTCAACGGCCGCTTTAATTTCGGCTTTGTTCGCATCTTTAACTACTTTGAAAACAACCGTGTTGTTTGCTTCAGCAGTTAAGGTCGCTTTTTCTGAAATGTGAGGTGCTAAAAGCACTTTTAACAAACGTTCTTCGTTCATGCTAATGCCTCCTCAAGTTGTTTAACTGCGTCAGCTGTAATCAATACTTTATCAAAAGCGATTAGGCTTACAGGGTCGATGCCTTGAACGTCACGTACGTCAACTTTATACAAGTTGCGTGATGCTAAGAACAAGTTCTCATCAACTTCTGGTGTCACAATTAATACGTCGTTTAGTTCGTATTCGTTAAGCTTAGCGATAAGCTCTTTAGTTTTTGGCGCTTCAACACCAAATTTTTCGACTACGATTAAACGCTCTTGACGTACCAGCTCAGATAGGATGCTTTTGATCGCACCACGGTACATCTTTTTATTTACTTTTTGATCAAAGTCACGCGGCTTAGCTGCGAATGCACGACCACCACCAACCCAGATTGGGCTGCGGATAGTACCAGCACGAGCACGGCCAGTGCCTTTTTGACGCCATGGCTTCTTACCGCCACCACGTACTTCTGAACGCGTCTTTTGCGCTTTAGTACCTTGACGAGCACCTGCACCGAAAGCAACAACCACTTGATGAACAAGTGCTTCGTTGAATTCACGGCCAAAGGTAGTCTCGGATACTTCAAGAGCGCCTTTCGCGTCTTTCAATGATAATTCCATAAGATTACTCCCCAGACCTAGGCTTTAAGTGCCGGCTTGACGATAACGTCACTGCCAGTTGCGCCAGGTACAGCACCTTTAATTAATAACAGGTTATTTTCTGCATCAACGCGAACAAGTTCTAAAGACTGTGTGGTGATACGCTTGTTACCAAGCTGACCAGCCATTTTCTTGCCTTTAAATACTTTACCTGGTGATTGGTTTTGACCAATTGAACCAGGAGCGCGGTGAGATAGAGAGTTACCGTGCGTCATACGTTGTGAACTGAAGTTCCAACGTTTGATAGCGCCTTGGAAACCTTTACCTTTTGATGTACCTGCTACATCGACTTTTTTCGTGTCATTGAAGATTTCAACAGTGATTTCACTGCCCACTTCAATATCACCGCCTTCAGAACCTTCTAGGCGGAATTCCCACAAGCCGCGGCCTGCTTCCACGCCAGCTTTAGCAAAGTGACCTGCTTGAGCTTTATTAACGCGGTTAGCTTTCTTAGTGCCAGCGGTAACCTGTAGTGCACGATAACCGTCAGTTTCGTCAGTACGTAACTGAGTCACACGGTTTGGGGTCGCTTCAATAACAGTCACAGGGATAGATACGCCATCTTCTGTGAAGATGCGAGTCATACCCACTTTACGACCGATAAGACCAATCGACATTGTTATTACCCTCTCTTGTTAGCCCAGGCTGATTTGAACATCAACGCCGGCAGCCAAGTCCAATCTCATTAGTGCGTCAACTGTTTTATCAGTTGGCTCAATGATATCTACTAAACGTTTGTGTGTGCGGATTTCGTATTGATCACGTGCGTCTTTATTGACGTGCGGAGAAACTAGAACCGTGTAACGCTCTTTGCGTGTTGGTAAAGGGATAGGACCCGATACTTGTGCACCAGTGCGCTTAGCGGTTTCTACGATTTCGCCTGTAGACTGATCGATCAACTTGTGATCAAACGCTTTTAAACGAATACGAATTCTTTGATTTGGCATCGATTAAGCTCCAATCGAAAGAACAAAATAAATCACCTTTTCACTCCTTTATACCCTTTGTAAAAAACAAAACAGGCACGGATGAAAAGATGTGCGTAAACCATTGACCTACAATTGAGGTCCTGTTCATATGCTAACGTGTTCCAAAACTTCATTAAGCGTTTGCTTTTGTGAAGCGCTTGAACTGGTGCGTAACTAAAGAAGCGTAAGCTTATTGACCTAGTTAAACAGCCCGTTAACGAATGTCTTTAATAAGTATCTATCAAGACAGTGGGCGCGAATTATACAGATGTTTGGGACATGTGCAAGCTTTAATCAGTTTCAAAAGCATTAAAGTTGCACGTGTTTAACAAATCTAGCGTGCTATGAAAGGAAGCAATAAATGGAAAAGCCTCAATAACGCCATTTTCTGCTGATATAAAAACAACCCAGCGCGCCAAACAAGAAACCAATGGCTGGGATTAAAAACCATTTGTGGCCAGTATATCGATTTACTTCTTTTGCCGAGACTTTTTCGTAAAAGCGTCTGCCGTTTAGGGTTTTCTTTACAAAAGAGTTACCGCGATCTTGGTAGCTGGTATGTTCAAGTTGATGAACTCTAGGAAGCAATGCTTTTTGTCGTGCAATCCGATCAGCCCACTCGGGACGCTCTTGGTAATCTTTATTGAGGATACTAAAGGTTTCCAAAGGTTCATCAGGCAGCAACTCGGCTTGTGAACGATATAAGTATAATACAGCCTGTTCACTTGGAATCAGCGCATGTCCAAGTGAGGCTCCCCCCAATATCAATAATGCGAGACCTGCGACAAGCCAGCTCCTTACATGCTTTACTTGCTGTTTTTCTTGCCGGAGTATTGCATCTTGAACCTCCCGAACTGTTTTAAGCTTTTCTAGTTCCGCTGAATCCACTAACTCATATAATTCTTGAGTATTAATTTTATATGCGTCCACTAAGCGCTTGTAAATATCGTCAGAGGGATACGACTTACCTGTCTCCAGTTTTGACAAATACGATTGCTCGATTTCAATCTTTTTTGCAGCTTCAGGCTGAGTGAGTGAAATTGCCTCTCTGCATTTACGTAAATAGTCTCCAAATTTCATATGTGATCCTTGTTATCTGTTTTGGCGCTTAACGCGTTGGTAGAGCTAAACATTCTTGGCAAGTCGTGAGGGGAATACTAGATGAATAAGCTTGAATATTCACGACCTATTAAGAATTGTGATCACTTTTGTCAAATTGTTTCATTGAGATATTCGTTGATTACATTTTCTCGCATGTTTGCCGATATAAAGCTGATATAGGGGATATAGGCAAAAGATTGAGAGACAAGACTGGTATTAGGATCAATGTTAACCTCAATGCACCATGATTAAACTAATATTAACCAAGTAGTCACACTTATAAGGATAATTTACGTAGATGTTGGATAGTCCGCAGTACAAACCAGCTTTGGATAATTTAAAGAGCCAATTAGAAACTTATCCAACATTGATAGACGCGTTTCATCAAGTTGAGCCCGTTATCCTTGAGTTGTTTGGTGCCCAACGAATGAGTTTATTTCAGCGCAGACGCCAACATCAGGATCTAGTGGCTCGATTCAAGACGGGCAAAGAAACGAAACAAATTAAAGTCCCTATCAGTCCCTTATCTATTGCGGGCTATGTTGCTTTAGCACAAAGACCTATCAATATTTCAGATCCCTATGATCCAAGCGAGCTTTCTGAAATTCACCCAAGACTGCGATTTGCGGACCAATTTGACAAAAGCAGCAGTTTCAAAACCCAAAATATTTTGTGCATACCGGTTATGAATGCAGACGTGCTGATGGGTGTTATGCAGATTATAAACAAAACCGATGGTGACTTTTCTCAATCAGATCTTGAGTTAGGTGGCGAAGTTGCCAGGCTGCTAGGTGACAAATTTAGGTATGAACTAGGCGGAACTAAACACCAGTTTGATTATCTTGTTCATCGTGGACTAGTTAATCAAAAAACCATCGATGAACTATCTGAGAATAACGCAACCACAAAGCAAATCATCCAACGTTTAATGTCTGAGCAACGTATCTCTGAGCAAGATATTGGCAATGCAATATCGATTCATTATCAAGTCCCGTATATTAGTTACTTACCCGACAAATATCATTTATTCCAGCATGACAGTAAACTAAACTTATCTTATTTAAAAAGAAATCACGTTGCCATTGTAGCAGATGCGAGCGATGCACCAATCATCCTTATGGCAGAACCTAACAATGCCGGTTTGCTGATGGAAATTGAGAGCGTTATCGGTATTCACAGTTACGATATAGCCGTATCGCTCCCAACCCAAATTTTGCAATATTTAGGTGAAAGTGTCGGCGGTTCTGGCCCAGGTGACCTTGATGAAATATTAGATGAAATAGGTTCTGCAGGTGAAGATGATGATGACCAGGTCGATGAATTATCTGACGATGCACCAGCTGTTGTGCGCTTGGTCAGCCGAATACTTCACGATGCAAAACGCCTCAACGCATCAGATATTCATATTGATCCAGAAAAAGGCGCTCCTACTCGAGTTCGAATGAGAGTTGATGGTGTTGTAAGGGATATTAATCAAGTTCCTGCTTCACACCACAACGCTGTGATTGCTCGCATTAAAATCATGGCAAGCTTAAATATTGCTGAAAAACGAGTTCCGCAAGATGGAAAGTTAACCTTTCGTATGTCCGGTCAGCCTGTAGAAGTGAGGGTCGCAACAATTCCTACGGTTGCTGGTGAAGGTGTTGTGATGCGTATCTTAGCCACTGGAGGTGCAATGCCCATTGGCAAGATGAATCTTTCAGAACGCAATATGGACATGCTTGAAACGATGATTAAAAAACCCCACGGTATTCTGCTGGTAGTAGGTCCAACCGGCTCAGGAAAGACGACAACACTACATGCGATACTAGGATATCTAAACACACCCGATAAAAAGATTTGGACAGCTGAAGATCCCGTCGAAATAACGCAACCTGGACTACAACAAGTTCAAGTAAGCCCCAAGATTGACTTTACCTTTGCAAAAGCTTTGCGCGCATTTTTGCGAGCTGACCCAGACATCATCTTGATTGGTGAAATGCGCGATAAAGAAACGGCACATGCTGGCATTGAAGCTTCCTTAACCGGACATCTAGTGCTTTCAACCTTGCATACTAACTCTGCACCAGAAACGATTACTCGTCTGCTGGATTTGGGTTTAGACCCAGTGAATTTTTCAGATGCGTGTGTAGGCATCTTGGCTCAGCGTTTAATCAGAACAATATGTGCTAATTGCAAGGAGCCTTACGTAGCCAGTGAAAAAGAAATTAGCTTTATTAAACGCAATTATGGCGAAGCGTATTTATCAGATTTTACCTTAGATGAACCACTTACTCTACATAGAGGGAAAGGATGCGAAGAGTGCGGTGATACCGGCTATAAAGGAAGAACAGGTGTACATGAACTACTCACCATGACACCCGATTTAAGAAGCTTAGTATACAAAGAAACGTCAGTCTCAGAGATGAAAGCTCAGTGTATGTTAGATGGCATGCGTACACTTACTCAAGATGCTATTTTAAAAGCTTTGAAAGGCGACACCGATATTTCGCAGGTACAAATTATTGGCGGACACGGCTAACATCGACGAGTTTAGAGGGCGCAAAACCATATTCCTTTTTGAAAGCGGTGCTAAAATGAGACAAATTATTGAAGCCGACCTCATAGCAAGCTTCCGATACTTGCGCGCCAGATAAAATTGAAAGTTTTGCATTTTCTAATCGCACCTTTTTGAGGTGCTCTCCAAAGCTAATGCCAGAGTAAACATTCAGTTTCCGTGAAAGGGTTCTCGTCTCAACAAACATTTGCTTAGCCACCTTTTCGCGACTAAAATCCGGGTCCGAATACTGTTCGTTTATAATACTCGCAAACCTTTCCATGAATTCGGAATCGGTAGCATTATTCACTGAGTACTCTACCTTACTTTCCCCAACTGAAGTTGAATCGTCAGCACGTTCCTTAATTGCGTTTTTTAGCACAAGTTTTATTTCATCCATACTATACGGAGATTGAACAACATCACTGACACCCCGTCTCAGCAGGCTTAGCCTAGACTGAGTATCGGGAGAATTGAGTAACACTAACGAGCTTGGCCTATGATAGGTCTGAGGTACTTTAATGCGGTCGAGTAAATGTAAGACCTCTATTGCGCTTAAACCACAAAATCCATGTTCGATGATTATCGCTGATGCTTCAGATTTTGAATAGCTAGCAATGACTGATTCTATGTTCAAAAAAGAATCGCACAGTAAATCGCTTCCAAGGGTTTCTTGAAGCCTTAACGCGATGGCTCGATCTGAGGCTAAAATCATAATTTTTGGTTTAAGTGACACCGGTGGTTCAACTTCATACTTTGGGTGTAATTCAGCGGTATCATTACTTAGCTCAAAATTTAGAGACTGTTGTTTATTGATATTCGAACTTGCATCAAGATTACAAACCGGAAAATATAAATAGCTTCGAGTTGAATAGTTAACCGCACTCACGAGATCAAAGGAACCACCGAAATGTTTACAAATACTGGTAATATCTTCGAGGCTAAGTAAGTCTGTCCCATTTATATATTTATCCAAATCTGCTGAAAGCGTCTTTATACTCGCATTCAACGCAATATTTCTTTGTCGATGAAAGGGAATACCTTGTCCAAAATCCTCGATACATAAATAAAAACCCGACGCATCGCTGCTTGCGTTTACAACAACCGGCTCATCATCTCTTGAATGTTGAATTGAGATAATAACTAAGCGGTTTATCAGTTTTTCTAACAGTTTTGCTGGAAGCTCTACAACAGCCTCAGTTGTGCTATTTATCACCAATTTTTGATCGTTCACTCGGCAAAACGAGGCAAATAGCTTTGCACATTTATCGAGCACATCAGCAGTGTTTGTCTGATAGGTGCTTTGAGGACCAGCAAAACGCTTAAGATCCAGTGAAACCAACTTGTTAGTAACGGCCTTTAATGTAGAAGACTGAAAAACCAATGAATCTTTTTGTTCTATCCACGAAGTTTCATCATGAGCTTGCGCTAGGCCCTCATTCGTGTCGTTTATAATAGATTGTATACGGTTTGCACAATTTGAAACCTGTAGATGCTGCTGAGCTAGTGCTACTAATAGCTCTCGTTTTTCAAGCTCAAGCGCATTAACAACAGCTTGTGAGTTGATTTTTAAGTGTCGGGCAAAAAACGCTATGCTACTAAGGAATAAAATACCAATAAATAGTAATAGGCCTGTTACTGAGCACTCAGTGAAAGAGTGATATTGATGACTTTCAAAAAACGCCAAAGAGAGTTCAGCACTTACATCCGTATAAACCAAGTTATTCCCCTACTACTGCCTACATCTAAATATCTGGCAAAGAATTACCCACCTCAAGTGGTACGACCAGAACAAAAGTACAACTAAAGTCTATTTTTTGCAATAATTATTAGGAAATTTCGAATAATTATTTCGAAAGCGCAATGAAATTAGCAACATAGCTTGCCATCTATTTTTCTATCAATTGCAGCATGTCTTCGAAGTCAGTTTTGTGAGGGTCATGGGAAAACAACCAAGCCTGCATATTCGCGTTGTGAGCAGCCTGAATATCGTATTTATAATCACCGATATAGGCGACCTCATGAGAAGCAAACTGCCACTTTGCATTTATATCATTTAGTGCACTTGGATCTGGCTTAGCTGGAGCATCTTCTCGTGTAATAATTAGGTCAATTGGGATACTATTTTTTTTAATTTTAATCTCAGTTGCTTGCCGACAATTTCGGGTGACAATGGCGCATGGAATACCTTGTTTCTGAAGGCGTATTACAAAGTCTCTAGCCCCCTTTATCCAAACAGAGGTGTGCGCGTCATCAAGTTCGTGAGCCAAAATGACACTATGTGCATGCTCACGTTCTAACTTATTTGGGATAGATGCTACAAAGCTTAAAATATCTTGATCTGGTGGACATGAAATAGCAGATTTTATTTTCCCAAAATCAAGATTGGTATGTACTAACGTATCATCCAAATCAAAGATTACGCCCCTAATGCTATAAATTGGAAACAAGTTATCTCCTAGTCCATGTAATCAAAGGAAAATTATACGGTAAATGAATGTGTTGAGACCAAACACTTATATACCCCATCGAAAAACTGTTTATTTATACAGTGATTAATGTATATTAAGAGTTCGTCGAAAACGGGAGAAAACAATGGCTGTCATCACTCAATATGTGGTTAAGCACAAAGGAGTCGATAAATTGGTTACGACTGACAAAAAAGAAGCTGATAAATACGACAAAATGCTAGAGGTCGCGGACAACCTAAATGCATACATCTGCGGCAAGGGTGTTGATCTTTCTGAGGAACTTGCGGAAGAGTTAACTATTCTTTTATCGAAAAATAAGGAATCGGTACTTAAGATATTCAAAGGCGCAGAAGCTGGAGAAATGCTGGCTCAGGAAAAAGCAGACATAGTAGATATCAAACAGGCTTAAACTCTCTACTTTACATCTGATGCACACAGACGAAGTGTTATAGTCGATTTCAAAATCATTCATGTGGTACGATGAGTTGAAGCTATCAACAACCTACTAATATGAAGATACATACTATAAAGGGCTATATTCAAAACATTCATTTGGTCGAATACCAGCACGGTTGCTTACTGCTAGATGGGTGCAGTATCGCGGATTTTGACGTATTGAATCAGTATTTCGAAACTGAGCTTAAACGGCCTTTTACAGACTTAAATACAGTTATTGTTACTCATATGCACCCTGACCACGCTGGCTGCGCAGTTGCACTGAAAAGAGCGACGTCGTGTCAAATTATCAGCGGAGAGTTTACGCGTCAATGGTACCACGGTGTTAAAGGTAAGCTGGCTCATTTAGTAGATATCGGATTAGCCTCTTGGGTTGCCGGACGAATGGGCAAGAAACGTCGGTTTATTTGGTTTCCACCCTCATTAACATCAGACCTTATGTTAAAAGATAAAGAGAACATCCCAGGGTTTGAAGATTGGGTTATCGTCTCCACGCCTGGGCATACTGACAGAGATATCTCTGTTTTTCATGAAACGTCAGGGCATGTATACGTTGCTGACTTGATTGTTCAAGTAAAAGGGCAACTGACACCGCCCTTTCCAGTTCACTACCCCATTCTTTATAAGCAATCACTAGAAAAGTTGAAAACGCTTAATTGCAAGTATTACCTGATGGCGCATGTAAATAAGCTAAGTAGCGATGCAATTGACATTGATAGACTAGTGAAAATTGCACCTGTAAGGCCGAAAACCAGTTGGCTAGCGTTTAAGGGTAAAGTAAAGCGAACGCTTGCGGGTATTGGAGTATTAGGCCGTTCCACCAACGGTTAGCTCATCAACTTTTAAGGTAGGCTGCCCTACACCGACTGGAACAGATTGACCGTCTTTACCACACACACCAATACCATTATCAATAGATAAGTCGTTTCCTATCATTGAAATCTTTTGCATAACTTCTGGTCCATTACCAATCAGCGTTGCTCCTTTTATCGGCGTCGTTACCTTGCCGTTTTCAATTAAATATGCTTCAGATGTTGAAAATACAAACTTTCCTGATGTGATATCGACCTGCCCACCACCAAAGTTTGGTGCAAACACACCTTTTTCGACCGTCGCGATGATATCTTGTTGAGAATGTTGACCACCAAGCATATAAGTATTAGTCATCCTTGGCATGGGTAGATGTGCATAAGACTCACGTCTGCCATTTCCTGTAGGTTTTACACCCATCAACTCTGCGTTTTGTTTGTCTTGCATGTAGCCTTTTAAAACACCATCTTCGATTAAGATATTTTCTTGTGTTGGTGTACCTTCATCGTCAATCGTTAATGAACCTCGTCTATCAGGCATCGTACCATTGTCAATCACGGTAACACCTTTAGCAGCTACCTGCTCGCCGATGCGACCACTGAATGTCGATGCACCTTTTCTGTTAAAGTCGCCTTCCAAACCATGTCCAACTGCTTCGTGTAACAATACACCCGGCCAACCATTCCCCAACACTACTGGCATCAGTCCTGCTGGCGCATTTACTGCTTTGAGATTTACTCTTGCCATATGTAAAGCATCGTCGGCAATGACTTTATAAAGCGGTTTATCAGACGAAGTTGAATAAAAGAAATCATAGCTTCTTCTTCCTCCCGCGCCAGAGCTTCCGCGTTCACGTTTTCCATTCGATTCAAGTAATACTGAGCAGTTGAGCCTTATTAATGGACGAATATCACTTGCGAAGGTGCCATCACTGGCGGCGACTAAGACCTCTTCATATACGCCCGTCAGGCTGACCATAATTTGTGAAACATCAGGTGCTTGCTCGCGGATATAGGCATCGACTGCTTTTAAAAGCTCAATTTTATCTTGATCTTTCATGCTCGCAATTGGATTTGACGGGGAATAAACCGTGTCAACATGCGAAGCTGTCTTAAATCCTGCGACTTTTAACGCTCGACCATCAACAGAAATGCCTCTAGCAGCTCGACATGCTTTTTCAAGTGCTTCCTTTGATATTTCATCTGAATAAGCAAAACCTGTTTTTTCTCCTGATATAGCGCGTACACCGACACCCCGTTCAATATTATAACTTCCATCTTTTATGATACCGTCTTCCATTACCCAGCTTTCATGCTGACTTGATTGAAAATATAGGTCAGCAAAATTAATTTTATAAGACAATATTCCATCTATCATGCCCGATAGCATTGACGGTGTAAGGCCTGAAGTTTGCAACAGATTATCCACGACATTTTGCGGCACTATCATTTCCTTAGGGGTATTTTATTCAAATCGATGTGTTGAGGTTGATTGTACGTTGAAAGCACTACTTAGCCAATTAAACTTACCCAAGTGGACATTTATGAATCGTCGACTTCTATAGTTATAGTATCGTCTACGGTTGGCGGAATAAAAGGCTCATCATTAGTAGGAATATCTCGCCTTGCAGGCAGCTCCACTTCGGTGCTGTCTCGACCAGTCTCAAGCAAAATAGGTTCATCTAAGGTGCCGGTAATTGAATAATTAACGTTTGAGATAACTTTGGTTGAGGTTAGTACCTGATCAAGCGCTAACGCAGCTATCGCGGTTGGTGGATTGACCATAAAGTAAATAAGTACAGGAAGATTACCTGTCACTTTCGGCGTAAAACTAACATTGTAGTTTAACTCTCGACTGTCTAAATCAGTATAGCCATAGATAGTCATTTCGCCCGCGCCACCGTCAATAATAGTATCACGCGTATCAGCCTTACCTTGCGTTATTTGAATCGTTCCTTCCATATTGTCATAGAAAAAACCTTTAGCAAAAACGTCTCTGAAATCTAAACTTAACTTGCGGACCAGCGACTCTAAGCTCAAGAGTGTGAAAATACGAGAACCTTTATCGCTAAGCTCGGTCAAATAGCCGTCGCTTAAGTTCCATTGCAATTCACCATCTAGTTCTGAAAATGTGAAATCCAACGGAGAATTTTTCCAAGTGATCGCAAAATCGATGTCCGCTTCCGAGTCTTTAATTCCTGAATCAAATTTAAAATCCTTTAAGAATGCACCAAAGTCATTACTCTCAAGATCTCCATTGATAAAGGTGTAGTGGTCACCATTGCGTTTATACCACTGTCCATCAGCATCAAACACGCCATGTTCACCATTGAAGAAAATTTTGTCGATTCGCATGCCGTCATCATTTGGAAATGTTTCTATCCTTACTTCACCCAACTTATTAGAAAGAATTTCACATTGTCGACAGGTGAAGTATATCGGGGGAAGGATTTGTGGCTCAAAGTCGCGTTTTGTCTGACCATCAGACTTTACAAATTCATCTATTCGTAAAAAGTCCGCCTCTATTTTTATACCTCGTTCTAACCACTCTTGATAGAACGTTATGTTGGCCTTGGTTTCATCCGAATTTAGATCCAGTAACCAATTACCATTTTCATTCTTAACTACCATATCAACATCATTAAAAGGCTGTTGAGCAATCACCAAAGTATCTGTTTCAATAAATAAGCGAGATGGTTGAGGGAAGACAGGTTTTTTTGAAGATGTGGATGACTTTATGACGGCATCAATGGTTTGGTACCAAGGCAATACATCGATTTGCGGCAAGTTGGCACTGATACTCAAACCTAGCCCTAAACCAATAAAATCAGTTTTACCTAAAGCGAGGTGAGCGCGACTAAATTGCTTTTCTTTATGAGGTAAAATTCCGTCAAATTGAACGTCATCACCTAAAGAAACTGATAGGTTACTGGCTTGGTTATTTCCTCTAGAAACAATCCTTAAGGGTAACGATTGGTTTTGCTCAGTCGCAAAGGGAAAGGGCAAGCTACTGTTCGTCTCTTTTAGTGAGCTAAATATGGTTGCAGCGTAGTCAAACGCCTCTTTTTGAATAGTGGCATTAACGACACCATTCCAATTTATTTCACCATCCAATTCTTTTGTTAGTGGTTGAGCTATCAATTGAGCCGTTTTGTCGACATCCCATTTACCTTCAATTATAGCGTCTAAACGATAACCTTCGTCTGATACAGCGCTGTTATAATCAATTGTGATAGGTTGTTTAAACAGGAACGCGGCCATATCATTGAATTTAACAGAATCGTCAGTAAACCTCAGCTCTCCTTCGAGTGACTCTAGCTTCAAATCAAGTTTTGACAGTAAAACTGAGTTCTCGTTAAATTTAACACGACCACTGGCTGATGTGTCTGCTGGGCTATCAAGCGGTACATAAAGGCTTAAATTTGCCTCTAGTTGCTTGTCAATAATCAGATCTTCACTCAATAATTTACCCAATGAATCAGATAAGCTGCTTTTTAACATCAGGCGACTTACCTGAGTTCCGGTCGCCGCAATATCCGCTTCAATAATCAAATCGCGCGACTTGGATAGTACAGGAATGCGTGCATTTACATTGGATAACGCGATACTATCGAGATTCCCCTTGCTGGCCTCCATCATTAAATCGTTATTGACAAAATTAAGGTCAATGTCCATATTCGTAATTTGTGGCCACTGACTAGAGAATACAAAGTCAGAGTCCTTCAGCGACATATTAGCTAAAAATACGCCATCATTTTTGTCAAAAGGAAAGTTACCGAGCTCGCCCTGCCATAATGCCGTTGCGCTCTCAACACGACCATTCTCGTTAAATGCTCTCGTTAAAAAACCGGTGGCTTTTTGCCCAAGTATTTTAGACGGTAGGTACTTTTTTAAGGCTTGATTAGTCAAGCTAGGAATACTCGCAAACGCGCTAAGCTCATTAGAGCGCGCCGTATAATGCAATCCACTCTCAATGTTAAGCGTTTGACTACTAAGCTGAATAGCATCAGCACTTATTTCCCAGCTTTCATTATGTTTTAAGGCTTTTATTGGTATTTCAAGCCTGTCAATTAGAAGATCTTCGTCAAAAATATTTGTCGAAGTTAACTGAATACTCTCTCCACTTATTGCCAAATTTAAAACATCGTCATGCCAGTAAAGGTCAGCGCTTAGCTTATTTACACCGGGGATTTTGTTATGCGCTAACCATGAGATGTCATCAAGACTCGCACTTATACTAATATTGCGCTGTGGATTGATCTGCAAATCAAAAGCGGTAAGCGAAGCAGTAGGCGCAATATTTAAAATCGTATCACCGGTATTTGGGTTCAATCGGCTTGCAAACTCAATAAAAGGTGCGATGTCTGTGACCTTCCCTAAGCTTAGGCTTACCTGTTGATCAGCGCTTATCTTTCCATTAACGCTAGTTGAAACGCTGTTTCCCAATACATTTAGTTTCAAGGCATTTACAGAAAACAACCAATCTGACTTATTCGGTATGAGTGAAAACGTACCGCCATCAATAGAGCTATTGAATTCCGCCTCACCTTGTTGCCAGACAAATTGGCTTGGCTTAATACTGCCGTTGATTTTAGTTAACTGGCGCGCTTTAATTTGGCCCCATACCTCAAAATTACCGCGACCTTCCTTTAACTGGCTTTGCAGTTGACTGAACTCATTGAACCAAGGCGATATATCAAGTGCTTCTGCCTTTGCATATACTGTCCCATTGATAGATTCTGAAACGGTGTATAAATCAATGACAAAATAAGCCGAATTATTTGCCAATTCAGCAATTTGAAGGCGGCCTTGTCCTTGGTGGCGAGTACCTTTGTTTAACCAAGAAAGGCTTTCAATGTTCACCGATTCACTTGTGTTTTTCGTAACAATTGAAACTGTACTATCGGTCACTGAGAACACTTTTAATTGTTCTAAAAATAAGCCTTCAAGTGCATCAATTATCGGAAAATCATTATCAGAGGCTTCAATTTGTTGAACGTTAACTCGCAACGCTAGTCCGTCTAAATTAAAGTTTTTAGAAACTAGTCGTTGATTTAATAAACTTTCCCAAAACTCAATATGTACATAAATATCTTTAATACTTAGTTCGATTGGCGACACATCACTTTGCGGAAGGCTGACGTTTTGAAGGACAAGTTGAGGGCCACTTCCCTGCCACTTTGCATCTATACTGCCAATGTATAATTGTACGCCGTACTGAGAGAACACATACTCTTCGATGTAATGTTTTTGGTCATTAAGGTAGGGTAAAGAATAGCGAACTGCACTGACTAATATCGCAAACACGACAAGCGTTATGGCAAACATTGACCATAATGCTCGAACGATCAGTGTGGCAACACTAGTGAGTTTATTCACATCATGACCACGTCAAATTTATCTTGGTGATATAGCAATTCAGTTTGTACCTTTATTTGTTTAGCGACAAACACCTCTAGCTCCGCTAGCATATGTGATTCTTCACCTAGTAGCGCATCAGCAACCACACTCGATGCGTAAACCACAAATTTATCTGCATCATAGGCCCGATTTACGCGGACAATTTCTCGCATGATTTCAAAGCAAATAGTTTCAATGGTCTTAATGCTTCCTCGGCCTTTGCAAACAGGACATTCGCCACAAAGCACATGCTCTAGGCTTTCTCGTGTGCGTTTTCGAGTCATTTCTACGAGCCCTAAAGCCGTGAATCCATGGATATTAGACTTAGCACGGTCTTTGTTCATAGCGACTTCTAGACTATGTAAGACTCGTCTTTGGTGGTCAGGTTCAGTCATGTCGATGAAATCAATTAAAATCATGCCGCCTAAGTTGCGTAGCCTGAGCTGGCGTGCGATCGCCACTGTTGCCTCGATATTGGTGTTAAATATTGTCTCTTCTAAGTTGCGGTGCCCAACAAAAGCTCCTGTATTCACATCGACAGTCGTTAACGCTTCAGTTTGGTCAATGATCAAATAGCCGCCGGATTTTAAATCGACTCGTCGTTCAAGCGCACGTTGCGCTTCATTTTCAACGTCATAAAGGTCAAAGATAGGACGGTCGCCCGTGTAGGTCTCTAGTTTAGAGCTTAATTCGGGAACATAATCCTGGGTAAATTGTTCTAACTCTTGAAAAGTGAGTTTTGAATCGATTCTAATGCGGTCAAGCTCTGTGCCAACAAAGTCTCTCAGCACCCGCCTCGCGAGCGGTAAATCCAAATACAGCACGTTAGATCTTTTAGAACTCATTCGTTCTTGGATTTTTGCCCACAAGCGACGTAAAAAAGCAGCATCTTGGTTTAATTCGGTTTCAGACACCCCCTCAGCAGCAGTGCGAAGAATAAAACCACTTTGCTCACCATTGTTAAGTTGATTAACGAGTTCTTTTAAGCGCTCTCTTTCTGCCTCGTCCTCAATACGTTGAGATACGCCCACATGCGAAACACTTGGCATGAATACCAAATACCGTGATGGAATAGTGATGTCGGTTGTTAGTCGTGCACCTTTTGTACCGATTGGATCTTTAACAACTTGTACAACAATATGTTGACCGTCTCTGACTAACTCTCGAATGTCTTTTTTCTCAATAGGAGATTCAGATACTTCGCCTTCAAGCTCGTCATGCATAGCAATATCAGAAGCATGGAGAAAAGCAGCTTTGTCTAGACCAATATCGACAAACGCCGCCTGCATTCCTGGTAAAACCCTACTTACTTTACCGCGGTAGATATTACCAACGATGCCCTTTTTGGCATGGCGTTCAATGTGAATTTCTTGCAGAATGCCATTTTCGATCAAAGCAACTCTTGATTCTGAAGGAGTGACATTGATTAATAGTTCTGCGCTCAAGTTATTATTCCTATCTGTTTTAAAAGTTCTTTGGTCTCAACCAATGGCAATCCAACTACCGAGCTATAACTGCCTTTTATTTGTTTAACAAACTTGCCACCAATGCCTTGAATCGCATAACTGCCCGCTTTATCACATGGTTCTTGAGTTTGCCAATAGTCACTTATTTCACTTTCGGTAAGCTGACAAAATTCAACATCTGTTATCACTAGACAGGATAGCGCCTTATTTTCTTGCGCATCATCTTTATAATGAATGCTCACAGCCGTCATTACTTTATGCCACCGGCCAGATAGCTTATCTAACATCTCTTTGCTATCTCGAATGTTTTCAGGTTTACCTAAAATTAGCCCATCAATGACAACAATAGTATCTGAGCCCAACACCGCTGCGTGGGTGTTTACTTCGTATATTTTTCGAGCTTTTTCTTTGGCCAGACGCGAAACATATTCATAAGGTGTTTCATGAGCGTAGATAGTCTCATCTATGTTTGCTGGTATCTTATCAAAATTACAAACTAAATGGGAAAGGAGTTCGACGCGTCGACTAGAAGCGGACGCGAGAATCAAAGGCTGTTGAGCGGGCATATTAGCTTACTCCGAAAGCGCGCCTTAGTTTTCGAAGTAACCAAAACAACCAAGGCCAAATAAAAATGGATGTAAATACAGGAAAGAGGTACTCAAACCTAAATTCAATTCCCGTCAACCAGTATTGAAGCCAAAATATTATCATATGATACAAACTACCCAGTACGAGTATCATGATAGCTTGCTGAATAACTGAATAGTTGCGTAGGCGCTGGTAATTGGCGACGACTAAAAATACTGGTATCGCCATGGCAAAACTATGAACACCTAGAGCCGTGCCATAAAGAATATCTAACACTATCCCACATACCGCGGTCACACCAACGCCGACGCGGTTTGGTAAGGCCATGCTCCAGTAACACAAAACCAACAAGAGCCAATCAGGCCTGTAAGTGTCTATACCACTTGGCATTGGCATGATTTGTAGCACAAAGCCTACGATGATGGTGATGGGAATTAAAAACTTACCAGATGATTTATTCACTCACTTAACTCACTAGCATTAGGTGCGATTGCGCCTTCAGGTGCGAGGTCTGCTGGCCACAACAGTAATAGGTATTTAAGACGATCTAGCTTTGCAATGGGCTCTGCAACAACTTGAGCAAACGGACGGCTTTCATCCCTGATAATAGACGTTATCTTAGCGACGGGGTAACCTTCAGGAAATACTTTACCAAGTCCAGACGACACCAATATATCCCCTTCTTGTATATCAGCACTGTGCGCAACATGCTGTAATTGTATACGATTGATATTTCCATCACCGTTGGCAATAAAGCGAGCATTATTGCGTTTTACTCTCACTGGAATTGCATGGGTCACATCAGAGATGAGTAGAACGCGACTATTGGTTGTACTGACTTCAGAGACCTGTCCGACTATCCCGCTTTCATCTAACACTGACTGACCAAGAAAAACCCCATCTATTGCGCCTTTATTGACTACAATTTGATGACTATATGGATTGGTATCTACCGCCATCAACTCAGTAATCATTCTGTGCATCCCTTCTCGAATGGGTGCATCTAATAAACGCCTCAAGTTATCGTTTTCGAGCTTAAGAATATCGAACCTTTGAAGCTGCTCTTGTAAGAGTGTTATTTCACTGGTCAAACGTTGATTGTCTTCGAGAAGTTGCTGCCTGGATGTCAAATTCTGCGAACTCCAGTTGAGCATCGCACCCGGCAAATTAGCAATATATTGGAGTGGGCTTACAAGTGAATTTAAATACGTACGTGCCGTTTCAAAGCTTTGTACTTTTGTGTCGATCAGCATTGATGCTATCGACAGTCCGAGCACTATCAATAAGCGAGAAAATAACGAAGGACCGCGTGAGAAAACTTCATTCATAGTAGAAAAAAGGCAACATTAAGTTGCCTATTCGTAACTAAATAAGTCGCCGCCGTGCATGTCGATCATATCAAAGGCTTTGCCGCCTCCACGCGCGACACAGGTAAGTGGATCATCAGCGATTACCACAGGAATACCTGTTTCTTCCATTAATAATCGGTCTAAATCTTTCAGTAAAGCACCACCGCCAGTTAGCACCATACCACGTTCAGAGATATCTGAAGCAAGCTCAGGTGGAGACTGCTCAAGTGCTACCATAACCGCACTGACAATACCTGAAAGAGGCTCTTGTAAGGCTTCAAGAATTTCATTGCTGTTTAGGTTGAATCCACGCGGAACACCTTCAGCTAGGTTTCTACCGCGCACTTCAATCTCTTTAACTTCATCACCTGGATAAGCTGCGCCGATTTCATGCTTGATCCGCTCGGCAGTCGCTTCACCAATTAGTGAACCAAAATTACGGCGAATATAATTGATGATCGCCTCATCAAATTTGTCACCGCCAATTCTGACAGAAGAAGAGTACACCACACCGTTCAACGATATGATAGCAACCTCAGTAGTTCCGCCACCGATATCAACAACCATTGAACCAGTTGCTTCAGAAACAGGCAAACCTGAGCCTATTGCTGCAGCCATCGGTTCATCTATAAGGTATACCTCGCGAGCACCTGCACCCAATGCTGACTCTCGTATTGCGCGGCGTTCAACTTGCGTTGAACCACAAGGAACACACACTAAAACGCGAGGGCTTGGTCTCAAGAAATTGTTGTCGTGCACTTGTTTAATGAAGTGCTGAAGCATTTTTTCAGTGACATAAAAGTCAGCAATAACGCCATCTTTCATCGGACGAATGGCTTTAATGTTTCCTGGCGTTCGCCCGAGCATTTGCTTAGCTTCATGGCCTACCGCAGCGACGCTTTTAGGCCCACCGGCACGCTCTTGGCGTATAGCAACTACAGAAGGTTCATTAAGGACGATGCCATTATCTTTGACATAGATAAGCGTATTCGCAGTTCCCAAATCGATGGACAAGTCGTTTGAGAACATACCTCGAAGCTTTTTAAACATGGATTGCCTTTATTGTTCTTGTTATTTTTGTGCGTCAATAACGCAAGACTAGCGCACAATGTTGGGTAATTAGATGATATCTAGTAACTTTACCAATGCATAAGGGTTTGAGCAAGTAATCAAAAAGGTTTTTACTCATTAAAAACTTCGCGCCAATGGATTATTCGATCATTTCCTCTAAATATCCCAAAAGTCGCTATTGCACTGGGTGCATCAGCATTGTCAATATCACCATCTAAATCCCAATCTATATTCAAATGGTCATTCCAAGCGCCACTGTTGCTTTGAGGTATTAAAGTCACGATCGCTGAGCCTGAAACGCTTACGCCCGCAATAGAGGGAGGTGAAAGTCTCAAATCTAAAGAGTCCGATAAACCATTCATGAGTGTACCCGTCGAACTTAGATTGGTAATCAGAGTCGATATATTTGTTTCACTTTGACTATCATGACTAACGCTAAGGTCACCCGTTAGTTGTGAGAGTGCAATACTTGAACAATTATCATCGTTGTTTAACAGCCATGTTCCATTGACTAAATATTCGGCTTGAATCGGCATAAATAGCCAATCATTTTCTGGACCAAAAGTATTGATAAGATTAAGACGACCATATCGCAGTTGCGTGCCCGATATGTCATTCACTACAAAGTCTGCGCATCCACCATTAGGAAAATCTGGTTGATAACATACGCCATCACTGTCAGTGAAAATCGATTTATCTAAAGTAAGGTTTAAATTTGCATCAAAAGGTGAAGCATCTGCACCGCTGGGATTGGCAATTTTTTCGTATACAAATTCCATGCTAGAAAAACTCATGGTCCCCTTGCCTGTGAACTCAGTGTAATCAGCCAGGCTCATGCCTGTTCCAACATCGACAACAGATAGACTACCAGAGTATACACTTTGATCATCAAGCGAAACGCCACTGCTATAAACCGACTGACTTGGTCTCAATAGCCAATCATCATCAGAATAATTTTGAGTAATACTGCCATCGGCTGAATACGCGGTCACATTGATATTGGGAGTTGTCTCAAAATCAAGTGCTTGTCCAATATAACTAAAGGTATTTGAACATTGGTCCGCAATACTTATCGGAGCATCCAAACTCAAATCAAAATAAGCAGGGATGACCCTTGAAAAACTTAATGTATTGGAGTTTATTTCACTACCTAAATAATCTTGATCTCTAAATGCGACACTGAAATTCCCAACTTCATCTATTTTGCTCTGTGAGGAACTAAGCCGCCCCGAACTGAAGCTGGTTGCCCCTAAAGTTTGAAAACTTGACGATGATTCATCGATGCTGCTCACTGACACGCTGTTTTGAATAGTGAAATTTGCCTCCTTTGATGATGTATGGGTAGGCGCTATTCGTCTAAAGTCTGTTTGTAATTGATTGGCTTGATAACTAGGCATGACGTCCCCTAACGCGCCTAACGCACTAACTTCAAAAGAGAAGGGCTCATCCGCTATTATTGGATTTGATGTGGTTGCATTGACACTTAAACTTTCAGGAATAGAGTGTAATGTAAGTTCAGCCGCGCTAATGTCAGCGCCGTCGATAATGCTACTGACCCTAATTTGTAGACGCCCAACATCTGCATAGCTATATCCAGCAAACGTTGCCGTGCTACTTGAGTTGAAGGTCATATTGATACTACCTGAACTTGTGGAAGCGCCAGATACAGGCACGCCAGCAAATGGGCTTACACAGACCCCAGGCGAATATGTATAAACGCCACTATCGTCACATGTGTAGCTAATATCGACGCTTTGTGAGCCACTCAAAACCGGTGCGCAGACCCCCGCATCGTTTTTAACCGCTTGAATAGCAATACCACTCATATTAGTTTGGGCGACGAGCGTATGTGGCTGAGACAATATATTTCCAGTGACGCTATCAATGAACCTAAAACCAGCGTCTGAAAAATCTATATCGCAACCATTTGAACACGTCACCGACGCATCGGGATTAACAATAGACAATGAGACATTGGCCTCACTTGCATTGCTAATCGAAGTAGTAGTGCTTCCGCTAAAACTGATTGGGTTTGCGCCATTCCAACCCGCGCTAGGTGACAGTGTTAAGGTCACTGCTTGACTGTATAATTGAGAACACGATGCGTTTGCACATGCTTTTATTTCAACGTCAGCAACGTCACAAGTGAGCGCTGTGCTAGGATGAATAATCTCATAATGATGTACCTGCTCGCATGCTGTACTTTCTTGATAGGCAGATAATGCATCTGAATCACTTAAAGCAACGTGTCGTATGATCACATTATCAAAATAACCACTCGCAGAATTACGACTTGAATCATTTACAAAGTAGCTTGATGTATTGTCGCCTATCAAGATGGGCAGAAACCTGCCGTATTCGTTGGTCGATATTGAATTTCTAGATATTGAAGATGAAGCGACACCATTGATATAGATAACGTAGTTATCATTTGCAAGGTTCCAAGTTACGCTTACATGCACCCAAGTATCAGCTGCAAAGCTATTGCTTCCAGTATCAACAATTGCGCTGTAGTCATCTGCGTCTTCTATCCCAAAACGAAGTGAACCATTGCCTTTTTTTACTAAAAAGAAATGCTTATCACTCTGATAGACACCATTAACTCTGCTCGCCTCTTCACTGGCATCAAAGAGTTGACGTGATGTACCATCGTTCCAAGCTTGTTCCGCCTTATACCAGAATGATATCGAGCCTTGTGTATCTGGAAAGTCATTTAGATCAACCCCCGTATCCAATCCAGCTTTTTGACTGGTACTTGTATTTGCAGGCACAAACATAGCGTCGCAGAATTTAGGGTTCGCGGGCACTTCAATTCTTGCATCGCTGCTTAGGCTCGCAGAAGTAGATAAGTTACCCGTATTATTAACATTGCTTGAACTGCTGTCACTAAAAGTAAAAATAGCACTCTCACTTTCACAACTCGTGCAGTTATAACTGGACTGACGGAACCAAGAATCGATATCGGCGCTAGATGGCTGATTCTTGTATAGCTTAATATCGTCGAGCTTTCCCTTAAAAAAATCGTACAAGCGATTAGTTTGAACATCATTGTTTCTGGCAATGCGGGCCGATGCGCCAAAGACAATGACTTCTTCATTGCCATTTAACGTTCTAGTGGTTTGCATTTCATTCACTAGCAGTCCATCAACATAAAACCTCATGCCGTTGCTGCCAAACGAGTAAACGATGTGATGCCAAGTGTTTTCCGTAATTAACCCTTGAGAGGATTCAAAAAACGCCGAATCGTTAGTGGATTGATGCCGAACCCTCAATGCGCCATTTGCAAGTACCCTAAGAGTCAGATGTCCGCCAGTATTGTAACCTGTATTGTCTTTTGAAAAGATGGCATTACCATCGTTTCGGGGATTACTTGTATGACTTAGATCTGGAATATTGACCCACATCGAAATCGCACCTGCTCCAAACTCCATGTTGGAAGCATGGGGGATACGAACGTAAGACTGATTACCATCAAATTCAAATGCTTGACAGAACTTTCCAAACTCTGACGCACTGACACCATTTACAATGCTGCCATTGTTACCGGATACAATATCGATTACCTCGTTTGCATCACCTGAGACATTACAAAGGTCTAAGTCCCAATGTGATATTAACTCTGTATTGCTGGCACAGCTAACGCAATCCGTTCTTGTTTCATTATATTCAGCGGTGATCTGCTCAACAGTAAGCGCCTGATCAAATAATTTCAGCTCATCAATACTTCCTTTAAAGAAATCACGTAATTGTGATTCTAGCGTTCCGTTGCTTGAAGAATATCTTTCGGCATTGGCGCCAATGATAATCGTCTCTTGGTTTCCGCTCAGTGTTGCGCTGATACTGCTATTTGAAGCTGCTAAGCTCCCATCGATATATAGCTTGCCGCCCCCATCACCCCATGTGTAAGCAATATGGTGCCATGTGTTTTCACTTATCTGCGACGATGAGGAAATCACATAACTTGTGCTAGTTGTTTGATGCCGGACACGCATTGCGCCGCCTGAGTTAACCGATATTCTTAAGTGTCCCCCCGTATTAAATCCACTCCTATCTTTGGAAAACAACACCATTTCCGATAACCAAGGGGAATTGCTAAAGTTCAACTGATCGGTCTTAAACCAGAGCGAAAGCGTGCCTTTGTTTAATTCAAAATCACTATCGTGTGCAATGCTCAACATATCTTGCTGCCCATCTAGGCGTAAAGACTGACAGAGTTTACCGCTCTCTTCGATTAACACGCCTTCGTTGGTTTGAATTTCAAGAGCGCTCACATCATCAGTAATTCTTTTGGTAGAAAATGGGATTTCGCATATATCCATGGACCAGTGAGCGATAGGCGAAGGCGCAGAGGGGGTGGATTGACACAAATCACCAAAATCTACGCTGGCTAGTGCGGATGAAGAAAACGTGATATTACCGTTGCTACCAATAGTAATATTCTCTGCGCTTACTGCCCCTGTAACCTTTCGATTTGCTTGTGTCGTAAAATCACCATCTACATAAAAAAACCGCTTGAATTGGTATTTTTGTTAAATTCGAGGTCTGAGTATGACACCATAATGAAGTTTTCAGGGCTTCTGTACTCATTTAATTTAACGTTATTCCCAGATTCAGAGTAATTTTCTACAAACAGACGAATCTTGCCGTTATTCAATGGATATAACTGCGTATTTGCCGCCATATCAAGTGAGCTAATCCAGTAATCGCCCTCAGCTAAAATCAATCTCGCGTTCATCCCTACCGTTAAATTGTTTATGCGAGTTAGACCACCATTGGCGTTGATGGTTACTTGGGTATTCATGCCGATAGTAACTTGATCATAATCGCCCTGAACACCAGATTGCGCTCCCCAATTTGAGCGGAAACTGACAGAACTCGAGCTAGATGAACGATTGAAAGAAGGCAATGAGATCTCATCCCCGATATTTCCAGAAGAAACACAAGCACCAGTGTTACAGTCTCGAGACCAAGTTCCATTTCCGATCCCAATATCAAGGACGGTTCCAGAGTCTATTACCCTAGCATAGTCAACAAAATTGAGTTGGCCACTGGCACTGTGACTTGTTACGCCACTAGTAAATACTCCAGAACAGTTATTGGCTAAGCTTTGTTGTAACAAACTCACCACTAAGAGCGAAAAAAGTAACAATCCAGATTTGATAGTATTTAATAAGACCGCCATACTAATTACTCACCATTGCATCAACCGCTACCGTCCTAGATACTACCTGTCCAGCAATATCACAGGTCCCCGTGCTAGAAAATTGAAAATACTGATTGGTTTGCGTGTTAAAGGCTATATTCGTGGTGGTGCACCTTGCAACAAACGAACACCCGTTGACGCCTTCAATACTTGAATAGGCAAGCGGACTTGAAATGGTTTGATTACATGCCTGCTCTGATGCATTTAGTGGAAAAGCTTCTAACAATAACATTTGAATACCTGTCTGAGCGGCGAGTTTTGCGCGTAAACCATAGACCTCATTGATCACAATTTGAGAATTAAGTTGATTACTGCGCAGCATAAACAAGGCCAAAAATGACAGTACAATTAAAATAAACATTGCAATAACAAGCATACTTCCATGCTGGTTTTTATGATTTTCTCTAAGGCGTATTTGCAATGTGCACCTCCTGAGAAACACCTAGTGACTCGTCATTTTCGCTGAAGGTCAAACGCATTTGCACAAAGGAGTTTCGCCTTAGGTCAGACGCAACGACTTGAAATGGATCTTCACTTCCCGCGTTATTCACTGGATCATTGGCGAGTGTATTTACTACCCCTTTTGCCATTAAAGTGCCGCCGCTGGTGTAGAGCGTTTGGTTTGAATTGATTGTATCCGTGTGTCGATATAGCGCTTCCCCTCTCACACAAAAGCTGACGCTTTGTTTGCTTAAATAGACACGACGAGAAGGAGAAGACTGAGCAAAGGCGCCCGCAACGGTTAATTCTGCAATGGGGTCTGCTGTCGCATCAGTGGCACAATCACCATCATTGGTATCAGAACATGCGCTGATTAATCGACGCCTATTAAGGTTTTGATTAAACACATGAGCAGACTGAGTCGGGTATACCACTGCGTAATGTGTATTGTTTGTAGGTACAAAGATGTTTTCATCAATATCAAAGGTTTTCACTACTGTCAGCGTTTCATCAGTACTTGGCAATAGCGGTAAGTCAAGATAGTAAGTACTCCAATCAATAGGCACAAACTCTAGGCAGTGCACTGAGGTGTTACCATCAACACGTAAACTATTGGGTACCGCATTTGAGACTTCTCTGACCATCCTTTCGATGGCGTAACTAGCACTTCTCAACATGGTCTCACGATCTTTTTGAGTCACAAATAAATCGACTCCGCTTTTAGTGATGCCGCTTAGTGAAATCGATACCACGCCTAATACAACGATGACGAGCACTAGCTCGACCAGTGTAAGGCCGTGTTGGCGAGATTGGTTTGAATTCACAAGGGCTCGCCTCATCAGTAGTTTGCCCTGCTTGTCACAAACTCGAGCGATTCATTATCGGGTGTACTGACAGTTAGGTGAATGGTTTTGATATTTGCGATGACGGCAATCGCATCTTGCACACCATTTCCGTCGACGTCATTATCATCAATTCCATCTAAATTTCCGTCATAAAAAACGCTGATAGCAACATTAAAGCCTTCGTATGTGTTATCTCCAGATGGAAGTAAACTAGCACCCACTAAACTGTTTAATTGCGCACTGCCCAGATTAAGGCCGTTGTAATCATCTACATCATCATAGTCTAGTAAGACTTCACCGACTTCGGCGCCAAGATTGACGCCATTCGTACAGGCTAAATTCTCCGAACATCTTTGCCCAGCGCCACTTGGCGATGTGTTTTCATCAAAGTCTTTTGCAAGTATTTCGTTGCTAACCGACTGCGCTATTCCGATTGCTCTTGTTTGCCAGATGGGATCGATATTGCTGCTTGAACGGTTAAACAAAAAACTAGAGAGCGCAACCAACGCCAAAGAAAGTAAGACCATCCCAACGATCATCTCGATGAGCGTAAAGCCTTTGTGTATCTTTATATCGTTTTTTTTAGCAAGCATGCACATACCCTTCGGGTTCAATACATACTTCCGCAGTTTGGGTGCCAACAAAGCTAATTGTGCAGCCAGAACTACAATTGGCGACACTTGTTAAGGGCCTACCCATTGCGTCAAAACGCAAGTAAGCAATAACGGTGGTCCCATCAACTACATTTAAAACAAGTCCTTCTTCTGTCAACTCATTGGCTGATGTACTCAATCCTTCTTTTAAATTAGCCCCAATTGTACTTGCACATGAAGTTGCTTCATTGCCAGTCGAAAAATTATCGATGGGTACGCCAAAAGCCGGTGTTGAATTGGTAATAAAATTAACTTGGTAACAAAAGTTTGATCGTGAATCGTACATCGCTTTTGTTTGTACATTTCTCAAAAGGCTCAACGTTTGAGTTTGATATGTAATAGCAGAAAAGTCTTCTTTACCAGAAAATCGTGAATACGCCGTAATCGATAAAATACCAATCAACGTAATTACGATAATAAGCTCAACAAAGGTAAACCCCTGTTGAGCTTTGTAAAATTGAGATACTTTAAGAGGTGATAAGGTCACTATACATTTAAAATGTGTTTTTTAACCATTTAACAACTGCTTGGCGTTTCAATCGAAATCGTTGGCGCTTGACCTGTGCCCGCTGAATTTTGATATCTTACAGAACAAGCATCACCATCATCGGCACCTTGAAAAACGATGACAAACTCTCCGTCAGTCGCAGCAGTGTTGGCAGAACCATCTGTTGTCGCAGCTGATTCTACAATGTCGAATTCAGCTTCATCAATTTCTGCAAATGCAGCCAAGTCAGTTACCGCCGCGCTCGACCCTGCAAGAATAGCCGTAAAAGACTCTGCATCTGGATATCCATAAACCGTTGCAACATTGCCTACACCAGTGATCGTGACTGTTGAATCAGCCAGATTTTGTTTGCCTTGAATAGCCGCTTTTGCATACACCAACTGACTGCCTCCTTGCAATGCTGCTTTCACGCCATCAAGCGTGGCTGCTTTTGCATCGCTTTGCAGATCGATAAACCGGGGGGCTGCTGTCACCGCCAAGATACCCAAAATTACAATCACAATAATCAATTCAATTAATGTAAAACCGCTTTGCTTACGCATGATAAAACCCTCTTTTGTGTCTATTGACAAACTAGTTGTTGCTAAAAACGATGACTTGTCCAATACGCGGATCGTATACAAAGCCGTTTCCTACTGTGTTATTTAACGGCTCAGTTGGATTATTCTTAATACTTTGAATCAAAAAATATTGGCAAATATCATTGCCTCCCGACCCTTGATTGGCGCGTGCGCTGGCAAAGTATCTGAAATTTTCGATTTGCTCTGGCACCCACTGTGTCGTAATCGAAGGTGCACTTTGCATAATTAGATTAAATACTGCTTCGCAGTCTTGGTCGTTAATGACGTCATCTTCTGTACTTGTATCATTAAGCAACTGTCCAGTCGGATACCCTGTATCAGAATCGATGCCAATCTGAATGCCGTCCAAAGTAACAAACGACTTATTAAGACTGTCATTGTCTTCCGGTCTTGCTTCTATCTCCCATTGAGCACGCACCAAACCTACCCCCGTAGCAAAACCACCGCTTACACCCTCAACGGTCGCATTTTCAGCGTTTTCGGTCACGTCGAGAAAGCGAGGAATTGCGGTTGCAGCAAGTAACCCTAGTATCACGACGACAATAACCAATTCAATCAAGGTAAAGCCTTGGTTTTTCTTTAGTGCTTTCAACATAGTCTTACTCCGAATCTGTTCATCAGATTACTTGTTAGTGGGCATTCATTTCGAATATCATTTATCGACCTTGAACCGCTCCCATCATGTCCCACATTGGTGTAAATATACCTAGCGCAAGTATCAGTACCATACCTGCAACAATACTAATCAGTATTGGTTCGATCTTTGAAGTCAGGCTTTTTAAATCGTAGTCCACTTCACGCTCATAAAAATCTGCGACTTCCTCTAAAAGTTCATCTATGCGGCCGGTCTCTTCACCCACGCTAATCATTTGCATTATTAAGGGAGTAAAAAACTGGCTTGCGTTAGCAACGCGTGTCAGGTTTTCACCTTTTTCAATGCGCCTGCGCATCGTAATTATCGCCTTTTGCATGAACGTATTATTAACGGCCTCCGCAACTAAATTTAGAGCAACAGTCAAAGGCACACCCGCACGCAGCATCATTGAAAAACTGCGCGCAAAACGCCCCAACAAGGATTTTTCAATGACAGTCCCGACGATGGGAAGCGTCAGTTGTTTTTTATCCCACACATATCGGCCTTTTTCGGTATGTAAATATTTCTTTGTTATGAAAATTAATAACATTACCCCCCCTACTATCCAGTACCATTTGGTCAGGAAAAAGTCAGACATCGCTAACAAAAACAATGTAGTTGCGGGTAGTTCAGCATTAAATTTCTCGAACATCCCAGCGAAGACTGGAATCACCAAAATGTTCATTACGACCAGGGCTGCGACGAGGGCAAATACGACAAATGACGGATACCGGGAAGCTGCTTGAATTTGCTTGCGTGTTTCTTGCTCCCGTTCTAGATAAATCGCCAGTTGTAAGAATGCGGCATCTAACTTGCCCGTGTTTTCGCCGACATGAACGACGCTCACAAATAATTTATTGAAAATATCGGGGTGCTGAGATAGCGCGGATGACAATGTTCTGCCTTTCTCCAGCTGTTCAATGGTTTCGAGCAACGCTTTTTGCATTCGTTTGGAATTAGTTTGAGCCAGTCCTGAGACGGCTCTTATTATTGGAATGCCGGCTTTGGTCAAGGAATACATTTGACGTGCGAAAATTACGAGGTCAGACAACTTGACCTTCGGTTCAAGAATATCTTCTGACCAAGCAGACACTTTCTCTTTTTTGCTCTTGCTCGCTTTTTCTTGAATATTTACCGGTGTGATTTGGCGAGAAGTCAAAACGCGAGCTGCATTATTTTGATCAACGGCCTCAAGCGTACCTTCTACCAGTTGGCCACTAGACTCCCTTCCTTTATAAATAAATAAAGGCACGTCAGATATCCTCTAAACTTAGGCCGGAACTAAAAGGTGGGTTTTGTTGTTGGCCGATCGACTTTGCAGATATATCTGGTTCAAGACTTAGGGCTGGAGACACTTCCGCTGTTGTAGGCTCATCAACATCAAAGGTAATTTCAACGAGTTTGAGAACTTCATCAATGCTCGTGAGCCCCTTTAATGCATAGTCCAGTGCACTTTGAGGAAGGGGCACATAGTCGTTGTTAAACTCGACTGCGGCGCTGAATGCGTGAGCATCGTTTGACTGCAAAGCCTTCATCATATTGGCGTCCAGCTCTAATAGCTCAAAGACCCCCATGCGGCCTTTATAACCAGAATTACCGCATTTTTGACAGCCTCGCCCTTTGAAAAACGTTGAATCTACCGCTTCGGGCCTATATTTTTTCAACCACAGTTTTACATTACTTTTCAGTTCCGTTATTTCTATACAATGCTCGCATATTTTTCTCACCAACCGCTGTGCAACGATTGCACGAAGCGAGCTAGCCACGAGATAACCGGGCGCACCCATATCAAGCAAACGAATCGCTGATGAAATTGCATCGTTAGTATGCAGGGTGGATAGGACGAGGTGACCCGTCAGCGCACCTCGAAGACCAATTTCTACGGTTTCGTGATCGCGCATTTCTCCGACCATTATGATGTCAGGATCTTGCCTTAAACTTGTCCTCAAGATACGTGAAAATGATAGGTCAATTTTATGATTAACCTGTACTTGGTTTATGCGAGGTAGTCTATATTCAACGGGATCCTCTACCGTTATAATTTTACACTCTGGTTTATTCAGTTCCGTCAATGCAGCATACAATGTGGTCGTTTTACCTGAGCCTGTAGGCCCTGTAACCAATACCATTCCATTGGGCCTCTTTAACAATGCACGAAAACGCGTAATCAGTTGACTTGGCATGCCTGTTTTTTCTAACCTAAGTACGCCTTCAGTTTGGTCGAGCAACCTCATTACCACTGACTCACCATATTGAACAGGCATCGTAGACAAGCGCACGTCAATTAAACGGCCTTTCACCGTCATTTGAGTTCGACCATCTTGCGGCAAACGTTTTTCAGAAATGTCTAATCCCGACATTAGCTTTAATCGAAGTACTAAGGCAGCGGCAATACTCGCCTCTGGGATAGTGGTTTCTTGAAGTTGTCCATCTACGCGCTGACGTATTCGCAGTTGTTTCTCTTCTGGCTCTATATGAATGTCAGAAGCTTTAGCAAGCACCGCGTCTTCAAAGATAGACTGCAAAAGTTTAGCAACCGCTGTATCTTCTTCGCCTGATTGCGATGCGCCTATATCTAGTTGAAACTCTTTTGACGACTCATACTCTTCAGCTAATTCTTGAGCGAAAGAAGCAATTTCTTCACTCTTTCGATAATAAGTTTCATAGGCATTAAAAAGTTGTTTTTCGCTAACTACCGCAATTTTTAGTGGTTTAGGAAGTTTTGCGCTTAAATCATCAATCGCATTAATATCGGCTGGATCACTCATTGCAACTAATAGATGATCGTCTTTCTCATCGATAATGAGTGCTCTATAACGTCTAGCTTGAATCTCTGGTAACAACCTCACTGCATTAGCATTGACGTTGTAATCTTCGATATTGATCATTGGCACATTAAAGTGCTGAGACAATAGCTTAAGTAACTCAGTTTCTGAGACCAAGTTCATAGCTATCAACGTTGCACCTAACTTACGGCCTGATTGACGCTGCTCAGCAAGTGCCAAACGCAACTGTTGTTCATCAATTAGCTTTCGTTGAACTAATAAGTCGCCTAATCTAACTTTTGATTTAATAGCCACGACTATCCCTCTAACACCGCAAGGCGTTGTTGAACGAATGTAGATACTTGCTCAGATAGCTGGTTAAGTGTTTGGGCTTGGCGATAAGACGATATTGCAGCTTGCCTTAAACTTTTTTTGTCTTGACTAACTGCGAGCCCAAGCCACCAGCGCGCATTTGTTTTTTGACGTTCAATGAGCTGTGAGTAGTCTGAAATAGCTTGGCTATAATCACCTTGCTTTTCAGCCAGTGCGGCCCTAAAACTCAATAATTCATCGTCTGCAATGACATTGCGAGGATGCTTTTTGAGCACTTGTAAGGAGTCATCAGCCTTATCTGAACGAAACAATAGTCTGGCTAACATAAGGCGTATGGCACTATCGCTTGGCGAGAGAGCAATGCCTTGTTGAAGCAGTTCAGACGCGGCTACTGTGTTGCCTTCACCAAAGTGCAATGAGGCAAGCTTTTTACGCGCATTTAGATCTCTAGGCTCGATTGCTAAGATGCGCGACAGGTTTTTTTTTGCGCCGCTTTTATCTCCAGCTTGCAATTGCCTATTTGCTTCTTGTTGTAATGCAATCACTGAATCAGACGACTGACTACTTGCAACTGACATCGTTGGTTTAGCTGCTTTTTCCACTGGCTCGTTGAATGGATCCGGCTTTTTTGGAGCGTGATTAATCTCAGCTACTTGCAATGGGTTGTTCTTCTGTTCAATGACCTGAAGCTTTTCAACCGATTCACTTAAGCGAGTCACTAATTCTTTTATACTCTCACCATCCAACACAACATCAACATTAGCTTGATTTGCTGCGTTGAGCATTGGTGGTTCTTTAAGCGCAACATCTGAGGCATTATCGTTCTTAGTCTGTTGGTCAAGTTGGGGGTCTTTATCAACTCCCGTAATTTTGCTTATTGTTGTGCCGGAGTTCACTTCAATCGGAGCTTGTTCACGCATCATTAACCAAGCTAATAAGATTGCTAACACCAGTAATAAAGCCAGTAATACGCTGACCGTTTTACTGTTATTGTCAGCAGTATCACTTGGTACGTAATTGGCATTGGGCTTTGTAGCCTGCGAGCGTTTTTCAAGATCACTCAGCATTTTATTGACTACGCTCATGAAAGCCATCCGTAGTCAGCGACAAGCGGGTAAGCATAGAGTAAAACAACAAATGCACCTAAAGAGACAAAAGACCACGCATAACTAAACCAGTCGTTATTAGGCTTTGTAAAAGCGCCTTCAGTATCTTCAATTGCAGCTTTTACATGCTTTTTACTAATTCTCTTGGCTCCTTCACCATAGGCTAGCATCATAGCTTTGTGGCATAGTATGTTTACTAGCCTTGGCGTCCCTTTACTCGCCTTGTTAATTAAACGACAGCATTTCATGCTAAATAATTCTTTAGGATGATAACCCGCTACATGAATACGGTGCTGGATATACTGGTAACACTGATCAACATTCATCAGACTCAATGCGTAAGAAAAGGTAATGCGTTGTTTGAGCTGTCTTAATTCTGGCTTTGCAAGTTTTTGGTCTAATTCTGGTTGCCCAAACAACACTACTTGTAAAAGCTTTTTAGACTCCGTTTCTAAGTTCGTCATTAACCTCAAGGCCTCAATACTCTCTTCAGGAAGCGCTTGCGCTTCATCTATAATGAGGACTGCATTTTTGTTTTGCTTACTGATCTCGATTAACTTAGCTTGAATACATTGGGTAAATTCTTGTTGATCAGGGTTACTTGGCAAGTCAACTTTTAACTCTGCCGCCACTGCCTTGCGCAATTCAGCCGGTGACAAGTAAGGGTTAGGAATATATGCAGTAACAAAACCATCCGGTAACTCATTAAGCAATTTTCGGCAAATCAGTGTTTTACCTGAACCAACCTCTCCGGTTACCTTGATAAATCCTTCACCTGTCATTAAGGCCGTCGAAAGGACTTCAATGGCCTCATTGTGACTAGGTAATCCAAAGTAATACTGGGTATTAGGCGTAAGGGTAAAAGGAAGTTCTCGGATGCCAAAATGATATAGGTACATAGTTACTCCACATATAACCAGTCAGCCATTTGTGCGCGACTGGCTTCCATTTGTTGTTTCCAAGTATTCGGACCAACAACGGTGGGTTTTAGTAAGATAATGAGTTCTTTTTTTGTCTCGCGTTTGCGCTTGTTCTTAAATAAATTACCCAGCACAGGAATATCACCCAATAAAGGAGTTTGTGAATTTTCATCAGTGATAACCGATTGCATTAAACCGCCTATCACCACGATTTCGCCTGAAGTTGCTCGAATAATCGTATCTGATTCACGAATGGTACTTTGTGCTAATGGCAAGACTATCTGTTCTTGATTAAGGGTAACAACTTTTTCTTGCTCTTGGGTCTCTATCACAGAGGGGTGTATGTGTAATAGGATACTGCCGTTTTCGTCGATCTGTGGTGTTACGTCTAATGCAATCCCTGAGAAAAATGGTGTAAGTTCAATGTCTGGAACCACTGAGGTACTGTTTGCTGTGATGGTATTTTGACTTGAAATGTCGGTCACAAAATACTCGTCATCACCTACTTTGATCACTGCCTTTTGGTTATTAATTGCCGTGACTCTTGGACTGGAAAGTACTTGTATATTGCCCTGAGTTTCGAGCAAATTAACCACACCTGAAAAGTCTTGATTTAAGAAACTTAAGCTGGTGACACCCCCGAGGGCAGCACTAATTTCATTGCCAAATCCGCCCGCAGACGTTGCAAACTGAAAGTCGGTGCTTCCCGCATTGGCAAGTACTTGTGTCCAATTGATACCCTGTTGGTATTCATCATTGAGAATGACTTCAAGGATTCTAGCCTCGATGACGACTTGGCGCTGTAGGTTTTTCTCAGAGTGATTCAAAAATCGTTTTATCGACTTAATTTCGTCTGGCAACGCACGCACAGTGACTAAACCTGATTGAGGAGAAACCATCACCGCTCGACCATCGGCCTCTCCAATCATAGTCATTAGTTTTTCTTGAAGCTCATCCCAAAAGTTTGTTTCTGTTCGCGTGGTTATAGATGTTCCGCTATTAAATCCGCTTTGGTTGCCACCACCGATTTGACCACCATTATTGCCATTAAAGTTATTTTGACCACCAAAATTACCACCGCTGCTATTGGCATTTTGTGAGACGCCTCCCGAAATAATACTCGTTTGAGTGTTGCCGTCGCGTTGCATGAGTAAATAATTAACAGAAAACGTTTCTGTGCGAAGTCCAGCGGGGAAAACTCTAAAAATGTTGCCCATTTTCTCGATATGAAACCCATATAGGTCCGACACCAAACTCATTACTTGTCCAAGTTCAACTTGCTTTAAGTCTAGTGTAATGTTGCCTTGAACCGCGGGGTGTAAGGCAACTGAATACGGGGTATCGTCCACAAGGCTCGAGAAAAAACTCACCGCATCAACGTCGCGCGCACTGATGTCATACTTTTCCACCCCAAATAGTGAATTTGACTGTTCACCTGCCCCCAAAGACAAAAGAGTATCCGCGACTTCTTGCGGCAAGGAATCCAGTGATTCAACTTGATTAATAGCTTGCGTTTCTGCAGGTGAAAGTAGCTCATCAGCCAACGATGCTTCGACATGGCTTTTTTCTTTTGTTGCGCATGCATTTAAACCAAAAAGAAATACGAGCAGGCTACAGACGCGCAGGAATACGCCTGACTTTGCATCGAAATATATAGATAGCCTAATTTTTGACATTCACTCGCTCACTCACTCTAAATTTAATTTCTGACCCATTTTCATTTGCGTTTATTAAGCGCATTTGTACATAGTCCTTTTGGATATCAGTCACCAACCAACCATCCATTTCATCGCCAACCGCTAAAGTACGCTGGTTAACAATCGCAACCGACGTTCCTCCTTTTGACATGATTGCAGTCACAGAAAACGGCGATTTATTCTGTTTAGGGCTTACGACGCTCTTTTGATTGCTAGGGCGCGTTGGATCTCTTTCTAAGTTAGCGGCAAAACTGCTAAAAGGTTGAAAGAAATAAATAAATAAGTAAAAAACAGTGTGAAATTTTCTAGAGAACACTGATGAACTCCTCGCTTGTGCTCAAGGTTGCAAGATCAACGCTAACTTGCGCGCTTGGATATGCTTTGACCTCATAGTCAAGCTGCGGCCAATACAAACGCCAGCCTAGTTCTTCGGTTTGTCTTAAAAAATCACGAACCGCAAAAAAGTTGCCTTCTAACACAAGCTTGATGCGATGTTGATAAAGTGCGACGTTGGTATTGTTTTCATCCAAAGAAAAGATTTTGATGGGATCAACCGAATTTAGGCTCAATAATTTCAAGCCGTCTGCCTCATTTATCATTTGTTCCAACAAAATTGGCATATAACTGGGTTGGACTAATTGGTTTAGCTCTTCATTGAACACACGGTCTAAAGCATCAATCCTACTTCTTGCCCGCTCTATCTGCGTATTAAGTTCTGCATTTGGATCGATACTCAATTGAGTCGTTATGCTCTGTATACTGTTCTGCGTATCAAGTACTTGTTTAGTGGTTTGTAATAGTTGTTTTTGCTTACTCTGGATATCTTGATAAGTTGGTTCAAGAAACTGCAAGAAAAAAACGACCATGAGCGTGATGGGCAAGCCCCAAAATACGAGCTTGCGTTCACGTGAAGAAATAGAATCAAATTTGGTACTTAGATAAAACAATCCTTGATTGATATTGAGTTTCATAGCTAGTTTCCCTCGCTTTTGGTTGCAAGGCTAAACACGAGTTGTTCACTGTCGCGACTAATTTGGGCTTCTCTAAAAGTACGGTTCGCGAAGTACTCAGTTTCAGACAAACTTCTTATCCAAAGCGGCAGTGCATTGGGTTCTGCGATGACCCCTTGCATGCTCAAATCATTATCGACCACTTGGACTCGCGTTAACCACAAATCGTCAGTGTCGATCTTCGCAAGTGACGTTAGCATCTTTGAAAAACTGTGGCTTTGTTGTTGAGCCAACTCTTCGAGCCTCGCCAATAATGCTTCCTTGCCACGAATATCGTTTGAAAGCGACGCTAGCATTGCAATCAACTTCGGATCTTCGACACGCATTGCCAACGCACTGGTCATTTCATTGAGAATGGCCTTTTGTTGATTCAAAGTGCTCTGTTTTTGCTTTAGCTGGTTTTCGACTTGAATCTGCTCTTGTTGTAGCCAAAATTCGCATATCGCTGCAACAGCAGTTATAAACAAACAGATAGAAATCAAATGACTCAGTGTCATCCATATGAAATGAGGTCTAAACTCGGCTTGATAGAGGTTCATTGAACTTTTCATACGCTTCCCTCCGCATTCACATTATCTCGTGGGGTACTAAGCGTTTTTTTATCATCAATATAGGATTCAAACACAGCGCCCAAAGCAGTGAAACTGGCTTGCTGAACAGAGTTTCCTTGCCCTGACATAGATTCTGGTTCGAAATGCCCCACCTTCAGATCCATCGTTTTCTCAATGAGACGCGCCACTTCAGCTTGTAACCTAGTATCCAGATTGATAACAATTTGCCTAACAGGCGCTTGCCTTAATTGACTCTCAAAGAAGTCCATAGAACGTTGTATTTGTACGCATAGGTTATCAACAAGCCCCATTTCTAGTTCTCGAATAGAATAACTTCCTAAGTTTTCAAACCCCTTAATTCTTCTTGAAAAGTATAATTTTTGGTCTTTTACAATATTTAAAATGATTTCCTCTCCACTTTCTTGCGAAAGGGATAGAATTGGGTCGCTCTGATTAGGCAAGAGCGCCACCAGCGCAAATTCTTCAACACTGATACTTTGTAAGTCCAATTTAGCTGCAAAAAGAATTTCACTAATCTTTTTAACTTCATTTTTTGCCATTGCTGCCACAGCAATTTTATTCTGCCCACTGACTTGCATTGGATACTCGGTGTAGTCGCAAACATAACTTTCGTTAGCATTGAGCATTTCTTTGACAGGCCATTCTAGGGCTTTCAGGATTTCGTCTTGAGGCACATTAGGTCTGTCTAAATGTAATAATTGATAATGATGTGAGGTCAGCGCTAGATAGCACTTCGCCCAGGTCAGTTTAGAGCTTTTGACAAATTCAGTGAGCGCCTTTGCCCAATCTTGATAGCCAAATTCGGTTTGTTCAACGCAAATAAACTCACCTTTTTTGTGTTGTAATACACATAGCGAAACACCTTCCAAGCCCAAAGAAAGCCCAACCACACTTGCTTTTTTAGAAGACATAAATTTCTTAGATATGTATTGCCTTAAGCTTAAACGCATATATTTTCCGAGAAGCTAACTATAATTTTGCATTTCAAAAAGCGGCAAAGCCTTGCCATTTAATTGACTAAAGTGCCAAAGAAAATGATTTTTATGACGCAGCAGTGCTTTTTGGTCTACAGGTACTGTACTTCAGCAAAGCGCGTACCAATCATGCAAACTAAAGTGAGAGGAGTAAGTGTGGAAAAAAGAAGTAAGTGTAGCGCGCACTTTTAGGAGGTATGCACCTTCATGCTTTCATCAATAGCAACAAACTGACAACCTAATTGCCTTAGCCAAGATAGGCCTTCCGCGCCTTTTAGCATCGCAATCGTTGATAGTGTTCCAGCCACGACACATTGTTCTGTAAATACACTAACGCCAGCTAACCCCTTGGTAGGCCAGCCGGTTTTTGGATTCACAATATGACAGTATCTTTCGCCATCAATTTCAATAAATCGTTGATAGTCACCACTTGATGCCAATCCTCCTGAAATCATCGGAATAGTTGCAATCGCTGACTCTGGCGCCTGAGGATGAGAAATAGCAATATTCCAAGGCTCTCCGGATGGTTTGGCACCCAGTACAGTGATATCTCCGCCTAAGTCGATTAATCCGGAAGTATAACCCATGTTTAGTAATTGATTTGCAATGGCATCTGCAGCGAACTCTTTGACAATACCACCAAGGTCAATCTGCATACCTGGCAACGGGAGGTGAAAGTTTTTTTTCTGCATTGCGACCTTATCCCAGCCAATACGTTTTAAGCACGCTTCTATTGTTTGCTGCGACGGAATTTCTTGAGTGTTTCGGTGCCAAACTTCTCTGAGCACGCCAGAAGTTATATCGAATAAACCGTCACTTATTTCATAGGCGGTGTTGGCATACTGAACTAGTTGCCAAAACTCATCGTCGAGTCTGAATCTCGCCGATGTTCCTGCCTGTTGATTGATTTGTGACAGCGCACTATCAGATTGATAACGAGAGTACTTCATTTCCCAACCATCAAGCATCTCAATCACTTTGTTTTCAGCAACACTAATAGCGGAGGCGGTTTCTGCATACAGAAATAGAGCGCATGGGCTACCCATAGCCTTGAACTTAGCACTAAATAATTCCATTAGCTGTTAAAAAGTCGCATTAACGCCTAGTTGGACAAGTTCAAAATCGAGCAAACCTGGGTTTTCAACATCAGATTTGGCAAGGCCGTGAGCACCGCCACTTTCATATTTATCGAAGCTCACGGTAAACGACCAACCAGTGAATTGCTTTGATAATTTTAAACCATATGTTGTTGCACCATATTCAGATAACCGATAGTCGGTCGAATAAAAACCATCGTCTCTTGTACTTTCATAAAACACTTCATAAAAAAAACTAGCTTTCTGAGCGTAGTGCCTTATCGAGGGGACCAACTGAAAATCATAAGGTAGATTTTGATACCACGCTAAATCGAATGTATGCGATTCGACATCCCAGCTATCATCATAATAGCGGTAATCCGCGTGGAATGCGCCATTGAGCGTATCTGAAAAGTAGCGAAATCTACTAGCCAAGGTTTTTGCGTAACGACTTGAAGGTCTAGAATCACCAATTAAATTAAAATCCACAAGCGCCAGTTTGTATGGATCGGACAAGTAACCGTCGCGCGAAATGTATCCGGCTGAAAATTGTGCCAACGTATTTTTGCTCAGCACATAACTGTAGGAAACGACTGCAGATGTTGAGCGCTTAGTCTGCTCAACGGCAGGGCGAGTAAGAAATAAATCAGCGTCGACAGGATTAATATCATCGTTAGACACATCAAGCGAAACAGAGAATGTGCCTCTTTTATCTTCGCTCTCTCGGGCAACTTCGACGCCCACAAGGCGAGACAGATAATCATCTTCAGATGAGATGGCAGCAACAATACCATAACGAAAATTATCACGTTTGTATCTTAGATTGATCGAGGCATCAGTGCGTTCGTCCTCTATTGTTGCTCCACTCATGACTTGAACCACCTCGCCATCTGGCCCAGATATGGTAAACCAAGGAGATGCTCCAGACATCCGCTCATGCTGGTAGCTAAGTGACATATCAAAACTGTCTGTTAAAGGTGCGAGCAGTGAAAATTGATTGACACGGATGTTATAGCGATCTGTAGAGTCTCCGAGCGAATTCGGTAATGGTGATTCATCATACATATGATGACGATAGCCAAACTGAAAATCTGTTGCTAGCTCAACAGCTTGAGTACATTGTGTCGCTATGAGATTAGTCGCGGCGATTGAAAGTAATGCTAAGGTTTTATTATCTTTTTTCATAATGTTATTAATTACACCCGCAACCACCACCGGCAGTAGACGAACCGCCTGTAGAAGCTTCTTTACTGGCATAGACGTGTCGCATAAAAGCGGCTCTCATAGGATCTGGCTCAAACTGCATCTCCGTTTTAGCCAAGCGCCCTCGCTCCCATGCATTTATATTGCTAGCGCACCCACCCAACGAAAGCAGAGCGATTAGCACTACTATTTTTTTGAAATTTATTAGTCTTTGTTGTGTCAAAATCACTATGTGGTCTCTACTTTATATTAAATCGGTTTTACTCTTTAATTAAATGCTGAATTTGTGCTTCTACTTTACTGGCATGCTTTTGATTGAACCCCGCATGAATAGCTACCAGCTCACCTGTTTTTGATACTAGGTAAGCCATGGGTAGCCCTTTTAAATTGAAGTACTTTCCAAGCTCATCACTGCCTTGCAAGACACTAAACTTCGCGGGATACTTTTCAAGGAACTTTACTGCATCATTGGGTTCTTCATCCATATTGATTGCAATAACCTTAAGGCCTTGTGCGCTGTATTCTTCGTGTAGTCTGTTCATAAACGGAAAAGACTTACGACAAGGCACACACCAAGATGCCCAAAAATCAATATAAATGACATGATTATCATAGTCGCTAAGCGAAAATGTTTTGCTTGATGTTTTAAATTCCGGCAATGCAAAGTTTGCAATTTTGTCTCCAACAGAAACCGCGTGGGCCGCGAAAGAGTGCAACATAAAATAAAACATTACTACACGAAATATAGTCATTATTAATCATCTTTGGTCGTTATTAGTTTTGAGCGATTAGGTGCGTTCGCTTCCCTTCTTTTATCGGTGATTTTTTGTAATTCCATTCGCCGCCTCTCCGCTTCTCTCTGTTGTGCAAACCGTATTTGGTTTGAATTTCTGACCACCTCTTTACCATCAGCCCGCCATTGCCATGGAGAAACAATTAATGTGTCGTTTTGCGCCCACAATCCTATTTTACGCGATGTTGCCTCGCTCTGTGAGTCCTTCAAGCGTATGCTCATTGCTGGCTCAGGGGCGGCGCTGATGTCAAACCATGCATAGCCTTTTTGAACAAGTTTTTCATTGATTAGTATGCTATCAAGATAAACGAGAGCCTTCCCATTGTTCATATACTGTATTTGAACTCTGTTATCTTGAATAAGTGATTCCAGACCTTGACGAGCATCGCGACCGAAGGGCTGTTCAATTTCAGGTGCATCAATAAGCGCAAGGTCAATTCGCGTACCTTCATCGTCATTCAACACTATGGTATCGCCATCAATAAATTTCACAACGCGATACTCATCAATACCTTGGCGCTGACAAGCACTTATTGCACTAACCAAAAGGAAAGCAGCAAGCGATAGCCCGTACCTCATGTTAGCTAAACCCTCATACTGTTTCTAACGTCACTTCCTTGAGGTGTTTGAGCATTTGAATCAAAGAAATTGAATTCTGACTCTTGACGTAAATCGAACGGTGTCACCAGAGGGCTATCATTGATACCAAGGTAGCGACGCAGTGAATACATCACATCGCGCGGATAAATGACCCGACCATCTTTATCATCTTGCTGTAAGGTGTCTGGGTTGATGGGTATCACATTTTGACCTTCATCTGTTACACCAACCACTCGATTTCCCCAGCTTACATTGCGCTCCATAACCATAGCGCTGCCCACTGGCCAATGGTCTTTTCCATCAACTGAATTATAATGTGGTGTGCGGCTAAAATCAGAGTTCACGATTAACACCATTCGCTCTGCAATGCCTAACTCCTCTGCGGTTCGCCAAAAGTAATCAATACTCTCTGCAACGTGAGTTAACAGTGGCCATTGCATTGCGTCGTGGTTTGAATGCGTATCAAACCCACCCAAGATTAGATCTGCCGCTACTGACACCCCAGACTGCATTGCAGTTAATGCAAGTTTCATCTGTAGCTGAATATCACTGTAGGTGTCTTGATTAATCTGTACACCTTCTGGTAGGTCGCCAATAGTGCCTAAGGCATTTGCAAAATTACTGATCGGCCCTGAGTTTAGTAATGCAGACTCGTAATCGACAAGAGCAAGTCTTTCACGAGGAGATAAGGTACTACTTGCTTTTAGTCGCGCAAAACGTTCGTTTCTTGCTTCTTGAATCAATTGCCAATCACTGCCTGGTATCAACCTATCTTGATGACCGAATTCTGGTACATTCGGCTCCAGAACGCTCTGCAGCTTATAAGTATCGGTCAATCTGGTATATCGAATAAGGCCCGCCGTCTCACCGTATCCTCCATTGTTGATGTAAGAGATAGGCAAGTTGGCGCCATTAATACTCGCGTATAAACTAGTCAGTGTCGGCAAGCCTACTGCAATTCTACCGCTATGATTATGAGTTTCACCCGCAGTATGAGAATTAGTCTGAGCATCAATCCCGTTAATCACCAAAATATCGTTGTAATACTGATTAAAAAAGTCAGATAGCCCTGAAATTGGCGCATATCGAAGGTTACCCGCAGTTTGTGTCTCACTGTATCGAGACCAATGGTTGATTTCCTCTTCACCTGGCATGTTCATTTTAGGATCGCAAAAACTACTGACATCCCATGCTCCTTGTAACTGCAGGGAAACAAGAAACTTGCCATTGAAGTCAGCGTTGGTATTAGCAAATAGATTAAAGCTAGTGGGTAAAGATGCTAGAGCCGAACCAACGCCTGCCAATTTTAGAAAGTTGCGTCTTTTCATCATTCGACTCCTTATTCGTATAAAAACCTGTAGTCAGACATCACATAGGCAACTACTGTTCGCCATGCACTCATAAGGTAAAATGGATCATTGCCTGCATCATAACCGTCCTCAACTCCAGGTTCTGAATCGAACTCAGACCAATCAATATTATTGCACCAAGCACCATCCTCATCAATGTGAAACCAATCGCTACGCTCAAATTTAGTCATTCGAGAAGTTTCAAATAGGTCGTAAGCAACCGCCACCTCTGCATGCGCTTCATCATAGGATGTACCCCATGCATTATTCATCAAAGCGGCAATAGCTCGCTTGGTAGTAACACTGTTAATAGTGTCAGTATTGTTTCCTTCGGCCAACGTTGCTGAAACGCTCATGCGTGGTATGTCCCACTCTCCCTCTAATTCTGGGCGATGCTCTCCAAATTCATCTTGATACACTGAATATGCGTATACATCGATTGTGTAATCATCCGCCTCTTCAAAATATAAGGGGAAAGTTAATAGGCAACTGCCATATATATAATAGTCTTCTCCAGTTGAATCTTGCCAATATTGAACGCCAGCGCATTCAGTTGCACCGGTGGCTATTTCTTGTAGCTCATCACCCTCATATTCAGCAATTGTTTGACCACTAGGTGCTTTGATTACAATTTTATCTATCCCCAAGTTGGCATCAACGTTCAACACTTCGAAGTCGGCATAATCGTTTAAATAATTGATTCCTAAATTTATATCGCCGGCACTACCACTGATTCTTAAGCTAAACGGTCGGCTGTCCTCACTAGAGTAGTTGTCTACAGAGAATTCTTTATAGCCTATTGCGTCTGGCGAGTCGTAGGGCGTCAACTCTGAAAAAAGATATCGCTCATCGGGAGCGCGTTGGAAGTCCTCAACAACCACTTTACAAGAGGTTTGCGTAGTTTGAGTAAGTGCTACCTTTGACATCATTGAAGTCATGCGATCAGCGCGTTTAATAACACCAACACTATCAATACCGCCGTACAAAATGCGATACTCATCGTTCAATGCAGAAAATCGCTGATAGTTATTCCAATCGGGGTACTCTTCTCTCCAAGAAACACCAAAAACTGCTTTCATCTTTTTATCTAATAATTCAGGACTCAATAACCTGCCAGTGCCCGCTAAATTGGCTGCCTGAGTTTCCGAAATATCACCAGTAGCCTGGTCGGCTCTAAACCAAGGTCCCATCATCATGTCAACAAGGGTAAGCTTAAGATTCATGTGTGATCTTAGTTGTCCTGCAAGGCCATAGATATAGCTATTCTGAGCTACAAAAATATCGGATTTAATGTCAAAATCAGTATCGCTGGGATCTTCTGGGGCGTTGCTAACGGCTAAACCCATCACAGCAGGCCACCAAAACTTTACGGCTGAAACTGTAAAGCGGCCATCATTCACGATCTGTTGGGCTAACCATTGAACTGAATTATCATTCGAGGGAGCAACTAAGTTACCGAAGCCCGGTGCTCGCATGTCGCGATACCATGTATCACCCTCTTGATAAAGAGTTTCTCCGTCTTCGGGCCATTTATAAGCGTCATGAAGTGAATCCGACCCAGTCCATGCATCTCTATACCAACCAACATCACCGTAGTTCTGAAAGGCGCCTGCAACCGGATCCAGTGCCTCATGGCATGAGGTACAGTTGGGGTTCTTTAAGGTGGGATTGTCTCTGTCTGCTAGGGCCTCAGGATCGTTTGTTCTTGCAGCAGATTTCTCAATATCAAAATCGAGAAACAAGTACTGGACCCATCGCGAACGTGCGCGGTTTCGATTGGTCGCAGTCGATGGATAGCGTTCTAAAAAGGCAGGGTCATTTAATATACCAGCGTGAGGCCATTCAATAATGGAGCCTTCTTGAATAATGTTATGGCCCAATAACATGTCATACTCTTCAATGGTATCTTTTCTGAGCATGAAACCATTTAGTTTACCTGGGCGAAACTCGTTAATATCGGTCACGTCATCAAACTCAGCGTCACCGCGATAAAACGCATTTAACATGGGATTCATCATGGTGTAGTCGGCAGTTATAACTTCAGAGTAAGGTAGATCATTCATTACTACATGAGCCACAAGCTCGGTTGCAGATCTTGCATAAGCTATTTCAGCTGGCTTGGTTTGTTGTGAATAAAATTCATCGCCTTTGCCATCAACATTGGCCTGGTATTGTCGTTTAGCCCTTTCAACAATATATACATCATCGTTAAGAAACTGAGGGTAGGCGTTCAAGTATTTCTGAGTATGCAACTTATCGTTAGCGCCAGTAGTTAAAAAACTATGAAACCCATCGCCTTCCATAAGACCCAGTAAAGCCGAACGCAAACTTTCATCTGAATCGTCGCTTACGCTTTGGTATTCATCCTCAGTCGGCAATCTGCCGGCCAAGATAATGCTTGCTTTACGAAGTGTTTTACGGTTATCTAAAAATGAAAAACCATTCCAGAAACTGTCTGTGGCAAAGCTTAAATCTTCACCCGTAATAATGCCTAAATACTCTGCCAGAGCACTGTATAAACTACTCCCTGCAACAAGTTGTTGGCCGCCACCATGCCCAAGTAAACCTTGAGCTTTAGACAATAGATACTCGCCATCTACACCCGGTTGAGACAAAAAACTCGCAATCGTTGCCATATTAGATTCAATGTAATTTGGCTGGTCACTTCGCTCAAAAATCAACCCACTCGATGCCGCAGCTCCATCCGACACGTGACATGCAATACAGCGTCCTTGAATAACTTGTTCAGATACATTTTCAGTATAATAATTTGTGGGATCGGTTGGTTCATTGAACAGCGTTTTTTTCGATTTGAAAGCACCTAGCAGAGGGATGTCTGTGCTTTGCTGGCCAAACGTGCTTACCACGACACTATCGTCAACAGAGGACCTATAAATGAATTGCCCAGTGCTTGGTCTACGCAGAGCTAAATCGGCTTTTCCATCCCCATCGTAATCTGCTGGAATAGGAATATCAGTGCTTTGCGAGCCAAATTGTGAATCACGACGTTGCCCTGTGCTAGATTGGATAACGTACCATACGCCATTCGATGGACGCCAGATAGCAACGTCAGTTTTTCCGTCACCGTCGTAGTCGGCGGGCACAGGAATATCTTGTGCCTGCCTTCCCAAACCGATTGCGCGTGTCTTTTTATCACTGCTATAACGAAGATACCAAGTACCAGCACGCCAAACTGAAAAATCAAGAAGCCCATCACCATCATAATCACCAAGCACTGGGGTGTCAGTATCTACACTACCGAAGGCCAATGAACGCTCTTGATAATCAACTGACGACAACAAAAAGGACCAACTACCTGTGTCAGGCTCCCGCACAATTGGATCATCAACACCATCACCATCTATGTCGCCCCAAAATGGATAATCCGATGCACCACCTAATGTATAAGTCCTCTCTTGCCCAGAAAAGAGATTGATCGTCCAAATACCAGACTCAGGTTGATAAACACCATGATCATTTTCACCATCTCCATCAAAGTCACCAAATAAGGGGATGCCCGTGTCTATCGTACCAACCTGACTATTGATAACTGTACTGCCGGTATCTGTTGAGCGTGCGTAAAATGTGCGATTACTTGGACGCCATATGACGTAATCCGCTCGATCGTCAGCATCTGCATCGCCTCTTGTTGCGGGAAGCTGGGGCTCTGGCACTTTTATAAGGGTTTGTTTGCCTCTAAAAGCACCTAAAACTGGCACATCAGTTTCCTGTCCACCAAACGCTTTTACAACGGTATTTTGGTTAATCGATGACTTGTATATGAACAAACCCGAAGAAGGCCTGCGCAGCGCAAGATCAGCACTTCCATCGCCATCATAATCCGCTGGTATCGGTATATCTGAACTTTGAGAACCAAACTGAACATCTCGTCGAATATTAGTAGAAGAAAGGTTGATGTACCAAAAACCATTCGAGGGTCGCCATATAGCCGTATCAGTGACGCCGTCACCATCATAATCTGCTGGTACGGGGATATCTGCTTCTTGGCTGCCCAACGTGATTGAAATTATTTTCTTGTTTGAACTCTGACGGATGAACCAAGTGCCATTTCGCCAGATTGAAAAATCGACTCTGCCGTCAGCGTCATAGTCGCCCAAGGTCGGAATGTCAGTTTCCAAAGAGCCAAACGTTAAATTACCAGAAGCATGTCCTCGAGAACTGAGTAAATAATACCAATTGCCCTCTGAAGGTCTTCTCACGATCGGATCATCCGCGCCATCTCCATCGACGTCTGCCAAAAATGGATAATCACCCGACTGCCCTAAGGTGAATGTTTGACTTTGACCACTGTCGAGAATTATTTCCCATATGCCATCATCACGCCATACAATTGCATCTTGTTGCCCGTTCCCATCAACATCACCGGTTAATGGAACTCCAAATTCGTTGTTTCCCATGACCTCTGCGAGGATAAGTTCACTACTCTGGGAGGGCCTTGCATAGAAGGTCTGTGTTGATGGACGCCAAATTGATAGATCAGCTTTTCCATCGTGATCAAGGTCACCAAACACATCATTTGTCGGCTCAGGGTCAGGGTCAGGCGGTGGCGGTGGCGGCTCATTTGCGTCGGCAATCGTAATTGTCTGACTAATACATGCAGTGTTTGAGTCGTCACCAGTAGTTGTAAAATTTCTATTTACGAGCTGTGCACAAGCAAAAATAGTTGATTGCCCCTCGTCAGAAGGCGCTCTCCAGTTAAATGTCCACCTTTTTGCGTTATTACTGATAGTTGTTAGGCTGGCAAATGTATGCGTCAATTCACTGTTTGAGGCTTGTAACCCTTCACCTGCGACAAGTGAACCGTCAGATGTAGCTATATTTATCCCAGCCATCGGATTTGGGACACTGGATGGCGGCGTAAAAGAAACGGTTAATGCTAGTTGTAATAATTCGCCAGGCTCAGCGTCTACTTCACCTTCAAAAGATAAGCTCGATCGATAATCGGCACCTCCTGAAGAGTGACATGAACCACAAGTAGAACCTTGCTTTCCCGAAAAACCTGTTATACCACTTGAATTTGCAGAAACGTGAAATGCGAAGCCTGAGAATAAGCTAACCAAAAGGCCACAAACCGCGTATTTTATCTTCATCTTGATGACCCTTAACCACCGTTAACTTGACATAAAATATCTCTACACAAGAATAAAACGATTTTTTTAAAAGTTCAAATTTCAGGCAACTCGAAAAACTAAAGACGTAAAAACTAAAGGCGTGTTTAACAATCAATTTTACTAACTAATAGCTTTGGAAAACGATTGAAACCCTTTGATATTTGTTTCTTGGACATAGTGGAAACCAAGATTCTGAAGGCTTTTTCTTCTGTCTGCAGAACAATCACTTTGCTTAGCAATAACATCTATATTATTCGCACCGCATAATGCTGTAATAGCGCTAACGACAATTTTGCAGTTTAGTTGTTGTATGTCATTAAGTAATGACTCGCAAACAGCGACTCTATCAAATAGTCCGATAGAAATTAGATTCAAAGATGCGTTTTCTAAACCAAAATCGTCAAGTAACAATATGGCTTTTGAAGACTTCAGATTTATTAATACAGCCAAGAGTTCATCATGCTTTTTGGCTAGCGAGGTTTCACTGATTTTTAATACGATATTGTTAGGGTTAACTTTTGCTTTGTTAGCTGCTTATTGAATCATGCTAGGTAACTCTTCCAACAACAGCACGTTAACAGGCAAACTTAAAGAAATTGAGAATGGATCATTGACGCTAGCATCACGGCCTACAATACTTAACTTTTTGCAAGTCTCATCTAACATCCATTCGACAACTGCGAGCATTTCTCCTATTTGTAGCAACAGCGGCATGAACGCTTCTGGTAGTAACTCTTGTTCATTTACATCCTTAAATCTAAGGATCGCATCAACTCCTAAAAGCCCCTTACCGTTTAATCGCGCTATTGGGAGATAGTTAAACTTGAACGCCCCTTGATTAATTCCTCGTTTGAGTTGCGATGCTAAAAAGGAGCGTTTCTTATATTCCACATTTAACCTTTTATCAAACAGTTCGTACTGATTTTTACCCTGTTGTTTGGCTAAATACAATGCTGCATCTGCCTGTTTAACCAGTGTGTTAGGCGTTGTCTCAGAGGCTAAACCCGTTGCGATTTACCAAACCCGTAAGAGGGTTATATTCAGCGACTTTTCGTAATTTTTCTTGATAGTTGATGCGTGAAGTAATATCCGTAAGCGTGATCAAAAATGAATCGACTACTTGTTTTTCATTTACGGCGATTTGAGCACTTAACTCACACCATTTAACGTCACCTAATGGTGACATTAATTGCAAGTCTTGCCTGTAGTCTTTTCCAGAGTTCAGACATTTTTTAAGTTCATTAAAAAGTAACTTACGCTCTTGCTCTATGAGGGCTGAGCTCCATCCATATCCAAGAGTTTCCTCATGCGTTATGCCAGAATCTAACAACCACCGATCGTTTGCAAAGGTGCAGCGCCAATTTAAATCAATTTTTAAAACTGCTATTGGAATGAGGTGCCGAATGGCTAATAAGTGGTTGTGATCATTTTCGACTAGCTCTTTGAGATGGTGTTGATGTGTGTTTTCGATTATTTGCAAAACCGTACATGTTTTTAACCCATTCGAATATCGAAAGGGTGTAATATCTACGACAGTCTCTTGTCCATCTGTTTTAAAGGCTTGCTGGTCACTAAACATAGCATGAACTTCAACGTCTTCACCTGTTGCGTATTTGTCTTCTTGTTGGGACCACAAAAACAACTCTCTGTAATGAGGTAAATAGTTCTCGACGGGCATGCCAATCAAACCCCGTTTCAAATTGGCGTACAACTGATCATTATGCATACCCGCAAACAAACGTTCTGCGTTCTGATTACTTACAATAATCGATTGCTCTTCGTCTACTACTAATATTGCGGCTGGTGAGGTTGATATAAGGCTTTTTAAAAACTGATTTCCGCGTATATTTTCTTCAAAATTTGTCGGTCTACCAGCAACAACTTCAGCACTGCGCAATGAACACATTAACGAGCCAATAACAGGCTTGATCCGCTCTAGTTGAACACTTGTGTATTTTGTGTCGCATCTAACAGAAACAATTAATGCTCGAAGTTCGTGGTTGATATAAACAGGGACAAAAAACGCGGCTTTTACAGCGCTTTGAGAAGGTAAGAGCGGTACCAAAGTATTCGGGATATTAAGATTAAATACCTGTGTTTGTTTAAAAAATGAATGATTTGATAATAATGCTTTTAATGCCCCCTCGGGCACATCAAAATTATCACTTACATGTCCTAACACTTCAAAAGCGCTCACATCAGAAAGAAGACACTTTGCCTGTTCGTCAGAGACGTAACAAATCGTTTGTTCGCTTTCTGTCAAACCGGAAATATGCTGACAAGCTACTTCAATCATATATCGACGCGCATCTGGATCAAAAAGAAACGTTTGCATGGCAGATATCGCCGTGCGAAGTTGCAAATCAGAACGTCGATTTGGTTTAGAGTTTATTGTACTTGTGACAGTTTTCTTCTCGTTAGCGCGAGTTTCAAAACTTATTTTAAACATTGTTCAATCACCGCATTTTTCTTTTTTTTGCGAAAAAATCAAACTAAATCAGTAATCAATTTACCTTAGTAATGACATGATCTGATACAAACAGCATAGCAAATTGCTCTGATTTCATTGGAAGAGCTAGTCGTAAGAGGTGTATAAAAATACAAAACTATACCAAGGGTTAATATCCACCTTAAAAAAGCGCCATACAACTTGGACCGCCCTGTTTTTGAATATTTTCAATGCAGCGAAGATGCGTGAAAGGGGTTTGGGCAACAAGATGAATTTAATGTGGAAATTAAAAAGCCCTGTAAAAACAGGGCTAATAACAATTTTTATTTATGTATTCCTCAGAATGGAATATCATCATCAAAATCAAAATCAGGCTCTTGAGTCTGTGGTGGCTTAGGCGTATTTTGTTGCGCAGGTTGCTGGTAACCGCCGCCCTGCTGTGGTGGAGCTGACTGCTGCTGATAACCGCCTTGAGGTGCTTGCTGTGGTGCTTGTTGACGTTGATAACCGCCACCGCCGCCCATGTTTCCGCCTTCGTTGCGTCCACCTAGCATTTGCATTTGGTCTGCGATAACTTCTGTTGTGTAGCGGTCGTTTCCGCTTTGATCTTGCCACTTACGGGTTTGTAATTTACCTTCAAGATAAATTTGAGATCCTTTCTTAAGGTATTCACCTGCAATTTCAGCCAAGCGTCTGTACATGGTGACTTTGTGCCATTCTGTGCGCTCTTGTGGTTGCCCTTGTTGGTCTTTCCAGCTCTCACTAGTGGCGATACTAAGATTAGCAACCGCATTTCCATTTGGCATATAGCGTACTTCAGGATCGTTTCCTAAGTTACCGACTAAAATGACTTTATTTACACCTCGTGAGGCCATGATTTCTCCTAATTTTTTCTTTATCGCCTTGCTCTTTTTTACGCTGGCAAGGTCTCAAACGTGCTCTGTTTATTGCATTGATTGTAACTCTTTTTGGTGGCAAGTAGCCAGACTAATTGTAGCTTTTGACTGCCTTAATAATATTGATAAACTAGCCTATGCATAACTGTCTTGAAGGCAAGTTTGTCGCTCAAGATGACTTTAGTGTTTTGTTAACTTGTATTTATCGTTAAGCTTGTGAATTGATAAATCCATTAAGCAGCACAAGCGACTATATGCAATCAATTACACGACAATTCAGAGTTAAAAACCTAGTGCTCATTCTTTTTAGTTTATTGAGCGCCGCCTGTTATCACACTTTACCTTCGACAAAGATGCATTATTGGTCATCTGATTTTTCTGACTCAACACTGGGCGAGTGGAGCTATCAGCTAAACGCTCAAGGGATTAAAATCGTCAATTTAGACGACGATCCTAGCAATCCAGTTACACGCATCACTATTGAGGGAAGCGAAGACTATTTATGGAACGGTCAACCGGCGTTGAACCGAAGTGAGCTACAACACAAACCAAAAGGCATTGCAGAAGGGAACATGACGACCGTTAAATGGCGTTTCATGTTGCCGAAATTATTCACTGATTCTCGTCACGAATTCGCATATTGGGAATCTGACGCTTCTTATCAACAAATCATGCGTTTTAACCTTTCAGCCAATCGTATTAGCTTTACCGACAACAGTGGCGTTACCGCTTGGTCCTACGCTAATTTACAAGCTAATAAATGGTATTCGATGCAGATGAATATTAAATGGTCGACAGATGCGAATGCAGGTCAAGTCAGTATTTTCTTTGATGAAGAACTGGTTTTAGACAAACACAACACCAAAACCTTGCTGGATAACGAAAAAGCTTTTATTCAGTTTGGTATTCTGCGCGATCAGCAAAGCACGCAAGAGACGATTTATCTGGATGATGTAGAAAGTTTTAATACGCTGACTAAATAAGGGGCCTACAAGGCCAAAAATGTACCGTTATTCTGTCTGGTCACTTCACGCATCACTGTTGAAAACATCAAGGGTTCACCGCCATATTGAATGCGATTAGGTTTGAAACCGACTGCGTGAATACGCGCGATTTTATTCCCCTGCTTATCGGTATTTAATCGGTTGATATTTTCAAGCGTCTTGTCAAAAGAACTGCCATTATAATCGTCACCAAACACGTAGAGGGCGAGAGATTTAGAACGGCCATAGGTTCTCAACGCTGTTTCAATCCCTTCGACAGGCGAGCTATTTGAAGAACCCGCAAAGTTCCATGACATCATTGTCGAAAGCGCGAGTCTTCTCTGAACGGGTGTATCTTTGCGCCAATCGCCAAGTTTTACCCCGGGTAAGGGATCGCCGTTGTCAGACAATATTTGAAAACCTTTTATTTCTGGGTGGTTGTTAAGCGTTTCAGACAATGTATCCATGACTTTGCGCCACATGTTTTTCATACTACCTGAGGTATCAACGATAAATATCACATAGTCACTGTCGACCGGAATACCACCTACTTCATCGACGCGTTCTTTAGCTTTACCCGCGTTTATGGCTGCGCGTTCTTGTTCGACTTTTATGACTTTTAGCCCGCTGGCTTGATCATTGAGACTTTGAACATCGTTTTGTGCTCGTGCAACTTCCGTTTCTAAATTTTTGGCTTGCTCACTGACACTGGCTACACTTGCTTGCGCATGCTTCAATTCCTCCAGCTTGATGCTGAGTGCACCTTGTAACTCGCTTAGGCTCATTTGTGCACGGTTGACCGCATTCAACATACCGGCAATTTCGCTAGTATCGTTAAACTCACCTTCATCGCCATTTTTCGCCAATAGAATTAGCATGATCACTGCGCCAAAAGCACATGAAATAATGTCTAAAAATGACAGACTAAACACCTCTATGGGTGTGCGTGTCTTTTTCATGGCCAAGTTGAAGCCGGACTGATCATCAAGCCTCCTGTGATATTCGCCCAATTCCAATAAGCACTTGGGGCTTGTGTATCGCCTTCAAGTGGAAGCAGCACTATATTGGTTTCGGTGCGCGGTGCGAAACGAGCAAATGTATGTTGAAACACGCTAAACCGACAATCACCACTGATCGTTTTTTGAGTGGGGTCACTGGGTTTACAGTTTCGATTACTATTAAACCCGCTTCCGCTGCTTAGCAAGGTCGGTAACCCATCTGTGATAAGGTATAGTGAAGACATATTTGGTTCTGCTCGTTTTGCCTCTTGCAGAGCCACTTGCAGATTAGTGCCTTTGCTTGGAACCAAGGTATCTATATCACTGACTAGCGCTTTTAAAGCATTTGAATCGCTAGCCGGGATACCCGCTTTGCCGCCCAAGATCGATGCTTGTTGATTGAACGACACCACTGTCACTCGCGCATCCTTAGGCAAACGGGCAAGCATCCACATAACAATACGTTTTGTGCGTTGCCATTTAGGTCCTAGTTGCTTGACTTTATCACTTTGCACTTTGCGCTTGAGTATATCGATTAGGTTTTCGTCGGTCATTGAAGCGCTGGTATCGAGCAGAATCACGATGCGTTTACCTTCTACTTTTAACCCCAATAGGTAATTTTCTTCACCGGTACCTGGCGTAGTCAGTAAGTCATCGCTTTGCTTAGGAGCTGCAGCGGCAATAGATTCTTGCAAGTCAGCAACAACGGCTTGCTGCTCATCTACCGCCTTGGCTGCGGCTTGTTGAAGCACGAGTAAGTCATTTATTTGTTGTTTGATTGCATCGATCGAAGCACTTTCTTGTGCAATATTATCATTGACCTCATCAATGGTTTTTTTAACTTGTGAAGCTTGATCATCGATACTGGCTAATTCTTGGGTCAAACGTTCGATTTCATCAGAGGGTACTGGCGTATTTGCACTGAATTTCAAGACGATCAAAATCATCAATACAGCACCTAGCCCGCAAGCCATCACGTCTAGAAAAGCTAGGTTGAACCCGTCTTCTTTGCGCTTTTTAGTCATGCTTTTATCAACACTGCAAGGATAATCAGATCGTTTGTCATTTTAACTGTATCGCTAGGGCTAGTTGTGCAGTCGAGTTAAAAGGTGCGTTTCGCAATTTTTGCGGGTTTTGATCACCATTTGGTCTTGTCGATTGTTTAACATGTGCAGCACATACATCAATACAATTGAAACAAACAAAGACACCAGTGTTGAATTAAACGCTACCCCCAATTTATCTACCATGCCCGAAATATCACCAGCGACCGCTTCTTCGGCTTTTGCTAGCGCCGCGCCGATACCTCTTACCGTTCCGATAAAACCAATACTTGGGATCGCCCAAATAAAATATCGTATTAAGCTGTTTCCCGACTCTAACTGGTCAGCAAGGGATTCAACGCTGTCCCTGATTGCCTCGGATGCATGTTGCACATTTTGTGTATTCTTGTAGCGTCTTAAGCAGTCAATCCATGTCTGCATAGAGCTATTTTGTGAGTACTTACTTTCTTCTAGTTCATTGATGACGTTCTCTACGTTGATCTTTTGATTCTTATCTATTGCCGCTAAATAGTCAGTAGTAAACAAGGGTTCTTCATGAAAGGTGATGCGGTAATATTTATAGGCCATGAGTATCAGACAGAAAAGTCCTAGACTGATACACACTTGCTGCTCTACGTCTTTAAGTATCACCCAGATGTTAGTGGTTGATGCTGCCCCTTGTGCCGCAATAGTGGCTGAGGCAATTGGCCTAACAACACCTTGATAGAAAAAGTGAACCAAAGTCACAATAGCCAAAAAAATGCCCAAAGATATTGGCAGAGAAAGGTTCATATTGGCGTTTTGTTTTTGTGTATTCATGGTGAACCTTTATATGTCTGTTGGAAAAGTGGCAGGTGCGTCTAAACTGATAGCAACTGACGCCAGCGCAGAAATACCCAAAAGGGCAATCGCAAGAAAAAGTACTAATTTTAGACGCTTGTTTTTCATGATAATTTTCTTCTTAACTTATTAGTTTAGCGCTTAAATTCACGCTTCAGCCGTCTATAGCCTCGTAGACCTGCAAATTACCTGCAAATTGCCTGCAAATTAATTGTAGCGAGCAATCCTAAACCCTAAATCGTTTTTAGCACCCTCACCAATCGTCCGTTTGGCCGCCCGTAAGTCTTTGAATTTACCCGTGTTAAAACTTGCACCTTTGACAACATGTTGCTGTCCGCGAAGCGGCCCTAGATAATCAACTTGAACATCAACGGTATTCGGGGACGTATTGGTGTAAAAGTCATTTACCCATTCCCGCACATTACCTGCAAGGTCAAATAGGCCGGCTCTGTCAGCTTTGAAGCTGCCCACTGGGGCGATATCGGCAAAGCCATCATCAAATTTATCGAGAACAAATTGATTGCCCGTAGCTGATTTATCCGAAAAATTAGCAATTTTGTTTTTCAAGCGATCAGAGTTTCCCCACACATATTTTGTTGCGCTGGCACGGTTGGCTTTTCTGGCTAGCCACTCCCATTCAGCCTCAGTCGGTAGTCGGTAGCCCTTGCTGTCTTGATTAAAGCCTAATAACTGATTGTTTTTAATACGATAGAAAGCCGGTAAGCCCTCATTTTCACTTAGCCAATTGCAGTATTTGGCGGCCTGAAGCCAAGTCACCATCGTCAAGGGTTTATTTGATTTGGGTATTTTATTGTCAAAGGCAGCAAACTGAGCCTGTGTAATTTCGTGCCTAGATACCCAAATAGAGCGGCTAAAATCCACTTTAACCTGATGCTCATTGCGAGAGCGCCCTGTCTCATTTGCAGGTGACCCCATCGTAAATGCATTAGGTCGAAACGCCTTCATCTCGATGCCTAAAGTGGATACAAATAAGGGGCGGCCTTCGGCTCGTCTGGCTTCAAACTCTGTCAGCATCTTCGCTTGAACGTTAATGCTGGCCTTGTCTTTTGGTGTAAATGTTTGTACCACATTGCGATAGCCTTCGCGCTTAAATTCCACTTTTGTTGGCAAGGATTGCAAAGCTTTTATCTGTGGTGTCATGCCGATTAATTTGTTATCAAGATACACTTGAGCGGGTAAATTCGACGTAAAATTTACTTCGCCAATCATTTTTTCCAGTGAAATATTTAAAACATCTTTAGTCTGTAAATCGACATTAATACTTGTTTGATATGGCCTGAAACCCTCTTTGCTGTATCTAATTTGATGCTTTTGATTAACCGAAACTGACAACAAACCTGGCTCAGTAGCTTCTCCATTCAGCAACAGCACACCACCGGCCGGTGATACATTCACTTGGACTTGGCCTTTTTTAGGCACAAGTTGGTAGTTTCTCTTTGGTTGTGTGAGATCATCTCGTATCTCGATGTTATCTTCTAAGGTTTCATAATTAGTAAGTTGAAGCTGGATATCATATTGACCTGCTGCTAGTGGAACTGTGAGGGGCGTTTGACCAACAACTCTTTGATCAACAAAGATGCTTGCTCCACTTGGCACAGAGTTAAGCACGATTTGCCCTTCAATTCTTGTTAAATCAAGCTCAAGCTGACGCGTTTCACCTCGCTCAAGGTTTAATACTGATGTCCAGTCGCTATAATACGGATTATCTGCAATGAGTAGATAAGTCCCCGGTGCTATCGAGTATTCAAAGGTTTTACTCACTTGCACAAGTTTGTCGTCGATATACCAACTTGTTTCCCCCTCTAAATGACTTAAATCTGCTGAAATTACCGCGGGACTTGGTGTTAACAATACATCTAAGGTTGATGGAGTCGATTCGTTTATATCTAGGTAAGTGGTTTCAAATCGCTCAGCGGTGATCATTAGCTGAGCTCGACTTCCAAATACATAAAAGCGATTATCCGAGACATAACCTAGCCCTTTCGATAATGATATCGAGGCACTCGGCCTTGCATCTGATGGGTTGATAATGACTACAAAGCCTTTGACAATGAACAACCAAAGAAAAAAGACAGCAAGGACAAAGAGAGTAAGTCCTCCACCAACAACATAGAGACTCGCACCTTTGCGTTGCGCAGTCTTAATGTGGGCATCTAGGTTTAGACTAGATGTTTTTGTTGTCTCGACGCTATTTTGTTCAGATTCGTTCATCACACACTACTGTTATGCTGGTTGCTTGCTTAGTTGAAATATTTAATTTCACTTGTTTCGATTTGAAACCTTCTCTTCTGCCCTCAAACACGTAATCACCAGGCGATAGCTCAATTTGCTTTGAAACTGTCTTACCAACATTGCCAACGCCTAGCACACGGATATCAGTTTGGTTATCTGACAAAACTGTCACGGTAATCAGTGCGCTGGCTTGAGTCAGTAAATCGCTCAGGGTTTTGGCCTTGGCAGCAACATCATTGGATTTTGTAATCACCGACACTGCTTTTTTTAAGGTCTCTTTGGCAGATACTCTTATATTAGTGTCCTGAAGACGTATTGGGTTGGCAATGTATCCATCTAGGGCATTTTCTACTTGTTGAATATCGCGCGCTTGTTTAACTAAACGCTGGAGTTCGATATTGCTTGGAAAAGTCGCCAAAGCTATTTGCCCCTGAGTAAGCACATCAGAGAACTGCTGCTCAGCAAACAGGTTTTTCACCGTATTAACAACCCTCGTCTGCTCTTGTTGTGCATTAAAAGCACGCAACTGTGAAGTGATCTCTTTAATGCTAGAATGACTCGGTTCAATGCGCTTCAAATCACTTAAATGTGTGTTAGCCGCGACAAAATCTCTAGATTCAAGCGATGAATAGGCGCGACTGACTAAAGTTGCAACCTGTTTATCTTTTTGTTTTTCTTGTAGATTATTTAATTCAGCCTGATACTCACTGCGATTGGGGTCTAGCGCAACAATTTGCTGCAACGCACTGATTTGTTTGCTTAGATTATTCTCAGTTTTTGCAATATTAAAGGCGCGTATTGCATCTTGAACTGGCAAAAACGCTTCAATCCTTGTTTGTAAAGAAAGTGCATCTTGATTGATGGGATCGAGCGTAAGTGCTTGATTAAGGCTTAGCCTTGCGCGGTCGATTTGATCTTCAGTGAAATATCGATTTGCATCTAATAATTGAGTATTTACTGCATCAAGCCAATTTGCTTCTACTTGCTTAACTGTCGCAATAGATTCTTCAAGAGAGGCCTTACCCTCGATAAAACCACCCGAAGCAAAACTATTCAACGCTTGATTTTGAAGTGCTTGCGCCTTTTGCATACTTACCCGATCAAACTTGATCAGGCGCTCATCAGATAATAATGGGGCAATAGTTTGTTCATACATTGCCATGCCTTGCATAAATTGCGTTCTGGCGGCTTCAAGAGCTTGCTTACTGGGCGCATTTTCAGCTGCAACAGGCGTGGCCACATTAGCTGAATCTTGGTTGTTGTTAGACGTCGAAAACTGCCATATCAATATGACCAAAACACCAATGACAAGTATGCCAGCAAAAAATAATAACACACGCTTGAACAACAACGTGCGCTTGTCAGCGTTTGCCTGCAACACCTCATCAATTTGAGTTGAAGCTGATGACTTATTCGATTCCATTATGTTGATTCAATACTGGCTAAAACAAGTATTACAAGTCGACATCGGGTGTTGATTCAAGTGCATAGATTTCACGCAAATGCGCTTTCCATTGTTGATACTGCTCCCTTGCTGTGCCTTGTAATTCAATGGTTTCGTCTTCAAATTCCATTACGGTAGGGCTTAAATCTATATCAATACCCTGCCCCATTTCATCAATTACGGCTTTGTGAACGCGCAAACTAGCGTTGGCCTGAAAGGCATCGCTCAAAGACCATGCAGTGGCAATACCACCCACAACTGTGCCGATTTCACCTGCAGTTGAACCACTGTTCTTGGCAAGCACGGCAGTTGCGATACCTGCCAATACTCCCAACGCGACTTTTGTGTTTCTTTCTTTTCTCGCTTCTCGCATTCTAGCGAGTTCAGGTAGCATTTCTTCCTGCCAAGTGCGATAAGGCACTTCGGTTTCTTGTTCAAACGCTTCAAATTGATTTTGAAGGTTATCAACAAACAATAAGTCTTGGTTGCGCAAAGTGTCGATGCGACTCATCATTTTATCACCCTCAGCCGGCATTCCAGTCACGTCGAACTTGTAATATCGTTGGCCGTTTTTCTTTTTAATGCTGGCCGAAAGATACTGGCTAAACTCCTGTGGCGAGTAGTATTGAGCATAGCGCATTAAGGTTGTATTTTTAATGACTTGACGCTCTTCGTCTGACATCTCAGTTGCAAGGCTATACACGTAATCTGCAACTTGGTTAAAGACAGGTTGGTAAGGGTTTTTATCTTCGTTCATTTGATCTCGAAAAAAGAACTGTGAAACGGTATGTTCAAAGCTTTTTTTGCCCCAAATTTCACCTGAGCTATCAACAACCGTGACTTCCAACTCAACCAACTCACTGTCAGAGTGATTTATCTTTCCTAAAACGAATAGGTCAGCTGTGGTATTAGCGTCTGGCAAATTGCTGATGGACCCAAAGGCTTTTGTTTTCTCAAGCGCTTTTTTGGTTTGAATTGCAAAGCGCTTGGCTTCGGTGCGCCTAAGTTGTGGCCAAATATCTAATTCGCCTAACTCTTCGTAATCAACTTCCCCTGTATTATTATCAATAGGAAAGCCCGGATCAAAAACTGGAATCGCAACGTCTAAGAATATATCGCTTTGATGGGTGTAGCGTTTCTCAGCAGGTTTATCATTGGCTTTTACAAATTCAGGGCCAACCAATAGAGGTTCTCTCTGACTTGAACGAGTGGATTCGCAAGCGCTTAAAAATAAAATAGAAAATAATAGAAATGCTATGTATTGAGTCGTCTTTAACATAATTTACCTTTTTGCTGCCGCGTCCATGCAATTCGCATTAAACAAAGCACCTTTGTTTAGCGTCCGCACTTATAATCATTGTATTGAGCTTGGAGTCCTTTTCGAGTGACTTCATCCTGCTCACCCGCGATAGCGTCATAAAGGATCTGACATATAATCGCGTCGTTATCTTTCGGTTTAACAATCCCTGCTTTTGTCTTGTTTCTACCGTTGTGTTGTTTAGGATTGCTTTGCTCATCTTCAATTGATTCAATTTGTTCAGAGGCATCGCTCACGTTTTGTTCAGTCTGTTCTTCGGATTCTGCAGGCGCTTGAGCAATTGATTCAGCTTGCGCGTTCGTGCCTTCCTGATCACCACCTGAAACACCCCCGCCACCTGCAGCGCCGCCTCCACCTGCCATGTTATTCTGTACTTGATTAATACAACTACTGTAACGATCTACAGAATCGAGTAAAGCACCATCCAACAATGCCAGCTGCTCTGCTTTGGTTAGCGACTGCGGATCTACTTCATCTAACTTTACACCCGTGCAATCATAAACTTGCAGTTGCTGACTGGGTGTTGACACAGGAGTTTGAGCCTGCAAACTAAACGAAAAAACTAAAGCATAGATTAAAGCTAGGATAGGAATAATAAGTCTAATCACTCTCGTTGGTCACCCTTTTAGCAGTATTAATGTGTAACAGAATATTCAGAGCATTTGAAACAAACACACGACTCGTTAAATATTTAATATAGACTCTATAAATAGATTAGGGTTCAACTTAAATCTTTCGACCAATCGCTGTATACAATTGATCTAAGCTCACTTTTTTAAACGCGGCTTTAACATAAATCGCGCTATCAGCTTCCGAAACATTTACTTCTACAACACCCTCAACTTGACGAAGTGCAGACTCGTATTCGAATACTTTGGCCATATTGCGTTTATCACACTCATTTAGTTCAAGCGCGAACCTAGCCGTTTTATCAACGGCCTTTACACTGTTTATAATCAGACCAAGTGCAACAATCACAAGTAAACAAAACAAATAAACAGCCAATGTAGAAACCCATTGGATAAGTGCACCGGTCAATACACCGCCGGCAAAGGCACCAAAAAACTGAAAGCTGGCATACAGCCCCATTGCTGTACCTTTTTGCCCAGCAGGCGCAATCGAAGAAACCATGGCGGGTAAATTCGCTTCCATATAGTTGAAACCTGCGAAAAACAAAATCCCTGCAATCACAATCCAAGTCCAATCAACGGATAAGACCTGATTTGTCATATTTACGAGTAAAATAAAAGCAAACGCCATCAACCCAAGAGAAATCATAAAAACACGTTTTCTAGATAACGCGTCAGAAAGGCGCATCAACACAACCATTAATACAATTGAGAGAATCAAAATAGGGGTATAGATTTTCCAATGCTCACTCAGTTCAAAGTCAGCAGTTGCAAGCAATCTAGGTACCTGAACAAAGAAACTAGTGATCAACAAATGAATTAATAAAACCGATAGGTTAAATCGCCATAATTGTGGATGCTTAAACATCTCTCTAAGTGCTGCTCGATTAGGTAACGAGTCGCCTGTAGGTGCATATGTATTAGAAGTTTTAACGCCCCATTTTATCATCGGCAAGCACAAGCTAGCACCTACTGCAGTGACAAAAAATATGCCCTGCAATCCAAAGCTTGCTGATACAAATGGCCCAAGCAGCAAGGCAAGATAAAACGAGAAACCAATTGAAATGCCGATAATCGCCATTATCTTTGTGCGCTGGGATTCTCTAGTCACGTCTGCGGCAAGTGCCATAACCGCGCCCGCAATAGCTCCCATTCCTTGCAAAATTCGTCCTAAGGTAAGCATTAACATCGAATCTGCATAAGCCGCTATGAGGCTACCCACAATAAATACACACAGGCCAAAATAAATGACTGGCTTACGCCCAACTTTATCCGAAGCCATTCCCATGGGAATTTGCAAAATGGCTTGAGTCAAACCGTAACCACCGATGGCAACGCCCACCCACAAGGGGGAATAGTCCGGAAATTTCACTGCTGCGACAGCAATGACTGGGATCACCATAAACAAACCGAGCATTCTCATAACATAGACGAAGGCTAGACTTATCGCGGCGCGTATTTCAAGTGCGTTCAATTTCGGTTACTTCTCATCCATAAAACGTAGATTGAATAATAGGAAGCATACAAGCCTTAAAGGCTTTCTATGCGCGAACAATTCATAAAAGCGCGCATATTAACACAATCCTAGCATTAGAAAATCACTCTAAGTTAATCCTTTAATCACATGATCTAAGCAACTGTATACACGTAGCTATCGAATAGTAATTTCTATCGCTTTGATTAACCATAAAGGCTCATTTTTTTATAGATGTATGTCATAATGGTCGATTGATTTAGCGACTACTAAAGCTAGGGCAGCATGGACAAAATTGAAGTACGCGGTGCGCGCACGCATAATTTAAAAAACATCAACATAGAACTACCACGCGATAAACTCGTAGTAATCACGGGATTATCGGGCTCAGGTAAATCTTCATTAGCTTTTGACACCCTTTATGCAGAAGGTCAAAGGCGCTATGTTGAGTCATTATCGGCATATGCTCGTCAATTTTTATCGATGATGGAAAAGCCAGATGTTGACCACATAGAAGGCTTATCACCCGCTATTTCTATCGAGCAAAAGTCGACATCACACAACCCTCGTTCAACCGTCGGTACAATTACTGAAATATACGATTATCTGCGCCTATTATTTGCTCGCGTAGGCACGCCAAAATGCCCTGACCACGATGTTGAGCTTGATGCTCAGACCGTTAGTCAAATGGTTGATCGCGTACTTGAGCTAGAAGAAGGCACCAAACTCATGTTGCTTGCACCCGTGGTTCAAGACCGTAAAGGTGAGCATGTAAAAACACTTGAAGGTTTATCAGCTCAAGGTTTTATTAGAGCTCGCATCGATGGTGAAGTCTGTGACTTATCTGATCCACCCGAACTCGACCTACACAAAAAACACACGATTGAAGTGGTCATTGACCGCTTTAAAGTCCGTGATGATTTACAACTCAGATTGGCGGAGTCTTTCGAGACAGCACTGACGCTTTCTGCAGGCAGCGCAAAAGTCGCATACATGGACGAACCTTCAAAAGAAGAAATAGTCTTCTCAGCTAACTTTGCATGCCCACATTGTGGCTATAGCATCACCGAGCTTGAACCCAGAATATTTTCATTCAACAACCCTGCTGGTGCTTGCCAGACCTGTGATGGCCTAGGGACTAGACAGTTTTTTGACCCACATCGTGTCGTGAGTAACGACGAATTAAGCCTATCTGGCGGCGCGATAAGAGGCTGGGATAAACGCAGCTATTACTATTTTCAAATGCTCCAGTCAGTTGCAGATCACTATGGTTTTGACTTAACAAAGCCCTTTGCTGAACTCGATAAAAAAGCCAAAGAAACAGTGTTGTATGGCTCTAAAGGTACCAAGGTACAGTTTAAATACATCAATGAGCGCGGCGATATCATGGAGCGCAATCATCCATTTGAGGGAATTATCCCTAATATGGAAAGGCGCTATCGTGAAACTGAGTCTAATACTGTACGCGAAGAACTTGGCAAATACATGAGTCATCAACACTGCTCTAGTTGCGAAGGCTCACGACTGCGACTGGAAGCTCGTAACGTCTTTATCAAAGGAACTAACCTGCCAAAAGTCAGTAACATGTCGATTTCAGAAGCGCTCTCTTTGTTCGACAGTTTAGGATTGACGGGTCAAAAGGCAGCCATCGCTGAAAAAATATTAAAAGAAATTATCGATCGCCTGCAGTTTCTTGCAAACGTAGGCTTAAACTACCTCACGCTATCTCGCAGTGCAGATACACTTTCTGGAGGTGAAGCTCAACGCATCCGTCTTGCCAGTCAAATCGGGGCAGGACTTGTGGGTGTCATGTATGTATTAGACGAACCATCTATTGGTTTGCATCAACGCGATAACGAACGCCTGCTTAAAACACTTCGCCATTTACGCGATTTAGGTAACACAGTGATTGTTGTTGAACACGATGAAGACGCGATCAAAGAAGCTGATCATATTGTCGATATCGGTCCTGGTGCAGGTGTGCATGGTGGGCAAATCATCGCGCAAGGTAAACTTGAAGATATCATGAATAGTGAAGACTCACTTACTGGAAAATATCTATCAGGAAGAGAGCGCATTGAAATACCAAAAATCAGACACCCTGCCAAAGACGATAAATGGATCGATTTAAAAGGCGCAACAGGTAATAACCTTCAAAATGTAAATCTGAAAATCCCTGTTGGTGTCATGACCTGTATTACGGGTGTTTCAGGCTCTGGCAAATCAACCTTAATCAACGATACTTTTTATCGTATCGCCCAACGCGAACTTAATCGTGCGACTGTTAACGAACCAGCTCCGTATAAAAGTATCACAGGCCTAGAACTCATGGATAAAGTGGTCGATATTGACCAAAGTCCAATTGGCAGAACGCCGCGCTCAAACCCAGCCACGTATGCCGGTATTTTCACACCTATCCGTGAAATGTTTGCAGGGACACAAGAGGCGCGATCTCGCGGCTATAAACCGGGACGTTTTAGTTTTAACGTCAAAGGCGGACGCTGTGAAGCCTGCCAAGGCGATGGTTTAATCAAAGTAGAAATGCACTTTCTACCTGATGTATACGTCCCTTGCGATGTGTGTGCTGGCAAACGATACAATCGCGAAACGCTCGAGATAAAGTATAAAAATAAGAATATTCATGAAGTATTAGAGATGACAGTTGAAGATGCACGTGATTTCTTTGATGCCATCCCTGCTATTTCGCGCAAACTACAAACCCTTATGGATGTGGGGCTTTCGTATATCAGGTTAGGTCAATCCGCAACAACACTATCGGGTGGAGAGGCCCAGCGAGTTAAGCTAGCTAAAGAACTGTCGAAACGCGACACTGGTCAAACACTTTATATCCTTGATGAACCGACCACCGGCTTGCATTTTCATGATATTAAACAGTTGCTCGAGGTATTGCATAGACTTCGCGACCACGGCAATACGGTTGTAGTTATCGAGCATAACTTAGACGTCGTTAAAACTGCTGATTGGATAGTCGATTTAGGACCAGAAGGCGGTTCTGGCGGTGGTTTGATTATCGCAGAAGGTACACCAGAACAAATATGCAAGATTAAGAAATCTCATACAGGTTCATTCCTAAAATCTATGATTTGAAGCTAAGTGATTTAAAGGTGATAAGACTATGCTAAGTACTACATTTGATGTGAGATTTTATGAAACCGACGCGCTGAAACACGTCAGTAACACAGCCATCGTTGGTTGGTTTGAAACTGCGCGTATGCCTATCTTTAAATGGTTTACGCCGGAGCTAGATTTAGATAATTGGCCATTGATACTCGCCAACTATAATGTCGACTTTTTACTTCAAATCTATTTAGGTGAAGCGGTGGAAATAAAAACTGGCGTTAACAAAATTGGAAATAGTTCGTTTAGAGTCTATCAAGAAGTTTGGCAGAGTGATCAGCTTAAAGCAAAAGGTGAAACCACACTTGTCCACTTTGACTATAAGCGACAAAAGGCGTCGCCGATACCCGATGAGGTCCGCGACAAACTCAAAGCTATTTTTGTAGACTAAATCCTTTAAAGAAATTAATTATAACAAGGAAGTGATGTGAGCCATTACACCAAAGACTTTATAAGAGTGATTGACGATGCGATTCCTCAATCACTTTGTAAGCAAATCATCAGTACCTTTGAACAAAGTCAGCACCTTATGCCTGGTCGAACAGGTGGCGGCGTAAATGAGGCAATGAAGAAGTCAACAGATGTTTCCATCTCTAGACATCAAGAATTCCAACAGCTGAACCAGCAAGTATTGCAGTATACGACTCACCATATTTTTGAGTACTTTAAAGACTTTCACTTTGCTTTGATAGGGCCAATAGCGTTAACAATGGCCGATCCAGACACAAAAGCGCCTGTGGCATTAACTGATGAAAACTTTGACACTTTAGGAGCTCCTAGCATACCTGCTTTGGTTGAACACCTATTTCGCCTAGGCGATATAAATGCACAACGTTATACGGCTGGAGATGGCGGATATCCATATTGGCATTCTGAAAACTATCCGCAACAAGGTAGCGTAGAGCCCTTGCATCGCAACCTTTTATTTATGTTTTATCTAAATGACGTTGATGAAGGCGGAGAAACTGAATTCTATTACCAAAAAGAAAAGATAAAGCCCAAAACAGGCAGAATGGTGATAGCACCGAGCGGATTTACGCATACACATCGCGGTAATGTGCCGATTAGCCACGATAAGTACATTCTGACTTCTTGGGTATTATTCAACCCTGCTGAACGCATTTTTAATTTATCTCGATAAGCTCAAACGCTTATTAAGACATACTTCGGGTATCTGTATTAGTACTTAAATTGCTGCATAATCTTGTTAAAGTCATTGGCTAATTGCTCCAACTCATCACTGACATGACTCAATTGCTCAGAACTAGAGGCTGTATCTTCTGTTCTGGAGTTAATGTCATCCACGTTTGCAGAAATGGTGTCTGCAACGGCTTGTTGCTCACCTGTAGAATTAGCAATCTGGTCGTTCATCTGGGTAATTCTTGTGATTGTTTCAGTAATCGCTATCAAACTTGAGCCCGCTTTATTTGCTTCGTCAACACTCACAGTTGCTTGCTCTGTTCCTTTCGCCATCACTGTTACTGCGGATCTAGCTGCATTTTGCAACTGTTCGATCGTCGCTTGAATTTCCTCAGTCGACTGTTGCGTTCTAGAAGCAAGTGTTCTTACCTCATCAGCAACAACTGCAAAACCACGACCTTGCTCACCAGCACGAGCCGCCTCTATAGCTGCGTTTAATGCCAGCAAATTAGTTTGCTCAGCAATGCCCTTAATCACATCAAGCACCACACCCACTTGATTCGAATCTTCTTCGAGCTTGCGAATTACAACCGCTGTTTCATCTACTCTTGCGGCTAAACTTTGAATACTATTAACTGTCTGGTTTACCACACGTTGACCGTCGTCTGCAGCAGTAGAGGCTTCACTTGCTGCCGAAGCAGCTTCGGATGCACTTTGTGCAACTGCACCAACGCTCAGTGTCATGTTATCTACAGCAGCTTTTGCGTCGGCCGCTGACATTTGTTGTGCAGCGATGGTTTGACGCGCATTACCGGAGACCTGATTCAGGTTCGCTGCGAGATTTGAAAGCGGCTTGCTTGAATTGCCGATATCCCTCACAACCCTTTGTAGCTTTTCAATAAATTGATTGAACCAGAATACTAAGTCGCCAATTTCATCTTGGTTCTTCGTATTAATGCGCACGGTCAAATCACCGTCTTCCTGAGCAATATCTTTCAATGAAGACACCACATCTACAATGCTTTTTCGTAAGTTAGAAACGATAGGGAATGCGGTAGCAAACAACACTAAGGTGGTAATCAGCCCCATTGCTAAACCGACCCATATCAACGAAGATGCGGCTTCGTTTGATTCTTGTATTGCGCTTTCGAACGCACTCAATCTGCTTTGACTAAAGCTGGTCAAATTGTTTGTTGTGTTTTCAAATATATCATTCATCTCGGTGCTAAGTTGCCCGATTTTGCTAAAGTCAGCAGTGTTATCGACCATTGATTTACTCACACCGAAAGCGATGTCGTAATAGCGGTCAAAAGATTGCAGGATAGGCGTAACAGTCATAGCCAAATCATCGTTTAGCTGAACGATGGCAGTAAGGTTTTCTCTTGTATCATCGGCAAGGTTGTTTGCGCGATCTAGACTCTCCTCATCACCCGTAGTGACGGCGCTACTTAAGCTTTCTTTAACGTTTTGCATGCTTACAAGTGCATTTCTTGAAGCAAGCAATGCAGGAAATTCGACGTCGCGCGCCTTCTCGAGAACGCTCACATTGTTAAAAGCTGTGTTTGTAGTGATACCAACATAAAGAAGAAAATTAACTGTTCCAATAATTGGAATCAGAAACAACTTTTGAGCGATAGATAATCTTGCCAAGAAATTCATTGTGTCACCTAAAAAACCATGCTTAATCAACAGGCTTTAAGATACTATTGAATCGAGGGACTAACCTTCAAAGTCAATAACACTCTCACCTGCAAGTGTGTAACCAACGCTTGCTATGTCACCCACCCAGCCATCAGTAGACAACTTTCCAGTGACCCAAACCGCGTCATATAAGTTATCTATCGGCACACCTTCAGAAAATTTTACATAAACTATTTGATTTGATGGCGGCGGAGGCACATGCACACATGCACCAAAGTAAGGCACAAGCAGAAATTCAGTTATGCTGTCTGCGTCACCTTCAAGGGGGACAACAAAGCCTGGAATTTTTACATATTGATTGTTTAGGGCTAACACTAAAGGGGCGTTAGGTTCAACTTGAGACATATTACCATTGTGATTGACGTCTACGGGTGGAACTACGTAGTCTTTAGGCACCATATCTTCCCAATATAATTCAAGGGGTTGTTGTGCCTGAGCAAAGAGCGAAATCAAGGTAAAACAAGCTAACAAATATTTTTTCATCTACCCACCCTTCAATGGTTTTCATCTATTTTTTATTTGGATACAAAAAAGTCCGCACTAAGCGGACTTCATATTATGACACAAAAGTAGAATTAAGCGCCTGTATTATATCTTTCGACACTAGAGGTAATTTCAGCCTTGGCTGCATCAACATCAGCCCAACCTTCAATTTTTACCCACTTACCTTTTTCTAAATCTTTGTAGTGACTGAAAAAGTGCTCGATTTGGCTTTTTAGTAATGCTGGAACGTCTTCAATGTTCTTCACATCAGTATAAATTGAAGAAAGCTTATCAACAGGAACAGCAATAACCTTTGCATCCTGTCCAGATTCATCAGTCATATTGAGCACGCCAACTGGGCGACACTTGATGACTGAACCTGCAATCAAAGGATGCGGCGACATTACAAGCACATCTACTGGGTCACCATCATCAGATAAGGTTTTATTAACGTAACCGTAGTTGGCTGGGTACTGCATGCATGTCGCCATAAAACGGTCTACGAATAAAGCACCGGTGTCTTTATCTACTTCATACTTAACTGGCGATGAGTAAGCTGGGATTTCAATAATAACGTTCACTTCATCCGGAAGGTTCTTACCCGCAGGCACATCATTTAAGCTCATTTGACTTATCCTAATTAACTTTATTAAAAACTGGCGCGATTATAAGAAAAACCACCACAACTATAAAGACAAACATTCGCAAGTCTAGGACTTGCGACTGATGTCTTAGTATTACAACAAAACGAGAGACGTAAGCTATTTTTCGTAATAGCTTAAACAAGTCTCAATTTCGTTTTTCGAACCCAAAAGAACAGGCACGCGTTGATGAATTTCAGAAGGCATAACCTCCATAATTCGACCTTCACCTGTTGATGCTAAACCGCCAGCTTGTTCGATTAAAAATGCCATTGGGTTTGCTTCATAAAGAAGTCTGAGCTTACCAGGCATTTTAGGGTTTCGTTTATCAAATGGGTAAGCAAAAATGCCGCCCCTACAAAGGACGCGATGAATGTCACCTACCATCGCGGCGACCCAACGCATATTAAAGTCTTTTTTACGTGGCCCCTCAGAACCGGCAATCAAATCTGCAACATAGCGCTGAATCGGTTCTTCCCAATGGCGTTGGTTAGATGCATTAATTGCAAATTCACTGGTATCTTCTGGTAGCTTGATGTTGGCTTCAGTCAAAAGAAAGCCGCCATGGGTTTTGTCGAGCGTGTATAGATGCGTTCCGCGCCCAGTGGTCATCGCTAGCATGGTTGATGGACCATACAGCACATACCCAGCTGCAACCATTTGTGTGCCTGGTTGCAAGAATGCAGAAGGATCGTCCGGCTTCATCCATTGCGGTGCATGCGCGATTGAAAATATCGTGCCTATCAAACTATTGATTTCAGTGTTGGATGAACCATCAAGTGGATCGAAACTCACCAAATAGTTTCCATCTGGGCTACACGCGACTACATCATCTTCTTCTTCAGATGATATCGCTTTAACATAGCCAGACTCTTTCAAAATATCTTTTAAAATCTGATTGGAAATAACATCCAACTTTTTCTGTGTCTCGCCTTGAACATTTTCACTCAGTGTTGAGCCCAATACGCCGGCGAGCGCCCCTTGGCTTACGCGAAAGGATATTTCTTTGCAGCCAGCAAGTAGTGTTCTAATTAGTAATATGAGTTCAAGAGGCGCGCCGTCCTGTTGAAGTTGAGAGTTTAAACGTTTCATTGCAAGTTTGTTCCTTAACGTGCTGTTAAATAAAATCCACTCGCGGAAGGTGTGTGTTTGCGAATGGAAATTAACGAAGTGTCGCAACCAAAGTTTACCTATCTAGCGCTCAAATTGCGACCACAGATTGTTTTAGCATATACCAAAGCTTTCATTCGAACTCAAAGATAACAAGTGTTAAAGTGAGAAGTAGAAAGAAAAATCAATCGTTTACACCGAGAACTATAAGAAATGCACGTACATATTTTGGGGATTTGTGGCAGCTTCATGGGCGGCATTGCCGCAATTGCAAAGTCGATGGGACATACAGTCACTGGCTCTGACCGCAACGTTTACCCACCAATGAGCACTCAACTTCAAGCTTTGGGAATCGAGTTATCACAAGGCTACGATGTGTCTCAATTCGAGCCCAGTCCCGATATTGTGGTGATTGGCAATGCAATGGCAAGAGGGAATCCAGCTGTCGAATACGTTTTAGACCGCAATTTACCTTATACAAGTGGTCCACAATGGTTGCTTGATAATCTTCTGAAAGATAGGTGGGTACTGGGTGTTTCCGGCACACATGGCAAAACTAGCACCACAAGTATGCTCGTGTGGATGCTTGAATACGCTGGTTTGAAGCCTGGATTTCTAATTGGCGGCGTACCAGAGAACTTTGGTGTATCCGCGCGCGTGGGTGAATCCCCCTTTTTCGTTATTGAAGCCGACGAATACGACAGTGCTTTTTTCGATAAGCGTTCTAAATTTGTTCATTACAGGCCGCGGACATTAGTAATGAATAATCTAGAATTTGACCACGCTGATATTTTTGAAGACCTTGGGGCGATTAAAAAACAATTTCATCACTTGGTGAGGAGTGTGCCAGCCAATGGATTGATATTGTCTCCCGCTGCAGATCCCAACCTAGACGCTGTCTTAGAAATGGGTTGCTGGAGTGAACAACAATTTATTGGTAACGCCCAAAAGTCAGATTGGAAGAGCACCCTAATTAAAACTGATGGCAGCCAATTTATGGTGCATCACAAAGGTGAGTTGGCAGGAGAGGTTTCATGGTCTTTAATTGGTAACCATAATGTCAACAATGCAATGATGGCAATCGCAGCAGCGCACCATGCTGGCGTATCAATCAAAGATGCCATTGATGCCCTGAGTACATTTAAGAACGTAAAACGCAGAATGGAAGTTAGAGGCTCGGTAGGTGGCGTGACCGTTTATGATGATTTTGCTCATCACCCTACCGCAATCGAAACGACCGTAACAGGCTTGCGACACAAAGTTGGTAATCAAAAAATCATTGCCGTGCTGGAACCACGCTCTAATACGATGAAAATGGGCGTGCACAAAAGTCAGTTAGCGCAGTCTTGGCAAGGTGCTGACCATGTCACTCTTTTCGAACCGTCGGGATTAGACTGGTCATTAACAGAATTGGTCGCAAACAGTAAAATCGACGTAGATGTATACCAAGATGTCGAAGATATAGTCAAGCGAGTCACGTCGATTGCGAGTGCTGGTGATCATATATTAATTATGAGCAATGGTGGTTTCGACGGTATTCATCAACGCATGTTAGATGCGTTAGGAGAGAAGTTTGCAAAATAAGAGTATCACGCTAGCGATCACGGGTGCATCAGGCGCACCATATGCCCTTAGGCTAATCGAACAGTTAGTAAATGAAAACTATCATATTTTTTTACTTATTAGCTCTGCTGCCAAGGTAGTATTCGCCACCGAGGAAGACATTAAGTTCCCATCCAAAAAAGAACAATTGGATATATTTTTCAAAGAACGCTTTAAAGCAAGCGAAGGGCAAATTACGGTTTGCGGAAAAGAAGACTGGTTTTCACCGGTCGCTTCCGGTTCTGCCGCCCCAAAACAAATGATCGTTTGCCCATGTTCAACCGGCACGCTGTCTTCGATAGCCATGGGCGCTTGTGATAATCTGATTGAGCGTGCAGCAGATGTGGTGATCAAAGAACGCGGACAACTCATTTTAGTACCCAGAGAAATGCCATTTTCCAGTCTGCATCTTGAGAACATGTTAAAATTGTCGCAATTGGGCGTCACCATTATGCCCGCTGCCCCTGGGTTTTATCATCAACCCAAAACTATCGCTGACCTAGTTGATTTTGTAGTCGCAAGAATTCTGGATCATATTGGTGTAGACCAAAAACTCATGGCTCGTTGGGGGTATGATGCAGGCAGACACACATAAATCACATCTTGTTTAGTTTGAATCTTTTAGATAATTGAGGAAACACCATGCAATCGTTGTTAAAAAAACTTGCGCTTATTGGTTTCACTATTGCTGTATCCACTCATGCATATGCTTGGGGGCAAATTGGTCATCGCATCAGTGGAGAAATTGCCGAACAATACCTTAGTGATAAAGCAAAAGCTGAAATCGAAAAACTATTGCCAAATGAGTCTCTGGCTGAAGCGTCCACATATGCAGATGAAATGCGTTCTAACCCTGATGAGTTTTGGCAAAAAGAAGCAGGTCCATATCACTATGTTACCGTCCCAAAAGGTAAACATTATCATGAAGTAGGCGCACCCAAAAAAGGTGATTCAATGACCGCGCTAGAGAAATTTAGTAAAGTAATCAAAGATAAAAACGCGAGTGTAGAGGATAAACAATTGGCTCTGCGTTTTATTGTTCATATTATTGGTGACTTGCATCAGCCATTGCACGCAGGTGATGGTACAGATCGTGGTGGAAACGATGTTAAAGTAGAATTCTTTTGGGAAGATTCAAACCTTCATCGCGTGTGGGATTCTGGTTTACTCGACAGAAGACAATTGTCGTATACAGAGTGGTCTAATTGGCTTGGAAGCAAGATCACATCAGAGCAAGCTAGTGAGTGGATGACATCAAATCCATTGATTTATATAGAAGAGAGCGCCCAACTGCGCGACACTGTGTATCCCAAAGAAGGCGAAACAAGACTGTCTTGGGATTATTTGTATCACCACTTACCGACAGCCACGCTTAGGTTGCAACAAGCAGGCGTGCGAATTGCTGCTTATCTCAATGAGCTATATGAATAAAACAGATTTTTGCGCTAGTCTAAGTCAAGTATCTCTGCTGATAGCACAACTCCAGTGCTATCGGCATAAATAGAGTCTTCCGGTAAAAACGTGACGCCAGCAAAATTTACCGGAATATCGACTTCACCTTCTTCTTTGATACCTGCATTCACAGGAATCGCCGCTATTGCGTGGATACCAATATCCAAACTTGCCAGCACGTCAACTTCTCTAACACTTCCATAGCAAACAATCCCTTCCCACTCATTCTCAATTGCCATTTGCGCATTATAGGCATCTATTAGCGCTCTACGCGTTGAGCCACCGCCATCGATCACCAACACCTTCCCTAAGCCCGGTGTTGCCAGCGCTTTATCAACCAATCCTTTATCTTCAAAGCACTTTACAGTAAGTACTTCACCACTGTATGCGTCGCGGCCACCAAAATTTGATAGCACAGGTTCGAGAACGTCAACATTATCAGCATAAATATCACAAATTTCAGAAGTATTAATTTCCATTACCATTCCTAAACGTTAGGGAAGTGAAACTACTAGGCGTCATCAAAGATACAAGCTGTCCAAACTTTATACAAACACAATCTCAAATTGAAGCCATCAATATTTAAAATTGTCATATTTCTGCATTTAAACTGTCATGGCTTAGTAATACAAAAGGGTTAAGTTACGCTTGAGAATTATTAAGCGTGGACTTCGCATGAAGCTAGAAAAAGTGAGTGAACTGGATACGCGTCTGTTTTACTGGTTTAACAAGTTTATGAGTGGACGCAATTGCGATCATATTCGGTATTTGTCAAAAACAGGGGACGGACATCTTTATTTAATTTTGGGTTTAGTACTTTTTTATGCAGACAGTCACCATGGCCAGTTGTTTTTCTATACTGCCATCATGGCGTATACGCTTGAAATACCTTTATATTTGATATTAAAACAGTATTTTAAGCGTCCAAGGCCGGCTATGAAGCTAATGAACTATAAGGCGCTGATCACACCATCAGATAAATTCAGTCTACCGTCGGGCCATACCGCTGCTGCATTTTTAATGGCAACCATAGTGTCCTACTTTTATCCAAGCTATGCACTAATCGCCTTGCCATGGGCAACTTTAGTTGGATTATCCAGAATTTTGTTAGGGGTACATTACCCTACCGATGTGCTCGCAGGTACGTTGCTCGGTGTGAGTATTGCTGGCTTAAGTATTTTCTTGTTGGCATAGAGTACGATTGAGGCAAGAAACTACATGAAAATATTATACGGCGTTCAAGGAACTGGAAATGGCCACATAACCAGAGCTCGCATACTCAATAAGACATTCCAACAACGCAATGATATTGAAGTGGACTATCTCTTTTCTGGCAGAGAAAAAAGCAAATACTTTGATATGGAAGAATTTGGTCAATTTGACACCAAAGAAGGATTAACTTTCATCACTCGAAATGGCAGTATCGATAGGTTTGCGACAATTAAGCAAGCAAAAATCATCACCTTTGTTCGTGACGTAAATCGACTAAAGTTAGATGACTACGATTTGGTACTAAATGATTTTGAACCTATATCAGCATGGGCCGCTAAACTTCAAAACAAACCTTCGCTTTCGATTAGCCATCAAGCCGCATTTAGTCAATCGGTTCCCACTGACGGGGTCGATTTTATAGATAACATATTAACTAAGTACTTTGCTCCTACTCAATATTCTTTAGGGGTTCATTGGTATCATTACAATCAATCTATCATGCCTCCTTTTGTAGAACCAGGTGTGCTAAATCATCAGCAAAATCGAAATGAAAAACGAACAAACTATACCTTGGTTTATTTACCCTTCGAATCACTCGATGAGATAAAAAGTGCGCTACATCCACTAAGTGAAACTTCATTTACATGCTTCCATCCAGAAATAGAAAGCTCATTTCAAGAGCAGAATATTCAATGGCATGCACCTAGCAAACGAGGCTTCCAACAAGCACTTAATCATTGCCAGAATGTTATCGGAAATGCGGGTTTCGAATTAGCCACTGAATGCATAAGTTTAGGTAAACCGTTGCTAATAAAACCACTTCGTGGACAATTCGAACAACTATCAAATGCTAAAGTGCTGCACGAGCTTGGTCTAAGCCATGCAATTTATCATTTGGATACAGAGTCGATTGAAGATTGGCTCGAAAGTGCACATGGCAATGCTGTTACTTTTCCGTCAGACCCACATCAATTAATCGACTGGTTATTAGCTGGAGAATGGGGAAACACTGCGTCAATTTGCAAACAACTATGGACACAAGTCAAGTTTCCGTCTGAGGTACAACAAAAGTTACCTGTCTAAGGCAAGTTATCAAACCAATAATAAAGGCAAATAATATAAGCTTTTAATCTGCTTATACACTTGCTTTTTACCCCTTTGCAGTGCATTGTTCAGAGCAATCGTATCGCCGTTTTTTTTACTTATGAATAGACTTACAAAAGCACTGATTTTGACGAGTGCCTGCTTGTTTTTATTTGGCTGTGGTCAACGTGGACCGCTTGTCATGCCAAAACCAGCAAATGAAACTTCCAACCAAGAACAAAGTGAAGCAAAAACCTTAAACACACAAGAAGCTTCTGACATAGAAGCGAGTAATGAGGAGCAAAGTAGTTAATGGATTATTTTTCATATAAAAACTCTGAATTGTTTGCAGAATATGTAAACCTTGAGCAAATTGCTCAAGAGTATGGAACACCTACTTATGTATACTCTAGAGCAACTTTAGAGCGTCATTGGCATGCGTTTAACAACGCAGTAAAAGAGCATGATCATCTTGTGTGCTATGCAGTAAAAGCAAATTCAAATATTGGCGTATTGTCGGTACTTGCAAAGTTAGGCTCAGGCTTTGATATCGTATCTGCAGGCGAACTATCTCGGGTTATTGCTGCTGGCGGCGACCCCACTAAAGTTGTATTTTCAGGGGTCGGAAAAACAGAAGCCGAAATAGCCTTTGCGCTAGAAAAAAACATCATGTGTTTTAACGTTGAGTCAGAACCAGAACTTACTCGAATTAACCAAGTCGCTGGCGAGTTAGGCGTGAGGGCCCCAATTTCCATCCGCATCAACCCAGACGTAGATGCAAAAACGCACCCATATATCTCAACTGGTTTAAAAGCCAATAAATTTGGTATTGCGCGGGATAACGCTTTTGCCGTCTATAAGCATGCATCTACGCTCGAACATCTTGATGTAAAGGGTATGGATTGCCATATTGGGTCTCAACTGACCGAAATTAGTCCGTTTGTAGATGCACTAGAGAGACTATTAGTGTTAATTGATGAATTAGCGGAAGAAGGCATCATCATTAGTCATTTAGATGTTGGTGGTGGCTTAGGTGTCACATATGATGATGAAACGCCTCCTCACCCTGATGAGTACGCGGCCGCAATGGCCGAAAAAATGAGAGGCCGCGAAAATCTAAAACTCATTTTGGAGCCAGGCAGAGCAATTGCGGCTAACGCGGGTGTGCTGTTAACCAAAGTTGAATTTTTAAAAGAAGGCGAAGATAAAAATTTTGCGATTGTCGATGCTGCGATGAACGATTTACTGCGTCCCGCATTGTACAGTGCTTGGCAGAATATCGTACCCTTAAATCTCAAAACTGAGGCGCAATCCAGTATTTATGATGTAGTAGGTCCAGTTTGCGAGACTGGCGACTTTATAGGTAAAGACCGAGAGCTAGCCATTCAACCAGGAGATTATTTAGCTGTTAAAAGTGCAGGCGCCTACGGCTTTGTCATGGCAAGTAACTATAATAGCCGTTGTAGACCTGCAGAGATAATGGTCGACGGAGACAACGTTCATGTGGTGAGAAAGCGAGAAAAATTGTCATCACTATGGGAATTAGAAAGCGTCATCGACTAACAAGTACTAGCACGACGCGTTGAGATGAGTCTTTTTCTTTTTTCGAATGTACAGGCGCATCTCATAGGATATAGTTTATATTAGTGACATACACTATTAGCTAAAAAATGAGATAACAATAAAATGCTAATTAACTTTTCAAAAATGCATGGTTTGGGCAACGATTTTGTCATGATTGACAACGTCACCCAAAATGTATTTTTCTCAAAAGAAAAGATCCAACAACTCGCTGATCGCAACTTTGGCATTGGTTTCGATCAGATGCTAGTGGTTGAGCCCCCTTATGACCCTGACCAAGATTTCCATTATCGGATCTTTAATTCGGATGGCAGTGAAGTCAGTCAATGTGGTAACGGTGCGCGGTGCTTCGCTAAGTTTGTCAAAAACAAAGGCCTAATTAATAAGAACAAAATTGTCGTTAGCACCAAATCAGGCAGAATGACCTTGTACATCGAAAAAGATGGATTGGTCACCGTTAATATGGGGCGCCCCATATTCGAGCCTGCCAAAATACCGTTTAAGGCCAACAAACAAGAAAACACCTACATCATCAGAGAAGACGATGCGACTTATTTTTGCGGTGCGGTTTCGATGGGTAACCCTCACTGCGTATTAGAAGTCGATGACGTCGAAGCCTTTGATGTGAAAAAAGTTGGCAAACTATTGGGTGCACACGAGCGATTTGTTGAAGGTGTTAACGTCGGTTTTATGCAAATCATCAGTCGTAGCGAAATTAAACTGCGCGTTTACGAGCGAGGCGCTGGCGAAACAATGGCATGTGGCAGTGGAGCATGCGCCGCCGTTGCGATTGGTATACAACAAGACAAATTAGACAAAGACGTTAAGGTCAGGCTGGTAGGCGGCACGCTTAATATAAAATGGCCAAGTACAGATGCAGCTTTGAAAATGACAGGTCCGGCCGAACACGTATTTGATGGAACGATGAACATATGAATGAATTAGGTAACACCAATGTTGCTCAAATTGACGAAGCAACACACACGGATCAAGCAGCCAGCGTCAAACAGTTTTTATTAGATAACCCTTCGTTTTTCAAACAGCATCCCGATCTATTACACACCCTTGAGATCCCTGATGCTCGCAAAGGCTCTATTTCGCTAGTTGAAATGCAAAATGAGCAATTGCGAAAAAAAGTAAAACAACTGAGCACCAAACTGAGTCAATTAATTGAAATCGCAAGTGAAAACCAGCAAATTTACGAAGTATTTGCAGCCTTGAACTTAAAGTTATTAAAAGCAACATCGCTTGAAGAAGTTAAATCAACCCTTTCTGAGGTGCTTAAAGATAAGCTTGGTCTGAGTGCTGCAGTGATTCATTTGTTTTCCGGAGAATCTGCACTTCCAGAGATTCAACAACGCTTAATTAAAGACAAGCGCTTTAAAAACAGTGATTATTTCTTTGGTCGCTTAAGTGAAAATGAAAAACAATTAGTATTTGCTGAACAAGTAGCCGCCTCAAGTGCACTTGTATTGCTAGGAGAAGATCAAGCACTGGGTCTGTTGGCAATTGGCAGCAAAGACGAAAGCCATTTCACCCCTGATATGGACACTCTGCTGATTAACCAACTACGCGCATTTCTAAATGCTGTCATTCCAGAGCTGGTATAGCCTATATTGAGTGGTTTGCTAAATGAATAAGCTCGATGAACAAGAGACTGACAACCATATTGAAATAGAAGGTGTTTCTCAAAGTTGTTTAAGTCATATCATCGAGTTTATCGACCATTTAGCCTTTGAAAGGCAGCTCTCAAAACACACCGTTACTAACTACAGACGCCAACTTATCGCCGTTGCACGAGATTTGATGCTAGATAATTGGCTTGCACTTGATGTAGATAGCATCAAACATATGTTAGCGATTTTAAACCAAGAAAAGCTATCAACCACCAGTATCAACCTGCGACTGACCGTACTTCGCAACTTCTGTGATTACTTGGTCGAAAAAGAAATAATGACGACCAACCCAGCTAAAGCTGTTCATGCACTTAAAACCAAAAAATTATTGCCTAAACAAGTCAGTGCCGAAGAAATGAGTGCCTTATTAAGCTTTGATAGCAGTGATTGGATAAGCGTGCGCGACAAGGCGATGTTAGAGCTTTTATATGGATGCGGTTTGCGTCTCGCCGAACTCACCAGCATTAATGTAGATGATATCGGCAGTAATAAACAAATACGAGTAATGGGTAAAGGCTCAAAGCAACGCGTTTTGCCAGTTGGAAAACATGCTTATGATGCCGTTAAGGCTTGGCTAAAAGTGCGCCCATCGCTCGATCCACCTGCTGATGAACAGGCCATGTTTATTTCCAAACGCAAAACCCGACTATCCAATAGGCAAGTTCAGGTGAGGTTGAATCACTGGACACAAAATCAAACGCTTTACCAACAAATAAGCCCGCACACACTGCGCCATTCATTTGCCACTCACGTATTAGAGTCTAGTAATGATTTAAGAGGGGTTCAAGAGTTGCTAGGCCATGCGAATTTATCCACAACACAGGTTTATACTCACCTCAATTTTCAACACCTAGCCCAAGTCTATGACAAGGCGCACCCGAGGGCAAAGAAGAAGTGATTGTTTACAAACCTATATTAAAGATCAAAGCAATGAGCTTCGATCTAGACGATACTTTATATGATAATTGGCCGTATATCGTCGAAGCTGAAAAACGTCTCTATGCTTATCTAGCAAAAAACTACGCTCAAACTGATTCTATAAGCAAAAGTGACTGGCAAGGGTTTAAACGCAGTGCATTGATTGAAGATCCGCAGTTGTGCTCAGACATGGGCGAGCTACGCAAAATCACGCTTACAAAAGGCTTATCGCAAGCGGGTTATCAAGGCGAAGCCCTAAATCATGCCGTTAAAGACTGCTTCGATTATTTCTATTTTGAACGAAGCAATTTCAAAGTACCAAAAGATATATGTGAAGTCCTTGAAAAACTGAGCAATCATCTTCCACTCGTCGCAATCACCAACGGCAATGTGAACCTAGAGCAGATTGGAATATCGGACTTTTTTGTTAAGATATACAAAGCAAGCCGTCAACAACCCATGAAACCCGATTCGTACATGTTCGACGCAGCCGCCACATATCTCAAGATTCCGCCCGCACAGATCCTTCATGTTGGCGATAATTTAAAGAAAGATGTATGGGCCGCGACAAATGCAGGTTACAAGTCAGCTTGGTTTGCCGTTAATCGAAACATGGACTTAAGCAAAGAAAAGGTTGAACTGTTACCTAATGTTCAGTTGACTGAGTTTTCGCAACTGCTTAAATTTATTTAACTCCTTTTATTTGGTATTTTTGCCACAAAACTGTACACTTTTGCTATTAAATGGAAGTTGCAGCTCATCATTCATTCATGGTTTGTAGTGGGCTAATTATAATAAAAAGAATATAAAATCATGTTATCCAAAACTAAATTAAGCGCTTTAGCAGCATCAGTTGTATTGCTAGCGAGCACCCACTCAGCATGGGCTCAAGAGAAGAAAACAGCGGGTAACTGGTGCGACAAACCGATCGATTGGGCGGTTAAACAGGGATCTCGTCAATTCACTAAGGCGATGGTCAAAAACCTAAGCCGTGAAGCTCAACGCATCGATAAGTCGAAATCAGCCGAGCAGGCGAATGTGTGTATTATTACTGGCTTGCAAAAACGTCGATTGCCGTATGAGTTTTAGTGTTCATACAGGGCTATGAACACTAAAACACAAGCACTTTAATTATACGACATAGCGTTTAGTGATTACTCGGATTCGTCCTCAAGCACATTCTGCTTCATAGAATCACAGGGCATGTTGCAGTCTGGCCTACCGACTATTTGAGCTGGCACACCAACCACGGTCACGCAACATGGCACATCGTTTAACACAACACTACCAGCACCCACTTTAGAGCCTTCGCCAATCTCAATATTACCCAAGATTTTGGCACCTGAGCCAATCATGACGCCTTGGCGAATTTTAGGGTGTCGATCACCTTGTTCATTGCCCGTTCCGCCTAGTGTCACGTTTTGAAGAATCGAGACGTTGTCTTCAACTACAGCGGTTTCGCCAATGACAATCCCTGTTGCATGGTCAAACATGACGCCTTTACCAACGGTGGCGGCAGGATGAATGTCTACGCCCGTATTTTCGGAATTACGGCTTTGCATGAAAAGCGATAGGTCTTTTCTGGATTTATGCCACAAGTAGTTTGCTAAGCGATGAATTTGCAAAGCATGGAAGCCTTTAAAATGAAGAACAACGGGTAATAACTCAGAAACCGCTGGATCGCGATTTACCACAGCTTGTACATCAATGATTGCCGCTTCGACTATTTCCGGACTCAACATGTACGCTTCATCAAACATTTCGCGCACAGTGAGTGTTGGCATGACATCATCAGAAAGCTTGTTTGACAGAATAAAGCTAAGTGAGCTTTCAAAGTTATGATGGTTGATGATACACGCGTGCAAATAACTCGATAGAATAGGCTCTCGCTTTGCAACGGTCTGCGCTTCTTGTTTTAGCACTTTCCAAAATTCGTCACTGCAGTATTGGGTTTGCGGCATATCGGCAACCTTTGAGTTAATCATATTCATCCTATCCCTTAACTCCGATCATAAGCAATCAGACCTTAATAACCAAGTATTGCTTTCAGTTTTGTTAAACAAAAACAATATGGGATATGCGTTGTTTGAGATCAAAATAAACCAAGCCTTCATAAGTGCTGTATAAATTCACAGCTTTTTTGTTATACTCCTTTGTCATTCGCGTGCTGGCGCTGCTGCGCCACGTCATAAATAAGAACCAAGCTTGTCGTCTCAATGTATCACAAGCCCAACGCCTTAATGAGAACTAATGGACGTATCTTTATTACTCGATCAACTCAACGATAAACAACGTGAAGCAGTCGCTGCACCCGCTTCTGACATGCTCGTACTTGCAGGTGCAGGTAGCGGTAAAACCAGAGTACTGGTGCATCGTATCGCGTGGTTGATGGAAGTCGAAGGCATCGCGCCATACTCAATTCTGGCGGTAACCTTTACCAATAAAGCCGCCCGTGAAATGAAAGGCCGTATTGAAAGCCTGATGCAGCAAAATTTACAAAGCATGTGGATTGGTACGTTCCACGGCGTTGCTCATCGTTTGTTGCGCAGTCATTACGAAGAAGCCAAGTTGCCACAAAATTTTCAGATTCTTGATTCAGATGATCAATACAGGCTAATAAAACGCCTTTTGAAGTCGATGAATTTGGACGAAAAGCAATGGCCACCTAAACAAATTCAATGGTATATCAACGGTAATAAAGACGAAGGACTGCGCCCTAAAGACATTGATACGCATCACGATGACACGCAAGAAAAAATGCGTGAAATTTACGCCGCTTATCAACAAACATGTGACCGAGCGGGATTAATTGACTTTGCAGAGCTATTGCTAAGAGCCTACGAACTATGGCTACATAATCCAACGGTCTTGGCACACTATCAAAAGCGTTTTCGCGCCGTACTGGTGGATGAGTTTCAAGACACTAACAATATTCAATACGCGTGGCTGAAACTGCTTGCCAGCAAAAACAATAACATGATGATCGTAGGCGACGACGACCAGTCTATCTATGGCTGGCGTGGCGCTAATGTGCAAAATATCTCACATTTTCTTAAAGACTATCCTGGCGCGTCAACTGTTCGTCTAGAGCAAAATTACCGTTCAACAAGCAACATATTGAACGCAGCTAACGCAGTCATTAGCCACAACCCTGCCCGCTTAGGAAAGGACTTATGGACCGAAGACAGTGAAGGCGACAAAATCGCGCTTTATTCAGGCTTTAATGAACTCGATGAAGCCCGTTTTATTGTTTCTAGCATCAAGCGCTTTAGTGAAGACGGTAACGCGTTGGCAGACTGCGCCATTTTATACCGCAATAACGCCCAATCTCGTGTACTTGAAGAAGCATTATTGCACGAGGGCATGGCATATCGTATTTATGGCGGTCTTCGCTTTTTCGAACGCCAAGAAATTAAAGACGCGCTTGCCTACCTAAGACTGATCAATCAAGGCATTGACGACGCCGCGTTTGAACGTGTTGTTAATACTCCAACACGCGGCTTGGGCGAAAAAACTTTGGGCAACGTCAGAGAGTTTGCACGCGAGCAGGATCTTTCTTTATGGCAAGCTAGCACGCGCATGTTGCAAGAAAAACAACTCAATGGTCGCGCAGCCAATGCGTTGCAAGGCTTCGTTGAGCTAATTATTAAAATGCGCGCTGATATCGAAGATTTGCCACTTGAGAAAAAAGCGGATCACGTTATTAATCATTCTGGCCTTTACGCCATGTATCAAGCTGAAAAAGGCGAAAAAGCAAAAGCGCGAGTTGAAAACTTAGAAGAACTTGTTACCGCATGTAAGCAATTCAGCGCACCTGATGAAGCCGAAGAAATGAGTCCTTTGTCTGCCTTCTTAGCGCATGCCTCTTTAGAAGCAGGAGATTCTCAAGCCGACGCCGACCAAGATGCTGTTCAAATGATGACAATTCACACCGCTAAGGGTCTCGAATTTCCGCTTGTTGTACTAGCAGGTGTTGAAGAAGGCATGTTCCCGAGTCAAATGAGTAACGACGAACCTGGCAAACTTGAAGAAGAGCGCCGATTAGCCTACGTCGGCATGACACGTGCGATGCAAAAGTTAATCATCACTTATGCAGAAACCCGCAGGCTTTATGGGCAAGACAAATATCACACCGCGTCTCGCTTCATCCGAGAAATCCCCGATGAATATATCGAAGAGATAAGGCTACGCAGTCAAGTTTCACAACCTGTGCACAATCGCTTTAGTGCGGCCACCTCACATGAAGCATTTATGGAAAGCGGCTTCAAACTAGGCGAGCGCGTTCAACACGCCAAGTTCGGCGAGGGCACGGTGCTTAACTACGAAGGCTCGGGTGATCATGCCCGTGTTCAAGTTAATTTCGACACCTTTGGCACTAAGTGGTTAGTGCTTACCTATGCCAAGCTAACAAAAATTTAATATGTGATCTTTATAGAGAGTCTAAAGTTATAGTGCTACTCGGTACTGTAAGTATAAGGTCTATTGAAACATGCATCTTCGTCGTTGGTTTATCACTGTTTTAGTCTGTATTAGCGTGTTCGCTGGTTTGGGCTTTATTAAGTTTACTCAAGTCAAAGCGGCTATCGCTTTTGGCGAGTCATTTCCCTAACCCAGTGAAAAGCTTCACGCCGTTGAAGCTACACCCAACTCATGGCAACCTAGACTTAACGTCACTGGTGAAGTTGTGCCAACGCGCAGTATCGACATACGCAATGAACTAGAAGGTGTGATTACAAAAGTTGGCTTTAAAAGCGGTGGTATTGTCGAGCAAGGCGACATTCTTGTTCAACTAGACATCAGCAACGAACTTGCTCAGTTAGAAGCCATCGAAGCTGAAATACAAATCGCCAATTTAGACGTCAATCGCTTTGGTGAATTACTGAAAAGTAGAGCCTCTAGTAAAGACCAATACGACAGAGCAAAAGCACAACTAGCAGTTGCAGAAGCACGTGAAAAAGAACTCAGAGCAACAATCGCCAAGAAAACACTAAAAGCCCCGTTTAGCGGCAAAGCGGGTCTACATCGTTTAGAAGTCGGTAGTTTTTTACCCGCCAGCACCGTGATTACGCGAGTCAATGGCTTAGCAAATGAAGTATGGATAGATTTTCAAGTGCCTCAAGAATATGCTTATTTATCTGAAGGCACTCAAGTCACAGTGACATCTGCTAGCCAACTATCAGGCGAAGCGTCTGTTATCGCGCTAGCACAAGAAATCTCAACCACCAGCCGTAATATGATGGTCAGAGCAGAACTAAGGTTTGACGAAGAGACTCAAAACAAGCAAGTGCATTTTAAACCAGGCAGTTTGGTCAGCATCGATATTCCAATTGAGCAAGTTGAAAGTGTCATTATCTTGCCCACACTTGCTATCCGCTACGATGCATTTGGTACCTATGTTTATACTCTAAATAAAGATGACAGTGGAAGCTATCGCGCGACTCGAAAACCGATAGAAACCATTACTCAAGAAAGCAACCAAACTGTTGTGAAAAGCGGGCTTTCTTATGGAGACCTTATTGCCACAATGGGTTCGTATAAACTTCGCGAAGGTATGCTTGTCAATATCGCTGAAAATACGTCACTTAATGCCGCACGAGTAAGCCAATAATGAAAAATATTAAAATTGGCGAACAAATTGTCGATTTGAGTGATTCAAAACGCTCTATTATGGATATTTTTGTCACTCGCCCTGTGTTGGCAATTGTCTTGTCATTAGCGCTTGTGCTAGTTGGCCTAAGAGCGGCCGTTGAGTTACCAATCTTGCAGTTTCCGCGCATCGAAAGCGCGTCATTGCAGATTACCACACCTTATGTTGGTGCCTCTGCAGAAGTTGTGCAGGGCTTTATCTCCGAACCTATCGAGCGAGCAGCGGCTTCTGTTCCCGGCGTAGACTATGTTGAATCAAGCACAACGCCCGGCGTGAGCACAGTAACGGTATGGCTTCGTTTAGGTGTTGATTCGACGCGAGCACTGGCCGAGCTTTCATCAAGACTTGATCAAATCAGGTTTGAACTGCCCGAGGGTGCGGAAGATCCCTCAGTTCAAGTCGTCAGAGCAGACCGTCCCTTTGCAGTGTTTTATCTAACGGTTAACTTTGACGAAGAAGAAGCGGGTATGTCCCGTCTTGAAGTGACTGATTATCTGTCCAGACGTGTGGTACCGAACTTATCAACGATCAATGGTGTGCAACGCGTCGGCTTAGAAGGTGGGCGTTCACCAGCCATGCGAGTGTGGCTAGACCCTAACAAAATGGCCTCATTTAATGTCTCAGCAGAGGATATCTCTGCGGCATTGCGTGCTAATAACTTAATTGCGACGGTCGGTGCGGCAGAAAATAATAATCAACGCATAGGCTTGCTCACTGACACATCACTTAGCCAAGTATCTGACTTTGAAAACTTGATTATTCGCCAAGTAGAAGGCGCACAAATCCGCCTAAAAGACGTGGCGCGATTAAGCCTTGGTCAAGAAGAAGGTCAAGTCAGCTCCAGACTCGACAAAGATACGGTTTTATATATCTCTGTATGGCCATTACCCGGTGCCAACGAAATTGAGATTGGCGATAACCTGTATGAAAAGCTTGCGGAAATAAACCCCACTCTACCCAAAGGATTGAGCATAACCGACGGTTTTGATGGCACCATTTACATGCGTTCAGCCTTGCGTGAGATATTTATCACACTTGCAGAAACCGTCATCTTAGTGGGCCTAGTCGTAGTTGCGATGATGGGCTCGTTTAGAACTGCGCTTGTGCCATTGGTCACCATTCCAATTTCTATTTTGGGTGCGGTGGCAGCCATGACCTTGATGGGTTTCACTCTTAACCTACTCACTGTTTTAGCGATTGTACTGTCGGTTGGACTTGTGGTTGACGACGCGATTGTCGTCGTCGAAAACGTCGCTCGATACATGCGAAATGGCATGACTCGTATGCAAGCAGCATTGGCGAGTTCACGCCAATTGCTATCACCGATTATTAGCATGACCGTCACCCTTGCAGCGGTTTATGCGCCAATTGGTTTGCTATCAGGCCTGACAGGTGCATTGTTTAAAGAATTCGCATTTACTTTGGCTATCGCCGTGTTAATTTCAGGATTTGTAGCGATTACGCTATCTCCGATTATGAGTGCTTACGCCAGCCCAGAGGGTGGCAAAGAAGGCAGGTTAACGCGCAAAGTAAACAAGGTATTTGCCTATCTTCAAGATAAATATGGCAAGGTACTATTAAAGACAATCGAACTAAAAGCACAAGTACTTACTATCGCCATTTTCTTTACATTGCTGGCTATTCCCTTTTATTTGTTTTCGCTTAAAGAACTCGCACCGACAGAAGATCAAAACTCTATCAACGTCATTGTTGAGTCTGCATCCAACGCCTCTTTGCAATACAGCATGGAGCACATGGATGACATAGTCGACACAATGAAAGAGTTAGAAGGTGCTAAATTTATGTGGCAAATCGTTAATCCCAATGGGGCTTTTTCAGGGGTAGACTTTGTCGATCCAAATGAACGTAGCCAACCCGTTCAGGATATGTTTTGGCAGGCATTTGCAAAGCTTTCTAGTGTACCTGGTTTAAAGGCCTTTCCTGTTTTAGATTCTGCACTGCCGACCGCAGGCAATTTTTCAGTCGAGTTAGTCGTGTTAAGCACCGACCCTTATCAAGATATGAAAGTATACGCTGACCAAATGGTCGCGGCAGCCAATGCCAGCGGTAAATTCTTATTTGCCGAAACGGACCTAAAAATCGATCTGCCTCAGGTGCGCTTTTTATTGAACCGCGAACGCATTGCGGATTTGGGGATGGATTTAAGCAGTGTGTCTAGGCAACTCGGTGTATTTTTGTCAGGAAACTTTGTTAATCGTTACAACCAAGATGGTCGTGCGTATCGTGTGATCCCGATGATTGATGGCGATGGCAGGGCCAATCCAGAAGCCATACTCGACTTAAAACTAAGAACGCCAAATGGCGACTTAGTGCCAGTGCGCTCAATCGCCACTTTAGTCAATGAAACAGCTCCGAGAGTGTTAACTAAGTTCCAACAAAAAAATGCTTTCAGGATTTATGGCGAAGTGATTCCAGGTACGACTAAAGAGCAAGGTCTAAGTGCCTTAGAGGCGGCAGCCGCTGATATCCTTCCCAAAGACTATAATGTTGATTACGCGGGTGAATCTCGTCAAATCAGACTGGAAGGCAACACGCTTGAAGGCGTTTTACTTGTTGCGCTTTTCTTTGTTTTCTTGGTGCTGGCAGTTCAGTTTAATAGTTTTAGAGACCCATTAGTGGTTTTGCTCGGCTCCGTGCCGTTGGCATTAAGCGGTGCGATCATGTTTGCCTTTCTCGATTTCACTACGATAAACATATACTCACAAGTTGGCTTTATTACGCTAGTCGGCCTAATTGCTAAGAACGGGATCTTGATTGTTGAATTTGCCAATCACATGCAAAAACAGGGGCACGAAAAGCTTCAAGCAATTCAAATAGCCGCGCAAACACGATTGCGGCCAGTATTGATGACGATGGCCGCCACTGTCTTGGGTCACTTCCCATTAGTGTTGGTGACTGGGGCAGGCGCAGAGGCTCGAAACAGTATTGGTATTATATTGGTTGCAGGCATGCTTGTGGGGACGGTGTTTACCTTGTTGGTCTTGCCGAGTGTATACATGGTGTTAGCGTCTAATCACAAACAAGAAGAAGATATTGACTTAGCACAAGAAGCACCAAATGTAGAACCAGAACAACAAAAGGTTTAAACGGGCTCAGGCTTTAATGCTTTTCTTTCGGCGCGATACGCTTTGATCGAGTCATAAGAAAATACGACTAAAGCCAACCACACAAAACCAAAGGTGATAAGCCTTGCTGTATCCAATACTTCGTCGTAGATGAGCACGGCCAAGATAAACATCAATGATGGACCAATGTATTGGAAAAACCCAAGTGTTGAATACTTGATTCGTCTTGCGGCAGCCGTGAAGCATAACAGCGGCACAGTGGTAACAATACCTGCCGCCAGCAGTAACAGATTGAGCTGGCTGGTGTTAGTAGCAAAATCACCTGATACTTCAGCAAACCAAATTAGGTATATGATTGCAGCGGGCAACATCATGAGAGTTTCAATCAGCAGACCAGGTATCGAATCGACCTTTACTTGCTTTCTCAGCAAACCGTAAGTACTAAAACTGACCGCAAGGGTGAGTGCAATCCAAGGTACTTGACCAAAATTGAACACAAGAATCGCTACACCTGTCAATGCAATGATAACGGCTGCCTTTTGCACCGGCCTGAGTACTTCACCTAAAAACAAACGCCCAAAAAAGACGTTAATCAAAGGATTGATATAGTAACCGAGGCTTGATTCAAGCATGTGTCCATTATTAACTGCCCAAATGAACAGGAGCCAATTTATCGCGAGTAAAAACCCAGCACAAAACAGTGTTAACAGTATTTTAGGTGAACAGAGCGCTACCTTTATTTTCGGCCAATGTTTGAGTGCGCTGATAAGCACGATCAAAACCACCACCGACCATAACACGCGGTGCATTAAAACCTCTGGCGCAGGGATAGCCGCAAGTGCTTTGAAATAAATGGGCGCAAGCCCCCACATGGTATAAGCACAAAGTGCGAATATCACACCGGATTTAACACTATTATTGTCGCTCATATCAGCCTTGCGAGATTTTGAGAGAATTGAAGAGGAAGAATTCCGCGGATTGTGGAGCATAAAAGTACAATATTCAAGCAGTAAAACCGCCGCTTTAGGGATAATAGTATTAAATTCAATGACTAAACAAATTACTAGCAGTAAGGGCTGTATTCTAAGCGCAAAAAACGAGTAAAATTAGCGTCCAATAATTAGGAAGTAACTTGACCAGCAGCGCGCCCATTTTATCAAATTCAAACAAAGTTCTTGATGTTCTCAAGAGTGTATTTGGCTATCCAGAGTTTAGGCCAGGTCAAGCTGAGGTTATCGAGCAAGTGATGTTGGGCAACGATAGCCTTATTTTGTTGCCTACTGGGGGCGGTAAATCATTGTGTTATCAAGTGCCTGCACTTTGTTTACCTGGCCTGACAATCGTTGTATCCCCTTTGATTTCATTGATGCAAGACCAAGTACAGCAGTTGATTACCCAAGGTGTCGAGGCTGCCTATCTTAATTCAAGCCAAGAGAACCATACTCAAAACTCAATCTTGGAAAAAGCCCAAAACGGTCTGCTTAAACTCTTATATGTGGCGCCAGAAAGGCTTTGTCAGACTTGGTTTTTAAAACAGCTTGCGTCGGTAAGTATTTCAATGATCGCGATTGATGAGGCACACTGTGTATCGCAATGGGGTCATGATTTTAGACCCGAATATATGCGCCTAGGTGGGCTGAAGCAGTATTTTCAAGGTGTGCCGTTTATTGCACTAACGGCCACCGCTGATGTTGCCACACAAGCTGACATTCAAGAACAGCTCAAACTGGATAATCCTTACGTATACAAGGGCGGCTTTGATAGACCAAACATAAAGTACAATGTGTTACCTAAGTATAAAGGCTTTGAGCAAGTACTCACTTTCGTTAAGCAACAGAAGGAAAAGGCGGGAATCGTTTATTGCGGTAGCCGTAAAAAGGTAGATGACCTAAACCACAAACTGCAAATGTCAGGGATCAAAAGCGATGCTTATCATGCCGGCAGAGATACCCAAACACGCGAACAAGTGCAAAGTGCATTTTTGAAAGATGATCTGCAAGTGGTCGTGGCAACGGTAGCATTTGGCATGGGCATAAACAAATCCAACGTACGCTTTGTTGTTCACCATGATGTTCCTCGAAGCGTCGAGTCTTATTATCAGGAAACGGGACGCGCTGGACGTGACGGATTGCCCGCAGAAGCGCTATTGCTTTATGACGAGCGTGATTCGGCGCGCATTAAACAGTGGATTTCAACAGATACTCCAGATGCGCGTGTTGATATTGAGATGCACAAATTTACCGCGATGGAGTCTTTTGCTGAGGCTCAAACGTGCAGGCGATTAGTGCTGCTTAATTACTTTTCCGACTATCGTTTGTCGCCCTGCGGAAACTGCGATATTTGCCTTGATCCTCCTCAGATGTTCGACGGCACGATAAAAGCTCAACAAGTACTGTCTTGCATCTATCGGCTCAAGCTAGATACCTCGGTTAAAATGGTCATTGCGGTTTTGCGAGGCTCGTCTAACAAACGCATCGTTGATAACGAATATCAGCAACTTTCTACCTATGGTATCGGCAAGGCTCATAGTGAAAGTCATTGGTTCAGTATTATTCAACAACTCGTTCATCTTGGACTCATCAGAATCGACATGACCGCTGCAGGTATTTTAAAGCTGAATGAGGCGGCACGAGCGGTGCTAAAGGGCGAACAAGTGGTGCAGTTAGCGGTCCCTAAATTGAGTGTCAAATCAACAAAACCGAGTGAGCAAGAAAACTTAAATATCGACAAAGCCTTGTTTGCAAAATTGAAAAACTTGCGCAAACACATTGCACAAGACGACGACGTGCCCGCGTTTGTTATCTTCAGTGATGCAACGCTGGCAGATATGGCAAGTAAACTGCCCACTAGCACATATGAAATGCTTAATGTCAGCGGCGTGGGCGAGAAGAAATTAGAACGCTATGGCTATGCATTTATCAATTTAATTGAAGATTACTTAGCGTCTAAACACTAAGCATCACTCTTTGCTTGCTCGTTAACCGCCAGCCAAGCCCATTTTTACCATCGCTGTTTTGTGAGAATCGGTCTCTCTTATTCGTTCAACATAGGCTTTCATGTTGGCTAGAGAGTCTAGTTTGCCAGCATCATACAGTGCTTCTAGACCAAAACTCATTTGAAAATCGGCCAAAGATAGCTGCTCACCTACTAGCCAAGTCTTGCCTTGCAAATATTGCTCTACAAATGACAAGTTTTGTTGGATGTTGCGACCGAAATAAGCATTCATCACCCCATCGATTATCTTATCTGCAATAAATTTAACGAAAAACGGGCTGGCTTTCGCACGAGCTTTTTCAAGCACCATGCTGGTTACGAGTGAAGGCATAAAGCTACCTTCCGAATAATGAGACCAAAATTGTACTTCGTTAAAGTCATCACTATTTTCGGGTGGGATAAAGCCTGAAGATGGATGCTGGCGAGCAATGTAGTCACAAATTGCGCCAGACTCTGCAATCGTTTTTCCTTCATGAACTAGCACAGGAGCACGACCTAAAGGGTGTATCTTTGCGAGCTCAGGCGGTGCTAAATTGGTTTTGGCGTCGCGCTTGTATACGTGAATTTGATATTCAGCACCTGCCGCCTCAAGTAACCAAATGATGCGCTGTGAGCGTGAGCTGTTTAAGTGATGAATATGGTACATGCTTGTGCGTCCTTGTTAATTTAGAAGCTTTATTTCGTTTTTATTGGTTTCAACCGTTTACACGTCGTCGACATTTATATACGTGACTCAGTTGTTTTTACGTAAAAGCTTTTTATTTAGTTTGCTTTTGAAAGGAACCACCTCGAGGATCAAGATTGGCGTAGTAAGCAGACAAATCGGCAATGTCCTGATCACTTAGCTTTTGTGCGTGCGAACTCATTGCCATATTCACTCGTTCTCCTTTTCTGAATGCTTCTAATTGTAGTTTTAGATAACCTTCTTTTTGTCCAGCTAAATTAGGGTAAATAGGCACAAGCGCAATACCATCTTCTCCGTGGCACATTGCACATACTGCTGACTTCTTTTTGCCAGTATCTAAATCAGGAGTTAATGGCGGCTCAGCACAGGCAAAAAGTGAGATCGAGAATAAAGGAAGAAATACTATTCGCTTTGACAAACAAAGTAGATGTTCCTTTGTGCGATTAGCGGATTGCTGACTCGTTAGCTTCATTATTTTCATTGTTCTTAATTTTCTCAAGCACCGATTTAATTAACATTTCTATAACAACATGTTAATTGACACTTGGCAATTTCAATCTTTAATTCATTTCGTCTAATATCCAATTGTCTTGATGAGGAATATTCTATTTCCATATAGAATTTAGGAATAAATGCAAAATTATCGTCTTCTAAGACAATCTTTTCATTTAATTTCAACTAGCTATCACATTTTATTCATAAATAATAACTTCACAAACTGTCTATTTTCTGTTTTGATAAGCGTCATCTACATATCAAATTATTTATTCCTCTATGCAGTGGTTGGTCAAATGCCTTCTCTTCGCTTTAATTTCTTCATTCGCACTCAAGGCCAATGCTTCAGCCCCTGTAATACAATCTAGCGACATCCAAGGTGTGAAGAATCTTAAGGTCATCGCAGAGGTTCAATACACGAGACAAATGCTACTTCTTTCTGATGTTTTAGAAATCTCTGAATGGGATCAAACGTTTACACTTGATCCAATGCCTGATGACAATGTCATGTGGTTAAGATTCTCCATCGCGCATCGTGAATTAAATAATAAAGACTTTACCTTGATAAGTGGCAATACATTCGTTGACCGCATCGATGGTTTTCTATTGGATGAGCAGGGGCGAATTGTGCAATCTATCCAACGAAATCAACTAGACAATGAATCTACAACAGATGCACAAAACGCGTTTAGACTGGATTTTACAATTCGACCAGAACAAGTTTTATCAATCTATTTGCGCGTCCATGATGATGGGCCTGCTAGCTTCCCAATCGAAATATGGGAAGCTCAGGCTTACCAAAACCAAAATGTCACTCGTTTCATTTTATTAGGCGCATTAAGTGGCGGTTTGTCTCTGCTAGCGACCTACTTCTTTATCACCTATTTGGTGCGTTCTACACCATCTCGTTTTTGGTTTTCAATTTTCTCAGTATCGAGTATGACAACGTTATTGAGCGCCGAAGGAATACTGCCAAATATATTCTCACTGCCAGCATTTGCGGCTGAAATAACCGCATTCGCTTTGATGGTGACATTATTTGCGGCAATAAAAATTGGCCGAGTAATTTTTTCTCCTGTTTCCACAAACTGGTTACGGGCTCACTACGCATTGTTAATTGCACCTTTCGCCAGCCTATTTTTATCGAATGACTTTTGGCAGCTAGTGGCATTGCTGAGTATTATAACGGCCTTTTTACTTAGTAAACTCATTGCAACGCTTGTCTATAGGGCGCAGGTCGATTTGCGCAGCACGGCATTGTATTTCAGTGGCTGGTTTGCATTGGGGATTGTGTCAGCGCTTGAAATAAGCGGATTTGTTGCAGGAAGCAGTCATTTGTCTGGTTCTAGTGTTTTAGTATTCTCATTTACCTGTTTCGGCGTCATGCTAATCGGTGTCGCTATAGTTAGTCGTGAACAGTCTATTCAAAGGCGCTCAAGTACCGCAAAAAACACAAAAATTGCTTTTTTGAGCGGTTTTAAAGACTATTTTGAGTCTTCTTCAGACGGACTTTATGTAGCAAAGGCCAATGGTGAACTGAGTAAAGTCAATCCACATCTAGCTTACTTGTTCGGCTTTATCGATACTCAACATATGCTCAGCACATACCCCCATTTGACGGATCTATTTGCCGACTCTGCAGACGCTGATTTACTCTTTGGAGAATTGCAAATCCAACAAGAAGTAGTTGGACGAGAGGTCAAAGGAAAACGGCTAGATGGTTCAGAATTTTGGTTTTCTATCTCATGTAACATCACCAAGAAACATGACCAGAATATACAGTATGGCTCTATCTTTGATGTCACAGAGAGACGTTTACACCAACTTAACCTGCAATACCTTAACACGCACGACCAACTTACCGGTTTGTACAATAGGCGCCATTTTGTAGACTTTGTGGCTGATGCAATCGAAAAAGACTTAGGTGGAAAAAAGCTGGCTATGCTTTATATCGATGTAGACCAGTTTAAAGTAATCAACGATACCTGTGGGCACACAGCTGGCGATATTTACATTAAAGAGCTCTCTCATGAACTCTTCGAAGTTACACATCAACAGCTTTGTTTTGCACGTTTGAGCGCAGATGAATTTGGCCTACTTTCAGTTTATGAATCTGACGGTGAGTTAGATACCTTAGCGCACAGCATTTTAGCAAAAGTGCGTAATTTTGAATTTAAATGGGATAAGCACACTTTTAATCAAAGTGTATCAATCGGACTTTGTGTATACGAAAGCGCCAGTATGTCGCCAGAAGAGTTTTTAAGTTACGCAGATACAGCGTGTATTGTCGCAAAAGAAAATGGTAGGAACAACTTCCATGTATATTCAAATGAAATGGGAATGAACGTCACCTACGAGCGCGAATTATACTGGATCAATCAAGTTACCAGAGCACTCAAAGAAGATAGCTTTGTCTTGTTCTATCAACATTATCGTCCACTTAGCAGCACTGAGGAAAAAGACCATTTCGAAGTCCTGGTTCGTCTAGAAGACTCCAATGATAAAGTCATTATACCCGACTACTTTATGCCAGCAGCTGAGCGTTATAATTTGAGCTGTAAAATCGACCGTTGGGTGGTTGAGAATACCTTTGACTGGCTTAATACGCATGATGAATTTCAAAAGAGTACCGCAAGTTGCAACATTAATTTGTCAGGCGCATCTATCGCTGATGAGGATTTCAAGTTTTTCTTATTAAATGCATTTGAAAAATACCATATACCGCATCATTTAATTTGCTTTGAAATCACCGAAACGATGGCAATTATAAAGATGGCCGAAGCCATTAAATTTATGGAAGAGTTTAGGCGCTTGGGTTGTACTTTTGCGCTAGATGATTTTGGTACAGGCTTTTCAAGTTATGGCTATCTTAAAAACCTACCTGTTGACTATGTCAAGATTGATGGCAACTTTATAAGGGATATTCTGAGTGACCCAATCGATTTGGCAATGGTGACCTCAATCAGAGACATTGCCGAGGCAATGTCGATAAAGACAGTTGCTGAGTTTGTTGAAAACAAAGATGTGATGGTCCAACTTGGCAAAATGGGCGTAGACTATGCACAAGGATACGCTGTAGCAGAACCTGATCGCCTGGACAACTTCACGACTTATTCACAATGGATTCAATAAGAAGTAGAATCTAGCGCTTTATTTCACTTCGCGAGACCTTGTTTTTTGAATAATTGTCCCAATTTATGCGCCTACACACGAAAGGCCGATGTTTTTTTATGACTGAAACAAGCAGTAAATTTGAGTACGTGAGCAATGCAAAACTACCCACCCGTTTTGGAGAGTTTCGTATCCATGGTTTCGTAGAAACCGATAGCCAACAAGAACATGTTGCTTTGTCATATGGTGATTGGACACCAAACGAAACAGTGCCAATTCGTGTGCACTCAGAATGTTTAACGGGTGACGCATTATTCAGTACACGTTGTGATTGTGGCTTTCAACTAGAAAAAGCACTGCAAAATATTGTTGATAGTGGTAAAGGCATTATTCTTTACCTTCGCCAAGAAGGCCGAGGCATAGGCTTGTTAAACAAAGTAAAGGCTTACCAACTTCAAGACCAAGGGATGGATACCGTTGAAGCAAATGAACACCTAGGCTTTGATGCCGATTTACGCAATTATGATATTTGCAAGTACATGCTAGAAGCATTGAACATTTCAAACATATCTTTGATGACCAACAACCCCAAAAAAGTCGCAGCGTTAACTGAACTAGGTATCAATATTGTCGAGCGTAAACCAATTGACCATGGTGTTACCAAAGACAATAAAGGGTACCTCAAAACAAAGACCGAGAAACTCGGCCATCACTTTAGTGCCGATAAGCTAAAATAAATAGCCAAACACAGTGTAATTAATCTTTAAATTTTGCTGTTATTTGGCGTTCTCGATTGACATGAAGTTGAGTCACATCAGGTCTTGAGTAATGACCAACCGGATCAAAATTATGACGCTCTTCTAACACCCGTTGATGGTCAATTTCGGCAATGTAAACTCCTTCTTCACCGATTTGTGGTTCAATTACCCATTCGCCATCAGGTGCACTAATACAGGACGCACCGCTTGCTAACATGTCTGGTGCTTTCGCCATAATTTCATCATAGTGTGGCGTGTCTTTAGGAAAGTCAGATTTTCGCATCAAACCAGATACTGACATCACAAAACTGCGACCTTCTTTTGCGATAAAGCGAGTAATATCATGGGTGTTATGCTCACCACCTGGCCAGATCGCGACGTGAAGGTCCTCACCTTGAGCATACAAACTGGCTCGCGGTAATGGCATCCAGTTTTCCCAACAATTTAAGGCACCCAAAGTAAAGTTGCCTAAGCCAAATGTCCTGAGCCCATGACCATCACCAGGTGACCACGTTAGGCGCTCTTCATAAGTTGGCATCAATTTACGGTGTACGTTTTGAATATCACCCTGATTATCAATGTAGACCAATGACGCATAAATACTGTGGCCGCCTCTGTCATCTGGACGCTCCGCAATACCGACAATAATTGCAATATTTCTGTTTTTGGCGACATCACATAGCGGCGCAAGGTGACCCGCTTCAATATTAACCGCTTGTGTCAAATAATGCGTTTGCATCTCTTTTTGCTTTTGCGAGTTAAATTCGGCACCACCCGTAAAATCCAACCAAAAGGGATAACCCGGCAACAAACATTCACCAAACGTAACCAATTGCGCACCTTGATCAGCAGCCTGATTAGTTGCATCGATGATTTTTTTTAGCGTTGCGTCACGATTAAGCCAAACGGGTGCAATTTGCGCTAAGGCTACTTTTACCTTTGAATTTTTACCTATTTCTGCCATTTTTTTACTCGTTGTTTTGGTTAGTTTTTTAAATGAGAGTAGTCAATTCTTTTTGCTTTCTATCATTAAGTTGCATCGATGCCTCAAATCAGGATTTGCATAAAGACTTAAGCAAATAAGACCGTGATTATCTCGCTTTGTATTCAGCGACCTACTAGGTGTATTTGTTATGTAGCGCCAAAGCAAACCGTTCCGCAGCCCTATCATCCATATTGAAGTAAAGCGAAGGTTCGATAAGTTCAACTTCAATAATGGCTAATTGACTGCCTAAATCAACAATATCGATACGCGCATACAAGGGTTGGTCCGGCAACACACTTAATGTTTGCTCAGCTAAATCAAATTGAGCCCGAGTGGGTGTGACTAGTTTTAACTCACCACCATGTTCTTCTTGCACTCTAAAATCGCCAGCTTTGGGGTGTTTCGAGATAGCATGGCTAAATTGACCATCAAAATAAAAGAGTGAGTACTCACCTTGCTCAATGACACTTTTAATAAAAGGCTGAATCATCGCGCTTTTATTTGAGAACTCTTCAAGGATCTTTGCTGATTGGGCTTTAAGCGATGGCGCATCCAATCGATAAGTAAAATCAGAATTTGCACTGACATACGGCTTAATCACAATTTCTTGGCTATCAAACTTACCAAACGGATCTTCAAGATCACTTGCTGATAGTTGATCGCACCAGATGGTAGGAATAATAGGCACACCTCCTTGATTAAGCGTGCGTAGATAGGTTTTAGAGATATTCCATTGCATGGTGCTTAGGCTGTTTTCCAATATGGCTTTTGAATTATCAATGCCTTGTAAACACTCCATAAACGCCTGCTCATGTTGCTGATAATCCCAAGTACTTCGCACCACGACGACATCGTAATTATCATAGTTGTGAGTCGTGTCACGCCATGAGATTTCTTCAACCTGCCAACCTAGTTTTTTTAAATGGGGTGCAACCATCATGTCGTACACAAAGAAATCTTCGAGGTTGTCAGTTGATAAAAAAGCACAGCGTTTCATTAATCGTGGTCCTTAGTTTTATTTTTCTTGTGGGGTTATATCACTTTACTTTTTGTTAAGCGAATGAAGCCAAGCATCACTTATTCTTATTGAGCAGCCTTAGACACAAACATCACCTTTATCACAGGTGACACTATTCCTGGTGCACTGTTATATAGGTCTGTACTTTTGGCTTATGCTTGTTAGGTGTACTCAGAAAGAATACTCAACAAACCCGCCCAGCCACAAACCCACTAGACCACGCCCACTGAAAGTTATAACCGCCTAACCACCCTGTCACATCAACTACTTCACCAATAAAAAACAAACCTTTTTGACGCTTAACTTCCATGGTTTTTGAGCTTAAGTAGTCTGTGTCTACGCCGCCTAGTGTAACTTCTGCGGTGCGATAACCTTCTGTTCCGTTGGGTTTTATTTGCCAGTTTGTGAATGCCTCTGCTACTTGCGACAACTCTTTGTGGTTGTATTGCTTCAACGGTTTATTTGGCAGTTTATAGTAGTCTAATGCGGATTGAATAAAGCGCTTGGGGTAGTGTTTTGATAGACAATTGGACATTAACAGTTCTGGTGTACTTGCTTGTGCGAGTTTCAAGTTTCCTTCTAAATCGCCGTTTGGAAACAAATCAAAGCTCACTTCTTGCCCCGGTTTCCAATAACTTGAAATTTGTAGCACCGCGGGCCCGCTTAATCCACGATGTGTGAAGAGTATATTTTCGTTAAACGAGGTATTATTGCATGTTGCGCGCGCATCGACCGAAATACCACTAAGCTCACTGATCACTTCTTTATCATGCTCATGCAAAGTGAAAGGGACAAGCGCTGCTCTTGTTGGGACAATCGGAATACTGAACTGCTCTGCAATTTTATATCCAAAGGGAGTTGCACCAAGCTTCGGCATACTCAATCCGCCTGTAGCGATAACAAGTGACTCACACTCAAAATCACCACCGGCAGTCAATACTTGGTAGCCTGATTCGAGTACAGATACCGCGCTAATTTCAGTGCGGTTCTTAATCACTACCTTGGCTTTTTTACATTCTGCTAATAGTAAATCTACGATTTGTTTGGCGCTGTCATCGCAAAAGAGCTGCCCTAAGGTTTTTTCGTGGTAAGCGATTTTGTAGTCATTGACCAGTGCAATGAAATCCCACTGGGTATATTGGCTTAATGCTGATTTACAAAAATGAGGATTTTGCGATAAGAAATTTTCAGGTGATGCATACATATTAGTAAAATTACAGCGGCCGCCACCAGACATCAAAATTTTGCCACCAAGGCGCTTAGCATGGTCGATTACTAGTACACTGCGCCCGCGTTTGCCTGCTTCAGCGGCACAGAATAAGCCAGCTGCACCTGCTCCAATGATGACTACATCGTAATTTTGCACTTTTTTATTAAACCTCACGCTTTCTATGACGAGGATTATACATCATCCAAATGCTTGAGCATGACTTACTTAAAGAGTCTTCCAGTGATGCCGTATAATTTAATGCGCGTTAGTTTTTACCTTTAAGTATTTTTCGATGGCTTCGCGCAAGGTCTCACGCCTGATGGGCTTAGTTAAGTAATCATCCATACCGCTTTGCTTTGCAGCTTTGTAGTCGTCTTTCATTGCGTTAGCAGATAAACCAATAATGGGGAAGTCAGTAAACCCTAACTGACGAATTTCTTTGGTCGCTTGATTTCCATCCATCACAGGCATCTGGATATCCATCAAAATTAAGTCGTAGTAGGGCGAATTATTTATTTTTGTAATCGCTTGTTGACCGTCTTCTGCGATATCGTAGGTCAGGCCAAATGAATGCAACATTTCACCCGCTACTGCTTGATTGATGCTGTTGTCTTCCACTAACAATACGTGCCCCTCGTATAACTTGGTCGAGATAATATTGACTGAAGGGTTTTCTCGTTCAATATCGTGTGAAGGCGCGGTAAAGGGCACAGTATTGTTGTACATATGGCTAACAAAGGAATAAAACTGCGTAGGAGTAAACGGGTGAGCAAGCACTGGACATTCCCATTGTGCAGATAACATTACTTTGAGTTGTTCTGGTTGGGTATTAGTTACGCATGCATATTTGACGTTTTTTGCTTTAAGTTTTTGTACATCAGTATGTAAAGCACGCGCTTGACGACCGTTTTCGATATCAATAATAATAATGCCGTCATTTGTTGCTTGCTCCGCTAGCGCAGATAAATTCTGATGTGTAGCAAATACTAAACTTTCGCTTATTCGATTTAGGTACTTTTCACATACAAACGCTTTTTCGCCTGCTTTTAGGTAGTGGATATGGCTATTAAATTCATTGTCCCGATCCAAAAGAAACTGTGGTGTGGGTTCGTGTTTTAAAACAAAGCTGCATTCAAATGTACTCCCCTCTCCTAGCACTGATGAAACCTCTACGTGTCCATCCATCAATTTCACTAACTGCTGAACAATCGTGAGGCCAAGGCCTGTCCCCCCAAATTCACGGCTTGTAGAGCCGTCAGCTTGCATAAACGGTGAAAAGATTCTTTCAAGTTGTTTGTCTGTCATGCCAATCCCTGTGTCCGTGACTGACATGATCAACTTGAATTTAGACGAATCATCAAAACGCTCAAAGAGCAGACTCAAATCAACGCTACCATTACGAGTGAATTTGATTGCATTGCTTAGCAAGTTAAGTGCAACCTGAGAAATACGAAGCGGATCGCCAATAGCGTTGGTTGGTAATTCAGGATCGACATACAAATGAAGGTTTAAATTCTTTTCGGATGCCTTAAGACTAGCAACTGCAAGGAGCGTATCGAGTAAAGAAGCAAATGAGAAATAGCTGTCTTCGATTTCGAGTTTTCCCGCTTCAACCTTAGAGAAATCAAGAATATCGTTAATGACATTGGTCAGTATTTGGCTTGAATATAAAATCTTAGATAAGTTATTTTCGACAGTTTTATCAATATCTCCGCGCATTGATAAGTCTACCAGACCAATGATCGCGTTCAGCGGCGTTCTGATTTCGTGACTCATGTTTGCCAAGAAGATACTTTTTGACGCATTGGCTCTTTCGGCTTGATCGATTGCTTCTTTTAACTGCTCATTCAAGTTCTTAGCTTCTTGATGAGATGCTTGAGCCTCCATCAACAAGCTTTCTGTTTGCATATTTTTGGTATTAAACACTTTTGCGGCTTTCGCTAGCTGACCAATTTCATCCTTGCGATGCCCACCTGGTATATCTGTAATATCTTTGCCTGCACTTAGTTTTTCAAAGACGCGGGTAATTTTAGAAATGGGTCGAATAATTCTTGCTATGATGAAGAAGCCAAGTAGCACGCTCACCGTAATACCTATTACCGAATACAGGTTTAAACGCGAGCGAGAATCGTCAATACTTTGTGAGATACTGGCTTTTTGAGCGTCTGCGTATGTTTTTGTAACCTCTGATAACTCTTTTGCCAAAAATAAAAATTCGTTTGCAGAGCCCGCCATGACGACGTTCACTAAATAGAGGTAGCCCGTTGTGGTCAATGTCAGTTGGGTAAACTGGTTTTCTATTGATTGCAAAGTGGTTTGAATATCAGCCTTGCTATCATCATTTATATTCATCGCCATCAGAATGCCCAATGACTGAGCGAGTTCATTAGAAAATTCTGTTTTTAGCTCCGAGTTTGGCGTGAGTACATACTGGTATGCTGTATTTTCGGCCAGAGATAGATGATAACTAAACTGTTGTTGCAGTAATGCTGGTTGAGAACTCAAACGAGTTTCAGCGCTCTTTATAAGTGAGTTTAGTGCTTGCAAGACACCTTTTTCAAAAAATGAATCTCGGCTTTCACGGCCAGAAACAACGATATTGAAATTTTCTTGATAGTCATTAAGGTGTCCTTCCATTGCAGCAATTCGACTTCCTATTTCTGCGTTGGACAAGCCTTCGGGTAAATTATTAACCAAGAATTTTAGACTATCTTTAACATCCTTAATAATGGCATCAAAGCGTAACTTTGACGAAGCACTGCCGGTGTCTTTAAACACTAAAACATGCCTTTGCAGGTCTAGCACATCACGCTCTAATTCACGCACAAGCTTTTCTTCGCCTGCTGCTATCTGATAGCTTGAAAAGGTATCTACAAGTTCTATTTGGCTTATTCGTGTAAAGACCAATTGAAAAGCCAAAAGCAGAAGAAATAAGAGTAAAAAGAGGCTCAGTTGTGTTTTAAGTGTCAAGTTTAGTTCCTATCCCTTGAACTTTTAGTGTAGTAGTTAATTGATTAATCATAGTCGTGTTTAAGCACTTAAGAACTCATACCACTTTTGAAGACTATACTCATAAGTGGGCATGACTGTATTCCAAACCGCTATATTGCTAAAGCGTTTTTCATAGCTGCCCCCTGTCCTGTAATCTCCTTTAAAAACAGATACCTTACCATCGGTGCCCTTTAAGTTTTCGGCCGCTGGCTTTCCGTCGTACCAATAATCGTATTCGGTTTTCGATAAAAACTGTTTTGAGCGCTCTGGATTAGAAATGTAATAACCTTGCCGTGCAATAAATGCGCCCGGCCAACCTGACAACCACCAATTCATGTATTCATAAGCGATGTCTTTTGCTCTTCCTTGTGTTTTTGAAGACAAGCACATGACACCATGCCAGCCACGGTATCCTTCCTTTGGTGCAGCATAGGTCACCGGAACATTTTGACCATTGAGACTGGAAACAGCCGGTGAAAACATACTTTCGATCACTACTCGTTTCGATTTCATAAAACGAACCGACTCTGGTACTGATGTCCAAAATCCGCTGAAGTGCCCCCGTTGTTTATACTCAATCAAGATTGAAAACAATTGGTCTAGCTCAGCCTTTGTCAATGAACCGATGTCATTAAAGCGAACCAAGCCTTTCGCCTGTGCAGCAAGCGCCAGATCAAATAAACCAATCGTCGGCGCATTTACGATCGCAACTTGGCCTTCGTATTTCTTGTCTAAAAGCCACCCCCAGCTTTCCGTCTGGTACGGTAAGCCCTTTTCAATGACAGAAGTGTTGTACCCAAATGAATCAACATTGTGAACATAGGGTAAAAAGCTGACCTGCCCCGTCTCATTGCTATTTAGCGAGCGGTCATTTTGCACATGTAGAAGCTTGTAGGGGGCGTCGCCTGCACCAATTTTAGCGACAGATGTGACTTTACCCGTTTTAGTCAGTGAATTAATCTCGTCCCAGCGCTCGATTCTCGATTTTTCGATCGGTTGAATAGCGTTTGATCGCCATAATACATTGATGCTATTTGACCATTGCTCATACAAATCAAAACTTTCAGGTCTGGTTGAAGCCTTTTGTAAAACTGCAGCGCTACCTTTTGGTTCAAAAGTAAGTTCGATCCCTAAGTCTTCCATGGCTTTTGCGCGAAGTTCTTCCTGCAAGGTGACGTGAGTGCCTAAGACACGCAAGACATGTTTTGATTTTTTAATTGCAAAGGCTTTTTGGGATATACTCGTTAATGGAATAGCAGACACAGCCGCCTTGGCTACCGTTTTGAGCATCGAGCGGCGGCTTATTTGCGCGATTTCAGGAGCTGATTTTTTGGACACTTTATCGCCTTCTCTTGTATCAAAATGTCACAAAGTCTTTGTGTCACATTGAATTCCTTAATCGATTTAATGACTAATTTACATTGAATTCAAGTGATTTTTGGAGATTTCAGTGGAAAGTATACTTATGTTTAAGGCGATGGGTTACAGAGAAGAATTTGAGAAGCGCGGTTCAACTTTTTAGTAAGTTAAACCGCTAATCGTTAATCTTGCCAAACTATCTATAGGGTATTAAGCATGGTTTCAGCGTCACTCACTTCAAATTTGCCAGGCTCTTCTACATTCAGCTTTTCAACCACTCCATCTACCACTAGCATGCTGTAGCGAACTGAACGGATACCGCCAAATCCATCGGTATCCATATCTAAACCGACGGATTGCGTGAACTTGCCATTTCCATCAGCCAGCATCACCAGGTGTTCTGCGTTTTGAGCATTTCCCCAAGCATTCATCACAAATGCGTCGTTGACTGACAAACATATAATGGCATCGACACCCTTTTCTTTAAATTTGTCTGCCAACGCGACATATCCTGGTAAGTGCGCCGCAGAACAGGTGGGTGTAAACGCGCCTGGCACCGCAAACAAAACGACTTTTTTACCGGCAAAAAGTGACTCTGTAGTTGGATTACTCATCTCGCCATCGCCTAACAAGCTAAACGTGGCTTCGGGTAATTTACTTCCTACTTCAATCATGTTTTTTTCTCCATTGGATATTATTTGCGCCGTTTGCGCTTATCATTTTTAAATTTAGTATAGCTGAGTTTCGCACAACTCACCTGTAGATATCATTAATGCTGTATATATACATCAAAGCGATGCTTTTTGGATTCAATCGCCATGCTTGGCATTCTGTTTTGTTGATTAGCAATGGGTTCGGCATAACTTGGACGTTTTACCACCACTCTCGCTGATGCTTTTGACAATGCTGTAGTCAGTAGTTGCTCACTATCTTGATCAGCGCCTAATAACAGTTGAAACGCACGCATTTCTTTTTTGACCAAGGCAGACTTTTTCTTGTGTGGAAACATCGGATCGAGATAAATGACATCTGCGCACTTGTCTTTTTGTTGCACGAGATAATCGTGGGCATCTTGATTGACCAGTTTCATATTTGGAATAACTTCATTGTCTTCGCTCGCCACTTTAAGCGCATTATCTAACAAGGCCGCAATAACATTACTGCGTTCTAGCATGGTGACCTGTGCGCCTACACTGGCCATCACAAAGCTATCGTTGCCCATGCCTGCAGTGCAGTCAATCACGGTAGGGTTTGGGTTTGTTTTGATTCCAATTGCTTTTGCAATCGCCTCATTTTTGCCGCCCCCCTTGTCTTTTCGATATAACAAGGCGGCAGAGTCAAAATCAACAATGATATCTCCCCAACTAGGCTCGTGGGTCATTCGTAGTGCAAGGCCTTTCTCGGTGTAAGCAAGTTGCCAAGGAGCCACTTTGTCAGAGGGTGTTAGGTGTTTGTGTTTCTTTCCTTTAGCGCCCAATGTTTTTAAAGGTTTAACTATCGGAAAGCCTGTTTTAGCTGACAGTTGTTGTGCCTGCTCATTTGCAAACATACTGCCTTCGTCTTCAATAATGATAACCACCTTAGTTTGCTGAGAAGCGTGATCAGGCATTGCCATACTCCTCTTTGTAAGCAAGCCATCGTTTTATCAATGCTTGAGATTGCGCAGGATACTCTCGCCATAGGTGTTCTGCCATATTTTTAATCTCAGGAATCAAAACAGCATCGCGCACAAGATCGGCAATTTTCAGGTCAGCAACGCCTGTTTGTTTGGTGCCTAACATTTCACCGGGACCTCTAATCTCTAAATCTTTTTCTGCAATAAAAAAGCCGTCGTTGCTTTCGCGTAGGACATGCAAACGCTTACTGGCTGTTTTAGAAAGCGGACTTTGATACATCAATACACAATGACTTTCAACGCTACCTCTGCCCACGCGCCCCCTTAATTGATGAAGTTGAGCCAAGCCTAGACGCTCTGGGTTTTCGATAATCATCAAACTTGCATTGGGCACGTCAACACCCACTTCAATCACCGTGGTTGCAACCAACAAGTCTAATTCTGCGGCTTTAAATTGGTCCATAATGGCTTGTTTTTCTGCAGGTTTTAAACGCCCATGTACAAGACCGACTTTCAATTCAGGCAAGGCAGTTCTTAAGGCCACTGCTGAGTCTTCAGCCGCCTGACATTGCACGACTTCTGATTCGTCAATTAAGGTGCAAACCCAGTAAATTTGTCGCTTGTTTTCGATAGCGGCTTGTTTTACCCGCATAATCACTTCTTCGCGTCGAGTGTCGGGTAGCACAACGGTTTTGACGGGTGTTCTTCCTGGGGGTAATTCGTCGATAATCGAAGTATCTAAATCAGCATAAGCGGTCATCGCTAGCGTACGCGGTATCGGCGTTGCTGTCATGATAAGTTGGTGCGGGTACTTGCCTTGTGCCTCGCCTTTTTTACGCAGTGCTAGGCGCTGATGAACACCAAAACGGTGTTGCTCATCTACTATCACCAACGCGAGGTTTTTATACGCAACTGCTTCTTGAAAGATAGCATGTGTACCCAACACGATATTGATTTCACCACTCTTAAGCCTTTCAAATGTTTCTGTTCGTGCCTTTCCTTTTAACTTGCCAGCTAACCACCCTACATTGACACCCAATGGCGTCAACCAGTTTGAAAAGTTGACTGCATGTTGCTCTGCCAATAGTTCTGTGGGTGCCATTAACGCAACTTGATAACCTGCACTGATGACTGATAAAGCCGACAAAGCGGCAACTAAGGTTTTGCCGGAGCCAACATCACCTTGAACAAGCCGAAGCATGGGCAATGACTGAGCAATGTCGTCTTCAATTTCTTTAACCACCCGTTGTTGCGCACCTGTAGGCGAGAATGGCAGTGTTTTCAGAAATTTCTGTTTAAACTCATTATCAATTGGAATCGCAATGCCCGGATCGGACTGTGTTTGTGAGCGCACCTTGAGCATGCCTAAATGATGAGCGATTAACTCTTCTACAACCAAGCGCTTTTGTGCTGGGTGTGTACCTTCGCTCAAGTCGTCGATTGCAACGTCAGGCGGCGGTCGATGCACTAGATGTAAGGCATCAGTCAGCGATACCTGATGTTGATAAAGGCCATTAGGCAGCAATTCAACCAATGCGCCTTTATCTAGCAAGGTCAATGCTTGTTCGGTCAGATTGCGAAGGGTCAACTGCTTAACACCGTCGGTAGCAGGATATACCGGCGTAAGTGATTCTTCTAATTGGTCGTCTTCGGGGTTTTCAATGACTTTGTATTCAGGATGCATCATTTCAAATTGGCTAGTGCCCGTGCGGACTTCGCCGAATGCGCGAATTGTTTTGCCGATCGCTAACGACTTAGTCTGTGCGGCTGAAAAATGAAAAAACCTTAGTGTAATACTACCAGTACCATCCGCGATTCGTACTAGTAGCATACGTTTACGACCGTACTTAATGTCTGAACTTAAAATCTCACCTTGCACAGAGACGTGCAAAAAGGCGTGTAAATCCGCAATGGGATAAATACGCGTGCGATCTTCATAGCGATTAGGCAAATGAAAGATGACATCTTGAAGATTGCGCAAGCCAAGTTTTTCTAGTTTTTCTGCAACTTTTGCTCCCACACCTTTGAGCGTGGTAACTGGCGTATCAGCCAATGATTTCATGAATAATTACAAGGTAATAGCGAGATAATAATGTGACTGTAGCAAAGACAAAGCACTTCGACTACTGTTACGAAGGGATACCAGCCCGCGCGAAAGGGATGTAAAGCGCAGGCCGGTAAAGGGACTGGGTACTATTTGACCGATTACGCTTTTGATTTAACTAGTTTAGCGGCGGCTAATACAAGTTCTGCAGATGGTCTTGCACGAAAATCAGGGTTCACGTAGTTGAATTGAACCGTGCCTTTTTCATCCAAGATGAAGATCGCTGGCGCAGGCAAAACAGCGCGTTCACTGGTGTCTGCGGTTAACTCAACGTTCATTCTGTCTTTGTATAACTTGCGAGTGTCGTCTGGCACATAAAACCCGATGCCGAAGCCGCGGATCGCACCTAATGTTTCATCTGATAACAACTGAACTAAAAATTCTGTTTCAAGCTTTTGTTCTTGTAGCTTGCTTGGTGATTCAGGAGAAATAGCCAGTACTTGATAGCCTTCGTCTACTAGTTCTTGCTCAATGCTCTTTAACTCAGCTAACTGTCTAGAGCAATATGGGCACCAACCGCCGCGATAAAAAATCATCACTGTTGGCTTTTGCATTAGCATAGCTTGCAGACTTACCGGTGAGCCATCAGCCGTTTTAAGCGTGACATTTGGTGCACTTGCGCCATTGAGTAGAGGTGTCACATTTTCGGCTTTGTCAGCAATAACAGTGCGATCAAGTGCAAGTGCGTTGAGTGATAAAGTTGCAGTCATTAGTGCTGTCGCAAGCATTAACCATTTTTTCATTTTTGTTCCTTTGAATTATTCAAGTGGGCATCTTTGTGCCGTTAGTATCGATACAAAGCATAAGACCCGAGGAACTTAGTTTTTATTTCAACTGTATTTTAATGAATCCCACCAATCTGTACTTGCTTCAATTTCACCGTGTTCATTAATGTACGGAAATGCGAGATTACGACGAACACAAATCTCATACAGGGCAGGAAAACCGCCTTCAAAGAGCACTTTTTGACATTCGCTTTCATCTAAATTTTGCACCTGGTACATACCCGCAGCCTCGCGTTGACGTTGAGCTTCGTACATGAGGATGGCGGCGGCAACCGACACATTCAACGATTGCACCATGCCGACCATGGGGATCACGACAGCTTGATCAGCAGATGCGATGGCTTGCGGCGTGGCACCTGACTTTTCTTGCCCTAATATAATCGCTGTGGGCTTTGTATAATCAACTTCTCTGAAGTCAATCGCATGCTCGTCTAGGTGGGTGACGAGTACTTGCATGTTTTGAGCTTTTAAATGAGCAGCGGCATCTTCAATCGTTTGGTGATGCTGGGTTTTTACCCATATTTGACTGCCCATCGATGTGCCTTTGCGCAAGGACTCATTTTTTTCCCATACCGCATGAATTTTATGCACACCAACAGCGTCGCAAGAACGAATTACTGCAGATACATTGTGAGGTTTATGGACTTCTTCCATACACACCGTTAGGTCTGGTTGGCGAAGCGAGAGGACAGAGCGAATCTTTTGATATCGCTCATAAGACATTTTTTGATTCATAGTGTTTGAGTCATTGATAGACGCTTAGCGCTAAAATTTTGTAAAAAAACAAACGCTATTCAGGCAAGACCATCACACCGTCGATTTCAATTTGCGCATCTTTAGGTAACTGCGCAACACCAATCGCAGCGCGTGCTGGATAAGGTTGATTGAAATACTGTGCCATGATTTCGTTTACTTTGGCAAAGTGACCAAGGTCAGTTAAGAAGATATTCACTTTGACAAGATGGCTCATATCGCCACCCGCTGCACTGCAAACCGCTTTTAAGTTTTCAAAGACTTGAACAGCTTGCTCTGAAAAGTCCTCTGATACCATTTCCATTGTGGCGGGTACCAATGGGATTTGCCCGGACAAATAAACCGTTGAACCTGCTTTAACGGCTTGGCTGTATGTGCCGATAGCGGCAGGCGCGTTATCCGTTTGGATAATTGATTTTGACATAAGAAACTCTCTGAGTGGTTAGTTTGATTGTTGTTTGTATTGACTGTGTCGAGACACCTTTTGCAACTCAGGCATTGCACGGATTTTTCGCATGATATTGGCAAGATGCACACGGTTTTTGGTGGTCAGCTCGATATCAATAACATAGACATTGCCTTCTCGTTCATCCGTTTGCAGGTTGATGATACTTGAGTCGCTACTTGCGATGGTGCTTGTCAACGCGGCAAGTGTACCTTGATGATTAAATAACTCTAGCCTTAAACTGGCTTTAAAATCACCTTGCGGATCTTCATCCCACTCCATTGGTAACACGCGTTGTGGCTCTTCTTTACTGAGTTTGCGGATATTCGTACAACCCGTTTGATGTATCACGACACCGCGCCCTGGGCTCAATATCGCCACGACTTCATCATCTGGTATCGGGTGACAACATCTAGAGAAGTGCACCAATAAGCCTTCAGTGCCTCTGATCGCCACATGTGATTTTTTATCTGAAATGCCGTCGTTATCGCCCACCAAACGACGCGCGACAATCGCACTTAGCTCATTACCCATACCGATATTACTGAGTAACTCATCAAAACTGCTGTGTTTGGTTTCTTCTACCACTCTCGCAATTTCGCTTTGTGGAATTTCATCAAGTTTTACCGTACCCAAAGCATGTCTAAGCAGACGGTTACCCATGTTGATGGCATCTTCGGATTGCTGACGTTTCAAATAATGGCGAATATTACTGCGTGCGCGAGCGCTTACTACAAAGTTAAGCCAGTTAGCATTTGGCTTCGCGCGGGGCGAAGTGATAATTTCAACGGTCTGCCCGTTTTCTAAAGGTTTGTTTAATGAATAGTTACGTCGTTCTACTCTTGCACCTACACATGTATTTCCTACATCTGAATGCACCGCATAGGCGAAATCGACCGCGGTTGCACCTGTCGGCAATTCAATAATTTTGCCCTTGGGTGAGAACACATAAATTTCATCAGGGAAAAGGTCGGTTTTAACGTTTTCAATGAACTCAACAGAGGTACTTGCGCTTTGTTGTAGCTCTATCAAGGATTGCATCCATTGGTTGGCGCGTGTTTGCGCGGTATTGCCTCGATCATAGTCTTCTTTGTACAACCAGTGCGCAGCAACCCCTTTGTCGGCCATGTGATCCATATCTTCTGTACGAATCTGGACTTCAACAGGTATGCCGTGCGGGCCAACAAGTGAAGTATGCAATGATTGATAACCGTTGCTTCTGGGTATCGCAATATAGTCTTTAAAGCGATTTTCGATGGGTTTGTACAAGCCATGCATTGCGCCCAATACGCGATAGCAGTTATCGACACTTTCGACAATTACTCTAAAGCCATAAATATCCATCACTTCGTTAAACGAAAGCTCTTTGTTTTTCATTTTTCGATAAATAGAGTAAAGATGCTTTTCGCGACCGACAACTCGGCCTTTGACTTGGTGATCTTTGAGCTTTTGAACCAATTCAGTTTGCGTTTTTTCAATCACCTCTTGGCGATTGCCTCGCGCTTGCGTAACAGCGGAGCGAAGTGCTCGATGACGCATCGGGTACATTGCCTGAAAACCTAAGTCTTCAAGTTCGTTTTTGATGTCGTGAATACCTAAGCGGTGTGCAAGTGGAGAATATATTTCGAGGGTTTCTAATGCGATGCGTCTGCGTTTATCAGGACGAAGGGAACCAAGCGTGCGCATATTATGAGTACGATCAGCTAATTTGATCAAAATGACACGAATATCTTTGACCATGGCCATTAGCATTTTTCGGAAGTTTTCTGCTTGAGCTTCTTGTTTGCTACTAAATTGAAGTTTATCGAGTTTACTCACTCCCTCGACTAGCTCCGCTACGACCTCCCCAAAGGCTAGCGATAGATCGTCTTTTGAATAGTGGGTGTCTTCAATGACATCGTGTAATAGCGCAGCCATTAGCGTTTCATAATCTAAGTGCATGTCCGCCAAAATACCCGCCACCGCAACAGGGTGCGTAATGTAGGGATCGCCGCTGGAGCGGGTCTGTCCATCATGCGCGTCATGCGCAAGCACATAGGCAGCTTGCACATAGTCGACTTGCTGCTTTGGCAGATAACTGCTGATTTTGGTTTTTAAGCCTTCAAATAAATACAATTGTGCGCTATTGAATGATTTGTGATGGCTTTAAGAATAAGGCCATTTACTTGGATTTAAAAGACAAAAACGCCGATAAATATCGGCGTTTTTAAGTTTATTTGTTTACAGCTTCAAAAAGCCTAATACCGGTACACTTCACCGTCAACAAATTAAGGTCTTAGTCGTTAGACAAAATGCTTGCAACTGATGCGAATTCAGCAGCTTCTTGCTCGCGTTGGTCTTCCATATCTGTCTGTTCTACCGATTCGGCAGTAACAAAACCTTCTTCAATTTCACGAAGCGCTACAACAGTTGGTTTATCATTGCCCATTTCAACAAAAGACTCTTTACCTTCCGTAGCAAGTTGACGAGCGCGACGCGCAGCCACTAAAACTAAATCAAATCTATTACCTACTTTATCTACAGCATCTTCAACTGTTACTCGTGCCATTAAGTGCTCCGGTTTGTTGTTTATAGTGGGTGATGACTGTATTCATCACATCAAGCTTAAAAAATGACCGCGAAGTATATATCAATCATACAAACGTGGCTAGTACTTTGTTAGGGGCATATCACACGCAATTCAACAATTTACATCGTTTGATGGCGATTGCTGGAAATTGTGCGTTGATTTAAAAAAACCTCAAGGTTTCAAAAGTTCGGACAAAACCGTGTTGTAGCGCATTTCTTGTTTATCGATCGTGACACGCTGCGCCTCAACAACAGAGGAAAGTTGTTGCAGTGCTTCATCAAATTGGTCATTTAAAATGACATAGTCAAACTCATTATAATGTGACATCTCGGATACCGCTTGTGCCATGCGACCTTCTATAACGTCATGCGCATCTTGCCCGCGGTTGATTAAACGCGTCAGCAAAGCATCCTTACTCGGCGGCAAAATGAAAATGCTGTTCGCATCCGGGTTTTGCTTTTTAACCTGCCTAGCGCCCTGCCAATCGATGTCGAGAAATATATCCACTCCCGAACTTAATTTATCTGCAATAGCAGCTTTTGAAGTCCCGTAATAGTTACCAAATACTTCTGCATGTTCGTAAAACGCATCGTTTGCAATCATAGCTTTGAATTCATCGTGGCTAACAAAATAATATTCAACGCCATTGGTCTCGCCAGGCCTAGGCGCACGAGTCGTATGGGATACCGACAATTGAACAGCGTCTGATTGATTAGGGTGAGAGGCTTTATGCTTTTCTATCAAGGCAGAAATAAGACTTGATTTACCGGCCCCAGAAGGCGCTGCAATAATGAATAAATTACCTAGTGGCTTTAACATAATGTGAAATACGCGTTTTATTGGTCTTGGATTCTGGATCAATGGTAGCATATACACAGTATAAATTCGCTAATTGAGGCCGACGAAGTGCAAGACTCTGTTTACCACGAAATAATTGATAATTTGTTTATCGCTATTGAAGAAGCACTTGATGAGTGCGAAGTCGATATCGACTACGAAGGCGCAGGCGGTATATTGACGCTAACCATGCCAAATAAAACGAAAATCATATTAAATAAACAACCACCTCTCCAACAATTATGGGTCGCTACGAAGTTCAATGGCCATCACTTTAATTATACTGATGGAAAGTGGATAGATGAACGCACTGATGCTGAATTTTACGCATTCTTCGATAAAGCAGTGAGTTTGCAAGCTGATCAAGACGTAAAATTGGACATCCAAGGAGTATAGTGTGGAAAACGAGCTACTACCAAGCGTGGAAATCGCTGCTAAAGGTGACCATAAAGCAACTATTATTTGGCTACACGGTTTGGGCGATTCTGGTAATGGATTTGCGCCAATTGCTCCTGAGTTAAAACTTCCAGACGAGTTAGGTGTTAAATTTATCTTTCCGCACGCCCCTATTCGCCCCGTCACCATCAATAACGGCATGGAAATGCGCGCTTGGTATGACATAAAAAGTTTAGACATGGAGTCACGAGCTGATATTGAGGGTGTTATCGAATCTTCTGCAGCGGTTCAAAAACTGATAGAAAACGAAATTGAAGCCGGCATTGATTCAAGAAAAATATTGCTCGCGGGGTTTTCACAGGGTGGCGTTATTGCTTTACATCTTGGTACACGCTTTAATCAACCACTTGCGGGTATCGTCGCGCTTTCAACGTACATGTGTGCACCTGACACATTGCAGTTGCAAAAAAGCGAAGAAAATCAGGATACGCCAGTAATGTTTGCGCATGGTCAGCAAGATGAAGTAGTTCCCTTATTTCTTGGCAATGCTGCTTATCAAGTCATGTTAAACAATGGCTATAATGTCACTTGGAAAGAGTATGTCATGCAACACAATGTGTGCATGCCTGAAGTAAATGATATATCGTCATTCATTCAAGATAAATTAGCACAGTAAGTACTTACATATTTCCAAGGGTAAGCAATACATGTCAAATAGTAACGGCAATATGACTTCTCGACAAACCATCACTATCGCGACGCGAAAGAGCGCGCTTGCAATGTGGCAAGCATATTTTGTACAAGATAAATTGCGTGCACAATTTCCTGAGATAGAGGTCAAACTTCTACCAATGTCGACTCAAGGTGACCGCATATTAGACACACCTTTGGCAAAAATCGGTGGCAAAGGGTTGTTCATTAAAGAACTCGAAATTGCCATGCAAAATGGCGAGGCCGATATTGCTGTTCATTCAATGAAGGATGTACCGGTTGCCTTTCCAGAAGGGTTTGGGTTGCACGCCATCTGCGAACGAGAAAACCCCTTTGATGCCTTTGTCTCAAACAACTTTAATCATATAGATGAATTACCTGTTGGTGCTATTGTTGGCACATCAAGCTTACGCAGACAGTCTCAACTTAAGCGGTATCGACCGGATATAGTGATTAAAGACCTTAGAGGAAACGTTAATACTCGTTTATCTAAACTTGATAACGGCGATTACGATGCCATTATCTTGGCCGCTGCGGGGCTCATCAGATTGGAGATGCACGATCGCATCAAGCATGAGTTATCGCCAGAAGTGTCTCTACCTGCCGTAGGACAAGGCGCAGTGGGCATAGAGTGCCGAAATGATGATAAAGAATTGATAGCCATCATCGCAGCTCTGCAAGATAAACAAACCGCTATTCGAGTCACTGCCGAACGCGCCATGAACGCAAGATTAGAAGGTGGATGCCAAGTACCTATCGGCAGCTTTGCAACCATCGAAGGTGAAGTGTTAACTTTGAATGGACTAGTGGGGAGTGTGGATGGACAAACGATTCTACGCGCAGAGGCGAGCGGGCCAGTTTCGGAGGCTGAAAATCTAGGTGTAAATGTCGCCGAGAGCCTTCTTAATCAAGGAGCTAAAGCGATTCTTGATTCGCTTAGTATGTGAACATGATTTTAGTGCTGCGACCAGAAGGTAAAGCACAAGAGACCGCAGATTTGCTAGCGAACAACGGGTATTCATCGATACCTGTCGCTGCACTTTCAATTAGACCAAACCAACAACAACGTCGCGCATTACATATCGCTTTAGACTTCAACAATTACCGTAATAAACTAAGCACTTTTCCTGATGGCCTAGTCGTCACGAGTACTTATGCCGCATCAGCATTAATCGAAATACTCGAGCAAATGCCCGCAAAGAGCAATGAATTTAAAGAAAGGGTAAGTTCGCTACCCGTATTTTGTGTGGGAAAATCTTGTCAAGCAATGCTAGTTGGGCAGTTTCAAAACATTTATAGCGGCAATACACAAGATTCAGAATCGTTATTGAGGCATCCGCTTTTACAAAGACCGCTTCTAGTCAATAAGCGTTTGTTATTACTCAAAGGCGAACAAGGGCGGGACTTGCTGCCTAATGAGTTGGCAAGCAGAGGCGCTCAATTGAGCACATTCGATCTATACAAGCGCGTGTCGAACACATCCCTAATTGCGACCATAGATTGTGTCAAACTACAAATTGACTGTATTATTGCAACCAGCCAAGAACTTTGTGAGCTACTATTGAATAACCAACCACATGAACAATTACAAGCGATAAAGTGGGTAGTGGTTAGTGAGCGAATCAAACAATACCTAGTCTCCAAAGGGATTAACGATATTTACCTTAGCTCGGGTGCGCAGTCACAAGCGCTACTAGCCTGTGTTAAGCAATTGAAGGAAACCTAGATGTCAGAACAGAGCGATAAAAACGATTTAGACATAAGTACTGAATCACCAGTTTTAAACACTGAAAGCAATCAAGCAAGCTCTAAGAAAACTGGCGCTTTGTGGTTTTTCACTATCGTTAATCTGTTGTTTATGTGCGCGATGGTCGCAGCAGCTTATTGGGTTTATTTGCAGTGGCAAAACATGCAAAGTCAAAAAACCGATAATACCGAAACGTACATCACCCAAATTCAGCAACTCCAAAGCCAAGTCGACAGTGTTAGGCTGGCAGGCGCGAATCGTGAACAGAGCATCCAATCAAATTTGAATAACCTTGTTGAAGAGCTTCTGGAAAATCAGCAAGACATAGATTTACTAGAGAGTAAATTGGCCGACATATCAGGGCGTCGACCCGCAGATTGGCTATTAGCAGAGGCAGATTATTTAGTCCGGATGGCTGGTCGAAAACTATGGCTCGAAAATGACGTCAGAACAGCTATGATGATGCTTAAATCGGCAGATACGCGACTTGAAGATTTAGCAGATCCATCTTTGTTTCCAGTCAGAAAGTTGATTGCACAAGATATACAAACGCTACATCAAGTTAATCCCGTTTCAAATTCATCAATTGCCCTAGCGCTTTCAGGAATGATCCCACAGGTTGAGCAGCTTGCGATTGCTACCTTGCAGATTCCAACAAGAGAGCAAGCCCAGCAAACAACGGAGTTATCAGAGAATGTAAGCGATTGGCGAAGCAATTTATCGAAGACTTGGCAAGCGATTCGCGATGATTTCATTTCAGTTAGTCGCACCGAGCAGGCTATCGAACCCTATCTATCCGACAAGCAACAATGGTTGGTCAAAGAGCAACTAAAGTATGCACTTACTCAGGCTCAAGGCGCTGTATTAGATGATAATGAGACTTTATTCAAAGCATCATTACAGCAAGCAACCGCATTAATTATCGAGTATTACGACTTGTCCAGTGTGTCAGTTGACCAGTTTAGCGCTGCGCTTCAGCAACTGTCGGCTACTTCGATTGCCAAGAATTTTCCCAGTAGACTCGCCTCACAAGACGCATTAAGCGATATTATTGAAAGCCGCGTCGAAAATGTCTTTTCAAACAAGCAAGCAGGTGAACTATGAGAAAGCTTATAGTGCTGTTGCTTCTAATATGCCTGAGCTTGGCGGCGCTCTTATTGGGGCACTCGATGGTCGACCAAAAAGGCTATGTACTGATCTCATTTGGTGAGACTATTATTGAAATGAGTGTTATCAGTGCATTGATTATCCTTACCGTAATACTGGTCGGCTTGCGCATCGCCGAATGGGGTATCAAAGCATTGGCAGTATTTGTCCTTGGATCAAAACGATGGTTTGGTGTGCTTTCTCAGCGCCGTCAAAAGAAAGCGATGTTCGATGCGATCAACTTATTAGCAACAGGCCAGTTAGCTTTAGCCAAAAAGGCAATTGAAAAAACCTTTGGAGGCGAATTTGCCGGCAGTAACTACATACTCGCAGCTGATATTGAACGTCAACTCGATAACGGGAGTAGTGTTACACGTTTGCTAGAAACTGCAAAAACGTATAAAGAGAGCGAGGTTGCCGCCAATATTCAGTTAGTCAATTTAAAGTTATCCAATAAGCAATACCAAGACGCCTTATCGCTTTTAAATGAGCTGCCAAGTAATCTGCCAAAAACGAAACAATTAGGCTCGCTTTGGTTGACAGCACTCGCTGGTGTAGGTCAGTGGGACGATTTTAAAGAAGTACTCTCAAATTATAAGAAACCTTTGGGAGATGATTACATCAAATGGGCACAACAGGCAACGCAAGGCGAGTTTGCGGAAATAGCAAGTAAACAAGGCGCTCATGCACTTACTGAGCGTTGGAATAATTTATCAAGAACCGCCAAGAAAGACATTGCCAATCAATTGGTTTATATCCGTTTGTTAATACAGCAGGGAATGTCCCAAAAGGCAGAGGACGTTATCTTAGAATACTGTGGTAAAAAACCAAAAAGTGAATATTTTACGGTGTTACGACTACTCAACCATAGCTCTGCAACTCGAATCATTTCGCTCGTCGAAACTTGGATTAAGCAAGATGATAAAAACGCGGAACTCTATTCAGTTCTTGCGCATATAGCCTCAAATAGCGGGGACAAAAGGCTAGCAGAAAAGGCTATCTGTAAGGCCCTAGAGATTCGACGTGACCAAGAAGATGCAATACTTTATGCGGGTTTACTTGAAGAAAAAAGAGACTTTGAGCAAGCAGCATTAGTTTACAAGAATGCAGTCTAGTTTAAGGTCCTTATAGTAAAGTACACTGCCTTATTCAACTAAGATTGAAAAATGCATATTGAAACGCTTCTCGAGGCTAATAAGACGCGCAATTGAGGCTTCGTCAAACGTATGTCCCTCTGGCAGCACAAGAATATCATTTTTATTAAAAAGAGGTTCTTTGAGTATCATGCCTTCTGCAAGGTCAACGCTTGAAATCCCTTTATCTTTTTTATCTTGTTGCTGGTCTTTAGTTTGCTCCTTAAGTGACTCAACTAAAGCTAGATCATATCGAAGTCCTGCAAATTTTTGCATTAATTGTATCGTCACATTAGCATTGTGCTTTTCTAAATCAATCCTTCCATCCATATAAGCATAGTAATCGCGCGCAACGCTCAGTATCTTAGCGCCGATAGGTAAAGATTCATCTGATAGTTTTCCTGGATAGCCTTGACCGTTGACATGCTCAAATTGATTACAAACAATATCAGCAATCGGCTGTAACTGAGGAACAGGCGCAAATACCAATTTTGCATAGTCACACTGCTTGTAGAACTCAGCTTTTTCATTTCCGGACATCGTGAAAAATGGCTTTTTTATTACCTCAGCGCGCACGCCCAGCATGCCTATTTCACAGATCAAGGATGCATATCTAATATGCGATACTTGCTGCAAATCCAAACCGGCACCGTGCGCTAACTTTTCGGCTAATTTGCTGACATTCTTAGCAAAGGCACTGTTTAAATAAGGACTGATTACAACTGAATTATAAAGGCTTTTCTTTAAAACGGTTACTCCACGCTCTACTTTATTGATTGCGCCTTTTACTTGCGTTGTTCTATATTCGACCTTTTGTTCCAGCGCGGCGTTCAAGCCTCTTAATTTATTTATTTGCAGTTTTAGCCTTGCTATTTCTTCCTTTGTAACACCAGCATTATTAAAATGGACAAAGCCCTCTTTAATCACATCTAATAGTAATTCGTTTTCCCATGGTTTTTGAACAAATCGATGGATTTTCCCATCATTGATTGCGCTAACTAGCGCTTCATTATCAGCCTGTCCAGATAGAACAACTCTATAGGTTTTTGGGAACTCTTGTGCAACGAGCGTTAAAAACTCACTACCACTCATTCCGGGCATCTGCATGTCTGAAATGACGACTTGTACTGTGTTATTGCGCATGAACTCAATGGCTTTATTAGCATCATCAGCTAATACCAAGCGATACGGCTCACCATGAAACACTCGCTTCAATGCTTTTAAAATACTCGCTTCATCGTCTACAACAAGCAATGTTCCTTTCTGGGGTGCAGTTGATTGACTTTGAGCAGCTAAATCTGACACGGTTACTCACTCATTTGTAGGTTAGTAGGTAGGCTTAATGTGAAGACACTTCCTAGCCCTGGTGTACTTAATACACTTAAGTCTCCTCCATGAGCTTTTGCAATTTTATATGAAATACTCAAACCTAGCCCAGTACCCTTGCCAATTGATTTCGTTGTGAAAAACGGTTCAAAAATACGACTTAAATCTTGCTTGGCAATACCCATACCATTGTCTTCAACCTTAACCTCTACTTTGTTATCGTACGCGTGTGTGTAGATCTTTATAGTTTCTGCCCCGCTACCAAAATGACTTTCATTAAACGCTTGGCTTGCATTGACAATCAGGTTAGTCAGAATCTGGCTAATTTGAATCGCATTTGCCTTAATAAGTGGCAAATCATCATCCAGCGAAAGTGTAATGCTAGCATTGTCGTGAATTTGACTATCCAGCATTTTGACCGTGTCCTTTACGCATTGATTTAAATTGATAGGTGCCTGATTTGAATCTTCGACTCGAGAAAAACCCTTCAGACTTTTTACGATCTCGCTCACTCGCAGTAAACCTGTGTCTGTTTCGTCTAATAAATCAATAATATCCTCATTGATGTACTCAAAATCGTGTTCTTGCAATATATTCTCGAGTTCATTGAGTGGTTTATTGTTGAGACCATGTGTTTCAGAAGTATTGTTTTGCAAGCTAATTTGAACGCTATGCAGTTGTTGGCAAAGGCGAGCATATGCAGATGAATATTTTCTTAGGGTAACTAGGTTTGATTTCACATAAGCAATTGGATTATTTATCTCATGTGCTACACCCGCGGCGAGCTGCCCGATAGACGCCATCTTTTCTTTTTGCAGCAGAACTTGCTGTGCGTCGGCCAATTGTTGTGTTCTGCTCGCTATTTTTTCCTCCAAGGTTTTATTAAAGCCTTCTAATTCAGCTTGATAGCTTTGTACTTTTGCTTGTTCTTTTTCCAAACTATCGACTAATGCGTTGAAAGCACGAGCAACCTCAGTTAATTCGTCATTGCCTTTTTCTTCGACCTTTGCCCCTTTAAACTTTCCTTGGCTTATCGCTGAAGACATGTTGCTCGTAGCGGTTGTTAATGAAGACAATTGCCTTGTTAAAACGGTGCCCAGTAAAAAAGAAAAGACAGCCACAAACAACATCTCAATAATCGCAATTGACGCCGTCCACTTCGTAATATTGTTGATAGAATCTTGTAGGGTCGATACGCCAATGCCAATTTCAACCCTGCCATATACGCGCCCACCCTCTGATATGTTTGAAAACACGTCAAATACGCCATCAGTGACATCAATTGCCGCTAGATCTTCAGAGAAGTCTCTTTTCAAAAATTCCTCAGCACCCGCCTCAGCAAAAACACGGCCGTTGGCATCAATCACACGTGCATAGGTAATATCGGGGTTATTCAACACCTCTTGTACAAAAGCCTCTAACGAAGCAATATCATAGGACAGGACAGCACCTTTAGTCGTAGATGCAAATAAGTTAACCGCTGTTTCTGCTCTTTTTTGAAGATTGTCATTGACAATTGAGGTCATAAAACGATTAGCTGTCAGGACTAAAGCCAATAACAACACACCCTCTATGAGGGCGGTCCCCAAAATAGTCTTAGTCCGCAGGGAGAGTTTCATCACTGGGCTTAACGGTTGAGTTGATGCGATATGTCTAAGGTCCTTACATCGTTCCAATTGTCGTCTTCTGCCGACTCAAAGCCTTTAAAGTTAATAGCGCTCAATACAGACTGATATTTATTGCCGTTAATACTTAAAAAACCTTGGCGAAGTCTTTCATGCTCCATGTTAGACAGTCTTGGATGAACTGCGATTGCATGTGGTGAAAATGCATCGCTTTGCCACATAATGTCTAATTCGTTGCGAATATTATCTGGCAAAGCATTTAAAGTGCGTATTATCCCCCCGCCTGCTGGAAGAAAGCCCCTAGCAACATTCATATAAACAGAATCATGAGAAGATACGTAGACGGGTTGGTACTCTATATTTACTCGCTCTAAGAAGCTTTGGGGGATAATAGACGCTGCAAAGGCTGCTGGCGCGGGGAAAGCAATCGACTTGTTTTGTAAATCCTTTAAAGATGACACGTCCCCCCGCTTAGAAATCACGATTATACCTATGATTTTCTTACCCATTTGCTTGACGATTGCTCTGTATCCAGGGGCTTTAGAAAATTCCACATAGTGATAGGGGTTCATGTAAGCAATATCATAAACGCCATCGGATACATTTTTTTCAAATGTTGGAATATCTTTCGCTGTTGCGAATACTAAATCTACACCTGTTTGTTCACTGACCTCATTTAGAAGAGGGCCCCACGTGGCGGCTAGTTTTTGAGGTGATTGTTGTGGCACAACGCCGAATAAGAGTTGTGTCTTGTGCGTATTAGCGTATGTGCTTGCCATGAGGCAAAGCGTACATACTATGAACACCATGCATTTGATCAAGCAACCGCATCCTTTTCATTGTCAACGATGACATCGAGTACCATTGAAAACGCATAATTATCGATAGGTTTTGCCATATGATAAATCTTTGAGCCGTGTTCAGCCTTGAGAGCGTTATCACTGTATTCATCAAATATAATTAAGTATGGCACATAATCAAGCGTTCGTTTGATTGTTTCCATCAAGGAGAATGCTGAGACTTTGCTAGTTTGATTATCAACGATAATAACCGCTGGCTTTTGCATTGATAGTTCGATGCCCGCGTCGATACCAAACCCATATACATGCGTAACATAGCCTGAATTTCTAGCGATACGCTGGCTATGCCTAATGAGCTGCTTTTCTTTTGAAACAATAAAGCATAGTTTTTCTTGTTCAAGTGATAACTCAACCGGAATAGGAATTTGATTATCTTCTAAAAAGCTAATCAAGTCGGCGTGCTTGACTCGGTTGTTTCCTCTACCAGGTAGTTTGAACGCTTTTAATTTACCTGCTTCGATCCACCTGATAACTGTTCTGGGGTTAACATCACAAACCTTGGCTACTTCTCCGCTCGAAAAAGACTTCATTATTTTCTCTACTACATGAACGACTGGTAAGCGAAATGTAACAAAAAACGAAGTCGAAAAACCAAAAGGGCGCCGCTTTATAGGTATAAGAAAACACACGATAGTATTGTTGACTAACCGCCTTTCAACTCACTCATGAAAAATACACATAAAATACAATTAGATAGCTTTAATTATAATATTTACACTAGTCACTTGACCTTGGTCATCACTCAATGTGATCGTTTTTGCACCACTGCTAAATTGGTGAAACAAAGGTTCCGTTGGGGTTACACTGCCGATATAATTGCCATTCACAAACCAGTTGAGCTTCTTAGTGTCGCCATCAACTGAAGCGCTTAATGCAATCTCTACAATGGGCTGATTTTCTGCTGAAATCGGATTCACAAAAACTTGGCCATTTAAGGGCGAAGTAATTTTAGGAGCTGAAAATAAATTAACTTCTGAATCACGCTTCGATTTTAAGCAATCTTGGTGGAAATCTGGAATGGCCGCTACCAAGATTCCAACGCGTTCAAAATTTGCCAAAATATCTGTTGGCCATACTTCAAAATATTTTTGTTCTATATCGCCTTCTAACGACTTACATGCCCTTAACCCTGTTGCCTTATGAATATTAACTAAGCGATATATGTTGGTACTTTTTATCGGTGATTTACCTGGAATAAAATATGTATCAAGGTTTAAGGGGCAACCTTTTTCATTTAAGCCCCCAGTAGGCTTGCAAACACTTACTCTTCTTAAACTGCCTTTCATACTTGAAAATGCATCTTCTATATTCCATGCTAGGTCAATAAAGTTTGCATTTGTTAGACTATCAAACATATCGAAGAGTATTGGACCGGCGGCTTCAAATCCTTTAAAAGATGGATTGGCTTTACCATCAAAGTTTCCCACCCACACTGCTAGCACATAATCACCGGATATACCCAGCGCCCAAGCGTCTCTGAACCCCCAAGATGTCCCTGTTTTCCAAGCGATATCTGGCTGTGATTGCGGTGAGGCGCTATAACGATTGTTAGCTTCTGTGTTGTTAGCAAAGCCAAGTGGACGCTTGTGTTTTGCTAGTGTATTCAACAACATAAAACTCGCTTCTTTTGACAAGACTGAGATAGGTACATCTTCGCCTTGCCTATTAATATCGTGCTTTGTCGCTTTTATGTTTTTGACTATGCCACCGTTAGCGAAGCTTGCATAGATTTTAACTAAATCAAGCATCGTCATTTCCAAGCCGCCTAAACTTAAGGCCAAACCATAGAAATCGGCTGGCTTTAAGTTCACTTCGTAGCGTTTAAGTGCGTCATAGAGATTAAACTCGCCTGAAGACAATCGCTTTTGTAATCCTACTGCAGGTACATTTCGACTTGCTAGCAATGCATCGCTAGCATTCATTGCACCTTTGTATTGAGTATCCGCATTTTCCGGAGAAAAGCCTAAATATCTCACAGGAAGGTCTTTAACAAGTGTTTGTGGGTGAATTAATCCTGCTTCAAAACCAAGGGCGTATAATAGTGGTTTCAGTGTTGAACCGGGTGAGCGTTCTGCTAGGGCGCCATTTACTTGTCCATTTATCTTCGTGTTGTGAAAGTCCGCAGAACCTAACATTGCCTCAATTTGCATAGTTTTATAGTTTACTAACAGCGCTGATGCATTGTTAATTTCCAGCTCAGCACTTTGCTGTAAACGTTGGCTCAACACTTTCTCGAGTAAAGTCTGTTTTTCTAGGTCTAAGGTGCTTTCTATCGAAGTCGCAGTTTCATTCAAGCCCTTCAAATTTCTAAGGTATTGAACAAAGTGTGGTGCACTATAAGGGAGATCTTGTCTAGTAGAGTACGTCAGCGGTAAAGTAACAGTTTCAGCACTTAAACCCTCAAACAATTCTGGTGATTTTAAAAATAGCCTTTTTGCAGCATTCTGAATTGTGGGGTGGTTTAATGACTTTGCAGGGTTCCTTGCATTTGGGTTCTGCGGAATAACAGCGAGCGAGATAGCTTCAAGTTCGCTAAGTTTGCTAACGTGTTTTCCAAAATAAATTAAACTAGCAGCCTGTGCGCCCTCAATATTTGCGCCATAGGGTGCAAGGTTTAGATAAGCACTCAATATTTCTTTTTTAGAATAATGAGACTCTAAATGCAATGCTCTTATAATCTGTTCGAACTTTCCAAGCACAGTGGATGAATCAATATTCCAGCGTAAACGCGCCACTTGCATGGTAATAGTGCTTGCACCAATCCGACGCTTTCCAACGATGTATGTTTGGTATCCCGCACGAAGAATAGCCTTTAGGTCTGCTCCTTTGTGTTCATAAAAATTTTTATCTTCGTATTGAATACTGGCTTGCTTTATTGAGCTTGGAAATTCACTAGCCGGCGTTATTAGTCGGTATTTGTCGTCTTCAGACAAGCTGAGCCTTAATAAATTACCTTTGCGGTCATATACCGCCACACCACTTGTATAATGCGAGAGTAAAATAGGCTTTGGTGTTAGTTTAATCAGTGAAAAAAGCAGCAGCATCGCAACTGCGCAGATGAGAATACTCGCAATTCCTATTCGAAAATAAACGCGTCTTTTCACTTGCTATTTAGTCCGCTGTTCCGCCGCTTTGCGGGTGAATTTTTATCAGATATTCACCCGCTGTTTGTGCAAACACATCGAGCCTTTGAGGATGCGTTATGGAAAGAGAGGGCAGTGCGACTAACCCTAAATTTTGCGGTCGTATCTGATAGCTAAACTCGATGCCATTTGTATCTAGCCTTGTCATTAAATCCAAACGATCCTCTTCGAGGTCAGCTTTGAATCTTGGCCACCGTCTCAGTTGTGAATTAAAGACAAGACTATTGGGAACAATTGCAAAGCCTGATGGAATTAAGTCTACAAGCATTAGTTCGTTAAGTTGCTGATTTGATTTTAAACGCGCGTGCACTTTGACTGTAATATCGCTACCAAATTCGACATTAAAATGCTTATTGGCGTCTACATTTAGTAACTCCCCATCGCTATCAAATAGCGCCTTAGACAACTCAATATTGTTTTGAACAGCGCTGGGTGACTTTTCGTAACCAGTTTGCTCAAGTAAATAATAAACGTTAGAAGTGACTTCAATATTCAAATGCTCAACATCAGTTGGTATATCGATGCGTTTAGTACCGTTAATCCGCTGCGAATATATGCTCAAAGCTTCTTTTGAGTCATGATGACCCGCAGTGATGTCTATCACGACAGATTCTGGATCGGGTTCGGTACCGCGACTAAGAATCTGCATTATTTTGACTAGATAACGTGGACTAACACCTTTATTAATTACTGGGTACAAATTCACTAACTGTTCATTTAGTTTGCTTTGTATATTTGGTCCAAAATGTCGAGATAAGGTCTTCAGGATACGCAAATAACTTCCCAAATAGTCAGTGTTATTATGCTGAAGCCAATCAATCTGTCCCACGAGAGATTGCGCCATTTGCTCTTGTAGCATCAATGAATAACTTGCTGCCCGATATGCAAGTATCTGGTTCTCAATGTCAATGTTTAGTGATAACGATTTGATATCTTGCTCTAAATCTAGCAGATAGTTTGTGCTTACCACGCCACTTAAGGTCAAGAGATATATTGCATGAGCGCGTTGAACACTAGAGGCACTTGTTTTTGTGTTTGCCAATCGCGTTACGAAATTCAAGCTTCTATCAAATAAACGGTTATCGATGATCAACTGTTGATTTCTTGCTGCTATTAAAAATTCAAACACATTTAGACTAAGCTCGATATCAACTTCATTATTCTCAGACCAATAAGGAAAGCCACCATTTGTAGCTTGAGAACGAAAGAGCTCAGCCGTCAAACTCTTATATGATTCATTTTGTTTTTCGTTAAAATTATCTCTTAATATCAATGCATTAAGCTGGGTTAACCGTTTGCTATTTGACAAGTTTTCTGCACCATCAATATCAACAATCGCTTTTTCGATTTGTTTTATTAATGCGCTCGCTGTTACCCCAAGTGTTAAAGACTGATTAGCAAATTCTGGCCTTAGATGATAGGGAAGTGTCAGTGTTGATGCTGTACCTACCACACCAAATTTCAGTACTTTTAGCGGCTGAGCTAAAGGACGATTACTAATCGTGTAGCGCACCCGACTGCTTATTGATTTCCCGTTTTCTCCCAGCGCTCGCGCGGTGATGTCAATAAAAGCAGGGCCGACGTTATCATTGCCCTTTAGACTTAGATCAAAACGCGTTTCGTTAGTAGAATCAGGAACAAATGAAAATGAAGTTTCAGATAAAACGCTTATTTGTGGTGAGCTCTCTATTTTAACGTGAACAGGTGTATCTGTCGTTTCAAGGCCCTCCAAAGCCTGTATTCTTAAACGAGATTTAATATAGTCATTCGGACTCATATGCGTTGGTAGAGAAGCGGAGAGTAAAAAAGAGCTTCTTACTAAGCTAGAAGCTGAGGCACTCCCAAGCGCATCATCACTCACAGAAACCGCAAAAAAACGTACTCGGCCATTAAAGTCACCCGGTAACTTAACTTCAATCTCATTCTGACCCGCCTTTGCGTCAATTATTGATGACCAATACACAACAGGATCTAATGTATCTCTTGCAAATGGATTCACACTTTTGCTTTCACGTTGTAGATCAGCCGAACGCATTCGCATTTCAGCCATCACTGCACCTCCCGGCGCTTTTGAATAATTTGTTAACTGTATATCAGGCAATAACATATCAAGCATTTGATGCGTTCTGACACCCAACGCCTGTTTGCGCAAGAAATATGCGAGTGGATCTGGCGTTTGATAGTTTGCTACTTGCAAAATTCCTTCATCCACCGCAAAAACTAACAGTTTCGCGGCTTTGTCTAGCAAAACTGAAATAGTGTTTGTCTTATCGGGATTAATAATTGGCTCAGTTTGTAAACTTGTTTTTAGTATTCTCCGAGTTTTATCGATAGTAAAATTAATCAACCCATAACTAAACGGGCTATATGCGATCGACTGCGAACTTGGATCACGAATGAAAGCGACATTTACATAGGCATTGCCTTCTAAGTGTTTAGGTATCTCAATCTGATGGAGGCTCGAGCGCGAATTCGTGGTAAACCATTGATAATGCTCTACCTTATCTTTTTCTATTGTGATTAATCCACTTCCGGTATAGGGCGCCTCAATACTTAACTCAAGTATTTCCCCAGCTTTGGCATCTTGCTTATTTAAGCCCAGCGTCAACTGATTAGACTCCGTCCCACCAGTCGATTTGTCAGATTCACCCAACACTTTGTATTCAAATTCAAACACCATTAAGCCCGAATCATCGGTCACTTGAAGTTTAAATCTACCGATATCGGTTGTACTTAACGGTAAAGAATATAGATTGTCCGGCAAAGAAAAGTCTCTTTTTGAGATAGGAACTAGCTGCATATCTTGCTGGTATCTCAAGCTTCCATCCGGTTGCTTAACCAATGCCATTACCGACTTTTGCTGCATTACTTCAAGTGTTAGATTTTGGCGAGCGATTAATTGATGCTGATTAGATAAATTAAGAAGAGAAAGCGAAACTTGCTGATTCTGCTTTAAAAATGTTGGATTAAAGTCGGCTTTGTAAGCGATTAAAGCATCAAGAGGTGAATATAGAACTGATGTGGTCGTATCAACGAATTTACCGGAACCTATTTCATAAGCTTTGTAATTGAAATTAAGTCGATACAAGCCAGCGTTCAATTGGTCTTTGAAACCTTCAAAATAAAATTCTGCTAAACCACTCTGGTCAGTTACAGTGCTTGCCAATGAACGTTGCTTTTCAATATGCTCAATTGCCTCGCCATTCGGTACATAAAAGGTAAAGTCAGAAAATTTCTTTGAAACAAAATAGGCTTCCTGCACTGCTACAGTGCCTTCGATCCTGTTACCGATAGCAGGTGTGCCAAATAAATTGCTGACATTTACTTCAGTACTGATGTCACTACTCGTTACCCATGTACTTAGCCCTATATCAACATCGGGAACACTTTCTTTTATGTGTGCTTTCAAGCTGAGCGTATCAGGTTCAAAAGCACTAATTGTAAATTGAGTTGAACCTATTTGACGCCCCAATCGTGAACCTCCGCCCAGATTAGTCGAAGGGTTTACATGTAGCGAAGCGGAATAGCTTCCAATGGGCGCCGACGATTCTGCTAAAAACTCAGCCTCTATAAAGCCCTTATTCAACTCATTTACTTCTATATGCCTTTCATAAACCACTTCATAATTTGGATTGCGAACAACCCACTTTAAATTCAACTTGTTAGCACTTGCTAACATATTTTTTTTAACAATTGCGGCTAGTTTAACCGACTCGCCAGGACGATAAATTCCTCGATCACTAAACAGGTAAGATGAAATCTTATTATCACCACCCCAGTGTGCACTCACTCCGCCTGAATCCATTCTAGAATAATCAATCTGGTCTGAATAATTGTCAAAAGGAATAAATGTAAAATCACCTGCTTTTTTAGCCATCACGACGCTTGGGTATTCACCCGAGAGTAAGTTACGCGGCACCGAAAATGAAGCCATACCGCTCTGATTTGTATTGGCCGAAATCAATGATTCTCCGTTCGGCATCAAAATTGATACTTCGGCTCCTGCAACCGGCTGACTTGATGATAAAGAGTGAGCGAAAACTTTTAGTTTTTGATTTGCCTCGTGCTTAACAAGAAGGGCTATATCCGAAAGCATCACTAGCTTTTTATCTTCAATACCATAAAGTGTGCGCTTCTTTTGCTGATCGTAACCCTTTGCTTTGATTATAAAAAGGCCCGTTGATGCATCTTCAATATAGTCGACTAAATCAACTGCCGCTTTATTGACGATATTAGGTGAACGCTTCTGTAGAGGGATAATATGCTTAGAAAAGTGCGCAAGGTTTTTCTCGTCGAATTGCCATGTTTGAAAATCTAAGTTTGTAATATCTCCTCGAGTTTGCGTCACTAAGTGAACCACTTGGTGCATTGGAATTCGACCAATCTCAATAGATAACGCATCAAGCCCCCGACTACCAAGCCCAACTTTCGGCGCAAAAGAACTATTTAAAACAGAGCCTTCATGCGCAAAAAAGACTTGTTGAGGATAAGCGGGCAATCTAACAATTGAGTCAAATATTCGCGTTTTGATATACGCATTTACAGATGTTAAACCGCCATCAATTCGCAACAGTACGTTTGATGTGTCTGGCAAATCAACGCGAAGAATATGTTCAGTACTGCTATCTAAATGTTCATTTAATAGTTGATAATCAAGCAAATTATTATTAGTTAACAGAGACTTGCTGACTTGAGCTGGACTATTCCATTGATGGATACGCCCCTCATTGTCTTTGGTGGGTAACGCATAGAGACTCAACTTTTCATTCAGTGCGCTCCTAGCAATAGCGTCGGTGAACTCAATTGAGATAGTTTGGGTAGGATTACCATTGATATCGTTAATGATTTTGGAACTCACATTTACAATATCTAAAAAAGAGTAGATGTCAGGTATAATCGTTTGAGCTTTCAGTTCATGCTGATAACTTGCACCACCTGCGATAGCAGTCAGCGGTGCATCTAAGAATAATGTAGCGTACTGCTCTTGAGAAGGCAGGCTATCGATATCTGATTTTATAAAGTAGTGTTCGCTATCTGCGGGTTTCTCGACTTCGTATTCAAGCTTCGGTATGTTTTGAACATCCAACTTATTAGTTAACGCATCGTTTTGCTTAAGCAACGTAAATGCTTTCGCTAACATATCTTCATCAAGTAAATAGTTACTGCTCACTTTTGCTATTAATGACTTTATCTCTGTATTGATAGGGTCCTGATAAAACGTAAACTGCTCTATCGCAACCTCGAGATCGCGCGTTTTAAAGTCAAGTTCATCATCAGCTAAACGTATACCTGCATTAAATAAACGTTGATTAAACGTTACGGCAAAAGACTGGCCAGCAGGCCAAGGTTCACTTGGCTTAAACCTTAATACGTGATTGTTATCCCACATCCAATTTCCTTTTATGAAGGGAGACATTTCAATATATTGATTTACTGCTTTATCTAGCATATCTATCGCAGCTATAGGCACATCATTCGACTTTATTTGCAAAGACGAAACAGGCAACACTGAACCATCATCGCGAGAAACGTGCTCAATACCATTGTGAACCAAGTCAGGCTGAGAAAAATGAATAAAGAGTATGGGTTGATCATCATTACTACTGATTGAGCTTGTTTGTCGTTGGTCCAGCTTTGCGGTGGCGTATACCAATGGCTCAGCAGGACGTGTTATGTAGTCATTGAGCCAAATACTTGATAGTACGATACTGGTGATAAAAAACAGTGTTAACACTAAAGAGAGTAACGGACGAGCCTGTCGCCATGAATTAAGCGCGGAAAACCACGTGGGAGGTTGATACGAGACGCTTCCCAATAGCGCTGCCGTAGCACGAGTTAATCCCTTAAGCATAAGACAACGCTCCTTTTTCTTTTACTGTTAATCATCATCTACGACTCAGTAAGCGCAACATAGTTGCAAGTAAGTAACAAATCAATTCAACTTTATTTAAACCAAATTTGAGTTTGGGACGACTCTATTAATACAGCTACTAAACAAAACCTAAAACATTGGTGATTTAGCCTATTTTTTGGTTAATTTGACAAGTCGGATGATGACAAAAAGTAGCAACGATAATTTAAGTAATTGTTTTAATTGAATTTAAAATATTGGCTCAAGACCTGCAATCTTTAATTAAGATTAGCAGTTTTATTCACATTCATCACTTGCTTCGGCTTAATATTGTCTAGGTGAGCGACTAAGGGACACAAAATGATCAAGCAAATTCGAAAACCGGTTTTTATGTTCGCAACAATAATGGCATCAAGCATCATACTTTCTGGCTGCATTGTACATGTCAATGCAAAAGATCACAGATACGAATCGCGCCATGATCTCTCTAGCGATGATTTTTCAACAACCAATAAGCGCGTTGATGTGCCAGATAATACAAGCGCTGGTGAAGTGAGCTCGGTCAACGGTCGACTCAGCATGGGGGATCATGTTAGTGCAGAACGTGTTACCAACGTAAATGGCAAAATAAGCATCGGAGACCATGTTAGCGTATCCGCTGTCAAATCGGTCAACGGTAAAGTTGAGATCGGTGAGCACTTCAGCGCTACAAATGACGTTTCTACCGTCAACGGTGCCATCCAAATTAACGAAAATAGTGAAGTTGGCGGTGACGTCAACACCGTTAATGGCAGTATTAAACTAACTCGCGTAAAAGTAGCACAAGACGTGGTGACGAAAAACGGCTCTATTTACCTCAATGATGAAAGTGTGGTGAAAGGCGATATCGTGTTTCAAGAAGTCAATCAGAAATACTATTCGTGGGGAAATAAGAACCCAACCTTGTCAATCGACGAAAGCTCAACTGTTGAGGGATATATAATCCTTAAGCGCGAAGTAACACTTGATATCGATAACGAAGCACTATTGAGTAAAGTTAAACGCGAATACTAAGTCATTCGAGTACATCAATTTCTTCTCCCTGTGGTTATTACAACTTAAAATAACCTTTATAAGGCCAGCTTATTAGTTGGCCTTTTTTTAACAATTAAAAAAGCAAAAACCGTTTCGGCGTGCCTCTGACCCGCGTTAACTCAAAATTATTGCGGTTTGACAGGTGTTTTATTAACGTTTTAATAACAAAGTAATAAGTGGTAAATACCTGATCGATAATGCGCAGTATTAAAGGCTCGTCCTAATGTCGCGGCTTATGTACACTAATCACGTGTCCAAACGAGCAAATAACCGCGTGAAAGAAACCGTAAATTTAGTCAAAAAGAATATTGGCGAAAGCACCCGTTACCGATTTTGGTTCTGGCAAGCAAGCTTTTGGCTTTTTTTAAGCGTGACCAGTTTTGTCATCTTGACACTTTGGTACGGTAATCTATCGCTTGCGAGTATTGAACATACTATATTGCAGGGAATAGTCGGCCTCGGCTTTTCAGTATTTCTCTACAAAGTTTTTGAGCTTATTTGGAACAAGCCGCTTCGATATCGAATGATGGTGGGCGGCAGTGTTGTATTTTTAATCGCGTTTATCTGGACCATTTTCAGGATGTATTTACTGGCTTGGTTGACTGACTTTGACAGTATGTTTGACGAATTTGGCGGTTGGTATTTTGCGAGCCTATTTATTTTTCTCTGCTGGACGGGATTGTTCCATGGGATCCGGTACTACGAACTACAGCAAGAAGAACATCAGTCTGTATTGCAAGCCGAAGCTGCCGCGCGCGATGAGCAAATTAAACGCATCGAAGCACAAAGTATTGCCAGAGATGCACAACTAAAAATGTTGCGTTATCAATTAAATCCTCACTTTTTGAGCAATACACTAAACGCAATTAACTCTTTGATTGAATTGGGAGAGGCAGATAAAGCGCAAAAGATGACTGTTCAACTAAGTCAATTCCTGCGCTACTCATTAGACAATGACCCGGATACAACTATAGAATTACGCAAAGAAATTGACGCTACCAACCTGTATCTCGAAATTGAAAAGACTCGATTTGGTGACCATCTCGAAATTAAATATGAAGTCACGCGAGAAGCGGAAAAAGCGCTTGTCCCTAGTTTGTTGCTTCAGCCAATTATAGAAAATTCAATGAAACACGCCATTTCAAAAAATGAACATGGCGGCACAATACTCATCAAAGCCAGGCGAGAGAACACAAGGCTAATTCTGGTACTCAGCGATACAGGCGATGGCTCCCCAACCCAAGAGCCAACGACAAAAGGAGTTGGTCTAAAAAACATCCAACAGCGTTTAAAGACACTGTACGATAACAATCACGAACTCATTTTTACAAAGGAAATTGGGCCAGGTTTAACAACCATTATCAATCTTCCTTTTGAAACCTAAACGGACGTAATATGCCGACAAAGTTGCGAACCGTCGTAGTAGACGACGAACCCCTAGCGCTTAAATTGATGCTATCTAAGCTATCAAAGATGCCAGAAGTTGAAATCGTCGCCAGTTGTAAAAATGGCAGAGAAGCTATTGATGCAGTGATGGAGTATGCGCCCGATTTAATGTTTTTAGACATTCAAATGCCGGGCTTAACTGGTTTAGAAGTGGTCAAACAACTGCAAAATGATGTACAACCACTCATTGTATTTGCAACGGCTTTTGAACAATACGCACTCGATGCTTTTGATGCGCATGCAGTCGATTACGTCGTTAAACCCATTGACGACGAACGCATAAAAGTGTCCGTAGAAAGAGCATTGCAAAGGCACTTGATTCAACAACAAATGAAAACTAAACAACAAGTGATTGGCGCCATTGAAAGTATATCTGACGAAAAGACTGTCGTTTGGTCAACGAATGAATCCCAACCATCAAAAGAACTCAAAAAAATCGTCATTAAAGATAGAGATGAAATCCATATCATTGCACAGGCCGATATCCAATGGATAGATGCGGCGGGTGATTACATATGCGTCCATGCAAAAGGCGAGACACACGTTAAAAGAAGTACTTTAAAAGAAATGCTGAATGAACTTGATGAGAGTTTATTTAAACGCATCCATCGCTCAACGATTGTCAATCTTAGTTATATCCGAAAGGTTATTCCGCACACTAAAGGAGAGTTCTTCTTGATGCTCGGAGAATTCGATAAGGTTAAAGTGAGCCGAAATTATAAAGATGTGATTAAGAGCTACTTAGCTTCAAGTTAAAACCTGTATAAAAATCACACAACAACATAATACTTTATGGTGATTTTTCATTATTTGTACTATCATATGATTTTTAACCTGTGGTAGTACAAATTGTCACTAGATAGCGTTGTACCCTTTTATTTTGCAGCAACAATAGGCATGAACATTTTGTGCGCCGTAGCTGCCTTTACCTCAGGTTTTGCGAATAAACAGAAGCACTTTAAAGCAATATTCGTAGCATGTGTATTAACTATCGTTTACCAATACTCGACTTGGGAGTATCACCAACAAGCAGATGTAGCATCTTCACTCTACTGGCTGAAGATTCAATCAACGGCAACCATACTCTCAATACCTCTTTACTATTTTATTTTTATTCAATGGAGTGGGTATAAGTTTCGTCGACGCTTTTTTGCGACTATTGCTCTCTTTGGGCTTTTATTCGCCCTAATAAATTTAGCATCTCAAAGCACAATTAGGTATCAAGGCGGCGCAGATACTATTACCATCATCTCCTATCAACTCCTTACGGGTGAACAAGTATATCGAGCATCCGGTATTCCTAGCATGATTGCAGCCCTCTTTTACCCATATGTTCTCATTGTTTTTGCAGTCTTAGCTTGGGTAGCAGCCAGGCTGGTAAAAGAGAAAAAATATTGGATCGCAAGTACTTTGCTAGTATGCCTTTTTCTGCAGGTCACTGCCGCGGTTGGTGCTCGATTGGTTGATATGGGCGTTTCCAACCTAATCTATTTCGGCGGTTTGCCTTTTACCACCGTGAACTTTATGTCGTGTATTTGGCTTGTTTTGTCTCATGGCACACAAAGCCGTTCGCTCACAAAAGAAATATCTCTAAGAAAACAGTTAGAGCAGGCCATGGAAAGTTTAGTCAAAGGGAATGCGTCTAATAACAGCGATGATTTTTATTTTGAAATGCTTAGCGAACTACAGAGAATCAGTAACGCTAAGTGCGCATACATAGGCTTTTTAAACGAAGAAAACCAGCCAACCACCTTTGAAAGCAAGGTGTTTTTATTTGAAGGGCAACGCCGTGAAAATATTTCTTTTTCACTAAATCAAATAGATGACGAGCTTATTACTTACGATAAGATGCTTGTTATAAAAAAGAATCTGGAGAAATTTGGAAAAAACGAGCTTTTTGAAAAGCTAAGTGCAAAAGCGATGATCAACTGCCCAATGAACAACGATACAGGTCAGTTGGAAGGCAGTATTGTCCTTATTTACGACCGCATACTAGACTTACCTGACTCGTTTTATAATACCGTTGAATTATTTGCCTCTAGAAGTGCTGTTGAAATAAAACGTGACCGCCTAGAAAGAGAGTTACATCAAATGGCTTACTTTGACTATAAAACTAAGCTACCAAACTTGATGTATTTGCACCAACAAATCAACGAAAGTTTTGATACAAATATTCAAAACGGTACTCAATCGGCTTTATTGATTGTTGATTTGAATAAGTTTGCAGAAATCAATCGCCAGTTCGGTTTTAACATGGGAGAGAAAGCGCTTTACGAGGTAGCAGCTAGACTTAAAAATTATCAAACACCTGACATTTCGGTAAATCGGATAGGAGGAGATGAGTTTAGCGTATTAATCAATACAATCACTGACGATCCTCAAGGTATTGTGCAACTTCACTGGGAAGCAATAAATGCCCTAGTTGAAAAACCAATCATTGATGGTCACAATTCAATGAAATTAAGTTGCAGCGGCGGCGCAGTGATTTTTCCCTTGCAAGTAGAACAAAAACCCGAAATCTTGCGATGTGCAGAAATCGCACTTGAACAAGCAAAGCAGGCCAAACGCAATGATATGCGCTTGTTTGATGAAGAAATCTTACATGAAATCGATCGTCAATCTAGGTTGGTGTCTTTATTGAAATTAGCATTGATAGATCAAAAAGAACTCTTCCCAGTCTTCCAACCAAAAGTGGACGCGAATGGTAATCTAATCGGTGCGGAAGCTTTAGCAAGGTGGGTAAGTAGCGAAATTGGATTTGTATCACCTCAAGAATTTGTGAGTGCAGCTGAAAACTCTGGTTTTATTGGACAATTAGGGTTTTGGATGGTCGAGGCTGTGTGTAAGCAAATTAATCACTGGCAGGCTATGGGGATCGAATTCAAGGGTAGGATTGCGATTAACTTCAGCGCTTTTCAGCTTATAGAAGAAGACTTCGTCGAGAAACTGGTTCAATTGGTTGAAGAACATCATGTGCAACCTACACAAATTGAACTCGAACTCACCGAATCAGGCCTTTTGACCAATATGGGCGACTGTGTAAAAAAACTGGAGCGGTTGAGAAAGCTTGGCTTTACCGTGGCACTTGATGACTTTGGTACAGGTTACTCTTCACTCTCATACCTTAAGGATTTACCCTTAGATGTATTAAAGATTGATCGTTCTTTTGTGAATAGTTTAGATGCTCAAAACACGACAGAATTAGCGCGATCAATTATTTCTATCGGCCAGCATATGTCCTTATCGATTGTTGCAGAAGGTGTTGAAGACGTTCAACAGGTCAATACGCTTTCGCAAATGGGCTGTAAAATTTTCCAAGGTTATTATTTTGCGAAACCCATGACAGCAGATGATTTTTTCACTTGGGCCGCATCGCACACTCATGAAAGTACAACACGACTTGCTCATAATAGCTGATAAGTTTTGGTGAGTTGCTGACCAATCACTTTTTTGCCATGCTGATTTAAACTCTACTTGCGGTGAATGAACATGGCTAACTTTCAATTTAGTACGACTCCCAAAATCATCAGTAGTGCTGGCTCATTAATGCAAGCTATTGACTGGCTTGAGAAAAACAAACTAAACAAACCCATGATCGTAACCGATGCTGGCATCGTCTCACTAGGTCTCCTAGCACCTTTGGAAGAACGAATGCTACAAAACAACAAATCTGTCTATATATTCGACCAAGTCCAAGCTGATCCAAGTGTGGAAATAGTGACACAGGCCATCGATTTTGCTAGAAACAATGGTATTGATTCGGTATTGGGCATTGGCGGAGGGAGTTCATTAGATGTGGCCAAACTTGTCGCAATCCAAACCCATAATTCACAGACGCTAGAGGCGATTTTTGGTGTTGAAGTCATTCAATCGAGCGCTGCATGCTCTAAACTACCTTTAATCCTTGCACCAACCACCGCTGGGACAGGCTCTGAAGTTACTGCCGTTGCAATTGTCACAACGGGAAACACAACCAAAGCAGGTATTGTTAGCGAGATGCTATACCCAGATATTGCTATCCTCGACGCTCAACTTACCCTTTCACTTCCCTCTTCAGTAACCGCCGCAACTGGCATAGATGCAATGGTCCACGCAATAGAAGCCTTCACAAGCAAGATCAAGAAAAACCCATACTCGGACATGCTAGCTAAGCAGGCACTTTTGTTATTAACCAAAAATATTGAAACGGCCACCTTTTCACCGTCTGATATTAGTGCTCGCCAAGCAATGCTGCTGGGTGCGTGTCTAGCAGGACAAGCTTTTGCGAATGCACCTGTGGGTGCAATCCACGCACTCGCCTACCCTTTGGGCGGGCATTTTCACATTCCACATGGGTTGAGCAATGCTTTGGTGATGCCACATGTGATGAGGTTTAATGCAACAGCAGCGGCTGATATGTATGCAGAGCTTTATACTTGCTTGCAACAAAGCGGGGTTGTTTTTGAACATTTGGAGCGCACAGACAATACTCGAAAGCAGACAACTGAACAACAAGCTGAAGCTTTTATCACTTTCCTTTTTTCGCTAGTCACAAAACTAGGGCTTCCTACAAAGCTAAGAGAACTCGGCATTACTAAAGCTGATATAGATACCTTGAGTATTGATGCAATGAAGCAAACCCGTTTGCTAGTTAACAACCCAAAAGAGGTAAGTTTGGAAGACGCTATGAGCATATATCAGCAAGCTCTTTAGCTTGGAAAATCATATTGCGAAAAAAGGACGGTAGCAACATCACTACCGCCTAGCTTATTAAATAATTACTCTAAGGTTCCACGAGCTAAAGATTCTGCATAAACCTCTTCATAAATGCTCAAGTCTCCTTGCTTGTATGCGACTAGCCTTGGGTAAATAACTAACTGAGTTTGGTAGTTACCGTCTCTATCAAAGTCTGATAAGTAAACATCACTTTCGATGACGTAGATAATAGTGCCTTCTTTTTTACTTGAAACCGGTTTCCAAGCCCTGCCCCTTACCGCGAAATCACGACTGGCTTCAAAGGCGACAAAATTGCCAAATTCGAACACTGACCAATTAAACGAGTTTTTATCCGAGAAAAAGTAAGGGTTTTCACCCTCTACGCGAGGGTCAAAATATGAAATTCTGCCCATCGTGCCATCAGACAAGACACTGAATGCAAATACCTGATCTAAGCTAATACCATTTTCATTGTCAGCTCCTTCTTCGCTGAGCCCAGCATTGATTGTCGAAAACCAAGCTGTCGGCAAGTCAGCAACCAATGTATCTTTCGTTAACTCATCCCAATCTTGTCTTAAAATTGTGCCAGTGAAATGTCTACTTTGATTCGTTTGTGAACCATACTGGCCTAATATTGCAAATTCACCGTCATCCTCTAAAACTAACTCAAGTTCAATGGTCACTCCATTCGATTGCGTGTATTGAAATCCCTTATCTGTTGCTTCCCAAATCAATGGGTTTTGACCGCGCTGAGTTACACCAGTGCCGTCGCTGTTTAGCGTTATAAAATCATGAAAAAGTTGTGTAAACGTATCGGCTTGACCAAGGATACCCGACTCGACATATAAATCATAAACAGGTAAGGCCCAAGTGCCTGTAATATCTAAACTACCGATATCCACCTGTGATGACTCTGTGGGTACAACAAAATAGCCTGTATTGCTGAACTCTGAACTGCGCGCGAAAGCCACTTCACTACCGTTGCTATCGGGAATAAATAATTGCTCAAGTACATCGAAGGTGTGTGCAGTATTAAAGCCTAGGTCGCTTTTATTCATTAACTTTAGCGTAGAAGATACATATTCATACGTGACTCGTAACTGCGCTCCACCATCTTCAGTATAAGTGGCAGAAAAAGCTTGGGCAGCATCTTCACCATACTCTTCTAATACCCTCGAATAGTTATAAAAGGGATATGACTCAGTTGGCACGCTTTCAAAGTCAATATTTAACTCGCCACCTGCTAGGGTCCAAGCAAAATCAATTTGTTCACTAGTAAAGGCCGAAGTAATTTTCTCTTGTGAATAGGTTCCCGTATTATCATCGCCGAACACAAATGCTGTCGCATTTGATGGAAAGCGCCTGTCCAGAGCATAATTGTATACCGAAGGTGCAAACAGCAAAGATTTACCGCTGAAGTCTGCCATTTCAAAATCATCGCCGACGTCAGGGTCACTAATAGTTTCAGTAATCGCTACTTGCAAGTCTGCTTGAGCTTGTGGATCTAAATTACCCTCATCATCGAGCAAGCCTGCGTTAGCCCAGTACAAGTTAATTGCAGTTTCTATATCTGCATCACTACCGTCGGTATTGGTTCTGCTCAATGTACTTAGGCTAGTCTCACCTTCTGGTATCATATAACTGTCGTTGTCTATCAAAAGTTTTAGAAAGCCAGAAGTGTCCAAGATCGATTGAAATGACACTTCACCCAAGGAGCCTTGAAAGTTTGACTTATCAGAAAAAGACGCAGCCCCATTTTGCTCTTTAGCTAATAAGTAGGATGCGCTTGTTACATGCGTCACGTTGACGTCAGCGCTCTCATCTCGTGTTAATTGAAAATCATCGTTGCGCAAAGCTAGCAGCTCAGAAGATGCTCCCATAAAGCTAAGCAATTCGACTTGGGATTGTTCGCCTTCTCCCTTGGCATTTATTGTTAAGGGGCTGTGAGTATCTTGGAAGGCTATTTCGAGTATGTAGTCGCCATTTTGATCGGCCTGAGCACTAAAGCTTTCATCACCGACGGTTACCGTTACAAAGGCGTTAGGAATTGGGCCATCTGTGACTCTTCCTACTAAGGTCATGGTTTGAGAAGACAAAATACTAACGCTTGCGGTACTCGTTAATTCACCATCTGAAATACTGTACTCTAAGGAGTCTATTCCGACAAAATTTGGATTGGCCGTATATTCTATCGAAGTGCCCGAAATCTGCGCACTGCCATTACTTGGCACTGTTGTAATGTCTGATATGCTCAATGTATCCCCTTCGGCATCAGAGTCATTACCCAGCACATCAATCATGATTGTTTGACTGTTTATACTAGCAGTTTCGTCCGCATTAGCGACAGGAGCAGTATTGGTGGGGGGAGTTGGTTCTGGTTCAGGGGAAGTTGTTTGCTCGTCGTCAGAACTTCCACAAGCGCCTAAAACTAAGGCGACTGCAATCGCTAAAAAATGTTTTTGTGTAATCATTGTATTTCCCTTTTAGTGAGTTACCCAACGAAAGTAGTTTCATACTTGCACTGAACCTCTCACTAGACTCGACAAAAACATTTAATAATTTTAAGTGTTACTCATCAAAAATCATAAACAATGGCACTCGCCAGCAGCTTCGATTCTTCGATTTTTTCTTGCACACACTTTTTCACATCTTCGACTTTGAAAACATAAATCTTGTCTTGCGATGCTTGACTATCGTTGAAGCCTCGAAGCACAAAACTCACATTTTCTCCATTAGGAATGGCTCTTAAACCTCCTCCAAATCGACATAGAGTGTCGGCCACACCTTCTTCGAATGAAGCTAAGAAAGACTTTTTAGCTTGTTCAGATTCTGCTTGTTTCTTTTCGAGTAGCGCCTTTTGTTCTGACTCTATTTTTTCAGAGTATGCCTGTAAGTCAGCTTGTTTCTTGCTTAGTTCGGCTAGCTCTTTTTCTAATTCTTTTAGATCTTCTTTTAGCTCTTTTGCACGTGAAGATTCTGCATTGCGAAGTTCAAAGTTAAGATCTCTTTTGCGGCGCTCATATTCACGTGCTTCCCAAGCCAAATCTCGTGATTCACTTCTCAAGTCTTGTAAACGACCGCGATTACCCGAAAAGTGATGCTTAACTGAATCAAGTGCTTCATGAATCGTTTCTTGAAGCTCTATCTCCATTTCTTCACTAAATACGCCGCTACCACTGAAATCAATCTCAGGCACCGGTGGCGGTACTGGAAAACCACTTTCAAAAAATACACGAGTGGTTCTGCCGCTTGTTGTTAAAGTGAACACCACTCCTTGATTGGCAAGGTAACTGGTTTGCATTGAGCGAAACTTGATTGCTTGCTGGCTGGTCTCTTGTTTCAATGCGGTATTGAGCACACTGTTCATTATCTCAAGCTCTTTAGATAGCGCTTGATAGTTTGTCGCACCGTGCGCCGCACAAGCAACAAATAATGCTGCTACACCACTACTTACTAGTCTTTTAATATTCATATTCATCTTCCTAAAAAATTGTTTAGCCTACTCATCATTGAGTTGTGTAGCGTCAAAACCTGGACCATTGGGAGAGGTATAGTTAAGTCTTGGGCCTACCTGAAAGCTAAGTTCTTGCTGAAAGTCTTTGAGTTGATTAGCGTAAAACAGCTGATCATCTCGGCGTTGGTCGTTGATGTACTTTATAAGTTCGGCAAAATCTTCTCTTCGCTCTTGTCTATTTGACGTCAGCAGGTACTGAGTCAATTGTGTACTATTCTCTGCTTGCTGCTTTTGCAGTGTTTGTAAATATTGTGCAAACATTGCTTGATTGGTTTCTTGTTGCGCTAACAGTTTTTCATTAAGCTTTTGGTCGACTAACTTATCAATCGTTTCTTGTGGTACCTCAGAACCAAAGCCAAACGAAAAACGTCCATCTTTTGACTCAATATTAAAGTCCGTGAGCACCATTAATATAGCAAGCGCAGAGCAGGCAATAGAGCTAATCGGTAAGCCTTGCCATTGCCACCAAGCTTGTTTGGCCGCTTTATACTTATCAAAATTGAAACTGTTGTCTTTGTCCCAATTGGGAATATCAAAGTCGCCTGCGGTGTCGACAATGACGCTTGTTTGGTTGGCGCATTGCACCATTTCAGCAAACTCATTGTCTTCTAAACACCTTTTTTCAAAGACGGCTCTTTGTTTCGTATCCAATTGATTATCAAGCCAAAGCACCATCAAATCTTCGTTGCTGATAGATTCATATTGATCAGACATGCTCTACCTCCAAAATCGTTTTTAGTTTGCCCAAAGCTGCATAAAGCCTTGATTTCACTGTGTTGGTGGAAACACCTAATTGCTGTGCAATTTCGTCGAATGTAAATTGTCCAAAAAACTTAAGTTCAATGACTATTTTTTGGTTAAAAGGCAATTGCTGCATCGTGTTTAGCAATGCCTGTTGTGATTGCTTAAAAACCAGTTGGCTTTCTATATTGGTACTTTCTATATTGCCACTATCAACACCTGAAACTTGTGCGCTGCCACTTTCATCAATTCGGCTATCAATCAGTTCAGGCGCATCATCTAAACTGACATTTGGCTTTTTGCGCCTGTAAAAATCCATGCTTCTAAAGTGAGCGATGCGAAATAACCAAGCTTTAAAGCTGCCTTCGCCTTTAAAACTATGCAAACTGTTAAACACTGAAATAAAGATTTCTTGCATTAAATCTTTCGCATCATGAGACTGACTTGTCATGCGCATCGCATAGTTAAATATTGACTGCTCATATCGAGAAATAAGCTCGAACCAAGCGTTTTTATTGCCTGATAATGCTTTTTCTACGAGTTGTTGGTCTGAGCGAGAAAACAAATTAAGGTCCAAATTAATGTTGATGTGTAGATATAGTCGTTTGCGATTTTCAAATAGTTTTAATAAGCACTAATTTTTTCGCAATTTATTGAACACTATACTAACATCGCTACGTAAATAACTGTTTTTATATGGTAAAAGGATCTTCAATGCGATATTCAACACTTGGTGCGTCAGGCCTTTCAGTTTCAAGAGTTTGCTTAGGTACAATGACCTGGGGCATCCAAAACGTGCAGTCTGATGCAGATGAACAAATTCAACATGCATTAGACGCAGGTATCAATTTCTTTGATACGGCAGAAATGTATCCTGTGCCGCCAAACGAACCTACACAAGGTGATACTGAGCGTTGCATTGGAGACTGGTTATCGCGCAACCCTTCTATGCGTGAAAAAATGATCATCGCGACCAAAATAGCAGGGCCGGGTTTCCCTTATATTCGCCACAATAGCCCGATTACTGGCGAAACGATCGGTCTCGCGATTGAGGGCTCGTTATCTCGCATGAAGACTGACTATATTGACGTTTATCAGTTACATTGGCCAAACAGAACGACACCGCACTTTGGCAAACACTTAGTCAACCAAATCAAGCCCAGTAGATTGGATGTCGAAAAAGAAAAAGCGAGTAAACGAGATATTTTAACGGGTATCAAAAAAGCGCTTGATTCCGGCAAAATAAGACATTGGGCACTATCAGACGACACGCCTTGGGGCATTCATACTTACTTGGAATTGTGCAAGGAAATGGGTATTCCACAACCAGTTTCAATTCAAAATGAATTCAATTTACTCCATGTGAAAGACTGGGCTTACTTAATCGAGACCTGTGTTTACGAAAATATCGCCTATCTGCCTTGGTCACCTTTATCAGGCGGCATGTTATCGGGCAAATACCTAAATGGCGCACTGCCTGAAGGAAGCCGTTGGACCTTTGAACAGCGCAATGGCATATTCAGAAATACACCCTATAGTGAGCAAGCTGTGCAAGCCTATTGCGATATTGCTAAAAAGTTCAACATAACGCCTAGCCAACTTGCCCTTGCATGGTGCGACCAAGTGGATGGTGTGACTTCTACCATTATTGGTGCAACGACAATGCCTCAATTAAAAGAGAATATTGCTGCGTTTGATATCACGCTATCAAGTGAGTGCCTTGAAGAAGTAAATAATGTGTTGAGGCAGTTTCCTGCGCCTTTCTAATTGTTATCTCCTCGACGGCGCTATTGGTCATTAACTAGTGAGTAGTCAATTAACAAGCTAGCTAAGAAAAAGCCTCATTGTTCAAACTAACTGTTCAATGAGGCTTTTCATTATTTAGTTTCAAACACTTAAAGCTGACTAGCCGCTAATGCCTGCTCTATATCTTCAATGATGTCATCAATATGTTCAATCCCTACCGAGATGCGCACCATGTCTTCAGACACACCGACACTTGCTAGTTCCTCAGGGTTGAGTTGACGATGGGTGGTACTTGCAGGGTGACATGCCAGTGATTTAGCGTCACCGATGTTGACCAAGCGTAAGATTAGCTGCAAGGCATCGATAAATTTAGCGCCGGCGTCTATCCCGCCTTTGATGCCAAAGCTAATAATCCCTGCCGCTTTTCCGCCGCAAATTTCTTGGCAGGTTTGATAGTACTTACTTGTAGGTAAGGCCGCGTAATTGACCCAATTTACCGCTTCATTTTGTTCTAAATAAGCAGCCACTTTTTCTGCATTTTCACAATGCCTTTCCATTCTTAGGGATAAGGTTTCGAGTCCTTGCATAATCTGAAAAGCACTTTGTGGCGAAAGCGCCGCGCCGGTGTTTCTTAATGGTACTACTCGGCATCGACCAATATACGCGGCCTCGCCCAAGGCCTCTGTGTACACCACGCCATGATATGACGGGTCTGGCGTCGTCATCATTGGGAAACGCTCTGCATTAGCTGCCCAGTCGAACTTACCTGAATCGACGATAATGCCGCCAATGGTTGTACCGTGTCCGCCAATGTATTTGGTTAACGAGTGAATCACGATGTCAGCGCCATAATCGAATACCTTGCAAAGCACAGGCGTAGCGACAGTATTATCGACGATTAATGGGACGCCGGCAGCATGTGCGACTTCAGCCCATCTTCTAATGTCCACTACATTACCAGCAGGATTGCCGATTGATTCACAAAACAGGGCTTTGGTATTTTCGTCAATTAAAGAGGCCAGCGTTTCGTAGTCATCACCTTTGGCAAAACGCGCTTCAATGCCTTGTCTAGGAAAAGTATGTGCAAACAGGTTATAAGTGCCGCCATAAAGCTGGCTAGAACTGACGATATTTGAACCCACATCTGCAATTGCTTCTATTGCATAGCGAATCGCGGCCATGCCCGATGCAACAGAAAGCGCACCAATGCCGCCTTCAAGCTGGGCTACTCTGGCCTCTAACACTGCGTTTGTCGGGTTCATGATTCGGCTATAGATATTTCCTGGCACGGCTAGATTGAATAAATCAGCACCGTGCTGCGTATCGTCGAAGGTAAATGAGGTGGTTTGGTATATCGGCGTTGTTGCAGCTTTAGTTGTCGGGTCACTTTCGTACCCTGCATGCAATGCAATCGTTTCAGGCTTCATTCTTTTCTCCCTTTCTAGTAATGCATCAAACATGACATTAAGAGAAAAACATCGCAAGAGATGCGTATCGCTTTGAACAAACCAAAATTGTATAACTAATAATCGATTTCTTTCATGCTAGTATCCAGCGTATGGAGCCATGAGTCACTTATGCAATTTCAATTCAATTGATAAAAGATGACTTATCAATAAGTAGTTACTTACCAACTCGCTTTAGTTTCACTGCGATACAATCTCCAAACAAAGCCAAGGCCAAAGCTGTAGGTTATGTCTTTTTCAAACAAAGGACTGTCTTCGTTGACTGAACCCGAATGTATTTGCATACCTGCTCCGACAAACCCTCTTATATTTTCGGCAATGGGGAATGAAAAGCTTGCACCGAGTTCAGTACCCAAGTAACCCGCTTTCGCATCGTATTGCTGTCTGTCTGCGGTGGCAAATTCTTCTGCGACTTGATAAAAATAATCATGTAAGCGCTCGGTCGCGAACACCATACCTATTGAAGCACTCAACGCAGTCCCTTCAAAAAGGCGTCCACGTTGTTGATAGGTAATCACCGGGTTAAATACAAAACCTCGATCATCCAATTGAGAAAAGTCGGTGGAAAAAACAGCGCGAGCCTGCAACCTAGCATTTAGCCTTGCATTGCCGCCCCCTTCAAACTCAAAGTCTTTGAGTCGATAAACAAGTTGTGGGCCCACCTCAAATAAAAAGTCCAGTTCTGGCATGCCTTCTCTAGCAGTATTATCTTCACTGTCCGCTGAAAACGCGCCACCGAAAGAAAAATCAAGCTCATAGTCTTTTTCATCGACAACAACCGCGCGCACACCACTACCACCGCCCACTCTGAAAATGTCACCTCGGTATACAAAGTAAGGCGCGGCTAAGGCGATAAAATTGCGTTCGCTTGAGGCTGGGTAGTTGGATACTTCTCCAATGCCTCCGCCCACACCAAACTCCCATAAGGATTGGGCTTCCTCCAGACTTTCGAAACCTGTTAAGTCTCGGTCGACCGAGTTGGTTTCGTCTGCCAACGTTAGGTTGTGGACTGCCGATAGGAGGATTGCGGGGATGATCAATCGGGATAGTTTTTTCATGTCGGTCTTAAATGTACGTATTTAGGTACTTCATTCGTGAATTGGGCTTATTTGGATTAGTGAGTTTTGTATATATTTGTGCTGATGAGAAAATAAGTGAGTGTTTTGTTGCTGATAATCGGGGGTTCCAATGAGGTTACCGCATGCGCCGTAATGCCGATTCTTCGGTGTGAGATTTATTGGTAACGTTTCTTTGATGTTGAGATTATCTCGTTCCAAGGAGGTTGCAGTTGTCACTGCAATGACGATTCTTCGGTGTGGCAAATTTAATCGTAACTTAACCAACCAAACTATCGAGCTCACATTACTAAAGAACATTCAGCGCGTCAGATAAGCCCTAAGCATTCATAAAAGCTTCCAACACAGGACGTGTTGGCAGCAGCGGCCAAGGATCGCGCACAGCGGTTTTATGAACGCTTAGGGCTTATCTGGCAAAAGCTGAATATCGCTTACGAAGCGCAGTGGTGCTATACAGCAAGGCTTCCAAGGGGACATCTCCGCTTTCGCGGAGATGACGAGGGAATATTCACCACGGGTATTATTAGAAAGAAACGCTTACCCAAGCCCAAAGCTTGTCTGCATCAACTTTGATGTCGTCAGCAGAATATGAAGCGTACTTGATACCAAATTTGGTTTTCTTACTGATTGGTTTAACGTATTGGAGGTTGATTTCGCTACCAAAATCATCTGCGCCTTCCGCTGACTCATCAGCGCTGAAAGTGTGGTAGGCAGCTAACCAAGAACCACCGGCTACTTTACCCGCAACCGAGACATAAGTATCTACAAGGCCTTGACCTGGTGTACCTAAGAACTGATCAGTCCAACCATTAAACTTGTGAAGCGTTGCCAACGGAGTTTGGAAACCAACTTGACCGTCATCTGATCCAAGTACTTCATAACCTAGCTTAGCTGTAATACCTGAAGTCGAAACACCACCTTCTAAAAAGAGGTAATCAGTATCAAAATCAGAACCGCCCGACTCATTGCTTTGCTTAGCATACTCTGCATGGTACAAGAATTTTGTGTCGCCTTTAGTCGCGCCTTTGAAACTAAAACCATAAGTGTCTAAAGCATTATCGGTACCTTCGTCCACTTCTAATAAGTAGCTATAAGCAGTCAATTTACCCACTGACGTTTTGTAGCTCACATTCAATAAGTGGTCTTTTGCATCTAAATCTTGTGCTTGTGCAAAAATACGATTGCGTTGAGTTAGGTAGTTGTATTCAGCTCTAAACTTGTCGTTTGGTGCATAGATGACAGTCGCGCCATCAAAGGTTTGACGATCCTGTCTCCAGCCAACATGACCCACAAAACGGTGTCCGTCGTGTGTGATGACTTGGCGACCTAACTTAAGCGTGAGCGCATCGTTCTTATATTGAATAAAACCTTGGTCTAGTTCTGTTGTTTCAGGATCGGCGATCACAGAGTATTCACCGGTCTGAAACCCAGTCGGTGGAACAGAGAAGTCGCTTTGCCCTAGAACAATACGGCTATCTTCCATTTCGACAGTAAAAGAAAATCCATTTACCGCTTTTGTCTTGTATCCCAAACGAGTTCTTAACGTGAATGCACTTGCATCTTGTAATGCATTGTCTTGATCAACGCTTTCGTAACGCAGGTTAAGATTCCCATATACATCACCACCCGTTAGTGCTGAAGAAAGTGAATCACTGAATGCACTGGTGCTCAACCCAGCTAATACGAGCATACTTAATTTACGCAGCATTGATATTGTTACCTTTTTTTGTGTCCTGAGTAGTGTTTTCTTGTTTAGTGCTCTGTTTCTTTTCTGCCTTTTTTGGAGAAACAGGTTCGATTTTGCGTTGTTTCTCGTACAAGAATCTAAGCACTTCATGACGATAATGGTTATATTGGGGGTTATCGGCCAAAGCGATACGATCTCTAGGACGATCTAAGTCGACTTTTAGAATCTCGCCAATTGTGGCTGATGGACCATTGGTCATCATGACTATTCGATCAGACAATAGTACTGCTTCATCTACGTCGTGGGTGATCATAATCACGGAGTTTCCAAGCTCCGCATGTATCTCCATTAAGGAGTCTTGTAAGTGGGCTCTGGTCAATGCATCAAGTGCACCGAACGGCTCATCCATCAATAGAATTTTAGGTTCCATAGATAGTGCGCGTGCGATCCCTACCCTTTGTTTCATACCGCCTGAGATCTCAGATGGTAATTTGTCAACCGCGTGGGTCATATGCACAAGCTCTAGGTTGTGTTCGACCCACTCTTTGATTTCTTTTTTGCTTTTTGACTTATTGGTTTGCTTAACCGCTAACTCAACATTTTTATAGACCGTCAACCAAGGCAATAAAGAATGATTTTGAAACACAACCGCGCGCTCGGGCCCTGGTTCATTCACCTCTTTATTATCAAGCAGAACACCGCCGTAAGTCGCTTGATGAAGACCAGCAACAATGTTTAACACTGTTGATTTTCCGCATCCTGAGTGACCTATTAGAGAGATAAACTCTCCTTTATCAATCTTCAGATTAACGTCCGTTAGCGCATTAAATGGGCCTTTTGGCGTTGGAAAATCGATACCCACTTGGGTAAGTTCTAAATGATGTTTGATAGACATAATAGTCTCCTTGTTACCTATTCTTGCTCGTTAAACACGTTGTTTTGCTTTTAACACGATTAACGAGTAATCGCTGTTTTGTCCCAACTTACTTTGCGCTGTATCTGAAGCATGATTCTGTCTAAGACAAAACCAATCAGACCAATCGTAATAACAGCGACCATAATGCGCGCTAGCGACTCTGAACTTCCGTTTTGGAACTCATCCCAGACGAACTTTCCTAAACCTGGGTTTTGAGCCAACATTTCAGCAGCAATCAATACCATCCAGCCGATACCTAGCGACAAACGTAGACCGGTAAATATCATTGGTATAGAAGAGGGCAATACGATTTTAATAACGTGAGTAATAGCGTTTAAGCGAAGTACTTTACTGACGTTAATCAAGTCGCTATCAATGCTTGAAACACCTACAGCTGTATTGATTAGCGTCGGCCATAAACAACATAAGGCAACTGTTACTGCTGACGTCACGAAGGATTTAGAAAACATAGGATCATCGCTGACATACAGGGCACTCACGACCATCGTAACAAGTGGCAACCATGCAAGCGGTGATACAGGTTTAAAAAGTTGAATAAGCGGGTTAGCCGCAGAATAAGCAGATTTGCTTAAGCCACATACAATACCTAAAGGAACGGCGATAATGGAGGCAATTACAAAGCCCACCATGACCGTATACAAACTCGTCCAGATTTGCTCAAAGAAGGTCGGCGCGCCCGTAAATGCACGAATTTTTGGTTCGTAGGTCGGGTCTTGAGCGAGTCGAGCAGCGTTTCTTTGCTCTTGTCGTTCATAGAAAGCATCGGCTTTTTCTTGTTGAGCAACGTGCTCGTTGTATAAGCTTCCGGCTTGTTCATACACTTGAGCAGGTCCTGGGAACTGCCCAAGTGAGGTATCGATATTTTTTGCAGCTAAGTTCCAAGCTAACAAAAAAACAATCACACCCAGTATCGGTAAGATTAAACCAGCCGCAAACTTGGCAAAGCGGTTTTTGTCTATCCCCGTTTTTACATTACCAATCATGGTAGGAAGTGTGGCTGATTTAAACATAGTAATACTCCAGTGTGTTGCTTAAATTAAATCTTGTCTGCGCCTTTCAAACCGATAGTTAGCTTGTTCAGGTACTCATTAGGCTTGCTACCGTCATAAGTTACGTTGTCCAAGAACTCAGTTTGAGGAGGCTTAAATCCAGTTTCAGTTGCAAAATCTGGGAAGTCTGAAGCGTTCGCCTTTTTCTCTGCAATCAGTGCTTTAGCAGCTTGTGCATAGATATCAGGACGGTAAACTTCTTTAGCGGTTTGCATGTACCAATCATCAGATTTTTGCTCTGAAATTTGACCCCAACGGCGCATTTGCGTTAGATACCAAATTGCATCGCTGTAGTACGGATAAGTTGCGTTGTAACGGAAAAATACGTTGAAGTCAGGAACAGAACGCTTGTCACCTTTTTCGTATTCAAAGGTGCCCGTCATCGAGTTTGCAATTACGTCTGCATCAGCACCAACGTATTGCGGCTTAGCTAGCATTTTCACAGCAGCGTCACGGTTAGCGTTGTTGTTTTCATCAAGCCACATTGCCGCTCTGATCATCGCTTTTACAACACGAATATGCGTATTAGGGTTTTTCTTAGCCCACTCGCTGCTCACACCAAATACTTTTTCTGGATTGTTTTTCCAAATTTCGTAGTCAGTAATCACAGGCACACCGATGCCTTTAAATACAGCTTGTTGGTTCCACGGCTCACCTACGCAATAACCAGAAATAGTACCCGCTTCCATTGTTGCTGGCATTTGCGGTGGCGGTGTCACTGAAAGTTGAACATCAGCATCAATTTGACCGCTAGTGTCACCTTTGTGAGGGGCGTAGTAACCTGGGTGTAATCCACCCGCCGCTAGCCAGTATCTCAATTCATAGTTGTGAGTAGAAACAGGGAATACCATGCCCATTTTAAAAGGCTTACCTTCACTGATACTCTTTTCTACCACTGGCTTGAGCGCAGTTGCGGAAATTGGGTGTTGGACTTTTCCATCAACTTGAGGAATGTTTGGTTTCATTTGCTTCCAAACATCATTTGAAACCGTAATCGCATTACCGTTTAAATCCATGCTGAATGCAGTGATGATGTGTGCTTTAGTACCGTAACCAATAGTTGCGCCTAGCGGCTGTCCAGCAAGCATATGCGCACCGTCCAGTTCGCCGTCGATAACGCGATCAAGCAGTACTTTCCAGTTAGCTTGAGCTTCTAGCGTGACATATAGGCCTTCATCTTCGAAGTAGCCATTTTCATAAGCAACCGCTAACGGTGCCATGTCGGTTAGTTTAATAAAACCAAATTTAAGTTCTTCTTTCTCTGCCCAGCCAACTTGTTCAGCATTGACTGCAGATACGCTCATAATGCTGATACTTGTTGCTAAAATTCCTGCGCACTTAGCGAGTTTTTTAATGCTTTTAACGATCATCGACTTTCCTCTTGCGATAAAAAAACCCACATGACAACAAGACCGCTTTGCGGCTATGTCAATGTGGGCTTCGTTGCCAAAACAGTATTTGCCAAAATGGCTAACACTTAAAATTTGTTACAGAAACTACTAGGCAAAATTGTGATGCCATGTGCTGTATCAATTTAGAGCATCAATAGTGCCAACTAGTAAAGCTTATATTTTTTAATGACTTAACAACTTTTTAACAGAATGAAATGTAGTATATAGAACGGATGTGGTGCAGGCTGCACAAGATGAGTGCTTCGGCTTGCACCAATAAGCTATACTAAAGTTTAAGCAGGTTTAGGTTGCGATGTTTCCATAATTCAAGCGCTTCGTTAGCAGCTGTTTCAAAGGAAAGTGAATTGTCCATGGCAATTAACATGGCACTTAAGGTACTGAGTGTCGCACCTATTCCATATTTATCGACGACCTCTCCTGACCAAACCTCTCTCAATAATTGAACATCGAGTTTCCTCGGTTTAATTGACCAATTTTCATTCACGGCAGGAATCGTAAGTATTTTGGTTTCTTGATTTTGAGTCATCAACAACTCACATGCGCGTTCAGGATTGACTTCTAGCTCACCAGCATCCCCTCTAAAAGCTGTAGTACGCTCATTGAGTAATCTCGCAACTTTTGCGTGTTTGCTATCTAAGCCTCTGTGATAAACACCTTGCAAGGAAGTATGTGCGTCTGCAGGATTTAGCATTCGTGAAAGCGTATTAGCGCAAGAGCGCAACCCAAACTGCGCTCTAAGCTTAATTAAGTCATCCAACTGTGAGTTAATAAATGACAAGTCACTATATGCAAACCCCCTTAGTTCCAGAGTGCGTTCTATTTCCGGAATCGAGTTTGCAATGTTATAGCCGAGTTGGGTGAGCGCATCACTGACATACAAACGTTTAGTATCAGGTTCGTCAGTACCATGAATAAGGACTTTTTTGCCCATCTGTACAATACAAAGCATGGCGAGTATTAGCCAAGGTAAGTGACGACGCTTTCCTGCATAGCAAGGCATATCTAAGTCAATTTTTAGTTGCTTCAACTTGGGATTATTGTATGCCCTTGTTGCTTGTAAAAATCCAGCGATCTCTTCAGAAGTCTCTTCGCGCACTCGAAGCAACATCAGAAACGCGCCGCGCTGTTCGGGGGTGACCTTTCCCGCTAAAAGCAAACTCATTGCATCGAATGCTTCTTCTTGGGTGAGTGTTCTGCCGGAACGATGCCCTTTGCCAATTGCTTGAAGATAGGTTTTGAAAATCTGTTCTGACATTTTTTTCTTTGATCTTAGGTAATAATGGATGTTGGGAAGCAGTAATAGCACCTAATGAAGCGAAACCCAAGTCTTAGAAGATATTATGCTTTAATGGCACTTTCTGAGACTTGTCTTAACAACTCGGATGAAATATTGGAAACATTTGAAACAGCTTCTCCAACAATAATTAAACTAGGCCCCATAAAACCTGCCGTTTGCACTTTTTCTTGGATATCTGACAAATTACCAATGCAACTCTGTTGGTGACGGGTTGTTGCTTGATCAACTACTGCAACTGGCATGTCAGAACCCACACCTGCGAGTCGAAGGCGCGTTTGAATGGAGCTTAATCTGGCCAATCCCATATAAAATACTATCGTTTCATTTTCTAAAGCCGACGCCAGTTGTACCCAATTTGGTTCAGTCTGTGGATTCTTAAGATGGGCGGTAATTAATTTTACAGAACTCGCTTTACCTCTCAAGGTCAAAGGTATACCGGTGTATGCAGACGCACCTGAAGCGGCAGTAATACCCGGAATAATCGCATAGTTGATGCCGGCTTTGTCTAACGCTGAGGTTTCTTCAGCAGTACGACCAAATACGGCTGGATCTCCACCTTTTAATCTAACTACATTTTTACCAGATAATGCCAGTGACACCATTAATGCATTAATATCTTCTTGTTTCATTGAGTGCAGTCCAGCCCGCTTACCAACAAAACGTTGTTCAATATGCCTTGGTATTAAGTTAACTATCTCCCTATTCACAAGCCAATCAACTAACACTACATCAGCTTGTTGAATCGCTTTTATCGCCTTTATCGTCAATAAATCTGGGTCTCCTGGCCCTGATCCGACTAGTAGCACATGGCCTTTTTGGGGTTTATCAACTGCGTTGGTTGTTGCGAATAACGTTGCGCCCCACCATTTAGTTCTTTTTAACCCTAATGGGCTTGCCTGTTCTCGAGTTCGAAAGAAACCAAATAGCTTGAATATAACCTGCTCACAGCGCACCGACCAAAATGCTCTTGTCCATATTGTGTGTACAACATTCTGAGAATAAGACATCACGATACCTCTAATACTGGGATGACTTGATGCTTATTGAGTATCGCTTGAAGCTCGGTTTTGCATGAACCACAGTTTGTTCCACACTTGAGTTTATCACCCAACTGTTCAACGCTAGTGCAGCCCTCGTTAATAGCCGACTCGATGGTTTTTTCTCTTATTTTGAAGCAACTGCAAACCAACTTTCCTGCGGTAAATTTTTCACTGGGTTTGATTCGTAAAAGAGTAGCGATAGTCTCGTTATTTACTGCATCTTGAAGAAATGAATCACTCAACCAAGCATTGCTTATGTTTGCAAAAGTATAACCATTTGGAGAAGCGCTCTCATGAGCCTGAGCAAATATACAAAGGCTTATTTGATCGTGCTCTGTGCAAACGGCTTGAAACTGTTTTTCTGTTTGTAATCTGTAAACCGTAGCTTCGTGTGAAATAAAAGATTCAAACAGTTGGTTGATAAAAGCAAGGTCTTGAGTGCAGGCGATTCGATAACAATATGCGCCATCGATAGGCGATGAAGACCAATACTCAAATGCAGATAAGAGATCATGAGGAACTTCTTTTTTGGAAAATAGTAAGACATCAGTTTTGTATTCAAACGCTTCAAGCCTGATCGCTGCATGCTTCAACTCTGGCTGTCCGGAAATGGGGTCGTTTGCATCAGTAAACAAGCTGGCGATTGAAGAAGCACTACTATTACTCAAACTAAAATGAATCGGCGCAAATGCAGTGTCTCGTAGTACACCTTTGTCAGAATTAATCCTTAACAATACTGCTTTTGAGCTTGAAGAAGATGTAAGTTTGGCCAACTGACCAGAATTTATTCCTAGTCGTTTTGCTGTTTTTGGGTGTATTGAAACAAAGGGTTCAGAAACATGCTCGGAAAGTGATGCTGCTTTACCAGTGCGAGTCATTGTATGCCATTGGTCGCGCAAGCGGCCTGTATTGAGAACAATTGGAAAATCTTTACTGGTAGCCTGTTCAGGCATACGTGGCGAAATTGAAATAAACTGAGCCTTTTGAGAAGGTGTATAAAACCTCCCATCATCGAACATGCGGGCTCTTCCACTTGGATACTTGTCGTTAATGGGCCACTGTACAGGCTGCAAAAAGTCATATTCATCTTGGCTTAAGCCAATCAATCCTGAAATATCAAAATCACGCGAGCCATTGTTTCGATATGCTGATAAGCGTGCATGCTCATCAAACACTTCTTTAGGCGATGAAAAATTGAAACCTTTTTCAAAGCCCATTTTAACTGCGACATCACAGATTATTTGCCAATCGTGTTTGCTTTTGCTTGGTGCAGGTAAAATGGCTTTTTGACGGGATATGCGACGCTCTGAATTGGTCACAGTACCGTCTTTTTCTGACCAAGCTGTCGCAGGTAATGCAACGTCAGCGTATTTGATGGTGTCGTTTTGTTGTACGACGTCTGACACTACGACAAAAGGACACTTTTCAAGCGCAGATTCAATTTTGCTTCGATTGGGCATGCTGACCAAAGGATTGGTCGCCATAATCCAAACAGCTTTTACTTTGCCTTGTTCTATTTGCTCAAATAGATCCACTGCTTTAAGGCCGTTTTCACTAGGAATGGCAGGAGAATCCCAGAACGTTTGAACAAGTTCTCGATGGTTAGGGTTAGCAATATCCATATGAGCAGCGAGCATATTGGCTAATCCGCCGACTTCTCGTCCGCCCATTGCATTAGGCTGTCCGGTAATGGAAAAAGGACCGTTGCCCACTGAGCCAATTTTACCTGTCGCTAAATGGCAATTAATAATTGCATTGGCTTTATCAACACCACTTGTAGATTGGTTGATGCCCATTGAATAAAATGAAATAGCACGCGAAGATTTTGCAAAGCCCTCATAAAATTGAAGAAGTTGTTTATACTCAATCTCGCATATCTCTGCGATTTCGCTAAAACTCAATTCGGTGGCTTGTTGCAGTGCGCTAGAAAAGCCTTCTGTGTTTTCTGCAATAAAGTCAGAGTCTAGGTAGTCCCCTTCATTGAGGTATGACAGCAAACCATTAAAAAGATATGCATCAGTGCCTGCTTTTATTGGCAAATGAAGATCTGCTAACTCACATGTATTGGTACGCCGTGGGTCAATCACGACGATTTGCATAGCAGGATTGAGTTTTTTAGCTCGCTCAATTCGTTGAAACAATACAGGATGCGTCCAAGCCGCATTTGAACCGATCATTACCAAGTATTGAGTTTGCTCTAAGTCTTCGTAATTACAAGGAACGGTATCTGAACCAAAAGCGCGTTTATAAGCCGCCACTGCAGAGGACATACAAAGCCGAGAGTTGGTGTCTATATTGGCTGAACCAATATAGCCCTTCATCAGTTTATTGGCGACGTAGTAATCTTCGGTGAGCAACTGACCAGAGACATAAAAAGCAACAGAATCAGGCCCATATTGTTCAATTGTTTGCTTGAAGGCCTTGGCTACTTTGTCAGTAGCAAGGTCCCACGAAACATCTTGATTATCAATCATCGGCGAAAGTAAGCGCCCACTTAGATCATTGGTTTCAAGGAGATTGCTACCCTTGACACATAATCGTCCAAAGTTTGCGGGGTGATCACTGCGGCCTTTTAGATTAGATAAACTGGTGATGCTTTTTAGTGCTTGTTGGCTAACAGTTTTGGTAACTTCAACGCCACAACCCACGCCACAATATGGGCAGGTAGTTAAACATAAAGACTGCTTTGTCGTTTTGTTATCTAGTGCATCACTGCTTGTAATGCACACATCAGAGGCGCTGGTCATGTTGTTAGCCACTCAAGTACTAGGCTAGTTTTATGAAAACAGAGTCGTTTTCTAACTTGCTTGTAAAGCTTTTCAAAGAAAGTGATTCGTCGTCTAAACACTTTCCAGTTTCAAGACAGTATCTTTGTTTATATAAGGGTGAAGCCACAAACAAAGTATCGCCTTTGCTACCCAATAATCCCCTAGAAATCACGTTTGCTTTGCCGACAGGATCAAAGCCAGACAAGGCAAAAACCTTCAATTCACCGGCCACTTTTTGAGTGAAAAGTGCGACTGACTCATCGTTAACTAAAGCACATACGCCAGAATTTAGAACTAAATCATCCATTTTGCACACCTCAAGCCATGTGTTTTCAGTTGCACTGCTCACTGGGCTTTCCTCTAAAACTGCTGAACTCATGCTAATTCCTCTTTTTCTGCTGGTGTTGCTGGGCGTATTTGATCACGCTCTTGTACAAAAATGATTTGCTTATCAGCTTCTGGCGAGTTCACAAACTGTCTAAAGCGCTTGCGAGACTGTTCGTTTTCAATCGTCGTTTTCCATTCGCACTGATAACTGTCCGCAATGTGTTGCATCTGAGCTTCCAGCGACTCACAAATACCTAGTGAATCTTCTATAACTACTTGTTTTAAATAGTCTAAACCGCCTTCCATGTTTTCCATCCAAGTCGACGTGCGCTGTAAGCGATCCGCTGTTTTCACATAAAACATTAGGACGCGGTCGATGTATTTAACTAGGGTTTCATCATCTAAATCGGTTGCGAATAAATCTGCGTGACGAGGCTTCATACCACCATTTCCACAGACATATAAATTCCAGCCGTTTTCAGTTGCGATCACACCAATATCTTTACCTTGAGCTTCAGCACATTCACGGGTACAGCCAGACACAGCGAACTTAATCTTGTGTGGTGCGCGCAAACCTTTGTAGCGATTTTCTAGATCAATGGCTTGGGTGACTGAGTCTTGCACACCATAGCGACACCAAGTACTACCTACACATGACTTAACCGTTCTAAGCGCCTTAGCGTATGCATGTCCGGTTTCAAATCCACCGTCGATGAGCTTTTGCCAAATTTCGGGTAATTGCTCGACTCTTGCACCAAATAAATCGATGCGTTGACCGCCCGTAATTTTAGAGTAAAGCTTATAATCTCTTGCCACTTCACCGAGCAAAATAAGTTTTTCTGGCGTGATTTCACCACCGGCGACTCTTGGAACGATTGAATAAGTGCCATCTTTTTGCATATTACCCAAGTAAGTATCGTTGGTATCTTGAAGCGCAACATGCTCTGGTTTAAGTACAAAGTCATTCCAAACAGAAGCAAGTATAGAGCCCACAGCTGGCTTGCAAATTTCACAGCCTAGGCCTTTTCCGTGCTGTTCTAATAACTCATCGAAGGTTTTAATTTCGTTAACTTGAATCAGGTGATAAAGCTCTTGTCGTGAATAAGCAAAGTGTTCACAGATGTCGGTGTTCACTTCTACGCCACGTTTGGTCAGTTCACTATCAAATACGTTTTTAAGTAAGGCGGCACAACCACCACAACCGGTACTTGCTTTAGTGCAACTTTTTACTGCAGATAATTCGGTATTACCTAAATCAACTGCTTCAATAATGTCGCCTTTACTGACGTTATGACACGAGCAAATAATAGCGGCATCAGGCAGCGCATCTGCGCCTAACGCGGGAGCAGCACCTTCAGAAGATGGTAAGATCAAGGCTTCTGGTTGCTCAGGTAGCTCTATTTCGTTTAAACAATATTGTAATAGCGTGTCGTACTCAGATGTGTCGCCTATCAATACTGCGCCCAATAGCTTGGTTTCAGATGAGTCGACCACGATTTTCTTGTATACGCCTTTAGGCTGGTTTTCGTAGACATAACTCATAGAATCTGGCGTGCGTGCATGCGCATCACCGATTGAGCCAACCTCAACGCCCATTAACTTAAGCTTGGTACTCATGTCAGCGCCTTCAAACTTTGTATCACCGCCGCTTAAATGACTAACAGCGGCTCTCGCCATAGTATAACCAGGCGCAACTAAACCGAATATTTTGTTGTCCCATAAGGCGCATTCGCCAATTGCATATATGTTTTCATCTGATGTTTGGCAGTAATCATTAATCACAATGCCACCGCGCTCACCGATTGCCAAGCCAAAGTCCCTTGCTAGCTGGTCGCTGGGGCGGATACCTGCTGAGAAAAGAATCATATCGGTTTCGAGGTAGTCGTCGCCTTGGAAGCACATTCTAAAGCGGCACGATTCGCCTTTTTCGATCAATTGAGTGGCTTTACTTGTGTGAACTTTTACCCCAAGCGCTTCAATTTTATCTTTTAAGACTTTACCGCCGCCCGCATCGACTTGCACTGCCATTAACTGCGGTGCAAATTCAACAACGTGCGTTTCTAGACCTGCTTGTTTTAAAGCATTGGCTGCTTCGAGACCAAGCAGGCCACCACCTACCACTACACCTACTTTACTTTGCTTAGCGCTCGCCTCTATTTGTTCTAGGTCTTCTATCGTGCGATACACTAAGCAGTGGGGCTGATCGTGCCCTGGAATGGGTGGGACAAACGGATATGACCCTGTCGCTAGGATAAGTTTGTCGTAGTGATAAGTAGCGCCCTGTTTGATTGACACGCTTTTAGCTGCTTTATCAATATTGTCTACCCATGCATTGAGCACATAATCAACGTTCAAATCTTGATATGCTCGCTCACTTGTTAGTGATAATTCTTCAGCACTTTTGCCCGTAAAGTATTCAGAAAGATGAACACGGTCATACGCCAGTCGGGGTTCACCGCATAAAACAGTGATTTTTGCCTCTGGAGACTGCGCCTTAAGTTGCTCGACAAAATGGTGCCCAACCATCCCGTTACCCACCACAACGATATGCGGTGCTTGATTAGAGTTTTGGCTAGAAGCCGGATTTAATGCAGTCATAATGTACCTGTTTGAAATCTGTTGATGCAAAACGGTGATATCAAAATCTAATATCGCACGCTGCGACCAAGTGAGTACAAGGGCGATACATTATTAGTGCCAAATGAATTTATTCGATATTTTACATTTAATTACAGTTACTTAGCCCAAGTACCCACAACATAGGTAAGACTGGGTAGCACAAAACTGGAGCAAAATGCACTAAGTTAACGCACGAATAGGCTGAAGTTTTCTAGACTAAAGTAATAGGTTCGAGCAAAGCAGGCAAAACCTCTTGCTGATAGTGAGTTATCACGTTAACTTAATTATCACGACAAAGCTTTTATCAATAGTATCGCGCAAGACTGCGGACAATAAGAGAGACTGACGTTAAATGATATCTAATTCTAATCCCCATACAGCCCCCAAACATGCTAAAAACCCCAAAAGTGCGATAGAAATATTAATGTCGGGTCCTCTTATCAAGCGCTCAGCCATCACCATGCTGATTGTTGGCGCGATTTTAAATTTGATAAACCAACATCAAGCTCTGTTTGGCAACGAAGCACTTAATTGGATCTCCTTGTGTTTAACATTTTTGGTGCCCTATTGTGTGTCTGCGATTTCTGGGACGCTCACGTTTATGAAACTACAAGCACAGCATGAAGAAGAAACGAACGAAAACAAACCATCGCCATTTAGCGATAATAGTATCGAAGAGCTTGTAGAGTTAACTAAACAGATCACCCAAAATGCGAGAAACGTAAACACGGTTTCAAAACAAAGAATCAACTTTGTTGAAGAAACTGCCGAAACAGCTAGAAGTGCCAGACAAGTTGGTGACGAATTAAGTCAAATTGCATTTTTAAGTCAGAGAAACTTAGATGACTTAGACGATTCTTTCGATGAGATCTGTCAACACATTACAGCACTTGGTAACAAGGTACGTGTATCAATTGACGATACAGATACGCTATCTATCGAGCTACAAGCATTTTTAAAAGAGTTCGAAAATATCGCCAAGCTCGCATCTGGTATAACCACCATATCTGACCAAACAAATTTACTGGCTTTAAACGCCGCTATTGAGGCCGCTCGGGCTGGTGAAGCTGGACGTGGATTTTCTGTAGTCGCCGATGAAGTGAAAGCCCTAGCAGGACAAACCAAAGAAAACGCATCCAGTATTAATTCACATTTAAACTCACTTCAGCAACGCCAAGATAGATTACAAGGCGCATTAGCTTCTTTAGATACGGTGATGAAAGAAGCGCAGAGCATGACTACTGATAGTGAAAGCACGATGCAAACAAGTACCAACAAAGTCAATGCCTCGATTAGTAGTGTACGCGAAAGTCTTGATACCGTTGTTCGACAATTAAACGGCGAACAAGTAAAACTCCTTGCGCTAGCTGAAAACGTAGATACGCTCGCAAAAGACACTCGAAAGGCAATTCAGGGCTCTGCAAATAATATTGCTCTTGGCTCAGAAGCCATCCTTAAATCAGAGAATATTCGAGATTGCATACAAATCATTAATCAATAATGTCGCCTTTACTGACGTTATGACAGGAGCAAATAATAGCGGTATCTGGCAGCGCGTCTGCACCCAATGCAGTCATAATGTAGCTATTTGATATCTTTTGATGCAAAAGCGTAATATTAAAATCTAATATCGAACGCTACGACCAAGTGAGTACAAGGGCGATACATTATTAGTGCCCACACTACGCTTGCTGATACTAAGCTATCAGGTTAACTTAAGGTATGAACGAAGGGGTTTTTAAAGGCATCTACTAATGATAACAATCCAACACGGCTTTAAATTTGGGCTTTTAAGCCTATTACTTGCCTCATTTTCAGCACTTTGCTTAGCAAAAACCATCAAATCGGCGCCCTTGGTTTCGATTCCCACCCACGATGCTTTTATCAATAATATCGCACAACACTGCGGAAAAGCGTTTGAAGGTCAGGTGGTGGTTGATAACGAACCTAGCCCCGCCTTTCAAAATAGATTAGTGATGCATGTCAGAGTGTGCACTGAGACTGAGTTGCAGATACCCTTTCACGTCGGCGACGATGCTTCTCGAACATGGATCATAACGAAAACAGGCAGTGGGCTTAGCCTTAAACACGATCATCGTAAAAAAGATGGAAGTGATGACCCACTTACAATGTATGGCGGACATACGCTTGATGCAGGATATGCCGAGATGCAATCTTTTCCCGCTGATCAGTATTCAAAAGAGCTTTTCGTCAAAACAGGCATCGCACAATCTGTGGGCAACACATGGCAAATGTTCATTTATCCTGAAAAGTTTGTCTACCGTCTTGTCAGGCAAGGACGCGAGTTCCGCGTGGAGTTTGATTTAACTAAATCCGTTGATGCGCCTAGTGCACCATGGGGTTATGCTGATTAAACAAACAGTCAAACGTCTTATTACATAAAAAAGGAAGAAGATGTCGAATATATTTCGTGCCGTACTATTTATAACGCTGCTCATAACGAGCACTCTCTCTAAGGCAGAAATCAGTGTAATAATTGCCGACAAAATGATTTCAGTAGAAAACGCAAAAATTATCACGAAACCTCTAATAATTATCGAAGATGGCGTTATTAGTGCAGTAGGTACTCAAAGTGACATTTCAATTCCAGAAGATGCAAACATTATTGATTTGAGTGGTCACACTATCCTGCCAGGCTTGATGGATATGCACGTTCATTTGACCTCTGACGCCAGTGTCCATGGTTATAAACGCTTGCAGCGTGATACATCACGAGCGGCAATCACAGGCGTTATGAAAGCCGAACGCACTCTAATGGCGGGTTTTACTACCGTCAGAAATGTCGGCGCACCAAACTATGCAGATATTGCACTGCGTGATGCAATCAATGAAGGAGATGTCAAAGGCCCCCGTATGTTTGTATCAGGCCCCTCAATTGGCGTCACAGGTGGTCACTGCGACAATAATTTATTACCTTTTGAATATGGCGTTAAATCAGAAGGGGTCGCTGATGGACCATGGGCGGTGCGCACTAAAGTCCGTCAAAACATAAAATATGGCGCTGATGTCATTAAGTTCTGTGCCACTGGAGGCGTCCTTTCAAAAGGCACAAAAGTTGGGGCTCAACAATTTAGTTTTGAAGAAATGAAGGCATTGATCGACGAAGCTCACCTTCGTGGTTTGACCGTGGCGGCCCATGCTCACGGTACCGATGGCATCAAAACCGCGATAAAAGCTGGTGTTGACTCAATTGAGCATGGTTCCTTTTTAGATAAAGAAGCGATCAAGCTTGCTAAAAAGCACGGCACCTATTTATCGATGGATATATACGTCACCGAGTATATCTTGGGCGAAGGTGAAAAAGCGGGGATCCTTGAAGAAAGCTTAGCCAAAGAGAGAACCGTTGGAAAGCGTCAGCGAGAAAGTTTTAGTAACGCATTAAAAGCGGGTGTCAATATGGTCTTTGGGTCAGATGCGGGCGTCTATCCTCATGGCGATAACGCAAAACAACTGTCAAGAATGGTTCAATTTGGCATGTCGCCAATGCAAGCTATCCAAAGTGCAACATTAGAACCCGCTAAGTTGTTAAAGAAATCCGATACTTTAGGTAGTATCCAAACGGGAAAAGCGGCAGATATCATTGCAGTAAAAGGCGACCCTATTGAAGATATAAGCCTTTTAGAAACAGTTGGTTTTGTCATGAAAGAGGGTGTTGTATATCTAAATAAGTCCTAAGGCTTAAGCATATGTCTTAGATGAATGAATAAGTGACCTCAACATGAACATTCTAGATTATGCAATTATCATCGCCTATCTCATTGGATTGTTGCTGATGGGCTTTGTACTCAAGCAACAAAACTCCAAAAGCGACTACTTCTTAGGCGGTCGCACAATGGGATGGAAACCGCTCTCGTTGTCCATCATGGCAACTCAATTGTCTGCCGTTAGTTTCATCTCGGCACCTGCGTTTGTTGGCTTGCGAGAGGGTGGCGGCTTGATTTGGCTTTCCTACGAATTAGCGCTGCCGCTTGCTATGCTATTTTTGCTGTTCACTTTGTTGCCCTTTTTACACAAAAGCGGCGTTATTAGTGTTTACGACTATCTAGAGCAACGTTTTGACCGTTCTTCAAGATTGATCATCAGTGCCGTTTTTCAATTTAGTCGCGCGTTTGCAACGGGCATCATGGTCTATGCTATTTCAGTTATTCTTCAAGGTACATTAGGCATTGCACACTGGCAAAGTGTGTTGTTGATAGGTGGCATCACTATTATTTATTCTCTTCAGGGTGGAATGAAAGCCGTCGTATATGGTGACGCAGCGCAAATGGTCCTGATCATACTCGGCACAATTGCTTGTTTAGGATTCGGTCTTCATGCCCTAGGAGGAATTGATGTCTTATTTGATAATGTGGATGCAAAGCGACTTCAGACACTGAATTTTGACAGCCACGGTTTTGACGGTGAAGGCTTTGGTTTTTTGCCCATGCTATTTGGCGGTCTTGTGCTCTACGCGTCATACTACGGCTGTGATCAGTCTGAAGCTCAGCGTTCGTTAGCGGCAAAGAATACATCTGATTTACGCAAGATGATCCTAATGGCGAGCTTATTGCGCTTTCCAATCACGCTCATATATTGCACAGCAGGCTTAGTCATCGGCACGTTGGTTGCGATGACGCCTGAATTACGCGCTCAAATCCCAGCTAATAATCCAGATTGGATGATTCCAATATTCATCCTCAACTACCTTCCCAACGGTCTGATTGGCTTGCTTCTGGTCGCAATTTTTGCGGCGGCTATGTCTTCAGTCAGCTCAGCAATCAATAGTTTATCCGCCGTCAGCATTGAAGATTACTGCCGATACACCAAGCAAACTCTGCCTGAATCGCAATATCTAACACTAGCTAAGTATGCAGGCTTCTTTTGGGGGGTAGTGACCTTGGCTTTATCTTTTTTGGCAGGAAACATCGCTCCAACAATTATCGAAGCAATCAATAAAATAGGTTCGATCTTTTATGGGCCTATACTGGCTTGTTTTTTATTGGCGTTTTGGGCCAAAAAAGTACAAGCAAAACACATCAACCCTGCGTTAATTATTGGTGTGCTTAGCAATATATTACTTTCGATATTCGCCACTCATCTATTTTGGTTTTGGTGGAATGTCAGCGGCTTATTAATCACTTGTATATCAGCATTACTCTTTTCAAGTCTAGATAACAGGGCCACTACGACAGAATTTGACGCCAATCGCTCAGAGGCCCTGCCCCGTTTCTACACCTTTATAATGGTAATTTGGTTTGCGGTTATTTTATCTGTATTAGCGTTAATCGATCAGTTTTCGAGATAAAATACAACAGCCCTATGGAGTTAAATTAAACAAAGTCACATCACCCTCAGCATATATTTTACATGGGCTTTCAATGTCATGTTGCTTTGATATCCAACTAAAGGCCTTTGAAGCATTGTCACTCGGCCACCTTTTTAGTATTTCTTTGACTGCTTCAAGCCTATTTTCAGAACTCGCTAGCTTATATGAGGCGGCCTGCTCAGGGTCGTCATACATCCAAGAAAGGCGCCGAGTATAATCATTTTCACCGCACCACGCCGTATTTTGTCGCAAAGTTATCGTCAACTTATAGGATTATGTGTTCTGTTGGGCTTAAATAAGGAGCGACTAGCTATCATCTTAGCCCCTATACGCTTCGATACTTAAACACAATTGAAAGGAACATCGAATGAAATCAATCACCAACTTTCTAGTTGCAATGGCGCTAAGCGCACTGTTGCTCGCCAACCCTGTATTCGCCATAAACTCGGATAGCGACGCTACTAGCACGAAGTCTGTTTTGGTGACTGGCGCGAGCTCAGGGATTGGTAGAAACCTAACAGAAACACTAGCGAAAGAAGGCTATCACGTTTATGCCGGTGCACGAAAAGACAAAGACTTAGCAGCGCTAAACGCAATTGAAAGCGTGACAGCCGTCAGACTTGATGTCACTAAACAAGCAGAAATAGATGCTGTCGTAAAGCTCATCGAACAAAAAGGTACCGGTCTATATGGTTTGGTAAACAATGCCGGTATTTACATTGGTGGCCCCGTTGCGACTAGTGATATTAGCGACCACCGAAAACTCTTTGAGGTCAATGTTGAAGGTGTTTACCGAGTTACCAAAGCCTTTATCCCGCTCATTGTAAAATCAAAAGGACGCATATCAACCACAGGTTCGATTGCAGGTACGGTCACTCGCGCTAACATGACAGGATACAGTGGCAGTAAACACTGGATTGAGGCCTATACCGATGCACTAGCGGCTGAAATGGCACCCAAAGGCGTGAAAGTAAGCGTCATACAACCTGGAAATTATCAAACTCATATTAGACGCAGCAGTGTGTTAAGAGAGTTTGCAAAAAAAAATATCACCTCTGAAAATTTAACACCGGAAATGAAAAAGCAATTAGATGATATGACTGCTTATGAATTATCGCTCAAAAAACCAGATGAAGTATCTGCTGCGTACCTTCATGCCTTGTTCGACGAAAAGCCTTTAAGAAGATACATGGTTGTGCCAAAAGTTGAAGAAAAAGCCTACACAATGAGCGAAAAAATGCGCCAGTTGGTTGAGCTTAACCAGTGGGGACCTTATCCCTATTCTCGAGATCAATTGGTGGAAATGTTGGATAAAGCGCTAGCTGATAAAAAAACTGATTAACCAATATAAAACTTGCAAATTTCAGTGACTCGTGCGGGAATCATAATTAGACAGAGATATATTGCCTCTGTCTTCAAACACCAAATGGTGTCGCTAAAACAAAAAATAGAACAGCCACAAATGCAATGCTAGAAGTGATGATACCTGTTTTCTTAGAACGCAACCAACCAGACAAACCAATACTAATAAGTAGACTCAAAAATCCAGCACTGTAACCAAGTAACATACTGGCCCAGAGTACTTTGATAACACTAGGTTCTACATCCATGGGGAGCTCGGGATGCGTGATGATTATTAAGCGCCAAGAGGCAATAACAGCGATTAATAGACTACAAGCCGCTATCGCTGCTGATGCAACAATCCAACTAACCGACTTTTTTTGCGAAGTAAATACAACAATCGTGACCAAAATGGTGATGGATACCCCGGCTAAAAAAGCACAGACAAATGATAATTGCTCTGCAACTGCCACAATGTAACTTGGATTGATTTCTGCCATTTAAATCATCTATTTGGTTTACACGGTTAAGAAAAGAGACTAACTAGTCAAGGACTATTAGTAAGTGCAAACAAGCACAATATACCAATAGTGCGCACTAGTAAAATGAAGATAAATTGCTTTTAAATACCACTGTGTATGATAGTGTAGAGCGCTGATTTATATATGTTTTAAGGGAATAAAGTGTCCTAACTGATGAATAAATTTAGCGCTGACCCCGACTTTTCACAGCAAGTCATTGACGATTTATATCGTTACAAACACAAATATTTACTTGTTGCTCGTACACTTGTCATTTTCCTTGGCATTTTTGGTGCGCATCGGTTTTATATGAATAGACCACTCACTGCCACCCTAATGCTACTGAGCGCTGGCGGTATTTTCGTTTGGTGGTTTTACGATGTAATGCAAATTAAAAATATCGTTAATGAGCGCAATAGAGCTGAAAAGGAACGATTAGCGGCTGGCGAACCGCCGACAACCTTGGGCTTTTTGCCGATTAAGCAGTCCTTAAAACTTGATGAACCGCCCGCTTGGGTATCAAAAAGAAGTTCTAGATCAAGGGTGTATGGGACTTTATTTCTTTTATGTTTAGTTGGCTTTGTCCTAGGCACTGTGTCAGGTGCTTCTGGGACGCTAGAGCCTAGCATTATTTTGTTTATATTTATTGTTGCTTCTTTGACTGCCGCTAGATGGGGCTTTGCTACCCGTATTCCAATTGTCGCGGGGTTAACTCGATGGGTTCATAGGCTGAGGCTCTATTACTACAGCGTCGATCCAGGCAATATATGGCTATTGGGCTTACGGCCATTATACGGTGTCTTTATTGCTCCCTTTTTCAAAAAATCTCGCGCCGAAGTCGGTTTATACCTTGAGTTAAGTGTATTTTTTTCGTTGGTCTTTTTTATAAGCGACCTCTTAGAAATTTTACAATACGACTCTTTATGGGCTGGCATATCACTTGCAATTGCCGAGCTAATTCAAACCATTGTTTATACGCTTATTTTTGTTGCACCTATTGGTGCTCTGCTGACGACTCAAATATTATTATCTCGAAAAGATTGGATTATTTGGGTACTGGGTGCGGCGTGTTTGTTTTTTATATATCTAGGTTTAGCGGTGGTGGGAGCCGTATAGCATATGAAATACGGGTGACTTCTAAGTCACCCAATCTATGACTGCGAGTTAGCTGTTTCGATGCAACAATCACCTTTGAGCAAACTGCTGCTTAAAAAGTACTAAGCTCAGGTAACGTTTCAACGCCCAAAAATTCAGAACTTTTAGGTGTTATCGTTTCTTCAAACCAGATGTTTTCTTTCGCGTGCTGCTCGGGCGTTCGCCGTGAACTTGGAGCGACAACATTACTTGTATCAATCAAATTAAGTTTAGTAGCCATCGGAGCCAACATTGGGATGAGTGCAGCGCTCCCTCCAAACTGGTCAATTTCTATTTTGTTTGATGAACTCATAAGCACATACCACAATCCTGACGACGGTTTTCTAATTGCAATATCATCTGTTCCATCGCCATCGTAATCAGATGCAACCGTTATGTCAGTAGATTGGATACCAAAACGTAAGGTTCGAATTTGACCATCGCTGGATTGCAAAATATACCATGTGCCATTGCTGTTTCGGCGAACCGCAATGTCGGCTTTACCATCGCCATCGTAATCAGCAGGAACTGGAATATCAGTACTTAACAGACCAAAGCGTGTAGCCTTAATACTTCCATTTGTGCTTTGACGAACATACCAAGTCCCATTACTCGGCCTTCGCACTGCAATATCATCTTTACCATCGCCATCATAATCGGCAGCGACGGGTATGTCCGAGGAAAGCCTTCCAAATGAACGAACCACAAGCTGATTGTCTGAACTTTTTTGAATAATCCATTGACCGGTTGAAGGCCTACGAAGTGCAATATCGCTAATACCATCACCGTCATAGTCAGCCACGACTGGGATGTCACCTGTTTTTGTCCCGAGTGGCATGGCGATTACGTTATGAGAGGAAGATAAAAGTGCGTAAAAGGTATTGTTAGTTGGTCGTCTTATTGCAAAATCTGCGATGCCGTCGCCATCAAAATCACCATTAATTGGAATATCAGTTGCCTGCCTACCAAACGTTTGTTCAATACGCATGTCATCGCCTAAGACTTTGCTGTAGTTGATAAACTTAGATGTACTTCGAACGGCTAATTCGGCGCGCCCATCACCATTGTAATCAGCTTTTACAAAAGGCAATGAGAGAGGAAAATACAAGGCATCTATTTTGATTTGGACAATATCATTGTCGATATTTGACCTTATTCGTATCTCTACCGTTGCATTACCTTGACCAACGTCGACCGTTTTATAGAACCAGCCATTAGATAAGTCTGTTATTATTCCAGAATTGTTTACACTCACTCCGTTAACTAACACATTGGTAAGCACATCGTCCGCATTTGTTGTTTGGTATGCAAAGCCGACTTTCCCATCCGTCAATCGCCCTCTCACTTTAATGCTCAACACTTCATCAACATTGTTGAGCTCATGTGTCATAAAGGCCTCACCATGCAATGCATTAGTTGCTTGTTCGTCTTGGAGTAACAACGAGTGAGAATAAAATAAGGGATCTCTTTCGTTTTGTTCATATGATACAAACACCCCAGTGCTAACTGGAGATGAAGTCGCTTCACTAATAGACAAACTCAACATGTACTCTAATACATTCGAAAACCCATCACCATCGAGGTCCTGTGCGGCATCAGAGGCATCCAGAGGATCAAGCCCTAGCGCAATCTCATCTTCGTCTGAGATCCCATCGCCGTCATCATCATCGTCGATGTCATTCGGGATGCCATCAAGATCATAGTCATTTTCTCTCACATAAAACGTTAAATCTGGCACATATAGTGTTGCAAGCCCGTTAGTAGCTTCCCAAAAGTTATTAAGCCTTTGGTGATCATCCTGTCCGGGGCGGCTAAAATTATTGACTTGATAGCTATAATTATTCCAAGCATCTTGGCTGATGTCACTCTTTGACACCACTACAAATAGCGCACTAAGCGATTTAGGTGAACTTGTAACATCAGGGGTTCGCTGTCCATTTGTGGCAATAATGTCTGACATACTGATGGTGTTGAAATTATCAATTTGAAAAATGGGGTAAAGATCAGTTTCTATGGGTTTGTCGGTAGGCTCGATTAAATCGGGAACATCATCGCTTGCAATCAAACCCATAAGGTACAGTTCGAGCGGGCTATACTTAATGAAATTGTTACCTGGACCAGCGCTTGATAACCCGACTAGCCCTTCTGGGGAATTTGTCAAAATATAATTATTTTGTGAAGGCGTACTTAAGTCCCCATAAAAATAGTCGTCTCGCCAACCTCCAAGCTGCCCGGCATTACTCAGGTAGGTCCAGTGGTAGGGGTCTAATTGGTAAGTATCGTACCAATCACTATGACGAAGCGAATCCAGTGGCATAGATAGATAATTTCCCCAACGGTGGGCCATCTCATGTAAAGACGGTCCATACATCAAGTCCCAGTTTGTGCTAAGAACCACAATGCTTTCCAAATTGCCGTCACTGCCATAGGACTCAGAAAAATCGAATATTCCTTGTCCTATACCTTGTATGTCATTTTTTACTGGGCGATGGTAGCCATAAGGTGCGTTGGGATAAATTTTTTCCGACTCATCAAATATAAAAAATATAAAGTCGTAGTCATCATTTAGCTTTTCATAAATAGAACCCGTGAGTCGTCTTAAAGAAGCGCGCTGTTCTGGTGTATCCTCTCCTTTTAGTACCTGTTCATAATCAAAAGTGTTAGCAACAACTAAGTTAGCAACGTTCCCTGACTCACTTATATTTATTGAATCGCCATTTTGCAAAGGTATCTTAGTTATATTCAATTCTGTTTTGGGTTCGTATTCTTCACTTGCTGGCGTATCAATATCAAAGGTTAATCTATATGTTGTCTCACTTTGCTTGTTAGTAGTTTGATTTGGGAGGTGAAATAAATACAAGTGGTGTTGCGCACCAACAATTGAGAAAACCCCAGATAATTCATCCGGCTCGGGCAATGTTGCTCCCAAGTACCATTGTTGCGCTCTAGTATCATAAATGTAGGCTAACCAGTGAGAATTGGGACCTGTGTAAAATTGTTCCATCCCATATACGATTAACAAATGCCCCACAGAAGTGATTTTTGTTTGTGTTAATGAGGTTGGTAGCGTAATTGTTCCCCAACTTCCTTCTGAGAAGTTGTAATGATGAAGTGTTTCACTCGGCGTTACCCAGTCGACTTCTGTCGCGAAATAAGCGGTGTCATCTATCTTCGTACTTTCCCAAAATATAGGTATATCAGGAGCTGCATCTGCAAGCGTCCATTCATCCGTGTGAATATCATAAACTTGAATATCTTGACGCCATGTGGCTGACTCATTGGCGACGGTGCTGAATCGATTATCATCATCGAGCACAACATTTCCTTCGTTAAAAGTGTCGTAGCCGTAACCCCCAAAAACATAAATTTTATTATCGTAAACATGGGCTTGCGAACCAAATCGAGCCAAAGGAGAAGCACTTAATTGCCGCCATTCTTGTAACATAGGATCGAATTCAACGACATGATTTAAACTGTGGGTAATCGTGTTGGGCTTACCACCTACCGAAAACAAACGCCCTTTGTATGAAATGGTCGCATTACCCGATAAAAAGTTTTGACCCATTTCAAACGACTCTTTAATTTCACCGGATAGTAGATCCATAGACATATGAGTGTTTTGAGCCGATGCTCCGCGATTGAACGCATTTCCGAATAACCAATGCGCTGTGTCTCCAATAATTATTGGATTGCTTGGAAGATCGGGCTTATCGTCAAAAGTGTAACGCTCAACACCTTCGTTGGTGTTTACGATTTCCCATTCTAAATTGGTTGAGTATTCGGTAAGTTCGTTTGCGCTTGTATCATTTGCGAAGAAAAATAAAACACTGGCAAATATTAATAGATATGAAGGTTTGTACACCACTTTATTTAATCCCTTAAAGGTAATCCGTTTAAAATTGTCACCTGTACAGATAATATTACATTTTCAGGAGAATGGGATCGTATATTTAATAAAGAATGAATTATTAATAAACTGTGAAGAAATAAAGCAGTCGTTTACTAAAAAATGGGTCGATAGAAGATGGGGGTTGCTATTTTTTCTATCGACCTAAGCAGTATTTTTACTTTTCCGTTATGTAAAACTCAACCACCACCGGCAAGTGATCAGCCAAAGCATCTTGCCTCTCAGGGTCAAAATATGAGACAGGCCTTAGGCTATCTTCGATAATTTCAGGAAGCATATTTTGGTTCATAACGATGTAGTCAAGGCGTCGCTTTGGGTCTGCTGCGGTGTGTGTATATTCGTCATCTTCTAGCAAATCGACAAAGCTCATACCCTTGCTATCACCAGCTAGAATCGCGTTGTGTTCAGCAGTATTTGGAAGCGCGTTAAAATCACCCAACAACATGATATTTCGATTGGGAGCTTCGTTTAAAAAGCGCTTGAATTGATGCTTTAAAAATGCAATTTGTCCTAAGCGCATACCGATATCGCGTTCACCTCTTCCTGCTTTTAAGTGCACAGCACTTAATAAGAATGAATAGTCTTCGCTGGGGAAAACATCAATTGACCACATTCGCGTGTTTAAACGGTTTTGACTTTGTGCTTGTCCATTTTCATCAGTCCAGTTGAGCACGGGCGTGTTGGCATTTCCATAGCTATACATCGTGCCCAGTGGCACACGACTCATGATCACGACGTTCATATACCAACTATGCGACGGTGCGTCTGCAAAAAAGCGATAACCAAGTCCTTGTAGCTCATTTTCAGCTAAGTCTCTGAGTAATTTAGCGCTTTCAAACTCTTGTAGCACGACAATATCGGCATTTTCTTGGATAAGCGCTTCGACTAAATCTTTTCGCTTGTCTCCCATATGATTTTTGGGTTCATTTTCTCTTCTTGAGTCCACATAAGGATCATTATATTGGTCTACAAAATGCTCTACGTTCCAAGAAATAACTTTAAGTGTGTCTTTGTCAGAATATTCAAAATCACTAGGTAAGACGAGTCCAGCTCGATACAGTGGAACGCTAGTTTGGGTTTTAGTGACCGATTGCTCACCTTTTGGTAATGAGTCACACGCACCTAAAAAGATCGCAAACGAGAGTACAACACTCGCTTTAAACGCCAATTTACTGATTCTCATGTATCAATTTTCCTTAAGCTCATTGATGCTTTGCCACAAATGTTAAAAGCGCTATCTCAAGCGCTTTGCAATTGAACGTAAACTGTCTCTAAGACCTTCTAAACGCTTCACGCTAACATCGGTTGAACTCTCTAAATCCAAGCGCTTTGCCAACTTGGTGAGACTACGAGAGAACTTTCGACTCGTTTCATTTGACGCAATCATGCTTTGCGCTTGGTTCATCATGTCTTCAACATCTTTGATTTGTGCCTCGCTTAAAGTATTGTCGCGCTTGAATTGGTCAATATACGCTAGCGCAACAACGGGCTCTGCCGGCCAAGTAACCTCGAACTGTTGCTGAGGATTAAAAGTATCGCCCATGTTCGCTAACTTTGCGGCAGCTAATTCGTTGGCACTTAAAAACTCGCTGGTCTGTAACTCAAACACATCTAAACCGCGGATAATCTCGGTGCCGTAAATCTTGCCGTTGTACCAATATGTTGACCAATAGCCTGCGATGACCATGCGCTCATCGTGGATCGGGCCTCGGTCAAAGTATGCAATTTCGGTTGGTTGGTTAGTCTGTGTGAAGTCGATGATCGACATCCCACCTTGATACCAAGCTTGAACGAAAATATCACGCCCAGGAACGGGTACAGCGGAACCGTTGTGAGCCACGCAGTTTTCTTGTTCCGACTGAGGTGCATCAATTTTGTAATAGCTTTCGAATGAAAGTTCGCCATCATCGATGCTATAAAAAGCGTTAGCACCCCAATTCATTGGATCTGACGCGCGACATCTAGGTTGTGTACCGCCACCCCACTCATCGGTAAACACAACTTTTGTGCCGTCATTGTTAAAGGTTGCTGAGTGCCAATAAGCAAAACCCGGATCGGCCACCGCATCAATTCGCTTAGGTTTCATCGGGTTTGAAATATCTAGCAATATACCGTTGCCTGAACATGCACCGGCAGCGAGTTTAAGGCTTGGGAATATGGTGATGTCATGACACTCATCAGTTCTTCTTGTGCTTTGCGTGCCATCACCGTGATCGCCGCCTTGCCAAAGACCAGCAACGCGCCCCTCTTCATCAGCAAATACAGCAGGGCTAGAAGTGATGCGTGCTTTCGAAGGATCTTTTACAGGGATTTCCACTACATCGATTCTAAACAAGGCAGTGCGCTCATCTCCGGGTACTTCACCAATACAACCCTCAAGCTCCTCTTCATCACGCACACCGGCTGTGCCAGAGTTGTAGACAACGATACGTTTGTCATCACTTGAAACGATTGAGTGGGTATGTGAACCTCGACAGGTTTGCACCAATCCCACTTGTTTAGGCAGTGTTAGGTCAGAAATATCGAATATGCGTAAGCCTCTAAAGCGCTCATCACTGATATCCTCACTGACCCCTTGCAAACCGCAATCAATTCGGCCGCGAGTCTGCTCAACCGACATAATTAACAAATCACCTACGATTGATACATCACCCTGACCACCTGGACAAACGATTGAACTGGTTAATTGCGGCATGCCCTGTTGGTCTAATTTGTAAATATTAAAACCGTGATAATTTCCAGCAACTAATACATCGCCCGAAAACGCCATGTCTGTGTTCCAAAAACTCAATAGCGGCCAACGCTCTCCCCATTCAGTTTTTTCATCACCACCGTCATCGTCGCGAGTGGCTTCTTCGGTTGATTCTTCAGTTTCTTCTTCTGACTCTTCATCTAAGTCTTTTGGCACAACGGGTGGAAGGTTAGATGGATTTTCAGGGTCGAAAAAACCTGTTGGTCTTGGCAAAGAGGCAAGTAAACTTAAATTGAGAGAAGCTTCGCCAGCATCTCGTAACCCTGCTGTTAAGCCAACACGTAGATCAGATGATAACGCCGATAAAAGACCATCCATTCTTGTAATTTCAGCATTCTGATCGCTGATAATATCGTTTAAAAAATCATATAAAACAGGATCATAAGCCGAGCCAGACTTGTCGAGTAAATCATCGACCATCTTAACTGCTCCCTCGTGATGGGGGATCATCAGCTCTAAAAAGATACGATCGAATTCAACACCTTCTGCCGCCTCAAGCGCATCCATTTGCGCCATGCTCGCCATGCCCATTTCACTGTGATTCATGTGCATTGAGTGGTCGGTAATTTCGACAGATTGACCACGCTCTTCCAACCACCGCCCCATAAAGGCAATTTCATCTGCCTGAGATTTTTTGATTCGGCCTGCAATATCAATGATCTCTTCGTTATTGGTTCGGTCGTCGACTAACAATGCCATTTCTACTGCTTGCCCATGATGAGGAATCATGTTTTGCATAAACATCACATCATCACGCGTAAAGGTGGTTGCCGCTAAATTAATTGCGTCATCGGCACTCAATGCTTTTGGCGCTTGGCCAGGCGCACCGGGCTGAATGATAGGTACGTCTTGAGCGTGTAGCCCAAGCGAGAACGTCACAGCACTTGCGATGCACGTTGCCTTAAACAAATTTTTAGTGAATGTCGGAAAAGAATGACGATTGGCCATGGCAGAAAATCCCTGTTTTATTTTGCGTGCACATTGAAAAATGTACATCCGCGCTGTCGTTTTTATAATGAACTGCTTATCGTTGAATGTGTTATTTTTTTCAGTTTCGGAAGAAGTATACGCAACCTATCGGTATTTGGAATTAAAACAGTTACTTATCTAATTTTTCAATAGATGAAGAAATAAGCGTTTCTAGTTTTTTTATTCTGTCTAATGCCCAAAAAAGATAGCAAATAACAACGGCAAATGAAAAAACTGTAAATGTATCAGCATCTGAAAAAAGTATTGGAATTAACAAAGGCAAGCAAATTAAATTCTGCTTGAAATAGGCAACAAAAGTTTGGGTTGTAGTCATTAGAAACCTTAAATTATTGACGTTAGAGAACTTGAAATGAGCTTTTAATATAATACTAAGTCAGATTGAGTCATTGCTCCATTAAATAGTCTGCTATTTTCACCCTATTGTAAGTGATTAGATTAATTAGTATTTCTGGTCTTGCTTTAAACGCTTCTCGGTTTTGTTAAATCAACTCACCTACTTACATGATCGATAAACGCTGATATTTAAACATCTATTACCGCACAAAGAATTGTATATGCCCGCAGTATTGTTTGTGCTTGCTCTACCGTGCCACCTTTATCTGGATGATACTCATGTTGCAACTTTCGGTATTGCTGTTTTAACGTTTGCCTGTTGAGGCCATCAAGTGAGTTAAATGATAAATCAGCTAGGGCAGCATTGATTTGTGCTGAAGAGTAAACTTCAATAGATTCAATACCTGCCATTTTAGACCAAAAACTTGTGAGTAGCTTTTCGACATCGTCATCGTTAGTCTTGAGTAAATTGCGCCAATCAAGGTAGTAATCAGCGAGTGGATCGTTGGGAGCAATGCCTGATTGTGGTGCATGAATACCTGACAACTGAATCTTTAAGGCTGAAATCGTTAACTCACCAACCTGTGCTTGCCTCCAATCGTTTCGCAACAAATACAAGGCATGAAAAAGAATAAAGTGTGTTTGAAAAAGAATTAGGGGATCTGCTAAAGCATCTTCATCAAAGAAACAATAAGGCGGCTTTTTGAGTTGGTTGATCAATTCGTATTCACTTATCCCCTCTTTAAACGTTTGCTGAAAGTCAGATAGCGCCTCTTTAAGCACAATCAATGTCTGGTGATGCTGCTTATTCGCTTGACTTGATTGGTTAATTTTCTGATCCTCTAAATCCAAACTTTCAGCCTTCTATGGTGTTTACAAAGCTCACTAGTCTCGTCGTAAGTTGAGTAAACGGTTGATATTCAAATGCTCAACAAGCATTCTCAACAATAACAAAGCAAAGCCGAAGAATAGACTCAAACCGCCAAAATCTAAATATCTAAAATTGCCATGAATTTCATATTGGTTGTTAAAATCGGCCCCTTTTAAAGTAGGAATAAGAATATCGACAATCCACATCCCAAAAAACAAACTCGACGCAAAAAAGGCAATTAGCCACGCATAGTTAAACAGGTATTTAAGTGCGCGGTACTCTACTTTTTTTGAAACTTGTAACTCGCGAGGGCTGACGTCAAAAACGGCGGCGATAGCCTTTGTGGTTTCCAAAGATGCGGTGCCACTTTTTTCTACTCGTTGGATCGTTCTGATGCTGACAGAGGCAGCTGCGGCCAGTTCGTCCTGACTCCAACACTTTGAGTGCCTAAGGGTTTGAATAGTATCTTTGTTTAGCTTCACTTCATTGCTCATATCGTTCTCTCATTTTTATTAAAACACATTCAAAGCTTAATGCCATTACAAAGTGAGCAGTGTGACAAAACTACGCTAACCGTGTGCCATTGACCTGTCACCGATATGACTTTTAGACGACAACTTACCGCCAAGCTTGCAAGCAGAGATAAGAATGTTTAGTCTTTTTACTTTATATTAACATTTGGGAAGAATATGAATTTCGCAGAGTTTGCTGCCTCAAGAAAAAGTGTGCGCGGGTTTAGTCAAAAACCAGTGAGTAAAGAAGTTGTAGACCAAGTGATAAACGCAGCCAAGTGGGCACCCTCCTCTTACAATACACAAACGTGGAAAATTCATGCAGTCACCGGCGACGTGCTGGATAAAATCCGACAAGGCAATACTGAAAACACCTTAGCGGGCAAGCCCCATGTCAGAGACTTTCCCTACAAAGAAGACTATGAAGGCATACACCGCAAACGACAAATAGACGTTGCAATTCAACTCTTTGAAATCATGGGAATCGGGCGTGAAGACAAAGAAAAACGCATGGAGTGGATGATGCGCGGGTTCAGGCAATTTGATGCGCCGGTGTCATTGGTCTTAACCTATGATAAATCATTAGAACCTGCAGGCATCACGCAGTTTGGTCTGGGTTCATTGGCCTACGGTATCGTGCTAGCCGCTTGGGACTTAGGTTTGGGTTGCGTCATCAATGGACAAGGCATTATGCAATCTGATGTCGTGCACAAATATGCCAACATTCCTGATGATGAAGCGATCATGATTTGTATTGCGATGGGCTACCCAGATAAAGACTTTGCCGCTAATGACGTTCGCTCTACTCGCGCGGACAATGAGGAGTTTGTGACTTATCACGGGTTTGAGTAATTGGAGGATGCAAATAAGCTCCCACCTGACTTCAATGACAGCATTGAAGTCAATGACATCACCTGATATTATTTTAATATGTTTAGTTAAAGTAATTTGAAGGTATCAGAAATGGCCGTTATCACTGTCCGAAACCTCCCCGATCCCACAAAAGAAGCACTTAGAGTAAAAGCAGCAAAGGCTGGTATTTCGTTAGAGCAGTATGTTCGAAATATCCTGCAAGATGCGTCAAAAGATGATGACCAATCAAGCAGTAACATTATGGAAATTGCAGCAACTTATTTTGCTGAGCCAGAGCATAGCGACATCGAGCTAAACCTTCCACTTAGAAGCTCTTCACGCGAAGATGTGAAGCTCGACTGATGTATATCCTCGACACGAATGTTATTTCGGAGATGATGAAGCAAGAACCGAGTGCTTCTGTTGCCAAGTTCTTGGCTTCTAAACAGCTAAACACGCTGTGCACAACGTGGATAAACATTGCTGAAATACAAAGAGGTATTAGTCGACTGCCAGACGGAAAGCGTAAATTAAAGCTAAATGAGCAATTTAAGCTATTTGCTCATCATGCCTTTGGCACCAGAATATTTGCTTTTGAACAAAAGGCAGCATTTGAATACGCCCGATTGGGTGAACAGCGAGAACATGCCGGGCTTCACATTGATTCCGTTGATTTAATGATTCTAGCAATCGCCAAAACACATAACTTCAAAATCATCACGCGTAATGTGGCTGACTTTGACGGTGTGGGCGTTAAAATAATTAATCCTTGGACAAACAATGATTAATTATGTTGGATCAGTTGATTGACTCGTTCACGCTCACTCAGGATAAATAACAAAGCCAAGTCCCCCTCGGCGGCATTGTTTAAAACAAATTCAGCACCTGAATAGGGGCTAGGCGTACACACTAGCTTACTTGCGTCTACGCCACTTGCTAGCAGGTGCGAAACGACAATCTCAGAGATTTCGTTTTTTTCACGGCCTCTCAGGTACTCTTCTAGTTCACTTAACACATACACATCTGGGTTGAGTTCGCGGACGGCATCGGCAACGTCTTTGATATCTTGGTCGGAACGGTCGCCAGCATGGCTAAAGAGCACATATATCCTTTTAAACGCCTGGTCGGCAGACATGGCTTTCACCATATCGATAACGGCTTGCATGCTATGCGCATTATGAGCGAAATCGACGACGATTTTTACGCCGTTTCGGTCATAGATATTAGTGCGGCCTGGATTGTCTTTAGCACTGCTTTCAAAGTTTAAAAGGCCGTGTTTAATGTATTTGTCATCATAGCCAAGTGATTTGGACAAGCCGACCACGCCCAATGCATTTTGTACATTATGTCTAGCGTAGCCCTTTACGGTCATTGGAATGTCTTTGATATCGACGATCGCTTTTTTCTCACCCGTTTTTTCACATAAATAAGTAAGTGCTTCACTATCGCCAACTAGACTATTTTCTCTTGCATCTTGCTTTAAGTTAGCGTCACTAACAAATACGCATAAACGCCTATCAGCAATACTTTGTTGAATCAGTGGGTTTTGTTCGTCAAGGCTAAACCAGACAATGGGTTTGTCGAGCGACTTTGCGTATTCGACGAGTAAGCGATCATCAGCATTTAGCACTAAGCGCCCCTGCCCTTGATGAATTGCTTTTGCCACCATGAGTTTAACTTCTGCGATCTCTTCGACCGAATTAATGCCGTACTGCCCAAGGTGATCACTGGCCACGTTAGTGACGAGTGATGCATTGGCATGGGTGACAGGTAAACCTCGTCTTAATAGGCCGCCTCTTGCGACTTCTAGGTAGGCAACTTCTGTTCGCTTGTCTCGTAATAGTATTCTAGCGCCACCGGGACCGGAGTAATCCCCTTCGTCTATAATCTCGTCACCTACTTTTATAAAGTCTGTTGATGTGACGCCAGCGCGCAAATTGGCAGCTTTAGCGATCTCAGCAGCAAGACGCACACTGGTGGATTTGCCGTTAGTCCCCGTAAATAGAGCCAGAGGAATGTCTTTAAAGTCTTCCCACTTTACTTCATTCGGATTAGGAAATGCATCAATCGGCCACGTTTGCGCATAATGCCCTGTTCCCAAGCTGATTTCATCGTCATCGACTAGGCACCTCACGTCGTTTTTGTGCGCTTGTTCGATAAAATTAATCAAAGCAGGATTAAGCTCGTCTTTTATGGTGTTCGCTAGCGCATTTTCTAAAAGGAGAATGTCTTCGTAATCATTGGCATCGCCTTCATGTAATTCGGCAATGCATAACTCCCATGATAATTCGAGCAGATCACATGCACTATAAAGCAGGTCCATTTGCGCAGGGATAGCAACGCTTAACCCACCATCAAAGAAACGCGTATAAAGGTCTTGTTGCCAGCCAAAGCGAGCTTGAAAACGGGCGATATGTTTTTTCCATATCTTGAGCACCCATAGCGGATCGATATTCTCTATAAATACGTCAGCAATCGCACCGGGCTTATCCGATAATAAATTTGGGCCGGTTAATCGACGAACTTCATCAAGCGCAAACCTAATCTCACTCATAAGTCGTTAATCCGACTCTTCATCACGCTCAACGACGATGTGAACACCGCGATCGTCTTTCACTATCTTTTGACCGATGCTAAGTTCAAACTTATTCTCTACAGGTTCAAACAGCTTTTCAGGGAAGTCTTGCGAAGGCGTTGAATCTTCTTCAATGAGTTTTTCGCCATCTTCATTGAAGTGCACAATTTGCTTCCAACATCTTGTAATGTTGTCACCAAGGATCACCAGTAAATCACCGCTTCGACAGCCTTTGAGTGCGCTATCGATGCTTTCTTCTTCACTTGGAATCACTTCGATGCAGTCTTCTGATACGCCTTCTTCCATCAGTGTTTTCTTTATCAAAAGTGGAACCTCATCAAAGCCACGGCCACGTCTGTCATCGTCTGCTTTACACACAAAGGTATCAAAGATAGGAGCGACACTTTTTGCCGCCTCAATGATGTCTTCGTCACGACGGTCACCCGGCATTGCAACCACTACACGACGTTTACCTTTGACGTCTAGACGCGCCGCTAAATCAGAAATGGTTTTAATCGCGGCAGGGTTGTGTGCGTAATCAAGTATGACTTTAAACGGATGCTCGTCATAGATATTTAAACGACCCGGCGCTTGGTAGAAAGACGTATTGAAAATGCGCAAGCCTTGACGAATATCTTCAAGAGAAGTATCGAAATTGTAAGCCATCGCAGTAGCAAACATCGCATTTTGAACGTTGTGCATGGCTTTGCCTTCAATCGTTGCAGGTATCAAATGCGTCCACAACAATGGAATATGAGCGCCTTTGTCATAAATGGTGATCATGTCGCCATTTATGCCTTTTTCAAGCACAACCGCCATACCGCCACTTCTAATATGCTCTCTGACTAAACCGTGGCCCGAGTCCATAGTGACGTAGCAAATTTGTTGGGCATGACAAAATTCAGCCATTTGTAAGCAGTGAATATCATCGGCATTGAGTACGACACACTTGTCGGCGACTTCCACAACAACACGTTTGATTTGTGCAAGTTGCTCAAGCGTATTCACGCCTCGTTGACCTAAGTGGTCGGCTGAAATGTTTAGACAAGCGCCGACGTCACAACGCTGATAGCCCAATCCACGTTTGACGATCCCGCCACGAGCGGTTTCCATTATCGCAAAATCAACACTGGGGTCGCGCAGTACAATTTGTGCTGAAGTCGGCCCTGTCATGTCCCCTTTAACTGTTAAATGCCCGTCGATATAGACACCGTCAGTTGAGGTCATGCCCGTCGTAAAACCAGCGGCCTTCATGATACTTGCAAGCATTCTTGAGGTAGTCGTTTTGCCGTTTGTTCCTGTGATTGCAGCAACAGGTATGCGTGATTCTGAGCCAGTCGGAAACAGCATATCCATGACTTTGCCCGCAACATCCCTCGCTTGACCTTCGCTAGGCGCAACGTGCATTCTAAAGCCTGGAGCGGCATTACACTCACAAATACCGCCGCCTATTTCTTTGTATGACTTTGAGATATCGTCAGTTAAAAAGTCTACGCCACCAATATCTAAACCGATTGCTCTGATAGCTCTGATCGCCATATCTCGGTTATCAGGATGCACGATGTCAGTGACGTCAATCGCCGTGCCACCAGTTGATAAATTGGCCGTTGAACGTAAAAAGAATGTTTGGTCTTTTTCTAAAACCGTTTGAGCAGTGTAGCCTGCATCTTCCATTAAACGCTCTGCTTGGTTGTCTAATTCAAGTCTCGTCAATACTTTTTCGTGACCCACGCCTCGGCGGGGATCTTGATTCACGATATCAACGAGCTCTTCGATCGTGTGAACACCGTCGCCGACCACATGCCCCGGCACACGCTTGGCGACAGCGACTAATTCATTATTAACCACTAACATACGGTGGTCATAGCCTGTTAAGTAACTCTCGACTAGCACTGCGCGGCTAGTGCCATGCTCTCTGGCTTCACCAAACGCTGTAATGACTTCTTCATCGGTCGTCAGGTTAATGCTAACCCCTCTACCGTGATTTGCGTTTAATGGCTTAAGAACAACTGGATAGCCTATCCGCTGAGCCGCCCTCACGGCTTGACGTTCACTGTAAATCATTAACTGTTGAGGGACAGGCAAGCCTAGGTCATTAAGTAGATTATGGGTATCTTCTTTATCACATGAAATTTCAACCGCAATGTGTTTCGTTTGGCTAGTAATTGTGGCTTGGATGCGCTGTTGATGCTTACCATGCCCAAATTGCACAAGACTATAATTGTTGAGTCTTAACCAAGGAATATCGCGCTGTTCGGCGGCAGAGACCAAAGAGGCTGTGCTGGGACCAAACTCTTTGCGTTGCGCCATTTTAATGAAGTCGGTGAGCTCTTCTTCAAAGTTAAAGTCTTCTTCGACGTGCGCACCGATGAGTGCTTGTACATTTTTAGGCATCAGATGTTGTAGCAAGCGCAAACCCAAACTACCTGCTTCTAAGCCGACGTCGCGTTGGTGATATTGATAAACAACGTAATAACAGCCTTTGTCTTCTAGACTTCGAGTACGGCCAAAGGTAACGGCACTGCCCGCAAGATTTTGTAATTCAATGGCGACATGTTCCCAGATGTGTCCCATCCAAGTGCCTTCGTCTTCAGTCAGACGCCTAAGAAACCCACCTTCTTCGCCATAAGAGCAGCCATGCTTTTGAAGTGATGGAAGCGCATTAACAAGCCCATCGGTGAACGCTTTCCCGAGCTTTACCGACGGCCATTCTTCAAGTGCCCCCAAGTCTATTTGGTAGCAAATTACTGGGAAATTGGCATAGATATTAGGACCAACAAACACATTTTGACTGAGAATCTTCATAAGCTCTTATCCCTGTAAACAATACGGCTATCGAATGGGCAACTCTTCGGCTGTTTCGACGCTCAAATTATAATCATAGGTCTACTAAAGTACATAAAAAAGGTAGCTTACGCTACCTTTGATTGTTTACTTTTATCACTTGGGACAGTTGTTCATTCAGCTAACAAAGGCTTTGCGCTCACCAATATCAAAACGCCCACCGGCTGCCAAAATATGTACTTTAAGGTTCAACAGCGTAAGCGCATCACCCGAACGCGCTTCTGCCATAGATGAATACTCAATATCGCTAGGATCAACCACGGTAATTGCGCCACTTCCGACCACGGTAAACTGATTATTATGGTCGATAAATGCCGCGGTATCTTCATCTAAGCCAACACCAATCAAGAAAGGATTATATGAGACCGCAGAAAGTAGTCTGGCTAGCCTGTTGCGCTCATTAAAATGCTGATCGACCACAATAGTGTTAATTAAGCCCATACCCGGCGCCAAGTTTACGCCATCTTCGGTAGGGACGATGCCTGTGCTTCCGCCAGTAATCATGTGCTGTGACACAATCGCCGCGCCAGCAGATGTGCCCGCATAATTGACACCTTGCGCGTTTAACTGGCGTATTGCCTTAGCGATCGGCGTGCCACCTAAAATGGTGGATAAACGCAATTGATTACCACCTGTCACAAAGATACCCGTGCTTTTTTCTAGGGTTTTCACATAGTCTTCGTTTTGTGCATCAGCGCGTTCTGTAATGGGTAAGGAATAACTTTTCTTCACACCCAAATCATCAAAAATCTTTTGATAACGTGCACCTGTATCGTCTAGTTGAGAAGCGGTCGGCACCACTGTGATCACCGCGTCTTTTCCACCAGAAATCTCAACAAATTTTGCGAGGATCTCTGGATTATCAAATTTCTCTTCCGCACCGCCAATAGGAATAACGTAGCCGCGTTGCGTGCCTTCAATAGTAGGAGATGGCATAGTATTTACTCAAATGTACCTTTAATAACTTGCTGTTTATGTTTAACGTGTAAATGGCCAAGGGCCATGACGTGTTCAATGCCGCCTTTATGATGCAAATTTGTCAAGTATGCAAGTTTTATTGTTAAATCTCTCATACTTGGCTGTCGAAGTGGCAATACAAAAACCTAATGTAACACTTTGCACCTCATCTCTGGGACTTTTGGCGTAAGACGCTGCTTTTCATGCTTATATACTGCTATCTTGCTATGTTGCTATGTTGCTATGTTGCTATGTTGTGAGTGTAATGTATTTCGTTAAGGGGCCATTAAATATCATACACCCGCCCGTTCATATTTATGGAACATTGTCTCGGGGCGGTATTTATTTAGTACTCTCAGCTTCTTTTAGACTCGATATACTTTACATAAGCTTGGGCGTGAACCAAAACATCAGCAGCTGTTTTGGCATCATTCACTAGATTTATGGGAAGATCTTGCAACTTAGGAAGCCCATCTACTAATTTTGTTCAGCACTAGGGCTATATCTGTGTCGTTGGTAATAAAGACAATATGTTCAAGCGAAGTATCGGTTAATACATGATAAAGTGCTTCCACCGCAGTGTTGACATCTGTTTGCTTTTCTTTAAGTTTCCAGGGGTCGTAATGCCGCGCGTGGAAAATGGGTCAGTTGATAAACCGAAGTATAATCACGTTCAATTAGATTAACAATTTTTGTTGTAACAAAAGCGAATACCGATTCAAACTCTGAGCATTCGTCGCTGCCTGAATATGCGGTCAGCTGACATAAACCTGCCCAAGAAAGGGGCGTAAATGCGGCCAGTCATATGAATTAATCGAGCTAAATACCACTTAGTCGGATTTACCATATCAACTATTCAAGCCCTTGTGTAGTAGATCTCTATTAACGAAAAATACGTTTTCAAATCGATGAACTAGATAGCATGACAGCAAAGAAAAAATTTAATTTAGCAGATAATGAAGTGCAGTCTTGGTCGCCACATACTCATGTGACGGGTGAGGTATTTTGCCTTGCTCACCTTGATGCTGAATTAGTCACTTACCAAGACAGTAAACAAGCAAGCGTTATTTATAAGTTCTATATTACTTATTCACATCATTGTTTTACTAAAGACGAGCCTTCTGGCAACAATGCTTCTAATCCAGCTTTGCAATACCCTTCCCCCAAAGATAGGCGAGCCTTTCATATTGGTCGCTACAATTTGTCCAAAAGCCTACCGCAGATAATTAGAACGCTTCCCGAGCAGTTTGTATACCATGGCGGTTACGACAATTATTGCAGCGCAACGTTTACAGACGGGCAAGGCAATGAAATTGTTTACCAGATAGTATTTTCAGTTTTTCGTAGCCAAAAAAAGTTAAGGCTACATGTTGAAAGTGCCTATTTGCTTGAGAAGGGCTTAGGTAAAATCAAAAAAGTGAAGTTTGAAAAAATTGCTTGGGCGTTATTGAAGAATAAAAAACTACCGAAGCCTGCCAATTAACAAACCCCAGATGTAACAAAGGCCCCCTTCAGGGAGCCTTCGCCAAGAATTAACTTGGTATTCAGAACATCTTTACCGGCACCGCCTCGACCATATAGGTAATGGAATGTCATGCTTTCACATGTCTGCTGCATCCTAAACGCGATAATTAAGTACACGCTATGAGTACAATATTGAACATATCCTTTGCAATAGTCAAGTATATTTAATTATCGTGCATTACCGCTGCTAAGTGCGTTTTGTCATACACTCCTCTCAACTTCGCCGCACTTACGTTCACATATCGTTGAGTAGTGGGTAAATCGGCATGGCCAGGAAATTCTTGAACATAGCGAATAACAAAACCACTTTGACTTGCATAGTGATAACCATATTGGTTGTAGAATCGATTTACATGTGTAATATCGTGCTTCCAATCGCTGAATAACGCTATTTTCCGTCTAGTTGAATTAGCTCTAACCCACTTAACTAAACTGATCTTAAAATACTATTCCTCAATAGGAACCCACTCTCCATTTTTAATTACAAACGTAAACCTCTTAAGTTGTTCTTCGCCACCACTCATTATATAAGCTTTATATTTCTCGAATTCGTCGATATATGCTTGGTCTATATTGTCAACATAGGTCTCCAAGCCATTCGAATTTGGCCCATCAGGACCAACTAACGAAATAATTTGAGGCGCGTCACCGATATCTAAGCTACAAAAAAATGCATAATCACTACTGATAAGTGGGGGAGGATTCTCAATACTTTGTGGTAGCAAACCAATTTTGATTTTTATGTATGGATTAACGTTTGAATAAATAAAAGTCGCAGTTCGTAATGGACTATTAAACCTTTCATGAGCTCGATAGCTTGGGCTTTTCTCTCTGATTGCATCCTCGCAAACTTCGATTGCTCTGGCACTGAAAAAACGATCTTTGGTGCTAAAGTTGTGTTGTTGACAGGATGCTAAGAAAATCAAACTAAATGCAACAACTAATGTGCTAATAAAACGTTTCATCGAATGGCTTCTCCCTCGATACCATAAGTAAATCCTCTGAAACCACCTTGAGGAATCTCTGCTTCAAAAGTGCTGCTACATCTATTTGAGTTTATGTTACATACTTTAAAATTAAGCCCATTCTGATCTCTGTAAGACATATAAAGTGGTTGCCTATGAGCTTTGACCCACCCTACGTCACCTGACCCCTCCTTTACCACCGAGCTATTGGAGAAGTAAGGCGTGCCACCAGGGTGTGTATGAAAGCCCGCAACAGAGCCAAAACCGCTAATTTTGATACTGCGATCTTTACCAACAGTTAAGTCGTCGTAAAAGTATTCTCTGTCATTGTCATCGTTGAATAATTCTTCCCAAAAACCATCTTTTTTCTCTTTTATTTTTTTTTGAAAACAAAGTTAACGAAAAGGATAATTTTCCACATTACAACCAATTATCGGGATAATTATACCCACGAAAAACAAATGCTTTAAAGCCCAAACTTGAATAATTTTATTTTTAAGGGATAATTATCCACATTAAAATATATGTTATGGGAAAATAATCCCTAGTGAGTTGAGTATGGCAAGTGTAGCTGGCCACAAAAAACTGTTTCCTAAACAAAAGAAGATCCTCACCACTTTTGGTGAAGATCTATTTCTGGCTATGAAACGCCGAGAATTCACCAAGTCATTGGTAGCAGAACGTACAGGCTTAGATCCTAAGACCATCACTAGAGTATTCAACGGCGACCCTGGTGTTGCTATTGGCGCTTACTTAAAAGTGATGGCGGTATTCGGCATGGAAAGTAACTTTGCAGACATGGCCGGGCATGATGAATTGGGCAGTAAACTTCAAGACATGAAGTTATTGGAGAAAAAGCGATGAGTCGAGTAACGGCTGAAGTTTATGCTTCTTGGTTTCCAATAAAAGCGCCTATTTTAGCTGGCCACCTTTTATTTCAGGAAACATCACGAGGTGGCGTATTTAGCTTTGAATACGATAGTGATTTTTTAACGTCTCCGTTTCGCATGCAGCTCGACCCGTCACTAGCATTAACTTCGGGAGAGCATTATAACGATAGAAGTGATAAAAACTTCCGCGTGTTTCTAGATTCTTGCCCAGACCGTTGGGGCGAGTTATTAATGAAACGGCGTGCAGCTCTCGATTTCAAAAATGGCCACAGAGAAACCGCAAGAATGACTGCCATGGATTATTTACTTGGTGTTCATGATTCATATCGGATGGGAGGTTTACGATTCAAAACATCCCCAGAGGGCAATTTCTTAGATGATAATGCTGAGTATGCTGCACCACCAATGGCGTCACTTAAACAACTAGAGTATGCCTCAATGATGATCGAAAGCGATGAAAACACTGATAGTGACGAGTATTACCGTTGGTTAAGCATGCTCATTGCGCCGGGCTCTTCATTAGGTGGTGCTCGCCCTAAAGCATGTGTGCACGATGACAATAATGATTTATGGATAGCCAAGTTTCCCAATAGTAACGACACTACAGATGTCGGCGCTTGGGAAATGGTCTGCCATAAGCTAGCCCTTGATGCTGGCGTTGACATGTATCCATGTGATATTCAGAAGTTTAACTCTACTCATCATACGTTTATCACTAAACGATTTGACCGAGATAAAGGTCAGCGAATACATTTTTCATCAGCTATGACTCAGCTTCAGTACTATGACGGCAGGGGCGAAACAGAAGATGCAGGTTACTTAGAGCTAGCAGAATTCCTAACTATCAACGGCTCGCAAACTCAAAAAGATTTAGCGCAGCTGTGGCGCCGTATTGTGTTTAATATTGCTGTATCTAATACCGATGACCATCTACGAAATCACGGCTTCTTACTGACAAAAAAGGATGGGCACTGTCACCTGCTTATGATTTAAACCCGTCTATTGATAAGACCGGCTTACACCTAAACATAGATGACATGTCAAATGAGCTAGATTATGGTTTGGCATTTAGTGTCGCTGACTACTTTAACTTGAAAGACTCTGAGGCTAAGAAAATCTATGACGAAGTGATGCACTCAGCGAAAAACTGGGAAGCTGTTGCTTCTGATATTGGTATTAGCAGGCAAGAGCAACTTGGAATGCAAGAAGCATTTAGAGTATAGAATAATCACAACCTTGGATTTTATGCTTAAACACTGATTGACCAGTAAATGTTCAAACACTCCCTTAGTGCGCAACTATCTATATAAAAAGGTAGATAGTTGCGCGTGAAGCGCTCTAGGTGAAACCATCTTTAGACAAAATGTTCTTAAGTAACCCGAATCTCGTTTAAGAAATTCGGGTTAACATAAAAAAGATCGCTCAATAACGCTAAAACGACGCCGCCTCAGGGTATCGGAAAAATAACCAACAAAATGTATGATTAATTAACACTGACCCCTTTTATTTCTGAGAATGCGAAATAAAGCGGAATTTAGCAGGCTTATTTCGCAATCTCAACTTGTTTGTTACTAGGGGAATGCTTTAAGATTGCGAAATACCCTAATATTTTTTATAGATATTTCGTAATCTCAAAGGTGATGGAAATAATGGTTACTAAGTTTGTAGGCAGAGAAACAGAGCTAAAAGCCTTAAAAGAGCAAATAAACAATATCTCTTCGTCATTTATAGCGTTGTTTGGCCGCCGTAGAATCGGTAAAACAGAAACTATTCTCCACTTTTGCAGCAAAGAAAAAATAAAATACATAGAATTTACGGGACGCTTCGAGCAACCAAAAAGAACTCAGATCAAAGCATTCTTGGCTGAAATCGCCCGATTTAACCCTGCATTCAAAGGACGAAAAGCTGAAGATTGGTTTGATGCTTTTGAAATATTAAGAGAATGTCTTGATAATTTTCCACAAAATGAAACGTTAGTGATATTCATAGATGAATTACCTTGGATGGATACACAAAGATCTGGCTTGCTTGCTGAGATAGGAGAGTTTTGGAATAAGTATGTATCTAGGCGGCGAGGGTTCTCATTAGTTGTCTGTGGCTCTGCCGCTTCATACATGCTTAAGAAGGTCGTGAAAAACAAAGGCCCTCTACACAACAGGATAACCCGCAAACTCCCAATGGAGCAATTTGACCTTTTCGATACCAAGCGATTCTTAGAGGCTAATGGCTTCAATCACTATAACAATAAAGCCGTTGCAAATATATATATGGCAGTTGGTGGGGTTGCTAAATATCTCACTGAATTAAATCGTTCTTGTACTCCTCAACAGGCCATACAAGAGATATGTTTTGCTAAACATGCACTGCTTCAAGGAGAGTACGAGGAGCTATACCATTCATTATTCAGGCACCCTGAATATCACTATAAAGTAATGACTGCGTTAACTGATAGATGGAGTGGACTTACTAAATCAGATTTAGCCAATAAACTTAAAGTTTCCAATGGGCATATAGCCAAAACAATAGAAGAGCTGCTAGGTTCAGGTTTCATCACAGAATACTCAAAATTTGGTAACGTTAGCCGAGAAAATATCTACGTAGCGACAGACTTTTTTTCATATTTTCATAATCGTTGGATGGCAGGAAAAAATAAAACTAACGACTGGGAAAAATCATCTAACTCTCAGGAGTACGCAATATGGTCAGGATATACATTTGAAAAATTATGCCACGCCCATGTAAAACAGATAAAGGCGGCTATTGGCATAAGCGGAATACCCACATCAAGTCATTACTGGTCGTACAGGGCCAAAAACAAACAAGAAAAAGGCGCTCAAATAGACTTATTACTCAGTCATGAAGGGCGGAGTCGAAATATTGAAATCATTGAGTGTAAATACTATGACGGCCTGTTTACAATTAGCGAGAGCTACAAAAAAGAGCTAATAAATAAACGAGTGGTTTTTAATGAGCAAACTGGCAATAAATATAATGTTAGGTTCATTCTCGTTACAGCTGAAGGCGTTACTAAAAACGAACATTTCAACGAGCTAAATCCACTAGTAGTCACTTTAAACGATCTATTTTTGCCAGCTTAGAATTGGTAAATTATTAATTGGGATCTATAAAAGCATCTCAAAAGAAAGCGCGCATGCGCCTTTTTCAACAAACTCGACATTGCCGATATACCATGTGGTGCTTTGCTCGCCTTGGGCATCTATATCGATGCGTTTATAGCGTGTGGTGTCTACCCCATATGCAAAGTGGGTTTGTGTGCTATTCTCAAACACTAAGCAAACTTAAAACCGCTTCTGAAGCAGATAACCTAGCCTCTTTTAGACTACTCGAAAGTTTGTATCACTCTTCCAAAATACAAATAATTTTTAGTCAAACCTTCTTCTGGATCCTCATAAACAGATATCCGTCCTTCAATTCGAACTAACTTACCGTGTAAATTTGCATCAATATCTACTGGGTTTTCTATCATGATCGCATTCGTTAAGTCTAAAGCTTTAAAATGCTCACTCGTCAAAAATAAAGCACTAAAATTTTCATGTTCTTGGATATAAAGCACACCGGTTAATGCAACTAACTTCCCTCTAAACAAAGTGCTATCTTGTTTGAAGTCAATTATTGATATGTCGATGTTTTCGTTTATCCACACTTGGCAAACATTTTTATATTCATCTTTAAATTGAACCTCTTCGGTAAGGAGTGAGTGAAGGAACTCAATTTGCTCGATGTAATCACCTGAAAAATTAGATTTAACACGATAGGTTATTTCCGACAAAGCTATCCAAAAAACACATTGATTGTTAGAGAGCGATACGGCGTTATTGTTGTAGCTCTGTTCCCAATATTTAGTGGCCTTTTTGATAAAGGAAGGCAGTAAATTTGAAGGGCGTTTATGTTCCAGAATATATCTATATTCTTCAATTAAATCAGGTTTAAATTTGGCGACAATTGAGTCAGAAACTTCATTTCCCCAACTATAACAAGAGTTAAAATACATAAAAACCAAGCTGATAAAAACAAAATAATTTTTCATTTAGTAGCGCACCTATCTCCACAGATTTCAGACATATTGCCTTGATAAAACACTCTTAGCTGATTTTTCGGTCCTCCACCTATATGACCGGTTGAAATATAAGCATGACGATTATTGTCGATTGCCCATTTCGTATCCGCTCCATGGGTGAAGTCACTACTTATCTTTGCGTGCGAGTGCCACTCTGCAAATGCATCTGGACTATGTGATATTTTGACAGAGTTTCTGTAGTTTTGAGTATACAGCCCTCCAATCTTAACTACCTCTCCAGATAGGATAAGCGTCCTACGTATATCTGCACCAATTTCGATATCATACTCCCACGCAAGTGCGTGAACATTGTCATGAAGCCATTTCGCAGCCTCTTTGTGCGTCTTAAAGTTTTCTCTTTTTGCATTCTTTCGAAGATCTTTTAATTTAGAGTCAAATTCAACTTGCTCTTTTTCACTCAAATTTCTTGGGCGAGGGGGTAGGCCATTGTTGGAACGAGACGACCGCTTGTCTTTACTACCGCTCACGTCTTTTGAATCTCTAGAGTAAACCTCAGAATGCGACAACTCCCCCAACCTATCAACCCCAAACGGATCAAAACCAAAGTCACACGCGCCAGAAACACAACTGTTCCCAACCCCCATCGCCCAGCTTTTAGCAAAGCCGCCTATCAGGTTACCCCAAACCGCTCCGCCTGCACCATCATTCCATGCAGTGTATGCCTTTGCTACCGATAAAGTCGAGTTGGCGGTGTTGTATACCGCAAACGCAGTGTTCACAAATGAGGCTATTTTTAAGGCCGTGGCAATTTGACCAATCAAATACCCTTGTGCCCGATTCACTGCCCATGCCGCAAAGAAATGCGCAACATACCCACTCGGATCAGTCGCATTCAACGGATTATTCCACACAAG
>NZ_BGNG01000001.1 GCF_003203515.1 Glaciecola sp. KUL10 | reverse complement strand
ATATTTACTATGGGTTGTCGATGAAATTCTTGATGCTACTTATCGAGCATATTACCCAGCAGTTTTATCAGTTGATAATGGACTATTTGAAATTGAACCGTACTATGCAAGTGGCTTCTAACAAAACGCTTAAGTCGCAACCCGCTGCGCGGGCTGCTGGGACAAAAACACAATGCGGCTCCGCCATTTTCGCATTGTGCTTTTGCCCCTTAGCTTAGTGTTGAGACTGCAGAATTTATCATTTACAAGCCCAATATCATGACGTTTCGAGCCGCTGTTCGTTGTCCGATATTGCATGATTTTAATATGCCATTTCTTTATCAAAGTAAATTAGGTGTGTTAGATCCGATTGAGCCTGCTTAGACGAGGTTGTTTGCTGTTAAAAAGAGCGTGTTATCCCCCTAGGCGACGTGCTCTCTCAGTTTTTCAATATTATGCACTAAGCAATACATCAACCACTGTGTATTGACCTTAGTTTTGCCTCTTAAGGTAAAGTAGTCCATTTTTTTATGCTTAGTGATATTGGCAAACACAGGCTCAATACAGCCTAATCGTTTGCTGTATTCTCGCCGCCCTTGTTTACTGTCTATTTTGTCTTTCATCTGTTGAATGATAGACGCGATTTTGGTCGGTTTATCCTGACTGGTAAAGGTCACTTGTCTACCTCTTTCTTTGGGTGGGGAGCGCATACACTGTGATTGCATGGGGCAGGTACGACAGTCTTTTAAATAACCTTGGTAAGTAATATAGCGTTGGTCATTGTTGGTGTGAGGTTTTTTAGAGGTAAGCCACATGACATTGCCAGCAGGGCAGACGCATGATAATGCTTGTCGATTAAAGTGAAAGTCATCGCGGGTAAATAGTTTCGGTTTGTCATACCCTCGTTTTTTGCGTTTGGTGGCTTGATAAGTTTGACTGTTTTGAAACAAGGGATTACGTGACCGAAAGCCTGTATCGGCGATGTAACTATCAATGCCTTGTTCGTCTAAATACACGAGGTTAGCTTTGCTATGAAAGCCACTGTCAGCAGAGAATTTAGCCTGTTGAAGACTGGTGGTTTTACCAATGCGACTAAGCTGACCTTGAAGTTGTTTGATGGCGGGCTGCAATGTTTGTTGCTCATTCACAGCGTCCCATGCTTGGGCTTGCACAATGATTTGATGTTTATCGTCACTAATCGCGACACCGTTATACCCTTGAATGGTGCCTTTGTTAGTGAGCATCTTAGCGCTGTCATTATCGGTGATATTCGTTTGGCAGGCTTTAGCGATACGTCTGCTAGAAATCATGCCATGGGCGTAGGCAAATAAGATGATTTTGAGCATTACCGACGGAGAATATGCGGCAGCGCCTTTTTGCTCATTATTGTAAAGCGAATCGAAGGGGCGCAAATCTAGATGAGGGTTCACGATATGGTTGAGCGCGTATTCGAAGGTGTCAGGAATAATTTGCTCGGTAAAGTCTACGGGAATGAATTTAGCTTGTTTGGTAAAATCAGGCTTGTAATTAGGCATGGCGTAATAGCAGTGCGAATGATGTTAATTAGATCATGTTCAGATCGCTTCAGCAAGGTTTAACATTGAAGATTTAAGGTATAGACTCACTGTAAGACTAATTATGGAGGCTGGATAAATTCTACAGTCTCGTTATGTGCTTAGTGGTACAGGTGTTTCATTGTAGAAATTGGTTTATACTTTAAATTATTCATATACTAAGTTGGAGCGGCTAATGAAGATCGATTCTCTTACGACAAATGAAAAGGTTGTTTTGGCACAACAGCTTTGGGATTCAGTTGCAGTTAATGAAGACTCTTTAGATGTTTCAGCAAATCAGAAAGCTGAGCTAGACAGAAGAGTCACAGATTTTGAAATTGACGGCAATACTGGAACCCCTTGGGACTCTGTTAAATCGAGGATTCTAAATAAGTAATGTTTGAAAACGTAAGGATACGACCAGAGGCAGAATTGGACTTGCAAGAAGCATATTCTTATTTTGTGCTTTGCCCATAATGGTAGCTTTCTCAACTAGGATCTTGGTCTAGTCTTACGCTCGCGGTTGCCATCATATGTCTCCTAATAGTTCACTACCACATTGTAGCAATGCGCTACAATGTGGCAAATTGCGTATAATAAACGCATCAACACTCGCTGCGCTCGCTAGGGACAAAAACACGTAAGCTCCCTTCGCTTCGCTCGGTATTATAGCCTTCGTATTTTTGCCCGATATGCGGGCCGTTATGTACCAATGGTATTTTTAAGCAACAAGGATTCTAATAATGAGCCAAAAAGCTTTGATAGCAATGTCCCAATCCATATTTTTCTATTTTCACCTATAGTCTGTAACTCTTTCTTTTTAAGAAAGTGTAACTAAACAAAATTATCGGTAACTTAGATGTAATAAAAACAAATGAACTAAGACTACTTAAAAAAACAGGAGAGTCGTTATGATTGATTTTGAAGTAGTAAGTTTTGTTAGTCTTTTTGTTGCAGTGTGGTTGGTATGTTCTGCTTTAAGCAAAAATAAGCGCTTTGTGAGCTTTTCCAAAAAAGACTTTAATATTGATTTGAAAGATATGCTTGGTATGGATTCTTGGGGCGACAGCGCGCTTGGATTATCAAGCAATCGTGAATGTCGCAAATCTGTAGAAGCTGAGAACGAGGCGTTAAAAGTGCAAGTCGGTGCTTTAAAAGAACGCGTTGCAGTGCTTGAAAAGATAGTGACTGAACCCGCCTATGAGTTGAACAAAAAGATAAACTCACTTTAGCGGCTGAAGTTAGATCCCTAAATTACGCTCAAACAGGTATTCTATTTAAATATCTGTTTGAGTGGTGTTAGATATTCTTCATAGTGCTTCCACTGCTCAAGCCCCGACGTATAAATCGGTTGCCTAACTTGTTCTGCACTGGGTGTTTTGACTGCTCGTTTGTTTTCGTAAAATGAGAGGCAGGCTTCTTCATATGGTAACTGACAGTAATTGAGAATAGCCTTTACTTGGCTTTCTAGATCAGAGACCACGTCTTCGTGATGAACCGTTAAAATTTGATTGGGGTAAACCTCATGCCAATGGTTCATTAATCGCAAATATGCCTGATAGTATTGTGCAATATCATCTAAAGCGTAAGAAAACTCTTGCCCATCACCAAATAATTGTTTGAATCCACTAAAACTACAGGCCATTGGAGAGCGTCTTGCATCGATGATTTTAGCCTGAGGTAATATGCTTTTGATTAGACCAATGTGCATAAAATTATTGGGCATTTTATCGATAAAATAAGGTGCGCCTTGGCGATAGATTTGTGTATCAGCAATAAACTTTTCACCAAATAGTTTAAAACGATCTTTCGGGATGTCGGGCATATTGTGCGGATACGCTTTTAAGTTTTGGCGTTTTTTACTTAAGTTTGCCGCCAAGCTGAGGATTTCATGTAATTCCATGGTGCCATCAACTTGAGAATGAGATGCTAGGATCTGCTCTAAGAGTGTTGAACCTGCGCGTGGCAAACCTACGATAAATATGGGAGAAGGGTCTTGATGCCCAACACTTACTAGAGAGCTCACTAAAGAGGGCATGAAGGTTTTGATTAGATTATCAATAAATAAATTGTGGTTAGTACTGGAATACTTAATTTCTGAGCGCTTTATCGCATTCCCTTTTTCATAATGTTCAAACGATGCTTTATACAAGCGCTTGTCTTCAAACGCCTTACCTAAAGCAAATTCAAGGTGAATTTTGTCGTTGCTAGACGTTTTTTGAGCCTTTGCTGCATCGAGCATTTTTTGAATTTCGTCATTCGAAAACTCATAAGTCTTTGTGTTGGCTAGACTCCAATAAGCATCCCCAAATGTAGGCGAAAGCATATAAGCTTGTTGATATGCTTTAATTGAGGCTTGCTTGTCGCCCTTAGTTTTGAGCGCATGACCCAATAATAAATACAAGTTTGCATCGGCCTGTTCGTTATCAATCACACTTTGGTATATTGCAATCGCATCTTCAATTTCACCTAAACTCACCAAGCTCGTGGCTTTAGCAACTTTATAAAAAGTGTTTTCAGCATTGATATTCAACAACTTATTTGAAAGTGAAAGCGCTGCCTCAAATTTTCCGAGCTTACTGTAAACTTTGAAAAGAGAGTACATGGCTTCAGCATTGTTTGGGGCTAGTTCTACACACGTTTCTAGAATAAATTCAGCTTCAGAAATCGCGCGAAGCTTGCTGGCGATTTCTGCTAGCAACATTAAAGCGGGTAGCGAGTGTTTGTTTTGCTGAAGATACTGCAAACAAAGATTTTCAGCGGCATCAATTTTACCGTCATAAAATAAATCAGTGGCTGCAAGGATTGGCCTAGGTAAGTCACTCAGTTTTTTAATTTGCGCTTTACAAAGCTCCGTCGCTTGCAGTTGCTCCTTTGCTTGATAATAAGGCAGCAAGGCTTGCCAACTGGATAACAAAGCAGGATTAGCTTGGGTTGCTTTATAAAAGTGTTCAAGCGCTAATCTATCGTCATTCAAAGCGCGAAAGTTATACCCCAACTCTTGAAGCGCGCGCGAATGCTGAGCATAGATAGAAAGAATATTTTGAAGCTGCGCAATAGCCGAGGAATAGTCTTTGTTTAAACGAAATGCAACGGCCATTAAGTATAAACACTCCTGCTGAGACAGGCTATCAGCGCGTTGTATGTCTTTAAGAAGCGCTTCGCAACGATTGATAGCATCAGTAAAACGCCCAGATGAAATAAGTTGTTGAATGGCTTTGAAATCAGTTTTTTGCGGTTGAGACATATTGGTTTTATTATTCTTTGGCGTATTTGAGAATGGGTGAGTGTTAAGCGCTAGTTGATAGTATCGTTGAGGACTGGTGTTGTCCAAATAATTGAATGATTTAGTCTATTGTCAGTCTTTGGAGGATTTTACTTCAAGCGTCAGTTAAACACCGTTATACAAGTTGAGTGAAATGTGTTCCAAGGAGATTTCCGCATTAGCGGAAATGACGTTTTTACAAGTCAATGATAACAAATCAAACTATAGAGCAAACATTACTAAAGAACATTCAGCGCGCCAGATAAAGCCTTTCCCCTTCATAAAATTGGTGCCGCAAGGACGCGGCACCAAAGCGGCATGGATGCCCTCGTGCGTTTTTATGAAGGGGAAAGGCCTTGTCTGGTAAAAGCTGAATATAACTGACAGGGCGCAAAGTTTACTCGTTCAATAGCGCCTTAAACTTTATCCCTGTAAAACAAAAAAGCGCGATAAGCCATAACAAGACTTAACGCGCTTTCATAATTACTAATTTATTCTAAGCTCAAAACCTAAAAGAAATCGTAAGACAACCTAATACCAAATGTTCTTGGGCGATTCGTCACAACTTTTGGTGTAAACTGCTGATTATCAATGTGAAGCACAGCACGTTCATCAAATACATTATCGATGAAGAACTCAGCTTTCCATTCATCATTAGTGACACCAAATGCAAGGTTTGCCAATACATAACTGTCTTGAATGTAACGGCCACCTCTAAATGTCTGACCATTAGTATCAGAGTAGTTTACACCTGCAAAAGTTGCAGCTTCTTGTTGAATCGACAAGCCAGTTCCACGTCCGTATACAAGCGAGCTTGTTTCTTCGAGTACAAATGCATCCATCGTCATACTTGCAAGCCTGTCACCAGTGTAGGCTATCGAACCATTAACATAGCCAGTCATGCCGCCTTCTAGTTCATAGAAGTAGCGAGCACGGATATTGCCCGAGAAATCAGCTGAATATGGAAGTTCGCTTCCCACTGGTGGCGCAATGCCTGCAAGTTCGTTATTGATACGAGTCAGCTCTGAATCGATCATGCTAAACGACGCATCGATGACCAGACTATCAGTCGCTAACCATGTTAGATCACCATCAATACCGCGAATTTCAGCATCACCTACGTTGTCAGTAAATACTAAAAAGCTGATATTGGTTGGGTCGAAACGTGAAGTTTGTAAGTCGGTTATATCTGAAAAATAACCTGTTACGTTCATTCTTAGGATGCCATCAAAGAAGTCGCCTTTCATGCCTATTTCGTAGTTCTTGAGGGTATCTGTTTCTGAGTAAACTGGGATTCTAAAGCCGTCAAACGCACCTGCTTGGTTTGTCGCTTGTCCACCACCAACACGGTTAGTCACTGGTGGTCTAAAGCCTTCGCTATAGGTAGCGAAGAGTAATAAATCGTCGGACGCTTTATAGTCTACAGAGGCTTTGAAGATAACATCATCAACGGTTAAAACACCATCAGCACCTAACAAAGATACATCTAATTGGCCGCTAGCTATAGCTGCATTAATTGCCGCAGGATCTTCACCTACTGCAGTTAACTCCGCAGGATCTAATGAACCAAAGGCTTTGATTCGTCTAGACACATCAACTGTCGATGTTGAGCCTTTGTAAATGTCTTCGATTTCGTACCAACGCGCACCTAAGCTCACGGTTAAATCGTCGGTTAAATCATATTCAGCTTGGCCGAATACTGCGATTTGATCGATTACGTGAGTAACATCATTTATAAAACTCACTTCTGAACCAAATGGGCCGCCATCACTGTTGATGCCATCTTGACCCACTGTTGTTCTTGCTAAGTTTTGGAAGAAAGGTAAGTCTGTATTACCAATCTTAAATTGGCCAATAGTCGATAAATCTTGCGAGTCATAAAACACACCAGCTGTTAAACGCCAGTCGTTTTCTGCGTCAGTGTTGATTCTGAACTCATGAGTTTCGCGCTTAGTCTTGGTGTCTTCAACGTAGAATTTTGTCGGATCTAAGCATTCTTCATCTGCTGGTGTCGCTGCATTGTAGTGATTACATACGTAGTAAGCGGCGAATAATCCACCGTTTGTATAACCCGTGTAGTCAACTTGTGAATCAATATCACGATCCAATAATCCACCTGTATAGACAAGTTCAAGCGCATCTAATCGACCTGTTAATGTCCACGTAGTTAGACCAAAGTGATCCGCATTTTTATCAGGCGAAAAACGATTAACTGAGGTTTCACCATCAAGATTAGGGTCGTAGGCAAATACACCTTCAGTATCGAGTTGTTGTTGGGTATGTTGAACTAATAAATCCCATTCATCATTAATCTCATAAGCCACACCGAAGCGAACACCAGAGTAATTTGCATCGTTGAAATCATCTTCTACAAGTGCGTCGTTGTTTGGTACTTCAACCGGCGTATTAGCAGGGTCGCTTAGTACGCCACCAGAAATTCGGTCAATGACGATTGCTGAACCCGTATATCCACCGTTAGCTGGGTCATTGGCGATATTATCTATCCAGCCACCTTGATTATCACTATATGCTGTCACCCTGACTGCTAAGTCATTGCGCAACGCAAAATTCATAAAGGCTTCAACAGAGTTACTCATTTCACCGCCTTTGGTGAAACTGGTACCAATGTCTACACCAGCCGAGAAGCCTGAAAAGTCAGGTTTATTGGTGATCATGCGCACAGTACCTGACTGAGAGCTAGCACCAAACAAAGTACCTTGAGGGCCAGGTAATACTTCTACTCGCGTGATATCGGCAGCATATATATCCAGGTTTCTACCCTGCATCGAAACAGGTTGTTCGTCGAGATAAAATGCCACTGATGGTTGAAGTGCTTGCACTGTCGAAACAGCAATATTGGTTTGAGACGTTGCTGCGCCACGAATATAAATTTCGTTTTGGCCAGGGCCCGTACCTTGGAAAACAACATTAGGCAGAAACTCAACGTAGTCTTGGAAGTTATCTACACCAAGATTTTTCAACGCATCACCGCTTAACGCGCTTACAGTAACGGGTACATCTTGAATGGATTCAGAACGTTTAGTCGATGTGACTTCGATTGTTTCAATTGACGCTTTTTTAGGCTGTGAATTGGCTTCTTGAGCGCTAATTGCGCCAGATGTGCCAAGGGCGATTAAAACTGCATAACTCAGTTTATTGATTTTCAAGTGTGTCCTCCAAGGGTACTTTTTTGCCTTTAAAGTATCACTAAGGTTTAAGTTAAAGATTTAAACGTTAGTACTCTAAATATTAGGTGTGTATGCATTACCATGATAAAGCAATTGAGCAAGAACTCAAATTTACGGCTGAATTTGCCGATCTTTACACTATTTCAGTGTTTGTATTCTTTGTTGACACTGTTTTTATTAGTCGCATTCTGATTTAATACTACCTATTACAGTACGCAAACGCTTAGATAAAAATATGAAACAAACAATTAACTTGAGGTCGCATGCAGTCAGCACATACCAAAGGGCTTAACAAGCCAGTTTTTCTTTCGGCTTCGATCATCGTTTTTGCTCTTTTAGCGTTTGCCTCAATCACGCCTCAATACGCCAACGCTTTTTTTAACACGCTTCAATCAGGCATTGTTGAATATGCTAGTTGGTTTTATGTGCTTGTGGTTGCGATTATTTCGGTATTAGCGATTTATTTGGGTTTTTCTCGTTTTGGCGAAATAAAGCTTGGTCCTGATCATGCTTCTCCGCAATACGGGTTTGTCAGTTGGTTATCAATGCTGTTCGCCGCGGGGATGGGGATTGGCCTTATGTTTTATGGGGTGGCTGAGCCCTTGATGCATTATCTATCGCCGCCTAGCGCTGAAACTGGTACCGTTGAGGCAGTGCAAGAAGCCATGAAAACCACCTTTTTCCATTGGGGGTTAAATGCATGGGCGATCTATGCCTTAGTGGCGCTTACCCTTGCTTATTTTAGTTTTCGTCACGATTTACCGCTGACACTGCGTTCTGCACTTTACCCAATAATTGGTGACAAAATATATGGTTGGCGTGGCAACATGGTCGATGCTTTTGCAGTCATCGGCACCTTGTTTGGTGTGGCGACTTCACTTGGGCTAGGTGTCTTGCAAATTAACGCTGGGCTAAATTACCTCTTCGATTTGTCTCAAACCCCAGTTGTGCAAATGGTTTTAATTTTGATTATTACCTGCTTTGCGATTGTTTCAGTGGTGAGCGGACTTGATAAAGGCATAAGGCGTCTATCCGAATTTAATATGATTCTTGCGGTAAGTCTTTTGCTGCTGATTCTTATCTTGGGCCCCACTGTCTTTTTACTAAAAGCACTGATGCAAAATACGGGTGCATATTTATCTGACATGGTGCGCAATACTTTTAATCTGTTTGCTTATCAAAAAACGGATTGGATGGGCGGCTGGACAATTTTCTATTGGGGCTGGTGGTTGGCTTGGGCGCCGTTTGTAGGTGTTTTTATTGCGCGGATTTCTCGCGGAAGAACCATTCGTGAATTTATGCTGGGCGTCTTGCTTATCCCGACTATTTTCACTTTTGCGTGGATGACGATATTTGGTAATTCCGCAATTGATATGGTGTTTAATCACGGCAATGAGTCACTTGCACAACTTGCTAATGAAAACACCCCAGTGGCGCTATTTTTGTTTCTTGAACAATTTCCTTGGGCAACTCTGTTATCGGTAATTGCTTTGATGATGGTCGTGGTGTTTTTTGTCACCTCTTGTGATTCAGGTGCCATGGTTATTGATATGTTGTGTAGCCACGGCAACAATAATACGCCACTTTGGCAACGTATTTATTGGACATCTGGGGTAGGGGTTATCGCCGCCGTCTTGTTAGTGTCGGATGGACTCGGAGCGCTGCAAACCATGACAATTGCGTCTGCCTTGCCTTTTGCAATTGTTTTGTTATTTGCTTTAGTCGGATTAATGAAGGCACTGAGAATTGAATCATTTAAACGCGATAGCCTGTCGTACTCGCCTGCACCTACCACCACTAGTAATTCAGAAAGCTGGAAAGAGCGTTTGCACAATATGGTGGATTTTCCTAACAAGCAAAGGGTCAAAAAGTATATCGATGAAGTAGGTTTGGGCGCGTTTAATGCGGTCAAGCAAGAACTTGCCGCGACAGGTATTGAAGCTAAGATCGAACAAACTGATAAAGGTATTTATTTCAGCGTAGAGCAGGATGAACAGCAACACTTTGTATATGCCTTGCGTCCTGTTCCACATGCCCAACCTGACTATGCACAAGACAATGATGATGAATCAAGCGACGATAATTTATATTACCGAGCAGAGGTTCATTTAAGTGAAGGCGGTCAAGATTATTGCGTGATGGGCTGGTCAAAACTTGCTGTAATAAATGACGTCGTCGATCAGTATCAAAAACACCTACATTTCTTGCATTTAATGCGGTAAATATGCCTTTTGAATATGCTGGTTTTCTTTTTATTCAAAGCGCTTACCAAAATAGGCTTAAGCCCCTTATTTCGTGCTAGTTTTTGCTATCAATATGGCGTGAATTTCTATATTATTCACGCCCATTATCGCTAAAGTAATTGTTTATAAATCAAGTATGTTTGAAACAAACCCAATAATGACCTCTATTGCAGATGTGCGCGCGCGTGCTGAACTGCTTAGGGGGTACCTTTGACTTCGACGTTAAGAAAGAACGTTTAGAAGAAGTCTCGCGCGAACTAGAGTCGCCAGATGTTTGGAATGACCCAGAGTATGCTCAAGCACTGGGTAAAGAAAAAGTCGCATTAGAACTGGTAGTAGACACCATTGTGCACCTAGACAGCGGTACGGATGATGTCGAAGGGCTTGTCGAACTTGCGGTTGAAGCCGAAGACGAAGATACCTTTGAAGAGGCTCAAAATGAGCTCAATCAATTGATCAAGTCACTCGAAAAGCTTGAATTTACGCGCATGTTTTCAGGTCCCAATGATGCTAATGATGGCTACCTTGATATTCAATCAGGCTCGGGTGGAACTGAAGCACAAGACTGGGCGAATATGTTACTTCGCATGTATTTGCGTTGGGGTGAGGAGCACGGTTTTAAAACCGAACTGATTGAAGTGTCAGATGGTGATGTCGCAGGTATCAAAAGCGCCACCATTAAGTTTTCGGGTGAATATGCATTTGGTTGGTTACGCACTGAAACAGGCGTGCATCGATTAGTAAGAAAGTCACCTTTCGATTCGGGCAATCGCCGTCATACCTCGTTTGCATCGGCTTTTGCTTATCCTGAAGTCAATGACGATATTGATATCGAGATCAATCCTGCTGATTTGCGCATTGATACCTACCGAGCGTCGGGTGCTGGTGGTCAACACGTTAACCGAACCGATTCTGCGGTGCGTATTACTCACGAACCTACGAATATTGTTGTGCAATGTCAAAACGATCGTTCGCAGCATAAAAACAAAGATCAAGCCATGAAGCAGCTTAAAGCTAAGCTTTATGAATACGAACTGCAAAAACAAAATGCCGAAAAACAAGCGCTAGAAGACAATAAATCTGATATCGGCTGGGGAAGCCAAATCAGATCTTACGTGCTTGATGATTCTCGCATCAAAGATTTACGCACGGGCGTCGAAACCCGAAATACCCAAGCCGTGTTAGACGGTGATTTGGACAAATTTATCGAAGCCAGCCTCAAGTCTGGCTTATAACAAACTGATTAAAGCTAAAAGGTATTCACATGAGTGACCAACAACAAGACGAAAATAAATTGATTGCCGAGCGTCGCTCGAAATTAGCATCAATTCGTGAAAACTGCCCGTCAAACGGCTACCCAAATCAGTTTGATCGAAAACACTATGCACAAGACCTTCAAAATGGTTTTGGTGAAAAAGACAAAGAAACACTGGCAAGTGAAGCTAACAAAGTCAGTATCGCGGGTCGTATTATGGCCAAGCGTGGACCTTTCTTACTGTTGCAAGATATGACAGGGCGTATTCAGTCTTATGCTTCAAAAGACGCGCAAAAAGATATAAAGGCACGTTACGGTAGCCTAGACATTGGTGACATTATTGGTGTAACAGGTGACTTGCATAAATCAGGGAAAGGCGATTTGTATGTTGATATGCAAGAGTATCAATTACTGACAAAAGCACTAAGACCTTTGCCAGAGAAGTTTCATGGATTGGCCGATCAAGAAACCAAATACAGACAGCGTTATGTAGACTTGATTACAAACCCAGACACGCGTGCAACCTTTAAAGTGCGTAGCCAAATCGTAAACGGTATCAGACAGTTTTTGACGCAGCGCGACTTTATAGAAGTTGAAACACCAATGCTGCAAGTGATACCAGGTGGTGCGACCGCGAAGCCATTTGTGACACATCACAACGCGATGGATATTGATATGTACTTGCGTATTGCTCCAGAGCTTTATTTGAAGCGTTTAGTGGTAGGCGGTATTGAGCGTGTGTTTGAAATCAACCGCAACTTTAGAAACGAAGGGCTTTCAACACGCCATAACCCTGAGTTCACCATGCTTGAGTTTTATCAAGCTTACGCTGATTACAAAGACTTGATGGATACCACTGAAGAAATGTTGCGTTATCTAGCTAAGACAGTGTTAGGCACTAATATTGTGACAAATACCGTCAAAGACAGCGACGGTGAAGTGGTCGAGACAAAGACTTACGACTTTGATCAGCCCTTTGAGCGTTTGAGCATGGCTGATGCGGTCATTAAATACTGGCCAGAAGCTAACGTTGAAGCGATTAAAGATCCAGAAAACAACTTGGATGCTTTAAAAGCGATGGCAAAGCAGTTACACATCAAAGAACCTGAAGTGGATGGTGTGTGGGGCGCAGGTAAATATCTTTGTGAGATATTCGAAGCGACTGCAGAAGAGCAGTTAGATCAGCCGACCTTCATTACTGAGTATCCGTGGGAGGTATCACCGCTTGCGCGTCGTAACGATGACAACCCATTTGTGACAGACCGTTTTGAGTTTTTTGTGGGCGGGCGTGAACTGGCCAATGGATTCTCGGAGCTTAATGACTCTGAAGATCAAGCTGCACGCTTCCAAAAGCAAGTTGAAGAAAAAGACGCTGGCGATGATGAAGCCATGCACTTTGATGAAGATTACATCACTGCATTAGAATATGGTCTTCCGCCAACAGCAGGAGAGGGGATTGGTATCGATAGATTGGTGATGTTGTTTACCGACAGTCCGACAATCAAAGATGTGATTCTGTTTCCTCATATGAAGCCATTGCCGGCTGAGTAAACAAACTCATTGTTCAAGTAAAAAAAGACGAATTATCATTCGTCTTTTTTATTTGTGACCACTGGTCTCTAGTTTTTTTATAGACAAATAAAGTTCGCGTATTTTACAAAAATCCGCGTTAGGTGCGTTGTTTAATAAGAAACCCAAAATACCCTCAAGTTCTGTGGGGCGACCCGCTATTAAGTCCTCTCGCATAGAACAGCTGTTATTTCGAGTAAGCTTGATGACCTGCATGATATCGTCAAGTAACTCTTCTTTATCTATATGTTCTTTAATCTGATCAGCAGTAATGTCCAATAATGCAATCCACACTTCTTCAAAGAGCGCGCGAACTTCTTCAAGGTGATTGAGTAAGCCACCGTTCTTTATATTTTTCACACTGCACAAAGGATTTATAATTGCGTTGACACAGAGTTTTCGAAATAAAGCCCATTCTATTTGTTCATGAAAGACTGCGTTAGGGTGGCAATTTAGGAAAAATTGAGCGATTGATGGGTCTTGTTGTTCTACTGGTGTGTCAAACCAACCAAGATCAAGTTTGCCGCTTGCTGTTTGCTGACATTGCAAGCTTGAAGCTTTGAAGCCAGCATCAGTGGTTGTGCCAGCAAGGATCGGGTTAGTTGGGAAATGTGCACGCAGAGCATGCCCACCGCCCATCCCATTTTGTAAAAGAAATAAGGTCGTAGAAGGTTTGACTAGTAATTGGTATTGCTGACAGAACTCGCTTACTTGATAGCACTTTATTGGCAACAATAAGCAGTCGAAATTGCTCGATTTAAGTGAGGAAATATCTGTTAGTTTTGCTTGAATTGGCAAAGGTGATATCGAATCAAGTGACTCTTTGATTGTCAACGTTTGCTCATCGGTATACCGTTTTTTGTTTCGAATGAGGAAGCTTAGTGGGTTGGCTAGTTCTTTTTTGCTATTACCCCTCACAGCAGCACCATATGCTTTGGCGATGTATTGGCCTAGGATTAACCCAATCGCGCCCTTGCCGACGATTGCAATGCGGATAAGCTTACTTGCCTGACTTACCCCTACCACTGAATATCCTCAGGTTTAAAAGTTGATGTAAAAAAAGTATTTAGTGTTTGTGAGTTGAAAAAACTTCCTTCATTAGGCAAACAAGTGAAGGTGTATTGTTTTTTATTCAATTCAAAACTGATTAAATAGCTATGCAGGTAAAGCCTATCGGAGTTACTTCCTTTGTATCTACTATCACCGAGGATCGGCGCGGACAAAGCTTTAAGCGCAACACGAATTTGATGAGTTTTTCCGGTAATAGGTTTACAAACAAACAAGCGAACCTTGGGAGCAAGAGAAAAAGATTTAAATTGAGTTATCGCTGGATTATTTAAAGATTGCTTTAACTTGTAACTACCGTCGCGAGACTTCTCCATATCACCTTTGATTTTGCCTTGTTTCTTTTTGGGTTTTTTTTCACTTAAGGCTATATATAGTTTGTAGACCCATTTTTTCTCAAAGGCTTTTCCGAGTTCACTAGCAGTTTGTTTGTTTTTTGCCAGTAGCAAACAGCCAGAGGTGGGCGTGTCTAGTCGATGAGTAAGATATAGTTGTTCCAAGTTGAATAGTGATTTGCACTGTTCTATGACACCTAGGGAGTTGTTTTGACTGTGCATATCCAAGCCGATTGGCTTGTTAACAACTATAAAGTCATCATTTTCAAAAACGACTGGAATATGCATAACAACGGCTAATTGATTAATCGCAATGCTTCGATAATACTAAGTGTTGATTAGTGCAATCGCATCAGGGTAGTTAAGTTCTTCTATATATTTTATCAACAATTGCGCTTTATCATCCTCAATACGAAGCGCAGAGACCAGTTCGATAAGTGCATCATCATCGATAAACTCGTTGCGTTCCAATTTAGTAAGAAGAGCTTTTTTGCCGTCGCTTTCACTGATGTTGGTATCAACCATTTCTACAGGCACTTCGGCGCTATTCGCTTCTGAATGTATGTGGTTTATCGTCGCGGTAAGGATATCTTCATACACTTTAAGCAAGGGTTCTGGGCAGTTTTGGTTGCGCAACTCTGCGTCTAACTCTGTCGCACACGCATATAAAGCCTGTAACCCTAAGTTACCCGAAATACCTTTTGTAGTATGTACCTTGATTTTTGCGTCACTAAAGCGTTGCTCGGCCACAGCGTTTCTAATCAAGTCTATACTGCCTTTAAATTCGTCAACAAACTTACCAAGCATTTTGTCTAGTAAGGCTTGGTTACCGCCCAATTGAGAAAGCCCGAAGTCATGATTAAATAAAGGTTTATCTGCGCTCATATAGGTCTCAAAATAAATGTTTAAACATACGCTACTTCGTAGTGTACTCTTATAGAATTAAAAAGCATCACAAAATTAACAAAGGATTTTGAATGAGATTTCGATTTAGTCGCTTGTTTTACAAAGTATTATGGGTGTTGCTATCAATGCTAACAATTTCAGCTTGTTCTCATTCCACAAGTACCATAAAGAGTATAGCTAATGACCATATAATTGAAAGTATAAGCATAAAGCATGAGAAATATACGCTTGAAAATGGTCTAACGGTTATCATTCATCAAGACGACTCCGATCCTTTAGTTCATGTCAATCTCACCTATCATGTTGGTTCCGCTCGCGAAGAATATGGCAAATCAGGTTTTGCTCATTTTTTTGAGCATATGATGTTTCAAGGCTCTGAAAATGTCGCAGATGAAGAGCACTTTCAGATTGTGACCGAAGCAGGTGGTTCGATGAATGGGTCTACCAATTCAGATATTACTAATTACTATCAAACTGTGCCCGCAAATCAGTTAGAAAAAATATTGTGGTTAGAAGCTGACAGAATGGGATTTTTACTTGATGCAGTGACCCAAGAAAAATTCGAAAATCAGAGAGAGACTGTTAAAAATGAACGTGGCCAACGCGTTGATAATCGTCCTTATGGATTAAGAGGGGAGCGAGTCGGTGAGGCATTATATCCAGTTGGCCACCCATACTCATGGTCGGTAATTGGTTACATTGAAGACTTAAATAGAGTAGATGTTAGTGATTTAAAAGCGTTCTTTCAGCGCTGGTATGGTCCCAATAATGCAGTACTCACCATTGGTGGTGATCTAGACAAAGCACAAACGAAAGCATGGGTTGAGAAATACTTTGGCTCTATTCCTCGCGGTCCAGAAGTAGAAAAGGCAAAGAAACAACCCGCAATACTCAACGAGACTCGCTTTATTACGCTAGAAGACAATGTCCATTTGCCCTTATTGCAAATAACCTTACCCACCGTATATGTTGGACACGAAGACGAAGCCCCATTAGACGTACTTGCAGATATTTTGGGTGGCGGAAGAACCTCTTTGTTGTATAAAAATATGGTTAAAAATGGATTGGCAATTCAAGCACTTGCAAGCCATCCATGTCGAGAACTTGCTTGTGAATTTAATCTAATTGCCCTAGCCAACCCACAGCAGGTCGCCAATCTTGACCAATTGCAAACCATCGTTGAGCAAAGTCTAGCTGAGTTTGAAACCAGAGGCGTTGAAGATGATGACCTGCAACGGACGAAATCAGCGATCGAAACGGGCGCGATTTTCGGCCTACAAAGTGTTGAAGGTAAAGTCAGACGCCTCGCATCTAGCGAAGTGTTTTATGGAGAACCAGATCGCATAGAGTTTGATTTAAAACGCTATAATGCAGTTACGAAAGCAGACGTCATGCGTGTATACGAAAAGTACATAAAAGATAAAGCGTCAGTGACTTTGAGTATTGTGCCAAAAGGTCAAACTCTACTTCAGGCAAACGCGCCTAACTTTGAACTACCTACACGAGTGATTGAAGATGATGCAGAGCCTGTTGAATTAACCGTCGTTGAGATAAAAGATGACTTTGATCGTTCTATCGCACCTACTCCTGGCGTTAATCCAAATGTTAAATTACCTTCTTTTTGGCGAACAGAGCTTGCTAATGGAATACAGGTCTTGGGTGTCGAGTCAAACGAAACACCCACTGTTACTTTGTATTTAGCGCTTGAAGGCGGCGTGTTATTAGATCCGCTTGATAAAATTGGGCTAGCATCAATAACTGCTCAAATGATGAATGAATCAACTTCTTTATCGAGTAATGAGTCTCTCTCCAATAAACTTGCATTGTTGGGCAGCCAAATTAGTTTTAGTACCTCTGGTCGCTATACCAATATCTATGTGAGTAGTTTGGTGAAAAACTTAGATGCAACTATGGATATTTTGCATGAAAAACTGTTCCAGCCAGGATTTGTGCAAGCCGATTTTGAACGCGTAAAACAGACTAATTTACAAGCAATGCAGCAGGGGCTAAAAAATCCTTCTGTACTCGCAAATAGAGCCAGAGACTTAATTTTATATTCAGAGAAAACGCGAGTAGGTCTGCCAGATGCAGGCACTCTTGAGAGTGTAAATAGGATCACGCTTGAAGATGTAAGCGCATTTTATGATGCCAACTACTCTCCTAAAGTGGCTCAGATCGTGACTGTCGGTGCGATTAGTCAAGCCCAAATCCTGACTAAATTATCCAAGTTGTCAAAATGGCAAGGTGAGCAGGTGAATATCCCAAGTTTTAAGGATTTGGCTAACAAGCCTAAAAGAGCGATATATTTAGTAGATAAACCAGATGCCGTACAGTCAGTCGTGTCGCTTGTTAAGCCAGCAATGACCTTTGATGCTACAAAAGAGTATTTTCTGTCAAGCTTAATGAATTTTCCCTTGGGCGGAATGTTTAACAGTCGTATCAATTTAAATTTGCGCGAAGACAAAGGCTTTACCTATGGTGCTAGAAGTGGCTTTGCTGGGGGCAAAGACTTAGGCATTTTTAGCGCAGGGGCGGATGTAAACGCCGAGCATACTGTCGCAAGTATTCAAGAGTTAATAAAAGAGCTTAAGTTGTATGCCGAAGACGGTATGAATCAACAAGAGTTAACCATGATGAAGCGTTCAATTACACAAAGGGATGCGCTGAGATATGAAACACCGAATAATAAAGCTGGGTTTTTGATTCAAATGCTTAGCTATGGCTTAGAATCTGATTATCGCGACAAGCAAAGTGAAATTATATCAAACGTTGATATTGAGACACTTAATAAATTGGCGAATAAGTGGTTAGATCCGGATTCGATGGATATTATTGTGGTTGGGCAAGCGCAGACCCTTAGAGACGAACTTAAAGTTTTTGAAAGGAAAATAATTGAGATAGACGTTCCGCAATAAAAGAATGCAAAAGATGACGTTGACCTTAGTTTTGTACTAAACTTAGCAATATAATGATTTTAATGAACCAAGGCCCTTGCTACTCATACGCAAGGGTTTTTATTGTTCACCAGAACGGATATATGATTTGAATCAAGCCACTCCAGCTTCTCAGGCAAATAATACGGCCCAGCCTGAGCAAAATGAACACGATTTTCTGACTAGACTTTCACGTATAAACACTGATGCATTTAAACGTTCGTTGACAGGGATTAAGCGAGGTGTTGAGCGCGAGGCCTTGCGAGTTAATCCTCAGGGCGGGCTTGCAACTACGCCGCATCATTCAGCCCTTGGTGCGCCATTGTCTCATGAAACTATTACCACAGACTTTTCAGAAGCATTATTAGAATTTATAACGCCTCCAGAAACGTCTGTAAAAAGAACGTTATCGCAATTGGCCGATATTCATAAATACGTCCAGCAAAGCATTGGAGAGGAACGTCTATGGCCCTTGAGTATGCCTTGTTTTGTGAGTCAAGAAACCGCGATTCCTATTGCGCGCTATGGCACTTCCAATGTGGCCCAAATGAAAGAGGTTTACCGTAAAGGGCTGCACAATCGCTATGGCAGTATGATGCAGGTCATTGCTGGTGTTCATTTTAATTGGTCACTGCCCGATGAGTTTTGGCAGTTATGGTGTCAGTCTCAAGGGCTTGGCTTCAACAAACAAACGGTGAGTAATGGATATTTTGACTTAGTCAGAAACTTTAAGCGTTTGGCTTGGTTAGTACCCTATCTATACGGAGCGTCACCTGCTTTGTGTAAGTCTTTCCTAGCAGGGAAAGAGCAAAAGTTTGATTTCAAATTACTTGGCAAAGGAACATTATATTTGCCATATGCGACCTCACTTAGAATGAGTGATCTTGGCTATACAAACTCAGAACAGTCTGCACTTAATATTTGTTACAACGACCTGGATTCCTACGTAAAAACAGTCCGAGCGGCGATTAATACGCCATCAGAAAGTTATGCAAAATTCGCCAGTGGAGAGAACGGTGAATGGCAACAACTGAATTCAAACGTACTGCAAATTGAGAATGAGCTTTATTCTCCTATTCGTCCTAAGCAAGTTGCAAAGTCATTAGAAAAACCAAGTGATGCATTAGCGGATAGAGGGGTGAGTTATATCGAGGTGCGCGCGTTAGACGTCAATCCTTTCTCGAGCATTGGTATCAAATCAGAGCAGTTTTACTTCCTTGATGTGTTCTTGTTGTATTGCTTGCTTACACCGTCACAAAAATTTGAAGCGTCAGCTTATGCAGAGGCGAATTCAAACTTGACTAAGGTAGTATTGGAAGGGAGGAAGCCAGATCTTTCATTACTTGATAATGGTGAAGAAAAAACACTCAAAGTTTGGGGTGGCGAATTGTTTGAGGCGTTTGCACTAATCGCTAAGGTTTTAGATGAAGCAAATGGGACTGATTGCCACAGTGAGGCTGTAAAGTCGGAGCTTGAAAAGATAAACGATCCCGACTTAACGCCTTCAGCTCGGTGGCTAAATGAATTACTCGCTAGCAATCTCGATAACAGCAGTTTTGGGTTACAAAAAGCTGCTGACTATAAGGTTCATGCATTAGAGTTCGATTATTTGTATTTAACGAAAGCGACTTTTGAGCAACAAGCAAAAGACTCAATTGCTCAGCGAGAAGCAGTCGAGGCTTCTGATAATCAAGACTTTGCGTCCTTTATCAAAGACTATTTTGCGCAGGACAATAAATAGAATAAGCAGTAGTTCACACAAAAGGGAACTTAGAGGTAAAAAAAATGCCTGATAATAATCAGGCATCAAGGAGTTTCAGGGAAACAAATGAAAACTCATACACATTACTTAAGAGTGATAAATGTTTTATAAGTTCAAATTATTTGTCATTAAATGCAAATATTTTTTCGTTTCTGCGTTTTTAATAGTGTTTTTAAGTGCTTGTAGCACCACACCTCCCAAGAAAGCAGAGAACCTATGTGATATTTTTTATGAAAAGCGTGATTGGTTTTATGCCGCCCAAGATATGAATGAAAAGTGGGGCGTTCCGATTCATGTTCCCATGGCCATGATGTATCAAGAGAGTTCATTTAAACATGATGCTAAACCGCCAAGAGACTATATTTTGTTTGGCCTTATTCCATGGGGACGGGTAAGCACTGCCTATGGATACTCTCAAGCAAAAACGATGACTTGGGCAGATTATAAACGAGAAACCGGAAATAATTCGGCTGACCGAGATGATTTTGACGACGCCATTGATTTCATGGGTTGGTTTATCTCTAAAACACACACCATCAATAAAGTCTCCAAATGGGACGCTAATCTCCAATATCTAAATTATCACGAAGGGTGGGGCGGTTATAAACGTCGCTCATATCGCGCTAAGCCATGGTTAGTTAACGTCGCGAAAAAAGTCGATGCCCGCTCAAAGCGCTACGCTAGCCAGTTGCGCACTTGTAAAGATGATTTGGATAAGAGTTGGTTTTGGCGTTTATTTGATTAGTTGAAAAAAGCTTCGCTAACACGATCACAGTACCGCTATACTCCATAAAAATTCACGCCAAAAATCTACTTTTAATGCTAAACAATTGATCTAGATTAAACTTTTGTGCGAGTGTTACAAAAGCAGCTTTTAAAGTTGATCGAGATCATACTTCACCTCCGATAATTACCCTAATCTAAGTACATACAAACCGAATAACTCAATTTAAAACATGAGGTGATTTATGCTTTCTATGTTACTCAAAGATCCAGTGGTATGGGGTTCATTACTTGGAATATTTATCGTTTGCGTGATGGGTGCTTATTACACGTATCTATTTATTCATCATAGCTCACCAGAGTATCCTGACGAATCGTAGTATTAGGCAGACATAACAAGTGTGTGTGGCCATCTTTGTGGGTTAGGGGTGCATTAATCGTACTTGCTATGGATACCCTCTTGCTCAATGAGTACGAGCAATGCGCCATTTCCTCCCCATTCTAGGGGAGCTTGATGAAAACCAAGTACGTGAGGGTGTTGCACTAACCAACTCGGTACGCGCTGTTTGAGTATGCCCGAGCCTACCCCGTGTACAATACAAACGCATTGGTAGTGTTTTTTGCGCGCTTCAAACAACAATGCAGCGATTTCGTGCTTCGCGTTTTGGCTGTTAAAGCCATGTAGATCAAGTATTAATTCTGGCTGAATCTCACCTTTCCTTGCCATTTTGACCAGATCACTTCGTTCTCCTTCTTTAACGTATTTCAACGGGCCTTTTTCGCTAAATCTAGCTTCAAAACCGTCTGAAAATTCGAAACTGGCACTGGCTTGTTTATCGCGTAAGTTTTCATCAATCATTTGCTTCTTTTTGATTGCTCTTTTCTCTTCGCGAGAAGGCACGTATTTGTCGCTGACTACTGGCTTTGCGTCTGAAAACAGATTTGCAAAAGAGAGGTCTTTGTTGGGTTCGTTATCGTTTTGATTCATTTTTAGAGCAAAAGGCAGATTTTCAGCGATTAATTAAACGTATTTTAGTATTATAACGGGATAAATCATTACTTCGCATTAAATGCTGTATATTTCTTATCTATGAACGAACAAACAGTACAGAACGACGCGTCAAATTTACATACCGTACTTGATTGGGTGCGTTACGCCATTAGCCGTTTCACGCAAGCGGGTATTTTTTACGGGCACGGCACTGATAATGAGTGGGATGAGGCCAACAGCCTAGTGTTTCAGGCGCTTAACTTGCCACTTAATTTGCCCGAAAAACAACACTATGTGCTGCTTGATTCGCGAGTCACCGATACTGAAAAAACGATTTTAGACAACTGGATTAATGTACGAACGTTTGATCAAAAGCCATTACCGTATATCAGTCAACAAGCATTTTTTGCGGGCTTGCCGTTTTACGTTGATGAACGGGTACTTATACCACGTAGTCCTTTTGCTGAGCTATTAAGAGACCAATTTAGTCAGTGGTTAAACGAATCGCCTAACTACATTTTGGATATGTGCACAGGTGGCGGTTGTATTGCGATTGCGACAGCACTGACATTTGAAGATGCAGTGGTAGATGCAGTTGATATTGACATTGACGCCTTAGATGTTGCATCGATCAATATTCACGAATACCAACTAGATGAACGGGTATTTCCATTGCGCTCAGACTTGTTCGAAAATCTATCTGGACAAAAATACGATTTAATCATTTCAAATCCGCCCTATGTAGATGCCGTAGACATGGCTGACTTACCCAGTGAATTTGAACATGAACCCGAACTTGCGCTTGCCGCAGGTGACGATGGTCTTGATCTTGTTGAGCAGATTTTAATGCAAGCTCCTCATTACATGAACGAAAAGGCTTGGTTGTTCGTTGAAGTCGGTAATAGCGAAGTGCACTTTGAGGCTCGCTTCCCTGATTTAGAAGTTCAATGGTGTGAGTTTAAGCACGGTGGTAGCGGCGTATTTGCGGTCGACTATCAAACACTAAGCGCATATTGGGATAAAGCTTAGGTTGGTTTAAGAATCTCAAAAAATAAAGATGAATGGAATAAAGCATAAGTAATCTGTCTTCTCAATTCAGGTCGACTTCATTTACACTTCCAATCAAAGAAAAATGGGTGAGTAAACCTAGCGTAAAATGTATACGCGTTTACTGCCCTTGGCAAAGTATTAAAGGAAACATAAAACATGTCAGGTAACTCTTTTGGCAAGCTGTTTACAGTTACCACGTTTGGTGAAAGCCACGGAATCGCAATTGGTGGTGTTGTTGACGGTTGCCCTCCCGGTCTTGAATTACATGAAGACGATTTGCAGGTTGATCTAGACCGCCGCAAGCCAGGCACATCTCGTTATACCACGGCTAGACGCGAAGATGATGAAGTGAAAATTTTATCAGGCATTTTTGAAGGCAAAACAACCGGCACCAGCATTGGTTTGTTAATCAATAATAAAGATCAGCGCAGTCAAGACTATTCAAAAATTGCTAACACGTTTAGACCAGGCCACGCAGATTACACCTACCAACAGAAATTTGGTTTCCGCGATTATCGTGGTGGTGGTCGTTCGTCAGCGCGTGAGACAGCGATTAGAGTGGCAGCCGGCGGTATTGCAAAGAAATACCTTAAGCAAGTGTTTGGTATCGAGGTAAGGGGCTACCTTTCTCAACTTGGCCCGGTAGCAATCGACAAAGTAGATCATGAGTTTACCAATACCAACCCTTTCTTCTGCCCAGATGAATCGAAAATTGAAGCGCTTGATAGCTACATGAGAGATCTTAAAAAAGAAGGCAACTCAGTCGGTGCAAAAGTCAGCGTGAGCGCAACCAATGTGCCAGTAGGGCTGGGTGAGCCTGTTTTTGACAGACTCGATGCTGATATTGCGCACGCAATGATGGGCATAAATGCTGTAAAAGGTGTCGAGATTGGCGATGGTTTTGGCGTTGTTGAACAAAAGGGCACCGAGCACCGAGATGAAATGTCACCAGAAGGGTTTCATACTAATCATGCCGGTGGCGTTTTAGGCGGGATTTCAACTGGCCAAGAAATATTGGTGCATATGGCACTCAAACCAACATCAAGTATTAGTATTTCAGGAGAAACCATTGATATTGATGGCAATGCGGCCGAAGTTATCACAAAAGGTCGCCATGACCCCTGTGTTGGTATTCGAGCCGTGCCCATTGCAGAAGCAATGTTAGCCATTGTATTAATGGATCATTTGTTAAGACATCGCGCTCAAAACTTTGGTGTTAACTCACCAACACCTGCTATTCCTGCACAAAAATAAATAGCGCAATCCATTGAGAAACGCCTCTCCCGATAGTAACAAAAATATCACGGTGCTTTGTGTAACCTACTTTTTTTACTTCGGGATTTTAGGGGTGATGGTGCCGTATACGGGCGTATTCCTAGACGGGCGTGGCTTTACCTCTGAGCAAATAGGCAGTCTGCTAGCCGTGGTAACGATTACGCGAGTATTTGGTCCCAACCTGTGGGCAGCACTTGCTGACGAAACTGGCAAAGTCGGGCAAATCATGCGCTTTGGTTGTTTGATGGCGTTTATCTGCTTTTTATTTGTATTTGTCGCCCACGGTTTTTGGCAACTTAGTATCACCTTTGGCTTAATGATGCTGTTTTGGACAGCAGTTTTGCCGCAACTTGAAGTTATCACCGTTAATGCAACACGCACTCGAAAAGGTGGTTATGGTTCGGTTCGTCTTTGGGGGAGCCTTGGTTTTATCGTGTTGACTATATTTGTTGGCTTTTTGCTTGATGTGTATTCAACAGAAATCATCATTGTATGTATTGCCGGTTGCCTTTTCAGCCTATATCTAGCCACACTCTATGTCAGTTCGCCTAAAAATGGTCGAAAGCCTCGCCAAGCGGATGACAAACACTGGTCGTTAGTATTTAAAGCGCCCTTTTTGGCATTCATACTAGCCGCGGTGTTATTGCAAGTCAGCTTTGCAAGCTACTACAATTTTTTCGCGCTATATATGCAGGACTATGACTATTCGGGTAAGCAGACTGGCGTGTTATTAGCCTTGGGTGTGGCCGCAGAAATTCTAATATTTTTAGTCGCAGCGCGTTTAATCAGTAAAGTGGGCGTTAAATGGTTGTTGTTTATTGGTATGGCGATGACAGCCCTGCGATGGACTTTGCTTGCAGAATTACCTGAATATATTACTGCTGTTGTCTTTGCCCAACTTCTGCACGCATTTAGCTTTGGTTTGACTCATTCCGTATCCATTCATTTTTTACATACTTACTTTCCTGAAAGCTTTCAAAGCAGAGGACAAGCTATCTATGGCAGTATCGCATTCGGTTTTGGTGGTGCGCTTGGTAGTTACGTTTCTGGTTTGACTTGGCAGCAAGGGCAGGGCGCATATTTCAGCTTTATGATGTCTGCTGCGTTAGTTGCATTTGCCGCTTTTGTTCTTTTTATGGTGCCGAGTCAACGATTTAAGCGATAGGCGTTTTTTGTTGTGCCTCAAGGCGCTTACGTGCCATGATATTAAAAAAACAAGAAGAGTATTTAGCCAATCATGTTTAACTTGTGCAAACAGTACCTATTAAAACTTTTATTTATCACTTCGATTTTTTCTTTCAACGTGTTCTCCACCATCGCTTACGCTCAGACACCTCCTGGCTCTAATATATGGGTTGGACAATTAGTTAAGGAGGAAGAGTCGATAGTGATTAAAGGGCTAAAGAAGATGACTGACTCTGATGATTACACCAATCAGCCCTATTTTTTGAGTGAAGAAACACTTTTATTTACACAAGCGGTTAATGATAAGAATATCAGCGAAAATGAACAAACCGATGTGTTTAAGCTCAATCTAGTTACGGGTGAGCAAACTAACTTAACAAAATCTTCGACTAGCGAATATTCGCCGACACCTATGCCTAAACAAACTGGATTATCCGTTATTCGTGTGAATGAGGCTGGGTTACAAGAACTGTGGCAACTGGACTTTAATGGTAAGCCGATTAGCAACTTGTTACCCGCTATTGAACCTGTTGGCTACCATGTTTGGCTCAACGAACACGAACTCATGCTCTTCGTGCTGGGTGAACCTCACCAATTGGTAAAGGCTAATATAAAAAAACCAAGTTCAAAAGGCACAGTCCTTGATACAAACCCTGGCCCAAGCTTATTTAATATTCCAAATACCCGACTATTCTCATATACACAACAACCCAATACAGACAACGCCGAGGTTTGGCAATTAAAAATCCAAAGCTTTGTAAATTCATCAACCATTGCTCTTGATAGTATTCTCTTGCCTGATACTGCCTATTATTACGCCTGGTCGCACGAGGGCGATTTACTGACAAGTGATAATGGCGCTTTAGTTGCTATGGATTTATCTGAGAAACCGCGTCTATTTACTCAGGTAAAGGGAGCTTGTAAAACTAACGTTTCTAGAATCGCGGTCAGTGCTGCTGGGAAGATAGCGTTAGTTTGTAGTGTGTAAATGGAAAGTGTTTCGACTTGGTAATGAGCAATACTTTTAACAAGAATTGCGCCAATAATTCTGGCCTATAAATTCGAGAACACCTATTGATAAAGAAGCAAAACACAGAAAAAACAACGATTGCGATCATTGCGGCTGGCGCCTCTGTTCGAATGGGAAAAGTAAAACAAAACCTTATGTGGGATACACGCACTTTACTGCAAGTGAGCGTTGAAAATGCGCTCCAAGCTAATCCTGATTCGGTGTTCACCATTCTCGGGGCAAATTATGATGAGATATTGCCTACATTGAATACTTATGAAATTGAAGTCTTAAAAAACAAACAGTGGCGGGCTGGAATGGGCACTAGTATTGCGCTAGCGGCCGATTACGCTCTCGAAAAAGGCTTTGATAGAGTGTTGATGATGCTTTGTGATCAACCCAGTGTTGATGCTCAATATATCGAGCAACTTTTCAGGCAAGCCAATATGAGTGAAGCGCAGGTTGTGGCTAGTCAATATGGTGAGCGAAGGGGAGTTCCCGCTGTGTTTGATAAAACCATTTTACATAGACTATTAACGCTTGATGAAGATATGGGAGCAAGGACGCTGTTGAATCAAGCGTCGACAAGCATTGAGTCAATTTCGTCCCCTCAGCCTTTGTTCGACATCGATACCGCAGAAGACTACGAAGCGTACAAGCGCTTATACCTGTAAAGCCTGAAAGGGAGCGAGTATTGCTTTTGACTCATGATGATAAAGCGTTTGATGTATTTCAGCTAATGTTGCCAGCGCGATACTTTCTGGGAGACGAGCGCCAATATCAAATCCGATTGGACCGTTAATACGTTTGTGATGCTTATCAAATGATAACTGCGCTTGCTCGAAAACCTGTTCTTTTCGATGTACTGGACCTAATAGCCCAATATATCCTAAATTGGTGTGTATAAGCTGCTTTAGTGCATGTGCATCTAAAGCAAGTGTGTGTGTCATTAAGACGGCCGCGTGGACTTGTTCCTTTTCGACAAAGTACTTAAAGTCCAGTGCTTTATCGCTTAGGCACCTTGTCGCATGCTGAAAATGTTCAAGCCGCGCATTAGCTGGCCTAGGGTCCCATATACTTACTTCCCATCCTACCTTTGATGCAAACTCTGCTAATGGCCGAGCATCAACACCTCCACCGCAAATCAGTAGATGCGCCCGAGGGAATATGTGGCTTTCTAACACCGATTCTTCGTCAATTGATATCAAACTTGTTTTGGTATCACTAAAACTATTAGGGGGACTCGAGCTACTTAACTCGATACTTGATTCAAGCTTTTCACAAGATATGAATTGGCGGTAGATTATCGACTGTTTGTTGACTAGGGCTGTGCGAATTTTATCTAGATTTAGGTAGCTGTTATTGCTGTTAACTGCTTGGAGCATGATATGCACCACACCACCGCAACCTATGCCTAACTGATAAGACAGGTCATCCTCATCGGTAGCGTCATAACAAACAAGCATCGATTTACCGGTTTCCATGACTTGCCTTGCTTTTCTGACGATATCTGATTCTAGGCAGCCACCACTCAACAAACCCAGTTGTTGAGTGGATGAAGACAACATCATCATTGCCCCCGCTTTGCGGTAACTTGAACCTTGTGTTTTATAAATCGTACCTAGCACCCAGTCATGGCTATCTTTTTGTGGATACCATTGCTCGAGCATGCCGTGGAGCGTGTTATGTGCCTGGGACAATGTCTTGCCTCCCTATGCGCGCAGAGGCTGAATTGGTAAGCTTCGATAGCGTTTTCCCGATGCTTGGTAAATTGCATTGATTAATGCAGGCGCAAATGGGGCCATACCTGGCTCGCCTAAACCTGTTGGCGCAGCGTCTGATTCAATAAAGTGAACATGCACCTCTGGCATATCATTAATACGCATCACTGGATAATCATGGAAGTTACCATTAACAACGGCGCCCTCCTTGAAAGTGATTTCACAATATTTAGACAACGACATACCCATTACTACCGCGCCCTCTTGTTGGGCGGCTGCACCATCCTTGTTGAGTACTTGTCCGCAATCAACTGCGCTGTCTACACGCAGCACTTCAAAATCATCTCCTTTCATTTTTACGTGCACAGCCATAGCAACATAGCTTTGGAAACTATAATGGACCGCGATGCCAATTCCTTCGCCTTTTGGTAGTGGTTTTCCAAAGTTTGATTTTTCAGCGGCAAGTGCGAGAACAGCTTTCGAACGTGCAACCTGTTCTGCTTGTTCAGCGTTTTTGTTCGCATCGTAAATACGATTAAGCATGGTGACCGTATCCACACCAGCCGCAACGGCTAGTTCATCGGCAAACACTCCATAGCCGAGGCCGTAAAAAATAGCATAAACCGCACGATACCAACCGATACGAGTATGTGCAGGTGCTAGACCAGATTCACTTCGCAAGTTAGTAATTCCAAATGGATGATTTTCTATTTCACCTACTGCGTTTGCAGGCGCAAATTGTACAGAAGGGTCAAATAACGTATTGATAGAAGGAAACGCTATTCGATGAAGCCATCCGCTGACATTGCCATCTTTGTCTAATGAAGCTTGAATATGTTGGGCACTATTAGAGTGATAATATCCCGTCCGTGTGTCTTCTTCACGAGTCCAGGTTAACTGAATAGGTGTACCTACCGCCCTAGAAATGGCAGCAGCTTCCTGCACATAGTCACATTTAAACTTACGTCCAAATGCACCGCCACAAATCATCACGTTTACTTTTATTTTCTTTTTATCCATCCCTAGAAAGCCAGATAGCACCGATTGAATGTCATTTGGGCTTTGAGTAGGGGCCCACACTTCGCAATGGTCATCATGAACCCATACCACACTGGCATTGGGCTCCATCGGGGCGTGCACTAAATGACCTTCTGTGTAGGTTGCGGATATTGTTTGCGCGGCATTAGCAAAAGCGGCATCAAGATCACCACGTTCGGCTATTTTGTTTGCAGGTTTTTCGACATTTTTTACTAATTCGGCCATGTACACATCGGTATCATAATTGCCGTGTTCACCTTTATTCCATTCAACCTTTAGCTTATCGACGGCCTGTTGTGCAGTCCAAGAGTTATTAGCAATGACCGCCACGCCACCAAGAGAGCCAAAGGGAACTTTTAAAGGTTTAACTTCAACAACTGCGGTGACACCCGGCACTTTCATGGCTTCAGTTTTATCAAATGATTTTAGTGTGCCTCCCATGACAGGGCAGTGAACAATCGCAGCGTATTGCATACCAGGCACTTTTACATCCACACCATACGTTCGCTTACCTTCGATGACCATGCCAACATCATGCCTAGGCAGTTTTGTGCCTATATAACGAAAGTCTTTACTGGATTTTAGTGCGGGTGTTTCTGGGACGGGCAAAGTGGCGGCAATGGCGACTAATTCGCCGTATGCTAGCTTTTCTTGGCTTCCTTTTTTGTGAACGAAATGCTGTTTTGCGTAGCAATTATCTGCTGAAGTGTTCCAAACTTTCGCTGCCGCGGCGACCAACATTTCTCGTGCTGATGCACCTGCTTTTCTCATTGGCTCGTACATCACACGTATACTTGCTGAACCGCCGGTTGCCTGAGAGCCAAACTTTTCCTCATCACCTTCAGCTTGCTCTACTTTGACTCGCTGCCAATCCGCTTCCATTTCATCAGCAACGACAGAAGGCAACGCAGTGCTGATCCCTTGGCCCATTTCACATCGTCCGGAGTAAATCAGCAGGTCCCCATTTTCTTGCAAATGAATAAATGCATTTGGGTTAAACTCTTTCACGCCTGCTGAATTCGCTGCCATGGCACTGGATGGCATGGATACGCCAATAAATAACCCACCTGCAGCGATACCTGATAGCTTTAGAAAGTTTCGTCTGTCAACAGTGAGGTTGATTGGAGTATGCTCATTTAGGCTTGCTACTTCGTTTGCTTGTCTTACTCTTTCTTCTTTTAAGAAGCTTTCAATATCAGCACGCATTACGAAACCTCCTTGGCTAACTCATCGGCGGCAATATTAATTGCTTTTTTAATGCGCTGATATGTACCACAACGACAAATGTTACCTTGCATGGCATTGTCTATATCTTGTTCATTTGGCGCTGGATTAGTTGCTAATAGACTTGCCGCATTCATAATTTGACCTGCTTGACAATAGCCACATTGCGGCACACCTACTTCTAACCACGCCTTCTGCAGAGGATGATCAGCGTTTTCAGATAACCCCTCAATTGTGGTAATACTTCTTCCCGCAAGCGCACCAACAGGCATTACGCAAGAACGCGTGGCTTGACCATTTACATGCACTGTACACGCTCCACAAAGGCCTTTGCCACAGCCAAACTTGGTACCAGTAAATGCTAAGCGATCACGCAGAAACCACAATAATGGCATGTTATCGGGCACATCAATGTCAAACTCTTGGTTGTTGATGGTTATTTTTTGGTCATCATTCTTCTCGTTGTATGCGGCTAATGTCAGAAATTCTATTTGTCTTACTAATACTATTATTTGAGTATATGTCTTAACAAGTCAATTACATAATTGAGGGTAGTAAAATCTGCAATAAAGGAAATGCAAGCTATTCATTTAGTTTTCACACTAACTTCTTAATGCAGCATAGGCCTTATCGGATCATATTAAGCCAATTATATTCATATACGCCGGTTCTATTGCTCGGGTGTTCGATATACACTTCATTAAAGTATAAAAATAAATGGAAGTTCTGATGAATATTAATGCAACACTATTTTGTCAAATCATTGTTGTTCTTGCAATTTTCATGGCTGTCGTAGGTTTTTACCTTGGAAAACGCAAAACTAAAAATCCTATTCTTACCTCAGTGATCGCCTTTTTTACGGCGGTCGTGCCAGTGTTTGCTTTTGTCTTTTTGGCGTATCTTGTTATGAAAGAAGATCTGCCAAAGGATGTGAGTAACTAGCACTGTGGTGAGTTATTGATTGCGCAGTGGTCGTATTTTCAGGAAGCAAATGGATGGATATAAGAACAGATGATCTAAGTGATGGAAAAGTAATATCACTAATGGAAGAACACTTATCAGATATGTACGCCACATCGCCTCCTGAGTGTGTTCATGCATTAGATTTAAACTCGCTTAAAAATCCGAGTGTGACTTTTTTTAGTGCTCGAGAGAATAATGAAATTGCAGGTTGTATTGCTATTAAACGTCTCTCAACAACAGCAGCTGAAATTAAATCAATGCGCACGGTTCACGCCTATAGAGGTAAACGTGTTGCCTCAAAACTGCTATCTCACTTACTAGCATTCGCTAGGCAGAAGGGCTATACCTCGGTTAGCTTAGAAACTGGCACTCAAGCTTACTTTTTACCCGCTTGTAAACTCTACAAAAAGTTTGGTTTTAAAGACTGTAGTCCTTTCAGTGACTATAAAGAAAATCCTAATAGCCAATTTATGACCTTGAACCTCTGAATTAATATTGAGTAAAGCTTGTTCAGTAAAGCAGCGATCATGGCGGGCATAAAAAAACCAAGCAGATGCTTGGCTTTGAAAAAGAAACTAGCGTGTTTGCTTATGCGAAGTTTTCTGCCGCGAAGTCCCAGTTAGCTAGTGCCCAGTATGCTTCTAAGTAGTTAGGGCGTACATTGCGGTAATCGATGTAATAAGCGTGCTCCCACAAATCGCATGTAAGAAGTGGTGTGACGCCATCTTCTGTAATAGGTGTTGCAGCGTTACTTGTATTAACGATGTCTAAAGAACCGTCAGCTAGTTTTACTAACCACGTCCAGCTTGAACCGAAGTTGTTCACTGCTTTATCGTTAAAAGCTGCTTTGAAGTCTGCAAATGAGCCCCACTTAGCGCTGATCGCATCAGCTAATGCGCCAGTTGGTTCACCGCCACCGTTAGGACTTAAGCTGTTCCAGTAGAAAGTGTGGTTCCAGATTTGAGCAGCGTTATTGAACACACCACCGTCAGAGTTCTTAACGATCTCTTCTAGTGATTTGTTCGCCATGTCTGTACCTTCAACTAGACCATTTAATTTAGTCACGTAAGTCGCGTGATGCTTACCGTAATGAAACTCCAGTGTTTCTGCTGAAATATGCGGCTCTAGCGCGTTTTTTTCGTAAGGTAATGCTGGTAATTCAAAAGCCATTTTGTTCTCCGTTAAGGTCTAGATTGTTCAACTGTGTTTTTATAAAAAGATAAGTATGGTCTATTTTAAGTAAACCAAGGGAATATTGCTTAAAAAAGTTTTAATAACCATGACCTTTTTATCTAATTTATGCACATAAGATCATTTTTCTTAGAAATTTCGTTTTATAATAGGCATTGAACTTTTAGAGGTGCATTCTTTTGTAAGCGGATTACTTGTAGGCGGAAGCTTTTATAGGTAATCACGGCTTGATTATTTACATCTTGACCCAAAATACAAAGCAACTCTTCGAATTAATAAGGTATAGCATGGAAACGGTAGATAAGATTAAAGAACAAATTAGCGAAAACTCGATTTTGCTTTATATGAAAGGCTCACCTAAGCTGCCAAGTTGTGGCTTTTCAGCTCAAACTGTTCAAGCACTTATGCAATGTGGTGAACAATTCGCTTATGTGGATATTTTGCAAAACCCAGATATTCGCGCCGAATTACCAAAATATGCAAACTGGCCGACGTTTCCTCAATTATGGGTAAACGGTGAGTTGATAGGCGGTTGTGATATCGTGATGGAAATGTTTCAACAAGGTGAATTACAGCCATTGATTAAAGAAGCGGCTGATAAACCTGATAGTGCTGAATAACACTATTACCTGTTAGTAATAAAAAAAGGGCTGATAGCCCTTTTTTTGTGGTTCGTTTTTATGTTTTATTTGATAAATAGCTTTGTTAAATAACTAGCCCACATCTTTAAACAAGGATTCATCCATAATAGTGTCATCAATAATGTCTTGAGCCATTTGTACACATTTACCACATTGACTTCCAAGCGCCATCATCTGCTTAAGTTCGCGAACATTGCCCACGCCCTCTGACTGCACAGCAGCTTTGATTTGCTTATCGGTAATGCCGTAACACATACATACAAACATCTAGGATCTCATTACTATTGAATATGGTAATGATAATAGTTGTTATTTAGCTTTGCGGCAAGTGTTTTTTTTAAATACTCTATACTTTCATTCAACAGATAATGGCCATCCACCTAATGCCTTATATTTATTGACAATAAAGCAAAACAGTTCAGCAGTTCGTTGAGTGTCATAAAGTGCAGAATGTGCTTCTTTTTGATCAAAGCTGATATTGGCAGCTTGGCAAGCCTTCACTAACACTGTTTGTCCAAGTGCAACTGCGGCGATAGAGGTAGTATCAAATGATACAAAAGGATGAAAAGGATTGCGCTTAATATTGCTTCTGGTTAGCGCTGCGTTCACAAAGCTTTGATCGAAGGTCGCATTATGAGCAACGATCACCGAACGCTGGCAATCGGCTGCTTTTTGATGTTTTCTGACAAATTTACACAGTTCTTTCATCACTTCACTTTCGTCAATAGCACCTCTTAATGCACAAAAGGGATCAATACCATTAAACTCAATCGCCGAAGGCTCGATGTTTGCATTTTCAAAAGGGTTAACGTGGGCATGAAAAGTTTGGTCAGGAATCAAATCGCCGCTGGCGTCCATTTTAAGTGTGACCGCTGCGATTTCGAGCAGGGCGTCAGTCTGTGCATTAAAACCAGCCGTTTCAACATCAATGATAACAGGGAAGTAGCCTCTAAATCGCTTTGCCAATTCTGGTTTTTCAGCGTTTTCTGACACGTTTTGTTTCCCTTTACGACTTCTACAATTCAAGACCGCAAGTATGCTATATCGTTATATGGATTACTAGGTTTGTCGATTTTTAAGGCACTTGCTTCAAAACACTAAAAACACGGTCAAATATGAGTTTTTGGTTAAGCATTATTTTATGTCGACCGATAAACTGAGTAACCAAGAGGCGCCAAAATGAAACTATTAATCACTATCTTAAGTTTGTGTTTATCCGCAGGGGTAATGGCCAACATGCGCCACTACAAAGCTTCGATTGAAGATTCAAATTGGCAAGTCACTGAATACACGCGTTTAAAATGTGAACTCAATCACAATATTCCTGGCTATGGTCAAGCCCAGTTTTTCACCGAGGCATCTAAACAGCTCAACTTGGAGTTTGTATTAGACATGCTCAGGTTGCCTAATAACTATGACGTAGCAACCATATATTCTGTGCCGCCATCTTGGATGCCGGGCGTTATGAGAAAAACAATTGGTCAAATGGATATACGTCGTCAATACGACGGTGATATGCCTGACGTGCCTGCTTGGGAAATGCTCACTGAACTAGAGAAAGGATTTTGGCCAACCATTTATTATCAGGACTGGAATAATCGACACGACAAAGTTGCGGTATCTTTAAATGCGAGCAACTTTAAGCCTGTCTACAATGAATTCGCACAATGTGTTTCACAACTACTGCCATATAGTTTCGACGACATAGCTTATACAGTGCTGAGTTACCGCAAGAACTCCTCTCAACTCACCAAATATGCGCAAAAACGTTTGGATATGATTGGTGAATATTTAAAAGAAGATCCAGAATTAGAGTTAGTGCTTTTAGATGGTTACACCGACAGTTGGGGGGGCTCTTGGTTAAACGAGCAATTATCGTTAAGACGTGCCAATGAAGTGAAAGATTTCTTTGCCGCCCAAGGTGTCGATGACTCTCGCATTGAAATTACGGGCCATGGTGAAAAACGCCATATCTCACCTAACGACAATGAGATTGATCGCGCTAAGAACAGACGTGTGGTTATTCGTTTGAGTAAACCATAGTCATCAAAGCCATTGGATAAGTTTAATCGGCTTTGTTTGTTTCCAGCCAACTCAAAACCGTATCGGTATGGTCGGTGAAAATACCGTCCACTTGTATGTCGTTGTGCATTATCTTCATGACTCGGGCAGCAGAATAGCCGTCGGGTAGGGCATCTTTTCTAAATGTATAAGGATGAATTGCTAAGCCAACCTTTTTTGCGTGCTCGGCAAGTGGATGCATAAAACTACTATCAAAGTCATATAGTTGAGGCATCCATGGCCCTATACCTTGAGCATAGGTCGCAATAAACGCTAAGCCCGCTTCACTTTTTAAGTAATCATAGTCAGCACTAGATTCTGTCCAACTATTTTCGCCTATCAATTGTACCAGCTTAACGTTTAAGCCTAACTCGTGTCTCAAATATTGAAGTGACTTTGGCTCGAACGACTGCACATAAATATTAGTATCACTTCGGTTAAGTTGATTTTTCTCAAGTGTATCGTATAAAGCAAGTGCGATGTCTTTACCTTGCGTTAAGTGCCATTCGGGGGCTTTTATTTCAGGATAAATACCAACAAAAGCTTGATTGGTTATATTGTGTTTTGATACTCGTTTAATGTGTTCATCAAAGGTCGCGATTCGAAAGACGCCATCCCCTGAATATCTATCTGGATAAACCTGTTCTTGTTGGTTATTTTGCCGTTCGTGCACTCTTAGTTGTTTGAGTTCAGCGAGCGTGAAATCTATCGCATAGTAACGCCCGTCTTTTCTGGCACGGCTTGGAAAAACATCTTCGACGTTAGTCACGGTTTCTATATGAATATCATGGAGCACAACTAATATATCATCGGAGGTTAATACCAAGTCTTGCTCAATATAGTGAGCACCTTGTTCGATTGCGAGTTGAGCGGCTTCGATTGTATGCTCTGGCAGGTAACCTGAAGCACCTCGGTGAGCGATCACGATAAAGCCATCGTTGGCATCAATGGGTTTTCCAAAGTGGGGAAGTTGTGAAGAACAGCTGGCGACGATAACGCCAGCCATTATGAAAACAAAGATTCGCGCCTTAAAGCTCGCCGCCGTTTGTACTTTTTTGAATAAGTTCAATCGCATATCCGTTTGGGTCCCTAACAAAAGCAATTACCGTTTTACCGCCCTTCACTGGGCCTGGTTCTCGGTAAACGTCTCCGCCTTTTTGTTTGATTTGTTCACAAATGCCGTAAATATCTTCCACACCGATCGCGATATGGCCAAAAGCATCTCCATGTTCGTATTCGGTTTTACCCCAATTGTATGTCAGTTCGATGACACTGTGGTCCTCTTCGCTACCATATCCGACAAAGGCGAGTGTGTACTCATATTCTTTGTTTTCACTTTGGCGAAGCAATTTCATGCCCAAAATCTCGGTGTAAAACGCAATTGAATCTTCTAGGTTTTTGACGCGTAACATGGTGTGTAACAGTTGCATTACTTTGTTCCTCTATTTTATTGCTCTATACAAAATTTGATTAATTCAGATAAGGCACTGTTTTTTAGTTCTTTTAAATATACCAAATAAGTGTTTATCTCAATATCTTCTGCTCTGGCAATTAGTGTTAATGGACGTGTTGCACTGAAATGTTCGGCAAGTGCTTGGGTTAAAAATACGCTTCCACCTGTATATTCGATCTGATCCTTAGCAATACTAATCGCACTCGTTTTCAACTTTGCTTTTTTGACTTGAGGAAACTGCTTAAGCAAGCGGTCATTAAGTTTGCTGCCCCAGTCAATATGAACATAGTTTTCAAAGGCTTGCTCTAATTGGTCTGTTTCACTGGAGTATAACGCCAATGAGTCTGTCATTAAGCACTTATGGTCAACGTCTTCCGCTTTAATCACTTCAGTGGTAAATGCAATGTCGATGATTCTTTCATGCAGTTGTCTCGATAATTGCTCTGTATTCAATATCTCAACCCTGAGAGATAAGTCGTAGAAATGAGCATTAAACTGGTTAATCGCGTGTTTTAGATATAGCTCACTGGCGTTTGGGCTGGCGGCGCAGACCAAATACGATACTTCATCTTCATTTAACGCTTCTCGTGCAAGATTAAGTGTATGCGTCATTGATTCTGCGAAAGGAATGAGTTTTTCACCCGCTGAAGTCAGTTGAATACTGTGACGATTGCGAAAAAATAACGAAGTATTAAAATATTCTTCGATCAATTTAATTCTTGCGCTAACTGCTGATTGAGTGAGATATAGGTTTTCAGCAGCTTTGCCAAAGTGACGGGTTTTCGCAACCTCTAAAAAGGTAGTCAAAAAACGCAAATCCATTGTGATGCTCATAATAAGAGTCGATACGCGTTTTTATCTTGAATATGAGTGTCTGGCAAGTGAATTTATAATGAAAACCGGATGAGATGTAACTTAAAGCCTGATGCCTAACGGGACTATTACTTGCCCAAGACATCAGGAATGAGTTTGGTATTACTAGCTATCTATCAGGCTGAAGTGCTTTAGTTTGCTGACGTAGGCGTCGTTGGTATGAGTAGTCAGCTTTAACGTTATCTTGGTTAGACTTGTATGAACTCCGTCTTTTGTTTTTAGAGTCATTGTAATCTTCATCACCATCAAACAAATATTCACGCTTGTTGAATCGCTTGTCTTTGCTCATTGTCTTGCTTCAATTTAATCAATTAATCGAGTTCTCAGTATAGAGCGAATATTGAGCAGTGTGAAAATGAAATAATTTTATCGTGACCACAATATTTTTTCGTTTTTCTGATTGAGTTGAATAGATTAAAAAGACGACGGATTAAGTGAAACTCAAAATATCGAAACATAAACAGCAATGTCTATCGGAACATAAAAAATGCAAAATGTAACTATACGCAAAGGCAATAAAGTTTTTTCTGACGCAAAGCAGTTTCCATACGGTTTTAAAAAGTCGGGTGATTTTAGTATTGCAGAAGCGAACATCTTATCTGCTTACGGCGATACCTTGTTTAACCTTGAGTTTGGTAGTTTGTTACCTGAAAACGAAGAAGAAGCGCGATTTGTCAAGGTCGTTAGAGGTGAATACGAGGCGCAAAGTTTACTTGAAAAAGCATGGTTGAAGTATGTGAAACTGGCCAGAACCAGACGTAATTTCTACACCATGCACAGCACGCGAGCACACGATACAGATGTTGCTGAAGACGTTGATTATGATGGAAGCGATCTTGAAATTGAGGCCTAACAAGTCTTAATGCACCTTTTGTTAGGTTAAAGCCCTATTTTTTTGACGCTTTCTTTTTCACGTTTTTGTTTAAGAGCAACGCTCGCTTGGCTTGCTCTTTTAACACTTCGTTGATAAAGCTTTTGCGGCCGTATTGCCGGGTAATTATGCACTTATCTAAAGAAAAGCCTCTTGCTGGGCAGTATTCTCGACCGTAAAAGATAATTTGTAGATGCAAGTCATTCCATTTTTCTCTTGGAAACAGACGTTTGGCGTCTCTCTCGGTTTGCTCCACACTTTTGCCATTTGACAACCCCCAACGGTACATCAATCTGTGTATATGGGTATCTACTGGAAATGCAGGCACACCGAAGGCTTGCGACATGACAACAGAAGCGGTTTTATGACCTACCGCTGGCATTGCTTCTAGTGCTTCAAAACTTTGCGGCACTTTGCCATCGTGAAGTTTGATGATCATATCAGACAAATGCCAAATGCCTTTTGATTTCATCGGAGATAAACCACAAGGTTTGATGATTTCTTTTATTTCTTCAATACTCATCATGACCATGTCGTAAGGATTATCAGCTTTTGCGAATAGCTTTGGCGTGATTTGGTTAACACGTTCATCCGTGCACTGCGCAGATAGCAGCACTGCAATTAGCAGTGTATATGGGTCTTTATGATCAAGAGGAACAGGGACTTCAGGGTAGAGTTGCTCTAAGATTTCGATAATCGCAGCAACTTTGTCTTTTTTACTCATACTGAGCGTCATATATCCGTTCCCGTCACGCGCGCGCGTTGCACGACTTTTTTCTCTTGTTTTTGCTGTTGTCTCAGCTCAACTTGCTTGTCTATTACATTTTTAGCTGCGATGAGCAAACCCATACCCAAAAAGGCACCCGGTGGCAAAATTGCGAGTAAGAAAGGGCTTTCTGTTTGGAATACAATGATTTCGAGGTTTTCAGCCCATGCACCCAATAACAAATCTGCGCCTGTTAACAGCGTGCCATAACCCAACAACTCGCGCATTGCACCTAAGACCACCAAAATGATTGAAAAGCCCAAGCCCATCATCAGTCCGTCGTAGGCCGCGAAATTAACAGGGTTTTTTGAGGCATAGGCTTCTGCTCTGCCGATGATAGCGCAATTAGTGACGATCAATGGGATGAAAATCCCTAGGATTTGATAAAGTTCGAAGGTAAATGCATTCATTAATAATTGCACGATGGTAACGAATGCTGCAATGACCATGACAAATATGGGAATGCGTATTTCGTTTGGTACAAAATTACGAACCAAAGATACAGTGACGTTAGACCCTATCAATACCAGTGTGGTAGCAATGCCCAAGCCAAGCCCGTTTATCACCGTTGCTGTCACTGCTAATAAGGGGCAAAGCCCTAATAACTGGACCATCGCAGGGTTGTTTTTCCACAACCCTTGAATGCTTAATTCTTTATATTCGTTCACGATAATTGCTCACTTCTTTCGATGCTAACGGGGCAGTTTGAACGCGTATCATACAAAAAGTCTTTATTTTGTTGCGCATAAATGACTGCGTTCTTCACACCTTCAACAACGGCTCTTGGTGTAATCGTAGCACCGGTAAACTGGTCAAATTTACCGCCATCTTTCTTCACCTCCCAACGTTGTTCATTTTCTTCGCTGTAGTCGATGTTATTAAACGATAATATCCAGTCAGAAACACGCAAATCAATTTTGTCTCCCAGGCCCGGTGTTTCTTTATGGTCTAGCACACGAGCACCCATTGAATAACCATCGACACTCACGGCAACTACCATTTTGATGTCACCGCTGTAGCCGTTTGGTGTGGTGGTTTCAAGTATTAGCGCAACGCTTTGAGCGCCCTGACGCGCTCTAAATACGCGCTTTTGAGTGGGTGTGCCAAGCAAAACTGGATCTTCAACCAATAGGCAATCCAAGTGCATATCGTTATTGTGCATTTGGGGTGGGACAAGCTGGTTTAATACCGACAGTAGTTGTCGTTCTTGTGCCTCTGCAATTTTAGGGGCAGTGAAAAAATTAGTTAGCGCGATTAAACCAGTCGTAACAAGCGCAAAGCCTCCGAGGATAGCGCCATTTTTGGTTATGTAATCTTTCATGACGACTTGTGCCCATAGGTTCGAGGTTGAGTGTAGTAATCAATCAGCGGAACGGCCATGTTCATTATTAAGACAGCAAAAGCAACAGCGTCTGGGTAGCCTCCCCAGACCCTTATAATGATAATCCAAAGCCCAATAGCAGCGCCAAAAATCACACGCCCTTTTACCGTTGTCGCCCCTGACACAGGGTCAGTGGCAATAAAAAATGCGCCGATGATTAGACTGCCGTTCATTAGGTGAAACAATGGAGAAGCATAAATATCGGGTTGTACCAGATAAAACAGTCCACTAAACAATACCGCCGCTAGAATCATGCTGCCGGGAATGTGCCATGAAATGACTTTTGTTTTGATAAGCATTAGTCCACCGAGCAAGTATGCCAAGCTAACAACTGCCCAGCCCTGACCATAGATGCCAGAGAAGATTGAGTTTGTGTAGGCTTCGGTCAATGTAAAGCCTTGAGATAAATCGGTTTTAACTGAGTCTAATGGCGTTGCCATTGTCACACCATCAACCCCTATACGCAGCTGTTCGATATTAAAGCCAGTACTAGTATAGCCTGTGAATACCATATACACGGCATCAATAAAACCGTGCGTTTGCTCTGCGAGTGATAAAGGAGGGAGCCAAGACGTCATTTGCATAGGAAATGAAATTAATAGCATGACATATCCACCCATCGCTGGATTGAACATATTATATCCCAACCCTCCATATAGCTGCTTGACGATAGCGATGGAGAAGAATGTACCAATGACGATAACCCACCAAGGTGCAAACGATGGTATTGATATAGCGAGTAAAAGTGCTGCTAAAACCGCACTATAGTCTTTGATAACGCGCTCAGTATTCTTCTTTCTTAGTTCTAGAATAATGGTTTCGGTGACAACCGCCGTCACGATCGCAAGAAAAACTTGAATTAAGGTACCAAAACCAAAATACCAAGTTTGCGCGATGATTCCGGGGATGCAGGCATAAATAACTAAGCGCATCACTTGGCCCGTATCGCGGCGGTTATGGTGGTGGGGAGAGCTTTTGAGCGTGAGTTTCATCTAGTCGTTGCTCTCGTTTTGCGTATTCGCTTGGGTATTATCTTGTTCGTTCATCTTTGCTTTTTCTAATTTTTTGGCTTTCGCTTTTGCAATCGCAGCGGCTACTTTTGCCTTTTTATCATTTGCTTTCTTTTCTGGTGAATCACTCGATGTCGTAACGGTTGAATCTACTGCCGCGTTTTCGGCAGCACCTTGTGCCGAATCTTCCTTTTTTCGGTCAGAAGAGACGATGTTAGATTCTTGGCTAACTGCTTCGTTATCACTTTTTTTGTCTTCTGAAACTGCCTCTGATTTTGCTAATTTCTTCGCTTTGGCTCGCGCAATTGCAGCGGCGACTTTATCTTTTTTATCGCTAGGCGCCTTTGATTCAACGCGAGCTCTTCCGCTTGTTTGCGTACTTTCTTGGGGTTCAGTATTTGTAACAGTGGCATTATCACCTTGTTGTTGCGCTAGAGCTTCTTTTTTAGCTTTTGCTCTCGCCAGTGCTGCCGCAATTTTATCTTTTGCTGCACCACCGTCTTTATTCATTGATTGCTTTCTAGCTTCAGCGGCTTTGCGATGCTTTTCTTCTCTTTCAAGTTTTTCTTTTAGCAATCGTTCTTGACGAGCCTCAAAACGTATACGTGCCTTTTCGGCTTTTTCTTTTTCTTCTTGTTGTATTCGAATGTCTGCTTTTGCTTTTCGATAATAGTGCACTAAGGGGATTTCGCTTGGACAAACATATGCGCATGCACCGCATTCTATACAATCAAATAAATTATACTCTTGAGCTATATCGTATTCTTTGGCTTTGCTGTACCAAAATAACTGTTGTGGCAGCAAGGATGCTGGACATGCTTCAGCGCAAGCTGAGCATCTGATGCATGCACGTTCATCTTCTGGTGTGGGCAACTCTTTGTCCGCCGGTGCGAGTAAACAGTTTGTAATTTTAACCACGGGTGTCTGTAGTGATGAAACGGTAAAGCCCATCATTGGTCCGCCCATAATCACTCTTGGCGACTCTTGTTTACTGGTAGAATAGCTACCTGCAGATAACAAATGAGAAATCGGCGTGCCTAATCGAGCCCAAACATTTTTGGGTGCGTCAAAAGCGTCTCCAGTAAGGGTGACAATACGTTCGATAAGCGGTTTGCCCTCCATAATTGCATCTGAAATTGCAAAACAAGTACCGACATTAAACATCATACATCCAACATCAGCTGGTAGTCCGTCAGTGGGAATCTCCCGTGATGTAAGCACTTGAACGAGTTGTTTTTCACCCCCAGCAGGATACTTAGTAGGAATGCTAACGACTTGATATTTTGTTTGTTGTTGGCAGGCAACAGAAAGCGTTTCTATGGCTTCTGGTTTGTTATCTTCAATAGCCACCAATACTTGTTTGGGTTTTATTAAGTGGACCAGGATATCGATGCCTTGTCTGATTTGCCAAGCATGTTCGCGCATCAAGCGATCATCTGAGCTAATGTAAGGCTCGCACTCCACACCGTTGATTATCAAAAATTCTATGTCTTTGTGTTCACCAGCCTTGATATGAGTTGGAAAACCAGCGCCGCCCAAGCCACTGATTCCTGCTTTACAAATAGCATTCACCAAATCGTGCTTGGGATGATTTACGTAGTCTTTAAGTGGGACCAGATCTGTCCATTTGTCTAAACCATCTGGTTTTATGCAAATCGTGAGTTCACCAATCCCACTTGGGTGGGCTGAAACATGCTCACCTATGTTGGTAACAGTGCCGGATGTTGGTGCGTGAACTGGGACGCTAAGCGCTAGATCATTCGCGCTCAGTGCTTGTCCTTTGAGCACGTAATCCCCCTCATTAACAAGTATTTGACCACCGGTACCAATGTGCTGTTTTATAGGGACGTAAAACATGTCGGGTAATGGGAGTGTTTCTATCGGCGTAGTGTTAGAAAGTTCTTTTTGTTGAGGAGGATGTACACCGCCAGGAAAATCCCAGAGTGCTTGCACTGAAATACGTTCAATAATTTCATCGTAATCTGCGTACATAATACCGCCTAGGAAACTTGCTTTATCGGAATGTCGCCGATTTTTGCTGTGTTAAAATCCCATTGCCAATGCGCACTGTCTTGATGTAAGGGGATCATATCAATGCAATCTACAGGGCAGGGGTCTACACACAAATCACAACCGGTACACTCATCAATGATGACAGTGTGCATTTGCTTTGCTGCCCCTATAATTGCATCTACAGGGCACGCTTGGATGCATTTAGTGCAACCTATACACTCATCTTCTCGGATAAATGCGACCTTTTTAACATCTTCGGTGCCATGCGCATCATCTAAAGGTTTTGCTTCAACACCCATTAGTTCGGCCAGCTCTTTTATAGTTGCCTCACCACCCGGTGGGCATTTATTTATTTCGTCGCCATTGGCGATTGCTTCAGCGTAGGGTTTACATCCTGGGTAACCACATTGACCACACTGAGTTTGTGGTAGAATGGCATCAATTTGCTCAACCAAAGGGTCGCCTTCGACTTTGAACTTAACTGCAACCCAGCCGAGCAGGCTGCCAAAGATGAGGGCAAGTACAACGATTGCGAGTAGTGCGCCAATTTCAAACATCTATTTTATTAACCCTGAGAATCCCATAAACGCAAGTGACATCAGTCCAGCGGTTATCATAGCAATTGAAGCGCCTTTGAAGGCAACAGGTACGTCGGCTGCTGCAAGGCGTTCACGCATGGATGAAAATAAAATTAAGGCAAGTGAAAATCCTACCGCAGCGCCAAAACCATATACGATCGATTCGATTAGGTTGTGTTGCTCGGTGATATTGAGCAAGGCAACCCCTAAAACAGCGCAGTTGGTGGTAATTAGCGGTAAGAATATACCCAACAAACGATACAGGGTAGGGCTAGTTTTATGTACAACCATTTCGGTAAATTGAACAACTACTGCGATAACAAGAATAAAACTAAGTGTACGCAAATACTCAATGCCAAGCGGGGCTAAGATATAGGTTTCGACTAGGTAGCTAGACATTGAGGCTATGGTCAATACAAAAGTCGTTGCCATTGACATACCCATCGCGGTTTCTAATTTTCCAGAAACACCCATAAAGGGGCACAACCCAAGGAATTGGATCAATACAAAATTATTCACCAGCACTGTACTAACTAATAGTAAAACAATTTCTATCATTTATAAGGCCACATAAAGAGTATGAATATGCTTGAACTCAGCACGATACGTCGATTTCATAGAAGACCGAAACGCGGGTTTGTCTCTACAAATACTATTACGGTTTTATTACGTAGATTATCGCTTTTATGAGCACAATTAACAACAATGAAAGTAGTGTGGTTTTTAGTTTACTTGTAAATTTTCGTTTGAACTAACAAAGAGATGGGATAATTTGGCTCCCCCTCCCCGACTCGAACGGGGGACCTGCGGATTAACAGTCCGTCGCTCTAACCAACTGAGCTAAGGGGGAACAAATCATTGCAGTTGTAGTTGGCTCCCCCTCCCCGACTCGAACGGGGGACCTGCGGATTAACAGTCCGTCGCTCTAACCAACTGAGCTAAGGGGGACCTGACATACAACGGATGCGCATAATAAAGAGGTGTAGCGGTGCTGTCAACAAAGAAGTGCGTGTTTTTCTCGCATTTAACTGACTGCTTAATATGTGTGCAGGCAGCAAATCAGTGGAGTCGCAGTTTTATCTAAGTTTGAGGTTCTTAGTGATAACTAAGTTATTAATAAAATTGAATTTTTACAATTTAGACTAAAAGTTATGTGACTTGCGATCGTTTTAAATAACTGTTTATTAATAAAACTCACATATAGAGTTTAAAAAGTTATTAAAAAACCTTTGACTGCTGTATATAAAAACAGTTTTTAATAAAACTGTAACCTGAACTTTGATACACAAGGTTAGTGTTTGCTAACGTCTAAATTATGCAAATGGTTTGTAAATAGCGTCATTATTAGGTCGCAACCACTTATCCACTGCATCTGTGGATAAGTGTGTGGAAGAAAATTAATTTCGTGTTGGATATTAGCTTGCCAAAAATGTCAATGATTTAGTTTGAAAAAATTAGAATAAAATAAAAGCTATATAAATCATTGGTATACAAAATCAACCTGATTTCACTCATTAAAGATAACTTTGGTGAATGGTTAACCAATTTGCCTGTGTGTTATTTTGGGGCATTGCACAAAAATAAACACTTGTGACAAATTTTTGACGTAAATTTAACGATTTATTTAAATTTAAAGTGCGCAAAAATTTGGCTTGAAGCAGTGTATAATATGCAATAACGTGTGGTCTTTTTAGACGAAACAGCATATTTATAATCAAATAAGAATTTAAAGCTGGTTTATTCCGCTTTTCTATGAAAAATTCTCCATAACACTGCTCAATATACAAGTTAGGAAGTAAATATTTAGTGTCTTCAAAAACAAACAAACACGATATGCTCAAGGGAGACATTAAACAAACCCTTATCTCTATGACGGTGCCTATGATTTTAGGCATGATTATGTTGATGACATTTAGTTTAGTAGATACTTTTTTTGTCAGTATGTTAGGAACCGAAGAATTAGCCGCTTTGAGTTTTACGTTTCCTGTCACATTTACTGTGATTAGTTTAAACATTGGACTCGGTATTGGCACATCTGCAATTATTGGTCGATATCTAGGAAGCGGTGAGAGTGAGCATGCTAAAGCACTTGCTACGGGTGCTCTAATGTTATCAGCTTTATTGGTTGGCATTCTTGCGCTTGTTGGTATTAATAGCATTGAGCTTATTTTCGGTTGGATGGGAGCTACACCTGAACTGATGGTACATATCAAAGCTTATATGGTTCCTTGGTTTCTCGCTGGCGTATTTTTGGCTTTACCTATGGTGGGGAACAGTGTACTTCGTGCCTCAGGAGATACAAAAACACCGAGTATTATAATGGCGGCGGGTGGGGCAATAAATGCTGTCTTAGACCCTATACTTATTTTCGGGTGGGGACCTATACCTGCGATGGGAATTCAAGGCGCAGCGATAGCAACCGCTGTCGCATGGGGCGTCGGTGTGATATGGATTCTTTATTTATTAGCGGTACGGCGCAAGTTAATGGAGCCACGATTGCTAAGCATTAAAGAGTTCACACAGGCTGCTTCTGGTGTATTGAAAATAGGTTTGCCGGCTGCAGGAGCAAATATGCTCACTCCTATAGCTGGTGGCGTGATGACGGCTATCGTTGCTACTTACGGCGCAGAGGCGGTAGCTGCATGGGGAGTGGGCAATCGACTTGAGTCTATCGCGAGTATTATTGTTCTTTCATTGTCTATGTCTTTACCACCGTTTATTAGTCAAAACTTCGGTGCTAATAATTATGAACGAATTGAACAGGCCTTTGACTTGAGTGCCAAATTTGTCCTTGTGTGGCAACTCGGGGTTTTTGTGGTCATGGCGATATTGGCAAAGCCAATTGCCAACGTTTTCGCTCAGGAGCAAAGCGTAATTAGAGACATTACTTTATTCCTTTACATCTTGCCATTGGGATATGGATTACAAGGGATAATTATTCTCAGTAATTCTTCTTTTAATGCTATGCACAAACCCATGGCAGCTTTGATGTTAAGTATTTTGCGGTTGTTTGTGTTTTATGTGCCTATTGGGTATCTGGGCAGCCATTTTTATGGGCTACTTGGGCTATTCTGGGGGTGTGTGATTGCTAATGTAGTGACCGCGTTGGTTTCATACACTTGGATTAAACAATCTATCAGGCAGCAAGCTCAGATTAATGCGCGTTACTCTAAGGAGAGCATTTAAAAAATGCAAAGAAGTTTTGATTTAGTTTCAAAGTACGAACCTGCAGGTGACCAACCCAACGCAATAGCAGCTTTGGTAGACGGCCTTGAATGCGGGTTAGCTAAACAAACGCTGCTAGGCGTGACAGGTTCAGGTAAAACCTTCACGATGGCCAATATAATATCAAGTGTACAAAGGCCTACTCTAATCCTCGCGCACAATAAAACGCTTGCCGCTCAACTTTATGGCGAAATGAAAGAGTTTTTTCCCAATAACGCTGTTGAGTACTTCGTTTCCTATTATGATTATTATCAACCAGAAGCATATGTGCCGAGTACAGACACTTTCATTGAGAAAGACTCCTCGATTAATGATCATATCGAACAAATGCGTTTGTCAGCGACTAAAGCACTGATGGAAAGAAGGGACGTCGTCATCATTGCTTCGGTTTCTGCTATTTATGGCTTAGGTGACCCTCAAAGCTATATGAAAATGCTTTTGCATTTGCGACAGGGTGATATTATCAATCAACGAGATATTCTGCGACGTTTGGCAGAGCTTCAATATAAGCGAAACGATTTGGCTTTTGAACGCGGTAGTTTTCGGGTACGTGGAGATGTTATTGATATTTTCCCTGCTGATTCCGAGAAACAAGCTGTTCGTGTGGAGTTATTCGACGAAGAAATAGAAGCTATAAGCCTGTTTGATCCACTCACAGGTGCGGTGGACAAAAAAGTAGCCCGCACAACGGTATTTCCAAAGACTCACTACGTGACACCTCGAGAGAAGATTGTAGCAGCGGTTGAACGCATTAAAGAAGAGTTGAAGGATAGGCAAAAGAACTTAAAAGAAAACAATAAATTAATTGAAGAACAACGTATTTCTCAGCGTACTCAGTTTGATATAGAAATGATGTTAGAGCTCGGATATTGTTCTGGTATAGAAAACTATTCTCGATATCTTTCTGGTAGAGCTCCCGGAGAGCCACCACCGACACTTTTGGATTACTTCCCTGCTGACGGGCTTTTATTCATCGATGAATCACATGTAACGGTTTCTCAAGTAGGCGCGATGTACAAGGGAGACCGTTCTCGCAAAGAAACACTTGTTGAGTTTGGCTTTAGACTGCCGTCTGCACTGGATAATAGACCGTTAAAGTTTGATGAGTTTGAGCACATATCACCACAAACAATTTATGTATCTGCGACGCCCGGTGATTATGAGCTAGAAAAATCCAGTGGTGAAATCGTCGAACAGGTAGTAAGGCCCACTGGCTTGATAGACCCTACTATTGAGATTCGGCCTGTAGCCACTCAAGTTGACGACGTCTTGTCTGAAATCCATAAGCGAGTAGCCGTTGATGAGAGGGTGCTAATTACTACTTTGACTAAACGAATGGCTGAAGATTTGAGTGAATACTTAAATGAACACGGTGTCAAAGTGCGCTACCTCCACTCCGATATCGATACGGTTGAGAGGATCGAGATTATTAGAGACCTTCGTCTCGGTAAGTTTGATGTTTTAGTCGGGATTAACTTGTTAAGAGAAGGTTTAGACATGCCTGAGGTGTCATTGGTCGCAATATTGGACGCTGACAAAGAAGGTTTTTTAAGGGCGGAGAAATCACTTATACAAACAATTGGTCGCGCAGCGCGTCACATTAATGGTAAAGCAATCTTGTACGCTGACAAAATCACTAAATCTATGAAAAAAGCGATGGACGAGACCGACCGGCGTCGAAACAAGCAGATCGAGCACAATCAAAAACACGGAATAACGCCTCAAAAACTTAATAAACCAATCACCGATATAATGGATTTAGGCGATACAAACCATCCGGCATCAGGCAAGGTTAAGCTTCGAAAAGTCGCTGAGAAAGAAAAGACATACAAAGCGATGACGGTGACGCAAATGATGTCAAAAGTAGCAGAGTTAGAAAAACAAATGTTTGAGTATGCGAAAGACTTAGAGTTTGAAAAAGCAGCTGCAACACGTGATGAAGTTGAAAAACTAAGAGCAGAGATAGTCAAAATTTCCTAGTAGTTTGAGCTTAGTTAGCGGCATAAATATATGCTTTTTGCGACATTTATGCCGTTTTTGTAAGCAGAAGACATTTTTTCCGCCTATTTGGTTGTAAATCTTAAAGCCTTTCCATACCATTGCCGATGAGTATACATGGCAATACCTAAGTAGGTGATGATATGTTAAATAGACTTCAAGAATCGGATATTAAGCTTTTACGCGTGTTTTATGCTGTTGCATCATGTAACGGTTTTACCGCGGCTGAACCCGTTTTGCGTATGCAACGCCCCAATATAAGTGCGGCGATTAAAAAGCTCGAAGAGCGCTTAGACTTGGTTTTGTGTCATAGAGGGCGAGGTGGCTTTCAAATGACCAAAGAAGGAGAAGTTGTTTTTCAAGAAACAAAACGTATATTCAATGCATTCGATAACTTCGTCTTTAACCTCAAAAGCCTTCATGATGACTATTCTGGTCACATTACTATCGTTTTAATGTCAGGGCTTGCGACTTCGATGCAACTAGCAGTAAGTAAAGCTGTCAAAAGCACAATGAAGAAATTTGATGACATTCACGTAAACATCCAAACGAGATTGTATAACGAAGTGGAGCATGTTGCGTTGTCAGGCGAGTGCCATTTAGTCCTGTCCACTTATGACATGGTAAAACCTGAATCTGTTATGTTTCACCCGATTGGGGTTAAAGTTGAAGGGCGCTTATATTGTGCACCTACACATAAACTCGCCAAATATCGTGAAGCGGAAGCATTACCGGACGATATCAATATTGGAGACTACCCAGCAATTGGCATTTCAGGATTATCATCTTCTAATTATATTAGCAATGAAAAGCGCCTTGCGATTCAAACATTCTCTGACTCCTATGATGTATGTATGGCAGCAGTAATGACAGGCGAGTACATCGGTTTGCTGCCGGATTACATCGCAAAAGAGCAAGGTGCTGCAACTGGTTTGGTTCCGTTGTGTAAAGGGTCGATGTTTCCGTTTTCTCACGAATTATTTGTGATGAACGGTAAAAACACACGACTTAACCCCGTTCTAAGGCATTGTATTAAAGAGTTAGAGTACTTTATTGCAGAAAGCCAAAAGTAAGATGCTCAGGTTTATCAAGAGAATAACGACCTGCTATTCATAAGCTAGCGGGTCTTTAATGCCATTTTTTTCGAAAGCTTCTAAGCGTTCTTGGCACGCTCCACATTTTCCGCAAGCCTTTTCACGGCCGTTATAGCAGGTCCAAGTGTCGGCATAGTCCAAGTCCATCGCTAAGCCGTCTGCTAGAATTTCAATTTTATCGCTTTGTAAATAAGGAGCTCGAACCTCAACTGCCTGATAATTGGCAATTTTGCAGACTTCATTCATTGCATCTACAAACTCAGTACGGCAATCAGGATAGATGGCGTGATCGCCAGAGTGAGCGCCAAAGTAAACAGCCTCTGCTTCAACAGATACAGCATAACCCACTGCAAGTGAAAGCATGATCATGTTTCTATTGGGAACAACCGTTTGTTGCATACTCTGTTCTTCGTAGTGACCCTCTGGAACGTCAATATCATCGGTTAAAGCAGAACCAAGGATAAGTTGATTGATTGCACTGATATCAACGATTTTATGTGGGATGTTTAATTTTTCCGTTACACGCTTGGCAAACTCCAGTTCTTTGCTGTGTCTTTGACCATAATTAAAAGACGTTGCGTGCACTTCATATCCTTGTTGAAGGGCTTTATTGAGCACCGTAAATGAATCCATGCCCCCAGAATAAATCACCACTACTTTTTTACCCAAAAGTCTCATCTCCACAGTTGTTTTGCATCTTGATTGAAAAAGGGTGATGATTTTAGCTCAAGCCTGTTAAAATCCCAATGTTAATTATTATAAAGAGGTCCAGCATTGCAGGCACTAAAAGTAAATGAAGTTTTTCAATCGGTTCAAGGTGAAGGCGCTTATACCGGTGTTCCCTCGATATTTGTAAGGCTGCAAGGGTGCCCGGTGGGATGCCCATGGTGTGATACTCAGCACACATGGGCAATTGACTTGGCTCATGAAAAGTCTGTACAAGAAGTAATGAAGCAGGATGAGGAGACGCAAGATTGGTTTGCTTCAGATGCCGAGGCATTGTTTAGACTGTTTGATAATTGTGGATATACCGCAAAACATATCGTTATAACGGGCGGCGAGCCTTGTATGTACGACTTGAATGAGCTTACTAACCTTGCTCACGAAAAAGGGTTTAGTACGCAAATAGAAACCAGCGGTACCTTTGAAGCTCGCTGTCATGAAAGCGCATGGGTAACGCTTTCTCCCAAAATAAATATGCCCGGGAAGTTTGAAATCTTAGACAAGGTATTGTTTAGAGCAAACGAAATTAAACATCCAATTGCTATGCAAAAACACGTAGACGAACTGGATGAACTTTTAACCCGTTACACTCACCAACCACACCCTTTGATATATTTACAACCGATTAGTCAGCAAAAACGAGCGACCGATCTAGCAGTTTCTGTTTGCATAGCACGCAATTGGCGTTTATCTTTACAAACACACAAGTTTATTGGTGTTGAGTAAGCTTCACACTAAACATTGATAGCTTTTTATCGCAATAATTGGATTTTCCATGTTCAGATATGTCTTGCTGGTCAGTATCATCATTGTTAGTTTTCCCTTATATGCAGCTACTTGGCATATTACTTATCCAAAGGCTGAATTTGAAGGAGATAAACGTGCGGACTATCCACGTGATTTATTAGAATTAGCGCTAAGTAAAACTAACGTGCGATATGTCATTACTCCATCAGAGGGGTATTTAAGGCAAAGCAAAGCAATAAGAAAGCTCAAAGAAAACATTGAAATCAATGTTGTTTGGAGTATGACAGACAGACAACGTGAAGCAGAAATGACGCCAATTCGCGTGCCTATCGCTAAAGGTCTCATTGGCTGGCGTATGCTAGTTACTCCCAAAAACTCAGCTTTTTATCGCCAAGAAATCACAAACTTTGTTGACCTATTGTCATTTATTCCTGTCCAAGGCATAGATTGGCCGGATACTAAAGTGCTCCAGGCAAGCGGGTTTAATGTTGCTACTTCACAGGATATGCTGGAAGGGTATGAGTTAGTAAAACGAAACGAGGTCGACTTTTTTCCTCGCTCAGTGATCGAAGTTCTGCAAGAACTCGCGGCTGAGCAACAAGGTTCAGGGTTAGCCTTCAAACCGAAACTCGTCATTCGCTACCCAAGTGCTATGTACTTTTTTGTGAATAAACGAAACAAAACCTTAGCTAAGGTCATTGAAACAGGACTCAATAGAGCGATAGATGATGGTAGTTTCGATGAGCTTTTTTTAAAGTATCACGGAGAAATGATCAAGCATTTTGACTTGGAACAAGCGCGTGTTTTTCAAATTGAAAACCCATTATTGCCGTTTCAAACCCCGATTTTTGATGAGCGCCTTTGGTATGATCCAGTTTCCAATACCCTAGACACTTTAAAATAAGTGTCTTGATGAAAGTACGTTAGTTACCTAGAGCTTACACCTCGATCATAACGCGACGATATAATACATTGAGCAAAAAAAGGCCGCATCAATCCAGTATGCGACCATTTATCACGATAAAACTCAAAATGTTTTAATCTTTAAATTCACCGGTATGCACGCTTGCCATCGAGCGGCCTGATGGGTCGGCTGCTTCTTTAAAGCTAGCATCCCACTCTAACGCTTCAACAGTACTACACGCGATGGACTTACCACCAGGTACACACTTGGCTGCACTCTCTTGTGGGAAGTAGTCTTCAAAAATAGTGCGATAGAAGTAACCTTCTTTAGTATCTGGTGTGTTTACCGGGAATCTAAATTCAGCATTGGCCAGTTGTTGATCAGTGACATTTGCATCAACATAGTCTCTGATTGAATCAATCCACGAATAACCTACGCCGTCGCCAAACTGTTCTTTTTGACGCCATAACACTTCTGCCGGTAGATATGTTTCATCGTCAAATGCTTTGCGAAGAATCCATTTTTCCATTCGTCCGTCAACGCACATTTTGTCTTGAGGATTAAGGCGCATTGCCACATCCATGAAATTCTTATCTAAGAACGGTACGCGCGCTTCGACACCCCAAGCAGATGTCGCTTTGTTGGCTCTCGCACAATCAAACATATGAAGTCGGTCAAGTTTACGCACGGTTTCTTCGTGTAACTCTTTAGCATTTGGTGCTTTATGGAAGTACAAGTAACCGCCGAATATCTCATCTGAACCTTCGCCAGACAATACCATTTTAATGCCCATTGCTTTGATTTTGCGCGTCATCAAATACATTGGCGTGGCAGCACGAATAGTCGTAGTGTCAAAGGTCTCAAGATGATAAATCACGTCTCTTATCGCATCTAAACCTTCTTGAATGGTAAAGTGAATTTCGTGATGCACTGTGCCAATCATGTCTGCTACTTTTTTAGCGGCTAGCAAGTCTGGCGCGCCTTCTAGACCGACAGCAAAAGAGTGCAGGCGAGGCCACCAAGCATCACTTTGGTCTTCGTCTTCTACGCGTTTAGCGACATATTGCGCAGCGACAGCAGAAACTAAAGAGGAATCTAGACCACCTGACAATAAAACTGCGTAAGGTACGTCAGACATCAAATGAGATTTAACGGCCTTTTCAAATGCTTCTTTTAAGTCTTCAAGGCTGGTTTCGTTGTCTTTAACTGCATCGTAAGACATCCAGTCGCGCTCGTAGTATTTTACAAGCTTGCCATCTGAACTATGCAGATAGTGTCCTGGCGGGAACTCTTGAACTGTTTTACAAACTGGGACTAAGGCTTTCATTTCAGACGCGACATAAAAATTACCAAACTCATCAAAGCCTGTGTAAAGCGGAATAATGCCAATGTGGTCACGTGCAATTAAGTATGAGTTTGTTGCTTGGTCATATAAGACAAAGGCAAACATGCCTTCAAGTTCATCTATGAAGTTCACGCCTTTTTGTTGATACAAGGGTAAAATAACTTCGCAGTCAGACTTAGTTGCAAAACCGTATTCTGTCGACAAGTTTTTAGCGAGTTCTTTGTGGTTGTATATTTCACCATTAACCGCTAGAACTTGATTTCCATTATCGCTGATCAAAGGTTGTGCACCTGTGTCAACGTCAACGATCGCAAGGCGTTCGTGACATAGAATTGCGTTATCATTATTCCAAATGCCCGACCAGTCAGGGCCGCGATGGCGTAATAACTTAGAAAGTTCTAGAGCTTGGGTACGTAGCTCCGATACGTCTGTTTTGATATCTAAGATACCGAAAATACCACACATAGGATAATTCGCCTTTTTATTTGTAGGTGACTGTTACTGGTTTTTCATGTCGTCTTGCCATTAGTTTTTGGTTTATTAGCACTCAAAAAACTAAAGTGAGGTAGGTGAATTGAACTGCGGATTACGCTCTCATTTCTTATTATTTTGTTTTTAATTATTTCCCTAAAACCTGCCCCATGAATGTGCCATTTTGAGAATAAAAAGCAAGCCTTTTCTAAAAGAAAGGCGCATTTTAATGCGCCTTTTTAGTATATCTTATTTAATTACTATTTATTTGCGCTGAAATTCGCTACTTGCATTCCATTGTGGCCATGTTTCGCTGTTTGCGATGTCATATCCAACATGGAAGAGCAACTGTGTGTCTTCTTCAATGCCGCCAAAATCCCAACTTTCTCTAAACTGGTCACATACTTGATGGTAGCAGCCCGTGACGATGACGTTAGTCCGTTTGCGATAAGCGGCAGTTTCTTCGTCAATTGGCTCAGCGCCGCCTTTGGCATACAACGCAGGTACGCCTAGTTTGGCAAAACTAAAATGATCAGAACGATAATAATAACCGGCTTCAGGTCTGTCTTCTTGAGTCAGTACGCGACCTTGTTTGTCTGCAGCTACTTTTAGGTAGTCTTCTAACTCTGACTTGCCCATACCGATAACAGACACATCTTTTGTCCTACCTAAAACGTTCATTGCATCCATATTGATGTTGGCAACGGTCTTGTCTAAGGCAATAATCGGGTTTTCTGCGTAGTATTTTGAGCCAAGTAAGCCTTGCTCTTCAGCAGTAACAATCAGCATGCTCACTGAGCGTTTGGGCGTTTTGTCTAATTTAGCAAATGCTTCAGCCATCACAAGACTTGCGGCGGTGCCTGTCGCATTGTCATGCGCGCCATTGTAAATCTGGTCGCCTTCTTTGCTTTCGTCTTTACCTAAGTGATCCCAATGAGCAGTATAAATGATGTGCTCATCTGGTTTTTCAGATCCCGGCAAAGTGGCAAACACGTTATAACTCTTAGACTTTTCAATCTCGTTATTAACGGTCACTGAAGCAGTCAATGGCACTTCAACCGAATAACTGCCTTGTGCCGCATAGTCTTTATGTTCTTGGAAACTCATACCCGCATCACTGAATATTTTTTCAGCCGCCGCCAAGCTTATCCAACCTTCAACTGCAACTCTGGATGCACCTTGATCTGGCGATACCAAACCATACTGGGGGCCGCTCCAGCTATTGGCAACAACAGACCATCCATATGAAGCTGGGGCTGTTTCGTGAACGATGAATACCGCTTCTGCGCCCTGGCGACTAGCTTCTTCATATTTATAGCTCCAACGACCGTAGTAAGTCATTGTTGCGCCTTGGAACAAGTCAGTATTTTGGTTTTCAAAACCCGGATCATTAACTAAGACGATTACTGTTTTGCCTTTAACATCAATGCCTTCGTAATCATTCCATTCATACTCAGGCGCATTAACGCCATAGCCCAAGAACACGATAGGTGAATCCGTTAAAGATATGCTCGCTTGTTCCCGTTTTGAGCTTGCCACCATGTCTTCTTTGTATGCAAATTCGTTATCACCCATTTTCAGGGTCATGTTTTCATCCGCGGTAATTTGCATTAGGTCAACTTGTTGAAAAAAGCTATCGCCATTCCCCGGTTTAAAACCTGCTTTTGTCAATTCTGTCGTCAAGTAATCTAATGTTTTTTCTTCACCAATGGTGGTGGGTAAACGCCCTTCAAACTCATCTGATGCAAGGACTTTTGTATGCGCTTTTAGCGTCTCGCTGCTAATCTGCGAATACACTTGTTCGAAGTTGCTTGCACTTGTTTCTTCTTTGACTTCGGGGTTAGAGCAAGCGGCAAGCACTAAGGCGGCAGCGCTTAACGGCAATAGTCGTTTAAAAGAACGATGTGGTTCGTTCATGTAAATACCTCATTTTTGTTATCGTTATCTATTGGGTACGCGAGCAAGCTCGTTCAAAGCCGTGCGCAAATCACGTCTACAGTATAGAGAATTGTGGTTCAATGACAAGCCATGTAAAATGCGGCCTCTTTAAGGTTTGTTTAAGATTCAATAGAGGTAAAACGCAAAGATGAATCAGGATTTAATGGTCAGATCAATTAATACCGAGCCGTTAAAATCAGTATTTGAGTCATTTGCTTTGGCGAATAAAGATATTGAGCAAGGTCTTTGCTTAAGCGCTAAAGAAATCATACGGTTAATGAAATTTACAACTGAATACTTACCGTCTGCTCAATCAAATTTTGATGACGATTCAAGATATTACGAACAAATCATATTTGAAGATAAACAAATACCGACGCGAGACGACAGTTGGCATGACTTTTTTAATGCATTGATATGGTCTGATTTTCCAACGTGTAAAGCATACCTTAATCACTTGCACATGGTCGATATTAAAGCCCACGGCGTGCATCCACGCACAAAGCTTCGAAACAAAATTACGCTATTGGACGAGTGTGGCGTCATCGTCTTAACTACCAATAAAGAGCTTAAACACGCTTTTGAACAACAAAACTGGCAAGCCATATTTTTAAATCCTCGTGTTAGTTGGTTTGAAAATACGATGCCATATATGTTTGGACATGCGATATACGAATCCTTGCTCCAGCCCTTTATTGGCCTAACAGGTAAAGCCATGATAATAGAAGTAGCGTCTATCGAGACGATTAATAAGTGCAAAGATAAACACTATTTAGACGCGTTAGTTTTAGAGTATCTGCAACAAAGTTCAGTGTTTGAAAAGGCTAAACCATTCTTCCCACTGCCTATTTTAGGTGTCCCAACTTGGTATTCGGAGAGTCAAGATGCTGAGTTTTACGCCAATACTGATTATTTTATGCCGAAGCGAAAAGCTAAATATGATTGAAGTAATTTAAAGGGGAACAACAAGCAACTTTTTTGCTGATTGGTCTTTAGTTATTGGGCAACAAAAAGAAACGAACAATAAAGAACGACAATCATATGATTGTCGTTCTTGAATCAGTCTTTCTAATTTCGGTTGCTGTAGCTTACAACGTGAAGGCTGCAGTTAAGCCAAGAATAATTAGCGTGGGGATTACCGCGACAATCACTGATTTTTGCTTAGAAAAATTTGTCCATTGACTAATACAAACACTGGCTAAATAGATACTCCAAATGCTTTCTAATCGAATGCCCATCATTAATGAAAAGAACGAAGAGGTCTTTTCAACACCGAAAATATAAGCTAAGGAAAATGGTGCTAAAATCGCTTCAGACTGCTGGGCGCCTGGTTCAAGCAGTAAAATCAATACACAAGCCGCCAAGGCACTTAGTACGCTAGGCAAGAACATCCACCATTGCGCGCCATACCAATCTAAGAAGCTATGGATGCTTTTTTCATCGTTTCTTGTCACCAAGGTATGATAAAGCGCCTGTACTGCAGCCACGATAATCAACCCGATTATACCCGAAATAAGCACAATCATTTGGTTCATGTCGGCACTACTTGCAGCTTTATAGCTTTCAATCTCAGCAGGGCTTGCATCAGGCATCGATTGTTGAATTTGCATCGTTTGGAACCAATCAAAATCAACGATGCCAAAATATAAATAACCTGGCACGGTTGCAAACACGACAACGATGAAAAAAGGCAACCAAGACCAATTGTCTTTTTCGCTTATCGCTTTAAACACGCCATTGGGTTTTAAAAATATATCGTTACACGCTTGGATAGGGTTTGTTACTTCGCTCATTGCGTTTCCTTCTTTTTGATTTTCTTGCCTTCCATTGTTTCATAGTATTTGACTTATCATTTCAATTCACAAGTAAAAAGTACAGTTTGTAGTAATTTGAAACACTTTTTCCACAATTTTAATGAAAACAGTGTAATAACTCGTGGATTACAAAGACTATCTAACATACTCTTTAATCCTATCTGTCAAAAACGGCAACAAGGAAGATATAAACGATGATAGAAATTACAAATTTGGCGAAGAAGTTTAAAGTCGAAAACCCCAAGAAACTCAGTGAGCAAGATAAAAAAGATCCTAGGTTGAATGGACGTTTTTTCCATTCCGTTAAAGAAGTTAGTTTCTCATGTGCCGAAGGGCAAGTGTTAGGTTTACTTGGTCCCAACGGAGCAGGCAAAACGACCACCTTAAGAATGCTCTCAACCGCACTCAGACCTGACGCTGGAAGTATCAAGATTGACGGCGTAGACATCGTTTCTGATCCCTTGTTGGCAAGAAAAACCATTGGTTTTCTATCTGGCGCAACGGGCTTATATGGTCGTTTGACGGGAAGAGAAAATATTGCCTATTTCGGCCAGCTTAATGGCATGCAAGAAGCGGAAATCAATAGCCGTATAGACGAGTTATCACAACGTTTAGACATGGAAACTTTTTTAGACAGACGCAGTGAAACCTATTCAACAGGGATGAAACAAAAAGCATCCATTGCGCGAGCGGTTGTGCACTCACCCAAAGTTGTTATTCTCGATGAGCCTACTACTGGGCTAGATATTATGGCCACTCAAACCGTTTTAGACTTTATTCGTGACTTGAAAGCTAAAAAAGTACCCGTGATTTTTTCTACCCATCACTTAGATGAAGTCTCTGAATTATGTGATGCGGTCACTGTTATTGACAAAGGCGTGACTAAGTTTGATGGCTCTTTTGATGAATTTAAAGGCCTTGCAGATGGTTCGCTTCATCAATCATTTATTAACACACTGGGCATTGATGCTAAGTCAGTGAGCATTTAAGGAGCATATTATGTGGTTAGTATTTTTTAAAGAAATGAAAGAATTATTGCGAGACCGCAAGAGTTTATTTTTCATGATTGCTTTGCCAATAGTTGTATTTCCTTTACTAATTGGTATCGCCGCTTATGTAGGTTCGCAAGCAATAAAAGACGTTGAAACTAAGACCATTTCCTATTCAGTGATAGGCGCAGAATACGCACCTGACTTAGTGTTAAAAATGGAAGAGATAGAGCAGTTTGAGCGCGTAGAATTGAGCACTAGTTTTGCTGATGACAATGCCATTAAAGAGCACGTAAAAGCGGGTAATGTCGATTTTGTGCTCGTTATTCCTGATAACTATGGGGCTGATATTCTATCGACAGGGCAAATTACACTGCGCGTGTTTTTAAATGACTCTGGCCTAAATATGGTTAATCGTCGCCTAACTGAGATCACCAAGGAAATTGCTGAAGTTAATCAAGCAAGTGCGTTCATGGCATTGCAGGTTAACGAATCTCAACAGGTTGGTTTGCTCGAGCCGATTGTTATCGAAAAAGTTAACGTCGCAGACGAAAGAGAAAACTGGGGCGAAAAAATTGGAGCATTCTTCCCATACATCATTTTTATTCTTTGCCTACAAGGCGCAATGCTACCGGCAAGTGACTTGGGCGCGGGCGAAAAAGAAAGAGGTACTCTCGAAACACTTTTAATTTCGCCTATTGAGCGCAACAAATTAGTGATGGGTAAGTTTTTAACTATCGCGTTTGCTGGAGTAACCTCTGCACTGATAACGGTCGTGAGTATGGCGATTTGGGGACTAGTATTAAGTCAGGGAGTAGGCGTTGAAGCTGTCGCAAACTTTATGGCGGCAATAGGTGCGATTGACTTTATTCTGATGTTCTTAATGTTAGTACCTGTTGTGGCTATTTTGGCATCGACATTATTGAGTCTCTCAATTTATGCACGCTCATTTAAAGAAGCCCAAGGCTATATGCAACCTTTGGTGTTTATAGTGATCGTGCCTGTTTTAATTGCAATGATGCCGGGCATTCAACTCAAGGGAATATATGCTTGGATACCGCTCACCAATGTCGCGTTAGCGATTAAAGAGTTGATTAAAGGCACGATGGATTACATGCAACTGTTTGCTATTTTTGCCTCAACAACACTTATCGCGGTCGCGCTTATTGGATTTTGTATTTACTGGTTCAAACAAGAAAAGGTGTTATTCAGATAGTCGTTGTTTGAATTATGACCTTTCTCATATGAGAAATAATGAAGCTTAACTCTTTATAGGGTTAAGCTTCTAAATACCTTTCAACAATTATCACATTTACTTTAGAATGGCGGCCATGTCTGAAATTTCATATTTTTTTTCCGAGCAAGGGCCGCTTGCTGAAGTTATTTCTGGGTTTACGCCCCGCCAGGCGCAAACTGATATGGCTGAAGCGGTAGTTGACGCTATCAAAACAAAGTCTGCCTTAGTGGTCGAAGCGGGTACCGGAACCGGTAAAACGTTTGCCTACCTTGCACCTGCCTTGCTTTCAAAACGACGATTTATAGTTTCTACGGGCACTAAAAACCTGCAGGAGCAGCTCTTTCATCGCGACCTGCCACTAGTTAAAAAAGCAATCGATAAATCAAAGAAAACTGCTTTGCTAAAAGGCCGCGCAAACTACGCTTGTTTGCATCGTATTGCGCAACACGGTGGAGGCAATCAGCTTTTTGAAAAAGAAGTCCTGCACGATTTTAGCTTGGTTAAAAAGTGGGTAACGACTACAAATTCGGGCGATATCGGTGAGTTGACTAGCATTAAAGAGGATTCGCAAGTGATTCCGGTTGTTACCTCTACGGTAGATAACTGTTTAGGTAAAGATTGCACTCATTATGATGACTGCTTTTTAGTCTTGGCGCGAAAAAAAGCCATGGAAGCTGATGTGATTGTAGTTAACCACCATTTGTTCTTTGCTGATTTAGCATTAAAAGACACTGGATTTGGCGAGTTAATCCCTGAGGTTGACCTTGTTATCTTTGATGAAGCGCATCAGGTGCCAGACATTGCCAGTGAATACTTTGGCGAAAGTGTTTCTAGTCGACAATTAAATGACCTTTTGCGCGACATGATTGCGATTCAAAAGAGTGTGCTCAAAGATGCCGCCCAGTTAAGTTTGGTTGCTGAAAAGACGCAACGTATTATTGCCGATTTACGCTTGCTATTTCCCTATGATCCCAAACGAGGTAATTGGGCACAAAAGTTAGAGGACCCAAAAATCGCCGAAGCCATGACCTCAATTCGTGAGAATGTTGAACAAGTACAAGAAGTTGCCAAAGTGCATGAGGGACGAGATAAAGACTTGGATCTAATGATTGAGCGTTTGAGCGAGATTCTCAGTGCAATGGACGCTGTATCGGACGTCACTCGTGAAAACGTCAGTTTGTGGTATGAAACCACTCCCAAGCACATTATTTTGCACTTAACTCCCTTGTCGATTGCCGATAAATTTTCAGCAATTATGGACCAACAAGACTCGGCTTGGGTGTTTACTTCAGCGACCTTAATGGTTGAATCTGATTTTTCGCATTATCAGAGCCAGATGGGGCTTAATAACGCCAGTACACTTTTATTAGACAGTCCGTTTGATTATCAGCAACAAGCCATGTTGTGTGTTCCTCGATTCCTACCTGAACCTAACGATAGAAGCATCAGATCTCATCTCTTATCAATCTGCTTGCAGTTGATTGATGCAAGTAAGGGCAGGGCATTTATGCTGTTTACCAGCCATGCGATGATGCGTGATATCGCCAATCAGGTTAAAGAGGAAATTGATACTCAAGTGTTGATTCAGGGCGATACGACTAAACAGGCACTGTTAGACACGTTTTTAAGTGATCAATCAGCGGTGTTATTTGCGACTGGTGCCTTTTGGGAAGGCGTTGATGTCAAAGGCGATGATTTGTTGTGTGTATTAATTGATAAACTGCCTTTTTCATCGCCCGATGATCCTCTTTTGCAAGCTCGCATAGAAGATTGTAGAAAAAAGGGGGGCAATGCGTTTTCGGAAATTCAAATTCCGCAAGCAGTGATTACGCTTAAACAAGGCGCGGGGCGTCTTATTCGAGACGGGAATGATCGCGGCGTACTTGTGATTTGCGACAACCGTTTAGTGACAAAACAATATGGACAAAGTTTTATTGGTAGCTTACCCAATATGAAGCGCACCCGTTCTATTCAACAAGCGTGTGACTTTTTAAGCTCAATAGATTAAACAAACATTACAAGAGAAACAAATGAACATACTTGCTATCGATACGGCAACAGAAGCGTGCTCAGTCGCCTTATTAAAAGGCGAAGAAGCATTTTCAACTTTTGAAATATGCCCTCAACAGCACAGCCAGCGTATTTTGCCGATGATTGATGATCTGTTAAAAAAACAGGATATCAAACTAAAAGAATTAGACGCTATTGCTTATGGGCGCGGACCTGGCAGTTTCACAGGTGTTCGCATTGCAACCGGTATCGCGCAGGGGCTGGCGTTTGGTGCTGAACTGCCTGTTTTGCAGATTTCCACCTTGGCAGCGATGGCTCAAGAAGCTTACGAAAAAACAGGTGTTGCGCATGTTCGAGTGCTAATTGATGCGCGCATGCAGGAAGTTTACTTTGGTGACTATGTGGCCGTTAACGGTTTGGTTGAAGCGAGACAAGAAGAAGCGGTATTACCTCCTAATGAAGCATTTGAGAAGTTTGAAAGCGAGCATGCTCAAGGTGAACAATACACTTTTGCAGGTACGGGTTGGCAAGCGTACGCAAGTGATCTACACTTTAGCTCAAGCATTGAGGTTTTATACCCCAATGCTAAAGCCATGTTGAAATTAGCAAAACAAGCATATTTGTCTGCACAAACTGTCAAAGCTGAAGAAATACAGCCGACCTATTTACGAGACAAAGTGACTTGGAAGAAATTACCAAACAAAGAGTAATAGAGAATTTTAATGGACGTCACTAATAATATTGGTAACGGTGTCGCGTTTATTCCGCACCAGCCAGAAAAAAATAAAGCAAGTGAACGCGTCACCCCCGAAAGCAAAGCGCTAACGATTGAACATTCAAGTTCACCTACTGGTCAGCAAATTGTTAAAATGCCGTCTCCAGAAGCGGTTGCTCGTTCAGATGAGTTCGAACGAGATGCAGAGCATTTTAGGTTTAATGCTCAATTTGCTGAAAAACAGGTAGCGGCCTACGCCTCTCTTGAAAATGAAAGTAAAAAAGAAGCGCTCAGTCAAATGATGGGCGTCGATGTTTACGCTTAAGTATTAAATTATTTTTAGTATCGCCAAACACCTTTGACCTGTCAGGCTTTTAAGAGTATCGTTTTAGCACAGGGATGTTATATCGTAGTTAACCTTAAGGGATTTAAAAAAGGGCGGTACTTATTATGAAACTTAAAAAGCTAGCATCTGCAAAGCTATTAATCGGGCTGCTTGCGTTTGGTTTAGCAGGTTGTTCAATCACACCAGATACTATTTCTACTGAAAATATAGGCGAACTCGTTGAATTTGACCAAGTCATTGGCACTGAAGCGGTGGACTCTGGAAAGATTGCAAGGTGGGGCGGTGAAATCGTCTCAGTGGATAATCTAAAAGACTATTCCGAAATCGAAATTTTGCACTATCCGACCAATCACTATGGCAAACCCATGAACTCCAAAAATAGTGAGGGGCGCTTCAAAGTAAAAGTCAAAGGATTCGTTGATCCATTGGTGTTTGAAAAGGGCAGACTCATCACTGTAGTCGGTGAGTTATCGGAACCTAAAAGCGATTTGATTGGTGAGCAGGAATATTTATACCCTGTTGTGGCAGCCGAGGGTTACCACATGTGGAAAAAAGTTCAGGAAGTAGAGGTGTCGCCATTCTACTTCAATCGTTTTGGTTTGGGTTGGGGCTCTCACTATTTCACACATTACCGTCATCCACCTTTGCACTTGCGCGGTTTGTATTCAGATACTCGTCGTATCACTTTAAAAGATACAAGGTCAGGTCAGTTTACAACAAGCTCTAGAAGCGATCGCCTAGCGGACAATACACGTTCAACAGGTCAAAGAAGTACAGAAGTGCAAAGTAAGATTGACTCGATAAAAGACAATCGCTAATTCAAGTGCGACTACTTAACCCCAAAAGGCCCATAATCTATGGGCTTTTTTAATGAACGATAAATAGAAAACAAGTCAGGCTAAGAAAAAATTTATGATCAAAGAACATGTCTATGAACTCTCTAATAAACAAGTAGCCGCAATTTGTAACAGACAAAACACAAAGCCACTTGATGAGCACGACAATCAGATAGTCACTTTGATGCTTCACGGTTGGTTAGATAACGCCGCAAGCTTTCTTCCCCTTTTTGATTATCTAGATGCTTTTAATCTAGTCGCAATTGACTTGCAAGGGCATGGAAAATCTAGCCATCGCCCAATATCGAGCGATTACAATCTTGTTGACTATGTGCAAGATGTCTATCAATTTGTCACTGAACAAAAGTGGGATAAGATCAACCTGATAGGTCATTCGTTAGGCGGCATCATTGGCGCGATGTTTTGTGCTTGTTTTCCTGAAAAAGTAAATCGCTTTGTATGCATCGAAACCGCAGGGCCATTAACCGAGCCAGAAGATACAAGCGTTCAACAACTACGAGAGTCGATTATTAGTCGTGTTAAATCTGCATCTTCAGTGGTTAAGCAACCAAAGTCGCTCGAACAAATCACCGCCAGTCGAATGAAAGTCAGTGACTTAAATGAACAAAATGCGCGCATTATTTTGCAAAGAAATATTGAGTATTCAAAAGATAATTCCGAAATAGTGTGGAGAACAGACCATCGTCTGCGAACCAAATCATCTATTCGACTTACCGAGCCCCAAGCCTTGAACATCATAGAACATATTGAAGCCCCGTCTTTACTGTTGTTAGGGGATAAAGGCTTCGAAAAGGTTAGACGAAATTACGATAAGCGAAAATCACACTACAAAGCACTCAAAATGAAGGTAACCTCAGGTGGGCATCACGTGCATATGGACAGCCCTAAAGCAGTTGCAGACCATATTCGTGCGTTTTTACAACAATAATCGAACTCATTTAAGTACCCGAATTATTCAAAGCTTTTTAATTTATCAATCATCCTTTAGTATTGAGGGTATTAAGTAATTGGCTATGCCGTACAGCGTCGTTTTGTTCTGTTAGAAACGTTGATTAATGGCCAGCACTCAAATTAGGAAGTTAAGTACGTGGAAAAAGTTTGGTTAAACCAATACGACGCATCAATTCAGCCCGAAATTAACCCCGACCGTGTCGCCTCTTTAGTTGATGTATTTGAAGATGCTATTGCTAAATACGCCTCCAAAACAGCTTTTATTAACATGGGCCATGAACTAAGTTTCGAAGACTTGGACGTGTTGTCAATGCAGTTTGCTGCTTATTTGCAGAATCAAGGCCTCAAAAAGGGGGATGCTGTTGCGATAATGATGCCGAATTTACTTCAGTATCCTGTTGCATTATTCGGGGTATTACGAGCAGGTTTAACGGTCGTAAATGTGAATCCACTTTACACTCCTAGGGAACTTGAGCATCAATTAAAAGATGCCAATGTTAAAGTTATTGTCATTGTTGAAAATTTCGCCTGCACACTAGCCGAGATAATTGATAAAACACCGGTTCAGGAGGTGTTGCTGACGTCTTTAGGCGATATGCTCCCGGCACCTAAAAAGTGGATTGTGAACTTTGTTGTTAAGTACATAAAAAAGTTAGTGCCAAGTTTTGATTTACCTAACGCTAAAAGATTCTCTAAAGCACTGCAAAAGGGAGAAGGCCAGTCATACTCCCGTCCTGACTTAAAAGGAAGCGATATCGCTTTTTTACAATACACAGGCGGAACCACGGGGGTGTCAAAAGGTGCCATGCTTACTCATCGCAATATGGTCGCCAATTTAGAACAAGTTTCAGGGATTTTAGAGAATGCTGTTGAACCTGGTAAAGATATGGTGGTTACTGCTTTACCGCTGTATCACATTTTTGCACTTACCAGTAATTGCCTCACATTTTTAAAGTATGGTTGTCCGAATTTGATGATTACGAACCCTCGTGATATGAAGGCGTTTGTTAGTGAGTTAGGTAAATACCCCTTTGCTGTGATAACCGGCGTTAATACGCTTTTCAATGGCCTGTTAAATACACCTGGCTTTGCTGAATTAGATTTTAGTCAATTCAAATTTGGTTTAGGTGGTGGAATGGCGGTGCAAAGACCGGTTGCGGAGCGTTGGGAACGGGTGACTCAAACAGTTCTATTGGAAGGGTATGGATTGACTGAGTGCTCACCAGTTGTGACCGTTAACCCGACGAACATAAAAGAATACCGCGGTGCGATTGGCTTACCGCTGCCCTCAACAGATATAAAACTTTTAGACGAAGATGGTAAAGAAGTTGCGCTAGGTGAAGCAGGAGAAATGTATGTTCAGGGACCACAGGTAATGCTGGGCTACCTTAATCGACCTGAGGCGACAGATGAAATTCTTAAAGACGGTTGGCTAGCGACCGGCGATATAGCCAAAATGGATGAAGAGGGATATTTTTATATCGTTGATCGCAAGAAAGATATGATTCTAGTGTCTGGATTTAATGTATTTCCAAATGAAATAGAGGAGGTCGCCGCTATGCATGAAGGAGTACTTGAAGCGGCTGCAATCGGCGTTCCTCATGAAGTGTCTGGAGAGGTTGTTAAGTTGTTTGTTGTCAAAAAAGACCCACAAGTAAGTGCCTCAGAAATAACTAAACATTGCAAAGAGTTGCTAACAGGCTACAAGGTCCCTAAATTTATAGAATTTAGGGATGAATTGCCCAAGACAAACGTGGGTAAAATTCTGCGTCGAGAATTAAGAGACTAATGCAATACGATCTCATTAATACTAAAGACGCATTGCATGAGTATTGCGCTAAAATTTCAGAAGCAAAGGTGTTAGCGGTCGATACTGAGTTTGTTAGAACGCGAACACTGTTACCAAAACTTGGCCTTGTTCAGGTATATGATGGTGAACATCTTGGATTGATTGATACGGTTGAAATCAACGACCTTTCACCTTTAAATGCAATATTGGCTGACACTAAGGTCCTCAAAGTACTTCATTCTTGTTCAGAGGATCTAGAAGCATTTAGGGCTAATTTGGGTCTTATTCCCAGTCCTATTTTTGATACACAAATCGCAGCGGGTCTTCTGCAGATAGGTCCTAGCATTGGCTATGCAAACCTAATCGAAAAATTGCAAAATGTTGTTTTGGACAAGGGAGAATCTAGGACCGATTGGATTGCGCGACCGCTGTCTACAGAACAATTGCGATATGCAGCAGCTGATGTTTATTACTTACTGCCGGCTTATCATCAGCTTTCCGAACAAATTGAAAGCAAAGGTATGACGGAGATTGTTTTATCAGAAGTAGCGTGTATCGGACAGAAAAAAACACATACCTTGCCGCCTGAATATGCTTACTTGAACATCGCTAATGCGTGGAAATTAAGTCCTAAATCTCGATTAGCGCTTAAACTGCTTGCTGAATGGCGTTTACAACGTGCACGAGAAAAGGACATCGCTATTAACTTTGTGTTAAAAGAACAAGTTATGGTTTCAATTGCAATGAAGTTGCCCAGTCACGTTGCACAATTAAGTGCAATTGATGGCTTTCTGCCGCGAGATATTAGGCAGCACGGTGACCATCTCCTTCAACTAGTCTCTAGAGCAAGCCAAGCAGACGAAAGCGAGTGCCCGCTTAAAATTAAGCGATTGATAGACTTTAGAGAGTATAAAAAAGCGCTTTCGGATTTGAAGCAACTCTGCCAAGAAGTTTCTAAAGCCAATGACATTCCAATAGAGCATTTAGCATCTAAAAAGCAACTCAATCAGTGGTTAAAATGGTGTTGGTTCGAAATAGACGAAACTGAAAAAATGAAGCTGAAACCTGATATTATTAGCGGGTGGAGAGCAAGTTTGTTTACGCCAAAGCTACGCACATTATTTAACAATGACACAGGACGATATCATGCTTTGCGCGATTTATAAGTCTTCAAAAAAAGCTGATACTTATCTTTACATTCCTAAAAAAGATTACTTTGAAGATATTCCAAAGGCACTAATGGAAACCTTTGGACAACCTATCTTCGTGACGTTGTTAGCGTTAAATAAAAAGCCAAAGGTTGCTGGTAAGCCGTCAATCGAGCTTCAAGAAATACTTGTTCAACAAGGCTTTTACTTGCAATTGCCACCTAAGCCAGAAGATTTACTAGCTAAACACCGAAAAGATTTAGGATTGAGTGAAACCCCCGATGTTAAATTCAACTAAGTATCAACATCGATTTTCAGATAATCACGAAGGGACTGAATTACCGGTTGGTAAGGTGGTATGTGTCGGAAGAAATTACCTAGACCATATTAAAGAGTTGGGTAATGAAATACCTTCGCAAGCCATCTATTTTATTAAACCGAGCACTGCTATACGTGATATGAGCAACGACATCGTTATCCCTCAAGATAAAGGTGCATGTCATAACGAACTCGAATTGGCTTTTTTAGTAGCTAAGACGTTAACAAAAGTAACGCCAGAAGAGGTGAGTGAAAGTATTGCAGGGGTTGGGTTGGGGCTAGATTTAACGCTTAGAGAAGAGCAAGAAAAATTAAAAGAAATGGGGCACCCTTGGGAGCGTGCTAAGGCCTTTGATGGTTCGTGTCCTTTGAGTGAGTTCCGACCATGGAATGAACTGAAAGAATTGCCATATTTCGAATTCTCGTTGTATGTAAATAGTCAACAAAGACAAGTGGGAGATAGTCGATTGATGATTCGAACCGTTTTTGAATTGATTGCAGATATGTCTCAATTTTTTACACTTGAAGCCGGTGATGTTGTGCTGACGGGGACTCCAAAAGGCGTTGGGCCGTTGCACGTTGGGGACGTCATTAAGGCAACTTTATCGGGTTACATCGAAATAGATACACGTGTTGTTGCAGCATGAGTAAATCACTCTACAGTAAGGACCTTATAAAATCACAGTATTGGTTGGACACACCACTGGCTGATATGAGCAAAGAACAATGGGAATCAATTTGTGACGGCTGTGCCAAATGTTGTCTACATAAGTTTATAGATGACCAAAGTGTCAATGAGGAGGATGACTTTGCACCTACGGACGTACTCCGAGAAGGCGAAGAAATACTATTCACCAATATTGCTTGCCATTTGTTGCACACAAAAACCTGTGCATGCACATCTTATGAAAAGAGAAGCACTCTCGTACCGGATTGCGTCACTCTTACTAAAGAGAATTTAGAGTCCATTTTCTACATGCCGAAATCTTGCAGTTACAGACGCTTGCATGAGGGGCGTGGATTAGCATCTTGGCATCCTTTGCTCAACAAAGGTAAAAAAGCGAAAATGCACGAGTCGCGCATAAGTGTGCGAGGGCGCACTGTGAATGAGCACGATATCTTGTACGATGAATTCGAAGATTATGTGGTCACTTGGCCTGAAAATGATATCGATTGAATAAAGCCAGCGCTAGCCTCAATGGTTAGGCTTAAATTTGCGATAAGTTAGCTTCAACATTACTACAAAAGCCCAAGTTAATGCATAAATTGCAAAGATGATTTGCATCCAAGCCGGCATTCCTAATCCTAAAAACTGCCAACTCTGATCTAGGCAATCACCTGGCGCACCGAAAATAGAAGGTACCCAGTCGTATAGTGGTAGGGGGAAGTTTGGTACGATAGGGCAAGGTGTAAAAAATGGATTAGGCGAGTTCAAGATACTTAAGTGTTCGCTTGCCAATAGCCATCCCCATATGCTTGCTGCCCCCCATCCCAAGTATGCAATCAGGCGTACTAATGAATTTGGCATTAAAAGCGGTAATAAAGCAGAAAGCACTATCACAACCATTGCACTGCGTTGATAAATACACATGACACAAGGCGCATGACCTAATCCATGTTGAAAATATAGCGCACATGCGACAAGTGCTAATGAAGATAAGAACAAGACAAGCCATGGGGACTTATTTTGTGACCATTTATTTAGTTTAACGAGTAGCAAATTGACTTCCCTAAGTTCTAACTTCTTCTTGTATTCTATGCTTTGTGAGTTATTAAGTCATGTAAGTTTTTGAATTTACTAGTTGGGATAACATCATAAATCTAGTCTCCAAAATTACCGACTATTGCGCTTTTATTTGCTGCCAAACAGTCGAATTAACCTCCATTCCATTTTTAAGGCTCTCACGTCTCTTTCGCAACGAGGTTTCCCCTGGATAAACCACCTTGCTTCCATTCGTTTTGGGGGGGGCGCTATTTGAGTAGTTTATGATTTCATTGAGAAGACGATCTTTAAGAGAAGCATCATGAAATTGCTTGGTGTCGATGCACAGAAACACTTGAGAAATGTTGGTTTCGTATTTTTCTTGGCTGATTCGGTAGGTTGACTGCCCAGCTGCCAAAAGAGTTGCTAGCATATCAAGCACCATCGAAAATGCTGATCCTTTCCAATATCCAATTGGTAAACCGCTCTCGGTTTTTAGTATACTCTCTGGGTCTGAGCTAAGTTCTCCATTGCTATTCCACCCACCGGGATGGGGCAATTTAATATCTCTTAATGCATGCTCTTGTATCTTGCCAAAAGAAAATTGAGAAAGGGCCATATCAAGCACTACATGGCTACCACATCTACGTGGAATAGAAATCATAAACGGGTTATTGCCGATCCTATTTTCTATGCCGCCCCATGCAGGCATATTAGGTTGGGTATTAGTAAACATGATAGCTATGCAGTCGTTTTCAGCAGCTAACCAGCCATAATATCCAGCTCTCATCCAATGATTTGTATTGCGCAATGCTATTATGCCAATTCCATTTGTCTGAGCGAGTTGTATGGCCTGTTTACTACACCGAATTGCGTTCAATACGCCAGAGCCTTGATTACCATCCCAGCGCTCAATACTCCCAAATTGCTCTGTTAAAGTAGCTTCAGAGTCAGTCTTAACAACCCCATTTTTTACGCATTGTATAAAAAACGGAACTCTGTTTATTCCGTGTGAATGTACCCCGCGCAATGTGTTCTCAGTATGAACTTCTGCAAGAGTTTGTGCTTTGTTATTGCTAAATTCATATTTACAAAAAAGCTTAAACAGAACTTCGTTCATTTCAGTTGCAAATATTGTTTGAGTCGCTGTCATAAATTACCAACTTATACCGCTGTAATCTTGCGCAGCAAATAGCATTCCCCGAGGCTCTTCGTCGCCTTGTTTGCCTAACATCGCAGGAACTAGTGCACCAGGCAGTACCGACCTTACATCGTTCATCGCATCTGGGCCGCCTAAATCTGTGCGACACCATCCTGGATCAAGTAGATTTGCCAAAACGCCAGTATTTGCTAGTTTCACTGCTAAGTCTCTAGTGTACTTGTCCAGAGCCGCTTTTGTAATGCTGTAGGCGTCTAGATTTGGCGTATCTTTGATCCCCGATGTGACATTTATGATACGACCGTAACCACGGGTCTTCATATGCTGCGAAAAATAATTGCAAATTTGGATAACGGCCAACACATTTATTTGGAAGCTTATATGATAATCTTCGACTGGAACGTTATATAAATCGATAAACTGAGTCATTATGGCTGCGTTATTATAAATTATGTCTATACCACCACTTACTTTTTCAGCTTGCTCTATGCATTGGCTAATTGCATCTGGCTGACTTAAATCACAAGCCACCTGTCGAATGTTGATATCGAAATTGTTCAATAGTGCCAACGTTTTTTCTTGGTTTGCTACCGCGCTAGAGTGCAGTACCAAGTTGACGCCTTTTGATGCTAGGCCAATTGCTATTTGCTGGCCTATACCTCGACTTGCACCCGTGACAAATGCCCATTTATTTTTAATCTCGCTCATTTTGCTTCCTGTGTGTTCTTTAGATTAACGTGGCGTAAATTAAATCTTGCCTCTAATATATGGTCTTATTTTTTGTATGTATAAATCCGCAAGCGCTTGGTGCGTAGATTGCGGCAACGGCGGATTTGTACTTGCTGCTGCATTATCTCTTACTTGCTCTGGTGAAGAAGCACCCGCCAATACACTGGAAACACCATGTTGATCCAAACACCAGCGCAAGGCAAACTGAGACATTGACATCCCATCGGGCACCAGTTCGCGTATTAACTCAACTAATTCTAACCCCTTAGCATAGGGTAAACCTGAGAATGTTTCGCCTACGCTAAAGGCATTGCCATCACGATTGTAATTACGATGATCACTATTTGAAAATACAGTGTTTTTATTCATTTTTCCGCTCAACAAGCCGCTTGCTAAGGGGAGGCGCGCGAGTATGCCAACATCAGCATCTTTTGCCGCAGCTAGGAGAGTTTCACAAGCATCTTGTCTAAAAATATTTAAGATTATCTGCAGTGAAGTAATGGCCGGAATGCCAAGGCAAGTATGCGCTTGTTCGATAGTTTCAACACTTGCGGCAACATTGTCCACTAGCCCTTCACGCGTTAAGTCGTCAAGGCAATGCCAAAGAATGTCGTCGTTAAGCATTTCTTCCGGAATACAATGCAATTGAATAAGTGGAATACTCGATAGTTGCAAGCGCTCCAATGAGCCTTCAATACTTTTACGAATGTTTTCTGGAGTATAGCCGTTGGGGTATAAACTATCATTGCGTCCAAATTTGGTACCTATAATTCTTTGCTTTGCGTTCGATTTGCACCAATCGCCAATCCATTGCTCACTTTGTCCGCTGCCATAAACATCTGCAGTATCCCAAAAACTAACACCCGATTCGTCTGCGGCGTTTAAGATAGTGTTTACCTGTTGCTTACTTACCGGACCAAAATCGCCACCGAGTTGCCAGCACCCCAAACCAATTTCCGACACTAAATAGCCACTTTTGCCTAGTGGTCGGTGGGGGATTTTGTGGTCGTATGATGAGGATAAAGACTGTTTGTTTTGCATATAAGCGTCCTAATGAATTGTATTAACGAAACTCTAGAGGCTGTGTTATTGTTTATCAATGCATACAAATAAAAAGACTGTTTATATATGAAAACAGACATGCTCAAACATATCGCATCATTTATCGCTGTTGCTGAAAATAAAAGTTTGACGATGGCAGCTGAACAACTGGGCTGTTCTAAAGCGCATTTAAGTCAACAAATTAAAAAATTAGAGCAGTACTACCAGATCCAATTATTCTTGCGTACGACACGTCAGCTAACCTTGAGCGCTGTTGGTGAGGGATTTCTGAAGGAGTGTCAACTAGCGATAAAAATAATTAACAATGCTGAGCTCAATTTACTTGAGACGAAGAATTTACTTCGCGGCGAAATAAACCTAACTTCGGTAGGTGGAGTGATTGGCGAGCAATACATAGCGCCGGCCGTGATCCAATTTATGAAGATGCATCCCAACATTAAGGTTAACCTAGATTTTAGTTCAGACCATCGAGACTTGATTGCAAGTCGCTACGACCTTGCTATCAGAATGGGCGAGTTAGATGACTCGAGTCTAATAGCAAGGCACTTGTGTTGGTATACGCCTACTTTGGTTGCAAGCCCAGAGTACTTAAAAAAATATGGTTGTCCCTCTCATCCAAATCAGCTCGTCAATCACCAAACCATTTCAGGCAGTATTTCAAAGTGGCAGTTTGTCAAAGCCGATCCCAATTCACCGAAAATGCGTGAGGAATACGAGCTAAAAGTAGACAGTTGCCTAACCAGCGCCAATGGGCATGTGATGATGGCTGCTTGTAAGGCCGGTTTGGGGTTTTCGCGTCTGCCGTCTATATACGTTAAAGACAGTCTCGAATCTGGCGAGCTAGTGGCTGTGCTCAAACCTTGGAATCAAAGTAAGAGTCCTTGCCATCTCGTATACCCACCAAGCAAATTTAGACTTCAACGAGTAAAAGCATTGGCTGAATGGATAGTTGATGCAATGCAATAATTACTTAACTTTGCAGGCAATCGACATAGTTGAAGTAGCATAGCGCTTTTTGGTTAAGTCCTGTTATTGTTAGTTTTTACGAGTAGTGACATAAGTATGCAAGTGCCCTTCAAATTACCTTGAAGATTTGCGTCCCAAATCCAATTCTATTCGCTATCTCAACTGATTTGTGTGTGGCCGAATCGGTCATGAATAAGAATATTACTTCCCTTGTTTTTTTCATCTGGTACAATGAGTTAATATTTTGTTATAACGCTTTGAGTAATGCATGATTTATAAGTCACAAAGCCCAGCTGGGTTTGCCGAGGAATATATTGTTGAATCCATTTGGAGTGGGCGGTTTCCTCCTGGCACAATACTTCCTGCAGAGCGCGAGCTTTCTGAGCTAATCGGCGTGACCCGCACAACTCTTAGAGAAGTTTTACAAAGGCTTGCGCGCGATGGATGGCTAACTATTCAGCACGGAAAGCCGACTAAAGTGAATAACTTTTGGGAGACTTGTGGTTTAAACATATTAGAAACCCTTGCCCGACTTGACCAGGACGGTCGTCCTCAATTAGTCGACAACCTATTATCTGCTCGCACCAACTTAAGCGCAGTTTTCATGCGTGCCGCCTTTAGGCAGAACCCAGACCAATGTGTAAACATTATTAAGCGCTACGAAACCGTCGAACAAGAAGGTAAAGCCTTTGCGCAACATGACTATCAAATGCATCACGACTTAGCGTTTGCCTCAAATAACCCAGTTTATGTGCTCATGATGAACGGTTTCAAAGGGATTTATGCACGAATTGGTGGTTACTTCTTCTCTCACCAGAGCGCTCGTAGTGTTGCCACTGATTACTACAAACAACTTTTGTTGGTACTCGAAAGTGGAGAAAGCGATCGAGTTATCGCTGTCGTGCGTAAGTACGGTATCGAGAGTGGTAAAATTTGGCAGGAAGTGCGCCAAGACATGCCCACTAACATCGTTGATTAAGGGCTTTATAAAGTCCTTTTGAATAATAGCACCACGCAAAGCGAATTGTTGAATAAACAGTCGCTTTTGTTTTATTTATAAGGTGTTCGTTCACACTTTTTTTTGTAAAGCCGTGTACGTGCTCTATAAGGAATACTTAATGACAACCGCTGTAAAGAATCCATTCCCACATCTTTTTCAACCCTTAAATTTAGGCTTCACTCAGTTAAGAAATAGAGTATTGATGGGGTCTATGCACACTGGTCTGGAAGAGGCACCTAATGGTCATAAACGCATGGCGGCGTTTTTTGCTGAGCGCGCTAAAGGTGGTGTTGGCCTGATCGTTACTGGAGGAATTGGTCCGAATGATGAAGGGGCAACTCATGCAATCACTAAGCGCCTTGATTCTGATGAAGCGGTAGAGCATCACAAAGAAGTAACGAGTGCGGTACATAAGCATGGCGGTAAAATATGTATGCAGATTTTGCATACTGGTAGGTATGCTTACAATAAGGAGTTAGTCGCGCCAAGTCCAATTCAAGCTCCTATTAATCCATTTGTGCCAAAAGAACTTGATGAAGCCGGCATCGAAAAACAAATTGATGACTTTGTTTATACCGCTTTGCAAGCGCAACGAGCAGGTTATGACGGCGTAGAAATTATGGGTTCTGAAGGCTATTTCTTAAATCAATTTATTGCACAGCGGACAAATCAACGCAAAGATCAGTGGGGCGGCGAGTATCAGAATCGCATTAAATTACCCATAGAAGTAGTTCGACGAGTTAGGGAAGCTGTAGGCCGTAATTTTATTATCATTTATCGTTTATCTATGCTTGACCTCGTTGAAGGTGGTTCGACTTATGAAGAGGTGGTCGAATTAGGCCTCAATATCGAAAAAGCAGGTGCTAGCATTATCAATACTGGCATTGGTTGGCATGAAGCGCGTATCCCAACGATCGCTACCAAAGTACCTAGAGCTGCATTTACATGGGTAACCGCCAAGTTTCGGCAGGCTTTGAATATTCCTGTCATTACGTCTAACAGAATAAATACGCCAGAGGTTGCTGAAGAGGTGCTTGCTAGGGGGGACGCCGACATGGTGTCAATGGCGCGACCATTTTTAGCAGATGCAGAGTTTGTAAATAAGGCGGCTCAAGGTAAATCAGAAACAATTAATACATGTATAGGTTGTAATCAAGCCTGTTTAGACCATGCTTTTGAAGGCAAGATGACAAGTTGTCTAGTGAATCCTAGAGCATGTCATGAAACTGAGTTTAGTATCGAACCGGCTACTAAGATTAAAAAAATCGCTGTCGTGGGGGCCGGACCTGCGGGGCTTGCGGCTTCCACCACTGCTGCGCAGCGTGGACATAAGGTTACTTTATTTGATGCTGCCGACGAAATTGGCGGTCAGTTCAATATCGCTAAACAAGTGCCAGGTAAAGAAGAATTTTATGAAACAATACGGTATTTTGCGGTACAAATTGAAGCACTGGGTGTTGATTTACAACTAAATACTAAAGTTAATGCGGAAATGCTGAATATGTCAGACTTTGACGAAGTAATTATTGCTACTGGTATTACGCCTAGGACTCCAAATATCGAAGGCATAGAACACGAAAAAGTACTTAGTTATATTGATGTGTTGAAAGATAAAAAGCCAGTTGGACAAAAGGTTGCAGTATTGGGCGCAGGTGGAATTGGCTTTGATACATCAGAGTTCTTATCGCATGGAAAACGCTCGACAAGTACTGATATTCCCTCCTTCATGAAAGAATGGGGCATTGATATGACACTGCAATCAAGAGGGGGAGTCGAAGGAATAGCAGCCGATCCTGAACCATCACCTCGTGAAATTTTTCTGCTTCAGCGAAAGACAACAAAAGTAGGGGCTGGATTAGGTAAAACAACTGGGTGGGCACACCGAGCAGGGTTAATGATGAAAGGCGTTAAGATGTTAAACGGCGTCGAATATCTCAAAATCGATGATGACGGTTTACATATTAGAGTCAACTCAGAAGACAAACTTTTAGAAGTCGACAACATCGTTATTTGTGCAGGTCAAGAGCCTAATATGGAACTAAGTAAAGCGCTTAAAAAGCCAAATCATTTGATTGGGGGAGCGGATGTTGCGGCTGAGCTCGATGCAAAGCGGGCGATAGATCAAGGAACAAGATTGGCTGCGCGTATTTAATTATAGTGTAAGTGTGTCTATTTTTTGACCAGTCGCATTAGTTGCTGTGATTGGTCAAATGTCATTTCGTATGCTTTTAATATGTTCATTCCAAGTAAACCATCAAACTTCGTCATTGCATCATCGGGTAAGGCAAGCACTGATACTTGATTAAACTGACTCTCGCCGATTTGTAGATAGGACAATCGGTACAGAGGTGCTCTGATACTGCCACCCGCTGTCTGAACGTTAAAGTATCCGATAAAGTCCTTGTCATCATTGTCAATTCTATTGATCACACTGGCCTTAACCGCAGTGGTCGAAGCACCAGTGTCTAATAGCATAACGGTTGTTTGTTCTGCTAAAACAACACGCGTAATTAACTGATTATTATTACTCAATCTAGCCACAGCATCCGGTGGTTGACTAAAAGAATCGCCTTGCCAATTTTTATCTTGTGAATTATCAGCCGCGGTTTGGCTTTCCTGAGCGCTTGTGTTTCGCGATTCAAGACGTTGAGCGATTTGACTGCGCAAGCGTTGCGCACGTGGGTGATCAAAGCGCATTGACGCTAGTACATTTTCCATTAAAGAGTTTTGCTCTTGCATACCGTAGGCACGGGCCAAACTTAAAATATAATTTTGATTGAGCGGATCAATTTGTAGAAGAGGTTCTAAAAAGGTAGCCAGAATTTCCCAAGCGCCATCTCCTGTCAGCTGTTGGATCACTTTTGTGGTTTGTTGGTCAATGATACTTTGTACTTTATCTTTATTTGATGATGACAAAGATCGGTCAAGCAATTCATAGTAATGAGTCAACGCATAATTAAGGGTTTCGGTGCGCATAATCAATTGTGCTTCGAGCAATAGTGCTTCTTCGTGAAAAGGGTTCTGGTTTAAAAAATCTCGAAGCGCTAACTCTAAGTCTAAATAGTTTTCATCATTGAACAAATTGTTTAAACGATTAAATTCGTCAGACTTAATACCTGCTGGCGTTTTCGTCCGAAGGGATCCTTCTTGTTTCCTTTGTGTGTCTTTAACATCGGCAGCATGTTGCGTTAACTCTGTTAATACATTTTCTGGCGTAGCGCTTTCTTTTGGGCGTAATTGCTTTCCTAGCTTACTATCGCTACTTAGCAATACATAATTTAATGCTAGGGATGACAATAACAATATTACAAGCAGTTTATTCATTGGGGACGCTCGCAACTTCAAGATGGATGCAAGCCTCACCGTATATTTTTTGAAATAAATCAGGCATTGGTTTAGGGCGGCCAGTATCCAATGTACAACTAATAAAATCTGTATGTGCTTTAAAGACAGTTTTACGTGTTTTTACATTGATAAATTGAAAAGCTCTCGACAGACGAAATTTATAGTCACATTTAACAATCCACGTCGCACATGCGATTTCATCGTTTAAGTGACATGCTTGTAAATAATGCAATTCATGTTTGCTAATCACCATAGCTCGGTTAGCGTTTTGATAGTCAGAAAATGCAAGGCCAAGTGAGTTCGAATGTGCCCATGCTAGCGATTCTAATTGGCTCAAATAAGCTACATTATTGACGTGTTGGTAATGATCAATACTGGCTTCGTCTATCTTCCATTTGATCACAAAAGGATCTTTATAGAACCAATTTGTTTTGAGAGCTGGGTAATCCGCTTTTTTGGTCATTGAGTAATCATTAATACTTCAAATAATAGTCATAGATTACGACCGTTTGCGTTATAATGAAAGCCTTGTTAAAGAAGAGGGGGCAGGGTAAAACCTTGATTACCTTCTTTCGAACTGAATCAAAACAAAGCAATGTAATAAGTGAATGTTATGCAAAGTAGAGACGTTGTTGAAAAATTTAATCACCTAGATTTGCAACGAATCTTCAATAATTGTTTTGCCGTTGAATTTAGAACATGTCTGCAAGGATTCGCTGACGAACCACTATATATCCCAGAAAAAAATGGACAACTAGCAGAAATTCACTATAGCCATGACTACTTTGCTAGTGCCTTGCACGAAATTGCGCATTGGTGCATCGCAGGCCCCCGTCGCCGAACGTTAGAAGACTACGGCTATTGGTACTCGCCAGACGGAAGAAACAAAGAGCAACAGTTGGCATTTCAAAAGGTAGAAGTCAAACCACAAGCACTGGAATTAGCCTTTTCTTCTGCGTGTGGTAAGCCTTTTAGAGTCAGTGCAGATAATCTAAATGGCTCTTATCAAGATACTCAGGCATTCGAACAGCAAGTTCAGCAACAATATGCAACAGATCTCAAAAATGGATTTACGAAGCGCGCTTCTGTTTTCTTAATAGCGCTTCATCATTTCTATCAAACGCCTTATCTAAACACTCAGCTTGCAGCCATCGCGGGTGACCTTCAATCTTGGGGGCGTAACACAAAAACTCATTCGAAAAGCACAGTAATCGCAAAAAAGCAGGTGCAATTTGTTTAATATAGAAAGCGCTCGAAATAACACTAGAGCACGTAAATTTAAGCTTGGTTTAATCGTTAACCCATTTTCTGGAATAGGTGGTGCACTTGCGCTAAAAGGTAGTGATGGCGAGGAGGTTAGGCAAAAAGCACTTTCTATGGGAGCAGTCAAGCAATCCTTGAGTCGTGCGACTACAGCCTTGACTTGCTTGCAAGCTTTGGTAGATGATTTTGTGGTATATACCGCAAACAATGAAATGGGGCAATCGTTGTGCGAGACACTTGGATTTGACCACAAAATAGTCTATCAATCTGGCACCCAGACAGAAAGTACCGATAGTATTGAATTGGCACAAAGGCTATGCAAAGAAACTGTTGATTTGATTGTTTTTGCGGGAGGAGATGGAACGGCTAGGAATATTTTTGATGCTGTTGGGAATACAATTCCCGTGGTTGGTATTCCTGCAGGATGTAAAATACATAGTGGGGTTTACGCAATTACTCCTCAAGGTGCTGGCCGAGTTATAGAACAAGTCATAAAAGGTGAGCTCGTTTCTTTGATGCAAGCGGAAGTCAAAGACATTGATGAAGGTGCATTTCGAGAAGGTCGAGTTGTTGCTAAGCATTATGGTGAAATGAACGTTCCGCAAGAGCTTACTTATATTCAAGCCGTCAAAATGGGCGGAAAAGAATCAGATGAGCTGGTGCTTGCTGATATTGCAGCTGAAATTATCGATGAAATGCAAGACAACCCAGATACCTATTATGTTATGGGGTCTGGTTCTACCGTCGACTTTATCATGCAAGAGTTAGGTCTACAGAATACATTGTTGGGTGTGGATTTAGTAAAAGAGCAAACTGTTGTGGCTTCTGATTTAACAGCTGAACAATTACTTAAACTTCTGACTGGACAAGATTTTAAACTGGTGATCACACTTATCGGTGGGCAAGGGCATGTATTTGGTCGCGGCAATCAACAAATCAGCAGTGAGTTGATAAGACGGGCGAGCAAACAAAATTTGTTAATCGTTGCGACAAAAAATAAGTTAAATCAGCTAAATGGAAAGCCTTTAATCTGCGATTCTGGTGATATTGAGTTAGATAGAGCAATGTCAGGAACAGTTGCAGTAATTACAGGTTATAGAGACCGTGTGCTGTATCATTTTGCGTAAGTGACACTCATTTATTTAATAAATAACAAAAAGGAAACCAAAGTAGTGCCAGTAAAAGAAGTGTTTTACACAAAAGTTGATAGCATAGTAGCTGGGTTAGAAAGTTTCATCTCAGATGGAACTGATCAAGAGTTGTTTATTGCGAGTTATTTACATGGTCATTTTGATTTAGCCATTGTAAAAGCTGAAAAGGCTGATGTACCTGATGAATCAGTTCACATTTCTTATTTGAAACAGGCGTTAACCGAGCAACTTCAAGAAGCTTTTGATAACAATGAATTAAACGATAATGATCAAGCTGAAGTTTTTAGTTTAGTCGAGCGTTTATTCATTGATTCTTGAGTGAATATCACTGGTTCTTGTTAGCTTACAGTCGTTCAAATAAAACCTTTATTGTTTCTATTTTCGTTACTTTCTTTGTTACTTTCCTTGTCAATAACAACGAATAAAAGCTAAATATTTAAGCGGGTACTTTATGTTTATTTATATCAAGTAAGTCCTTTAAATTAACGTAACTTAAAAATCCAATTTTTATTTAACTTGCTATGCGCTTGCACAAAGACTAAAGTATAAAAAATAAACAAAAGGATTTTGCTCTCATGAAACACAATCATAAATATAAAAGCGCTGTTTCGTGTCTTTTATCTTCTAGTATATTCGCAGGTTCGTTGCTACTTACATCTCAATTTGCAAATGCAAACATTATCGCAATAGTAACTGAGTCTTCAGCTTCAGGCTCATATTTTGATCAAGCAGCAGAAGGCGACGGAGATGGTAGCGTTAGTTTCGATAACCCACAAATTGCTGAAGGGGTGGGTAGTCGAAGATTCGGCTCAGCGGGCAGGTTTGATAGTGTTTCAGATGTTGAGGGAGACTCGATATTTTTTAAAAATGGCAATGCATCCTTTGGCGCGCTGGCAAGTTCATCCTCTAGAACGGTAGTTGATATCACTTTCACTAATACTGGTGATGAAGCTGTGACTCCGTTATTAGACTCTCAAATTGTGCCTGCAGGCTTAGGGTTTTATTTAACAGGTTGCTCAGGAGATGATTTGGTCGAATGTACTTCCTCGACCGATAGTTTTAACAGTATAGAGACGTATGAAGGTTTCCAAGGTACACCAGGTTCGGTCGTTGCAGAATCCAGATTTAATTTTTCAGTTGAACTGGGTGATTTCGTCCTGTTTTCATTAACCGGCAGTTTGTCTTTGGTCACCAATGAAACTAGTACTGGAAATACAGTTGTCACAGAGTTTAGCCAGATTGAGAATTTTTTAACAGATTTTAGAAAGACTTCATCAGAAGACAGTACCAAACAAGTTACTTATGATTGGGGAGCAACTAACTTTCAGGTGCTTTTTCCTGAAGAACTTCTTTCGGGCCAAAGTGCAACATTGAGTTACATTACTGAAGTACATACGAGCGCCTCCTCATCTTGCGGATCTTTTGGGCCTGACCCATGCATAATCTCTTATGGAGCGTTTGGTGACCCTATTGGCAGGGGGGGGAAAACAGGAACACGGACCAATACAAATTCGGCGCCTCTGATTGCGAGTTTCCTAGCAGATGACACTACGATTGATGATGAAGAGACTATCGAGGGATATGAAGCAGGCCTTTTTACAATGTCTGCGTCATTTCAAAATGGAGTGTTAAATTACCAGGCAGTAAGTGGCCCAGGTATCGAAGTTGCAGAGGTTAATTCCCCAAGTATGTTGGGCTCCTTTATACTTTCGGTATTAGGTTTCGCGGTATTTAGGCGTAAATCTCAATCTGTAACCAAGTAAATCAATATGTCCAAGCAGGATGCCTCTCATACATTTAGAGCGTTTATCAGTTACAGTCATGCAGATAAAGAAACCGCAAAGTGGTTACATCGTTCTCTTGAACGCTATAAATTACCTAAAAAGTTAGTCGGGAAGAGCACATCTCTTGGCCCTGTTCCAAAGCGTTTAAGCCCGATCTTTCGTGATCAAGATGAGCTCTCAGCAAGTGGTAATTTAGACGCTGACCTTCAAAGTGCATTAGTTAACTCAATGTTCCTGATCGTAGTTTGCTCACCATCTTCCGCTAAATCTAAGTGGGTTAATGAAGAGGTTCGCCAATTTAAGGCTCTGCATGGGAAAGAAAGAGTACTTGCATTAGTTATAGATGGAACTCCAAACGCTATAACGACTGAACAAGAATGTTTTCCGCCTGCATTAAAATTTGAATTGGATGCAAACGGAAATACTAGCGAAAAACTTTCTGAGCCAATCGCAGCTGATCTCAGAAAAGCAGCTGACGGAAAAAAGCTAGCAAGCCTCAAAATAATTAGCGGACTGACTGGACTTCGTCTTGATGATTTGGTGCAGCGAGATGCGTCAAGAAGAATGCTGTTACTTATTCAAGTGAGTGTTGCTTCATCTTCGGCTGCTATTTTTGCGCTTGCATTGGCCTTTTATGCAAACGAACAACGTATTGAAGCAACAAAACAGCGAGCAATAGCAGAGCAAGAATCAAAAACTGCGATCGCTGTTTCCGACTTCTTAGTGAATAGCTTTGTTAATGCCAGTTCAGAACAAGAAAATCCTAATGAAGTAACAGCGAGAACAATTCTGGATAGAGGCGCCAAGCGAATTCTCCAAGATTTAGAAGGGCAAGCTGTTATCCAAGCTCGTCTATCAACGACTATTGCAAAAGCCTTCACAAATCTAGGATTATTTGATAACGCAATTGATGTCGTTGATAAAACCGCAAAGGTATCTGGACTACAGATTAGTTCGGCAACTCAAATGAAAGCTCAAGCTCTTTTCAGACAAGGAAAATTGGATGAGTCACTTCAAACTGCTACCCTTGCTGAGCAATTATTGCAGGAAGAGCGTCAACGCAATGATAAACTTAATGACTCAAGTAAATTTAAAACGTTAACTGATATTGCAAGTATGAAAGCAATAATTTATTCAGATTTAGGCGAGTTTGAGTTAGCACTTGATGAATTTGATATAGCCTTGAAAGTGTTTGAACAAAACCCAGATGCAGATACCATTGAACTGGTTTCATTACTGCAACGTCGCGCATTGTTACTGTCGGATATGGGGGAAATGGAAACCGCTAGCGCTGATTTATCGAAAGCAAAGTCTCTATTACTCAATAGTGTTGGAGAGCAGGATATTTTTTTCGGTAACGTATCTTTGGCGCAAGCTCAAGTAGACTTTTTATCTTGGAACTTAGAGCCTGCTTTATTTCAAATAACGCAGGCAATAGAGAATTTTGAAAACCTATTAGAGCGCGATAACCCTACGCTAGCCGATGCTTTATCGATGAAGGGACAAATCTTACATGGGTTAGGCAGATTAAAAGAAGCAGAACTTGCACTCACGGAAGCGGTCTCTATTTATACTAATGCGTTTAATGGTAGACATTATTTAAGTGGAATAGCCGAAGTGTACTTGGGTTTAATTGCGGGCGATAGAAAAAATCTCGCTTCTGCCTTAGCTCACTTCCAACAAGCAAAGCTTCATTACGATGAAGGCTATGGAGGCATTCATGCAAATCATGGCGATCTATTAGTAAATCAAGCAACAGTATTATCATCGCTTGGCGAAATAGACCAGGCAAAAACAGACTGTGCTGAAGGTATGCGAATTTTAAACGAAACCTTGGGTCAAGATGCTGCGTTTACTCAACAATTACAAGAGGTATGTAATGCCATCTACGCGTTATAATAACCAAGTTAGCAAAGTGCTTAGTTGATTTGCACTTGATAGGCGTTCATTTTGTACAACTGTAACCAAGCTGCATTTTCGCTTAACGCCTCTATACCTATTGTCTTAATTACCCCTTGGCACTTTTCAATGTGTTCACGACTTCCAGGTGAGCATTGATTTTCAATTTTATGAGTGCGCTTTAGAGCCTGTTGAAAAAAGTAACCCGTTCGGGTGTAGCGATGACTCAGTTCTTCAAATCCCATTTGTATCGAAAAAGTTTTCACTAAAGCTGAACTGATAAAAAGCATGGCAATTATAAAAAACAAAGCGTCATCGGAGATAAATGGGATCAATTGAAACTGAATCTTGAAAGCGCTAAATATCATCAAAATTAAAGCTGAAACAAAAAAGAAAATAGAGAATACCTTGTACTGTTTGGCTTTCATAAGAAGGTCAGCAGCTCTACCCGTTTTGTTTCTTGTGCCATTGAAGTATGCACTTTGGTCAGCTATCCAGCGTGTTTTGACAAACTCAATATTACTCTTTTTTGGTTTGTTAAGGTTAAATGATAGTTTATTCAAATTATCTACTATCCAATCCATTTCGTTGAGTTTGGTCGTTCTAAAGTTGTTTGCACAATTATCTGGCAAACCAGCTATATGCCAAAAAATTTGAACTCTCAGATTCTCTGCGAATACTCGCCACTCGACAAACTGTGCTTCTTTTGAGTCTCCGCCGGCAAAGAATAGGCGATAAATTCCTACTATAACTGAAATAAGCACAATATGAGTTGCAAACCACCCTAGAGTTGAATACACACCTGCATATATTTGCTGAGCAGCGATTGCAATTAATGAAAGCAGCGTGATAAATCTGAGTGAAGTTAGGCGTTGCTGTTGTCTAGCCTGCGCTAAACAGTCGGCTAGCGAGTAAACATTAATCAGTTTTTCAAGGTCTTTAACGTTTTCTTTTTCACTTACAGAACCTAGTAAATAGCTAATGCTTTTTGCTTTGTCTTTCTCGCCTATGGTTTTGGAGTCTAGATTAAATTTTTCAATTTTTCCTAAGATATCTTTCAATATTGATTCATCTTGATTGCCCTTTATTGGCAATTTTTTCCATTTACCAATCTCGTTGCTAGAAACGATACTTTCAGGAAGTTCGGTATGTTTACTTTGACTCATGACTAACCATTTGCAGTAAGTCTGATTTGGTTTTGAAAATAGTAGGGAGTTATCATCCATAATTCCGTCAACACACATATGAACCACATCTGCTGTGCCACCCGGTAGTGGAGTATTGTTACCTGTCTCTTTGCATTGAACTGTCACCCCATCCCAAACTGCAAATACAATATCACAACAGCGAACCAAGGTTCGCCCTAGTTCAATATAACCTTCATTTCTATTTTCGTTCTTTTCAGTATTACAAATAAGCACATCACTGCATTGCGCCAATAGTGCTCTAAATTTACTAATTGCCTGTGGGGTTTCAAAGTCCTGTTCATAAATACTCTGTACAAATGGCAAAACAGCCATGACATTGAAGTTGTTGGCTAACGCTGCACTAGCAATAATTTGGTCCGCTCCCTCTGCAAGTCCACAGAGCACATTAATTGTGGTATTTGGATATTTTGTACGCATCCGTTTGAGCTCTTTTATTACAGCTTCCTCGAGTACATGTTTGTGTACATTGGGAATATCTCGATGTCCTGTAATACCTACGTTGATAGATAGCGCAGAATTTGATGTTGTAGAAGTCATGGTGTCTTCTCTTGATTAATAATCACTTTGAAATCTTTTTCGAGTAAGTAAATTGAGGCTCTTAAATTTCTTTCGCGGTCGAAATTTCCTTATCAACAGCATAACACTGTAAATAGTAAAAAAGCATAATTTAAACATCTGTTGCCGGACTCTTCTTATAAATTGATGCACTAAAATTGCCCGCGAAATTGTTTGAATTTGGTTTAAACGTCAAAGCGTTCATGTTCCGATATGAATAGTTAAATAACGATACTAAGAAATATTGGTTCTAATTTTGCAGTTGGTGAACCAAAGCCAAACAAACAAGAATTATAGTCATGAAAAACTCAATCGCCAGCGGCGCGACATTTTTGCTCTGTATAGTTAGCGTTTTAGTGCTTATCAGCTTGAGTGGGTGTACCTTGACAAGCAGCATAAACGAACAAAGTACTTCCCCGAGTACTTCAAATGTAGGCAAAGCGGAAGCATTCACAAATGAACTGGCAGATGAACTTTTTGCCGCCCTGTTGCCAGATCGGCAATATCGGTATGCCGTTGCCGGATTTGTGCCAGTAGATTCTTTGCAGCGTGACCATCAACATCAGGGGCCACTTATGCATCTAGGGCATCAACTGGAGCAGGGTTTAACGAGTGAAGCAGTTAAGCGAGGCTTTATCGCGCAAGACTTCAAAGTGGCTAATGGCATCATCATCGATGATTTGAGTGATCGCGTGTTTACGAGAAACGTTGAAAATTTGACGAGTGTTCAAGCTATCGATTTTTATATCAGTGGTACGATCACACAGCAATCAACAGGAGCAATGGTCAACGCCAGAGTGATCGATGCGCGAACTAGAGACATTATTGCTGCCGCAACACAATTTTTCCCTGACGATCTATTTTGGCCTGGCGAAAGAGTCAGTACTCGCAATGGTCGCTTGTACAGAAGCGAAAGCTTTAAAAACGAGGTAAATTTATGAGAAAGTTAATCATAGCAAGTGCCACTTTATTGTCACTCTCGGCCTGTAGTGTTCTACCTGACTTTGCGTCTTTGGGGCAAGGGGGGAATGATGACAATATGGATGATTTGGCTAATAATAATCCTGTCGTGAATCAGCGCACCGATAACTTTGGTGCTATCGTCCGTCCGCAAACATTTTCAAACGTCAATGGCGCATACAAGAGTCGACCATTGGCTAAAAATATAGGCGACTATGTGCAAAACATGGCACAAGATCTCGTTGCTAATATGGAATATGTGACCGAGAGAACACCGGTAGCCGTAACTCATTTCTCTTTGATTGACAGTGATTTAAAAGAAACTAATTTACTCGGTCATCAAATGGCAGAATCCTTTGTGCATGAGTTCCATAAATTTAGGATGCCAGTGGTTGAATATAAATCAACACAGTTTATTCGAGTAACTGAATCTGGCGATTTCGTGCTTTCACGTGACTTTTTAGACCTCTCTAATAGCACGCCCATTCAATATGTGCTTACTGGAACCATGACTAAGCATCAAGGCGGATATATTGTTAATGCTCGCATGCTCGGAATGGAATCAAATGTCATTGTTGCGAGTGCTCAAATGTTTGTTCCTTATTATGTTGTTGATGCATTGATCCCAAGTGAGTCAAGCCGCCCCGCTGAAATTGTTGACGGTGTTCGTTTGATCAGGGGGGAATAATGAACTTATCTTCATTTTTAAGCGCTACATTCACGAACATACTTATTCGTGGATCATTGTATGCAGCAATTTTAGTATCATTAGGTGGCTGTGCGGCTGGTAAAATGTTTATGGCAGGTTACAAACCACCACAAACCATCGCTGACTTGTTACGCGAGCAAGGTAAATTGCCTGAAGTCAATGGTTTGCGTGGCAATGGTGTAGTTGGAGAAGAGGGAGTTTCAAATCGTAGCAAAAATGCGATTAGTCTCGAGGGCTATAAAGGTACTTTGGGGCAAGGAATTAATAGCGAAAGTGCCATGACTGCACCTCCTGAAGCAAATTATTTATCACCTTGGGTAACCTCTGATGTCAGCTTTAAACCAACTTACACTCATAAGTCTCTCCAAGATTATGCTGCACAACTTGCAATGGAGCTTTTGTATAACAGCCAACAACTTGCGGTCAACGATCTAATAGGTGTCAGTTCATTTGTGCGCTTGGATGAATCTTTGCGGAACAGTAATGTACTTGGCAATCAGTTAGCGGAGTACTTTATTAGCGAAATTCAACAACTTGGCATGTCGGTGGCTGACTTTAAGGTTAAAGGAAGTGTTGACGTTACGCGTTCGGGGGATTTAATTTTTTCGAGAAACGCCAATCGACTTGCTCGTGAGATGAGTATGAACCATGTGTTGACTGGAACGCTAATCGAAAAGCCCAATGGTACACAAATCAACGCTCGTATCGTCGCTCTCAGTGATAAGCGTATCGTATCAACAGCCAGTATCATTGTACCTGACTTTGTGTCGAACAGTTTAGTTCGCAACTCCACTATTTACAGTATGGACTGACACGGTAGCCGCTCAATATGGTTGACGTCGGATCAAAGAACGCACTAGAAATCGGTTTGGATTCAAAGCATTGAGGAGCTCATTCTGCATTGGCAGTGGCTGCTTTAACAACTGACTTACTGCTATTTCAGCGAGTATTGGTGCTGTAGTAAGACCTCTTGACCCTAGGCCCGTTAAACACATGATACGGCAGTTTTTGCTGGGAGTATCGTAAGACTCAGGTGCCTGCGCTTTGTATAAATCTTTTAGCGTTTGTTGTTGAGATATTATATTTGGGTATTCGCCCACAACGGGCAAATGATCCGGCATGCTGCATCTTACTGCCGCGCGAGCTGAATCAACGTTGTGATTTTGGGTATTGAGGTGTTTCATCGTTAACTCCGATAACCAATCACTGCCTTGCATCGCGCTTACATGCATATCTATGTTTGTTTCAGTCTCATCAGCACGTACTTCGATGTTTGTATCGTCTTTTATATATGTCGAGCCCATTGCATGCACACCGTGAATAGCAGGCGTCATATAACCTTTGTGGCATATGACTGTTTTAAGCTCTAGACTTTGGGTGCTTTCTTTTACGAGTTCCACTTGGCCTCTGGTTAGGCGGTATGGAAGCACTGGTGGCAAACTTGTGGGGGTATTGCTACCCATCGCTAAGATGACACCGTCATATTCCGCCGAATATTCCTGATTTGTTTCGACGAGTGATAAATGGCACGTGTCGCGGGTTTCTTCAACGTGCGTTAAACGGGTATTCGTTTTTAACGTAAATTCAGAAGTTTGGTGTGTATGGCAATAATCTATGCATGCTCTTACTAAGTCTGGCGGAGAAATCCATCCTGCTTGTGGGATAAATAATGCATCCTGTTTAAGCGGAACGTTAGCAATTTGGCTAGCTTGTTGCGCACTGACATACTGCACTAAATTATCAGGCCAAGTTGCTTTCTCACGGAGCTTTTGTATTCTGGTGAGTTGATTTGAATTGAAGCCAAGTTGTAACACGCCACACCAATCGTGTTCGAATCTTACACCACAATCATTTAGTTGCTGATAGAATCGATGTGCATACATAAAACTATGGATATGTACTTGTGAGTTTATCCCGGCTTCCGCGTTTAGTTGCGGGTAAAAACCACCAAGAGGGTTACCTGAAGCACCTTGAGCAACTTTGCTATCCGCGCAAATCAAATCAACTTTACAGCCTTGTTTGATTAGTTTAAGTGCACTGATTGCTCCCGCAAGACCTGCACCGACAACTGCAACATAGGGTTGGGTGGTTTTTGCCAAAGCAGCACGATAATAGGCTGGATGCTGGCATTTAAAAATTTGACTATGTTTTTTTGACTGTTGGAAATGGCCAAATATCATTTCCCGTTTCTTACCAAAGCCCTTCCGTTTTTTGACTTTAAATCCAGCGTCTTCAAGCCCACGTCTAACGGCACTAGCGGCTGTAAATGTCGCAAAACTAGCATTCTCTTTACTTAGTCGAGCCAATTGTAAAAATAATGCTTCGCTCCAAAGCTCATCATTTTTACGTGGTGCAAAACCATCTAAAAACCAAGCGTCAACCAGACCATCGTCATAAACATGCATATTGCTGAAACTGGTGATCGCGTCGCCAAAGTGCAAGTCTAATGTAATTTGGCCATCTAAAATACTTAACCGATGAGCACCGCTAACAGCGATGGGATAATGAGTAATTAAGTCGTCAGCGTATTTACTTAGCAAGGGCCAGTTTTTAATCGCTTCGGACAAATCAGCTATCGTTAAAGGAAATTTCTCAGTACTTACAAAGCTTAATCTTTGTAGTGCGTGATCAGGGTTTGCCTGTCTAAATAGGTCAAATTGTCGAGCTACACAGAGAAAGTTTAAACCTGTTCCAAAACCTGTTTCAGCAATAGTAAAATGCCTGTTTTGGTACTCTTTCCAATTTTCTAATAATCCATTCCCTTCAATAAAGACATAATGCGTCTCATCAAAGCCGCTCTTATTTGAATAATACAAGTCGTCGAAAGCCTTTGATTCAGGGGTTCCATGACAATTAAACGTTATTTTAGCTTGTTCTATTTTCACGTGATTTGATTATTGAGATCTACTGCATTGATTTGCTGACAGTATACAGCATGTCGTAAATAAATAGATGCCGACAAAGCCCAATACTTATGTCATTATTTGATTTATCGAAAGAGCCGACCAGTCTGGCGTAAAAAAACGGTAGTATATGCGCCCGCAAACGAGCACTAAATAACAATAGATAAGATGGAATCGACATGAGAAGAGCTGTTATTACAGGATTAGGCATTGTTTCAAGTATCGGGAACAATAAGCAAGAAGTGACCGAGTCATTGAAACAAGGCCGTTCAGGCATTACATTTTCTCAGCAGTTTGCTGATATGGGCTTGCGCAGCCAAGTCTGGGGTGAAGTTAATATCGACCTAGCTGAACATATTGATCGCAAAGCACTGCGCTTTATGGGATCCGCTGCAAGCTATGCTTATATTGCAATGCAACAAGCTATCGAAGATGCTGGTTTACAAGAAAGCGACTATTCAAATGAACGAGTAGGTATTATTGCGGGGTCTGGTGGTGCATCTTCTGAACATCAAGTTGGCTCAGCGGATACGTTACGTCAAAAAAGCGTTAAGCGTATCGGTCCTTACATGGTGACAAAATGTATGGGCAGCACAGTATCGGCATGTCTAGCGACACCCTTTAAAATTAAAGGCGTTAACTATTCAATTTCCTCTGCTTGTGCTACCAGCGCACATTGTATTGGTAATGCTTTAGAAATGATTCAATTAGGCAAGCAGGACATGATATTTGCTGGTGGTGGTGAGGAGCTACATTGGGCACTCTCAAGTCAATTTGATGCGATGGGTGCACTTTCTACAAAGTACAACGATAACCCGTCGGTTGCGTCAAGAACGTATGATGCGGACCGCGATGGTTTTGTAAGCTCAGGCGGTGGCGGTATGGTCGTTGTTGAAGAGCTTGAGCATGCTTTAGCGCGCGGAGCTAAAATTTACTGTGAAATTGTTGGCTACGGCGCAACTTCGGATGGTTATGACATGGTAGCACCTTCAGGAGAGGGCGCAGTGCGTTGCATGAAACAAGCACTTGCCGGAATCGAACAGAAGGTAGACTATTTGAATACTCATGGCACATCAACACCAGTTGGTGATGTTAAGGAGCTAGAAGCAATTCAAACACTTTTTGGCAAAGATAGCCCTGCAATGAGCGCAACAAAATCACTTACCGGTCATGCTCTAGGTGCCGCCGGTGTTAACGAAGCAATCTACAGTATCTTGATGATGGAAAATGATTTTATTGCGCCATCTATTAATATCGACAACTTAGATGATGCAGCAAAAGGTCTAGATATCGTGACTGAAAAACGCGACACTAAGTTAGACCTTATTATGTCAAATAGCTTTGGTTTTGGTGGCACAAACGCGAGTTTGGCTTTTAAAAAGTACAAATAGGCGCGGCATTACTCTTAATTGAGATAGCGCCGCTTCTGAGTGGCGCTATCTCACCATCACTTGCATGAATAACATATTGCGTGAATAACGCTAATTAAATTGTTTTTCGTCTCAACTGCTTACCTTCTGTTTATCAATATTTAATGCAGGCTTGTAAAATAGTTGTTTAACTTGTGTTAACTTTATGTGCTACGTAAAATATCAGAACATCGTATATGCCGCATAAAGTATTAGAAGACTACAAGCAAAACGCTTTATTCATGGAAGTTGAAGGGGTGAAGATTGCCTATTGGATGAATGATTGGCAAGAAGATAAACCGCAACTGAGCTTTCTACACGGTTTTCCGAGCGCATCATGGGACTGGCATAATCAATGGCGGGCCTTTGATGGGAAGTTTAATTTGTTAGCATTTGATTTTTTGGGTTTTGGCTTATCTGATAAACCTAGGAATATAAAATACAGTTTGAAAAATCAGGCTGATTTACAAGTGCGTTTGTGGCGTCACTTAAGAGTCAGTAAAAGTCATTTAGTGGCCCATGACTATGGCGTTTCGGTTGCGCAAGAGCTGTTAAGTAGAGAGCATCAGCTTGAAGGTAGTATTCAATTGGAAAGTATATTGTTTCTTAATGGCGGCTTGTTTTCAGAGTCCCATCGTCCACTTTTAACACAAAAGGTGTTAGCAAGTGCTATTGGTGGCTTTGTCGCTAAATTGATAGGAAAACCGAAGCTTAAAAAAACTTTTCAACAAATATTTGGTCCAAACTCCCAACCTAGTCAGGAAGATATTGACGTTTTGTGGTCTCTTCTAGAAATGCATAACGGCACGCATGTAATGCCTCGTATTCTTGGCTACCTTAAAGAACGAGAGGTGTTCAGAGACAGATGGGTTGAAGCTATGACTGCTAACCAACATAAAATTGGTTTTGTAAATGGCATCCACGATCCTATTTCAGGTTTGCATATGTTGGAGCGCTTCAAAAGCTTACTGCCAAACTCTGTCAATATGCCAATAAATGTAGGTCATTACCCTCAGATAGAAGCGCCAGACATTATTACTCACGCTATTAGTACTTTTGTTGACTCGCAAGGAAGATCGTTACACACCTAATCAAAATAGCCGTATTAGTCTCGCTTTGATACACTTCCACCAAAGTAGTTTCTGAGTTGTTAACATTGAAGATTTTGTATGATGAGGCGATGCCATATGGCTCGCTTTTTTTTGATGAATTAGGCGATAGCAAGGCGTTTAGTGTTGGTAATCTGAATAGTGAAATACTGAAAAACACTGAAGCGTTACTGGTTCGTTCAACCACTAAAATTGATCAAAGACTGATTAAATTAGCCCCAAAGCTAAAATTTGTTGGAACGGCAACTGCTGGCTTTGATCATTTAGATATGGATTCATTAGAGGACGCCGGCATAAATGTGAGTATTGCATCCGGTTGCAATGCTATTGCAGTTGCACAATACGTTTTATCTGCCATCGCACATCTTTCGAATGTCGATGATTTTAAACTTGAGAATAAAACGTTGGCTATTATTGGAGCAGGGCAAGTGGGATCTGCGTTGTCAGGCTTTTGTGAAGCCCTAGGCCTCGAGTATTACTTATACGATCCGCCCTTACAAGATGCAGGTGATCCAAGAGCGTTTGTGTCTATTGAGCAAGCATTAGCCTGTGACATTGTCTGTTTGCACACGCCTTTGGTGGTAGATGGCCCATATCCAACTCTTCATATGTTTGACAATCAAAGACTAAAAAATCTTCGCCCAGAACAATATTTGATTAATGCATGTCGCGGGGAAGTTATTGATAATAGCGCCCTTTTAGCATTGTTCGAGTCTGGGCATAATCTTAATGTAGTACTTGATGTGTGGGAAAATGAGCCTTGTATAGAGCAAAAGCTAATACCCTTTGTTCGAATAGCGACAGCTCATATCGCTGGGCATACGCTTGAAGGAAAAGCGCGCGGTACGTCAATGCTTTATGATGCTTTGTGCAAATTTACTACTCAAGTAAATGAGTTACAACTTTCAGCATTTCTACCAAGTTATGATAAACCTCATGAACTCAAGAGCAATAGCATGCAAGCCATACTAGACTTGTGTCTCGAGGTGTATGATATATCAAAGGATGATAGAGTTTTTCGTGCAGAAATGGCACAATCGAACGCGTTTAAAGAAATACGTCGAAACTACCCAGTAAGAAGGGAGTATTCAGCCGTTAAAATAGTGAACAAAGATTCACATGCTAATATCAAGACACATGAAATAGCACGAAAATTAGGCTTTGATGTGCAGGACTAACGACAGTTGCCTGAATGCTCAACATGAGCGTAATATTTTTAAAGTTAGGAGAAAGACACAATGTCGCAAGCATTTGATGTTGCCGTATTAGGAGCAACAGGCTTAGTTGGTCAAACAATGATGGATTTACTGGCAGAAAGAGATTTTCCGATTGGAAAACTTTATCCATTAGCCAGTGAGCGTTCTGCTGGTGGAAAAATCGAATTTAAAGGTAAACAAATTGAAGTGCTCAATGCCGATACCTTTGATTGGTCTTTGGCGCAATTCGGTTTCTTTTCAGCTGGTGGCAGTGTTTCTGCTAAATTTGCACCAATTGCCGCAGAAGCTGGGTGTGTAGTCATCGATAATACCTCTCATTATCGTTACGAGCCTGATATCCCGCTAGTCGTGCCAGAGGTAAATGGACATGCTTTAGCAGATTTTAGAAATCGCAATATTATTGCTAATCCAAATTGTTCAACTATACAAATGATGGTTGCACTCAAGCCCATTCAAGATGCGGTAGGCATTGAGAGAATAAATGTCTGCACATACCAATCTGTTTCGGGTGCAGGTAAGTCAGCGATGGAAGCATTAGCGAAACAAACGGCTGCGTTGTTAAATGCAAAGGATGTGACTGATCAAGAGTTTTCTCGACAAATTGCATTTAACGTTATCCCACAAATTGATGTGTTTCAAGATAATGACTACACCAAAGAAGAAATGAAAATGGTGTGGGAAACACAAAAAATAATGGGCGATGATTCTATTTTGGTTAATCCTACAGCTGTTCGTGTACCAGTCTTTTATGGGCACGGCGAAGCTATCCACATTGAGACGCGCCAACAAATCGATGCTGAAGACGTGAAGGCTCTTCTTAGAAATGCGCCTGGCGTGAAATTGTATGAAAATCGCGAAGAGTTTCCTACTCAGGTTTGTTCGGCTAGCGGTAATGATGCAGTGCACGTTGGCCGAGTAAGAAACGACGTTTCGCATTCTCACGGTATCAATATGTGGGTCGTTTCAGATAATATAAGAAAAGGTGCAGCAACTAATAGTGTTCAGATTGCAGAAACCTTAATTCGCGATTATCTTTAGTAAAATCTAATACTTGCCGATAATACTTTAAAGGGTACACTCATCCTTTAAAATATATTTTTAACGGGATAGGGCAATTTGCCTTGTCCCGTTTCCTTATTTTAGTTTGATATTATTGATTGGAGCATAAGTTTTCAGATATGCGATTCACCTTTAAGCTTGTCTATACAATCTGGTTAGCACTTTTACTGGTATTCTCTTCGTCGGTGCTTGCTCAGGGTGCGCAAATACAGGGGCCTCGTGACTCAGCAGGGGTGTATTCTGGTGTTGTTTACGGTCCAATAGACCAAAGCGATACGCTATGGGGGATTGCGAGTCGATACAAGCAAGGGTCAGAATTTACCGTATATCAGGTCATGATGGCGATTTACGAACTCAATCGCAATGCATTCGAAAATGGTAACTTTAACACTATGGTTAATGGCTCAATGCTACAGCTGCCAAGTGACCGTTACATTGCTAGAGTCGACCCTCAACGCGCAAAAGCGAAGGCAGAACGGGATGATCGGGCTTTTGGGCGAACGCCCGCCAATAGTAATATTCAAGCCCAAGCTGCACTGCCTCCCTCAGCTAACCTAAAACCAGAAATTCCATTAGTAAATAAAGAGGATCTCAGCGCAACTGAACAGCAACTTCAACGCCAATTGAATGGCTTGAGAAGTCAACAAAATAGGCTGTTTGACGAAATTAAAACGCAAATGGAAACTTCAATCAGTAACACTCAAGCGATAGTTGAAAATAATATACAACTTCTTGAGCGATTAGACCAAAACGAGCAAGAGTTTTTACAATTCAGAAGTACGCTCGAATCAGACTTTCAGTCTCGTTTGGACACGCAGTCACAACAAATTCAAGCGTTAACAGATTTGGTCAAAGATGCTCAAGCTCGCGAGCTTGAAAAAGAAGCAAACTCATTAATGGCAACCTTGTCTCAACCAGCGGTGTTGATTGGTGGGTCGGCATTTTTAAGTTTACTTGTGTTAGGTGGACTTGCTTTTTGGTTGTTTAAAAAACCAAAAGTGAGCAGCGAGAGCGCACAAATACCAGCAGCTAAAAAAGCAGTTAGTGAAGATATTATTGACGATGAGTTGGTTATTGGTGAGGCCGATGACTTGCAAGATGATGATACTGACGAGCTCCTTGCTGCCCTAGAAAGTGATGTGGATGATGAAAGTCTGTTAGACGATATCTTATCTGAAGAATTGGAGGAGTCGATCGATGAAGTGCCAATCGAGGGAGACAATTTTGATGAAATTGCCGATGAAATGCTGGTTCCTGACCAAGCCCCTGCGGATGATGCCTCTGAAAGTATTGATTTAGACGACGAAGACGCTGAACAGATTGATTTATCAGACGACGATTTAAGCAAAGCGTTAGATGACTCAGATGATTTAGGAATCGAGGATATAGAGGATGAAGACTCAATCACCAGTGAAGGCGAAACGCTATCTAAATCTGTTGTTGATAATCTGCTAGATGAAGAAGATGAAGAAGATGAAGAGCTAGAAGAAAACTCAAAATTTGATACCGAAGGCGATAATTTACCTGACGGGATCGCACTTGATGGCGATGGACAGATCGATGAAGATACCTTAAATCAAATCGAAGCTAGTATTGTTGAAAAAGATGAAGAGCTAAATGATTTGACCGACGATATTATCGAAGGTATTTCACCAGATGAATCCGTAAGTGACGATGAGGCGTTGAGTCAAGACGATTTAGATAGCCTATTAAATGAAGCTGCGGATGATACTGCGGATGCACAAGAACCCGAAGAAGACTTCGATGAGGATGCTGAAAGTGTTCAAGGTGACATCGAAACTGAAGAGCAGGCGTCTGAAGCTACTTCAGATTCTGAAGCAATTATAGACCTAACAGAGAACACCGAATCAGAAAGCGTCGAACAAAGTATTGACCTTGAAAATGTAACTTCGTCAAGCACACCAGAAGAAGATGATATTACAGATCTTACTGACGAAGGGTTGGAGTCAGGAGATGACATCGAGATTTCTGAAGAAATTATCAGCGTAGAAACTGATGACGTGCCGGAAATTGATGATGACGCTAGTATGATGGCTGAAGAGTTGTTGTCTGAACTCGAATCTTCAGCCGAGGACGAAAGTGTCGAAGATGAGCTTGATGCGCTTCTTGATGAAATGGATGTTGATGAGGAGTTGGTCGTTGATGAAATGATGGCTGAAATTCCTTCTTTAGCAGAAGAAATGTCATCCATGAACTTTGAAAAAAGCACTGATAGTGAATCAAGTGAAGAGAATCTTGATTTATCAGTACCAGTTGAAGAGCAACAAGTTGATACTGATAATGTTCTTGAGCCAGAGCCAGAGCCAGAGCCAGAGCCAGAGCCAGAGCCAGAGCCAGAGCCAGAGCCAGAGCCAGAGCCAGAGCCAGAGCCAGAGCCAGAGCCAGATGATCCATTTGAGCAGTTAGAAAGAGCCGAACTTGACGGAGATGATGATGTATTGTCTGAGTTACCTGATTTGGACGGTTGGCTAGATGAAGACGAAGCCAAACAGGATACTCAAACCAATTCAAATCAAAGTCAAACTGACGAAATCAGCTCCGACATTGATACCAATATCAATTCAGACGATATCGATGATGAGTTGCTCAAAGAAATTGAAAACGCTGACTTTGATTCATTACTCGAAGAAGTTGAATCGATAAGTGACGAAGACAGTGAAACACTTGATAACCCTGACCTTGATTTAAGCGCCTTACTAGATGAAACCGCTGACGAATTGGGTGAGAATGAAGATTATGTTGATGTTGATGCGCTTTTAGAAGAAAGTGAGTCTGCTCCGCAGCTAAAGGATGAAGACCTAGAACTTAAGCTCAACATGGATATTCCTTCAATGAGTGATGGTGATATTGAAGAGAGTATGAACATATCTGAAGAAGCCACCAATCAAGCTAGTAACCTCGACCTAGCGCAAGTATATATCGATATGGGGGATACTGAGGCTGCTGTTGAAACACTTCAAGAGGTGCTCGAGAAAGGTGATGCAGCCCAACGAATAGAAGCTAAAGGCTTATTAGAGAAGATTGATCAATAGAAGCGCCCTGTTGGCTTGAAAGTGACTTATAACACTTTGCGCTAGCTAAAAGATTATTTGATTGCTGATCAGTACGCGCAGGGGTGCGACTGAGCACACCCTTTGGGTTATTATTTTCGCTGAGGTATGAGCTAGACAGTCACTGAATATGACTTAAGCTTAATATAGTTAAGCATCTAAAGGTATATTGAATTCTTCGGGTAACTCGAAGTCTCCTTTAACCTCAGCAACTCTTCCTTCTTCGAATCTAATGATAAGGTCTTTTTTAAAGTCTTCTCCACGCTTTTTCATGCCGCGTTTCATTTCGTAAACGTAGTACCACGTATCGTTGTCAAACGAGTCTTTGACTACTGGGTTACCTAAAACAAAAATAACCTGTTCTTTTGTCATCGCGATACGAAGTTTCTCAACGTCCCTGTCATCTAAGTAATTGCCTTGAGGTACATCTATTCGAAATATCCAATTAGAGCAGGCTGTAGTACTTAGGGTGACAATTACAAGAGCAACAACAGACAAAAACTTCATTTAACACCTATTAAAACTAAACTATACGGATTTTGTGATGATTGAGGGCGCCCAAGCGCAATTTGATAGAAGTGGACACTAACGCATCCATCAATTTGACTATCCATGGACTCAAACGACGCACGATGCTATCACGTTACTCAGACCTTTTAAATTTTAATTAGTTCGTTAGCTTAATTTTAATAGTTCTCTTGCATTAGCTAAGGCACTGTCTGTTAGTTTATCGCCGGCAAGTAAACGTGCAACTTCATTGACTCGTTCGTTATCAGTTAGTTTGAGTATCTTTGTTTCGCTGGTTTTAGTATCAGTTAATTTAGTTACAAATAACTGGTTGTGACCTAATGCAGCAACTTGAGGTAAGTGTGTTACACAAAGCACTTGTGACTCTGCACCCAATTTTCTGAGGAGTTTGCCGACGATCGCCGCAGTAGGGCCACTTATACCGGTATCTACTTCATCGAATATCAATGTAGGTGTGTTATCTGTGCCTGAGGTAATCACTTGAATAGCCAATCCAATTCGAGATAGTTCACCACCAGATACTACTTTTTCAAGTGTATCCGCCGCTAATCCGGGATTAGTCGCTACTTTTATATTGATGAGATCTTGGCCGAATGCATTGACAGGAATGGTACTATCAAATTCTACATCAACTTCTAGCACTGCATGAGGCATGTTCATCTCTCTGATGCTAGTTTGAATTTCTTTGCCTAGTTTGAGTGCTGCTTTTTTGCGTTTATTGCTGAGGCTCACCGCCAATGATTCGTATTCTTCTTGTCTTTGCTTGCAAGAGGCTTGCAAGGCTTCGATTTGACTCTCGTCTTGATTCAATTGTTTAAACTCTGCATCCAATTCCATATGCTTTGAAAATAAGAGCTCAGGATCGACATGGTGCTTTCGAGCAAGGTCCATAGCTTGAGAGTAACGTTGCTCGACTTGTTGAAGTCGCATAGGGTCGATTTCTAACTGCTCACAATATTGCCTAATTTCTTGTGAAGCTTCTTCAACCTGAATCGCTGCTTCGTTCAACATCTCGACAATAGGCGACAAACTTGCGTCATGTTCTTTCATTTCGCTTAAATTGTCGGCACTAGAGCGAATAGAGGACAAGGCATTAAAGTCTTCCCCTTCGTACAATTTATGGAAGCTTAATTGTGCCTGCTCTAAAAGCGTTTGACTGTTACTCAGCCTCTTGTGTTCTATTTCTAGCTCTGAGAATTCGTGTTCTCCGATACTAAACTCATCGAGTTCTTGTACCTGATATTGCAATAAATTTCTGCGATCTGCACGCTGTGCTTGTTCGCTGATCAATTCATTTAAAGCCTTTCTTTCACTTGTTAGCGCCTGATAGGCAATTTTAAGCGCATCTAACTCTTTATTATTGCCAGCATAATTGTCTAAAAGTTCACGTTGAAAATTAGGTTTGAGCAATTGGTGATGAGCATGTTGACCGTGGATACTGATCAGCATTTGACCCAATTGTTTAAGTTGAGCGAGAGTGACAACACTGCCATTTACAAATGCTTTTGAACGACCTTCTTGACTAATCACTCTGCGAATAAAACATTCATGTTGATTATCTTCTTGTAACAGCTCGTGTTCAGATAACCAAGATGTAGCCTTTTTCACCGAACTTACATCAAAATAAGCGACGATCTCAGCTTTTTCAGCGCCCGGCCTTACCGAATTAGCATCCGCTCTTGCACCCAAACAAAGGCTTAACGCGTCTATCGCGATAGATTTACCAGCGCCTGTTTCACCTGTAACGACGGTTAATCCATGGTTAATATCTATTTCGACGTTTTTGACAACAGCAAAATTCTTGACCGATATGTAAGTAAGCATTGTTCAGTTCTCACGAGAATTACTCAATTACTGTTAATATATACAGTATTAAATTGGCTGTAAAGTAGGTTTTTAGTTCCGGTGATAATTGCCAGTATCAAATATTAATAAATGACTTACAATGCTTTATAAACTAACTTAATGCGCGATTATTTAGGGAAGATAGATGCATAGGGCTCATTTTTGGATTTATGTTACGGTATTTATTTTAGTTCTCACTTCTGTTTTGGTGTTTCTTCAAACAAACAAAAAAGCTCAATTAGACGACACCAAGTTATTGCACAATATTCGAGTCGAGCCTTCCAAAGAAGTCACTGACCAACGTTTTTTGTTAGAAATACAGCCCGAAAGAACGACTGGATTAATGAATCAAGCTAACTCAAACATATTTACTGCTCTAGAGTTACTCAACAGCGCTAATCTCGCTTACTCGTGTCGAAACATTCCAGAAAGCCAAACTGAACTGGAAGAGTGGATGTTAAACGCAAACCAAAATAACGAGATTCCTGAAATAATCGAAAGTGTCTCATCTAGATTTGATAAATGCGTGAATATTGATCGTAGTATTCATTACGTTGAACGCTTTTTTGAAGCAGCAAAAAAAGGCTCAGACGATGCGGTTGATATGCTTTGGTTTCTCACAAATAGAGAGCTAATTGAGGGATTTGATCTAGCACACCTATCGCGTGATGAGCTTGTGGCTAAGCTAAGTGAAATCAAAGCAGAGATGTACGACTTATCGCGAAACATTGCCCTTTTGGGGGGCGAAAAATCAATGTTTAGGATGATCAGAGGTTTCCAAGATTTTGACCCAGCAACAAAAGGGCAGAATTTTGAAAAATCTTTGGCATATACTTATTTGCTACTGGCTACAACGGACGATAACGACAACTATCAAAAGGCAGACAAGTCCAGACAATGGTTAGAGAAACGCATGACCTCTGATGAAACTAACAACGCGATAAGAATCTTTAATGAGTTGAAGTCAAAATACAAAAGAATTTAATCCTTGAATACCTTTGTAAGAATGAAATATGCATACTACAGACAACAAATAATCGCTAAAGCGGAAATGAAACTTTCCCCATGGAAACCCAAGGATAATCAGAATTACTAGACTGTCTTTGAGCCTCATTTACATCACTAGCAACCAATTGATTTGCCAAAATTGCAAACAACATCGCTTCTTTTGCATCAGGGTCTAAGCCGATTGCTTCACTGGTGCCATCGAGCGGACGCTTTAGATATTGTTCGATATTCCTGATTAAGTATTTATTCAAGTATCCACCACCGCTGAGTAAAATCTGTGTATGTGCTAAATCATTGGTAACAGATCTGATTGCATCAGCAATGCATCGTGCTGCGAAATGATTTAGAGTACATAGAATATCGAACTTGCTGATTTTTTTGAGGCTATTTGAAGAAAATATGTTTGTTAGCCAGTCTAGATTAAAATAATCCTGTCCTGTTGTACGAGGAAGCGATTGCTCAAAGAACGCATCATTCATCAATGCACTGATCAATCCATCATGAACCTTACCCGAAGCTGCAATGTCACCATTTTTATCGTATGGTTTGTTGAAGTGCTGCTGCACAAAAGCATCCATCAGTGTATTTCCTGGTCCAACATCGGTGCAAACGACCTCGTTTATGCTGGCATCTGTCGGGAAATAGCTAAAGTTTGCGATTCCGCCGATATTAAGAAGTACCCTGGCTTGCGCTGCGCGACCTGTTAATAAATAGTCTCCGTAAAGCGCAAGGGGAGCGCCTTCGCCGCCATGTGCGATATGCTTCTGCCTAAAATCACTGACGGTAATAATTCCTGTCTTTGCTGCGATATGGTCGCCATCTCCGACTTGTAAGGTGGCATTGGGTTGATTGGGAATTTTGTGTTGTCGTTTGGGCATATGGAAAATAGTTTGCCCGTGACTCGCAATTAGGTCTATTTCTTCGCTTGTTCGCCCCCAACCTGCAAGCGTTTGATTGATGAGCGATGCATGCATACTTGCAGTTGTCACGTTCAATAAACAAAGGTCAGTTGATTTAACGTGAGATTTGGCGAAGACCTCTCGCGTTTGCTCTTTAAACTGTGTTGGATATTCTGCCGTTGTAAATGCTAATAGTTCAACCTGAGTATCAAAGTCAGCGCCACTGACTTTGCATAAGGCGATATCAAGCCCATCAAGGGAAGTGCCACTCATTAAACCTAGAATAAGCCTTGAGGGTTTATGAGCAAGCTGATGCAGTTTGTTTATTTGTGACAACATTTAGTAAAGTTTGCTACCCCAACCGAGCTTCGTTCGAAGCACATTGAAATAGTTATAGTCGGGTGGATGAATAAGGTTGAGTTTATCTGGATTCTTTCTGATCACGACTTCATCACCGGGCTCTAAGGTGATGACAATGTGACTATCACAACTTACCTGTAGATTTTGCGTATTTGCTTTGGATACACGCAAGGTTATCTCGCTATCCGCATCGACAACAATCGGGCGGCTACTCAAAGTATGAGGAAACATCGGTACAAGCGTGAGTGCATTTAGTTGAGGCATTAAAATCGGACCACCACCTGACAAGGAGTAAGCGGTCGACCCTGTAGGCGTGGCAACAATCAAGCCATCGGAACGTTGACTGAATACAAACTGCTTATCTATATACAGTTCAAACTCCATCATATGCGCGACTTTTGTATGGTGAAGCACGACTTCATTTACCGCAGCGTCTGCACTTTGAAGGGAGCCATTGCGAAATACACTGGTTTCAAGCACAAAGCGGGCTTCTCGATGACCTTGTCCGTCGAATAAAAGCGCCAGCTGACGAGCAATATCTTCAGGGCTAATGTCAGTCAAAAAACCTAAGTTTCCTCGGTTAACACCGACCACATCAATTTGATGCTTAGCTAATACTCTTGCAGCGCCCAACATATAGCCGTCGCCACCTACCACAATAGCCAAATCACACGCCTGACCAATTTCATCTAAGCTACAAACTTGTAAAGACTTATCTAGGATTTCGTCTTCGATACGTTGTTCGATGAGTATTTTGCATTGCCTAGCGGTGAGTTCTTTAACCAAGGCATTCAAACTATCGTGAGTACCTGAGTGTGCAGGTTTTCCAATCAAGCCGACTGTTTTATAAGGCATTATATTGCGATTTCTTAACTTCAATAGGCTACGATAAACGCAAGTAAAAGCAAGATGCAAGTAAATCTTGGTTTTACTTGATGTTTATCAGTAATTGACAAGCCTATCTCGCTACCCAACCGCCGTCTAATACCAAGGTTTGCGCAGTCATATTGCGCGCAGCAGGTGATATTAAAAATTCAGCAGTACCTGCAAGTTCTTCAACGCTGATGAATGCTTTTTTGGGCATAGGTGCAAGCATAATGTCTGAAACAACTTGTTCTTCCGTCATGTTGTTTTCTTTTGCTTGAGCCGCTATTTGTTGTTCGACTAAGGGCGTTTTTACATAGGCAGGGCACAAGGTGTTAATTGTAATGTTGGCATCACCCATTTCTAAGGCAATGGTTTTTGAAAAACCTAAGAGTCCGTGTTTTGCAGCGACATACGCTGACTTAAATGGCGAGGCGACCAACGAATGTATCGAGCCCACATTGATAATACGGCCAAAGTCGTTTTTGCGCATATTTGGTAAAAATGCCTGAGTAAGCAGTGCAGGTGCAACGAGCATAATATCTATTAATCGTTGCCACTTTTCTGCGGGAAAATCCTCGATACGACTGACGTGCTGTATACCTGCGTTGTTGATTAATACGTCTACTGGGGTATCTTTCAATTGCTCAGGTAGCTGGGCAACTGCTGAAGCATTGCATACATCAATTTGTATTGCTTGTGCGCTTCCGCCCCTACTTTGCAAGGATTTAGCTGCTTGTTCGGCTGCATCTTGATTGATATCGGCGATGATAATGTGGTGACCCAGTTCGCTAAAATGTGCTGCGATCCCAAAACCGATCCCACTTGCGCCACCCGTTATAAATATGTTTTTTGAACTCATATTGCGCTTCCTTGGTTTTTATCGCGTTTTACTTTGGTAACTTATTGAATTGCTCACCTGACTGTTATTGAATTACTCACCTGATTTAATTAAATCAGCCGGAAATAACAAGTTTGCTTAGATTTTGAATCATAGTGTGAACCGCCATGATTTGCTCGCCTTTTTTATTTGCGTAATCTTCAGAGGTATATCCCCACCAATCCCAACAACCTTGAGGGTTTAAAGGCATGAATAAGGATTTTTTTGTCTGTGGATATAGAACTAAAATATTATTGCTCTGTGCCCATACATTTAGACCAGTATTTTCAACATACTCTCGTCCAACGGCGTCTGCGAATTGATTGCATCCATGAAAACTAACATGCACCTTACAAGCTTGCCCTTGTGCGCATCCGCTGGGCACAAAGGCATATCCAGTATCGGCAAGGTCAGAGGCATACTCGCCGCCTAACTCGCTCTGCTCAAATTCGATGATTTGTGTAGCAAGTGAGTCTGCTGATTCACGCGATTTATCTTTCAAATCAGAGTATAAGTGAGACAAAAATTCACCCGCTGCATCATAGTCACAATTCCCAATAAAAGGAGCTTGAGATATTGAGCATTCATGTCCGCTAGCGAGTGTCGGAAAATGGTGGGCGAATGGTTTATCGGAAATATAAACTAGATTTTCTGCTTCTATCCAAGCTGAATATTGCGCGGCGAGCATATCCGCTGCTTTGCGATTTACTTTATCGTCGTTCTGGCCATGCAGAATCCAAACCTTGTCATTTTTGTGAGTGCTTTGCTTAGCTAAGAGCCCTTTAGATTGGTAAGACGCTACTTTTTCTTGTAATACATCTAAACTTAAAAACTCTGAAGTTTTATTCACGCACTGGGCAAGTGCAGTCCCTATGTCATTTTGTCCACAATAGTAGGGCCCTGTGCCAATTAGTGCGGAACCGTCAACGTATTCAGAATGTGCTAGGTGAAACTGTGTTGCCATGTAACCGCCAGATGACAGGCCTGAAACGGTAACGGAGCTGGTATCAATATTAAGTGCAACACCTTGAATATCTTGATCATCGGCTGCAACTTGTGATGCAAGGCCTAGCGCACATGCAATCGACATCGTGCGAAATGTAGCTTGTTTATTCATCAATTTTCTCCGAGTAAGTATTCGATGCATCTGATTCTAAAAACGATTTGATCAATTGAGCTTGTTGGCTAATCGCAGATACGCCGTCTAAGTGACCAAGACCAGCGGATAACTCTGTATATTGATGTGTGTTATCGGGTGATACTGTTCTCAAAATATCATGTGCCATTTTTGCGTGATAAGGCATGAGCAGCAAATCATCAGCGGAGGGGATGAAAAGCGTTTTTGCTTTGATGTTCGCTAAACCTTGCCGCAAAGAATCTCCGTGGCCAGTCATAAACAATTGGTTAGCTTTCACTAAATATAAAAGGTGATTTGCATCCATTAATTCAGCACGCTCCTTTGCCCGGTCATAAAGCCACTGATTAATTGAGTGCTTTGCAAGGATACTCTTTGAGGCAGCTTCTTCTAGTGGTTTATAATTGAGTTGTTCGCCTATTTGAGCAAAAAACTTAGGATGCAGTGCTGATTGAGTAATAAACATCAGCGCGGCTGTTAAACCTTCAATGGGCGGCTTACCCGAGTAGTAATTTCCCTCATTCCAATTTCGATCTAGTTTTATCGGGATCGTCCATTGTTCAAGTGCTGCGGATGTCCAAGGATCACTTGAGGCGGAACCAATCACCGAGACTAGTCGTTTGACTTTATCAGGATAGGCACTGGCCCATTCAATTGCTTGCATAGATCCCATTGATGGACCCAATACGGCATGCAAGGTTTCTATACCCAGACTATCGAGTACAGACTTTTGAACATTGACAAAATCTCTCATCGTCACAATGGGAAAGCTTAGCCCATAAGGCTTTCCAGTATCTGGATTAATACTCGCGGGGCCAGTTGTGTGCACATTAGGATCATGTGCGGAAATATTAACTAAGCTATCGACACTGATCACAAAAAACTTATTGGTATCAATGGCCTTGCCGGGTCCAATAATACTGTCCCAATAACCTGGTTCGGCATCATCGTGTTTGTATTTTCCAGCGGCATGGGAACTGCCGGTAAAATAATGAGTGATTAATACTGCATTAGATTTAGTGTCATTTAAGTTTCCATAGCTTTCCCAGCCGACTTTGACATCTTTTATTGTGACACCTAAAAACGTATCGAAACTGTCTATTCGATGAATTTGCTTTTTAACTAATGCTAGATTTTCCACTTGTTTTTCTTCCATGGGTGGCACTTGCTCATTATTCATTGCATTCGAGAGTAGCGACATTGTGGTAAGTAATACCAAAAAACTCAGACAAATGGTTCGTCGAATTGTCAGTTTAAACAAATTGAACCTAGTTATTTCTCTTTTCTTGGTAATAAACGGTTTTATTTTGAACATTTTTGAATAGCTCAACCTTAAAACATAATAAATAGGCCAATGGCCATCGCAAGCCCAATAAGCGGCACAACAACAGTTAACGCTGCCATGGGGCCGTATGCACGTTGATGGGTTTCGTTACATATTGCGCGTATTGTGGTGACAACGTAGCCATTGTGGGGCAATGAATCAAGCGCTCCGGACGAAATTGAAACAATTCTGTGCAATTCTTCAGGATCGACGCCTTGGTCAAGGTAATGTGGACCAACTAAGGGCAGGGCAATAGCTTGTCCACCCGATGCCGAGCCGGTTAATCCTGCAATGACACTCACTGCAATAGCAGCACCGATCAATTCATTGCCCGGAATGGCTGTCATTATCGTCACCGTTTCTTGAAAAGCGTCGGTTGTTTTAGCAATTGAACCAAAGCCAACCACCGCGGCGGTATTACCGATCGCGATCAATGCGCCTGTGGTGCCGAGATTCACTGCGCGTCCAAGATTGATAAAGTATTTATAGTTAATCAACATAAGGCTTAGTACTCCGCCACCTAAGGCGACGATGAGTGCCAGTTGAGCAAGGGCCTCGTGTAATAAGAATGAAAGTACGAGAACGACTAGCAAAGGAATAAAACCTGTAAATGGATTTGGGAGAGGCCGATCCGTGATTTCAGGGTCATTATCATAGGCTTCAAAGGCTTCCCCATTCGCAACCGCTTTGTTGACCATCTTGCTCAGCCAATAGTAACCAAATAAGGCCATGAATACTGCGACGACTAAGCTGACTTCCCACGCTGCAAAAGGTGATGTACCTAAATATTTAATCGGGATCCAGTTTTGTATTTCAGGAGAGCCTGCAGAAGTCATGGTGAATGTGACTGAACCAAATGCCATTGTAGCGGGAATAAAACGTCTGGGCAGGTTGGCGTCTTTGAATAAGCTCAAAGCCATTGGGTAAACAGAAAATGCCACGACGAATACGCTAACACCGCCGTAGGTCAAGATTGCACAAGCTGCAACAACGGCGAACACCGCGCGCTTATAGCCTAGCTTGGCAATGATCCATCGCGCAAGCGAATCGGCAGCGCCAGTATCTTCCATAAATTTGCCAAATAAGGCACCAAGTAGAAACATGAAGAACCACGAGGCGATAAAACCAGTGAAACCCGACATATAGGTGGCGACAAAGTTGCCATCACCCAAAAATACAGGCAAGCCATTGGTCAAGGCGACTAATAAGGCGCATAGCGGAGCAGCGATAAATAAATTCATGCCGCGAATGGTTAGGAAAATCAGTAAGCCAAGCCCACCAATTAAACCAATAAGACTGATCATGTAAATGATTCCTGTTTTGATATTTCTAAGTTCATTCAATATTCAAATTGGTCGCATTAAATGAGACTTCAATATGTTAATAAAATGCGCAAATAAGTCGCATTTCACCTATGTATTTGTTGCTGCAAATACTCAGGAATGTTTGCAAGTCTAAGTAAAGTATTGATTTTATTCGATAGTACGATCGTACTATTACATTTTTCGATCGATTAACTTAAATTTAACAAAGCCGCAAATGCTTCATGAAAACATAGATGCCTAGTTGAGCGATTTAATCGCGCTACATAAATAAATTAAAAGAGAGAATTAGGGACACACATGAACAGATCGACTCGTAAGTCTTTTAACCGTAAAAGCAAGACAACACTATTTAACGCAAGCGTGCTAAGCCAAGCGGTGTTAGCAGCCTTGTTGAGCAGTCCAATCATAGCTAGTGCTCAAGAGCAAGAAGCAAAAGGAGGCTTAGAAGTCATTGAAGTCACTGCTCGTAAAACCAGTGAGTCTTTACAAGAAGTCCCACTTGCTGTGACATCTATAGGCGGGCAAGAGTTAGCAGAAAAAGGTATTTCTGTACTTACTGAAGTGCAAGCCTTTTCGCCCAACACCACCTTACAAACTAGCCGTGGCACTAACTCAACACTAACAGCCTTTATTCGTGGTGTAGGACAGCAAGACCCTTTATGGGGCTATGAACCAGGCGTGGGGATTTATATAGATGATGTATATATGGCAAGGCCACAAGGTGCTGTATTAGATCTGTTAGATGTCGATCGAATTGAAGTATTGCGAGGCCCTCAAGGTACCTTATATGGCAAGAATACCATTGGTGGTGCGATAAAGTACGTTACCAAAGAAATGTCGGGTGAAGCACGTGCTACTGCTCAGGCAACTATCGGTAGTTACTCTCAAAGAGACATTAAACTTACTGGGCAAATTCCACTAGTCGAAGACAAGTTATATGTTGGGTTTGGTTTTGCTGATTTGACGCGCGACGGTTTTGGAGAATACTTAATCTCAGCATTACCCAATCAAGATCTAGAAAACTATAATAAAGACCTTTGGGCAGGCAGAATTGATGTCGAGTATTCGCCAACAGACGACCTGTTTATTCGTGTGGGTTACGATAAAACCAAAGATACTTCAAATGCAAAAGGAGGATATCGCCTTCTGCCTAGCTTATTGACCCAAGCGCCTGTGCCCGATAGCGTATTTGATTCATACACTAGTTTGCCGACCTTTAACGAAGTTGAATTAGAGGGTTTTAGTGTAATGGCGCGCTATGACTATTCTGAGAACCTCGAGTTAAAATACATCGGAGCCAGCAGAGAAGGCTATTCGCCTACCAATATTGATTTTGATAACACGCCTTTGGATATTTTTGATGTACCTGCCGAATACAAAGACGAAAATACATCTCATGAATTACAAGCTAACTTTGATAATGGCCGTTATTCCTTGGTAAGCGGTGTGTATCTATACGATGGTGAATCATGCGGAAACTTTGATGCGATTCTCGGTTTTTTGGGCAGAGTCGCGTTTGCGACACCAGGCTTAACACGTGAAGTAACTGGCTGTAACAACTCAGAAAGTTGGGCTGTTTATGCTCAGTCTTCTTTTAATTTAAGTGACCAACTATCGATGACGGTTGGCGCACGCTATACCGACGAAGAAAAAACAGCATTTGTAAACAACGGATTAGTATTTGCCAATGTGTACCCTTCAAGTGGTTGGGTGCCTGGTTACGTTAGACCTGATGGTCAGCTTGTTCCGACAGTACTTGGCAGTGACAGTGATGGTGATGGTGTGTTGGATGCGCCCAAGTCTGAAAGTTGGTCTCGTTTTACGCCTCGTATTGGACTTGAATATCAAGTAAACGATGATTTGATGCTATTTGCATCATATTCTCAAGGCTTTAAGTCAGGCACCTTTAACCCTAGAGCGACCATCAATGAAGACGGTGTTAACCCAGAAATCGTCGACTCTTTTGAGCTTGGAATGAAAAGCGATTGGAATGACTCACTGCGCGCAAACGTCACTTTGTTTTCATTTGATCACAAAGACCGACAGTATGTTGGTTTTGGGCCAGGTAATACTGCAACTGATCTGCAACAAGTGCTTCGCAATGTCGCAGAATCGTCTGCATGGGGTATTGAATCTGAATTTACCTATGTTGCTACAGACAATCTGAGTATTGATCTAGCACTTGGTTATATTGATACAGACGTTGAAGCAGGCAATACCATACCACCGGTAATTGGTTTATCGAATACGCCTGAGATGACCATAAATTTATCTGCGAATTACTTTTTAGAAACTGACTTTGGCAGTTTTGTAATTAATGGCGGCGTATACAGACGAGATGATTACTTGCTTTTCGAGACCAGTGACCTGCTAGAGCAAGATGCGTATAACATGGTGAATGTGAGCGTGGCATGGGAAAGTATGAGTGGTGATTGGTTTGCAAGCCTGCATGCTAAAAACCTAACTGACGAAGAATACTTGGTGGGTGGTTACGACTTTGTCACGCGCGGTGAAAATGGCGAGTTATTGCCCGGTTTAGGCGGTGATTTAACACTAATAGGCTATTACGGCGACCCGCGTACGATTCACTTAACCGTAGGCTATCGTTTTTAATTAGCAAACTGTTCCATTGTGTATTGCAGTCTATTACTTACTGAGTCTAGACTGCTTTTTTGTTTTCAGTAGTTTATGTTCAGGTGTTTGTTTCTTAGCAGATGTTTGAAAATCAAACAAAGACAGGCTAAGTTTACCAAACTAGCATTTGAGGATCGTAATGTGTCGATAGGATATAAGCAGTAGATGGCATCCCTAAGTAGTATTATTGCAGATGATCACCCATTATTTCGTATGGCCTTGCAACAAGCAATTGCTGAGGTGATCGGCGACGAAGTAAGGTTTACTGAAGACTTTGAGCAAACAATCGAGGCGCTTAGCAAACAAGAAAATACTGATTTACTCTTTCTCGACCTGAAAATGCCAGGCAATGATGGGCTCACTGGCCTAATGAATATTATATCTTCGTTTCCCAACCTATCTGTCATCATCGTTTCCGCAGAAGAAAGTGTTCAGGTGATTCACAAAGTGATGGAGATGGGCGCTTGCGCCTTCATTCCCAAATCCAGCTCACTGGATAAAATGGCAGAGGCGGTCGAACATGTATTAAATGGTGGGTTTTGGGTGCCTGATTATATCAACCTTGATGCCATAGAAAACACTGATACCCAAAACGCTGACATCAAAGAAAATCTATCACGATTAGCACAACTCACGCCTAATCAATTAAAAGTATTAAAAATGATGGCTGATGGCTTACTTAACAAGCAAATCGCATATGAACTCAACATATCCGAGTCCACTGTTAAACAACATTCATCACAAGTTCTTAAAAAGCTAGGTCTAAATAATAGAACCCAAGCTGGTGTGATCTACAAACAACTTACGTCTATCGAAAATTAAGTTTTAAGTAGTTTGTTTAAACTGCGTTTTAATACGATTTCTTTGATGGGCTTCGTCATGTAAATTAAATCGTTATTTGCAGCCAAGTTTTGAATGCTTTCATCTCGATTGGCGGTAATTAGTATACCTTTTACAGGGGGATTCATGTTCTTGTTAATTTGCTTGAATAAACTAATTCCATTCTCACCAAAATCTAGATGGTAATCGATGATGGCTATATCAATTTTCTCCGATTCAATACGTATCAAGTCGTTTGAAGATGCGCAGTGATGTACAAGCATTCCCCAAGACTGCAAAAGTGTGCTCATGGCCCGCGTCACCAACGCATCATTTTCGATTAACAAAACATGTTTGCCGCTAAACTGTTCACTGCGTTGAATGACTTGCCTTTCTTGCATAGCTTTAGTTAGCTGACTTTCAGAACGACGCATCGTCAAACTAAATTGCGTACCTTTGTCTAATTCAGAAGCAATTTTAATCTTGATACTAAGAAGCTCACTCAGCTTTTGAACAATTGTTAGCCCCAAGCCAAGGCCTTGGCCAGTATTTGAAGTGCTTACTTGCTTAAACTCATCGAACACAAATTCCAGCTGATCATCAGGTATACCGCTTCCCGTGTCTATTACCACAAGTTTAAAATGTGTTTTACTGACGCGCTTAATACCTAAAACAATTTTACCTTGTTGAGTATAGCGAACAGCATTACTCAACAGGTTTTGAATTATTCGAGATAATAATTGTTTATCTGTATGAACCCAGATAGAGCTTTGAATATAGCTTAATTCGATTCCTTTTTGTTTTGCTATCATCGAAAACTCATGAGCCAAGGGGGCTAACAAATCATCCAGCATAAATAATGTGGGTTGGGGTTTAATCAGACCCGACTCTAGTTTGGTCATATCCAGTAACATAGATAAGAGTTCATTAGCATTATCCAAAGCACCAATCAGGCCGCTTGATAGTTTAATGTCGTCTTCATTAACTTGTTGTTTGTGCAACAAATTGGCAAACAGCGATGCGGCGTTAAATGGTTGCATTAAATCATGGCCAGCGGCAGCCAAAAACTTAGTTTTACTGAGGTTGGCTCTTTCTGCTTCATCTTTTGCTTCGTTGAGTTCTGCTGTTCGGTATTTGACGCGCTGTTCTAGTTCAGACTTTGAGCGTTCAAGTTCTTTTTGAATCTGCATATACTCAGTAATGTCATTAAAGGCAGTGACGTATCCGCCTATCGGTAACGGGCTACCTGAAATTTCCATGGTTAAGCCATTTGACTGAGTCACGACGCGTTTAAATGATTGTTTGTCCTTAATCAATAACAAGCGTTTTTCAATCGCATCTTGATCATCAATCGTCCCTTCAAGCCCTAAAATTCCTCGCTTGGAGTTAAACTCAAGGATATCTTGCAGTTTCATTCCTATTTGAAGATAACCGTCAGGGTATTCAAAAAGCGCTTCGTACTTTTCGTTCCAAGCAACTAAGTTTAAGTCCGCATCCACGAGCCTGATGCCTTGGGGAAGATAATTGACCGAGGATTGCAATAATTCACGGTTGAATTTAAAGCTTTTAGTGGCCATTTCGACCCACTCTCCAAAATCGTCTTTTGAAATGCTGGTGGATGAGCTAATTGCGTCTAGCACGATTTTGGCGCTAGCGTTGCCAAGATGAGCAGATAAAATTTGTCTGGCTCGAGTGAGTTGACTGGCGGTCGCTTGTGCGTTTGGAAACTCAGTATTTTGTTCAAGTAAATCATCGGTGAACGAATGGTTGGGTATCACTTGCTCAAAGGTTTTTGATAGTTGCTCAATAGTCACGCCACGCGAAGTTTTGGTTTCATCATTAAATTGTGGGTTTTCATGACGGTTAGTGATCAGAGAAACAATAACAAAAGTGACAATATTAACTGTAATTGATATTGCGAACCCAGCAGCTAATGCTAAATCAGAGGGTGAGTCTTCAAAATAAAAACCAGCCAATATGCTAGGGTAAAGTAGATAAATTACCCATAGTGACACGCCTAATATCATGCCGCCGAATACACCTTTTAAAGATGCCTTACGCCAGTAGATCGCGCCAATAATTGCAGGAAATGTTTGCGCTAGCAGTGACATCGCAACCGATCCTGTTTTCACCAAACTAGCAGATTGACTCACGTATACATGGTAAAAATAGGCAATGCCGATAATCACTAAAATACTTAGTTGCCGAATTAACAGAATGTTGTCGACACTCAATCCGCGCTGGGCAATGTTTGATTTTTTTATGAAAAACCAAAGTGGAGTAATAAAGTTATTAGCAATCATAATACCCAATGCAAGGGTCGCAACAATGACCATGCTGGTGGATGCAGCCAATCCACCAATAAAGGCACTTATAACCCCCCACATGTTGCCTTGTGACATAGGAATACTAATTGCGAAACTGTCAGAACTAAATTGACCGTCAGGAAATAATAAGGTGCCGGCTAATCCAATGGGTAATACGAACAGACTCATTAAAAGCAAATAACAAGGAAGCACCCATCGTGCAGTTTTTAACTCTTTTTCATTATTAAATTCGATAAAGTTGACATGAAATTGCCTTGGCAAACAAAACATCGAAGCTATACCTAGAACAATGTGGGTTAAATATACCCAAATAGATGACTCAGCATAAAATATCTGACGGCTGGTAGGCTCTGCAAAAGACTTAGCTAATAAGTCGAAAATGCCATCAAACAAGAAATAACAAATATAAATACCGACAAAGCACAACGCGATCACTTTGATGAGCGAACTGAATGCAAGGGTAACCATTAATGCAGAATGCTTTTGGGTTAAATCAAGTTGTCTTGCGCCAAATAAAATCGCAAACAATGCCATTAGTAACGAAACATAAGCGCCAATACTGCTTGACCAACCGCCGCTTTGAATTGAAATCAATGAGATGATCATGGTAATTGCATCAAGTTGAAGTGCAATATAAGGAATGACACCGACAAAACACAATAGCGTTACGGTTCCAGCCAACAGATTTGAATGTTGGTATCTAGCGCCTAAATAATCAGCGAGCGAACTAATATGATGTTTTTGGCAAACCCTTGCAATTTTGAGCAAGGCCGAGTAGCCAAAAATCATCACAAGAATCACACCGAGATATGTCGGAACAAACGCCCAACCAAATTGAATAGCTTGGGTGGTAGTGCCAAAAAATGCCCAAGAAGTGCAATGGATACCCAAGGCCAACGCGTAGACATAAGGCGAGGCTTTTTTCACACGCGTACTTGAAAACATAGCCACCATAAAAACGATTGCCAAGTAAACAAATACGAGTCCTGCAACACTCCAAATTGATAACATAATATTTTTGTGGTTTTTCCTTAAAACACCCCTTGAAGCTATGCAAACAAGCCCCATATACCTTCGCAACAACAAATTATAGCGTGTTTTGAAGGCAAAAAAGCTTGATTTCACACTTGATTAACATATCACCTTAAAGACTAACGCAAAAGTTGCAACAAATGCGGAGAAAAACATGAGCGACGAGCAAAATAAAGCACAAGAAGAGCAAACAGTAGATGAAATGCTGCAAGCCGAAGATAATCAAACTGCCGAAAATGATGCGCCGCTCGAAGGTGAAGTCGTTGATGCACCAGAAGTCGGTGATACCGATATAGAGCGCATTGCTGAACTCGAAGCCGCTCTGGAAACTGCTAACGCGACGATTAGCGGGCAAAAAGACGCAGTGTTAAGAGCAAAAGCTGATAGCGAAAATGCTCGCAGACGCGCTGACCAAGAAGTAGAAAAAGCACGCAAGTTCGCATTAGAACGCTTTGCTGGTGAGTTACTGCCAGTATTGGATAATCTTGAGCGCGCATTACAGGTATCTAACCCTGAAGATGAAAGTGTTAAGCCTATCTTGGAAGGTGTTGAGCTCACGTTTAAATCCTTCGTTTCTACTGTCGAAAAATTTGGAATGGAAGTTGTCGACCCGCAAGGTCAAGCTTTTAATCCAGAGCAACATCAAGCAATGGCGATGCAACCGTCAGAAGAATTTGCGCCTAATACTGTTATGGCAGTTATGCAGAAAGGTTATGTGTTAAATGGTCGCCTGTTGCGTCCAGCAATGGTGATGGTATCGACAGCTACTACTGACGGCATCGATACACAAGCATAAATAAAGGTTTTTGAGTTTTTTAAAAAACTTAAAACACGTATTGAAAACAGGGGTATTAACCCCACTTTAGATTCATAAAGAAAGTTATTGCATCAAGCAAGCACAACATATTTTTGGAGACACACAAATGGGTAGAATCATTGGTATCGATTTAGGTACAACAAATTCATGTGTCGCAGTACTAGACGGCGACAAAGCAAAAGTAATTGAAAATGCAGAGGGTGATCGCACCACGCCATCGATTATTGCATACAGCAATGAAGGCGAGATTTTAGTGGGTTCACCTGCAAAGCGCCAAGCAGTTACCAATCCTAAAAATACACTTTTCGCAATTAAGCGTTTAATTGGTCGCCGTTTTGAAGATAACGAAGTTCAGCGCGATATCGATATTATGCCTTTCAACATTACAAAGGCTGACAATGGCGATGCATGGGTTGAAGCAAATGGCGAGAAAATGGCACCACCGCAAATTTCTGCTGAAGTGCTTAAAAAGATGAAGAAAACAGCTGAAGACTATCTTGGTGAAGAAGTAACTGCAGCTGTTATTACAGTACCTGCATACTTCAACGATTCTCAGCGCCAAGCAACGAAAGATGCTGGTCGTATTGCTGGACTTGAAGTTAAGCGTATTATCAACGAGCCGACAGCGGCTGCGCTTGCTTATGGTATGGACAAGAAGAAAGGCGACAGCGTAGTTGCTGTTTATGACCTTGGTGGTGGTACATTCGATATCTCAATCATTGAAATCGATGAAGCTGATGGCGAGCATACGTTTGAAGTACTCGCAACTAACGGTGATACTCACTTAGGTGGTGAAGACTTCGATAACCGCATGATTAACTACCTAGTTGAAGAGTTCCAAAAAGAACAAGGTTTTGACTTACGTAAAGACCCACTTGCAATGCAACGTCTTAAAGAAGCGGGCGAGAAAGCTAAAATCGAACTTTCTTCTGCGCAACAAACAGAAGTTAACTTGCCGTACATCACGGCAGATGCAAGTGGTCCTAAGCACTTAGCAATCAAAGTAACACGCGCTAAGCTTGAGTCGTTAGTTGAAGACCTAGTTAAGCAGTCGCTTGAGCCATTAAAGCAAGCGCTAGCTGATGCAGACCTTTCTGTTGGTGATATCAATGATATCATCTTAGTAGGTGGTCAAACGCGCATGCCTTTGGTTCAAAAATACGTCACAGATTTCTTCGGCAAAGAGCCGCGCAAAGACGTTAACCCTGATGAAGCAGTTGCGACAGGTGCTGCAATTCAAGGCGGTGTATTAGCGGGTGATGTTAAAGACGTTCTATTATTAGACGTTACACCATTATCACTTGGTATCGAGACTATGGGCGGTGTAATGACTGCATTGATTGAGAAGAACACAACTGTTCCGACCAAAAAATCGCAGACATTCTCTACGGCTGACGATAATCAAGCAGCAGTAACAGTACACGTACTACAAGGTGAGCGTAAGCAAGCATCTGGCAATAAATCACTAGGTCAATTTAATCTAGAAGGTATTCGCCCTGCGCCACGTGGAACCCCTCAAATTGAAGTAACTTTTGATATTGATGCTGACGGTATCTTACACGTATCTGCAAAAGATAAAGATACAGGTAAAGAGCAGAAGATCACGATTAAAGCTTCTTCTGGTTTAAGTGAGTCAGAGATCGAGCAAATGGTTGCTGATGCTGAAGCAAACAAAGATGCTGATGCAAAATTTGAAGAGTTAGTACAAGCAAGAAACCAAGCTGACGGTATGATTCACGGTACACGTACTCAAATCGAAGAAGCAGGCGATGCATTACCAGCTGAAGATAAAGAAGCAATTGAAAAAGCGTTAGGCGAGCTTGAAGAAGCACGCAAGGGCGATGACAAGGCAGCTATCGAAGCTAAAACGCAAGCGCTAATGGAAGCATCAAGCAAGTTGATGGAAATTGCACAAGCTAAGGCTGCCGCTGAAGGTCAAGCAGCGCCAGAAGGTGCAGAGCCACAAGCAAAAGCAGCTGACGACGATGTTGTTGACGCTGAGTTTGAAGAAGTAAAAGACGACAAAAAATAAGTCGGTAAAGCAAAGCTAGGCTGTCTGACAATCTAGCTTTGACAAGTGTTTAAGGGGTCAGACATTGTGCTGGCCCTTAACGCGTTTATAAAGTATTAACACTTAGTGTTGTTGACTTTAGTTTTGTTTGCAACGATTTTCAGTAGTAATAAACCTGAAAATGACACAACTCAAATCAACAACATTCAGCACGAAACACAGCATTAGTTAGGAATTGTCACTCTTATGTCCAAACGAGATTATTACGAAGTATTAGGTGTCGCTAAAAGCGCTACAGAGCGCGAAATTAAGAAAGCCTATAAAAAACTCGCCATGAAGTATCACCCTGATAGAACGCAGGGCGACAAGGGCATGGAAGAAAAATTTAAAGAAATTCAAGAAGCGCATGAAATCCTAACCGATGATCAAAAGCGTGCTGCCTACGACCAATATGGTCACGCAGGTGTTGATCCAAATCGTGGTGGCGGTCATGGTCAAGGTGCTGATTTTGGTGACATCTTCGGTGATGTCTTCGGTGATATATTTGGTGGTGGTAGACGAGGCGGTGGTTCGCGTGCACGCCAAGGCTCAGATCTTCGCTACAACCTAGAAATGACGCTTGAAGAAGCCGTTCGTGGAAAAGAAGTTGAGATTCGCGTCCCAACGTTGGTCGAATGTGACAGCTGTCATGGCTCGGGCGCTAAGAAAGGCACCTCGCCAACAACCTGTCCAACATGTAAGGGCAATGGTCAGGTCCAAATGCGTCAAGGCTTCTTTGCTGTTCAGCAAACCTGCCCAACCTGTTCTGGTAGAGGCAAGATAATTTCAGACCCTTGTACACCCTGTCGTGGTCAAGGTCGTATTGAAAAAACTAAAACCTTATCGGTCAAAGTACCTGCTGGCGTAGATACCGGTGATCGTATCCGTTTAAGTGGCGAAGGTGAAGCTGGTGAAATGGGCGCACCAGCGGGTGATTTATATGTTCAGGTCAACGTCCGTCAACACGAAATATTCGAGCGCGATGGCAACAATTTGTATTGTGAAGTGCCAATTAGCTTCACGGTAGCCGCCTTAGGTGGGGATATCGAAGTACCTACCTTAGACGGTAAAGTAAAACTTAAAATTAGCGCCGAAACACAAACGGGTAAAATGTATCGTCTGCGTGGCAAAGGTGTTAAGTCTGTAAGAAGCGGATCAGTTGGTGATTTAATGTGTAAGGTAGTGATTGAAACACCGATAAACTTGTCATCAAAGCAAAAAGAAATGCTAGAAGAATTTGAAGCGTCAATGGGTGGCGGTAAAAACCGTCCTAAAGAACAGGGTTTCTTTGACGGTGTTAAGAAGTTTTTTGATGATTTGACTAATTAAGCAGTCACTAGTTATTTTTAGAATAAAAAGCCAGCAGTTTGCTGGCTTTTTCATTAATGCTGTGAAAAGTTGTGAATATCGTTAACGTTTTTCAAGCCTATTCAAGCCTATATTGGAGAGTGCGATGAATTCAAATATTAAACGAACAGAGAGGTTATTTCTTCGCTTTATCTAACAATGCTTGGTTTGGTTCGCTACCCTTACGCTCTTAAAAGCATTTTGAGACTAAGCCTTTGCTTTTTTATTTTAGTTACAGTGTTTCGGAAAAAGTTTAAGCAGCCAATGTAAGCAGAGTAAATTAGATATTGCGTTGCAATTAAAATACGCGGATTAAAAAAGACTTAGTTCTCAAAAAGCTAAAATTGGTCTAATCTATAAAAGTACATCTTGCGTAAACAATTAGTTACTTACGTACACTCAATATAGGTAGGAATTCAAATATGAAAAAAATAATAATAATCAGTGCTTTGGCTAGTTTAATTTGTGCGGGGAATGTGGTAGCTCAAGAGGCTAAGTCTGAAAAGCAAGCTAACAACGCTGTTAAGTTTAGACAATCAATTTTTCAGCTAGTGCGCTCTAATATGGGGCCTCTAGGTGGAATGGCAAAAGGTCAAATTCCATTTAACGAGCAAACGATGGAAGTGAATGGTCAACGCATCGAGCAATTGGGCCTAATGATTGAAGACTATTTTGCTTTGGACACTACGCCAATTGATGTTAAAACGGGTGCAAAAGACAGCATTTGGAAAAATCGTGACGACTTCAATAGCAAAGCAATGGATATGGTCAAAGCCGCTCAAGCGTTGCAACTTGTAGCTAAAAACAAAGATGAATCGAATTATCGCAAAGCTATCGGCGCAGTCGGTGCGACATGCAAAGCGTGTCACGATGACTATAAAAAAGACTAAAACGCAGAGTTTATCAACGAGTTTTAAAAAGCTTCATTTTAATGAATAACGTGAGAAACGTCGTTGAAGTAATCAAACGTCATTCCCGCGAATGCGGGAACCTAATTTGCACTGCAACCTTTAAACATCAATCACCGCAATGCGTAAGCTTTATTCAGCTTTTGCCAGATAAGCCCTATGCATTCATAAAACCGCTGTTCGCCATATATTGCCGCTGCTACCAATACGTCCTGTATTGGAAGCTTTTATGAATGCATAGGGCTTATCTGGCGCGCTGAATGTTCTTTGGTAATGTGCACTCGATAGTTTAATTTTCTTGTTACTATCATTTAACACGAAGAAATATCAAAACAATCACCCACAAAGACACATGATTACCATTAATTACAAAGAATCTTCACTATTATAACCTACTGAGAAACATCATCACCTTGAAAAAGGTGGCCTCCTTAGAACCCTTCCTCACTATTACCCATGTACAGGCCATATGAAAAAGTTTGTATTTATCTGATAACCGCACTCAGCAAACAGTGTTTCAATCATTCAATAATAAAAATCATCCACCACTTCAGGAGCCCAAACTTCAACGATGCAATAAACCAACACTACCGTTAGTGCTAGGGTAATCAAAAACCAGAGCGGGCTCACATGGGTTTTAAGTGGTTTATCAATATCACTCTCGCTTCCATTTAATTCTTTATGCCCCGTAATCATGGCTTTAACTAACGCTTGTCTTTTGACGAGTTTATAGAACAACATCGCGCCAAGATGAAATACTAAAAAGACCCAAATCGCGGTAAAAAGGTTGTGATGAAGCCAACTGGCGATGTCCTGATAAAACGAGGGGACAGAGGAGTAATAGGGTCCTTCTGAAAAAATATCGTCTGTAGTGAATAAACCGGATACTGCTTGCGTCGCGATGATGCTTAGAATCGCAATAACAGAATAAGCACCCATTGGATTGTGCCCTAAGTGGGATGAGTTTTGCTGAGATCCGAGCAACTTTGCATATTGATACGTCGTTGCTGGGCTCTTTATAAAATTTACAAACCTTGCATGAAAACCACCCCACATCCCCCAAAACAAGCGAAAAATAATCAAGCCAAGCGTGACATAGCCGCCATAAAAATGGAGTTGAATAGCGTCATCAAGGATTTCGACTGTAATGTATTGAAATGCTATGGCTGTAACTAGTAACCAATGAAATGCGCGGGTAGGGAAGTCCCAAATGTGGATTTTTTGTTTCATTACATTCCTATCTATTCTACCGCAATTAGTACATCAGAAAATGATGCGAACTTGACTGTATATAATAGCTAGAGAATCAAAAAGTTAAATATCTATCTTTAAATAAAACAATATTAGGAATTCTAGGACGGGGTAGTTATCATTCGATGTATTGAATGATCAACAGGCTCTAGCTGCCAGATAATTATTTTACTGAAAAAATTGGTGAATCTAGAGCATAGAACGACGGTGATAAGGATTAAGAATGACTAAGATGGGTGTATTGGGCGCGAACGGGCGCATGGGGCGAGTATTGATTGACGCTTGCTATCAACATGCTGAAGCGTCCTTAGGCTTTGCAAGTGTGCGTGATTCATCGAGCTTTATCGGTTTAGATGCAGGAGAATTAGCCGGTATTGCAAAGCAGTACATCAATATATGCAGTGTCAGTCAGCAAAATGCTGATTTGAGTGATGTGATTATTGATTTCACGCTTCCTGAAGCGCTCGAGGCAAACCTTGAATGGTGCGTTAGCAATAATCTACCCATAGTTATTGGCACAACGGGATTGAATCAGCAACAACTTCAAGCTATTGACGACGCAGCCAAGCACATTCCAATTGTATTTGCCGCTAATTATAGTGTTGGTGTGAATTTACTTTTAAAACTGGCAAGAATGACAAGCCAAGTAATGGGTAATGGCAGTGATATCGAAATCGTCGAAGCGCATCATCGCTTTAAGCAAGACGCGCCCTCTGGCACGGCAATGGCCTTAGGTGAAGCAATTGCTGATGAGCTCGGAAGAGATTTATCGAAATGTGCGGTTTATACGCGTGAAGGCAACACTGGGCTCCGTGATCCAAATACAATTGGGTTCGCGACCGTTCGTGCGGGTGATATTGTAGGGGAACATACGGCTATTTTCGCAACTATTGGCGAGCGTCTTGAATTAACGCATAAAGCATCTAGTCGACTTACGTTTGCAAATGGTGCATTAACAGCTGCAATCTGGTTAAAACAAAAACAGAAAACGCAGGCTAACGGTTTGTTTTCGATGCAGGATGTACTGAATTTAAACTAAGGTTGATATATAAACTTGCTTATTTTAGCCATTTCAATTGGTTTTTTGCCTTAAGAGGCTATTTTCACTGGTTTAGTTAATTAAAATAAGAAAGAAATAGACCTCGTTGCTTAGTTAATATATACTTTGCGGAATTTGCCAAATGTTTGCAATTTTACTGGTTGAACGGCAATAAAAGTGTGGTGCAATGCCTTTTAAACGCTTTGTCGGTGATTGGATAAAATAATGTGATATTCAGCGAAGACATCTCGATATTTTTGATTGTAGGCTAAAAATATCGTGTTTTTCGGAAGTTTAGGCGTTTCGCTTGAATTTCCCTAGTTATCCTTAATTTTCGGAGGTTGACTTGGCTATTTCCGCCCTATTAGTGCTAGAAGACGGTTCAGTTTTCAAAGGCACATCTATCGGCGCTGCAGGTGCTAGCGTTGGTGAAGTCGTTTTTAATACATCTATGACTGGCTATCAAGAAATCTTAACAGATCCTTCATATGCTCAGCAGATAATTACCCTCACATATCCTCATATTGGTAATACAGGAACCAATGATGAAGATAAAGAATCCGACACCATATGGGCTAAAGGATTGGTCATCAGAGACCTTCCACTTATTGCCAGTAACTTCAGAAATCAACAAACCCTCTCTCAATACCTCACCGAAAAAAATATAGTTGCCATCGCCGATATCGATACAAGACGCTTGACTCGAATCTTGCGCGATAAAGGTGCGCAAAACGGCTGTATTATCGCAGGTGATGATGTAGAGGTTTATGACGCGGTCGAAAAAACGCGCGAATTTCCGGGCCTGAAAGGTATGGACCTAGCAAAAGTTGTCTCAATTAAAGAACAGAAAACTTGGAATGACGGTTCTTGGGCACTAAGCAGTGGCTATGATGAAAACAAACAAGACTTGCCGTTTCATGTTGTCGCTTATGACTTTGGCGCCAAGCACAATATTCTACGCATGTTAGTTGATCGTGGTTGCAAGCTAACACTTGTGCCTGCACAAACACCGGCTGAAGATGTGTTAGCAATGAATCCAGACGGTATTTTTCTCTCTAATGGCCCAGGTGACCCAGAGCCATGTACCTATGCGATTGAAGCAATTAAAGTCTTTTTAGAAAAATCGATTCCAATCTTTGGCATTTGTCTTGGTCACCAGTTATTAGCCCTTGCAAGCGGTGCAAACACTGTGAAAATGAAATTTGGCCATCACGGCGCCAACCATCCTGTCAAAGATCTGGATAGAGATGTGGTTATGATTACCAGCCAAAACCATGGTTTTGCAGTCGATGAAACTTCATTACCAGACAACCTTAAAGTGACGCACGTATCGCTGTTCGATAAGTCATTGCAAGGTATTGAGCGCACTGACAAACCCGCGTTCAGTTTTCAAGGACACCCTGAAGCGAGTCCTGGCCCACATGATGCGGCCCCTTTGTTCGATAAATTTATCGAACTTATTAAACAAGCTAAACAATAGGAAACACCGATATGCCAAAACGTACCGACATCAAGAGCATTCTTATTCTTGGCGCTGGCCCTATTGTTATTGGTCAAGCCTGCGAATTTGACTACTCTGGCGCACAAGCTTGTAAAGCACTGCGCGAAGAAGGCTACAGAGTTATCTTAGTTAACTCTAATCCAGCAACGATTATGACTGATCCAGAAATGGCCGACGCAACATACATCGAGCCAATTCATTGGGAAGTCGTTCGCAATATTATCGCAAAAGAAAAGCCAGACGCGGTTTTACCGACCATGGGTGGTCAGACCGCACTTAACTGTGCCTTAGATTTAAATAAATACGGTGTACTAAAAGAATTCAATGTTGAATTGATTGGTGCAACTGCTGATGCAATCGATAAAGCGGAAGACCGCGAGCGCTTTGACAAAGCAATGAAGTCAATTGGTCTTGAGTGCCCGCGCGCTGAAATTGCGCATACGCTTGAAGAAGCCCATGACGTGCTGACGCGTATTGGTTTCCCTTGCATTATTCGCCCTTCGTTTACCATGGGTGGCACGGGCGGTGGTATTGCGTATAACAAAGATGAATTTAATGAAATTTGTACGCGCGGCCTTGATTTGTCGCCAACTTCAGAACTGCTTATCGACGAATCACTTATCGGTTGGAAAGAATATGAAATGGAGGTGGTACGTGATAAAGCTGATAATTGCATTATTGTATGTACCATTGAAAACTTCGACCCGATGGGCGTGCACACGGGTGATTCAATTACCGTCGCGCCGGCACAAACACTGACAGATAAAGAATTTCAAATTATGCGAAATGCAGCAATGGCTGTATTGCGCGAAATTGGTGTTGAAACAGGCGGTTCTAACGTTCAGTTTGGTATCGACCCTAAAACAGGCCGTATGGTGATTATCGAGATGAACCCTCGCGTGTCTCGTTCATCAGCGCTTGCATCAAAAGCGACCGGTTTCCCGATTGCTAAAATTGCAGCGAAACTGGCCATTGGATTTACCTTAGATGAACTGGCTAACGATATCACGGGTGGATTAACGCCAGCATCGTTCGAGCCTGCTATCGATTATGTTGTCACCAAAATACCTCGCTTTAACTTTGAAAAGTTTGCGGGTTCAAATGATCGCTTAACGACTCAAATGAAGTCTGTAGGTGAAGTAATGGCAATTGGTCGTAACCAACAAGAATCATTACAAAAAGCATTGCGCGGCTTAGAAGTCGGCGTTAATGGCCTAGATCCAATCGTTGATTTGGACGACCCAGAAGCAAAAAATAAAATTGTTTACGAACTGCGTGAGCCCGGTGCCGAGCGTATATGGTACATCGGTGATGCGTTTAGATTAGGCATGAGCGTTGATGAGATTTTCGCGCTAACAAATATTGATCCATGGTATTTGGTTCAACTAGAAGAGATTGTTCAACTAGAAGCTTTGATTACTCGTCTTGGTCTATCTGAAATTGATGCAAACCTCATGCGTACGCTTAAGCGTAAAGGCTTTGCTGATGCGCGAATTGCGGAACTCACAAACGTTGCCGAAAGCGATGTGCGCGATGTGCGCAGCAAATTCAATGTATTACCGGTTTATAAGCGTGTAGATACCTGTGCGGCAGAATTTTCAACGTCAACGGCCTATATGTATTCAAGCTATGACGAAGAGTGTGAAGCTCAAGCGTCAGATAAAGATAAAATTATGGTGATTGGTGGTGGTCCAAACCGTATCGGTCAAGGCATTGAATTTGATTATTGCTGTGTTCACGCGGCATTAGCAATGCGCGATGATGGCTACGAAACCATCATGGTTAACTGTAACCCTGAAACGGTTTCTACCGACTATGATACTTCGGACCGCTTGTATTTTGAGCCAGTCACACTAGAAGACGTGCTTGAAATCGTGCGTGTTGAGCAACCTAAAGGCGTGATTGTTCAATATGGTGGTCAAACACCGCTTAAATTGGCAAGAGCATTGAAAGAAAACGGTGTACCGATTATCGGTACCTCGCCCGACGCAATTGATCGTGCTGAAGACAGAGAGCGCTTCCAGCAAATGGTCAATAAGTTAGGCCTTAAACAGCCTGCTAACGCGACGGTTAGCAACATGCAAGAAGCCTTAGAGCGTGCAGAAGAGATTGGTTTCCCGTTAGTTGTTCGCCCTTCATATGTTTTAGGCGGGCGCGCGATGGAAATCGTATATGACATTAAAGACTTAACACGCTACCTAAACGAAGCGGTAAAAGTCTCGAATGACTCGCCAGTGCTATTAGATCGCTTCTTGGACGATGCGATTGAAGTAGATATCGACGCAATTTGTGACGGTACAGATGTTGTTATCGGTGGCATTATGGAGCATATCGAGCAAGCAGGTGTTCACTCTGGTGACTCTGCGTGCAGTTTACCGCCATATTCACTTCCTAGCGATATTCAAGACGTGATGCGCAAGCAAGTTAGAGATATGGCCTTAGAGCTAGGTGTAATTGGCTTGATGAACACTCAGTTTGCGATTAAAGACGGTGAAGTTTATCTTATCGAAGTCAATCCAAGAGCCGCGAGAACCGTACCTTTTGTTTCTAAAGCGACTGGCGTTGCGCTCGCGAAAATAGCTGCACGCGTGATGGCGGACACGAGCTTAGCTGAGCAAGGCTTCACGAAAGAAGTAATACCACCTTTCTTCTCAGTAAAAGAAGTGGTGCTTCCGTTTGCTAAGTTCCAAGGTGTTGACCCACTTTTAGGGCCAGAAATGCGTTCAACAGGTGAAGTGATGGGTGTGGGTGACGGCTTTAACGAAGCCTATGCAAAAGCCAACCTTGGCGCATCAGCTCCACTGCCTGTTAAAGGTAAGGTACTGCTGTCAGTGCGCAATAATGATAAAGCCCGATTGGTGGAGCTTGCGAAAGAAATGATCGAAAAAGGCTTCACGCTTGAGGCAACTAGCGGCACATCAAGCTTCCTAAATGATAATGGCGTAGCGTGTAGCGTCGTCAATAAGTTGTCTGAGGGGCGCCCCAACATTGTAGATGCAATCAAAAATGGCGAATACTCTTATGTTGTGAATACAACCGAAGGTCGTCAAGCTATTACGGATTCAGTGTATATTCGTCGCGAGGCTTTGCTTAACAAGGTAGCTTATACAACAACCCTTAACGCTGCATTTGCTACTATCCGAGCGAAAGAGGCTGACGCCAAAGTCAACGTGACATCTGTGCAAGATTTACATAAGCGAATTAATGCATAACAATGCTTAAGGTAAAACTTTCATATAGTTGATAACGTTGTAACAAGTTTGTCATCATCGACAATTGTTATATACTTCGAACATTAAAAAAATAAAAGTGCGCTGTTTGGCGCACTTTTTGTCTTTACTGATACTGAACAACACTCACGAAATACTGATTATTTATTTGGTGGAACCCCCGTAAAGTGCTAATCAATACAGCTATGTGAAAAGTTGTTTGAGTTCGGTGATTAATAAAAATAACTTAGAGAACAATCAATGAGTAAATACCCAATGACAGCTGCGGGTGCAGAAAGCCTGCGAGCAGAACTAAAAGAACTTAAAAGCGTAAAACGCCCACAAATTGTCAATGCCATTGCTGAAGCTAGAGAGCATGGTGACCTAAAAGAAAACGCCGAATATCACGCAGCCAGAGAACAACAAAGTTTTTGTGAAGGTCGTATCCAAGATATCGAAGGCAAGCTTTCAAATGCTCAAATAATTGATGTTACTAAGATGGAAAATACCGGCAAAGTGATATTTGGAACAACGGTTACCGTGATCAATGCAGATACTGAAGAAGAGATCACCTATAAAATTGTTGGCGATGATGAGGCTGACATTAAAAGTGGTTTAATCTCGGTTAATTCACCTATCGCGCGCGGTTTGATTGGTAAGTCTTTAGATGACGTCGCAAATATTCAAACGCCTTCTGGTGTGGTGGAGTTTGAAATTATTGAAGTACAGTATATCTAGAGGGTAATTATTAATCATTTGCTAAATTTAAAGCGTAACATCCTCGAAAGCACAAAATACTACTATATAATTTTACCCTGTTTAGCGCGTCAATAGTCGTTCTAAACAGGGTATTCAAATTTTATTTTTATAAAGCAGATTAAGCTTAATTTTCGTCATTACGAGAAATAACTTAGTTTACTTTTGTCGTTAATCTACATAATTAAAACCTCCCTAAGCAATACATCCCGATAGATTAAGATTCAAACCTTGAAATTTCTTCAGTTTGCTGTACAGTCGCGCGCTCAAAACACGAACAACTAATCGTAATTTGAACTTCTACGATTCAACAGATTGACTACAGGACATTCCCCTTTTGATTACGCTCGCAAACATCACCATGCAATTTGGCGCTAAGCCTTTGTTTGAAAACATATCTGCCAAATTTGGTAACGGAAACCGCTACGGTTTAATTGGTGCAAATGGTTGTGGCAAATCTACGCTGATGAAAATTATGAGTGGAGAACTTGCTCCCTCAGCAGGCAATATCTCTGTATCGCCAGGTGAGCGCTTAGGTACACTAAACCAAAACCAATTTGCGTTTGAAGAATATTCAGTTGTTGACGCCGTCATCATGGGTGACGAAAAGTTGTGGGAAATCAAACAAGAGCGAGACCGTATATATGCGCTTGAAAATATGTCAGAAGAAGAGGGCATGCGCGTTGCTGATTTAGAATCGGAGTTTGCAGAACTAGACGGTTACATGGCTGAAACGCGGGCGATAGAGTTATTAGTCGAAACTGGTATCGACGAGAATTATTACTACGGTTTAATGTCGGAAGTTCCCCCAGGCTTAAAATTGCGTGTGCTTATCGCTCAAGCATTATTTTCACAACCAGATATTTTGTTACTTGATGAGCCTACCAACAACTTGGACATCTACACCATCAAATGGCTTGAAGATGTATTAAATCAGCGAAAGTGCACAATGGTGATCATTTCACACGATAGGCACTTTTTGAATTCTGTGTGCACTCACATGGCAGATATAGACTATGGCGAGCTGCGTCTATATACCGGCAACTATGAAGCGTATATGGCAGCATCTGAATTAGCAAAAGAACAACTGCTCAATGAAAATGCTAAAAAATCAGCAGAAATACAAGAATTACAAAGTTTCGTAGCGCGTTTCTCTGCAAACGCATCTAAAGCGAAACAGGCGACATCACGTGCAAGAAGGCTTGAGAAAATAGAACTGGAAGAGGTCATTCCATCTTCTCGTCAGTCTCCATATTTAGTTTATAAACAACATAAAAAATTACATCGTCTTGCCTTAGAGTTACATGACGTTTCTCATGGTTTTGAGGGTGAAACCTTATTTACCGGCGGTGATATTTTAATTGAAGCGGGTGCGAAGCTTGCCGTTATCGGTGAAAACGGAGCCGGTAAAACTACATTTTTACGTTGCTTAGTGGGTGAGTTACAAGCAAACCAAGGCATCATAAAGTGGTCAGAAAATGCCTCGATAGGATATCTAGCACAAGATGTAAGCAGTGACTTTTCTGAATCGATGACCCTGTTTGATTGGATGTCACAATGGCGTACTCCAAAGCACGATGACTTGGCAGTTCGCGCTATCTTGGGACAGTTGTTATTCAGCTCAGATGATGTGAAAAAAGACGTAAAGGTCTGCTCGGGTGGTGAAAAGAATCGACTGTTATTTGGTAAATTGATGATGCAAGAAATCAACGTGATCATCATGGACGAACCGACTAACCACATGGATATGGAAGCGATTGAGGCCTTGAATAAAGCCTTGCAGGACTTTGACGGCACTCTGATTACGGTGAGCCACGACAGGGAGTTTGTGTCTAGTTTGGCCAATCAAATCATCGAAATAAAGGATAATCAGTTACACTATTTCCAAGGCACATACGACGAGTATATGTCTGGCCGATAGTTAAATTGCTAAAACAGAAGAATCGTCATTCCCGCATCAGCGGGAACCTCCTTGGAATCTAGCAATCTTTAAACATCAACTACCGTTCTCCGTAAGCAATATTCAGCTTTTGCCAGATAATCCCTATGCATTCATAAAACCGCTGTGCGCCATCCTTGGCCGCTGCTGCCAACACGTCCTGTGTTGGAAGCTTTTATGAATGCATAGGGCTCATCTGGCGCGCTGAATGTTCTCTAGTAATGTTTACTCGATAGTTTGATTGAATGGTTGTTGATTGACGAGATTCCTTCATTCGAAGGAATGACGGATAAACTCACTTAACTTACCTACAAAGAAACCCATCAACATCACAAACAAAACCGTTTCAAGGCTTCATAAAACGGCAAAACTTCTTCTAACACTGCTTGTTGCTCTGCATTCAACGAAACATCACGCATCTGCGGCTTACTAAATCCAGTAGACTGCTCAACACTGCGATACCAATGCGCGGCCCAAACGCCGTCTGAATCGCGCTTTCCAGCTGGCCACGAGAGCATTGCGCTATCAAATTTAATATTAAGCACATCGCACAATGCTTTTATGGTTTGCATAGGATTGTTAAGTGTCTTTTCTGTATCAATAACGGGAAGGGGATTCGAAAAGTTATCCGATAAACGCTTATAAATCTCGTATTGCCTAATAATGCCAATATCATCAACACTACAATGGCCCATGCTATTGGTGTAGGAACTGATAACATAAGCGGGATTTCTGATCAAAAAGCAGTGTTTCATATCTGCAGCCCAGGCTAAGTCATCATGCTCTAAAATATGATGCGTCATATGTTTTTGATATTGAAGCGGAGTCTCAACCAAGGCTTTAGTTAAGTCCTCTATGACTGTTTGATAATCATTAGGCTGAGATGCTAATACTTCATCAAACATCGGGTGACGAAACTGAGTGCGTTTTAAATACGCTGCATAAAAGGGCTCATCGATGACACTGCAATCTGCTCTATTTTCCCAGCTTCGCATCATAGCAGTAGATATATTGCGAGGGCCTGACCACATCGCGATTCTAACCGTCATGATTGGTGATCTTGCTCAATAAGCTTGATATACAATTGCTCAAGATGTTTTGTCATACTGCTGACACGTGTGCTTTCGAGTACTCGTCCGTCGACTTGCTTGACAGGTGTTAAGCCTGCAAACGTACCAGTGATAAACGCTTCATCAGCGCTGTATACATCAGATAGCGTGAAGTTTTTTTCGTAAACAGCAACACCATTGTTTTTACATACATCAATCACGTTTCGTCTAGTAATCCCGTCTAAACAAAAATCACCAGATGAAGTCCATACTTCGTCGCCTTTCACAATAAAAAAGTGGGTCGAATTGCAAGTGGCAACAAAGCCATGAGGATCGAGCATCAAAGCTTCATCGACTTGCGCTTTTGCTGCTTGAATACAAGCAAATATGCAGTTTAGCTTTGAATGTGTGTTTAGCTTTGGGTCTTGAACATCAGGGTAGCCGCGACGCACATGAGAGGTGAACAGACTCACGCCATCACCTTCAGCTAGACCCAATGCTTTTTTATGCTCAGCAATAATGACAATGGTGGGTGGTGTTATCGTGACACGAGGGTCTTGATAGGGTGTTGCTTTGATACCGCGTGTGACCATTAAGCGGATATGAACACCATCGTGCATTTTGTTTTTACGGCAGGTTTCGTAAAGGCGTTGGACCAATTCGTCTTTGCTGACATTCATTTGCATGTCTAGCGCTTTTGCACCGTCGTAAAGGCGTTTCATGTGTTGTTCGATAAACGCTAGTTTACCTTCATGTAGTCTGATGCCTTCCCAGACGCCATCTCCTAAAATAAACCCGCTGTCAAACACCGATATCTTGGCATCTGCTCTGGCGAAATACTCACCATTGATGTTGATTAAGATATGCTCATTACGCGGATCATCTTGATATTGATGGGTTCCTTTGGCCATACTTTTCTTCTTTTTAATTTTTAATTTTTAATTATCTAGCATACAACACGGTTTATCTATTCTGCAATGGTGTGGTTCTCATAACGTTTAGTAGACGCATTGTCAAATTCAAGTTGTTTCATGTCGGCAAGAATTTTCGCCCCTGCTTCTAGCGCTTGGGTACGATCTTTCATGAAACGTGTTGGTGATATAAGCTCAGTAAAGCCCATTTCCGTTAGCCTTTGCATTGAACTTGTTTGTTTCACAACCATTATAACTTCACGTTCTAGTTGCAAAGCATCTTTAATCAGGTTCTCTATTGATAAAATAATTGTGTCATCCAAAAATGAAACATCACTTAAATCAATGATCAATACTTTTTGAGAGCTCATACTTTTTAGCTCACGAGACATTGCTTTGGAAACACCAAAAATCATCGTACCACTTAAATAGAAGAATAAGATTTCACCATTGGCTTTGTTTAGCAATAATCGTTGCTTTGTATCCAGTGGGATTCTGTCATCAACGTCACTGATTGCTTTAATGTTTTTGGCTTGTGCGGCACTCAATTTTTCAATCGTGATGATATTAGCAATAAATACTCCAATCCCAACGGCTACAACAAGGTCTACAAACACTGTCAGCAGAAGAACGGTTAGCATGATCAAGGATGTTTGCTTTGAGACTGTATGAGCGCGTTTTATGAAGCTCCAATCAAGTATGTCGATGCCGACTTTTACTGCAATACCTGCTAGAACAGCTATTGGAATGATGGAGATCAGCTGTGATGCACCAAAAATTGCTATCACTAACACCAGTACGCGAACGACGCCCGATAATGCTGTTCTAGCACCCGATTGGATATTGACGACAGTACCCATTGTCGCGCCGGCACCAGGTAAACCGCCAAATAAACCAGACATTATGTTACCAATACCTTGACCGACCAGTTCTTTATCAGATTTGTGTTCGCTTCTTGTTAGGTTATCTGCGATCACTGAGGTTAACATAGAATCTATACAGCCAAGCATTCCCAAAACAATGCCATCTAACACCATGGTTTTGATTTGAGCTTCGGTAAATGTAGGGAAAACCATGTTTGGTAAGCTGACGTTGATCTCACCAATTCTTCTAATTGGGTCGTCAGTAAAAAACCAAATTGAAAATGCTGAAATGAGCACCAATGCAATTAACTGTGGGGGCACAAAACGTTTCCACTTTTTGGGCGTTGCGAAAAGTATTACCAGCGTTGCTAATGCCATAGAAAGTTCAGGCCAACTGATAGCAGCTAAAATATTATCTAAATTAGAAAGTGTGCCTAAAACGCCACCTGATGGTGCTGGAGAACCCAATGCGGGTGCCAACTGCATAATAATTAATATACAACCGATGCCAGACATAAACCCACTTATCACGCTGTAAGGCATTAAGGTGATGTATTTACCTAACTTTAGAAGGCCAAATATAATTTGAGTTGCACCTGCAATCATGACGACCGTAAATGCCATCGCGATACCTTTATCAGGGTTATCAATGATCAAGGCTGTGACAACTGCTGCCATAATCACAGTCATTGGGCCGGTCGGTTCCGATATTAAAGTAGGGGTGCCGCCAAATATAGCGGCAAAAAAGCCAATAATGATTGCGCCATAAAGCCCCGCTTCTGGGCCAACTCCAGAGGCAACGCCAAAAGTCAGAGCAAGAGGTAAAGAGACGATGGCGGCGGTCACACCACCCAAAATATCACCACGGATATTATTAAACTTAAATGTATTAAAAATCTGCAAGGTAGCTATCTCTTCTTATAAGTATATTTAGAACCTAATCACAACAATTAGCGCGGATTATAGACCCTTTGGTAATCATTTAGAGATCGTACCTCATTAAAAAGGCGCTTATCAAAGCGCCTTTTGGTCTTAATTATATGTTTAAGTATTATTTGCTAAATCAGGGTTTTGTCTTTTGTCAAAAGATTTAGCTGACCTCGAAATTACAATGCCACCCAAAATTGCAGATAATATTGAACCACCTAAAACGCCCACTTTTACACTATCAAGGTAAACGGGATCAGCAGTTTCAAATGCTAGGGAGCCGATAAACAAACTCATTGTAAACCCAATACCGCAAAGTATCGAGGCTCCGTATAGTTGACCCCATGTGACGCCCTCGGGAAGTTTGGCGAATCCCGCTTTTACTGCTAACCAACAGGCTCCGAAAATACCTATTTGTTTTCCTATGAACAAACCTACCATAACGCCAATCACCACGGGAATAATTAAATCACCCGTCGCACCAATTACTTGCACTCCAGCATTTGCAAAAGCAAATATCGGTAAAATTAAAAACGCAACCCAAGGGTGCAACTTGTGCTCTAGATGGGGAAGCATTTCATGGCCACTTCTATTTTTACCTCGCAGTGGAATAAACCAAGCCATTGCAAAACCGGCTAGCGTAGCGTGGACGCCCGATTTCAATACAGCCGCCCAAATTACAACGCCAATTAGGATGTAAAGGCCTTGTGAACGCACACCTAATCGGTTCAAAATAAATAAACCGAGTAAACCAAAACCTGCAATGACCAGCGATGTTGTTGATAATTCTGCAGAATAGAACAAAGCAATAATAAGGATTGCGCCTATGTCGTCAAATATGGCGACTGACAGTAAAAATAATTTCAGGGTTATGGGTAATGAACGACCAAAAAGGCTATAAACCCCAAGTGCAAATGCAATGTCGGTCGCTGCTGGTATCGCCCAGCCGTTAATGCCCGTCGGTTCTTCAAAGTTAAAGAACACATAAATTACTGCTGGTATTGCAATCCCAGCAACAGCGCCAACAGCTGGAAGCATGACTTGGTCACGTGATTGAAGATGTCCGGCAAGAATTTCCCGTTTGACCTCAAGCCCTACTAAAAAGAAGAAAATAGCCATCAAACCATCATTTACCCAAAGTAAAAAAGGCTTATTAACTTCGAAGGCTCCAAATTTTACTGCGACGGGGGTTTCAAATAGCCCTTGATAGAAAGGGTTGAGCCCTGTATTAGCCATTATCATTGCAATTAATGCAGCGATTACAAGTAACACTCCGCCAGCGGCATCGTGTTTAAATAAATCTTTTATGTTTTGTAACATGGTTTCTCCTACCAAAGTTGCTACTACTTATACGCAATTAACACATTAAGAAAAAGTCGATTAATCATGCTTTGCACATCGAAAAACTCGAATTAAAGTCATAGCCAATGATTAATATGTTACTAATCGCTTATTGGATTACATTTGTTTGCAATAAAGGTAGGTATTAAGCGCATAATTTTCAATGATTTAATTAAAATTATTAATACTTTAATAAAGAAGGTTGTTTTTTAATCAGACTGACGGAGATTGTTTAGTAGCAATAATAGGTTAAGAAAAACAAAAAATAGCCAAGTTGGATAGTCGCCATAAATTCTGTAGGGTGTTTTGCCCTCGACAAAGGTGACACTGTTAGTCAATGTCGCATCTTTAAACTGGGGAGCAATTTTTGAAATTTCTCCTTTGTGATCAACAAAAGCTGTCACACCATTGTTCGTTGCTCGAAACACGGGTAGGCCAAATTCTCGTGCTCTTACTTGCGCAATTTGAAGGTGTTGATGAGGTCCATGAGAATCTCCAAACCATGCATCGTTGCTAACAGTAATAATCGCATCGGTATCATCATACAAGTTAGCCGCTATTTGTGCAGGAAAAACAATTTCAAAACAGATGGCTGGTGTAAGGTTAAACCCCTTTACTTTCAAATTGTGTTGCTGATAGTCGCCCCTTGTAAATGATGACATCGGCAAGTCAAATATCGGAGCAAGTCCCCTTAAGAATGATTCAAACGGCACAAATTCGCCTATCGGCAGCAAATGATGCTTGGCGAACCTGTTACTATGCATATAGCGATATGGGATCGTATTTTGAGTTTTTGTATCCAGACCCAGTGCGATTAAATTGTTATAAACGCGTTCTGTTTCAAATTGGTAATTGACGATCCCAGTGATTAATGCAGCGTGCTCGCTAGTAGCGCGTCGATCCAATAAATCAATAAACTCACTGGCGATAGGTTCTAGTTTTGGTATGGCGGCTTCAGGCCATATTATTAAGTCAGAATCCCAGTGTTCTTCAGTCATCGTCAAGTATTTTTGCATGGTTGGGATGTCTTGTTCGGGCGTCCAACGCAGCGATTGAGGGATATTGCCTTGAACCATAGTGACTTTAGCGTTTTTCGTTTTGTCTACTGTGACCCAATCGATATTTTGGATCGAGTAAGATGTAGCCAATACAACTGTACATAAAATAATAGAATAGTGTATTCGTTTGCGAACCAAACCAAGTGCAAGACTTGCACTCAAGCAAACTAATATCGTCGAAACACCAATCTCACCTACAACCGGGAATAAGCCATTCAAGGGCCCTTCAAGTTGGCTATAGCCAATTGAAAGCCAAGGAAACCCAGTTAAAAAACGAGCGCGCAACCATTCCATTATCAGCCAGAGAAGCGGCAACACGATTGGCCAATGCTGTATTTTTACATAGCGTTTTAACAACATAAAAACAACGGCCGGATATAGAGCTAAGTATCCGCACAATAAAAGCATTAATGCTATCGAGCCTATCAATGGTAAGCCGCCGAAATCAGCAATGCTCACATGTACCCAACTGATACCTACACCGAAGTAACCTAAGGCAAAGCAAAAACCATGCTTAAAACCAGAATGCTTACTTATTTTAATAATGAAAATGCTAATCGGTAGCACTAGAAAGGCCAGCCACCAATGATCAAAAGGAGCAAATGCAAAAGTTAGGCTTGCGCCAAATACTATTTGAAAGAAGTATTGTATTGGCGCGCTCAGTTTACTTCTCCGAGTCTGGAAGGGTCACCTTCAGTTGAACAATTCTGCGTTTATCTGAGTGTGTGACTTTAAATTGAATTCCGTCTATTTCAACTTCATTATCGGTTTCTGGCATATGCCCAAAGGCTCGAAGAACTACACCACCAATAGTATCGCTTTCTTCTTCGTTGAGGGATGTTTCGAAAAATTCGTTGAAGTCTTCAACTGGGGTAAGTGCTTTTACGGAATAGGTCGATTTGTTTAAGGGGCGAATATCATCTGTTTCACCAATTTCTGTATCAAACTCATCTTCGATCTCGCCGACAATCAACTCCAATATGTCTTCAATCGTCACAAGACCAGATACGCCACCATATTCATCCACCACGATTGCCATGTGATAGCGCTGCTGTCTAAACTCTTTCAACAAAACATCAACGCGCTTACTTTCCGGTACAATTATCGCTTCACGCACAATGTCTTTAAGTAAAAATTCTTTATCTTTATCAAATGCAAATTTCAATAAATCTTTAGCTAATAGTATGCCTTCAATATGATCTTTATCTTCACTAATTACTGGATATCGACTGTGAGCAGATTCTAGTATGAGTGGCAAAAACTCTTCTGCACTTTGCTCGATATCTAAGGTAATCATTTGAGCGCGTGGGATCATGATATCCCTGACGCGCATTTCGCTGACTTCCATTACGCCCTCAATCATTTCTTTCGTTTGAGGGTCGATAAGCTCTCGCTGTTGTGCATCAGAAATGACTTCTGATAACTCTTCTTTGTTTCTCGGCTCTCCACGAAAGGCTTGTGTAATTGAATCCAACCAGCCTTTATTAGCAGAGCCGTTGGTAGAGTGGGGGTTGTCGTCGCTCATAGTTTTGCTCGTTATCTTTTGTATTTTAAGTGTTAAATATCTTTATATGGGTCGTCAATACCCAATTCGGCCAGTATTTTTGTTTCTAGTGCTTCCATTTGCACTGCTTCATCGTCATTTATATGGTCATAACCCAATAAATGCAATAAACCATGTATGCAAATATGTGCCCAATGGTCTTCTAGTTTTTTATTTTGTTCTGCTGCCTCTTTAAATAAGACCGACGAACAAACAATTAAATCCCCTAAATAATAAGTCGCTTCGGATTCAATTATAAAAGCTGGCAGGTCAGAAGGAAACGACAATACATTTGTTGGCTTTGCTTTGTCGCGATACTCATGATTTATGCTATGCGACTCTGTTGCATCGACCAATCTAATTGTTAATTCACAATCTTTGTCGATTACGCGTTGCTCTTGCAATGCTAACGCTTTTTTAAACCAAGTATCAAATTGGGCATCAGTTGGAATAAATTGCCCGTCTGATTCAGCAGAGAGCGCATTTTGTAGGTCTATATTGATACAGTAATTCATCGAAGATTTAATGAATATTGGCTTGTGTGCTGTTTACTAGCAACACACAAGCGGGTTTGATCTTGGGCAAGAGGCATTAAGATGCCGAATCGTCGTTTTTATTAGCTACATCTTTTGCAGCTTGTTCGCGTAAATAGTGTTCTTTTTTTATTTTAGCTTCTTTTTCAACTTTAGCGTCGTAATCTTCGTAGGCTTGAACAATCCGAGCGACAACAGGATGGCGAACGACGTCTTGTGCATTAAAGAAGTTAAATGAAATGTCATTCACTTCACCCAGTACCTCAATAGCGTGTCGAAGACCTGATTTAGCGCCACGAGGCAAGTCGATTTGAGTAATGTCTCCTGTGATCACTGCTTTAGAGTTAAAGCCAATACGGGTTAAGAACATCTTCATTTGCTCTACGGTTGTGTTCTGGCTTTCGTCCAAAATAATAAAAGCGTCGTTAAGTGTTCTGCCCCGCATATAAGCTAAAGGCGCTACTTCTATTACATTTCTTTCGATAAGTTTTTCGACTTTTTCAAAGCCTAACATTTCAAAAAGTGCGTCATACAACGGTCGTAAATATGGGTCGACTTTTTGCGATAAATCACCTGGTAAGAAGCCAAGTTTTTCTCCAGCTTCAACTGCTGGACGCGTCAACAGTATTCTTCGTATTTCTTGCCTCTCAAGCGCATCTACCGCGCATGCAACAGCTAGATATGTTTTACCAGTCCCTGCTGGGCCCACACCAAAAGTGATATCGTGGTTGACAACATTGGTCACATATTTTGACTGGTTGGGGTTGCGCGGTTTAATTACGCCACGCTTAGTTTTGATGTGTACTTCTTTGCCATAATCACCTGCTTCTGCGCGTTCAAGACACTTTGCCTCTTGAATTGCAAGGTGAACTTGGTCTGGTTCTAGGCTAGGAATGCTACCTTTTACCGGTTGTGTTTCTATGTACAAAAGCTTGAGTAATTCACTTGCACCATTAGCTTGCTGAGGGTCGCCTAGCACTTTGAAACAATTATTTCGGTAAGTGATTTCAACTCCTAATCGGCGCTCAATCTGTTTTATATTATCGTCAAAAGGGCCGCATAGGCTAGAAAGACGTTTATTGTCTTCTGGTTGTAATACGATTTCGTTACTAACTAGTTTGCTCAAGCTTTTACCTCAATTAATTTGTTATTTATGCGGGCACATACTGCGTTACACCAATAGCATCAGGGTGTGGCTGTTTGGCTAATATACTTTCTGGCGATACTGCTACACGCAATCCCATATTTGCTTCTCTTAAAATGACATCACCTCTTAACGAGTTTGAAAATACGTTAGTGATTTTTACATCAACAAATTCGCCAACCATGTCCGGGCTTCCTTCAAAATTAACGACACGATTGTTTTCCGTGCGACCCGTTAATTCCATTGGATTTTTCTTGGAAGGGCCCTCAACTAGTATACGTTGTGTTGTATCAAGCATATTTCTAGCAATCTGTTGAGCATTTTGGTTAATTCTATTTTGAAGAATTTGCAGGCGTTGTTTTTTAGTTGCCTCTGTTACATCATCGATTGCATCTGCAGCTGGTGTCCCTGGACGAGCGCTATAGATAAAACTGAAGCTCATGTCATATCCCACGTGATTAATAAGGTCCATGGTTGCTTCGAAGTCGGCATCGGTTTCTCCTGGAAAACCTATGATGAAATCAGATGACATGCAAAGGTTGGGACGCACTTTCTTCAATTTTCGAATGGTTGATTTGTATTCGATCGCTGTGTGACCTCGCTTCATCAAATTCAAAATACGATCTGAACCACTTTGAACAGGTAAGTGAAGGTGATCAACTAATTCGGGAATGTTTTTATAGGCTTCGATAATATCATCTGTAAATTCTACTGGATGAGATGTTGTATATCGGATTCGGTCAATACCATCGATAGCTGCTACTAATTCTAGTAATTCAGCAAATCGACAAATACCGCCTTCGAAATCTTCTCCTCGGTATGCATTTACATTTTGCCCGAGTAAATTAACTTCACGTACGCCTTGAGAGGCTAATTGAGCAACTTCTAATAGCACATCATCGACAGGGCGACTTACCTCTTCGCCTCGTGTGTAGGGTACAACGCAAAAACTACAATATTTAGAACAGCCTTCCATAATAGAGACAAATGCAGTGGGACCATCCGCTCGTGGCTCTGGTAAGCGGTCAAACTTCTCTATTTCAGGAAAGCTAACGTCTACAACAGATGCTTCACCACCTTTTACCTGCTTTATCATCTCTGGCAAACGATGAAGGGTTTGAGGGCCGAATACGATATCAACGAAAGGCGCACGTTTTCTAATTTCAGAGCCTTCTTGAGAAGCCACACATCCACCCACACCGATAATCAATTCAGGTTTATCTTTTTTCAGGTTTTTCCAACGACCAAGTTGATGAAACACTTTTTCTTGAGCTTTCTCGCGAATAGAACATGTGTTCAATAGGATTATATCAGCTTCCTCAGCTTCCTTAGCTTCAGTATAGCCGTGCGTTGCATCCAATAGATCTGCCATTTTTTCCGAGTCATACTCGTTCATTTGACAGCCCCAAGTTTTAATAAATAGCTTTTTGCTCATGTCGTAGTGCTCATATCGAAAATAGGCTCAGTTAAACGCTTAAAACGGGCAAGTGATTCGTGTATTTAAGGGACGAACAGCGCGAATGCGTAAAAATAAAATTTAGCTCGATATTTTAACAATAATGTTGTCAACAAGCTAGATATGATGGCGAATCAGCTCATATTCAGAGTGTTAAGTTAAAACAACCATTTTTGTCTGATGGTCATATTGGCAGCAAAGAATAACAATAGGATGCCAAAAAGCGTCAATAGGGTAATAGGCTCATCCCATATGAAGTACCCAATAAGTGTCGCAAAAATCACACTAGAGTATCCCAATAACCCTATTTTAACTGGTGACGCTAGCTTATATGCCTTTGTCATCAATAATTGACCTAGCACTGCAAGTATGCCGATGACACACAATAATAACCACGCTAAGTTATTGATTGTTTTCCATTCAATTAACAATGGAAAAAATGAAATGATAGTTGAGATGACGATAAAATAGTAGACGATGCGAACGGTTGGCTCGGTATCAGATAATTTTCGCAGTGTGCATTTTGTGATGGCCACAAGCACTGCGCAAAAAATTGCAACCCAAACATAATGAGCTTCAAATTTTTCGATATTAGTTGGATTAATAACCAGCGCAACCCCCATGAAGCCGATAAATATCGCAACACTGGTTTTTAAAGTCACTTTTTCTTTTAACCACACACTGGCGACAATCGGAATAAAAAATGGTGCAATTTTTATTGCCAAAATAGCAGCGCTAAACGGCAAGTTTGCTAGCACGTAAAAAAAGCAATACATACCAATTAAGCCAGTGGCCGCTCGAAAAAGGTGTAAACCTAGCCTATCTGTTTTTAATTCGTGATAGCCTTGTTTTATCATCCAAGGCGTCAATATAATCAAAGCCACAAGATTTCTGAAAAAAATCAATTGAGATTCTGTAAGTTCGTCGCTTAAGAACTTGACGATAGTACCTACACCAGAAAACAATGCTTCAGCACTGATTAAGACTATCGCACCCAACAACAAATGGTTTTTCATGCTATTTCATAATTAAAGAGGTTATGGTATTTGCAATAACAACAAGCTATTCAAAATTCGCTAGTATAAACGAAGCGAACAAAAATTTAGTTTATGTATAAAAGTAAATGTAAGCGCACTGGAAAAGCACGAACTTTGGCTTTGTAGGGCAATGTTAACAAAAAGCATCATCAAAAGGTGATTAACTCAAGTGATATCTGAAAATTTAAATTGTGATGTGTGTATTGTCGGGGGCGGTATGGTTGGAGCCACTACAGCGATTGGATTTGCCAAGCTTGGACTAGACGTTGTTGTATTAGAGCGCTCTAAACCAGAGGCCTTTGATGTGAAACAGGCACCGGATCTTAGAGTCTCAGCGCTTAATCACTTCAGTCTCAATCTATTAGAAAAATATGATATTTGGGAGCGTGTCGAAAAAATGCGTTTCCGTGATTATGAGCAATTAGATGCTTGGGAAAGCACTGGCCACTTAACAAGTTTTAAAGCAAGTGAAATTGGTGAAACTAGACTAGGGTCTTTTGTTGAAAATCGTATCTTACAATTAGCCATTGTTGATGTTATCGAAACAGGCTACCGTGATTCTATCCGAATCATTTATGGTCATAGAGTGGTTCATATTGACCATGTACAAAGCGAGATAAAGCTCGAAAATGGTTATCAAATTCAATGTAAATTACTTGTGGGGGCTGATGGCGCTCAATCATTGGTCAGAAAAAGTACTGGAATAGGTGATACGGGGTGGGACTACACTCAATCTGCGTCGCTCATTACTATCAAATCTAAAGAACCTTTTGAAAATTGCACGTGGCAACAGTTTACACCTCAGGGGCCGCTTGCGTTTTTGCCTATGCATCAAAATTATGCTTGCCTTGTTTGGTATGGAGACAAATCCAAAACCGCAGAGATCAAAGGTGCAAGCTCAGAAGAGCTTACAAACATGATTGGCCTTACATTTCCCTCTCGTTTATCAGCGTTCGAAGTCTTGGATAGGGGAAGCTTTCCTTTGAGAAGAATGCATGCAAATACATATTTTCAGAACAAAACAGTTTTGATAGGCGATGCAGCGCATACTATAAACCCCTTGGCTGGGCAGGGGGTTAATCTGGGTTTCAGAGACGTGGGAGCGTTAATTGAATCGATCAAAAATAACGGTTTAGAATTAAAGCAAATTGAAAAGGCATTATCTGAATATTCATCAAAGAGGCGATTACAAAATTTAGCAATGATGTCTGCGATGGACGCAATTTATCACACTTTCAGTAACGAAAATTGGGTATTAAAAAAGCTAAGAAATATTGGACTTTCTGCTGCTGATAAAGCCGGTCCACTAAAAATTACAGCACTAAAATATGCTGTTGGCATAAAATGAATTGAACTTGAGTTCTTAGAAAATGCCTATACCTAAACAACTTTAAAAATCAACGAAACTACTCGCTTTACGAATAAGGAAAGTCATGACCGCCATAATGATATTAGCAGTGCTGTTTATAGCATTAATCGTCATCGTTCCATTGATTGAAAAATCTAATATGAGGGTTTCCCCTGAAACACAAGCCAAAATGGGTAAGTGGATTTGGCCGCTTTTAGTTATATTGCTAGTTTCCCAATTGATTATGATGATGTTTTAGTAGCTGCTTGGCGTTTTGAATTTAATAAGGGAGGGGAGAGTAGCACTGACACGTAGCTGCTCTCCTATTTGAATTAATGAGGGTGACAGCCTTTTTAAGTCCAGGCAATCACCACTGCTATTATTACTATTACCTCGTTTCTTTTAACAAGGTTTTTATTGCTTTTTCAAGCTGCTCATCACGTCCATTTGCCGTTTCTTTTGGCATGTTTTTAATGATGATGTCTGGCGCTGTTTGGTTGTTTTCAAGCCATTCACCTGCTTGGTTTTTTGCACTGACGGGGACAACACCCCAATAACCGCCATTAGGAAGACGTTCCCATCCTGCAAAGCTACAAGTACCTGGGACAGGCATGCCAACTGATTTACCTAGTTTTAAGTCTTGGTAGCCGCTGGCGTAACAATGTCCGTCGCTGTACATGGCTTCGTTAAACAAAGATACGATTGGTTTGGTATATCGAGACGTGGGTTCACCCCCGACAACGCGATCTTCAGTTGCGTAGGTTAAAAATGCTTCACCGGTAAAGAACATCGCTAAATCAGCAACAAGGTCACCGCCGCGGTTATTTCTCGCATCTACTACCATACCTTTTTTGTCATAAAAACGTCCCATCATATCATCATAGATGTTTCTGAAAGGGCCATCTCCCATACTTGGGATGTGTACATAGCCTAATTTGCCTTTACTATCTTTCAAAACTTGCGCTTCATTGCGTTTTACAAAACGGTCGTATAACAAGCGACTTTCGTCTCTTAGGCTAATAGGTTTGACGGTAATTTGTTTTTTGACTTCACTGTTTGCGCTAGCGATATCCAGAAGCACGAACTTATTGGCTTTACGATTAAGAAGCGAAGCCCAATCCATAGCGTCAGTGATAGGCGTGCCATCGATTGCTTTGATGATCATACCTGCCTCTATATCAAATTTAGCTTTGTCGAGGGGACCATCATTTATAATTTCAGTGATTTTTATGCCGTCACCACTGTAATCATAATCGTAAAAAATACCCAATGATGCGGTTGCGTCTCCTTCGCCAGTGCCTCTATAGCCAGCACCTGAGTGCGACACATTGAGTTCGCCTAACATTTCGGCCAGCAATTCAGTGAATTCATGTGGGTTACTGGTATGGCTCACTTTGGGCAAGTATTCATTGCGCATTTGTTGCCAATCAATACCATGATAGGTGGGTTCGTAAAATACTTTCGAGGTACGCAACCAAACATGCTCAAATGCTTCAAGCCTAATTGCATCGTAGTCGACAAGCATGTCGGCATTGATTCTAATGCCGCTTTTTGAACCTTTATCTAGATCTAACTTTGATAAGCTACCGCCGCTTAAAAAGTAAAGATTCTCCATTTCTGGGTCCCAGGCTAAGCTTCCACTGCGACCATTTATTGAAATAAGTTTCTTGGTTTCTTTGGTGCGTAGGTTGGTTTCCCACAAATCATAACCGTCTTCAAACTCGGACAAATAGTAGAGTGTGTCAGCTTCTTTGTTTAAAACGGCATCTGATAAACTAGAAGAATGAATGGTTAATTTTGCGATGCGCCTATCTAGGTCATCCCAATCAAAGGTTAATAATTCAACTTCTTCGTTGTCATCTTTATTTTGGTCAGATTCATCTGCGGCTTTATCATCAGCTGTTTCTGACGCTTCTTGTTGAGCTTCTAGTTTTTCTTCAATTGCTTTCATTAAATTGAAGTCATCCTCACTCATATTAAATTTGTCCCACTCTTCTTGAGTGAAAAACAATGAATAAACGTCATATTGTGCGCGCCCACTGGTCGCATAGCTCTTTAAGCCTTCGGCGTTACTAAACCAAATGATTTGCTTACCATCATTGACCCATTTAGGGGAAGCGTCATAGTAACCGCTGGGTACGATAACTTTTTTCTGCTCCGTACCATCGGCTTTGATCAGCGCGATATCGGTATTGTTAAGCAATTTGCCGTATTCAAACATAATCCATTGACTGTCGGGGCTCCAAGAAAAAGTTTGGTCACCATCTCTAAAGTGAATAGTTTCTTGAGGCTTCACTAAATTAACTGTTTTTTGACTGTCGAGATCTAGCACGCTAATGGTACGGCGGTCTTCGACAAAGGCTAGTTTTTTACCGTCAGGGGATAGTTTGGGTTGATAGTTGTCTTTTTCGTTTGATAAAAATACGCTCTCATCTATCAACGATGCAGCATAAAAGAAGGGCTCTTGTTCTCTTTTCTTTTGCGCTTTGTAAATACTCCATTTTGCACCGCGCTCCGAAGCGTAAATTAAATAGTCGCCTTCAGGCGAAAATGATACGTCAGCTTCTTTCGCAGGTGTCGATGTAATTTGTTTGGTAAATGCGCCGTCAACCGACGATACAAACACATCGCCTCTAGAAATATAAGCGATTTCCTTGCCATCGGGTGAAATAGAAAACTCACTTATTTCACCGTTGACACCCACCATTTCATGACTGTTTACGATGTCTTGAGTGCGAATTGATATATTAACGGGCGAGGGGTTTTCACCCTCCTGCATTGTGTACAAAGTGCCGTGATGCGTAAACGCAAGTTTATCTTGTGCAGCAGATAAAAATCTAACAGGGTGCAATTCAAAGTCAGTTAATTTTTTACTCGATGTAGGACGTTTTAATGATGATTTGTGAATATTAAAACTGCCTTTGCTTTCACTCAGGTAATAATAGCTTTTACCGTCAGCAGAATAGACGGGATTGCGATCTTCACCTTCAAATTTGGTGAGTTGTTTATGATCACCTGATTGCGTATCGTATTCCCAAATGTCGCGAGTGACAGCACTTCTATGATGTTTCCGCCACGGATTCTCAGTGCCTTGATGATCGATATATAAAAACTTATCACCGCTTGCGTTAAATTGAACTTCTTCAGCTGGGGTCGTCAATATTTGCTTGATTGCACCGCCGTCAACCGGAACAGAATAAAGCTCAGCTAATCCACCGCTTGGAAAAACTCGGTTGCTCGCAGCATCCATTCTCAAACCTTTAAAATAGACTTCAGTGTTATCGTTAGTAAAGGTATAAGGTTCTTCGTTACTAGAATGATAAGTGAGGCGTGTGGCTTGACCTCCTTCAGCATCCATTACAAAAACATCAAAATTACCATGCCGGTCTGAGGCAAATGCTAAACGTTGAGAATCTTTACTCCAAACAGGTTTGAAGTCGTGTGCTTTGTGAAAAGTTAGTTGAGTGGCTTGACCGCCGTTTACATCAACAGAATAGATATTGCCTTTGTATGTAAAAGCAATTTTACTAGCGTCTGGAGAGATAGCTGGGTATCGCACCCACTCAGGTGTTATTTGCGCGATTGAGCTTGCACAAAACGCAGTCAGCGCAAGTCCAGTTAATTGTTTGATCATTGTCGTTATTGCTCCTGATATTCTTGGCGGTTTTACTGCCAAATTTTGTCTTCGGTGCTTCCTTGAATCTTGCACTCTTTTTCTTTGAAACCAATTTCTAAGTCTGGTTGATTTAATTGGGCTTTGCGTTTGTCGTGATAGTCTTTTGTGACGGCCACTATGGTGGGGGTCAGTAATACGATAGCGATGATATTAACCACCGTCATTAAACCCAGCGCCATATCTGCCATCGCCCATACTTTGGGTAATGCGGCCATCGAACCCCACAGGATCATCGCGAGGTAACCGGTGGTATAAAAGGTTCGCCCGATTTTGTTATCTAACTTGAACATATGGAGATTGCTTTCGCCGTAGGCATAGTTTGCAACCACTGAGGTGAACGCAAATAAACAGATTGCGGCAGCAACAAAATCACCGCCGATCACACCTAAATGGCTTTCCATAGCGGTTTGAGTGAGACGAATGCCCGCCATTTGGCCAATTTCGTCATTCCCTGCTAATAAAATGATAAATGCAGTACAGGTACATAAAATCATGGTGTCGATAAATACACCTAACATCTGTATATAACCTTGAGAGACAGGGTGGTTGGGATGTGGCGTTGCACTAGCCGCAGCGTGAGGAACACTTCCCGAACCGGCTTCATTTGAGTAAAGTCCGCGTTGAATACCATTTTTAACCGCTGCTGCAAACGCGCCTGCACCGGCTTCTTGAAGGCCAAATGCTGATTTAACGATGTTCAACAATACATCTGGCAGTAAATGAATATTTAGGGCGGTAATCACTAGGGCAACTATTACATAGGCAATACCCATAAAAGGCACCACCCATTCCGCAAAACGAGCTATTGCACGTAAGCCGCCTACCACGATTAAGGCAGCAAGTGAGATGATGACCAATCCTGAGTGAAATGTATCGATACCATAACTATTATTCAGGGCATCAGTAATGGTGTTGGCTTGGACGGCAGAAAATACAAATCCATAGCCAAAGAACAAGCACAAGGCAAACAATATAGCGAACCAAGAGTTTTTGAGACCTTGTTTAATGTAGTAGGCTGGGCCACCTCGGTATTCACCTTTTTCGTCTTTTATTTTATAGACTTGGCCTAGTACACTTTCAGCATAACCTGTAGCCATACCGAGAAGGGCGATCACCCACATCCAGAAGATTGCACCTGCGCCGCCTAGAGAGATAGCGACAGCCACCCCGGCAAGGTTTCCTGTTCCTACTCGCGCAGATAAACTTGTACACAATGCTTGAAACGAGCTAATGCCCGAACTATCACTCTTACTACTGCCTTTAAGCAGCGAAAACATATGGCGAAAGTTGAGTATTTGAATAAATTTAAGTTTGAAACTAAACCAAATGCCGGCAATAAGTAACATATAGATGAGGACTTGGCCGTCGCCCCACAAAATCATGTTGATAAAATTAACGGTACTTGTCACTGCTTCACCGGCAGTATTAAATAGAGTAGAAAGCATGATGATCGATAGTCTTTTTATTGTAATACGAACAACGAATGGTGCTGTTAGAAGCGTATGTTGTTTTGGCTATGTCTCAACTATATCAAAGCGTGAGATTTTTCCTATCTTAATTTATGTAACTGAATGTGGCTTATTTAGTAAGAAAAGATTTATTTGCAAGGTCAAAGCGTGTAAAACGAAAAAACGCCGACCTAAGTCAGCGTTTTATCTAATATGGCTGGGGTAGCAGGACTTGAACCTACGAATGGCGGGATCAAAACCCGCTGCCTTACCAACTTGGCTATACCCCAAGGGAATTTGTTGAACTGAGAGATGGCTGGGGTAGCAGGACTTGAACCTACGAATGGCGGGATCAAAACCCGCTGCCTTACCAACTTGGCTATACCCCAACAATGGTGCGGAAGGAGAGACTTGAACTCTCACGCCGTGAAGCACTGGAACCTAAATCCAGCGTGTCTACCAATTCCACCACTCCCGCGTTTCTCAGTGCTTGTTTTTACAATTCAAGCGAATTGGTGGCTACGGCGGGACTCGAACCTGCGACCCCATCATTATGAGTGATGTGCTCTAACCAGCTGAGCTACGTAGCCATCTATATCGCCTCAGCACAAACAAGGTCTGTCCTGAAGTGGCGCGTATTATGCTCAGTTGAGCATGGGTCGTCAACCGTTTTTTGATGAAAATTAAATGCTTGCCTATATATTCGCCAACATCAGCTTACATCTGCGTCATTCATCAATTCGTGTTGATAAATTGTTCACTTATTTGGGTAAAATACCACCGCCGATTTTAAAACGATTCAACTGCGCAGATAATTTAACGCCAAGCTTTCCGTGTTTTTCTTTTGGTAAACTGGGGACTCTTGTCTCGTCGGTTTCGTAATTGCTTTGCGTGAAAGCTGCTCTAAAGTGTTCGTTGCCCTCAGTCACGCCTTTATGTCGAGTTTGAGCCGATAAATCTGCAATTTTTAACACGCTGTTTGAGCGAGAAAACCTAGCGAACCGTTTAAATGTGAAATTCTCTTCTACATGTCTGTTGCTTCGATGCAAGAGCGCGTCTATAACAGCGTAAAGCACTGCGTTTTGGTTCATTTCATCGACTAACAAGTTCATTGTGAAAGACTCAGATAAATCGGGTTGCTTGGTTTTTTCTGAAGGCAAAAACTGTAAGCTGATTACAAACTGGCGATTTGCCAACTCGATTGTGTCTAAAAGAAGAAACGAGCCATCATCGAAACTGAGTTGTTCAATCAGTCCTTTTAATTTTTCTTTGCTCAACAAAGCGTCATCATTATTGGCTTGCGTTTTTGAGGACATAGCCATTAAGGGTAAATCGTGGTGACAACTAAAAGGCGTCGTTGTTTTTCCTTTTTGATGTAACTTAACTAACTCACGTATTTCGTGTTCCCGTGCTTTCATCAGCGCTAAGAAACATGTCTGTATAATTTCTGAAGAAGGCAGATTTGGTTCAACACGCCAGCGTCTGCCATACACGATTTTTTGGTGGGCTTGAAAGTGCTTACTAATATAGTTATCCAAGCCGACAATACCCACTTGAATAAAAATACCGCCTTTGTCTTCATCAGCAAACAAAAGGTAATGAGGGTCATAATCAATATCTGCTACTAAGTCTTGCACCGACGACTTGGTGTGATGATATGACAAGTAATGTTGAGGAATACAATTAGTGCCATCGTCTAATTTGATCTGTGGCGCTTGTGGCATCGGTATTTCACCGGGTAGCAATGTGTGTGTTGCTTTCATTAATAATGTTCTCACTACTTTACTAGGGCCTGTTGACCTTTGCTGTATGATTATGCACTGGCGCTGCCCGAAGGGTTCGCTCTATGTGTTCACCGTTCTTCGTTACATCCTCTTGAGACAGCCCACTGCATCTGCGAATCTGTGCCTTGATCGCTGAACACATAGAGCGAACAAAATTCATACAGCAAAGGTCAACAGGCCCTCGTCAACCAGACCAAGGTAAATCGTAATTAATTTCAATGATTACGTGCTTTATTGTGTTGTTTTTACGTCGCGATTTTTATTTGGTTTTATTGCTGATTAGATATTTATATTAAATTTTTATTGCCGTAGCAGAAAAGGGAGAAGATACGTTGAAATACTTGAAAGTAAAAATGATTAAACTAGCAGATACCAAATACAAAAAAGGCAGCAAAACAAGCTGTTTTTGCTGCCTAAACAATCTTTTAATAGTGCTTAGACGTTAAATCTAAAATGGATTACATCACCATCTTTTAATATGTAGTCTTTGCCTTCTAAACGCCATTTGCCGGCTTCTTTTGCACCTGCTTCACCCTTACAAGTCACATAATCGTCATAGCCGATAACTTCTGCACGTATAAAGCCTTTTTCAAAGTCAGTGTGAATTTTACCCGCGCCTTGAGGTGCCGTTGAGCCAATGGGATAGGTCCAAGCTCGCACTTCCTTAACACCTGCCGTAAAGTAAGTCTCAAGCGTCAACAAGCTGTAACCTGCTCTAATCACACGATTCAAGCCAGGTTCAGTTAAACCAAGCTCTTGCATAAACTCGTCCTTTTCTTCATCTTCAAGTTCGGCAATGTCTGATTCAATTGCCGCACAAACGCTAACAACCACAGCGCCTTCTTTTTCAGCAATGGCGCGCACTTGGTCGAGGTAAGGGTTGTTCTCAAAACCGTCTTCATTGACGTTTGCAATATACATCGTCGGTTTTATCGTTAGGTAATTCATGTACGAGATAGCAGCGTATTCTTCTTTGCTCAAGTCAACAGAGCGAAGTAATTCACCTTCGTTTAGGTGAGGAAGCAACTTTTCTAGTACTTTTAACTCGAATTTAGCGTCTGCATCGCCGCCTTTCGCGCGTTTACCTACACGTAGTATGGCTTTTTCAGTCGTTTCTAAGTCAGCCAATGCTAGTTCGGTGTTGATGACATCGATATCTTCTTGCGGATTGACTTTTCCCGCTACGTGAACAATGTTTTCATCATCAAAACAACGCACAACGTGACCGATTGCATCAGTTTCTCTGATATTCGCTAAAAACTTATTTCCAAGCCCTTCACCTTTTGATGCACCAGCAACCAAGCCTGCGATATCGACAAACTCCATGGTTGTTGGGATCACTCGCTCTGGACTCACAATAGCGGCAAGCGCATCTAGGCGCTCATCAGGAACAGGAACCACACCCGTATTTGGCTCTATTGTGCAAAAAGGGAAGTTAGCCGCTTCGATACCCGCTTTTGTAAGTGCATTAAAAAGCGTTGATTTACCGACGTTTGGCAAACCGACTATGCCGCATTTAAAACCCATGATGATGTTCCTTGAAATGTATTTTAAAAATTATCGCTGTTAACGAAAAGGATTATGCCTTGAAAGCATGCAAGCGTTGTTGAGCCGAAATTAAATCTTGTTCGATTAATAGCTCGGTGCATCTGAGCGCTTCATCAATCGCTGCATCTATCTGTAACTGTTCGTCTTTTGGGGCTTTGCCAAGCACATGCCCAGTGACTCTTGACTTATGCCCCGGGTGACCGATACCGATGCGCAAGCGCAAAAACTCTTTTTGGTTACTCATCTTAGCGACAATATCCCTAATACCATTTTGAGAAGAGCTTCCGCCGACTTTAAATTTTGCTATGCCTGGCTCGAAGTCTAGCTCGTCAAATGCAACAAGTGTTTGAGCAAGTTCTATTTTATAAAATTTGCACATTGCAGCAACGGCTTGACCGCTTCTATTCATAAAGGTGGTAGGGATGAGTAATCGCACATCTTGGCCGTTGATCATGGTGCGGCCAGTAAAACCAAAAAACTTAGGTTCAAGTTTTAATGTCACATTAAACCTTGAAGCTAAGCTTTCAACAAACATAGCACCTGCATTGTGCCGTGTGTTTTTATATTCGGGGCCTGGATTACCCAGACCCACGATTAGACGAATATCAGCCAAGCTGTATTATTCCTCTGTAGCCTCTTCTTCACCGTCAGCGTCTGCTGCAGCTGCGCCTTTAGCAGCTTTAACAGTCACAACAGCTAAGTCATGAGACTCACCTTTACCAAGTTCAACTGACTCAACACCTTTAGGAAGCGTGATGTCTGAAAGGTGAAGCGTTTGACCAAGTGCTACTTCCATCAAATCAACTTCGATGAACTCAGGAAGATCTTTAGGCAAACATGTGATTTCTACGTCAGCCATGTGGTGCTCAGCGTGACCGCCTTCAACTTTGATAGACGGTGCTTTGTCTTCGTTGATGAAGTGTAAAGGTACGTTTGTATGTACTTTTTCGCCAGCGATAACACGTTGGAAGTCAATGTGCGTTACTTTTGGCTTGTACGGGTGACGCTGCATATCTTTTACAAGCGCTTCTACTTTTTTACCATCGATATTGATAGTTAAAACGTGAGAGTAAAACGCTTCAAATTCTTGAGCTTGAATCACTTTGTTGTGATCTAGTGTAAGAGATACAGGGTCTTCGTTACCACCGTAAAGGATTGCAGGTACTTTATCCTGATGACGTAGGCGGCGGCTCGCACCTTTCCCTAGGTCAGTACGGATGCTTGCATCCAAATTAAAAATTGCGTCAGACATTGAAATGTCTCCAAATAAAAAGTTTAAGGTGCTTAGTTTTGCGACCAAACTAAGCTCGAATTTTTATGTGGAACTCAAAATTAATATAAGCTAAGTCCACACACCCATTAAAAACGGGCGGCGAAGTTTAGCATTTCAATGCGCGAATACACAAGTAAATGGAAGGGTAATTTACGATTAATTATATATTACTGAGTAGTTTTATTATTCAACGTGGATATTTTTTATCTTTAATAGTTGACCAAACTGAGTCGTCGTCATCATACCCGTGACAATAACCCCCTCAACTTTAACCGCTAAGCCATCTATTTTATGTTCATCGTTCAGGTTCATCAGCGTATATCTACTACCATCGTTTGCTATAAAACTGTAAAACCCGCCTTCGAGATCCTGAAATACGATTTTTCCCACTTTTTGCAATGTATGTTCATTCATTTCGACTGACTCCTTGCCAATAGCAATTGGCTCTGGCGAAGTGGCTATCAAGTTTTGAGCTGGTTTAATTTGCTTTTCTACTGATTGAGTTTCTTCTTGTGGTGGGGGAGTTTCTTGCTCTGCACTACAACCCATTATCGTTATCGCCGATAGAAAGTAAAAACTCTTCATATAATTAGCATTTTTCACATTTTGCTCACTTTTTTATCTGGTTGGTAAAGCGGTTTCACTGATTCAAGACTATATCAGTCATGTCGATAAACTAAAATACCGGTTTATTTCAAAGATAGTGATTTTATGAACGCTAAAATTTTAGCCTTACTCTTTCTTTTCTGCTCAGTCATTTCAGTTCACGCGTCACAGCTCACTATTGTGTTAGATGCGGATTTCTCAGGAGGTGCTAAAAATGGGGGGATCGCTATCAAGCGCGGTGTTGAGCTGGCGGTTGTTGATATTAATGAAAATGGGGGGCTACTTGGAAAGCAACTTCAATTAGTGGTAACTGATCATCGCGGAAACCCGGCTAGAGGGGTGGCAAATTTAAAAAAGCAATTAAAAGATGAATCAGTAATTGCAGTAATTGGAGGTGTTCATACTCCTGTCGTATTAGCGCAACTGCCATTAGTAAAGCAAACGGGGTTGCCATTTCTAATTCCATGGGCTGCAGGCACAACCATAGTAGAAAACGGCTTTGAAAATAATAACGTGTTCAGAGTTTCACTAAGAGATTCTGACGCGGCAATCACCATGTTAAATCATGCAAAAAACCAAGGGTACAAGAATGTATCACTTATTTTGGAACGCACGGGGTGGGGACGCTCAAATGAGGTATCGATGAAGCGCTATGCCAGCAGTTTGGGTATCTCAGTTGATGAAGTACTATGGTTTAATTGGCGACAAAGCACATATGAATCACTGATCGAACAAATTGAAATGAAACCACAAAAAGCATTAATACTTGTTGCAAATGCGCCGGAAGGTGCAGAATTTCTATTGTCCCTGCTTAATAACAATGAAAAGAGAGTAATGCCGGTACTTTCTCACTGGGGGATTACTGCCGGTGATTTTGTTTCTTTGGTGGGGCTGGAGAAACTAGGACAGATGCAGTTGTCAATTTTGCAATCTTTTCATTTCGCAAAAACTGACATGCAAGATAATGCACAAACATTACTTTCAAAATATCGAGCAAAGTATGATACGCAAGCGAACGAATCCAATATTACAGCTGCAGTGGGCGTTGCACAGGGCTACGATATCGTTCAGTTGTTAGCCGAGTCAATTCGTAACACAAAAAGCTACATGGCCCCACTGATCCTCGACGGTTTAGAAAACCTAGAGAGCTACCAAGGCGTGGTTAAACATTACCAACGCCCATTTTCGGCGGGCAAGCATGATGCATTACTTGCTGATGATTACTTAATGACACGTTTTAACGAAGATGGTCACTTGGTACCTGTATCAAATGAATAAATCGCTTCCTTCTTTGTCTCAAGTCTTAATTAAGAAAACATTACCGAAACAGGTTGGTTTGCAGCTTGGTTTGTTTTTGGTGTTTTTCATTGCATTGGTTTTTTATAGTTACCGTCAGATCAATGAACTACATAAATCTCAAAGCTTGGCATTTAACCAACATATAGAGCAAAACCTGATACTTGTTAAACAGCAGTTAGATAATATTGCAAGTAATGATTTGGTGGTGAATTCAATTATTGATTATGACCAGCGAAACACATATTTACCTTTGCTGTTTCAGTCTTTGAGAATTAACAACACCAAAGACTTTAGCATTGCGTTTGTCGATTTCACGGGGGAGGTAATTACAGAACGAAATTACTCCTCTCAACTCAAGCAACTGTATTTAGATGAATTAGTCTCTATTACGATCGAGGCCAAAGCACATTATAAAATAATCGACAAACGAGGTGTTTTCATTTCTGTGCCGGTTCTTTTAAATGACTACGCTGAAGGGGCAATTGTCTTTCATACCAAAACGCTTGAGAAAGTTATCCCCAACTTCGATTCGGGGATTAGCATGCAAGCAGTTTCAGCAGGTGAGGTGCTGTTAACTTCATACTCTGGTGACATTGTGCATGAAGAGTCAAAACAATTTGAAAGGGCTTTTTTATATAAAGATTGGCAGATTGAATCAACACAAAGCTATTTTTCGGCATACAAGCAATTGGCCGCAGGTGCTATATTTATGTTTTGTGCGGTGATGTTGTCGATCTTTGGTTGCTATATCGCGAGTCGATTAGCCGCGAATGAGAGTCAAATTATTCTGCGCCGTTTTTCTTTACAGCTGAGGGCATTAGCGACCAGAACCGAAATTCCTGATTCCGAAAACATCGTTGAAAGTAACGAAATTGCAGCAATTTACTCTACATTTGAACATACACTAGATAGACTTACCGAAGTTTCAAAAGCTACCAGTCAACTCAACCTTATTTTTAATGGAGTAAAAGAGTGTCTAATATTATTAGATGCTAATAACGACATTGTCATGACAAATTCGACTGTCGATTCATTATTAGAACAGACAGATTTTGATGAGCAAACAATCACAGAGATAATCGAATCACTGGTTATAACTGATTCTGAATTGAGCATTCAAATTCAGTCGACAGTGGAACACCAATATGTCATCGCCGATACTCAAGCTCACGAAGTGATTTTGTGGTACTCGTCCAAAATAAAAACTGACGATGGCGGTTTTGTGCATATTTTAGTAGGACAAAATATTTCTGAAAAGCGAAGAGCCGAAGAAGAATTGTTAATTAAAAGCTCAGCTGTTGATAAAGCTAATACCTCGATCATTATTTCAGATGTTTCACACAAAGATCAACCAATAATCTATGCCAATCAAGCTTACAGTGACCTTACCGGTTACGAGAAAAGCGATGTTTTGGGTAAAAACTGTAATTTATTACAGGGAATAAAAACTGAACCTGAAAAAGTCGAAAGGATAAGAAAGGCAATTGCACTTCGCAAGCCGCTGACGTTAACGTTGATTAATTACAAAGCTAATGGCAAACCATTCTCAAACCGCTTGATGCTTTCACCAGTCAAGCAGCCAAATGGTGATGTTCGTTATTATGTGGGTATTCAACAGGACGTCAGCAAACAGGTAGCGGCTCAAACGTTACTTGAAGATGCTAAACAAAAAGCAGAAGAATCTAATAAATTAAAATCAGATTTCTTAGCAAGTATGAGCCACGAAATAAGAACACCAATTAATGGAATCTCTGGGACACTTCAGCTTTTAGACAAGACACAGTTAGATCAACGCCAATCAAAGTTTGTTAGTTTAGCAATTCGCAGCACAGACAATTTACTCACCATCATTAACGACATTTTAGATTTTTCTAAAATTGAAGCTGGTAAATTATCAATTGAAAAATACGAACTAAATATTGAAGAATTAGTACGCACAAGTTCCGACGGATTTTATGCTTTAGCCGCTGAGAAAAACTTAAATTTAAATGTACATGTGGATTTAAATGATGAGGTTTATATTCTCGGTGATGGGGTTCGCTTAAGACAGATACTTGATAACCTCATCAGTAATGCAATTAAGTTTACGAACAAAGGTGATATTTTTATCACGCTTGGCTGGCAGCCAAACTATAACGGTAAATATGCGATTTGCTTCAGTGTTTCTGATTCAGGTGTGGGTATTGCTAAGGAACAGTTGAATAGGGTTTTTGAGCATTTCGTGCAGGAGGATGCCTCGACAACTCGTAAATTTGGCGGATCGGGTTTAGGCCTTGCCATATGTAAACAATTGTGTGAACTGATGAATGGTGAAATTTCTGTTGAAAGCGAAAAAGGCCAAGGAACCACCTTCAGGGTAACGATACCTACTACTATCGTGCAAAAGAGAGTGGTTTCAAGTCATATTGAAACGCAAGCCTTTGTTGATGAATCTGCTTACAAAGACTGCACTGTATTGATTGTTGAAGACAACGAACTAAACCGTATCATCGCATCTGAGCAACTCAATCAGTTCAAGTTATTCAACGCAGAAAACGGAAAACAGGCTATTCAGCTCTTAAACAATAAAAATAGTAACATCGACGTTATTTTGATGGATTGTCAAATGCCTGTTATGGATGGTTACGATGCAACTCAAGCGATCAGGACTGGTAAGGCAGGGGAGCGTTATCGTGACATACCTATTATTGCATTGACAGCAAATGCCATGAAAGGGGACCGCGAAAAATGCTTAGAAGCTGGCATGAATGACTATCTTAGTAAACCCTTTAAAGCTGAGTCATTAATTTTTGCAGTCAAAACGTGGTATGAAAAATCTATTTCATAAATAGTTTTACACATGTCTAGAAACAAAAAAGGCTCAAGTTAATGAGCCTCTAATAAAATATTGGCTAATTTAATTGACTAATATTCAAACATAGCAGAAATTGATTCTTCGTTGCTTATGCGACGAATAGTTTCTGCTAGCATCTCAGATAGTGTTAATTGCTTAACTTTTGGTAATTTAGCCATTTCCGGACTTAACGGAATACTGTCTGTAATAATCAGCTCATCAATGACAGAGTCGCGAAGATTTTCAACTGCATTACCTGAAAATACCGCGTGGGTGGCGTAAGCGTATACTTTTGCTGCACCGTGTTGCTTGAGTGCTTCAGCTGCTTTTGCGAGAGTTCCGCCAGTATCAATCATGTCATCTACGATAATACAGTCGCGATCCTTGACATCACCAATGATATTCATAACTTGTGCAACGTTTGCTTTAGGTCGTCGTTTATCGATAATGGCAAGATCAGTATCGTTCAATAATTTAGCAGTCGCCCTGGCTCTCACTACACCACCAATATCAGGTGATACAACAACTGGACGAACAAAATCTCTTTGGAACATATCGTCAAGCAGAATAGGTGTGCCAAATGCGTTATCTACCGGTACATCAAAGAAGCCTTGGATCTGCTCTGCATGAAGGTCAATAGTGAGGACCCTGTCAACGCCAACGTTTGACAGAAAATCAGCAACCACTTTAGCGGTAATCGGCACACGAGCCGACCTAACACGCCTGTCTTGACGAGCGTAGCCAAAATATGGGATGACGGCGGTAATGCGACCTGCCGATGCGCGTCTAAACGCATCAATCATGACGATTAGTTCCATCAAATTATCATTTGTTGGTGCGCATGTTGATTGAATGATAAAAACATCTGAACCACGAACGTTCTCGTGGATTTCAACTGAAATTTCACCGTCGCTGAATCGTCCAACGGTTGCATTACCAATTTTAGTGTAAAGACGTTCGGCTACTTTCTGGGCGAGCTCAGGAACAGCATTTCCTGCAAAAAGCTTCATATCAGGCACAAGATTATTCCTCAGTGCTTATGGTGGTGGTGGCTGGGGTAGCAGGACTTGAACCTACGAATGGCGGGATCAAAACCCGCTGCCTTACCAACTTGGCTATACCCCAATAATTACTTTCGAATATGACTGCTAACATTCCACATCAAGCGCTCTTAATTGCTGATGCAAAGGGGATTCGTTAACACCACGAGCCACAAAACCTGTGTATTGCTCGGGCAGTTTTTGCAAAGTTTCTTGTGCTTCTTGCATCGTTTCAAAGACGCTGAACACACTAGCACCAGTGCCGGTCATTCTCGACGGGGCGTAGTTTATCAACCACTGTAATAAATTTGCAACCTGCGGATGCATTTTCGAGACTAAAGTTTCGCAATCATTTTTTGTGTTTTTGAAATCATATTGATTTATATCGATTTTTTTTGTGTCGCGATTTAAGTCAGGGTGCGTAAAAACATCTGCGGTTGACACATGAACATCTGGTGTGGCGACTAAAAAGTATTTTTCGACCTGCGGGTAAGGCACAAGCTTTTCGCCAACACCTTCAGCAAAAGCAGTTTTGCCATGAACAAATACTGGTACATCTGCGCCTAATGAAAGCCCAAGGTCGGCGAGTTCATCTTGCGACATTGAGCATTTCCACAAGTGATTTAAAACCAATAGAACCGACGCGGCATTTGAGGAGCCTCCGCCGATTCCGCCCCCCATGGGGAGTCTTTTTTTACATACAAATCAGCCCCCAAATCACATTCAGTATGCTGTTGAAGTAGTCTAGCGGCTTTAAACATTAAGTTGTCTGATTCAGGCACCCCAGCTATTGGTGTTTTAATACTTATTTTTCCCGTATTGTTAATTTTTACACCAATTTTATCTCCTTGATCAAGCAATTGAAAAAGGCTTTGTAAGTGATGGTATCCGTTAGGGTAGCGACTGTTTATATGCAGAAATAAGTTTATTTTTGCAGGGCTATCGACCCAGACAATATCATTGTCAGGTAAACTGGCAATTTGCATAGCTGATTAGAACATCCATTTAGAAATTGTGAAGTTAAGCCTAGTTTCCAGGGTATCATTTGATAAACGCACCTTGTGTGGAAGCCATTGGCCATTAATTTGCTTGTAGTTATCGTAAGAGATTTCCCAAACATCGCAATTTATACAATCTGCATTGATTGAACTCACTAATCCTGACTCAAATGAATCAAATTGATCATTTTGGGTGGGTAATGCTTTAATCCAATATTTTAGTTGGCTAACTGGTAAAAACCATCCCGTTATTTGATAAATTAAGCCTTCAGCGGAGCTGTCTGAAATTACCTTTCCGTCACTTTCAAGTTCTGCACCATTTTTATTGTCTCTTACACGGGCTAACTGGACGCCTAAAATGTTAGTCATTTTAATATCAGATTCGTCTTTGTTTTGCGCCCAATTGAGATAAACACTTGTTCTTTTTTCGGGTGTAATAACGCCTAATTTACCAGCAATCTTCCATGACTCGATTGCTTTCAATGATTCAAAATGTAGATCCTGATTAATGAGTGTTTTGTCAGAAAGTTCTTCGGTCTGTCTTTGAGAGACACTTTGACAGGCGCTAAGCAGAAGAGCAAACACAGACAGACTTAAAAATCTACGCGCAACTCGCCCAACCAAAAGCAAATTTAAAGGTGGCACAGTGTATTTTGATGAATGAAGAGGCATGTAGTATGTATTGCTCCGGCTTTACAAATTGTGTGTGTGATGTTTCCAAATCTTGGCAAGATAGCATTCACAAGCTTGCGATCCGTAGTCTATCATCGCTAACTCTTTCAATCGACATCGCTTTTTACTACAATGCCGCGATAACTCTAAGGATGATTCCGTTTTTTCTTCATGCCCTTTATAGCACTAGGTATTAATCATAAATCAGCGCCAGTAGAATTACGCGAAAAAGTAGCGTTTTCTCCTGATAGCCTAGTGCATGCATTGAAAAGTTGCCCAGCTACAACGAATGCAGAAGAACTCGTGATTTTGTCAACGTGCAATCGAACTGAGTTGTACGTAAACTTTTCACACACCGCTAATGACTTAAATTTATCTGAACGCGTTGAGGTTAAATCGCTTATTCGTTGGTTAGCTGATTTTCATCAAATTTCAGAAGAAATGGTCGCGCAACATGCATATGTGCAAGAAGATCAAGACGCGATGGCGCACCTGATGTCAGTAGCCTGTGGCTTGGACTCTTTAATAGTGGGAGAGCCTCAAATTTTAGGACAGGTGAAGCAAGCATACAGTGAAGCGAAAAATGCCGGCCAAATAAAAACAACGATGGAACGGCTTTTCGATGCCACGTTTAATGTTGCAAAGCGCGTTAGAACCGAAACTGAAATTGGTGAAAATGCAGTTTCTGTAGCATTTGCCGCCGTGCAGTTGAGTAAACAAATATTTGCGAAACTCTCTCATGCAAACGTGTTATTGATTGGTGCTGGTGAGACCATTGAGTTGGTCGCTAAACATTTAAAAGAAGCGGACGCAAAACATATCACCGTCGCCAATAGAACCCTCGCAAGGGCTGAGGCGCTTGCGATTGGTTTAAAAGGAGAGGCGATAACCATCAGCCAAATTCCTGAACACTTACCAAACGCAGATATTGTTATCAGTTCGACCGCTAGTTCTCTTCCACTTATTGGACAGGGGATGGTCGAGCGAGCCGTGAAATCAAGAAAACATAAACCCATTTTAATGATAGACTTAGCGGTTCCCAGAGATATAGAAGCTGAAGTCGACTTACTCGACGATGTATTTTTGTATACCGTGGACGATTTACAAAATATCGTTGAACAAAATGTTGCTAATCGCGAGGTTGCGGCTGCACAGGCCCAACAGATGATTTCTCAACAAATTACGTCGTTCGTTGAATGGGAACGAACTCATCAACATAAAGACTTAATAAGACTATATCGCGAAAATGCTGAGCAGTTGAAACAAGAGCTGTTAAATAAGGCATTAAAGCAAATAGCCGATGGTGAGGACGCAAATAAAACACTCGAATCTTTTGCATTCAAGTTGTCAAATGCACTGATGCACGGACCAACGAAGTCATTACAACTTGCATTGAAAAAAGACGATGAATCGTCATTAGCATTATTGAATCAAGCATTTGGTTTATCAGCGTCAATTTCGACCAAGCATAAAGACCAAACGTAAAACACGACATTCGGGTGATTTAGGTAAGCAGTCTACGTAAATTGATTGCTGTCATTGCTAAAATAGAACACCGATTACACAGGATAATCATGAAACAGTCAGTAGTACAAAAGTTAGAAACCCTGGTTGAACGCTTTGAAGAGGTTCAGGCATTGTTGGGTGATCCAGAGGTCATTGGTAATCAAGAGCGTTTTAGAAGCCTGTCTAAAGAATACGCACAATTAGAAGAAGTCGTTAAACAATTCAATGCTTTCCAACAAGCCCAGGAAGATATCGAGTCTGCCTTAGAAATGGCGAAAGAAGATGACCCAGAAATGCGTGAAATGGCCCAAGAGGAGTTAAAAGAAGCCAAAGCGAGGGTGGCAGAATTAGAAATTAGTTTACAAATTTTGCTGCTGCCCAAGGACCCCAATGACGACAATAGTTGTTTCCTTGAAATTAGAGCCGGTGCGGGTGGCGATGAAGCAGCAATCTTTGCTGGTGACCTCTTTAGAATGTACTCTCGATATGCTGAAACTCAAGGTTGGCGTGTTGAACTGATGAATTCTAACGAAGGAGAACATGGCGGCTACAAAGAAATTGTTGTGAATATTAGTGGTGATGGCGCATATGGTGTAATGAAGTTTGAATCTGGCGGGCATCGTGTTCAACGCGTGCCTGAAACTGAGTCTCAAGGTCGTATTCACACATCTGCTTGCACGGTTGCAGTACTGCCTGAAATTCCAGAATCTGAAGCTATCGAAATAAATGCTGCGGACTTACGTGTTGACACTTTTAGGGCTTCTGGCGCGGGTGGTCAACACGTCAACAAAACAGACTCTGCAATTCGTTTAACGCATATTCCCACCGGTGTTGTTGTTGAATGTCAAGATGAGCGCTCGCAACATAAAAACCGAGCTAAAGCGATGTCAGTGCTTCAGGCTCGATTAAATCAAATCGAAGAGGATAAACGAGCAGCGGAAGAAGCAAGTACTAGAAAATCGCTTGTTGGAAGCGGAGATCGTTCTGAGCGCATAAGGACTTATAACTTTCCTCAAGGGCGGGTAACTGATCATCGAATTAATCTGACACTTTATAAATTAGATGATGTGATCGGTGGTGATTTGGGTGCAATAATGGAGCCTATTCGTCAAGAGCATCAGGCTGACCTACTTGCTTCATTATCTGAAGAAAACTCTATATAAGTGACTAGTCAAACTATTGCCCAAACCATTAAAGCTTGTGCTTCGGTTCTTGACAATCACGACGGCTCATTAACGTTTAATGAGCCGTCACTCGAAGCTAAAATCTTAGTGGGGCACTGCGTCAAGAAAACATTTTCTCAATTGATTGTAGACGCAAACGAATACATACACGCTGATATACAACTCAATATCAAAAGGTGCATAGAGCGTCGATTAGCTGGTGAGCCAATCGCATATATTATCGGACATCAGCCGTTTTGGACACTTGACCTTGATGTTTCTGAACACACACTGATCCCCCGTTCAGACACAGAAACGCTCATTGAAACTGTGATGAATTTGCCCATTGCTGATGATGCATCAGTCGTTGATTTAGGGACAGGTACAGGTGCAATCGCTTTGTCGCTTTCGAGTGAAAAGCCGAATTGGCAAGTACTCGGTATCGATTTCAAGCAAGAAATTATTGAATTGGCGCGAAGAAATGCTTTGAAAAATGGTTTAAAGACAACGTTCTTACAAAGCGACTGGTATCATGCATTGAACGGACTGCGATTTGACCTTATTGTTTCTAACCCACCATATGTAGAATCCGATAGCCCGTATCTAAATCAAGGTGATTTGAGGTTTGAACCGCGTTCAGCCTTAACATCAGGTGACCATGGGTTAGCTGATATCAAAACAATCATCACGCAAGGTAAAATGCACTTGAAGAAGGGGGCATATATGGTGCTAGAGCATGGCGCAACACAAGCTATGCCCATTACCAAAATCTTTCTTGAACAAGGTTATTCGCAGATTAGCACCATAGCTGACATTAATGGGCTTGATCGCGTCACGCTCGCTGTTTTTGATAAACCTTTGTAAAACTGTTTTGCAAACTCTTTTTCTTTAGGCTCTCTCGCTCGAGTTTCTCTTTGATCGCTTCACAAACAAACGCATTAAGGCTTGTTTCTTGAGATGCAATTGCGGCTCTTCGATGTAAATCTGGGCCTGTACGGATATTGAAACTACCTTTAAAAGGTTTGTCCGGCTTTCTAGATGAGATTGCACATTTAGCCAAGTATTCATCGACCGCTATTTCAAACGCACTTGCCAGTTTTTTGACTGTTGTTCCCTCATATGTGACAACGTCACGCATATAGGCAAGCTTTCCAAATAAAGTATCATTTTGTTCGTCAGCCTCAATTGTGCCTACATAGCCTTTATATTCAAGTTGAGATATCTTCATTCATACTTTTCCAGTCAATATCTTCCCTTAGGATAGATTCATAAATTTACGATGATTTTAACAATTTAATATTAAGCAAAACACATGCCTAGATTAAAAAATAAGCAGTATGTTGGGTTGTACTATTTTTAGTCGCACAAATTAAGTCTGAAAAGCAGGGCTCGCGAAGTATGAAAGCTAGTTTGCAACTTTTTATAGTTGCGGAACTGCAATTAGGTTCTTCCGCTATTTACTTGATTGAAAAGTGGCATTTTTACATTTAAATAGGTGCTAATGTGCCATCCGAAAGGACATTTCTGTAAAGTATGAGAATAGGCACTATTTCATGTCTTTCCCTAGCGGATCAAAGCATACCTCATATCATTAAATAAAAAAGTATGATGCAAAGCACTGTGGTATCGCGGTATATTATTGTGTTAATAAACCGTCAAAAGAACGGCGAAAAAAGGAAAATATATGTACGAAATGGCCAAGCATATTCATTTAAGTGTTGTTGTGGTAAGTGTCGCTTTGTTTATTGTTAGATTTATCTTCTTGATGAAAGGCAGTGAGCTTATGAAAAAAAAGGCACTAAAAGTCGTGCCTCATGTTGTAGATACTTTTTTGTTAATTTCAGCTATTTGGCTAGTCACCATGTCGCCAATGGTCAATGTGGACGGATGGCTAGCAAGTAAAATTGTGGGGCTGGTTCTGTATATTGTGTCAGGGTTATTTGCTTTTAAGTGGGCGAAAAATAACAGGATGCGTCTCTTAGGCTTTTTTAGTGCCATGATTTGGCTTTCCGTCACTTTTGGTGTTGCTGTTTCGAAACAACCACTTTCGTTCTTGGCTTGAGTTTAGTGAGTAAACCCAAGTCATTAATCATAGAAGAATAAGGATAATTAATTGATAAATTCAGTCAAGATTCAACACTTAAATGTGGATAATGCCGCACCATTCGTTTTATTTGGTGGCATGAATGTGCTTGAGTCGCGTGATTTAGCGATGAAAATTGCTGAGACGTATAAAGAAGTAACAAGCAAGTTGGGTATTCCATATGTGTTTAAAGCGTCTTTTGATAAAGCCAATCGCTCATCGGTGAGTTCTTATCGTGGCCCAGGCATGGAAGAGGGCCTGAAAATTTTTGAAGAAATTAAAACTACTTTTGATGTTCCATTAATCACGGACGTTCACGAACCTTACCAAGCATCTCCCGTTGCTGAAGTGGTGGACGTAATTCAATTGCCAGCTTTTTTAGCTCGACAGACTGATTTGGTGGTCGCGATGGCTAAAACAGGTGTGACAATAAATGTTAAAAAACCTCAGTTTTTAGCGCCACATGAAATGCGTCATATAATTAAAAAATTTGCCGAAGCAGGGAATGAAAACATCATTTTATGCGAGCGGGGTTCATGTTATGGATACAATAATTTAATTGTTGATATGCTAGGTATGGATGAGATGAAGTCTATGGCCCCCGTAATTTTTGATGCGACGCATGCACTTCAAAAGCCTGGAGGGAGAAGTGATTCAGCAGATGGTAGGCGTCATCAGGCGGCAGAGTTAGCAAGAAGTGGCATGGCCTTAGGCATTGCCGGATTATTTATTGAGTCGCATCCTAATCCGGATGAAGCAAAATGTGATGGTCCTTGTGCATTGCCATTAGACAAACTTGAAAGCTATTTGACCCAAATGAAAGCTGTCGATGATCTAGTGAAATCGTTTGCCCCTCTAAATATACAATAAAACCTAAATTAGCAGGTCATCACAGCTACAGCGTTGACCTGCTTTAATTTAGTTAAAAGTTTATCTGCGACAACACCGCTTAACTTTTTTGCCACTTCTGCACGGACATAAATCGTTTCGGCCAAGTTTTATTTCTCCTGATCCTGCCTGAATATCACCTTTTGTGTAAAACCATTGACCTTCTCTAAAGACAAATTGTGATAGTTCGTGCATGACATAAAAATGTTTGTTAAATATGCTAGTCGCTTTAAATTCAACGGTTGCACATGTTCCACTGCTGGTTTCTGAGATGACTTCTAGGTGCAGCCATTGTGTACCATTATCGGATTCGGAAAGTTTGCTTTCATTGAGACCTTGCCGGAATTCGCTGGCGTAGGTAGCTAGTACATAATCATAAAGCCCTAACGCATAAGCACTGTACCTTGAGCGCATTAGAGCTTGCGCAGTAGACGCTGTGCCATGATGAGCGTGATAAATTTCGCAACAAGCTGAATAGGGCAGTTTTGAGCCGCATGGGCAGGCGTTTTTATTCATATTTTTTAGTTCTTTGGTTACGCACAAAATGTGGGCTAGTCTTCCTAATACTTGTTGTATTGGCAGTTATCCCCTGTTACTCGAACAACCTCAAAAAATCTTTGTATAAATACAAGTTTCTATAGAATACATATCGGCAGGTTCCTTAGATAACTTGCTTTTGTAACTCAATGTTAACATAAGGATGCATAATTCTCCTTAAGAGGTCGGATCAGATCGAATTTGATACGACCATAGAAGTACAAAGCTGTAAAAACAATACAAATTCAGCTAATATCACGCTCCCAAATTTCAATTTGTGATCTTAGGCAATTAGTTCTGCCTATATTTTTTTGGATTAAATTCAATTGGTCTTACCATAAAACCAATTGGTGTTTTTAGAGCCATAGCTGATCACAAGTGAGTTGAACACACGATAATAGGAAAATTAATGAGTAACGAAAAAGCTAAAATCATTTACACCATTACCGACGAAGCTCCGGCATTAGCAACCGAGTCTTTATTGCCCATCATCAAGGCATACACTGCTTCTTCAGGTATTGATGTTGAAACACGTGATATTTCATTAGCTGGCCGAATAATCGCTAATTTTCCAGACAGTTTGACTGAAGAGCAAAAAATGCATGATGCGCTTGCAGAGTTGGGCGAACTTGCTAAGACACCAGAAGCTAACATCATAAAGTTGCCTAATATTTCAGCTTCAGTACCACAACTTCAAGCTGCAATTAGAGAATTGCAGGCACAAGGATACGATCTACCAGAATATCCAGAAGACGCTCAAACAGAAGAGCAAAAAGAAATAAAAGCGCGTTATGCGAAAGTGCTTGGCTCAGCAGTTAACCCCGTGTTGCGCGAAGGTAACTCAGATAGACGTGCACCTGGTTCTGTTAAGCAATATGCAAAAAACAACCCGCACTCAATGGGGGCTTGGTCTGCTGATTCTAAATCTCATGTATCACATATGGCATCAGGTGATTTTTATGGAAGCGAGCAGTCTGTCACAATCGACGGTGTGCAAAAAGTTAGCATCGAATTTGTTAGCGCTGATTGCGGCGTTAAAGTGTTAAAGAAAGACTTGCCGCTACTGGACAAAGAAATCATCGACTCGTCAGTCATGAGTAAAAAAGCGTTGGTTGAGTTCTTCGAAGCGCAAATCGAAGAAGCAAAATCGCAAGACGTACTTTTATCATTACACATGAAAGCAACGATGATGAAAGTATCAGATCCTGTGATATTTGGTCACGCGGTAAGCGTTTTCTACAAAGATGTGTTTGCAAAGCATGCAGATACAATTAAGAGCTTGGGTGTAGATGTTAACAACGGTGTTGGTGACCTTTACGCAAAAATCGAAAAACTGCCTGCAGACAAAAAAGCTGAAATCGAAGCTGATCTTGAAGCCGTCTACAAAACACGTCCTGATATGGCAATGGTTGATTCTGACCGTGGCATTACTAACTTGCACGTACCAAGCGATATCATCATTGATGCTTCTATGCCTGCTGCATTGCGTGCATCTGGTCAAATGTGGGGCCCAGATGGCAAGCAAAAAGATACTAAGTTTATTATTCCTGACCGCAACTATGCAGGTGTTTTCCAGTCTGTTATCGATTTCTGTAAAGCGCATGGCGCATTCGATCCTACAACAATGGGTACTGTTCCTAACGTTGGTTTGATGGCGCAAAAGGCTGAAGAATACGGTTCGCACGATAAGACTTTCATTCTTGATGCTGAAGGTACAGTAAGAGTAGTGAACGAAGCGGGTGACGTATTGATGTCTCACGAAGTTGGCGAAGGTGATATCTTCAGAATGTGTCAAACTAAAGATGCGCCAATCCAAGACTGGGTGAAATTAGCTGTCACTCGCGCGCGCGCAACAGGTTGGCCAGCAATATTCTGGTTAGATGCTAATCGTGCCCATGATGTGCAAATGATTGCGAAAGTAAAAGAATACTTGCCAACTCATGATGTTTCAGGTTTAGAAATCATGATTATGAGCCCAATTGAAGCGACTGACTTTACCTTACCTCGTTTGCACAAAGGTGAAAATACGATTTCTGTCACAGGTAACGTATTACGTGATTACTTAACTGATTTGTTCCCAATTTTAGAGTTGGGTACAAGTGCTAAAATGTTATCAATTGTGCCGCTAATGAACGGCGGTGGTTTGTTTGAGACAGGCGCAGGTGGTTCTGCACCTAAGCACGTCCAACAATTCGAGAAGGAAAACCACTTGCGTTGGGATTCTTTAGGTGAGTTCTTGGCATTGGCTGCATCTCTAGAACACACAGCAACGGCTACAAATAATCCAAAGGCGCAAGTTTTGGCGGATACTTTAGACAGAGCGACTGCGACTTTCCTACAAGAAAATAAATCGCCTTCGCGTAAAGTTGGTGAACTAGACAACAGAGGCTCTCACTTCTATTTAGCAATGTATTGGGCGCAAGAGCTTGCTGCCCAAGATGATGATGCTGAGCTTAAGGCACAGTTCACTGAAACTGCTAGTAAAATGTCGGCTAACGAAGCACAAATCGTTGAAGAGTTAAACGACGCTCAAGGACCTGCTGTTGATGTTAAGGGCTACTTCAAAGCGGATTCAAACTTAGTGTCTGAAGCGATGCGCCCAAGCACTACTTTGAATGCAATCATTGATGCTTTAGCCTAACAAGCCAAATTGCTACAACTAATAAAAGCCCGCCTATTGCGGGCTTTTTACCTTTTATATTTAGTCAATTTCATAAATCCATAAGCCCAGATTTAATACCGTTCGAATCAACTTAATCCATTCATCTTTTGCTGTACACGTCAGTCTGTTTAGCGTGGCTATGTCACATTGGTATTCATCGTCGCTTATAAGCATTTGTATTAGCTCTTTTAAGGCAATGTCTACGTTAAGCGTTTCTCCATCTGCGAAAAAGTAAAACTGCTTGGTTCCCTCTTGCTCTTGGTATAGTGGTCGAAGGCCTAGTAAAGGATATATCACTGCATTGTTTTCAAACAGTTGCTCCACATCATTATGAGAATATTGCTGTTCTTCACTTAATACTTCTCTATTGAGGTGTTGATTACTTAGCGCTTGAATAATGGCGTGATTGGTACTTTGAGACTTTATGAGCGAAATCATATTAGACTTAAGCGCCTGCAACTCTGCCTGCGATACGCAGTGATTAGTTGATGCACGATGAGATATTGCTCGGTTCATCCAATCAGAAATACTTTGCTCTGGATCTTGATATCGCTTAACAGTATTTGATTTGAAGTGCTGAGTATCAAATAATCCGTTGAGCAACTCATAGTTAGTCATTGCTCTAAAGCCCATCGAATAGTTGATACAGGGCGCTAATGCGATGCCATTGTGGGGATGTAAAGGGGGGATATAAACGGCATCACCAGGTTCAAGTACTTCATCAATGATTGCATTGAAATGTTTGATTTGCCTAATTTTAGGATGAGGAATAAGTGTTTCGTATTCGTCAGGTAAGCCAACTTGCCAACGTCTTCTGCCTTTGCCTTGGACAATAATCACATCATATTCATCTAAATGTGGACCAACGCCCGCATTTTCTATCGAAAAACTCACCATGACGTCATCCAGTCTCCAATGAGGAATAAAGTTTACAAACTCAATAAGCTCATTTACCTCAGGTATTTGTTTATCTACACCTTGCACCAGAAGCGTCCAGTTGCCATTGCACGCCGTATCGAAATCCTCTATTGGTCCACTTGTGACTTGCCAGTTATTTTCAACTTTTGCAATAACTCTACTGTCGATTTCTGTTTCTTGTGCTAAGCCAGCAAGTTCGTGCTCATCAATAGGATCGATGAAATCCTTGATAAAGCCTTTTATTACACAAGGGCGCTTTTGCCAGTACTGTCTTAAAAAGTCAGTCTTATCGAATTGATTTATGATCATATAAAGTTGTGGTGTTGAATAATTTAACGAAAACTACTTGCTCTCTTTAATAAAAACAAGCGCTATTATTTTTTAATAAGCGTTATTTATGGGAGTCGGGGTTTTGCCGATAGTATCTAACGTTTACCAAGCAAGCGAGCATATTTAATCTTTCCAAGCCCCTTTAGTTCTTTTTGCCCCAAGTGGCCATACAAGAGCGACTGCTCAGTCAATCGTTTAGTCACGGAACACACGCTAATACTCCCAGCTGCTGTCTGACTTTCGAGTCTAGCTGCAACATTGACCGTTGTTCCCCACAAATCATACGCAGGTTTGTCGCTACCAATGATGCCACTAACACTTTTGCCACTTGCAATACCAATGCGTATGTTCATTGGAGGTTTAAAGTTTTGGCTCTGAAACCAAGTTTTAATAGCCAAAGAGAATTGGCAAGCTGCGAGTGCTATTTGTGCTTGTTCATATAAAGTTAACTTAGAGTTGGCAATTACCATATATTGGTCACCATTAGTTTTGATTTTTTCAAGTTGAAAACGATTTGCGATTGCGTCAAATGTGCAAAACACTTCATGAAGCATTTTAATGACGTGAGCGTGTGGGTGAGAGCTACAATATCGCGTAAATTCACTAAAATCTGCAAAGACTACAGAACAAAAATCGTGCTCTTCAATGATCGCAGAAGGAATATGATGACTATTTTCTCGCCCTAACTCTTGCTGGATTTCTCTTTGCATCAAAGCATTACATAATTTAGCCGGAATAATATTGTGAAGCGTCTGTTTTTGTCGTCTTTCAGTATGTTGGAGTCTCTGCCAATTAGCGAGTGACGTTCGGCTAATGCAAAATAAGCATAAAAGGCAGGAGCCTGCCATTGCAAATGCATTACTGAAGATGATCAATGACTGCCAACTTTGTGAAACGATCGGGTAGGGCAAGCTTGTTTGAAAATAAAGAAACAAAGTAATGGAGAGCGTTGACCAAAGCCACTTCTCAAGGTTTTCAATGTGACCGTCTTTATCCTTGCCATACAAATAAGACGTGACAAATAATGCGAGTAGATAGAAATATTGAATGTTTAAATTTATTTGCCACAGTAAACAAGCAAAGGTGATGTAACTTAGAAAGCTACCGGTTAAGACGGTTCGCGCTTTACCGACAGACTTTTGAAGACATAGCTTTATTGCGAATGCGAAAATAACACAATGGACAATGGCATTTAAAAAATGCTCAGTCTTGTCAATTGAAGGAGGAATCAATAGCAGCTTAGAGGATTGTGTTATGACCGTAATGAGCAGCAGAAAGCCGATACCGATTAAAATGTCGCTTTGATCAAAACGCCGCCTTTGATGTCGAGCTAAGTATCGATAAACGCGTAAAACGGATGCATAGACTAATTTAAAGGGTAAGTGTAAGCGCATAGAAAACAATGAAGTTAAAGTATGCGCTTGAGTATGAAGGAATCGCTAGGAGTCTAACAACTGATCAACAAGCCTGATTGCATCGCCAATATAATTATCGGGTGCAAGCTTTTTAAGTTCCTCTTTAGCGGCTTCTGGCATCTCTAAGCCATCGACAAATGCTGACATGACTTCTGCATTCACTTTTTTGCCACGGGTCAATTCTTTTAGCTTTTCATAAGGTTTTTCAATTGCATAGCGGCGCATTACTGTTTGGATGGGCTCCGCAAGTAATTCCCAGTTATTATCTAATTCGGCTCGTAAGCTTGCTTCGTTGACTTCTAGCTTGGAAATGCCTTTTAGCGTTGCTTGATAAGCGATTACTGCATAACCAAGGCCAACACCTAGATTCCTTAGTACCGTTGAATCTGTTAAGTCGCGCTGCCATCGACTGACCGGAAGTTTACTTGCAAGGTGTTGTAAAATCGCATTTGCTATACCTAAATTACCTTCTGAGTTTTCAAAATCAATTGGGTTAACCTTATGAGGCATGGTGGACGAACCAATCTCACCTGCGATAGTTTTTTGTTTGAAATGGCCAAGTGCAATGTAGCCCCAAACATCTCTATCGAAATCGATAATAATGGTGTTGAAGCGAGCAATAGCATCATACAACTCTGCAATATAGTCATGTGGTTCTATTTGAGTGGTATAAGCATTCCATTGGATACCAAGACTGTTCACAAATGAGGCTGAGAATGCATGCCAGTCAATGTTTGGGTAGGCACTTAAGTGTGCATTATAATTGCCCACTGCTCCATTAATCTTACCCATTATTGCAACGTTAGCAATTTGATCTCGCTGACGCGATAAGCGAACCATCACATTTGCCATTTCTTTACCCATCGTTGTTGGGGAGGCAGGTTGGCCATGTGTTCTTGCCATCATTGGAATAGATTTATATTCGCCAGCCATGCGCTTCATTGCTTCAATCAATTGATCACAGTATGGCAACAACACACTATCAAGACCGCCTTTTAGCATCAGAGCATGAGAAAGGTTATTGATGTCTTCTGATGTGCAGGCAAAATGAATAAACTCAGTAATTGCTTGAAGTTCGGGCAGGACTTCGACTTTATTCTTTAAAAAGTACTCAACCGCTTTTACATCGTGGTTAGTTGTGCGCTCGATACTCTTAACTGCTTGCGCATCTTCTTCGCTGAATCCATCAACTATTCCGTTGAGTAATGCGTTTGCCTCGTCACTAAATGCAGGCACTTCCACAATATCATTATGGGCAGCGAGCGCTTGAAGCCACCTTATCTCAACTAAGACGCGTTGCTTAATAAGGCCGTATTCGCTAAAGAATTCGCGTAACTCAGCAGTTTTACTGCCATAGCGCCCATCCACAGGTGAGAGTGCAGTAAGTGAAGATAAATCCATGATGTTTCCTGTTTGTCATTGCTACGCGCTTCTTGGCTATCTTTTGATAGTAGTTGCGTCAGCAGCGAAGGTTAAATTGATTAATTAGCGTTTAATTTATGACGCGTAGCGCTTGCTTTGATACTGCAAGAATCGCTTTTCGCGAAAATAAAATTTGGCGTCGTTTACCACCCATTTGTCGCCACAGAACTACTGCTCTGACGCCAGCGAGTAGAAGTGCACGAACCTTTTTTTGATTGCTTTCTAAACTTAGGTAACTGGGGTTGCCTGCTACTTGAATTTTTGGAGCTAAAGGAGACACTACATCTGTATAAATACTGGCAAGAGAGGCTAGATTTTGATCGCTTTCAAAGTCTATATGTGCCAATTGTCGTTGAACATGAGAAATACGTTCACCAAGAGTGTTTAGTGAAGATTGATTTCTATTTAGTTTTCTTTCTAAGCTTAATATAGAGGCAATGTATCGAGTAAGTTCAGCATCTTTTTGTTTTGAGTTGCCATCGAGTTGTGCACTTAGTGTACTAAATCCAATTCTAAGATTTGCCAAGGAACCAAATACTTGCTGAGGGTTGTCAGGCTCTGTCACTAACACACTTGAAATTGAAGCTTCAAAAGCTGTCTCATCGCAGCTTCCTTTCCGAGCAATCGCTTGAACAAGGGTAGCCACTTGGCAGACGCCAGCTAATGCTAGTTGTTGTTCTATTTCTTTACTTATCATGATCGTTTAACTTGCCTTCTGAGCGCTGGAATGAACACCACTTTCTATCGATATTTCTTCATCGCGAATGTATCGTTCGATGATTCCTCCACCTAAGCATACATCGTCTAGATAAAATACCGCTGATTGACCCGGTGTTACAGCCTTCTGGGGCTCATCAAAAATCACTTTCACACGGTTGCTATCGAGTGTAATCAAAGTGCACGGAATGTCTTGTTGGCGGTATCTGGTTTTGACCATCATTTTGGTTTCGCTGTTTGGACCTACCCTGTCTACCCAGTGTAACTGGTCAGCAATTAACCCCTGAGAAAATAAGCGGGGGTGCTGCGCGCCTTGTCCCACGATCAATACATTTCTGACAGTATCCTTATCTACAACATACCACGGTTCATCGCCATACTCCTTCTTGCCACCAATAAGCAATCCTTTTCGTTGGCCTAGGGTATGGTACATAAGACCATCATGTTTACCGATTTCTTTTCCTTCACTCGTCTCAATTACACCTGGTTGCGCAGGAAGGTATTTTGACAAAAAGTCTTTAAATTTGCGCTCACCAATAAAGCAGATACCTGTGCTGTCCTTTTTATCGTGAGTGATTAAACCTTGTTCCTCAGCAATTCTGCGTACTTCAGGTTTTTCTAAATGCCCAATAGGGAATAAGGTTTTAGCGACATGCTGGTGACTCAATGTGTATAGGAAATAACTTTGATCTTTATTGTTATCGAGTCCACGAAGCATTACCCATTTATCGTCTTCGAGTCGACGCTGGACATAATGACCTGTAGCAATGAAATCAGCACCTAAATCTTCGGCCGCAAATTCTAAAAATGCTTTAAACTTAATTTCTTTATTGCACATAATATCGGGGTTTGGCGTGCGCCCAAGTTTATATTCTTCTAGAAAGTACTCGAATACATTGTCCCAATACTCAGCTGCGAAATTAATGGTGTGAAGGTATATTCCTAGTTTATCAGCAACGGCTTGTGCATCAGCAAGATCTTCTGCTGCTGCGCAATATTCATCGTTGTCATCTTCTTCCCAGTTTTTCATAAACAAGCCTTCAACCTGATAGCCTTGTTTTTGCAGCAAATATGCTGAGACGGACGAGTCTACGCCACCAGACATGCCCACAATAACTTTAATATCGCCCTTATTGGGTTCACTTGGAGAAGACGTGCTCGAACTATGAATACTATTACTGGTCAATGCTTATTCACTATAACGGAAATTTAAGGTGGGCGATGATAGCAAAAAATCAGCCCCTGTTGAACCAAGCCATATTAAGAAAACTTAGTTTTTTACGAACTTATTGAGCTTATTTGGTGATTATATATTCGCCATTATTTATGCCGTCAATTGTCCAATTTCCAATCCGATATCTAATCAATCTCAGTGTGGGAAAGCCAATATTCGCGGTCATTCGTCTTACTTGTCTATTTTTGCCTTCAGTGAGTGTGATTGCCAACCAAGTAGTCGGTATATTCTTACGCTCTCTTATTGGAGGCTCTCTTTCCCAAAGAGTGGGTTCTTCTATGAAATTCACCTTTGCAGGCTGTGTTTTTCCATCTTTCAATAAAAGTCCGTCTCGCAGTTTTTGCAAGTCTGTTTCTGTTGGCGCACCTTCAACCTGCACCCAATATGTTTTGGATGTCTTTTTTTTGGGAGATGCTAATTGATTAATTAATTTACCGTCATTTGTAAGAACCAATAAGCCCTCAGAGTCGCGATCAAGCCTTCCTGCCGCGTATACGTCTTTGATTGGTATAAATTCTTTTAAGGTTTTTCTGCCTTCTTGGTCAGTAAATTGGGTAAGCACGTCAAATGGTTTATTAAAAAGCACAATAATTTGATTGGCAGTTTTGTCAGCGCTTTTTAATTTGTTTTTCCGTTTGAGCTGGGGATTTTTAAGACGCTGTTTGCTATTCATTTTTGTATAATTATAAAGTGTTGTTAATCTAATGATTTGAGGTGATTTTTAAAGCTGTATTGAACTTTTATTTAATCAAGAACTCCTACCAGTTGTATGAACAAAAAAGCTCAGATGAAACTGGTGGTTTTTTATTCGATTTGGATTTTATTCTATTTGTTTGTAATAACACAAAAAGCAGACTACTGAGGCCTGCTTTATATGAAACTAGAAATACTAGCTCATGTAGGATGTGTGCAAATTGGCTGACTAGTTACAGGTATAACTGAGTAGCTAATTAGCGTTCTGGTTCGCTATCTGCAAGGTCGATGTTTTCTGCATGCAGCCCTTTGGGGCCTTGCTGAACATCGTAAGTTACTGCCTGACCAGCCTTTAACGAACGGTAGCCATCCATTTTGATAGTTGAGTAGTGAGCAAAAATGTCCTCACCACCGTCTTCTGGAACAATAAAGCCGAAGCCTTTTGCATTGTTAAACCATTTAACTTTGCCAACTGCCATACTACTACTTCCTTTTCTTAATCCTTGAAATACCACTTGGTTACCCCCACAATAAGATGAAGGGTAGAGGGTTGTGACTCACTACACAGAAGCACCACTAAACGAAACTTTAGGGGGTATTACTGTGAATTGTCAAGTACAAAAACCGGTTTACACCTTATGTAGTATAAATCAGCGTGAATATTGTTAAATTGGCATATCTAAAGTAAAACAAGAATGAGTAAAAACAACATAATCAATATAGACGGTGAAAAGTTATTAGACGTCGTTAAGAAAAAAGTTGAGCCGCCGCCTATGTATAAAGTGATGCTCAATAATGACGACTACACGCCCATGGATTTTGTAGTAGAGGTATTGGTTACCTTCTTTTCGATGGACACCGAGAAAGCAAATCAACTTATGTTAACTGTTCATTATCATGGCAAAGCTGTCTGTGGCATATATACTGCAGAGGTAGCTGAAACAAAAGTGATGCAAGTTAATCAATATGCTCGCAAGCAACAACATCCGTTGATGTGCAGCATGGAACCAGCGCAATAGGGGGATAGATGTTAAATAAAGACCTAGAACAAACCTTAAATGAAGCCTTTGTATTTGCGCGTCAAAACCGACACGAATTTATGACGGTCGAACATTTACTACTTATGCTACTAGATAACCCTGCTGCACAAGAGGCACTTAAGGCTTGTGGAGCCGGTGTCGATTCACTTAGAGCTGAATTGACAGAGTTCGTAAACGACACAACACCGTTGATGTCAGAGCAACAAAGTGTAGAACGCGAGACACAACCTACACTAGGTTTTCAACGTGTGTTACAACGCGCTGTTTTTCATGTTCAGTCCTCTGGAAAAGGTGAAGTGACGGGGGCTAACGTACTGGTTGCAATTTTCAGTGAACAAGAATCCCAGGCCGTTTATATTCTTAAAAAGGCCGATGTGACGCGTTTAGACGTTGTGAATTTTATCTCTCACGGTGTGAGTAAATCTGAAGACGAAAATGAAACACCCGAAGAGGTCCAAGAAGAGGGGGCTGATGGCGAAGAAAATCAGTCAATGTTGGCAAAGTATGCCAGCAACCTGAATCAAGCTGCCAAAGACGGCAAAGTAGATCCGCTCATTGGCCGCGATAAAGAAGTTGAACGCAGTATTCAAATTTTATGTCGTCGTCGAAAAAACAACCCTTTGTTAGTGGGTGAAGCAGGTGTTGGTAAAACAGCTATTGCAGAAGGACTTGCTTATAAGATTGTTAAAAATGAAGTGCCCGATGTAATTGCAACCAGCACTGTTTATTCACTTGATCTGGGTGGCTTGTTGGCTGGCACCAAATATCGTGGCGACTTTGAAAAGCGGTTAAAAGGTATCCTTAAAGAATTAAGCAAAGATCCGGACGCGATACTATTTATAGATGAAATTCATACTATTATTGGTGCAGGTGCAGCGTCAGGGGGCGTCATGGACGCATCAAACCTTCTCAAGCCTAAACTGAGCAGTGGTGAATTGCGCTGTATCGGCAGTACGACCTATCAAGAATATCAAGGAATATTCGAGAAGGATCGTGCCCTAGCTAGACGCTTCCAAAAGATAGACGTGGTAGAACCGAGCGTCAATGATACCACTAAAATATTGATGGGTTTAAAGTCGCGTTACGAAGAGCATCACAGTGTACGATTTACTGCTAAAGCACTTGCGGCTGCGTCAGAGTTGTCGGCTAAGTACATAAATGAACGGTTCTTGCCAGACAAGGCTATCGATGTCATGGATGAGGCTGGGGCGAGTCAGCGTTTGCTTCCTGCATCTAAGCGCAAGAAGGTGATCAACGTTTCCGATATTGAAAGTGTTATTTCAAAAATCGCAAGAATTCCTGAGAAGTCAGTGTCGGTTTCGGATAAAGAAGTACTCAAAAACTTGTCGCGCAACTTGAAAATGGTAGTGTTTGGTCAGGATGAAGCAATCGATACCTTAGCTGACGCTATTCAATTATCACGCTCAGGTCTTGGTGTCGAGTCAAAGCCTATTGGTAGTTTCTTATTCGCAGGCCCAACCGGCGTGGGTAAAACAGAAGTCACTCAGCAGTTAGCAAAAGTGATGGGCGTTGAATTAGTTCGCTTTGATATGTCTGAGTATATGGAACGCCATGCAGTAAGTCGATTAATTGGTGCGCCTCCAGGTTATGTTGGCTTTGACCAAGGTGGGCTATTAACCGATGCCGTCATTAAAAACCCTCACAGTGTTGTGTTGCTAGATGAAATGGAAAAAGCACATACAGACGTCTACAACATCCTGTTGCAAGTCATGGATCACGGTACACTTACTGATAACAACGGTCGCAAAGTTGATTTTAGGAACGTCGTACTTGTTATGACAACTAATGCCGGTGTGCAAGCAGTTTCTCGGAAATCGATTGGCTTTAAGCAACAAGATCACAGTCATGATGCGATGTCTGAAATCAACAAAACGTTCTCACCTGAATTTAGGAATAGGCTCGATGGTATCGTGTGGTTTAACCACCTAGACCAAGAAGTCATATTGCAAGTTGTCGATAAGTTTATTATTGAATTACAGGCGCAACTCGACGTTAAAGGGGTGTCTTTAGAAGTCACTGATAAGGCCAGAGAGTGGCTGGCAAAAGAGGGCTATGACAAGGCGATGGGCGCAAGACCAATGGCCAGAATAATTAAAGAGAAGCTCAAAAAAGAGCTGGCGTCTGAATTGTTGTTTGGTGAACTTAGTCAGGGCGGTGAAGTTAAAGTTGGACTTAAGAAAGGTGAGTTGAGTTTTACTTACACCAAGCCTGAAAAGCAAAAGAAACAGGAGAAGTCTTCAAATTAAGGCTTATGTTTGTATTAAAAACAAAACCCGCCAATAGGCGGGTTTTTTGTATTTGGTTGGTAGGCACTTGTGCTTGGCACTTTAGCTACCTTAAATAGATTGCTAAGTATTAACGCGCTCTATAGATGATACGGCCTTTACTCAGGTCGTAAGGTGTCATCTCTACCGTGACTTTGTCGCCCGTTAAAATACGGATATAGTTTTTACGCATTTTACCAGAGATGTGTGCAGTCACAACGTGACCATTCTCTAGTTCAACTCTAAACATAGTGTTTGGAAGTGTATCTTGAACCGTACCTTCCATTTCAATGCAATCTTCTTTTGCCATTTAAAGCAATCACCCCAATTTTGTTAGTCAATAATTTTGCCGCGCGAACTCTAACTAAAAACCATATAAGAGTAAAGGAATTAGTGATTATTTCGTGTATAAATGCCATTTTTCATCAAAAAAACGCTCATATGGCGCAAACTTGGTTTTGTAGTTCATTTTACGACATTCGTCAATTTGATAGCCTAAATACAAATAGTCTTTATCATGTTGCAGACATAACTCAATTTGTTTTAAAACCATGAATGAGCCAAGAGAACGCGCTTGCATGCTCGGTTCGTAAAAGGTGTACAGCGCGCTGTAAGAATTGCCGACTCTATCTGTTACTGCTACCGCCACTAAATTATCATCGTGCCATGCCTCTAAGAATAATGGGTTTGTCCATTCAGCATTCGTAAAAGAAAAATATTGTTCGGAAGATGTAGGATACATGCTGCCATCACTATGAAGAATGTTAATGTAGCGCTCGAATAACTCATAGTACTCTTGTCGATTTTTTGGGCTGAGTCTAATGCTTAAATCGCGGTTTTTATTACTTAAGCGCTTTTGACTCTTACTCTTCTTAAAGGAGCCTACAGGAATACGAACAGAATGACATTTTTGACAAGCAATACAGTGTGGACGATACAGTTGTTCGCCACTGCGCCTAAAACCAACAGAAGTAAGTTGAGAATAGGCTTCATTGAGCTTATGGCTTGATTCAACGCACACTAATAAACGTTCTTTATGTGAGGGTAAATAGCTACAATCAAATTCACCTGTAATGCCAAACTTCATAGTTGAATGATGACCTCCTGAGGACGCCAAACACCTTGGTGTACATCTAGATCTTTGTATCGATTTAATAAAACCAAAAATTGCTCTCTAGTCACATCCTCACATCCTAGTTTAGCCAAATGATCAGTATTCATCTGACAATCAATAAAACCAAGTTGATTCGCTTTCATGTGCTGTACAAGCGCGAGTAGGGCTATTTTTGATGCATCCGTGTATTTATGAAACATTGATTCGCCACAAAAAACACCGCCAATAGTCACGCCATACAATCCACCCACAAGTCTATCATGTAGCCATACTTCAACAGAGCTGGCGGCACCTGCGTGATGAAGATCAATATAGGCCTGTTGCATTTCGTGCGTAATCCAAGTGTCACTTTGAGGATTAGCACCAAAGTTTCGCGGGATTAACGCACATTGTTCAATAACTTCTGAAAATTTATGATTGATAGTGATTTTAAAGTTGTGTTTACGTAAGCTCTTTTTTAAGCTTTTAGAACAATGGAATTGTTCGAGATGGATGATGCCGCGTGGGCTAGGTGACCACCAAAGGTACGGTTCTGTCTCGGCAAACCAAGGAAAAATACCTTGTCGGTAAGCACTTTTAAGGCGTTTGATACTGAGATCACCACCAAATGCCAATAGGCCATTGGGTTCGTCTAGGGCCTGATCTAAAGCAGGGAATGCAATGCGCTCATCTAAACGGTAAAGTTCAAGCATAAAGCGATTACTCTTCCCTAATTTAAAGCATCAAGTTTATTCTTGCGCGTCCAAGAATTTTTCTGCATCTAGGGCTGCCATGCACCCCGTACCTGCAGAGGTAATAGCTTGTCTATAAACATGATCACTTACATCACCGGCCGCAAATACTCCTTCTACACTTGTCTGTGTTGCGTTACCTTGTAAGCCACTATTCACAACAATGTAGCCATCCTTCATTTCAAGTTGCCCCTCAAAAATTGAGGTGTTTGGAGAGTGGCCAATGGCAATAAATAAGCCCATAAGTTCTAAATCGCTTACTTCATTGGTGCCAGTATCTTTAATTTTGATACCCGTGACGCCCATGTCATCGCCCACCACTTCTTCAAGTGTTTTATTCAGATGCAATACAACATTGCCATTTTTAGCTTTTTCCATTAAACGATCCGCGAGTATTTTCTCGCTTCTAAAGCTATCACGGCGATGCACCACATGCACTTCTGATGCAATGTTAGATAGATAAAGTGCCTCTTCAACCGCAGTATTACCGCCACCGACAACGGCGACCTTCTGGTTTCGATAAAAGAAACCGTCACAAGTCGCACATGCTGACACGCCTTTACCCATGAAGGCTTGCTCTGACTCTAAGCCGAGGTATTTAGCAGAAGCGCCTGTTGCGATTATAAGAGAGTCGCAAGTGTATGTGCCTTGGTCACCTGTTAGCGTGAACGGGCGTTTGCTCAAATCAGTTGCGTTGATATGATCAAATATAATTTCGGTATCAAATTTTTCTGCATGCTTTTGCATTCTGACCATCAAATCAGGACCAGTAAGCCCCTCTGGGTCGCCGGGCCAGTTTTCTACCTCTGTTGTTGTGGTTAATTGACCACCTTGCTGAATCCCCGTGAGAAGCACAGGGTTGAGGTTTGCACGTGCTGCATAAACGGCTGCTGAATAACCAGCGGGGCCCGAACCTAAAATTAATAGTGGGACATGTCTGTTAGTTGACATTAAGCTCTCCAATGACTACGTATTCTTAACGATAAAAGGTGGGGGCACATTTTGTCGTTTCAACAATTTTTAAGAATGTTTGTGCGCAGTATAGCGATAAAACTTTTCGGGTTCATGTAAAAAAAACGGTGGCGTGCAACTTATTGCGTATTAAAAGCGCATATATAAAATGAAAATTATGTTATCTTTTTACCAGTAATAGCGAAATGGGTTGCTTAGTTTACACATTGAGTAACATTTAAATCATCCAATTGAAGTGCCTTGCCGTTATTATAGTTATACGATGCGCGCGCGAAGAACCTATAAATTGTGGTTTGTTTTGCGAAGCGAAGTAAGTTAGAGGTGTTTATGTCATTTATTGTTCCGCAAATGCTCCAAGACGGTCAAGACTATATGAAAGCATGGCCAATGCAAAAGCAACTATATGCGCTTTTCCCTGAGTGCAGGGTGATTGCTGCCACGAAATTCGGTATTAAAGTGATGCCAGCGCTTGCGGTAATAAGTGTCGCTTTGCATCTAAACTACTTTGGAATGGACCATTTGTCACAGGCTATTGCGACGGGTATTTTCTTTTTGAGTTTACCAGTACAAGGTTTGCTATGGCTTGGACATCGCTCACAGCAATCATTACCTCCCGCGATTGAGTCTTGGTATCGCCAAATTTATGAAACAATGCAGACAAAAGGTTGTGCGCTAGAAAACTTAAAGCCAAAACCAAAATTCAAAGAGCTTGCCTTATTACTAAAGACAGCTTTCAGTGAAATGGATAGAGCGTTTACAAAACACATGTTTTAGGCCTCAGGACTTCCTTACACTTTCGGCATCGATAGGACTGTTTGTTTCTGATTACTTTGTTGTGCCTTATCAGTGACAAAAGGACCGGTTGGTCACAGTGACATTCATATTCGAATGTTGATTGCATCACATCTTTCACTTCAAAGGCGTGAGTGACATGAGCAGGGCGTTTGAACACTCCTTGCATGATTGACTGCCACTCTTTCCCATGGGGTTTCACTGCCGATTTACCTAACCCATTTCTTACTTTATTCCTAAATCCTGTTGAATATCGTTCGTACACAATTAAATGAGCCAGTTCGTGAGGAATCACATCTTCTATAAATGCAGATTGATTTTGCCAAAATAATATCGCGTTAAGCCTAATATGATACTTCTGAAGAAGGGCGCTACCCGCTATTTTTCCTCGCTGCGAAAGGCATAAAGATGGTTTGACAATCTTCATGTTAAGCTCTATTGCAGCCTTCTGTGTTAGCGTATCTAAACAGGAGTCAGCTATTTTCAAAAGATATGATTTTTGTTCATCTGTGATTGAAACTGTGCTTTGCATTTGATTGCTAATTTTAAGTTAATAATTTCATTAGGCGCTGTTTTTTTTCGTACCAATAAGAAAGGCAGCACAAGGCTGCCCTTTATAGCATTCTAAACGCTTAGTTTAATTCACATTCGATACACATTGCGTACGTTGCTAATGGATCATTAAGCTGTCCGTACTTCGCCAACTCTTTGTCAATACCATTGACCATCTGGAGTAATGGGCTAGGTTGACGTTGAATGTCGAAAGAACCAATAAACTCAGCAGTACCTTTTAACAGGTTTTGCCAGAACTGGTCTTGTGGTGAAAGGTCTTGAACTACATATTCTGTTACGTAGTCGCTAAGGCTAGCAAGCTCTGCAGCAGAATCAATTGCATCTTGCAGGTTACCAAGCGCGTCCACCAAGCCAAGCTCCAACGCTTGACTACCAATCCAGACACGACCTTGAGCTATTTCATCTACCTGTTCAATTGTCATATTACGTTCACTAGCAACAAGGTTGATGAAGCGAGAATAGCCTCTTTCTATATTCATTTGTAATATATCTTTAAAACCCTGTGCCAGCCCCATTGTTGGAGCTGCATTCAAACTTGCAATATCTGATGTGGCAACTCCATCGGTGTTTACTCCCAAGTAGCCTAGTGAGTTTTCGTAGGTCATCAGCATGCCGAAAATACCAATTGAACCGGTAATTGTGCTTGGTTCTGCTATTATTTTATCCGCACTTGCTGATATCCAGTATCCGCCAGAAGCAGCAAGCGTGCTCATCGAAGCAACGACAGGTTTACCTGCAGCTTTGAGTAAATCTACCTCGTTGCGAATTACTTCTGAGGCAAATGCGCTACCGCCGCCAGAGTCTACTTGTAGCACAACAGCTTTAACCTTGTCATTTAAACGCGCTTTTCTTAATAATGCTGCAGTTGAGTCTCCGCCTATTTCGCCAGCCTTGCGAGCGCCGTCTAAAATTGTCCCTTTTGCCACGACAATAGCAACTTGGTCTTTCTCATTAGGGACTTTTGGTAACGCGGGACTGATGATCGATAAATAACGGTCAAAGTTGATTGAAGCATAACCACGTTTACTGTCATCTTCACCAAGGAGGTCAATCATTTGTTGTCTAAATTCATGTTTCGACTTTAGCTCATCAACCCATCCATTCTGCAATGCATATTGACCGAAATCGCCGTCGACAGCCGCCATTTTTGAAACAACGTCACCAAATGTTTCATCAAAATTTTGCATATCCATATCTCGCGCAGCAGATACATCTTCTTTGTACTGATTCCATAGTGCATTCATCCATGTGAGATTGGCTTCTTTCGCTTCTTCGGACATGTCATTGCGAATAAAGGGCTCTATCGCTGATTTGAATTTACCAACCTTGAACACATGCGTACTGGCTTTCAGCTTTTCTAGTGCGTCTTTATAATACATTCTATATCGACCATACCCTTCGATAATCATCGCACCCATAGGGTTTAGATAGATTTCGTCAGCGTGTGCAGCCAAGTAGTATTGTGTCTGACCATAATAATCACCCACCGCATAAACAGGTTTTTCGGAGGTTTTAAAATCCTCAATTGCTTCAGCGACGAGTTTTAATTTGTCGAAACCAGCGCTTCGTAGCCCTCCTAGGCTGAGAACCAAGGCTTCTATTCGCCTATCTTCCTTAGCGTTTTTGATCACTTTTACGACGTCTTTAACCAGAATCTCTGGACTTTGCTCTTGTTGTCCCAGTGCTTCGTTAATCACTTGTTCAGCAGGGTCTATCCAACGCTTTTGAATTACCAAGTCACCATTCAAATTAAGCACCAACGCGCTGTTTTTGGGAACAGTGAGTTCGTCTGAATCGGAAGAGCTTATTGCGATAATTAAGCCTACAACAATTATGATGAAGAGTAGATTAAAGAAAAATCTACGCGTAAAATTCAATACATTCCAAGAACCAATAAAAAATGATTTGGTCCAGCTTTTTTTCGCAGTCATACACATCCTAATATTTTTAGTTTCGCGCTTTTGTCATATTATATAAATACATTCAATTACCACAGCCTAAAAATGTAATTGTTTGTAAATTAATACCGGAGTTCAGGTGAAATAGCTCACGTTAATCAAAGATTGGAAGGAAACACGTGGATTTTTGTTCTTTTATCTCCGATTAAAGTAAAAATTGATGAACCAGTCACACTTAAAAGATAGATAAAAAACGGATTAAAGGTACCCAAATGAATGCGCTAGATTTGTTGCTTAACAGAAGTTCACAACCGCGATTGCAAGCACCCGCCCCGGAAGGAGAGGTACTGGAAAATATCATGCAATCCGCGTTACGAGCGCCAGACCATCGTTGTTTAACACCTTGGCGGTTTGTAGTATGCACCGGTAAAGGTTTGAATAGGCTAGGTGATATATTTCAACAAGCTGCAATTTTGGCTGACGCGGATGAAGCTGTGGTGACTCGAGCTGCACAATTACCTTTGCGTGCGCCAATGGTGGTAGTTGCGATTGCTGATTACAAAGAGGATGAAAAGGTACCAAGAGTTGAACAAATTGCTTCTACAGCATGCGCAGTCAACGCAATGCAGATGGCAGCTGTTGCACAAGGGTTTCAAGGCGTATGGAGAACGGGTTCGTATGCGACGGATGAAAACGTAAAAAGGCTTTTGATTGTAAACCCGAGGACGAGATTTTGGGTTTTTTATATTTGGGCTCTTCTACAATTAAGCCATTGCCGAAACCCACTAGAGTGTCACAGCAGTTTTTCACACTTTGGGAACAATAAGATACTCACTAATAAGTGAGTATCTGTCTAATTTAACTTTTAATAACGAAGCAGGTTAAACTTCAACTTTAAAGCTTAGGCCTGCGTGTTTTTCAAGCCTTTCAATTAGTTTATTGCCAAAGGCAGGTGCTGTAGTGTAAAAACCACCCTCTAGCGTATTGAAGTGTTCGACAAGGCAAATTGCACTTTCTGTAATCATGCGTGAAGTCGAACCATAGCCAGGGTCTAGATCACCTGAAACTGACGTAACATGAGTCTTTCCATTTGTATCCTCAGCAACAAACATTACATCGTAAAAACCATTTTCTCTTTCTTCTTTGCTAGGGCCTTCTCCTGGCTTAGGGCCGTCGTCACTGGCTAACGATTTATCCTTAGCGACAATCTGCGCAAGTTTCTCCCCTTGTTCACCAGGACCGGTTAATAACATTTCATCATACTGAAATGCTTCACCGTACTGGTGCCCAAGTAATTCATTAGAACGGTGCACATTACGTGTATTGATAGCTGCCATTATAAACATCGTCGCCCAACTGCCTAACTTTTCGTCGTAATACGGTTTATCCCCATTCGGTTGTTCAACTGGCGACGTATTTAATGCTAGGGCATATGGGTTTTGTAACACTTTCATGACTTTTGGATCGGCGAACGCAGCTTTGAGTGTTGCTTTTAAGCTTGCGGCGGTGCCACCTGAAAATGTCCCCTGCATCTTGCGCACTCGACCCTTTACATAATTTGCAGGATTACCCGTTTCAGCGATCACTTTTTGTTGTAGTTGGTACACACCCAAATCAAAAGGGATACTATCAAAGCCACAAGAAAACACGATTTTCGCCCCACTTGATTTGGCTTGTTCCTCGTATTTAGCAATCATGTCATGCATCCATACGGGCTCGCCGCAAAGGTCTACATATCCTTTGCCCAGTTGACAACAGCTTTTGACCAATGTTTCTCCATAAAGCTGATAGGGACCAACTGTAGTCAGTATCACTTGAGCTTTGCTAACCATGCTATCAATACTGGCTTGATCACTGCCGTCAGCGACAATCAAATCAATATCATTGGGCATATCGAGTGAATTAGCGATAGCTTTAAGTTTATCTAAGTTCCTACCGGCCATCGCCCACTTCAAGTCTTTGTTTGAGGCGTGTTCATTTTGAATATATTCAGCGACGAGCTGCCCAGTGAACCCTGTAGCACCATAGACGATCACATCATATTGTTGATTATTTTGATTTAACATGTCTCTCTCATAGTTGTTTGTTAGCAATATGTTAACTATACGAGGGAAAAGGGGGGCGTTGCATTACATTTACTGATTAATGAAAATTAATATCAGTGTTAAAGAAAAAAGGCTGGACGAGGAGGGCCCGAACAGCCTATGCATCAGTTACTTGCTAATTAAGCAATTGTCACAATTTTACACGTATTTGTTGCGCCGATTGTTTCCATTTGATCGCCATAGGTCAACATAATTTGATCACCGACTTGTAACATGCCAGATTCCTTTAACTTTTTAACGACATCTGCCGTGATTTGACCTGGTTTACTTATCGTTGAATCGAAGCTCATAGGAATCACACCTCGATACAATGCCATCATGTTCAAGGTTGCTGTATGGCGACTCATTGCAATGATTGGCAATGAAGTTGTAATACGTGACATGAGTTTTGGCGTTGTTCCACTCTCTGTCAAAGCAACAATTGCAGTAATTGATTTTAAGTGATTTGCAGCGTAAACGGCGGCCATTGAAGTTGTTTCACTGACATCGTTAAAGTGTTCTTCCAGTCTATGTTTTGAAATACGAACACTTGGGTGACTTTCTGCACCCTCACAAACCCGAGACATAGCCTGTACCGTTTCAACTGGATACTGACCGGCAGCTGTTTCAGCAGATAGCATCACCGCATCAGTTCCATCGAGCACCGCATTTGCCACGTCCATTACCTCAGCGCGTGTTGGCATTGGACTTTCGATCATCGATTCCATCATTTGTGTTGCGGTAATAACAACTTTATTCAATTGACGAGAACGAGCGATCAGTTTCTTTTGCACACCCACTAGTTCAGCATCACCAATTTCAACGCCTAAATCGCCTCGCGCCACCATGACTGCATCTGATGCTTTTATCACATCGTCCATCGCTTCATTACTTGCAACCGTCTCAGCGCGTTCGACTTTCGCACAAATCATTGCATTTGAGCCTGCTGCTACAGCAAGTTCACGCGCGTAATCAAGATCGGCACCAGAACGAGGGAAAGAAACAGCCAAGTAATCAACACCAATGGCAGCCGCTGTTTTGATGTCTTCTTTATCTTTTTCTGTCAAAGCTTCTGCAGATAATCCACCGCCTTGCCTGTTGATACCTTTGTTGTTTGAGAGTTTTCCACCGACGGTAACCTTAGTGTGTACTTTTCGACCACTTACTTCCGTTACAACAAGTTGAATCCTGCCATCATCCAACAATAATAAATCATCTTTACTCACGTCATCTGGTAACGCTTTGTAATCGATACCAACTGTTTCGCTATTACCTTCTTCTTTACCCAGCTCTGCATCGAGGCAGAAAGATTGGCCTATAGATAAATGAACTGGACCGTCTTTGAATCTTGAAACTCGGATTTTAGGACCTTGTAAGTCGCCCAAAATGGCTACATACTTGTTTAGCTTTTTGGCCGCAGTACGGACTTTTCGTGCGCGCTCTATATGATCTTCGGCTTGACCATGTGAAAAGTTCATGCGTACCACATTTGCACCAGCTTCAATAATCGCTTCGATTGTTTCTTGTGTATCAGTTGCCGGACCTAAGGTAGCGAGTATTTTTGTTCTACGAGACATAGTTTTTCTCAATGTAAAGTTAGTTGGTTGTTTAGTTATCTTGTTTTGTGTAACGAGAGCCTCGTAACGTGTCTTTCACACGTTTGAGATTTTCTCTAAATTTGGTGCCTCTGCGCAGCGTAAATCCTGTTGCTAGCACATCAATAAGCGTTAACTGAGCTATTCTAGAGGCCATTGGCATATATAAATCAGTATCTTCTGGAACTGCTAGAGACAAAACATAATTACATTCCTTTGATAAAGGACTACCAGCAGAGGTGATACCAACGACTATTGCGTCGTTTGCTCTGGCAATTTGTGCAACTTCCACCATGCTTTTAGTTCTGCCTGTATGCGAGATTAAGATTACAACATCGCCTTCAGTACTATTCATACAGCTCATACGTTGCATTAATATGTCTTCGAAAAACGAAACAGGCACGTTGAAGCGAAAAAATTTATTACGCGCATCATGAGCAACTGATGCCGATGCACCAAGGCCGAAGAATGAAATATTGTTAGCCTGTGTTAATAAGTCGACTACCCTGTTTACAACAGCAACATCGACCGATTGGCGAGCGACCTCTAGGGATGCCATCGTAGACTCAAATATTTTGTTTGTATATTCGCCGGGGCCATCGAATTCGTCGACATGTCGGTTAACGTAAGGTGTTCCGTTAGCTAGACTTTGCGCTAGATGAAGTTTGAAATCTGGGTAACCTTTGGTGTCTAGGCGTCGGCAGAATCGATTGACTGTTGGCTCACTCACATTAGACATTTTTGCAAGTGTTGCAATGCTTGAATGAATAGCCACTTGCGGATTAGCAAGTATTACCTCAGCAACCTTTTTCTCTGATTTACTAAATTCCGCATGTTGGCGCGTAATTTTTTCTAAGATGTTCATGCTGTTTTGTTCCAATATTATCGTTTTCGACAATTCTGTAATAATACTACGTTTAAAAAACGCATTTGTCATTCATCTTGTAACTTTTTAACAAAAAAAACTTAACACTTATTCGAAATAACAGAGCTGTAAGGGATGGTAAACTCGATGCTTACTCCTTTTGTTTGATAATTGATATAAAATTTATTGGGTTGAAAGTTGTTATTTAACAATAAGTTAGGATTTATATCCATGTTTTGCAAAAGACGCCAACGATTTCACCCCAAATGTCACTAATTTAGATCATATTTGTTAAATCTTAAGGTTGTAATTTTACTACATTTATAGTTTACTATGCTTCTAATAAAAATATCGCACACATATTATTAACAAAGGACAGGGGCCGATTATGGTTACTGAAACAAACAGCAAACACGCTGGGTACGAACCGATTGATTTCGTACTATTTGGCACTTTAGGCGATTTAGCTCGCCGTAAATTGCTGCCTTCACTCTATCAGTTAGACAAAGCTGGTTTTATGCATGAAGGAACAAAGATTTTAGGCGTTGCTCGTCAAGCACACAGTGCTGAAGAATTTGTAGAGCAGGTGAAGCTCGCTTTAGAAACTTTTTTAGGCGAAGACCTGTGTCAAGATACATGGTCCAGATTCGCTGAACGTTTGGGCTATGCTCAAATAGACATGAAGAGCCCTAAAGATTACAAGCAACTAAAACAACATGTTGACGCCCAAAGAACAATGGTGTGTTACTTTGCGACGCCACCGTCTATTTATGGTGACATATGCAGAGGCATGGATGAATCAAAAGTCATTGACGAAACTGTGAGAGTAGTACTTGAAAAGCCAATTGGCCATGATCTCGCTTCTTCAAAGGTTATTAACGAACAAGTTGCTGAGTATTTTGATGAATCGCAAATCTACCGAATAGATCATTATCTTGGTAAAGAGACTGTACTTAACCTTATTGCGCTGAGATTCGCTAACTCTATATTTGCAACCAATTGGGATCACAATTGCATAGACCATGTTCAAATAAGCGTAGCTGAGTCTGTTGGGATAGAAGGGCGTTGGGGTTATTTTGACGACGCTGGCCAAATGCGAGATATGGTTCAAAACCACCTTTTACAAATCCTGTCTTTGGTCGCAATGGAACCACCCACAACATTAGATGCAGATAGTATTCGAGACGAAAAGCTCAAAGTATTGAAAGCACTGCGCCCAATTAATGCATCCAATATCGCTGATAAAACAGTAAGAGGTCAATATGCCGCAGGCTTTGTACGTGGAGAAGAAGTGCCGGGCTATTTAGATGAACCTGATGCAAACGAAAAAAGCACCACTGAAACTTTTGTCGCTATCAAAGCTGAAATAGACAATTGGCGCTGGGCTGGCGTTCCTTTCTACTTGAGAACGGGTAAGCGACTGCCTAACAAAACGAGTGAAGTCGTCATTTACTTTAAACGTCAACCTCACAATCTTTTTGATGGTAGCTTTGCAACATTGCCGCAAAATAAATTAGTTATTAGGCTTCAACCTGATGAAGGCGTCGAAGTAACCGTCATGAATAAAGTTCCAGGGCTCACTACCACTGGTTCGATGGATTTACAAAAATCAAAATTAAATCTCAGTTTTTCGGAAGCCTTTGCCGATGATCGCATAGCTGATGCATACGAAAAGTTATTGTTAGAAGTAATGATCGGAAACCAAGCATTATTTGTTCGCCGCGATGAAATAGAACAAGCTTGGACATGGGTTGATTCAATAAAAGCTGCGTGGGACGCTAGCAATGAGCCTCCTGAATCTTATCAAGCAGGCACATGGGGACCCGTTTCTTCAATTGGCCTGTTAGCTCGCGAGGAACGCTCTTGGTACGAAACCAAGCTTAAGCGTACCAAGCCAGCTACTTCGAAATAAAGCTGAGACATATTATGAGCTTAAGCACACATACATTTGAAAACAGTGACGAACTCGTCACTGTATTTAGTCAGCGAATAGCTGATACCTTAAAGCAAGCGATTGCAGAAAAAAATCAAGCAACGCTCGTTGTCAGTGGTGGCAGTACGCCACTTCCTTTGTTTAAAAGCCTATGCCAACGCGATTTAGATTGGTCAAAGGTCGTCATTACCCTTGCTGATGAAAGATGGGTTGACGCGCAACACTCTGCCAGTAATGAAAAGCTAGTGCGAGAGAACCTCTTACAACAAAATGCGGCCAACGCTACTTTTATTAGTCTTACTACTAATGATGAATTAGCCGCAGACGCCGTTGAAGAAATTACATCTCGTTTTGCTTCTGTTAGCCAACCCTTTGATGTGCTTATATTAGGAATGGGTGAAGACGGTCATACCGCTTCTCTGTTTCCTTGTAGCGAGCAAATTGAAGCTGGTCTAGACACTAACTCTTCAGCCATGTTTATCGCAACTCAGCCTACTACAGCGCCACATCAAAGAATGTCGCTTACCCTTAAGGCTTTGATAAGCAGTGCAAACATTTATCTGCATTTGACAGGTGAAAAGAAGAAAAACGTGCTTGAAGACGCATTAGCAAACTACACTGAAATACAGAAGCCTATTAAGGCAGTATGTGACAGAGCTGACGTCCAATTAATGTGGGCGCCATAGGAGATTAAACATGAATACTATTATTCAAGAAGTAACTGACAGAATTATTGAGAGAAGCCAAGCAACCAGAAAGGCTTATCTAGAAAAAATTGAAAGAGCACGTAAAAACGGACCACTACGCGGGCAATTGTCTTGTGGTAACTTAGCGCACGGATTCGCAGCATGTAACCCTGCAGATAAAGCTGACTTGCGTAGCATGACAAAAGCAAACGTCGCAATCGTATCGTCATATAACGATATGTTATCAGCTCACCAACCTTACGAGACGTATCCACAAATTCTTAAACAAGCTATTGCTGAAGTGGGTAGTGTTGCACAGTTTGCTGGCGGCGTACCTGCAATGTGTGACGGCGTTACCCAAGGTAACGCGGGCATGGAACTTAGCCTAATGAGTCGAGACAATATTGCAATGGGAGCGGCTATTGGGCTTTCTCATAATATGTTTGACTCCGCGATTATGCTGGGAATATGTGACAAGATTGTCCCTGGTTTGCTTTTAGGTGGTCTTAGCTTTGGTCACTTGCCTACCGTTTTTGTTCCAGCTGGCCCAATGCCATCAGGTTTACCGAATAAAGAAAAAGCGCGAGTACGTCAAGAGTATGCAGAAGGTAAAGTCGGCAGAGATGCATTGCTTGAAGCTGAGTCCCAGTCTTATCACTCTGCAGGAACCTGTACTTTTTATGGCACCGCAAACAGTAACCAATTAGTCGTTGAAGTCATGGGCTTACATCTTCCTGGTTCATCATTTGTGAACCCTGGCACGCCTCTGCGTGACGCGTTGACAAAAGCGGCAGCCGTACAAGCAACGCGATTAACTGATTTAGGCGAAAATTACATGCCGATTGGCCATGTTGTTGATGCAAAATCAATGGTTAACGGCCTAGTTGCTTTGTTGGCAACAGGTGGTTCAACAAACCATACTATGCACTTAGTTGCAGTCGCCCGAGCTGCGGGACTCATTGTAAATTGGGATGACTTTTCTGACCTATCAAAGGCTACCCCATTATTAACACGTATATATCCAAATGGTTCTGCAGATATTAACCACTTTGTTGCTGCAGGCGGCATGTCTTTATTGTTCAAACAATTACTAGACGCGGGCTTGCTTCACAATGATGTGAATACGATATGTGGTCGCGGATTGGATCAATACACTAAAGAACCACAACTTCGCGATGGCGAACTTGAATGGGTGGATGGACCACAAACTTCACTTGATAAAGAAGTATTGGCTTCTGTCGAGCAACCGTTTAAGCCAGACGGCGGCCTATCAGTACTTGATGGTGCGTTAGGAAGAGCGGTTATAAAAACATCTGCTCTAAAAGAGCCTGTTTGTCACATAAAAGCGCCTGCAGTTGTATTTGAAGATCAGTATGCATTGGACGAAGCGTTTCAGTCGGGCCAATTAGATAAAGATTGCATCGTGGTTGTGCGTTTCCAAGGCCCATCTGCGATTGGTATGCCTGAGTTACATAGATTGACACCTCCATTGGGTGTTTTACAAGATAAGGGTTACAAAGTGGCATTAGTCACCGACGGTCGTATGTCAGGTGCATCGGGTAAAGTACCTGCGGCTATCCATTTGACTCCAGAAGCCTACAAAGGCGGTTTAATTGGTAAAGTGAAGGATGGCGATCTAATCGAAATAAACACCGCGACAGGCGAACTCATCCTGCATGTCGACCAAGCAGAGCTCGATGCAAGAGAATTCGCTAAAGTCGACCTAAGCATGAGCCATGTTGGCATGGGCAGAGAAATGTTTGGCGGCATGCGCGCAACCCTTACGGGCGCTGAAGAAGGTGCTTGTTCATTGTTTTACGATCAAGGGCCGATAGCATGAGTCAGCGATTTATAGCCGATGTTGGCGGCACTAATATTAGACTAGCTCTAGTTGAAAATGGGCGTATTTCGCTGATTAAAAAGTATTTGTGTACTGAGTTTGACACCATTGCAGACGCGATACTTTTCTTTCAAAACGAATGCACAGATACAGGTTTCACTGAAGGTTGCATAGGCATTGCTTGCCCAGTAAATAACGATCTAGTAAAAATGACCAACCACACTTGGGAATTTTCTAAATCTGCATTGCAAACTCAGCTTGGCCTTGATGCTTTGCACGTCATCAATGACTTTACCGCCGTGGCTCATTCTCTCCCAACGCTTAATCACAACCAAGTGATCGCCGTTGGTCAAGGAAAAGCCAAGGATAAAGGCAATATCGCAGTATTCGGGCCCGGAACAGGTTTGGGTGTAGAACACTTAACGTGGACGTCTAAAGGTTGGCAGACACTTGACGGTGAAGGTGGTCATGTAGACTTTGCACCGACTGACGAAAATGGCCTCATTGTCTGGCAGTACCTACAAAATAAATTTGGCCGTGCTTCGGCAGAAGAAGTGTTGTCAGGTCGCGGTATCGTAAATATCTACAACGCTTTAGCAGAAGCGAAAGGCATGGAAAAACAGTTCAGTGATCCTGCTGACATTAGCGAAAACGCAATTAATAATTCGGATCAATTATGCGTAGAAACTGCCCAACAGTTCTGCCGTGTAATGGGAAGCTTTGCTGGCAATCTCGCACTTAATTTATGCACCACTGGTGGTGTATTCATTGGTGGCGGAATTGTCTCAAAACTTGGTAAATTCTTTGTGAATAGTGACTTTAGAGCTTACTTTGAAGCGAAAGGTGATTTCAAAGAATACGTTAAGGATATTCCTACTTACGTAATTGATGAACCAGACCATGGGCTACTCGGCGCATTGGCATTTTTGTTACAACAATCAAAGAGAACTATAGAAGATGAATAACTGGAAATACACCTCACAGGAAGTTTTTAACCAAGGGCCAGTCGTACCTGTCTTAGTAATAGACAAGGTAGAGGATGCTTTGCCAATCGCCGAAGCACTTATTGCTGGTGGTATTAATGTACTTGAGGTGACGCTTCGTACTGAAGCAGCCATGGATGTTATTCGAACAATTGCTGAAGCACTGCCTGAAGCCTATATTGGCGCAGGAACCGTGACGAACAGAGAGCAATTGAAGGCGGTCACAGATGCAGGCGCTAAATTTGCGATAAGCCCTGGCTTGACGGCAGACTTACTAAAAGCGGGTAAAGAAGGTTCTATTCCGCTAATCCCTGGTATTTCCAATATTTCTGATTTAATGAAAGCCAAAGATGCTGGTTACGACCATCTTAAATTCTTCCCAGCAGAAGCCGCAGGCGGTGTTAAAGCACTTAAATCTATCGGCGGGCCATTCCCAGATATCGTATTTTGCCCAACGGGTGGTATCAGTCCAAGTAACTATCAAGAATACTTGGCATTGCCAAACGTAAAATGTTGCGGTGGTTCATGGTTGGCACCTACCGACGCAATTGAAAATAAGCAATGGTCTATCATCACAGACTTAGCAAAAGCGGCTTGTGATATCTAAACGGCGCTTTATGATGCTATAAAAAAAGATGATGCTATAAATAACAATGGCTCACATTTATGTGGGCCATTTTTTTATTTTATCGTTTGTGAAAGGCAATGGGATTGCATAGCTAATAGTTTTATTGGCGCCACAATTGCAGACTCAACACATACCATTGTTTTATATCCATCATCCTGCATATCAGGCAATGCTTGACTATTGAGCATCCAAGGATTCCATATCACTGCAGCATTATTTCCCTGGTTGCTGACCTGAATATTGCTAAGCGATTCGTTGCTTTTTGCGATATTAATGACTTCTACATCTTCCATGTTATCTTTGCCATGGATTCGGTCAACTTCTTTATTGATAACATATGGTGACTGGGGAGGGCAGGTTGCGAACCCTTGCGTTTTATCTTGATATTCAGAATTGACGCCCTCAAGCGTTACATTTTTTATATCTTCTACAGCGAAATAAGAATGCAATGCAGAGCCAAACTCGACGCTCGATGTAGATTGATTATGAGTAATAAGATCCATTTTACATTCGCTATCAAAGCGAACTATCAATTGAACACTAAAATCACTGCAATATGAAAACTGAGCCAATTCAGTTGGACTCAAACGAAGTTCAACAAAGTTATCGTTCTCCTCAAATTCATCTAATTGCCAAACTTGAGTGCGAGCATAGCCATGTGAGGGCGCTTTTAAGTTATGTTGTTCACAGTATTCATCAACTGCTTTTGGCTGGTTAGCTGCAAACCAAGGCCAGCAGACGGGAACACCACCTCTTATTGGCTTGGAACCATTTGACACACTGCTTGGGCTAAGCCAAAGCCGGTTTATATTGTCACTTGACGGGGTAAAACTTAAGAGGTGTGCACCAAATAATGAAATAGCCGCTTTACATGTGGGATGATTTATCTCAATTGTATCTAATTCGCCGTACTGACCCAGCGACAGATATTGCGCATCATTTAAAACTGCTTTTAAATCGGTTTGACTCATGATTCTTTTCTCATTTTATTAACGGCTTGAGGTTTAGCTAACATAAGAAAACAAAAAAGCGGCTGTGATAGCCGCTTTTACAAGATTGTTTAGTAATGCATTTGTTTACTTAGAAATATGTGCAACCAAATCCAATACGCGGTTTGAATAACCTACTTCATTATCGTACCAAGATACAAGTTTAACGAAGTTATCTGTCAACGAAATACCCGCAGTTGCATCAAAAATTGAAGACTGAGTATCGCCAATGAAATCTTGTGAAACGACGGCGTCTTCTGTGTAACCAAGAATACCTTTTAAGCTTCCTTCTGAGGCTTTTTTCATTGTCGCACAGATAGTTTCATAAGAAGCTGGCTTTGCTAGGTTAACCGTTAAATCAACAACCGAAACGTTTGCTGTAGGGACTCTAAACGCCATACCAGTCAGTTTACCGTTTAAGCTTGGGATAACCTTACCAACCGCTTTTGCAGCACCTGTAGACGAAGGGATGATGTTTTGAGAAGCACCACGACCGCCACGCCAATCTTTTGCTGAAGGTGCATCAACAGTTTTTTGAGTGGCTGTTGTTGCGTGAACGGTTGTCATCAATCCATCAACAATACTAAATTCGTCATTTAATACTTTAGCAAGTGGCGCTAAACAGTTAGTTGTGCATGAAGCGTTAGAAACAATTGCTTGTCCTGCATATTCTTCATGGTTAACACCCATTACAAACATTGGCGTATGATCTTTTGAAGGTGCTGACATGACAACTTTCTTCGCACCTGCTTGAATGTGCTTCTGAGCTGTATCTTCTGTCAAGAATAAGCCCGTTGATTCAACAACTACATCAACATTGACGTCATTCCATGCAAGCGCCGCAGGATCGCGTTCAGCGGTCACTCTGATTTCTTGACCATTGACAACAAGTTTGTCGCCGACTACTTCTACTGTACCGTCAAATTTACCGTGTGTTGAATCATATTTGAACATGTAGGCAATATAATCTAAATCCAAAAGATCATTGATTGCGACGACATTCACATCGTCTCTTGTCGCTGCTGCGCGTAATACTAAACGTCCGATTCTACCGAATCCGTTAATTCCTACATTGATAGCCATTGCTAACCCTCTTGATTCGAATTTAAAAAATTACTATGAAATAAAATTACGAAAATTATGGATCGAAAGTAAACAAAATGCAAAATATTCTTTATAATTGTTGTTTAATTACAAGTACGTTAAAAAGTTGTACAAGCCTTATGTGCGCTTACAGTCTATTGCAAACGTATTCAAATGCGCTATTGCTCAAACTACTGAATAATGCGCAGTTAAAATAATGTTGCAAAAACGCTAAATTAATCACCAAGGCAAAGGTTTTTGCCAATGGCGCAGGAAAGTTGAATGAACCAATACTTAGAACGCTTAGTTGAAGAACGCGGAATCGAATCAAACTTCATCGATGCTTGGGGAAAACCCGCAGTGATATCTGAGCAAAGCAAAATAAAGTTGCTTAAAGCGATGGGCTACGACACTGAAAACGAATCGGCACTTGCCGAGCAGGTTCAGCAAGAAGCTGAAGAACAATGGTTGACGCCGCTTAACCCAGTAAAGGTTAGCAAGGTTGATGAACATTTTAGCTTTGTGGTTCGTGTTGCAATTGAGCATGCCGCCAGCAAACATAAACTCGTCATTGAGCTAGAAGATGGTGAAGAGCAAGTCGTTGATTTTGTGCCAGTAGATAATCAGCTACAGGCCAGTGTCGATATTTCGGATATCGAGTTTCAACAATATCTTGTTACAACAGATATGCTTTTGCCTCTTGGTTATCACGCATTGACTTTAAAACGCGGTAATAAAAAACTTTCTACGGGCAGACAAATAACCGTTCCACAACGTTGTTTTATCCCTAACGAAATCCAAGCGGGGAAAAAAATCTGGGGATTAAGCGTTCAACTATATTGCCTCAGAAGCGAAGCAAATTGGGGTGTTGGCGATTTTTCTGATCTTGCGAACTTAGTCGAGCAAGCTGCCTTGCAAGGCGCAGACTTTATCGGACTCAATCCCATTCATGCTTTGTATCCATCTAACCCCGATGCGTGTTCGCCATACGGGCCAAGTTCAAGACGTTGGTTAAACTCCTTGTATATTGACGTCACGACAATAGACACCTTCGAGGATGAAGACACACAAGCTTGGTTCAACAGCGAAGACATTCAGCAAAAGCTAAGCCATTTAAGAAGCCTTGAATACATAGATTATGAGGGGGTAGCAGAAGTTAAGTATGAAGCCTTAAAGCGTGTATTTAAGACGTTTAAGGCAAAGCACCTGAGCAAAAACACGAAGCTAAACAAAGCTTTTAAAGCATTCATCGCAGAAGGCGGCGAAAGCCTTGCAACGCTTTCGATATGCGAGGCACTACAAGAAACACTCAAGCGCGATGGCAAAGATCACTGGGGTTGGCCTGTTTTCCCAGATGAATACAAGGATTTCGATTCGCCTGAAGTCGCTAAATTCGCGAAAAAAGAAAAAGACCTTGTCGCGTTTTATCAGTTTCTACAATGGCAGGCAGCACAACAGTTTGAAGCAGCAAGCGACAAAGCTAAAAGTAGCGGCATGTTGCTAGGTTTGTATCGAGACCTTGCTGTCGGTGTAAGCGAGGGTAGTGCGGAGATTTGGGGAAATAAATCTTTGTATTGCACTGATGCTAGCGTAGGCGCTCCGCCAGATATTTTGGGTCCACTGGGTCAAAACTGGGGACTGCCGCCAATGGATCCTCAAAAATTGTATGAGCAGGCCTATCAGCCGATCATCGATTTATTTAGCTCAAACATGAAAAAGTCAGGCGCACTGCGAATCGATCACGTAATGGCCTTGTTACGCTTGTGGTGGGTTTATCGTGGTGACGACGCAGGAAAAGGCGGTTATGTTTACTATCCTGTAGACGATTTACTGGGTATTCTAGCATTAGAAAGTGTACGCAATGAAAGCCTAGTGATTGGTGAGGATTTAGGCACAGTACCAGAAGAAATACGCAGTAAACTTGCAGACAACGGCATGTATTCGTATCGCCTATTTTTCTTTGAGCAAGCTCAAGACGGTGGTTTTTATTCGCCTTCACATTATCCAGTACAGTCGATGTGTACTCTTACCACCCACGATATGCCGACACTAAGCGGTTATTGGCATTGCGATGATTTGGCGCTTGGCAAAGAAGTGGGTTTGTACCCTGATCAAGATGTGTTGAATACCTTGTACAACACTCGTCATGATAACAAGCAGCAAATTTTAAATACCTTGCATGGTCACCATTCTATATCTGAACATATTAGCCGTGACGTTAATCATGTGGGTATGACGACTGAATTGAACTATGGCATGCAAACTCATATGGCAAGCGGTTCAAGTGCGCTATTGAGCTTGCAATTAGAAGACTGGTTACAAATGGATAAACCCGTTAATATCCCTGGTACTTTTAAAGAATATCCAAACTGGAAGCGCAAATTGAGTCGCAATTTAGTGGATATTTTTAATGACCAAAGTATCTCTAATTTGGCAAAGGCTGTCGATAATAGACGTAAGGCAGCAAGTACAGATTAAACCATCACATTGAGTAAATTAGGAATCTATATGGCAGTTAACCAGCAATTGATAGAGGCTCGTTGTACCTTTCCATTTGAAGTATTGGGAAAAAGAACACAAGATAAAACGACTAATATCACTGCATGGTTACCTGCAGCTCAACAAGTTGAAGTATTAAAGTTAGGCAAGACGAAAAAAGCAAAACCAAAGTCACTTGGACTGATGACCGAAGCGTCTTCTGGTCTTTTTGAGTTTGAATGTGCAGCATCTAAGTTATCAGATGAAGACATTTATACCTTAAAAGCGACCTACCCAGAGGGTGAGCACACCGCTATTGACCCGTATCAATTTCAAAGTGAAGCTTATCATGCGGTTCATTACGTTGATCATGCGCCTGAAAACCTATACCAACAAATAGGTGCACAGCTCGTCGAGATCAACGGTATACAAGGTACTCGTTTTGCTGTTTTTGCGCCTAACGCCAGTTCAGTTTCATTGATCGCCAGTTTTAACTATTGGGATGCCAGCAAACATCCTATGCAAAAAACAGAATTGGGTTATTGGGTTTTATTTGTGCCTGAAATAGCTGCGGGTGAAACTTATAAATTTGCGATTAAAGACGCACATGGCCATGCGTTACCCGATAAGCAAGATCCGCTTGGCTTTCATCATCACCAGTATCCATCTCATTGCTCAGTCGTGTATGACCACAATCACTATCAATGGAAAGACAGCGCATGGCAAACGCGTAAAAATCATAAGCCTTATGAACAGGCAATGAGCATCTATGAAGTTCACTTAGGCTCATGGCGTAAGCCTGGTGATGAGAATCAACGCTATTTAAGCTATCAAGATTTATCTCAACAGTTGGTTGATTACGTCAAAGAGATGGGATACACCCATATTGAAGTATTACCCGTTTCTGAATTTCCTTTTGACGGCTCTTGGGGGTACCAACCCGTTGGCTTGTTTGCGCCGACGAGTCGTTTTGGCGACCCCGATGCGTTTAAAGCCTTTGTCGATATGTGTCACCAAGCCTCTATCGGTGTGATCATTGATTGGGTGCCCGCTCACTTCCCAGAAGATGGTCATGGTCTAGCACGATTTGACGGTAGTCATTTATATGAATATGAAGATCCCAAAAAAGGATGGCACCCAGATTGGAACTCTTGTATTTATGATTTCGGCAAAGATACCGTTCGCCAGTTTTTAGTGGCCAACGCCTTGTATTGGTTTGATAAATTTCATGTGGATGCGATACGTGTAGATGCCGTTGCCTCAATGTTATATTTAGACTACTCGCGAAATGATGGTGAGTGGATCCCTAATGTCGATGGCGGTAATCACAACTACGAAGCGATCAGTTTGTTGCAATGGATGAACACAGAAGTGTACGCCAAGTTCCCTAATGCGATGACGATTGCAGAAGAATCAACCTCTTTTGCTGGAGTATCTAAGCCTGTTGATCAAGGCGGCCTAGGATTTGGCTTCAAATGGAATATGGGCTGGATGCACGATTCATTGCATTATATTGCAAAAGATCCCGCGTATCGACGTTATCATCATGGTGAATTAAGTTTCAGCATGGTCTATGCCTATGATGAAAACTTTGTTTTGCCAATCTCACACGACGAAGTCGTGCATGGCAAAGGCTCTATGCTACAAAAGATGCCAGGTGATGATTGGCAGCGATTCGCAAATCTTCGAGCCTATTATGGCTTTATGTTTGCTCACCCAGGCAAAAAGCTCCAGTTCATGGGCAACGAATTTGCACAAAATAAAGAGTGGAATCATGACATCAGCCTTGATTGGCACTTGTTAGATGATTCAAATGCTAAACATGCAGGCATTCAAAGGCTTTACAAATCACTCAACCATTTATATACAAGCCAGCCAGCATTGCACGTCAATGACCACCAAGCTGAAGGGTTTCAATGGATTGATCACAATAATGCAGAGCAATCGGTCTTTTCATTTTTGAGAAAAGGTGCCAATGAGACTGTTTTAGTCATTTGCAATTTTACGCCTATTCCTCAAGACGGTTTTAGAGTAGGTGTGAACGAAGCAGGTACGTATGAATTGTTGTTTAACACTGACAAGGGGGAGTTTGGCGGGTCAGACTATCCAGTGGTTGACAGTATTGATGCGCAAACAATCGCTTGGAACGATCAAAATCATAGTGTATTGATCAACCTACCTCCATTGAGCGTGATTTTTTATAAGGTGATTTCTTGAGTCGCTTGAGTTAGCTTAAGCGACACCTCGATACTGATGTATCACTTAGTGTTTTCCAATGTAGAGTGTCTAAATGCAATATGAAATAGAATCATCCGCCTTTCAGCTAAGCCCCGGTAATTTAAAACCCTTTGGGGCGACCCTTTCTGAAAAGGGCTGTAACTTCTCTATTTATTGCCCAGACGCAGAAGAAGTCTATTTATGTCTGTTTGATGAACAAGAACGACCTCTGCAACAAATATTATTGCGTGAGCGCATCCAATCAAAGTGGTTTGGATTTGTAGAAGGCGTGAAAGAAGGTCAGTTATACGCTTATCGAGTGCGTTCAAAAGCGCACAAAAAGGTCAGTGATGACATGAGCATTGGCAAACTACTCATAGACCCTTATGCGAAAGCACTGAGCAAAGCTTTAAATTGGAATGAAAGCGCTTATATTCAAAACGATAATCATAGTTTTATTCCAAAGGGTATTGTCTTAGCACAAAGCAGTTCAAAGCATCTTCCCCAGCCAAAAGCATCTCATCAACGCGTTATCTACGAAGCGCATGTAAAAGGGCTCACTCAACTGCATCCCGACGTGCCAGAAAAACACAGAGGGACTTATCTCGGTTGTACTCATCCCAGTGTTATCAAGCATCTTAAAGCGCTCGGAATTACCACTATTCAGTTTATGCCGCTCAATGCGTTTATGCCTGAACCCTTTATTACACAAAAAGGCTTAACTAATTATTGGGGATACAACCCGATTAATTTTTTCAGCGTTGAAACTCGCTATGCCTATAAAAATGCGTTTGTTGAATGCCAGCAAATGATTAACAACTTAAAACAAGAGGGGTTTGAGGTGATTTTAGACGTGGTCTTCAATCATACTGCTGAAAGTGGAGAAGGCGGGCCGATATTAAGTTTTAAAGGCCTTTGTCACAAGCATGCCTACCTCACAATGGAAAATGATGAACATCATGAACCCATTTATCTGAATTATTCAGGTTGTGGCAACACAGTCAAAGTTTCGAATACGTTTATGATGAATCTGATCATGGATGCCATGAGGTATTGGGTTCAAGTGATGGGCGTAGACGGCTTCAGGTTTGATTTGGCGTCGGTATTAGCGCGTGAACCAATGGACTTCAAATGTGACGCGACGTTTTTCAAATTATTGCGCCAAGATCCAGTTTTGAGTCAAGCGGTGATGATTGCTGAGCCTTGGGATATAGGCCCAGGTGGCTACCAATTGGGTCAATACCCAGATTATTGGTTGGAAGTTAACGACAAGTTTAGAGATAGCGTGCGTGGTTTTTGGCGCGGTGATATAGGCCTAAAAGCTGACTTTGCAACACGCCTGATGGGGTCAAGAGATATCTTTCGCAAAGGCGTTAGGCCCATGCATGCGAGTATCAATAATGTGACTTATCACGATGGCTACACGCTTCACGATGTCGTGAGTTATGAGCAAAAGCACAATTTAGCTAATAAAGAAGATAACCGAGATGGACACAATCATAATTTAACCGCGAATTATGGTGTCGAGGGCGAGACTGACGACAAAGACATTATTGCGATCAGGGAGCAACAAAAACGCAATTTGTTCACCACTTTGGTTTTTTCACAAGGTACCCCACACGTGTTAGGTGGTGATGAATTAAGTCGGACGCAAAATGGCAACAACAATGCTTATTGCCAAGACAATGAAATCAACTGGTATGACTGGCATTTAGATGCGCGCAAAGCGTCGTTCTTGGCATTTTGTCAGTACGCTATTAACTTGCGACACGAAAATAGCTTACTCGCAAACATGCTATTTGAAGACGATATGTACACAAATGCAGTGAATATAGAGCTTGCAGATTGGTATAGAGTTGACGGTACTCACAAGCGAGAAAAAGACTGGGTTAACGACAATCACAATTGTTTTGCCCTGCACATCAAAGGGCAAAACGAGAAAGGACAAGCAGAAGAATGGCTGTATTGCGTCAATAGTAGTGACGAAGCGTGCGAATACAATCTACCGTTGTTACTAAACAATAAAATTTGGAACTGTGTGCTCAATACGGCCCTAGAAAATGTTGACGAATATAAAACATTCCCAGTGTCACCCTTATTCACCGTGACACCTAGAAGCATATATTTATTTAAAAAGGTAGCTTAAGCAAAACCTAGGGCTGAATTATTTCATTTTGATCTTTGGTTTTCTCTCGTGGCAGTTTGTTGTTTTTTCTTTAGGTGTTATGATCTTTAGTAATAAAAGCAGCGCGTGGCCAACGTAAGTTGCATAACGACACTCATTTCACAGAGATTAATAACATGACCAAAGCTTCCCTTTCTCGCCAACAATCAAATTCTGACAACCTGTGTGACATCGGCTTTATTGGCCTTGGGGTAATGGGGAAAAATCTCGTTTTGAACCTTTGTGATAACGATTATAAAGTCGCATGTTTCGATCTCGATCAAGCAAAAATTGATGGAATCGTCGAGCAAGACGCACTAGAGCGTAAAACTGAGCATGCGCGTGTTGTGCCATGCAAATCATATTCTGAATTATTAAGTTGCTTAAAATCACCCTGTACAATTGTGCTTTCTGTACCCGCTGGCGAACCCGTAGATCATGTTTGTAATCACCTAATTGACGCAGGAATTGAACCAGATGACATCGTTGTCGATACAGGAAACAGCCTATGGACAGATTCTGTTGAAAGAGAAAGTACCTACAAAGGAAAATTTGTATTCTTTTCCACTGCCGTGTCGGGCGGTGAAGTCGGTGCACGTTTTGGTCCGTCTTTGATGCCCTCTGGCGACCCATATGCATGGACGCGTATCGAGAAAATCTGGCAAGACATTGCTGCAAAAGTTGACCCTAAAACTGGCAAGCCTATCGAATCTTACGAACCTGGAAACCCAGTCAAACACGGTGAACCTTGCACGACTTATATCGGTCCGGTGGGTGCGGGACACTACGTTAAAATGGTTCATAACGGTATTGAATATGCCGATATGCAGTTAATTTGCGAAGCCTATCACATAATGCGCGAAGGCTTGTCGATGTCGCCCGCTGAAATCGCTGAAACCTATCGAGAATGGAATAAAGGTAAACTCAATAGTTACTTGATTGAAATCAGCGCAGAAGTCTTAGACCAGCAAGATCCTGAGTCAGGCAAAGCCTTGGTCGATATGATTATGGACAAAGCAGGTCAAAAAGGAACAGGCTTATGGACTGCGGTTAGTGCTTTACAAGTCGGCAGTCCAGCACAAACAATCACACAAGCTGTATTTGCAAGAAGTTTATCAGCGTTCAAAGATGAGCGCGTTAAGGCGAGTAAAAAGCTAGCCGGTCCTAATGCATCAATTACTTCAGTAGACAGTAAACAAGAAGTCATAGATCAACTTCACGATGCACTTTATTGTTCAAAGATTTGTGCCTATGCACAAGGTTTCCAATTAATGGCTATTGCGGCTAAAGAGCACGGATGGACATTAGATTTTGCTGAAATTGCCAAGATATGGCGAGCTGGCTGTATCATTCGTGCGGTATTTTTACAGTCGATCACTCAGGCTTATGAAAGTAACGAAAAACTTGAAAACTTGTTGCTAGATCCGTTTTTTGTAGAGCAAATCAACAAGTATCAGCACAACTGGCGACGCGCTATTGCAGGCGCTTGTATCGCTGGTATTCCATGCTCTGCGATGTCTTCGGCTCTAAGCTACTACGATTCTTATCGCTGCGAAGTACTCCCTGCTAATTTGTTGCAGGGGCAACGAGACTTCTTCGGTGCGCATACTTTTTCTCGAATGGATAAACCAGAACACAAAAAATTCCATATAGAATGGAATACGCCTGAACGTAAACAGGTAACCATAAAAAAATAGGGTAGTTTTTTTACCCGCGATAACGTGAGTAGACACAATGACTGATACAAGTGATTCGCCTAAGGTAAGTAAAACTGACGCCGAGTGGAAAGAAACATTAAGCGCCGAAGAGTACCGTGTGACTCGATTAGCAGGCACCGAATTACCGTATACTGGAGAGTTACTTAACAATAAAGCAACGGGTAATTACGTATGCAAGTGCTGCGGCGCTAAATTGTTTGAATCAGACGCAAAATTTGATTCAGGTTGTGGGTGGCCTTCATTTTATGAACAAAGTGAAGAAGCAAACGTCACCTATAAAGAAGACAACAGTCTGGGCATGAGGCGTGTTGAAATACTTTGTAAACAATGTGATGCACATTTAGGTCATGTGTTTAACGACGGCCCTGCACCCACTGGGCAACGTTATTGTGTGAACTCCGTTTCGATGTCGTTCGAAGAGAAATAGCACACGTCGGTTATTGTAGGGAGGTGTTTCTTGTTAAGCCTCCCAAAGCTACTCAATTCCTAACTTACCAAGATTTGCCTCGTTTAGCGTTTTCAATGCAAATGCTCAGTGAAGACGCTGGTTGTGATGACGAATAATAATTGAACGGGCCGAATCGTCTAATAAATGGTCAATTGCATCTCGATTTATAGTCAATTAGTCGTAAAATCAAACAAATTTGATGTAATTTAATTACAAATGAAACTGCTTTGCTCTAACTGTTTGCTATCTTTCCTGTTATTGAAATAGTTTTTTAAATTTCAGTTGCTTAGCTAATATCGGTCAAGCTAGACACATTAGTTTGATTTTATGAGTTGGCTTAATTTCACTCAAAATACCCTCGAATTTATGAATTTTCACATTCAATTTATTAAATTGTTGAATTATTACCTGTAAAACGACATTAAATTCAAAATACTCATGATTTCTGAAACTTTTTGCCAATTTGGTAATAAGAAAACTATTGCTTAGAATGCGCGCGCAATCACCTATTTAGCGATTACTTTGTATAGAGGAAAGGTTAAAAATGAATCAGCAGTTCGAGCAAGAGTTATTAAAAAGTTGGCAAGAACGCCAAGAGTTTGCAGAAAAAATGTTACCCGTCATCGGTAGCCTGTTTCGCAATAAAGCAATCGAAATTACCCTGTATGGACGCAGCCTTTTAAATGCTAGTGCTATCGATATTATTAAAGCACATCGAATGGTCAGACGCTTTGAAGGTGAAAAGTTAAGACTGCGTGAAAGCTGGCCCTTGCTTGAAGCTATCAGTCAAATGCCACTTGCACCCGCAGAGATCGATTTGGGCAAATTAGCTTATAAATTTCATTTTGGCGCCAATAGTGGTGACGTGAGCATCCAAGAATTTCTCAATTTTGAATTGGCAGATGCATTAAATACAAATGACAAAGCAGCGCCAAGAGACGTCGTACTTTATGGATTTGGTCGTATCGGTCGTTTATTAGCGAGACTATTAATCGAAAGACAAGGGACTGCTAATCAACTTCGCTTAAAAGCCATTGTTGTTCGTGGTGGTAAAGATGGCGATTTAGAAAAACGCGCCAGTCTTTTAAGACGTGACTCAGTTCATGGTCCATTTAATGGAAGCATCACGGTTGATACCGAGAAAAAAGCAATTAAAGCCAACGGTGCATTTATTCAAGTCATTTATGCAAACAGCCCAGAAGAAGTCGATTACACTCAATATGGCATCAATAACGCCTTAGTCATCGACAATACGGGCATGTGGCGCGATGAAGAAGGTTTGGGCAAGCATTTGAAATCGAAAGGTGCAGCCAAGGTATTGTTAACCGCACCCGGCAAAGGTGACATCAAAAACATCGTTCACGGCGTTAATCACCAAGATATCGAAAACTCAGATACTATTTTGTCAGCCGCAAGTTGTACCACTAACGCGATTACGCCTGTATTAAAAGCTTTGGATGAAGAATATGGAATTGAGAACGGACATGTAGAAACAGTCCATTCTTACACCAACGATCAAAACTTAATTGATAACTATCACAAGGCAGAACGCCGTGGCAGAAGTGCACCACTTAATATGGTGATTACTGAAACAGGTGCAGCTAAAGCAGTAGCAAAGGCTTATCCAAAGTTGGGTGGTAAGCTAACAGGTAACGCAATTCGAGTGCCGACACCTAATGTATCAATGGCTATTTTGAGCCTTAACCTCAAATCGGATACCGACAAAGAAAGCTTAAATAACTTCCTTCAAAATGTGTCACTGTTTTCACCACTGCAGCACCAAATTGACTTCACAGCGTCTACCGAAATTGTATCATCAGACTTGGTAGGGACGCGTGCTCCAGCGATTGTGGATTCGCAAGCGACAATCGTTTCTGACAACCGCGCTACCTTGTATGTATGGTATGACAACGAGTTTGGCTATAGCTGTCAAGTGATGAGAATCATCCAAGATATGGCAGAATTAAATACGCGTATATTACCCAAACTTTCATAATACGTTTTAACACTGAAATTTATTAAGTTAAGCTCAGGTCTTTATAAGCCCTGAGCTTTTTTATTTTTAAGGTTAATCCAATGTCATCTCAATCGGTGGAGCAATCAACCAAAACATCTGCTCCAGAACAAAGCAAGCCGCTTAAAGCCAAGCTGTTCTCGTGGACAAAAGACATTGTGATAATGGGCGTGGTCATTTCTGCATTATTCGCTTGGCAAGGGCGTAATCTGCTTGATGACGATGGCACGGTAGTCATTCCAGAACAAAATTTCGTCACCCTACAAGGCGATGTTTTTTCATTGCAAAAATCAAACAAAAAAACCGTCATGTATTTTTTTGCGCCATGGTGCTCAATTTGTCGCTACAGTATCAGTAATTTAAGCATCATTGATGAAAGCGAGTACAATGTCGTGCGCGTTGCCCTTGATTATTCTTCTACGGAAGAAGTACAACAATTCATTGATGGGGTAGGCGTATCAGGCACCGTTTTAATGGGCAATAACGTGCATAAGGACATGTTTAACATCAATGCCTATCCTACCTATTATGTGTTGGACGAAGCGCTTCAAGTTGTTGCCAATGATATGGGTTATTCTTCGACGCTTGGTCTTAAAATGCGGACGAGTTTTTAATGCAAAGTTGGTCTCTTTCTTTATTTAAGAGAGTGCAAGATGTTCAGTTAATCTCACCTCGAAAAAGACACAATTGGTCCATAGATCAATATTGGCAAGTGTTTATAAGTTGATTTGACTTTGTGATTACTACACATGCATTTTTAATCCGTAATTACTAAATCGACTTTTCATTAAGTGTCTGTTTTTAATTACAAATAAACAACATAGGAGTGCGGTTACGATGCATGCATAGTAATCCCAGAAAAACTGCTGGGATTTATGGTTCAAAAGATAGTAAGCTGTTGATATTAAATAATTATAAGGTCGTGATGTAATGAAAGAGTGTAGAGGTTACCATGCGATCTTCATTATAAGTTATTATGTTCTCAGCAAGGATGTGGGATGAATTTGAGACTCAAATCTAGATATCGGATGTGTTCTTTCCAGGTTGCCAAGGCTATCGGGATTAGCTCTACAACCACTCGCCTATTGATTAGCTCTTTCATTTCAAATTATTTTTTAATGCGATTTATTTCCCGCTATTAACTTATTGTCTGTTAATAAATTATATGTCAGAACATAATTTTTTTAGCTATGACCTGTTATCCGATAATTTCTTTGCAATAAATCTATTCGTACTAGCAATGATCGCAGGCTTGATGCTCACCATGCTGGCGCTTTTTAGTTCGGGTATTTTGTTTTACGCCAATCGAAAAGGGTATAACTTGCCATTCAAATCATACTGGCCACTATTCTCAGTAAACTGCCTTTCTTGGGTCGTAATCGTGTTAGTAATGTTTAGTGTTCAAGACAAAGTTTTTTCAGTTTTTGTACTTGGTATATGCGCCTACATGACTATTCATTATTCAATTTTTATTTTTGGGGATTTAAAGCGCAAGGTTGTTTCTCTCGCTCTTTTGCTGGTTATATCTATTGGCCTTGTGTTTATTGTTCCATCAAAATCCTCAATGGTTTTTGGCAACGGACTAAGAGCATTCGGCGTCGGCGGGAGTATAAATGTCTTGATTTATGATGAGTCAACTCCCGAAGGATATCCAGCTGAATTATTAATGGTAACCCCCAACACAATTTATTTTAAAGTCGAAAACAAAACAGGTTTTGTTCCCATCGAAAAATTAAATAGATTTATGGAGCAGTAAGAACACAACGAGAGACTATTGGAAGACAATTATTCAGCATTGCTGCATAATCGCTTCAAAGCTAGGCGTTAGGCTTTAAAGCAGATTTGGTTGCACTTTATAAGGAATTAACGTGAGTATTGAATTTTTAGAAAATGATTTTGATAAGGTAAGCTACCTTGCAAATTTGTTAACAGCAAGAGCTACTGGATTGTCAGCTGAAAATTGTGAGTTTGAATTTCTTCGACGAGAACTTTTACAAAATTCAAGTGTTGCATCCATGCTACCTAATTGGGTCAAACAACATAGAAATCTTGATTCTTTTTGGGGGTTTATTAAAGAAAAGTACGGTACTTATGCAGAGAGGCGTACATATATTTCAGAACAATTTACTCCTTTATTAGACTTACTTGAATTTGGTCAGCAACCTGCTCCTATAAAACAACTTCTTAGTTATAATACTTCAGTACCGTCTGCAACTGTTCATTCCGTAGCTAGAAATAAACGTAAGGTTTTTATTGTTCACGGTCGTGACGACGCAGCAAGATATGAAGTTAGTCGGTTCATAGAAAAGCTTGGATTAGAAGCGATAATTCTGCATGAGCAGGCTAATGCAGGCATGACAATAATTGAAAAAATAGAACACTACTCCAACGATGCTGATTTTGCATTGGTTTTATATACTGGCTGTGATCATGGGCGTGGCGTACATGAGCCAAATGTCCCTCCAAAGAATAGAGCTAGACAAAATGTAGTATTTGAGCATGGATATCTAATGGCTAAACTAGGTAGAGAAAATGTGTGTTCATTGGTTAAAGGTGAGATCGAAACACCTAATGATATTAGCGGTGTCGTTTATGTCCCATTAGATCCTAATTCTGGTTGGAAAAATGCGGTAGCAAAAGAACTAATTGCGTGTGGTTACAAAATTAACACCTTTTTTTAATGTAATTAAACGGTTCTGGTCAAGTCCAATCGGACACCCTCCAACCGGAATTTTCATAGTTAATCGGCGATTGGTCAACGTTAGCTGAATTGAATCTTATCATGTTGTAATACCGCATATCCCCTGCGACATCGTTTTTGGTAAATTCGCTCGCGAGCTGAGGCACTTTGAATAGCCAATCATATTTAAGGCTTCCAAAGAATCTCTCAACCAAAGCATTAACGCTCAGCATGCGCCAACATCGCCCATGCTAGCTCTGCATTTAAGCTGCTGTAGCAACGATCAAAAACGCTTACTTGTGTATTGGGAGCCACGGTCGCTGTGAAATAAAAGCCCTTTAGTTGGGCAATTCAGGCGATTGGCTTTCTTAAACGCTTTAATCACAAAGTTAGTGGTCATATGCGTTGAAATATGCCAGTCAACGAGGCCATGTGAGTATAAATCCATGACGACGGCTAAATATAGCCAACCTTCGCCCGTTTTCAGATCGCGCACGTCACCGGTCCAATTGGGTTAAAGTTCCTATTCAGCAGGTTGTCGGCTATTGAGTCACTGTGATTTCGCTTATTCGTGACCTTTTTGTAAGCCACGCGCTGCTCAAACACTAAATTCAATCGTCTCATTAAGTTGATGTCACGATATCTTGTTATTTTAAACCCTTCTTCAAAAAGCTTTTTAGCGAGTTCGCGACTAGCCAAACTGTTCCTGCTGGCCTTGAATATGGCCTTAGCACTGCAAAAGAGATCAAGCGCGTTGACGCTGATTACCATTGCAGGATGCTTTGACCATTTATAATGAGCCGACTTACTGACTTTCATTTCTCTGCATGCCATAGCAAAATGATATTTACTATCTAAACTCTAGACAAATGACTACTTTACTTCATTTCTTGCGTAAAAAAATTGTGACGCCTTTTTTTGGAATGAAGATAGCCCAGATTATAAAAAAGACGTAGCTAGCGCGAAAAACGCTCTAAGAGACGAGTATATAGGTGTACCTCTTTCAATTTTAGGTACTTTAATTTGGGGGTATGGAGATCTTTTGGGGTTACTGTTCACCTAACAAGGCCATAGAGCAAGTCACTCATGCTTCTTCTGTTGCGCAATTATTTATGGCGATGTTAACTGTACAGGGAAATAGCAATGGAATTAAATGACTATGTTTCATTTATAGTGATTCTAATTGCAATTGCATCGGTACTAATAACCAACACCGTTTATAGGTCAAATAGCGACCCAGACGTCATTGTCTACGCAGATTTAGATCTTAAAAGAGCGGGGCTTTTGATTTTGATTATAAAAAATATCGGTAAGGGCCCCGCGGTCGACATACGAATTAGTACAAGTAGACCTTTGCCTCAAGAGGCGTTTAATTCCGATATCTCAGATGAAGAAATGAGTAGTGGGTAACTTATCACTGGTGTTTCCTATTTAGCTCCTGGCCACAAATTGATTCTTACTTGGGGACAATTTGGTGATCTCAAAAAGTGGTTAGGTGTGGGGTATATAGATGTGACGAGTAGCTTAAAGCGAGCGAAGCAGATTTGGTCTTTTTCGAGTCGTTTAAAGAGTATAAGCCAACTCGATATTGCTCAGTTTGAACGTTTTGATGCCAGTGACCATAATTGGGGGGCCAAAGTTGTTGAGCAAGCCAAAGCTCACAACAAGCATCTGGCAAAAGTGACTAAGGTTTATAGAGGTCGTGTGATTGACAGTTAACAAGTGCTTCATGTGCGCAGGCAAATTTTGCAGGATTCACTTCGTTTACCGCATAAACAAGCGTTGAACGTCCGTTGAACTCGAGGCCTTAACCGAACTCAATTTCATCATTGCATTTTCAATTTTTAAAAAGTCTGAAAGTACGTAATACAAACTCTTCAGAGCTTGACTATTCAGCATGTGAGACACTGTTGACGTTAGGTATATTTTTATCTAGAGCTACAATTCAATAAAATAAATCTACCTCTACAAACTAACTCTGATTAATCCAAGTAAATAGTGATATTGTTACAGTGTATTAATGTTCCGCAAACCAAGTTAAAAGTAAGGAGTGCATTACACAATAATAGTAAAAAGAGATGAGAGAACTCGAAAAAAGTAAGCGCGTGCGTCAATGATTCCAGCAAGGCCCAATGGCTTATGTTTACTAGAGCGCAGCTGGTTCTACTTGGGCTTATCTACTAGATTGCTGTCTCGCCTAGCTTGGGCAAGTGCCGTCGCAAATATTCCAGTAGGAACCGCAACGAGCCCCATTCCTATCATGAGGACGAAGAAAGTGAATAGTCGTCCGCCAATCGTAATTGGATACATATCGCCGTATCCAACGGTTGTAAATGAGGTAACCGCCCACCATAAGCAATCACTTAGGGATTTAAAAACAGTTGGTTGGGCTTGGTGTTCAAAATGAAATATGCCAACAGCGGACAGAAACAATAAAATAAAACTGGCAAATACATAAACCACCAGTTCATCTTTCGCTATATAAAGTGCCCTGTTTATGCGCGAAATAGCGCGATTATATCGAGCTAATTTGAGTAACCGAATAAGCCTAATCAGCCTTAATAATCTAATACTTCGTAAATCCACGCCAGACGCAATGTAGAAAGGTAAGATGGCTAATAAATCAACAATGCCATAAAAACTAAATAAGAAGGCTCTTTTATTTGATTCACTTAAAAGTCTGTATACATATTCTAGTGTGAAAATAGCAACAAAGAAGTATTCTGTATATAGGAGCCATTGCTTTTGGGTATTTGACAGGTTAGGAATCGTTTCAATTGCAAATGCAACTACAGATAGCACTATTAACCCAGCAATTATAGAGGCATTCAAAGGCCTATCAAGAATATTGATCTGTGTTTGCTTCTCTTTCATTATTTAGTACTCAATCCAAAGTAGCTTGCTCACTGAGCATTGCAATTTAGGGCTCTTCGCTTCGAGGCTCAGCTTCAAACTCGGTCAACTCATAGTTGCCATCATAATTCGCTAGCTCGACGATGACTTCATCATGAGACACGTGAAAAAACTCTCTACGTCGATTCACAAGGTTTACGCGTTTTTCTTCGAACTGATTGTGCAGGTAGTTTTCAAGTGCAGGGGCATTTTCGGTGAAAATGAAGGCGTGCACATCGAATACCTCTGGTACTGAAGCGTCACCAAGCTCATTGACTCTGTCTTGCGGATCAACACGTCTGGTCATGCCGATTTTCACCACACCGTCACCAAAGGACGTTTTATTGCAAATGATATAGACGTAACCTGCACGCGTTTGTTGGGCTAGTGAAATGGCGCGCTGTTCTTTTTCTCTGAGTTTTTTAAGTTCTTGCTTATGAAATTCATAAAGGGATTTTTGTTCTTCGCTGCTAGATTCGAGTTTGGCCAGCTCTTCTGCTACCAGTTTTTCCATTAGCATGCGTTCTTTTTCTGCTTTTTCGGCGGCAGCTTTGATGCGTTTTTCTTCTCGCTCGGCTTCACGTTGGATGCGTAGCTCCTCGTGTTCAGCTTCAATCGTTTCTTGTTTGAGTTTATTGAATTCGTAGTTTAAACGTAGCTCTTTGATCTTGAGATTGAGGTATTTATCCGATATGTAGGTTTTGACTAGACCGCCAGAGGCATTTATTTCCTTAAACGTATCTCTTGTGCGTTGGATGAGACGGTTAATATTATTCCAATCCACAATAGCATTGGCAGCTTTAAACTCATTATCGAGGCATCTTAGGCGCAGTTTGATTTCTCGGTTAAAGAGCTTCTTCGCTTCCGATTTTTTGCCATTGACCTCAACGTCATTGCCCATGTTACACACGCAGGCCTCTTTATTGCTGACCATGAACTTATGTGAGAATTTGATTTCTTCAAGCTCGGCTTCTATTTGCTGGAGACTTTTGTCTTTCATTAATGGTTTGTAAGTCGACGTGTCCGTAGTGCCAACACCAAGATGATACTGAGTCAGGCGTCGTTCGCCTTTTTTTAGTTCAGATAGTTTTTCTTGATAGTTCTTTTGCAGTGCCTTGTATTGTTTTTCGATAGCAGAGAGTTTTTCTTCTTCGAGGGAAACGGGCGCATAGGTCGTTTCAATTTCATCATGTCGCACTTTGAGTGCGTTAAGCTGTTTTTTTTGATTGAAAAAAAAGTAAGCACAGATAACAAATAAAAGAGCCGATGCGATAAGTATGATCATGAGTTGCTTCACTTATATGCTTGATGGATAAAGAAGAAACGCATTCGGCGCTTTGGACTTTTCTTTTGATTTTTCTATCGCATCTCTAATTAATAAGCTTTCGCGATATTCTTTTGCTTCGATGTCAAAAAACCAATCAGATTCGATGTCAAGCGCTTCAATTGCTTTGGCCACTTCTTGAGGGGGGACGTTGAAAAATTCTTTTCGGTAGTTCTTAACATTTACGCGCCGATCTTCAAATTTTCTATGCAATAACTTTTCCATTTTGGGTGCATCGTCGACAAAGGCGAGCGTGTGAACATCAAATTTAAAAGGCACGCTGGCATCGCCGAGTTCTCTGACGCGATCCATGGGCTCCAATCGTCGGGTCATGCCAATTTTAACCACACCCTCCCCGAAGCTGCCGATGTTGGAAATGACGTAAATGTATCCAGCTTTGGTGATTTGGGCTTGTGAAGTCGCGCGCTCAAATTTTTGCTCGAGTTTTTCGATTTCCTTTTGCATTTTCGCCAACTTCATTTCCATGTCCTTGGCGCTGGCACCGTGCATTTGTTGTGCGAGTTTTTGTGCTTTTTTAAGATCGGATTTTCGATAGTATATGTCATCTTCTAGCTCTTCAGTATCTTTCCCACCGGATTGTCTAGCTTGAGCGCGAAGCATGGCTTGTTGTGTTTTCTTTTCTTGTTTGAGCTCTTCTTTATGTTCAAGCTCACTGTGCCACTCGTCAAGCTCTCGGAGTTTCAAATTAAAGTATTCGTGGGAGATAGTAACGTTGGCAGTTTCACCTAGTCGGTCGAGTTGCTCTTCAAGGCGTTCGAGTTTATTGACGGCGGCATCGTAACTTGAGTGGCGCATTTTCTTGTGGATGACATCGAACTCTGCATTAAACGCCTTTAACAATAAGCGGCGGTAAGCATTAACCATTTTTGTGCCATCGGATTTGCTTCCCATCCATGTCCAGTTAGTATGAGCAGTCGTGGCATTATCTGCTTTTATGGTTTTAAATTGGGCCAATCTGCATTGCTTAATGCTTTTTTTAAGGGATTCGCTGTGATCTAATTTGAAAGTCGGAGGAAGTAGTCCAACGTCAATGTATTTAAGCTTGTCGTTGATTTGCGTGAGCGAGTCTCGGACTTTATCAAATACTAGATTACCGCTATCAATTTTTTGCTGGAGGTTATATTGAATTTGTTTAAGGTCGGCGAGGATCTGATTGATGGGCTTTTGTTGAAGCGCGCGTTCTTTGCGTTCAATCTCAATAGTAATGGTTCTAGAGGATTTAGCCATTGAGAAAAGCGAGAGCAATAGAACAGTAGAAAAGCCAGCTATAATTAGCGCAGCAAGCTGATAAGGGTCGAGTTCTTGTGGCATCCTTTCTCCATTGGTCAAGCAATCGTGCTTGGCTTACATCCTTTTAATAACCACTCAAAGTGTGCCAAATTATTGTGCAAATAGATAGTTGTGCTTTTTAAAATAATCAAACTTAAAGGTGTTAGCTATCTGCCGCATTAACAAAATAAGCCGCTTCGTTCCCATATAGGCGTGCCAGCGCATACATTAGGATTAGCTTTGATATTGTTTTTTTCTCTTGATGTTTTTTAGCTATCGCAAGAGCGTTGAGACGCAGTTTTATTATCGTCGCCTTTGCAGGCTCTGCAAAATTTATCATAAAGCAAAAATTTTATAATACAGAATTATTTTGTGAAAATGGGGTTGTTCAAATGCAAAAATTAATGATTTTAACGAAACCAAAAATAGCTGGTTGGACTGGACCAACAGTCAATAAACTACTTATTTTTGTCTGATGGTTTGTGGATCTTTAGAGTCCGCAATGCTAACGAAACAGAAGTTTAGCTTGATTTAGCTCTCTAAAAACCCAAGCAACTCTTTCACAATACAGACACATTTAGACAATACATAAAGTAGCTGTTTCCAACCCTAGAATACAAATAACCCATTTTTTTAAATAAAAAATCGCAATTTTTTTATCATTTGATTCATTGTCCATTACTCAATTAACGTGCTTGTGTTACAGTTATAAAACAACGATTGGAAGGGCACAAAAATGATAATAACAAGCCAATTCGATAGCGGAAACATCAAGGTAATCAAAGCAACCTCTCCCGATGATATCTTGCTCGAAATAAATAACGATAATCAATCTGAATTCTATCAGTGGTTTCACTTTAAGTTGGTCAGTGAGCGTTTTGTGAATCACAAAATTTGTATCACCGATCTCGCCAAGTCGGCATACCCCGACGGATGGAAAAACTACCAAGCGGTTTGTTCATATGATCGCCAAGAGTGGTTTAGAGTAGATACTGACTTTGATGGCAATGATTTAACCATCGATTTCACACCCGAATATGACACTGTCTATTTTGCTTATTTCACCCCTTACAGCTACGAACGTCATCAAGACTTTATCAGTGAAGCGCAAATGGCATTTGAATGCCAGCAAAAGCATCTTGGCTTTACGCTAGATGGCCGAGACTTAAGCCTGTTAGTGATTGGTGAGGAAAAACCTGAACATAAAAAAGTCTGGATTACTGCACGTCAACACCCGGGTGAGACAATGGCAGAGTGGCTGGTCGAAGGATTAGTACGCAGATTACTAGATGAAGACGATGGTGTTGCTCGTGCTTTGTTACAAGACACCACGTTTTACATTATCCCTAATATGAATCCTGATGGTTCGGTAAGAGGGCATTTAAGAACGAATGCGGTTGGGACCAACCTGAATAGAGAATGGCAAACACCGTCTCTTGAAAAAAGTCCTGAAGTATTTTACACCTTAGCAGAAATGCAAAAAACCGGTGTTGATATGTACTTAGACGTGCATGGTGACGAAGCGCTGCCTTATAATTTCGTGGCCGGCAGTGAGGGAAATCCCAATTACAATTCACGTATTCAAGCCCTAGAAGAAACCTTTAAATCATCATTAATGGCAGTTACGCCAGAGTTTCAAGATACTTATGGGTACGATAAAGATGAACCTGGCAAAGCTAATTTGACCGTGGCTTCAAATGCAGTAGGTCACCGATTTGATTGCCTTGCTTATACCCTAGAAATGCCATTTAAAGACAATGCGAATTTACCTGATCCTGCCTTTGGTTGGTCTGCTCCGCGTTGTCAGCAGTTGGGTGAAGATGTGTTAATTGCGATCAGAGCCGTTCGCGCTAAACTCTAGTGTGAAAGTGTTTTAAATTAAGACGCTTTAAAGTTAAAACGCTTTACCCCTAAACCATTTAATAACAAGAAAGAAACTAGCAACACATAATAATAAGAGGATAACATTTTGGAAGGATTACTGGACTTTTTTAACTTGCTTGACGGCTATTTAGGGAGTGCCTTTTGGTTTCCTTATGTGTTGTTAGGTGTCGGTGCATTTTTTACTATTTACCTTAAATTTCCTCAGGTTCGCTTTTTTAAGCATGCTTGGTTAGTGGTAACGGGTAAGTTAGACAAAGGCGATGAACCTGGCGATACATCTCACTTCGGTGCATTAACAACAGCGCTTTCTGGAACGGTAGGTACGGGTAATATCAGTGGTGTTGCATTTGCAATATTTTTGGGTGGACCTGCGGCACTGTTTTGGATGTGGGCAACTGCATTCTTAGGCATGACGACTAAATTCGTCGAAGTGACCTTGTCGCATAAATACAGAGTTAAAACCGATGACGGCACTATGGCCGGTGGTCCAATGTACTATATGGACCGACGCCTCAACATGAAATGGTTGGCTGTTGCATTTGCTATTGCAACCGTCATTTCTTCGTTTGGTACAGGTAACTTACCGCAAAGTAATGGTATTGCTACGAGTATTGAAGCGACTTTCGGCTTTTCTCCTTATATTGTAGGCGGTGTATTAACGGTGCTACTTGGACTTGTTATATTAGGGGGTATCCACAGAATCGCAGCAGTCACCAGTAAGATCGTGCCGTTTATGGCAGTTATCTACTTAATCGGTGCGTTTGCGGTTATCTTTGCCAACGTTGAAAACATTGGACCTGCTTTTGCGGCGGTGATCAGCGATGCATTTACCGGCTCTGCTGCTGCGGGTGGTTTCTTAGGAGCAACACTTGCGTATGCCTTTAACCGAGGTGTAAACCGCGGATTGTTCTCTAACGAAGCCGGTCAAGGTTCTGCGCCAATTGCACATGCCGCAGCTAAAACCAAAGAGCCTGTTTCTGAAGGTATGGTGTCTATTTTAGAACCGTTCATCGATACGATTATCATCTGTACAGTGACTGGACTTGTAATCTTGTCTTCGGGCGTGTGGAAAGAAAAGCACGAAAACATCTTTGACCGTTCTGATATGACCTTTATTGCAGGTGAGTATCAAGAAACTGACTCTGAAGACCTTAAAGTGCTTTTCGAACACTTTAATGAAGTGAATGAAAACGTCATCGAAAACTATACGGGTGAGATTCAGGTCGTCAACGGTGTTGCGATAAGTGGCGGTTACACCCTTATTAATGCGCGTTCGTTTGCTGAAAACGTGACGTTTAACATCGGTTCAGTAGGTGACTTAGAACCGTTCAATGGCCGATTAAAAGTAAAAGACGGTGCATTGGTTAGGCGTTCGATTATTGTACAAGGTGATTCGCTTGTGCACTCTGCTTCATTAACCACGATCGCATTTACCCGAGGATTCTTTGGTGATTTCGGGCAATACATTGTATCGGTTGGTTTATTGCTGTTTGCGTTTTCTACTGCAATCGCATGGTCATACTATGGTGATAGAGCCATGACCTATTTGTTAGGCCCGCGCTCTGTTATGCCGTATCGCGTGATTTATTGCGCTGGTTTTATGTGGGCTGCGGTATCAGATACAACGCTAGTATGGGCCTTATCTGCGGTTGCGATAGTGGTCATGACGCTACCTAACTTGTTTGGCATTATGATGCTACGCAAAGAAATGAAAGAGTCAGTTAATGAGTACTGGGACAAAGTGAAAAAATAATAAATTTTCACGCTAGTGAAAGGGATTGCTGCGAAAGTGGCGATCCCTTTGCTATTTTAAAAATAGTGATAAATGCTTTTTTATATTTGTGTCTAACGATCAAAATTTGGTCAAATGCATATACAAAAACGCAATTGTAAGAATAAAGACAAAAGATAAAAGATAAAAAGAATCGGAGAGATACATGGCGATCACAGCATGCCCATCGTGTAAAAAACCTATTTCAGATAAGGCCCCAAGTTGTTCTCACTGCGGTTTTAATATTGGAAGTGCGACTGCAGAAGACTTAGAACGAAAAGCGAGCTTATTGCGTTTTCAAAAAATGCAGGCACTTCAAAACCAGTCACTTTTAGCTATTTTAATATTTGTTGCAGGTTTTGGATTTATGTATTGGGGCGGCGTTCAGCCTGGTGACTTGCAGCATAATCTGGCGTTAGGCGCCGCTATCGTTGGTTTTGTTTGGTACGGTGTTAATAGGGTCAGAATTACACTAGCAAAAAGGAAATAAGATGGACGTTGAACAGCTTGTAAGTGCAATGACGCCTCAAATCTACGAGAATTTACGCAGTGCAGTGGAAACTGGGAAATGGCCAGATGGCACGCGCTTAACTGACGAGCAAAAAGAAAACTCGTTACAAGCGGTGCTGTTGTATCAAGCTAAGATTGAGCAATCAGAAGAACACATGACCATTGGAAAAGATGGTGAAGTTGTGCAAAAAAGTAAATCAGAACTGCGCCAAGCGTTAAAACAATCGCTTAATAACGAACAACCAATAGCCAGATTTAAACAAGATGATATTTGATCGATTTTTTACGCCAAAACACAAAAACAAAGACGCTACGATACGCTTACAGTCAATTGAAAACTTGGATGTGCCTAAAACAGCTGATAAACAAATTCTTCACGAGCTAGCGTTTAACGATAGCCATCCAGGCGTCACTGTTGCCGCCTTAGAAAAGCTAAATTCGTTTTCACTTTGGTTAAAAGCATCTGAGATTTCTGAGCATAAAAGTGTAAAAAACAGGGCGCATCAACGTGTTTTAGCCGAGTTAGACAATCCAGATTCGCAAATGCTGAATGAGCACGAATTCTTTACTTTTTGCAAAGAGCTCAAAAATCTTTCAATGTTGGAATCTTTGCTTCTCAATAATGTGCGTCTTCAAAGCCGAGATGAACTTGTTTTAGAGAGTCTTGCGCGAATTGATAAACCCAACACAACACGCTTGTATTTTAAACAAGCTGCAAATCTTGAACAACGTATCGCGATTGTGAACAAAACAGATACAGCTGCTGAGTTATCAAAACTGGCCAAGATTGATGTTCAAAAAGCGGTTAGCGATTTAATTGAAGAAAAGCTAGAGGCAATTCGAGAGTTAGAAGCAAAACCTGCCAAAATAAAACAAGCTGCTTCTTTGATTACATCTAAACTTCTGGCTGCCAAAGATATTGGTGATTATTCGATGTTGTTGGAAAAGCAAACATCGTTAGTCAAAGAGTTTGAAGATTTAAAACCTGATTTTAATATGCTTAAAGGAGATGAAGCGTATGAAATCGCGGGTAAGTTCTTAGCGGTTAACGAAAGCTTGGAAAAGCGTTTGCTCGACTTAAAGCAAGATTGGGAGAAACAACAATTACTTGCTCAAACAACAGATGAAATTGCTAAGGTCGAAGAGCAAGTCAACGAGGTCATTACACAAATCGATGCATTAAGTATTGAGCAAAGTGAAAATGACTTAATAGCACAGTCAAAGATACTTAAATTGTCATTACAAGACGCAAGTTCTCGTCTAGTTGAAATCGAACAATTGCCAACCACCAGTGCTCATCAGCAGTGGATAAAGAAGTTGTTAGCAAGTTTGGATAAACGCCAAAAAGAACTCGCCAATTTGCCGCTTATCAGTGAGCTTAACCAAAAAGCAAATTTGTTAATTGAACAATTCAACGAGCAACTAAAGCAAATTGAAAATATCGAGGACATTGAGGCCTTAAATAAGACCGAAGAAGCCGTAAAGCAAATCAAAAACGATTTTCATTCAGAACTTAAACGTGCGTCAGTGAGTCTATCAAGCTCGGTAAAAAGTGCTTGGGACCTTGCCAATAGCTCATTTTCAAGTCATTTGAAGCATCTTAGAGCAGAGCAAGAAAAAGCTAAAAAGCAAGCTGTTAATAAACTCAAAACGGTTCAGCGTTTAATTGATCAAGGTAAGTTTAAATCGGCTATTGCAAGTTTTGCCTATGCCAAAAATCAATTTGATGAACTCAATCAGGCAGCCAGAAATCAAGTAGACAAAATATATCAAGATGTCTCTGAAAAAGTCTCTGAACTACAGGATTTGCAAGCTTTCATTGCCGCACCAAGAAAACCAGCATTACTAGACGAAGCAAGTGCTTTGGCTAAGGCTGAAATGGAAGATGTAAAACAGCGAGTAGAGCAGGTAAAAAGCCTAAGAGCACAATGGACTTCACTGGGGCAATTAGGTACCGAAGAAGACAAAGCTTTAAATGAAGCCTTTGATGAGCAAATCGAAATAGCCTTTGCACCGTGTAGAGAGCATTTTGCAGAACAAGAAAAAGTGCGTGCAAATAATAAAATAAAGGCAGAGGGCTTACTGCAAAAAATCAATGATTTATCTTCTACTGAGGATACCACTGTGCTAGCGAAGTCGTTTATGGCGTTACAAAAGCAATGGCGTGAACTAGGTCAGGTTGAAAATGCGGATTATAAGCACCTTCAGCAGCAGTATAAGCAAGCTTTTTTGCCAATTTCAAAGCGACTTGATGCGTTTTATTCACAAAACGAAGCGGCAAAAATTAGCTTAGTGAAAAAAGCGGAAGCGTTATCCAATAGTGAAGATCTAAAAACAGCATCAGAGCAAGCCAAAGCACTGCAAAAAGAATGGAAGAACATTGGTTTTGCTGGCAGAAAGCAGGATGACAAACTTTGGAAACAATTTAGAGCGGCTAACGATGCCTTATTTGCTCGACTCAATGAGCAACACAATGCTTACAAGCAAGCCAACCAAGCTCAACTAGACGTGTGCAATGAGAAAATTGAGCGCCTAAGACAAGCCTTGAATCAAGCTAATGAAGTGAAAGGCTTAGATGATTTAGCAGAGCAAATCGCTTTGTTGGATCAAGATGTGAATCAACTTGCTGATAAACAGCGCTCAAAGGTGTTTGCTACGATAAACAAGTTAAGTGATCAAATAAAAGCGAAAAAGTCGTCTTTACTACATGCTTCAGACATTAATGAGCTAGAAACGCTTTTTGACACACTTGCAAATTGGACATCTTCAGAGCTTCCAGAGACCCATTCAAGCTTGAGCAATAAGTTTCAAAGTGCGTTTACAACGACATATCAAGGCGAGTATTCACGTAAAGAACTCACCGTCATTGCAGAAATTATCGCTGACAAAAGCAGTATCAAAGCAGATGATAAATTACGTAAAAGCCTGCAATTAAACTTAATGGCTGCAAGGCTCGAAGGGCAAACTTTGTTAACCCTTGATGAGTTATTGATTCACTGGATTAGCAAGGGACCACTCGAAGAGGCCGATTCAAGCTTATTGAAACGCCTCAAGAAATTGTACTTAACAAAGCGCACTGACGAAGAAACTCCGAAAGCCGAGATCGAATAATTGCATGAACGCACGTAAGCACATTTATATTGCCTACACGGGCGGTACTATTGGCATGAAACCATCGTCACAGGGTTTCGTGCCTGCGGCAGGGTATTTGACCGAAACACTGGCAAACATGCATGAATTTCAGCGAAAAGAAATGCCGCTTTTTACCATTCATGAATATGACGACCTGATTGATTCAAGTGATATGTCGCCAAGTGATTGGCAAATTATCGCAGATGATATTCAAGCGGTTTATCACCAATATGACGGGTTTATCATCTTACACGGCACGGATACCATGGCGTATACCGCTTCTGCTTTGTCATTTATGTTTGAAAACCTAGCCAAGCCCGTCATCGTGACAGGCTCTCAAATTCCATTGGCGGAACTGCGCTCAGATGGACAAACCAACTTACTAAATGCGCTGTATATCGCAGCCAACTATCCGATTAGTGAAGTCAGCTTGTTTTTTAATAACAAGCTATACAGAGGAAATAGAGCGCGTAAAGTCGATGCAGACGGCTTTGATGCATTTGATTCGCCTAATTTCCCGCACCTAATAGAAGCGGGCATTAATATCGAGATTAGTTTCTCAGAGTTGATTCAAGACTCCGCGGATAAGCCTGTTCAAGATTTGATAGTAAACAAAGTCTCCTCGCAACCCATAGGTTTGGTGAGTTTATATCCAGGTATTTCGTCCGAGGTAGTCAAAAACATCATTCAACAGCCTGTAAATGCGCTTATCTTGTTGAGTTACGGAGTTGGCAACGCTCCACAAAATAAAGCTTTACTTGCTCAGTTAAAACACGCACAAGAGCAAGGAATTATCGTGGTTAATTGCACCCAGTGTTTTCGCGGCAAGGTAAATATGAAAGGCTATGCCAATGGACACGCCCTTTTTGACACAGGGTTAATTTCTGGTGGAGACATGACGCCAGAAGCGACATTGGCAAAACTTCATGTATTGCTCAGTAAACCAAGCTTATCACTTGAAGCACGCAAGCGTTTAATGACATCAAATTTGAAGGGTGAACTTTCAATTTAGTGCAATAGCTACTATCTAAAAAGATTCAATATGCATGTTTGCAAGCACTAATAATGCTCGTCATCATGCATTATATTGTGACCTCTTAGCAGCACAGTCATAGCGTCGAACGCTTCAACCTCTTATTATTGCCGACATCACGATGCATATTACGAGCTCATAACACGATCTCCTTGGAACTCATCATATCTAACTAACTCAACCAACAAGCAAACAAACACCACTTATTACCCCCTCGTATTAACCCTTTAGCAAAAAACATAACTCAACTAAATCCACACCAAAGCTTGATCTAAATCAAAATGTATTGTACTTTCAGAAAATACTGAAACTTTAAAAGGTTTGGCGCTAATGAAAATGACACCAATGATTGAGAGCTTTGTGATGCACTTCGGTGAAATGGGCAGTAAATGGGGGTTTAACAGAACAGTAGGGCAAATTTATGCACTGCTTGTCATGACTAAAACACCTATATGCGCTAATGAACTAGCGGAAACACTCAGTATTTCACGCGGGAATGTGAGCATGGGGCTTAAAGAGTTGAATTCATGGCAACTCATCAGCACCAGTCACAAACCAGGTGATCGAAAAGAGTATTACCAAAGCAAAGGCAGTATTTGGGACATGGCTAATAAAGTGTTTGAAGAGCGCAGAAAACGTGAAATTGACCCTACGCTTTCATTGTTACGCGATATTTTATTAGATCAGCCCGCCAACGAGCAAGAACAGTATGCGCAAGAACAAATAGCAGAAATACACGATTTGTTAGAAGACATTACCCATTGGACTCAAAGCCTACAATCACTTAGCCCTGAAAAGCTAAATACCCTGATGAAACTGGGTTCTGGAGTAGGGCGAGTCCTAGATATGAAAGATCGTCTACTTTCGAAAAAGGAAGCTGATTAATTCAGTTGGTGTATTCAACACCTCTTTCTTTTTAACAATTTGCTGTATTTGTGCTGTTTATTTTTAAGCTTTAGGAGTGTCTTTATGTTTGATGTTCTCTTGCTATCGCGGATTCAATTTGCTGCGAATATCAGTTTTCATATTTTATTTCCCACTATCACCATTGCCCTTGGTTGGTTTCTTTTCTATTTCAAAGTCAGGTACGATATTTCCAAACACCCGGTATGGATGCGCGCATATCGCTTTTGGGTAAAGGTCTTTGCACTGACGTTTGCACTTGGTGTCGTTTCGGGTATCACGATGTCTTTCCAATTTGGCACTAACTGGCCCGGATTTATGGAAAAAGTCGGTAATATTGCAGGGCCGTTATTAGCCTACGAAGTGCTTACCGCGTTTTTCCTCGAAGCGACGATGCTCGGGATTATGCTATTTGGCTTTACACGTGTACCGGGATGGTTGCACACGACCGCGACTTTCTTGGTTGCCTTTGGTACAACGATGTCTGCCTTCTGGATTCTGGTGCTCAATTCATGGATGCAAACGCCTGTCGGTTTTGAACTTCGCGATGGTGTTGTTCATGCGACTGACTGGTTTGCCATTATATTCAATCCTTCATTTCCATATCGGTTTACTCATATGTTGATGGCATCAGCGCTAACTGTCTGCTTCTTAGTGGCAGGGATTTCTGCTTATCGTATTTATAGAGGCGATAACAAAAAAGCGCCAAGACTGACCTTAAAAACAGCACTATTTAGCGCAGCCTTACTCGCACCGCTTCAAGCATTTGTAGGTGATTTACATGGCCTAAATACGCTTGAACACCAACCACAAAAGGTCGCGGCAATGGAGGGGATTTGGGAAACTCAAAAAGGGGCTGATATGTTACTTTTTGCGATTCCTGATGAAGAAAACCGAGAAAATAAATTTGAAATTGGGATACCGAAGCTAGCGAGTTTAATTCTTACACACGATCTCAATGGCGAATTGCAAGGCTTAAATGATTTTGAGGGCGCTTATCCGCCAGTAGCCCCCGTGTTCTTTAGTTTTAGAATAATGGTGGGTATAGGCCTGTTGATGATCGCCGTGGCTTGGTGGTGTGCTATCAGTTTAAAGCGCAAGCAAACGCTTTCAAAACTGCAACTTGGCGTCTTAATATCAATGACCTTTGTTGGATGGATAGCGACGCTCGCAGGATGGTATGTCACCGAAATTGGCCGACAACCCTACCTTGTCTCAGGAATACTAAAAACGGCTGATGCAGTCACAACGATAGCATCAGAAAATGTAATGCTCACATTTGTAATGTATATGTCACTTTATATTGTGTTGTTGATTGCCTATGTCAGGACACTGTTTTTGTTAGCACGCAAAGCTGTAGAAATTGAAGAGTATGAGCACCCAAAAGCGAGCTTAGTGCCAAATACTGTCGGCATGCTGGATTCATCAGTATCAGGCAATGTATTAGGCAACAGACAAACCGAACAAGGAGCTTAGCCATGGATACTTTTTTTACTCAACATAACTTGGCACTGATATTTGCTGTTTTGACAGCTATTTCGGTCCTTATGTACGCCATCTTAGACGGCTACGATCTTGGGGTGGGTATTCTATTACCCATGAACAACAGTGAAGCAAGAGATATTTCAATAGCTTCGATTGGACCTTTTTGGGATGCAAATGAAACTTGGCTTGTGTTAGCCGTTGGACTATTGCTTGTTGCTTTTCCATCTGCGCATAGCGCAATTTTAAAAGCCTTTTATTTACCTGCCACGTTTATGCTGATGGGTTTAATTTTGCGCGGTGTGGCGTTTGATTTTCGCGCTAAGGTAAAGCAAAGTAAAAAACGTATGTGGGACTACGCATTTAAATCAGGCTCAATTATCACGGCCTTTATGCAAGGGTTTATGCTCGGCTTATACGTAATGGGGCTAGAATACACGGCGACAAGCCTCATATTTGCCACGTTCAGCGGACTATGTGTGTGTGCAGCCTACGCATTGATAGGAAGTGCATGGCTAGTCATGAAAACACAGGGCGAAATTCAAAAAGATGCAGTGCGAAACACAAAGACAGCGGGAGCACTCACATTTGCAGGCATACTGGCGGTTTGTATGGTTAACCCATTAGTGAATACCAATGTACTGCAAGTTTGGACACAAGCACCTTGGGCTTACTTTTATGCAGCTATTCCGTTGTTGTGTTTCGCAATGTTCGCCTTAGGTTATCTGGTGCTAAAGCGCTTGCCGATGAAAAATGACTACGGTTCTTGGCTTCCTTTTACCATGACTTGTATTGTATTTGTATGCTGCTTTTTTGGCTTGGCGTTCAGTTTTTACCCCTATCTCGTACCTGGGCAACTTACGCTTTATCAGGCCGCCAGCTCAAAAGAGTCACTGATGATTATCTTTGTAGGCAGTGTTTTTGTGTTGCCTATTATTGGTGCTTATACATTCGTGGCTTATTATATTTTTAGAGGTAAGGCTAAGAAGTTGAGTTATTATTGAGCTACCCCTAATTGTGTGCGCTTTTCTTGTCCAACTGGCAACACCGCATTTTCGTTGAATTAAGCTTTATAGGTCGGAAAAAAACGGCCCAACCCACCTTGGGAAGTTGAGAAACGATTATAATACCGTATCAGGAACAGACCTCTGCAGTTGTATTCGTTAACTCCACTTGTAACAAACAAGTAAGCTGTTGGGCCAACAAAAAGCCATTAGAACTATTTGTCATTATGACTAATCCATTATTTGTGTTTGGATAAAGTAAAAACCTTGAGTGCCAACCCCGATTATCACCACCATGTCCATAAAAGACAGGTTCAGTATCGGTAACAAAATAACCAAAACCATAGTTCCTGTGTGAGAGATGATCGCTTCCTATCGATGCATTTGAGTCAATGGATACCATTTGAGTTATAGTCTCTTCTTTCAAAACGGTTTTATTTGATGGATTATCCAATCTATTGAGCGTCGCTGCTGCAAAGCGAGTTAAATCGTTCAGGGTTGTTTGTAAACCTGCAGAACCTGTCGCGGTAAACACTAATCTAGCCGTTTCAATCCCTGCTTGGTCATAAGACGTCGCTAATGTTGAAAGTAAAGGACCATCTGGTTCAAAGCTACTGTTAAGCATCCCCAATGGCTGTAATATTTCGTTTTCCATGTAGTCTGAAAACTCAATACCTGAGACCTCTTCAATTAATAGTTGTAATACGGTATAACCACCGCCTGAATATCGCCATTGAGCTCCTGGGGGGCTTTCTAGCCTTACTTTATCACCATGATAGTTACTAGAGTTTTTTAGTGACTCTTCAATAGACGGCAGTTCTTCGTGAACCTCAAACTGCGGGACAGCATGTTGTGAAAGGCCCGAGGTATGACTGAGTAGCCTGCGAACTGTCACACCTGAAGAGTTGTAATTAGATTTGGGGATTTTCCAGCGGCTGATATATTTCTCGACAGGTGAATCCAGCGCTACTTTGCCTTGTTCCACTAGTTTCATTACGCCCCATGCCGTAAGGGATTTAGAAACAGAGCCTACGTTAAAACCGCTATCTTCATCAAGTAACTGCTTGGACGCTAAGTTGGCAAACCCAAAATAATAAAACTCTGTTTTTCTACCTTTTTGCAAAATGGCTAAGGAAACCCCAGGAACATTATGTTTCTCCATTAATTTGGGGACATGGAATCGAACCAATGAATCAATATTTGCATTCGTACTTGCTGCCGATTGACAGAAAACCAAACCGGTTATCAATAATAGTAACCTGCTCATAACATTCCCTTTTATTATCTAAATTTGATACGCTTATTATGTAAATGGAATTAGATGATTAATGGTCATTACGCGCCATGGTGAAATATTGATTTTTGTCTGATGATTACCTGATGTTTATATTAATCAATAACTTAAGTAAGTAGATGTGAAAAATAAATTTAAGCTAAATAACATCGAAGTTGATGTGAAGCGGAATTCATTAAAGGTTAATGGTGCTTGGGTTACTATTGAGCCAAGAACTATGGATGTTTTAACTTACTTAGCTCGTTATCCCAAACAGGTTATTTCACAAGAAAGTCTTTTTAAGGCACTTTGGCCGAATACAACTTTTAGTGCTGGCGCTGTTCAACGTTGTATAGCACAACTCAGAAAAGCATTGAACGACGATGCAAAAAAGCCTTTTTTTATCATCACCCATACAAAACGAGGCTACAGTCTAGACGTAACACCTAAAAGTCTTACGGTAACCTGGATCTCTTCAAAGTATGTTGGCTGGCTGTGTTTACTACTAGTGGGTATTTCTCTTTTTATTCTGCGTGTTTTTGACCATAAATCAGAATTTCAGTCTAAACATTTGTCTCCTTTGACTACATCTAGTTCTTTTGATCATAGCCCTGTCTATTCTGCGAACGGGAACGAGTTAGCATTTATTCGTAAAAACGAATCAGCTAATCAGGTGATTGTTAAAGATCTCAGCGAAGGAATCGAGCATGTGCTTTTATCGAGTTATGATGACTATCAGTCTCTTGTTTGGGGAGCCGACAATGAAAATCTTTACTTCGTTGTGCGTGAAAATAACACTGAATGGGTTGGAAAGCTCAACCTCAATGGTACTTTACAAAAAGTACTAAGCGTAAATAAGCCTCATCGGATCTGGAAAGTAATAGATGATAAGCATTTCCTTTATTATCTATCAGTTGAAGAGTCGGTAAATGAGTCCGCAAATACAAAGTTAATGCGTCTAGACAAAAATACCAGTGAAGAAGTCGTGTTAATTGCGAGTTCTTATGAATTTACGCCCTATAGAATCAGTCTGTCCCATAATAGAGACAAAATTGCTGTCGCGGGTGAAACGCAGTTTGGGAAATTAGATATTCGTGTGTTTGCAGTTGAGGAAAGACTATTGTCCAAGTCATTGCATAAAATGCCTTTAGGCTTTACTGAAATTACATGGTCTGCAAAAGATCAAAGCATAATTTTAGCGCATGAAAACCGACTCTACAGTTTGAGTTTAGATGGTGAAATAGACGAACTTCCTCACATCGGATTTCAGAGAATATTTAATCCACGCGGGCATCCAACTGAAAATAAGATCGCGATGTCATACACTCACTATAAGACTGATCTAGTCGAAGCTAAACTTGGACAGCAAACCATTAACCGACTTATTGATTCAATTGGCCAAGATCATCTTGCAACATATTCACCTTGCGGAAAAAGTGTCGCTTTTGTTTCAACACGAAACGGACATTCTCAGATTTTTGTTTTACAAAATGGACAACAAATCTTGATTGAAGAAAACCCATCACATGAAAATATTTACCGCACCCCCGTCTGGTCTAACTATGAAGATAAATTGTTCTATTCTTTAGGGAGTGCACTTTACGAGTACTCTATACCTGATAATCAAGTTATCAAGCACGAGTTACCGAATTATTTTGGCTATGTTCTAGATGTTTATAGTGATGACGATAACTTACTTGTCGCAACAAAACGAGAGAACGGCGTGCGTTTTGAGCGCTATGATTTGATCACAAAAACATTTACATCGCTAGCTAATTCGGGCGTAAATTTTCAAGCAACCCTCGATCAAGAGGATAATTTGGTGTTTTTGAAAGACAATAAATTACATTGGGGGGCAGATGAGTATGATATGTCCGCTTACTCTGGCTTGGATGGTCGGTTTTATTCTCTGAATAACAAATTGTTATTTCAATCTAAAGACACCATAGTTAGTTTTGATAAAACCTCTTTTGAAACTGTTCAAACTTTCTTGCCTAGTGAAGCGGTATCATTAATAGACGTTTTTTCTAATGAACAGCTTATGTTTGTGACTGTCGCCGAAAACCGAGCAATTATTGCAGAATATGAAATTGCGACTCAATAAGAAAAGGCCTTCAAAAAATTTGAAGGCCTTTGCATGTAAGAACGCATCAAATCAAACTACTTAACCTCAACACCCGCCGCTTGTTTATCCGCATGATAACTACTTCTTACCATCGGACCGCAAGCTGCGTGCGTAAAACCAATCTCTTTAGCATATTCACCTAATTGATCAAACTCAGCAGGTAGAACATATCGTTTTACAGGGTAGTGGTGTTTGCTTGGTTGCAGATATTGACCTAGCGTGAGCATTTCAATGTTGTGCTTGCGCATATCGTCTAATACTTGCTGCATTTCTTCAGCGCTTTCGCCCATGCCCATCATTAAACCAGACTTAGTCGGGATTTCTGGGTGTTGTTCTTTAAACTTGCGCAATAGATCCAGTGACCACTGATAATTCGCACCTGGACGGCACTCACGATACAAGCGTGGGATAGTTTCTAGGTTGTGGTTGAAGACATCAGGTAAGCCTTGGTTGAATATTTCTAGGGCTTTGTCCATTCTGCCTCTGAAATCGGGCACTAGCACTTCTATCTTTGTGCTTGGGCTGTGTTTGCGTATGGCATTGATACAATCCACAAAGTGTTGCGCGCCACCATCTCGAAGGTCGTCACGGTCTACTGAGGTAATTACCACGTAACTTAAACCCATCTCTGCGATAGTACTTGCAAGTTTTTCTGGCTCTTCGGCACTTGGTGGAAGTGGCTTTCCGTGTGCAACATCACAAAATGGGCAACGACGTGTACAGATATCACCTAAAATCATAAAGGTGGCTGTGCCGTGGTTAAAACACTCAGCTAGGTTGGGGCAACTTGCTTCTTCACACACTGAGTGAAGTTTATTTTTACGCAATGTCTTTTTGATGTGCTCAATGCGATCAGTGGTTCTAGGCAACTTGATTTTTATCCATTCTGGTTTGCGCAGCATCTCTTCTTTTTCAGTCGGAATTATGGTGACTGGAATATGCTTTACCTTTTCGTCATCACGAAGTTTTACACCTGCTTGTGGACGTGAATTACTCATCAAAACCTTCTTTCTTAATTAGTTGTTTTATACCCAGCGCGTTTGCAAAGTGTTGAGCAACGCGTTGACCTGCTTGTTTTATATCTGCAATGCCGCCAAGCCCTTGACTATCGACCATTTGCATACCTGCGTAGCCGCAAGGGTTGATTCTTTGAAAAGGTGATAAGTCCATATTTACGTTAAACGCTAATCCATGAAACGAACACCCTTTTCGTATGCGTAAACCAACCGAGCATACTTTTTTTTCATCAACATAAACGCCTGGTGCATCTTTTTTGGGATAGGCGAGGATGTTGTCATCTGCCAAGGTCGCTACAATACACTGTTCTAGTGCATCAACCAAATATCTGACACCGAGTTTACTTCTGCGCACGTCGATTAATATGTACATCATCAATTGACCGGGGCCGTGATAGGTGACTTGCCCACCGCGATCGACTTGTACAACGGGTATGTCGCCTGCAGCCAAAATATGCTCAGCTTTACCTGCTTGTCCTTGCGTAAATATCGGAGGATGCTCTAGCAACCAGATTTCATCAATAACACTTTCGTTTCGGTTATCGGTGAAGTCTTGCATCAACTGCCATGTCGGCGTGTATTCTTGCACACCCAAGTCTCTGACAATGACTTTATTTATTTTGAATGTATTATCTCCAACCATGCCATTGTGAGTGCTTGCATCACTCACTAAAGGACAACCTTAACCAATTCTAGCGCAGACAACTCGGTATAAATCGTCTCCATGTGCTCTTTGCTAGTGCATTTTACTTTTAGAGAAAGCGCATGATAATTGCCTTTACTACTTGGCTTAATCGTCGGTGAATAATCTCCCGGTGCGATTTCTTGCAAACGCGAGACAACCACATCAGGTAATTCTGGAACGGCAAGTCCCATCACTTTAAATGTTTGAAAACAAGGAAACTCTAGTAACTCGTCAAAATGTGTTTTCATTGCAAACTTACTCTTCTAGCCCAAGTTTTAGTGAAATATAGTCAGACAACTTATCCATTAAACCGCCTTCCTGAACCTCATGAAGCGTGACTAGTGGATACTCAGCAATGTTTTCGTCGTCTAATTGTAAATACAAACTGCCAACCACTTGACCTTTTTCGATAGGCGCTTCAAGCTTTTCGGTGAGTTTGAAGTGAGCTTTTAGTTTTTCTGTGGCGCCACGAGGCACAGTAATCGGTGTATCTTGGTTTAAACCAAGTTCAACTGTGTCTCGATCTCCCATAAAAATGCGTTGCGCAACGAAAGAATCGCCAGCAGAGTAGGGAGTGACGGATTCATAAAAACGAAAGCCGTAGCGAAGCAGTTTTTTGTTTTCTACTTTTCTTGAGCGCTCACTTTCAGTGCCCATGACAACGGAGACTAAACGCATATCACCTTGTGTTGCTGAGGTGATCAAACTGTAACCCGCGTCTGATGTGTGTCCCGTTTTGATGCCATCAACATTCATGCTTTTATCCCATAAAAGGCTATTGCGATTGAATTGTTTGATGCCGTTGTAAGTAAATTCTTTTACGCTGTAAAGGGCGTACATATCCGGTACTTCGCGGATTAATGCCGAAGATAGCGTAGCCATATCACGAGGTGAGGTGTAGTGGTCAGGATCGTGTAAACCATGGCTATTCACAAAGTTAGTATTGTCCATGCCTAGGCTTTGTGCGTGCGCGTTCATCATGCTCGCAAATGCTTCTTCGCTACCCGCTATATGCTCAGCAATCGCAACGCATGCATCGTTACCCGACTGAACCATGATGCCATGCATCAAATCACTGACGGATACTTTTGTACCGACTTCGATAAACATCTTTGATGAGTCAGGAAAGTTTTTAGCCCATGCGTTTTCAGAAATAGTGACCATATCATCCATGCTGATATTGCCCGCTTGGATTTCTTTACCCACTACATACACGGTCATGATTTTAGTAAGGCTTGCTGGATGAAGGCGCATGTCAATATTTTGCTCAGCAATTACATGCCCAGTATTGTGGTCCATCAATAAAAAGCCGCCTGCTGCCACGCTAGGTGGTGGGGGAATGACAATCGCCGCGTGTGAAGCAGGAACGAATACTGCGAGTGGAGCAATTAAGCAAACTAACAAGGTAAATACTAAGCGCATGTTTACAACCATTTTTTAATTTTAGAATTTTTTTCTGCGGGCAGTATTTTATACTACCTAGCCCCTTTAAGACTAGGAAACTCGGAAGTATTTTAAACTATTCTGCCTGCACTAAGACTTGAAAAGCGTTATCAAAACCGTTTTCTTTCAGTTCTTCGATTAACTTTTCTGCTTTTTGTTCAGTTTTAATGGGGCCTAATCGCACTCTATACAAGTCCTTAATTAAAGGCGCATCGGTATTGACTTGATACATTTGGGCGAGTGTTTCACTGAGCTCCTTTGCTCTTTCTGGTTGAGAAACAGCTGCTATTTGAATAAATCGTTGCTCCTCGCTTATCAACGGAGGTCTATTTTGTTCTATGGTAACTTCAAGCGTGCTGGTTTCAGATGAGTTTTGCGCACTTGCATGGGTAATTGTGCTATTAACGTTGTCTTTAGGAAGTGCTGCGATACGAGTTGGAATATCAGGTGCAAGAGTGGGGCCCGTCCCGACTGTTTTATAACCCGCTTCATCAATATGTATCACTTCTAGCTTTATTGGTGCTACGCCAGTAGAAATAACATCTAGCTTCTTCGCAGCTGCATATGACAGGTCTATCACTCTGCCAGGATGAAACGGCCCACGGTCGTTTACTCGCACAACAGCTGTTTTGTTATTGTTTAAATTAGTGACTCGGACATAAGAGGGCAGTGGAAGCGTTTTGTGTGCGGCCGTCATACTAAACATATCGTATGTTTCGCCATTTGAAGTAGTGTGTCCATGAAACTTCTGTCCATACCAACTGGCGTCACCCTCTTGCACAAATCCTTTGCCATCAAGCATGGGGGTGTAGTTGCGACCAAAAACAGTGTAAGGGCGGCTGTTAATTGTCCGATAAGGCTCATAGCGGGGAACGGCGTCAGTTAAATCGATGTCACCGTAGTCAAATTTTGGCTTTGAATCGACTTTTTGATGATAGCGTCCAGCCGATTGGCAAGCTGTTAACGTGCTAAGTGCAATCAATAAAAATACAAAGTATCTCATCTGCTTCCCTGTCTATGCTTTGTTCTACTTATTATTTACTGTCTTATGTTTGCCGCGACAGTAAGCGTTTTTGTGTGCTTATAGACATCAACACACCAAAGCCTGCTAGTAAGGTCACCATCGAGGTGCCCCCGTAGCTCACCAGTGGCAATGGCACACCCACAACAGGCAACAAGCCAGATACCATGCCCATGTTTACGAACACATAAACAAAAAAGGTCATCGTAATACTGCCTGCTAATAACTTACTAAATGCATCTTGTGCACGACTTGCGATTAGCATGCCTCTAGCAATGATACACATATAAATAAACAATAAGCCAATTACGCCAAATAAACCAAATTCCTCACTGAAAACGGCGAAAATAAAATCGGTGTGGCGCTCAGGTAAAAACTCTAATTGAGATTGTGTGCCTTGAAGCCAACCTTTGCCGCTCACACCACCAGAGCCTATCGCAATTTTGGATTGAATAATGTGATAGCCCGAGCCGAGCGGATCTGATTCGGGGTTTAAGAAAGTGATTACGCGTTGTTTTTGGTAGGCCTGCATTAAGAAAAACCACATGATGGGAGCAAATGCACCTGCCAAAACGACAATAAATGAAATTAAACGCCAAGACATACCAGATAAAAATAAAGCGAAAATACCGCTACTTGCAACAAGTAGAGAAGTACCTAAGTCGGGCTGTTTAGCAATAAACAATGTCGGTATCAAAACCAAGATAAAACCAAAAATAATATGCTTAACTCTTGGCGGTAAGCTAAATTTGCTGATGTACCAAGCCACCATCATTGGTACAGCTAATTTCATTATTTCAGAAGGTTGAAATCTGATAATGCCCAAGTCTAGCCAGCGTTGTGCGCCTTTACCTATATCACCAAAGAGTAGCACGGCTACCAGCATGGCTAGGCCCACAGAATAAAAATAAATAGCACTTCGTCGATAGGCCATCGGCGGCACTTGAGCGATAATAAACATAACAACTAAGGCTACGCCTAGACGTGTTAATTGACGCTGCACTAAGTCCATTTCTTGGCCACCAGATGAATAGATGGTTACTAACCCAATCCCCATCAAGCATGCCAAGGCAAAAAGTAAAAAGCCGTCTATGTGGAGTTTTTCGAGAAATGTAGTTTTTGTAGTTGCGAATTGAGTCTCCACTTACTTCAATGCTCCAGCGCTTGTCTGCTCAACATAGTCAGTTACTGATTGAATAGATACTAGTTCATTTGGTTTTGGACGAGAAAAGTAGTAATCCATTACCTTGCGGGCAACAGGTGCAGCATTTGAACCTCCACCACCCGCATTTTCTACTGTCACTGCGATTGTTAATTCAGGGTTTTCGTAGGGAGCATAACCAATATACATTGCATTATCTTTTAAATGGTCGGCAACGTTTTCTTCGTCGTATTCTTCATCCTGTGCAACGGAAAAAAGCTGAGCAGTGCCGGTTTTACCAGCTGATATATATTCGGCACCTCTGTATGCTGTATGGGCAGTGCCGTGATTTCGGTTTACCGTTCCGTATAAAGAGTCGAGCACTAAATCCCAATTCGCTTCATCAACTACTGGAATAGGGTTTTTCATTTCTATCGGAAATGCGTCGACCATACCATCTTGCATGTATCCTTTTATCAGCCTTGGCACATGTCTTTGGCCTCGATTCACTAAGAAATTAAGTGATTGAGCTAATTGTAGGGGAGTTGTGTTCCAATAACTTTGGCCAATGCCCACTGAAATCGTATCGCCAATATACCAAGGTTCGTTAAATCTAGCGCGTTTCCATCCTCGAGTAGGCATATTTGCACGCGATTCTTCGTGCAAATCTATACCTGTATGTTCACCAAATCCAAAGAGGTTCATGCTATCACTAATCCGATCAATGCCTAACCTATAGGCGAGGTCGTAATAAAAAGTATCACACGAAACTTCAACCGAACGCGTAACATCAACTTTGCCATGCCCACCTTTTTTCCAATCGCGCCAAACGTGTTCAACATTCTTTAGGCGGTAGGTACCGTAATCTCTTATTTCGGTATCTCTGTCAATTACACCTTCCTCAAGACCAAGTAGCGCAAGATGTGGTTTGATCGTTGACGCTGGAGGATATTTACCTTGTGTTGCTCTGTTGAGCAGTGGGCTAGCACTCGACTGTAGAAGCTTGTTGTATTCTTTAGTGCTGATGCCGTGGACAAACAGGTTCGGATCATAGCTTGGACTGCTGTATAGGGCGAGAACGCCGCCGTCTCTAGGGTCAGTTATCACGACAGAACCTGTGCGCCCATTCAGCGCGAGTTGGGCTGAACGTTGTAATTCGATGTCGATATTGAGCACAATATCTTTTCCAGGAATGGGAGGCTCAAAGCTTAACACACGAATAATGCGCCCTTGATTATTGACCTCGACTTGCTGATATCCAACTTGCCCATGAAGCGTTTCTTCGTGATACCGCTCGACACCTTGTTTCCCAATATCGTGTGTTGCCGCGTAGTTTGGAGCTCGTCCTTCATTTGTGAGTTTTTCTAAATCACGTTTATTGATGCGAGCAACATAGCCTAGCATGTGAGTTAGCGTATCTCTGAATGGATAAAATCGGCTCAATCTTGCTTCGACCGATACACCTTCAAATCTGTGCTGTTGTGCGGAGAATAAAGCGACATCTTCTTGCGATAACTGTTTCCTCAATGCTAGTGGTTTAAAACGACGTTGTCGTTTCATATCGCGATAAAAAGCTTTCTTTTCGGCCTCAGTAATATTCAACAAGTTAACGAGTTTTGCGACGGTAGAGTCGAGGTCGTCGACTTCTTCGGGGGTAATCTCTAAACTGAAAACAGGCCTGTTTTCCGCCAATATCACCCCATTTCTATCATAAATTAACCCGCGATTAGGGGCGACAGGGAGGACCTTAATTCGATTGCCATTTGAACGTGTTTGATAATCTTCGTATTTTTCGACTTGCAGTACATACAAATTAGCGATGATGACCATCATCAAGCTAAAAACAATACCCAACGATACCAACGCCCGCCGCGCAAATAGGTTTGATTCGGCGGAGTGGTCGCGTATTACTTGTCGCTGTGCTGGCATGTCTACTCTCTATGATACGGATGGTTTTGTGTCACCGACCATGCTCGATAAAGACTCTCTGCTACAATTACACGCACCATTGGGTGGGGGAGCGTTAGCGCAGACAAGGACCAACGTTGCTCTGACTGCTGTAAACAGTTCGGTGCAATGCCTTCTGGGCCGCCGATGATCAAACTAACGTCTCGGCCATCCATTTTCCATTTATCTAATTGCTTCGCCAATGTTGGAGTATCCCAACTATTTCCCAATACCTCTAGTGTAACTATACGATTGCCTTTGGGCACTGCCTGCAGACACCTGTTACCTTCTTCTTCTAATATACGCCTAACATCAGCGTTCTTGCCGCGTTTCCCTGCAGTTACTTCAGTGAAGTACATCTGACAATCAGCAGGAAAACGTTTTACATATTCTTTCGTTCCTTCGACAACCCATTTGGGCATTTTGTTCCCAACAGCAACCACTTGGATGCGCATGAGTTTACTGCCAGAGTTTTTCTAGTTGATAAAAATCACGTGTTTCGTCTTGCATAACATGCACGACTATTTCACCTAAATCAACTAAAACCCATTCACCTGTCTCTTTTCCTTCGACGTTTAAAGGAGCGTGCCCGATGCGTTTAGTTTCAATCACTACATTTTCGGCTATCGAGGCCACATGTCGCTTTGAGTTGCCAGAGCATACAATCATGGTATCTGTCACGGTTGATTTTTCAGAAACATCTATTTTAACAATGTCTCTGGCTTTCATGTCGTCAATCTTATCACTCACGAAATCTAAAAATTCTTCTTGGTTCAATTTATTTCCTAATGTGTTTTTACGCATCTATTGCGTCGTCGTTTGATGAGTATATTTGATGTGCTAGAACATACTCAAAAACGGCTTGTGGCAATTTTTTTCTTGCTTGACCTAAAGGTGTTTCATCAATGCTCATGTTTGTGGCTAAATTATCTGCAAAATCGCGGCCATGTTTGAAAAATGAGCGGATTTCGGTAGATGAAATATCAAAAAGAGCCAGTTTACAAAACGTAACAGAGCATCGTTCATGCTGCCAAGCTTCTTGTGCTAAGGATACCTGATCTTTTACTTCGGTTGAAACCCAAAAGTATTTAAGCGCTAGTTTATTTGCGACTGCTACTAATGATTTATCACGCGTTACCTTGCCTTGCTCATTGTCTAGGGGACGTTGAATAACGATAAAGTGATAGTTGTGAACGAGTTCCTTATACTTATACCAAGACTCGATACCCAGCCAAGAATCGGCTCCCATTATAAAAATAAGTTTTTGGCCTTTATGCTGTTCATTTATTCGCGCGAGCGTATTGGCAGTGTAACTAATATCAGACGAGTTTAGTTCGAAATACTCAATATTAAATATACTGTTTTCGCGGCAAACTAAACTGAGCATATCAACACGTTGCTGCTGCGAAGCCGTTGCAATATTCTTGTGCGCCGGAATTTTGTTGGGCATTAAAAATATTCGTTCAATCTCAAAGATTTGAGCCAAATCCTGAAGTGGATTTATATGCCCATAATGAATAGGGTCAAAAGTACCGCCAAATATAAAACGCAATGCCTTCATACTAATTCGGGCAAGTTGTTCGTATCAAATAGCAGTGTAATGTGACTCAGCAGAACAAAAGGTTTAGCCACACTCTCGCTTTTCAGTTTTAAATCAGCGATCTGTAGGTCTTCAGTTAGTCGTTTCAAATGATATGGGCTTAATCTCGACAATGCGCTTTTATATAGACTTTGTTTATTTGCCCAAATTTTTAGTTGGTTAAAGTTGATTTGACCGCTTAACTGCTTCATCTCAATACAAGCTTGAAGCGTCTGCGCCTCTTTGGCTAGGGCCCAGAGCACGATGTTGGGCTCTATTCCTTCAGATTCCAAGCGCTGCAGAATTTTAATTGCTCGCTGCATATTTCCAGCAAGTACTTCATCGATAAACTGGAATACCGTAAAACGTGAATGGTCTATTATCGCATTTGCAAGGGTTTCATCATCAATCATTGAAAGCGTGTTAGAACCATCATTTACCAGAAGTGTTAGCTTTTCAATTTCTTGCTTCGCAGCGATCAAATTGCCTTCACTATAGTCTGAAAGCATATTGAGCCCATTTGGACTAAGCTGTATACCATTTGCTTGACACTGAGTTTTAAGCCATTGAGTCAATGCGTTATTTTCAAGAGTGTAGGTATGAACAAAAATTGCGTTGTTTAAAACTTGCTTGAACCATTTTGTGTTTTGTACATCTTTTCCAATTCGAGGGCCTTGAATAACAATTAATGTATCTGAAGAGGGATCATTTGCTATATTTGTAAGCGTTTTGCCGCCCTCTGTTCCAGGTTTTCCGGTAGGTAGCGTCAACTCGATGTATTGCTTGTCTGAAAATAACGACATGGTTTGTGTCGCATCCACTAATTGTGACCAAGAAAACTCGCTATCAGCCGTGAGTGTTTGCCGTTCTTCAAAACCATTTTCGATTGCATACTTTCTAATCCTATCGAGCACTTGAAGCTTCTGTTGAGGCTCATCACCAAATAGCAAAACAAACGGAGGGAGCCCTTTATTTGCAACATGGGCGTCAAACTTATTTGGATAGACCTGCATCACTAATTACCATCAGTGCTGTTTAGTGAGCGAGACTGGCTATACTGGCTAGATAGTAACCTTATGATCCTATCAGCTGCGTCCAACCTCATTTCTTGCAGTACTAATTCAAGCTCTCTAGACTTTGCCAACACTTCATCTGGATCGTCCTGATATTCGCGAGCTACAGTAACATTCGAATAAATGGGAGCTTTACCATCAAAGCTAACAACATAGTCAACTGAATACATCAGTTCATATTCCGCAACTTGTCCAGTTGAGAAGATTGATAGCAACCTACGTTCAAGTTGCTCAGGTTGAAGGGAAATTAACACAGCGTTCTTCATATCCGCTTGATTCAAGTCTTTACTTTCAACTATGTTGCTCTGTAATTGATATACTGGAAGTCTCGTATCGAGCGCCCTTTGCAATGGGGCGTAAATGTAGTCAGCGGTGATATAAACATCCTTCACATTACTTGGCAGCGCTTGCGACCCACGAAGTTTGAAACCGCAAGATTGAAGGATAGTGATTGAACAGGCCAGTACCAAACAAATCAATATCTTTTGCTTATTTGTTTGGTACATATTGTGTGTGTTACGCAAAAATTGGCTCATTAATTCGCCACTATATTTACCAGTTTACCTGGAACGTAGATTACTTTGCGAATCGTTTTCTCTGATATGAACTGCTGCACATTATCATGCTCTTGCGCTAGTTGTTCAATTTCGTTTTTACCAATATCAGCCGCAACTGTTAGCTTAGCTCTAACCTTGCCATTAACCTGAACAATAATAAGCTTTTCATCTTCAATTAAAGCTGCCTTATCTACTTTAGGCCACGCAGCAGTTTGTAAAGACTCTTTTTCACCTAGGGCCTGCCACAAGCTTTCGCAAATATGCGGCGTTATTGGGTTCAGCATTTTTATCATCGCAACAATGCCTTCGCGTAGCACTGCTAAATCGATATCGTCGTTAACTTCTGCTTTTTGCAAGCTATTTAAAAGTTCCATCACTCTTGCTACAGCTGTATTAAAAGTCTGTCTACGAGAAAGGTCATCTGTGACTTTTTCTATGGCCTGATGAATATCTCGGCGCAGCGCCTTTTGTTGCTTGTTAAGTAATGAAACCTCAACATTTACAAGCTTTCCTTGACTGGACTTGATGAATTCTTGAGCCAAACGCCAGAATCGACGCAAGAAGCGGTTCGCTCCCTCCACCCCTGATTCTGTCCACTCGAGCGTTTGTTCAGGTGGCGCGGCAAACATGGTAAACAATCTAATCGTATCAGCACCATACAAATCAATAACTGTTTGTGGGTCAATGCCATTATTTTTTGATTTGGACATTTTTATCATGCCCGCATGAGTCACTTTTTCACCATTAGATTTGAGGTGAGCACCAACAACACGCCCTTTCTCATCTTTTTCTACTTCAACATCTGCTGGGTTATGCCAAATTTCTTTGCCGTTTTCTGCCTTTGTAAAATAAGCATCTGCTAGCACCATTCCTTGGCATAGTAAACGTTTGAAAGGCTCATCACTTGCGACTAAATCTTCATCACGCAACAATTTATGGAAAAAGCGCGAATATAGTAAATGCAAAATCGCATGTTCTATTCCTCCAATATATTGATCAACAGGTAACCAATAGTTTGCTTCTTTGGGGTCTAACATTGCATTGTCAGGTGAAGATGCATAGCGAGCGTAGTACCAGGATGACTCCATGAAAGTATCGAAAGTGTCAGTTTCTCTTAGTACGGGTTTACCATTGTGAGTTGTTTTAGCCCATTCTGGATCTGCTTTGATTGGAGAGGTGACTCCGTCCATGACTACATCTTCAGGCAAAACTACAGGCAAATCGCTTGCATTAACTGCATGAGAGTTGCCAGCTTCATCATTTACAACTGGGATTGGCGCGCCCCAATACCTTTGTCTTGAAACACCCCAATCACGCAATCGATAATTAACACTCTTAGTGCCTTGCCCTAATGATTCAAGCTTGTTGGCGATGGCTTCAAATCCATCTTCAAACGAAAGGCCACTAAACTCGCCTGAGTTGATTAAGTTGTGCTTTTCACAATAGGCAGCCTTGCTTAAATCGAATTCGCTTTCGTCTTCGCGTTTTGGTGAAACGACTTGGATGATAGGTAAGTCGTATTTAGTTGCAAACTCCCAGTCCCTTTGATCATGCGCTGGAACTGACATGACGGCACCGGAGCCGTAACCCATTAGTACGAAGTTTGCTATCCATATTGGCATCTTTTCGCCAGTAAGTGGGTGGATGGCAAAAAAGCCTGTATCTACCCCTTTCTTTTCCATCGTTGCTAATTCAGCTTCAGCAGTTTTGGTATTCTTATTTTCTTCAATAAAAACAGCAACACTTTGATTGTTTTGAGCGGCAGCCAGCGCTATTGGATGCTGTGCAGCAACTGCCAAGTAGGTCGAACCGTATAGTGTATCTGGTCTAGTGGTATACACTTCGAGCGAATCAAGGCCGGCGATAGAGGTATGCAAGTTAAACGTTATGTCAACACCCTCAGAGCGCCCGATCCAATTTTTCTGAGCTGTTTTCACTTGCGACGGCCAATCGTCTAGTTTATCTAAGTCATCTAAAAGTTGGTCGGCATAATCGGTTATTTTAATAAACCACTGAGGAATTTCTTTTTGTTCGACAAGTGCACCAGAACGCCATCCGCGTCCATCGATTACCTGCTCATTTGCAAGCACTGTTTGATCGATTGGATCCCAATTGACCGTAGCGTTTTTCTTATATACCAACCCTTTATCAAACAAACGGGTAAAGAACCACTGCTCCCAACGATAGTAATCTTGTTTGCATGTTGCTAGCTCGCGACTCCAATCATAACCAAAACCAAGAGAATTGAGCTGTGTCTTCATGTACTCAATATTTTGATAAGTCCATTTCGCGGGTGCCGTTTTATTGTCAATCGCGGCGTTTTCTGCAGGTAAACCAAATGCATCCCAACCCATGGGTTGAAGTACATTTTTTCCTTGCATACGCTGAAAGCGACTCACAACATCACCAATTGTATAGTTGCGAACGTGACCCATATGAAGTCGGCCAGAAGGATAGGGGAACATGCACAGACAGTAGAATTTTTCTTTGCTGTCATCTTGCGTTGCTGTAAATACTTGTGATTCTTCCCAAAGTGATTGAGCGTTTTGTTCAACTATTTTTGGATCGTATTGAATTTCATTAACGTCAGTGTGCGCCATTTAGCTTTTATTCTCTTTTCTGGCCTGTTTCTTTTAACAAACAGTAATTTTAATCTAATAGCCTTATAGAATACATCGCTTGGCCTATATTGAACAATAGTCAAGCGCAATTAAACAGTAAAAGATACGCAGAGTATCGAGTGCTAGATACTGGATATACATGATTTGCCTGAAAAGCGAACAGTTGCCGCTAATTCTTGAGGATAAACACCTAGCCATAGTACGCTTGTTTGACGTAAGATTTGAAAAAAACAATAAGCTGTTGATACATGCCTCATAAAATCATACCTAAGCCAAAACAATGCAAGACCAAACAACGTTGCCAATTAAGCACGATTGACCTAACCGCTAATATTTCATCTGAAATGCTAGTTGAAGCAGATGAATTTGTTTCAAATGATGGCGCATTGATTGGTCAAGAACGCGCAAAAAAAGCGCTGAATTTTGGCCTGGGAATTGAGGCTAAAGGTTATAATTTGTATGTAATGGGCGAACAAGCAACCGGTCGTTTTACACTTGTTCAGGACTATATCAATAAAATAGCTAAAACCAAGGTATCACCAGACGATTATTGCTACTTAAATAACTTTGACGATGAACGACAACCAGTTGCACTTAAGTTAGCAAGTGGACATAGCACTTCTTTTGTGAAAGACGTCGAAAACTTGCTAGACGAAATTCTTGATACTTTTCCTGCTGTTTTCGAAAACCCTAGCTTTCAGCGTAAGAAAGCCGCCTTAGTGCGGGCAAATGAACAAAGGTATGATTTGGCGATTGATGAAGTTGAAAGCTATGCGCTTGAACGTGATATTTCGCTCATAGAAGAGAATGGGAGTATCAGTTTCTCACCGATTATCGATGGTGAACCCATTAGCGATAAAGAGTTCGCCAGTTTTGATGAGGCAAAAAGACAGTCGTATTATCAATTAATAGACAACTTAGAAACACGTTTGAATGAAGCCTTAATTGAAGTGCCTATGTGGCAACGAGAAACAGCAGAAAAAATACGCAATTTGAAGAAGAGTTCAGCTGAGCAAGCTATCAAACCTCTGGTTAAGCAATTAGAGCACAAATATAGAGACGATATTGCCGTTTTACAGTACTTGAAACAAATGAATACTCATTTAATTGATACTGTTATCGAGTTGATGGGTGACGAACCAAGCAAAGATGAAAAGGCTGACGAATACGATAAAAAAAGTGTCTTGACCGAAACATACGTTCCCAATGTTTTAATTAAAAATATCCCGCAAAATGGCGCGCCAATCGTTTACGAAGCGAACCCTAATCATCAAAATTTGTTTGGTAAAATAGAATACACAAGTGTTCAAGGGAGTGTTTATACCAATTATAGAATGATTGTTTCTGGCGCTCTGCATAGGGCAAACGGAGGTTATCTTTTACTCGATGCCGACAAATTATTGGAGCAACCCTACGTTTGGGAGTCTTTGAAACTTGCTTTAAAATCTAAGCAGCTAAAAATGGAGTTACCCCAACAAGAAGTGGGGATGTCAAATTCAATTACACAAACGCCACAATCTATACCTCTAAAGGTTAAGGTCGTGTTGATGGGTTCGAGAGAACTTTATTATGCATTGCAAGACTATGATGAAGAGTTCAAAGAGTTGGTAAGAGTTCTTGTGGACTTTGACACTGAAATTGACTTCAATCAGGCCAACGTTAATTCATTTGTTGCAGCGGCAAAAAAGCACAGCATTCAAATTGGTCTGGAATCGATCACACAATCCGCGTTGAAACGACTAGTAGAATATAGTTTTAGATTGGCAGAGCACCAAAGTAAACTATCAGCGAGAGTCGCTGATGTAATTGAGCTGATCAATGAGGCTCACTATTTTGCCTCGCAATCATTTTCTAACCTGCTTGATACTCAACACATTGAAGCGGCTCTTGAGGCGAAACGCAATAGAACAGGGCGCGCTAGCGAATCTTTGGTTCAAGAAATCAGCGAAGGGCATGTGTTAATTGATACAGATGAATTTGCAGTTGGTAAAGTTAACGGACTGACCGTTTTAGAGGTGGGTGATACCGCATTTGGAACGCCAGCTAGGATTACCTCAACAGTCTACGCCGGAGCATCGGGCGTGGTAGATATCGAGCGTGAGGTTGAGTTAGGTCAGTCTATTCATTCAAAAGGTGTCATGCTACTAACAGGCTATTTAGGAAATAAATACGCACAGAGTTTTCCTTTGACGGTGAGCGCGAATATTGCACTTGAGCAGTCGTACGGATACATTGACGGCGATAGCGCTTCATTAGGAGAGCTCATTGCCTTGATATCTGCATTAACAGATATTCCTGTCGATCAAGGGATAGCGATCACTGGGTCGATAAATCAATATGGTGAGGTTCAAGCTGTAGGCGGTGTTAACGAAAAAATAGAAGGCTTTTTCAGTCTTTGTTACTTAAGAGGACTCAACGGTAATCAGGGCGTAATTATTCCGCGTTCTAATAAACTGAATCTTGTTCTTGATAAAACTATAATTGACGCAGTAGCCAAAGGCGATTTTAATATCTTTGCAGTGTCTAATGTAGATGAGGCTATTGAAATTTTAATGAAACAAGAAGCGGGAGAGCTTAGTAGTAGAGGACGCTACCCTAAACGCTCCGTGCATTACCACGCTGTCAACCGTTTATACAATATCGCGAATATTGTAAACGGTTCGGACGAAGAGTGATTTACTTAGGCGGCATCCGTAATGCGCCGTCTAATCGAATTGTTTCTCCATTTAGATAAGCATTGTCAAGCATGTGAAGGACTAGTTTTCCAAACTCTTCTGGTAGACCCAAACGTTTCGGAAACTGAACGTTGTGAACAAGGGCATCTTGCACCTTGTCAGGCATCGCTAGAAGCATTGGTGTGCCCATTACACCAGGCGCAATTGTATTTACGCGAATCCCTAAAGGCGCTAAGTCTCGAGCCATTGGTAAACACAGCCCTATGATGCCACCTTTACTTGCCGCGTACGCAGTTTGGCCAATTTGGCCTTCATAACCTGCTACTGAAGCCGTATTTATTAGTAAGCCTCTCTCTTTTGCTTCACCAAAAGGTTCGTTCTTTGTCATCGCTTGCGCGAGTATACGGCAGACATTAAATGTACCCACTAGATTAATGTCGATAACTTGCTTAAAACTGTCTAACGGCGCGGCGTTTCCGTCTCTATCGAGTATTCGTTTAGCGGGCGCAACGCCTGCGCAGTTTACGCCTAAACGTATGACAATACCGTCATCAATTATCGCTTGCACCGCACTTTCAACGCTTGCATCGCTGGTTACATTTACTTTTGTAAAGCTTGCATTTTCTCGACCAAGAACATCAACGGCGTTCTGTCCGGCCTCTTCATTTAAATCGAACAAAGTTACATGGTAACCAGCTTGAACTAATTGGGTTGCTGTCGCAAAACCGAGGCCTGAACCGCCGCCAGTAACGATTGAGGTGATGCGTTGAGTCATAATTATCCTTACTTCTTTGGAATAGTGATTTTCTTTTCGTCACTGGTACGATAGATGACAAGAATATGACCAATTGCTTGAACTTTAAGCGATTTGGTTTCACCTACAATTGCATCCATGATCATTTCTTTTTCTTCACGATCATCGGTAGGCACCTTTACTTTAATGAGTTCGTGAAAGCTCAACGCATTCTCAATTTCTGCTAAGACGCCTTCAGTTAAGCCGTTTCCGCCAAGTTGGACTACAGGTTTAAGGGAGTGTGCAAGGCCCTTTAAATATTGCTTTTGTTTATTTGATAAATTCATTTGATATGTTTTGTAACGATTAGTTTGTGGTTTACACCTTGAAAACGAGTATTCTACTCTATATATCTATAACTTGCACAATCTCAAAACAAGGCAGTTAACTTTGCTTTGCAATAAAGAGCGTGTAAATTGATATTTTTATTGAACAAAGTTTTCAAATTCGCCGTAGCAATCAAGTATTGAACTTAAAAGTAAAAAACTTAGGTTTGAGGCGAGGTAAAATAGCAATAATAGGTACATTAACTCGTTAATGTGCTACCTTTTATAAAAGCGCTTTATTTTAAACAGAGGTGAGTAGCGTTGAGCGACATGGCAAAGAATCTCATATTATGGCTCGTCATTGCAATTGTATTAATGATGGTCTTTCAAAACATATCCGGAGGCGATACTCAGCGTACTGCGATGCCTTACTCGGTGTTCTTGCAACAAGTCGATAGAGGCGATATCCGAAAGGCAACTATCGATGACTCAAAAAACGAAATTCGTGGAGAACGTCGAAACGGCGAAACGTTTGTTACCTACATTCCATATTTAGATATGAAGCTTATGGACGAGTTACTAGAAGGTAATAAAGTCGCAATAGTCGAGGGTAAACCAGCTGAGTCGCAATCTTTACTCGCTTCTATTTTCATTTCTTGGTTCCCAATGTTGTTGTTGATTGGTGTGTGGATATTCTTCATGCGTCAGATGCAAGGTGGCGGCGGAAAGGGTGCAATGTCATTTGGTAAAAGCAAAGCGCGTCTTTTGGGTGAAGACCAGATTAAAACAACGTTTGCTGACGTTGCTGGTTGTGATGAGGCCAAAGAAGACGTGACTGAGCTTGTCGATTTTCTTCGTGATCCCAGCAAGTTTCAAAAGCTTGGCGGCAAGATTCCTAAAGGCGTGCTAATGGTAGGGCCACCAGGAACGGGTAAAACGCTTCTTGCAAAGGCGATAGCAGGTGAAGCCAAAGTGCCATTCTTTACAATCTCAGGATCTGATTTTGTTGAAATGTTTGTTGGGGTAGGCGCATCGCGTGTAAGAGATATGTTTGACCAAGCTAAAAAGTCATCTCCGTGCATCATTTTTATAGATGAAATTGATGCGGTAGGAAGACAGCGTGGTGCAGGTTTAGGTGGCGGTCATGACGAACGAGAGCAAACGCTTAACCAAATGCTTGTTGAAATGGATGGTTTTGAAGGGCACGAAGGTATTATTGTCATTGCAGCAACTAACCGCCCTGATGTATTAGACCCAGCTCTACTTCGTCCAGGACGTTTCGATAGACAGGTAACGGTTGGTTTACCTGATATTAGAGGCAGAGAGCAGATCCTTAAGGTGCACATGCGTAAGGTACCATTAGGTGACAACGTTGAAGCTTCAGTCATTGCACGAGGAACACCTGGGTTTTCTGGCGCTGATTTGGCCAACTTAGTTAATGAAGCCGCGTTGTTTGCTGCTAGAACAAATAAACGCCATGTCGGTATGGACGAATTTGACAAAGCAAAAGACAAAATAATGATGGGCTCAGAGCGCAAGTCAATGGTGATGTCTGAAGAAGAGAAAACCATGACTGCTTATCATGAAGCGGGACACGCAATTGTCGGTCGACTCGTGCCAGAACATGACCCCGTATATAAAGTTTCAATTATTCCTCGCGGTCGAGCCTTGGGTGTAACGATGTATTTACCGGAACAGGACCGGGTTAGTTACACTAAACAGCACCTAGAAAGTATGATTTCTAGCTTATATGGTGGTCGTCTAGCCGAACAAATTATCTACGGCGATGATATGGTCACCACAGGTGCATCTAATGATATAGAGCGCGCAACAGATATTGCTAAGAAGATGGTCACGCAGTGGGGATTGTCTCCGAAAATGGGACCTCAACTTTATGCAGAAGAAGAAGGGGAAGTTTTCTTAGGGCGTTCGATGAGCAAAGCGAGTCATATGTCTGAGGATACGTCTAAAGCAATTGATGAGGAAATAAAACTGTTTTTGGATAGAAATTACCAGCGCGCAGAAAAAATCCTTAACGATAACATAGATATATTGCACTCTATGAAAGACGCATTAATGAAGTATGAGACAATTGATGCGAAGCAAATTGACGATCTAATGGAAAGGCGAGAAGTTCGTCCTCCTGCAGATTGGGTTCGCGATGGCAAGGTGGACTCTGATAATCCTTCTGGTGGTGCATCTATCAATGTCGGATCAGAAGAGAAGAAATCAGACCCCGATGCGGATACATCTGACGCGACTCATTAATATCGGTTCGATTTGATTAATATAAAACGCCGGCATTCAAGCCGGTGTTTTTATTTGTAGTAAATGAAAGTCATTTGATCTAGCTCAATAAAATTTATTTGCTATTATCGTAATATGTTCTACGGCGGAGTGTAAATTATTAGTAGGCTACCCAATCGTATGATGGTCTTTAGAGACACAAAAGTAGTATTCGATACTCCCAAAGTAATGGGTATATTAAATGTTACTCCTGACTCATTCTCGGATGGGGGACAATACACCAAGATAGATGACGTGCTTTTTAAAGCAGAGTCAATGATTACCTCTGGTGCAACCTTTATTGATATTGGTGGTGAGTCAACACGCCCAGGTGCAAAGTCAGTCTCAGTTAATGAGGAATTAGATCGTGTTGTTCCAGCCATTGAGGCAATACACGGTAAGCTGGAAACGCTCATATCAATCGATACGAGTAAGCCTGAAGTTATGCAGGCAGCCGTTGATGCGGGTGCATCATTGATTAATGATGTTAGGGCTTTAAGTTTGCCAAACGCACTTGAAGTTGCATCTAACTTAGCGAAAACTCATAATGTCCCAACGTGTCTAATGCACATGAAAGGTACACCTCAAACTATGCAGAATGAGGCTATTTACAGTGACATTTTGTCGGAAGTTACAGATTTTTTTGAGAGTAAAATAAAGCGTTGTACCAATGCTGGTTTCACCTACAAACAACTACTTCTAGACCCCGGTTTTGGGTTTGGGAAGACAATTGAGCACAACTATCAGCTTTTGAAACACCTTGCTGAATTTTCACAATTTGATATGCCTATTATTTCGGGGACCTCTCGAAAATCGATGATTGGTAATCTATTGAACAAACCTATCGATCAACGATTAACTGGAAGTATCGCAACCGCAACCCTTGCCGCGATGTCTGGAGCGAGTATAATCCGCGTACACGACGTAGAAGAGACCATGGACGTGGTCAAAATAGTCGCTAAAACACTTTCAGTCGACTAAAAATTATACTAAAGGAAGCTTTATGACTCACCGAGAATATTTCGGCACTGATGGTATCCGCGGCAGAGTGGGTGCCAGCGAAATCAATCCTGAATTTGTAACAAGGCTTGGCTACGCTGCGGGTAAAGTTCTTGCAGGACAGGGAACAAACAAAGTACTCATTGGAAAAGATACTCGTATTTCTGGCTATATGCTTGAATCTGCTCTAGAAGCTGGGCTCTCAGCAGCTGGCATCAATATCGGTCTACTCGGTCCCATGCCAACTCCCGCTATTGCTTATCTAACCAAAACTTTTCGTTCTGAAGCGGGTATCGTAATTAGCGCATCTCACAATCCATATTATGATAATGGGATAAAGTTTTTTTCGTCTACTGGGCACAAGCTTGACGACAGTATCGAGCTTGCAATCGAAGCTCAAATGAAACTGCCAATGACGTGTGTAGAGTCAGACAAGCTTGGCAAAGCAATGAGAATTAATGATGCTGCAGGGCGTTATATTGAATATTGCAAAGGTACCTTTCCATCTGACCTCTCACTGAAAGGTCTAAAAATTGTGGTTGATTGTGCGCATGGTGCGACGTATCACATTGCACCTAATGTGCTAAGCGAACTAGGAGCAGAGGTGATTGAAATTGGCACCAAACCCGATGGTTTAAATATTAACCATCAGGTCGGAGCGACTTCAATGCGAGCAACCGTGCAAGCTGTGAAAGAGCACGACGCCGATCTTGGTTTTGCCTTAGACGGAGATGGCGATCGAATTATGATGGTTGACGAGCGCGGTAAAGTGATCGACGGTGATCAAATTATTTTTATTATCGCTAGAGACGCGCTAAAGGCAGGTGAACTTCAAGGTGGTGTTGTAGGCACAAAGATGAGTAATCTAGGGATGCAAAAAGCACTCGAACAGTTGAGTATCCCTTTTTTACGCTCCGATGTGGGTGACCGATATGTAATGGAATTGTTATTACAAAATAAGTGGCACATTGGTGGTGAAAACTCGGGTCATGTCTTAAATCTTCGTTACTCGTCAACGGGAGATGGTATTGTTGCTGGTCTTCAAGTGATCGCAGCAATGTTAAGGTCACAACTGAGCCTGAGCGCATTAAGTGCTGGGTTTGATAAGTATCCTCAAACGTTAATTAACGTAAAATACAATGCAACCAAGCTTTCGCCACTCGATGACAATAGTGTTAAGTCAACAGTCGAACTCGCTGAATCAACAATGGGTGATTCTGGGCGAGTTTTATTGAGAAAAAGTGGAACCGAACCCTTGATTAGAGTCATGGTAGAAGCCATAGATAAGGATATGAGTCAGTCATGGGCTGAAAAAATCGCGGATGCGGTTAAAAATCAAGCATAAAACACTAACTTATCTCAGTTTGAGCGCTTAAGCGCTTGTATATTACTTGTCGGTTGGTTAATATCACCGCCGCTTATAGCGAGGCAGGGGAGCTTTGTAGGATGGAATGTAGCAGAACACCTTTAGTAGCTGGAAATTGGAAAATGAATGGCGACTTGCAACTTGTTGATAGCTTTGTTAACGAGTTAAAAATTGACTCTGGCGTTGACATAGTTATTTGCCCACCGGCTTGCTTCATAGCAAAGTTTGAAAATGCTCAATTTAGTATCGGTGCTCAAAATGCCAGCCAGTTTGATAAAGGCGCATATACCGGTGAGCAGTCTTTCGATATGCTAAAGTCGCTAGGAGTGACTCATGTTGTATTAGGGCACTCAGAAAGAAGAGAGCAACATGGCGAAACAAATGATGTTGTAGCGCTAAAAACTAAAGCCTGTTTAGACGCAGGTATGACACCTATATTGTGCATAGGTGAGTCGCTTGAAACCAGACAGTCGGGTGACTTGTTTGCTTTTCTTAAAGGGCAGATAGATGCTGTTTTAGAGGCTTGTGGAACACAAGCAATGCCTACTCTAGTAATCGCATATGAGCCGATTTGGGCAATTGGAACAGGAGTAACAGCTTCTCCTGAGCAAGCGCAAGAGGTTCATGCGTTCATAAGAAGTGAACTGAGTCAGCTAGATGCTGAAAAAGCATCGAAAACCAGAATTTTATACGGTGGCAGTATGAATGCAAAAAATGCATCAGAGCTACTTGCCCAAAATGATATAGATGGCGGCCTTATAGGCGGAGCCAGTCTTAAAATTGAAGATTTTACAACAATCTGCAACGCAGCAGGTTAGTGAGGGAAGAATGTTATACGAAGTACTGTTAGTGGCATATTTAATTGTAGCCTTAATTTTGATTGGTTTCGTACTTATCCAACAAGGCAAAGGTGCTGATATGGGTGCATCTTTTGGCGCTGGAGGTTCAAACACAGTATTTGGCTCCTCAGGCTCTGGTAATTTTATGACAAGAACAACAGCGATCTTAGCGACTTTTTTCTTTGTTATAAGCTTGTTGTTAGGCAGCATGACTGCAAATCGCGTCGAAAAAGTAGATGAGTTTGAGAATATTCAGGTTCCGACTACTAATGATTCTGTTCCTAGCGTCCCTGCATCGAACGATGTTCCAGCGATTGGAAATGAAGCACCGACAAGCGATACACCTAACTAGCGTTTTTTTACAAGTTTATGCGGAAGTGGTGGAATTGGTAGACACGCCATCTTGAGGGGGTGGTGAGCTATGCTCGTGCGGGTTCAAGTCCCGCTTTCCGCACCAATTAAAAGGACCACTAGATGTGGTCCTTTTTTCTGAACTATCATAAACAGATTAAAAAACGCAGTGTTTGGCGTAATCAGTAGCCTCGTTCGCAGTCCAATCTCCCTTCGCCTTCTCATCCATATCTTTACACCATTCTTCACTTCCAATTTCCGGAGAGCATGCAGAAATAGCAATTAGGGTAAAAAAGATAAAGGCTATTTTTTTCATATGTTTCATTGTTTTATACTCATTTTAATAGATTGCTAACCTGACTAGCTTATACCAAGCGCTTCATTCTTTCATATGATTATTTAATGTTTACCTTCAATAGGCTATCATTAATCAGTTTGGGAAGATCCCCGTATCAGAAGTAAAAGTAAAACATGACAAAAGACGAAGAACTTTTAATTGCACTGCGCAAAATAATCAGATCGATAGATATGCGTTCACGAGAGCTAAATAAACAAGTTGGCCTAACTGGACCTCAGTTACTTATTCTACAAAAGGTCGGAAAGCAGCCTGGTGTTATGGTTCGCGAGATAGCTGAAGACATTACTCTTAGTGCAGCAACCGTCACCAGTATTCTTGATCGTATGGAATCACGGGATTTAGTGCAAAGAATTCGCAGTACTGAAGATAAGCGCAGAGTCGGAGTTTTCTTGACAGACCATGGTATGACATCGCTAGCTTCTGCACCTTTGCCTTTGCAAGAGCATTTTCGGAAGAGCTTCTCGGACTTAGCTGAATGGGAGCAAAGTCAAATGGTGGCAACGCTGCAAAGACTTGCAAGTATGATGGGAGCCGAGAACATGGATGCTGCACCCGTTTTAGAAGTCGGAAGTATTGTAGATAAATAATAAATAGTGATGGTGCTAAAAACAGAAGTGCAATCGCGTATTATTTCTCTATTACTCCGTGATTCTGGTATGTGTTGCAGTTAAACATTAATTTTCTATGCCTTTCTAAGTTGCGCTTTATTCGTTGAACGGCACTTTCTAGGGCTTCTTCTTCACTGCTAGCACTTATATCCGCCTTCAAGACCTCTCCCGTTTGCAACGCTATTTCAATTGAACAGTTTATACGCTGTGAGTTAAATGAATCTTTTGTCGTAGATAAAGCGAGGTTAACACTATCAAACATTTGTCCAAACCTACTTAACGCGAGCTTCAATTTATTTTCTATTTCCACTCTTTTTTGAGGCGACAACGCTTGTATGGCTTTAGTGATGTATACGTTCACTCAACTGATCCCTCAATAAAATTCTTACCTATTCAAAACATTATCAATTAAAAGTGAACAATAATATTCGTTTAAAAGTATAAAGAATCATCGAAAAATATGAATGACAAGCTGTAAGGAAATAAACACAGATGTCAGAAAACCTTAATTATAAGCACTTACACTACTTTTGGGTCGTGGCAAGCGAAGGGAGCATAGCGAAAGCTGCTGAAAAGCTCTTTATCACTCCTCAAACAATTAGTGGTCAACTAAGCATGCTTGAAGAACGAATTGGTCAGCCTTTGTTTGACAGGGTGGGGCGCCGCCTTAGACTAACTGAGACTGGACGGTTGGTGCTTAGATATGCAGATGAAATTTTTGAGCTTGGTAAAGAGCTAAGTGATGTGCTGAGAGGCGCACCCGTTGTTGGCGCTTCGGAATTTATTGTAAGTGCTGCAAGTGCACTTCCCAAAACTATTGTTTACAAAATTTTGGAGCCTGCTTTACTGGTCGCACAAGATGTTAACTTAGTTTGCAAAGAGGGGCCGGTTGAAGCCATCTTAGCTGAGTTAGCCATCCATGAAGTCGACATGGTACTTACTGATACACCATTAAGCAGTGTGTTTAGTGTACGAGCGTTCAACCACTATTTAGGTCAGTCCGGCATATCATTTTTTGCAGCGAAGAGCCTCAAGGATAAAATGGCGGGTGGCTTCCCAGATTGTCTTCATCAGGCACCAATGCTTTTACCGACCAAGCAATATGCAATTAGACAGCTTTTTGATAAATGGTCTCATGACAATAATATTTTTCCTATTATTAGAGGGCAATATGATGACAGTGCGCTGATGAAGTCATTCGGTGAGCAAGGCTTTGGTGTGTTTTTTATGCCGACTATAATCGAAAAAGAGGTTTCTCACGCATATAACGTTGAGGTCATTGGTCGTTTGAGCGACATCAAGCAAAAGTTTTATGCGATATCAGCTGAGCGAAAAGTAACTCATCCGGCGGTTGCGGCCGTATGCAACTCTGCTAGAGACGTTATTTTCAAATAGTGATGGTCGGATGGTATAAACACCGCTATATTGCTGAAAAAAAACCGTCATCGCGTTAAGCAATGAGATGGCGGTGATGTAAAGTCCAACCTACGCCAACGCTCGAACAAGCCACAAGTCTAAAATTCAAATCTGATTTGGTGCTTTAATACTCAAAACTCCTTATTTGTTGAAAATAAACCATTTATTTGTGTTGCTTACATTGGTATTAACTGAATTTCATCGCTATACTATGCGCGCATTTAAAAGCATAAAATATATACAATTAAAGGATAGAGTGTGACTCCTATTACAAAAACATTTCAGTATGGTCAGCATACTGTCACCCTAGAGACTGGTGTAATTGCCAGACAAGCCACTGCTGCTGTTATGGCAAGCATGGACGATACAACTGTTTTAGTCACGGTTGTAGGTAAGAAAGAAGCTAAGCCAGATCAAAGTTTCTTCCCGTTGACTGTTAACTACCAAGAAAAAGCATACGCTGCTGGTAAAATTCCAGGTAGCTTTTTCAAACGAGAAGGGCGCCCGAGTGAAGGCGAGACACTAATTGCTCGTTTGATCGACAGACCAATCCGTCCATTGTTCCCAGACGGTTTCAAAAACGAAATCCAAGTCGTAATCACTGTAGTATCTGCTAACCCAGAAATTCCTACTGATGTTATCTCGATGATCGGTACATCAGCTGCTTTATCAATTTCTGGTATTCCGTTTAACGGACCCATTGGTGCTGCACGCGTTGGATATAAAGACAACGAATACATTTTAAATACACGCACTTCTGAGCAAGAAACAAGCGAGTTAGATCTTGTTGTTGCAGGCACACAAAGCGCAGTATTGATGGTTGAATCTGAAGCTAATATCCTTTCAGAAGAAGTGATGCTTGGCGCAGTTGTGTTTGGACACGAACAATCACAAGTCGTTGTTAACGCAGTTGCAGAATTTGCGGCTGAAGTTGGTACCGAAGCTTGGGATTGGACTCCTCCAGCTCAAAATACTGAATTAAAAGCAAAATTTCTGCTCTTGCACTTGAAGACATGTTAGCTGCGTATCAAATCGCTGATAAGATGGAAAGAAAAGACGCAGTAAATGCCGTTAACGAAAAAGCGATGGCTGCTTTGCTAGAAAGCGATCCAGAAGTGGATGCTGAAGAAGCTCACGGTTTCCTTCATGACCTAGAAAGCGAAGCGGTACGTTCTCGTATTCTTGCGGGTGAAAAACGCATTGATGGTCGCGATCCAGAAACAATACGTGCACTTCACGTAGGCACGGGTATATTACCAAGAACCCATGGTTCTGCATTGTTTACACGTGGTGAGACGCAAGCGATTGTTGCTGCGACCCTTGGTACGGAGCGTGATGCTCAGATGATTGACGAGCTTGGTGGCACGAGTAACAGCCGCTTCATGCTTCACTATAACTTCCCTCCATACTGCGTTGGTGAAACGGGTATGATTGGTTCACCAAAACGTCGCGAAATCGGCCATGGTAAACTTGCTAAGCGTGGTATCCAAGCAGTTATGCCTTCTGCTGAAGAATTCCCGTACGTCGTGCGTGTTGTTTCTGAAATCACAGAATCAAACGGTTCATCTTCAATGGCGTCAGTATGTGGTACTTCATTAGCATTGATGGATGCAGGTGTGCCAATTAAAGCATCTGTTGCGGGTATTGCGATGGGTCTTGTTAAGAGTGATGAAAACTTTGTTGTCTTGTCTGATATCTTAGGCGACGAAGACCACCTTGGTGACATGGACTTTAAAGTAGCAGGTACAACTAACGGTATCACTGCTTTACAAATGGATATCAAGATCGAAGGTATCACGCAAGAAATCATGCAAATTGCGCTTAAGCAAGCAAAAGAAGCGCGTTTACACATTCTAGGCGTAATGGACCAAGCGATTGGTGGACACCGTGAAGAGATGTCTGAATATGCTCCGCGTATTTATACATTGAAAGTTGACCAAGATAAGATTCGTGACGTTATCGGTAAAGGCGGGGCGATGATCCGTTCTATTACTGAAGCTTCAGACACTAATATCGAAATCGAAGACGACGGTACTATCAAAATATTCGCTACTGAAAAAGCTAAAGCTGATATTGCGATTGATAAGATTAAGCAAGTGACTGCTGAAATTGAAGTCGGTACCGTATACAACGGTAAAGTAATGCGTATTGTTGATTTCGGTGCTTTTGTTGAAGTATTACCTGGCAAAGAAGGCTTGGTGCACATTTCTCAAATCGCACATGAGCGTGTTAATAAGGTCACTGATTATCTTAGCGAAGGCCAAATGGTTGACGTAAAGGTAATGGAAATTGATCGTCAGAACCGTGTTCGTCTTAGCATGAAAGAATTAATTGAAAAGCCAGCTGCCGAAGAAGGTAACGCTGAGTAGGTAATGCAGGTTATTGCCTAACTTATGGTGTTGATTCATCTCATAAAATAGAAAAAGGAGCTTCGGCTCCTTTTTTAATTTGAATTAGATATTTTGGGCATATTTTTTTGAACATCCTTGTAATTTCGTTTAACGACCTTACACCTATTAAATAAATTATAAGTGACAATAATCATCATTATATTAGGACAACAATGAACGACACATTCTCAAACCAAGAAGTAGAGGCCCAAGCGGCTGTTTTTCGCAAATTAATCAATCATCTCGATGCACATAAAGAAGTTCAAAATATAGAACTTATGTTACTGGCTGACTTTTGCCGTAACTGCTTATCAAAATGGTATTTAGCGGAAGCTAAAGCGCGTGATTTAGATATTAATGATGAGCAAGCTAGAGAATTTGTGTACAAAATGCCATATAGTCAATGGAAGGCAGATTTCCAATTGCCAGCAACTGAAGAACAAATGGCGGCTTTTAATGCAAAACAAGCCGCAAAGAAAAATAATTAGTAGTTTTGGTCTTTTGTTTGCATTGAGAGTAAACTGAGTTGGTAATCCTATTTTAAGGACAATAGTTTGAAAAAAAATGCCTTGTTAAGTATATGTTTATTAGCTGCAATCACCGTGCTTGGTGGTTGTGCTTCGATGAACTCTCAACCCTTAGGTATGGGAAGTTTACTCTTAGCTGAGCCAGAACCCATTAACGCTCGCTCACAAATGGCTATCGCGCGTTACAACCATATATTGAATCAAGCTCCGTTAAAAAATGAAGAGCGAGCTGAGCTCCTATTTCAGCGTGGCATGCTCTATGACAGCGTTGGCTTGGCGGGATTGGCTCGTTATGATTACTCACAAGCGCTAGAACTTAAACCTGATATGGCTGAGGCTTATAACTCAATTGGAATTCACCACATTCAACAAATGGATTTTAATCAGGCCTATGAAGCTTTCGACTCTACTTTAGATATTAACCCTGAATATGATTTTGCGATACTTAATCGTGGTATTGCCCTTTACTATGGCGGACGACCTGAACTAGCAGTTAGTGACATCGATGCATTTTACCAAATCGATAGAAACGACCCTTATCGTGTTTTATGGGCTTACATAGTTAATATGAAGGTTTCAAAAGAAGTAGCTCAAGATCAATTAGTTCAAGCTCTTAAGGAACTAAATAATGAACAATGGGCAACAAAGATTGTCGAATTTTACCTTGGTAAAGCTACGGAAGCAGATGTGATTGCACGCTTGCTAGAAGACGTTAAAAGTCAAAAGCAACTAAATGATCGTCTTTGTGAAGCGTACTTTTATCTGGGAAAGTTTAATAGCTTAAACGGGAACAAGGTTAAAGCTTCGAACTATTTCAAACTTGCATTGAGCACCAATGTCTACGAATACGTCGAACATCGTTATGCGCGTCTCGAATTATCTCGTTTAAGAACACAAGATATAAACTAGTCAAGCATTGATATTATGATTCGTGCGCTTATAAAGTGGTGCTGCGTTTTTGTATTTTTGACATTTCTGAGCAGTGATTTAAATCGCTCATATTCGTATGCGTCTAACGTAATCTCTACAGCGTTAAACACAGCTGATAAAAGTAGTATAAATAATCGAGTACCACTGCAAGTTTTTCTCACGCTTCAGGCCACTACTCAGCCAAATGAACGCAGTTTTCTCGTCACTTCTTTGAGTGAAATAGCCATAAAGTACGATCTTAATTACTGGCTTGAAGTGAGCGGTACATTAGGTAGTGCCGATGCATTATTTGCCAAGGCATTACAGATTTCAAATCAACGAGATCGTTTAGTATTACTAAACAAAGCTGCTAATCTTGGTCATGCACAAAGCCAGTTTGAAATCGCATTAAACTCGCCCAGCCAGACCAAAACACGATTGTTTAACGAATCTGCAAAACAGGGCTACCTTCCTGCAGTCATCGCATTAGGCAAGTTATATTATGAATCAGGTGATTTAGCCCTTGCACAAAAGTGGCTTAGTCAATCAGCTAGTATCGATGGCTTGAGCGCGTTTAAACTCGCCAAGTTACACTGGCAGCAACATGAGCCTGAACAAGCATTGAGTTTGTTTGAGCAGTCAGCGCTACTTGGTTACACCAAGGCCAAGGAGTACTTGACTGCCTTAAATACGTTCACCCAGATGGAATTTGTTGAGTGGCATCAATCTGCCTTCATTGAACCAGGCAATGGTCAAAACTCTTTTAATGAATTGCCTTTAACGTCATTAATTTCACGCACAAGAGATCAATACGCAAAATGCGATCAAACCATTGAAGTTGTTGCAACATCTCTAGAGTCATTAGTTCAAGCCAATTTATTCATTAATAAATTCAAACAGGATGAACGTTTAAAAGGGTTAAATATTTGCTTTAACAAACCGGTATGGCTTAGTTCTGATAGTTTTGTCTGCGAAAGCGGCACAAAAGATAATGATCGATTGGTGTGCGATCTAACTTACTTATCTAGTGCCAAGCGAGTTCCTATGTTTAGCAACTTGATTATCTTTGAACAAGAAGGAAAAGCTAACGTCAATAACGGCATCATGTATATTGATATGGCCGATCAATACTCAGTTTTTGTTCATGAGTTGGCTCATTTTGCAGGTTTCGTCGACGAATACGCGCTCCCTAAACATCTAGCGCACTACCATTGCGAACGTGCAAAGGCACCTAACCTTATTTTGTTAGGCGAAATCAGCTATTCGCCAATGTTACAAGCAAAAAACTGGCAAGAAAAACTATCAGAGCTCAAGATGCTCGATCCTAGCGATGAGCGCATTGGTTTCTCTCAAAGTAGCACCTGCATAAAAGCAAAAATGCGTGCGTTCAAACCTTCAAAAGCTATGACTTTTATGGAGTTTCACGATGTTGAGTACATTCCTCGTATATATGTTGAATTGTGGCAAGAAGTGATAGAGAAGCAACGAAATAACAAACCGATTCTGACTAATTTAGCAATTTCGGCTTATGAAAATGAGAATGCTGAGATGGCTTTGTACTGGGAAAACGTACAAAGCCAACTGGCTGCAATGTTAGCTAAGCGCTAGTCTAGTTTACGCTCACTAAGTTCATCGACCCACATCGCAGTTGCACCACAGATCGCGACCGGCATGACTAAAAAGTTTAATATGGGGACTAATGAAAATAAGTTAACCGTAATGCCAAAACTAAAACTCTTTGACTTGTAGTAGTTCAAATCGCGTCGCATTGTTTTAAATGGCACTTTATGATTATCGTATGGGTAATCACAGTATTGGATTGCCATCATCCATGCACTGAATAAAAACCAAATGATTTGACCAATTATCGGAAGGATGAAGAACAACAGTAGAAAGCCAATTGCACGAGGAATGAAATAAAGCATTTTTTCAAGCTCACGACTCAGCGTTCTTGGAATATCTTTAACGGCGCTTAACAGGCCTTCATCACCCATGTCTTGTTGGCGCAAATGCCTCTCTACCTTTTCGCTCAGTAGCCCGTTGAAGGGGGCTGCAATCCAGTTAGCTAATGAACCAAAAATTAAGGCAAAGCCAAGCAAAACAGTCAATACCGCAATGGGCCACAAAATGTAAATAAGCGCATCTTTTAACCAACCCAAAAAGTCGGGCACAAAACTCAAGATGTAATCAACACCCACCTGAATTTGACCAATGACAAAATAGAATGCAATCGAAAATAACAACACATTAATTGTCAGGGGCACAAAAACAAAACGCTTTAACCCCTTTGTTTTGATTAGATCAAATCCTGCAAAAAAATAGCTCATTCCTGAACGGGGAGTGACTTGTCTATTGATAATACTCTTCCTTTATTGCTGCTTTATTTATTCTAAGTAAGAAGTATAAACTGGTGTTCTATGAACACAACGATTCAATTGTTACAAAGCTTTTTTATTGTGACATGTTTGAGTGTGACTTATAGTACGCATATGCGACTAAAAAAAATAAAACTCGCTGGCTTCAAGTCATTTGTTGATGCCACAAGCATACCTTTTCCTGGAGACATGACCGCAGTTGTTGGTCCTAATGGCTGTGGTAAATCAAATGTCATCGATGCCGTTCGATGGGTACTTGGTGAAAGCTCGGCTAAGAATTTACGCGGCGATTCTATGACCGACGTTATTTTTAACGGTTCGAGTGCGCGCAAAGCTGTGTCGCAATGTTCTGTTGAGTTGGTTTTTGATAATGCTTCAGGGCGCATCGGCGGCGAATATGCCAATTACGCTGAATTATCTGTCAAACGCATCGTCACAAAAGATGCAACCTCAAGTTATATGCTAAATGGCGCTAAATGCAGACGCAGAGACGTGACCGATCTATTTTTGGGTACCGGCCTTGGCCCTAGAAGTTATGCGATTATCGAACAAGGCATGATTTCTAAATTGATAGAATCAAAGCCGCAAGAACTGCGAGTATTTATTGAAGAAGCAGCGGGTATTTCAAAGTATAAAGAAAGACGCCGAGAGACAGAAAACCGAATCAAACATACAAAAGAAAATCTCGAACGTTTGGATGATGTCAGAGCAGAATTAGGGCAGCAGTTATCAAAACTTCAGCGTCAAGCCAGCGCAGCAAAGCGATTCACCGAATTAAAAGCAGATGAAAGGCGTTTAAAAGCGCAATTGGCAGCGGTGCGTTGGTTAAAGCAAAGTGAGCAACAGGCAGACAGTCACGATAAAATTAGTAACTTACAAGTCAACCTTGAAGAGGTGCTGTCTCAACAAACTCAAGATGAATCGAGTTTGATCATCTTAAGAGAAGAGCAAGCAACGCTAAAACAAGGGATTGATGATATCCAACAAAACTTGTTTAAAATCGGTACGGATATTACCAAAATTGAGCAATCACAGTTATTTACAGCAAAGCGCAAGGCTCAAATCCAAACTGAAATGGCGCAACTTCAATCAGCCTATCAAGGGGCGCAACTTGAGTTAGAAACGCTTAACGAGCAGTTATTAGAGGTGCAAGAGCAAGTTGTCATCTTTGAACCTCAAAAATTAGAATTAGAAGAAGCCCTAGAGCAAGCTCAAATCGACAAACAAGTTTCTGACGAGGCTTTATTCGATTTTAATCGAGATAACCGAGAAGCAGAACAGACGGTAATGCGCACTCAGCAGGCTATTCAACGTTGTCATAGTCAGATTCAAGCAACGATGGAGCTTCAATCTCGCACCGAATCACAAATAGCTGATTTGCGCCGCAGTTTGGAGCAGAGCGAATTAGCGCAGGCAAAAGAAGATCTCAGTTATTATCACGAACAACAAGAAGAAATGGCGCTTCAAGTAGAAGAATGCCAAATTAAAAAGGATGATGTGCTTGAAAACTTGCATCAAGCAAAGTCTTCACTTGATGAAAAGCGATCTCAGCTCGACACCACTAATCAAGAATACTTGTCACTAAAAGCAGAAATTACTGGATTAACATCTCTTCAAACTAATGAAGCGGACAACCAAACTAGCGATACGCTAGCAGATATTGATACCGTGCCGTTATGGCAATATCTACAAGTAAAAAAAGGCAGTGAGGCCTTGTTTGAAAAAGTGCTAGCTTATTTTCCTAATGCACAAGTTATCCTGAATAAAACAATAAGCGAATTAAACTCAGAAATATGGCAAAGCAAAAGCGCGTCGTCGTTTTGGTTTGAAGGTTCTTTTAGTGCTGAAAAACAGGATGGTTCGCTTGCAATGTTACTTGATAATACTGGTGTCCCTAATGAATTTAATAGGGTGTTTATTGTCGATAACGAGTTAACAGCAGTCTCTCGATTGCGCGAATTACCCGCTGATGCATCGGTGATTACACTGGAAGGGAAGTGGCTATTCAATGATAGGTTTTTTACAGGTAATAGCGCAGGTAACGGAAATATCCAAAGAGCCGCGCGTATTAATCAACTCAAGGAAAGTATTGAAATCGTTCACGTCAGGCTATTAGAGGCAGAAGAGCTTGTATCAACGGCAAATGATCACTTTATTGCGACACAGAGTGCTGTTAATGAAGTTGAAAGTCAGTTAAATGGGCTCAAGCAAAGTCTTTTTGAACATAAACTAAGAGCTGATAATGCATCACAAAAAGTAAAGGAATTTGCCGCTAACGAAGAGAAATATAGAGCAGATATTGAACGCCTTGACATGACCTTAGCATTAGAGGAAGAAAAGCTAGAAGAGTTAAACGAACAAACCTCAGAATTGTCTATTCAACTGTTAGAAGCAGAAGGGCAAGTTGAGGGGAATGAACAACTTAAAACAAGCTTAGAGAGCGATGTTCAAAAACACAGCCAAAGAATCAACGAGCTTAATCAGCAACGGCACCAAGTTGAGCTTGCTACTCAACAGGTTAAAAATCAGTATTTGTTATTAAATGAAAAGAAAACTCAGTACTCTAATCAACTAGAAGAAACTAATGAAAAGCTTTTACTGTTGCGCGAAGAAGCAGAAGAGTTAGAAATGCCCATTGAAGACCAAGCCGAGCGATTACAAGCGCTACTTGAACAAAAACAAATAGGCAAAGCAAAGCAAGATGAGCTCAACAATCGTTTAGCAGAAATTCAAGAGTCATTATTATTAGTTGAAAAAGGCCAAGCGGGTATCAATCAAAAAGCTGACAAAATCAAAGCCGAAATTGAGAGCGAACGTTTGATTGCCGAAGGTTGTAGAGTAAGAGCGCAAGGGTTTTTATCCCAGTTAAGCGATATGCAGCAAGCAATCAAGCCTATTTTAGATGACTTACCCGATGATATTGACGAAGAGGTGTGGCAAGCTGATCTAGATAAAGCGCAGGCCAATATTGCGAGGCTAGGGGCCGTTAACCTTGCCGCGGTTGATGAGTTTGAACAGCAATCCGAACGCAAACAGCACCTTGATACCCAAAACGAAGATTTGTGTCAGGCTTTGGATACCTTGGAATCTGCAATTAGAAAAATTGATAAAGAAACACGCTCACGCTTTAAAGCTACTTACGATCAAGTGAACAATGACTTAAAAATGCTGTTTCCAAAAGTGTTCGGCGGCGGAAGTGCCTACTTAGATCTAACTGATGACGATCTTCTAGATACTGGGGTAACCATCATGGCAAGACCTCCAGGAAAGAAAAATAGCACGATTCACTTACTTTCTGGTGGAGAAAAGGCGCTAACCGCTTTATCATTAGTGTTTGCGATATTTAGGTTGAATCCAGCGCCATTTTGCTTACTTGATGAAGTCGATGCGCCACTGGACGACGCCAACGTGGGACGTTTTTGTAAATTAGTGTCAGAAATGTCAAAAACGGTTCAATTTATATACATTACACATAACAAAGTTGCGATGGAAATGGCGACTCATTTAACAGGTGTTACCATGGCTGAACCAGGCGTTTCACGCATGGTAGCAGTAGATGTTGAAGAGGCGCTTGCCATTGCTGAATAAAAACAAACGAGTAGTAATAAATGGATGATTTACGCCTTGCCTTTTTGGTGTTCGGTGTCTTAGCTATAGTGGGGATTTTACTCCACGGTCTTTGGACGATTCGAAAAAATTCAAAGATCAAACAACGTCGTGTTGAACCTAAATCTGAGTTTCAAAGTGCCATTGGTGGCTTTGAGCAAAACACTGATGTTGCATCAAATGATTCCCTATCAAGCAATTCAGCCTTTGACCAAGACGGAGTTGGCCAAGTTCGCGTGCTCAAAAATGAAGAGCCTGCAGCACCTATTAAGTTAGATATTCCTTCATTTACCAGTAAAAATGATGCGACTGCAATTCACGCTGAAACAGACAATACGCAAACTCAAGAAGACAATGAGAGAGCTGAAGCGATTCAGCATGCTAACCAACACGAAGACAAAATTTTAAGCTTCGGTCCTCATTTTATTGATGGACAAGTCGCGCCTTCAGATATCAAACTTGATGAACAAGCAGATAAAAAGGACGTGTTAGAGGATTTAAGCCTCGAAAGCTCAAATATGACTTTCACTAACACCTCTGCGACGACAAGTGCTGAAGAAACAAAACCCTTATATGGAAATGTGGTTACGCAACCTAAACCCGGTTTTATGCAGCAAAGTAACCAAGCCGAGTCATCAAGTACTGATGTGCCAGAGCCACCTGCATATTTGCTGAAACAAGGCGAAGAGCAGGCATTAAATCAGGTTGATAAGCCAGTTACTGATGCACAACTTGAATCGCAAGTAGAAACAAGCGTAAATGAGAAATTAAAGACTGAACCAACACCAATAAAAGTGGCAGCAACTACAAAAACGCAAGCTCCTGAACCAGTGCCCGAACCAGAGCCTGAGCCAAAAGGTTTGGCCGCACAAGCCAGAAGACTAGTATCAAGAAGACGTAAGAGCGTCGCTGATAAAATAAGAAAAGAGCCTAAGCTCAAAGCTGAAATTGATAGTACCGAAGAGCAGATGAAAATCGATTTTGATGGCGCTAACAAGCAGACGGCTAGTAATGCAGCGAATGACAAGCCAAAAACCAAGCCGGCACAGCAAGAAGTGTTAGTGTTGCATGTTAGAGCGCCCGACGACTTGCCTATTCAAGGAAGTGCACTGCTTCCGATGTTACTTACTTTAGGCTTTAAATTTGGCGAGCAAGATATCTTTCACCGTCATGTTAATACCAACGGCAAAGGCCAAGTACTGTTCTCAATCGCTAATATGTTTAAGCCCGGGCATTTCGATATCGATGCTATTGAAACATTCACTACTCGCGGTTTGGCTTTGTTTATGATGTTGCCGATTGAAGGTGATCCACAACAAGTCTTCAATATGATGCACAACGCAACGCGCAAACTAGCTGAAGAGTTTTCTTGCGAAATTCTAGATGGTTCTCGTCAACCTTTAAGCAAACAAGCCTTGCAAAAATATTCGGAAAAAATTCGTGAGTTTGAGAAGCAATCTCAAGGTGGATGATATCAAGGTGGATAACAACATGACCGATCTTGCTGAAGTTGAAAAGCAAATCAATGATTATCGTCAAACCTTAGAAAATTATAATTTTGAATATTATGTAAACGATAATCCAACCGTGCCTGATGCTGAATATGACCGCATCATGAAGGCGCTTATTGCGTTAGAAAAGCAATATCCCCAATTGATAAGTGCAGATTCACCCAGTCAAAAAGTAGGTGGCGCCGCGCTTGATAAATTTGAACAGGTTACGCATGAAGTGCCAATGCTTTCGTTGGATAATGGTTTCGATGAAAGTGATTTGTTTGCTTTCGAAAAACGAGTCAATGACAGGTTAAATAAATCTGAAAATATTGAATTTAGTTGCGAACCCAAATTAGATGGACTTGCGGTTTCTATATTGTATGAAAATGGCGTGTTAGTGCGTGCGGCGACGCGTGGTGATGGTCAAGTGGGTGAAAACATTACCCAAAACGTCAAGACTATCGCTAATGTGCCTATTAAATTACGCGGTGATGACATTCCTGAACGACTTGAGGTGCGTGGTGAGGTGTTTATGCCGAAAGCCGGTTTTGAGCAACTCAATATCGAACAGCAAAAAAAAGCGGCAAAGGTTTTCGCTAATCCGCGCAATGCAGCGGCGGGAAGCCTACGTCAGTTAGATTCAAGAATTACAGCCAAACGTCCACTGTTGTTCTATGCCTATTCAACTGGTTTGGCAAGTGAAGACGCGTTTAAATCTTTGTCGCGGCATAGCGAACGTCTATCAAGTCTGGCCAAATGGGGTTTGCCCTTGTGCAAGGAAGTAAGCACTGCGACGGGCGCGCAAGCATGCGTAGACTATTTCAATAAGATAGGTCAAATTAGAAACGATTTGTCGTATGACATTGACGGCGTCGTGTTTAAAGTCAATGACATGGCACTTCAACAAAGGCTTGGGTTTGTAGCAAAGGCGCCTAGATGGGCGATGGCTCAAAAATTTCCTGCTCAAGAAGAAATGACACGTCTTCAAGATGTTGAGTTTCAAGTAGGGAGAACTGGCGCAATTACACCGGTTGCCAGACTTGAACCAGTATTTGTTGGTGGGGTGACGGTTTCAAATGCTACCCTGCACAATCAAGACGAAATAGACCGCTTACAGGTGAAAGTGGGCGATACCGTTGTGATCAGACGCGCCGGTGACGTAATACCTCAAGTGGTGTCCGTCGTTACGGCCAAACGAGATGGTAGTGAGCGCGATATTCTTTTCCCCGAAACCTGTCCAGTATGCGAATCTGCTGTTGAACGATTAGATACTGAAGCAGTGGCAAGGTGCACAGGTGGATTAGTTTGTAGCGCTCAAAGAACGCAAGCAATTATACACTTTGCATCTCGTAAAGCGTTTGATATTGATGGCTTAGGTGACAAAATCGTTGAGCAGCTAGTCAACGCTAATCTGATTCAGAACCCAGCTGACTTGTTCAAATTAGACCTTCCCAAGTTAATTGGGCTGGAGCGAATGGGCGAGAAATCAGCCGTCAACCTTTTAAGGTCATTAGATAAGGCCAAACAAACCACCTTAGCTAAGTTCTTATATTCGCTGGGTATTCGTGAAGTAGGTGAGTCTACCGCGCGCAATTTAGCGCTTCATTTTTACACGCTTGAGGCGATTAAACAGGCTGATATAGATGCACTTCAAGAAGTACAAGACGTGGGGAAAGTGGTCGCAGAGCATTTATTTAATTTTATGCAAGAGACTCATAACCTTGAAATCATCGATAGCTTAATCGAATGCGGTGTATCTTGGCCTGATATTGAAAAGGCAGATGAGTCAAAGCAACCGCTTTTAGGTAAAACTATCGTGTTAACCGGCACTCTATCTCAGATGGGGCGCAGTGAAGCAAAGGCTAAACTACAAGAATTGGGCGCAAAGGTGTCTGGTAGCGTTTCAGCTAAAACGGACTTACTGATTGCTGGTGAGAAAGCCGGTTCAAAACTAACAAAGGCCCAAGACTTAGGGATTGAAACATGGGACGAAACTGCCATGCTTTCGTTTTTTGAATCGCTCTAACTTATCTAACGTTTTTCACGAGCTTGGCGATTTTTCCAAGCTCGTGCCACGGACCAGCGCCAGACACCGTCCATACCGAAATAACCTAATATTCCAGCTACTACAGAGCAAATTGCGCAGCCTAATAAAAAGGCTGGGCCGATTGTGACAAGCGATTCACCTAACCATTGCCAGCTTAATTCAAACTCAAAATCGGACATTTGCGTCCCAAGTACAGTACTACCCACTAAATAAGCGCAGTAAAATATGGGTGGCATGGTAAGTGGGTTAGTTATCCATACAGTCGCCACTGAGAGTGGCAAATTGACGCGAAGTGGAATGGCCGCAGCGGCAGAAAATATCATTTGAAAAGGCACTGGCCAAAACGCAAAAAACAAACCCACGCCAAAAGCACCCGATGCAGATTTGCGGTTTAGTAACCATAAATTTGGATCGTGTAAGAGATCGCCAAACAGCTTCAGATACTTTTGTTCTCTGACTGCTTTGTGATCAGGTAAATACCGTCTAATAAACTTTTTTGGCATCGCATTTTTGCTTCAAGGTTACGTCTCTAGAAGGAGCATCATGCTTGTAAATTACTCGAGAAATATTACAAGCGTGGTGTTAATGCTCATTTCTTTTATCTGGTGGCAGAGTTTACCACCAATTTACTTCGTAGGGGTATGCGCGTTTGTAACTTTAGTATTGTTTTTTGTACTTAAAAAGCATCTTTACTTGGCTTTTATACTTTTGAGTATTGCTTGGTTAGGAGGAGTGGGGCACTTATATAAATATTGGATGCCATCAACCCTGATATATAGTACACCAGTGCTTGTGCATGCAATTGTTAGCGATGTGCTTTTAAATCAAACACCTCAATCTAGCAGTAAACCCTTTACAAATATTCGCTTTAACGCACACATATCTAAAGTAGGTAAAAACACGCTGTTGCTCAAACCATTGGTGCGTATTTCTTGGCGCAGAGAGTTGGGCGATCGACAAAAGCATGAGTCAATTAAGCAGGGGGATATCCTTAAACTACTCGTTGTAGTGAAACCGCCATCAGGACTGGCTAACCCTGATGGTTTTCAGTATCAAAAGTGGCTAGCCTCAAAAAATATAGTAGCAACCGGATATGTCAAACCCAGTCCAAGTAATGAGTTATTGTCCAGTCAACCATCATCGAGACAACAACTTTTAGACAAAATGCAGCAACTAAAATTAACGCATCAAGCAGAACTGATGGCCTTGTCTTTAGGGGTAAGGACTGCAATTACTCAGGAAGCATGGTCATTGATCCAACAAACCGGAACAGCTCACTTGTTTGCTATTTCAGGCTTACATTTAGGTGTGGTAAGCATGTTTGCCTTCTTTTTATGTAAGCCACTCGTAGCGAGTGTCAGTATGGGGTTAGTTTGGCTTTCTAGAGCACGAGTGCAATATAGCAGTGTGACAAGATCTACGCATAGTTTACTCACTTCACAACATAGACAAACTCGTCATTTCTCATTCAAAAAGTCATTTAAACAGCACAGAATCAATCATATCAGCCTTATTATTTGTTTTCTTATTTCGGCGCTTTATGCACACATTGCAGGATTTGAACTACCGGTCACTCGGGCATTGGTTGCCGTGAGCCTAATTACCATATGCGCGTGCTTACTTCTGCATTGGAAGGCAAGTACGAGTTTAATTTACTTGGTATTTCTGTGTTTAGTGCTAATGCCATTATCTGTTCTTAGTATAAGCTTTTGGTTGTCGTTTAGCGCAGTCTTTATCATCTTTTTTATTTTGTGGCGTTTAAGGAACAGTCAAAACAGCACAGTTGATAAATTTATTCATGCGTGCAAAGTGCAATTAATTTTATGTCTGTTGACCTTACCCATTGTTGCGTATTACTTTCAGATAGTTTCTTTGGTTTCACCCATGGCAAACTTTATCGCAGTGCCCGTGGTGAGCTTTTTGGTGGTGCCACTATGCCTGCTTGCTACTATTTGCCTAATGTTCGACTGGCAGAGTATTTCGTTTTTGTTGTTTCAGCTGGCAAATGAAACGATCGATATTCTGTTTATGGGCTTACAATGGGCTTCCTCCTTCGAATTTGCGGTGTTTGAGATTTCAAAAATTCGCTTTGGGGCAATCTGCCTCTTTGTGTTCGCTATGTTTTTTCTATTTTTACCCTATGCCCCATACAAAAAACGTGTCTTACTTTTATTACTGGTGTCTTTTATCAGCTACTTTTTACCAACAAAACACAATATGGTTTCGCTTGATGTCTTTGATGTCGGGCATGGTTTAGCGGCCTTTGTCAGTAGTACAGATACGACTATTCTATATGACACTGGTGCGTCATATCCCTCCGGTTTTAGTATTGCCAGTTCTGTTATTCAGCCATTTTTGAAAGCGAAAGGGGTCGCTAAAATTGACCATGTGTTTATCAGTCACGATGATATTGATCACTCAGGCGGTCTTATATTGTTGAAGAAAAATAAGTTATTTTCTAATCTGCATAGGCCAGCGAATACTTGTAACCAGGACTCAAGCCAATTAGTTAAAGATATGTTTATTTCGTTTGAAGTAGACATTTTGTGGCCAATTACAAAAGTTTTAAAGGCTGAAAACGATGACAGCTGTGTGTTGAAATTAACGCATCGCTTAAGTCAGACTTCTATTTTATTTGCTGGCGATATTGAAAAGAAGGCAGAACAAGCCTTGGTTGAGCTGGATAAGCAAAACGCTATTAGTCTAAGCTCGGATATTCTGATTGCACCGCACCACGGGAGTAAAACATCTTCAAGCCCAGATTTTGTTAAAGCGGTTTCGGCAAAGTATGTTGTGTTTAGTAGTCGTTACAATGGTCGCTGGAAGCTTCCTAACCAAGAGGTTATTAATCGCTATCACGCAGCAAATGCCGTTATTTTGCACACCGGAGAGCATGGGCGTATCCAATTTGAGATAGACAAACAAATTGTGGTGAAACGATATCGTCAGGATGAAGCGAATTATTGGTACTTAAAACCCTAAGTGAGATTCTTGGGACACTGATAATAATGGGTTTTTTTATTTAAAAAAGGTTACAATTTACGTGTTTCCGAAAAGTCTTATAAGGCGATATGACAAGTTCAAACAATGATAAAAGCACCGTTAGGCGCTTTTTAAAGTATCTTTCTCCATTCAAACTGCCGTTTTTCGTCGCTGTGGTTGGCATGATGGGATATGCAGGCGTCGACACCTTTGTTTTTTCTCAGCTCCAGCCACTGATCGATGATAGTTTGAATAGCGGTGATTCGGCGTTTTTGCGGATTGCGGCGATGGTTATCGTTCCTTTGTTTATTTTACGTGGCATCTGTAATTTTCTAGGGACATATACCCTGTCGTGGATAGGTGGTCAGGTTGTGATGAAAATGCGTCAACAACTGTTTCAAAAATATATCCACCTGCCTGTAGAGTTTCATGATAACCATTCTTCTGGTGTATTAATCTCAAAAATTATTTACGACACCGAACAAGTTTCAAATGCAGCGGGTAAGGCTTTCTTGACGCTGATACGCGAAGGTACTTTTGTCATTGGCTTGTTGGCAGTGATGTTTTATCACTCGTGGCAGTTATCACTAATTTTTATTTTGATTGGGCCTTTGGTCGCGATTATCGTTTCTTTTGTCAGTAAACGCTTCAGAAAAGTCAGCAAAGCAATACAAGAATCCATGGGCTCGCTAACCACAGGTGTCGAACAAGCTGTCAAAGGCCATAAAGTGGTACTTATGTTTGGTGGACAAAAACTTGAAGACGAACGTTTTCATGATAAAAATAACCACAACCGTCAGCAACGAATGAAACTGGTCAATTCACAAATACTCAGTGTCTCTAGTATTCAAGTGATAGCGTCTATTGCACTCGCTTTCGTGCTATATGTTTCTAGCTTAGACGGCATGATTGAAGGCTTAACTCCTGGGGTGTTTATCAACGTGGTGGTGTGCATGGTGATGCTGCTAAAACCACTAAAACAATTAACTACCGTTAATAATGAATTCCAAAAAGGCATGGCTGCATGTACTAGCGTATTTGATATTCTCGACCAAGAAAATGAGCCTGATACAGGAACATTAAAAATAGAGCGTGCTAGAGGTGATATTAGTTTAAAAGATGTTACGTTTACTTATCCTAGCAAAGACGAGCCTGCTCTAAGTCATGTGAGTTTTGATATAAAGGCGGGTCAGACAATCGCGTTGGTTGGACGTTCCGGAAGCGGAAAATCAACACTTTCTAACTTGTTGACTCGTTTTTACTCCCCTGACTCTGGCTCTATTAGCTTAGATGGCCATGAATTAAATGATATTGAGTTGTCATCACTTCGCCAACAATTTGCCTTGGTGTCACAGCAAGTCACCCTTTTCAATGACACGATTGCCAACAATATTGCATATGGTAAAGAAGGGAAGGTAACACAAGAACAGATCAAACAAGCCGCAGATGTGGCACATGTGACCGAATTTGTTCAACAGCAATCCAATGGTTTTGACACCTTAGTGGGCGAAAATGGCCTGATGCTCAGTGGTGGTCAGCGTCAACGTATTGCTATTGCCAGAGCTATTTTGGCAGACTCACCGATTTTGATTCTTGATGAAGCGACATCTGCGTTAGATACAGAATCTGAGAAATTCATCCAACAAGCCTTAGATGAGTTGCAAAAAAATCGTACGAGTATTGTCATTGCGCACCGTTTATCAACAATTGAAAATGCCGACCTGATTTTGGTTGTTGAACAAGGAAAGGTAATCGAGATGGGCAACCACGGAGAGTTGTTATCAAAGGGCGGGATGTATTCGCAGTTACACAGTATGCAGTTTCAGCAAGGCTAGATATGAAACTACAAACCTTGTGGTATCAACAACGCAACGGTGTGTATCCGATATGGTATTGGTTACTTTACCCCTTGCAATTACTGTTTTGGGGATTGTCGGCACTTCGACGACTTTTGTTCAAAATAGGCTTGTTGAGTAGCCGCAAACCTGATGTTCCAATCATTATTGTGGGTAATATTACCGTTGGGGGAAATGGCAAAACTCCACTGGCATTGCTCATTGCACAAATTGCGCTGGGTAAAGGAAAAAGACCAGGTGTACTCTCTCGTGGATATGGCGGAAATCAAACTGTATTTCCTCATCGGGTTTGCCAAGACGATACTGCTGATAAGGTAGGTGATGAGCCTTTATTAATAGCCAGTCGCTTAGATATTCCGGTTGTGATTGATCCCAAAAGAACGCGCGGGGCAGATTACCTTGTTGAGCATTGTGATTGTGATGTCATAATTTGTGATGATGGCCTTCAACATTATGCTTTGCAACGCAGTTTTGAAATCGTTGTGATGGATAGCAGAGTAGCAGGCAATCAAAGATTATTGCCGATGGGCCCCTTGCGAGAAGGTATTTGGCGACTTAATACAGTAGACATGATTGTGCGTAATATCGGCGTGGTAGAGTCTGCTACCGCAACGTGTGACAAATTGACAAATGCCTTTGATTCAGCTTATGAAATGACCTTAAAACCTTCGCATTGGGTCAACGTGAGGAGTCACGAGAGACTGGGCGTTAAGGAATTTGAAGAACAGATATTATCAACTAATCAACAGAAGGTGACTGCGATTGCAGGAATTGGTTCGCCTTCTCGTTTTTTTGATACCCTAAAACAATTAGGAATAACACCAGAACAGACATTAGGATTTGATGATCATTATCAGTACTCAATCAGCGATTTACCTGATGGTTTAGTGTTAATGACCGAAAAAGATGCCGTAAAATGCAGGGCGTTTAACAATGCGCAACATTGGTATCTTGAAGTTTCTGCAGTGTTACCGCAGACATTTGAATCAGCAATAGATGCGGTGTTAACTCACACCGCATCACCAAATAATTAAAGAGAAAAGCATGGCTTTTGATAGACAACTACTCGATATTCTTGCGTGCCCAGTGTGTAAAGGGCAGCTTTCATTAGAGCCTGAACTCAATGAATTAATTTGTCGCTTTGATAGGCTTGCCTATCCAATTAAAGACAATATTCCCGTGTTACTCGAAACCGAAGCTAGAAGCTTGAGCTTAGATGAACTTGATGCTTTAAAGGCAAAGTAGCATGAATTTTAGCGTAATTATCCCAGCTCGTTATGGGTCTACAAGGTTTCCCGGAAAGCCATTAGCACTGATCAATAATAAGTCAATGATTCAACATGTGTTCGAGCGTGCTCAAGAGTCAGGTGCAAAACAGATTATTGTGGCAACTGATGATCAACGCATTGCGGATGCTTGTCATTCATTTGGTGCGCAGGTATGCATGACCGCTGACGATCATGAATCGGGGACGAGTCGATTGGCAGAAGTGATTGCCAAAGAAAATATCGATAAAAAGCAAATTGTGGTCAACGTACAAGGTGATGAACCCTTCATTCCTGCTGAAAATATTATCCAAGTAGCCAAAAATTTAGCTGAAAATCCCCATGTCCCGATGGGAACACTCGCTCAAGTTATTACAGACGTAGATGATATTTTGAACCCTAATATAGTAAAAGTAGTGACCAATGCTAAGAATTTAGCCATGTACTTTTCTAGAGCAGTTATTCCATTTGATAGAAATGCAATGCTATCCAATGATTTGACTGAGCTTAGTCTTGAAGATCTACCGGGGGAATACCTTCGACATATTGGCATTTATGGATATCGCGCGGGTTTTGTGAGCCAATACAACAAATTGGCAAGCACTCAGTTAGAAAGCATCGAGTCCTTAGAGCAATTGCGCGTGCTATGGCATGGTTATAATATCCATGTTGATGTCGCAGCAAAGACGCCACCGCATGGCGTCGATACTCCTGAAGATTTAGCGCGTTTGATGGCTGCTAGTTAATCTTCGTCTGTTACGGGCACCGCCCAAAGGTCGTGTTGATCGGTATGGATAATTTCAACCCAAAGCCGTTCGCCGACCTTAACGTCAAATACATCGTTTAAGTGCACAACGCCGTCGATTTCGGGCGCATCGCCAAAGGTTCTGCCTACTGCACCCTCTGGTGTGATTTCGTCTATAATAACGTTGTATTCACTGCCAATTTTGGCTTGTAGGCGTTCGTAACTAATCGCTGATTGTACTTCCATGAATCTGGCCAAACGCTGTTCTTTGACTGATTCGGGCACTGGGTCAGGCAAGTCGTTAGCTTTTGCGCCGTCTACAGGTGAATACTTAAAGCATCCTGCACGGTCGATTTGCGCTTCTCTTAAAAAGTTGAGTAACTCTTCAAACTCTTCTTCTGTTTCACCAGGGAAGCCAACGATAAACGTAGAGCGAATGACAAGTTCAGGACAGATTTCTCGCCACTTCTTGATTCTTTCTATAGTGCGATCGGCACTTCCTGGTCGCTTCATCAGTCTAAGAATGCGTTTGTTAGCGTGTTGAAACGGAATATCAAGATAAGGCAATACCTTACCTTCAGCCATCAGTGGAATTAGCTCATCAACATGAGGATAGGGATAGACATAGTGAAGTCTTACCCACATATCCATTTCACCTAGTTTTTCACACAATTGTTGCATGTGCGTTTTAACTGGCATGCCGTCCCAAAAATCGGTCTTATATTTTACGTCTACCCCATAAGCGCTCGTATCTTGAGAAATGACGAGCAGCTCGTTAACACCAGCCGCTTTTAAACGTTTTGCTTCACTCAATACTTCACCCACAGGGCGGCTCACTAAATCACCGCGCATGGACGGAATGATGCAAAAAGTACAGCGATGGTTACAGCCCTCTGAAATCTTTAGATAGGCATAGTGCTTGGGTGTAAGTTTCACGCCATGATCAGGCACCAAATTCAAAAACGGGTTGTGTTGTGGCTTGGGTAGGTGTTCGTGCACTTGTTCAACGACAGACTCGTATGCATGTGGGCCTGTAATTGATAAAACATTAGGGTGGACTTCGCGAATTTCATCTTCTTTGATGCCTAAACATCCCGTCACAATGACTTTTCCGTTTTCAGCTAGTGCTTCGCCGATAGTGTCTAAGGATTCTTCTACCGCCGAATCAATAAACCCGCAGGTGTTGACAATCACAAGCTCTGCGTCGTTGTAGCTTGAGACAACATCGTAGCCTTCGGTTCTAAGTTGAGTCAGTATGCGTTCAGAATCAACTAGGTTTTTTGGGCAACCAAGGCTGACGAAGCCAATTTTTGCACCTGATGTGGTGGATGATTGCGCGTCAATCACCTGAGTAGGTATTTCTAAGGTAGTGGTGCGCCTATTCATATCACTAGGAGAACTAGGGGTAAACTTTTCGACTGTCATGCTCACTCACTGTAATGTTGTCGCCTTTGCGCTACGCAGGTTTAAACGCAACTGCCTTCAGGCCGCTCTAAATTGACGCGCGATTATACATGAATGAAAATCTTTATGAAATCCTTGCGACAACTACATTTGGTCTGTCAAATGTTAGTGCATTTGCGCCCATGCAGACGGCAAATGAATTGCCTCTATGCTTGTCAACTCTGGGCCACCGCCGCGATTTCCGCTACCTGATGCGGTATAAAGTGTGTCATCAATGATGACAGCACCAGTGCCGTGGCGACCCAATAGCGAATTCGGCAACGCGCTCCATGTTCGATTGACTGGGTTATACACTTCAACCTCTTTATGAGATGCAACTTGTTCACCGCTTTCACCTCCTAAAATAATCAGATGATCGTTATATACAGCAACAGAGTTTCCGGCTCGTTTAGTGGGGATATTTGTTGACTCATTGACGGCCTCCCATTCACCCTTTTTAAAGTCATAAACATCACCTTTTAATACTGTTAAGGTCATCGCTTGATTAGTGGCATGAGAGGTGGTTCTGCCAGCAAAGGCATATAATTTATGATCAATGACTGCCGTTTGAAAGTGGTCACGTGCGTGGGGGGCATCATGCAGTGTTTTCCATTCGCCTGTAGACGGGTCGTATTCATCTAGCCATGGTTTAAAACCGTCCATATGACCATGGGTAATGCCACCCACAATATAGAATTTATCGTTATAGACGACTACGCCTGCGCCACCTCTTTGGCGATCTTTGGGTATAGCGTGAGTGAATTCATAAGTGTCGGTTTTTGGATCATATACAATCACTCTATCAATAGGTTTTTCATTTGGGAAAGGACCTGTCATTGCGCCTATAATATAAATTTTGTTTTGATAAGCGACGGGTTGCAAGTGATGAATTTCGATCGGCGTTGGGCTTAGCTCAGTCCATGTATTGTCAATCACGTTGAAACGATTAGTTGGATTTAAACGTCGTCCACCCAACAAGTAAATATCCTTGTTAATTGCGACTAAACCGGCTTCGTGACGGGGCGTTGGTTTGTTTACGGCGGAGACTTCTTGCCACTTTACATTTTCCGTTTGTTCACGCGTTTGCTCTCTTGCAATAGATGTAGCGTTTGATAAACATCCGCTCAATGAAACACTTAAGGCAATCAATATATAATAGAAGCAACGGTTTTTGCGATAAAAATAATTCATCTTTATTTTCTTATATCTGTCATTCGAACGGTTAAAACAAAGGCGTATTGCTCCTTGTCCCATGATTTTGTAGCAAAGAGCAGATATTACAAGGTTAACAGCCAATGGTAGTGCTTACAAATATCTGTTTGAATTGTCCCGTTATTTATGGACTATTACTTGAGTTTTCAATAAATAACCTCAGTATGTACTTAAGGGACAACGAGTCGCTTCCTTTAAGTGGACGCGCCAAGTTACATAATAGCCGGTGACACACTGTTTAGGCACATAACTTGCTGAAGTGATTTGAATAGATATGTTTGCATGCCGATATTAAATGTCGTTATTCAAAACCAAAAGTAGTGTTAAACCTACAGAGTACCTTACGATTTAATTATGGATTAAGTTATGATGAAACTGATGTTACCCCTTGACAATTATGATGAAGCGGGCAGGGTGAAGCCACCTTCGTTGCTTTTTGCTGCTTTAGTGTTTTTGTTAAGGCCGATGATTGTCTTTATTGCTTCGGTAACGTTTAGAGAAGATCAAACTAAGCTATTAAGTCTGTTTTATCCAGATAAATACCAATTCTACATGTCGCTTTCACACGCAGTGCCCGCTTTAATCATTCTTTTGATTATGAGTTTTAGAGAAAAAATTTGGGATGCAAACAATTATTCTGTTATTTCTATGATCCCTGTTTTATTGGTGTTTGCGTTTATAAGCGACGCATGCGTGCAAGTCTATATTCTTCAAAGTGAAAACTTTGGTTTCTCATGGCCACACGCATTTTCATTTATTGGGCTACTGTTATTTGGTCTTTATACCTTCAAGAGCCAGCATCTGCGCGTGATGCTAGCGGATTGGAAAAAGCCGGTTTAGTGAGTGGCAAAATTTAATGCAAGATCAAAGTACTTCTTAACACTTACACTACTATCTTTGATAAGTCTTTCGTAGCAAATGCCTGCAAACGCGAAAGACTTGTCTTGATAGTGAAGTAAGACATTTGGCGCATCAGGGTCTGAATCGTCATAAACCCAATGCCCACCTGCCGACCGCTTGAATACCTCACCCACATAGGAACCAAACATGTGGCAAACCGTAAAAATTGTTTTTTGATCAAGTGTTTGTGATTGATAGTTATCTAGATAGTGACTGATAAGTCTATCGATGTGCATGACGCTTTCATTTGAATAATCTAGTTCAATACCTAATTGTTCTTTTGCATTTTCAACCGCATCTTGTGCGGTGTCTTTCATTAAGGTTGCGAGTTCTAGTTGATCCATTCTTATATTTTCATTGGTAAGTCATATAGTTAAGACGACGGTAAATCAATTTCGCGGTGTTGTAAAATAAGTTTTTCGAGAAGTTTTGTGCCTGGGCCTTGATTATCAGGTGTTGGTGATATCAAGTAAGCAGTAAACTGTTTAAAGTAGCTACCCTCTACAGTTAGAGATGTTAACTTTCCTGTTTTAATTAATTCGCTCACGGTGTGTTCTGGCAACCAGCAAAAGCCAATACCCTGTAGAAGCAACTCAATGGCGTAGTCGAAATGACTGACTGTCCAACGATTTTCTGATCTCAACCATCCCGTTTTTTCTTCCGGTGTTTTAGCCGAGTCTTTAATCACTATTTGAAGTTCTTGTGCCAAAGCATTTGGATCTAGAGGCAGTGATAATTGAGTGAGTGGGTGATTAGGCGCGCATACAAGGATAAATGAGATAAATGCAATCGGTTCACCCAAAAAACCTTTGGGAATTGATGTATTGATGACTAAGTCTGCTTTGTGTTCTGTAATAGCAAGGTCTGCACCTGTGAGTACTTCGTCAAGAATCCTTAAGCGACTGCCTCTTGATTCAGGTAAAAAAGCTTTTAAAGGGGCTAATAATTTTCTTTTGGATAGGCTAAATCAACGACTAATGTGATTTCGGGTTCCCAATCCTGATTAATATTTATTGCTAATGATTCTAGGTTTTCAACATCTTGAGTTAAATAGCGTGAGCGTCGAAGCATCACTTCGCCAGCTTCCGTTAGCACAGCCTTTCTACCGATAACTTCTAATAGTTGAACTCCCAACATTGACTGAAGTTTAGCGACTGCGTGATTGAGTGAAGACTGTGACTTATTTAGCTTTTCAGCTGCGTGAGCATAGCCACCATAATCAACGACAGCCTGTAAAATTCGCCATTGTTCTAATGTTGTCTTTGGTCGGTACAAGATTTTTTCCTAAAAGTAAAAGGTGATAAATTAATAATTCTTAATAGAATTTCTTGCGCTTATTAACTATGTTAAACGTAAATCATAGTACACACTCAATATTTTGAACCTAAACATGAAATACGCTTCATTTTTACCCTTTACTGCGCTGTTTGCGTTATCTCTAATTTCAGTCTTAGTCACTTTTGAAATAATTCCGCCTGGTGACCAAATTCTAGGATACTTGGAGGATAGTAAAGGTGAATATTTTTACTTAGTTATTTTTGCCATTATTTTATTAGAGTCCATTGTTTACGTTGGTTTTTATTTTCCGGGGCAATTCTTTGCTGTGATTTTAGTGGTAGGCGCTAACCCCAGACCTTTGGATATCTTGTATTTGACACTTGTAATGGTCATTGCGGCAACTATTGGTTCTTTGATTAATTATCAATTAGGACGCTTTTCAAATCGGGGAACATCGCACACTGCCCGAGTGAATGCCAAGACTGAGGAAACCAAAACCAAACACCTTTTACTCGCTATGATCCACATGAATTCGCTCGCGTTCTTCATGTTTGCTCAAGGCGCTCAACGAAAAGCGATGCGTGTTGTTGGTTTAGCAGGGTTGTTGAATCTACCATATTATCTATTACTCATCGCAGGTACTGCAGTGCTAAGTGAGCAAGTCATGCAGATGGCTGAGAACACTGTTCTGTTGTTTAGTCTTATTGGCATATGGCTATTTATTGCCGTGATTATCGATGTTAGACGCTATCGACAACGAGAAGCTAGCGCAAGTATTTGATGATAGAGCAGTAGCAAGCTATTTTAACAAATGACGAATGGCTCGACTTGCCGCAATCATACCAAAGTTACTCGTGACACCGACAAAAGAGCCAAAACCACTGCTACAGTCCATCTTTCCAGCGCCTTGTTGTGCTTGTTTTTCATAACCGACAGAGCCATCAGCTTTGGGGTAGCGGAGTTGTTCAGTGGAATAAACACACTCAACACCAAAGTTTCTCTTGGGGTTTTTGCTGAAGTTAAATTTTCGTCTAAGCTCCGAGCGCAATTTTGCTGCCAAGGGATCTTGAATCGTTTTTGCAAGGTCGCTTACGGTAATCTGCAAAGGGTCTATTTGGCCACCTGCGCCGCCAACCGTGATTATTTTGATTTTGTTGCGTTTACAAAAAGCAATCATCTCTGCTTTAGCTGAAATACTGTCAACTGCATCGATGACGACATCACATTGAGTATTAATATATTCACTCACTGTCTCGCTGGTCACAAAATCTTCAATCGCGTGAACCTTGCACTCGGGGTTAATATCAAGAATACGCGTTTTCATAATATCGACTTTAGTGGCTTCAATTGTTGAGTGCAGGGCATGTAATTGTCGATTAATATTACTTTTTGAGATGTCGTCTAAATCAATCAGTGTAATAGCACCTACTCCTGTCCTAGCCAAACACTCTGCTGCCCACGAGCCAACCCCTCCAATACCAATCACTACCACATGTGAATGTGAGAGTTTTTCATAGCCTTGCAAGCCATATAGCCTTTGTATGCCAGAGAAAACGGGGTGAGTATTCATATTGCAAACCTTTCTAAAAAATCGAATTAAACATGCTAGTTTTAGCGAGTTATTTTCTTGTTTATAAGTGCTTTAATACATCCATCAAGTTAATACATTGACAATACGGTTTGTAAGGAGTCAAAAATGGGTTTATTAGTTGAAGGTGTTTGGAAAGACCAATGGTACGACACTAAAAAGAGTAATGGCAAATTTGTCAGACAAGATTCTATGTTTCGAGATACGATTTCGTCTGAGGCTGATTCAAAATTTAAGCCAGAGAAGGGTCGATATCACTTATATGTTTCTTTGGCATGCCCATGGGCACATCGAACACTTATTTTCAGAGCATTAAAAGGGCTTGAAGAATACATCGATGTGTCTGTTGTAAGCCCTGATATGTTAGATAAAGGTTGGGTATTTGATGGGTATGAAGGCGCATCCAAAGATCATCTTTTTGGCTTTGATTATATGCATCAAGTTTATACAAAAGCCAAAGCAGATATCACCTCCAGAGTGACCGTGCCTGTATTGTGGGATAAAAAACACAATACCATCGTCAATAACGAGTCTGCCGAGCTGATTAGAATATTCAATTTCGCTTTTAATGAGTTAACAGGTAACACTCAGGATTACTACCCTGAGCATCTTCGCGAAGAAATAGATGAAATTAATGAGTACGTTTATCACAATGTCAATAATGGTGTTTACAAAGCAGGGTTTGCGACCACTCAAGAGGCCTACGAAGAAGCTGTTAAAGCTTTGTTTGATGCATTGGATAAACTTGAAGAAAGGCTTTCAACTCAGCGCTATTTAGTGGGTGACACATTAACAGAAGCAGATTGGCGGCTATTTACTACCTTGATTAGGTTTGACCCCGTCTATGTTGGGCACTTCAAATGCAATTTAAAACGTATTGCTGACTACCCAGCGCTGTCTAATTATGTAAAAGAGCTATATCAAATGGACGGTATTGCTCCGACAACCAACTTCGATCATATAAAAAGGCATTACTATTTTAGCCACACGATGATTAATCCTACACAAGTGGTTCCAAAAGGGCCTGTGATGGATTTGAAAAGCCCATATAACAGAGGAGCCATTTAACATGACAACGATTAAACAAATTGTGAACGGTATGCCAGCTTCTGATGGTGCTGGCGTAAAATTAAAAAGAGTGCTCGGCCAGCCTTTGCTTAAGCGTTTAGATCCATTTTTAATGCTTGATGAATTTGGGTCAGAGGAGGCTCAGGACTATATTGCAGGATTTCCGCAGCATCCACATCGCGGATTTCAAACCGTGACTTATATGCTAAATGGCAAAATGGGACACAAAGACTCAGTGGGCAACACTGGAATAATTGAAGATGGCGGCTTGCAATGGATGAACGCAGGAAAAGGGATCATTCATGAAGAAATGCCTCAACAAACCTCGGGTAAAATGAGAGGGTTTCAGTTGTGGGTAAATCTGCCTGCGGATCAAAAAATGTCGATGCCAGGGTATCAAGATATCCCAAGCACGGAGGTACCTGAAGTTCAATTGGACAATGGTAATTTAGTGCGCGTATTGGCAGGAGAGTTTGATTCGGTAACAGGTGCAGTGACAACGCAAGCGGTTAAACCCTTGTTTTTGGATGTCCATTTGACAGCATCAGGCAATCAAAGCATCGAGTTATCTCAAGATCATAATGGGTTTATCTATGTCTACGAGGGTGAGTTAACGATTGCAGGTAAGACGCTTTCGAAAGGACAATTAGGTGTGCTGGATATTGATGGTAAGTTGGCTGTTGAGAATAACAATGAAAATGAAGCTCGGCTCATTGTTGTTACTGGGAAACCGATCAACGAACCTGTCGTGCAATATGGTCCTTTTGTGATGAATACTGAAGCGGAAATTAATCAAGCTTTGAGTGATTTTCGGACGGGAGCCTTGGCTTAGCCTTTAAGCACCAATAATAGAAATCCAGAACGATGTGCTTACTAAGTGTGTGTATAATGTTTGCATAGTGTGATATCGACGTTAAATAACGTCGATATCACCGATTATTGATTGAACAAACACTTTGCTTTAATTACTATCTTTCAAATTGATTTTTGTAAAAAGGATATGTAATGAAACCAGTCGTACTTGCTGGCGGCACTGGAAGCCGTCTTTGGCCAAAATCTCGCTCTGCCTTGCCTAAGCAATTTCTAGCGTTAACTTCAGAAAATACTATGCTGCAAGACACTATCTTGCGCCTTCCAGCGGAAAAGCTAGATTCCCCCGTTTTCATTTGTAATGAAGATCATCGCTTTTTAGCCGCTGAGCAACTTCGAGTTGCCGACATCAATTACGACTCAATTATCCTTGAACCTTTCGGGCGCAACACTGCACCTGCTATTGCGCTTGCTGCCTTACAGGCTCTAAAAAATGACCAAGACCCAGTTCTTTTGGTATTGGCTGCAGATCATTTAATTGAAAATGAATCGGCGTTTCACAGTGCTATTGAGCAAGCTGAGTTACTTGCAGAAAAAGGCAACTTAGTGACCTTTGGTATTGTGCCAACGCAAGCTCATACTGGGTACGGATACATTAAGGCGGGTTTGAGTATCGATAACTCTGGTTTCAAAGTGGCTGAGTTTGTTGAAAAGCCAGATTTGAGTACTGCTGAAGAATATGTCGCGTCTAAAGATTACTTCTGGAACAGTGGCATGTTTATGTTCAAAGCCAGTGTTTACTTAAATGAATTAAAAACGCATCAACCCGAAATTTTTGCAGCATGTGAAAAAGCAATGGATGCCCCTGAATCCGATATGACGTTTATTCGCATAGATGCTGACGAATTTGCAAAATGCCCAGATGACTCTATTGATTATGCCGTGATGGAAAAAACAGCACATGCTTGCATGGTGCCGCTTGACGCCGGTTGGAATGACGTGGGCAGTTGGTCTTCGCTTTGGGAAACATCAAAAGATAAAGATGCGAGCGGTAACGTGACCGTCGGTGACGTGATGTTAACTGGTGTCAATAATAGCTACGTTAACTCTGAAGGACGTTTAGTATCAGTGATCGGTTGTGATGACTTAATTGTGGTTGAAACTAAAGACGCAGTGATGGTGGCGCATAAAGACAAAGTCCAAGATATCAAAAAGGTGGTTAATCAGTTAAAAGCCGAAAAACGCTCAGAGTTTCAGTTTCATCGCGAAGTTTTCAGACCTTGGGGGAGCTACGATTCAATCGATAATGGCGAACGCTATCAAGTTAAGCGAATTACCGTTAAGCCTGGCGAAAAGCTTTCAGTTCAAATGCACCACCACAGAGCTGAGCACTGGGTCGTCGTTTCTGGTACCGCAAATATCACAATTGGCGATAAAACAGAGTTAGTCACCGAAAACGAATCTGTATATATCCCAATTGGCGAAATCCACGCATTAGAAAACCCAGGTAAAATCCCACTAGAATTAATCGAGGTTCAATCAGGAAGCTACCTAGGCGAAGACGACATTGTCCGCTTTTCGGATCGCTACGGCCGAGCGCCAGCGAAATAAAGAGAGGCCGAGCGCCAGCGAAATAAAGAGAGGCCGAGCGCCAGCGAAATAAAGAGTAAAGAACAAAACATGACTAAAATTACATGCTTTAAAGCATACGATATTCGAGGCAAACTAGGCGAACAGCTAAGTGAAAATGTTGCCTACAGAATTGGACGCGCTTTTGCCGAGGAGTTACAAGCTAGAACGGTGGTTCTGGGTTCAGATGCAAGAAAGACTTCTCTTCCCCTAAAGTTAGCCTTAGCGGCAGGTATTATTGACGGTGGAGCCAAAGTAAGCGACATAGGCTCGGCAGGAACTGAAGAAATATATTTTGCCACTAAACACCTAGGCGTTGATGGCGGAATTGAAGTGACCGCCAGTCATAATCCAATTGACTACAATGGCATGAAAATGGTGAAAGCTGGATCAGTGCCTATCAGCGGAGATAGTGGTTTATTTGCTATACGCGACCGCGCTGAAAGCTATGACGATTTAAATGTGCAAGCGCGTTTAACCTATTACGGTCGAGGCGAGATTATTTCTCAAAGCGATTTTGAAGCTGGTGGTGCTACCGTGAAGGAAATTGTGTTACTCGGCACTGAAAATTATCAACGTGTTTCGTGTTTAAATGATTATGTGCTTCACTTGGCTGAATACGTGAACCTGCAAAATATTACACCACTTAAGCTAGTGGTTAACGCAGGAAACGGCAGTGCAGGGCATGCACTAGACGCAATTGAACTGTTGTTTAAACACCAAAATGTACCTGTTGAGTTCATCAAAGTTCATCACGAACCCGATGGCAACTTTCCTAATGGTATTCCTAACCCATTGTTGCCCGAAAACAGAGCCGATACTGCTAAGGCCGTGATTGAACACAAGGCTGATATGGGCATTGCATGGGACGGTGATTTTGATCGTTGCTTTTTGTTCGATGAAAACGGTGAGTTTATAGAAGGATATTATATTGTCGGTCTACTTGCTCAAGCGTTTTTAGACAAAGAGAAAGGTGCAAAAATCATTTATGACCCACGGGTTTTTTGGAATACCGAAGACATAGTTAAAAATGCGGGTGGAAAGCCAATTAAATCCAAAACGGGACACGCATTCATTAAAGAAAGAATGCGAAAAGAAGATGCCGTTTACGGTGGCGAAATGAGTGCTCATCACTACTTCAGAGATTTTGCTTATTGTGATTCTGGTATGATCCCATGGCTGCTAGTGGCGGAATTACTGTGTACGAAGAAACAAAGCCTTTCCAGTCTTGTTTCGCAACGAATAAAAGCGTTCCCATCATCTGGAGAGATTAATTCGACAGTTGAAGATGCAGGGCAAACAATCAAGAAAGTGATTCAGCATTACGAGGGTGATGCGGAAGTGGTAGATAAAACCGACGGGATTGGCATGGAATTCGGCTCGTGGCGGTTTAATCTGCGCAAGTCAAACACTGAGCCGGTGATAAGGTTGAATGTTGAGTCGGTTGCTGATATCCCGCTTATGGAAGAGAAAACTGCCGAACTAATATCGCTTATTCGCGCTTAAGGTAAAAAAGCTCTCCAACTCTAATAACCCAAATATTAATAGCCCAAATACAATAGACCTGTGTATTTGGGCATCCCCACACAGTATTTATACAACTAGATTAAACTCATACCTAAATGTGATAGCACCACTACCGACGTGAGCATCACTCTTAATTTTGTGTAGTCTACAATCATTTGTGGACTCAGTTTTAGTGTGAACTTGTCATACATCAAAATCGCTATATAACCCAGAGAAAGCACCATTAAGAGCATCTTTCCGTCTAAAAAGACTATACTTAACCAGGCAACGATACTTGGAAACATTGCGACGTAGACTTGGTGGTTAATTTTATTTTCTGAGATTGCGTTGAACCAGTGAACACCACCGAAAAAAGACAAGATAACGGCAGAGTATTGGACGAAATGGATATACGCTTTGAGATAAGGGACAAGCTCAAAATACGCTGCAGGTGGCAAAAATACAAACGGAATGAGCCCTGCTAAGCCTAAGAGTTTAAATTGAACATGCATAATATACCGACCGTTTAAATTTTAAATTCGAAATAGGTTTTGATTATCCACCATCTTAATAAAAATAAGCTGATTTTAATCACCGATTTTCTTTTCATTCTTGAATTTTTATTCATTTCTTAAATGAAAAACTAGTCTATAACTCTCAATAACGCGTTTTTATTAGTGTTTATTTGAGTTATTTATTTCAATAAGATCTAAAAAAGCGTGTATTTAAACAACTTTGAAATTGTGAGCTGATTAAAATTTGAGCGCATTTGTTACTTTATAAAAATAAAAAAAGAGCGCACTAAGCGCTCTTTGTTCAAACTTTAAATACTTAAGCTACTTTAAAGGCTGGTATTTTCTTTGCTCGCTGCCTGTATAGAGCTGACGCGGTCGACCAATTTTCTGACCAGGTTGGCTAAGCATTTCGTGCCAGTGAGAAATCCAACCAACGGTGCGAGAAAGTGCAAAGATACAGGTAAACATATTGGTTGGAATACCAATCGCTTTAAGTACTATTCCAGAGTAAAAATCGACATTCGGGAAAAGTTTCTTCTCAGCAAAATACGGGTCGCTAAGCGCAATTCTTTCAAGCTCCATGGCTACGTCTAGCAATGGGTCATTAAGGTTCAGCTCAGAAAGTACTTCATGGCAGCTTTCACGCATCACAGTCGCTCTTGGATCATGATTTTTGTAAACGCGATGCCCAAAGCCCATTAACCTGAACGGGTCGTTTTTATCTTTAGCACGTGCAATAAACTCTGGGATTCTGTCTACTGTACCGATTTCTTCGAGCATATTTAGACACGCTTCGTTAGCGCCACCATGAGCAGGACCCCACAAAGACGCCACGCCAGCAGCGATACATGCATAAGGATTAGCACCTGATGAACCAGCAAGTCTAACGGTTGATGTAGAGGCGTTTTGCTCATGGTCAGCATGAAGAATAAAGATTCTATCCATTGCACGCTCAACAGCAGGGCTGATGACGTATTCTTCAGCAGGAACAGAGAACATCATGTTTAGGAAGTTACCGGCATAACTAAGGTCATTGCGAGGATAAACAAAAGGTTGACCGATGCTGTATTTGTAACACATGGCAACAAGCGTTGGCATTTTAGCGATTAGCCTGTGTGCGCTGCGTACACGTTGATCTTCTTGACTAACATCTAAATCACTATGGTAAAACGAAGACATTGCACCTACTGTTCCGCATAGCATTGCCATAGGGTGCGAATCATTTCTGAAACCATGGAAGAACATGTTTATTTGTTCGTGAACCATTGTGTGGCGGGTGATCGTGGCTTTGAATTCATCGTATTGTTCTTTGCTAGGAGCATCGCCGTGAAGCAGCATGTAGCATACTTCTAGGTAGTCTGAGTCACGAGCAAGTTCGTCTATTGGAAAGCCTCTATGTAGCAACACACCTTCGGCTCCATCGATGAATGTTATTGACGATTCGCAGGAGCCCGTTGCCATAAAACCTGGGTCGAACGTGAAGTAACCGTTTGCGCCTAAACTTCTGATATCGATAACCGGATGTCCAGCCGTTCCTTCCAAAATTGGTAATTCGACTTCTATATCACCTGCTTTCAAGATGGCTTTGTTGTCTGCCATGAATTGCTCTCCTCATAAGTTTTCTGTTTTAACGTTACAAGTGTGGAAAATGTTCATAACGTCAAGAAAAGTGGCCGTAGTTGTACTGTTATTGTAGTGATAAGTCAATTCAAATGCACATACGATTAATAAATATTCAACATTTGACGATATTTGTATGTCTATCAAGATTTGTTTACGACTAAAGGCTTAATGCACAACAAAAAATTGTAATTGGCATGGCTGATTGATATATTCCTTGGGCGTTGATTGGTAAACCATTTGGTTCATCAATTTAGCAGAAATATGTTCACAAAAAATTAACATAAATAGCGTGAACAGTTAACACACACAACTATGATTGAGCGAAGTTTTAACTGAGCGTTTCGAACAATCAAGAATGACAACAGGCAAATTATTGTGAAGAAACAAAGACCCGTTAATTTAGATTTAACCACAATCAAATTACCGCCCGCTGGACGCGCTTCCATTTTGCACAGAGTGACTGGTGTTGCGATGTTTTTCGCATTGCTTTTCGTCATCTACGCATGGGCAATCTCAATCTCTTCTGAAGAAGGGTTCAATAGCGTTATTCAAGCAATGGATGCTTGGTACGGTAAAATTATCTTAATCGGCACAGTGTCGGCGCTGCTATATCACATAATTGGTGGTATTCGTCATGTGATTATGGATATGGGGTATTGGGAAGAATTAGAGTCAGGAACGTTATCTGCAAATATTGCAATTGGTTCTTGGATCGTTATATCAATCGCGTTAGGAGTAATATTGTGGTAACTAATCAAGCATCAATCAAACGCGATGGCATTCAAGATTACGTATCCATCCGCGCAACAGCTGCCATTATCTTGGCTTTCACAATTTTCATGACATATTTTTTTGTGTCTACACCAAACATTACGTTTGAAGTATGGCAGGGTCTTTTTTCTGGCGTACTTATGAAGGCTTTTACGCTCGCGACACTGATCGCAATCATGATCCACGTCCGTATAGGTCTGTGGCAAGTCTTAACTGACTATGTAAAAGCAACTGGATTACGCGCTGGTCTTCAATACGTTCTTAACCTGATTGCATTCGCGTACGTGGCAGTCGGTTTATTTGTACTATGGGGAGTTTAAGATGAGTTCATCATTACCCGTTCAAGAGTTTGATGCGGTAGTTATTGGCGCTGGCGGCGCTGGTATGCGAGCGGCACTTCAGATTTCACAATCTGGAAAATCATGTGCATTACTATCTAAAGTATTCCCAACGAGGTCACACACTGTATCTGCTCAAGGGGGTATTACAGTTGCGCTTGGTAATTCCCACGAAGATAACTGGGAATGGCACATGTACGATACAGTCAAAGGGTCTGACTACATCGGCGACCAGGAAGCTATCGAATATATGTGTAAAACCGGACCTGAAGCCATTATCGAAATGGAAAATATGGGACTTCCTTTCTCACGCTTTGAGAATGGAAAGGTTTATCAGCGTCCATTCGGCGGGCAGTCGAAAAACTTTGGTGGTGAGCAAGCTGCTCGTACGGCAGCTGCAGCTGACAGAACAGGTCACGCTTTATTACATTTGCTTTACCAACAAAATGTAAAAAACAAAACGAAAGTGTACAGCGAATGGTACGCGCTTGATTTAGTTAAAAACCAACAAGGTCAGGTGGTGGGTTGTACTGCTATCGATATCGAGTCTGGTGAAGTGGTTTACTTCAAATCAAAAGCCGTTGTACTTGCTACTGGTGGAGCGGGCAGAATTTATGCCTCTACAACGAACGCTCACATCAACACGGGTGACGGTGTTGGTATGGCACTTAGAGCGGGCGCGCCTGTTCAAGATATGGAAATGTGGCAGTTCCACCCAACAGGTATTGCTGGCGCGGGCACACTTGTAACGGAAGGTTGTCGCGGTGAAGGTGGCTATCTTCTCAATAAAGACGGCGAGCGCTTTATGGAGCGTTATGCTCCGAATGCGAAAGACCTTGCGGGCCGTGATGTTGTTGCACGTTCAATGATGACCGAGATTCGTGAAGGTCGTGGTTGTGAAGGCCCTTGGGGAACGCATATCAAACTTAAGTTAGATCACTTAGGTAAGGATGTTCTTGAATCACGTTTACCTGGGATACTAGAGCTATCTCGGACGTTTGCTCACGTTGATCCAGTGAAAGAACCAATTCCAGTTATTCCAACATGCCATTACATGATGGGCGGAATCCCCACTAATGTTGATGGCCAAGTTATTCAAATCGATAAAGACGGCAACGAGAAGCCGCTAGACGGACTATTTGCGTGTGGTGAAATCGCTTGCGTATCAGTGCATGGTGCTAACCGCCTTGGTGGTAACTCATTGCTTGATTTAGTGGTATTTGGTCGTGCGACAGGTCTTCACCTCGGTAAGAGCATTGACGAGATCGATATTAAATCAGACGCATCGCAAACTGATCTTGATTTAGCAATGTCTCGATTTAATCGTTGGGAATCTTCAGAAGTAGGTAAGGGCGAAGACCCAGTACAAATCAAAAAAGATATGCAGCAGTGTATGCAACTTAACTTCTCTGTATTTAGAGAAGGTGAGGCGATGGCTGAAGGACTTAAAGAATTGTCCGAAATCCGTGAACGCCTACAAAACGCACGTCTTGATGATAAGAGTAGTGATTTCAACACACAAAGAATCGAATGTTTAGAGCTTGATAACCTGATGGAAACTGCTTACAGCACGGCTGTAGCAGCAAACTTCAGAACTGAAAGCCGTGGTGCTCATAGTCGTTTCGACTTCCCGGAGCGTGATGACGATAATTGGTTGTGTCATTCAGTCTATGTGCCTGAAGACGAATCAATGATTAAGCGTGATGTAAATATGTCGCCGAAAATTAGAGAGGCATTCCCTCCTAAAGCGCGTACATACTAAGAGGAGTATCGAAAATGCAATTAACTTTCTCAATCTACCGTTATAACCCTGATGTTGATGATGCACCTCGCATGCAAGACTATCAGTTAGAAGTAGAAGAAGGCCAAGACATGATGGTGCTTGATGCACTTATTGCGCTTAAAGAAAAAGACCCTTCTTTATCTTTCCGTCGTTCTTGCCGCGAGGGTGTTTGTGGCTCTGACGGTATGAACATGAACGGCAAAAATGGCCTAGCATGCATTACACCGTTATCTGCACTTGGAAAGGGAACGATTGTTGTTCGCCCATTGCCAGGCTTACCAGTTGTCAGAGACCTTGTTGTTGATATGACTCAATTCTATACTCAGTATGAAAAGATTAAGCCATTCTTAATTAACGATGACAAGCAGCCTCCTGCGCGTGAGCATTTGCAGTCGCCTGAGGAGAGAGCGAAGCTTGACGGCTTGTATGAGTGTATACTGTGTGCGTGTTGTTCGACATCGTGCCCGTCATTCTGGTGGAATCCTGATAAGTTTATCGGCCCAGCTGGCTTGCTTCATGCATACCGTTTCTTGATTGATTCAAGAGATACCGCTACTGACGAACGTTTAAATGAATTAGACGATGCATTTAGCGTATTCCGTTGTCACGGAATCATGAACTGCGTTAGCGTTTGTCCCAAAGGACTTAACCCGACCAAGGCAATCGGTCAAATAAAATCGATGTTATTACAACGGGCTGTTTAGTTATAACTATTCATATATAGTTGTTACTTAATATACTAAATAGCTGCTCTAATTGGGGTGGCTATTTTTTTATAAAATCCTTTATAATTAAAGGCTTGTTATACCACTATAGTGGTATAACGATACAAAATTGTTACAACATCGAATAGAATGTTAAAAATTTAACGATCAAGGCTAAAGAATGCAAGAAAGCGTGATGAAAGCATGGTGGGAATCATCCCCAATGGCAGGTGGCAACGCTGCCTATGTCGAAGAGATGTATGAGGCCTATTTAGAAGACCCGAATAGTGTTTCACAAGAATGGAAATCTACTTTTGATAAATTACCAAAAGTAGATGGAGTAGAGGTCGAAACCAATCACACGCACATTAAAGCTGAGTTTAAGCATTTTGCTTCTTTAGGCCCTGTTGCTCGCTTTGCCTCTGGTGCATCAACATCGAGCAGTGATGCACCATCAGATGATCGTCAAGTTAAAGTCCTTCAAATTATCAATGCGTATCGCTTCCGTGGACATCAACATGCTAATTTAGACCCGCTTGGGTTATGGCAGCAACCGCGTGTCCGCGATTTAGAGCTTTCTCATCACAACCTATCACAGACCGATTTTGATACAATTTTCAATGTTGGCTCGTACGCCATCAAAGAAGATAAAATGGCATTGGGTGAATTATTCAAATCATTGAACCGAACATATTGTGGTTCAATTGGTGCTGAATACATGCATATCACAGATACTGAGCAAAAGCGTTGGTTACAACAACGTATTGAATCTGTAGAAGCAAAGCCTGTCATTGATAAAGAGCAAAAGATTAAAATTCTTAAAGGTTTAGTCGCTGCAGACGGAATGGAAAAGTACTTAGGTGCTAAATTCACTGGCGCCAAACGCTTCTCGCTTGAAGGTGGTGACGCACTTATTCCTATGCTAAAAGGATTAATTTCTGAAGCTGGTTCTGTTGGCGTGAAGGAAGTTGTGGTTGGTATGGCCCACCGTGGTCGCTTGAACGTATTGGTTAACGTGCTCGGTAAAAACCCATCTGTGCTATTTGATGAGTTTGCTGGCAAGCACGACAAAAGTTTGGGCGCAGGTGATGTTAAGTATCACGCTGGCTTTTCCTCAGACTTTGCAACGCCTGGCGGAAATGTACATTTAGCCTTAGCATTCAACCCCTCTCACCTTGAAATCGTTAACCCTGTTGTTATGGGGTCGGTACGAGCAAGGCTTGCTCGTCGCAATTGTGAGGATGGTTCGGCTGTTCTCCCCATCACTATTCACGGTGATTCAGCAATCGCTGGACAAGGTGTTGTTCAAGAAACCTTTAACATGTCACAAACTCGCGGATTCGCAGTGGGTGGCACGGTAAGGATTGTTGTTAACAACCAAGTTGGCTTCACCACATCTAAAACAGAAGATACGCGTTCAACACAATACTGTACCGATATCGCAAAAATGGTACAGGCACCTATCTTCCATGTGAATGCCGATGATCCCGAAGCTGTCATGTTTGTGACCAAGCTTGCTTTGGACTATAGAAATCAATTTAAACGTGACGTTGTTATTGACCTTGTTTGTTACCGACGTCATGGTCACAACGAAGCTGATGAGCCGAACGCGACACAGCCGCTCATGTACCAAAAAATTAAAAAGCATCCTGTTCCGCGTCAAATTTATGCTGATCAATTAATTGCAGAAGGTGTATTGCAAAAACAAGAAGTGGATAAGTTAGTATCTGACTATCGTGCAGCGTTAGATCATGGTGCATGCGTAGTTGAAGAATGGCGTCCGATGACTGAGCACTCAGTGGATTGGAGCCCTTATATTGGTCACGATTGGGATGTTGAATATGACGCGTCACTTTCTGTTGATGAGATCAAAAAGCTCGGCAACGCGATTATTCAATATCCTGAATCACACAAACTTCAGTCGCGCGTTAATAAGCTATATCTAGATCGCCTAGCGATGGTAAATGGCGAAAAGCTTATTGATTGGGGTATGGCTGAAAACTTAGCATATGCTTCAATATTATCTGAAAAAACCAATATCAGAATTACTGGGCAAGATTCAGGGCGAGGAACCTTCTTCCATCGTCATGCAGTGTTGCATAATCAGGTAGATGGTACTGACTACATTCCTTTGCAGCACATCAGTTCTGAGCAAGGTAATCTTGAAATTTACGATTCTGTATTGTCTGAAGAAGCCGTGATGGCGTTTGAATATGGCTTTGCAACAGCAGAACCTTCTTGTCTAACAATTTGGGAAGCTCAATTTGGTGACTTCGCAAATGGTGCTCAAGTAGTATTCGACCAATTTTTATCGTCAGGCGAAGCCAAGTGGGGACGTTTGTGCGGCTTAACCGTGTTACTTCCTCATGGTTACGAAGGGCAAGGCCCAGAGCATAGCTCGGCTAGATTAGAGCGATTCTTGCAGATGTGTGCAGACCACAACTGGCAGGTATGTGTGCCAAGTACGCCTGCTCAAGTCTACGCCATGTTGAGACGTCAATCCGTTCGTCCTATGCGACGTCCGTTGATAGTCATGTCTCCCAAATCGCTATTACGTCATCCGCTAGCAGTAAGTTCTCTTGAAGATCTATCATCTGGTGTATTCCATAACGTGATAGACGAAATAGACGACCTAGATCCGAAACAGGTTAAGCGCGTGGTGATGTGCTCAGGCAAGGTTTATTACGACTTGCTTGAACAGCGTCGTAAAAATGAACAAAACGATGTTGCTATCGTGCGTATTGAGCAATTGTATCCTTTCCCTCAAGCTGAATTCCAGGCAGAGATGGAAAAATATGCTCACGTGACAGATTGGGTATGGTGCCAAGAAGAGCCTCAAAATCAAGGCGCTTGGTATTGTTCACAACATCATTTTTGGCAGTCTATTCCACAAGGCGCTAAACTTACTTATGCAGGGCGCGAGGCGTCAGCTTCTCCTGCAGTTGGCTATTTATCAGTTCACAACCAGCAACAAAAAGCACTGGTTGAAAACGCACTCACTTTGAAATAAGGAAACAAAATGACATTAGAAATCAAAGTGCCAGTATTACCCGAATCAGTTGCAGACGCGACTGTGGCAACTTGGCATGTAAAAGCTGGTGAGACGGTTACTCGCGACCAAAATCTCGTTGATATTGAAACTGATAAAGTGGTTTTAGAAGTAGTTGCACCTGCTGACGGTGTGTTGGCTGAAATCTTAGAAGATGAAGGTGCGACAGTATTAGGTGAACAGGTAATAGGTAAGGTTGAAGAAGGTGCTTCAGCTGCACCTGCGACCAAAGCGCCTGAAGCACCTGCGGCAGCGCCAGCCGCATCTGGTGAAACAACCGCGATTAAAGTGCCAGTGTTACCAGAATCGGTTGCAGATGCAACTATCGCAGCTTGGCACGTCCAACCTGGTGAAGCTGTAACTAGAGACCAAAACCTAGTTGATATTGAAACTGATAAAGTGGTACTAGAAGTTGTTGCTCCCGCTGACGGAAGCTTGACAGAAATTCTTGCTCAAGAGGGCGAAACTGTTTTAGCTGAAGCTGTTATTGCTCAGTTTGCTGAAGGCGCAGCTGCGTCAAGTCCAGCGCCTGCAGTAGCTGAAGCTAGTAGTTCAGAATCTGATACTGACGCGCTTAGCCCATCAGTAAGAAGACTTCTAGCTGAAAAAGGCATTGATGCAAGCCAAGTTAAAGGCACGGGTAAAGGCGGTCGAGTGACCAAAGAAGATGTTGAAAAACACCTTAAAGCGCCTGCTCCAGCAGCCGCTGCTAAGACCGAAGCGCCAGCACCAAGCATGCCAATGGGTGAACGTTCAGAAAAACGTGTACCAATGACGCGTCTTCGCAAAACCATTGCAAACCGTTTGCTTGAAGCTAAAAACTCTACTGCTATGTTAACTACGTTTAATGAAGTTAACATGAAGCCAATTATGGACCTTCGCAAGCAATACCAAGAGAGTTTTGAAAAGCGCCACGGTATTCGTTTAGGTTTCATGTCGTTTTATGTGAAAGCTGTGACTGAAGCACTGAAACGTTTCCCTGAAGTCAACGCTTCATTAGATGGAGATGATATCGTTTATCACAACTACTTTGACATCTCTATTGCTGTTTCGACGCCTCGTGGCCTAGTAACACCAGTGTTAAAAGACACTGATATGCTAGGTATGGCTGGCGTAGAGAAAGGCATTAAGGGACTTGCGCTTAAAGGCCGTGACGGCAAGTTATCAATGGATGATTTGACTGGTGGTAACTTTACTATTACCAACGGCGGTGTATTTGGCTCACTAATGTCGACACCAATCATCAATCCACCACAAAGCGCTATTTTGGGGATGCATAAAATCCAGGATAGACCCATGGCGGTAAATGGCAAAGTTGAAATCTTGCCAATGATGTATTTAGCGCTTTCTTATGACCATCGAATCATTGATGGTAAAGAATCGGTTGGCTTCTTAGTTACTGTAAAAGAAATGCTAGAAGACCCAACTCGCTTATTATTAGACGTTTAACCAAAACACACTAGACATTGGTCTAAACGTACTCAATTTAGATGATACTCAAGCATTTCTGAGAGTATCATCTTTTTTATGTGGGAAAAGTAGTTCAATTTTATGTTACTATCCCGCGCGGTAATTCAGGGTCACAACACACAATAGTGACCTTCCTTCAAAACACAATCGGATAAATCACCATGAATTTGCATGAATATCAGGGTAAACAATTATTCAAAGAATATGGTTTACCAGTATCTGACGGATACGCAGCTGATACCCCAGAAGCAGCAGCTGAAGCTGCCGATAAAATCGGCGGAAGCGAGTGGGTAGTTAAATGTCAAGTACACGCTGGCGGACGCGGAAAAGCGGGCGGCGTGAAACTAGTTAAAGATAAAGCAGACATTAAAGCGTTTGCTGAAAAATGGCTTGGCAAAAACTTGGTGACCTATCAAACAGACGAAAACGGACAACCGGTAAGTCGCATTTTGGTTGAGTCTTGTACTGATATCGCACAAGAGTTATATCTTGGCGCAGTTGTTGACCGTACGTCTCGTCGCATCGTTTTTATGGCATCTACTGAAGGTGGTGTCGAAATTGAAACAGTTGCAGAAGAAACACCAGAAAAAATATTGAAAGCTGAAATCGACCCGCTTGTAGGTGCTCAACCTTTCCAAGCTCGCGAAATTGCTTTCAAATTAGGTCTTAGTGGCGTTCAAGTACGTCAATTTACTAACATCTTCATGGGCTTGGCCAAGATGTTTGAAGACTTAGATCTTGCGCTTATCGAAATCAACCCGCTTGTCATTAAAGAAGACGGTGATCTTCATTGCCTTGATGCAAAACTAGGTGTTGATAGCAACGCTTTATATCGCCAAAAGAAAGTGGCTGCAATGAACGATCCTTCACAAGAAGATGCTCGTGAAGCGCACGCTGCAGAATTTGAACTTAACTACGTAGCCCTAGACGGAAACGTTGGTTGTATGGTCAACGGTGCAGGCTTGGCAATGGGTACGATGGACATCGTAAACTTGCACGGCGGTAGCCCAGCAAACTTCCTAGACGTAGGTGGTGGTGCGACAAAAGAGCGCGTTGCAGAAGCATTCAAAATCATTTTGTCTGATGCAAACGTTAAAGCTGTACTTGTTAATATTTTCGGTGGGATTGTACGTTGTGACATGATTGCAGAAGGTATCATTGGCGCTGTTAAAGAAGTCGGTGTAAACGTGCCAGTTGTTGTGCGTTTAGAAGGTACAAATGCTGAATTAGGCCGTGAAGTACTAGCCGGTTCTGATTTAGATATCATCGCTGCAGAGTCTTTGACTGACGCTGCGCAAAAAGTTGTTGCTGCTGCGGAGGGCAAATAATGTCAGTATTAATTAATAAAGACACTAAAGTTATCTGCCAAGGTTTTACCGGCGGTCAAGGGACTTTCCACTCTGAGCAAGCAATTGCTTACGGTACCCAAATGGTTGGCGGCGTAACACCTGGTAAAGGTGGGACAGAGCACTTAGGTCTACCAGTATTCAATACTGTTAAAGACGCCGTTGCGGCAACAGGTGCAACTGCATCTGTAATCTATGTTCCAGCTGCATTCTGTAAAGATTCTATTGTTGAAGCCGTTGATGCAGGTATCGAGTTGGTGGTTTGTATCACCGAAGGTATCCCAACAATCGATATGCTTTACGTAAAAGAGTATGTGAATCAAAAAGGTGCACGTATGATCGGTCCTAACTGCCCAGGTGTGATTACTCCTGGAGAGTGTAAGATTGGTATCATGCCAGGACATATCCACAAACCAGGTAAAGTGGGCATCGTTTCACGCTCTGGTACATTGACTTATGAAGCCGTTAAGCAAACTACTGATGAAGGTTTTGGTCAATCTACTTGTGTTGGCATCGGTGGTGACCCAATTCCAGGTTCGAACTTCATTGATATTCTTAAGCTTTTCCAAGAGGATCCGTCGACAGAAGCAATCGTGATGATTGGTGAAATCGGTGGAACAGCGGAAGAAGAAGCGGCTGCGTTTATTAAAGAAAACGTAACTAAGCCAGTTGTTTCTTACATCGCGGGCGTGACTGCTCCTGCTGGTAAAAGAATGGGCCATGCAGGCGCAATCATCGCAGGCGGTAAAGGTACTGCTGATGAGAAGTTCAAAGCTTTAGAAGCTGCTGGTGTTAAAACTGTTCGTTCACTTGCTGATATTGGCGCAGGTTTACGCGAAATTACAGGTTGGTAGTTTCTCAAATACCCCTTTATAAAAACCCAATCTAAAGATTGGGTTTTTTTATGCTTCGACATCCATTTCAATACATTTATATCGTATATACGTTATAACTGAGTTCTTTAAGCTTAATCGCTTTACTGCCGAAATATACATATATTACACTTTTCTTTAGATCAGATATAATGCGATAGCATTTTAGTTGTAGCACAATGATCTTCATTCTTCTTAAGGGTGCATGATTCACATGGAAATTAAATGATATTAAAAGCTGGTACTATTTTAGCTGATAGATTTACAATAATAAGCCCCCTTGGGTCTGAATCTACCCCAACTATCTACAAAGTGTTTGATAAACAAGCACAGTGCAATAGTGCCATAAAAGTGATTGCAGGTGCGCAATGCAGTGCTGAACGAAAAGATGAGCTTCAGCATAAAATACGTCAAATATCAGCACTCTCTCATCCAAACATAGCTCACATTGAAAAGGTTTATGAAGAAAGCGAATTACTTTTTTACACTCTAGAGTTATGTGATGGTGAATCCATGTACTCTCGTTTGCGCAATGAAATATCTCGCCAAGATTGTGACCTATGGCTTAAGCAAATCCAAAGTGCCATGCAAGCGTTCCATCAGATCGGTTGTCAAATAGGGGAAGTTCGGATAGATAAAATCCTCATTGACATTAATAATAATATTCATGTGATGGACTTTGCGACTCAAACGCCAGAAAATGCATGCTATGAGCCGGGGACTATCGCAGATTTGCGAGCACCCGAAGTCAAAATGGGAGAGACGCCCACTGCAAAATCAGATGTCTATTCACTCGGTATGTTAGCTCATTTGCTATCAAGCTGTGTAAACCCCGATGAGCTCAACAAAGAAAACAAAGCAAGAGTTAAACTTATCAAGCAAGCTGCTAAAAAAATCTCGGTTGAATCCCCTGATAAGCGTCCAGACATTATTCAAGTAGGTAGCTTATTGTCACGTCAGAAAGAAGGGTTTTTGAGCCCTAAAAATATCATGTTGTCTTTTAGCGGGGCTATTGTACTTGCATGGGTCATTAACTATTTTGTTCTCTCTGTACATGATTATGATTCTTTAGACGGATCTCGAACACAGAATATTAGTGTATTAACGGACGATAGCCTTCAACAAATTACTGCTGTGGCATCACTGTTGTATTACCCAATTAATAATTGGTCCCAGTTTTCAGTTGTTCCGCCCAAGCGTGTTTCAAACTTCGTTAATAACCTAGCTTTAAAGCCTCTGGATAGCTCAAAAGATTTTGCAAAGGTGACAGAGGCATTTGCGCTGAATTATGTGATCACTATTAGCAGCAGACAAACATCGCAAACTTCTTACTTATTTAGCGCTCAATTAAAATCAAATAAGCAAGAAGGCAGTATCTTTGAAGTGAATAAAAGAGCTACGGCACAAACGCTTGATAGAGATCTGAGTGAATTATCAATACTGATTTTAGAAGCGATCGCAAACTGGTCGTCTAATGAGGTTGAGAAAGACTACAGCACTTTTTTTGACTTAGCACTTCGGGTTACTGATCAAACAGGCTCAAAGTTTAAGCTACTGACTGAAAAATTGGATAAGTTCCCTGAAATACAATACAAAGCGATCCTTCAAACCTTAGAAAGTGATTCTCAAAGTGCGGCGCAAGCAATGTTAGCGCCGGTTGTTATTAGCAACGATAAGTCTTATTGGTCGTTAATGCTAAATCGTATTGCAGCACAGATATCAGGGTATCCAACCAAGGAGTTAGCAATAATTGAAGAGATCGAGCAATTGTTCCCTGATCGTATTGAAGTTCTTAAGCGCAAGGCGGCTTTACTAGATGAGCTTGGCGAGAAAAATAAAGCGGATTTAGTGTTAAGAAAAGCCCTTACTCTTAATAAGCAACACCCAGATATATTGTTTTCAATTGCAAAGCTGAAACTTGATAGAGGGCTTTACCAAGAAGCCATAGATAACGAACTGTCTATGGCTCAACTTGCTTACAGACAGCAAAATAATGTGTACGAAGAAAGTCGAGTGAAAATAAAGTTTGGAGAGGCTTATATAAAATTGGGTCAACCAAAGACAGCACTTCGCTTTTTTAAGGAAGCACTAGATTTGCTGGAAATTACAGAGTTCCCCCTTAAGAGAGCTGATATTTTTAAACAGATTGCGGATATATCAATTGAAAACCTTGATTATGAAAAAGCTGAAAAAGAGCTCCTTTCAGCAATAGAAATCTATAAGCGTTCAAACGATGTGACAAAGGAAGTGGAGACTTGGCTGAAGGTAGCTGATGTGCAACAAACAGCTGGAAAAGCAAGTGACTCTCTTATCACTTTGAGTGCGATTTATGCGAAGGTGAGAAAAGAAGCAAGTGGGGATGATTATTTGCGATTAAAAATTGCCTTAGCCAAAACCCATTATTTGTTAGGGCAGTTAGCGGAGGCAAACAGTCATATTAAATACGTGGTTGAGCAAATTGAACTACTGCCAACTGATTTGCTATCTGAAGTCTTCATTGTTGAAAGTAAGATACGACTCCTGCAAGGTGATCTAGACGCTGCTAATGCCGCTTTACAGCGCTACAATACAAAGGTAACCACGAGCGAAAAAAGCTTCGTGGCAAGGTTACAAGAAAGCAGATTAGCCTTTTTAAACGGCAATCTAGCCGAATCTCAGAGAATAATCGATGCTTTAATAGAGGCTTCAGCAAATAACGGTGACGTGAACACAGTAGAAGCTTATTTATGGCAAGCTGAATTATGTTTGCTAATCGCTGACTTTGCATGCGCAGAGTTAAATAGAGTAGAAGCCAATAAATATCTTCAAACCAATATGAGCGATCTTCAGATCAAAGATATTTGGTTAACCACGGCAATAGCTCACAGCAGTGGTGCAAATAGAGGTATGTCGCCCGATCTGTTCTTTGACTTTTTAAGTGCCCAGCAAATGTCAGTTTCAGAACGGCTGGGATATCTTATTGATATTCAAGAAAGGTTTGATTTGAGTTTTGACAGTGAGTATGCGAGGGCAATAGAGCGCTCACTCAAGCAAGAGTTTATTCTGCTTAATCTTGAATATAATTTATCCAGAGCAAAGGACACCGCAGACTTTAGTGAAGTTAATCGTCAGCTTGGCCGAATACCTAGATATTGGCGCTATCATTATATGGTTCGTCAACTTAGAAAATTCGATAAGTTGGATGACGATATTAATGTTACAGAAAGTTTAATGCTTCAACAAATGACTGAAATTCAATTAAATAACTATAAGCGGTACTATCAGTAAAACAGGTATCTAAAACGATTAAGAAAAAACTTGATGTTTGTGAATGGAATGTTAATATGGTGCCTCAGGTATTAGTTGTAAGCTCTATTATTAATGAGAATAAATAGATGTCCAATTTACTTAAGGGTTGTCTAGGTCTCATTCAAGGCAACGGCTATTCTGATACTTGTATAAATTTCTATTTTTAATTCGCTGATTCGCGTTTTTATTTACACTTCATCTTAAACGATTAAGTTATGCGAAATGGCAAAGATAATAAAAACAGGGCACACACATGAAACATACAAACATATTTAAACCCGCAGTGCTATCGCTTGCAGTCGCAACTGCTTTTGGCTCATCTGGCTTAGTCGCACAAGAAATCGAAGCAAATACACCTGATGATAACGTCGAAGTAATCGCGGTGACGGGTATTCGTGGCTCGCTTATTCGTGCTCAAGCAGTTAAACAAGATTCAACTTCAATTGTCGAGGCGATTTCTGCAGAAGATATAGGGAAATTACCAGACTCATCGATTGCTGAGTCCTTAGCGCGCTTACCAGGGTTAGCAGGCGAGCGTGTAGGGGGGCGCACATCCGGTATTTCAGTTCGAGGCTTTAAAGAAGATTTCGTTGGCACATCATTAAACGGGAGAGAGCTAATAGGAATCGGCGATAATCGCGGTATTGAATATGATTTGTACCCTTCAGAAATTATGACAGGTGCGACGATCCATAAGACGGCAGATGCAACGCTCATCACGCAAGGCTTAGGTGGTACAGTGGACTTGCAAACCGTCAGACCTTTAGCTGCATCTGAAACATTGACCGTCACCGGTGTTATTGAGCAAAGCTCCGCGCCGGCGGATAACCCAGATTTTGATGATCAAGGTCATCGCTATTCATTGTCATTTGTTGAGAAGTTTGCAGATGACACTGTCGGAATTGCCGTGGCACTAGCGCACACGACAACACCCAATAACCAGCGTAAATATGGTGTTTGGGGTTATAATACAAATGACGATGGAACGATTACCCCAGCTGGTTTGGATTTAAATGCTCAGTCAACCGAGTTACAAAGAGATACCGTTTCAGTTGTACTGCAATATCAACCCAATGAGCAACTCAATGTCTTGGTTGATGCGCTTCAAATAGACTTCGAGGACTCAGGTGTTCTGCGTGGTTTTATCGAACCGTTTGCTACATCAAATGTAAGTGGAACGGGTGCAAATAACACCGGTACGCAAATTGAAGTGAATCCAGTTTTAAGAACCGATCCACTTAACAAAGATGGCGAGTTAAAGGCTTATGGTTTAAACATTGAATATTACTTAAACGATGACTGGTCAGTTGAAGTTGACGTTGCACACTCTGAAGCTAATAAGTTTGAACAGCGAGCAGAATCATATGCTGGACTTGGACGTTCAGGTTCCTTAACCAATGCTGATTTCGGCACAAGAACATTTGAAATGTCTTCTGAAGGGGTATTTTTCACCGGCAGCACAGGTTTAGATGCTTTCTCCGACCCCAATACCTTGCAACTCACTGGCCCTCAGGTTTGGGGTGGTGGTTTAGCAAATTTAGCATCTCAATTTGAGACGGATGCGTTGAAAGCAAGTGGCGAGCCCTTTAATTATTTAAACGCACAAGATGGTTTCAATAACTTCTTTACCATCAAAGAAGAGCTTACTCAATTTAAAGTAGAAGTTGAAGGCATGTTAGACGGTGGCTTTTTCACTAAATTAAATGCGGGTATACATTATTCAGACCGCTATAAAGATAAAGAAAACAATGGCTTCTTTGCAACAGCATCCTCATATCCTAATTCTCTGTCAATTTCAGAAGCGTTACCTTCAAGTGCAATAGTCGGCTTAACTGATTTAACATGGGCGGGATTGGGATTTGTTGTTGCATATGACGGCAATCAACCGTACCGCGACGGTACTTACACACAAAATAATGGTGGTTTCTTAGAGCCAGACCGATTTGGTGATACCTATGTAGTGGAAGAAGAAGTCACTACCCTTTATGTAAAAGCAGATTTTGAGTACGAAGTTGGCGATATTCTCGTTTTCGGTAATGTTGGTGCTCAATATATGGATACGGACCAAACATCTGATGGTGTGTTAGGTGTAATCGGTTCAAATTTCCGTGTGTGTGATGCGGATAGTAACTCTGTTGTTGATGATGATTGTGCAATCACTGATGGAGCTAGCTATTCGCATTTTCTTCCTAGTTTAAATATTAATGCGGAAGTCATGGAAAATAAATTTGTTCGTTTTGCAGCATCAAAGACAATATCAAGAGCGCGGTTGGACCAGATGAAAGCTTCAGGTTTTGTTAAGTTTGACCTTAACGACCAATTTATTACATTACGTGATGAAGACGTACTAGCTGGGGCTGGTTCTCCTTGGTCGAAAGAAGCGGGGAATGCACAGTTACGCCCACTAGAATCCAATAACTTTGATTTGTCTTTCGAAAATTATTTTGACGACGAGGGTTATGTGGCACTTTCTTTGTTCTACAAAGACTTGGTTAATTTAACGCGTACTGCTAATCCAACAATCGACTTTACAAACGATGAATTTAATAATGGTGCAAACTATTTTGTGCCTGGTTTCCATAGTCGGGTAATTGATGTTGATATCACTAATTCTCAAAACGGAATTACTTACCCTGCGGGAACCGAGGTTATACCTCCTTCACTTGGCCAATTTTCATTCTTTGAGGATGGTTTAGAAGGAAGCGTCTCTGGTGCTGAAATTACGGCAAACTTACCACTGGGAATGTTTACTGACACATTAGAAGGTTTTGGTATAGTGGCATCCGCGACCTTTATTGATGCTGAAGTGGATGATGGTTCATCAATTCCTGGTCAATCCGACGAAATCACTTCGTTCACGGCCTATTATGAAAATGAAGGCTTTGAAGTGCGCTTCGCGGTTACCGATCGTTCTGAGTATTCAACATACGAAAGAGGTGGCTCGAACAAAATAGCTGAGGCGACACGGGATGGCACGCAAGTTGTCGATGCTCAAATTTCCTATGATTTTGAAAATTCTGAAAGCGAAATGTTACAGGGACTGAGAGTGTCGCTTCAAGGAACAAATATTCTTGATGATGCGGATCAAATTTCTCGTGATGGCAACGGCATTGTCACACAACGTCGTGAATTTGGGCCTTCTTACATGGTCAATTTTAATTATTCTTTTTACTAAGACCTAAACGATTAAGTACGGCCTCTATTGCTATTGCGTAGAGGCCGTTTTACTTTCACGAAAGCGCTTTTGTGTTAATTTCAAAGCAGGCTCTGTGTTAATATTTAATTGGTGTTTGAATTCGGGGAAATATTTAGGACTATGCAGAATGCTATTAATAAAGTAGTGATAGCAGGTGGCGGAACAGCTGGCTGGATGACGGCTGCTTTAATGAAAAAGATTCTTGGGCAACAAGTACAAATTGAATTAGTGGAGTCCGAAGATATTGGTATCGTAGGTGTTGGCGAAGCTACTATTCCACCTATTCAAACTTTTAACCAAGTATTGGGGATCGATGAAAAAGAGTTTTTGAGAGAAACCAACGGAACGATAAAACTTGCTATTAAATTTGAAAACTGGCGAGTAGATGGAGAGAGTTACTTTCACACCTTTGGCGCTCCGGGTGCAAATATGGGCTTTTGTAATTTCCAACATTATTGGCTAAGGGCAATAAGAGAAGGACACCGAGCGTCTTTGTGGGATTACGATCTGAACTATTTATGTTGCTTAGAAGAGTCATTTAATAAAGTAAACTCTCAAAATCCGATGTTTGATATGCCATATGCTTATCATTTTGATTCGGCCTTATATGGTAGATACCTTAGAAAATTAGCAGAGCAAAGTGGTGTTGTGCGCACAGAGGGTATTATTGAGCATATCCAACAAGACTCAGAAAACGGCTATATAACTGGCTTGCAATTAAAAAATGGCGCTCAAGTACAAGGTGACTTGTTTGTAGACTGTACAGGCATCCGCGCCTTGCTGTTGCAAAAAACATTGGATATTGAATATGTCGATTGGTCAAAATGGCTGCCTGCAGACAGTGCACTTGCTGTACAAACTGAACGATTCGAAAAAACGCTACCCTATACAAGAAGCATCGCACATAAAGTCGGTTGGCAATGGCGCATTCCTTTGACACACCGAAACGGGAACGGAATAGTCTATTCGTCAAGGTACACAAACGATGAAAATGCAGAACGAATATTGCTTTCTAATCTAGAGTCTGAACCGGTTAATGATGTCAAGAAAGTAAGTTTTAAGACTGGAAGAACAGTCAAACAATGGGATAAAAACGTGATTGCTGTCGGACTCTCAAGCGGATTTTTAGAGCCCTTGGAGTCTACCAGTATTCATTTGATTCAATCCGCTGTAGTCCGCCTATTGAAGCTTTTTCCTCAAAATGGGATCACTCAATCAGTAATAGATTTATATAATCAGGAATCGGAAGTGGAATACGAAACTATTCGTGATTTTATTGTTTTGCATTACCACGTAAACCAAAGAAACGATTCTGACTTTTGGATAGACATGCGTAACATGGATATCCCAGATAGGTTGCGAAATAAAATAGAAGTATTTAGTTCAGTTGGCAATATGTTTAACGACCAGCATGACATTTTTAGGGATGCATCTTGGTTACAGGTAATGCTTGGGCAAGGCATACAACCGAAAGACTATCACCCAGCCGCAAATGTTCCCACTTCAGAGCAATTGAGGGAGACGCTCAACAGAGTATTTGAAGCGAAACGGCAACCGCTTTCAAAAATGTTGCCTCACGATGAGTTTCTCAAGCGTTACCTGAGTAGCTAGATGGAAAATATAAAGCCAATTAAAAAGATAGTGATTGCGGGAGGCGGAACCGCAGGTTGGATGGCTGCAAGCCTTTTTAATCATCATTGGGCAAAGTATGGCGTTGAAGTATCTGTCATTGAGTCACCACAAATCGGAATTATTGGTGTTGGGGAAGGTTCTACCCCCTCATTAAAAAGGTTCTTCTATAACCTTGGTATAGCTGAAAACGAGTGGATGCCTGCTTGTCACGCAACTTACAAAGTCAATATTCAGTTTGAAGGTTGGAGTCCACGTTCAGGTATCTCAAGATACGGCCATCCATTTATTTCTCAAATTGATACGTTCTCAGAGAAGCATTTTTATACTAATTGCTATACGCGTCGATTGGGCTTAGACGTGAATACTTATCCTGATGACTTCCTGCTTTGTGGTTGGCTGGCAAAACTAAAGAAAAGTCCCATTACACCAGTACATTTTCCTTTTGTGGTTGAATATGGCTATCATTTTGATTCTGCGTTATTGGGGCAGTTTCTATGTGATAGAGCTAAGAAACTCGGTGTGCAGAATATTCAAGCAAATATTGAAAGTGTTGAACTGGCTAAAAATGGCCACATAAAAAATTTAAAACTAGATAGTAGGCAAACCATAGAAGCCGATTTTTTCGTAGATTGCACTGGCTTCAACAGTTTACTGATGCAAAAAGCCCTCAATGTCGGGTTTATTCCGTATAAAAGTAACCTGTTTAATGACGCTGCGGTGGCGATGCCTTCAAAAGTAATCAAGCAACCATTGCCGCAAACTAAATCAACGGCCTTGTCCAATGGATGGGTATGGCAGATACCGTTGCAACATCGCACGGGTAATGGTTATGTTTATGCAAGTGACTATATTTCGAAAGACCAAGCTGAAACTGAATTGCGCAGTCATTTGGGTTTATTAGAATCAGATGCTGAAGCCAAGCACCTGAGAATGAATGTAGGCCAAGTTAAACAACATTGGGCACGTAACTGCTTAGCTGTCGGCTTATCACAAGGCTTCATTGAACCACTGGAGGCGACTGCATTACATTTAACTCAAGAAGCAATTGAGTGCTTTATCGATAAGTTCGAATCGGCTAACTTTACTAATGATAATCAAACTGATTTTAATAGCGAGATGAGTGAACGTTATGAGAGAGTGCGCGATTACATCGTTGCTCATTACAAATTAAATTCTAGAGATGACTCTGCGTACTGGCGAGATAATCGAGCAAATATGAATTTATCAGAGTCACTGCTAAGTCTATTGACGGTTTGGTATCGAAAAGGTGATATTGGTGCTGAAATAAAGCGTCAAAATATACAATCACATTTTGGTGTAACCTCGTGGCATTGCATGTTGGCTGGTTATGGTGCTTTTCCAGCTCTCGCCAGAGAACAACCCGGTAAAGGAGATATGTACGCAAATGAAGGACTGGCTAATTTCTTCAAATCCTGCTGTTTAAATTTCGAATCACTTTAGCCTAAGATACTGGTCTTTCCCCGTTTGCGCGTATGGGGCCTTTCAAATATTATTAAACAATAAATCACTTCCCACATAATCTCCGTATCTAGATCATGTGATGTTAGGTCTTAACACTCATAAATCTAAACACTGGATTAAACTCACTCAATAGCAACAGGAAATGACTTGAAAAATTCAACACCAAATCATCAAGAATTATGCTTTTTACCCCTTGGAGGCACTGGTGAAATTGGAATGAATATGAACTTAATTGGACATGATGAACAATGGTTGATGATAGATTGCGGTGCGACGTTTCAAGCGCCGTTGATGCAACAAGAGGACAGTAATCCAAACGCTAAAACGCATGATGTTGTTTGCGCAGATCCAACCTTTATAGAAAACCGCCTACACCAACTCCAAGGCATCGTCTTGACTCATGCCCATGAAGATCACATTGGCGCACTTCCTGCCTTGATTGAGCGTTTTAATTGTCCGATTTATGCCACTTCTTTCACTGCAGAAGTTTTAAAACGAAAACTCTATCGAGAAGATAAGGCCCACTTGGTAAACCTTGTTGTTGTGGAGCCAAAGAAATCTATTCAAATTGGAGAGTTTAATGTCAAGTGGCTGCCAATAACGCACTCTATTCCTGATTCAAATGCCATGTTTATTGAAACTAAGGTAGGAAACATTTTTCATAGCGCAGATTGGAAAATGGATAAATCGCCCGTTCAAGGCAAGCCGTTCAATAAGCAATTATTTAGCGAGCTCGCTAACAAAAAGCCATTCGCTATGTTGTGCGATTCTACAAACGCATTAAAAGAGGGGTATACGCCTTCGGAAAGCGATTGTTATGAAGGTTTATCAAGGCTTGTAGGTCTACAGAAGGGCAGAGTAGTGGTGACATGTTTTGGAAGTAATTTAGCACGCTTGATGACATTAGCGAAGATTGCAGCAGAAAACGGTCGATATATGGCCTTGCTTGGTCGCTCATTGGAAAATATGTACAGCATTGCCCGTTCACAAGAAATTTGGCCAGATGAGCTGAAGTTAGCTAATAGGAGGCACATGGGATATTTGCCTAAGCAAGAAGTCTTGCTAGTCGCGACTGGTAGTCAAGGAGAACCTCGGGCGGCACTTGGGAGGCTAGCGAATGAAACTCACCCTGATTGCGATTTAGAATCAGGTGACTGTGTCATTTATAGTTCTATTGTTATTCCAGGTAATGAAAAGCCAATTTTGCGTATGGTAAACAAACTTAAGGGAAAAGGTATAGAGGTATACCAATCCGAAAATTGTGAATTTTTGATTCATGCTTCGGGTCATCCATCCCAACGAGACTTGTTTGATATGTATCAGTTAATTAAGCCAAAAGTCGTAATTCCGACGCACGGTGAAGCCGAACATATGGCATATAATGCTAAAGTCTCACATCAGGCAGGTATCCTTCAAAATCTCGTTGGTAAAAATGGTGATCTGTTTTTGTTAAAACCTGTAACCTCGATTAAACGTGGCTTTGCGAGCAGCGGTAGGATAGATATCACTCGATAAATTTTAACAAATTTTTATCATTTTTGATTATTATGTCACTTTTGGAAAAAGTCTTTGTCCAAATTGTGGTTTTTAAAATGATGTTCCAAATTTAGATTGCAGTCACCAAGCGATGCACACCAAACAAAGGAACATTCATGAAATCAATGTTAAAAAACAAATTAGCGAGTGCCGTTTTATTCGGTTTAGGTTCATTGGCAATTCTACCAAACGCCAATGCGATTGAGCTGTTAAAAGTTGAATCTGAAACTGGGACAACTACTGTTAGCATGGGCGGATATGCAAAAGTAGATGTTCGTCATGTAAACGGTGACATTGCTTACCAAGACTATTGGGTTGCTAACTTCCCAGGCGGCGCGCCTATTGAAACCTCTGCTACCGAGTTTAACGTAAAAGAATCTAGGATTAATTTTAAGGTCACTCATGGCGACGTGACTGGCTTTATTGAAATGGATTTTTATGGTGGCAATGGTAACGAGATCATTAGTAACTCTACTAACCCTCGTGTAAGACATATCTTCCTTCAATATAAGGAATGGATGTTAGGTCAATATTGGTCGACCTTTATGCCACTTGCAGCCCTTCCTGAATCACTTGATTTTGGTGGGCCTCATGTAGGTGAAGTGTTTATTCGTCAAACAATGATTCGTTATACTAAAGGAAACTGGCAGTTTGCAATTGAAAACCCAGAAACGTTTGGTGATGGTGATTCTGGTTCAAGCTCAAGTGCTGTGGGAACGACAGGTTCAAATGTAGACCCTGATGAAAGTGTTCCTGACTTTATTGCACGGTACAACACTAAAGGTGACTGGGGGCAAATGTCTTTTGGCGCACTTTTACGCAAAATTGATCAAGGTGGTATTGATGAGACGGCCGCTGCAATTAATATTTCCGGGCGTATTAACAGTATTGGTCGAGATGATTTCCGTTTCCAAGTTAGTCTAGGTGAACCAGGGCGTTACGTAGCCGCTGCAATGACACCAGATATTTGGCCAAATCAAAATGGTGAGCTAGAAGTTGAAGAAACGACGGCATACACAGTTGCCTACCGTCATTTCTGGGGAGATAGTGATTATCGTTCAACAATATTTTATGGCGCGGCAGAAGCCGATCAATCAGGTCGTGAGCGCAATCATTTTGGTATCAATTTGTTAACCAACATTACACCTAAGCTAACAACGGGTGTAGAAATTGGTCGCTATTCAATCGAAGATGCTGGTATTGAAAGTGTGAACTCTACTTACCTACAGTTCTCTACTAAATTTGCATTTTAAATATTAACTTGGCATTTCAGAAAACAGGCTTACTAGTAATAGTAAGCCTGTTTTGTTTGTAAGGCTTCTCGGTAATGATCGACTAAGTGCTTTAATTTTTGATCGGGTTGTCTGCTCTTTGGATAAATTGCATACATGCCCATGCGTTTACCTTCAAAACCTTCAAGTATTGTTACCAGTCGGCTCTGCTTTAACTCATCATAGACCAAGGCTTTAGGTAAGAATGCGATGCCTAAATCTGCGATGGCAGCTTGTTTAATTGCCGTCAAATTATTGGTCTGGAAGCGCCCGTAAATTGGAATATTCCTTTCTATCTCGTCAATTTTAAAAGGCCAATGCTGATTACCCGCACTCTCGAACTTATAAATCAAGCAATGATGCTCTTGAAGCTTATCAGGGTGTTTAGGTTCGCCATGAGCGCGTAAATATTTAGGCGACGCACACACTACCCATTGGGAGTCTATAAGACGTCTCGCAATGAGGCTTGAGTCATCCAAAAACGCGGTTCGGATTGCTAAGTCATACCCTTCTTCAATCAAGTCAACAAAACGGTTGTTGATATAAAGTTCAAGATTGACGTTTGGGTATTCTTTGCAGAACTCTGCGCTCGCTTGGTTCAGAACAAGGTTCGCTGTGACGGCGGGCATGGTCACTTTTATCGTGCCGCGCATTTCATCTGCATACCCAGTTATTGCATCATTTGCATCTTGAATAGCTAATTTGGCTAACCTCGCTTTGCCGTATAGCGTGCGCCCTGCGTCGGTCAAATTTAGCTTTCTTGTTGTTCGATATAAAAGTTGTACATTTAAAGAGGCTTCTAAACGGCCTATACGTTTACTAACCACAGAGTTTGTAAGGTTAAGCTTATCTGCAACTCTTGAGAATGATCCCTCATCTACTACCTGCACAAAAAGAATTATATCGTCTGCTTTAACCATGTGAGGGCCCTTATAAAGCTTGTTTGATTTTGATTATGTCAAAAAAAGCAAAAAAGAATGTTTAAAGACATCATATATCAATTAATTAATAAGGAGTAGAGTACGGTAATTAGTTACAATATTTTAACGTCTTGCAATTAAAATTCGGACTAGGGCAAGTTTGAATGAGTGACATTAAATTGATATTTCGATAGAGCAGGTAGAGATTATGGGTAGCAATGTTTTTAAAACAGGTATAAACAACAGAATGCAAGCTAGAGTGCCCAGTGAATTACTGTTACAGAAATTCATTTCTTGTTTGGGTGTAAGAAATGTCAGCGCTGACCCTGCCAAAAACGAACACTTTAGAAAAGGTTGGCGATCTGGTGGTGGTGAAGCGCTTGCAGTGTTGTTTCCGCAGTCTCTTATTCAGGCCTGGGATGCCCTAAAACTGTGTGTAGAACATAATTGTATTATTATCATGCAAGCAGCCAATACGGGATTGACTGAGGGGTCGACACCGAGTGGCAATGAGTATGACAGGCCCGTTATTGTCATCAATATGCTTGCAATCGATAACCTTCATTTAATAAATAATGCTGAACAAGTGATTGGTTTTCCAGGTACTACGCTGCATCAATTAGAAAAACAATTATCTGTCGAAAAAAGAGCACCTCATTCGGTTATCGGGTCTTCCTGCTTAGGTGCCTCTGTCATTGGAGGTGTTGCGAACAACTCAGGAGGTGCACTGATAAAAAGAGGGCCTGCCTATACCGAACTTTCATTGTTTGCAAAGATAGATGAGCACGGTGAATTAGTATTGGTTAATCATTTGGGAATAGAGCTTGGCGACACACCAAAGGAAGTATTAACCAGACTCGAAAATAAAGAGTATAAACAAACAGGCTTGTCTCAGGGGGATAGGCTCGCATCAGACAAAGAATATGTTAAACGTCTTAAAGATATCGATGCGGATACGCCAAGTCGCTTCAATGCTGATAAAAGGCGTTTGTATGAAGCAAGTGGTTGTGCAGGAAAACTTGCTGTGTTTGCGGTGCGTTTGGATACACACCCAATCTCTAGCCAAGAACAAACATTTTATATTGCTACCAACGATACTCATGAACTAACAATGCTGCGCAGAAAAATGCTCAGTGACTTTGATGACCTTCCAGAAGTCGCGGAATATATGCATCGAGATATTTTTGACGTATCAGAAAAATATGGTAAAGACACTTTTTTAGCTGTGCAATATTTAGGAACCGATTTGCTGCCCAAAATGTTTGCATTGAAAGGGCGCTTTGACGCAATTTTTAATAAGTATAAATGGTTACCTCGTTATATTAGTGATAAATCGATGCAATTGATCGCTATGTGTTTCCCTAGTCATTTACCCAAACGAATACTTGAATATCGTCAAAAGTATGAGCATCACCTGATATTAAAAGTGAGCAATGACAACATTGAAAAGACACAACGCTTTTTGACACAGTATTTTGATGGTTCGGAACATGGAAGCTTTTTAGTTTGTGATAAAGAAGAAGCGAAGAAAGCTTATTTGCACCGCTTTGCCGCAGCCGGTGCAGCTATTCGATACCATACCCTTTTTGAAAAGTCGGTTGGGGATATCTTGGCGTTAGATATTGCGTTACGTCGTAATGACTTGAACTGGTTCGAAAAGTTACCAGCTGAAATTGATTCTGCGTTGGAAAAGAAACTCTACTATGGACACTTCTTTTGTTATGTATTCCATCAAGACTACATTTTAAAGAAAGGTACTGATGCCAAACAAATCAAAATGATGATGTTAAAACACCTTAACGCTAGAGGGGCAAAGTATCCTGCGGAGCATAATGTTGGCCATTTATATGAGGCTGAGCCAGACCTACAAAATTTTTATCGAGAACTCGACCCAACAAATAGTTTTAATCCTGGTGTCGGGAAGATGGAAAAGACACAAAGAAACTGTGCATGTTGCCTCTAGGTATTAGTTTTTTTAATACTTAGATAAAGTATTTTTGAAAGACGCTCAGTAGTATTTTCGTTATGATCAGTTGTTAATTTAACGAAATTGCGCTTAATATGTTGTTGCGCTTGGGAACTAATGCCGTAAAGCGAGTGTTGAGTGTATTTACCGAGAATAAAACAAAAAAAGCTATTGATTCTATAACGCAGTTTTTAACTGTTATGTTTCTGTGCTTTCTAGTTTCAAGTGTCTACGTTTTGGCTGAAGAGCCCATCATAAAAGACCCTCACTTCTCCAGTGTCAATTCTGACACTGGTCTTAATCAAAACACCATTAATGATTTGTTGCTTGATAAGCAAGGCTTTTTGTGGCTTGCGACTGATGAAGGCTTATCAAGGTTTGACGGCAATAAGCTTATCACGGTGCATGGCAATACTGGTGCGCTTACAAACAATCCCGTTAACGTTATGTTTGAAGACAAGCAAGAACGATTATGGTTAAGCTCCGGTGGGCAAGGTGTTTACATTTATGACAAACATACCGACGATGTCACCGAATTACCAAAGCAATTTTACAGCTTGACTGAACAATGGGTACAAGGCGCTGAAACCATACTTTCGCTAAATGAAACGGAAGTTGTCATTGCTTATCATGAGAAGATAATTGCATATAATAAACAAACACTTAACGAACGCCTGTTGTTTGAGTTATCGCAAGAAGACGTCAAAAATGATCGCTGGATACGAGCAATATTAGTTGAACAAAATGTGTTGTTCGTCGCTACTAATAATGGTCTCTTCGGAATTGATTTAAAGAGTAACACTCACAAAATGATTGATTTCATTCAGGGCTTGAAAGCGTCAAATCAGGTCACAACAGATACTAAATCGCTAGCAAAACATAAGCAAGATACTCTATTAATCGGCACAATTGCTGGTTTTTATAAAATGCCTTTAGGTGCGACAGTCAATTATGTTTCACAGGAATGGCAACTGCCCCCAAGTTCCTTAATAGATACTAAGCGAAATATTTGGAGTCTTTCTCAATCAATCAATAACAGTACATATGTTGGGACTGATATTGGTATTTTCGAGCTAGATGCACAAGATAATTTATCATTTTTATTCGAACCAAAAATAGCCGAAATGGCGCTTTCCGATAAGCGAGTACGCGCTATGGAAAGCGATAAATATGGCAACCTTTGGTTTGGTACCGAGTATAATGGTGCGTTATTTTGGACTAGGTCAAGCTTAATTTTTCAAAATATGTATAACCGAGTAGATACTATCGACAAGGTTCAATTAAGCGATAATAACGTGCTTGCTATTCATCAAAACAACGCACAAACACTTTGGTTAGGAACCAATAATGGTCTTACCAAACTATCATTGAACACAGGTGATACGCAAAGATACTTAATGCAAGATTACGTCGCTTCTCTTTACAGTGACTCCAATATTTCTCAAATCATATCAGTAGACAATGACAGTTTGTGGTTAATGACAGGTGAGACACTGCGCAAATTTGATATTCGCTCTGAACAATTCATAGAACTCCCTCCTAATCCAAACCAAAGTGATAATTGGCAAGGACAATATATGTGGGGAATGGCAAAACAAAGCAACCAATACATTTGGGGGTTGTTTGATGATGGTTTTTATAGAATTGATACTGCCACGGGGTTCGGAAAGCATTACCCCGTTGGTCCCAACGATTTCCCCTTATCCGGTATGCTTTCAATTCTTAAATATGATAAGAAATCCAAGCAACTTATTATTTCCGGATACGGCAGTGTTATAGGTTTAGATGTCGATACTGGTGATATTCAGATAATACACACTGTAGCGTCAGACTCTATTCAAACAGATGTATTACCTCAGAGTTACCTTAGAGACCGCGGCAATAACATATGGATAAGTTATCCCGGTAAAGGCCTTTTTAAGCTCAATGGTGAAACCAAAGAGTTAATTCATCATTATACTGTAAATGACAATTTGCCGTCTAACCTGATATATGAACTCACTCAAGACGATATAGGGAACCTTTGGTTTTCATCACACTCTGGTATCCACATGTTGGATATTGAGTCTGAATTAATATTCAGCTTTTCGAATATGCATGGCATAAGCTCCAGTGAATTCAATGCAGGTGCTTCAAAGGTATTGGTTGATGGAAGATTTGCCTTTGGTGGAACCAAAGGCATCACTATTTTTTCTGCTGCAAAGGCCCGTCAAATCTATAATGTGTCAACAGGAAACCCTTTAATAACAGAAGTTATGCTGGCTTCTCAAAATTATGCACAACCGATTTATGCAAGCAGTGCTGAAACGCTCGAATTAAAACACAGTGATTATGGCTTGAAAGTTTACTTTTCTACCTTGGATTATGCGACGATTAAAAATAATTTATATTTGTATGAGTTATCGTCTGAATCCAAAACCATAAAATACCCCCCAACGATCAATAACTTTATCGATATTCCGACACTTAGTCCGGGAAGATACACGCTGACGGCTCGCAGCATGTTGGAAAAAAATAGCGATAACCCTGCCACTGAATACACAATATTGGTTAAACATGCTCCTTGGTTATCGCCATTTGCTTACAGCGTATATTTCTTAATATTCACTTCTATTCTGGGCAGTTATATTTATAAACGTACTCTTTATCAAAAGAGCTTAGCTAGGGCAAATCAAAAAATCACTATGTATAACAACCGGTTGACGAGTGCCTTAAGGGCGAGCCAATCGGACATTTGGGAATGGCGTTCTGGTTCAAATATGATACATTCACCGCGCCTGGAGCAAGAATTAGGTTATGAAAAACATAATCTAGAGATAAATTTCGAAGAACACATAAGCTTGTTGCACGATTCAGATCGCCTACGGTATTTGAATGCTTGGCGACACTTTGTAAGTGGAAAAATTGAGCATTTCGACCACACTTATCGCATGCGCGCCTCTGATGGTAATTTCATCTGGTTTAGAGATTTGGGAAGTATCATTCGGGTTAACGATTCAAATGAAATGGTCGTAACAGGCACTTATACAAATGTTACCGATGCAATAGCTTCAAAAGAAAGGTTAAAACTGTTCGGTGATGCTTTTGAGCATACGCGCGATTGGGTATTAATCTTTGATCAAGAACGCGCGCCTGTTGCGGCAAACCCCTCATTTTTAAAAGCGTTTAATATCGGGTTCGATGAAAAGTTGAACGATGCTTTGACTGACATATTTGAGACACAACTAAGTCTATACAACAATTTATACTCAAGGCTGGCTACGCTATCGCCTGGTGACAGTTATAAGACTGAAATTTCACTCACGTTAAATGCGCGCAAAGTGACAATTATAACAGATATAAATACTATCGTTGATGATAGTAATAGCACAGAAATTTTGCACTATCTTGTGATTATGACAGATATAAGTGAGCAAAAAGAAGCTCAGTACGCATTAGAGAAGCTCGCAAACTACGATGTGTTAACCGGGCTCATAAATCGAACCCTATTAATAGACAGGCTCGAGCAATCTATCAAAACAGCAAAACGGCACAATACAAAAATTGCTTTACTTTTCATTGATTTGGATCGTTTTAAACCTATAAACGATACCTTTGGCCATGACGCAGGAGACAAAGTGTTAGTTGAAGTGGCAAATCGTTTGAAAGTTCATTTTAGAGAACAGGACTCAGTTGCAAGACTTGGAGGGGATGAATTCGTCGTTGTTCTAGAGGAAGTAGATGCAATTGATTCAGTTAATAAGCTTGTTTCAGAATTGCTCATTGATCTCGAAAGAAGCATCCTAATGATGAATCAAAGTATCAGTATATCCGCTAGTATTGGCGTAACATTGTTTCCTGATGACGGTTTAAATGCTGAACATATGTTACGCAATGCAGATGTTGCGATGTACAACGCAAAGCAAACTGGCAAAAACAGATTTCAACATTACACCGAAAGCATGAACCTCAAAGTCCAAAAAGATATGCTACTTCAAAATAAGGTTAAAAGGGCGTCGGTGGGGAAAGAGTTTGAAAACTTTTATCAACCAATCGTAGATATCGAGAAAAACAACACAGCTGGGTTTGAAATGTTAATGCGTTGGAATAGCGACGGAGAGTATATTCCCCCAGCATTGTTTATTCCTATTACCGAACAATTAGGCTTAATAAGAGACCTAACGATGAGTGCGATTGAAAGCGCCATTGAAGACTTGAGCCTTTGGTATGCAAATGGATTTGAGGGATATGTGGCTATAAACCTATCAGCTAAGCAATTTTCAACAAGACCTGATTTTGAACGCATACTAAGAATGTTATCTCTCAAGTCTCTTCCTACTAGTTGTTTACGATTTGAAATCACTGAAGGATTATTAATTGATGTGAATTCAAACACAATTGATTACATGAGTGAGATGAGACAATTAGGGTTTAAGATTTCATTGGACGATTTTGGCACGGGCTACTCTTCTTTGAAATACCTAAAAGAATTCCCCATCGACATTGTTAAAATTGATAAATCATTTGTTAGCGATATCGGCATCGATGAAGGCACTGAGTCTATAATCAAGTCAACCTTAATAATGACGGAAATGTTGAGAATTGATACTGTCGCTGAAGGTATCGAAACTCAAAAGCAAGTTGACTACTTTTTAAAAACAGACTGCCGCTATCTGCAAGGGTACTTTTTTTCGAAACCAGTTAGTAATCTCATGGCTGGGGAGCTTTTGTTTAAAAATTGGTTGGTAGATACACAACAATACCAGACTTCCAATAAAAACATTGCCTCAAACGACTAATATAAATTTTATTTATATTTTTTTATGGCCCTTATGGTTCGTTGATTTTAACCTTTTCAATGCTTAACATCGTAAAAAACTGATTAAAAAGCCTCAAAAAATCAGTTGTATATTATCTGCAATAAGCCATTATTATTAACATGTGAACAATATGTAAATAATATGGACTGAATATGCCACTAGATAACACAAATCTGATTTCTCAAGATGCCGTAGTTTCACCGATTTCAATGTTATATGAGTGGGAATCAAAGATTCCAGATGCTTTGTATATGCAACAACCAATTGATGGGGTGTATAAAACATTTACGTGGGCCGAGACGATGAATCAGGCCAGAAGGGTAGCGGCAGCACTTGTAGCCAAGGAATATCCCAAAGGCTCTAAAATAGCGATTCTTTCAAAAAACTGTGCTGAATGGATAATTTCAGATATCGGTATATCAATGGCTGGTCATGTTTCGGTACCAATATTTTCGACCGCAGGCAAGGATACGATTCAATATGTATTAGAACATGCAGAGTGTCCTTTGGTCTTTATTGGTAAGCTAGATGATTACCAAGCAGCGGTTGATGCGATCCCAGAAAGTGTTGAGACGGTGGGTTTTCCTTATAAAGGGATAGACCTAGAAAATTCATGGGATACATTCACTCAAATTGAACCGATGGCTGCAAGCCCCATTCCTGACATGAATGATATAATGACGATAATATATACGTCAGGCAGCACAGGGCAGCCCAAAGGTGTTGTGCATACATATCAAACTGTTGCTTGGGCAGCTAGAAACAGTTTGAACGAACTTAACGTTAACGATAAAGATAGAATCATGAGTTATTTGCCTTTGGCTCATATTACCGAAAGGGTGCTGGTTGAGTTAGCGAGCTTTTACGCTGCAACTAGCATGTGTTTTGTTGAATCGCTTGATACATTCACCAGAGACGTCAAACACTGCGAACCCACTTTATTTATTTCAGTACCAAGGCTTTGGACGAAGTTCCAAATGGGAGTGTTAGCAAAGCTTCCTCAAAAGAAATTGAGCTTTTTGCTCAGCGTACCCATTATCGGTAAAAAAGTAGCGAAAAAAGTAAGAAACGAATTGGGTTTGGGATCATGTCGTTTATGGGCTTCCGGTTCCGCACCTCTTGCACCTGCCACTATTCTTTGGTTTAACAAAATCGGGATTAATATATCGGAAGGCTGGGGGATGACTGAAAACTGTGCGTATGGAACCAGTAGCGTTCCTTTTCGCTTAGATAAAGTGGGCTCGATTGGTAAAGCATACAATGGCGTTGATATTCGAATCGCAGAAGATGGTGAAATTCAAGTCAAATCACCCTGTAATATGATTGGCTACTATAAAGAACAAGAAAAGACGTCGGGTGTATTCACGAATGATGGCTACCTTCGCACTGGCGATAAAGGTGAAATTGATAGTGAAGGGTATGTAAAAATTACGGGGCGCCTGAAAGATATATTCAAAACTGAAAAAGGAAAATATGTTGCACCTGCGCCAATCGAGGCAAAAATAATGGAAAACTCTATTGTTGAACAAGTGTGCGTAACGGGGACTAACTTACCTCAACCGATTGCGTTGCTTGTGTTATCACAAGATGCACTCAAACAAGAAAAAGCGATAAATGAACAAAGTCTTCAGGCGACATTAGAGACAGTCAATGCATCACTTGAAAGTCATCAAAAACTTGACAGAATTGTCGTATTTAGGGATGAGTGGTCAATAGAAAATGATTTACTAACGCCCACACTCAAGGTTAAACGTCACGTTATTGAAGACAAATTTAAGGATATCATTCTTGGTCAATATAGCGAAAGTGTCGTCTGGCAGCACTAATATTTAAGGTCTAATCCATTCAAAGGTAGCGTTCGCTACCTTTTTTTATTCAATAACTACGTATACTTGCCGATAACTTTAGATTGACGTGTTTCTATATACTGGGAACCGTTCGATCAAGAGGCGTTTTATATGAGAACAATAGTCTTAGTTTCTATGCTAGCGATAGCTCTGCTTTCTACTAATGTAAGAGCAGGCGTCGTTATCATCGTCAATAAATCTAATGCGTTGGCAATCGATCAAAAGACAATTCAACGAATATTTTTAGGTAAAGAAAAAAAGTTTCCAAATGGCTCCCCTGTAACCGCAATTAACCAAAGTCCAGACTCAGCAATTAGGTCTGAATTTGATGAAACGATATTAGGGAGAAGTTCAAGTCAAGTTTCCGCTTATTGGTCAAAGCTAGTGTTTACTGGAAAAGGTGTGCCGCCAGCTGAATTGGCAGACGATAAATCTGTAATAGAAAAAGTCGCTTCAAACCCAGATGCGATAGGGTACATCGATTCAAATTCCGTTACCGATAGTGTGTTGGTAATTGAGATTAAATAGATTGATTAACAAGGTAACAAACATATGAAAAAATTACTTCTAGCTAGTGCGATAGCAGCAGCTTGTGGGCCCGGATTTGTCTCAGCAGACATTCGTATTAACGGCTTTGCTAATTTAACTGCTGGGTTTACTACAAGTGAAAACGTAGACGGGGCGGGAAATACGACAGATCTTTTTGGTTATGACGACAATGTAGATTTCAGTAATGGCAGCCTTTTCGCAATACAAATCAGTGGCGATGTAAATGAAAAAGTGACGGCGACCGCGCAATTGCTTGCTCGCGGCGAAAATGATTACGAAGCAGACTTTGAATGGGCATACCTAACCTATTCGGTAAATGACAACTTTTCAGTGAATGCGGGCCGTTTACGACTTCCGTTATTTAGATATTCTGCATCTTCTGACGTTGGTTATTCTTTTCATTGGGCACAGACTCCCTTTTCAGTTTATGACGTACCTTTTACCAACTTGGATGGATTACGTCTAGATTATACAAACAATATAGGTGACTGGGATTACACATTGCAACTAGGCTCAGGCACATATACTAGTGAAATCGGAGGCGGTGTCGCCGATGGCGAAGATGTATTACTTATAACCGCTGAGGCAACCTATGAATCGTTTAAAGCGAGACTTGTATATGGCCAGAGTAATACAACGTTTACTGAACCGACTACTGACGCCGCATTTGCTCAGTTAGCACAAATTTCCCCCGTATTAGCTGATAAAATTGCGCTGCGCGATGATAGTGGAACATTTACTGGATTGGGTCTTGAATATGACAATTTTACTTGGTTTGTAAGCGGCGAAATTACAAAAGTAACGGGAGGTGAGTCCTTCAGTGCTGACGACAATGCCTACTTTGTCACGATGGGAACTCGAATAGGTAAATTCACGCCATCAATCACTTATGAGGCACGAGATGGTGTTGAAGATCTCAAGTTTTTAGAAGATATTGCAGCGCTACCTGCGCAGTTTCAGCCCGCGGCGACTCAAATTGTTGTTGGCTTCCAAAATTTCTTTTATGAAGATTATGCCCTTACTACTGTAGGGCTTCGCTATGACCTAGATTCCCAAGTTGCATTAAAGTTTGACGTAAGCAGCTACGAAAATAAGATTCAGGATGCGCTTGATGCAACCTTAGTTCGCATTGCAGTTAACTATGTCTTCTAACGTTAGGAATATTATTATGCTTTTTAAAAAAATTACGCTATGCGCAGCATTCCTGTTGACGAGTTCATTAGCATTCGCTGAACTAACCGTGATAGTAAACCCTTCAAACACTAATGACCTTGATGCAAAAAAAGTACAACGTCTCTTTTTAGGAAAGGACAAAAAGTTCCCAGATGGAAGTGAAGTTTTGGCGGTCAACCTCACCGCTGATTCGTCAACACGCAATAATTTCGATGAAAAAATACTTGGACGAAACTCAAGCCAGGTATCTGCATACTGGTCTAAATTGGTCTTTACAGGGAAGGGGATTCCACCAAAAGAAGTGAGTTCTGACGCTGAGGTTATTGACTTGGTCTCAAAAAACCCTAGTGTAATTGGTTATGTTGATTCAAGTTCGCTCATAGATGGGGTCAAGGTAATCAAACTTTAACATTTATCCCCGATAATTCGATTGAGTTATCGGGGATTATGATAATTGAAATGCGTTTTAGTTTGGGTAACGCTCACTAAGTCCTTTGTAAACTAGCTCCGCATAACCCTTTGAATCAGCGTCAACTAGTCCAAGTACCTCAACTAAATGTTCATTGTCTTCTCGACCATTCCATATTTTTGTATATGTACCTTCTTTGTAACCATGATCTTGTCTGAAGAAATTTAGAATATTTTTACCGACGTATTGTTCAAACAACATATCTGAAGTCATTTCCGCTTGTTCAACAATTTTGATAAAAAGAGGCACACTAAAGCGTTTAGCAACGCAAAGGCCGGCCATTAACTCTAAATTTTCAACTAAACTTTGTTTATTGAAGTCATAATCCACATTGTCAAATGAAAGAGAATCAGGACCAGATTGTAATTCTTGTACAATTAAGTCACTGGCTTTTTGTTTATCTCCATTGTACGCAATAATAATGTCTGACAAGGCAAAGTGCCAAATATCAACAAGCTCCATTTGAACTTGAGCAATATCTTTGTCTTGTGCCTTCCACCATTTCCATCCGTGATGGTCTATCGCTTCAACTGATTCAATCATCGCAGCACGTAAATATGCATATCCGGCGTTCAACCAATCTGGATTTACTTTAATATTCATTTTATCTTGCAGATCTAGCATAGTATTTAGTTGATTATTATTGAGCATGTTGAGTTCTTCTTGTTTTGGTGAGCGATGCATATCGGCGCAGCTTTGTTGTCTGAAGTGTATATAAAAGTATGTTTTTTTTCACTATTAAATAGTTGATTTATAGATAGCGGCCTGAAGAGTAGATGAGTATAAGTTGCTTATAAACAAACAAATTCTAAAATTTCTTTGCTGTCGTCTAGTTTTGATTTTACAGATATGATTTTAACGGGTTGTTTAAAGCTGAGTTGGTTTTCGTTATTTACAACATAGTCTTGAGCATCAAAGTATTGAGCTTTAGAAGTACAACCCAATTTACTCAATTGTGCGTAATTTACCCAACCAATCACAACATCTGGACTAATTATAGTATTGACCAAGCTGCTAAGGTCATCTTTGATTGTCACCGCTGCGCCAAAAACAGGTCGATCACCTAAAACGACATCGGTGTTTGCATCTAACTTTAAGCACAAAACCGTTTTGGGATCAGTGGTTAAGGCTTTATTGTTAGGAACAACCTCTAAAAAGGGCATACCAGTGCTCATTCATTCACTCTTTTTGTAATCAGCTTGGACTAAAATTTACCGATGGTTAGACTATAGCGCAGTTTTGCTTTATGTTTGCTGATGCAGATCAATGATCATTCACTTATCGCAACAGGAATAATAATGAAAATAGTGTTGAAGCCATTTACAAGATTCTTTTGTTTTTTTTATTTAAGTTTGTTTTGTGTACAAGCTGTTTACGCTCAAAAAAATGAGTTTTTAGATAACAAGCAAGTAAAAAATGGCTTGGTTCAAATCGTATATGATGCCTCTAATGATAAAATTTTCTTAGGTCTCAAAAAATCACAATTAGGTCAACAAATGCTTTTTCAAAGCAGCTTACCGCATGGGGTAGGTTCGAATGATATAGGCTTAGATCGCGGTCAACTGGGCATGACTCGTCTTGTCACCTTTAAGCGTTTTGGCAATAAAATAATGCTTAATCAACTTAATACTGATTTTCGAGCAAACTCTGATAATCAGCTCGAACGAGAAAGCATAGACCAAGCGTTTGCAGATTCTATTATTGCAGGTTTTACGGTAGAGCATGAAAACAAAGAACTTATCTATATCGATTATACCGACTATTTGCTGTCTGATATTCATGATGTATCAGGGCGTTTGAGCCGAACTGGACAAGGTGGTTATAGCCTAGATACTAGTCGCTCTGCAGTGTATCTGCCAAAAATAAAAAGCTTTGAGAAAAACACTGAGCTAGAAGCCGTGGTGACTTTTTCGGGTAGCCCCAAGGGAGCATACATTCGTGATGTAACGCCTGATCCCAAAAGTGTGACTGTTCATTTGCACCACTCGTTTATCGAACTACCCGATGATAACTACCAGCCACGTGCTTTTCATCCATTCTCAGGTTTTTGGAAGCACAGTTATATGGATTATGCCGTGCCTATTGAAGACGATATGGAACAAGCGTTTATCCCGCGTCATCGTCTTATTAAAAAAGTGCCAGGTGCGGCAAAAAGCGAAGCAATCGAGCCCATTATTTATTATTTAGATCCGGGTATTCCAGAGCCTGTAATGACAGCGCTGAAAGACGGTGCAAAATGGTGGAACCAAGCGTTTGAAGCTGCAGGTTTTATCAATGCTTTTCAGGTAAAGGTGCTACCGCCTGATGCGGACCCTATGGATGTGCGTTACAACGTGATTCAATGGGTACATCGTGCTACTAGAGGTTGGTCTTACGGCAGTTCTGTAATTGATCCACGTACTGGAGAAATTATTAAAGGTCATGTCACCTTAGGCTCATTAAGAGTAAGACAAGACTATTTAATCGCACTAGGCATGACTAGCCCGCTGACTAGCAAAGATGCTGATACCACCAAACAACAAGCTTTGGCACTAGATCGTATTCGTCAACTTTCTGCGCATGAAGTAGGGCACACATTGGGCATCGCGCATAACTTCGCTGCCAGTGAAATAAACAGAGCGTCTGTGATGGATTATCCTCACCCTCTATTTAGCTTGGGGGAATCTGGAATTGAAATGACCAATGCCTACGATAAAGGGATCGGTGATTGGGATAAATACGTGGTTAGTTATGGCTATGCAGAGTTTGATAGTGATGAGTCAACGGCGCTAAATGAACTTGTTCAAAAAGCCAAAAAAGACGGGTACCGATACAAGTCTGACCCAGATGCGAGAATCGCCAAGCGAGCATCTGCTGATGGACATCTATGGGACAACGGTAAAAACGCGATAGAAGAATTTGAACGCATGGTGAGTTTGAGAGAAAAAGCTTTGTCGAACTTCGGTTTAAATAGCTTACCTTTTGACGCGCCAATATCGGATTTGGAAGAACGCTTGGTACCCATCTATTATTCACATCGTTTTCAATTGGACGCTTTGGTCAAGCAAATATCCGGTTTGCACTATCAATACGATGTAAAAACAAGCGCTAATTCGAATCAAAAGCGCTTTGTGACCCCCGTAAATGCTGAGCAACAACGTCAGGCTATGGTATTAATGCTAGAAAGTCTAAGTAGTGATTTTTTAGCGATTCCAAACTCGATATCGCAATTGATTCCTCCAAAGGCTTACGGTTCATCGCGTAATCGTGAAAGCATGAAAAGTCGTATGGGAATTGCTTTTGATCCAATGACTGCGGCCGAATCAGTAGCAGGATATACGTCCACTATCTTACTTGACCCAAATCGCTTAAACCGATTGGCATACCAACACAGTCAAGACAAAAATGTTCCTTCGGTCTCAGAGCTTGTAGAAGCCTTATTTGAATATACGATAATGCTCAAAGAACACACTGCGTTAAGTCGTCGAATTAAAGACGTTATACTCACGGTCTATTTTGACATATTAAGCGATGACAACCTGGCGCCTGAAGTCAAACAAAGTATGCAAGCACAACTGTTAGCCTACGAAAAGTGGTTAGAAAAACACAAAAAGCAAGATGTGAATGAAGTGACACTTAGACATTTAGCGACTTATTGGCAAACTGGTAAGTGGCATGCAAGGTTTGCTATTAAACCAATGCCACCGGGATCGCCTATTTAATTTAGATAAGGCTTTATATAACCTTACTATATCGGTTTTGATGCGCATTTGATGATAAATGCGCATCAAAAGTCATGCAAATATGCCTTATCACTAACCTACCTTTTTCTTTTACTTGAATGCGTTTGTCTTGAAGTAGCAACAAGTCATCACCAACGAATCGTGCCATTTCTTTTAACTCCCATGCAAAATATTTATCAAACTCAATATTGAATTGAGCTTCAATGACAGACTTTTCTAACTGAAAATTACACATAAGACGGTTAATTACTTCACGGCGTATCGTATCGTCCTGACTCATAACGAGGCCTTTAACACCCAGCGGTCGGGCTTGATCAATGCGTTTGTAATACTCTTTCAACTCTTTTGGATTTTGAATATACAGATTATTAATGCTTGAAATTGAACTCACTCCTAAACCCAATAAAGCAGGATATTGTTTGTTGGTATAACCTTGAAAATTGCGATGTAATTCGCCCTTATTTAACGACTGACATAGTTCGTCATCAGGTTTTGCAAAGTGGTCCATGCCGATAAAAACATAACCTGCATCGCATAGTTTGCGCACTGCCAGTTCAAATAGTGCTAGCTTTTCGTCTGCTTTGGGTAACCATTCATCTTTAATTTTTCTTTGCGCGGCAAATTGACTTGGTAAATGCGCATAGCTAAAGAGTGAAATACGATCAGGGTTTATTTCAATCACTTTATCTAAGGTGCGCTCAAATCCTTCTATATCTTGTAATGGTAATCCGTATATCAGATCCAAATTAACAGACTTGAATTGATGCATTCGTGCTTGATCAACCAAACTTTCAATAAATGCAGTGTCTTGAACGCGATTAATTTTTTCTTGAACATCTTGGTTGATGTCTTGGACACCAAGACTGATCCGGTTAAAGCCGATAAACTTTAATTCTTCAATGTAGCGCTCATGAATTCTTCGAGGATCAATTTCAATACTCATATCGATGCTGGTGCTATGGTCAAACAAAGCCCTGATCGTCGAAATAATTTTGTGTAGTTGTTCCGCATTTAAAAAGCTAGGTGTACCTCCTCCAAAATGAATTTGGGATACACGATATTGTTTAAAATGAACCGCTCTACTGGAAATTTCCTTAATAAGATATTCTACATATTCATTGGCTTTGTGAACGTGCCTAGTCACAATTTTATTACACGCACAGTAGTAGCAAAGGCTGTGGCAAAAAGGGATGTGGATGTACAAGGATAAGTCTTGAACTTTGCTTTTAGTTTCATTGATTCGGATAGCTGAAAAATAACTTTGTTCTGCAATATTGTCTTCAAACGACAACGCCGTTGGGTATGACGTGTAGCGTGGTGCACTGGTATTGTATTTGTTCAGTATGGTGGCATCGAAGATTTCAAGCAAAGTGATAACCTTTTTTTAAAGAAGTTCTCTGAGTGCCAACTAGTCTACTTAAATTCAAATTTGGTTCTTTGATCCCTGTCAAGATATACCCCAGTGAGGTGAGCATAGTTGCGCTAATGTTTGGCGTATTTATAGTTTTAACTGATTAAAATACATCAACATAATAAATTACCCTTATTGGGTAGGTTTACATAACATTTCATTTACAAAATACATAGGGTTTCTAATGGCTGAATTATTTTTAATTAGACACGGACAAGCCTCATTTGGCTCTGATGATTACGATCAATTAAGCGACATTGGTGTGAAACAATCGCAGCTCTTAGGCCAACATTTCGACTCGCTCGGCCAATCATTTGATTTGTGTGTGACTGGCAGCATGAAACGTCATCATCAAACGGCAGATGGCATTTTAAAGTTTGCCAAGTTAGATGGCGAACGATTAGAACATAAAGGTTGGAATGAATTTGACTTTGAGTCTGTCATAAAGGCTTATTTAACACAGAACCCAAGTGAAACACCTGCTACCGGCGCCCCACGTGCAGTTTATTATCGTTTGTTGAAATCAGCGATGCACGACTGGTCAACAGGAAAGTTAACACAAGGACTGCCTGAAACATGGGACGCGTTTACTGGACGAGTGGATGATGCTCGACAAGCAATTCTCAATGCAGATTGCAAACGAGTGTTAGTCGCTACATCTGGCGGTGCAATCGCGATAAAACTAATGCTTTTGTTAGGCGTGAGTGCTGGTCAGGCTATCGACTTTAATTTACAAATCAAAAACACCAGTGTGAACCATTTCTTTTTTTCAAAAAAAGGGTTTCAGCTAAGTACCTTTAATGGGATTTCTCACCTTGAAAGCGAGCAGCGAAAACATCTAATAACTTACAGTTGATCGCCAAAGACAAGCAGTAAAGCAAGCATACTAACTATATGAATTAAACAAAGAGGCTCAATAATGAATTTTGATTACACAGACAAAACCAAGTCGCTGATGAGTCAATTAGACCAGTTTATGCAAACACATATCTTCCCTATTGAAGATGCATATCATCACGCTGTTTTTAATGAAGGTCCAGTTTGGCAAACACCTGCCATGATGCAAGACTTAAAGGCGAAGGCAAAAGACGCAGGATTGTGGAATTTGTTTTTACCAGAAGAATACCTGCCGCATGGCGCAGGGCTGACTAACCTTGAATATGCACCTTTATGTGAATTAATGGGCCGAGTTTTATGGAGCTCAGAAGTGTTTAATTGCAGTGCGCCAGATACTGGGAACATGGAAGTGTTAGCAAAATACGGTAACGAAGCACAAAAACAAAAATGGTTGTTGCCCTTGCTCGCTGGAGAAATTCGTTCAGCGTTTGCAATGACCGAGCCAGACGTTGCTTCTTCAGATGCGACCAATATCGAAACCAGTATCGTTAATGAAGGCGATCACTATCGCATTAATGGTAGAAAATGGTATACAAGTGGCGCAATGAACGAAAACTGTAAAATCTTAATTGTCATGGGCAAAACTGACCCCAGCGCGCAACGCCATGTCCAACAATCTCAAATTTTAGTACCTATAGATACGAAAGGTGTAACAGTAGTTAGACCGATGGCTGCGATGGGCTTTTTAGACGAACCCGTTGGACATGCAGAAGTTTTGTTCGAAGATGTCATCGTGCCAAAAGAAAACCTTATAGTAGGCGAAGGTAAAGGGTTTGAGATTGCACAGGGACGCTTGGGTCCAGGTCGTATTCACCATTGTATGAGATTAATTGGGTGTGCTCAGCGTGCGCTTGACATGGCATGCGAACGAGTGAATAAACGAGTTGCATTTGGTCAACCACTAGCCAAACAACAATCTGTTCGCGAGAGTCTCGCAACAATGCATTGCAAAGTTGAACAAGCTCGCCTGTTAACACTTAAAGCCGCTGATCATATGGATAAGTACGGCAATAAAGTCGCTAAAAACATTATTGCTGCAATTAAGATTGTTGCGCCCACGATGGCGTGTGAAGTGATCGACGAAGCGATTCAAATGCACGGCGCTGCTGGTACATCTCAAGATACGCAGTTATCAGCGATGTTGGCGTATGCAAGAACTATTCGCTTAGCTGACGGGCCTGACCAAGTACATATGATGCAACTTGGTAGAAATTTAGCGGCTGCGAAAGCGCTTTAATCTTAAAGGAAAATAGATATATGCAAGCTATTTTATGTAAATCATTTGCGCCCATCGACCAACTTGTTTTTGAAGAGGTGCCGTCGCCCGAGATTAAAAAGGGCCATGTACTTATCGAAGTGAGCGCGGCTGGCGTTAATTTTCCGGACAGTTTATTGGTTGAGGGTTTATATCAAATGAAACCCGACTTACCCTTTATTCCAGGTAGCGAAGTTGCAGGTGTCATTAAAGAAGTGGGTGAGGGAGTTGCTCATTTAAAGATCGGTCAAAAAGTCATCGGACTTTGCATGCTGGGCGGGTATGCGCAAGAGGTTTTAGTTCCTGCAACTCACGTATTGCCAATTCCCGATCAAATACCACTAGACGAAGCTGCGGGTTTAGTGACTGCTCATGCAACCGCGCATCATGCTTTAAAGCAACGAGCGTCAATTAAAAAAGGTGAAACGCTTTTAGTGACAGGTGCTGCCGGCGGAACAGGTTTGGCGGCCGTTCAGATTGGTAAAGAGATGGGCGCGACGGTAATTGCAGTGTGTTCAACTAAAGAAAAGTGCGATGTTGCGTTGGCAAACGGGGCCGACCATGCGATTAATTACACTGAACAAGACCTAAAAGAAACCGTTAAAAGCTTAACCAATAAAAAAGGCGTTGACGTTGTATATGAGTGTGTAGGTGGTGATATGTTTCATACTTGCTCACGTCTAATGGGATGGAATGGTAGGCTATTGGTAATAGGGTTTGCTGGCGGTGAAATTCCAGAATTTCCGGTAAATTTGTCACTGGTGAAGGGGTATTCAGTTGTCGGTGTGTTTTGGGGCTCATTCACTCAGCATCAACCACAAGACTTTATGGATAATATGAAAGAGTTGGTGACATGGTATATGCAGGGTAAAGTTAAAGTGAATATAGATAAGTCCTTTGCGTTAAAAGACTCAGTTGATGCATTAAAGTACGTAACTTCAAGGCAAGTCAAAGGAAAGGTTGTTATTTTACCCTAGCAAATCATTGTTTAGAGTTTATATTGTCAAACGACATAAAAAAGGGCAACCCTGGCAGGTTGCCCTAAAATGGCAGAGTTCCCTCCGCCTACCATGTTGAACTAGACAATCAACAGGTGATTTAACTTTTAAATTCGTTCAGCTAATGTCGCTGCGATAGGGTTGTCGGCTTTGCCTTGTTCTTCAATCCAAGCTTGCAATGTCTTGCCGTCCTTCTCTGGTGAAGACAAATGCTTTTTCGGCATCTTTTTCACTAGTAAAGTACCAGCTTCAACAGCGTTATTTAAAACGGCCGTTCTTATGAGACTGTTTCCATTGCATGAAATACCCTCGTAATAATCGCTTAACTTCAGCTTGAAGTTTGAGCGAACTATTTTCATCTTCTTGCGCAGCTCACTCTTGTCATCTGCTACAACAATGTTGCAGATATTGGCAAGGGCAGACTGTATGTCAGTAGCGTTAGCGTTGTATGCACAAGATGACATAAGGGCAACAACGAGTAATTTCTTTTTCAACATGATTTTCTCCAAGTGCGTTGTGTCAGAACTTGAAACGAAAGATATAGAAAAAATTTGAAGGCGTCAGTCATTGTACTGATACTTTGGTATATGAGTTGATACTCATAAAGAGGGGTTATAGAAAGTAACCCTAGGCTAAACAATGACATAGGGTTACCCTTGAAATTTGTTTTAAATCACTACCAAGCGGTTACACCACCATCGACAGCAATCATTTGACCATTCATGTATGAATTCCCAGGTGATAATAGTAGTGTCATTACATTAACCATCTCTTGCGGATCACCAAGTCGTTTCATGGGGGTGCCCCTAGCTAACATTGCTCGATCATCATCACTCAGTAAACCATCGATATTCATTATGTTCGTTGGACTAAAGAACGGACAGATTGCATTTACTTGAACACCATATCGAGCATACTCAACCGCTGCCGTTTTTGTTAAGCCTGCAACAGCATGCTTTGCCGCTACATAAGCTCCACCTTTTGGTGCTCCCCCCAAACCAGCTAAGGAACTCACGTTCAATATATGGCCCTTTTTATTTGCGAGCATTGCTGGTATTTGATATTTCATCCCAAATGCGACGCCTTTCACATTGACGTCAAATTGTTTGTCAAATATAGCTTCAGTTAATTCGTGTGTCGGTACCTGTGTGTGCGCAATTCCTGCGTTGTTCACGGCCATGTCCAACTTTCCAAATGAGCTAACGGCTAATTTGACAGCCTCTTCAGAAGAGCTTTCTTTAGAAACATCGGCTAGCATTGTTTTTATCCCTACTTTTGAATCTAGTAGTTCTTTAGTAGCATTTAACGCATCTTCGTTTATGTCAGTTAGCACCAGACTGCAACCTCGGTTGTTTAGGGACTGTGCAAGTAATCGCCCAAAACCTGTTCCAGCCCCCGTTATAATTGCTGTTTTGTTTGAAAAATCTAATAGAGAATCCATATAGCGTCCTTAATGTTATTGAAATGTTAATCTTTTAACATTAATGCTAAAGCAATAGTTTACAGCGCAATATTTTTAATCTTTATAGTCGATTATTACTCCTCCTATGCATTAGTTATGCTTATTCTACTGTATAAAACCAATAAAGTGGGATGATGGACAAGTATGTCTTAACATTTTGTTTTCATTTGAAGATTGGAATAGATCATGGCGCCAAACTTAATAGATTCAGAAGTAGTCACGTTATCCATCAGTGACAATGTTGCGAAAATCGCATTGCACAGTGCACCGGTAAATGCGTTATCGAAGGCCTTAAGGGTCGGTATCATTGATGCAGTTAAATATGCGTTGGCAAATGATGCAGCTAAAGTAATAGTGTTGAGTTCACAATTACCGCTATTTAGTGCGGGTGCTGATATTTCGGAGTTTAGCGACACAAGTGATATGCAACCGATGCTTCCGGATGTTTTAGACGTGATTGAACGTGCTAACAAGCCAGTGATTGCCGTGGTCAATGGTAATGCCTTTGGCGGTGGACTTGAACTCGCATTGTCATGTCATTACAGAATTTCTCATAGTAAAAATAAAGTCGGTTTGCCTGAAGTTCACCTTGGTATATTGCCAGGCGCAGGGGGGACTCAGAGGCTTCCTCGATTGGTCGAAGCCAAAACTGCGCTAGACATGATTGTCACCGGTGCACCCACTCCTGTAACTCGGCTACGGGGTGTATTTGATGTAATCGTTGACGATGTCACACAGTTAGAAAATGGTGTCACTGAGATGGTTGATAAGGTGATTCAGTCTGGTTTGGAAACAAAGCCTGTATGTGAAATCGACTTAAATATGGATGACTCAACCATAGCTTTGTTCGAACAATACGAACAAGGTGTTGCCGCTAAAACAAAGGGTTTTTTTGCACCGGGGCACTGTGTTAAAGCGGTAAAAGCAGCATATGAATTACCGTTTGCTGAGGGGCTAAAACGAGAGGCTGAGTTGTTCATGGAATGCATGAAAACATCTCAGGCCAGAGCTCAGCAGCACTTCTTCTTTGCGGAACGTGCAGCATCTCATGTCGAAGGATTGTCTAGAACCGCTCAAGCAAGAGATATCAAGAAAGTTGCCGTGATTGGTGCAGGTACTATGGGCGGTGGTATTGCCATGAATTTTGCCAATGTGGGCATTCCTGTAGTTATGCTCGAAATGAAGCAAGAGGCCTTGGATAAAGGCCTCTCAATTATTGCAAGTAATTATCAAAACTCGGCGAAGAAGGGCAAGCTAACTCAGCAGCAGGTTGAAGAGCGTATGGCCTTGCTATCTGGTACTACTGACTATGGTGACTTAAGTGATGTCGATCTTGTCATTGAAGCAGTGTTTGAAAAAATGTCAGTCAAAAAAGAAGTATTCGGTGCGCTTGATAAAGTATGTAAGCAAGGAGCCATACTGGCTTCTAACACGTCCACGCTTGATCTAAATGAAATTGCTCAAAGCACCTCACGTCCCGAGGATGTAATTGGCTTGCATTTCTTTTCTCCAGCTAATGTCATGAAGTTACTAGAAATTGTTAGGGGTGAAAAAACATCTGACGACGTGATTAAAACCTGTATGAAATTGGCCAAAAGCATTCGTAAAGTGGGAGTTTTAGTTGGTGTTTGCTTCGGTTTTGTTGGCAACAGAATGATTGAGCCTTATGGACGAGAAGCTAACCGTTTAATGCTAGAAGGCGCTACACCAGAGCAAGTTGACCGCGTGTTAACAAAATTTGGCATGCCAATGGGGCCGTTTACGATGGGAGATATGGCTGGCCAAGATATCGGGTATTTTGTGCGCGAATCTCGCCGTGAGTTTATTGCGCACGATCCGAGTTATTGCGTGGTTGCAGATCGCTTGGTTGAGCAAGGTAGAGTAGGTCTCAAATGTGGTAAAGGCGCTTATCTTTATGAAAAAGGAAGTAGAAAACCGATACCTGACCCAAGTGTATTAGAAGTTGCAAAACAAGAGGCTGAGCGCTTGGGCATTGAGCAACGAGAAATTTCTGATCAAGAAATTTTAGAGCGAATTTTGTATCCCTTAATCAATGAAGGCGCAGACATTTTGCAAGAAGGTATTGCCACTAAATCAAGCGACATAGACGTAATTTACGTCTACGGATATGGCTTCCCTGTGTTTAGAGGTGGACCAATGAAATATGCCGATGAGGTAGGTTTAAAAACCATCAGAGAACGGATGCAGTTTTATTATGAAAATCATGGTGAACATGGCAAAAACTGGTTCAAACCATCTTCATTATTAGAAGAACTTGCTAACAAAGGTAAGTCTTTTTCAGATTTTAAATAGTTTTCTTGCAGGTCTTCATCCTAAGGCCTGTAAACACAAAAAGAGAGAATAATATGCAAAACTTTAAGGCACCACAAAGAGATACTTTGTTTGTCACAAACGAACTGTTGGGGTTTCAAGAGCATTATGAACGTCTTGGTTTTGAGGATGCGAGTGATGATATAGTTAAAGCCATATATGCAGAAGCTGCAAAATTTGCAGAAAATGTGCTCGCACCACTAAATAGTGTAGGTGATGATGAAGGGTGTACAATTGACGATGGCGTCGTGACTACACCAACTGGCTTCAAAGAAGCTTATCATCAGTATGTTGAGGGGGGATGGCCCTCATTGGCACATCCTGTAGAGCATGGTGGTCAAGGTTTACCTTACTCTCTGTCTTCTTCACTCGCGGAATGGTTCTCAGGGGCAAACCATTCTTGGGCGATGTATCCTGGATTGAGTCAAGGGTGTATGGAAACCTTAAAGGCGCATGGTACAGAAGAACAAAAGAAAATATATCTAGAAAAGCTTGTGGAGGGCTCTTGGACAGGGACCATGTGCTTAACCGAGCCTCACTGCGGTTCTGACTTGGGCATGCTTAAATGTAAAGCTGAGCCACAAGCGGATGGAACATATCAACTAACGGGTACGAAGATCTTTATTTCAGCTGGTGAACACGATATGTCTGATAATATTGTTCACATTGTATTGGCCCGCCTGCCTGACGCCCCGGCCGGTACAAAAGGAATTTCGTTATTTATAGTGCCTAAGTTTAATGTGGATAGCGATGGTAATATCCTAGATCGAAACACGGTAAAATGTGGGTCGATTGAACATAAAATGGGCATCAAAGGCAGCGCAACCTGCGTCATGAACTTTGATGCTGCAAATGCAATATTAATCGGTGAACCAAACCGCGGTTTGAATGCGATGTTCGTATTTATGAATATGGCAAGAATCGGCACCGGTATGGAAGGTTTAGCGGCTACAGAAGCAGCTTTCCAAGGCTCACTGGCCTACGCAAAAGATCGACTACAGTTCCGCTCACTAACGGGTAAGAAAAACGTCGACGGGCCAGCAGACCCGATCATCGTGCACCCTGATGTTCGCCGCATGTTACTGACACAAAAATCCCTTAGAGAAGGCAAAAGAGCCCTCGCACTATATTGCACCCAGTTGGTTGACGTAACACTGTATGATAATGATGATGCTAGTAAGAAAATTGCTGAATCAAAGTTAGCACTGTTAACCCCTATAGTAAAAGCTTTCTTAACTGAAACTGCACAAGAAACAACAAGTTACGGTATGCAAGTATATGGCGGCCATGGCTACATCAAAGAGTGGGGTATGGAGCAGTTGGCAAGAGATACTCGCATTTGTACGATGTACGAGGGGACAACGGGTATACAAGCGATTGACTTACTTGCACGTAAAATTATGGGTTCTAATGGAAAATTACTAAGTGTCTTTACCGACGAAATTAAGCAATATTGTTCAACTATTAGGGATAAAAAGCAGTTCAATGCTTGGTCAAATGCGATTGAATCCCACGTCGATGAATGGTTGCAAATCACTCAAGATATTGGTTTGTCTGCGGCTAAAAACCCTGATGAACTAGGTGCTGCGGCAGTCGATTATTTAATGTATTCAGGTTACGTTACTGTTGGCTATTTTTGGTTGAAGATGGCTGTCGTTGCGCAAGAGCAACTTGATGCAGGGACCAGCGAAACTGATTTTTATCAGGCCAAGCTACAAACGGCTAAGTTTTATTTTGATAGAATGTTAACAAGAACACGTTCTTTAGTGTCAGCAATTCATTCTGGCTCAGAAAATTTGATGCAGATGGACGAAGAGTTATTTTATCAAGGTTAAGCCGACCTACTTGCTGTTAAAATAAAAACTTTTATTTAACAGAAGCACTAAAAAAATGCCGACTCTAGTCGCATTTTTTATGTATATCTAACACTCGCGAAAACAAATCGCTTAGGCAGCTTGAGCATGAGTTTGATATGCTTTACAGACTTCTGCGATCTGCTCTCTCATCCACATATGTGCATGATCATGATCAGCACTTACATGCCAATACAAAAAGTATTCAACAGGTGGAATATCAAATGGCATTTCATAGATTGATAGATCATAGTGTTTTGCTAGGTGGTACGGAATACAGGCGATTAAGTCAGTTTTGGAAATCGCGCTAGGCACTGTTAAGAAATGCTGACCGCGCATTACTATTTTACGTTTTTTGCCCATTTTATCCAATTCGATATCGATAGGGCCTGCGCCTGATTTTCTGTGAGAAACGTTGATATGACCAAGCTTTAGGAATGTCTCTAAATTTAATCCGTTTGATAACGCTGGATGATTTTTACGCGCTAGTGCAACAAATCTATCTGATGCAATTCGTTGCTTACAAAGGTGGGGGTCGGTAAACGTTGACGCATCAGCATAAAAATCCAAGCTACCGCTAGCCATAGCCGACACAACACTTTGCCTAGATACTTCATAGTTTGTTAGCGTAATATTAGGAGCACAATGCTGAAGCCTCGCCATTAATCTCGGCATGATGCTGACTTCTAATAGGTCTCTACTCGCAAAATGAAACGACTTTTGAGCTGTTGTAGGGTCAAAAACATGACTTTCTTGAACGCTTTTTCTCAATAGGGAGAGAGCGTCTCTCGCTGGCCCTATAATATTTTGCGCTACAGGGGTCGGGGTCATGCTATGACCTGTACGCACAAAAAGAGGATCGTTTAGCATCTCTCTCAAACGGGCAAGTGAGTTACTTACAGCAGGCTGTGTAATGCAAAGTACGTCTGCAGCTTTAGTTAGGCTGCCTGCCGTATAAATAGCATCGAAAACCGCAAAAAGATTCAAATCGATACGATTCAGATTCATGTTGCCAATTCCTTCTTGTCATTATCAAAAAATATGATGAAGTTATATTTAAGTAAACTATTTGTTACTTGTCCAAGTATAATTCAAAATAATAAAAAAAGAATTAAAATATTAGTTTTATTAATAAGAGAAGACGCCATGAAATTTTCAGATTTAACCCTAGGCCAAATTGTAGAAAGTGATCAGTGGTTGGTCATCAGCCAAGAGATGATACAGATGTTTGCCGACGCGACAGGTGATCATCAGTGGATACATTTAGACCAAGAGCGTTGTAAAAATGAGAGCCCATTCAAAACCACGATTGCACATGGTTTTTTAACGACCTCTCTCATGCCCAAATGTTTTGGTGAACTTATCACGATAGACCCAAGTAGACAGACTCTTCTCAATTATGGAGTAGATTCCCTCAGGTTTTTAGAGTCAGTGCGGGTGGATGATGCGATTAAATATCGTTTCGAGTTGATAGAAATCGAGCAGAAACCTAATGGCAAGCTGCACAAAGTTAAAGCGACAGTTTTGATAAAGGGAAGAGAAAAGCCTGCGTTAGTGGGTGTTTTTCTTTCCTTACTGATTGGATAATTTGAGTTTTCACCCCCAGTGGTCTGACCATATAGATCGATTATTATCACATATTAATAACAAATAATTTACAAACTGCAATTGTCGACCTAATATCAACTTAGCTTGATACAAATTAAGCATATTAAATTTAACACAATGAATAGCTGGTTTAGTCACGCGGGATTTGTGAGTAGGTTAGCTTTTGGGGACTCAACATGAAATTTACCGCTAGAAAGTCAGCACTTGCCGCTTTTGTTTCTGCACAATTGTTAGCTTATCCATCCATTTCGATTGCACAAGAAGCAGAAGAAGAGGCAAATCAAGTCGAATTAATCCTAGTCACAGGTAGCTTTGTAAGGCGAAGTGAAAACTTCGAATCGCCTTCTCCTCTTGCTGTTGTTGATAGTGTCGCCATTGATTCTATTGGTGCGAAAAATATCGGAGACATTACTCAAACTCTTACCATAAACACAGGTGCTGAAAATACACCAGATGCGTTTACACAAAATGCGACAGCCGGTACTTCAAATATAAATTTACGCGGTTTAGGGGTTGCGTCGACACTAGTGCTTTTGAACAACAAAAGACAAGTTGTTAACTCTCAACCAAACAATGGCGGTGTAAATTTCGTCGATACCAGTTCTTTAGTGCCGATGATAGCTATAGGAAGAATGGAAGTTGTTAAAGATGGTGCCTCGGCCCTTTATGGTTCCGATGCGGTTGCCGGTGTGGTTAACTTTATTACCAAGAAGAACTTTGAAGGTGCGCAGTTTAGCGTCGATTATCAAGATGGCGCCCATGGAGACAATAAAGAATATGTTGTGCAAGGTTTATGGGGAGCGGCTTCAGACGATAGCAGTATCATGGCAGCGGTCAGTTACACGAATCGGTCGCCTTTATTTACGTCAGACAGGCGTTTAAGTCGCCCTCAAGACGATACAAGTTCGCTTGGGATGCCAGGCGCATTTTTCATATTACCTCCCATAACTGCGGCTCCTACACCTATTATAGATCCTGGTTGTACTACTTTTGGTGGCGCTCCGATATTGCTTGCACCATCTGGTGTTGGACCTGGCGGCACCGATGTAGGATTCTGTGGGTTTGACTTTGGTAACACATACTCATTTGTTCCTGATGAAACTCGCGTTAATGCTTATTTCAAAGGAACACAGATGTTGACTGATGATATCGAGTGGATTACTGAAGTAAGTTATGCCAGAAACCGAGCAGAGCGGGGTGGTTCTCCATCATTCCCAATATTGACGCTACCCACAGTGCCAGCTGATCACCCTAATAACTTCTTCGGTTTCCCAGTTTCATTCTTTGGCCGAGAGTTGGGTAATGGCCAAGAAGGTGATCCAGCTAACACCGAGTCAGATACATTTAGATTTAGCACGATGTTAACAGGAGAGCTTGAATCAGGCTTCTGGGAGTTGAGCTTTACGAAAGCGCGCAACGATTTTATTTTTACTGTGAGAGACACGTTGGGACAACAGTTTCAAAATGCACTTAACGGTTTAGGTGGATTTAATTGTGACCCTGTGTCAGGTACACCTGGTCAAGGCGGATGTGAATACTTCAACCCATTTTCTTCAAACTTTGTGACGCCCAACAGTCAATCTGTGATTGATTCATTTACCGGTCGTCAAACCATTGATTCAGAATCAAATCTAGAAGTGGTTGAAGGCTTTGTATCGACAGAACTGTTTGAGATGGACGGTGGTTTTGCAGGTCTTGCTGTCGGCGCGCAGTATCGCTATCAAGATTTGACGCAGGACTATGACGAACTTTCCAATCAAGATCGCTTTTCTTTTGTAATCGGTAACCCTGATATCTATGGTGAACAAGACGTTTACGCGTTGTTTGGCGAGCTTGCGCTTCCTGTCACTGATGATTTAGATGTGCAAATAGCATTGCGTTATGAAGACTACGGCGGTACCACGGGCGATACGATTGACCCTAAATTTGCAGTATCGTATCGTGTAAGTGAAGACTTTTCATTACGCGGTTCTATTTCTACTTCGTTTAGAGCGCCATCGATATTTCAGCGTGATGGCGGTGCAACTAGCTTGAATCAAATGGTGGATCCACTCACGGGTGCTGCTGCATTTGCTGCTGCTAGAGCAACGGGTAACGAAGAATTGGTTCCTGAAGAATCGACTGCATACAACCTTGGTTTTTCACTTGAACCAATTGACGACTTGTCAATTGAACTAGACTACTGGAACTTCGATTTTACTAACTTGATTATTCAAGAAAGCTTTCAAGCGATCTTAAATGCAAACCCTCAAGATACAACTCGAATTGTTCGAGCAGGTGATCCATTAAACGGGCCATTGCTTCAGGTTAATACAACGTATGTCAACGCTAGTTCACTTGAGACTTCTGGTTTAGATATCGTGACAAGTTATAAAATTGAAACAGATATTGGTGATTTTACGCCATCATTCAATGCTACGTATGTTTTAGCGTATGATTTGGTCGACCCACAAGCTGGTATGATTGAAGGGGCGGGCAGTCGAAACTTTAATAACATCGGTGTATCAAGTCCAGAGCTGCGCTACAACCTTGGACTCAACTGGAAAACTGGTAGTCATTCGGCAAACGTATTCGTGCGTTATATTGATAGTTATGACGATGATCAAAATGATTTACCCATTGATAGTTATACCTCATTTGATGCGCAATATAACCTTGACTTAGGTGCGGTTTTAGAAACAGAAGCATCTTATGTGCTGACAATCGGTGGAATTAACCTAACGGACGAGAATCCACCACAAGTGTTTACCAATGCAGGGTTCGATTCTAAAGTACACGATCCAAGAGGTCGTCAAATTTATGCGCGGTTAGCAGTTCAGTTTTAGGATAAAAATGATTTAATATTTATGTATTAAAGTTCCTTTAACATAAGGGCATGATTAAAGAAAAGTTCGGTCAGAAAACCGAACTTTTTTTTCGCGTACTAAAATCTAAAATAACGATAAAAAACCAAAGGATTTTCAAATGACAGAAAAACTAACAGAAAGAGAAATTGCGCATCACTTAGAAACTCTGAATAAATTAGCAAAAGACGACATGTGGGTAATCGTAAATGGCAAGCTTCATAAGCAATTTAAGTTTAAAAGCTTCATACGAGCATTCGGTTGGATGTCTCAAATCGCAATATGGGCAGAAAAGTTAAAACATCACCCAGAGTGGTTTAACGTTTATAACACTGTGAAAGTTGATTTAGTTACTCATGATGTTGGTGGAATTAGCGAATTAGATTTTCAATTAGCTACAAAAATGGAAACGTTTAAAAGTTAATTGATTGAAAAGTGTACTAAAAATTCATAATTCGCTCGTAAAGTAAGCAATCAAAACTTTTTTATAAAAAAGCAGCTAACAAGGCTTGCTAGTTTAAAAGCGCTATGTATAATACGCACCACTTGAGAGGCTTAAGCAACTCAAACCAGAATTGACGCGGGATGGAGCAGTCTGGTAGCTCGTCGGGCTCATAACCCGAAGGTCGTAGGTTCAAATCCTGCTCCCGCAACCACAAACAAAAGCTCGCTATTATTAGCGAGCTTTTTTGTTTTTGGGCGGTTGGTTCGAAAGCTCAAAACAACGTTTATCTGAACACAGAATACCCTTCAATTTCAGTCGTCTTGACTTCAATACACTTGTCATTCGTAAAACAGATATTAATCTCGCTTGGTTTATCTACTAATCTCAACCAATCAGCTTCGCTTATCATTGCAGAATCAACATCGTTTATGGATTCAATGATACTACCTGCAACAACATTTGCTTTATCCGCAGGCAAATCAGGGAATACGTACTTAACAAAAAGGCGACCGTCACGCAGTTTTCTGAGGTCTAATCCAGCCAAGTTGTACTTAGTTTTAAACTTAGCATTGGGATACTTCCTGAAAACAAACTCTTCGTTAGGATAATCAATAATAGTGACAAATTGATTTAGTAAAGCACTGCCAAAGATCCACCAATCATCCTCGTCTTCACTTTTGATAACATTTGCTTTGACTTTGCTAATTGATAAGTCTGCAATATCTACTTGTGGGAGCGTCATTCGCTTGTGCTCTGCCTTACCGCTCATGCCAAAGTCAGCAGCATCAATAGTTTTTGTAGGAAGCGAGCCAAGGTTATTATCAAGAAAAGCGGTATTTAGCTTTAAATAGTGACGACTACCAGTGTCAATGACGATGTCTCTAGTTGTGCTTTTGTCGAGATTAAAATGAACCGTTGCAGGGATCGAAATTTTGGACAGAGAGGTGTTAAAGGGCAATATGATATCCGATTGGTAGACAGTTTTTTTTTCACCCGAAATGGTTATTTGATTGTTAGCTTTGTCAAATGTCCAAACGAAGTGTTTCATTAAGTCATGTCCAATAACACCGTCAAAAATGGCTTCATCTTGATGGTGATAGTATTGAGATTGGCTAACAGCAATGTAAGCTAAGTTAACATCATCAAATGTAATCTTACCTAGCGAAAGATTCGACAATTTGGTTTGATAAGCTGGGGTGGCATTATCTTCACCCCAGCCCGCCACACTTAGTGCGAAGCCCTTTTCAAAGCTAAGGTTTTTGACCGCTGGCGTGTCGAAAAGCATGCTAAACGAGGCCCCGGTATCTACTAAAAACAAAAGTTCCTGCTTGTTGTTAGCAACAAGCTTTATATAAGGCTTCTCACCAATATAGCGAGTACCAATGTGTACTATTTGAGGCGTTTCGTCACTCCATTTGGGTATAACACCGTTATTGGCATTCATCATTCTCAAACTATTGACAATTGAGCAACCGCTCAACGTCATTAATACCGTCATAAAAATGGTGAAGGTTCTTATTGTCGATACTAAATATCGTTCCTTTATTTTCAGGGAGTTGTTCATCTGTTTCCTCATCAACTATTTCTATGATGCAACTTTAAATTTTGCAAAGTGAATTTCAGGTGAAAATTAGCAAAGAAAAAACATGAAAATTAATGTCATCGGTTTCACCTTGAATTGACCCATGAATATTTAAATTAAGGCTAATTATTTATTTAAGCTATAGGAATAACGCTGTGAAATTTATAAAACGCATTACAATATCCGCCATGCTGTTATCTTTGGGGGCTTGTGGTTCTTCAAACAACAATAGTCCAATAACAACAGATGCCATTGACCCAGCATATCAAGGAATATGGCTTGCTAACGACAAAGGCTTAGCAATTAAAATTGGTGAACGGACTGTTGAAAATTATATGTTTACTAGTGATTTTTGTTTTCTAACTGAAGATGCTGATGAGGTTGAAACAAGGGACTTAGAACGCTATGTCAGTATAGAGAGCTCAGGAAGTTTATATTGGTTTGCAGGGTATGGACCAAGAGAAATGTCGGCATCTGGCTTTGAACTCATTTCTACTAGTGCATTACCCAATGCTTGCGAAACTAATCTAATTGCACTTGAAGGCCAAGATGGTTATCAGGAAAACCCAGAGCAGACCTTCTCTATATTTAGTCAAATATTCGAAGAGTATTACATGGATTTTGATTTGCAAAATGTAGATTGGACAGGATTAAAGCAAACATATTCAGTTGGCATAACCCAAGACTCAACAAATCTCGATCTGATGATAGCAATGGACGCTATGATTAAACCATTACGTGACGCTCATACATCGATTACAAGCGAATTTGGTACTGTATCTTACAACAATAAACAGGTTCTTACAGAGCGCCTGATAGAGGAGTTTGCAAATACTGAGGGCTTGCCTTATCCGATCCCTGGTGAAATCGTCACTGAAGCAATGCTAGAAAATCTACAAGCCTTTATTTCTGATTCTATTGAACTGCAAAAAACGTTAATACTAGATTATGCTGACGACGCAAGCAGTGTGATCTTCAGAGCAGATGGAGATGTGTTTTGGTTTGTAAATGAAGGGATTGGATATTTGCACATTGGGAAGATGATTGATTACCACCCTGACAATGAAGATGCAGATGATTTGCAAAATGATACCAACGAACTTGCTAGCTTAGACCAAATTTTAGATGAAGCATTGTCAGATTTGCAAAATGTAGATGGATTGATCCTAGATATAAGGACTAATAACGGGGGGCACGAATTTATAAGCCTCGCCATCGCGAATCGATTTACTGATGGCAATGTATTAGCCTATACAAAAAAGCATGGAAAAACCTCACCAGAGGTGGAAGTATATTTAATGCCAAGGGGCGAAGTTCGATATACAGGGCCAATAGCACTTTTAGTTAGCGCTAGCACGGTGTCGGCGGCAGAGACCTTTGCATTGTCTATGTCTGAATTAGATAACGTTGTGTTAATTGGTGAAGCAACCCAAGGCGCATTCTCTGATATTATGAATTGGGAGTTGCCACAGGGGTTTGACTTAGGTTTAAGTAGTGAATATTACTACAGTGCCAATGGGAGTTGGCTTGAGGGACAGGGTGTCCCTGTTGATATCGACACTTCATTTTTCAGTATTGATGAGCGTGAGCAAGAATATGACGCTGGTATTGAAGCAGCTATCGATTGGTTTAAGCAATAAATTAGCTATAAATGAAAGGGAAAAGGAGAGTTAGAATGTTTAAAGGAATTATTGGATTGATAGTTGTTTTGTTTACTCAGCAGACTTACGCGAATACGCAAGTATCTGTTGGTACAGGCTATCAACACGCCTCTATTTTGGGAGCCCAGTTAGCCTATAATGATGGGGTTAATCGTTATTATGTTGCTGCTGGAGTTGTTGGTTATGGTCTGGGTTATGACCGTGTCGTTAGCAACAATAAAAAGCATAGCGTTGGTATCGCAATCGGGTCTGAAGAACTTACTAGCGAAAATGGTTTTGCAGTACTTACATATAACTATTACTTCACTAATAGCAATGAGTCTGGATGGAGAATCGGTGCCACTGTGGGGCGCCGAAAAGAAGATGTTGCCTCATTTTTTGGCGATTTTGGCGAAGTAAAAACCCATTCAGCAGTTTCATTTGATTTATCCTATTTGTTTTAGGTTTTTGAGAGAGCGTATTAAGGTCATATAAAACAATGAAAAAGGTCATTAGGGTTTTACTAGTCGAAGATAATCAAGCGATAGCTAATCAAATTATTCAGTTTTTGGAATCGCATGGTTGGGATGTTGATTACGCATCAAATGGTACTCAGGGAATAAAGCTTGCTCTGGCGTTTAGTTTTGATGTTATTATTTTAGATCTTAACTTACCCGATATAGACGGGCTTCAAGTTTGTCAAAAAGTAAAGTCTGAAGCAAAGTCTAATGTACCAGTTTTAATGTTGACCGCTCGCGATGCTTACGAGGACAAGGTTAAAGGGTTTGGTTTGGGAGCTGACGACTACCTCACCAAACCTTTTGATTTAAGAGAGTTAGCATTGAGATGCGAAGCAATGTCAAGAAGGCCCAAACTTCACGAAGATAGTAGACTTAAAAAAGGCTTACTCTCAATAGATACTCGCTCGTTAGTAGTCACTTGGGGTGACGAACAAATAAAGGTTACTAAAGTTGGCTTTAATATACTTTATAAACTCCTTCTCGCTTCACCTTACCCAGTTAGTCGTTCTGAGCTAATAGACCACCTATGGGGAGATGAGCCACCTGAAAGCAATGCTTTAAAGTCCCATATTTATTCGCTCAGAAAATCAATAGAAAAGGTAACAGATGCACTTTCATTGAACACTATCAGCAATATAGGGTATCTATTGAAGGGTTTGGATGATTCGCTTTAAAAGCCTAAAAACAAGGCTGTTGATTGCATTTGGCCTGCTGTCACTAATCATTTGTCTATTCTTTATCAGACTATCGAGCTTACTGATTGAAACTGCTGAAACAAATGCATTTCAATCAATGCTTATAAAAGAACAAGAAAGGTTGTTGCAGCAAGAAAATTCCGAAAAGCCATCACTTCTTCAATACACAGTTTTGTATAAATCTATCAACTCTGTCCCTCAGGATATTCGTATTGCAATGGCCAATCAACACAGTGGAAGTTTTACAACAAGCGATGGTATGCACTATGTATTTAGACTATTTAAAAATAAAGAAAATCAAAGTGTTTTATTGATGAACGTGGGTTCGTTTACAGCTAATCAATACTTGAGCCAATATAAATCACTTTTTTTGTATAGCATTTCTGTGGCCGCTTTTATTTTATGTGCTCTTAGCTCTTGGTATCTCGCAAAACTGCTTTCCCGACCGATTGAATTACTGACCAAACAAGTGAAAAACAAAGCAACTCATTCTCAGTTAGTGATCAAGGAATCAAACAATATTGAAAAAATTTACGGCTTGGACAGACATGATGAAATAGGGATGCTAGCAAATGCTTTAGATGATTCTTATACGAAAATTGAATCTCTGTTAGTGCGAGAGCAAAACTTCACGCGGGATGTCAGCCACGAGCTTAGAACACCCATTACGATTATCAAAAATACCTTAGCATTACATGAGCACCAGTATTTAGATGCTGAAGAGTTTAACGTTCTTCAAGAGTCAACAAATGAGTTAGAACAAACTGTCGAGGTGTTGTTGGCTTTGGCACGTCAAGAAAATTTGAATTTTAAATCGTTAAAGTTGCTGCCTATTATCGAGCAAGCAGTATTAAACTTATTTCATAAGTACCCGGATATTGAATTTGAAGTGGATTTAGATATCAATTCAAAAGTCACCGCACACTGCAATGCCGCTTTGTTTGGTTTGTTATCACAAAACTTGGTAAACAATGCGTTTTATCATGGAGGTGGGCGGAAGATGAGTATTAAAGAAGTTAACAATGAATTAGTTTTCGAAAACCCAATAGTCACTTCCTCCAACAAAACATCATATAGAGGTTTGGGACACGGACAATATTTAGTCAAGCGAATCGCTGAACAAATGAATTGGAAAGTGAATATTGTCAAGAATGGCCAAGTCTATAAAGTTGCTTTTCTTATCAAGTAACTAAATATTTAATGGCTATGTTTCACCTGTTATTCACCTAGCGAAGCATAAACTGCATTTTCTGGAAGTTATTTTAAAGGATGCAGCAATGTTAGGTTTGTCACTCTCTGGTATGTTTAAAAAGATACTGAAAAGTATGTTCGTTTTTGGCGCAGTGCTACTTGTTTATTTTACGTTAAGTTTAGCATTGGTTTTTTGGCCAAATTCACTTCCATTTGAAACGATTCACAATATTTCGTCAGAAAGTAAACTAGGCTCTATTAGCCCTGACACTAAAAATGGTTTTAGGTTTATAACCAGAGATGGGGAGTCTTTGTTTGTTAAGAAGGTCGGAGAAAGCTCACATACACAGATAATCTTTTTACACGGGATTGCATCAACTCATAAAACGGTATTGAAAACTGCAAAGTTACTAAATAGTAAAACAGGCTCACAAGTGCTTCTTCCTGATTTAAGAGGACATGGAGAGTCAGGCGGTACTGCATTTGATGTCGCATACAAAGGGCAGTATGAAGATGATCTTGAAGACCTTATTTTACACTTAAATGAGCGAGGCAATTACAATATGCCCAGAGGACAGAGTCAGCTAGATAGAAAAATTCTAATTGGTGGTCACTCTATGGGAGGCGGGATAGCGATGAGATACGCGCTAAAAGAGCATAAGCCTGATGTAGATGGTTATCTGCTATTTGCCCCAAACTTTGGCGAGGGACCGACACAGAAGAAAGTCGGCGGCAATGAAAGCCATAATGCTCCTATCCACTTTGATACGAAAAGAATGATCGGCATATTAATGTTGAATTCGATTGGGGTAACTCAATTGGACTCGTTACCTATCATGTACTTTAATTTTCCTCCTCAAATGATGGCCTATAGCTATGCGTCGATAATGTCTGCCCAGCCTATTCGTCCCGATAACACTGAAATGGCACTAGCATCAATAAAACAACCCTTATTAACAATAGTCGGCAGTGAAGATGAGGTTTTTGTCGCGAGTGCTTACCCAGACTTTATTGAACAAAATACAGTTTTGGGTGAAACAGTGTTAGTTGATGAAACAGATCACATGGGGGTGTTGTACAGTGAAGATGCAATAGACAGCGCAGCACGCTGGTTTAATAAGTTATTTTGAGAATTTAGCTATACAGTGGCAATTAAGTTTTCTGTCTAAACATCAATATACCAACTATAAGGAACCAGATTATCTGTAATAGTCCAAAAATCGCGCCAATTGGTTGCAGTACAGGGACTAAGGTAAAGAAGCCAAATATGCTGATGAAATAACCAAAATAAGCGAGAGCAGAAGGGAGTTTTCGGGTTTTCAATATGCACGTATTTATTAATACAACCCATATCGCACCAACCCATTCTGCGCCTTCGCCTAAGCCCATTTGAATCGAGTATATATCTCGCCATAAATCTAAGCTTGTATCCCCAAGCTTAAAGTGCCCGCTAAATAAAAATTCAATGGATAAGATAGCAATTAGACCGCTCGCAAATATATAACAAGACCAAAGATAGCTCATTAACATTGTTATTTGTTCAAGTGAGGAAGGTTCTTTTGACTTTGTTCTCAACAATGAAATACTCAGTATCAACATGCTAACGCCAAACACTAGGTATACCAAGAAATACCAGACTTGCATAAGCAAGCTGGATTGTGAAAGAACCTTGAAGCGTTGATCTGGGCCATCATTAAAATCAGGTACTATGAGTAAAACAAGGCATAGACCGATGATGAAACTGGATGCACAAATAAATGAAGCGATCGCTCCGGCACGTTGTTGGTTATTCATTCCATTCCGATTAACAAAAATTAAATGATTGAAACTATAGTATTTGTTAGCCGCATAAGGTAACACATTAACCCTTGAAAACATAAAGCATTGGTGTTCAAGGTAGAGACTCCGAATTCAGTTGTTTTTGCTCTTGTGGTGCAATGTATCGAGTTAGTTGACAAATAGAAGTTAACAAAGCCCAAGGTTTAACAAATAAAAAAGCCCTTCTAACAAAAGGGCTTGGATGTTTCTCGATGTCGGTTTTGAGCTTCGTGCTTGCTTACGCGGACATACGCGCCATTTGTGACCAAGTAATTAATTCAACTCTATTTCTGCATTTAGTTTTTCTAAATATACTATAAATATGAGTCTTCACAGTGTTTACGCTGATGTGAAGCTGGTTAGCGATTTCTTGGTTCTGTGCACCTTTGGCGACCAAACTAACAATCATCCATTCACGCTTTGTCAGCACAGAATCAACCATTGCACTGGGATTAATTTCAGGTAGAACATTTGTAGTTTGTAAACTACTTGCCATTAAATCATTCAACACAGCATTAAGTGTTGCGCGTTTGAACCAAGATTCACCGTTAGTGATTGATTCTATTCCTTTTAAAATGATATCCCTTCTATCATCTGTGTAAAATACGCCTTTTATTCCTTGCATCAATGCCTTTTTCTCACAAATACCTTTGCCTGGCGCATTTAATAGCACAATAGAAGGAAGTCTAGTTTCCATTCGCAAAATTTTGTCGACGGTCGCATTCGAGTGATTGTTACACATATCAATACAAACGATATCTGCTTTTAACGCTAAGTATGACATATCCTCACTGTCCAACTTTCTTAGCTGAACATTAAAGCTACAAGCTTCTAAAAGTGAATAAAACTGTTCAATTGATTGGGTAGGGAGTTTAGCGCCATTCTCAACATGGGGCGATAATATTACAGCGGTTTTAGAGACCATCATTATGCATATTCCATATACTAATTGTGAGGTGTATTACCATCAAAAGTCACTTGATGTGCCAAAATCGTCTTTAACTGCGACAAAAAGGCTACACGTTTATTATTATTTTACGAACTTTCCTATACCATACCGATTAAAATTGTGTTAGGCAATAGTGATATTTTGTTTTTAAAGCAGTTTTTGAGCTAATTGGTAAAATACTACATTTGTTGATTAACTAATAATCGAATTGTGATTGTTTTTATACTTTCTTAGCTTAAATGTCTTTTATTTTCATGCCTGACTCTTTGTGGTTAGCTACGTTGTTTATTAGTCACTATTCAAAAAATGATATTAGCTATCTAGTGAAACATGAAAATAAGCTAAGTTCATAATAAACACAATATTGTGGAGTTAATATGAAGTATGTATGTATTTCATATTAAATATTGACCGTCTTTGATGTGCTAAACATACCACACAACAACAATCACTATGAAATCATATTTGCCATAGATAAAGTAGGCGCGTATACTACACCCACTTAGGTATAAAGCGTGTTCTTCTTGAGCTATTTATGCACGAGTAGTTCAAGGCGGCTTGCTTAAATTATCAAGCAAGTTGTACATCGCAGTATGATATGAGCTCCGCTTTGACCGGGGCTTTTTTGTATCTGGCGCAATGGTAAATCAAACGTCAGAATGAAATTGGGCTGTTTTGCCCTTTTTTTATATGTGGAGTTAATAATTGTCACAATTAGAAAAACGACTAACCGAAATGCTAGTTTCACCAGTTGAAGCCTTGGGCTTTGAGTTGGTTGGTGTTGAGTTTGTTCGCGCTGGAAAACACTCTATATTACGAGTGTATATAGATAAAGAAACAGGAATCGATGTGGACGATTGTGCTGATGTAAGTCATCAAGTCAGCGCTGTGTTAGACGTCGAGGATCCAATTACGACCGAATACAATTTGGAAGTATCTTCTCCAGGTATGGATAGGCCTTTGTTTAAAGCTGCTCACTACGAGTCAATTGTTGGTGAAACAGTGTCTGTGAAATTGCGAATGCCAATTGATGGCCGACGCAACTTCAAAGGCACTCTGCTGAGCTGTGAGAGCGGGATTATCTCAGTTAAGGTGGATAACGATACTTTTGAATTAGCAGTTGAAAACATAGAAAAAGGCAATTTAGTGCCTAACTTCGATTAATAGACAAATGTTAAGGATGACTCAATTGATTGAGACATCATTGGAGCAAAAATGAGTAAAGAAATCTTATTGGTAGCAGAAGCTGTTTCAAATGAAAAACAAGTGCCAAGAGAAAAAATTTTTGAAGCCCTCGAGTTCGCGCTTGCAAGTGCCACTAAAAAGAAAAATGAAGGCGAAATAGAAGTCCGCGTGAGTATCGATAGAGAAACGGGTGACTTCGATACGTTCAGACGCTGGTTAGTGACTGAAGACGATCACGAGCAAGAGAACCCTTACGCGGAAATTACCATTTCGGCTGCACAAATAGATGAGCCAGAGATTCAACTGGGCGATTACGTTGAAGAACAAATCGAGTCTATTGCGTTTGATCGAATTACTACGCAGACGGCTAAGCAAGTTATCGTGCAAAAAGTGCGCGAAGCCGAACGTGCTCAAATGATTGCCGAGTATGAAGACAGAGTAGGTGAGTTAGTCACCGGTACCGTCAAAAAAGTGAACCGAGACAATATCATTATTGACTTAGGTAACAACGCTGAAGGTGTCATCTACCGCGACGATATGTTGCCAAGAGAAACATTCAGACCAGGCGATAGAGTACGTGGTTTGTTATATGTCATTAGACCCGAAGCTCGCGGTGCACAGTTGTTCATCAGTAGAACACATCCAGACATGTTGGTTGAGTTATTCCGATTAGAAGTACCAGAAATCGCAGAAGAAACGCTTGAAATTAAAGCAGCGGCTCGCGATCCTGGTGCTCGTGCAAAAATAGCTGTTAAAACCAATGATAAACGCCTTGATCCTGTTGGCGCATGTGTGGGTATGCGCGGTTCTCGTGTTCAAGCTGTTTCAGGTGAACTCGGCGGTGAGCGTGTAGACATCGTTTTATGGGATGAGAACCCAGCTTCTTTCGTTATTAATGCAATGGCACCTGCTGAAGTCGCTTCTATTGTTGTTGATGAAGATTCAAAAACAATGGATGTAGCGGTTGAAGCAGACAACTTAGCACAAGCAATTGGTCGAAGTGGTCAAAACGTCAGATTAGCTAGCCAACTCACCGGTTGGGAATTAAACGTAATGACCGTTGACGATCTAAACGCGAAACACGAAGAAGAAAACGCAAAAGTATTAAGCGTATTCACTTCAGGTTTAGACATCGACGAAGAATTCGCAAGCGTACTTGTTGATGAAGGTTTTACGTCTTTAGAAGAAATCGCTTATGTCCCAGTAAGTGAATTGCTTGAAATCGAAGGTTTGGACGAAGACTTAGTTGAAGAGCTTAGAAACAGAGCGAAAGCTTGGTTAACGACCAAAGCCTTGGCTAATGAAGAATCGCTTGAAGCATCAGAACCAACAGAAGAATTGCTTAACCTTGAAGGTATGGATAAGCATTTAGCATACGTACTTGCAAGCAGAGGCGTAACCGACTTAGAAAGCCTAGCAGAACAAGGTACAGATGAAATCAGTGATATTGAAGAACTTGATGAAGAAAAAGCAGGTCAGCTTATTATGGCTGCTCGAAACATCGTTTGGTTTAATGAAGAATAGGTCAACAGGGAGACAGTATTAATATGGCAGAAGTATCCATAGAAAAACTCGCCACAGACATTGGCACAACCGTTGATCGTTTGGTTCAGCAGTTTAAAGACTCAGGTGTGACGAAAGCCGCAGGTGATGTCGTTTCAGAAAGCGAAAAGAAAACCTTACTTGATTACTTAAGTAAACAACACGGTGGCACAGGCGCAGAAGCACCTAAAAAGATGACTTTGCAACGCAAAACTACTAGCACGATTAGTTTGGGTAAGTCTAAAGCGGTTAAGGTCGAAGTTCGCAAAAAACGCACTTACGTTAAACGCACAGATGTTGAAGAGCAGCGTTTAGCTGAAGAAGAAGCAAAGCGCCAAGCTGAAGAAGCGCAAGCAAGGCTTGAAGCTGAGCAAAAAGCAGCTGAGGTCGCTAAAAAAGCAGCTGAAGAAAAAGCTAAAAAAGCTGAAGAAGCTCGCAAAGCCCAAGAAGCAGAGCGTGCGGCAAGAGCAGAAAAAGCGAAGAAAGAAGCTGAAGAACGTAAGAAAAACGAACCTACACTTAGCGATGAAGAACGTGCTGCTCAAGAAGAAGCGCGGGCTGAAGCTGAACGTATCAAAAAGCAGCAAGAAGAAGAAACTCAGCGCAAGCTAGAAGAAGACGCTAAAAAAGCGGCGGAAGAAGCGCGCAAACTTGCTGAAGAAAATGATAAGCGTTGGAAAGAAGAAGAAGAACGTCGCAAGAAGCAAGAAGCTGAAGACGTGCACCTCCACTCTAACCGTTATGCACAAGAAGCGGAAGATGAAGAAGACATGCAAGTTGAGCGTTCTTCTCGTCGTCGTAAAAAGTCGAAAAAGAATGCGGGTGAAGACCTTAAACACGGCTTTAATAAGCCTGCCGCACCTGTTGAGCGTATCGTCAAAATTGGTGAAACAATCACCGTTGGCGAACTAGCAAGCCGTATGGCTAAAAAAGGTACTGAAGTAATTAAAGCCATGATGAAAATGGGCGAAATGGCGACAATCAACCAAGTACTCGATCAAGACACTGCAGTGCTAGTAATTGAAGAAATGGGTCAAAAGTACGAGCTAGTAAACGACAATGCGCTAGAAGACGAATTGATTGCAGATACTGCTTCTGGTGAAAAAGTCACACGTGCACCTGTTGTCACTATCATGGGTCACGTTGACCACGGTAAAACTTCACTACTTGACTATATTCGTCGAGCGAAAGTTGCCGATGGCGAAGCAGGTGGTATTACGCAGCACATCGGTGCCTACAGTGTAGAAACTGATAACGGTCGTATCGCGTTCTTAGATACACCTGGACACGCCGCGTTTACCGCAATGCGTGCTCGTGGTGCTAACGCTACTGATATCGTAATCTTAGTGGTAGCAGCGGATGATGGTGTAATGCCGCAGACTAAAGAAGCGGTTCAGCACTCTAAAGCTGCTGGCGTTCCTTTAATTGTTGCGGTTAACAAAATGGACAAAGAAACTGCCGATCCAGACCGCGTTAAAACTGAGCTTTCTCAATTAGAAGTTATCTCAGAAGAATGGGGCGGTGAGCACCAATTCGTTAACGTATCTGCAAAAACAGGTCTTGGCATAGATGAGCTTTTAGAAGCTATTACATTACAAGCTGAAGTACTTGACCTTAAGGCAGTAAACAAAGGTGCTGCTCGCGGCATCGTCATTGAATCACGTCTTGATAAAGGCCGCGGTCCAGTTGCTTCTGTTTTGATTCAAGAAGGCGAGCTTAACGCTGGCGACATTTTACTATGTGGCGAAGAGTATGGTCGTGTTCGTGCGATGCGCGATGAAAACGGTAACCAAATCAAAGTGGCAGGACCTTCAACACCCGTCGAAGTGCTTGGTTTATCAGGCGTGCCGATCGCAGGTGAAGATGCATTAGTAGTTAAAGACGAGCGTAAAGCACGTGAAGTAGCTGCTAAACGTCATACAAAACAACGCGAAGTGAAACTTGCTAAACAGCAAAAAGCGAAACTTGAAAACATGTTTGCGAACATGGAAAGCGGCGATGTAAGCGAGTTAAACGTGGTACTTAAAGCCGACGTTCAAGGCTCTATCGAAGCAATCGCAGATAGTTTAACCAAGCTTTCAACTGACGAAGTCAAAGTCAACATAGTAGGTAGCGGAGTAGGTGGGATCACCGAGACTGACGCTAGTTTAGCTGCAGCGTCTAGCGCAATTGTAGTTGGTTTTAACGTACGTGCAGATGCAACAGCAAGACGCGTAATTGAAGCCGAAGAAATTGATTTGCGTTACTACAGCATCATTTATGAACTAATTGATGAAGTAAAAGCTGCGATGAGCGGTATGTTAGCACCTGAGTTTAAACAAGAAATCATCGGACTTGCAGAAGTACGTGATGTGTTTAAATCGCCAAAACTTGGTGCAATCGCTGGTTGTATGGTAACTGAGGGTGTTATCAAGCGTAGCAATCCAATTCGTGTATTGCGTGAAAACGTTGTTATTTACGAAGGTGAGTTAGAATCACTTAGACGTTTCAAAGATGATGTTCAAGACGTCAAAAAAGGTATCGAGTGTGGTATCGGCGTTAAGAACTACAATGATGTAAAAGTAGGCGACCAAATCGAAGTATTTGAAATCGTCGAAGTTGCACGAACCATTTAATTATAGTCTTTACTAAATTTTAAATCGGTAACTCATATAAACGGGGGCACATTGCCTCCGTTTTTGTCATTAATACTGTCTCATTTAGGGCAGTACGATTAAAGCAAATATGAGCAAGGCAATATGAGCCAATCGTACTTTAAGGAGTTTTTATGGCTAGAGAATTTTCTAGAACAGACCGCGTAGGTCAACAAGTTCACAAAGAAGTCGCCAGTATTTTACAAAACGAATTTAAACACCGTGAGCCTGATACAGGTTTCATCACCATTAGTAGCGTTGAGGTGTCTCGCGACTTAGCTCACGCTAAGATTTATGTCACTTTTTACGGCGATGACGAAGACGTTATCAATGCTGATCTCGTTAAACTAAAAGATGCTAAGCCGATGGTTAGAAGTCTGTTAGCAAAGCGTTTAAGAATGAGAAGCGTACCTGATTTGCATTTCTTTAGAGATGAATCAATCACAGAAGGCATTCGAATTTCGACCCTTGTCAATCAGGCAAGAGCGTCTGATGACGCAAAAACACAAGGCAAAGACGAAGAAGAGTAATGGGCAGAAAACGCAAAGGCCGCCTTATCAACGGCGTTATACTGGTTGATAAATACACGGGTGAGTCATCAAATTTTATTCTTCAGCAAGTTAAACGGAGTTTTGGCGCTGCCAAAGCAGGACATACTGGCGCGCTTGATCCGCTAGCAACCGGCATGTTGCCAATCTGTTTAGGTGAAGCGACCAAGTTTTCACAATTTTTATTAGAAGCGGATAAAACCTACATTACAACTGCGACACTTGGTGTGAGAACTGATACCTCTGATAGCGATGGTGAAGTAGTTGAAACCAAGCCCGTTGATGTCACAGAAGCGCAAATAGCTGAGGCGTTAAATGGTTTTAGGGGGCAGATAAAACAAGTTCCATCAATGTTTTCTGCGTTAAAGCACAATGGTAAGCCACTTTATACTTACGCAAGGCAAGGGATTACAATTGATCGCGAAGCGCGTGATATTACTATTTATGAACTTAAGTTATTGCGGTTTGAGGGCGACGAACTCGACCTCGAAGTTAGGTGTTCAAAAGGGACTTACATTCGTTCACTCGTCGACGATATTGGGCAAGTGCTGCGTTGTGGCGCTCATGTCAGTATGTTGAGAAGAACTCAAGTAGCTAATTATCCAGCTGATCAAATGATCACAATGAATAATTTATTGGCTTTATCTAAGACTATCAAAGACACTGCTGAATCGACTGAACAAGAACCTGACTACCAAACACTAGATAAGCTTTTATTACCAATGGACACTGCGGTATTAGCGCTTCCAAAATTGTATGCGACTACTGCTGGAAAATTTGCATTCTCACAAGGCCAACCGGTTGATGTCGAGCACTCACTTGATAAAGAACAGTTAGTAAGACTTTATTTGGAAGAGCACGAGACATTCTTGGGCATTGCAACAATTGATGATAGCGGTCGACTTCAACCCAAACGAGTTGTGGTATATCCCTAGCATAAAGCTTGTGTATTAAACGAAGATCGTTATAATACGCGCTCTTTCGGACATGACTGAATTAGTGATCGGCATGTCTTATCTTTAAATCCTTAATATTAGGAGTAATTTATGTCACTAACTACAAAAGAAACTGCAGACATCATCGCAGAATTTGGTCTTAAAGAAGGCGATACAGGTTCACCTGAAGTACAAGTTGCATTGTTAACTAACAACATCAACAAACTACAAGGTCACTTCAAAGATCATAAGAAAGATCACCATTCACGTCGTGGTCTATTGCGCATGGTTAGCCAACGTAGAAAGCTTCTTGATTACCTTAAAGGCAAAAATCAAGATCGTTACACTGACTTAATCAAGCGTTTAGGTCTACGTCGATAAGCGTTAGCGTTTCGTGAAAAAGGCGCCGTTTGGCGCCTTTTTTGTATCTAAAATATCTGTCTAGTTAAGCTATTCTGCGATATCCGAATGCAAGTTCAGTGTATCGCTCTTAACTTGCTGGTTGCTGACTGTTTTAGTGGCTAATTCACGTAGTTGGGTTTCTAAATCAGCGATTTTTGATAACAGATCACCATTTCGTTTTTCTAAAAGCATAATTTTTTCATTAAGTGCATCAATTCTTGTGCCTTGACCTCTTGTCGCTTCTGACGCTTGTTCCGCACTTACGCTAGCAGCAAGAATATCGTTTGCTTGATTATTTAACTTGCCATTTATCCCATCTACTCTTGAGATGAGCGCTTGAGTACTTGATTGTGCTTCGCTTGCTTTCTTATCTATGCCCGTTAATAACTGTTGGGTGTCCGTTTGTACTTTTTTGACCTGCCCATCTAATGACTTAATATCTTGTTGGTTGCGTCTCCAAGCAGAAGCCCACAGCTTGTCCATTTGATCCCAAAGCTCATTTGACTTATTCGTCAATTCGGTAACTTTCACTTGCAATGCAACCGTTGAATTTCCTATTTCTTCGCCTGTCGCTGAAATTTTGTCTTCAAGAGAAAGAATTCGAGTTTCTGCAGCATTGGCTCTTTTCTGTTCAGCTTCTATTTGTTTATATAAAAATACATTCACGCCTAAGGCAGCAACCGCAAACATAAACGCGATAACACCAAACGCGTTGCTGGATTTTGGTGCTGCGGATTGGGATATTGCTGCACTTTGAGCACTTTTATTTGAGGTCTTTCGTTCGATAGGTCTGTGCTCATCCATATCGATGTTTATTGTCGGAAAATCTTTATCATCTTGCTTATTTGACATGTTGAGAACTTCGTTATTGTTGTTTTTCCTGATGTTAAAACAAAACTATTTTTTATGCATGTTATTAAGCTAAAAATGTCACTTTTGATTAAAGAAACAAGTCCTTAGCGCGGATATATATATTAGACAAGTATATATGGATGGCATATATTGATTTTAGGTAAACAAATGAGTTACAAAATTCAGTGAAGTTAAGAAAAAAGCTATCATTTGTTTTAGGTCTGCGCAGCTTACTTTTAGTATCTTTGCTAGGACTCTTAATGGCGTTTCAACAGACGTATTTCGATTTTAAAAATCGAACTGAGGATATAAATGCCTCGATATCGTCCATTATTGATTCAAACAAAGCGTCTGCCTCTAGAGCAGTATATTTGATGGACCCTAACTTAGCAGAGCAAATTGTTAAGGGGCTCAGCTTGTTTGAGTATTTTTCTTATGTTGCTTTAGTTGACGATCGCGGTGAAACAATGTTTGAGATTGTTCGCGAAGAGCTGAGGTACATTAACCCAGTGCTATCTCTCGTTGCACCTAATTATACAGAATACAGTGTTGACGTAGGCGAAGGTAATTTTTCAGGTAAACTGATTCTTCAAGCTAACAACCATGTTGCGCTAAAAGAGGTGTATCAAAGGGCTATTCGTACGTTTAGCATTTCATTACTTGGCTACATGTTGCTTTCTCTCGCTTTGGTTTTACTCTACCACAACTCACTTGCCGTTCCACTTACTCGCCTTGCCAAAAGGCTGCAACGCGTCAACACCTCGTCAATAACAGAGCAGTCTATTGCTCATATTAAAGGGCATGAATCCAATGAGTTTAGCTTGATTGTTGATTCTGCAAATGACCTTTTAAATCGTATCGCCTCAGGGCAATTGTTGTTGACTCAGCGAAGCCAGCGTTTTCGTTTAATTCTTGATACTGCCCCGTTGCTAATTTTTGCAATAGACAATGATGGGCTTTTTGCGTTTGCAAATAAATCAACTGCCGCATTCTATGGTTATTCAATATTTGACCTTAAGGGTAAAAACGCCGAAAAGGTAATTAAAAAGATAGACGCGGATTTGAATCAAAAAATACTCTTATTCATGAACAGTGAGCAGCGACAGCTAGATCTTACTTGTCCTATGATAAATGCTAGTCAACAAACGACGATTCACGAAGTCTCGTTAGTTAAATTTCACACCTTTGACGGACAGAGTTTACTTGCGGTCTGCAATGATGTAACCAAAAGAATAGAAGCAGAAGCTCAAATCGAAGCGCTAGCTTATAAAGACCCACTCACAAACCTACCCAATCGCAATAGACTGTTTGACATATTAAAAGAAGCTAAGCCAATACAAGATACTGATAAATACGATGTTGCTATCCTTGCCGACTTAGACCAATTTAAACGCATAAATGACACCCTAAGTCACAGTGTAGGAGATATTCTCATTGTTGAGTTATGTGATGAATTGGTGAACCAATTTTCTTCAACAGGTGTTGTAGGGCGACTTGGAGCAGATGAGTTTTTATATTTCAGAGAAAATTTAAGTAACGATTTTGAAGTTGCAAAAATAATGGCTACTGAAATCGCTGAAAAAATTAGGCTTTGTATTAATAAAGACATCAAACTGTCTATGCATAGCTACTCTTTATCTGCGAGCATCGGCGTGGTTGTATTTAGACGGGGAGAACATAGCGCTGACTTGATTTTACAGTATGCAGATACAGCTATGTATGAATCTAAAAAACGAGGTCGCAATTGTGTAACCATGTTTAAAGATGAAATGGCAATGCAAGCTGCTAAATTATTAGAGCTTGAGCGCGACATTACCAAGGCGATGCAAGATGATGAATTTTGCTTTGTGTTACAGCCAATTTACGATTCAACTTCTTCCGAAATTGTTTCTGCTGAAGCGCTTATAAGATGGCAAAAAGGTGATGAAACGATATCACCAGATTCATTCATCCCGTTTTTAGAGGAAAGTTCTCTCATTATCGAAGTTGGCGATATTATGCTTGATAAGGTTTGTGCCTTTCTTGCTAAAGTCCAAAGTGCAGGCTTGCTAAAAGATGACTTTAGAATCGCGGTAAATATTAGTGGTAAACAGTTTTCAGATGAACGCTTTCTAGAGCGAGTTATCGGTACTCTGCGCAAGCACCAAGTGGCTGGTCATCATTTAGAGATGGAAATCACAGAAAGCGTTGCTTTGGAAAACTTGGCTGAAACAATTGACAAGATCCACGAACTCAAAAAGCTTAAAATAAGTTTTTCCTTGGATGACTTTGGCACTGGTTACAGTTCTTTGAGTCACCTTAAAGATCTTCCAGTTGATAAATTAAAAATTGATAGATCATTTATTAATGATATTTCAATAGATAAACAAGATGAAAACCTTGTCCGCTCTATCATTCAGCTATCAAATAACCTTGGGCTAACAACGGTTGCTGAAGGTGTCGAAACTCAGCAGCAATTAAACTGGCTCTGCAGCACGGGCCACATGCTTATCCAAGGTTATTTGTTTAGCCGACCGCTTTCTCCAGACGTTTTTTATAGTCAGTTCTTTTCGGATGAATAAAAGCTTTAATGAAAAGCATGGAGCAAACTTCTTAATTATAACGGCGACCATCTTATTGATATTATTGGTTAGTGGTGTACATCCTGCCTCAGCCCAATCTAGTATCCATGAAGAAGACCAAACGTGTGTGGTAAGGTACCCCGCTAGATTAAATTCAATTTATCCCTTTGCTAGTTACCCCAAGATATTACTTCAAGCTGCAATAAAGGTAACTGAAAATGAATTTGGGAACTGCCGATTAGTGCACGTGGGCGGTTACAGTGAACTAAGAAAAGTTACCACATTAACAAAAAACGAAGGTATTGATGTTGCGTGGTTTCCAGCCTCCAAAGAACTAAGTGAAAAATTGCGGCATATCAGCGTGCCAATCCGGAAAGGAATGTTGGGCTGGCGTTTGCTACTAACGCACAAAGACAAATCGATTAATATTTCTCAAGCAGAAACATTAGTAGGTATACAAGGGTTAACGTTGGGCTATGGAGCAGATTGGATAGACTTACCTGCGATGCAAAAATATTTTCCAAAGGTAGTGATGTCGAGTAATGCAGACAATCTTTATCAAATGTTGGCCTTTAAACGATTTGACATTTTTCCGAGGGCGATACACGAAGCGTCGGCAGAATTAATGTTTTACAAATCCGAATTCCCGCAGTTGCGTGTTGCCCCTAAAATTGCATTGTATTATCCACAAGCGGATTTGTTTTACGTAAATCGAAGTAATAAAGCGCTGTATAATCGGTTAACGAAAGGTTTGTTCATTCTAATCGAAGATGGTACCTACGACCGGCTGTTTAATCGATACCATAAGAGATATATTTTAGAGGCAAATTTGATGGATAGAAATGTGATTAAATTAGAAAACCCAAATATGCCTACTGATGTTTTATTTGATGATACTAGATTATGGTTTGACCCGAGTAAATACGATTGATAAATTACAAAACTCAAAATACTTCATTAGGCTTTCATGGACTTTAATTTAAGCGATAGCGCCGCAACAATCATTCAATTGTCACTTGCTCCTATTTTTTTAATCGTCGGTATTGGTCAACTGGTCAATGTAGCAACGGGCAGATTAGCTCGAATTGTCGACCGTGCAAGGTACTTCGACGACATGCTTAGTGAAGATCCTAGTAAGCTCAATAACAAGTGTATTCGTGAACTGGTTTCTTTAAGAAGACGCATGCGTTTTTCAAATTGGGCAATTACATTGCTCACTAGTTCTGCAGTAACTGTCTGTATTAATGTAATTTTATTATTGCTCAATGGTGTACTCACGACTGAGTTAAATGCAGCAGTCATTGTGACATTTATCATTAGTTTGACATTTTTGACTGCCGGACTTGCTGCATTTTTATTCGAAGTCAGTTTAGCAACAGCGTCATTGAAAATTAACCCTAAGTATTTTGACCACTAAGAATCTTTATATTCACTTTCGCTTTTCAATTGACAATAAAGCAACAATATTTTAACTTTAGTCTTATATAAGATATAAAACCTGAGTAGGTGAGCCTTAAAATGACAAAACAACTAAATACCATTCCTCGCGTTGGTTTTGGACTCTGGAAAGTCCCAAAAGAAGAGTGTGCAGATGCAGTCTATAATGCAATAAAGTTAGGCTATCGGCATTTAGATAGTGCGTGCGATTATGGGAATGAGCTTCAAGTTGGAGAAGGCATTAAGCGCGCCATTGATGATGGTCTTTGTACGCGAGATGAGCTATGGATTACTTCTAAATTGTGGAATACCTACCATGCCAAAGAACATGTAGAAATTGCACTACAAAAATCACTTGATGATTTGCAGTTAGATTACTTAGATTTGTACTTAATTCATTTTCCAATAGCTCAGAAATACGTACCTATAGATGTGCGATATCCACCTGAGTGGATTTTTGACCCCAGCTCAGAAAACCCAACAATGCAAAGAGCACCTGTTCCTTTATGTGAGACTTGGGCTGCTATGGAAGTTGTTTGTAAAAAAGGGTTGGCGAAACAGATTGGCATATGCAATTACAACTCAGGACTATTGCATGATTTAATGTCTTATGCAGAAATAAAACCAGCCATGTTACAAATTGAAAGTCATCCCTATCTGACTCAACAACGACTCATTAGACTAGCGAAAGACTATGGGCTCGATGTCACTGCATTTTCTCCACTTGGGGCATTGTCTTATCTTGAACTAGATATGGCAGGAGCATCTGAGTCAATATTGGAGCAAGATGTGGTAATATCTGTTGCAAAAAGGCTGAATAAAACGCCTGCTCAAGTTGTTTTAAGATGGGGTATACAACGTGGGAATGCGATCATACCAAAGACTTCAAAAGTTGAGCGTTTGAAAGAAAATATCTCAATTTTTGATTTCGAATTATCACAAGCAGAAATGGCCGCAATTGACGAACTCAACATTAACCGTCGATTTAATGATCCCGGTGATTTTTGTGAGGCCGCATTCAATACTTTCAACCCAATATATGACTAGGAGCGAACATGACTAATGTAATCAGGTTTGTCGACGTGCCACATCAACTTGCATGTGGTGATTCCGTATTCCCTAGTGTAGTGTTAAATGAAGATGGGTTAAAAACCACGCAAGAGTGTGCTGAATGGATAGTAGCGAACAAACAAGTGTTAGAAGAACGTCTTCAAAGTTCCGGTGCAATATTGTTTAGAGGTTTTCCTTTGTATTCTGCAGAGACCTTTGATGAATTTTCAAATTCATTTGGTTATCCGAACTTTACATACAAAGAATCGCTTTCTAACGCAGTCAGAATTAACTTTACTGAACGCGTATTTACAGCAAACGAAGCACCCAAGGACGTTGAAATATACTTGCATCATGAAATGGCCCAAACACCTATTTCACCTAGTAAGCTATTTTTCTTTTGTAAAAGTGCAGCCGAAGAGGGGGGCGCTACGCCGCTGTGTCGCTCGGATATGTTGTTCTTAGAACTCCAAAAGCAAGACCGCACTTTAGCTGATGAGTTTGAACAAAAGGGCCTTAAATATACCACACATATGCCGGCTGAAGACGACCCCAATAGTGGTCAAGGTCGAAGCTGGAAAAGTACATTAAGCGTTGAATCAGTTGAAGAGGGCGAAGCAAAGCTTAAAGAACTTGGTTACTCGTGGGAATGGATGCCGGATAACAGTCTTCGCGCGACCACGCCAGTACTTCCGGCTGTTGTTACCCTAAAAAATGGAAATAAGGTTTTCTATAATCAATTAATCGCAGCATACATGGGCTGGAAAGGCGTCAGAGAAAACCCTGCTAGTGCAATTACTTTTGGCGATGGCTCTCATATCGCAGCAAGTGGACTTGAGCTCGTTGCATCTCTAGCGGCGCAGTTTACTTTTGACTTACCTTGGCAAGACGGTGACGTCGCACTCGTTGACAATTATATGGCTATGCACGGGCGTAAGCCGTTTTCAGGTGAAAGAAAGCGACAGGTTTTAGTTGCCCTCGCTATGGATGAAGCTTGAGCTCTGTCGCACAAGGTCCTGTGGAGCAAGTAAAGGTCTTGCTGCCCGGTATAGCCACTACCATTGTTGTGGGTTTGGCCGCACTCTTTTTAAGTGAGCATTATGGCGCGCCAGCGATGTTGTTTGCATTGCTTCTCGGTATCGCTATGTCGTTTATCTACCAAGATACAAAATGCAAAGCTGGCATTGAGTTTACTGCTTGCCATATATTACGAATTGGCGTTGCATTACTAGGATTAAGAATCGCTTTTAATGATTTGGTCACGATGGGCTGGAAAACCGGTGCACTACTCATTTTTGCCATTGGGTCGACTATCTTATTGGGTATTGCATTGGCAAAAGGCTTTGGATTAAAAAAGCGTTTTGGTGTGCTAACAGGTGGTTCAGTAGGGATCTGTGGGGCATCAGCAGCCATGGCAATTTCAGCTGTATTGCCAGAAAGTAAACAAAAAGACAGAGACACTATGCTGACCATCATCGGCGTAACCACATTATCCACGATAGCTATGGTGCTTTATCCCATCTTCGCGAGTGCGTTGAGTTTAGATGAAACACAAACGAGTTTATTTTTAGGTGCGACGATTCACGATGTCGCTCAAGTGGTAGGCGCCGGCTATTCAGTATCAGAACAAACGGGTGACCTTGCAACCTTGACCAAGTTAGTCAGAGTGGCGTTTTTGATGCCTGTGGTGGTATGTATATTATTGGTTTTGCGGATGAATTTTGATAGCGCAAAAGATGCTAAACCACCTGGTGTTCCCGCCTTTCTAGTTGGCTTTATATTGCTTATGACACTCAATAGCTGGGTTGAATTGCCCGCTATTGTAACTAATGGGGCAACCGATATTTCTCGTTTCGCATTGGTTGTTTCTATCGCGGCAATTGGTATGAAGTCTAACCTAGCCCAAATCACCGAAGTTGGCTTTAAACCGATCTTCATCCTGATTGCAGAAACCGTATGGATCGCCGGCCTAATTCTGCTTTGTATTCCAATGCTATAGCTAATGATGTAACAACTTACACCGGTGAAACTTGTTACATCGAAGAAACGTCATTCCCTTGAAAAAGAGAACCTCCTTGGAACATAGCAAGCTTTAAACATCAACCAACGCACTTCGTAAGCAATATTCAGCTTTTGCCAGATAAGCCCTATGCATTCATAAAACCGCTGTGCGCCATCCTTGGCCGCTGCTGCCAACACGTCCTGTGTTGGAAGCTTTTATGAATGCATAGGGCTTACCTGGCGCGCTGAATGTTCTTTGGTAATGTTTGCTCGATAATTTGATTGAATAGTTTGATCGATTTGTTTTACGTTTATAAATTTACGAGATTCCTTCATTCGAAGGAATGACGATATAAATTTGTCACAACAAAGTAACGTTACGAACGCAAACACAGTATGCTGCTTAGAACTCAAAGAATTATAAAACCAATAAAAAAGGCGTCCACAAGGACGCCTAAGCACACCACACAAAGAACTTTAGAAGTTCACTCGCAACTGAACACCGAAGTGGCGGTCAGCATCTCTAGGGATTTGATAGCGGAAATTATCGCCGCTGTATGTTGTTACGAATTTCTCATCGGTAAGGTTCTTCGCAATTAGAGAAACTCTGTAAGCATCGTCATCAAACGAGAATGCGACACTTGCATTAATTAATGCGTAGTCAGGTAAGAACGTAACATCACCTGGGTTGGCATCAGTGCCAGGGCCACCCGCGTTGATATCGTCTGTATAAACATAAGAAGTATTAAAGAATACGTCCATGTCATCCATTTCCATCACGTACTCACCGGTTAATGAGTATTTTAGATCAGGTGAAAACGGTAGGTCTGCGCCTGAATTTCCGTCACATGTATCAAGACCAACTGGACATCTGAATTGATCTACAACGGCATCAACGCTAGACAAGCCACCTGTTAGTAAGAAGTTATCCGTTGCTTGCCACATGAAGTCTAACTCAATACCTTCGGTGGTCACCGATCCTGCATTGGTTAAGCGAGTGATAAATACGCCATCTAATAACTCGGGGTTGTTAGCTTGGAAACCATCAATGTCTGTTCTAAAGGCTGCAACATTAAAAATTAAGTCACTGGTTGCGTACTTATATCCGATTTCGTAAGCGTCTGATTCTTCTGGGCCGATAGGCAAGGTGTCTTTTTCTGACATGTTATAGAACACATTAAACGCAGGGCCTTTATAGCCTTGTGAATAAGTTGCATAAACCATGCTTTCATCACTGATGTCATACTGACCACCAAACTTTATTGAAGTATTCGATTCGTCAGTTGAGCCGTCAAAATCAGTACCAAATGCACGAACTCCAACGCCTGTTCTGCTGTATTGATCGTTGCTACGACGATTGTGCTTAAAACTAATATCATCTTGGGTGTAACGCGCACCAAAGAGTAAACGAAGATCATCATTTATGTGGTACTTAGCATCAGCAAACAAGGCCCAGTTTTTAAACTCTGTTTCCATAAATGCTGTTGCACTCACAATATCGTTTGCGTTACAGCTCAAGCCTTCGCTTGCGATAAAGTCATTGATTTGCGCATCAGTGGGATTAGCGACACCTAATGTGTTTTCGAGGTATGCGCCAATAGCAGCAGGGAATTGTCCGTTATTATTCTGACATGAAGCATCACGTGTAAAATTACGCTCTGACTGCTGATTCCACCAGAAGAACCCTGCTTGATAATCAAATGCGCCGCCCACTGGAGAGGCAATTCTTAACTCTTGAGAAATCTGATCCCATTCTTGGGGGCCAATATCATGTAGTTGGAAAGGCACACCAAAGACAGGGAAGGGGGCATCACCTGCTGTTGACGTAAAGTCACCTTCACGAAATTCTGTATTACTCCACGAACGATACGCTGTAATTGATGTTAGGGTATGGTCGCCTAATTCTTTATCTACTTGAATAGAGAAAGCAGTGTGTTCGTCGATTGTGCGAGTTTCAAAATCGTGGTCAACAAAACGCTGGTCTAGGTCTAAATCGCCAGGACCTGAACTATTTGGAGAAGCTTCAGAGTTGTGACGGCCGCTTGGTGCTAATTCTAGATCCGCACAACAGTTATCATTTGACTTTACACTCTCAAAGATAAATAAAATGTCGGTATCGTTACCAGCGTCTACATCTAGCATGGCTCGCACGCCTTCTTTGTCGTAGCCATTGGTCGTTTGGTTGTTGAACACGTTTTCAATGTAACCGTCAAATTGGCTTTTAAGGAAGGTTAGGCTGCCGTTTACATTATCGTTTAACGCTCCTGATACTTTTCCTTTCAACCGATATTCATTGTCTTCCATTAGTGTGGCTTCAAACATGCCTTCGAAAGTGTCTGTTGGACGCTTTGACACCATATTTACCACACCAGCGGATGCATTTTTACCAAATAACGTGCCTTGTGGCCCGCGCAACACTTCAATGCGTTCTAAATCATATAAATCTACAAAAGCTTGACCTGAACGACCTAATACTACGTTATCAACGACGGTTGAAACACTTGGCTCTGCTGCAATACTGAATGAAATTGTACCAATACCACGCACGGTAATTGCCGAGTTTCTTGTCGTATTGCCTTTTCTAAAGCTAACGGAAGGCACCAGAGCCTGCAAACCTTCGATATTTGCTGCAAACGCTGAGTTAATTTGCGCTTCTCGCAAAACTGATACTGCAACAGGCACTTCATTTAAATTCTCAACGCGCTTTTGCGATGTAACGGTAATTTTCTCTAAGCCTTGTGATTCAGCATCTGAATTTTCTTGTGCATTCGCTGTCAGTCCAAACGCAAGGCAGGTACTTAATGCCAATGCTTTTGTAAGGCCTTGTTGTATGGTGCTTGGTTTAAAAGTCATCATGTGTTCTCCAAGATTTGTTTTTATTGTGTCCGTGTATCTGATTGATCAGATTAGAACCAGTGCGGCAACGAGAAAATATGTGTGTGTTTTCATTGCTGCCCTTCTTACGACTACGTATTTTGAGTTGTGTATTTGAATAGTCGCTTTCCTAAATAAAACAAGTGGTCTTATATAAGATAGAAGATATACAAAATTTAGCTGATAAGTTAATGATGTGCAATATAAATGTTATAAAATCGTTATTTATTGATTTAATTTTCTTTATACGCTTTGATGAATGATAGGATTAAGTGTGTTTGAGCAACTCGTTTAGACTGGACACTGTGCAACAGAGTCTTCTAATAAAGTTAGCCATCGATTTCCAAACTTGCTAATAAACCACTCTCTTATTGGGGTAGAAGTTTTTTTAAAAGCTTCTTTTTCTTCTATCGAGGGTCTGTAAATTGTCCCGCCGGCTTCTTCAAAAATTTGATAAGAACGAGATTCCATAGTTGCTACGAGATTGTTCGCTGCGACTTGTTGTTTTTCAAAGCCTTCTAAAATGATAGCTTGGATATCTGGAGGAAGTGTTTGCCAAACGGGCTCTGAAAACCACCACAAGGTCGCCATGTATGAATGGCCATCTAACACTATGAACTTTAAATGCTCCTCGAGTTTTGCGCCAATGATGTCCTGTATACCGTTTTTGCTTCCTTCAACTACGCCAGTTGCCAGCGCTGTATAAAGCTCGGCCCAGGATATTGGCGTAGGGTTAGCGCCTAATGCTCTGACTAATTCTTGTTGAATTTCGGCAGGTGTTGTACGAATCTTTTGACCAACTAAGTCTTCGGGCTTTTGTATCGCTTTGTTGGTAGTAGCGAAGTTTCGCCAGCCCCCGGTATTTGAGACTCCGACCAGGCGCAAGCCAAGTGCTTTGTCTAAAACAGCTTTTCTCATTTCATTAATAATGGGGCCATCTAACACGCATTCAGCTTGTTTATCGCTTTTGAATAAATAAGGAATATCCAAGACTTGGGCAGGACCAAAAAAATTCCCAGTACCGCCTGCTGTGCTGGGGAACATCTCTAAAACACCTTGTTGCAAATTACTAATGCATTCTGGGACGCTTGCACAAAACTGACCAGATGGATAAATCGCGACTTCTACTCGCCCATTACTCTTTGCTTCGACATATTCTTTAAATGCCATCAAACCGACATAATCTTCATCTTGAGTAGAGGCTTGAATAGCGGCTTTTATTGTAAATTCCGCTTGGCTTGTGGTGGAACGCCAAATACCGACAATACTGCTAATAGCTACGAGCGCATAGATAAGCAACAGTGAGAGGCGTTTGGTATTAAATCGATTCGACATCTTTAGCCCCTAAGCGAAACCAAACCATCTTGGTAAGGTCATCGTGATTGCAGGAAAGTAGGTGATTAAGAAAATAACAAAGGCTTCGACCGCTAGGAAGGGAAGCATTTCGTAGGCAATATTTTCGGTCTTCTCACCAGACACTGATGCAGAAACAAACAGGACTAAGCCCATTGGAGGTGTTGCCAAGCCAACGGTTAAATTGACACACATGATGACTGCAAAGTGAAGTGGATCGATGCCTAATGAGATAAATATAGGCGCAAGCACGGGGCCTAGTATTAATATCGCTGGACCCGCATCTAGGAACATGCCGATTGCAAATAAAAATATATTAATAATGAGTAAAAGCAGCAATACATTACTCGTTATTTGCGTGATCTGTTGAGCCAGTGTATCTGCCATGCCCGAAACTGTGATTATCCAAGCAAAGGTCACGGCAGACCCCACTAGTAGTAAAATCGTGCCTGATTGCACGGCTGCGTTAACCAACACCAGTGGAAGTTGTTTAGGTTTAAGCGTACCGGTTATAAATAGCGTAACGACTAAGGCATAGGCAACAGCAACTGCTGCGGCTTCGGTCGGGGTAAACACACCTGCTAATATGCCACCTAACAAAATAACCGGCGTCAGTAATGGCAAAAAAGAGCTTTTAAACGCACTTCCTCGTTGGCCCCAAGTGGCCTTTTCATTCGCTACGGGGTAATTTCGCTTTTTAGCAATGCGACTCGTCACCAACATTAATCCGATGCAAATCATAATGCCTGGCACAATACCCGCCAAAAACATGCCTGCAACCGACACGTTCATGATAAACGCATAGAGAATCATGATCCCAGAGGGTGGAATGATTGGTCCAATAACGGAAGACGCTGCGGTCACTGCGGCAGCAAATCGTCGACTATAGCCATTTTGCTCCATAGCAGGTATGAGCATTTTACCCAGTGCAGAGGTATCGGCGACTGCAGAACCAGACAAACCCGCAAATAGTACTGAAGATAAAATATTAACCTGAGCAAGCCCCCCTCGATAATGTCCAATCAGTGTTTGGCTAAAGCGAACAATTGATTGAGTAATACCGCCTTGATTCATCAATTCACCTGCTAAGATGAAAAAAGGAACGGCCATCAACGGAAAGGAATTCATGCCTGAAAATAAACGATTTACCAAGGCTGATAAATACACCTCTTTGCCATCTATCATTAGGCTGACACCGGGACCTATCAACAATGCGAAAACAACAGGCGTACCAGCAGTTAATAATAGAATGAAAATCCATATATAGCTGAGCGACATCTATTTCAGCTCCTGTTGGAAGACATTATTTGAATGAATAATTGGTGTTGAGGTTTGCTCTAGCAAGCGTTGAATGCCGACTAGAAATAAAGAGCCAAAAGCGTAGGGCATGCACAAATAAACATAAAACAATGAAAGTGGCACTGATGCAGCGTTGATACTTGCGCCGTTTGCAACAAAGCCCAAACTGTATTTAAAAAATAAATAGGATATCAGTAGCACCAAAAGTGTAACGGCAATTTCGGCCACACGCGCAAGTGCCGCAGGCAGCGCTTGGTGAAACATTTCGATTGACACATTTAGATGATGTTTATACGCATATGGGGCAACTAAACAGGCGATCCACACCATTGCGAACTTTGAAAGTTCTTCTGTCCAAGTTAATGAATCATTGAGCAAATAGCGAAAGCCTACTTGAGCGATGATCATACAGACCATCGCGGCTAAGAACAGCCCCGCAGTCCATCTACCAAAATTAGCATTAGCTTCATTTAAGGTATCAAGTAAATTAATAAATCCTTTTAACAAATTCATCATTGCCTAGTTAAGTTCAATCGCTGAGTTTGGCCACTGAGGGAGTCGTTCAAGCTTAGTATAATCGGCAGAAATTGCCTGCGTATGTTCAACTTGTTCGCCGATAGCTATTGTATGCCCTTGTTTTACAAACACAGCCATTTCGTCAAGTTCAAGCGAGAGTGTTAACAGTTGTCCACCCGAAAATGGCGTTGCGCAAGGAAAACGTAGCCAATCGCCTTTGGGCAAATAAACCTCAACTTTGCTGTGTGGGTTAGTACAAGGTGCAACTAACATACTGTCGCCAAGCATGTACTGCATTTCAAAGCTTTGGGCGATGCGATCATCTGCAAAGGCGAGGGGCATTGCTCGCATCACGGGCAGGCCTGTTTCGCTAGCTTGGTGCATTACACTGTAAATATATGGCATCAATATGTATCTTAGTTTTAATGCTTTATTGACCGCGGCCTCTGCCTCAGGTCCATAACTCCAGGGTTCACGCTGACCAATGCCATGCAAACGCATGTGAGCACTGAACACTGCAGCTTGTGACCATCTAACGAATAACAATGGGTCACGCTTGTCTTTGTAGAAGCCACCAACATCTGTTGCAAAGTAGGGCGCGCCAGACATTCCCCAAGATAAAGCGCCGCGAATACTGCCAATTAGACCACCCCAATCAGCTTGTGGATCGCCACCCCATTGGCTTGGGTATCGTTGTGAACCTGCCCAAGCAGATCGACTAAATAAGAACGGACCTGATTGACAGTATTTAGCCGCTGCCTCATACACACAACGGTTATATAACAAGCTATATGCATTGTGCAGTCTAATGCCTGAATCGCCATTGTAGGCAAGCATATTGTCGTCTTCTAGTTGCTCACCAAAATCAGCTTTTATCATATCAACGCCGATATCAAATAAAGGTTTATGGGCTTCTAGCCAAAAATTAAATGCGTCAGGGTGCGTAAAATCAACGATACCAGATTCAGGTAACGGAGTGAGCACTTCGGCAAATGCGCTCATGTCCCATTGGTAGCGATAGGCTTCACCCGTTCGTTTATCTTTAAGTAGCCAACCTTTGGCCGCCATTTCATCAAACAGCTTGTTTTGAACCGAAACCAAAGGGTATTCCCAAACGCATACTTTAAAGTTTTGATCCTTGAGCGTTTTGATAACAGATGCTGGGTCGTCATAACGTTTAGGATCCCACTCAAAAGCAAAACGCGTATCAGTATCTTGCCAAGCTCTGCCATCTATGGTGATCACATCACATGGCATATTGTGTTCGCGCACTGCTTTTGCTGTCGCAAGTAGCTCAGGCACATCTTTGTAATAAGCTTTTGATAAAATCACACCAAGGCTCCACAAAGGTGGAACGGGGGCTTTGCCTGTTAAGTGCGTATACATTTCCAGTGTATGTAGCGGCGAGTCTGAGTCGAGTAAGTAAATATCAAAAAATGCATCTTCAATTAGCGCAGTGTATGCACGTTGTGACCAAGCAGGGTGACCAACAGAATGAGTAACGGGCGCAGGAGTATTAATAAATATTCCCCACCCCTCAGGACTCCACGCAAAGGGCGTGTTTTTATATGAAATTTCTGCGTTGACACCCAAAGCATCAACGTTAAATGAGCGGATAAGGTGACCGCGTTTGTTTAAAGAAGACCATTTTTCACCGAGCCCATAAACAGGCTCTTCAGCACCAAGATCCAAACTAAACAGCCAACCTTCATCTGTTTGAGCAAGCGGAGGTAACCGGTACTGTCTAACAAAATGTTCGTCGTTAGGTGTTTTTTGAATGATGTGTTTACCCTTTGACCAAGTAAAAGCAAAAGGGGATTTTTGAATGCTTATTTGATACTTATCCGATGAGATAAAAACATGAGTATCAGATAAGTCCAATTTAAGCGTACACGCAACAGTGTCATTAATCACAATGCCATAATCAAAATCGTGCGCTTTTTTAGTAGTTGTTAAGCGCAATCCAAACTCATTAATTGAAATGCAAATATCGTCTTGATTAGTCTTAAGAATGACCGTCTCTTTTGAAGACAGACTTGCATCGAGAACGACGCACTGTTCTATTTTGTTCCAGTCAGGAGTCTGTAAAGAAAGCACAGGCTTAGAATTCCTTTAGTATATGCTACTGGTTAGTCTTGTATAAGACATAAGTTATAGTTTTGTTAAATTATTGTCAATCTGCAAATGTGAGTATTTCAATTTCGTTGATAGGTGCGCAATTAATATTAGCAGTGATCGAGAGGCCATTTGTTCAAATATGGGATGATTGGCCTTAATAGCTTGAATATTAATAGGTATTAATATTAATCTAGTCGCAAGTGTTTAAAAGAATCCAGTATGAACAAGCAGAAATTTGACAACAAGCTCAATAGACCTAACCTAGCTTTTCAACCCTTGTATAAACAGGTTGAAGAGCATGTAAAGCAATTAATAATCGAGCAAAGATGGAAGCCCGGCGAAGCCTTGCCAAATGAATTTCAACTTGCTGACGAGTTAGGCGTTAGCCAAGGTACTGTTCGTAAAGCGTTAAATGGCCTGACTGATTCTAAGATATTAACGCGTAAACAAGGCGTTGGAACCTTTGTCTCTGAGCACAATAACCAGCAAAGTTTGTATCGCTTTTTCCCGCTCATCAAAGACGGAGCAGCGCCGGAATTACCTAAAGCCGTACTATTATCACTCGCTATCGAAGAGGTGACTCCCGAAATAAGAAGTAAGTTAGGCTTAAAGTCGACAGAAAAAGTTATCCACCTTGTGCGCCAACGCGTCCTGCAAGAGCAGTTTTGTATTATCGAGTCTATTTATTTACCACACAAGTTTTTTAAAGGCTTGGAAACTGAAACTGACTTGCCACACACCCTATATCATTATTACCAGCAAGAATTTAACTTAACTGTTCAAGATACCCAAGACAGCATCAAAGCCGTGTTGGCAAACATAGAAGATGAAAAGCTTTTAGGTATCAAACCAAACTCCGCATTGTTAGAAGTTAAACGAATTACACGTACTATAGACGGTAAAACGATCGAATATCGAGTGAGTCGTTGCCGCAGTGATGAGTTTCATTATTTGGTGGATCTGGGATAGGCGAATCCTAAGTCTTAGACGAAATCAGTGCCAATGCGAAGCTGGCTTATGGCTTTCTAAAGATTAAGACTGTTTTATTGATAAGCTAGGTTTATAAACTGTAGTGTTATATTATAACAATATCATAAAAATAAATTCAGCTAGTTACCTTGAACAAATATTCCACACTGTCTTTCGCACTTAAACTAATAGGTATTACTGCTCTATTAGTTTATACCTTGAGTATCCCAAGCAAAGCTGACGATTCTAATGCCGAGTACCTAGAAATCGAGTGGATACAGCTAATGCCAAAGGATGATTTAAACGCTTTACTGAACCCTCCAGAGGTGCTTTTAGATATTGAAGATGGCGCAAGCAACGATAATTTGGACTCGTTAGATAAATTAAGCGAAACCGACGAAAACGCCAAACGTTTTAAACAGGCATTGACGTCGACGCGTGTGATTGAGTCTTATCACAATAAACGAATCAGAATCCCAGGCTTTATGGTGCCGCTTGAATCAAATGAAGACCAACTTATTACCGAATTTTTTATCGTGCCGTATTTTGGCGCTTGTCTTCACCTTCCACCTCCACCACCTAACCAAATTATTCACGGTAGATTTGAGCAAGGCGTTGAACTCAATTCACTGCAAGATCCTTTTTGGTTTGATGGCACAATAATAATTGAACTTACCGAAAATGACTTAGGTCAATCTGCATATACAATGCAATTAGATAAGGTAATTTTGTTTGGTGATGAATGAGTTTAAGCGGCGATTAAACATGCTAAGACCAACAACGTAATTGGATTAGCAGTTCCAGTGATAAGAAAAAATCAAACAAGAGGATTTGATGAAACGAGGTATTAAGTTAAGTATCAGCTTTATCGTTTGTATTTTACTTGGTTGTTCACTTGGGTATGTTTTATTTAAGTATCAACATGATTTAAAGCAATGGTCTTTGTTTAGTTCAATACTTTACCAAACAAGTGATATTCAACTAATCGAACAATACGAATCGCAAGACCCTGTTCGCCTTCAATGGTCTCAGTTGCTGCCGTTTGACGAAAAATCCATATTGCAAAAATATCAACAAAAGCAGGCGAGCACCGCGACAGAATTTGCAGATAATATCTTATTGTCAATTCAAGCATCGACAGATAAAGCTTACAGTGACGCGATGATATCCACTAATGCGGTGGAATCATTTGATGAGCAGGCTGTCTCGATTGCGGGTTTTATTGTACCGATAGACTACTATGAAGCACAAAATGTGCAAAGTATGTTTCTGGTACCTTACTTTGGCGCCTGCTTGCATTTTCCGCCACCACCGCCTAATCAAATTATCTTTGCGCAACTCGAACAAGGGTTCGATGAGTTGGATATTACCAAAGCCTACTTGTTGAAGGGTGTATTGCGTAGAGGTCTATTCGAAGACCCACTCGGTACATCAGCATATATGCTTGATGTGATATCTATCGAAGCTTATTATGAAGATCCCGACGATTTTCGTCAGCATTGACAACTAAACCAAATCCAAAGTCATCACTAACCGCTTTTCACTCGCTCCCAAAGCAGGGGAGCGATGCACGAGTCCCGCTCCTTCATTATCATCCCACAACTCACCTTTCAGTAAGGCAACATCACCACAATTAAGTTGTTGAATATCTTGCTGAGCTGAATAGAGGCCTGAAATGTCATCTGCGAGCCCTTTACTACCATGCCCTAGCTTTTCTCTATTCACTTTTTCGTGTGGTAGCCATTGAGTGCCAACACCATAAAAAGTAGTAATAAATCTGCATGGCACGTGGTCGACGTGAAACCGAGGACACATTGCTTTATCCAAGGTTGAAAGCCTTAATCCTACTTCTTTTGCATCAAATAGGACACAAAACATGTCTATGTCTTGGGCGATGTATTCACGAAGTTGTTTGCCATAAGGTTTGTCAAACGCAATTTTTTCAATATCTTTTTCAATGGAATTTGCACTCACACTTAATACCGAATTGACTAGTGGATTTTGGTGGATATCACTCGCAATTTGCGCGAGAAAGCTTTGGCAAAGTGTGCGCTTCCATACAGCGATATTACATGACGCCTCATAAATATTTGCGAGAATATCTGGCGTTTCTGAAATGAATGATAAGAAGGTTTTTTGGCTGCAGACTTCATTAAAATTATTTTCAGCAATCGCATTCATAATTTGGCTCCGTTTGTTATTTCGCTTGAGTTATTGCGTTTGAATTGAGCGCTTTCGCAAAGCAATATTTCGCAAATGGCAATAAGCAATTAGGGCTGAACCTACTATCGTCAGTCCTATCTCACCAACATCACCTAAACCATCGTGACCAAAGACAACAGCAGCCAATAACATACTCATACCAACTCCACTAATAAAAAACAGTTGCTTGTTGTAGTGATTAAAATATCCAAAAGTAATGGCGAGTAGACTGACTGGGATAACTGCAAACACCAACCAAAGGTGGAAGTGCTCATCAAATGCAAAAAATCCTGATAAAGACGGCAAGGCAATTAAAACGATTGGCACCGCAATACAATGCATGACACACGCAAAAGAAAGACCAACGGCTGTTTTGTCACTAAAATCTAATAATATGTTCAATTTAATTTTCCCTCTTGAATTGTTGTTACAATATAACATAACATAAATATTGAAAAGTATTTATAACAACAAAATTTGAGGGAGCAAATGAGAAAACTATCTAAAGTTGCGAGTCTGGTGCTTGCAACGCTTTCTAGTTGCACACTAGCACAATCACTTGAGGGGCTTGTGTTGGATGCAAATGGTAATCCTCTTGCCAATGCAAATGTTGAAATTCATGGTTCGAATCAGTCAACTGTCACTGACAGTGCTGGGCGGTTTTTGTTTGAAAACCTCAAGGCTGGTAATACTGAAATTCATATCAGAGCCGCGGGCCATGCGCATTTACATCAAGACGTTAACCTAACAGATGCAGGCTTAAGCAATTTGAAGTTTGCATTGAGTCGTTCGCCAATCGAAGTCATTGATATTGTTTCTACGCCTCTACACATGTCGTCTATGGAGTCGTCAATTCCTATCAGTGTATTGAGCGGCGAAGCACTGCGCAGACAACAAAGCGCGACACTCGGCGATTCGCTTGAAAAGCTAACAGGCGTTCATACAAATTTCCATGCAAAAGTATCAAGCACGCCTATTATCCGCGGCTTGAGCGGACCGCGCGTTTTGATTGCGCAAAATGGACTAGATGTGAGTGATGTTTCGCGTGTAGGCCCAGATCACGCAGTCGCAAGTGAAGCCTCTACCGCAACACAGATTGAAGTACTGCGAGGTCCCGCTACTTTATTTTATGGCAGCGGCGCAATCGGTGGAGTAGTTAATATAGTTGATACTAGAGTACCGCAAAGTAACGAAACCAAAGGTGAATGGTTACTCGAAACCAGTTCAGTCGATGAACAACAACTGGCCTCTTTTAACATTACGACTGGGTTAGACAAATTTGCCGTTTATGCTGACGGTTTTTATCGCAAATCTGATGATTATGAAGTTCCCGTTATGGCAGAACTGGACGTCCACGATCATGAACATGAATCTGAAGACGAACATGGCTCCGAAAACAAAGACTTTTTTGTTGAAAATAGCGTAGAAGAGTCCTATGGCTTTACTTTAGGCGGAAGCTATTTGCTAAACAATGGGTTTATTGGTGCTTCTGTTGAGCAGTTTAATCGAGAATATGGGATCCCTGGTCACTCTCATGGGGATGAAGAAGGGCATGATCACGATGACGAACATAGTGATGATGAGCACTCGGAAGAGCACTCAGAAGAAGTATTCGCTGACATGCAACAAACGCGTGCACAGATATTAGGTGAATTTACCTTTGAACATCCCATTATTAAAGAGATTAACCTGCGTGCAGGCTACACAGACTACGAACATGCTGAAATAGAGCATGGAAGCGTCGGTACGGTATTCGCTAATGAAACTTACGAGTTTAGACTAGATGCCTTGCATCAAACCTTTAAAGACTGGCGTGGAGGCTTGTCTTTTCGCTACAAAAAGAGTGATGTAGAAGCGCAAGGAAGTGAAGCGTTTACCCCACCATCTAGCACTGAAATGCTCGGCGTTGCGTTGTTAGAAGAGCGTCATTTCGGCGATATTTTATTGCAACTAGGCGCACGCATTGAACGCGTCACCATGAAAGCCAATGATGTCATGCTACCGATGCTCGACGCTGATAGTCATGATGAAGAGAGTGATGATGATCATGACCATGAACACGACCATGGAGATGAGCAAGAAATAACCCGTGTTTTTAGCGCTGATCACGAATTTACACCTGTTACCTTGAGCGTTGGCGGCGTATGGGATTTTGCAAAAGGATATAACCTTGGGCTATCAGTTTCACGCTCTGAACGAGCACCTTCGGCATCAGAGCTTTTGTCATTTGGTCCACATATTGGCACTCGCACCTATGAGGTAGGAGCACTGTTTGCTTTAAGTGAAGAAACATCTGAAATCGGGCTCACCGATTCAGTTATTGATCTGGAAACGGCAAGTAATATTGATTTAACCCTCAGAAAAACCGAAGGAGATATCGGCTTTATTTTGAACCTGTTTTACAACAGTGTAGATAATTATTACTACCAAATTGACACGGGTTTATTTGCGGACGATGGCCACGATCACGGCAGTGATGAGCACGATGGACATGACCATTCTAGTCACGATCATGACGATCACGACCATGATTCAGATAGCCAAGATGACGAACACGCAGGTGAGTTACTGGTATTTTTATTCAAAACCGACGACGTAATTTTGCATGGATTTGAAGCTCAAGTCGCTTGGCAAGCAAGTTCACACTTCAAAGCAAGTTTATTCACTGATTATGTCAGGGCACGATTAAAAGATGGAGGCGATTTACCAAGAACACCGCCACTAAGGTTTGGTACGCAATTTAGCTATCAAAATGAAAGTATTAGTGCGCATTTAGATATCACTCGCTATCAATCTCAAGATCGCATTGCTGAATTTGAGACTCAAACAGATGCATATACGCTTGTCGACGCAAGTATTGCCTATGACTTACCCATATTAAATAACAGCGTCACGGCTTACCTAAAGGGAAATAACCTTACGGATACAGAGGCGAGGGTGCACACATCATTTTTAAAAGATATCGCACCCCGACCTGGGCGAAATATTAGCGTTGGCATCAGAGGCTACTTTTAGTCGCTATTTTTAAGAACATTCAATTTGAAACTATTTAAATAAACGGAACATATTTATGAACAACACTAAAAAACTTAGCCTTGTCGCGCTTTGCATTAGCACTATTTTAATGGGTGGTTGTGGCGATGCTGAAACCACTATTATTGAACGAGAGCCTATTGTTGAAACACCACCTACTGATGGGGGCGACAGCGGCAGCACTCCGCCAAGCAATGACTTCTTGATCGAAAGCATGGGGCGTTTGGCAGTGACCTCTAGCGAGAGTAACACGGTATCTTTGATCGATTTAGATGACAGTACTTTACTTGATACCTTCACTCTGAATCACGATGGTAGTCGCGTGTATGCGTCACCTTCGTATCGCTATGCAGTAGTGACAGCTCGAAACGATGACATGGTTGAATTTATCGACGGCGGGCTATGGCGTGAAGATCACGTTGATCATCTTCATGACTATGAACAAGCGCCACAAATGAGTGACTATACACTAAGCAGTTCAAGGCCCACTCACTTTGTGACACATGATGGTCAATCGGCGATTTTTTATGATGGCGATGCAGAGACAGGTATACCTGCTTCTGTACATGTCATTAGTGATTTAGACATCACCAATGAAAATGACAGCCCAGCTAGTTTAATTTATACAGTCAATATGCACGGTGTTGCAGAGCCTCGAGGTGAATTTCTATTATCAACCATTCGCAGGGATGACGCAGAAAGTACATCTGGCAATACTATACTCCCTGACCAAGTGGGGGTATATCACTTACATGACGGCGAATACGAACTTGAAAAAACGCTTGAAACAGCTTGCCCTGATTTGCACGGTGCAGCTCAAAATCACGATTTTGTGTTATTTGGTTGCGGTGACGGCGTTTTAGTCGCTCATGAACATGACGGTGAGTACGAATCAAGCAAAATAGAAAATATCGACGAAATAGCGGGCCTTCGTATAGGTAGCTTATACAGTCATCATGACGCTGAAGTCTTTATTGGCATTGCGAGCAATCGTGCTACAGGTGAAGTGTTTGTTTTAAATATTGACCCTGAAGCAGGCGCAATGGAAGTGCTTGATTGGCAAGCGCAAGAGGGAGTGAGTCCAATTTCTTATGCCTTTAGCTATGACGGCAATCACGCACTTGTCTTAGATAATTTAGGCGGTTTAACAATTTTATCGGCGCACTTGCACGATGGTGTCAATGAGCTTGAATTTGAGGGCAGAGTTCAACTTAGCGATGAAGATCTGAGTGCCATGCCTGATGGACACTCGTTTAACATGAGTGTGGCTCAAAATGGCGACTACGTATTCGTATCTGATCCGATTGCACAACATGTATTAATGGTGCACATTGAAGATATGGAAATAGAAGGTGATATTGAACTAGATTTTGTGCCTGCGACAGTCACATGGTTAGGCATTAAAGATGAAGATCACTAGAATTGGTGCTTACTAGAAGACCAATCGCAATTAATAGCGAACAATAAAGAGAAATAACGATGCTAAACAGACGCCAGTTTAATAAAGGATTGCTCGCCGTTGCACTAGGCGGCTTAGCGAGTCACTTGAGTGCTAATGATAAGATTAAGTTTAATCAAATGATGGCAGAACAAAGTGCCTATGGGCCCTTGGTTGAAGATCCCAAAGGGATACTTGATTTACCTGCGCGGTTTAGTTATCAAATTATTTCTCGCTTAAATGAGCCAATGAACGATGGCTTATTGGTGCCCGACAGAGCTGATGGGATGGGCTGTTTTGCACTTGATGATGAGCGAGTAGTGCTTGTCAGAAATCACGAAATAGCACCACCAAAGACATGTCTAGTTTAACGACTAAGAGCAAGACCTTTGCTGAAAAAGCCTTTGACAGCAATGCCGAAGGCTATCCACTTCCGGGCGGTACTAGCAATATTGTTTATAACTTAAAAACGGGCATAGTCGAAGATCAGTTCATGTCGTTACTCGGTACCATTCGCAATTGCTCAGGGGGCATTACACCATGGGGAACATGGTTAACTTGCGAAGAGTCAGTCGCGCACGCATCTGAAACGATTGGAAAAAACCATGGATATGTATTCGAAGTGTCTGCCTCTGCAAGCAGTATGGTGAATGCTGAACCTTTGAAAAGCATGGGGAGGTTTAATCACGAAGCCGCTTGCGTCGACCCAAAAACAGGTATTGTATATCTCACTGAAGATAGAGGAGACAGCCTGTTTTATCGTTTTATTCCGAATCAAGCTGGCAAACTTTTACAAGGCGGAAGGCTTCAAGCCTTGAAATTTAACGCAATGGATAAATTTGATACTCGTAATTGGGAAAATGCCAATATGTTATTAGGCACGGAGCATGCTTGCGAGTGGATAGATCTCGATGACGTCGATGGCGAAAAAGACGATTTAAGGATTAGAGGACATGAAAAAGGCGCAGCCCTTTTTGCAAGAGGGGAAGGGATACATTTTGAAAACGGAGAAATGTATTTCTGTTGCACCAACGGGGGCCGTAAAAAGTTAGGCCAAATCATGCGTTATCGACCTTCGGCATTCGAGGGAAGCAAGCAGGAAACGAAAAGCCCTGGTGTGTTAAGCTTATTTTTAGAAAGCGATAATAAAGCTTCATTTAACTATGGAGACAATATCACTGTCGCGCCAAATGGACATTTGTTAGTTTGTGAAGATCAGTATTCTGACGTAGTGAATAACAAGCTAAAAGGGATAGTTGCAACAGGCGAAATTTACGACTTTGCTAAAGTGAGATGGCAAACAGAGCCTGCGGGCGTGTGTTTTTCACCTGACGGCAGTACCTTATTTGTTAATTTGTACTCTCCAACCGCCACATTGGCAATCACGGGCCCATGGAATGAATTTGTTAGCTAACTCCATCACATGAAAATTATAAAAACGGTGCCCACTAATATTATTACTGGCGCTTTAGGTGTGGGCAAAACGACGTTTATTCAAAAGGTGTTAGCTTCAAAGCCTGAACACGAACGCTGGGCAATTCTAGTCAATGAATTTGGTGAAATAGGCATTGATGGCGTACTATTAAGTAGCCATCTAGGAAAAACGATACACCTGCGCGAGATTCCCGGGGGGTGCATGTGTTGTGCTTCAGGTTTACCCATGCAAATCGCATTAAATCAGTTGCTCGCAGTCGCTAAACCACATCGTTTGTTAATAGAGCCCACTGGCTTGGGCCATCCCAAAGAGCTCATTGATGTGCTCAGCAGTGAGCATTATCGAGATGTCATCGCACTGCAAACTACCTTTTGTTTAAGTGATGCTCGCAAGCTTAAAGAAGCAAAATGGAGAGACCATCAAACCTTCAAAGATCAATTTCAAATCGCAGATGTCGTCATTGCGACAAAATCTGACCTCTATGAAGAGGGGGATAGTGAGCAATTGAGCATTTATTTGACCGAAATAAACGATAATCACCAACCTGTTATAAATTCGACAGATCAAAGCTTAACGACCAATATCTTAGATTTGTTATCACGAAAAAGCGCTTTCCCCATACATCGAAAAATAAATCATCTAGCTAATAACTTAGCACAGCGACTAAGAATTAAAGAGGAAACACCATTAGCTCAACCAGTGAGCGAACCCATTAAAAAGCAAAATCAGGGAGAAGGCTTTTATTCTCAAGGATGGATTTGGCCAGCAAGTTTTCAGTTTGATTTTCACCAGCTAATTAATATCTTGGAGAAAACAGAGTTTGTGAGGGTCAAAGGTGTCATGATTACTAACCGCGGTATTTTTGGCTTCAATGCGGTGGGAAATGAACTTAACATTAATGAGTTTGATGAAGTTTTGGAATCTCGGATGGAAATCATAGCTGAGAGTGAAGAGCAGGCTAGGGTGTTTGCTGAGCAGATAAATTTGTTAGCTTAATGGGTATTTGAAGAAGATGGCACAGCTTATTTAGCTTGGACTTGGTTCAGCGAGGTTAAGTACCAAGACAATAAAAAAGGCTGAATAATCAGCCTTTTTTACATCGATTGGTGGAGCTGGCGGGAATTGAATAGAAGACTTAAGGTAATGTTTTAATATGTTTTTATATTAATCATTTAAATGTGGTACTTCTTTTGGTACTACTTAAAACTAATATCATAGAAAAATATGTCTTTCCTTGTTTACTTAACAATCCTATCATCATTGTAATACTATTAATTCATTGTATTTTATAATTATTGTTTAATTGTAAGATGCGTTTTCTACTAAAAAAACCTCATTTGTTGTCGGTAAATGTAACCAAAATACTGTATTTGTGCGTCGATGACACAGAGAGCCTTAGGCATTAAATGTCCTACTTACTTAGATGCAAAAACAAGGCATGAAGCCTGAAAAGGACAAAAACTAAATATGGCAATTAAAAAGACAGAACTTTATTCATCACTGTGGGCAAGCTGTGACGAGCTGCGCGGAGGTATGGATGCGAGTCAATATAAAGACTACGTATTAACAATGCTCTTCATGAAGTACGTTAGCGACAAATATAAAGGCGACCCATATGGCATGATAGTAGTGCCAAAGGGCGCTAGCTATGACGACATGATAGCTGCCAAAAACGACAAAGAGATTGGCGATAAGATTAATAAAATTATTGCAGCCCTTGCCGAAGAAAACGACCTGAAAGGTATAATAGATGTCGCCGACTTCAACGATGAAGACAAGCTAGGTAAAGGCAAAGACATGGTTGACCGCCTCACCAAGCTAGTCGGTATTTTCCAAGGCTTAGACTTAAGCTCTAACCGAGCTGGCGATGATGATTTATTAGGTGACGCTTACGAATATCTAATGCGTCATTTCGCTACTGAATCAGGTAAATCTAAAGGCCAATTCTATACGCCATCGGAAGTATCTCAAATTCTCGCCAAAGTGGTAGGCATTGAAGAAGACACTCCACAGGATGCAACTGCCTATGATCCAACCTGCGGCTCAGGTTCATTGTTGTTAAAAGCCAGCTACCAAGCCGAACGTGGTTTAACCCTATACGGACAAGAAATGGATAACGCGACTAGCGCACTTGCCCGTATGAATATGATCTTACATAACAATACCACCGCTAAGATCTGGAAAGGTAATACACTTTCTGAGCCGCAATGGAAAGATGCCGATAACCAACTCAAAACGTTTGATTTTGCGGTTGCCAATCCTCCATTTTCAAATAAAAACTGGACCAGTGGCGTAACCCCAGAAAACGATTTATATAACCGTTTTACTTGGGGTATTCCACCAGAGAAAAACGGTGACTACACCTTCTTGCTACACGTTATCAAAAGCTTAAAAAGCACTGGTAAAGGTGCGGTAATCTTACCGCACGGTGTTTTATTCCGAGGTAATGCTGAAGCTGCGATTCGTGAGAACCTTATCAAACAAGGTTACATCAAAGGCATTATTGGTTTACCTGCCAACCTGTTTTACGGTACGGGTATTCCTGCCTGTATTATCGTGATTGATAAAGAACACGCGCAAAAAGCAGTGACGAGCTTTAACGAAGGTGATGAAGAGTTACCAACTGTATCAGGTCGCCCAATCTTTATGATTGATGCCAGCAAAGGCTTTATCAAAGATGGCAACAAAAACCGACTGCGCAGCCAAGACATTCATAAAATTGTTGATGTATTTAACAGAGGCTTAGAACTTGAGCGTTACAGCCGCTTAGTTCAAATTGATGAAATCGCCGCTAACGACTACAACCTTAACATCCCGCGTTATATCGACTCATCTGAGCCAGAAGACTTACACGATTTAAGCGCTCACCTGCAAGGTGGCATTCCTTACCGTGACATTGATGCCCTTGAGCATTACTGGCAGGTATTCCCAAGTATTCGAGCAACATTATTTAAACCTGAACGTGAAGGTTATAGCCATGGACTGGTAGAAGCTAGCCAAGTTAAAAGCACCATTTTGGCTCACCAAGAATTTAAAGACTTTGCCGCTCGTAGCCTATTGCCATTCAAACAATGGATACCAGAAGCAAAACTTAAAGAGATCAAAGTAGGCGATAACCCGAAAAACTTTATCTTTAACATTTCAGAGAACTTGTTAAATAGCTATGCCAATAGCGACCTATTAAGCAAATACGATATTTACCAAATCCTGATGGATTACTGGGCTGATACCATGCAAGACGATGTATATGTATTGGTACAGGACGATTGGCAGGCAGGTAATACCCTTCGTGAGTTAGTGGCTAAAAAAGGCGAAAAGCTCAAAGAAACACCAGACTTAATTATCAATAAGAAAAAGTACAAAGCCGAGATTATTCCACCTAGCTTAATCGTTGCTCGTTATTTTTCCGACCAGCAAGCGCAAGTGGATGCGCTGCAAGCCAAACAAGACGAAGCCACCCAAGCACTGGAAAGCTATCTTGAGGAACATGGCAGTGAAGAAGGCTTATTGGTTGAAGCCCTCAACGATAAAGATAAAATCACCAAAGCCAGCGTAGCCGCCAGATTAAAAGAATTAGCCGTCATTCCCGCGAAGGCGGGAATCTCAGAAGAGATTAAGGCGCTGAAACAAGCAACCAAGCTGTTTAACGCTGAAGCGGCTACGAAAAAAGCAGTCAAAGAAGCGCAAGAAGCACTCGATTTAAGCGTATTCAATCAATATCCAAAACTAACTATTGATGAAATCAAAACCCTAATTGTCGATGACAAATGGCTTGCCACATTACAAGCCAATATCGTTGCTGAAATTGAGCGCGTTACCCAACAAATGGCAAACCGCGTTAAGCAACTGGAAGAACGCTATAGCACACCATTACCAACCCTCTCTAAATCGGTTGATGACCTTAGCGATAAAGTTGCAGGCCACTTAAAAGCAATGGGTTTGGAGTGGTCATTATGAGCGCTTTAGAACAAACAGTTCCTGAAGGATATAAACAGACTGAAGTTGGGGTTATTCCAATTGATTGGGAGTCACCGGAATTAGGAAATTTCGTCCAATCATTAGATGCTGGTGTTAGTGTTAATTCTATCGATAAGCCAGATGCATTTTCGCATGGGTTACACATCCTTAAGACCTCATGTGTTTCTAATGGTTACTTTTTTCCCAGAGAAATAAAGTCAATTATTCCTGAGGATATAGTTAGAGCGAAAACAATTGTTTCAAAAGGCTCTATCATCATAAGCAGGATGAATACGCCAGATCTAGTAGGAGAGTTAGGTTATATAGACAAGGACTATCCAAATTGTTTCTTACCAGATCGTTTGTGGCAAATGCGATTTCGTGCAAACCTTGCAACAAATACTCGTTGGTTAGCATATATTTTAAGTTTTCCAGCTATTGCAAAGAAGATTAAGGAATCTGCAACTGGTACTAGCAATAGTATGAAGAATATTTCGAAGGGTTCTTTATTATCTGTTAGCTTTCCTGCTCCTTCCTACGAAGAACAAACCGCCATTGCCAATGCCTTGTCCGATGTAGATGCACTATTAACGGAATTGGAAAAACTGATCGCGAAAAAACAAGCGATTAAAACCACCACCATGCAGCAACTGCTGACAGGAAAAACCCGTTTACCGCTATTCGCCACATACTCCGAAGGCAAAAAGCAAGGCCAGCCAAAAGGCACAAAACCCAGTGAACTAGGCGAAATCCCCGAGGATTGGGACTTTATAAACATAGGCAACAATGCTGTTTTGAAAGCCCGAATAGGCTGGCAGGCTTTAACTACAAAAGAGTATTTAGATACTGGTTCCAAGTATCTCGTAACTGGTACTGATTTTGACGCTGGAGAAGTTAACTGGAATAGTTGCTGTTTTGTTAGTGATTGGAGATATAAGCAAGATACTAACATTCAATTAAAGGAAAACGATGTTCTTATCACCAAAGACGGAACAATTGGCAAAGTTGGTTTTATAAACGAATTACCACTACCAGCGACTTTAAATAGTGGGGTATTTGTTGTTCGCCCCAAGGCTAAAAGTTTCTATCCTAAATACCTCTTTTACGTTCTAACCTCTTCAATATTTAAATTCTTTATCAAAGGAATTACAGCAGGTTCGACAATTACACATCTATATCAAAAAGATTTTGTTTATTTTGAATTCCCAGCTCCAGATGTTGAAGAACAAACTGCTATCGCCACCATTCTCTCGGATATGGATGATGAAATCCAAACCATTGAACAGCGCTTAGCGAAAACCCGCCAAATCAAACAAGGCATGATGCAAGAGCTACTCACAGGTCGCACAAGGTTACCAATAAGCAAGGAGGCTGTATGAACATATTAGTTGACCAAGTTCGGATTGCTGGATTTAGAGGGATTGCTAATTTAGAAATATCTTTACCCAGAGTCGCAGTACTTATTGGTACAAATAATTCTGGTAAAACCTCAATCATAAAAGCGCTACAACTCGCCTTGGGCGATTATTCGCGCTTTTTAACTGAGGAAGATTTTCATATTGATGGGGAAGATCACGGCAGTGAATCTATCATCGTCGATGTCAGAATTGTCGCGACAGACGAACATGGTAATAGAGTTCAAGCATTTGAAGCTGAATGGATAGAAGAGTTTGAAGACATTATTCAATCTGAAGCTGACGGTCATCAATTAGTTGTTATTAGAACAAAATGTGAAAGAGACAAAGTAAAAGGTGGATTTTTAACTTCTCGATTCTGGATGGAAACGTGGCCCGATTTTGAAGGTTGGGCAGACGTAAAAGTGATATCTTCAAGACAAATTAGAAAACGTTACGATGCACTACCTTTTATTTCAATTGATGCCCAGCGCGATATCCATCAAGAATTAAGAGAGAAAACATCTTACATAGGCAAAGTACTTTCAAGTATTGAGTATGATGAGAAAGATATTGAAGAACTGGAAAAAATGGTCGCTGACATTAATGAAAAGGCGGTTGCTAAAAGTGAACCTTTATCTGAACTTAAAACTCACCTCGATTCATTGAGTCAGTCATTTGAAGGTAATGGGCAAACAGAAATTACACCTTTCCCCAAAAAAATTAGAGACTTGTCTAAGCGTTTTACAGTCCACTTTGGAGAACATGCTAGTAATTCTTTTTCAATGGAATACCACGGCATGGGCACACGAAGTTGGGCATCAATGTTAACAGTGAAAGCATTTACCGAGCTTTCATCTAAAAAGCATGAGTTAGAAGTTGAACCGTTTTTTCCAATCATTGCAGCGGAAGAACCAGAAGCTCACTTGCACCCGAATGCTCAAAGGGCAATTTACAAACAATTATGTGAAACCAAAGGTCAAGTTTTAATAAGTACCCACTCGCCTTACTTAGCTGCTATCGCTAAACAAGATCAGCTGAGAGCTCTTAGCAAAAAAGATGGCACTACAAAAGTCAAAGCTCTTATTTCTGCTACTGAACCTGAAGATTTGAGGAAAGTTCATCGAGAAGTTATTCATTCTAGAGGGGATATATTGTTTGCTAGTGCAATTGTTTTGTCTGAGGGTGAAACCGAAGAACAGTCATTACCAATTTTATTTGAAACTTTTTTTAAGCAAATGCCATTTGAAACGGGAATTAACTTTGTTGGTGTAAACGGTTCAGGAGCCAAATATAGGCCATTTTTATTGCTTGCTCATGATTTTGGTATTCCAGTTTATATATTTAGTGATGGAGAAGAAAAAACAGTTAGAGAATTGCGAAAGCATTACGAAAAAGTATTTGGTGAAAATAGCTTTGATAATGCCAATAACATTGTGATCCTTGATAACACCGATTTTGAAGGATACTTACTTAATTCTGGTTTTGTCCATGTTATTGAAAATGCAATAGTCAAAGTTGATGGCGAAGAAAAAATAGATAACTGGATGAGAAAACGTCAGGGAACCCCTACTAAGCCAATAAGAGCAGATAAGCCGCTTTGCGAAAAATGTAAACAACCAATTTTCGAATCTGAATTAAGGGACTATACGCAAGATGGTGGAAGAAATAAGGCTATCTTGGAAATTTTAGATTCAAAAAAACCTATGTACGCCAAAGCTGTTGCAGAAGAGCTTGCTACCTTGTCTAAGTCAGATTTGCCAGACAAAGTCATTCAATTGTTTGAAGAATTGCAAGCAGGAGTCCAGTGATATGAACTTGTCTATCAAACAAAAGGAAATTGTAGAAAGCGAAATCGGATTTCCGATACAAATACTAGCATCTGCTGGTTCAGGTAAAACAAGAGTATTGACTGAGCGAATTCGGTTTATTCTGGAAAATACCAAAAAAGATAGAGTGATTGCCCTTACTTTTACTAATAAAGCTGCTGAAGAAATGCAGGAGCGCTTAGTTGAAGTGGATGACATTGAAGATCGAACTTGGATTTCTACCGTTCATTCAGTTGCACAGAGAATACTGGAGCAATATGGGCACACCATCGGCTTACCTTCTGAGTTACACATTTACGACAGAGATAAAGATCGCATGGAAGTGTTTCTTCAATCACTAAGAGATGAAGGTGTCGATATTGACACGTATCTCAACATTGAAGATTCGCGAGAGAAGAAGAACCGCCAACAAGTCATGCAAAAATATATGGATACTTTTTCCATAATAAAAAGGGAACTGCTAAGCCAAGGCGAAGCAGATGAACGCTTTGGTGCAGAAAGTGGCGTTTGGAAAGTTTATCAGGATTACCAAAATGCACTGCTAGCAAGTGGTGGTATTGATTACGATGATATCCTCATCTACGCCCATAAATTACTGCTAACCCAAGAGTGGATTGCTGACTTATACCGTACAAAATACAAACACATTTGTGTGGATGAAGCACAAGATCTTAACAAAGCCCAATACGAATTTATAAACGCTTTTTGTGGTGACAAAATTAAAAGTATCTTAATGGTGGGTGATCCTAACCAAATGATTTATGGGTTTAATGGTTCATCGGAAAAGTATCTCTTAACTCAATTTGTTGACGATTATCAGCCCACTCAATACAAACTTACAGAAAATTATCGAAGCACCAAAGCGGTAATTAATGTCGCTAATAAAATCAAACCGCTTTCTCAAACAGAACATGAAATGGCGTTAAATGGCGTGTTTCATAAGCAATCGTGTGACGATGAATATGATGAAGCACTATGGGTCGTTAACCAAATTAATGAGTTGTTAAAGCTGGGGATACACCCAGAGATTGAAGGAAAAATATCTCTAAAGAATATGGTTGTAATAGCAAGAAACCGATTTGTATTTAACGCTATTACTGAGAAGCTTGAGCAAGAAAATAGACCTTACCATTTCAAAAAAGGTGAACGCCAAACAGAACCAACGTCGCTATTTGGCAAAGTGCTCGATTTTGCACTTCGTCTAAAACTAAACCCTAAAGATTGGGTTGATGGTAAAAAGCTATGTGCCATTCTCAAAGTAACCCCACCTGATGATTGGGGTAGTGAAGACTATTTGAGTGTATGGGCAAAAGATGTACTAAATTCAGAAATACTGTTTTCTGATCTTCAATCAAAAGTGTTGATTCAAATACAGAATCTAGATGCTGATGAACCAAACATTCCAAAGTTTCACAAAGAATTAGTGGCTGAGCTTAATATATTAGCCAACGATAAAGCCTTAGAAGATAAAAAACCAGAAATTGAACGTAGCTTAGCTGAGCTAGAAGAATTTAGAAATTCTTGGACTCGCTTCAAATCAAAGGGGCTTGGTAATTCACTACAAGCATTTAGAAATGCGTTTGCTCTAGGGCAATTGGCAGAAACAGCTCAGGGAGAAGGAATAACGCTTAGCACAGTTCATACGATGAAGGGACTGGAAAAGGACATTGTATTCCTAATTGGTATGGTTGAGGGCGTTTTCCCTGACTATAGAGCCAAGACTTTACAAGAAATAGAAGAAGAGAAAAACAGCGCTTTTGTAGCAGTAACAAGAGCTAAAAGGTGGCTTTATATCACTTACCCTCAAAAAAGGACGATGCCTTGGGGTGATATTAAATCTCAGTCGCCATCTCGATTTATAAGGGATTTATAAAAGTGAATATTCTAAGCAAAGCAAGTTTTGAGACAAGAACTTGATAAGCAAACAGATCGATAAAGAAATCATAACGGTAAAAGCACTATTGTCTTTGCCAAACTTGAGCATTCCGGCATATCAACGCCCTTATAAATGGTCTCAAACAAATTTGGCTGATTTGCTAAGTGATTTAAAGGTATATCGAGAGAAATCGGCATACCGCTTGGGATCTGTGGTATTTCATAAGCACATAGATAGCGACAAAGAAGCACTTGATATTGTTGATGGACAACAGCGGACATTAACCTTATTACTGTTAGTAAAAGCCTTGTTAGAAGAGCGCCTCAATAGTTTAAAACGGCAAGATGTTAGAGAAACTCTAATCGCACTTACTGAGCCTATTAATAGTTTTTTAGCGCGGCAAACCTTTAATAGTGATATTTCGCATCGAAATTTGCATCAAAACTTTATGGCGGCAAAACGTGCTGTTGCTCGCAGTGACTTTACCGAAGCAGACATCGATTTCTTATTAAACCGTTGTGAAGTTGTGACCTTTGTTCTAGATGATGTATCAGAGGCATTTCAGTTTTTTGATTCACAAAATGCCAGAGGTCGAGATTTAGACCCTCATGATTTGTTAAAAGCGTTTCACTTACGTGAGTTTTCACAAAGCGAAAGTCAACTTAAAGCTGACTCGGTACGACATTGGGAAAGCTTAGAAAGTGAACAGTTGGCGCGGCTATTTGCCAACTACTTGTTCCGTATTCGCAACTGGGCACAAGGTAAATCGGCACAGTATTTTAATAAATCAAAAGTCGGTTTATTTAAGGGCGTGAATCTCGATCAAGTTGGACTATACCCCTATGTAGAACCCCTTCGCATAGCTCACCATTTTGTTGATAACTATAACGGGGAGTATCAGCGTCATATTGATCACCAACATATGCGTTTTCCTTTCCATTTAGATCAGATGATCATAAATGGCAGACGCTTTTTTGAAATGACCAGCCATTATCAGCATAAGATTCATGAGATAGTCAGCGATGAACGAAGTGGCAAACCAATGGCTAAGAATAGTGAAGACAAAAGCCAAACTATTCGCATATTGGATCACGAATTAGAACCATTAGCCAGTAAGATTCTACATACTCTAAACACCTACCGTTCTCGAACCCGCACTGGAGATGGTTATATACGTACTCTATTTGATTGTGCAGTGATTTTTTATCTAGATAAGTTTGGCGCACATCAGCTCTCGCAAGCTATAGAGAAGCTGTTTATTTGGGCATATAGCTGCCGATTACAAATGCAAGTCGTGGGTATAGAGCGCATGGATAAACACGCTCTTACACAAAATGTATTTGAACGTATAAAACAAGCGGTGCAGCCAAGTGATGTTTTAAATTGGCCGTTAGGCACATTGAAAGTATCTGATTGTAAGGGAACCAAGCTGAGTGAGATCACAAAGCTGTTTAAGGACATGAAGTACTATGAGTAATACGCAAGCATCATACCTGCAAAACAATGATGGAACTGCAAGTAAAGCAATCACCAGCTTTAGCGTTAAAGTATTACTTTGTGATACAAGCCGCTATTTAGTCCCAATGTACCAACGTAACTATGCGTGGGGTGAAGGTGAAATCAACCAGTTAATCCAAGACGTATTAGACTTTCAGCAAAGTAAACCTAATCAAACCTATTATATTGGCACACTGGTAGTTTTTGAGCGTAAAGATGGCAGCTTTGAAGTGATTGATGGGCAGCAACGTTTTACCACGCTCACTTTATTAGCTTTTGCACTTAAGCGCTTATCTTGTACTAACAAATCGACGGTTGACATGGGCTGGTACTATGCAGCCAATCTCAATTTTGAAAGCAGACCAAAATCATCAGATACCTTTGCTAGCCTAATTCAAGGTGTTGCATTAGAACACTTAAAAACTGACGACTATAACCTAGATGTCGTAAATGGATTCTTGTTACTTGAAAAAGGTTTATTGGCTCTGGGTGATAAGCTAGAAGTTTTCTGCGAATACCTGTTCGAAAAAGTAGAAATAGTGCGTGTATCAGTGCCTAAGGATACTGACTTAAATCATTATTTTGAGGTAATGAATAATCGTGGTGAGCAGCTAGAGAAGCACGAAGTAGTCAAAGCAAGATTAATGTCGGTACTAAATGAAATTACTGACCCCGATGAGCGCGAACAGAGTACACAGCTACTCAGTAAAGTATGGGACGCAACAGCGAATATGGAGCGTTACGTTCAATATGGCTTTAGCCCAGAAGAAAGGCACCTTATTTTTGGTAAAGACGATTGGGGGCAATTTACACCAAGGTGCTACACTGATTTAGCTGTAAGTATTGACGAGGCAACCACTCAAAACAGCGAATTCACTAAAACCATATCGCTGACCCTCAATGAGATATTAGCTAAGCCACCTCAGTCTTCTTCTAGTGCAGATGTAACGCTAACACCAGAGCGTTTTAATAGCGTTATTAATTTTTCTAACTTCTTACTGCATGTTTTGAGAGTGATAACAAAGCAGGATATCGCATTAGATGATAAGCGTTTGCTAGAGCAGTTTGATGCCTATTTAAAAGAAAACAGCAATTACAAAGTTAATGCTGTTAAAGAGTTTGTATTTGCCTTACTCAAGTGCAAATACCTTTTCGACCAGTTCATCATTAAACGTGAATTTAGTGATGGCACAAATAAGTGGAGCTTGAAGAGGCTTCATTTTTACAATAAAGATAGCCAAAGTTATATCAATACGTTTAATGATAACGATGACTTAGAAAGCGAAGAAGGTTTTGAAGGTAATAATCGTCAGATCTTAATGTTGTTAAGTGCATTACATGTCTCTACTCCGACACTGGTCTATAAACACTGGTTAAATGGTGCATTGTTTCATTTATTCAATATGGATGAAATTACGCCTCGTCTGTATTTACAGAAGCTCGAACACTTAGCTCGCCAATTTGTATATGGACGCTTTTTAAGTGAATCACCTTCTGATTACTTTCAAATGATTTATCAAAACGAGAGATATTTTACATTTGATTTAAGTAACCAGAGCGCAATGGCTAGGCTGCATTATGGCGTTATTGAAAATAACCTAGTGTTTAACTATCTCGATTATTTGTTGTGGTGTGATAGCGTTCAAAACAAAAAAGATGATGTAATTAATCAGTTTGAATTTACTTTCCGAAGCTCTGTTGAACACTTTTATCCTCAGCATCCACTTGATGGGCACCGTGTATTAGCCGAGGCTGACCTACATCGATTCGGAAATTTGTGTCTGATAAGTCACAGTAAAAATTCAAAATTGAGTAACGTACAACCAACTGCTAAACGCGATCATTTTAAAGCCGCCATTGCTGATAAAAGCATCGACACCCTAAAACTGTATGAAATGATTAAGCTGATGAATACTGCTAACGAGTGGACTGAAACTCAAATAGCCGAGCATGAACAAAGAATGTTAATGGTATTCGTTAACGACTCGAAAAAGGAATTAGACGATGAGTAATGTCGGTCAATTAGAACGAAAAACCCAAAACCGCGTGGTTAGGTTTTTTCAAGAACAGCTTGATTACGACTATCTAGGCAATTGGGAATATCGTGAAGGTAATAGCAATCTTGAAAAAGACCTACTTACTAAATGGCTAAAAGCTCGTGGGAATTCTGATTCACTAATTGCCCGCACATTACGCCAACTCGATACCGCCGCAGCTCTTGGTGAAGGTAAAAAACTCTTTGATGCAAACAAAGAAGTGTATCGTTTACTTCGATACGGTGTAAAAGAAAAAGAAGGAGCAGGTGAGCAAAACCAAACTGTTTGGCTAATTGACTGGGAAAACCCTGAGGTCAATGATTTTGCTATTGCTGAAGAAGTCACCATAAAAGGTGAATTGAAAAAGCGCCCTGATATCGTTATCTACGTTAATGGTATTGCACTTGGTGTAATTGAATTAAAACGCTCTTCAGTATCAGTTAGCGAAGGTATACGCCAAAACCTAGACAATCAAAAGAAAGCCTTTATTCGAAATTTCTTTACTACTATGCAGTTTGTAATGGCAGGTAATGACACCCAAGGTGCCCGTTACGGCACAATTGAAACGTCAGAAAAATATTACCTTGAATGGAAAGAATGTAGCGGAAAAGAAAACCCCAATCCACTGCCAGCACACGATATAAAAACAGAAAACTTACTCGATACTCATATCGCGCAATTGTGTGATAAGCAGCGCTTCCTGCAACTAATCCACGACTTTATTGTGTTTGACGCTGGGGTGAAGAAAACATGTCGACACAATCAATACTTCGGCATCCAAGCTGCGCAGAAACATGTTAAAACACGCGATGATGGTATTATTTGGCACACGCAAGGTTCAGGCAAAAGCTTGACGATGGTTTGGCTTGCCAAGTGGATACGTGAAAACGTAACGGATTCACGGGTGCTTATTGTTACTGACCGAACTGAATTAGACGAACAAATAGAAAAAGTATTTTCTGGTGTTGATGAAGACATATATCGTACTAAGAGTGGGCATGATTTAGTCGCGACGCTCAACCAATCGAATCCTTGGTTATTCTGTTCACTTGTTCATAAATTTGGCAGAAATGGGGAAGCAGTCACAGAAGAAGACGATGATGTAGCAACAAAAGACTACCTTGAAGCTTTGACTAAAAACCTACCAAGCGACTTTACTGCAAAAGGTAACTTGTTTGTGTTTGTCGATGAATGTCATCGAACTCAGTCAGGTAAGCTACATGAAGCAATGAAGGCGATTTTACCTAAAGCTATGTTTATAGGTTTTACGGGTACGCCACTGATGAAAAAAGACAAGAAGAAGTCCTTGGAAGTGTTTGGTCCTTATATTCACACCTACAAATTTGATGAAGCAGTGAGTGATGGTGTGGTGCTGGACCTTCGTTATGAAGCGAGAGATATTGATCAGCATTTAACCTCAGAGAAAAAAGTTGATCAATGGTTTGAAGCTAAAACTAAAGGCTTATCTAACCTAGCTAAAATGCAGCTCAAACAAAAATGGGGCACCATGCAAAAAGTGCTTTCCAGTAAATCTCGCTTAGAGCAAATTGTTAGCGACATCTTAATGGACATGGAAATCAAACCTTCGCTGATGTCTGGTAGAGGTAATGCCATGCTAGTTTGCGCCAGCGTCCATCAAGCATGTGTGGTTTTTGATTTGTTTGGTAAAACTGACCTTGCAGGGAAGTGTGCAGTAGTAACAAGTTATCAGCCTGCCACAAGCTCTATAAAAGGTGAAGAGTCAGGTGAGGGATTAACTGAAAAGCTTTTCAAATACGACACCTACCGCAAGATGTTAGCTGAATACTTCGAGCAAAGTGAAGAGGAAGCCGCTAAGCGTGTTGAAGAGTTCGAAAAAGTCGTTAAGAAACGCTTTATCGAAGAGCCGGGGCAAATGCGTCTACTGATAGTTGTAGATAAGCTGCTTACTGGCTTTGACGCTCCTTCAGCAACTTATCTTTATATTGATAAAAAGATGGCTGATCATAGCCTTTTCCAAGCGATCTGCCGTGTAAACCGGTTAGATGGTGAAGATAAGGACTACGGTTACATTATCGACTACAAAGACTTGTTCCGTTCACTTGATAAAGCAATTAAAGATTATACAGCTGAAGCGTTTGATGGTTACGATGCTGACGATGTTAAAGGGCTTTTAAAGGATCGCTTGCAAGAATCTCGTGCTGATTTAGATAACGCGCTTGAAGCAGTGCGAGCTTTATGTGAACCAGTGAAGGCTCCCAGAGATACTAAAGATTTTATCCATTATTTTTGTGGTGAGTCTGGTATTGAACCTAAAGATGAAAATGAGCGCACTGAAAAAGAAGCGTTACGTTTAACACTTTATCAATCAGTCGCTAAGTTGATTCGTGCTTACACTAATCTCGCTAATGAAATGGAGCAGGCGGGCTACTCCTTTGAAGAAGCTGAAAATACTAAGAAAGAAGTGGCGTACTTCGAAAAGGTTCGCGACGAAGTTAAGCTCGCCAGTGGTGATTTACTTGAAATGAAACGTTTTGAGCCAGCTATGCGTCATCTATTGGATATGTATATTCGAGCTGATGACAGTGAACGACTTATGGATTTTGAAGAGTTGGGCTTGATTGATCTAGTGGTAAACAACAACGGTGAAGGCTTAGAAGGTTTACCTGAAGGTTTACGTAACAGTGAAGATGCGATGGCTGAAGCCATTGAAAATAACGTCAGAAAAACTATCGTTGATGAGAACCCAGTTAACCCAAAGTACTTCGACAGTATGGCTGCATTACTTGATGAAATCATTAAGCAACGAAGAGAGCTAGCTATTAGCTACCAAGAGTATTTAGAGCAGATTAAAGCACTAGCAAAGAAAGTGATTAATCCAACGGAAAATAGCACAATAAGCTACCCTGAATCTGTTGATACGCCAGCCAAGCAAGCAATATATGATAACTTTGGTAACGATGAAGTGCTCACTACTAAGATTGATACTGCTGTACGGTACACTAAAAAAGCAGATTGGCTTGGGGACAGGTTTAAAGAGCGTGAAATAGCCAATGCAGTTAGACAAGAAGCAGCAGGTTATGAGGTCAATATTGTTGAAGTAATGGAGCTGATTAAGGCTCAGAAGGAATATCGTTAGTGCGCCATACCAAAGGTAATATTCAAAGTATTGAAGTGGTTCGCATTGGGGACATTGATGTAGAGCTAAATCGAAGAGCCATCAAAAACATTCACCTAAGTGTATTGCCGCCTAATGGCAAAGTACGCTTGTCTATTCCTAACGATACGAGCGAACAAAAGGTAAGGCTGGCTATTGTTAATAAGTTTGCGTGGATTAAAAAACAGAAAGCTGATTTTGTAGGCCAAGAACGCCAATCGATACGAGAAATGGTTAATGGTGAATGCCACTATTTGTGGGGCAATAAATATCGTTTAAAGCTTGTTGATGCAAAAGGCAAGTATAGTGTTACTGCGAAAGGCAATGGCAATTTAGTGTTGGCCGTTTCAGAAAACACATCTGCCGACAACAAACTCAAACTGGTTAACCGTTTTTATCGGAATGAAATACAGCGTTTACTGAAAAAACTGGTACCGCAATGGGAAAAAAAGCTGGGTGTAAGTGCAAGTTCTCTTAATATCAGAAAAATGAAAACGAAATGGGGAAGCTGCAATGTTCAGGGAAAGCGTATATGGCTAAATCTAGAACTCGCTAAGAAGCCACCTGAATGTATTGAGTTCATTCTAGTCCACGAACTAGTTCATTTGCTAGAACGCCATCACAACGAAAGGTTCCGTTCTATAATGGACAAACATATGCCTAATTGGCGAGAGCGCAGAAATTTACTTAATAGCTTACCTCTCGCTTATGAGGATTGGAGTTATTGAAAAATTACTGACTCTTTGGGCAACAAGAAATTGATTGATAAATAAGGCAATTGACTTTAGGGGGATACCTTACCTTCAACGAAGCAGTTAACTCAGACAACGGGATTAATTATTTGTGCAGCTTGTTTGAACAAATCTACCTTTTCATTTATTCCGATCATTGTTGCGACAATATAGAGCATTACGCTTAAAAGAATGAAAACGATACTCAAGTTTTTGGAGTAGGTCATATTTGACGCAATTTTAAGCTGTAAGTCATAAAATTTCTGCTGAATAGCATTACGATTAGAGTCTTTATGCAACAAAGATATTTTGATAGTAAACCTATAAAAAGCAGCTAATAGAAAAATGCCAACAACAAATGCTACCAAATAAGTTATATACTTCCTCAAGTATAAGTAGTTACTTTCGATAACGCACGCAGTAGTTTGAGGTAGCGTTTCAATGCAGTTTTCTGTGCTGACGCCCGGCATGTATGCTACGATTCCTAGACAAACTCCGGCTATAAATGACAGCCGTACTGAAAATGCATTTATAAAGATAATTACAGGTAAAAATACAAAATGCTTAGAGTAATCATAGTATTTTAACCAACGATTTAATGGGAAACGTAGCTTACCTTTTAGTAGGTGTGTTGCCTTGGACAATAGGTAGAAGTATATAGATAAGCAAATCAATACCGTCGATAGCATTAGCAGAGCAGTCTCAAATACATACATAGATGGATCAATTAGTTTCGAAGCTAATGAAAATTTCGATAATTCGTTCATTACTTTTTGATTTTGAGCGAGTTCACACCCAATTAGCAGCGCAATTAGAAAAGATAGAAGATTTAAAATAACATATGTAGTAAGTCCAACCAGTTTGCTTGTTTTTTCAAGAGCAAGAAGAGCCTGATTTATTTCGATTTCAAACTTTCTATATTTATCTAGCAGTCGCTTTGTTCTTTTATGCTCAGTTTTCACTAAAAGTCCTTTTTAAACTTGACAGTTAATTGAATCTTGTTTGTCGGTTAGAGCTAAAATAATCTATACCGTATCAGAGTTAGATGATATCTATGTTGTTTAGACTAAAATCAAAAAGCAACAACTTGTAATTATTATTTTTTACGCTGCGCAAAATACTCTAGTGCATCAGCCAGTGACAATATATGCCAACCATCTACCACTATTGGGTCGCTTAGCACAACTCCAAATCTTCTTTTTGTCCAAGCAAGCTCAAGAGCTTTTGAATTTGGATTGTTAGGTAAAGAATAAGCTACCTCTGGAGCAGTATATCCTTTAACTTTGCAATGCTCTAAGATTCCATGAACAGACGGATCGGCCTTTTTGAAAACAGTATTCCAATCACAAGACGCATAAACATTCTGCATCGCCCGTAATTCATTTATTCTTTGAGTATCGGAATGCTTTACAAACATATGACCGTGATAGGGCTCTTTGCGGTGGCAATCAGCGCAAAGCGCTATTAGGTTATGTGCTGAGTTATCTGACTTTACGCCGTTTCTATGATGAACATGAAGCAATCGTTTATCTGATGATAAGTTTACTTCACAGTGTTGGCATTGGTAGCCTACTGAAGCTCTTACTTTTGATGATGTTTTTTCCCAGTCATCGCTATAACCTTTCGTCTTATTTGAGGCTAATTCTCTTGGTAGTCTTTTAAATAAAGAGCTGTAAGTGGTGAAGAATTCTTCAAGGTCAAAGTTTTCTACAAGTTTGTTTCTCTCTGACACGCTAGCGTTTGCTATGCCTTTGTAGTTAAGTTGATTGATGCAATTTTTACAGACGTGTAATTGAGTAATCCCTTCAAGCGGCAAGTTTATTTCTGATGTACCATATATTTCAAATCTTCCAGACATATTGTTCGTTACTTTATATCTATTAAAGCGGTTTTGCTTCTTCATTGTTTCCAAAGTTGTGCAATCAGCTACATGAAATTTGTTGCCCTGTTGTCCATTAAGTAGAGCTTTCTCTACTTTAAAAGCATGGTCTGGTATAAAAAGTAAAACCTGTCTACCTCTTACACTAAGAAGACCTTCCTCGGATTCTATATCATCTAAGTCAATTTCAATGCCCGAAGAACTCAGTTGATCATCAAATTCAATATCACTATCGTGCCATACGTCACTAACATCGAACGCAACGTATTCTGCTCGCATCTCGTCAACTTTAGCCCACAAGTTTTTTAAATCTACATTAAGTTTCATGTTGATTCTTGTAATATCCGTTTAATTTGTATATCTGCGTTGGTGATCACTCTGAAGCTAACACGCCGAGATTTGGCTTTATTTTCTACTTCTCCATCTTTGATTATTTTTGAAGATGATAAACCAACCGCTGCTATATGTTTTGTAATCCATGGCAAATCTGGGATACTTGAATTGAGGGTGTATATATATTCAAGGACACTTCGCGTTCGTCCTTGTGATAAACGCATGTTTCTAAAGTATGCGCATTCGTTAATGCAGTTTGCGCTCCAAACACTACTCGTATGGCCCTCAATGCGAACTTCGTTTATTGAACTCTGAAAAGGTCTTAACACCGACATATATCTGGGGAAAAACTCATTTAGTAATTTTTGATATTGAACACTGATGTCAGCTTCACCAGTTTTAAATAAAACTTCCGGTGCTTTAAATGTGAAGGTCAATGTATTTTCATCTATGTCGGCGTTCCAGCTTTCTAAGTCACCCGCAAATTCGGCTGTAAGGGCGTCATAAATAGCTACTTGATTTTCTTGGTAAGCTACTGCTACCTGCTTAATCTTATCTCTTTCAGCAAATGCATTGCGCATCAGCGCAATAGCAATAAAAAGAAAGACCATCATCAAGCCTGCCATTAGGTCAGATACAGAGAGCCAATGCGACTCTTCTTGTTCGTCATGTTTTGCGTCGAATAAATTACTCATTTAAAGCACTATCCTTGCTGTTTTACGATATCAGACATTTGCCTAACAAGCTTAGAATAGTCATCAGTGAATTTACCGCTTATGGAAACTAAAGCGCTTCCCATAGATTGCATCACTTTTTCTATTTCCTGGCCCATCGTTTGGTCGATCATAGCCACTTGCTTTTGAACAGATTCACCTGTTTGTGAAAGCGCCTCTTCAATGCTTCTCTCTAGGCCAGAGAATACCTTATCAGCTTGTTTTTTATGTTCTGTCGCTTGCTCTTCTATTGTTCTAGACAGAGCAGACTTCATGTTTTCCATATCGGCGCTAAAAGATGTACTGACAGCCTTCGTGTCGGACATCATCTGTGTGCTAGCTTCTTTGTAGTTCGCGGTTAACGATTTACTACCATCCTGAAGTTCACCAATAAGCTCACGCACATTGGTGTTAATATCTTGTACAGCGGCTGAGAATGTCTCTTTTATTTCAGAGCTAGAGTTCGCCGTGGTTTGCGCTGATTCAGTTAGTGCCCCTCGCGTCTTGTCTACTGCATCTCTATAATTGTCAGCACTTTCGACTATGGCTAGTTTTATATGATCGGTACTTTCATTTATACCTGAGGCAAGCTTGTCGTTAGCTTCTTTTGCACCCGCAATAGCCATCTCTATTTGACCTTTTATCTCAGGAACAGCCTCTACAGCTTTGTCTCTTATATCTTTAAAGGCTTCAAGGTGGCGATCTAATTCACTAATTTGTTGCTGATTTACTTCCATAACGGTTTTAAGATTGTTCATTGTTTCTGGAATGACTTTAGCGTCAGTACTTATATTGCTTACGGACTCCTCTGTTTTAGTTATTGCAAGTACTCCTTGGTCGTACTGAATTTTCATCTCAGACAGTTGCTCTTTATAGTTTTCTTGCCATACAACTAATTTCATTACAGCTTCGTTTAGCTGCTTAAAGTTTTCTCCAAACTGTTCAACTAAATGATTATTGAAATCTTGAATAACTTCCTTTAGTGCTTCAATGACCTGTTCTGTAGCGGACTTTGATAACATATCTGCAAAATCTTGAAGTTTGATCCACAGACGCTCTTCGAAATCTTTAAAACGCTGATGTTGCTGGTTTGAAAGATCAACTAAACTCAACAGGGATTCATTTGCTTGTTGAAGGTGCTGGTTGGTAAGTTTTTGACTATCATTAATGTCGGACCTCAGAAGTTTGAATTGTCCAACGAGGCTAGTTTCATCGTTTTCGTTTATCGATTTTTTTAAGTCTTGAATACCATCAGCTTGTTGTTTCATAACTTGATAAAGGTCAGATATATCTATCTCTGATTCGTTTACACCCGCATCATTTACCTTGCTAAAAAAGCCAGCTGATACAATTAACTTGTACGCGATTGATAACAACATCCCAGCTAAACTTGTGATGAAGGCTGTTTTCAAACCAGATAATAGTGGTCCTATGCTAGCGTCAATATCGTTGGTGTTGAAATCGAGTAGTCCTGAAATTATTCCCGTAAATGTTCCAAGGATACCCAATGAGGTTAATAGTGTTGGAGTATAGCTAGTAAAAGCTGCATGTTTATCCCTGCTTTTCCAGAACAAAGATAGGGTAAACAATACTATTAACAAAAACAAAAAAACGTCGGTTAATGTAGAGGCGTCGGCACCTCTCAATAAAGCTTCTAAAAAAGGGGATAGCATGTGAATTCCTAAAGTATTTATAAGTAATCTTTAATCAATACATTCAGGGGAGACTAAGCTTAATTAGGGCTATTTATTCAACTAGGCTGTAGAGACTTATTCGATCCTTGAATCTATCTTTTTATACTTTAGTAGTTTGCTGCCCACATGTACAGGCTTAAAATTTAAAAAGAGTTATAAACAAAAGTTAAGCCAACCCTGAACGGTTTAAACCATCTATTTTTACAAACGTCCACTTAGACTACAGTAGGGTCAACCTCCATATCTTTTTCAACGCGATAACATGATAAGTCTGGTATCAATTAATTTCAGCAAACACAAAATTACTTATGTGCTCCAGCCGAATTTGCTAGTGGTTAAACTGTTTTTGATACTTTAACCACTAGTGTTGTGTGTAGCTAGATCTTGCAAATAATTCATAAGCTCTTCGCCAACTAAGCTTTCGTTACAAGGTGTTATAATTGCCTCTTCTTAATTTTATCAATAATCCATTCATCAATCTCACTTTCAAGCCACGCAACTGCTTTGTCACCAAGTGCTAGAGGTTTTGGGAATGCGTCGTTGGCAATGTACTTATAAATGGTAGACTTTCCTAACCCGCACTTGTAAATGACTTCTTTCAATCTGATTAATCTCATGACACTGACCTTGTTTGGTTACTTCATGAGATAAGTCATCCTTGTATCTTTTTACATGTATTCACAAAAGATGCAGTTCACGAATGACTTGAAAAACTTAGTCAACCGATAAATTTTGAGACCTATATCACTTACATGCATAAGCAATCATGCAAGTGCCAAGCAATAGCTTGTTTTAAATAAAGGATATTAATTATGCCAATAGTATTTGCTCTTGGATTTATTACAGGGGTTGAAGCGTTTAACTATTATCAGGAGTCGATGTCATGCAGATAGTTGGAAGCATTAACCCCTTAGTACACTGTTTTGTTTTGGGTGTGGTAGCGGGATTGAAATATGCAAAAGATAGAGCAAAGGGGTAAACATCGACAGAACACAGCCTTCCCTTGATGGAAGGCTTTTTTATGAGCTTAAGTTGTTAAAAGTAGGAGATTTTAAAAAAATGAACGATAAGCAAAGTCATTTAACGGCACAGATACGACAAAGTAATGAACATCAGGTACTAGAACAAGCAGCAGAGATTTTGTCAAAGCGACATTTTGGGGGTGATGCGTTTACCTCAGCAGAGGATACAGTACAATTTTTATCAATAAAATTGGGAAATGAGCAACGCGAAGTCTTTGCAGTAATGTGCTTGGACAGTCAACACAGATTGATTGAGTACCGCAATATGTTTTTTGGGACGGTGAACTGCGCCGCCGTCTACCCGAGAGAAATTGTCAAGACTATTATTGAGACTAACGCTGCCGCGATTATCATCTCACACAACCATCCTTCAGGTGTACCTGAGCCTTCACAGGCAGATATACAAATCACTGAGCGCATTAAAAATGCGATTAGTCTTATTGATGTGCCCTTGTTAGATCACATCATAGTGGGTGAGACATGTGTTTCTATGGCACAAAGAGGGCTGATATAGAACAATAAATTTAAAGTCAATATCATTGTTCCCAATTTACCATTTTGGGAACATTACATCCCCTTAAAAATGCGGGCTTGATGTGCTGATGCGCCATTAAGTTCCCGTTTCATCAATATTTTGAAAAAATCGGTACTTAACATGTCTGAAGTTCACGCTATTAAAGATCTTAACACCATTAAATTAATGAGCATATTGCTATCAAAACGCTATGGGCAACAGATAGCAGACGTGTGGGACGTCGGTGTAAATGTAGCATTAAGAATATCTGATTTACTGTCAATTCGATTTGAAGATATCAACGAAGATAAGCTTGTGTTACGTGAATGTAAAACTGGAAAGCTAGCTCATATTCTGCTTAACCAACGAGCGTTTGAGATTATAAAACGCATTAAAACAACACACCCGACTCATGACTACGTGTTTCAGTCTCATCGTAGTCGCTTCGTAATCAATAAACAGCCCCGTCCATTGTCTCGACGAATTGTCTCCAAAGCGTTTAAGGAAGTAGGGCAGGAGCTGGGTATTGTCCTTGGTACACATTCAATGCGAAAGACTAGAGGTTATCATCTTTACAAACAAACGAATGATATTGCTCGCGTAATGAGGATGCTTAGGCACTCCTCTGAGGCGCAGACCCTTCGATATATAGGGATTACTCAGCAGGATATTGATGCGGATTTTAGACACCTTGTCCTGTAGCATACTGTCCTGTGTCTCGACTTACGACTTCATAATCTCTTGGTATCCGAGACGACCCAAAGTTTCGGATGCCATCATTATTGGTTTTGGTATTTACTTTCGCAAAATAGCTTAGCCGAAAAAAGAGTCTTCGGTATTCATTTGTGTACTCAAGGTTTAAAGAGTCTTTGCTATTCCTATCATAACGTTCCAAGCGCGTTTGACCATTCTTAGTAAATGTAACTAAAGACGGACTAAATACAAACGGTGTGTATAAAAATTTGGTTTCAAGTGCGCTCTGCCAAGAATGGACTATTTTGCTAAATAGCGTTTGTTGTTCTGGACAATAGATCCCAAGTCTAGAATAAGCATGACCATTGAGGAATATACAAAAATGATAATGAGGCTTACCAGCTGAACGGCTGTCACTACCTACTTCTCTCACCCAAATATACTCCATCCCAGGGCAGTTGGCATGCTTACCATTACGTAGGGCTTTCGAATACTGATAATTGAGTTTCTCATTCAGCGATTTAAAGAATCGTGTAATGAGTTCAGTATCGTTATAGTTATAACTATCAGGAAGATGCAAGATACCTTGGATAGTCAGTACTTTTGAATATCGCTTAGACGTATAGATTAGAAGTTCATCAATGCGTTGTAAGATATTGTCGTAAGAACCATTGTGTATGTTCATTATTGGTTGAGTCATCCATTTCCCACCCGTTACTATTTTTTTATTCATTGTAGTTTCCTGATTTTAATTAGGTTCATACAATGGGTATAAGTCTCGGTTATAAATTACGTATAGATTCCCCTTTACCTGAGCTATTGTGGTATCTTTTGATTTGAGAATCGCTGTAAATACGGGCTTTTTCGTTCAAAACAAGATAAAAAGTTAGTCGAAGATTGTTGCTGAACTGATTGATGTCTACCGAAGTAGCGTTAAAGGCAATCTTTAGGTTGATGAACTTAGGAAAGAGCCCGTTCTGACAAACAAGAAGCTCGGCAAACATACTTACAAACAATAAAAAGTTGAGCGACCGGGCATCCCTAATTTGTTAAATCGGCAGTTTGTGCAAAGGTAGCCTTTTTAAGCTTGGTAAGTTGACATTACCTATTGAAGGACTGTTGGTAATTGCCACTATGCTACTGTCGGCATCGAGATATGTGCGCGCAGAGTAATCGGTTTGGGTCTATCAAAGAAACCTAACTCAGAGTTAGCATCAAAAGTGTTAGATATGGTATATGGTTAACGTGGTGAGCTACAAAGTGTGCTTATTCCAAAACGACCAAGGTTTTCAATATGGAGTGCGTAAGTTCAGACAGCGGCTATGGCGTTATCACATGGCGTGAAGAATGAGGACGCGCAGGAACCGTTGGTATTGTAGCCTAATGGAGAGAGTGTTTAGATGCTTAAAACCAGCAAAAGCTGATAAGCTAGCTAAAAAACAGTGTACAGATTTTGTTATCCACTTGTATGTTGAACTAAAGTGAGTGCAGAGAGGGTTAAACTGCAAGAATCTAGTAGTTTCTCGCTCTTAGTTTGTAAATGAATTTGAATTAGATTGGAAACGCATAAATTGAAACTGTTTAAATTGACGGATTTGTTAGCTGTGGGAGACTTTGAGGAGCAGATAGATAATGAAGCGCAAATGCATGAACTCAATAACTTCCCTAACACTGACTACAAAATAACTTTTTGTGTACGTAGTCCTAATTTTCCAATTTATAAGTTTCCGAATGAGTCACTTTCCGAATCGAATAACAAAAATAATGTTGACATCGTGGAGGATAGTCCAAGATATTCTGCCAATAGTGAACGTATTTATCCTGATTTCTTGCATGTCGAACTCTCAATGATTGAGCGCTTCGGCGGTGTAACTGACACGCAATACTTCACAGGCGCATATTACATCAAAACTGAAGACGAAGTTGTTGAAGTTGAGTCAGAAGAATCTGGATGTCGAATTCGTATGTTCGACAAAAATAAGACGTCCGATACATTCAACGAGTATGGACAGACACTTTTTGCAATTTGTGATTGGAATTTATATGTTGGCGCTGAACCAATTGGAAATAATAATAGCACTCAAGTCCTCTCAGATAACTCAAAAACAAAAATCAACGTTAGGTTAGATGAAATTACAAATATTTCTGACTTGCGAAATACTCTTGGAATATATGAAGAGATTCCTAAATCAGTGCGCAAAAAGCTTGAAATATATCCTGACATTAGACATGGAAATTTTAATCTATTGGAATATCTCATACTCATGCATAAAGAGTATTGGACCAATTATGGTTTTAAAGACTATTTGGAATTGCGTATATTAGACAGCTATGACATCAAAGCCGATCGTTTTTTAAAGTGGGACTATAAAGACGTTGATAAAAAAATAAGAAGAAAAATACGGCATATTGACAGAAACGCTACCACAGAGTTGCTCAGACTATTTATAAACGATGCGTTAGGAAGTAAGGAACAGCTCCCAAAAGGGGTAAGCCGCGCCCATATTATGGAAGTAGCGCAAAAGAAGAAGATTTTCGAGGACGGAAAAACGCTGGGTGAACGTTGTGCTAAAGTGGCGGCTAAACTGATTAGGCCAACTTTTGAGGAACGGTCTGACGGTCACTTCAAAAGATCTAAGCATAAATTTTATCCTCTTAAACTGTGGATTGTTTGCAATCTAGCTGTGTTTTTTTGGGGGAAAGTTGACCCTGATGATCACAAATCGCATCCGCTCAACAATCATGTAAAGTCATTGGTTTTATTAATAAATAACATAAGACCAGACCAAGTTTTGGATAATGGGACAATGTTGAGATTTGAAGCATTTTTGGGTGTTTGCCCTGAGTTAAAGTATTTCCCAAATATATCGTTTACTGAAGAGGAAGCAAAGTATGTCCCAACGTTTATTCGACCTCTATGGGGGTACGCAAAGAACAGATAGTTTCGTGTATTTCGTCTAATCAAATTGTCAATAGGGTGTACCAAAATCTCACTCATCCAGTAAGTATTTTTTTACTTCACCGTCTCGTCAAACTCTTCGCTATTTTTTATTGTCACTTTCGGCAAGACATAGAGTTATGTCTGCTACAAATTCAATAGTAAATTATGAGAAAGGTGCAATGAAAATTATCAGAAACAAACAAACTTATTCAGCTCGCCTCCTTAAGTTAGAAGAAGTGCTGAATCTGCTGTCTATTTCAAAAGCGTACCATTTTGCGTTACTTAACGAAGAATCAAAGAGCTTTGATCCAGCATATCCAAAGCAAATTAGTATAGGGATTCGTGCGGTTAGATATAGTGAAAAGGAACTTTTGGAGTGGATAGAGATTAAAAAGTCAGGAGGTAGGGCTTGAATAATATAATCTATAGACCAACCTTGATTAACTGCCCAAGAACAAGAGGGCTTTTAAATGCAATTCGTAGAAAAACACAATCGCCAGATTCACTTATTACATTTTCAATTCTTTCAATGTATTCATGTCTGTCACAGGGAGTTATTGATGTGGAAATCTTTGAGGGCGAAAGAGGTAGTGTCAGTTTATACATTTGGGTAGTAGCTGATTCAGGCGTTGGTAAATCTTTTGTATTACGCTTGCTTGACCCACCATTAGTAAAAATTGACAAGGATTTTGAGCAAAAGTTTGTTGAAGAGTACAAGGATCACGTTGCTGAAAAGGAGGTAGCTAAGATCCAAATTAATACCATAAAAGGTTTGATTAAGGAGTTAACAGAACAAGACAAAGTAGATGAAATTAGCACGCAAAAGGAGAAACTCAAAAAAATTAATGCAAGATTAACTGCTCCGCACAAAACGAGAATGACGATTGATGATTCAACATACGAAGCAATTGTGGAGGAACTTCATTTAGGACCAGGTATTTTGAATCTGATATCACCAGAAGGAGCTAGTATTGCAAACGGTAGGATAATGAATAATGTCCCCTTACTTTGTAAAGCATGGCAAGGAGAACAGCTTTCGATAGACCGTAAAAGTTCACCTAGTTTTACGGTTTATGATCCAAGAGTGAGCATGCTGATACTTTCGCAGAAAAGTGTGTTAGATAAACAAGTGAAATCTAAAGGGGAGGAGATGATAGATATTGGTTTCTATCCTAGGTTTTTATTTGTCTTTGCTGAAAACAATCAAGGAAAACGTCAGAGAGAAGACTTCTATATTGAAGATGATCGATACTACAAACAATACCTAGCTTCAGCTTATGAGTTATCAGAGGAGTTAAAGTATTTCAGTTCAAAACCTAACAAAGGAAAAATACTAGTAAAATTTTCACACGAAGCGAGGCAATATTTCTCACAGATAAATCGGTATTTGGAAGGTCAACTTGGAAATTATGGTGCGTATCAATATGCGAAAGGGCATGGTGCGAAACTTGGCGTGACAATAGGTAGAGTTGCGGCGCTATTGACTTATTTCGAGTTGGGTAAGGGGGCTGACATTACTCTTGGTATTCTCCAAGATGCTGAGCAACTAGTAATGTATTCATCACAACAGTATTTAGAATTTTTTCAAATACTACCTGACCACGTAAAATCAGCAAATACTCTTCGCAAATACCTTGTTGGTTTTCGCGAGGATGGACATCGTTTTGTTAAAAAAAATAAGATACTTCAAAGTGGGCCTAGGGCTCTAAGGAATCTGGATAAATTAAATATGGCACTCAATGAGCTTGTAACAAGTCAGGAAGTCTTTGTTGGGGTATTGCCTACTGGATTAGTATACATAGATCTTTATCCACTTGTGGGCCGTGATGATTTTATGTGGAATAAATTTCTCAACGTTAATGGCGTCACTTTTTAAAAACGTAAAAAGTTGGATATTTTGGATATTTGTATCCAAAATATCCTTTGTTATCTTAAAGTCGTCCGTTTAGTTTATTTGTTGAGGTGGTACAGGTTGTTTAAAGAGCCTCTTGCATCTTCAATACCTAAATGAAGTGAAACCATATACCTAAGAATGGATTGAGATTTACAACAACGAATGGCCTCATGACTCACTCAACAATATGACGCTTGTTGAGTATAGAAATGTAGCTTAATAATTCCACGAGGAAGCTATTTTAAGAATGGGGTATTTACAAATACTCCACGAAATAACTGTGCTATACAGAAGTTATTTACACTCGTTGTCTAATTTTTCCTGTAAGTAATAATTGTGGAGTGGAAATATAAGTATTACTGCCGTTTTGGATTCACAGAAAGAGTTGGACAAATCACCGTTTTGATTACTTAGATGCATTAGCCATCATTTGATCTGACAGATTCAATTTCGGGGCTTAATTAATTCTGGCAGTCACTGATGTACGTATTTCGGACCTTCAGGTTTTATGTGAACCAGTAGTAACTAATCGTGCAAAGCGGTCGCTCACGACTACAAACTAATTCTGAAATTACGATTTATATGAGCTGGTTCTCCTGAGACAAAGCGGAAATTGACTCCTGTTTTATTTAATAACGCTTGAGATGTTCAAATAACCTCACCCGAAAAAAGCACAAGCGCACCATAAAGCAATATTGGCAAGTGTTTAGAAGTTGTTTTGACCTTGTGATTACGATGCATGCATCGTAATCACAGAAAAACTGCTAGGATTTATCATTAAAAAGATAGTAAGCTATTGATATTCAATAAATATAAGACCGAAATGTAATGAAATAGTGTCATCGTTACTATGCGGTCGTCATAATAAGATGGTATACGTAGTACAAGGACGTAATTTTATGCCAAAAGATGAATCAAACTTAGAACTTTATCTTTCATCAAGCCTTAGCGCTTTATTCGAGTTGGCATTTATATTTTTACCGGCATTAGCTTGGGCAGCTACAATATTGTCCTTGGGTGGAAGCCCTGAAGAAGTTAAAAGGCTTGCCGCGTGGCCTTTCGTTTCACTGGCATTATTTTCAGCAACCCTTAAGGACGGTATAGCGGCATTTCACAGAGACACCCCAAAAGACAAGCGACAACGCAAAGCTGTCATCACAGTTTCAATACTTGGTATCGTATTAAGTACAGTTTTACTAACACTTGCTATTATCGATTCCAAGCAATCAGAGATAGCATTGTTTGACTATTTTTATGAGTTTGTTTACTTATTAGTGTTTTGTGGCGCGACTTTAGTTTTCGTTACAAAGGCAATACTGGCTCAAAGGGAAGATTTTGACCACTACGTTTAACAAACGCATCAATGCGCTCACTTCGTTCACTAGGACTAAAATACAATTCTATGCTGCGCATATAATACCATTGTATTTTGGCCGGTTATGCGAGCGTTATGGTTTTAAATGGAAGTTTCAAAAATGGATGTAAAGCTAATTGCAGTCTTAATTGGAGTCGTTTTTGGTGCCATCGGCTATTGGGTTTCGACATTTTGGATGCAACCAATTGTTCGTTACCGTTCGATCATAAGTAAAGTACATGAGGATTTTATACTTTATGCACAAGTAGTTAATGCAAGCGACTTAAATGAAGACATGCAAAAATTGCATAGAGAGCGAATACTTGAGAACAGGAAGTCATCCGCACGATTATCTGCATCGTTCTTGGAGTTGCCCAAATGGTATAAGCTTTTTCTACATCTTAAAGGATTTAATCCGATGAATGCTGCAAAGAACCTGATTGGTTACTCAAACACAGTTGATTATGAGAAGTCTAGCGACCTGCAAAAGCTCGTAAGGATGGACCTTGGCCTACCACCGGAAAGCTAAAACAAGAACATGAGTGGATTATTTATATTCGGCATGGTTACGTTAGTTCTCTGGAGTTATTTCAGCGATGTTTTCCGTGGGCGAAAACCAAACCCAAAAGAATCTGACGCAGTACTTAGCCTTTTTATCCTAGTAATTTCGCCTTTAGCATCTGTTCTTGTTTTGCTTTCTATATTTGGTCCTTCACCAATTCAACTAAATGGGGTAATGACTATTATATTGTGGGGTTTTGGTTGGTGGATTTTTGCAAAGCTTTCAACGTTCTTTTCAAACAAATTTAGTGATGATCAAAACAAAACATAACTATTTACTCGGGTACGTAGCGGGCTTACAGCCTCCTCCACAGGACAGTCATCGAAGTGCGATGTCTGCTTCTCAGTAAAGCGTTAAGTGCCAAGGACATATGACTGAAGCAGACAAGGAAATAATAGAGATTCTCAAAGAGTTGTTTCGCAATAAAGACAACGAATTTGTCGATCCGGATGAGTTGCTCCAAGAACAAATCGTTAAATGGTCAATTTATGTGGCAGGTGCTGGTTTAACAATTCTTCTGCCTATCAAGCTGCTCGGTAGTGCTGACCATTCGGCCGCTAGCGGCCTCTTATCTGGTATCGTCGGTGTAGCGTTTACTCTTTTATTCATTCATTTAAATGTAAAGTCTAAAAATCCTAGCGTCATCTTGTATATCCTCACATGGCTATCGTTGATGCTAAGCTTATGGCTAGCGGGTTGATAGCACCTAACAAAAGCATATTGTCAGGCGCTGGCGCTCCTTCGGACATTTTGCATTTGCTAAAATCTGCTATTCACTGAGTTCAATTATCTTAGATTTTAGCAAATACAAACTTTCGCAGATGCGAGCGTTGAGTGTGCACTAATTCTGCAAAACCTCAATAAACTCTATGCAAGACTAGCAGGCTATGGAACTTCAATCTTTAACAATAGTAGGTTAATGTTGAGAGTTCGTAATGCGAACAGAGTGAAAATTAATGTATTCTTATTTGGAAAAACTATTCAATAGTTTAAGGCTCCGATTTGTACGTTTTCCGGACCTTCAGGATATCTTTCTAGCTTAAATTAGAAGCGGTTTACAGATTGCCAAAACTTGGCGCTTTCTTACACTTAGCGATACTATAGAATTGAAAAACACTGACTTAAATAGTAGGCCACAATGTGCGAACAAGAAAATAAAAGGATTGTTCTTGAAGGTGATGAAGCAATTGCTTTATGGCAAGCAGGAAAGAAAGAGTGGAATGAATGGGTCAATCAACACCCTGTAGCGGATGTAAACTTTATTTGTGTTGATTTTGCCTCTTTCCGCACTGAAGAAAAGCCGGATATTAGTTTCAATCAATATAACTTTCCCAAAGGAAATGTAAGCTTTTATGGAGCCAACTTCGGTAAAGGGGATTTGCGCTTTGAAAGAGCCACCTTCGGTGAAGGGGATGTGGACTTTAGTGCTGCCACCTTCGGTAAAGGGGATTTGCGCTTTGAAAGAGCCACCTTCGGTGAAGGGAATGTGGACTTTAGTGCTGCCACCTTCGGTAAAGGGGATGTAGTCTTTTACGGTGCCACCTTCGGTAAAGGGGATGTGAACTTTAGATGTGCCACCTTCGGTGAAGGGGATGTGGACTTTAGATGTGCCACCTTCGGTAAAGGGGATGTGAACTTTAGATGTGCCACCTTCGGTAAAGGGGATTTGCGCTTTGAAGTAGCCACCTTCGGTGAAGGGGATTTGCGCTTTGAAAGAGCCACCTTCGGTGAAGGGGATGTGGACTTTAGCAATACCACCTTCGGTGAAGGGGTTGTGGGCTTTCACGGTGCCACCTTCGGTGATGGGGATGTGAGCTTTAGCAATACCACCTTCGGTGATGGGGATGTGAGCTTTAGCAATACCACCTTCGGTGATGGGAAGGTTTACCTTAACGTGAACCACTTTGGAAAAGGTAAACTGCTGCTAAGCAATATTAAATGCCAAGCTATTTCGTTCGAGAGTAGGCATGGTAAAATAAATAAAAGCCCAGTTTTCGACTTAACGGCATTCTCTTTACGCGGAGCAACGATTAACGGTCCGCTTGTTTTAAATAACCTCGCGTTTAACTGTATTCCTGATTTACGCAGCACCAAACTGTCTCACCATGTAGACATGGACGGGCTTGAAGTGAGACCCGCTCGAGAGCGAGGAAACTGGAAACAACTATTCACTAAAACAAACAACGAAGAAACTGCACAATCCAAACTAAGGCGGTTAAAAGAAATTGCTGAACAGTTTAAACATCATCGACAAGCGCTTAAATTCAATGCACAGGAATTACAGGCCACACGTTGGACGCACAATAAATCATTTTTCGGTAATGGATTGGATATTCTCTATTCAGTTACGTCAGATTACGGACAGTCTATAAAACGCCCTTTTTTGTGGCTTTTAGTGTCGTGGGTAAGTTTCGCGACGATTTTTGGGTTTATGTCAGACAAGACAATAATGTCATTTGAAAGCATAAACCATATGTTGGGTTTATCAATAATAAACAGCCTTCCATTCATTACAATAGGCAAAGCCTTTCAAATTGATATCCTAGAAAAATATGAGCTTACATTGATCGATAATATATTTATCGCCATGAGTTTTCAAAACATCGTATCTTTGATTTTGATTTTTCTGCTTGGTTTGGGCCTACGAAATCAGTTCAGGATTTAACTCACTGCATCATATAAGGCACGGAAAATTGATTTGCGCTCTGTTATGCCATCTCGAAGCAAAGTAGAGTAAATTGTCGTTGCTTTAGTAGTTGCGCATTAACATGATGCCGAACACTCAATAATGCTATTTTCATATTAGTTTGCAGTAGTCAAATGATAACCATGCAAATATTTTTTGTGAAATGGATAATTTAACAACTTCTGCTTAGCGAAAAGGGGTTGAGGCCGAAAGATTTGGACGCCAGTGATGTGCTAAAAGTGAAAAATCAACCAATTCGTCGCATTCTCGGATTGAACTAACAGCCTATTTGAGTCGAACAAAGCTGAGCATGGAAAGGTCCGTTTATTTGTCTAATCCGGACCGAGTTTCAACAATGCATTTTTAAACTTTTAAAAAGTCTGAGAGTCCGTTATGCGAACAATCCAGCGATACACTGCTTATGGACAATAGCCTCTATAATCAATCAAGCAATTGATTGTAGTTTTCTTTACGAAGCACCCTTGTGATTTCTATGTATTCAGGCTTTTGAACAAAGAAAACTGCATATGATTCGTAGACTGCTTTTTGAAACTTTTCGTGTGCAGTAAACGCAAAAGGGTATTGGTCAGGCGAGTTTGTAATGGCGTTAAGGACAGACAGTAACCCTTCATAAAATTCAATTGCAGAGCTTTCACCAAAATGCCTAATGCCATATCTAATGATTTTTTCTAAATCCTCATCGGCTGCATTAGTCAGTCTATATACTGGCATTAATCAGCCTTAGCATTTAATACATCTTTTAGAATATCTTCTGCGCTTCTACTTGATAAACCACTTCGCTCTCCAACCAATAAAGCCTGCCTTAGAGAGTCAATCTGGTTCGACTTTTCTTGCTCTTTGCGTATCAAATCTCTCAACAACTCACTGTCACTGGCATATCGACCCTCTGAAAGTTGCGATTGAATCCACTCATTCTGTTGTGATGTGAGTGTAATACTCTTTTTTACCATGCCCATTGATGCTGTCTCTTTTTGCTCAGTACGATAAAATACTACCACTGGTGGAACAACTATTGCAAAGAAATTACTACACGTAATTACATGGAAATGACTATGTATGAGATAGCTATTTATCGCAAAAAAGAACCGTGGAATAAGAATAAGCTTGTCGGTCAAAAAGCCCCTTTCAGGCTTCAGCAAATATTTGCAATCCGAGCAAGGCTTGAAATGAACAAAGAGGTGAGAAATCTAGCCCTCTTCAACTTGGCTATTGACAGTAAATTAAGAGGTTGTGACTTATTGTCACTTAAAGTACGTGATGTTGCGCACGGGGCTTCAATTCAATCGCGCACCATGATTGTTCAGAAGAAAACACAGCAACCCGTTCAATTTGAAATCACAAAAGATACGAGAGCCTGCCTAAAAGCACTTATCGATAAGTTCGACTTGCACTCATACGACTTTCTTTTTCCATCGCGAAATCGTAATTCCGAGCATTTGACGACACGAGCATATGCAAGAATTGTCAAGCAGTGGGTCGTGTCAATCGGATTAGATCCTGCTAACTACGGAACGCATTCATTAAGACGGACAAAACCATCACTGATTTACAAACAGACAAAGAATTTGAGAGCATGTCAATTACTGCTTGGTCATTCGAAACTTGAAAGTACGGTGAGATACTTGGGAATTGAGGTCGATGATGCGCTAGAGATTTCAGAATCGATTGATTGTTAAAGATTCTTTGTCCTTTCGGTTTTCAAATGAGACAAAGGGGAAAGTGAGAGTGTTTCTAAGCTGAACGACTTTGAACTGGTTTTTACGTCCGGTTTATAATACAGAGGTGACCTAACTTACGTATTCGGATATTATTAATTTTCAAATCTAGTTTAATAAGGACGTTAAGTGATTATTTCAGAAGCTGAGTTTTTTTGGCCAAAACCTATACCACCTAAAGAGTTAGAAGCAGAATATAACATGGTCATAAAACTTATTGGTGCATCGCTCTATCACGGAGATTCTTTTGATAGAGACGACATGACAGAAATACTTGGTTTTAATCGAGCAAAGGTAAAAGTGACCAAGGACTCTCGCGAGTTGTTGTTTATAAAACGCATTCGATGGGCAACAAAGAACCTTTGGACTCTTGACAAATACTTAAGACCAGAATTACAGGAAGAAATAAAAAAAGTATATATTAAATGTGAAACTGTAGAAGTGAATAAGGCTAAGCAGTTACTTCGATCAGTTTATCTGGATTGTAACGTTACTCAATATGCTAGCGGTACAAAAAACCTCAACTGGCTACAAAGCTTAAAGCACCTAAACGATGCTTTATTGCCTGTTTAAACAAACAAATTTCCTAAGTCTTACTCAGTATAAATTGGGTACATGATAACTTTGGCAGAAAGCCGGTTGCGACTTTCGTTGATGGCAAAGTTGCTCTTGTCAGTGACGTTGATACTTGTGTCTGCTTGGAACTTGTAACAATGGCGTCCTTGCCGAGACTGTAACTAATTTTGTGTAACTGCCTATCTCAATTTACTCTATAGAGAGATAAGGATAGGCAGATGAACATGAATAAGAAAGATCTTGAAGCATTCGCAAAGGAAGCAGCCAAAGGCATTAAAACACCTGAGGACTTAAACGAATTTAGTCAGATGTTCAAGAAAATTACCGTTGAAGCGGCATTGAACGCAGAAATGGATGAGCATCTTGGCTACGAAAAAAATCAAAAGTCTACGTCATCGAACAGTCGTAACGGCAAGAGCAGTAAACGCGTTAAAACAGAAGATGGTGAGTTTGAACTTGATACACCTCGCAACCGTGAAGGGTCCTTTGAACCCAAGCTCGTCAAAAAGCATCAATCTCGTTTTACATCTATGGACGATACAATCCTCTGGCTTTATGCACAAGGCATGAGTACCCGTGAAATCGTTAATGCGTTTGATGAATGGTATGGTGCAGAGATATCGCCAACATTGGTTTCTCGTGTTACTAATGCGGTTATTGAGCAAGTAGTCGAGTGGCAGTCGCGCCCGCTAGATGCGATTTACCCCATCGTTTACCTAGACTGTATCGTGGTTAAAATACGCCAAGGTAAGCGCATCATCAACAAGTCTATCTTCCTGGCGTTGGGCATTAATAACGAAGGCCACAAAGAACTGATGGGCATGTGGATAGCCGAGAATGAAGGTGCTAAGTTCTGGCTAAGCGTTCTAACCGAACTTCAGCAGCGTGGCATAGAAGACATTCTCATCGCTTGTGCGGATGGCCTCAAAGGCTTCCCTGATGCAATTAATGCTGTATTCCCACAAACGCATATTCAACTGTGTATCGTACACATGGTGCGTAACTCACTGAAATACGTGTCATGGAAGGACTACAAAGCCGTCACAGCAGATTTAAAACGCGTGTACCGCTCGGCAACAGAAGATGAGGCACTGATTGAGTTGGAACAGTTTGCTGAAACATGGGACGGCCAGTATCCACATATTGCTAAATCATAGCGAACGCACTGGCATAACCTCAACACCTTGTTTAATTACCCTGAAGACATTCGCAGGGCAATTTACACCACCAACGCTATCGAATCTCTAAACAGCGTTATCCTTAAAGCCATAAAGAAACAGAAAATCTTCCCCAGCGATGATTCCGCTCGAAAAATGGTTTACTTAGCAATAAAAGATGCCAGTAAGAAATGGTCGATGCCGATTCAAAACTGGCGTCAGGCGATGAGTCGTTTTATTATCGAGTTTGAGGAACGCCTCGAAACGCATATTAACTAATGGCAGTTACACAGAATCTGTTACAGGCTTTCCTTGCCACCAATTTTTTGTATAGTTTGCTGAAAATGTTTACGCTTGGCTTCTGGATTTACTATCTGAATTTGAATAGCGTTCAGCTTCCTCAATGTAAACCCAGTTTCTGAGTTATTGCCCATTGCTCTTCATTTTAAAGGCTTCAATGTTTTCCAAGTTCACCGCTTAGCAAACTCCTTGTGGCATAAATCCGGAAAAGACCTATTGCTTTTTATGCAAAGCCGTAATTCAGAAAATACGGGGGTAGACATTCATCTTACCGCTACCGTTGGCAAAGACCGTGCTCGGTTATTGAACACATACCTTCAGTTCTTCTTCGCACCTAAAGTTATAAGGGCATTCAGAATCAAATCTGCACTGTTGTTGCATTGATGTATTTATGTTTATGCTTTTGTTGCTAGGAAAATATGGTGTTTTTATACCTATTTCATTAACAGTCTGCATGCAGACGCCTCTACTTTGTGCAAACCCCTTAACGCACTTAAGACCATATGTACAATTATAATCACTCATACATTCAGAGGTTGTTGCACTCGTAGATATATGCTTTTGAGTTGATTTCGACTCCGCTTGTTGCTTCGTAGTAGGGATACTTGAACTTAAGCTGTTAAAGAAAACCGAAGCTTGCTGAGGATTTGAATCGATATAGTCAACACCTAACGCGATGGCGGCAATAATTGCTATTCCTGTCACTACATCAGTCCAAGTCCACTCGTTTCCAGAATTAGTGCTACGGTAGGTCATTTGGCCTGAAACCATTTTCTCTTGGTATTCTCGAAGACTTTGAAATCTGCGCACGTCTGTTTGAATCGCATAGTTCGCAAGCCTTATCTCTTGTTCCCAAGTTTCCTGAGCGCTGAACCAAAGGGTATTACTGTTTTCAGTGTAGGTATTCACCCTAGCAAGGTTTTCTTCGGGCGAATAGTTTTTGCAATAACGCGCCGCTTTCCCTTCAGTTCGATTCTTCTTAAATGAGCAAAATTTATTGTACCAAGGTGCTTCATCAGAGTTTCGATAATAAACGGCAGCGACATCATATAAACCTAGTGCTTCTGCGTTTTCACCAAGATAATGCCAAGTCAAATTTGTATCGGGCATCATTTCAAGTAGATATAGAGTACTAGCTACGTAGTGGCCATTGGCTTGCAAATCTAAACTCGTATCGTAGACTGATAAATCAACGGCGGAGCTTTTTGGAAGAACGACAGTTTTTTTTAAAAAATCGTCAAAAGTGGTCTGACTGTTAGCTCTTGTTTCAATGTTTGGTGCTAGTGTACTTTCGCAAGCACCTAACACTAAAACTGCTACTAAAATAGCCAATCGTGACCATGATATCATTGTCATAAAATGTCCCTATAAATCACACAATAAAAGAAATCCATACATTCAATCTATATCAATACTGTCTTCTTTTCTAGGTTACATTTGACTCATTCAAAATATATTTTTCATGTTCATTGCAAAGCAAAGGGTGGAATGGAGAGACCACGACAACAAAAGCATCGTCAAATACTTCTATAGCAGTCAATAATAACGCTAAGTCACGAGCTCAACGTTGAGTACGCAGAAAAACTATTTATAACAAATAGGAATTAATGTTACTTTTCTAAATGCGACCTAAACATCATGGGATAGCTTAAACGAGTTAAATTTTCGCAACTTTCTTTCTAACAGTAAAGTCATATGGATTTGCTCTTTGCACTTAGAATGTCCGTTCGATCAAAACTACTAGCCCTATGATAGCCTCAATTCAATGACTCAATTAAACGACAAGCAACGATACATTGTATTATCCTATAATAGGCATACTCAGCTTGTTAACATAAACATATTGGCTTTTGGTTTCGTAATCTTGCTCTTCTTAACATGAGTATTTGCCTTTTGTTTAGAGCTGATAATGCCTTACGGTATTTGTAAAAGGAAAACCTTTATTTGGACGTGAAATTTGTAGCGGTTGCTATTGGTGTAATCTCTGGTGCTCTAAGATACTGGATTACTAATTTTTGGATGCAACCCATTATTCGTTATCTAGCCATTACCAATGAAGTGCACGTAGATTTTATATTTTATGCGCAAGTCGTAAATGCACAAGGGCTAAACCCAATGGATGCTGCTACAAACTTGATTGGGTATTCGAATACCTTTGATTACGAAAAGTCGAGCGATCTTCAAAAGCAAGTAAGGCGCCAGCTTGGGTTACCACCTGAAAGCTGAGATAAAGATATGAGTGGATTGTTTATATTTGTAATGGTTTCGTTGGTTCTTTGGAGTTATTTCAGAGATGTTTTACGCAGACGAAAGCCAAAGCAATCTGATGCGGTACTCAGTCTTTTCATTTTAGTAGTTTCACCAATTGCCTCTATGCTTGTTTTGATTTCGGTATTAGACCCTCCACCCATTGATTTTAATTCTTCGTGGTCAATCAATTGGCTTATTATTTGAGTTTTCAGCTTCTGCTATGCGAACAAACCTGCAGCTCAATAAGCACTCGAAGTACTCAAAGTTTCAAAAATACTCAGTGACCGCTATCCGTAGGAAGCGACTGTTCAAGAATCCGATACTCCAGAAATACTGAACGGCCGTTCTTTGTCTAATGCCGACTGTCAGGTCAAGTCGAGACTTTTAACTCAGAATGTCAGATGAGATGTAAGCCACTATACTTGAGCCAAACTAACGCTCAACTTACAAGCCTCAGAAATATGTCCAGACCACCATTCCATCAACTCTCTTCGACGCTCTATGTATTCAGCTCTATTGTAAGCCCGCCGAATTTCATTCTTGTCCACATGCGCTAACGCAGCTTCAATAACATCAGCATCAAATCCTTGTTCATTTAAAGTGGTACTTGCAAGAGCTCTTAACCCGTGGGAGACAAGTTTACCGCTAAAACCCATGCGCTTTAGGGCCATATTTGCTGTTTGACTATTACAATGTGTCTTAGGGTTTCTATCTGCCGGGAATACGTGCTCTCTGTGACCGCTAATCGGTTTCATAACCTTTAGCAATGCAAGCGTTTGTGGTGTTAAGGGAACAACATGCTCTTTTTTCTTTTTCATTCGTTCCGCAGGGATTTTCCAGAGCATTTGCTCGTTATCAATTTCTGACCATTTTGTACCTGCAGCTTCACTGGGCCGAACCATAGTATTTAATTGCCATTCAATCAAACAGCGAGTAGTCATTTTAATACTAGCTGTTGAGATCTTTAACATTAAAGTACTCAATTCTTCAGGCTTAATAGTCGGAAGGTGTTGCTTTTTAGGTGCTTCAAACGCATGGATTATACCAGACAGTGGATTAGCATGTATTACGCCAGTATTGTTTGCATAAATCATGATTTCGTTCATTCGTTGGCACAACCTTCTAACTGTTTCTAAGCTTCCTTTTGCTGCCACTGGTTTAATTGTTTTAATAGCAATAGGGGCTGTAATATCACCAATTGCCATTTTGCCAAGTTGAGGGAAGACATGAAGCTCTAAAGAGCGCCAAATATCAATCGCGTAGTCAGCAGTGACTTTTGTTTTTTTATTTTTAGCCATTCTGATGCGACCGAAATTAACGTTTTAGTTTGAGCGTCTGCAAGCATCTGACGCTCTTGGTCTCTCGTTGTTTTTGGATCTACGCCATTTGCCAATTGCTCACGAGCTTCATTTTTGCGTTTTCGTGCATCCAGTAAAGAAACTTCAGGGTAGACCCCTAAGCTAATTGAAGTACGTGATTTTGTTACAGGCTTTATATAGTCCAATAACCACGATTTTGAACCGTTTGTCTTTATCCGTAGCTGCAGACCCTCGCCATCAGCAAGCTTATATACTTTATCTTTTGGTTTTGCTTGCTTAACTTGAGTATTGGTCAATGCCGATGTTCGTCTAGCCATTTTAGTAGTACCAGTTTGAGTATTATATTGTTGGTACTACTTATGGTACTACTAAAAATCGTGGATGTCTGTAGACCCCAATAGACCTCAGTGGATATGAAAATGGCCTACAGCCCTTTATTTACTTTATTTTAGGCAATAAAAAAGGCTGATAAATCAGCCTTTTTTACATCGATTGGTGGAGCTGGCGGGAATTGAACCCGCGTCCAGAAAGCGTCAACCATTGGTACTACATGCTTAGTCTGTCTTTTATTTAACTCTACGGACTCCGACAAACAGGATTCTTTCGAGCTGGCCTATTACTATTTCGCGGTTCAGCCATAGACAAGCTTCCCTCGCTAGGTCATTGAGATGACCTTCCGAACCTCAGCTAATGACCAGAGCGTGAGTGGAAGGGCCTATACAGGTTATTAAGCTGCTAGTGCGTAGTTTTCGTCGTTTGCGACTATTTGTTTGCGGCTTTTTTAAGAGGCAAACCGCACCTCTGCATGCACCTCAAGCATCATTGAATCCTGTCGAATCCAGAGCAGCCCCGAGATATGGTTTAGAGTATAACATGCTTGTAATACACAAAGAAGCTTCCATAATAAAGAAAGTCGTAAATAAAAAGATAATTAAAAGAACAAGATGAGTGTATTTACAGAGTGTCAACTTAGCAGTGGTGTGTGCTTAAAAAACCGATTTGTTAAAGCCGCGATGGAAGAAAACTTAGCAGATGCTAATCAGTTGCCATCACAAGCCCTCTTTAATTTGTATCAAGCTTGGGCAAAAGGCGGAGTTGGCTTGATTATTACTGGAAACGTGATGGTTGATCGCTTTGCGATGACAGGACCCGGGGGTGTGGTTCTAGAAAAAGACACACCGCTCGATGCGTTTGAAAAATGGGCAAAACAAGCTCAATTAAATAACACAAAAGTGATTATGCAAATTAATCATCCTGGTCGGCAAGTATTTAAGCGTATGGGGGGCAAAGTACTTTCGCCATCGGATGTTGCTTTGAATATGGGGAAGCATAGTGGTCTGTTTGAAACACCAAAAGCGATGACTGAAGACGAAATCCATGATGTGATTACTCGTTTTGTTGATACCGCTTTGCAAGCACAAAGAGCAGGATTTGATGGCGTTGAAATTCACGCTGCACACGGATATTTGTTGAGTCAGTTTTTATCGCCTTTAACCAATAAACGCAAGGATGAGTGGGGTGGCTCTATTCAAAATCGCTCGCGCTTATTAATCAATATTGTTTCACAGGTAAAAGAAGCCTGCGGTGAACAGTTTATTTTATCAGTTAAGCTTAATTCTGCAGATTTTCAAAGAGGTGGTTTTGATATAAATGATGCATCAGTTGTCATAAATGCACTTGCACCTTTTAATCTAGACTTCATTGAATTATCGGGTGGTTCGTATGAAGCGCCTGCCATGCAGGGGAAATCTGGTGACGATAGAACCTTGGCAAGAGAAGCCTATTTTTTAGAGTTTGCAAAAAAACTAGTGTCTGAGTCATCGACACCATTGATGGTAACGGGAGGTATAAAGCGATTAGCTGTTGCACAAAATGCAGTCGAAGCCGGAATGTCTTTAGTTGGGTTAGCGTCAGCGCTAGCATACAAGCCTGACCTGATAAATAAATGGCTTCATGAACCTGAATTGCTTGGGTATATTCCTAAGGTCGACTGGAAGGATAAAACCCTTGCTGGGCTTGCTAATATGTCGTTAGTCAAACGTCAATTACGGCGGTTGGGTGCAAATAAGTTGCCAATGAACAACGCTTCTGCATTTTTTTCGTTAATCATGGACCAAATAAAAGTATTTAGGCTTACAAAACGATACAAACAACATCTCAATAAACAAACACAAACGAATTAGCGACGTAAGATGCCAAACGTAAGACCAAATTCAAAACTGTATTTTCTTTGGTGAGAAATGATTAAGCGCTATGCTTCATCATCCGTTCTTTCTGTCTATTCCAATCGCGATCTTTGATTGAATCGCGCTTGTCATGCTCTTGTTTACCTTTAGCTAAATGGATTTCTAGCTTTACCCAACAGGCTTTCCAGTACATTGACGTCGCTACGATCGTTAAACCTTGACGATCTAATCCACCCATTAATTGTTCGATTTCACGGCGTTTTAAGAGCAGTTTTCGGATGCGAGTAGGATCGCAAACAACATGACTAGATGCTTGATTAAGAGGGGTAATCATCATATTACTGACAAAGGCTTCATTGTCTTTTATAAACACGTAGCTATCAGTGATGTTTGCTTTACCAGCACGGATACTTTTTACTTCCCAACCTTGTAGCTCTATACCCGCTTCAAACTTGTCGATAAATGAATATTCGTGACGCGCCTTTTTGTTTTGCGCGATGTTTCCAGGACTTGTTTTTTTCTTTTTCATGGCGCGTATTATACTTAACTCGTTGGGTTTGTCTTTGTTTGTTGTATGCCTTGCACAAATAATTTGTGCGAGTAGATAAAATTCAAGAGCAAGCGTGTTAACATTCGCAAATGTCTTTTATAACTTCATTAAGTAATTGAAAGTAGAGTAAATGCCAAGTATTCAAAGAAATGCGCTTGTACCTTACAGCGCTGAGCAGATGTTTGATTTAGTCAATGACGTCGATAAATACCAAGAGTTTTTACCAGGGTGCGAGCAAAGCACGGTGTTGCACCAAAGCGATACTGAAATGAAGGCCTCGATGGTGATTTCAAAAGTGGGTGTGAAGCAAACGCTAACGACCCTGAATCAGTTAGAACGTGGAAAATTTATCAAAATGGATCTTTCTGACGGACCATTTAAAACACTCAACGGAGGATGGACGTTTACTGCTTTGTCGGATGAGGCTTGTAAAATTGAATTGAAATTAAACTTTATCTTTTCAAATAAGCTGATGGAAATGGCGATTGGTAAAGTATTTAATTCGCTAGCCAACAGTATGGTCTCGGCATTTAGCCAGCGAGCAAAAGAGGTGTATCGTTAATATGGTTTCACAAAATACGCAGTCTCAAGATGAAAACTTGCTCAACATTGAAGTTGTCTTCGGCACCCCTGATAAACAAAAAATAATTAGTCTGCATGTGGCTGAAAACACAACGGTTGAACAAGCCATTGAGCAGTCTGCGATTACTAAATTGTTTCCAGAAATAGATATAAACGTTAATAAACTTGGTGTTTGGAATCGTACTTGTAAAGCCAGTCAGATTTTAAATGATGGTGACCGTATTGAAATATACCGTCCGCTAATTGCTGATCCCAAAGAAGTAAGAAAACGCCGCGCAGAAAAAGCAAAGGAAGAGGGGCGCGCCGACAAAGTAACGGGCGGGCGCGCTAAGTCTTAATTCAGTATTTGCGGCGCTCTAAACCAGTAGTCGCAAGTATTTTTGCTGAAATCTCTTCAATCGAAAATTTGGTGCTATTCAAAAAGGGAATCTTTTCTTTTCGATATAAATTCTCAACCTCTCTAAGCTCCATTCTACATTGCTGCATCGATGCGTATCGGCTGTTTGCTCGGCGTTCAGAGCGGATTTGATGCAGGCGATTAGCATCGATAGTCAGACCGAATAATTTCTTTTTAAATCCACGTAACACATTAGGCATCTTTAACACGTCACCCATGTCATCTTCGGTAAATGGGTAATTGGCTGCCTTTATACCGTATTGTAGGGCCAAATAAAGGCTAGTCGGTGTTTTACCAGAGCGTGATACACCTACTAAAATGATATCAGCTTCGTGATAGTCTTTGAGGTTTGAACCATCGTCATTTGCCAATGCATAATTTACCGCTTCAATTCGAATATCATAAGTTTTTTCATGAATACTGTGAGTGCGATGAGGCATTGGTTTTGAGGGAACACCTATGACTTTTTCTAGTGGCGCTACAAATTGATCTAAAAAGTTGTAATTTATCCCGATGGAACGACTAATAATGTTTTTAATGTCCAAGTTCACCATCGTAAAAAATACTAATGGGCGCTCACCCGACTCATCAAAACTTACTTTTATTTGTTCGAGCACTTCTTTTGCTTGTTGTTCTGTTTCAACAAATGGAATAGTCACATGTTTAAATTCTGTCGGAAATAAAGACAGCAAAGCATGACCAAACACTTCGGCAGTAATGGCTGTACCATCTGAAATATAAAAAGCGGTGCGCACAACATCTCCTTAACAGTGTTGTAATTTAATTACAAAAAGAAATTAAATTTTACTTTAACATAAGTGTCATTTTAGAATCGCTTCCGTCAAAGCTAGCACGCTTTGCGAACTTTGTATTTACATCTGAAAACTTTCAGTTTTATGTGAGACTAAAGTAGCAACTCTCATGGAAGGGTAAAGTTCAGACTAAAAGAGCATAGTCGTGCTAGCACAGATAAGATTAAATATCAGTGATGGTCTGATTTCAATAAACATTTAATAGCTGAGGGCTCGGCAGTGCAAGAATACGTACTTTGGTATCAAGAATTGGGCATGGATGATGTTAATCGTGTCGGTGGGAAAAACGCTTCTTTGGGGGAAATGATATCAAACCTTGCTAATGCAGGGGTTCAAGTTCCAGGTGGTTTTGCGACAACTTCTTATGCTTTTAACACGTTCTTAGAACAATCAGGTGTGGAAGCAAAAATACACGAATTATTAGATGCGCTCGATGTTGACGATGTTAACGCGCTTGCTGAAGCGGGGAAAACGATTCGACAATGGATTTTAGACACGCCATTTCAACCTGAGTTGGAAAACGCGGTAAAAGAGGCATTTGTAACGCTTCAAGGTGACGCAGGTGAAGAGGCCTCTTTTGCTGTTCGTTCATCTGCTACGGCTGAAGATATGCCTGACGCCTCTTTTGCGGGGCAGCAAGAAACTTTTCTTAACGTCAAAGGCTACGATGCAGTTTTAGTTGCTATCAAGCACGTATTCGCATCATTGTTTAACGACAGAGCAATTTCTTATCGTGTTCACCAGGGTTATGACCACAAAGGCGTAGCCTTATCAGCGGGTATTCAGCGCATGGTTCGCTCAGACTGCGCATCATCTGGTGTCATGTTTACTATTGATACTGAATCCGGTTTTGAAGACGTGGTGTTTGTCACCAGTTCATTCGGATTGGGTGAAATGGTCGTACAAGGCGCTGTCAACCCAGATGAATTTTATGTACATAAGCCAACGCTAGATGCTGGACGTCCAGCAATTGTGCGTAGAAATCTAGGCAGTAAATTAATTAAGATGATTTACTCTGATGATGAGTCGCACGGCAAACAAGTGGAAATCGTTGATATTGAAAAAGAAGACAGTTTACGTTTTTCATTGACCGATGATGAAGTTATGGAGCTTGCTAAACAAGCACAAATAATTGAAAAACACTATCAACGCCCAATGGATATTGAGTGGGCAAAAGACGGCGTAGACGGCAAACTGTATATTGTACAAGCTCGTCCCGAAACTGTGCGCAGCCGCGAAGACATGCAAGTGATTGAACGCTTCCAACTTAAAGGCGAAGCCAAGACCATTTGTGAAGGTCGTGCAATCGGTCATAAAATTGGAGCGGGTAAAGCTAAAGTACTCGCTTCTATTGAAGAAATGGACAAAATTGAAGTCGGCGATGTTTTGGTGACAGACATGACTGATCCAGATTGGGAGCCGATTATGAAAAAAGCTTCCGCTATCGTCACCAACAGAGGTGGAAGAACATGTCACGCTGCAATTATCGCTCGCGAAATGGGTATTCCTGCGGTAGTAGGTTGCGGCAATGCAACGGACTCAATCGAAACAGGTGATGCGGTCACGGTATCATGTGCCGAGGGCGATACAGGTTATATTTATAACCAAGAGTTGGACTTTGATGTTGTGACTTCTCGTATTGACTCTATGCCAGATTTACCACTTAAAGTCATGATGAATGTCGGTAACCCAGACAGAGCATTTGACTTCGCTCGCTTACCACATGAAGGCGTTGGTCTTGCCCGTTTAGAGTTTATCATCAACCGTATGATAGGGGTTCACCCTAAAGCTTTGCTAAATTTTGAAGAGCAACCGCAAGAGCTTAAAGAAGAAATTTCTGAAATGATAGCCGGTTACGAATCACCAACAGAGTTTTACATTGAAAAACTAGTTGAAGGTATTTCAAGCATCGGTGCGGCTTTCTCACCAAAGAAAGTGATAGTGCGTATGTCGGACTTTAAGTCTAACGAATACTTCAATCTAGTGGGTGGTTATCAATACGAGCCAGATGAAGAAAACCCAATGTTAGGTTTCCGTGGTGCGAGTCGTTACATCTCTGAGGACTTCAGAGATTGCTTTGCACTAGAGTGCGAAGCGATAAAACGTGTTCGAAATAAAATGGGTTTGACCAATGTTGAGATCATGATTCCTTTTATTCGAACAGTTGAAGAAGGCAAGCAAGTCATTGAACTACTTGAAGAGCAAGGGCTTAAGAAAGGCGAAAATGGCTTACGCGTTATTATGATGTGTGAGTTACCTTCCAACGCCTTACTAGCAGATCAGTTCTTAGATATTTTTGATGGCTTCTCAATCGGCTCAAACGATTTAACGCAACTTACTTTAGGTCTAGATCGTGACTCTGGTTTGATCGCTCACTTGTTTGACGAACGTAATGACGCGGTTAAAGCACTGCTTTCTATGGCGATTAAAGCGGCAAAAGCGCGTGGTAAGTATGTTGGTATTTGTGGCCAAGGCCCTTCTGATCATGAAGATTTTGCTGCGTGGTTGGTAGAGCAGGGCATCGATAGTGTTTCATTAAATCCTGATACGGTGGTTGAAACATGGCTATACCTTGCAGAGCAGCACGGTTAGTCACTAATGCTTTAAAAGTTGCTAGCTGAATTGACAGCTACACTTAACGACAAGCCACTTCTTATGAAGTGGCTTTTTTTATTAAATTTGATTGTGGTTATACTTTCATCATCGCAGTATTTACATCCTTCATTGCAGTGTCTACTGCAATCTCCTTGGAACATAGAAAACCTTATACATCAACCATCGCTCGTAACATCTACTAGCGTACTTCGTAAGTAATATTCAGCTTTTGTCAGCAATACCCATCCCCATTCATAAAAACGCACGAGGGCGTCCATGCCGCTTTGGTGCCGCGTCCTTGCGGCACAAATTTTATGAATGGGGATGGGTATTGCTGACGCGCTGAATGTTCTTTAGTAATGTGTGATTGATAGTTTGGTTGGGGGCTTTACTTGAAAGAGTGGAGCGGTCACAACCATGCTCAGCAGACTTGAGTTTGTATCCAATTGACTGACAATTTGAATAAAGACTTTAATCGACTACCAAACAATTACAAAGCCTTTCTCGTCGGCATCACCACATTCGCAAAAATCAATCCTGCCACTAAAGACATCAAAATAATAAAGGTCTCTTGCCCGATATGGTCGGCTTTGATGAATTGCTGTCCTGAAATTAACGAGTTCAAACCAATGTAGGTTTTAGACCCCGGAACCAATACAATTAACCCGTGCATAGCAACAATGGATGAAGGCGCATTAGCGAGTCTTGAAAACGCATTTGCATAAACGCCAAGTGCGAATGCACCGACAAACGCACCCATACCGTTATCTAAATAGGTTGAGGCGAAAAATGAGGCGCCGTATGCAATAAAGGTTGCCAAGATTGCAAAAGGGACGTGTTTCATTCTGGTTTTAAAAATCGCGACTAGGCCAATGCTCAGCATGAGTACACCCAGCCAATTTATCCAAAATGGCAGTGTTTCAGCGGCTTCTAATTCTTGTTTTCCAAATAAAAAGTAGCCGATAGTGATGCCCAGAAAGGCACCAAAATATAGTTTAAACAATTGCATCACAGCGTCCATGATGCGCGCAGTACCAGACACTAAGTTTCTAGAGCTCAATTCTGCAAGGCCGATGGTCAGTGATAAACCGGGCACTAAAATAATCAGTGATGATAAAATTATCAGCCATACATTGAGCGAGTAACTCAAATAGTAACTAATGGCACATACCGCCAAACCAACTGAAAATGAAGCAACTGGCTCAAGCATTAAGTAAACGCGTTTTGAATGCTCCGCCCAAAGTGTCCATAAATACACCATGGCGCCAAGCACGCCTGACCAAAATATTTCTTGCCAACCTGCGCCCATCAGCATTGCAAACGCGCTAGTGGCAAGGCTAAAAGCAATCCCACTGGGTATTTTTCCATAAGGGCTGGGTGAGGCATCTATGATGTTAAGCTCGTCATCTGCTTGTTGAAGCGATATTTCACCTGCCAGGAGCTTTACGGCTAATTCATCAGTGAATGACAGCGCGTTCATATCCAGCTCGCCGGGTTGCATGCGTGCAACGTGGGTATATTCTTCTTCATGTCTATCGCTCCATAACACCATTGAAAGTGAAGTAGGAGTAGAAACGAATGAAGAGTGGACGCCTAAGTAGGTCGCAATTTCGCTTAAATAGGCTTCTAGCCGAAATGAGGGCGAGCCATATTTGTGCAACATTTTGCCAAGCTTTAAAATAAATCTGCGAATTTGGATAAATTCAAAGGTATCCATTGCGTTCCAATAACGAATTTGTGCTGTTGTAATATCGGCAGTGAGTGCGCCAATGCTTAATCGAGCTGATTAAAAAGTGTGCGGAGTGTAAAGACTTAGTTTGCGTAGTTCAAGTGATAAAATATAGGTCTTTGCGTAAATAAAACTAATCTATTTACGCATTTTTCTGTTCAACAAATAGCGGTCAAGTTTTACGGCAGATTGGCTCATCGAGCGTTGTACCCACTTAAGCAACTTTCTTGCTGGTGTATATTCAGTGCTGAGCAACATTAATCCAGCTAATACTAAAAGCGTAGAGCCGGGAAGTATTGTTAAGACAACGCCGATAATGCATAACACCATGCCTAATATTACTTTTAACTGTCTCATCGTTTATCTCTTTCGCTTGTTTTGAACTTCTACTCCCAAACAATAGGGTATTTCGCACAAAAATGCATGTTTTAAAATGTAACGATATGTTCAGGTTGAACCGAAAGATGTAAACATACATAAGAAGTCATTGTTCTATTAAATTTCGTTTGTAAGCTAGAGCCTAGCTGACTTAGTCGGTATACTCCTTGGCTCTACAATAGGAGCATCAAGCATTGACCGCGTTACCCATACTGCCAATTGAAAATACAATTTCTACCATGACTCAGCAATTTTTAAATGAATTGCAAAACAAAGGGTTTGAAGGAGACATTGAGTATAGTTACGCCAGTCGACTTGCTGTTGCTACTGATAATTCGATTTATCAACAATTGCCACAAGCTGTGTTGCTTCCTGCAAATACCGACGATTTAATAAAAATCGCAAGCTTGGCAGGTCAGTTTTCAGAGGTGACCTTTAGCGCGAGAGGTGGCGGTACAGGCACAAACGGACAATCGCTTACACCGGGCATTGTGGTTGATACTTCAAGGCATATGAGTGGCATACTAGAGCTTAATCTAGACGAAAAGTGGGTACGTGTACAAAGCGGTGTGGTTAAAGACGCTCTCAATGACTTTTTAAGGCCTCATGGGTATTTTTTCTCGCCCGATCTTTCAACAAGCAACAGGGCGACGGTCGGCGGCATGATCAGCACTGATGCATCTGGTCAGGGCTCGCTTGTATACGGTAAGACCAGTGATCATGTCCTTGGACTCTCTTCGGTACTTGCGGGCGGAAGTGTTCTCAATAGTCATCCCATTCCTGTTGAAGAGGCTCAAGCACTAGCAAAACAAAATACGCTAATAGGTACTCTCTATAAGCAAGTGCTTGAAACCTGCGTGAACAAGCGCCAACAAATTATAGAAAAATTCCCGCGCCTGAATCGCTTTTTAACGGGTTATGACCTCGAACATGCCTACGATGACAAGAATCAAACAATAGACATCGGGCGTCTTATCACTGGTGCCGAAGGTTCCTTAGCGTTTATCGCTGAAGCAAAGCTCAATATCACTAAAATACCAAAGCATACTGCGTTGGTTAATGTTAAATACGATAAATTTGAATCTGCATTAAGGCATGCGCCAAGCATGATTGCGGCGAACGCGACTTCGGTTGAAACAGTTGATAGCACGGTACTTAATTTAGCCAAAAGCGACATCATATGGCACAGCGTCTCAGATTTGATCACCGACGTTCCTGGCAAGGAAATGCTGGGGTTAAATATGGTCGAATACAACAGTGATGACCAAGCTGAAATTGAGGAAAAAATTGCAACTTTATCTGAACGTTTAAATGCGGCAGCGCAAGAAGGTAGAGATGGTGTTATTGGCTTTCAAGTGACCTACGAGCGCTCAGAGATCAATAAAATCTATGCGATGCGCAAAAAGTCAGTTGGCTTACTAGGCAAAACAAAAGGCTCAAAAAAACCAATCGCTTTTGCCGAAGATACCGCTGTACCACCTGAAAACTTGGCTGACTTTATTATGGAGTTCAGAGACTTACTCGACAGCCATAATTTAAAATACGGCATGTTTGGCCATGTTGACGCGGGCGTTTTACACGTAAGGCCTGCACTTGATCTATGTGACATTGAACAAGAAAAGTTAGTCAATACGATTTCGGATCAAGTCGTTGCTTTAGTTGCTAAGTATGGCGGTTTGATGTGGGGAGAACACGGTAAAGGATATCGCAGTGAGTACGCGCCTGAGTTTTTCGGAGAAGCACTCTACACAGAACTAAGAAAAATCAAAAAAGCCTTTGACCCGCATAATCAAATGAATCCAGGCAAAATATGCACGCCATACGAATCTGAGGCGAGTTTGGTGAAAGTATCAGATACTAAACGAGCTACCTTTGATCGTACTATTCCGATTGCATTTAAGACTGCATTTGAACCCGCAATGAGCTGCAATGGAAATGGCCTGTGTTTTAACTATGACACAAGCTCGCCGATGTGCCCCTCAAGTAAAATTACGAAAGATAGAAGACACAGCCCTAAAGGAAGAGCCGGTTTGGTGAGAGAATGGTTAAGGCTACTATCTCAGCAGGGCGTGAATACGAATGACTTGTCGTACAAACAATTCAAGTCTTCTTGGTGGTCAAAACGTAAAAACGCTCGCACAGTCGATACTGAACAAGATTTTTCACATCAAGTGTTTGAAGCAATGAGTGGTTGTTTAGCTTGTAAATCGTGTAGCAGCCAATGCCCCGTTGGTGTGGATGTTCCAGATTTTAGGTCTAAATTTTTATCCATTTACTATCAGCGATATGCAAGGCCGCTTAAAGACTACTTTGTTTCAAATATTGAATCGCTTGCCCCTTTAATGGCAAAAGCGCCACGCTTTTTTAACCTGTTTTTGGATAACAGCCTAATCAAAAGTGCTGTTAAGCATTGGGTTGGTTACGTCGATGCACCTTTATTGTCAGTGCCTAATCTAAGTGAAAGAGTCGAATCTATTTGCAGTGACTTTGACCTTCAAGCATTAAGCAATATGCCTGAATCGAAGAGGAACAATCACGTGATAGTCGTTCAAGATCCTTTTACGAGTTTCTACGACGCACAAACAGTAGAGAGCTTTGTTAATCTGCTAAAGAAAATGGGCAAGCAACCAGTTCTCCTACCTTTCGTGCCGAATGGAAAGGCTCAACATGTAAAGGGTTTTTTAGAACAGTTTGAAAAAACCGCTGCTACTGCTGCTGACTTACTTAACAAAGTCGCCGCACTGGGTTTAGACATGGTTGGCTGTGATGCTTCACTCGTGCTCTGTTACAGAGATGAATATGTCAAAATACTTAATGAGAAGCGCGGGGACTTTTGCGTAGATACAATTCAAGAATGGTTAAGTAAACAAGATCTTACTAATATTCAATCATCCCCAGATAAAGCATTCGGCAAGGAGTTCAACTTGTTGGCTCATTGCAGTGAGAAAACAGCAATACCTGAAACCGAGCGAGAGTGGGTTAACATTTATAAGCAATTTGGGCTCGATTTAAAGGTTAAAGCAGTGGGTTGTTGTGGAATGGCGGGTACTTATGGGCACGAGCTTGAACAGCAAGACAATTCTTTTGGTATTTATAACCTAAGCTGGAAGCCTATGATTGAAAGCATTGATAAAACACAAACAGACAAACAAGCAGTTATTTTGGCGACAGGTTTTTCATGCAGAAGCCAAGTTAAACGCTATGAAGGTCAGCGCCCTCTACACCCAGTTGAAGTGCTACAAGATCTTTTATAAATACAAAAAAATAACAATAACAAATTAGTTATGGGTGACACGTTAATCAACATAGCTATAAACAAAGGACAGAAAATGGAAGCGCCAAATAAACAAGAAATGAATCAGGAACAACTAGCAAATTGGGTAAGAGAGCAGTTTCAAAAAGCAAATAAATTCTTAGCGGAAAATGACGTCCTTTTTGATTCTGTCGTGACCCAAGAAAGCAGATATCTCGCACCGTTTATAGCCGTATGGAAGATAAAAGATTTGAAAGGAAAATTCTATTGGGTGATAAGTGGGGAAGTGTCTACTGACTTTATTCATGATAGCGTAGCCAACTCTGCAAGAGCCGCAATAAAACATTTTTCATTAACTTGGCAGCTAAAAGCTGAAAACCTCAGGCAAAGTGCATTAAACAATAATGAACAAGTCGCGATTGCGAATCGCCTAGAAAAAGACGCAGAGAGCTTGTATGAAGTTGCAAACAACGAAAACCTATGGCAAGAAGAGAGCTAAAGGTTTGTTTGCTGAGCGTTAAGAGCTAGTGTTAAGGCAATTACACTAGCTCTTATAGAGCTTAATCTTCGGCTTCTATTTGCTCTACAGAATTGATAGTTTTAGTAAGCGATGTAAGGTAGACACCGGCTTGACTCTTCAGATTTGCGTTTGCAAGCATTTGCTTAAACTGATCTTTTACTTCGTTGTCTATCAACAGCAATGTGTCAGTAGCCAGAGATAGCTCAATATTTTGTTTAATATCTGACTTTTTAATATCTAGCTCAGTTGCTATGCTAGCACTGCTAAAAAAACTCGCTAAGCATAAAGTTGCACTAATAAATTTTATGTTTTTCATGGTAAGTTGCCTTATTAATCATTTGTTAAATATGTTGCTTTTTTTGATAAGTATTTACAAGTTATTAACGATACAATCTCTTTTATAACAATAACTTATCGTTGTATTTCTTATCGTTGATACTAGGCTAAATATTAGGCTTTTTACACTGATATAAAATAAGGCTTTGCATTAGAAAAAGTAATGCTAAAATAACTAAAGAAATCTAACTTCGGTCGAGTTTGCTTAATATGCCAAAACGTTTACCTCCTTTAAATGCGCTAAAAGCCTTTGAATCCGCAGCTCGTAACCTCAGTTTTACTCGGGCGGCTGATGAATTGTTCGTTACGCAGGCAGCAGTTAGTCACCAAATTAAAACATTAGAGAACTTTTTAGCGACAAAGTTGTTTTTGAGAAAAAATCGCTCGCTACTTTTGACAGAAGAAGGTCAGGCATATTTTGCAGAATTGAGAGAAATATTTATGCACATGCAAGATGCGACAGATCGCGTTTTGGCAATGGGTGCAAAAGGGGCGATTACTGTGGCAACGCCTCCCAGTTATGCTGCTCAGTGGTTAGTGCCAAAAATAAGCCAATTTACTCAAGCAAACCCAAGCATAGACGTGCGCATAAAGGCCGTAGATTTAGATGAAGGATTTTTAGATGAGACCGTTGATGTGGCAGTTTATTATGGAAAGGGACATTGGCCAAACCTTTCCTCCGTAAAACTTCATGCAGAATATCTGACGCCAATGTGTTCGCCACTTCTTTTAAATTCAAACAAACCACTGGATACGCTAAGTGATTTAAAAAAACATGTCCTGCTTCACGACGGCAATAGAGCAGTCTGGAAATCATGGTTAAAACATTTTGAAGTACCGAATGTAAATGTGAATCAAGGACCGATGTTTAGTCATACTATGTTAGTCTTGCAAGCAGCTGCATTAGGGCAAGGAATTGCTTTGTCGACAACTGTTTTGGCAAAAGCTGATGTAGATTCAGGGCGACTAATATGTCCTTTCGAAGAAAAAGTAGAGAGTAGGGACGCCTACTACTTAGTTTGTCATCAAGCACAATCAGATAACCCCAAGATACAAATGTTTAGAGATTGGATGCTTTCACAAATTGATACGACTGAGTTATAGCCTGGTGTTTAAGGATAGCGATTAATGAATTTTACAATGAACAAAAGAGCTAAGTTTGCTCTGTTAGCGGGCGTTAGTTTTGCGTTGTTTGCGGTTGTGTTAGGCGCATTTGGCGCACACGGATTAAAACAAATATTGGATGAATATCACTTAGCGATCTTTGAAACAGCTGTAAAATACCAAATGTATCATGGGCTTGGTTTGGTAATCATTGGTTTGTTGGCAGCGAAATCTGAATCAAAGTATTTTGAATATTCAATTTATCTTATGTCACTAGGCATCATTTTTTTCAGCGGAAGTCTTTATTTATTGGCCATTTTTGATTTTAAGTTTTTAGGCGCAGTGACGCCTGTGGGCGGCGTGTTTTTTATAATGGCTTGGATTAGTTGTTTTGTTGGAGTACTTAAGTCGTGAAAAGAGTTATCTGTGAATATATCTAAACTCATTTATTATTGCAGAGCTGGTTTTGAAGCTGACATGGCTGCGGAGTTAGATTCTCATTTTGCGCAAGTGTCTTTGTATGGATATAGCCAATTAAAAGCTAAGCAAGGCTTCGTTAGTTTTAACCTATATTCTCCTTTTATTTTCGAGAGCGATGGTCGTGGTAAATTTCCTGTAAAGTTTGATGAGTTGATGTTTGCAAGGCAGCAGTTGGCTTGTATCGGTAACTTAACATTTGAATCAAACAAGGATCGAGTGGGCGATATACTCACATTTTTAAATGACCTAAACATTAATGTGCCCTTTGGTGATGTATTTTGCGAGCATCCTGAAACCGAAAATGGCAAAGATATGGCTAAATTTTGTAAAAAGTTTAGCGTGCCCTTAAGGCAAGCACTGCGCAAGCATAAGCGATTATCGGTAAAGCCAAACAATGGTTTGAGTTATCTGCATTTGTTTTTTGAATCAAGCGAATCTTGTGAAGTCTGTCTTTCATTTCCAAAAAACAGAAGCAACGATTACTTGGGAATTACTCGTTTGAAATTCCCAAGTGAAGCACCAAGTCGCTCAACTCTAAAATTAGAAGAGGCTATCCTAAAGTTACTACCACGCAACAGCCATAAAGAAATCTTGGTTAAAGGAATGACCGCAGTTGACCTTGGAGCATGCCCCGGTGGTTGGACATATCAATTAGTTAAACGAGGCATAAAAGTTGAAGCAGTTGATAACGGCGAAATTGCGGACTCACTGATGCAAACTGGTTTAGTCACACATTTTGCACACGACGGTTTCAACTATCAACCTCAAGAAGGCCATGTGGACTGGTTGGTTTGCGACATGATAGAAAAGCCAGATCGCGTGGCGGCATTAATGACTTCTTGGCTTGTTACGCGAAAAACCACAAGTAGTATTTTTAATCTTAAGTTGCCTATGCAAAAGCGTTATGCCGTTGTAAAGCATGAACTCGATACCATGATAAAAGAGTTGAACGAAAAACAGATAGACTTTCATATGCGCGCAAAGCATTTATATCATGACCGTGATGAAATTACCGTGGCGGTAGTGACCGGCGGACATTTGATTTAATACACCAAGAAAGGTGACCTTTTACAGATTCTTTGTGGGTAATAGGTGCTTGTTAAATGTGAAAGTTTTGTTTCAAAACAGAGTTTGCAAGGTATTATTCACAGCTAATTTATAATCTTTTCAATCAGCGCCACTTTAGGGGTGCAATTGCGCTAATTAATCTATATAATCCCGCATCGAATTTTTTAGAACCTATAGATAAGTGGAAGCATGTCAGATTTAGCACATTACAGAAACATAGGTATTTTTGCTCACGTTGACGCGGGTAAAACGACCACTACAGAACGTATTTTGAAACTCACTGGTAAAATTCATAAAACTGGTGAAGTACACGACGGTGAGTCTACTACTGACTTCATGGAACAAGAAGCTGAGCGCGGAATTACTATTCAATCGGCAGCTGTAACATGTTTTTGGAAAGATCATCGTTTTAACGTTATTGATACTCCAGGACACGTTGACTTCACTGTTGAAGTTTACCGTTCATTGAAAGTACTTGACGGTGGGGTGGGTGTTTTCTGTGGATCAGGTGGTGTTGAGCCTCAATCTGAAACGAACTGGCGTTATGCTAACGAATCAGAAGTCGCACGTATCATTTTCGTAAACAAACTAGACCGTATGGGTGCTGATTTTTACCGCGTAGTGAAGCAGGTTAAAGACGTGCTTGGCGCTAATCCGCTAGTTATGGTTCTACCAATCGGCGTCGAAGATGACTTTGCCGGTGTAGTCGATTTGCTTGAGCAAAAAGCCTATATTTGGGACGAAACTGGTCTTCCAGAAAACTACGAAATCACAGACATCCCAGCGGATATGGTTGAAAAAGCGGCTGAATATCGCGAGATGCTAATTGAGACTGCTGTTGAGCAGGACGACGATCTTATGATGGCGTATATGGACGGCGAAGAGCCTTCTATCGAAGACTTGAAGCGTTGTATCCGTCAAGGTACTCGTAATCTAGACTTCTTCCCAACTTTCTGTGGTTCAGCCTTTAAAAACAAAGGCATGCAGAATGTGCTAGATGCAGTTGTTGATTACTTACCTAGCCCTACAGAAGTAGAGCCACAAGATTTATGTGATCCTGAAACAGGCGATGCAACGGGCGATAAAGCGATTGTTAGTCCTGATGAGCCCTTCCGAGCTTTAGCATTTAAAATCATGGATGACCGTTTTGGTGCACTTACGTTTGTTCGCATTTACTCTGGTAAATTGAACAAAGGTGACACAATCTTAAACTCTGCAACGGGCAAAACTGAACGTGTTGGCCGCATGGTTGAGATGAACGCCGACGACCGCACAGAGCTTTCGTCTGCACAAGCAGGTGATATCATTGCTATCGTGGGCATGAAGAATGTTCAAACTGGTCACACGCTTTGTGATCCTAAGCATGAATGTACACTTGAGCCAATGATCTTCCCTGAGCCAGTAATCTCTATTGCGGTTGCTCCTAAAGATAAAGGGTCAACTGAGAAGATGGGTATAGCGATCGGTAAAATGGTTGCAGAAGATCCTTCTTTCCAAGTTGAAACTGACGAAGATTCAGGCGAAACCATCCTTAGAGGTATGGGTGAGCTTCACTTAGACATCAAAGTTGACATCCTTAAGCGTACTTACGGGGTTGAGTTAGAAGTAGGTAAGCCTCAAGTCGCATACCGTGAAACAATCACGAAAGCGGTTGAAGATTCTTACACGCATAAGAAGCAATCTGGTGGTTCTGGTCAGTTCGGTAAGATCGATTATCATATTCGTCCTGGTGAGCCAAACTCAGGCTTCACATTTAAGTCTACTGTTGTTGGTGGTAACGTTCCTAAAGAATTCTTCCCAGCAATTGAAAAAGGCTTTAAAGGCATGATGGGTGAAGGTGTCATGGCTGGCTTCCCAGTACTTGACGTTGAAGTTGAGTTATACGACGGTGGATTCCACGCAGTTGACTCATCAGCGGTAGCATTTGAAATTGCAGCTAAAGGCGCATTCCGCCAGTCAATTCCAAAAGCGGGCCCTCAACTTATTGAACCAATCATGAAAGTTGATGTTTTCACTCCTGAAGATCACGTTGGTGATGTAATTGGTGACCTTAACCGTCGCCGTGGCATGATCAAAGATCAAGAAGCAGGCGTAACGGGTGTTCGCATCAAAGCTGACGTACCACTTTCAGAAATGTTCGGTTACATCGGTTCACTACGTACAATGACTTCAGGTCGTGGTCAGTTCTCTATGGAGTTCTCACACTACAACCCATGTCCACAAAACGTTGCTGAAGCCGTAATTGAAGAAGTTAAGGCGCGTAAAGACGCGAAGTAATCGACTTTTTTAAAGATATTAAAAACCCGCCAGATGGCGGGTTTTTTTTCAAAATTGGATGACTTGTCTAGAATGTAACGATATTGAACTGCATTTGTGCATAGCTAATCTTGGAAGGTGATACTTACATAAAGCATCGAAACTTTTTTGCTAAACCAAGGAAGTAGCAACAACGTTATAATCTTTTTAATAAGCCTTTTAACAGTTTTAAGTCTGCTTGTTCTATTACTTGTTTACCGTAGATTAATGCTTCATATCTTTCTTGATATTCAAGTAAAGACTTAAGTTGCCTAGCAGAAATATTCGTTTGACCCATGTTTGTTTCGGTGACTCTGGTGACTAACTGTTTCATTGTTTCATGCTTTTCTTTAACGTAACCAAATTTGCTTATTTTACGTTGAAACAAAAGATTTAATTGTGCAAATTCATCTCTTGGTCTATACGATTTAATTGCAAACACCAGCCCTAGAAATACACCTATACTTACAAAGGCGATGGCTAAGGCTAAGCTCATTACGCGCGTATTAATACTGCCAAAAATATTTTTTATTAACGACTTCTGAGTATCTTGATTAAAACCAAGTACTTGTTGGCTCCAACTGTAATCAAGCTTCTCTAGTATTTGGCGTAATTCTCCGAGAATGGGAAAGTCATGCAATTTTGCTAACGAGAAAGGGTTTTGTTCCATAAACTCATCTTGATTTTGAAGCGAGTCTCTTAACCCTGCTGCGATTCTATTGGGAGCAACTAATGCGGTTGGGTCAAAGCGCAACCAACCCTTTTGCGGATGAAGTGCCTCAACCCAAGCATGAGCATCGTATTGGTATACACTTATTACCTTGTTGATTTGTTCTTCACCACCTTGGTAGCCTGTTACAAGTCTGGAGGGAATGTTGGCTAAGCGAAGCATGTACGCAAATGCTGATGCATAATGTGAACAAAACCCTTTTTTTTCATCAAACAGAAAGCGGTCCACTGGGTCATTCGGCATAAAAGGTGGTTTAAGTGTATATTCAAAGTCACCACTCAAAAATTTACGTTGAAGTTTTTCAATTTTTTGTTCAAACGATAAATCGTTATTAATTTGTCGTTTTACCCATTCTTGGGTTTTTTCATTCCCGCTAGTAGGGACTTGAAGGTAAGCGTGCATCAGATCACTTTCATTGAACATATTCAATGCTAGATCAGGGTAAGAACGCACGCTATATAGAGTCTGCGTGTATAGAGGAGTATTCGCACTAAGCTGGTACTGAGATTTCAGTTTTATGTTTGCTGTATTACTCGAATTAACTAATTTAGGGATATCGATTGAGTAAAGCCATTGTGTGGTGCTGGGTTCAGCAATTATCACATATTCGAAATAACGTTGACTTGAAGGTAAACCAAGGCGCGTTTCATTCCAATTGTAATGTTGAGGGTCACGTGCTTGGATTGACCATGTTTTGCCGTCAAAATAGTCCAACACAATTGCTCGCCAATATCGCTCACTATTGTCAGGAATAGCGTCACTGAATTCGGCTCTAAAAACTAAATCATCTGATTGCGCCAAGTTAGCGATATCACCTGGTGTTATCTCTTCCGCTAATCCGGTTTCCGTACCTTTACCTTCGGGTACTTGCCATAGCGGTGGCAATTTTGGTGTGACGACAAATAGTAAAACAGCAATTGGCACAGCTTGTAATAAAATAGGAATACTAAATCGGCTATTAACGCTGTGCGTGCTGTTTGTAAACTCAGTACTGTTTAAAATGATAAACAATAAACAAATGATCGTGCTGTAAAGAATAGTGAATGCTATTTCTTGATGGAAGATCATTCCACAGGCGACTAAAAACATAAGTGTTACGCTTACGGCCTGATAATCTGCCTTGCGGTGTAAGTTAATCATTTTTAAGCAACAAGCGACCATTAACAGGTTAATCATTGTGTTTAATAGACCGTAGTCAGTGGAAAAGAAAATCAGTACCGCAATACAAAAAACGGCAAATAGGTTAAGCATTCGGTTTTGAATGCGCTTGCTATTTGGTCTAAACACTTTATAAAGCAAAATACCGCAAATACAGGCTATAAGGACAATTACCCAAGCCATAAGCGGTTCTAGTATGGTAAGTGTCACCACTATAAACGCGATGAGAAACAATAGCGCGGGGCGGTCAACAACCCTTACGTTAAACCTCAAAGGTCTTCTCCGATGTGAGAATCGTTTACCTTTGAGTGCAAATCAGAAAATAAAGCAAGTGCAGTTAGGCATTGTTTTCTATGTGATTCTCCAGAACTGGGTAAAATTTGTTGAGTTCCTAGGTTTAACCCAAAATTTTGCTGATTTTTACTCAACTGCATTACTGAATAACAAAGCATCCCTAGTGATTCTTCTAGTGAGTAGTCTGAAAATGCGGAAAGGTTTAATACGATAGTACTTGATTGATGAGCCGCAAAATCTTTACTAAGCATGCCTTGGCCTTTTGCAACATGCTTCCAAGAGACGTGATGAATGGGGTCTTCGTCTTTGTATTCTCTTATGCCTTGTAACTCTTCGCTTGAAGAGTTTTCTAATAGGCGATTCTCGCCGCTTTCATCTTTTTGAGAACTTGCTGTGAAATGCAAGGTTTTATTTTGTATGGGTTCAGGGAAAATCATTAACTTGTCTGACACAGCCAAATGAGACCATGTTTTAAATAGGCCAAAAGGGTAACTGGAGAAAAAAGTAATTCGGGGAAGTAGGTGCTTTCCTCGTGGTAATGCACCTAAGAGTAGCTGATGTTCCTGCTCATTGTTTTTCAGCGCAAGCATTCTAACGATACTTTTTTTCGAGCGGCCTCTACGATCTCTGTTGGTTAGGTGTTGACTGTATTGATGCTGGTAATATAGTCGGGATTCAATGATGTCACTGTCATTGATAACTTTTATGTTTAAGAAAGCGGGCTGATTAGCAAACAACTCTTCGTTTTTTATAAATTTAATGGTGATGCGTGTGAAGAAATAAAAACTATGGAAAAGGCTAAGTAACACAACTGAAAGCGCAAAAAAACTGAGTAGCAACACCAAGTTGTTTTGATAATTTGTGCCAAGAATAAACAAAAATATAACGACGAAAATCAGCACCCAACCAAAACTAGTCGGCAAGATAAAGGTGTTATTCAAGTCAAATCGATATTCGTGAGAAGCAGGTATCCGCCGATCTAACCACCTGTTTCTATGTGTATTGAACCATTCACTAATACTGCTTAACATAAGCTCGTTGGTCTAGGCTGCAATAGGATCGACTTTAGAGAGTAGCAATTTACTCAATTTGGTACTGTATGGCTTGTTACTGTCTATACCTTGAAGTCTGTGTTCGACGACTGAGGGTAAAATTGCTTGTACATCTTCAGGAATCACATAATCACGCCCCTGCACAAATGCAAATGCTTGAGACGCGGCATAAATTGATTTGCTTGCCCTAGGGGACAATGCTTGTGGGAACTCTGCCTCGTTTCTGGTCGCATTGACTAGCTTTAAGATGTACTCGACAACTTTTTCAGAGACAACAACATTTTGAGTTTGCTGTTGCAAGTGCAATAGTATCTCTGGCGGCATAACAAGTGCTGGAAACTCCTCATCCGATTGATTCATTAACATTTCCTTTTCGGCGTCGAAGTCTGGATAACCGATGCTGAGTTTCATCATAAATCTATCAATTTGTGATTCGGGAAGGGGGTTCGTTCCTGATTGAAAGAGTGGGTTTTGAGTCGCAATAACAAAAAAGGGATTAGGTAAGTTGTAAGTCTTTCCATCGATGGTTACTTGACTTTCTGCCATAGCCTCTAGCAATGCGCTTTGGGTTTTAGGGCTCGCCCTGTTAATTTCATCAGCAAGTACCATTTGACTAAAAATAGGGCCAGGATGAAATCTAAAGTTATGTGAATCACTTTCATAGATATTGACGCCAAGCATATCAGCAGGGAGTAAGTCTGAAGTAAATTGAATTCTTGAATAATCAAGGCCAAGGACAGATGAAAAACATTGAGAAAGCGTCGTCTTTCCCATGCCTGGTAAATCTTCTAGTAATAAATGACCGCGAGCCAATAAGCAAACCATTGAAAGCTCAATTTGAGTTTGCTTTCCTTTAATCTTTGTCTTTATTGCGTTTATACATTGCAAAATATCGTCACGCATCTAATCATTTACCTTGATTATTGTATAGCCATCGTTCACGTTACTCCTCGTAAGTTGGGATTACAAGAGAGTAACTCCTTTAACATGACGTTTAATTGTACGCTTACCAAAGCATAATTCCCAACATCATTCGATACTATGGTATGAAAAACAAATACTGATTATTTAACGATGACTTGGGGTATGATAAATAGGCATTTAGCAATTTATGCAAATGCTATGAAACAAACAAAGTAACCAAAGTCACCAAGGAAGCATTCAATGGCACTTCACTCAATGGCAGGAAAGCCTGCACTACCTGAACAATTGATAAATGTTGCAAAACTCGTTGCAGACTATTACAGCAAGTCCCCGACACCGGGTATCAAAGAGCAAGCCGTGTCATTTGGAACATCTGGGCATAGAGGAACAAGTTCTTCTGTCAGTTTTAATGATGGACATATCGAAGCAATCTGTCAGGCCTTAGCAGAATATAGAATCAACCACGATATAAAAGGTCCTATCTTTATAGGTAAAGATACGCATGCTTTATCAGAGCCAGCATTAATTACCGCGATTGAAGTATTATCTGCAAATGGCGCAAACGTAGTCATCCAAGAAAATAATGAATACACACCAACGCCCGTGATTTCACACCGAATTTTATCTCACAATAAGGCTAATCCCGATGATATTGGTGATGGCATTGTTATTACGCCATCTCACAACCCCCCTACAGACGGTGGATTTAAGTACAATCCCCCACATGGAGGACCTGCGGGCTCAGAGATTACGAATTGGATCCAAGAGCGAGCAAACAAGATTATTGCAGATGAATATGTGGAAGTTAAGCGCGTTACGATAGATGATGCGTACTCAGCGGGCAAAGTGACTGAAACAGATTTTGCTCAGTTGTATATTGAAGACTTGGATCAAGTGATAGATATGCAAGCGATCTCAAAATCAAAAATAAAACTGGGAACGGACCCTCTTGGTGGCTCTGGTTTGCACTACTGGGATAAAATAGCAAAACACTACGATTTAAATATCACCGTGGTGAATAAAGAAGTAGACCAACGGTTTGCATTTATGCGATGTGACAAAGATGGCAAAATTCGCATGGACTGTTCATCTGCCTCCGCAATGGCTGGGCTCATTGAAATGAAAGATAGCTTTGATCTTGCGTTCGGGAACGACCCTGATTTTGATCGTCACGGAATTGTAACGTCAACCAGTGGCTTGATGAATCCCAATCATTACCTTGCTGTTGCTATCAATTATCTCTATCAAAATAGGCCGCACTGGGACAAATCACTTAAAATTGGTAAAACGCTAGTATCAAGTAGCATGATTGATAGGGTTGCCAAAAAGCTTGGACGTGATTTATTAGAAATGCCAGTTGGTTTTAAGTGGTTTGTAGATGGACTAAACTCCGGAGAAATAGGTTTTGCAGGAGAAGAGTCAGCAGGGGGAATTTTTTTAAGGCGCGATGGCACCCCTTGGGCAACTGATAAGGATGGTTTCATTATGTGTCTGCTTGCTGCTGAATTGACGGCTGTGACAGGCAAAAATCCTGCTCAACATTATCAAGAATTAACTGATCAATTCGGTGCTCCTTTCTATACACGCATCGATGTTGCTGCATCCTTAGATGAGAAACAAAAGTTATCTGCAATGGATGCCAGTGTGGTTAGCGCAACATCGCTAGCTGATGAAGCAATTGAATCTATCCAAACCAAGGCATCGGGCAACAATGCAAGTATAGGTGGAGTAAAAGTAAGTACTCAAAATGGTTGGTTTGCTGCGAGACCATCTGGGACAGAAAACGTTTACAAAATCTACGCAGAAAGCTTCAAAGGTGAAACTCATTTACAGAATTTAGTGAGTGAAGCTGAAGAGTTAGTCAGTAACGTGTTGAAAAAATAGCAAATGTAAAATATTAGTGCATTTAATGTAAATTTTATGTGAATAAATCATGTGTTTTTTCGCCTTATTCGTTTTTATTCTTAAAAATTAACATTAATTTAACATTTGCTTTCTTTGCATACGTTTTCATATGTAGTTTTGCAGTCTGTTGTGTAATAAAATTACGCCAGACGCAAAACTACATGGACTCAAAACATGACTACAAGTAAAACGGCTAAACCAAAAACAGCGACCAAGGCTGCCAAAACTAAAAAAGCAGCGACAAAAACCACTGTTCCGGCGCTCTCCAAAGCTGAAATCAAAGCATCAATCATCAAGCATCTTCATAGCACGCTCGGTACAGATGAAAACAAAGCAAATAATCATGCATGGTGGAAAGCAACCTGTGCAGCAATTCAAGAGCTAGTGCTGGAAAGGTTGAGAACCACTCAAAAAACACACTATGTAAACGATACACGTGCGGTTCACTATTTTTCTGCTGAATTTTTGATGGGACGTTTGTTATCAAACAATATGCATAATTTTGAATTGTTTGACGAAGCAAGTGCTGCCTTAAAAGAGTTAGGTGTAGAACTAACAGACGTTTTGGAAGAAGAACCTGATATGGCACTGGGCAATGGTGGCCTCGGTCGATTGGCAGCATGCTTTATTGACTCTTTGGCGACAAAAGAACTGCCTGCGATTGGTTATGGCTTGCACTACGAACACGGTTTGTTCAGACAAGAGATAAAAAATGGTGCTCAGATAGAAAGACCTGATAGTTGGCGTGACTATGGTAACCCTTGGGAAATTTGTCGACCAGAATCGATTCAAGAAGTGCCCTTGTACGGTTATGTAGAAACAAAATATGGGGCAAATGGGAGCATTCAAAAAGAGTGGCACCCTGGCAATATTGTAAAGGGAGTTCCTTGGGATATTCCTGTTGTAGGGTATGGCGGCAAGACGGTAAATGTGTTGCGTTTGTGGCAAAGTGAAGCTTCTGATTATTTTAACTGGGATGTGTTCAACGCAGGCGGTTATGTGGACGCGCAGCGTGAAAACATTCAATCAGAGACAATATCCAAAGTACTTTACCCAAATGACGAAACAGAAGCGGGTAAAGAGTTACGCCTAATCCAGCAATATTTCTTCTGCGCTTGCTCATTAAAAGATATTATTCGTCGCTACAAGCGTGCACACGGCGATGATTGGAGCCGTTTTGCGGAGCAAGTTGTTATACAGTTAAATGATACTCACCCAGCCATTTCTATTCCAGAATTGATGAGGATTTTAGTAGATAGAGCGCAACTCGACTGGGAGAGCGCTTGGGAAATATGTACTAAAACATTTGCGTATACAAACCATACACTTTTGCCTGAAGCATTAGAAAAATGGCCAGCTAGAATGATCGAAAAGATCCTTCCACGCCACTTAGAAATAATATACGAAATCAATCACAGGTTTATGGCGGAAGTCGAAGAAAAATGGCCGGGTGATAACGCAATGAAAGCCAAGCTTTCGATTATTGAAGAAAGCAGTGAAAAAATGGTTCGCATGGGCAACTTGTCAGTGATTGGTTCGTTTGCTGTTAATGGTGTAGCTGCGATTCACTCTGAACTGGTTAAGAAAAACTTGTTTCCAGAATTTGAAGCACTTTGGCCCGGTAAATTAACAAATGTGACAAACGGTATAACGCCAAGACGTTGGTTAAAAGCCTGTAACCCTGCCTTATCAGAGCTCATTAACAAGAAAATAGGTGATGATTGGCCAACTGACTTAGACAAATTGCAAAGTCTATCAGCGTTTGCGACAAATAAAACCTTCCAAAATCAATTTATGAAAGTGAAGCTCGCGAATAAAAAGAAATTAGCAGAAGAAATTAAAGCGCAAACAGGCATTGTTGTTGATACCAATGCAATTTTCGATATTCAAATTAAGCGTTTACATGAGTACAAACGTCAGCACTTAAACCTAATACATATAATGGCGTTGTACCGTCGTATATTGGAAAACCCTGATTATGATATGCATCCACGGGTATTTATTTTTGGTGCAAAGGCGGCTCCAGGATACAAACTTGCAAAAGATATTATTCTTGCAATCAATAAAGTAGCCGAGAAAATTAACAACGATCCGCGAGCCAATCAAAAGCTAAAAGTCGTGTTTTTACCGAACTACCGCGTTTCATCGGCTGAAAAAATGATTCCTGCGGCAGATGTTAGCCAACAAATCTCTACTGCGGGCAAAGAAGCATCGGGCACTGGCAACATGAAGCTAGCGCTAAATGGTGCAATTACGATTGGTACGCTTGATGGCGCCAACATTGAAATCGCTGAAGAAGTAGGTGACGACAATATCTTCATCTTTGGTTTAACTGTTGATGAAGTCTACAAATTAAACGAAAACGGGTATAACCCATACGATTACTATTATCAGAATCGAGAAATTAAAGCAGTGCTCGATTGGCTAGATAGTGATTACTTCACACCCGGTCAGCCAGGAGCGCTTTCATCAATCAAGCAAAGTTTATTAGATGGGGGCGACCCTTACAAAGTCCTTGCCGACTTTGAATCATACAGCGAAGCAAACATTGCGCTCGATAAAGCATATCGAGATAAAGCAAAGTGGGCACAAATGGCAATTTTAAATACAGCGAAAATGGGTAAATTTACCTCTGACCGTTCTATTCAAGATTATGTAGACAAGATCTGGAAGCTGGATTCTTGCGCCGTTAAATAACACTTTGATAACACTTTAGTTTAAAGTTTTAAATAAAAAGTAGTAAATATAAAGACGCCAGTGATTTAACTGGCGTTTTTCGTTAAGAAAACACTGATTGAAACGATAACAATATATCGGGCCATGGATCGTGACTTCACTTTTCGTTTGCGCCACCTATTTACCGGATTGAACAGGTGCGAAATCAGTTATATGACACAAGAGCATTTTAGTTTAACTACATTACCGAATCGTTATCATTTCTTTGATTTGATTGAACGAGAGGCAGAAAAGCACGGTGCAGTGTCGTTGTACCTTGTGGACGTGATGCGTTTTTCTGATATATCTTCTGCGTTTGATTATCGTGCAGGTGATCAACTGCTGGTAAAAATTGCGAACCAAATAAATCATGTGTTTCATCATAGACTATTACTTGGACGTATCAGTGGTGATATTTTTGGATTGGTTTTTTCCGGCGAGTCTTCTGATAACCAGCTTCGCGAGCGCTATTTCAAGTTAATTGAGCACTTTAAAACACCTATCTTTGTAAATGAAACGGCATTTATCGCTGACTTTAATGTGGGATGTTCGGTAAAAACAAATAAGAATACCGATGTCATGACACTTGTCTCTAGAGCTGAGTCGGCACTAAAACTTGCGAAAAGCAGTAAGCTTGAGAACTTCAAAATCGTAAGCGAACGAAACTTAAGCTCTACAGGCAGAGGATTGGCGTTAAAGGCAGATTTGACCAGAGCACTAAATAACGAAGAATTAGAGCTGTATCTGCAACCCAAAGTAGATTTAAAAACCCTCCAAATAGTAGGCAGCGAAGCTTTATTACGCTGGAATCATCCTCTAGACGGCTTACTATTTCCTGGTGCTTTAATTGAAGCTGCAGAGTCATACAATCTTATGAATGAGTTGGGATACTGGACAATACATCGGGCCATATCAATGTTAGCGTCCTTAAATATGTCAGGGATCAACCTTCCCATATCCGTAAACTTGTCTCCTAGCCAACTATATGACTCGAACTTGTCTCCAAAAATAAAATCATTACTAAAGTATTATTGTGTACAACCCAATATGATTGAGTTAGAGCTCACTGAAGACGTGGCTTTATCTGATTCTATATTAGTAAAACGCCAACTAGATGAAATACGCGCGATGGGTATAAGTTTGTCAATGGATGATTTTGGTAAGGGGTATTCAAACCTTTCTTTAATAAAGGATTTGGATTTACAAGCCATCAAGATCGATAAAGCATTTGTTTTAGAGTTAAAGGATAATCCAGTAAACTTGGCGATTATTCAGGCGACTAAAATTATTGGCGACTCTAAAAACTGTTACACCGTTGCTGAAGGAATCGAAACTATTGAACATCTTAAATTGCTTTCGAATGCAGGTGTACACATGGGGCAGGGCTTTTTGTTTTCAAAAGCAGTTCCGTTAAAAGACTTCATTAAACTTTATCAAAAAGGCGATTTTACCTATCTTCTCGAGGATAACACTCGCAACCAGGCGTGAGGTTGTTTAGACTAAGCAGGTGTTGAATCACTCAAAACTTATTAAATGGAAGCAATAGCAACCCCATCTTTTCTTGCTAAATCACGAACGCAAGGATCGAGTCTTAAGCCTGAAACTTATACCTTAACCAATCAAACTCGCGTAATCATTCACACCGCAGGTGTCATTGAGTTTGTGCCCACTCAGTATACTAAAAATATAATTCTTTCTTCTGGTATTCATGGCAATGAAACTGCGCCAATTGAAATATGTGATGAGTTAGTGCAGCAAGTGTTAAATGAAAATATAATCTTGTGTCAACGCGTTATGTTTATTTTCGGTAATTTGCCTTCAATGGATATTGAAAAACGCTTTGTGGAAGAAAACTTAAATCGGCTGTTTATTAAAAACGTTGAGTTAAGTAATAATGAGCGCAAAAGAGCTTACATACTGATGAACATTGTTGATTCATTTTTTGAGAAAGCAACTCAATCACAAGAAAGAATCCACTATGACCTACACACGGCGATTAGGGATTCAAAAAACGAAAAATTTCTCGTATACCCATATTTATATGGGCGCAAATATTCAAAAGAGCAATTAGCATTTATGTCTGCATGTGGCGTAAATACTGTTTTGTTGTCTCAAGGCCCAACAAGTACTTTTAGTCATTATTCAAGTAAGTTTCATCTAGCTCATGCGTTTACAGTAGAGCTTGGCAAAGTCAAACGCTTTGGCGAGAATGACATGAGTCGGTTTGAACAAACTAAGAAAATGCTACTCGAATTAATTACAAAACAAGAGCCTGTGTTTAAAAGCTTCGAAGCGTGTCCGATTGAAATCTTTGAAGTCGCGCAAGAAATTGTGAAAACGAAAGAAGACTTTGTTCTGCATTTCGATGATGAGCTTGCTAATTTTAGCGAGTTTAAAAAAGGCGATTTAATCGCTAGCGAATCAGGGAAATCCTACTACACTCAGCAGAATTCAGAAGCTATTGTGTTTCCAAATGCATATGTAGCTATTGGACAGCGTGCACTACTTACGGTAATACCTTGTGACATTTAAACTAAATCAAACACTTGAAAAAGACAGCCTTATGGTTTGTGATTTAAGCCTTAGTCAGGTTAGGTTAATTAATGACTGTCAGTACCCTTGGTTTATTCTTGTCCCTCGTAAAAGTGGTTTAAGAGAAATTATTGATTTGACTGAAGATGAACAAGCCTTGATGTGGAAAGAATCAGCTTTGTTGAGCCGATGCATCAAAACATATTTCGCACCTGACAAGCTTAATCTCGGCATGTTGGGTAACATGGTATCTCAATTACATGTTCACCATATTGCTAGGTTTAAAAACGATGTGGCATGGCCAGGTCCAGTTTGGGGGAAGCATAAGATGAAAGCTTATACACCTGAAAAACATGACGTATTGATTAATAAAATCAAAACCATGTTACTCACGTGAGCATTAGTTAAGCTTGTAAAATGTTTATAAGACAAAGTGTCAGGTCATCTTGAGTGTTGACTGGAAAGAATTCAATTTTTACGTGTGCAAATATAGGAGTGTCTCATGATAATGACAACTACAAACGGCGTTGAAGGAAAAGCTATTCAACATTATTATGGTGTGGTAATCGGTGAAGCTGTAATGGGTGCTAATCTTTTCAAAGACTTGTTCGCATCGGTACGCGACATCGTCGGTGGGCGCTCTGGTGCTTACGAAGACGAGCTTACTAAAGCGCGAAAAATTGCATTTACTGAGTTAGAACGTGAGGCCACGTTACTCGGCGCTAATGCCGTTGTGGGAATTGACATAGATTATGAAGTTATCGGTGGCAAAGGAAGCATGTTAATGGTGAGTATTAGCGGTACCGCTGTAAGCGTTGCTTAAAACAATATTCGTTGATCAATAGAATCCACTCGAATTATCGTCATCCCCCTTTTTCTTTGAATCTGGGTTAGCTTCTGGTTTTTCATATGAATCTGGAAAATCAAAACCGCCTTGCTTAAGTAGGGCGGTGACATTACCGAATATAAACGCCAATACAACAATAATAATTAAAGCGACTACCCAACCGGTCATTATGCTTTTCCCAGATTTAATGTGTATTGATTAAACAAGGATGGTAACAGCTCTAAGATGGTTTGTTTACCTAATATTTGGCTTTTATTCAATTCTACGCGAAGAGAATCTAACGCAAAGTTTTGAATAACACTCGCGGCACTCTTGCTAAAAGAATAATGCCATGGTTCTCTTGCAACTCCGCCCGTATAGACTTCGTAAGGTCTATCAAAGCCAAATTTTGTTGCATGAACTTCGAGCCATTTGTTGAGCTTGTAACAAGGTCCTCCTTGAGCATATTCAGACGGTATCAACTCAAATTTGTGATTGCTTAAGACTACGCTTCGTTTGTCATAAACATCAAAATCAGTTCCCCAGTGATGACGTGAGGCGCCAGGTAGGGCAGACCAATGCATGATCGCGTGAATTTTTTCATGGTCGTTTAATGAGTTTGTATTAATAGGGCGGGAATGCTTATCAAGAATAGGAAGTTCTCCGGCCCATTTCCGATTCCAAATGCTTAACTGCCTATCAAATGAACGAAAGCTACTGCAAATTTGTAAGTCTATGCCATCGGACTTTGCTGCTTGTTGCATATCTAAAAAAGCATTTAAGGTTGACTGTTCAAGGTAATGCTCACCTTCGTTAGAAAGTGCCACAACGTGGCTACTTTCAACGCCCATTACTTGTGCTGCGCTAAGGGGAGAGGTTTGCAATGCCATTAACCCATCAACTTCACAAGCGTTTCGTAATAGACGTTTTCAAGTGTGATTAAATTGTCTATATTTACACATTCATCCACCTTGTGAATGGTGTTGTTTTCGGGGCCTAATTCAATTACTTGTGCGCCTGTCGGCGCAATAAATCGGCCGTCTGATGTACCTCCTGCCGTTGATAATTGGGTATCAAAGCCGCATACCTTTTTAACACTGTGCTGAACAGCTTCGACTAAATTACCTGCTTCTGTGATAAACGGTTGCCCGTTATAAGTCCATTTAATGTCAAACTTAAGTTCATGTTTGTGAAGAATACCTTCGACCTTTTTAACCAGCTCTTGGTCAGAAACTTGGGTAGAGAATCTAAAATTAAAACATACTTTTACTTCACCGGGCACAACGTTTCCCGCTCCTGTTCCCGCATTAAAGTTTGAGACTTGAAAACTTGTCGGTGGAAAAAATTCATTACCAAGATCCCACTGAGTATCGACAAGTTCACTTATAGCCGGTGCAATAAGATGTATGGGATTTTTAACCAAGTGGGGGTAAGCAACATGTCCCTGAACACCTTTTACAACCAAATCTCCAGTGAGTGAACCGCGCCTTCCGTTCTTAATTACATCTCCTGTTAATTTCGTACTTGAGGGTTCTCCTACGATGCAATAATCGATCTTTTCATTTCGTGCTTCCAATGTATCAATTACACGGGTTGTACCATTGATAAAAGGGCCTTCTTCGTCGCTAGTAATCAAAAAAGAAATACAATCTCTATGATCAGGATAGTCCTTAATAAATCGCTTAGTCGCTACTAACATGGCAGCTAGACTACCTTTCATATCTGCAGCCCCACGTCCATATATAAATCCATTGTGTTCGGTTGCAGTAAAAGGGGGAAACACCCAATTGGATTCGGGGCCTGTGGGAACGACGTCGGTGTGACCAGCAAAGCAGAATACAGCGCCTTTTTGTCCCTTTCGGGCCCACATATTAGTAGTATCTTCAAACACCATGCTTTCTATTTCAAATCCAAGTGCTTGAAGGTAGTCTGCCATTAGCTTTTGACACCCTGCATCGTCAGGCGTGACTGAGCGCATATTAATGAGGGTTTTGGTTAATTCAACAACTTCATTCATGACTTAAAAATGTCCTCGTATTGCGCAGGTTTAAACCCTAAATAAAACTGTTGGTTATTATTTTCGTTAATCTGAAGGATAGGGCGCTTAATCATCGCTGGCATTTCTATCATTAACGCTATCGCATTCTCTTTGTTTAGCGTATTTTTTTGTTCATCACTCAATTGACGAAAAGTAGTACCGCGCTTGTTAAGAATGTTTTCCCATGACAATGCCTCTTCGGCTTTTTGTAACCAAGAGTTTTCAAGGCCGTCTTTTCTGTAGTCGTGAAACTCAAAGTCAACTTCATTGTCATTTAGCCATTTTTTGGCTTTCTTAATGGTGTCGCAATTTGGGATACCAAAGAGTGTAACATTGCTCATCAAAACTGTTTCCTATACGAATTCGTAACCAGCGCTAGCCAACGCACTTACGGCGGTTTCTAGCTGCAGGTTTTTTACTAAAATGTAATCTGTTTCAAAAGTTGAAACGACAAAAATACTGACCTCTGCTTGCGCTAGACATTGACTAATCTGCGCCATAATACCAATCATTGATAAATTTAAGGGGCCAAGTACTTCCAAAACTCGCCAATCTTTGTCAGTTTCAATTGCTTCTATATCAAGCGATTCTTTTACGACAAGTGACAACTCATCATTGGTTTTACCAATGAAATAGAAATCAGATGATAAAACGACAGCAGGAATACTACTATCTTCTGAAAGACTGTGGATGGCGAAAATATCTTCAAGTACTGAAAGTGTCTGTTTAGGCAAAGTTATTCCTTTTATCCACTTATTCTGTGGATAAGTCTGTGTGTGACCATGGGGCTATTGTATAAGTGTTTGATTTAATTGTAAAACTCATCTTGTACATATTCTAAGCAAGCGGAAAAGCTTTGCCGCTAACGCCTTAAATTCATAAAATTGCAAGTGTAATTAATGAAAAAAATATAATTATTTTGCTTGTAAAACGCTAAATTGTGAATAACTTACAAAGAATAGGCGTAATGCTGTGTTTTTATCCAATATATGAATGACGCCTGTGTAAAACTTTTTCATTAGTTATGTCATCTATCCTACCTAGGCTATGCCTTTTACTCAATGACCTCGATATAAAATCCTATTTATAACCATTACCAATAACTATTTTCATTTTATTTGGAGGTAGTGCAAACTTAAAGAAAATTAAAAAAAGAGTCAATGAATACAATAGACGTTTTCGCAGGCGCTTATGCGATTAATAAAATCAAGGCCGAAGGCTTTTCGGCTCAAATGTTTGACACATTTCTAGGAGCTAGTGGTGGACCCAAATGGTTTATTCTTGCAGGTTTAGACCGCGTTATTTTCCCCGAATTATTTTCACAAATTGATACTTCAATCAATATTGTTGGTTCTTCTGCGGGCGCTTTTCGCGCTGCATGTTTAACGCAAAAAGATCCTATTGCTGCTATTAACCGATTAGCAGATAAGTATTCAAACACGGTTTATTCCGCTAAACCAACTGTCGCAGAAATCACTGAGAAAGGATATGACCTGTTAGAGTATGTAATGGGCGCGACGGGCGTGCATGAGGTTCTTAATCACCCTAAGCATATTGCTCACTTTTCAGTTGCTCAATGCCATGGAGCCGTTGAGTCTGAAAATAAATTCAAACAGATGTCGGGATTGTTAAAAGCTGGCGCTCGTAATGCCATAAGTCGAAAGCGGTTGGCAAAGTCGTTTACACGCGCCTTGTTTTCAGCAAAGCACAATACATTATCTTTTATCGACCCCGACCAGTTTCCGACAAATAACTATTTACTCACTCAAGACAATCTTATTCCGGCACTGATGGCATCAGGCAGTATACCTCTTGTGCTTGAAGGCGTAGCAAACATACCTGGGGCAAAGCCTGGGATGTACAGAGACGGAGGGATTATCGATTATCATTTTGACTTGCGCTTTAATACTGATAAGTTGGTTTTGTATCCGCATTTTTATAGCACGCCTACACCAGGTTGGTTTGATAAAAATTTGAAGCGCCCATGCACACACTCTAGCTACGAGAATGTCGTATTGATATCTCCGTCGAAAGCGTTTGTTGAAACCTTGCCTTATAAAAAAATTCCGGATAGAAAAGACTTCGAGAAAATGGAAGCATCGCAACGGATTGATTATTGGAGCAAGGTTATAAGTGAGTCTGATCGAATGGGTGAAGAGCTGATCAATAAAATAAATGATGGAAGTATTGTGCAACACATAAAGCCAATACAACTAAATCGCAAATAACGTTTTGTGTTTGTTTCTGTTTGAAAAAACAGCAAACAAACACAAGATGCACATATTTGTTTAAATACGCTTGCGTAAGCCCAATTACGTGGTTATCATACGCGCCGAATTAGACAACTAGTCTAACGAATGCGTCTATAGCTCAGTTGGTTAGAGCGCTACCTTGACATGGTAGAGGTCCCCTGTTCGAGTCAGGGTAGACGCACCACTTCTTATTCGCACAATCAAACCAAATTAAACACTTCGCCTTTTTTGTTCTGCTTGATAATTTGCGTTTTTTGCACTGCATTTAGCACTTCTTCAATCGATAGTTGAAGGCTGTCGATAATATTACAATGCGTAATTTCATTGAGCTTATTACCGTTTTCAATAATGTCTTGATAAGCTATTAACTGAGAGCGCATGTGAAGCAACTTTCTTTCGATATAATCTTCGCGATCGTGGCTAAACATAAATCTTTCCTTCCCTAATTTTTATTATTTATTTTTGTACTTTTCTTATTTTTCTAGCGTTATTAAACGGGTTTTAGGTGAGGTGATCAATAGTAAAAACAGGATGATTATGCGCTTACGAGATAACTCAGTGTTTATGCTGACAATTTTTTGACGCTTTTTTCTTTGTTAAGTGAACTGATAGATTTTAAATATTTCGTACCGGATTAAGAAGAGTGCTAGCATACTCAAAATTTAGGTAGTTAAACGATCGGATTGTAAATGATGACCAAAGCAATGATTATTACAGGCGGCTCCTCTGGAATAGGAGAGTCGATTGCAGCTGCGTTTGAAAAAGCTCAGTATGAGGTTTTCAATTTAGATATTCAAAGTGGAACGTATGGTACTCATATTCAATGCGATGTTACTCAACAGCAATCTATCGTTGATGCCGTCCATCAGATTAGTAGGCGTCATCAAATTGATACAATTATTTCTAATGCCGGCATTCATTTTAGCGCGGATATTGAGAACACCTCAGCCGAAGATTTTGAACGCATACTAGCGATTAACGTGAAGGGTGCTTTTTATTTAACTCAAGCCTGTATCCCATTTATGAAAGAAAAGGGTGGCTCAATAATATATATTGCATCAGAACAAGCCTTAGTCGCTAAAGCTAATTCGTTTGCCTATAACCTAAGTAAGCATGCTTTAGCTTCGATCGCAAAAACCACAGCCCTTGATTATGCAAAATACAATATTAGAGCCAATGCTATTTGTCCTGGTACCATTGAAACGCCTTTGTACCACAATGCCATTGACCGTTATTGTGAAATTTCTGGTGCGGACAAACAAGCCGTTCATCAAGAGGAGGCGTCGCTGCAACCTATTGGCCGCCTTGGTCAACCGGAAGAAGTAGCTGCTTATGCATTATTTTTAGCCGGTAGCACTGCTAGTTTTATTACAGGGAGCTTGCAAGTGATTGATGGTGGTTATACAACAGGTTAGCTCAATGAAACGTAAAATCGTCGACCCTCATGTACATCTTTTTGAACTTCAAAAGGGGAAATATGATTGGCTTAAGTCAACAAATGAACCGTTTTGGCCTGATAAAAGCATTATTCATCAAGATTTTGATGTCGATCATTTGTTGTTAAATGATGCGTTTGAGTTATCTAGTTTTGTTCATATAGAAGCTGGGTTTGATAATAGTACACCTATAAGAGAAGTTGAGTGGCTAGAGAGAAAGATGAAATCACAAACCCATGAATCAATTGCGTTTGCAAGCATCGCATTTCTCGATATCACCATGGAGTGCAGTGAATTTTCAAGCCAACTCTTGTGTTTCACTCAATACCCTTCTTTTCGAGGAATTCGGTTTATTCTCAATGAACATCTATTTGAAACACTAAACCACCAAAATACAGCAAAAAACATCGCGGTTATTGAGGCGATGGGGTTAATTTTTGAGTTGCATTATGAGGCTTCAAATATTGATAACACTATCCATGTTGTCAAATTTTTTGAAGTATTTCCTCAGTTAAAGCTTGTCTTGAATCATGTCGGCTTTATGCATTTCGGAATGAAAAAACAATCTTATTTTTTATCTCATACTGACTGCATGGAACGCAATATTGAACAAAGCTTGGCTGCTTTAGCTACATTAGATAATTTGCACATAAAGTTATCAGGCTTTGAAATGACAAACCGAAATTATCAAACAGAAGCACTTTGTGAATTATTGCTACATGTCACCAAACACTTTGAATTAAACAGGGTGATGTTTGCAAGTAACTTTCCACTGACTCTTTTTAGTAAACCGTATCAAGATTATTGGGCGGATGTTTTACAGGTATGCATTTTGTGCGAGCTTGATTTTCACCAACTTACCTATGCTAGTGCTAAATGTTTTTATCTGATTGATGTTGAAAATAGCGCGTAACATCTTCTAGCGCTAAAGGTTTACTCATGTAAAAGCCTTGCGCCCATTCACAGCTCTGCTCCATTAAATAAGATAGACTGTCTTTATCTTCGACACCTTCAGCGACAAGTTCCATGTTGTAATCAGATGCTATTTGCATGATGCGCTTACTCAATGTTCTTTTGTCTAGGGATACGCTTAAATCCTTCACAAATGCATGGTCGAGTTTAATTGTGTCAACTGGCAGCGTGGACAAATAAGCCAACGAAGAATATCCGGTACCAAAGTCATCCAATGCCAATTTGAAACCAAGCCGTTTGATTGATTGCATCAATTCTCTTGCCGCCGCAACATCATTAACAAGCACCGATTCGGTCAATTCAAAACTGATGCTCGAATTTTCAATCTCATGATCCTCGTTTATGCTTTCTAGCTTGGAAATAAAGTTTTCATCGAATAAATCTTGCGAAGATATATTAATGGATATTTCACACGCAATATTTTGTTTCGTTAAGCATTTTAAGTCATTTACGACTGTTTCGATTACCCATTCTGTTATTTGATTAATAACGCCTATCTCTTCAGCCAGTGGAATAAATATGTCCGGCGCGACATTTCCTAGCACTTTGGAGTGCCAGCGCAGTAATGCCTCTGCTCGGTATCTTGTTTGTTGATGCAGCCCCTTATAAGGTTGATAAACTAGCTTAAAGTTTTCGCAGTTTTTGTCCATTTCATGGCTTAATTCACTCACTAAGGTGAGTCGATCGAGGTATTCTCTTTCGACCTCTGTTGAAAAAGACTGAATAGTGTCGGGGTTGTCTTTACTTGTATCAGACAGTATTGCGAGCCGCTTAAAAAACTGTGTGTTATTTTGAGCATCAATAGGGCAATCAAGCTTACCAATTGATATTTGAAGCCTTACGTTTATTCCGTTTTCAATAAACGATTTTTGTAAATCTAGTTTTATAGATGCTAAGGTTTTTAAATCGCATATGGTATCTGGAAACCATAAAAACTCCGCACCGCTGAATCTAGCGGCTTTGCCTGGAAGCGATAGCAGTCTGTTAGAAAACCGTACGAGACAAGCATCACCAAATTCATTGCCAAACACGTCGTTAATTTCCCTAAAGTTTAGGATATGTATGATGACACCCTGAAACTCGAAAGCCTGTTCAAACTTTGAAACAACGTAGGATTTTATAAACTCCCTGTTGTGAAGAGGTGTAACGCTGTCATGCAATGAGCGATATAGGATCTCTGATTCTCGCTGCTCAATATTCTGTTTCATGCTATCAAAAGTATTGAACAAGCTTTGAAACTCAGCCGATAATCCTTCTGGAGTAATATTGGCGCGATAATCACCTTTTGAAATTCTGCTCGCGTATTTTGTGAGCGCCTCAATTGGTCTGGTTATCTTTTTTGTCGTTAAGAGCCCTAAGAAAGAAGCTATTATTACAGCAATAAGCGCAACTACGCCAATGGTGCTCTGCAGTTTCAAAAAGTTACCAGAAACTCTTTCTGCATTTATGGACATAAAAATAGACGCATGAGCGCCTATAACATTGCTCAAGGAAAGTTCGGCTGTGAAAAGTGGTTGTAAACCAAATATGATAGATGGGTTAAACAAATCAAAATAGCTATCTGAGACAACGCCTTTTTGAAGAATTAAGGTGCTTATTATTGGGTCTTCTAAAGTAGTTATTGTCGGTGCACTTTGATCATTGATAACCAAAGATAGATTTATACCAGATAAGTCAGAGAGGTTTTTGAGCCAAGCTTCGTTGATTTTATAGCCGTGATAAACCTGTCGTTCTGAACTCTCGATATATGCGTTATTGATAAAGTATAGTTGGTCGTTCTTTAGTAGGAAAAAGTAAGTTAATTGAGTATTTAACTCAAAAAGGTTTTTTTCAATATTTGTGAGTTCTGAAAATGAATCTGTTATTAATTCGACACCATCTTCTGTGTTCAACACCAGAAAATCAATAGAAAGTGTTTGTTGTATACTTTTAAGCTCACCTAAACTTAGATTATCATTAAATGCAATTTTTAAAACATCTGAATTGCTGTCGCTAATTTTACGCAAGTGATCTTCTGTGGAAGATTGTACATGTGTGAGCGAACCATAGATATTTTTATGAACGGTCTTACTTGTGCTCTGCCACACAGCAACCAAAATAACGAACGCAGTACTCAACACTAATATGACAATTAGTTTGAGTATGCGTAAATACAGATAATTTGGCATATTGGGTTGAATTTACCTTGTTGAAATAATGGTTATACCTTTGATATTCCTTATCGGCAATTGTATTGGTTTTTCAAACCCAATATTTACTAGAAAAACAAACTTTATTTTACGGTTACTTTAGGAGAACGATTAACGACCTTGTCATTCAGTTCTATTCCAATTCCCGGTAAATCAGGCACCTGGAATTTTCCATTAATCGGTTGGTAGTCTTGAATACATAATTCGCGATTCCAATGTTTAATGGCGTACGTATGGTGTTCGTGAATTAAAAAATTTGGAATTGCTGCCTCTAATTGCAGTGATGCAGCAGTTGCCACTGGACCCCCACAAACATGTGCTTGAACTCGAATGTCATAAACATCAGCATAGTCACATACTTTTTTTGCTTCAGTGAATCCGCCGCAAAGTCCCACATCAGGTTGAAGCACATCAATAGATTGGTCTTCAAAGTAGGGACGACAATCCCAACGGTGGTAAAGACGCTCTCCACCTGCAATGGGTACATCAACGCGTTCTGACACCTTTTTATGTACTGCAGAATTTAAATAATTGACGGGTTCCTCAAACATCATGCATCCGACCTCTTCAATGACTTTACCCATTTGTATTGCAGAGGCGCAACCCATTAGTGAATGTGCTTCAAAGATTATATCAACTTCATCACCGACCTCTTCTCTAATTGCTCGGAGACGATCACCAAACAGTTTCATCTGTTTCGGTGTGAATAGTTTGGTTCGATCAAAACTAGAGTCTCCGTTTTCATCATACACAATCGGGTCAACTTTAACGGCGTCGTATCCTTCAGCCATTGCTTTTGCTGCAGCACGTTTATAATCATCTGGGCTGAGCATTTTTATACAATCTTGGCTCCAATCAAATTGTAATTGGCTGGCATAGGTGCGTAAATTATCGTTGGTTTTACCACCTAGTAGTTGATATACGGGTACGTTTAATGCTTTACCTTTTATATCCCAAAGAGCAGTGTCTATTGCACTCATTGCCGCATATAAAACCGGCCCACCACCGAGCCCCCAAAAGCTCTCGCGGAGCATTCTTGACCACAAAAGTTCGGTTTTAAACGGGTCAAAACCAATTAGCACCGCTTCAGCGATTTCTTTGATCATTGCCGCGGCTGCACTGTGTCCCCAATCATAAGCGAGTCCTGCTTCACCTACACCATTAATTCCTTCATCGGTGTGAATACGCACAAAAATTGGGTTCCAAGGTGGACGTTCAGGACAGTGAATATCAAAAATTTCAATTTGGGTAATTTTCATTTTATTTGCTTCTAATTATTGATCAAAATCAGGGTATAAACGCTTAACTCGTCGCATCATAGCAGGCCAAGCTTTTTGACCGCCACTCAATCCTGTATGTACAACATTTGCTTGTGCTTTTATACCTTCGATAATACTTGGAGCGACTTGTATTACATCGTTTTTAGCATGTTGTAATTTTACTTGGATTTCGCAAGCGCGAATTAGGTCGTACATATGCATAAACGCATCGCCAATGGTTAAGCCCATCGTGAGTGCGCCATGGTTGCGCAAAAGCATAAAATTAGCTTCGCCTAGGTCTTCTTGAAGCCGTTTAATTTCTTCATGATTGACAGCAAGACCTTCGTATTGGTGATAGCTCATGCTCGCAAGCGCAAATGCTGAATATTGACTATACGGCATGAGTCCTTGTTCACAGCTTGCTACCGCAATAGCATCTGTATGATGAATGTGAAGGGCACATTGGTCTTCATGCCTAGCTTTGTGAACGGCACTGTGGATAGTAAATCCTGCTGGATTGATATCAAACGGACAATCTTTATCAAGTTTGTTTCCGTCAATGTCGATTTTGACTAAATTAGAAGCTGTGACTTCTTCAAAGCTTAAACCAAATGCGTTTATTAAAAGGTCATCTGTTCCTGGTATTCTTGCAGAAACATGCGTGTGTATCAGATCATCCCACCCATGCATTACCAGTAAACGATAACAGGCTGCTAACTCTATTCGAGTGTGCCACTCATCAAGCGAAACTTTATTTTTTAAATCTAATATAGGGTAATCGTACATGACAGTAATTTTTTGCGTTTACATGAGGGTAGAATAGCATTATTAGTGTATCAATAAAGCTAGAACTTATTCGAGAATGTTATTTAATATCTGCTACTTAGCTGAAGCCTCTTTAATATGGCTTAAGTAAAAGTATTCGATAGGGTGGCACTTACGAGGTCTGTGGGCATTCTGCGTATTGTTTACCCTGATTTTGTAAGTGCTTGGCCGTTAACAGTTGTTTGGTTGAAAATAAAATAAGTTAAAAGTTACTATCATTTTGGATTGGCCTAATATCTTTTTACCTCGCAAGAGGTGCGAAGAAATTTAGGCCACTTAGCCAATACACTGTTAATTTCTTCTTAAAATTACGGCTTGATATGCATCTAATTCAATTAACGTATCGTTCAGAGAGAGCTGTTTAATATTATTTATTAATACATTAGCGCTACTAAATTCGAGAGGCAGGCGATAAGCCAGTTTTGTGTCAGAAAAATTCAATAAAACTAACAGTTTATCGTCATCAAGAACCCTTGTGAATGCATATAATTGTTCATCGTCAGGCGCTAGAAGTTCGTATTGACCATAAATTAGTGTCAGATTATCTGCTCTTAACTTGACCATTTTTCTAAAGTAATTGAGCTCTGAATCTGCCTCTTTTTCTTGAGATGCCACGTTGACATACTTGTAATTTGGATTGACTTTTAACCAAGGCGTACCCTCAGTGAAACCGGCATTTTCAGTGTCATCCCATTGTATTGGTGTACGTGCATTATCTCTTCCACACAACTTATGCGACTCAATAAACTGATCTAGGTCACCGCCTTCCATTTTGGTCAACTCATACCAATTAATGGTCATCAAGTCTTGATAGTCATCAATACTGTTAAATTTAATATTAGACATGCCGATTTCATCACCCATATAGTAATAGGGCGTTCCTCGCATGGAAAGTAGATATGTAGTGAGCATTTTCGAAGCGTTACGGCGGTGCTCTGGAGCATCGCTTGCCCATCTGGTGACCATTCTTGGAAAGTCATGGTTACCAAAATAAATGGTTCCCCATCCGCGTTCATTAAACACTGCATCCCATTCACTCATGACTTGCTTGAATTTAACTAAATTTTGATAGTCCTCATCAACAATATAGCGCTCACCGACGCCAATTGATTGATGATCAAAATGATAATTCATATTTAACTCTTCACGATCCTCAGCTACCAAATCTAGGACATTGTGAACATGGGTTCCTGGGCCCTCAGCAACCGTCATAACATCGTAGTGCTTCAGTACCTCATTGTGCATTTCATTTAGATATTTATGTAAACGGGGGCCTTGAGCATAAATTTCAATCATCTTGTTACCATGGTATTCAGAAGGAAACTCGGGGTATCCATCATGCTTCGAAATGAAAGTAATTACGTCCATTCGAAAGCCGTCAATTCCTTTTTTAAACCAAAAGTGCATCATGTCATAGATTTCGGCTCTAAGCTTAGGGTTCTCCCAGTTCAAATCCGGCTGCTCAACCGCAAAATAATGAAGATAGTATGAGTCAGTCGCCTTATTATATCTCCATGCACTTTCATCAGGCGCAAAGAAACTCCAGCGCGCAGGTGGCGTTCCATTTTCAGCAGGCCACCAATGATAATAATTGTAGTAAGGGTTTTGACGCGATTTTTTTGCTTCTTTAAACCAAATGTGTTCACTGCTTGAGTGGTTTACTACCAAATCCATCACAACTTTAAGACCGCGTTCATGCATGCCTTTAAGAAGAGTGTCAAAGTCATTCATGTCACCGAACTCTGTCATAATGTTGCGATAGTCAGAGATGTCATAACCATTATCATGATTGGGTGAAGCATAAATTGGATTTAACCATATAACATCAACACCAAGACTTTTGATATAATCCAAGCGATTAATAATTCCCCTTAGGTCGCCAATGCCATCTCCATTAGAGTCTTGAAAGCTACGTGGGTAAATTTGATAAACCACTGCTTCCTTCCACCATTCTCTTTTAATATTTTTTAATTTCACGCTTGTGACTCCTGTGCATGACTTCTAGCAGTATCTGCAGCCGTATTAATCCTGAGTGCGAGTGCACCGCCAGCAATGAATAGCACACCACATAGTGCTAATGCATTGCGTGGGTCGCTACCGAGAACTGAATCGTATATCAACCCAATGGTCGTCATTTCTAGAATTTGTGGTAAGCAAATCATGGCATTTAAGAGGCCCATATATATGCCTATTCTGAGTGCAGGGGCGACGTTCGCACACATTATAAATGGCACAGTTATGACGCCTGCCCAACCAATACCAACTAACGACATGCAAGCAAGTGTTAAGTAAAGATCAGTTGTTAACTGCATTGATAAAAAACCGATTCCACCAATGACCAAAGAAACAGCGTATACCCTATTGTCGCCTAGCTTATGAATGAGTTTTGCGATCACGAATGAAGCGAAAAGAGTGGTGATATGCATGACAGCAAAAGCGGTTCCACCTTGAGCAGTACCTTCTGCAAACCCTGGACTCTCGGGAGTGGGGGCATTGTAAACATGAAAGGCTATTGATAAGGATAAATACTGCCACATAAGTGGTAGACCAAACCAAGTAGTCAGTTTCACCCACCAGAGTTGACGTAAGGACCTTGGCATGTCTTTAAGCGCTGACCATAGATCAGGCAAAATACTTTTTAATACTTTTCCTTTGTTTTCAGCTTCGAATTGAGGCAAGTTCTCAGGAGGATATTCTTTGGTCGTATAAAATGACCATGTTGCAGTGAGAAGAATTACCACTACCCCTATCACAAACGAGTATTTTACGATGTCTGGTATTTGTGACCCATCGGTAACAGCCGAAACCCCAAAAGCAATCATTATCACAGGCATTAAACTCGCTAATACTTGCCCACCAGAAATCATGAATGTTTGTAGGGCAAAAGCGAACGGACGTTGAGGGCGGTTAACCATATCTCCTACCATTGCTCGATAGGGTTCCATGGCAGTGTTCATTCCTGCATCTAGGATCCAAAACAATCCAACTACCATCCAAAGTTCAGGTACGTAGGGCATAAATAATACCGCTACACTTCCAATCAACGCTCCCCACATAAAATATGGTTTGCGCCGACCAAAACGCGTCCACGTCCTATCGCTGACAGCGCCTACCAATGGTTGGATTAACAATCCCGTCACTGGTCCGGCTAACCACAGTAAAGGCAGCTGGTCATAAGAAGCTCCGTGGTAGGTGAAGATGGGGCTTAAATTAGCTTGTTGCAATCCAAAGCCATATTGAATTCCGAAAAAACCAAAACACATATTCCATACTTGCCAAAATGACATGGTTGGTTTTGTTGTGTGTAATGTAGTCATATGTTTGTTTACCAAATTATGATTAGTGCGAACTCACCGTTTACTATTTGAATTTTTAGGAATGTTCACAATATATTTACAAATTATCTTAAACGATTAAGTTTCTCTTGCAAAGTATTTCTTACATTATGTTCAAAATTTTGATGTAGGCATCTGACCTAGGGCTAAGAAACTAGACTCTTAGGACTGACGGCGCATCTTGCAAAAAAGCGCTGCCAATGTTGAATGTGTGTGCTCATTGCTTGAGTATAGCTTGCAAACAATGATCTATGTCTTTGACTAATATGACTTTTAAAGTCATAAGGGAGGTCTGGATGTTGTCCGATTTCATCTATCAATGGGCTTAATTTGTATTGATAGTTATTAAACGCGCTGGCGATGGGTTGGATGCCTTGAATAAAAAATTTTGTGAAAACGTTACGCAAAATATCAAAATCTTGCTTTTTAGAACTTGAATGACATTGAAAGGCCGGTAGTGCATTATCAAGCACGAGGTTTAAACGAGAAATACTCTGTTCGGTAAGCATCAATGAACGCCAAAACTTGGCATAAAACCTGTGATTTTGCATGGACTGTAAATGAGACTCCAACGCTTGAACATCATCCATCAAAACAACAGGAGGGTGTTGCCTATTAGCCTGTTGATTAAGTGACAAAAAGTATCTCAAATCAATTATTGCTAACGAAATTGGATCTTCGTTGCTGCCGTTTAAAAAACCATCAGTTTGGTTTAGGGCAAGGTAGGCTTCCTCACTTTGCGTGATGAGGTTTGCCCAGTTAAACGGGTAACTAGTTTGTTTTGCCAATAACCAAGTCTGAATAAGTGTTAATTCTTTTAATTCCGAGCTATTAATATTATCGCTCTCGTCGATTCGTTGACCTAATGAATTAACACATTGTGATAGAGTATTTATTACTTCCACTTCGTATATAAAGCGTTGTGAAGGTAGGTGGATTTTTCCCAACGCAGTATTTCGTTGCGCGATAAGATGCTTAATTGGGCAGGCATTTAGACCATAAAACTCGCGCAAATTCATATCAATTTCGGGTATGTCTATCGCTAAACTCGTCCTATTTGGGAACGGCATCGATACGCTAGCTTTGTTCTCTACTTCGATTCCTAGCACATTTGTGAGTCGCTCCTCGTAGAGATTTAGCGCACTGGGTAGCTTTTGCATATCGAAGCAGCCACTCAATGCAAGGATTGAGAAGATGTAAAAACCAAGTAACTTAACGCTAGCGATTTTTTCTTTGAGACTGCGAAATATTGCCGTATCTTTCATCTGTTTGAGTATTTTGAAGAGCCTTTAACTGAGCAATTTCTCTTATGTTTAAAAACGTATTTTCTGCAGCAGTTTTCAACATGTTATCAATTAAGAAACGTGGAATAATACCTCCTGGATCAGCAAACCCTATATAAGTCAGTTTTGAATGAGTTTCGTTTATCGGGTAAACAATCCATTTTGCCTGCACGTTAGTGATTAACACGCTGTTCTTAAATTTAGCTGTTGCTTGATCGTCTCCTATGATTTCGATAAGTGTTTCACCTTTGTCTGAGACCGAATACTTTGAATAAGAAACCATTTCTCTTTTGTTAAGTGGCCATGGAGACTTGAATAAGGTCCGCCACTTTTGAGTTTCGCGTTGAATATTTTTTGATGAAGCAGCAGAGCTTAAAGTCTCATTATTTTGCTCGAATGAAACAGATACACAATTATGAATCCATGAACAGTCATTTTCTGTTTCGTTCAGTAACCCTATGAATCCAGATGGTGTCATTGCAACAACAGTCGAAGCAACTACATTGATTCTTGATTGTTGATTAACGATTTTGACGTTAACTAGTTCCGCATTATTTTGAGCAGCACACAAAACAAAACTAATCGTCAACAAAAATCCAGCTAACAACTTGCTTTGTTTCAAGTGAGATATCCTTTAAATGAGTCTATTTGCCTAAGTATTCGCATATCTTTTCTTGATCCGATTGCATCCGAGTTGACCATGTCGTTATAATTCGTCGCCGAAAACACTCAGGCGTCTTATCCATTTTAGATTAGTACGCTTTTATTACAAAAAAATATCAAGTGGCACATTGTAGGTGTCACCACTGACAAGGATAAATATGCCAGTCATTACTCTTCCCGACGGAAGCAAGCGTGAATTCTCGCAAGCTGTTTCGATTTTAGATGTTGCTCAAGACATTGGCCCAGGCCTAGCAAAAGCAACTGTTGCCGGAAAAATTAACGGCAAGTTAGCCGATGCTTGTGACTTAATTACCGATGATTCAACTCTTCAGATAATCACTGCTAAAGACGACGAAGGATTAGAAATCATCCGTCATTCGTGCGCGCATCTTATTGGTCATGCGATAAAGCAATTATATCCAGATGTAAAAATGGCAATCGGGCCGACGATCGACAATGGATTTTACTACGATGTTGATTTGGATGAGCCATTAAACGATGAAGCCTTAGCAAAAATAGAAAAACGCATGCTGGAATTGGCTAAAACAAGTTATCCAGTGGTTAAGAAGGTAGTGTCTTGGCAAGAAGCGCGAGATACTTTCGAATCGCGTGGCGAAAGCTATAAAATTCAAATACTCGATGAAAACATCGAAAAAGATGATAAGCCTGGTTTGTATCATCACGAAGAATATATTGATATGTGTCGCGGACCACACGTACCTAGTATGAAGTTCTGCCAACACTTCAAATTAATGAAAGTTGCTGGCGCTTATTGGCGCGGTAATAGCGAAAACAAAATGCTGCAGCGTATCTACGGCACAGCTTGGGCTGACAAAAAGCAGCTTAAATCTTATCTGAATCGCTTGGAAGAAGCGGAAAAGCGTGATCACCGTAAAATTGGCAAAACACTAGATCTATGGCATTGGCAAGAAGAAGCGCCGGGCATGGTTTTTTGGCATAACGACGGTTGGACCATCTACACTGAATTAGAAAAATTTGTGCGTGTTAAACTGCGCGAATATGGTTATGACGAAGTAAAAGGTCCGTTAATGATGGATCGCACCCTCTGGGAAAAGTCTGGCCATTGGGATAAATACGCAGAAAATATGTTCACCACCGAATCAGAAAAGCGTGAATATGCCATTAAACCAATGAATTGCCCAGGCCACGTTCAAATATTTAATCAAGGTCTAAAATCTTACCGTGATCTGCCTTTAAAAATGGCTGAATTTGGATGTTGTCATCGAAATGAACCCAGCGGTGCACTGCATGGACTAATGCGTGTGCGCGGATTTACACAAGATGATGCGCATATCTTTTGTACAGAAGACCAAATACAACAAGAAGTTACCGATTGTATTAAAATGGTGTATGACACTTATGAAGCCTTTGGTTTTAAAAACATTGTAGTCAAGCTTTCAACGCGTCCTGAAAAACGAGTTGGCGCAGACGAAGTATGGGATAAATCTGAAAAAGCCCTCGCTGATGCGTTAACGGCAAGTGGTATTGATTTTTCTTATCTGCCGGGCGAGGGCGCTTTTTACGGTCCTAAAATTGAATTTACACTTTACGATTGCTTAGATAGAGCATGGCAGTGCGGAACCGTACAGCTTGATTTCTCTATGCCTGGTCGATTGGGTTCTACTTATGTTGCCGAAGATGGAGAACGAAAAGTACCCGTGATGATCCACCGAGCGATTTTGGGTTCTCTCGAACGCTTTATAGGTATCCTCACCGAAGAGTTTGCGGGTGCTTTCCCATTGTGGTTAGCGCCCACGCAAATCGTGATTGCGAATATCACAGATAGTCAAGCTGAATACGTCAAGGATGTTGCAGCACAATTGGCTGCAGCCGATATCAGAGTCAAACAAGATCTTCGCAACGAGAAAATAGGCTTTAAGATTCGCGAACACACCTTACGTAAAGTGCCTTACATGATCGTGATTGGCGAAAAAGAAAAAGAGTCTGGTATGGTCGCTGTTCGTACTCGAAAAGGAGTCGATTTAGGCACTATGTCGGTCTCAGATCTGATCGATTTATTGACTGAAGAAGTGAAAAGTAAAAAAATTCCATAGCGGGAATTATTTTTATCAGTATAATATGCGGTCTTCGAGCGTCTAATGGCGTTCGACATCTTTTAATGTTTTGGAGGAAATGCAAATTAAAGGCGCTAATAATAAGGCTAACAGCGACAAAGCTCGCATCAATGAAGAAATTACAGCCACAGAAGTCCGTTTAATCGGTAAAGACGGTGAACAAGCCGGCATCGTGACGTTATCAGAAGCTCAAGCAGTGGCAGATGACGCCAACCTAGACTTAGTGGAAATTAGCCCCAATGCAGCTCCACCCGTATGTAAAGTAATGGATTACGGGAAGTTCTTGTTCGAAAAGAGCAAAGAACAAAAGGAACAGAAAAAGAAACAAAAGCAAATTCAGGTCAAGGAGATTAAATTTCGCCCTGGCACTGATGAAGGCGATTACCAGGTAAAACTGCGCAACCTGCGTCGCTTTCTAGAAGGCGGTGATAAGGCTAAAGTCACGATTCGTTTTCGCGGACGTGAAATGGCCCACCAAGAGATCGGCATTGAATTGCTAAAACGTGTTAGAACGGATTTAGAAGACATTGCCAACTGCGAGTCTTTCCCTAATAGGGTAGAGGGTCGTCAAATGATCATGGTGCTTGCCCCAATTAAGAAGTAGTAACGGTCTAAAGTACACATTGTCTGCACAACAATAGGTCACCTTGCTGCTAAATGTAACTATCCAAAAGGGTCTGCAACCTCTTTGGACTTTAAACAATGCGGAGTTTTAGCAATGCCTAAAATGAAAAGTAATAGCGGAGCCGCGAAGCGTTTTAGAAAAACAGCTTCAGGTCGCTTTAAAAGCAAGCAGTCTCACTTGCGTCACATTTTGACCAAGAAAAGTACTAAGCGTAAACGTCATCTACGTGCGAAAAAACTAGTTCATGATAATGATACTAAGTTGATTCAACGTATGTTGCCATACGTATAACGTTTAGAATAGGAGACTGAAGAATGGCTAGAGTAAAACGCGGCGTCATTGCACGCGCACGTCATAAGAAAGTATTAAAGCAAGCTAAAGGTTATTACGGAGCTCGTAGCCGTGTGTATCGCGTAGCGGTACAAGCGGTAACTAAAGCGGGTCAGTACGCATACCGTGACCGTCGTCAACGTAAGCGTCAATTCCGTCAATTATGGATTGCTCGTATTAATGCAGCATCACGTCAAAACGGATTGTCTTACAGCCGTTTCATCAACGGTTTGAAAAAAGCGTCTGTTGAAATCGATCGTAAGATCCTTGCTGACATCGCTGTGCATGACAAAGTTGCATTTACTGCACTTGTTAACGCAGCAAAGAGCGCATTAGCGTAAAATCTATTTAACCCAGTTTAAGTTCTTTTGGGAAAGGCGAAGCAGGATGCTTCGCCTTTTTCTTTTCACAAAGCATAAATCGCAATTAGATGTTGTTAGCGAGCAGTAGCGGTTTAGCTTGCATATAATTTGTTAAAGCCTCTTGACTACCATCTACTGAAAAAATATATATTGATTGGTTTACAAATAGCAGGGTAAATCCACTTTCTGTCAGTGCGCTGCATAGAAAAAAGGGATTGTATACCGGTTGAAGCATTTGAAACCATTCGCCATTTTTCATACGTTCATATCGATCTAAACCGTTCTGGTTCAAGCTTCTAATTTCGTCACTGTTACCCAAATTAACATCTAACATTGGGAGAATCATTTCAGTGACGATCGGCGAGGCGAATATGAGTCTTGGTAATTCCAATATTCAGTTCAACTTTGTTTATACATTAGTTATGTTTACAGGCATATAAACGCTAAAGCTCACTTGTATTCAGTTTAAATGATTACAAAAGTAACGAAAAACTGCGTTTTCTAAGAGCTTGCCTGTGCTAATAGACCTAGACACGTACTATAGCGTCGGTGTCCAACAAATTTTATCTCGGTCAGTATATAGAAATAACACATTGTGATTAATTAAACATTGAGCTACATCAATTACACCAATATTTGAGAAAATAAGTTAGCTAAAATACTTAAAAAGCATGTAAAATGCAGGGTTTAGATATCTATTGATGCTTAAATATAATAAAGCACATTCGAATGCCCAAAAAAGAGGAAATAATGGAGCTTGAAGCTATAATCGAAGAAGCCCGCTTAGCCGTTGAATCTGCAAATACACCTGCGGAGTTAGACGAAGTTCGCGTTGCCTTTATGGGCAAAAAAGGAAAAGTTACCGAGTTAATGAAAGGCTTAGGTAAACTTTCTGCGGAAGAACGCCCAGCTGCAGGTCAAAAAATTAACCAAGTCAAACAAGCTATCCAAGCGTTAGTGACGAATAAAATCAAGGCGCAACAAGAAGCGGAACTCAATAAAAAATTATCTGCTGAGTCTGTCGACGTTACATTACCCGGACGTGCTCAGGAAATCGGAAATATTCATCCCGTTAACCGGACGATTGAGCGTATTGAATCTTTTTTTGGAGACCTTGGGTTTTCGGTTAAAACAGGGCCTGAAGTTGAAGACGGCTTTCATAATTTTGATGCCTTAAATATACCTGCAAACCACCCTGCGAGAGCCGATCACGATACGTTTTACTTTAATCCTGATGTCATGCTTCGTACTCAAACATCAGGTGTTCAAATTAGGACTATGGAAAGTCAAGAACCGCCCCTTCGAATCATCTCGCCTGGACGTGTTTATAGAAATGACTATGATCAAACCCATACACCTATGTTTCACCAAGTAGAAGGTTTGATGTTAGACAAAAACGTTAGTTTTGCGGAGTTAAAAGGAATATTACACGATTTCTTAAATCACTTTTTTGAAGCAGAAATGACAGTAAGATTCAGGCCATCATACTTTCCTTTTACTGAACCATCAGCTGAGGTAGATGTGATGGGTAAAGATGGCAAATGGCTAGAAGTTTTGGGCTGCGGTATGGTGCACCGAAATGTGCTCAAAGCAGTCAATATTGATCCTGAAGAGTTCACAGGCTTTGCATTTGGTATGGGGGTAGAGCGCCTGACAATGCTGCGCTATGGTGTAAATGATTTGCGTGCATTTTTTGAAAATGATGTTCGTTTCCTTAAGCAATTTAAGTAAGACAGAGTAATTAATGAAATTCAGTGAAAAGTGGTTAAGAGAGTGGGTTAATCCTTCAATTTCAACAAATGATTTATCTGAGCAGCTTAGTATGGCTGGGCTTGAGGTTGATGATGTAGCTAGTATTGCAGAAGATTTTTCAGGTGTTGTTGTCGGGGAAGTGGTTGAGTGTGGTCAACACCCTGACGCAGATAAACTACAGGTTACAAAAGTTAACGTCGGTGAAAACGAGTTACTCGACATCGTTTGTGGGGCACCAAATTGCAGAAGCGGCTTAAAAGTCGCGGTTGCTAAAGTCGGCGCAATTTTGCCAGGTAACTTTAAAATAAAGAAAGCTAAACTCAGAGGGCAACCTTCGTTTGGCATGCTGTGTAGCTTTTCTGAGTTAGGAATGGGGGAAGACCACAGCGGTATCATAGAGTTACCAAGTGATTCCCCAATTGGTGAAGACATCCGAGATTTTCTATCACTTAATGACAAAGCAATTGAGATTGATCTAACACCTAACCGGGCAGATTGTCTTGGTATTAAAGGTGTTGCACGAGAAGTCGGTGTATTAAACCAATTAGATGTTGTTGAACCAACCATCAAGGACGTAGAGAGTACAACTGAAACTTCGAGAGACATTACACTAAGCGCGCCGCAGGCATGCCCAAGGTATCTGGGGCGAGTGATTACAAACGTAGACCTTTCTCAGCCCTCTCCGTTATGGATGCAAGAGAAGTTACGTAGAAGTGGGATCAGAAGCATCGATGCTGTTGTTGACGTGACTAATTTCGTATTGCTTGAAATGGGACATCCAATGCATGCGTTTGATAATGACGTGTTGTCGGGAAGTGTTGAGGTTCGTATGGCAACTGCCGGTGAAAGACTTGTGTTGTTAGACGAAAGTGAAGTCGAATTAAAAGAGAACACACTGGTGATAGCAGACCAAGAGAAAGCACTCGCAATGGCGGGTGTATTTGGTGGCTTAGCGTCAGGTGTGACTTCTACAACAACTAGTATATTCTTAGAAAGTGCTTTTTTTGCTCCTGATGCTATCTTGGGTAAGGCAAGGCAGTATGGCCTTCATACTGATGCTTCTCATCGCTACGAGCGTGGTGTAGATCCATCGTTACAAATGCAGGCAATGCAACGAGCGACGCAACTATTAACCGATATTGTCGGTGGTGATGTTGGGCCAGTTATTGAAGCTAAATCTGATGAATATTTACCTAAGCCAATCGAATTAACGTTGCGAGCATCTCGACTAAAACGTGTATTAGGTATTGATATCGACGGCTCCAGAGTCAGTGATATTTTACAACGACTTGGTTTAACACCTGTTTATTCAAATGATGCTTGGACAGTAACTGTGCCAACCTATCGTTTCGACATCAGTATTGAAGAGGACCTCATCGAAGAGGTTGCCCGAGTATTTGGCTATAACAATATCCCTAATATTGCGCCTACCGCTAAGTTAGAAATGTGTGATGCGTCAGAAGCATCTATCTCAGGCAGTCGTTTTAAGCATCTATTAACTGACTTTGGTTATCAGGAAGCAATTACTTATTCGTTTGTCGATCCTAAAAAGCAGTCATTAATGTTTCCAGAACTAGTTGGGCTGACATTACCCCATCCTATCTCAGCGGATATGTCTGTAATGAGAGTGAGTTTGTTGCCTGGTTTACTGACTGCTATGTCGTATAACCAAAAACGACAGCAGGCTAATGTTAAGTTATTTGAAACCGGTTTGAGATTTTTACCAGACGAGAATGAAAAAACAGGTGTCAACCAACGCGCAACAATTGCGGGTGTGTTATCAGGTAACACAGCTTCAGAACACTGGTCTATCGACACCAAGCCACTTGACTTCTTTGACGTTAAAGCACACGTTGAGTCATTGTTATCGTTCATGTTCAATTCACAAGATATTGAATTCAGAAAAGAAACTCATAGTGCTTTGCATCCAGGTCAGTCTGCTGCAGTGTATAAAGGTGATTTATTGCTTGGCTTTTTGGGTGCGATTCATCCGAAACTCGAAAAACCGATGGGTTTGAACGGCAGAACATTTGCATTTGAGTTGGATTTGGTTAATATTTCCACAAGAAATTTGCCGCAAGCATCAAAAATATCTAAATTTCCAGTGAATCGAAGAGATATTGCTGTTACAGTAAAAGAAGATGTTGAGATAGGTAAATTATTAAAAACTATCGAAAAAATTGGCATCGACGACTTGATTGACCTAAACTTATTTGATGTTTACCAAGGTAAAGGTATTGAACCTGGGTATAAGAGTTTGGCACTTTCTTTAAGTTTGCAAAATTTAGAACGAACACTTGAAGATGCAGAAATTCAAAAATCTGTCGATATAGTGATTAACTCGTTAAAACAACACTTTAGTGCATCATTGAGAGAATAGTTAAATGGCATTAACCAAAGCCGATATGGCAGAACATCTGTTTGAAAAGTTAGGACTAAATAAAAAAGACGCAAAAGACTTAGTCGAAGCGTTTTTTGAAGAGATAAAAGAATGTCTCGAAAGTGGCGAACAAGTGAAGCTGTCTGGCTTTGGTAATTTTGATCTTAGAACAAAGAACGAAAGGCCAGGTCGAAACCCTAAAACCGGTGAAGATATTCCTATCAAAGCCCGAAGGGGCGTTACCTTTAGGCCTGGGCAAAAACTCAAAAGTAGAGTGGAAAACGTTAAGATTGATAAGTGAATTACTAAAAGAACATTCAAAACCGCTAAAAAAATGCTCATCTTGTATGAGCATTTTTGTCTGTGTCACTTTTATATGTTTAGCAGCATGCTCACCACAAAAAAGTTCCTCTTCTGAAGAAAGCTTGACTCCTTTATTAACTATGCAAGATATTTTAAAAGCACCAGATTTTAAAGAAAGAGTTAGTTATGCTGCTCTCAATAAAGACATTGAGGCCTTAAAATTACTGCAAAAAGATCTCTTAAATTTAGCTAAACAAGCTAGGTTACCACCCGCTGATATTGCTAAACTCAGTGGCGAGCAGGGCTTGGTATTTTTGGAGTTTCAAGGAAAACTCTTGAATTACGACAAAGAGTTTATGCAGCGCTTAACATCCTTTCAAGATTTAAGTGTTTTGTTTGAACGTTACCCTAAATTAGTGTCACTACACCAATATTCAAAGGATATTGAAGCTCAACGTGACTTGGCTATTACTGCGCTAATCGAAGATTTGAAAGCGGAGGGAGTGACGGGTGATCTTAAATCTATTGCTAAATCTCAATGGTTAAATGCGTTGCACTCCCAACGCAATAACCATTGAGCATTTGTACTTATTTACGTACTACTTAGGCGAGAACTTGATACGGTAAATCGCTTGGTTTGGTAACAATGGCGTATTTTCTCCATTAGCATATGCCATAAATCCTTTATCATAGAATTCTGATAAAGGATGGCCTGATTGACCTCCTGGTACGGTTAGTATCGCGTTATCCTCATTGCCTGGTCTGACTATCAAGCGTTGAGAGGCACCAAAGCCGTTGCCTTGTACAGCAGGTAAATAACTGTCACCAAATCCTTCAACTGGACGCATATTTAAAAAACGTGCCAGTGGTCCAACAGAAGCGGCAATAGGGTGTTCAACCCTGAGTTCATTTACTTTTCCCCATTCAAGTCCTGAAAGCGTTGTAGGGTCTGCTCCGTGTTTTTCAATTAGCTTTTCTTTAGTGGTGTTGTACGCTGTAATTAAAAAATCGTCATAATTTTTGTGACCATCTGGTAGCCAAGAGGGTTCTTCTTCATTTAAAACTAGCCATATAGCTGTTTCAATTTCTCGCAAAATTGGCCCAATGCTTCTGCCCTTAGCTTTAAGAGTTTGTTCGATAGGCTGAACGAGTTGATTGATTACAGTAGAGCGATACCTTCTCACTAAGCTATACCCGATTGAATCGCTGCAGGCGCATGCTTTCCAGTTTTCTAATAGCTTTATGTCTGTTTGATATAGCGTAGGCATTTTGCTCAATTGGCTAAGCAGAAGACTATGCCAACTCATCAAGAAGCGCGCTTCATTGTCTAAAAGAATATCGTAAAAGTCTTTTTCGCCAAATTGGTTGAGATCAAATAGTCTATCTCGAATTTGAATACCTCTTGCGCCCAATGCATAACCACCATTCCCAAAACGTGGCAAGTCGTCAACGGAAATAATACGATTATTTGCTGTCCATAGACGCCCATGTTTAGGATTGATAAAAACAGGTACATTTTGTTCTTGCTCAGCCCAAAGGGGAGAATAATCACGTGGCTGAATTGCACTATTGGAAGGGGACGGACGAGCGGTGACAGCTCCGGTCGGTTTCCATGCTGCATTACCTTTACTATCCACTACCATCATGTTTTGTACAGGCATTCCGGCTTTTGTTGATAGGACTAGCGCTTCTTCAACCGTTTCCTGATGGGCCATATGAGCAATCATCATGTTTGCTCCATAGTCTTTATGAGCAACCCACGCTAAGGCATAATTTTTATTATTAACTCTTTCTATTGGGCCGTATTGGCTCATTTCGAAACGGTAATCATAGATATCATCTTTTATTTTAATGGTTTCGGTGATCAATGAAGTTTCTTCTGTATCAGCCAATTCGATCCATTCAACATTGTCTAAATTTGCATTGGTGAACCCCCAAGCAATTTTGCCGTTGCTGCCCACAATAATCGTTGGTGTACCAGGTAATGATACGCCTGTAATCTTTATTTGCTGGTCATTATGTTTATAGTTAAGTTGTGCTCTATACCAAATAGGTGGCACTCTCAAAGATAAGTGCATATCGTTGCTCAACATCGCACTAGCTGAATCAGTTAACGCACCTGTTACGGCCCAATTATTACTGCCGAGGTCTAGCGGTTCTTGTATGCTGTCAAAATCAAATAGATTTGCAAGTTCTAGATTTTTTAAGGAATTTGCACTTATGTCATCCTTTACTAGGGTGGGAATTTCCGTATCCGTCTTTTTGATGACACTTCCATCAAGCGAAGCTTGATAGGCACTGGGTAGATGAAAAAACTCAAGCATTTGCTCACCGTACAAATCTCGAATTACTGTCAATGTCATATCTCTTTCAACTTGACTACCTTGAAGGTCTAAATACATGCTATAGCTAACAAGCAAACTTTCTTCTGGCTTCCATGGTTGAGGGGTTGATTGCGTTAGAAGGTATTCGAATGGGATTTGTTTCATTTCCGCAAGCGCTTTATTTACTCCTGCCGAGTACTGCTTCAAGACAATTTGTTCACTACTAGGTAGTTGCTTAAATATACGCTCTGCTCGTTTTCGAAATTGATGGAATCTTGCTTTCTTATCAATGTTTAAGGTAACGCCACCAAACAGCTCAGATAGTTCTCCTGCTGCACTGCGTCTTAATGTATCCATTTGAAAGAAGCGATCTTGCCCATGTGCATAACCTAGCAAAAAGGCTGCATCTTTTTGATTGTCGGCTTTGACAATTGCGGTGCCAATACTATCTCTTTCTAAAGTAGCTACTGCAGATAATTTATCTGAACTCCTAGTTCCCTCTAGGTTTGGTAAGCTCGCGCTGAGTTGATACCAAGCGTATAAAAAGAGCACCATAAGAATAGCGATAAGACTAAGTAGTAACCATTTGATTAGTTTAATCATTGTTTTCGTTTTTAAACATTGCGATTTGATTTTATCAGGCTAGGATAAACCCAGTTTTTTAACAAGCTTTTTAGGAAAATAAATGGGACCGATCATTATCGATATTGAGGCTTTTGCGTTATCTCAGGTTGAGCGTGAAAAATTAGCACATCCCTTGGTTGGTGGTATTATTTTGTTTTCACGAAATTACGCTGAAGTTTCGCAACTTAAAGCCCTAATAAAAGATATTCGGGAGACTGTAAAAAGGCCATTTTTGGTCGCTGTTGATCATGAGGGTGGGCGGGTTCAGAGGTTCATTGAAGGGTTTACTCACATTCCTTCGATGGGCGCGATTACGAGTATTGTAAACACTAAAGAACAACAAGCACTAGCCAAAGCGATGGGCTTTGTTATGGCCAAAGAGCTAATCGATTGTGATATTGATTTAAGTTTTGCGCCGGTGTTGGACCTTAATCGAGGTTCACAAGTGATCGGCTTACGTTCTTTTTCGAGTGAGGTAGAAAAAACGATTGATCTTGCCACTCACTACATTAATGGTATGAGTAGTGCTGGTATGAAATCATGTGGAAAACACTTCCCCGGTCATGGCAGTGTTTTGGAAGACTCTCACGTAGCGATGCCAATAGATACAAGAGAGTTTGATGATATCAAGCAAACAGATATGGCTGTTTTTTCACGCTTAATTACATTAAATAAATTATCTGCACTTATGCCCGCACATGTCATATTTAATAAGGTAGATGATTTGCCGGCCGGTTTTTCAAAACGATGGTTACAGGATGTTCTACGTCAACAGCTTGGCTTTAAAGGCGTTATTTTCTCTGATGATCTTTCAATGCAAGCTGCTACTGCCATTAAGTGCGTCACTGAACGTGCGCAAGCTGCTTTAAAAGCAGGTTGCACCATGGCGCTTGTCTGCAACGCACCAGATCAGGCTGAAAAAGTCTTAGATGGTTTGTCAATTAAAGACTTCAATACGCATGCAAAATTAGCTGAAAGCTTGCTCATTAGTACAAATATTAAAAACCCAAGTATTCACTCTAAAAGCCTTAACGAAGCACACAAAGTTGCAAAGACTTTGATAGCGAGTTACGAATTAGATGGTATTGTTTAATATTCAGGCTCTCGCTATTTATCTGTTACACCACGATGTCTGGTTTGTTCGATAAAGAATTTAAATAACGAGCACTTACAAATAGGAAATCGGATAATCGATTGATGTATGCTAAACAAACCTCGGGTACCTGATTGTCTTTGGCTAGTGAAACGAGGGCGCGTTCAGCGCGCCTAGCGACAGTTCTACTAATATGAGCTTGTGCCGCCGCGATAGAGCCTCCGGGCAATATGAAATGAGTTTGAGGTGCTAAACTAGCTTGCAAGGTATCAATTTTAGTTTCCAGAAAATCGATTCTTTCGCTCCCGAATTGAGGTTTGTCTGAAATCGCAAAACCAATTGAGAAAATATCTTTTTGGATATTCAATAACTCAGCAGTACTGAGCAGCACATCCTTTCTATGCTTATTTTCTGTCAGTGTTTCTAAGTGGGCGGCTAACATACCGATATGGCTATTTAGTTCGTCTAAGTCGCCATAGCAAGCCAATATTTTATCATCTTTACTGACTCGCTTTATATCAGCAAGGTACACTTGGGTGTTACCTTTATCACCGCCTTTGGTATAAATTTTCATTTTTACTGCTGTTCCTCTTCCTCTAAGTCTTGTGGAGGCTCAAAACGTTCTAACCTGATAATGAGACCAAATTTAGGATGGTCAAAATAATGAATCTGTTTGCTAATAATTCTGCGACGTTGTTTTAAAGGAAATTGAGAAAGGGTGGGGTAACCCTCAGGGATTACATCGAGTTGACTTAACATAAATTCATTATCTAAATGCAGGTAAGGAATGCGATTGATGTAGCGTAAATAGACCTTGATTTGTCCGTCTAACTCCCACGTATCTTCATAAGTATCAACAATCATGTCTTGGTTTTCGATTGCGTCATTGATATTTTCAATACTCGCCCAGTCTACATTTTCTGGAGAAATAAGGGAGGTTTTCAACTCTGTGAAAAATAGGCTACTGTCTTTACTATCCTCTTCATTAATGTTTGTTTTTGGAGAGTATTTGGAATTCAATTCTTCATAGGTAGGTGTTCTATCCTGATATCTAATCCGGTTACCAGCAAAAACTCGATAATAGCGAGCATTCTCTTCTCCAAAGACAACCGGCTGTCTCCACGAGGTGTGCAGTAAGGTCCGAACGTTGCGCTGTTTGTAGAGTGATGAGGCATAATCGATAAGATCCAAATCTTCATCAGGCAATAAATAGTGAGTTCCTGTAAATGCTTTCAATCCCGTGTTGTATCGGCGAGGAGTGCTATCGATCAAACTATTGATATCGCGTAACTCATATTCATAGGAGAACATGCCTAATTGATAAAGATAGGCATGAAATTCGTCTAATTCTGTGCGTTCACAGATTGGGATTTGTTCAGGAATAGGTTTTAACCAATCTGATGATAGTTGATTTGATACCTCAACAATGAAGGTTTCATCGTTTTGTGATACATCCTCTAATAAAAGGCTACCCTCATTTTCGCTGTGAGTCTCACGTTTACCTCCAGTGTGGTCGACAAGTACACCTTCCATTTCATCGAATGAAACACTGGGTAAGTCATGAGCAACGTATGGGCTTGCGAGGTTAATATACTTAGGAATGGCAATGCTTTGTTTATCACAAATGGGAAGTTGAGTTAAAGGGTTATTACCTTCATACAAACTAGATAATGCGGGGGTGAATAAGTCAATTGCTTGTTTGTTTTTAAGCTCGAACATCGCTTTACTAAAATCCTCACTAATTTGAGAATCGTTTCCTGTTCTAGCAAATGCGATTACCTCTACATCAAACCACCAATCAACGTCATCTTGCGCAAACAACTTGCTTGAACAGGTAAATAATGTGCCGGACATAAATAGGCCAATGACTAATTTACTAAAGCAGTTATCACTACGCAGTTTTAGCATGGGTTTCCTTAGTCAGTTTATCAATAAGTTGTGATACAAACTCTATTCGTTTTTCAACATCGTTTGTGTTCTGCATGAACTTGAGGCGCTGTGGCCCATCAAACTTGTATTTACTGGGCTGTTTTTGAATCAATTGAATCAAATAACCAGGGTCAACTTTTGTGTTCGCATCGAATTCTAGTATGCCACCAGTTTGTGATGCTTCAATCTTTTTAATGCCTAAGAGTTGAGCTTTTAACTTCAACTTACTTTGTTTGATTAAATTTTTTGCTGAATTCGGCAGTAATCCAAAACGATCAATTAGTTCAATTTGTAATTCATCAATTGCAATCTGAGATTTACAGTTAGCTAACTTTTTGTATAAAGAAAGACGAGTATTGACATCACCTATATAACCGTCGGGTAGTAAAGCGGGTATGCGTAACTCAATTTCCGTCTGTTTAGACAGTACATCATCAAGAGAGGGCTCTTTTCCTTCCTTTAAAGCCTCTACAGCCTGTTCCAGCATTTCCATGTAAAGGCTAAACCCTACGGTATTGATTTGACCAGATTGATCGTCACCCAGTAATTCTCCTGCTCCCCTAATTTCTAAATCATGAGTCGCTAAGGCAAATCCTGCACCTAAATCTTCTAAAGAAGCAATCGCTTCAAGTCGCTTACTTGCATCTTTTGTCATTCGTCTGGGATGAGGGGTGAGCAAATATGCATATGCCTGATGATGAGAGCGTCCTACACGTCCCCGTAATTGATGAAGTTGAGCTAAGCCTAGGTGATCAGCTCTATCCATAATTATCGTATTTGCCGTTGGTACATCTATTCCAGTCTCAACAATAGTGGTGCATACAAGCACGTTATAGCGCTGATGATAGAAGTCGTTCATGACGTTTTCGAGTTCGCGTTCTCGCATTTGACCATGGCCAATCGCGATTCGTGCTTCAGGCACTATTTCTTCAATTTCTCTGGCCGTTTTATCAATTGTTTTAACTTCATTATGCAGAAAATAAACTTGTCCACCGCGCAGGATTTCTCGCATGATGGCTTCGCGAATGATCTCTTTTTGACGCATTTGCACAAATGTTTTGATAGGCAATCGCTTCGCGGGCGGCGTCGCTATTATAGATAAATCACGCATTCCGCTCATGGCCATGTTTAAGGTCCGAGGGATAGGAGTTGCCGTTAAGGTTAAAATATCTACGTCTGCCCTTAAGGCTTTAAACTTTTCTTTTTGTCTTACACCGAATCTATGTTCTTCATCAATTATTACAAGGCCCAAATCTTTAAACTTAACGTCATCTTGAAGAAGTTTATGTGTTCCCACTACTATATCTGCTTGACCTGATGCGAGGTCAGCAATGACCAGTTTTTGGTCTTTTGAACTACCAAAACGAGAAATAACCTCTATTTTGAACGGGTATTGTGCAAATCGGTTTTGGAAAGTTTCAAAGTGTTGTTGAGCCAACAGAGTAGTCGGTACTAATATAGCAACCTGCTTACCCTGTGAAGCAGCTAAATAGGCAGCCCTCATCGCAACTTCTGTTTTACCGAAACCAACATCTCCGCAAACTAAGCGATCCATTGCGTTTGGGCTACCCATATCCTGTATCACTGAGTTGATCGCACTTGTCTGGTCAACTGTTTCTTCGTAAGGAAAACTCTTCTCAAAATCTTGGTAATCTCGCCAGTCTATCTTATAAGCATATCCCGGTTTAGCGGCGCGTTTCGCATAAACATCTAACAATTGAGCCGCGACATCGCGCACTTTTTCAGCTGCCTTTTTCTTTGCTTTTGACCATGTGTCATTTCCAAGATTATGCATGGGGGCATGGTCGGGATCTCCACCGCTATAACGACTAATCAGATGCAAGGAAGATACTGGAACGTATAACTTTGAGCCTTTTGCGTATTCAATACTCAGATATTCGGTAGTCACCCCGCCTGCATCGAGTGTCGTAAGCCCTAAAAATCTACCTACACCATGATCAAGATGCACCACAGGTTGGCCTTCTCGTAACTCTGCTAAATTTCTTACAATGGCTGATTCATCTGTCGCTTTGCGTTTATCTTTTAGTCTTCGTCGACTTATTTTATGACCCAATAATTGGGTTTCAGTGACAAAATAGAATCCATTTTTACTGTTACACTTGAAGGAGTTTTCAAGCATGCCTACGCTAATAAATATATCGCCTTTGAACGACTGATTAGAAAATACCTCCGAAAATATTTCTATGTTTTGTGGTAATATTTTCGCCTTGTGCAAAATATCGATTAGGTTCTCTTTTCGACCCGCAGATTCTGCACAAAATATGACGATTTGTTTGTTTTCTTTTGCTTTTTTTACTTCAGCTTGTATGGCTTGGTATGGATTCGTCGCACTCAAATCGATACCAATAGTAACGAGCTCATCGCATTCGTAATTGATTCGTCCTGCTTTATTGTCGACCATGTTTGGGTGAATACTAATACGCGGCCATTTTTTAAGCTTAGAAAACAATTCTTCCGTCTCTAAAAATAGTTCACTCGGTCGCAGTAGGGGTCTAGTTAAATTATATCGATATTGCTCATAGCGATTGGCTAAGTCTTTTTCAAATGCTTGCGCTGCCGTGTGCAAGTCACCGTGCATGACGATACAGGTATTGTCATTCAAATAGTCAAACAGCGAAGAGGTTCGTTCGAAGAATAGTGGCAGATAATATTCAATCCCACTGGGCATAGTGCCTTTGCTGACTTGATAAAAAATTGACTCTTGGTCACTGTTGTTTGCACCATCAAAACGCTCCAAATAGCGTTGTCGAAATGCTGATAGCGCCTCCTGATTAGTGGGAAATTCGCGTGCGGGCAACAATCGTATTTCCTCGACTTTATCCCCACTTCGTTGAGTCTCGGGCTCAAAAAGTCTAATACTGTCAATTTCATCGTCAAACAAGTCTATCCTGAAGGGATGTTCGCTGCCCATTGGATATAAATCAATAATACTGCCACGGACGGAAAACTCACTATGAGACATGACTTGACTGACATGAAGGTAACCAGACTTTTCTAGCTTTCTTTTAAAGTCATCAGCATCTAATGTTTGGTTAACGCGCAGATAGAGCAAATGTTGACCCACATACTCAATTGGGGCGAGTCTTTGCATCAGCGTATTTACAGGAACTATAAAAATTCCTGCTTCTTTTTGTGTCAGTAAATAAAGCGTTTCTAGTCGTTGCGAGATGATATCTTGATGCGGTGAAAAACCGTCATAAGGCAATGTTTCCCAATCAGGGAAAAACTGAACTTTAAAATCATCACCTCTTAGGAAATAGTCGAGTTCTTTTTCAAGCTTTATTGCAGTTGGCGTATCTGCTGTTAGCAAAATCAAAGGGCCTTGATGTGACTTAGCTGCTTGTGAAATGGCTAATGCCTGACTAGCTCCATGTAATTGACCCCAGTGAATATGATCGACAATATTTGATTTGGATGCGCTTTTTAGGGTTGGGAGCGTGGGCGAAAATAAACTCGACATCTTTATAAGCTAATCTCTTTTTTGAAAAAAGAGCGCTAAAGGCAATTTGTTGCCTATAAATTGTCTCTTTTTTGTTTATTCTTTTTTAATTGGTTGGTTTGTAAATGCAAGCTAGCGCGAACTAATAATTCTTGGTCCTGCTCGCGAATATGAGTATACACGTAACTGACCTCAAAGAGATCATCTTTAGCAACACTTTCTATTACTTGAGCTTGGCAGTATACAGCGGCTGCTTCTTTCTCTAGGAAGATCTTCACAGTAAAGGAATCGCCGATATCGAAGGGTCTTGGATGTTCAACTACCAAACCTCCACCTCCAAATTTAATTGCTGTTGCTTTGAATTCGGGGTCGTCCTCATTGAGCAGAATGTAGGACATCATTAGGTCAATCTTACGCGATTGCATTTGTAAGAACGAAACCAAATCATTTAATTTATCACCAAGTGAGCGAAGAGGCTTCAAAGCTTGAGATTCGATCTCCGACAATTCAGCGGCTATTTTGAAAGCATACGGCATGGTTTCTTCAAAGGCTTCTTGACTTTGTTTTGACTGTTCATCGGTTGCTGGAATCAAATTAACGGGGATGGGATAGTTAATCAGAAAAAATGAATCAAATTGTTCTTTTTGTTGTTCGAAATTTTGCAACCGAAATCCTCTATTGTCATAATTTAGCAGGGCTTTGCATAAATTCATAAAGCAATTAATAAGCCAAAATGAGCCCTTCAGATAGCTTTTTGGTGCCATATAGTATTAAATACTGATCATTCAATAAATGGTACTTAATGTATTTTTCCATGCCGAAATCTTCATTCGTTAAATCCCTTAACATAGCCTTTTTCATCGGCTTGAGATATTCAAAAACGTCCACCAAAAATAGTTTTGTCGCGTTTATTAATACGTTTTCGGTGATCGGTATAAGTCTTGGAATCGCTGCCTTGATAACTGTTTTATCAGTAATGAATGGATTAGAAGGTCAATTAAAGCAAAGAATATTAGGAATTCTTCCGCATATTGTGGCAGAAATCGACGATCCTAAATTGATTGAAGAACTTGAAAAAGCGCCAATTGTGCAAAACGTAACAGGCTTTATTGAACAAGAGGCAATCATTCAATCACGAAGTAATTTGAAGGGTGTTTTTGTACAAGGCGTCGATAGCCAAAAACTGCATGACACCTCAATTATTGCCAATAATATGTTAGCAGGGTCATACACTGATATGAAAGCAGGAAGCTTTAACGTCGTTATTAGTCGGGTGCTAGCCAATCAAATGGACGTCAGAATAGGAGGTCGTTTGCGAGTTATAAGTACAGTAGCGAGCTCTTATTCCCCTTTTGGTCGCCTCCCTAGTCAGCGATTGGTTACGGTAGCTGGCATATTTGAGGTGGGCTCTGAGATGGATGACAAAGTACTATTGATGCACGTTTCTGACTTGGCAAAACTTTCAAGAAAATCACTAGAGAGTGTTAGTGCCACCCGAATAGACTTGTATGATGCTTTTTTGTTCGAAGGTGTCACCAATGTTCTCAAGCAAAAGGATATCGACTTCAAAACTTGGCGCGAAAGACAAGGACAGCTATTTGACGCGGTCAAGATGGAAAAAAATATGATGTCTTTGATGCTGATGTTGGTGATTGCCGTTGCCGCTTTTAATGTCATATCAGCGCTAGTAATGGTCGTCAGTGAAAAAACAGCTGATATTGCTATACTTCAAACTCAAGGACTAAATGCTTCAAACGTATTGCTGATTTTTTTGTTGAATGGCTTATTCAATGGTCTCAAAGGTATCTTTTTTGGCTTAGTAATAGGCACTTTATTAGTAACACAACTGAATCCGTTTTTGAGCTTAATCGGTTCCCCATTGTCTTTTGGACCAAATGGTCAAGGTCTTCCCATCGATGTCAACTCAGCTCAAATTGTTTGGATATCAATAGGTAGCTTAGTTTTGTGCATACTTGCTACCCTCTATCCAGCGAGTCAGGCAGCAAAGATTCACCCTGCGCGTAGCTTACAAGAGCAATAATCGCTATACTCCGCTGTCAAATGTAAAACACATAGGTAGGAAGACATTGTGAGTAAAGTATACATAAATTCGAGTTCATTACTGCAAGATTCATTTAGGCTTGCAGCTAAGGTATATGACGATGGCTTTAGACCCGACTTTATCATAGGTATTTGGAGAGGCGGAGCGCCCATAGGTATAGCGGTTCAAGAGTATTTTGAATACAAAAATACCCCAACTGATCACATTGCAGTGCGCACCAGTTCTTATTATGGGATCAACAAACAATCAAAAGAGATTAAGGTACATGGGCTACACTACCTGATAGAAAATGCAAATGCTGGTGACAGTTTACTGATTGTTGATGATGTATTCGATTCCGGAAGAAGTGTGGATGCGCTTGTTAAGCAAATTAAGCAATTAATGCGCTTAAACACACCGAAGGATATGCGCATAGCAACGCCATGGTACAAACCTGCCAATAATAAAACAGATATTATCCCAGATTATTTTGTTAACCAGAGTAATGAATGGTTAGTGTTTCCTCATGAGTTGGCCGGTTTAAGCGAAGCAGAAATCAGAGAAGGAAAGTCTGAGTTGAACGATATTATGGATATTCTTTTACCTAAAAGTTAATCGTTCTCAAACTAGTCGTGAGTTATCAATTGCTAGTCGCCACAACGGGTGCTACTTTTTATCCAAATAAAACTTATCGTGATAAGTGTACACCCAGTTTGGTTTATATATGATGAGCAGCGTCATGATCATACCGTTGAATAACGCCTCTGGAAAAACGACTAATGGGATGATTTTTAGAAAATTATTATAAACATCGTCCCACTCATAGCCTATATCGAAATAGTAATAAACACCTTGAGCAACCATTTTAAGTGCAATGCAAACTCCGCCGGCTAAAAATGCGCAAATAAAAATATAAACAAAGATATGTTTACTCATTTTGTGAAAACTAATACTTAATATGAAATAGCTAAGGCATATGGGGAAAACAACACCGAACAATCCATTGATGCCTATTTGATTTGCAGAGTAAAACCCTACGGCTGTTGCGCCGAGCAAAACAAATGAGCCTCCAATGATTGCCCAGCGAAAGCCGAATATGAGGGATAGGGCAGTTAACCACAAAAAATGCACATATAAACCCTCTACAATTCCGACTCTTAACACCCACAAGATAAATATGATTGCGCAAGCGCCAAACAAACGATGCTGAAAGTGCTTGTCGGCTACTAGTGTGCTAAAAGCAGTATTTCTCAATACGAGAAGTAAAATAAGACTATAAAAAGTGACACCAAGAATTTGAAGAGTTGTCATTAATAATTTTCTTAAAAGAGTTAGGTGATCATTGCAAAGCGGTTCGTCCGAATGTGATCGTAAACGGTTTGTTTTGTAACCACCATACTGGCAATGATTAGTTTGTATATTTATTTTATAGTCACAAATCCAAAAGAAAGATGTATTTTTCTTAAATAGTGAATATGATTCCGTCATTATTTATCGCTAGGCAACTTTATTTTAATGCGTGAACAGTTTCCTTACTTTGAGAAGTCTCCTTTAAACTCTGATTTAGAAAGGCCCATTTATCTTGATAATGCTGCCACAACGCAAAAACTGCGCACTGTTATTGAGCGAACTTGTGAGTTTTATAGCAATGAATATGCAACAGTCAACCGTTCGAGTTATCCGCTTGCAAATCGAGCATCAAGATATTACGAAGAGGTTAGGCAACTTACTGCAGACCTAATCAATGCTGAATCGAGCGCAGAAGTTATATTTACATCTGGCGCAACGCAAAGTCTAAATATAGTGGCAAGCGGATTGTGCGCATCTCAATTGAATGGCTCCAAGCTTGTAATTCTTGAGTCTGAGCATCATGCAAATTTGCTTCCTTGGCAGCAATTGTGTAAGCGCCATGATTTGAACTTATGCGTAATCAAGTTAGCTGAGCAAGGCACATGGACACAAGAGCAAGAAAATAATTTGCTCAACGCAATAGATGAGGATACTGCGATTGTTGCTATGGCTCACGTGTCCAACTTGTTAGGTAACATCTACCCAGTTGAAAAGGTCTGCATCAAAGCAAGACGGATGAAGGCGCTTTCGATAATCGACGGAACGCAAGCCATCGCACACTTACACGTCGATGTAAAAGCAATTGGCTGTGATTGTTATGTTTTTTCTTCACATAAAATGTACGGTCCAACAGGGCTGGGAATACTATATTGTCGGTTTTCTCTTGCTGAAAATCTTTATCCGAGCCAATTTGGTGGTGAAATGATTACTGACGTCACATTTGAAGCGTTTGACATGCAGCCGCCGCCATTAAAATTTGAAACGGGGACCGGAAACATCGCCGCCATAATCGGATTTAAACCTGCAGTTTTGTTTTTGGCACAACATATAGCAAACATAATTGAACATGAACGCGCCTTATACGAATATGCATTAGCGAAAATCTGCCAAATTCAAGGCGTACAAGTGTTAGGTAATCGCGACAACTCCATAGGTATTATTTCGTTTATTGTAGACTCATACTCAATTGTTGATATAGCAAATGCTCTCTATCAGCAAAATATTGCTTGCCGTGTAGGCACCCATTGCGCTATTCCATTGATGAAGGGCTTGGGGCTTGACAATTGCATCAGGCTATCGATAGGTTGCTACAATAATGAAGCTGATATAGATGAGTTTTCAAGCGCACTTGCCAATGCAATTGCGCTTAACAATGACAAAATTTCAACTGACCAAGACCTAAATCAATCAAGCTTAGTAGATTACACTTTAAGAGAATTGACGCTGGCAACTAAAGTCTTAAGAGCAAGCTCATGGGATAATAAACATCGTCAGTTGCTGCTTGCAAGTAAACAACTATCAATATTAGACGTTGATAGCTGTAATGCAGATGCCGAAGTATTAGGCTGTGAAACACAGGTATGGATTTTACGAAAGAATGGTTTATACCAAGCTCAGGCCAAAAGCAAAATAATCAAGGGTATATTAGCTATTCTTTTCGAAAAAGCAGACTCTCTTTCTAATGATAGCCTGTTGACCTTTGATTTCTTTGATTATTTACATAGCTTGGGTTTAGCAAAATACTTTTCTTCAGGAAGAAAAGATGGCATCAGTAATGCCATAAAGCGCATTAAGGATCTTGCTTAAGCTTCGATTTGGCACTTATCCATTGCCCCATATATTGAGTGCTCGCCATATTGTGATGCATGAGCATACTGCCAATAAAGTTTGTGGCACGGTGTTCATGCAATAGGTGTTGAGTACCTTCAATTTTCTCTAGTAATCGTTCGATATGTTTTTCATGATTAAAATTCCGTTCTAGTAGTTGGGCGCACCGCTGTGATTTCGAATTCCAATCGCGTTCAGACTCGTGTAATTGCACTGCAATGTCTGCAAATTCGGCAAAATTCTGAGTTTTTGCGCCTGGCCACTTTAAACTATCTGTTTCAATTCCCTCTGTACCAATTGGCGTTGTGACACTTGGGGTAGAGACTTGCATTGCATCAATTAATTTCCCTTTGATACCCGCACCAAAGTTAATCGGTGCCAAAAGTACTTTGTGGGTTGATAGCGTTTCATGTGCATTTGGTGTGAATCCATGGACATAAAAGCCTTGGTTTTTGTTTTCTAATGATTTGGCTTTTGGAGGTAGGTAAGAGCCATAGATGTGGCATTGAGCATTACTTAATCTTTGTTTTATCAACGGCCAAATGTTGTTTTTAAGCGTCAACACTGCATCCCAATTTGGCTCATGTTTAAAACTTCCGATGCTCACGAAGTCTCGTCTTTGTGAAAAGCTAGGCGTGTTAGGAATGAGTTTTCGCTCTAAAAAGCCGATATAGAGCAAAGATGATGCGGGAACGTTGAATGATGACTTAAGTAGACTTTCTTCGAACTCAGATAAAACGATAGAAATATCACTTCGAAAAATAGATGCTATTTCTCGTTTAGTAATATCCAGCTCTTTAAGATTGATAGGGATGTTTGCATCTGGAAAAGATACATATAGTTGATTCTTTTTATTTTGCTTATGCAGTAATCGACGAGCCTCTCTTAGGCAATGGAGGTCTTCACAGTCTAATACGCGTAAACAATTGGGTAATGTTTTAGCTACTCGCCATGCGTATTGTTCTTCCGTTAAAAACCGATCAAATAACACAATATCCGGATTTACGTTTTTAATCACTTCATCAAAGCTGTCGCAATTAAGCTTAATTTGGATTTTCTCGATTTCTAAACGTTCAAAATTAACGCTTTGATCGGAAGTTTGTGCTGCACTTGCAAAACAAACGCGATAACCAGCGCGTTTAAAAGCGTGAGCGTAACTCATAATATTTTGGCTAGCCGCTGTTGATTTTATCTCTGGCCAAACATAAGCGATAAATAAAATTGTGTTATTCATAAACTCTTAAATTCTTGTTTTTAAGCTAATTTATAGTAAAAGCGACATAATACGTGATAGTTTAATAAAGTAATAATGATTAGTTCACCACTTGGTTCATTTACGCTAATGGGGTTTGCGAAAAATGTTGAGAAATACAGTGCATAGAAAGGTGTCCCTATGATTGAAGCAAGAACTAGTAAGCAAAAGGGAAATGTAACTCATCTCGTTTTCGGTGCTGGCTTAATCGGCTCATACCTAGCAGGCGCATTTTTGTGCAAGGGCTTATTGTGTCATATTCATGCCAGAGCAAAGGCAAAGCAAAAATTAGCTAATGGAATAACCTTAACGGATTACACGGGCAATAAAGCACAAGTAAATCAACTATCATTTACCAATCCAACTTTACATAAAGAAGCCAAAGAAGTTTATGACGTTGTTTGGGTGACTGTTAAATGCACAGCGTTAGTCGACTTAAAAACAGACTTAGCTAGGTTCTTGCACAGTAAAAGTATAATTATTTGCTGTCAAAATGGTGTGGAAGCCCATTTAGTGGTGAAAGAACAGTTCCCCGCACTCACTGTTATTAGAGCTATGGTGCCATTTAATGTTGTTTCTGAATCGGATGGCTTTTTTCACAGGGGCTCTCAAGGCAGTTTTACCTTAGAGCAAATACGGAACGAAAATATAGATATCGAGTCATTAGCTATGCTCATTGATAGTGACATTTTACCAACAAACGTTACGCGCGATATGACCTCCTTGCAATGGGCCAAGCTTCAACTTAATTTAGGAAATGCAGTTAATGCGCTATCAAATGTGCCCGTAAAGGCTATGTTAAAAAAACGTCTCTATCGGCATATTATTTCTCGTGCGATGCAGGAATTATTGAACGTCACAGACGCATTACAAATTAAACTCCCTAAAGTCGCTAACATAAGTAATGAAAGAATACCTTTTGTATTAACACTGCCAAATTGGCTGTTTTTAATACTGGCACAAAAGATGCTTGAGATTGATCCAAAGGTAAGAACTTCAATGTGGTGGGATTTGAAAGAGGGTAAACAGACCGAAATTGACTATTTACACCAAAAAGTTGTTGAGCAAGCAGAGTTGTTGTCAATACCTTGTCCTGTTAATAAGTGGCTAGTAAAACAAATCAAAATGAGAGAAAGCCTGCAATCCGAACACAAATTACTATCAGCGAGTGATTTTGAAACAGAAGCCGCACTATTTTTGCAAACACAACTATAAATAAAGTTTCGTAGTGGACAAATGTAAATTTATTGTTAATACTGGTTTTAGGATGTTTTGGTAGAAGTTTAATTTTGTGAGAATTTGAGTGTGTAATCGCACCAAATAAGGCATAAGAGAGTTAAACGAACATGAACGCAATTGAATATGCAGAAAAAGTTAAAACACTGTTTGCGGTGCCCGCCACCGCTTTAAAGGTTAAAAAACTCATCGACAATGATACAGCCGATGCAAATAGTATCGCCAAAATTATCAACACAGATCCTGGTTTGGCTGCTCATATTCTGAAGGTTGCTAATAGTGCAATTTATCGATTCCCACGCAAAGTTGATTCAGTCCAAAAGGCAATTCAAGTCATCGGTACCTCAGCCGTTTACGATTTTGCTTTAGTTTTTGGTATTTCAAATGCGTTCGTTAAAGTTCAAGATTCACTAATAGATTTAGATAAGTTTTGGGAGCAGAGTGTTACTTGTGCCATTTTATGCAGACACTTTGCAGCTTTATTTGGAAGTAAAGATGTGGACAGAATGTTTACGAGTGGATTATTGCATAACATTGGCGAATTAGTTGTTTTGCAAACGAGTCCCTTTATTACTGAGGATTGTGCGAAATTTGATAGTGAAACGCACCCCAAACTAGCCCAATTAAATGTATTAGGGTTTACATATGCTGAAGTTTCTAGCTCGCTATGCGAATCTTGGCAGTTGCCAAGCTCGCTGATAGAAGTGATTAGTGCACAACATCACAATGATAACTTTTCAGATGTGTTAGATAACCAAGTCATTCAACTAGCTTACGAACTTTCAGTGATAAACACTTACCCAGAACACTACAGTTTAAAGGAGCATTTACCCAGTTTCTTATTTGACGGTCTCCATTTGGATATCAACGACGTAGACGAAGCACTGGATATGGCAAACTTTCAAGCTGAACAGATCCTCCACTTGTTTAATCCCGATGTTTTCAAAGCTGCCTGATTCATAAGCAGAGCACTGGTTTTATCTAACCATTAATCAAAAACAGCGACGGTTTGGCGGCTAATCGCGATGAGCTTACCCTGCGTATCCCAAATGTTAGCTTCAGTATGCCCGTAACCATCACCTGCTTGTCGTGTACTCGATTGATATGCTAACCAATCAGTAGGATTGACTGGTGAATGAGGATGAAGAAACTCCAAATTCCAACTTACCGTGCTTGCCGGTGCTGGCCATTTTAGCATTTGTAATAGTGTCGGTGGCCATGCGTCTATTAGGCTAACTAAATGTGCATCAGTGAAGCTAGATGGCGCCTGCTTGAAACGCATCCAACCTTGATAAATAGAAGTTTTTCTGCCGGTGAAAGGGATTCCTCCTGCTTCAAACGATAAATCAATATGTTTTAAAAACTTTGGGGTTACCTTGGGTATTTGAGGAATAAAGTTTCCTTTGTTTGGTAATCCCATTTGATGAGTATCATTGTTTTCGACTTTTATATTCGATTCACGGCTTTGTGCAAAACAAATTTGGCTGACAACACAAATTTTGTTCTCTTGGATGGCTCTGGCCTGAATTTGTGAAACGTTTTTGCCTTCTCTGACTATTTCCACACTAATTTCAAACGGCGTTTCAGCTAAAAGTGGCCCTACGAAATTGGTACTCATGGATCTCATTATACGCTCAGGTGCAACAAGCCCTTTTGCTGCTGCATAAAGTACACCTGCTGATAAACCACCATAAACCGTTCTGCCTTGTGCCCAGCTCTTGGGGACGACAATTTGACTATTTGGGTTACTAACTGTTGCTGCGCCTAAAGACAATAACTCATCGATATTCATAATGAAAACTACATGCTCAAGTGGTCAGATGTGTGCATTGTGTGAAATTCAGTTTTAACTTGCAAGCTTTATTGTTTAAGGAGTATTTATGTTAATGATGTTTACAAATAATTTACATAAAGTTGAGTGAATAGAGTGAGTGTATGAGTATAAATACAAGAGAATCAATGGAACAGTTATATGACAACACAAGCAGCTATGCAGGAAGGTCAAACATCAAATGCTTACAGGAACTACGTTTTAATAATTTTGACGCTAGTATATGCCTTTAACTTTATTGATAGACAAATCATCGGTATTTTATCTCCCTTTATCAAAGCCGATATGGGATTGGACGATGCGCAACTTGGTTGGTTAAAAGGTTTTGCATTTGCATTGTTGTATACCGTAGTGGGAATTCCAATTGCGTGGTTAGCTGATCGGTATAGTCGCGTCAATATTGTAAGTGTCTCGTTGACTTTATGGAGCGGTTTTACTGCGTTGTCTGGTTTTGCTACAAGTTACTTGCAGTTAGCGTTATTGCGCGTCGGGGTTGGTATAGGTGAAGCGGGAGGGAGCCCGCCATCGCACTCAATGATTTCAGACCTGTTTGATAAAAACGAGCGTGCTAGAGCGTTAGCAATTTATTCTTTAGGTATCCCATTTGGCATTATGGCTGCCTATTTCGCGTCAGCGTTTTTTTTAGACGGTGGTACAACAGATTGGCGTACAGTGATGATTGCAGTCGGTTTACCTGGTGTTTTGCTAGCTATTCTTTTGAAGTTAACCGTAAAAGAACCCCAACGGTCTGCTGTTGCCAATGGCCCCAAACAAATGGGGTTCATGACGTCAGTTAAAAGGCTAATGAAAATCCCAACTTGGTGGGGCATGTGCCTTGGTATTTCGTTTGGTTCATTTGGTAACTATGCTATCTCTACATGGATCATTGATTTTTATGTGCGTATTCATCCGAGTATGCCAATACAAGAGTTGTTAATTATATTTGGTATTGCAAACGGAACCGCGTACGCATTGGGCGTGTGGTTGGGGGGTGTCATTGCTGATAAATGGGGTAAACAGTCTAAACGTGGTTATGCACTACTGCCGTTTTTTGCTTTACTGATTGGAGTGCCCTGTTTTTATCTTTCTCTTCAGGTTCAAAGTGTCGAATTATCGTTAATTTTAATGACGATACTTCTTTTCACAAGTGGAATGTATCTGGGACCTTGTTTCGCAATCGCACAAACACTCGCCCCCGTAAACGCACGTGCAATGTCCACGGCTTTATTTTTCTTTGTTTTGAACATAATTGCACTAGGTGGTGGCCCGACTATTGTCGGTATTGTTAGTCAAATGTGGGCAGAAACAATGGGAGAGGCAGAAGCCTTAAGGCTTTCGTTAAGTTGGCTAGTCTTACCTTATATACTGTCTATCGCTACCTTTTATTGGTCATCCACTAAGATAGAACATGATTGGGCTGAAGCTGAACGACAACAAGCGCTAGACTAGCGCTTGTTTTGGTTTGCGATTATCGCGATGTTTTAATTTAGATAGAATATTTAGTTCTTCAGAAGTTGCATAGTGTTTGTCCCAGTGCGCTAGCTTTGGTTGCATTAACTTAAACCATAAGGGAGGAATCAAAACAATTAGCATGGTTGAAATATAACCTGATATCATCTCTGGCGCTTCTGGCATTGCCTCCAATTTATCAAATGGCACTGCACCTTTGGAGTGGTGATGACTGTGCCGAGGAAGGTTAAACATCGCCCAACAACTTATCTTTTTATTAGAATTCCAGGAGTGTCTCGGCTCGACTCGGTGACGAGGATGACGCACTAATCCATAATGCTCCATATAATTTACCACTTCTAAAATACATTTCGATACAAAACCTGTCGCAAATAAAAACAAACAAGCAAACCAGCCGGCGATATAGAACGCGACAAACAAAATAAAAATAGACATAAACCAACCGCGCAAATATTGGTTTTTTATACTAAACAAACTAGTTTTTTACGGTTTAATCTTTTGGCTTCAATATTCCAAGCTGATATATTTGTGCGGTAGATTGCAAGCAAAACATGATGGTATACATTTCGCCCCCTTGGTGCAGTAGCTGGATCATCTTGCGTGGCCACTTTAATATGATGACCATATACATGCTCAATCGAAAAGTTAGCATCTAAACTAGCCGCTAATAACCAACGACCGGTGATTACTGCTTTTTGATCGCCAACTCTATGTATTAATTCGTGCCCCACTACTGTCGCGACACCAGAAAGCATCAGACCACAAAATAAAATTGCAACAGAAAACTCGATGAAAGAAGTCTGGGATTTAGCATACATAAAATCATACTGAATCATGCTGCCAAGCTTGGACACAATCAACCAATCATTAGGTGAACATATCCATAGAATACAAAATAATAGGAATAATGTGGTGGGTACAGAGCTGTATAAAAGGGTGCCTAAAAGTGCCTTATTTTGAAGAGTCGGTTTGCTAATATCATTTCCTAAAAGAGCATCACCGATTGAATAAAAACTCACGAAAGCAATAAATCCAAGGATGATATAAAAATCAGCCAATAAAATACTAAAGCACCCTAATACAATACTAAAGTTATATGCTAAAAATTTAATGTAGTGCCACATACTAAGCTCCTTTCTAGTTTTCAAAATGAGCTTAAGGCGTTGGCTGATTAATTGTGAGTCTTTAACAGGTCATTAAGGAGTCATATATTGCCATTTTTGCAATTGTGATATGAGTACGCTACTTTTGCCCCTTAAATTTATATCTAGTTTGGGTGAAGAAATGCAGCAGGCAAAAATACCTGCATATTATTTTGGTCATATAGTAGAAGTACTAAAACAGTCTGGATTTGATGCTGACGAATGGTTGAATCAAGAGCGATTAAGTGTTGAAGATTTCTTAGCGTTAGATGCCAGTATTACTTACCAACAATTTGAGTCATTGCTCTCGCAACTATTATCATATCCTGAATATCAAAATATTGGATTGAGAGTAGGGCAAAGGCTTAAGATGACTCATCATGGTTTTTTTGGATTAGGCCTAGCAAATTGCGAAAATGTTTTTCAGGCAATAAAGTTTCAACAGCGCTTTATTTCAATGAGAATTCCAAATGTAAAGTTGTCAGTTCTCGAAACCCAAGACTATCTTCGCGTCAATATAATAGACCAATATTGGAAGCATGATCACCACAGAGCAGTCTTAGACGCTTTGATATATGCAATTTGTTCGGTTTTCAAGTCTTATGAACTTTCTGATGTTGGTAGACTTAACGAATTATTAGTTGAATTTGATTTTGAGGCCCCTGATTATCTTAATGAGTATGAAGGACTCGGCGCGCAGCGTGTAACGTTTGGTCATTTAGAAAGTTGTATTTTAGTACCTAAAAAATATCTTTATTTTCCAATCAAAGGGATAGATAGCATCAGCTTTTTACAGGCTAAACTAATGTGTGAAAAAGCATTGCACGAGCATAACAGTAAACCACCCATCGATTATTTAGTTGAACGTTATATTGAAAATAATTTAGACCAGGAAGACTGCTCAATTGACAAGGTTGCAAAACAGGTTGGGATGAGTAAAAGAACGCTGCACAGGCAATTGCTTCGGCGCAACACTCAATATAAACAAATATTGGATGAAGTACGTAAAAAACGCATCATTGAAAAGCTTAACAAGGGCAATGTTTCTGTCACGCAAGTAGCATATGAATTGGGTTATTCTGATTTAGCTAACTTTCGGCGTGCCTTTAAACGAATATTTGGAATGACCCCTCAGGCGTATTTGAATATATATGACCGTTAAATCTATTAATATAAATTTTGCACACGCAAATGGCTTCCCCGCGCAGAGTTATCGTAAGATGTTTGCGGCATTTCCCGATCACTTTCATGTAGTTGCTAAGGACAAGTACGCTCATGATCATCGTTTTCCATTAGTTGATCATTGGCGTAATCAAGTTGATGAATTGATTGAATTTGTCGAAAATCAGAACCTAGACCCCGATTTTGCGGATCGGCCTACCTACGCTGTAGGGCATTCATTTGGGGCCGTTTTATCGTATCTTGCATGCTGTAAACGGCCTGAATTATTTAAAGGTTTAATTATGTTAGACCCGCCCTTAATTACCGGTCCTGCATCTATGGTTTTTCAATTAGCAAAACGCACTAAGTTAATTGATAAGATTACACCGGCCGGTTTATCGAAAATTAGACGCAGAACATGGCATATAAACAATGATTTGGTTAAATATTTTAAATCAAAAGCGCTATTTAAAAATTTCGATGATGACTGTATTAGAGACTATATTAATGCTGTTATGCACCAAGATGAAAAGCTACTGCGATTAAACTTTGAAGTGCAGGTAGAAGCAGATATCTTTAGAACAATCCCCACTCAATTAAGTAAACATTATGGCCAACTATCTACCGGTGCGTTTCTGGTGACGGGAAAAGATTCTAAGGTATGTATTCCAAAGCTTTATAAACGGTTTTTGAAAGGCAACCCTAGCATGAGGCATACTTTATTAGATAGGGGCGGGCATATGTACCCGCTAGAGCACCCTAAATTAGTTGCGAAAACAATTTCGGATTTGATTACTGTTTAAACCAATCTAAATTATCTTTTGTTACCAAAACCACGCCATTTTCAGAGACTCTAAATCCACGTTTTTCGTCTTCACTATGGTTATAACCAATCTGAGTCCCTGCTGGGATAATGCATCCTCTATCGATAATCACCTTTTTGATCCGACAGTTGGCGCCTATTGTCACTTCTGGTAACACTACAGCTTCTTCGACGAGCGCAGCAGATTCAATTCTTACATTAGAAAAACAAATAGTGTTTCTGAGAGTTGCACCTGAAATGATACACCCACCAGATACAACTGAGTTAAATGCCTCACCACGTTTTTCTTCTGATTCCCACACGAATTTAGCAGGGGGAAGTTGTTCTTGGTACGTCCAGATCGGCCACTTTTTGTCATAAATATTCAGGGCGGGGACGGGCGCTACTAACTCCATATTGGCTTCCCAATATGAGTCTAACGTACCAACGTCTCGCCAATATGAATCATTCTTACTGCTTTTTGAGAAATCAAAAGCGTACACATCATTTTGTTCTATAATGGCAGGGATAATATCTTTACCAAAATCGCGCTCTGACCCCTGTGTTTTTGAATCTCTCTCAAGTTGTTCGAGCAAAAATTCGGTATCAAAAACATAATTGCCCATTGATGCTAAACACTTAGAACTGTCACTAGGTAACGGAGTAGGTTCATCCGGCTTTTCTTGAAAGTCTACGATTTTGTTATTTTTATCAACTGAGATAACGCCAAATGCGCCTCTGGCTTGTTCGATCGGTACTGAAATGCAACTCACCGTCATTTTCGCACCCGATTCAAGGTGCTCAGCGAGTATGTTACCGTAATCTTGACGATAAATATGATCACCAGAAAGCACCATTACATACTTGGGTAACTCATCTCTAATGATGTCAATGTTTTGATAAACAGCATCAGCGGTACCTTGATACCATTCGTCTGAATGACGCTGAGACGCAGGTAAAATCTCGACGGATTCACCTAACTCTTTTTTAAAGTGCCCCCAACCTCGAACAAGATGCCTGATTAAAGAGTGAGATTTATATTGTGTGAGTACACCTATATTTCGAATGCCTGAATTCACACAGTTTGATAAAGGGAAGTCTATTATTCTAAACTTACCCCCAAAATACAGGGCAGGTTTTGCGCGCCAATTTGTGAGTTCATGTAATCTTGATCCACGTCCGCCTGCTAATACAAGTGCGTATGTGTCTTTTGTCAGATTACTAATATAACGAACATCTTGCTTACTCATTAAATCTCTTTCCTTTTTCCAGACCAGCCTTCGACTTTAGTTTACCTATACAAGCGCTTACATCAATATATCCGTTTTCATTTATTTAACAAGTGAAACAGAGCAATACAAACTAACTTTTAGTGCTAAGTCTTCGAAACTGCCAAGCTTCAATCTTGTAATTCTTATTTTTCTAACAAAAGTGCGAAAAAATCTTCAGTTATTTTTTGTTGTAAAATTAGGTTCTGTTCAACAGGGCAAAATATATCAACAGATACACATATATTCGCTAATTCATTAGTATGGACATGAAACGTGGGTTCAGAGCTTATAAACTCAACGTCCATACGTTTTTCAATCAAGGATTTATAACGTTGGGCTACATCAGCAAAATCTTCACAATAGACTTTTGCGCGCTTTTTTAGCTCAGTAACAATTGGAGTAATGTTCGTCTTAGGTTCGCAAGTAAGGGTGAATTCAGTTAAACAATAACGCCGCAAAAAGTTTAAATTCTTAACTGTTTTTAGCAGCATTTGGTTATTGGGAATAAACAAATGCTTACCAGTATAGCTATTTGTTTGGAGATCTACTTCCAGCAAGGTCACTTTTGCCCAATCTGTTGCGATGACTTCGCCTACGCCGTCTTGTATTTGTATCCAATCGTTAATTCTAAACGGTCGCGCACTTGCATAATATAAATAACCAATAAAACACTGTATGTATTCTTTGGTCGCAAATACTATTGCCACAGTAAATGCTGCAATAGACAAGGCAAACTGCTGAATTTCACTAGACCATATTGCGAGTACGACCAAAACAAACCCGATGTTAAGGCTGTTGTTCATCGTGTTTACTTTTGAGCGATAGCTAGTTTTCTGTTTGCGCGCTCTTGCCACCAAAACTGTTTTAAAAATTCGCTTAAAAAGTATCAGCAAAAAGAAAAGACAAACTGAAACAACGCTTTGCTGTAACTGTTTGTCTTGCATCAATGAAAAATAAGCTTCGAGCATGCTAAGTGTTTGAAATTAATCGAGTGTATTGAGGCGAGAGTAGCAGTCTACTCCCTGCTTGGCAAAGACTATTGTCTGATCTGACCACTGCCCCTCACGATGTATTTTTCAGCATTTAACGCTTCGAGTCCCATCGGCCCGTATGCGTGTAATTTTGTTGTAGCAATCCCGATTTCAGCACCCAAGCCTAATTCACTGCCATCTGAAAAGCGAGAACTTGCATTAACCATGACGACTGAAGCATCGACAACAAATTGAAATTCTTCGGCGGTTGCTTGATTTTCAGTGCAAATTACCTCTGTGTGCTGACTTCCAAAAATATCAATGTGTTTCAGCGCATCATTTAAATTATCAACTGTTTTAACGGAAATCTCGGGACCCAAGTACTCTTGACCAAAATCTTGCTCATCGATAAGTATTGCTGATTTCAGCTTTGAGTTTGATTGCGAGCAGGCGTGAATAGTTACCTTTCTTTCAGTGAGTTGTTTTTCAGCCATTGCCAAAAACTCATCAGCGATCTGTTGATGTACAATAAGTCCTTCGAGTGCATTACACACACCATAGCGACTGGTTTTACCGTTGATTAAAATATTAAGTGCCTTGTCGAGATCTGCATCTTTGTCGACATATAAGTGGCAAACGCCCTTAAAGTGCTGAATCACTGGAATGCGACTGTGTTCAGAAACGTAGTTAATTAGACCCTCACCACCTCGGGGAATAACAAGGTCGATATTGTCTTTCGCTTTCAGCAATTCAGACATGACAGCTCTGTCAGGTGTATTAACAACAGAAATTAGGACTTTTGGTAGTCCGTGTTTCTCAAGTACGCTATGTAAAGTATCCGCTATAAACATAGATGTTTTTAAGGCTTCCTTCCCGCAACGTAAAATAACTGCATTGCCTGCTTTGAAACAAAGCGCACTTGCATCTGCCGTGACATTGGGTCTAGCTTCATAAATCATACATATTACGCCTAAGGGTATCGACATTTTCGCAACCTCAATGCCGTTTGGACGTGTAATTTGTTTCGATATTCTACCCACTGGATCTTCTAGCTCTACGATAGTTTCGATTCCACGCGCCATTGACTCAATTGCTTCTTCATTGAGTGTTAATCTGTCAATCATTGCAGCATCAAGCTTATTGTTTCTTGCTTGTTTGAGGTCTTCTTTATTTACATCGATGATAATTTCTTGCTTGTCGCGAAGTGAGCTTGCCATATCAAGTAAAACGGCATTTTTAGTGCCTTCGGTTAATCTAGCCAATACTTTTGAGGCGGCTTTTGCTTTAGTTGTAAGGTTCTGAACGTAGTCCATGAGATCTCCGTTTTTTTTAAAGTTTAAGAATTTGGGCTTGGGAATAGCTAGCCAAACTTAGGTTTAGCTAGCTAAGAGTTTGAATGGGGCTGATTTATCAATGCTCAAAAAGCGCGATGTTTTCGTTAGATATGATAGGGCCTGTTTTGCGTTGCATAGCGTCGAGTAATTCAACATTGTCTTGTTTAGTCACGAAATTTAATAAACAACTACTGTAATTACTTTGTGCCTTAGCTAGACGTGTACCGTCTTGGGATTTTACTAAAATGGTGTCGCCAGCCGAAAACTCACCTCTAACGGATGTCACCAAATCACTGGTCATTTGGTCCTGTAAGTCTTCTGCTGAAAGGTTATGATCATCTTCGATGACAACCACACCTTTCTCTTTAGAGGTGTGCTTCATCCAATGCTGAGGTTCGTTCATTGGCTGTTCGAAGGGTTTAAAAAGAGTACCAGGGTTAACGCCACTCAAAATTTTACTGAAGGATGCCTCTTCAAAACCATTGATGATAAATGTTTCAATGCCGTGCGCGGTTGCTTTTTCGGCCGCTTGAATTTTGGTTAACATACCACCCGTGCCCATTTCACTTACCGCACCGCCCGCTAATTTATATATTTCTGGCGTGATTTCAGGTACGTGAGGGATCAGTTTGGCGTCATCATGAAGATTTGGATTTTTATCATATAAGCCATTAACATCTGAACAAATAATTAAAGCGCTAGCGTTTGCAGCAGCGGCCACCATTGCAGATAAATTATCATTATCGCCAACTTTCAAAGCGTCCGTGGTAATCGTGTCATTTTCGTTAATGATTGGCAGAACACCATTATCTAATAGCGTAAATATAGTTTCTTGTATGCTTTCATAACGCAGACGATCTCGCAAATCGTCTTGAGTGAGTAATATTTGCGCTGATGGAAAATCAAAAAAACGGTCCCAAGTTGACATCATTTCGGTTTGGCCTGCGGCTGCCATTGCCTTTTTGAGGGAAATTGATTTTCCTGTTTCGTTAAATTTATTTTTCCCTGCGGCGACTGAACCTGAAGAAACGAGCACTGTTTGAATACCTTTTGCTCGACACTTGACGATAAATTGCGCAATAGCAAGTAAGTATCTTGATTGGCAGCCGTTTTGGTTGGGCGCAATAAGCGCGCTTCCTACTTTGATGACGACCCTTTTCCAAGTGACACTATTTGCATCGTTTTTTAATTCAGACATAAAGTTGTTTTATTTGACCTTTAAGTGATTAGCTAAAATATAATTAGAGTGCTAATAATTATACTTATAGTTAAAACTTTTGCAATGGGCTTTGCTTTCCTTATAATAAACGGCTTATAAAGAGGTGCTGTTTTGAATATATCTGAAATAAAAATTCTCGTTGGATTGGTATGTAGCAAGCTATTTGATTTGCTCTTGTCTGTTAAAATAACCCTGCCAGTATTGCTTTCAGTAATAGGGGCTCCATTATGGTCGCTATCACTAATTGCACCGATAAGAGAGGGGGCTCGTTTTTACCTCAGGCTTGGCTTTCGTTAAAATTGGCTTTGGTGAAAAGTCGACATATTGCATGGATGCTTGGTGTTAGTGTTCAAATTATTATATCTGTAATTATTTATATGTACGTTCCCTTAAGTGATTGGACGTATAAAACCTACCTCATACTTTCTTTATTGTTAATTGCTAGCCTAGCAAGGGCTGTTGTATCGCTCACAAGTAAAGACATTCAAGCCAAAAATATTGAGAAAGGTCAACGTGGTTCTATTAGTGGAATCGCATCAAGTGTTTCAGGAGCATGTTTATTAGCAATTGCTATTTTAAGCATGTTGATTAGCTTTGATGGCCCAATTGAAAAGGCGTTTACGTATTGCTTGATCGCTTGCACGTGTCTCAGTATTGGCTTCCTTTTAATGGGAAGCGTTAAAACTGAAATTGATACAGCTAAAAACACCGTAAAGGGAAAACAAGCCACATTTGTTCAAGTGTGGCGTGCGATGCCAGATAAAGCGAAACAATTCATTCTCGTTCGAAGTCTGCTCGTCAACTCAGCAATCGCAGCGCCGTTTTTTATATCGTTAGGGGAGCAAAATATTCTGACTTCTCTGCCTCTTTTTTTAATTGCTCAAGCCAGTGTGGGGCATGCTGGTATTAGACAAGGACGTAAGGTTTTTATGCTCGATGTATTTGAGGAGCAACAAAGAACTGAGTTTGTTGGTCTAGTCAACACGATAATAGGAATCGTACTGTTAGCATTGGGCGGTACTTATGCGTTGTTGTATGCATTACCTAGCGTGTATTTATTGCTAATCATGAGTGGGTTGATAGTATTTGCATGTATACGATGCCAAGACCTAAAACAAGCGTTATCGCTAGAGGCTTAGCTGGCAGTAGCTAAGCCTACTTTTGATGCATTTGTCCGATTAAGCATAGCGGATATCCACCTACCTGTTTCACATAAGCCCGCTAAGTCGATACCCGTGCTAACCCCCATATTTTCAAGCATATAAACCAAGTCTTCGCTCGCCAAATTACCAGAGGCTCCTTTTGCATATGGGCATCCTCCTAGTCCCGCAACAGAACTATCAAAAGTAGATATCCCCATTTGCATGGCAATTAAAACATTGGCGAGAGCTTGTCCATATGTATCATGAAAGTGGCCTGCAAGCTGTGAAGTCGATGAGTCGTGAAGACATGCTTCTAACATTTTGGCAGTTTTTAACGGCGTACCTACGCCTATGGTGTCTCCTAAGGATACTTCATAGCAGCCCATATCCAGAATTTCTTTTGTCAACGTGCTGACCTGAGATGGTTCGGTTTCACCATCATATGGACAAGCAATTACACATGAAACATACCCTCTAACAGGAATATTGTGTGATTTTGCAGCTTCGATGATCGGTTCAAAGCGTTTTAAACTCTCAGAAATTGAGCAGTTGATGTTTTTTTGTGAAAAGCCTTCAGATGCTGCTGCAAAAACCGCCACCTGTTTACAACCGCTGGCAATAGCATTTTCAAAACCACGCATGTTAGGGGTTAGCGCAGAGTATATAATGCCTTCTTTTTTTTCGATATCTTTCATAACAAGATCTGAGCTTGCCATTTGAGGTACCCACTTAGGAGAAACAAAGCTAGCAGATTCAATATGGGCGAGCCCTGTCTTTGATAGACGGTTGATCAGTTCGACTTTTTGTTCGACCGTAATATTTGATTTTTCGTTTTGCAAACCATCACGCGGGCCGACCTCAACGATATTGACTGATTTTGGTAAGGTATTTTGAATCGTATTTAACATCTAATTTTACCTAAGCATCTTCGGCACATAAATCAATCAGCGCAGCACCACCGTCTACAAGATCACCTTTTGTAAAAAAGCATTCTTTGATTGTGCCGTTAAACGGCGCTTTGATGGCATGTTCCATTTTCATCGCTTCGACTATTGCGACGACTTGACCTTTTTCTACCGTATCACCCGCCTCAACTAGCATATCGACTACAGTGCCGTTCATGGGGGCCTCTACACCACCAGCATGGTCTTCCTCATTATTGATACCTAAATCAGGCGCGACGTAGTGCGTCGTTTCTATTCCCTGAGTTGAATAAACATCGATCTGAGCATCTTTGATCAGGGCGACTTTCTTTATCTTTTGCTCGTTGATTGTCCCTGATAGTTGATTGTTTTTGAACTCGCCCGAAACGGTAATATTATCGGTTGAATTCACGGCCTCTTTGAAAGACCATGTTTGTTGATCGATCTGAGCGACACTAATAGTTTTGGGTTCGTCATTTACGATGAAATTTAGTGTTTCTGTATTGTTGGTATTTAACCTAAATCCGTCAGTATTTGCCCAAGGATTATGCTCAGACTTAGCATCTGTTGGTTTTTTAGAACGCTGTAGCAACCATGCTAGCGCCGCACATTGGAATGACAGGGCACTCGTTGGTGACGTATATGTTGATATATTGGCTTCATTTTTCTTAATAAACTGGGTGCATAGGTCGGCTTGATTAAAGGCATCTGATTCAGCAATTCGTTTTAAATAGCTTATATTGGTAGCAACGCCTCCAATTGCATAGTGCTCTAAGCTTTTAGAAAGTAGATTAATCGCTTGTTCGCGATCACTACCCCAAACGATTAATTTTGCGATCATCGGGTCATAATAAATCGACACTGCATCACCCTCAATCACGCCAGTATCGACTCTAATATGCTCTGATTCAGCGGGCGGTCGCAGTAATGTAAGCGTACCAGTAGATGGAAGAAACTCATTTTCAGGATCTTCAGCGTATACTCGCGCTTCAATTGCATGCCCATTGAGCGTTAATTGATCTTGCGATTTCGGCAGTCGTTTATTGCTTGCAACGGTTAATTGCCATGCTACTAAGTCTTCACCCGTGATCATTTCGGTCACGGGGTGTTCAACTTGCAAGCGAGTGTTCATTTCCATAAAGTAAAACGAACCATCAACATCAAGCAAAAACTCGACAGTACCTGCGCCAGTATAATTAATTGCATGTGCTGCTTTGAGCGCAGCTTCCCCCATTTGCTCTCTTACCCCTTTAGGAAGGTTGGGGGCAGGGGCTTCCTCAATGACTTTTTGGTGCCTTCTTTGTATGGAACAGTCTCTTTCGAACAAATACACACCGTTACCATGATTGTCACAAAAAACTTGAATTTCAACGTGTCTTGGTTGAGTCAAAAACTTTTCGATCAGCATGATGTCATCATCAAAACTTGCTTTGGATTCGCGTTTTGCAGCGTCTAGGGCATGATCAAAATCAGCTTCGCTCCAGACTTCTCGCATGCCTTTACCACCGCCACCTGCGGCGGCCTTGAGTAAAACTGGAAAGCCCATTTTTATTGCTTGGTCTTTTAGAAATGAAGGGTCTTGATTATCACCGTGATAGCCAGGAACAAGCGGAACCCCAGCTTCCTGCATGATTCGCTTGGCAGCTGATTTTGAACCCATCGCTAATATGGCTTCTACAGGTGGTCCAATGAATATGATGTTATTTTCTTTGCATTGCTGCGCAAAATCGGCATTCTCTGACAAAAAGCCATATCCAGGGTGAATCGCATCAACGTTATTTTCTAAGGCTATTTTTATGATTCGCTCACCGCGTAAGTAACTTTCTTGTGAGGGAGCGTTACCCACACAAAATGCTTCATCAGCCATGTTGACATGCATCGAATTTGCATCTGCATTTGAATAAATTGCTAAGGTCGAAATGCCAAGCTGTTTCGCCGTTTTGATGACTCGACAAGCTATTTCGCCGCGATTTGCAATCAGCACTTTTCGAATAGGGTAATGCGCAGTGTGTGTCATAAAATAATTACCTATTTATAATTCTTGTAAACTAACTAATTGAAGTTGGGCTTTCTTTTTTCCAAAAACGCGGACAGTCCTTCTTGGCCTTCTTCAGACACACGGGTTTGCGCTATTTTTGAGCTGGTTGCTTGAATAAGTTCACTATCGATGGTTTTGCCGTCTACAAAATCAACCAGCGCTTTAGCCTTACTCACGGCCTCAGGGCCGTTTTTTAGCAAACTGGCTAGCAAATCTTCAATTGTGCTGTCTAGTTCTGTTTCACTAACTGTTTCACTCAGTAAACCAATTCTGCGGGCGCGTCGAGATGAAAAAACTTCAGCTGTCATAAAGTACCGTTTTGCTAAACGAGCGCCTATTGCTTTGACAACATAGGGACTTATGGTCGCTGGAATTAAGCCTAGCTTTACTTCACTCAAGCAAAACTTACTTAAACGACTACCTATGGCGATATCACAACATGAAATAAGACCAATAGCGCCGCCAAATGCAGCACCTTGAACTCGGGCAATAGTGGGTTTGTTTAGAAAATAAAGCACCCTAAACATTTCAGCCAACTTACCTGCATCAGTCTCGTTTTCCTCAAGTGAGTACGAAGCCATTGCCTTCATCCAATTAAGGTCAGCACCTGCGCTGAATGACTTTCCGTTTGAGGCAAGTACCATTGCTTTCACAGAATCATTTTGGTGCACTTGGTTAAACGCTTCAGTCAGCGCCTTTATCACATCTTGATTAAAGGCATTGTGGGTTTCAGGGCGGTTTAAAGTCACCGTGGCAACTCCGCGTTCGTCAATGCTCAACAATACATTTTCTTCACTAGTATTCATTTTGATTCCTTATTTCTGTCTGCGTATCGAACGTGACAAAAATGGGTTTATTACATTCTAAACACGCCAAACTTTGTATCCGGTATCGGTTTGTTAGCAGAAGCGGCAAGGCATAGTGCTAACACTCGACGCGTATCCGCAGGATCGATCACGCCATCATCCCATAACCTTGCAGAAGCATAATAAGGGTGGCCTTGCTTTTCATAAGTATCGATCACCGGTTTTTTAAGTGCGTGTACTTGTTCGTCAGTGAAGGTTTCGCCGGCTTTTGCTGCTTGGTCTTTTTTGACTTGAGCTAACACACCTGCGGCTTGCTCACCGCCCATGACTGAAATACGAGCATTTGGCCACATAAATAGGAAATTAGGATCGTATGCACGACCACACATGCCATAGTTACCCGCACCAAAACTACCACCAATTAAAATGGTGAACTTCGGTACCTTTGCACATGCCACGGCAGTGACCATCTTAGCGCCATGTTTGGCAATCCCACCCGATTCGTATTGCTTACCGACCATAAAGCCAGTGATATTTTGTAAAAAGACCAAGGGAATTTTTCGCTGTGCACACAACTCAATAAAATGGGCGCCTTTTTGAGCAGATTCAGAAAATAAAATACCGTTATTGGCCACAATACCAACTTGATAGCCGTCTATTTTTGCAAAACCGGTGACAAGTGTTGTTCCGTAAAGCGCTTTAAATTCATCAAATTCACTGCCGTCAACGACGCGAGCGATAATTTCTCGCACATCATAGGGTTGTCGCGTATCCGCTGGGACAATACCGTAGATTTCTTTTGTATCGTACAAGGGGGCAATGGGTTGTTCAGCTTGGACATACTTTTGTTTGTTTCTATTGAGCCTAGCAACGGCGTCTCGAGCAATTTGTAGCGCATGGTGATCGTTGTTTGCTAAGTGATCAACTACGCCAGAAGTACGGCAATGAACATCGCCACCCCCGAGCTCTTCTGCACTGACAATTTCACCTGTCGCGGCCTGCACAAGCGGCGGTCCACCAAGGAAAATAGTGCCTTGTTGTTTAACAATAATAGACTCATCTGCCATCGCGGGTACATATGCACCACCAGCAGTACAGGAGCCCATTACCACTGCTATTTGCGGAATGTTTTGTGCCGACAAGTTTGCTTGATTGAAAAAGATTCTTCCGAAGTGTTCTCTGTCAGGGAATACTTCATCCTGTCTAGGCAGGTTAGCGCCGCCAGAATCAACTAAATAAATACAAGGTAAGTTGTTTTGCTCAGCAATAGTCTGCGCACGCAAATGCTTTTTAACTGTCAAAGGGTAATAAGTCCCTCCTTTAACTGTTGCGTCATTTGCCACAATGATGCACTCGACACCTGAGACGCGACCAATTCCCGCCACGACGCCGGCACAAGGTACGTAGTCATCATAAACATCGAGTGCTGCAAGTTGACTTATTTCCAAAAAAGCGGTGCCAGGATCGAGAAGGGCATCAATACGTTCGCGAGCGAGCAATTTTCCTCGGCTTTTGTGACGTTGGTTATATTTTTCACCGCCACCTTGGCAAAGTTTGGCGATCGTCGCGTTTAAGTCGTTGACTTGCGCGAGCATGTGTTCGCTATTTTGTTTAAAAGTAGCGCTATTGACTTGTATTTTACTTTTGATGACAGGCACGCTTAAGGCTCCTGGTAAATAGTTAAGCCGAGCTCACGCTCGACTTAAAATAATAGGCTAAAAAAGGAAATTTACTTAGATTCTTTGAAAAGTTCGCGACCAATAAGCATACGACGAATCTCTGAAGTACCTGCACCAATCTCATAGAGTTTCGCATCTCTTAACAAACGACCTGTTGGGTACTCGTTGATATAGCCATTGCCGCCTAACAATTGAATGGCATCCAATGCCATTTTGGTAGCAAGTTCAGCTGAGTACAAAATTGCACCCGCTGCATCTTTGCGGGTTGTTTCACCTCTGTCACATGAACGAGCAACTGCATAAACATAGGCTCTAGCAGCGTTCATTTGTGTATACATATCAGCGACTTTGCCTTGTACTAATTGAAACTGACCAATCGACTGGCCAAACTGCTGTCTGTCGTGGATATAAGGGACAACCACATCCATACATGCCTGCATGATGCCCAAGGGGCCACCTGAAAGCACTAATCGCTCGTAGTCTAAACCGCGCATTAGTACAGCAACACCGCCGCCGATGTTTCCGATTATATTTTCTTTGGGTACTACACAATCTTCAAAGACTAGCTCACACGTGTTTGAACTACGCATGCCTAATTTGTCTAGCTTTTGCGCTTGCGAAAAGCCTTTGCTTCCTTTTTCAACGATAAAGGCAGTGATTCCTTTAGGGCCAGCATTGACATCAGTTTTTGCATAAATCACAAATACATGAGCGTCTGGTCCGTTAGTGATCCACATTTTATTACCATTCAAGACAAAGTGGTCGCCTTTATCATCGGCTCTCAATTTCATACTAACTACATCAGAGCCAGCGTTAGGTTCGCTCATTGCAAGGGCACCAATGTGTTCTCCAGATACAAGCTTGGGAAGATATTTTGCTTTTTGTTCAGCATTCCCGTTTTTTGCGATCTGATTGACGCATAGATTACTGTGAGCACCGTAGCTTAATCCTATTCCTGCAGATGCTCGGCTAATCTCTTCCATAGCAATTGTATGTGCGAGGTAGCCCATGTTTGAACCGCCGTATTCTTCGTCGACAGTCACGCCTAATAAGCCCATTTCACCTAACTTGGGCCAGAGTTGATTCGGGAACTGATTGTTAACATCAGAAGATTCAGCCAATGGCGCAATCTCGCCTTGCGCAAAGTTATAAACGTGGTCTCTGAGCATATCTATTTCTTCGCCTAAACCGAAGTTTAGAGTAGGGTATGGCGCGTTCATTGTTGAATACCTCTTTCTAGTTCATCTAATTCTTCACGACAACGTGCTTCGACGTCATCGAGTTCATTCATTAACATTTGAATATCGTTTAATTGTTGAGTAAGTACAGCACGTTTTTGTTCCGTCAGCGTCAGCATGGTGCGTAACTGAGCTGCAGAGTTTGGATTTGTATCGTAAAGCTCAAACACTTTTTTAATTTCTGCTAACGAAAATCCAAGGCGCTTACCACGCAAGATAAGTTTAAGTCTTACCTTATCTTTATTGCGATAAATTCTGCTTTGGCCTTGCCTTTCTGGGCGCAATAAACCTTGCTCTTCATAAAATCTGATAGACCGTGCTGATATATCAAAGTCTTTTGAAATTTCACCTATCGAAAAGGTTTCTACTGCTTTATCCATTGCAAAATCACACTCAATTCTTTAATAATTGTAATCTGGTTTACGTTTACGTAAACTGCTATTAACGTAAAGGTAAAGTAAAATAAACTTTAAATCAACATAAAAGCAAATAAGTAGCGGTCAGTGACTTGTAAAAGGTGCATGATTGACAATGCGTAACTTCAATTCAGAGGAATAATAATGAGTAAATCAGTGGTAATTGTGTCTGCTAAACGCACGCCCATAGGCGGATTTATGGGCGCTTTAAGTAGCTTGGCTGCGCCAGAATTAGGCGCTCATGCGATAAAAGCGGCAACTGAGAACCTAGATAAAAGCATTGTTGATGAAGTCATCATGGGGTGTGTTTTACCCGCGGGAACCGGGCAATCACCTGCAAGACAAGCGAGTTTAGGTGCTGGTTTGAATTTAGCTACCGGGGTCACAACCATAAATAAAGTGTGTGGCTCGGGTATGAAAGCTGTGATGTTAGCTCATGACTTGATCAAAGCTGAGTCAGCAGAAGCGGTAATTGCTGGCGGTATGGAAAGTATGAGTAATGCGCCATATATCCTTCCAAAAGCACGAGCTGGTTACCGAATGGGGCATGGACAAGTAGTTGACCACATGATGATGGATGGTTTAGAAAATGCCTATGATGGTCAGGCAATGGGGTGTTTTGCTCAAGCGACAGCAGATGAAAAAGGCATTACAAGAGAAGATATGGACAAGTTTGCGCTGTCGTCGCTTGCAAAGGCGACAAACGCAATTTCACAAGCTTCGTTTGCAAATGAAATCTCGCCAATTACGATTAGCGGTCGCAAAGGAAAGACGCTTGTTGATATTGATGAAGGGCCCAACAACGCTAGACCTGAAAAAATTCCTAATCTAAGGCCTGCTTTTAAAAAGGACGGTACGGTTACCGCTGCCAATTCTAGTTCTATATCTGACGGTGCTGCGGCCCTATTAGTGATGAGCGAAGAAAAAGCAATTGCCTTAGGTTTAACTCCCTTAGCAAAAATCGTTGCTCATTCAACACATGCAATTGAACCTGAAAACTTTACCGTGGCGCCAGTAGGCGCAATTCAAAAACTAATGAATAAAACTAAGTGGGATCTTGCTGATGTCGATTTATTTGAGATCAATGAAGCGTTTGCAATGGTCACCATGTTGGCAATATCTGAATTGAATATAGATTCAAATAAAGTCAACATTAATGGGGGAGCTTGTGCGCTTGGGCATCCTATTGGGGCTTCAGGTGCGAGAATTTTAGTCACCTTGTTACATGCGCTTAAAGCACAAGGTAAACAAAAAGGTATTGCGTCTTTGTGCATTGGTGGTGGAGAAGCGACTGCTATTGCGGTAGAAATGCTGTAGCAGATTGATTCTGCTTGTTAGTTCGAAGCTTAAGAACTAGGTAAGTGGGTCGTATTCCCACTTACCATCAACCAGTTTAACGCAACATTTTGGGTATTCTCTTTCTGAGCGCCAATTGCGTTTATTCATCTTAACAATCACGCCTTGAAACAGTTCTTTGTTAGCAATAATTTTTGCATCTTCTTCGTAAGTTACCTTGGCTTTTTCCATTTCAATGTTCATTTTTTCTAGCCAATCAAGTAGCTTTTTCTCAGAATCAAATACTACGTCTGCACGGTCTAACTGTCTTTTTAATGATTCAGGAATGGCTTGTTTATGAATATCTCTGAGTTTTACTTCATGGTCAAAGTTATTGCCTCTAATCGCTCTCAAATGCTTGAGTAATACTTCGTGGCGGTCATTTAATAAATTGATACCTTCGCTATAGTCAATCGTAAGCGAACTTCCTGAGACAGCACCCACACTGCCGGCTCTTACTGTTGAATAACACTTTATATTACTTGCAAAAACAGTTCCCATGGGTTTGTTTATGTCACCCACGGTCACCATTCCTTTGCATTTGATTCTAGAGTAGGCAAGTTGCTTTTGAATATTAACGTGTTTACCTGCGACAATATCAAGCCCTTGCCCATGGGTAACAAAAATACTACCATTTGCGTATAACTTGCAGTCTTCTTCATGCATTTTTCCCATCGCGCCCTCGGTAATAATGATATCACCGCCAGCTCTAAGCGTTGCAGATTCAACAAAGCCGTTGATTGTAATATCACCTTTTGCAACTACAACCATGCTTTCTTTGACGTCACCATTAACGATAACCGCTCCTTCATAATCGATATTGCCTGTGCCAACGTTGACACCTTTGGATTCGAAGGTGTCATCTACGGTCATCTTACCCTCTTCAAACTTTGGTTGCCCTGTGACTGAAGCGATAATGAGATTTTTATCTTTTTTACTTACTTCAGTATTGTTACCAAGCTTGAATTCTTTCCAATCGCCCGACTCAGCTTTAAGTGGCGCACCAGTAACGGTAAAGCCTTCTCGACCTTTCGATGGGGGCATGTTGCGTGCTACTGGTTGTTTCGCTTGAACACATGATATTTCACCTAGGTTGCGCATATCTGCTTTTCCTTCTTCATCAAGCTTGGGCTTAAGCACGCGATCAAGCGCATTGGGCACTAAGGGCTTAATGTAAGACGGTTTACCTTTTCTCGAAGGTAAACCTTTGGCAACTTGTTCAGTCATTTCAGTGCCAGGAGAGGCTTCGCTTGCTTGTTTCATCAGAGCAGCGATTTTTTTTGTACTAATACCTCGTTTTACGCCTTGTTGGTGTAGTAACTTTACACAACTTTGAACCGATGGAATTGCACCAGCGTGAGGGGCTTCAATCTTTATACTTGCAGCCATTTGATCATCGGCAATTTTAATTAGAATATCCGCGTCTCTGATTTCACCAATTGTGCCTTCAATAGCATCCATCATATCTTCTGCTTTAGCAGCATTGACTCTTTCGCAAAGTATATCAATGGCATTAGTCAGCAAGAAAAAGACATTGAACTCGCTTTGACCGATGTATTCTTTCAACGGCTCAGGTTTCATTACATCTTCAAATAGCAACGGGTCTACAGATATATGCAGTTGTTTACCACTAGATATTGTCGAAAGCGTTATTCCTTTCATAAAACCTTTTTGTTTGTTGGCTAAGAACTAAGTATTAAGTATTAGTTGTTTAATGTAAATAAAGAGCAATATCGTTTTAATATATACTGACTAAATATTGTTCTAGGTCTCTTAAAATCCTAATTTTTTTGGGGTTTTGCTCATATCTACCGCTCAAATCTATTAACGTTTGTTGAAACTCATGTACTGATAAACAAGTCTTTTTTGAACCATCTGTAAAACGCATATGTCGATGACGTTGCCACTTTTCAATTTCACTTGAATCAAGTGTACTTGGAAAGTTTCTGGCTCTATACCTAAATAGTTGAGAGCGCATATGAGCAGATAACTCATTCTCTAAGGTAATTAATTGCTTAGGTTCACAAGTTTGAATTTTCTTTAACATCACTTTATCGGCCGAATCTAGAAAACCTCTACTATATAAACTTCCATCAATATCCTCAGGTTCCAGTGGGGCGTTTGATTCAAAGATATTTGAAAGTTTTACAACAAGTTGACCGCTCGTAACACTCTCTTTCTGTATCGCTCTTAAGTGTTCACGACAGTTTCCTAAATCTAGCTTGCATCGCTGTGCGATCTCTTCTGTCATTACTTTAGAAGAAACAAGGAACGGTGATTTGTTAGCGTGAATCACTTTAATACCCGGGCGCTGTTCAAATGGAATTGCGGAAGCATATAGCCTTTCTTTAATCGTATCTGCTTCTAAATCAAATATGTCGACCGGGTTGATGCGTAAATCTAAACAAATAATGGCGTTATTATTTATAGGATGAGGACATATTGGCACCACCAGCGTTGTACACGCATAATTAGGACTGATGCTACCGCTGGTGTAGATAAGTGGTGTTTTAAGGTCAAAGCTAATTAACGTGTTAACCTTTGTTTTTTTCGTAAGTCATAATAGTAATCGAACAGTTTGGGTTGTGCTTCTTTTAATCGTTTAGCAAATTCTATTGTCGCCTTTACATCTGAGATAGCATCGTGAGCATCTTGGTGCTCAATTCCGTTTGCTTTGCTTAATTCCTCCAATTTGAAACTGGGGGTTCCGTTATCTTTTTTAGGCCAAACGAGCCCATCAGGTCTAAGCGCATAACAAGCCCTTGCTAAATCTATGAGGTCCCAACGACTGTTTTGATTTGAATATTCTCGAGCGTAAGGATCAAAGAAATTGCGATAAAAAAGGTGACGACTAACTTCATCATCAAATTTAATGCTGTTATATCCCAATGTGCATGTATTCGCTTGGCTCATTAGACGGTTTATTTTAGCTGCGAATTCAGCTTCGATTAAACCGTCGCGAAGGCTTTGCTGTGGAGTAATCCCCGTCACTAAACACGCCTCTGGATGTGGCAGATAATCGTTTGGAATTTGACAATAATATGAAATGGGTTTTCCTATTATTTCTAAATTTTCATCTGTGCGAATGGCTGCAAATTGACAAGGAAAATCGAAACGTGGATCGACTCCCCAAGTTTCATAATCATGAAATAAAAAGGTGGCGTTATTGGAAGTCAAAAAATTGCTCATTTATTAAACCAACGGAAAGTTTAACATGACTTGGTGCACGGAACATATAGATGTTCCGTGTGCTGAAATTTTATTATGTAAACAACAATTAAAACTTTATAAGCACTCATTGCTTGTGCGAGTTGATTGTTAAGTTGTTGATATACATTATTTATTTTATTTTTTGAACGCTTACATATTGTTTTAACTATATATTATTAAAACACTCAATTTATTGCTGGCTAGAATATTTTTAAATAACAAAACTGACGTCAATATTATGACGCACACTTCAGTCTATGAGCCCCCGATGATGCCGTTTTTCAAATAATTAATTGGACTATAAAATGTGTTTTATATTTCATTTGTCAATAAAGGTATTTGAGAAATTGCAGCTAACATTGTTGTACAACAACGAACGAGGAAGCGTCAAAATGGCTAATATAAATAGACAAAATGCTCTATTCAAATCCAATAAGCAAAGGCAACTTGGAAAAGGATTAGACGCGTCACAGATTACGATTGTTAGAAACAATACAATCAATATTGCCTCTTCGGATATTGTCCCATTTTTCTCGGTGAGAAAATTACGCGTTATATACAACGAACTTCAGGGAAACAATGAATTTAAATTTAATTCTTTCGAAGCTTTCAAGCAGGATGTTTTATCCTCGATAGCCCCTCAACTAGAACTAAACCGTTGGGAGTCTATAGCTTCTAGACGATAAGGCTTTTAGCTGTTCACAATTCTTTAGTATGTAGACAAGGTGACCCAATACCGTTAAATTAATTTGATTGCTCTTTTATTGGGTCTCTTTATGTCTAGTTTTTACAAAAATTTTGTACTCGCGCTTTTACTTTTTCCTTTCATTTCAATCTTTGCTAACGAAGGCGATCAGAGTATTGCAATCGCGGTTCATGGTGGAGCGGGCACTATAAAAAAAGCCAATCTAAGTGATGCTCAAGATAAAGCCTATCGACTGGCCATGAAACAGGCAGCTGAATTAGGCTATCAACTTTTAAAAGAAGGTAAGAGTGGTGAAGATGCCGTTGTTGAAGCTATCAAACTGCTAGAGTTATCCCCTTTGTTTAATGCGGGTGTCGGCGCTGTCTATACGTATGAAGGTCAGCATGAACTAGATGCCTCAATTATGCACGGAAAACACCTAAATGCAGGTGCAGTAGCAGGTGTTAAACATATTAAAAGCCCGATTGAAGCCGCGCGTCTTGTGATGAATGAATCAGTGCACGTTATGCTAACAGGAAAGGGAGCAGAGGAATTTGCATTTAAACACAAGATCGAACGTGTTGATAACAATGTGTTTAATACAAAGAGAAGACTCGAAGCGCTTGAAAAAGCAAGGTTGAAAATAAAGCAAAGCGAACAAGCTTTTTATCTCGACAACAGTGTGAATGATTTTAAATTTGGTACTGTTGGCGTGGTAGTACTAGATAAAATGGGCAATTTAGTGGCAGGCACCTCGACTGGAGGAATGACTGCTAAACGCTACGGAAGAGTGGGTGACTCTCCGATCATCGGCGCAGGTACCTATGCTGATAATCAAAGTTGTGCCGTTTCTGCAACTGGGCATGGTGAATTTTTTATAAGATACAACGTTGCCGCTGATATCTGTGCGCGTATGAAATATCAAGGTGTTAGTTTGGCAGAAGCTAGTGATGCAGTGATCAATACCGTGTTGAAAAATGCAGGTGGAGATGGCGGTGTAGTAGCGATTGATAGCAAGGGAAACATTAGCATGCCGTTTAATACAGAAGGTATGTATCGAGCAAGTATCGACACTAATGGCAAATTAACTGTCGCGATTTATAACGACGAATAGAAAAATATAGCTACGCATAAAATTCGACTAATACTATGGGGGGGTGCGTTTCAATATTACTACTTGATCATTCATTTTTGTTTTGCATGATCTAAATGCACGTATCTTTGATAAACTAATAGCATTAAGCATTCGAATAGCTCTGACATCATTGATGTGTTTCTAGTGGTTGGGGAGTATTCAAATACCATGAAATTCAAATCAAAATATGCAATTTAAAATTAATGACGCGCTTTCGCGTTGTATGCTTCGAGATAAGCATCGTTTTCTCAACACCTTCAAACGCCTAAATAAACAGGCTGATAGCGACGAGAAGTTAGCTAAATTCGAGCGTTTGCTGCTCGATATTGAAAAATCACAACTGTATTTCAAACAGCGTCAGGAAGCACTTCCTGCTGTAGAATACCCGCAGCTTCCCGTATCGGATAAAAAAGACGATATAAAAGAGCTGATTAACGACAATCAAGTTGTCATCATTGCAGGTGAGACTGGGTCCGGTAAAACCACTCAAATTCCCAAGATGTGTTTAGAGTTAGGCCGAGGTGTGGCTGGCTTTATTGGCCATACACAACCCAGAAGATTGGCAGCTCGAAGCGTTGCAACTCGAATCGCAGAAGAATTGAAAACTGAAGTCGGGCAGGGCGTCGGTTTTAAAGTACGTTTTAGCGATCAAGTCAGTGATACCAGTCACATTAAATTGATGACCGATGGAATACTGCTAGCCGAAATTCAGCAAGATAAATATTTAAATCAATATGACACAATCATCATTGATGAAGCTCACGAGCGCAGCTTAAACATCGATTTTTTATTAGGCTATTTTAAACAGCTATTGCCAAAACGTCCTGATTTAAAGTTAATCATTACATCTGCAACCATCGACCCAGAGCGCTTTTCAAAGCATTTTAATGATGCTCCGATTATTCAGGTGAGTGGGCGAACTTATCCCGTTGAGATTCGATATCAAGCACCCTCTGATCAAAAGGACAGTGACCAGATTAGCGAAATTATTCATGCAGTCGATCAGCTTATGCATGAAAAGCCGGGTGATATTTTGGTGTTTTTAAGCGGTGAAAGAGACATACGAGACACACAAGATGCATTGATCAAGCGTCAGTATCGCGCAACTGAAATTGTGCCTTTATTCGCTCGCCTGTCGGCCAGCGAGCAAAATAAAATATTCCAAGCGCATACCGGCAGACGAATCGTGCTCGCGACAAACGTGGCTGAAACTTCGTTGACAGTGCCGGGCATAAAGTACGTTATCGACCCTGGTTGGGTGCGTATATCTCGCTACAGTCCGCGCAACAAAATTCAAAGACTTCCTATTGAGCCTATTTCACAAGCTTCGGCTAATCAGCGCGCAGGACGTTGTGGTCGAGTCTCAGATGGTATTTGTATTCGCCTTTATTCAGAAGATGATTTCAATTCAAGGTCTGAGTTTACCGATCCTGAAATTATTCGAACCCATTTGTCATCCGTTATTCTGCAAATGCTTGCTTTAGGCTTGGGTGAAATCAAACACTTTCCCTTTATACAACCACCCGATGACAAAAATATACAGGATGGCTTAAAGTTACTAGAAGAGCTACAAGCACTTACGCGAGATGCTAAAACTGGGTTACGACTAACCGATGCTGGGCGCAAAATGTCAAGGCTTCCAATTGACCCGCGCTACGCTCGAATGGTCATCGAAGCCAGTAAAAATAATAGTGTAAGAGAAGTGATTATTGTGACTTCAGGTTTGAGTATTCAAGATCCAAGAGAGAGACCGCTCGATAAACAACAAGCCGCTGATGAGAAGCATTCAGAATTTGCTGATAAAGACTCCGACTTTTTGAGTATCTTAAATTTATGGGAAAGCTTTACGAGTGAGCAAAAATCGCTGACCAATAACCAATTGCGCAAATGGTGCAAAACGCACTTTATCCACTACATGCGCATGCGCGAATGGCAAGATATTGTCAGTCAACTCAAAAAATCACTGGTTGAGATTGGCTATCGCTTAAATTCAGAACCTGCGGATTACACCGCTATTCATAGCGCAATTGCCAGTGGCTTACTTTCACAAATAGGCATGAAAGATACTAATCGTGAGTATCTAGGAGCGCGAAACATTAAGTTTATGGCGTTTCCAGGTTCGCCATTGAGCAAGCAGCAGCCCAAGTGGTTGATGGCGGCTGAATTAGTTGAAACCTCTAAACTCTACGCAAGAACACTGGCAAAGGTTGATACCAAGTGGATTGAACCGCTTGCTCAACATTTAGTGAATAAGAATTACAGTGAACCGCACTGGAGTAAAAAGCGCGGTGCTGTGATGGCGTATATGACACAAACTTTATACGGCATTCCTATTGTCAATCGACGGTTGGTTAATTATTCAAATATTGATCCAGCAATATGCCGTGAAATCTTTGTGCGAGAAGGGCTTGTTCAAAATCAGACTCAATTAAACTATGCGTTTTTACGCAAAAATCAATCCTTGATAGAAGAAATTGAATTACTTGAGCACAAATCGAGAAGACGTGACATCTTGGTAGATGAAGATGATTTGGTTGGTTTCTATTTAGAACTGCTCCCTGAGCATGTTTGTAGCGATGTTAGCTTTAAAAAATGGTGGAGTAAAACGCTCAACAAAACACCCGATTTATTGTTGTTTGATCCAGAGTCACTATTAAAGAAAGACACCAGTTCTATTCAGGCGATTGACTACCCTGACCATTGGAAACAGGGAAATTTGCGTCTTCCTTTAAGCTATGAATTTGAACCCAACAGTGAATTTGATGGCGTGTGTTTGCATATTCCACTACCGCTTTTAAACCAAGTGAAAGATATTGGCTTTGATTGGTTAGTACCGGGCTTTAGGCATGAATTAATCGTTGCATTGATAAAATCGTTGCCAAAACGTTTAAGACGTAACTTTGTTCCCGCGCCTAATTTTGCTGACGCCTGTTTAGCGGATATTTCGCCAGTTAACGACAACGGTGCACCTACCTTACTGATTGAACAAATCATGCAAAAACTGCTAAAAATGACAGGTGTACGATTGCAAGTTGAAGACTTTGATTTGTCTGCTCTTGCCAGTCACTTAAGTTTTAATTTTACAATAGTTGACGAAAACAATCAGTTAATTGAGCGCGGCAAATCGCTTGTTGGCCTGCAAGACAAACTCAGTGGCAAGGTTAAACAGACTTTTACCAAAGTGGCGACGCCAGATTTGGAAAGGCAGGGGTTGACTCAATGGGACTTTGATAATTTGCCGAGCTCATTCGAGAAGAAACATGCGGGTTTTGAGATAAAAGCATTTCCGGCGCTCGTGGTGAAAAATAATAAAGTTGATATTGTGCTCTTAGACGATGAGCATGAGGCGGTCACTAAGCATCGCCTAGGTGTTTATCATCTGATTAAGCAAACCGTGCCATCGCCGCTAAAATATTTACAGGAAAAGCTCCCCAATAAAGCTAAGCTTGGTCTCTATTTTAATCCATTTGGTCAAGTGAAATATTTAATTGATGACATCATTATGGCAAGTATTGCGGCTATGGTTACTGAATTAGAGACAAGCATTTCAGGTAGTATCAGGGACAAAAAGGCATTTGAGCAAGCTTGTGATATCGTTAAAGAAAATATCAATGATAGGGCTTATGACATCGCGCTCAAAATTGAAAAAGGATTAACAACCGCACACAGCGTTCAAAAACAATGCAAAGGCAATATACCCTTAAACATGCTTAATAATGTGGGAGCAATTAAGGCTCAGTTGAATCGCTTGGTTTATAAAGGCTTTGTGTTTGATTTGGGAGAGTCGCGCCTTGATGATTGGAATCGCTATGTAAAGGCACTCGCCGTGCGCAGTGAAAAGTTAAAAGTGGATGTCAATCGAGACAGACTCAACCAATTAGAGGTGGATAAAGCGCAAACTAAGTTCGAAGTTGCTTTACAAAAATATAAGCATGCAGAGTCGCCACCAGATGGTCTTAAAGAAGTTGAGTGGATGATCGAAGAGCTAAAAGTATCCCTATTTGCTCAACAATTAGGCACTGCTTATCCGATTTCAGTTAAGCGAATTGAAAATAAATTAAGTGAATACTCCTGATATGTTGACATATTGTTAATACATCAATATAAAGTATGAGTTGTTACGTTTTTTTGCAGTGAGAGGAAGCACAATGTTAGGTTACGACGATAAACGCAATTTTTACCGAATGATGATTAATTCTCCGTGTTCAGTGACCCTAGCTGATGATCCTACCAAAGCATCGATGAGTGCAGTTTGCAAAGATATTAGTGCAACAGGTATGTCGGTTGAAATGGGTGAGGTATCACTTGAGTTAGGCACACTTCTTGAAATTTCTATCGAATCTAATAGCGACCAAATCCCTTCGTTAAATGCTAAGGCTAAAGTAGTAAGATGCGACAGCATTGACGATGGTGCTTACTTGGTTGGTGTTGAAATTAGTGAGATGAATTAAGCTATTTCTGCTCGTTAAACTCTGTGTTTGTTTAACTTTAATGGTGACGTTACGAGATTTCCGCTGACGCGGAGATCTCGTGGTTTATTGGAGTTAATGTGGGTTTTGGAGATGACGCGTTGGTTTGGTCGACTGGTTAGTCACAAACTACTAGGGTTTAATCAAACTCGGCAAACCAAACCTTTCAGATAGTATCCTTCAGGAAACGCAGTTGAGACTGGGTGATCTTCGTCTTGTTCTAGGCGCTTTATAATTTGAGCTTCGATTTGTGCATCGAGCGCACCGTCCGCAACGATCTTTTGAAATAAGTCAGCAGGCATAAGACCTGAGCAGCTGAAGGTCAACAAATAACCACCTTTGTTTAATAAACCAAACGCCAAACGATTAATGTCTTTATAGCCGCGTGCCGCTCTATTTAAATTGTGTTTACTATCGACAAACTTTGGTGGGTCCAAAATGATTACATCAAATGTTTTCCCTTCACTTTGATAATTTCTGAGTAACTCAAACACATCGGTTTGAAGGTGCTCAGTGTTTGCTAAAGATAATCCATTGTTTTCAATATTTTGTTTGCTGACTTCAAGTGCTGAGGTCGAGGCATCTACATTAATGACGTGCCTCGCGCCATTCTTTAGCGCATATAAACCAAACGTACCCGTGTAACTAAAGCAATTAAGAACGGTTTTATCCTTACATAACTTGCCTGTATTTAAACGGTTTTGCCTTTGGTCTAGATAAAAACCTGTTTTATGGCCATTGATAAGATCAACATTGATTTTAATTCCGTTTTCTTTGATTTCAATGTTATCTGGAAGTACACCTTTCAATGTCTGAACCAAAGGCTCTAAGCCTTCTTTCTTGCGCACATCTACGTCACTTCGTTCATGGATAATACAATCAGGGAAAATAGACTCGATAGCGCTCACGATTTTGTCACGGTGCTTGTCAGCGCCCGCGCTAAGAAGTTGCATGACAACCACATTTGCGTAAACGTCAATTGTAATACCCGGTAAGCCATCTGATTCAGCAGCAATTAGACGATATGCATCGGTATCGTGAGTATTGATAAGTGACTGACGTTTCTCGTATGCCTGTTTTAATCTAGCTTTGAAAAACACATTGTCGATAGACTGCTGAGAATCAAAGGTCCAAATACGGGCCCTAATTTGTGATTGAGGGGAATATGCCCCTCGCGCTAGCCATTTACCGTCATGGCTCATGATATCAACGGTATCCCCAAGGTTTGCACGCCCTTTTACTTCTTCGACCGCGCTTGCAAAGATCCAAGGGTGTCTACGAAGTAGTGATTTTTCTCTGTCTTTATTCAGTATTAGCTTTGCAGCCATTCTATTACCTTTATATTATATTGAATTAGGGTGTAAAACCTTTGTCTTCAGTTGTTGCATCGTTTTCTGCGGCGTTGCGAGCTAATTCGTCAACACGATCATTTTCGGGGTGACCTGAGTGGCCTTTAACCCAATGCCACTCTATGTTGTGCCGTTTTATCGCGTCATCAAGAAGTTGCCATAAATCCGCATTTTTAACAGGTTTTTTATTTGCGGTTTTCCATCCGTTTCGCTTCCAATTATGGATCCACTGATTTATTCCGTTTTTAACGTATTGGCTGTCAGTAAAAAGATCTACTAGACAGCTTTCTTTTAATGCATTCAATGCCTCAATTGGGGCGAGTAGTTCCATTCGGTTGTTGGTAGTATTGACAAATCCGCCTGCTAATTCCTTTCTGTTACTTTTGTAGATGATCAGCGCACCATACCCACCAGGACCTGGGTTTCCTAAACAAGAACCATCAGTGTAAATCGTCACTTTTTTTTCTGACATCAACTTTTTACCTGTATACGCGAGTTGCACGTTAGCTCGACAGTGTTCGCGTAATTAAATTAAAAATATAAGCGTGCTAGTATACAAGCCCTCTGCAAAATTAGATATCATCAAACGCTAAGCTCATTGAAGTAATCAATGTGCAAAAAAATAGAATTATAATCACAAGGCATTTATGAGACAGATTATTCTAGATACTGAAACTACCGGCATTAATCCAAAGGAAGGGCATCGGATCATCGAAATTGGGTGCGTCGAAATGATTAACCGTAAACTCACTGGAAATACATTTCATGTCTATATCAACCCAGAGCGGGAAGTAGAAGAAGAGGCTATTTCTGTTCACGGCATAACCAACGAGTTTTTGGCCGATAAACCTTTGTTCAAAGATATCTGTGAGGACTTTATTGAGTTTATCAAAGGTGCTCAACTGGTGATCCATAATGCTCCCTTTGATGTCGGGTTTATGGATCACGAATTTGCTATGTGCAAAGCATCCATCAAGAAGACTGAAGAAGTATGCAGTGTTTTAGATACCTTGGTTTTAGCCAGAGAAATGCGTCCAGGACAAAAAAATAACTTGGATGCATTGTGTAAGTTCTATGGTGTTGATAACACGCATCGTACATATCACGGCGCTTTGTTGGATTCAGAAATTCTCGGAGATGTCTATTTATACATGACTGGCGGGCAAACTGCCCTTAGCTGGAATCATGAATCAGAGTCTCAATCTAGCGGGCCTAAAAATCAACCCAGAAAAGTTAACAAAACCGCGTCATTAAAGGTTATCAGAGCTTCTGCCGATGAATTAAGCATTCATGAAGCATATTTAGATAAACTTGAAAAAAAATCAGAGCAAGTTATTTGGCGCCAGACGTAGCCATATAAACGCAAGCAAATTGACTTCCTCAGGAGGATCTTTCCGTTTTTGGCTAGGTCCAGTATTACTATGTGCTCTTCTATTTTTCGCAGCGATTAGTAAACAGAGCGAAGCATTTGAAACTTCAGCAAATAGTGCCCGCCCAGATCAAGTCGTTGCAATAGGAAGTGAATACGAAAATAGCATCCAACTTTTGAATAATCGATTTCGTGTAGATAACGATGTTGACGAAATCACGATGATATTTTTTCGTGAGCAAGGCTCAGCTCCCATCGTGTTAGTTAAACCAGATGGGTCAAAACTCTCCTTAGTACTCGGTCGCGATAATAAAGAGTTTACTTGGTTCGAAACTGATACCTACGACATGATAACCATTAAAAAGCCAATGCCAGGTCCCTGGCAAGCGGTTGGACAAATATTACCGGAAAGCAAATTAATGGTGATTGCCGATATTGGTTTGAATGTTCAGCCAATACCCAGCCCGGTTTATTCTGGTGAGGTCATAAAGCAAACTGCTTCTCTTACTAATGCGGGCCAACCGATAGACTTCACAGCCTTTAGAGATGTCATCATCCTAAATATTGATTTTGTAAGTGCCAACAATCCAAATTATGAAAATTTTGGCCTAGGTGCTCGCCGAGTTGCAAGTTTTCAAGATAACGGAACAGGTTTCGATGAGTATGGAGCAGATGGTGTGTTTACTGGTCAATTTGACCTAAGCATTCCATCGGGTGAATGGCGTCCCACCTTTAGTGTGATAACCCCCATGTATACGCGGGAAATAGTCAATCAAAATGTGGTGTTATTACCTAATCCTATCTTAATAGATGTCATCTTAGATAAAACTGAGGATACCAATGATAATGGTGAGACAGTGCAGTTTGAGAAGGGGGTCCATACAATAACGATCGATGTCAATCGCGATCAAATCGATATGCGCACTCTAATTTACGATGGGACGGTGCGATATCCAAATGGTGAAGTCCAAAATGTTTCATTTACCAATTCAAGTGAAGAAATTAAAAGAATTGAGGTGATAAATAATGATTATGGAACTTATCGTTTTAAAATGACCGCGTATGCAAGTAATCAGCAAGGAAGAGATGTTGTCATAGATGTACCTGAGTTTATATTTAGAACTGAAGCACCACCGCCGCCACCACCAGAACCCACCGAAGAAGAGTTGGCCGCGATTGCTGAAGCAGAGGCTGAAGCAGAGGCAAAAGCACTAGCAGAAATTGAAGCCAACCGCCCAATGACAACACAAGAAATCTTACTCACTGCACTTATGGTAAACGCTATTATTTTGGTTGTTGGTGGCATAGCGTTATTCGTGTTTATGAATATTCGTAATCACCCAAAAGACCACATACTGATAAGAGTAAAAGTAAAATCTTTGAAATTGTTTAAAAAAATAAAAAGCTTGAAAAAGACAAGTTCAAAAGAAGATAAGACCGGTGACAAAGCCAAACAAAAAGATAAAAAGAACGAAAACAAAAGTGAGAAATCCACTTCGAATAAGGAAGCGGAAACCAGTTAAAAAAGCGAATAAGGTTAATTTGGGCTGGATATTGCTTGTTTTTTCAACATACAAATTTTATTGATAAAAAAACCGTTGACTCATTTACTATCTAACCGTATTATCTGCGCCGCAATTGAGTAGCGCTTATTTAAACATAATCGTAACTTATTGATTTTGCATATTAATGCGGAGTGGTAGTTCAGTTGGTTAGAATACCGGCCTGTCACGCCGGGGGTCGCGGGTTCGAGTCCCGTCCACTCCGCCATTTATTATGCACTAAACCGTTAAAGCGGAGTGGTAGTTCAGTTGGTTAGAATACCGGCCTGTCACGCCGGGGGTCGCGGGTTCGAGTCCCGTCCACTCCGCCATTTAATACATAGGTGTTAAAGCGGTTAATCCAGTAAGTTTCATTGCATCATACCACTGCGGAGTGGTAGTTCAGTTGGTTAGAATACCGGCCTGTCACGCCGGGGGTCGCGGGTTCGAGTCCCGTCCACTCCGCCATTTCTACGTTAAAAGTCCAAAATATCTATTTCTTTCCTGCGTGTTGGATTGAATGCACGTGCAGTGTACACTTAGATAAAAATGCCTTTATTTATGACCTCAAACACTTTATTGCATGCTCAAAATATTTCTAAAACATTTAAAGACGGTGAGCACAGCCTATCTATTTTAAATGATGTTTCATTACACCTAGAAAAAGCAAGTACCTTGGCCATTGTAGGGGCCTCCGGTTCTGGCAAGAGCACACTTCTACATATACTCGGAACACTAGAGCATGCTGATTCGGGCACAGTTGAATGTGACGGCAAACTACTAAATACATTATCAAAATCAGAACAAGCTTCTTTTAGAAACAAGTCTCTTGGTTTTGTTTACCAATTCCATCATTTGTTACCAGAGTTTAGTGCCTTAGAAAATATAGCAATGCCACTTTTAATTGCGGGTGTAGCTAAAAGGGTAGCGCTAGAAAAATCCAGTAAACTTTTAATACGAGTTGGATTGCAAGCACGAGCAAACCATCGACCAAGTCAACTCTCGGGCGGAGAACGGCAACGTATTGCCATTGCTAGGGCGTTGGTCAATGATCCCAAATTAGTGTTGGCGGATGAGCCCACAGGCAACCTTGATGCCCAGACATCTCAAATGATTTATCAACTTATATCAGAAATAAACAAAGAGACACAAACCTCGTTTATCCTGGTTACTCATGACAACGAACTTGCTGCAAAAATGCATCACTCATACATTCTTAAAAATGGACAGTTGAGTAAACTGAATTTGGGTGAATAATGAACGTATCAAACTTGCTTTTTTCTTGGTCGGTCGCTAAACGTTTTCGAAAGGCTAAACGTTCAAATACTTTTGTTTCATTTGTATCTCATTCCTCAACGCTAGGGATAGGGCTTGGTTGTTTTGTTTTAATCTTGTTACTGTCAGTTATGAATGGATTTGAAGAGCAGTTACGCGTGTCTTTGTTAGCAAAAATACCTCACGCTGAATTGATCGATGCCCAGGGTTCGGGGATAAACGTTTCGAAACAGCAACTTGATGTATACCAAAGTGATTCGAGAGTGAAACACGTTTTTACACTGAACAAATCTTCTGGGCTGCTACAAAAATCCGGAAACATGAAGGCGATTGAGTTGTTAGGGATCGATGCTTCCTACCTAAAACATAAGTTGGTATTGGATACGCCCGATAATATCTTTAAACAGCAAGATAATGCTTTGGTGCTGTCATCAGGGATTGCAGAAAGTTTGTCATTAACAGTAGGTGATAAAGTTCAACTTCTATTGCCTAGCATCACACAGGATTTAAGCTTTAGCGCACCCAAAGTAGTCAACCTAAGTGTTGTTCAGGTTGTTTCTTTTGGTGGAGAACTTGATAACTTTTTGGGCTTAATGGACAAAAATGTGCTTGGTCAAATACTGTCATTTGATAATACATTTACAACGATTGAGTTCGTAATGCATGACCCTTTTACCGCTTACAATTTTATACGAGAAATTGGCTATGGTTTCCCTCAACCAGTGTTTATGTCAGATTGGACACGCACTCATGGGCACTTATACCAAGATATCCAACTTGTTCGAGTCGTTGTTTATATTGCTTTAGCACTTGTTATTTGTGTGGCGAGCTTCAATATTGTCTCTTCATTAGTGATGTTAGTAAAAGAAAAGCAAAGTGAAATTGCGATCTTAAAAACAATGGGCGCGAATGAAAGAACGTTGTCACTAATATTCATAATACAAGGCTTTTATAACGGAGTAGTTGGCGCAACATTAGGGTGTGGATTAGGTGTTATTTTAGCTATCTATTTATCGGACGTTATTATGGTTATTCAAGATAAAACGGGGCTGACGTTCCTTGAAGATGGTATTTATTTCGTTGATTTTCTGCCGTCAAAAATTATTTTAAGTGATGTTTTGTTCACTTTTTCCATTGCCACATCATTGAGTGTATTAGCGACGATTTATCCAGCGAGAAAGGCTGCAAATATTTCGCCTGCAAATGCACTTCACTAAAAGCGCATGTCTTAGTGAAGCGCAAATTCTTTATTAATGGCTTGTCGCCTAAGCTTTCTTATCTATATTCATATCATTGAAAACGTCTGTATCTAATTCCTTCTCGCTATTTGCAACAATACAAGCGACGGTGCAGTCGCCAGTTACATTGACAACCGTTCTGGTCATGTCTAACAGCCTATCTATCCCAATAATCAATGCTATTCCTTCAACAGGAAGGTTTACCTGTTGAAGCACCATTGCAAGCATAATTAACCCTACACCAGGCACACCTGCGGTGCCAATAGAGGCTAATGTTGCAGTTAAGACGACCATCAATAAATCAACAGTACTTAAGTCAACCATATAGACTTGAGCGATAAATACCGTCGCAATGCCCTGCATAATCGCAGTACCATCCATGTTAATTGTGGCACCTAAGGGAATTGTAAATGAAGAAACCGAACGATTCACACCTAGTTTGTTTCTTGCCGTAGACATCGTTATTGGCAATGTGGCGCTGCTGCTAGATGAGCTAAAAGCAAATATAGCGGTGTCTTTCATTTTTATTAAGAGTTTGATTGGATTTAGACCGGTAAAGACTTTTAGTAAAATAGGGTAGGTAATTAAAGCATGAGCAATTAAGACAAAAAATACTAAAAAGAAATATTTAGCAATTGCTCCGATATCCATTAAGTTGATAGTTGATGCAAGTTTTGCCATCAAGAAGTAAACACCGTATGGAGCCAGATTCATTATGATCAAAACGATTTTCATAATGACTTCATTTACATCATTAAAGAAGCTAGAGATACGTTTTCCATGTTCACCCGCCATTGAGATAGCGACACCAAATAAGACCGCAAAGACTATAATTTGGAGCATATTACCTTCGGCCATCGAGTTTATTGGGTTGGATGGGAACATATTAATAATTACTTGTGCTAGACCTGGTGACTCTTTGGCCACAAAGTCAGTTGTTGCTGGCTGAGTAAAGCCTGCCCCAGGTTGTACAATTAATGCGATGATCATGGCTGCTGAAACGGCAATGCACGTCGTTAGAACGTATAGGCCAACTGATTTTCCGCCAAGGCTACCTAACTTTGAAGGATCACTTAAACTGGAGGTGCCGCAAACTAATGAGACAAACACAAGCGGGACAACTAACATTTTTAAGCTGTTTATAAAAATTGTTCCGCCGACATTAAATATACCTTCTACAAAAATTCCATACGTAGAAACCTGCATTCCCAATAGGTTGAAAACACGATCTCCGCTATCATCAAAAATAGCTTGCAGCAATGCGCCGGTTACGATTCCGGCTAGCATGCCGATAAAGATTTTTAAAGTGAGACTGAGTTTGGTGGAATTTTGTGTCATGCGATGACCTTCTTGTTTTGTTATGTCGCTGGATACTTAAGATTAGCAAGTTAGTAGCAAAAGCTAAACAAATTATTCGATTCAATAAACAGGATGTTTATGATGCTCGATGACCGATGTTATGAGGTAAGTTATGAAAACATTTAGGCAGTTATTAATATTGATGTTCGTTAGTGTATTGCTCGCAGCTTGCGGAGGCGGTGGTTCGCTTGAACGAAACGAGACGACTACACCAACTAACCCTGACCCCGATCCAGCGCCTACCGTTTCATACACTATTTCGCTCCAAATATCTGACCAAGCTGGCAATAGCGATAACATTTTAGGTGAAACATCTCCACTTCTGGTCACGGCAACGGTTACCGATCAAGATGGCAATGCGGCTGCAGACCGATTAGTCACGTTTAGCTTTAGCGTAGCTGATTTAGCAAATTTTGATAATGACACAGGCACAGCGCTTACAAATGAACAAGGCGTGGCGTCAATTGGATTGGTGGTCGCAGAGCAATCGGGAGACGGGTTGGTAAATGCTGACGTTGAAAATGGTACACAAGCTCAAATTGGTTTCAGATCGCAAGGTATTCAACAACAGCTTAGTACACCTTCCTCTTTAAGGTTGTTTGCAAGCGCAACTCAAATTGCTTCTAGCGGCGCAGATGAAATTGAATTGATTGCAGAAGTAAAAAATGCGCAAAATATTTTATTAAGTGGTGTAGATGTTTCGTTTAGCGCAAACAGTAACGCATCACTAGAGATTATTGATGCTCAAACACGTGACGATGGCACGGCAAGAGCACTTTTAAAAACAACCAACAACCAAGAAAATAGACAAATTCTAGCCAGAGCTATCACAGAAACACTCGAGGACGAAGTTGAGGTTTCAGTTGTGGGTACTGAAGTAAACATTTCCGGTGCTTCATCAGTCATTATTTCCGATCAAGTTCCATATACGATTTTATTAGCAGACTCGAATGGTCAGGGCATATCAAATCAAGTCGTTGAGATTACATCCACTATTGGCGAGGTGGATAATGCGAGTCCTGTGACAGGCTCGACAGGGCAAGTGACCGTAAATTTTTCGTCTAGTATCTCAGGACAAGGGAGCATCACAGCAAATTCACTTAACGCAAGTGGCACGATTGAATTGGTCGTTCAAGAAGACGATTTTAGCTTTAGTCAACTGCCAACCGAGGCAATTCCTGTGGTTTCTCAATTGAGTGATGAAGGCAGTGCAATAGTCGGAGTGACCTGGTTTAAGGATGGAGACCCATTTGTAGGTGGGGCGGTAACAGTGACCAGTTCAAGAGGTGTCATTACCGTTCCAACAATGGTTACCGATGTGAACGGTAGCGCTAGCTTTGAGATTAAATCAACCACTGCGGGTCCAGCAACGCTTTCTGCGATAGGGATTGATGACAGTGGCAATGAGGTAACAAGTCGAGCCACTTTTGAATTTGTAGCGACAAGTGTTCAAGCTATTTTCATTGATGCGAGTCCCGATTTGATAGGACCTGAAGCTGAGCAGAGTAATATAAGTGCTATTGTAACAGACCCTAATGGCAATTTAGTTAAAGGCAAACTTGTAAACTTTTCTCTTGTTGATGCTTCAGGAGGCTCTATTGAACCAAATTCAGCAACAACCGACAGCAACGGTATTGCATCAGTTACGTATACTTCTAATGGAATCAGTGTTGAGGACGGGGTAATAATTAGTGCGGAATCTGATGGAGTAACCAATCAGACAGAATTAACTGTTGGCGCAAGAGCATTCGACATATCACTTGGAACAGGTAACTTGATTGAATCTCCAGATTCCAGTACTTATTTAAAAGAATTTGCAGTGTTTGTAAGTGACTCGGTTGGACGTCCAGTAGAGGACATTGAGTTAACAGCGTCGGTGACACCCATAAAATTTGCGGTAGGTGGCGTGTATCGAAAAGGAGATTGGAGTTTCAATCCCGTTACCGAAGATTGGTTTATCGACCTAGACCCTTTGGTCACAATAACATGTCCAAATGAAGACGTTAATGGCAATGGAAGTATAGATGTAGATCCCAATGACCCTTCCATTACAGAAGACACAAATGGAGATGGTGAACTAACACCGGGTATTATTGGCACTATAAATTTCAAAGACGGTATCGCTAGAACAGATGCTAATGGTCAAGCAACACTTCAGTATCGATTTCCGAGAGCTTATGGTGGTTGGTTGAACATGGAAATCGCAGTTTTTGGTCAATCTTCTGGCAGTGAGGCGCAAAGCAGCCAAGTATACAGATTAGAAGTTTCTGATGAAGATATAAGCGGCGATAACTCACCACCTGCAAGTCCTTTTGGTATTGATCCAGTTTGCCCTACAAGGTCTTAAATCTCAATTATTGAGAGATAGTTGAGCAGCTGAAGAGGGTAAAGCCTTTTACAGCTGCTCTGAGTCACACTGAGCTTGTGGTGCACTGAAACTTGCTAATGGTTTAGGCTTTCTGAAACGGATAAACAGAGCCAAGATTAAGAATTTTTGTGAGTTCGTCTAGTGCTGTCCTTGATTCGTTCAACATTTCTAACGTTGCTAGATCAGCTGCAGTTAACCTATCACGATAGTGTTTATTGACCCAATTGCAAAGCTCATCGTACTTCGATTGATTTATCAAACAAGCTTGATTTGTAGCAGCAAGCTCTTGTTCAGATAAGGCAACTCTTAATCTTAGACAAGCTGGGCCGCCTCCGTTTTGCATACTTTGCTTTACGTCAAAAAACTTAACATCAACAATAGGGTTGTCAGCTTCAATAACTGATTTCAGATAATGGTTTACACTTTCAATTTCTTGACACTCTTGAGGGGCTATGATTGTCATTTGTCCCTTGCTTAAACTGATCAATTGAGTATTAAACAAGTAACTTTTAACTGCGTCATTAACACTCACGCGGTCAGTAGGAACTTCGATAAAGTGAAACTTATCACCTTGATATTTAGCTAAAATATCCGACTTTACTTTGTTAGTGTCTAAAAACGCTTGCTGGTGATAAAACAGAACGTTTTGATTACCAACAGAGATAACGTCGTTGTGAAACACCCCTTGGTCAATTACACCTGGATTTTGTTGAGCGTATACCTGATTTTGTTGACCTAACTTGTGCAATCTCGCAACTGCTTGACTGGCCTCAAATGTATGCCTAGCTGGGAATTTTTTGGGTGCTGGTTTACTATCATTAAATGCATATTTTCCATATACAAAGAATTCGACACCAGATTCGCCATAATCATTACAAAAACGTGTGTGGTTAGCCGCACCTTCATCGCCAAAATGGTCGTTGTCAGGAAGATGGGGGTGGTGTTCAAAGTATTGCTCATCATTGAATACCGCTTTTAAAATTTTACCTGTTACTTCAGGCTCAAGTGAGCGATGGTACTTATTTGTAAGGTTGGCTGGTGTAAAGTGAACTTTATTATCTGCAGTATCTGCACTTGGTGATACTGTTGCAGCGTTTGCCGTCCACATACTTGAGGCACTGCATGCGGCTAAGTAGATATGTGGAACTTGGCTGTAAGCCGACTTCATCACTTGTTCGTCGCTGCCACTAAAGCCTAATTTGCGCATTGCCTCAACATCAGGGCGGGCTTGTGGGGCAAGTACGCCTTGTGTCATCCCCATATCTGCTAAGGCTTTCATTTTTGCTAAACCTTGTAACGCTGCTTGCTTGGGGTTACTGACAGCTTGCGCATTGTTTTTTGAGGCAACGTTTCCATAAGAAAGACCTGCATAATTATGAGTCGGCCCTACAAGGCCATCAAAATTCGCTTCTAAATATTTCATCGTTTGTTACCTCTAAGTGGAATTCGCGTCTACAGTATCTGTTGCCAAAACTTTCAATATATATAGTGCAAACATGTCGCAATTGCTCGTTTTGCGCAGTGATTATACTGACAAAAAAGTGCATGCCAATTATTAATTTAAAAACACTAATAAAAACAATGGCTTTTGCCGATATTGCATTAATAAGTATGTCGTTCAACTTGTTTTCTATTCACTTTGTCGATATATGTAAAAAAAGAAAACGCACCCGTGCTATCTTTAACTAAACGTTATGCATGGGGTAAGCAGTTGAAAATTATAAGGTTCCTTCCATAAATGGGTAAATCACTGGTCATAGTAGAGTCACCGGCGAAAGCGAAGACGATTAATAAATATTTAGGCAAAGACTTTGTTGTAAAATCAAGCGTCGGTCACGTTCGGGATCTGCCTACAAAGTCTCTAGGTCTAGTTGAGCCTAAACGACCTGCAAAAGAATTAAATAAATTATCTGACAAAGCAAAACAGGATTATCTACGTGATTTTGAATATCGCAAGTTAGTTGATCGCATGGGCGTCAACCCTAAACAGAATTGGCATGCTCATTATCAGATCTTGCAAGGAAAGGAAAAGGTCGTTTCGGAACTTAAAAAATTAGCAAAAGATGCCGACACTATCTATCTTGCGACCGATTTGGATAGAGAAGGAGAGGCAATCGCTTGGCATCTTCAGGAATTACTAGGCAGCAAAGGTAAAACATACCAGCGAGTAGTATTTAATGAAATCACAAAGACCGCTATTCAAGATGCATTTTCAGACCCTGGTGAAGTCAATATAAATCGTGTTAACGCCCAACAAGCAAGGCGTTTTCTAGATAGAGTCGTTGGTTTCATGCTTTCTCCCTTATTGTGGAAAAAAATCGCAAGAGGGTTATCTGCAGGAAGAGTTCAATCGGTTGCAGTGCGCCTTGTCGTAGAACGAGAGCGTGAAATTAAGGCCTTTGTGCCTGAAGAATTTTGGGATGTGCACGCTGATTTACTTGCGAGTAAAGAGCAAAAAATGCAGATGTTGGTGGCCAGATACAATGGGGAAGCTTTTAAACCAGTTAATAAAGATCAGGCTTATGCTGCGGTTGATACACTAAATAAGGCAGACTTTGTAGTAAAAAGTAGGGAATCAAAGCCTACTCAAAGTAAACCTTCGGCACCTTTTATCACATCGACTTTACAGCAAGCTGCTAGCACCCGTTTGGGCTTTGGTGTTAAAAAAACGATGACCATGGCGCAGCGATTATATGAAGCTGGTCACATCACTTACATGCGTACCGACAGCACAAATTTAAGTAAAGATGCGCTAGGCATGTGTAGAGATTACATTGCGGATAATTTTGGTAATAAGTATTTACCCAACTCACCTATCATGTATGGCAGTAAGGATGGCGCACAAGAGGCTCACGAAGCCATACGTCCATCCAATGTTGTGGTTAAAGCAGATAGCCTAAAAGACATGGAACGCGACGCACAAAGGCTGTATGAGCTTATTTGGCGTCAATTTGTTGCTTGCCAAATGACAAATGCTAAGTATGACGCGACTACGATACGCGTTGAGGCTGATAATTACGAGTTAACCGCAAAAGGGCGTGTACTCGTATTTGATGGCTGGACTAAGGTTCAACCGCAGATCAAACGTAAAGGCGATAACGATTTACTGTTGCCGGATGTGAAACAAGGGGACCAATTAAACCTCAAAGAATTACATCCAAAACAGCACTTTACCAAACCAATTGCCCGCTTTAATGAAGCGTCACTGGTAAAAGAACTTGAGAAGCGTGGTATTGGAAGACCTTCTACGTACGCTAGTATTATTTCTACTATTCAAGATCGTGGTTATGTTCGATTAGACAATAAACGGTTTTATGCAGAAAAAATGGGTGAGATCGTAAATGATCGCTTAGTGGAAAATTTTGAAGATTTAATTAGCTTTGATTTCACCGCTAAGATGGAACAACGACTCGATGACATTGCGCACGGTGAAAAGCAATGGAAATCTGTGCTCGACAATTTTTATGAAGAATTTCATCAGCAACTTGAAAAAGCGGATATGCCAATTGAAGAAGGCGGCATGTTACCCAATCAGGCAATTGAAATTGACATAGCCTGCAATAAGTGTGAACGACCGATGAATATTCGGACGGCGAGCACAGGGGTGTTTTTGGGTTGCTCTGGTTATAATCTGCCACCCAAAGAAAAATGCACGAATACCATGAACTTAACGCCTGGCGATGAAGTGGTTAAGGTTGATGATGAAGAAGAGTTAGAGACAGAAGCTCTGCGTGCCAAGAGGCGTTGTGAAAAGTGCGGCACAGCCATGGACAGCTACTTGGTAGATGAACAACGCAAATTGCACGTTTGTGGTAACAATCCAACTTGTGATGGTACTTTCATAGAGCAGGGTACTTTCAAGATAAAAGGCTACGACGGCCCGATCATTGAATGCGATAAATGCCAAAGCAATATGGAGCTCAAAAACGGACGTTTTGGTAAATACTTTGGTTGTACCAACGAAGCGTGCAAAAACACTCGCAAACTGCTTAGAAATGGTGAAGCAGCTCCTCCTAAAGAGGATCCTGTATTTTTACCGGAGTTAGAGTGTGAAAAATCTGACGCACATTTTGTGTTGCGAGATGGTGCTTCCGGTATCTTTTTAGCAGCTCATACCTTCCCTAAATCTCGTGAAACACGCGCGCCAAAAGTTGCGGAGTTAGCGCGTTTTAGAGACCGTATTTCTCCAAAGTTTTATTATCTAGCTGATGCCCCCGACAAAGATCCTGATGGCAACTTATCAGTCGTTAGATACAGTCGTAAGACTAAGCAACAGTACGTAATGTCAGAAGATGACAAAGCAAAAGCTACTGGTTGGTCTGCTTGGTATCAACAGGGCAAGTGGGTCATTGAAGATAAGCGTAAGAAACCTAAGAAGTAGCGAATAAAGGACGTAATAAAATGGCACTGTCGTTACAAGAGCAGCTATTAAAAACAGGCTTAGCAGATAAAGCAAAAGCGAAAAAAGCACGCCAAGAAAAACATAAAAAAGCTAAGGCTAATAAAGGTAAAAAGGCGCCTGTGTTAGACGAAGTTAAGCTAGCTGCGTTAGAAGCAGCTCAGACTAAAAAGCAAAAAGACTTAGCGCTTGCTGAAGCTCAAAAGCAACGCCGTTTAGAAAAGGAAATTAAGGCTCAGGCGATTGATTTGGTCAAAAGCAATATTCAGCCCAAAGGAAATGGCGACATTGTCCTTAACTTTACTGACAATAAAAAAGTTAAGAGAATGTACGTAAATACCGAAACACATAAGCAGGTCACTCAAGGTCGATTGGTTGTGGTATCTATTGCCGCAGACGAGTATGAATTAGTGCCTGCTCCCGTTGCTGAGAAAATTTCGCAACGACTTCCCGATATAATCATTTATCAGGCGACTGAAGATAAGCATGAGAAAGCTGCAAGCGAAGAAGATGATTGGTATGCTGATTATGAAATTCCAGATGATTTAGTCTGGTAATTTAACCTTTATATTAGGGGAATAGAAAAGCTCTGGTTGGTGTAACAAATACCCCTGGGCATAATCGATGCACAAGGCCTTAATCATTTCATATTCTTCTTTTGTTTCAACAAATTCTGCAACGGTAGACAAGTTTAAATCTTTAGATAATTGTACTATTGATTTCAAAATGGCTTGGTTATGTGCTGATTTGTCTATTTCTTTAATGAACGTTCCATCTATTTTGATAGTGTGTAGCTTCAAATCGGCTATGTAGGCGAAAGAGGACATTCCAGTTCCAAAGTCATCGAGAGATACCTTACAGCCTTTACCACGCAAATAATTCAAGTTTCTATTAGCAATATCAAAGTTTCGAATAAAATCACTCTCAGTTACTTCAAAGCCTAATCTAGTTAAATCAATACTCACTGATTTAAACAATGCTTCACAAAACGCAATAAAAGTAGAGTCGGAGAGTGTTTGTCCAGATAGATTTACAGAAAGCCGGATTTGATTATTTTGTGCTAAGAAATCAACGGTGTTTCTTAAAACATAGCGATCAATTTTGGTTATGAGATGAAAACGTTCAGCGGCTTGGAGAAATAGCCAGGGTGAAGAAATTGATCCATCAGTATTCTTAATTCTAATTAAGACTTCGTAATATTTAATTTTATTGTCTTGGATTGGATTAATCGCTTGTTTGTACAATAAGATTCTATCGTTTGCTAGTGCACTCTTTATTGCATTTACCGCTCGCATTTGTTCTTTTCTAGAAGATAGTGTTTCATCAGTGGGGCTGTACTTTAGAATTGAACTTCGTCCAGTTTCTTTGGCATGTTGCATGGTGACATGTAAAGAGTTTAGCAAGTCTTCTACTGCCTCAGTACTTGCATCGGTTATTGTATTATTTAACTCTATATAGCTAATGCAGCAACTCAATGAAGTGCTCAGCTCTTTAAAATTAAAAGGCATTTGAGCGACTTTCCTAGAGATGAGTGATAACTTATCTATATAGTCATTGGTAGAGTGTTGATTAATAATAAGGCCAAATTCATCGCCACTGAGCCTTGTAATGATGTCTGTTGGATGGCAGGTGTTTTTGAGTGATTTTGCAATTTGCGCGAGATATTCGTTTCCACCAAGGTTACCACACGTTTCATTAATTATCTTAAACTCATCGATATCTAAAACGGCTACTACACAAAGTTGGTTTTGTTTTAGGTTATCTTTAATACTATGAATAAAAACATCTCTATTCTCTAAGTGTGTGACTTTGTCCTTTAGAGTGCTGCGCAACAACTTTTGGGTTAGTCGAAGTGCAACAAAACAAAAAATCAATTGTAGAGCAACAAAACTAAAACCTAAAAATAGCTTGATATACTCCGTCTTGCTTTCAATATTTGCCCTTGCTGCATTCGTTTCATTTTTTATCGTTGCTGCGATTTTATCTAAAATTAAATCAGGCTCTCTATCGATGCCTCTAACGAGGTCATCAGCCAGTTGAGCATTAAAGTTACTTTCCTTGAATATAATTAACGAGATTTGATACTCTGCAAGCACAGCCTTGTGTTTAGCAATAAATTCGTTAATTAACGAATATGCGTAACTTTCCTCATCAATAAAACTTCTTAACTCATCTGATATAATTTGTGTTCTTTCGAAATGCTCAATGAACGAGGTGTGATACTTTTCATAGTCCTTGGCACTTTCTCCTCTCAATAGGATATTTTTCCACTCTTGAACTTGGCGTTTAAAAGAGTCCTGAGTTTGTAATGAATAATATTCAATTTTGTTTTGATGAAGCAATATATCGCTATACTGATTTATCGATTGATTATAAATGTACAAAAACAAGAGAGCAGAGCTAATGACTGTTGTTGAAAACAGTGATATTAGCCCGTAGTGCTTGAATTTTTTTGAGGTGACGTAACGCATGATTAGTTATCGGCAACTTGTATGAATTTAATATATCCGATGAATTAATTTAAAAAAAGCACGCATTAAGCGTGCTTTTTAACCTTGCTAGTTTGTTGTTTAATCCTTACTGGGATTGGTCATAGGTGCAGATGCTTTTGATTCAACGTTTGCCATAGACGTTGTTTTACCATCAAATTTATATTCAAGCCGATTTTCGTCAGACATTGCCGTTAACCTTATCTGTTGATTCGCAGATTCAACTTTTGCTGGCGTTGCCATTGGGCTACTGAAAGTTTCGAATTTGCGTGCGACAAATTTAGACTTAACGGAACTAGATTTAGCAATTATTGCATCATCTTGCGACGCTTTGAGCGATTCAGTTACTGGTGCCGCCTTTTCTTTCAATTCTTCCTCAGCTTTAGCTTTCTCAATAGGCTTGGAAGAGGGCTGTTCAGTAATTTCCAATTCACTCGGTTCTAATTCAATTTCTGCTTGTTGAGGAGCCTGTTCAGCAGTAGTTAAGTCAGCCGAACTTGTTGACGGTGACTGTTTCACTTCAACTGGTTCCAAAGGAAGCTCATCTTGATGCACTTCAACTTTAGGTTCACTTTCTTTCAAAGAAGGCTGATTTTCAACATCGTTGTTTTCAGTTTCTTCAGGTTTTTGGCGTTTGCGTTTCTGACCGGCAGCTCTCACATGGCGAGGAGAACGTCGACCACGTGTTCTTGTTGCGGTTTGTTCAGATTCATCATTCGAGTTGTTGTCAGTTTCTTCAGTGCCAATTTTTGCATCTTCAGGCTCTTGACTCTTTTGTTTGCTTTCCAAGGAATCTTCAGTTTTAGCCGAAGTTTCGACCGTAATTGAAGATGCTTCAGCTAAGGGTTTATTAAGCGTTTCAGCGTCTAAATTTTCCTCTACGGTCTTTTTGACCGTTTCCGCTTCTGCTAACGTTTCAAGTTTAGTTGCTTTAACTTGCTGTTCATCGCTGACTCTAACACTCGGTCTAGTGTCTCTGCGTTTACGTCTTTCAGCAGCTGGCTTACGGGTGCGCGTTTGCTTGCGAGGTTTTTCCTGCTTTGCAACTTCGGCGCTTTGCTCATTCGCTGCGACCTTTACCTTTTCTTGCTTATCGGAAGTCGTTTCTGCTTTCCTTGGTTTGCGGTTGGGTCGTTCGTTTCTTTCATTGCGCTCTGGGCGATCACTTCGCTCATTACGGTCTCTACCTTTACGACCATCAGCATTCCTATTACCACGACGCTTTTGATTGTTGTTTCTTTTGCGTTGCGGCTTAGCTGGTTTAACAGGCTCTGGTTCTTTTGATTCAAATAAACCGGTTAACCAAGTTGAAAGCTTACTCCACAGCGATGGCTCAGTCACTTTAGCTTCTTGCTCTACTTTTGGCGCCGCAGCTTTCGGGGCTGACATTCCTTGGAGAACGGGCTCTTCACGTTTCACAGGAGCCACACTCGTTAAATCAGCTTTTAACGTTGGCTTTTCAGCAAGTTTGACATTATAGCTGTTGTCATCAAATTTTTCGTCTGGGCGTCTGCGCAGTATTTCGTAAGTTGGTGTTTCGAAATTAGGGTTAGGTATAATGAGAATATCTACACCATGGCGTTTCTCGATGCCTTGTACGGACATTCTCTTCTCATTGAGGAGATACGTTGCAACATTAATAGGAAGTTGAGCCTCAATTTGGCCGGTATTATCTTTGATACTTTCTTCTTCAATAATACGCAACACACTTAATGCAAGCGACTCTGTTCCTCTCACAGTTCCGTGTCCATCACAACGAGGGCAAGTATGATACGCAGACTCTCCTAAAGAAGGTCTTAAACGTTGGCGCGACATTTCTAACAAACCAAAGCGCGAGATTCGCCCTAGTTGTATACGCGCTCTATCAGGCTTGACGGCATCTTTCATACGATTTTCGACTTCGCGTTGATGCTTGACTGGTGTCATATCAATAAAGTCAATAACAACTAAGCCACCTAAGTCGCGTAAACGAAGTTGGCGCGCAATTTCATCTGCTGCTTCTAGGTTGGTATTAAGTGCAGTCTCCTCGATATCACCGCCTTTTGTTGCTCTTGCAGAGTTAATATCAATTGAGGTAAGCGCTTCGGTTGGATCGATAACAATTGAGCCTCCCGATGGCAATCTGACTTCTCGTTGAAAGGCTGATTCAATTTGGCTTTCAATTTGATAATGACTAAATAATGGAACATCGCCGCGGTATAACTTTACGCGATTAACAAAGTCTGGGCGGACAAGTTCTATGTGTTTTAGCGCTTTGTCATATACTGATGTCTTATCAATGAGTATTTCGCCAATATCACGCCTTAGATAATCTCTAATCGCTCTAACGATAACATTACTTTCTTGGTGAATCAGGAAAGGGGCAGGGCGCGATTCTGCTGCATCACTGATCGCTTTCCAGTGAGTAACAAGCACACTTAAATCCCATTTTAATTCTTCGTAAGATTTTCCGACACCTGCGGTTCGCACAATGAGGCCCATACCATCAGGTAATTCTAATTTTGACAATGACTCTTTAAGGTCAGTCCTTTCGTCGCCTTCAATTCTTCTTGATATCCCACCCGCTCTTGGGTTGTTTGGCATCAGGACTAAATAACTACCTGCAAGTGAAATAAACGTAGTTAATGCAGCGCCTTTTTGTCCTCGTTCTTCTTTATCTACCTGGACGATTACCTCAGTGCCTTCCTTAATAACGTCTTTGATGCTTGGGCGGCCTTCAAAGCGGTAGCCACTTGGGAAATAGGTTTTTGCAATTTCTTTTAGAGGGAGGAAGCCATGTCTATCAGCACCATAGTCAACGAATGCTGCTTCCAAGCTTGGTTCAACTCTTGTAATGGTTCCTTTGTAGATGTTTGCTTTCTTTTGCTCATGGCCGGGGCTTTCTATATCTAGGTCATATAACTTCTGACCATCGACAAGTGCTACACGCAATTCTTCTTGCTGAGTAGCATTAATTAACATTCTTTTCATTTTTATAGACTCGTTATGAACATAACGATCGAATACAGGAACACAACAAAAGACCAAGTTTTGCAACTAGGTTTGTAGTCAAAAACATATTCCCTGTTAATGACTCGCAAAAACCTTATTAATTAGGCTCTTGCGTTCGTGAATGCTTTTGGTCCAAGACACTGACTATCAATGCATGTGTATAAAACAAATGTCTTGGTTGTTAAATTCTATTTATTCGATCTGTTACGATTCGTTTTTCAATTTCACTCTTTTTGTACTGGTTTTTCAGTACTGCTTTTACTTATTTCATTTTCAAAAGAGTGTTGTAGCTCATATGTGTTTGAGCGTGTTTGGTGACAATTTAAGTTCGCTGCCTGACAAGTAATCAATTATAAATACGAATTGAAAGTTTCACTCAGTGGTGTGATTATTTTTCACCACTTAAGTGCCTGTCAGTGCGGAATTTCACCAAGCTGAATAATGCCTGACTTGACGGTTAGTTACAATTTATATTTGAAATCACAGTGTAAAAAAAGCTATTAATCCTTAGTGTTAGTCATTTCACTACGCGTGTATACTACAATCATGAATGAAGAATTTAAAACTGTACAACTCATCGAGATTACCGATGACCATGCCCTTCAGCGCGTAGATAACTACCTAATCGCGCGACTTAAGGGTGTTCCTAAGAGCATGATTTACAGAGTTTTGCGCAAAGGTGAGGTAAGAGTAAACAAGAAAAGAGTTAAGCCAGAATACAAGCTAAGTATTGGCGACGTGCTTAGAATTCCGCCTGTCAGAGTTGCTGATAAACCTAACAATAACGTCAACTTAAATAAAGTAGCTTCTCTTGAAACTCATATTTTATATGAAGATGATCGCATTATTGTGTTTAACAAGCCATCAGGTATCGCTGTTCATGGTGGCAGTGGTGTGAATTTTGGCGTCATAGAAGGTTTAAGAGCGCTTAGACCTGATAGTCGGTTTTTAGAACTAGTGCACCGTATCGACCGAGATACCTCTGGCTGTTTGTTGATTGCGAAAAAACGCTCTGCTTTGAGGCATCTTCACGAACAATTGCGGCACAAGCAAGTCGATAAGCGTTATCATGCATTGGTTTGTGGTCAATGGCCCGAACACCGATTTAAAGTCGTAGCAGCGCTAGAAAAAAACACATTGAAAAGTGGCGAACGATTAGTATCCGTCTCGTTAAACGGTAAACCTTCTGAAACGAGATATCGAATTTTAGAGCAATTCTCAAAATCGACTCTAGTAGAGGCAAGTCCAATTACTGGGCGAACACATCAAATTCGGGTTCACTGTTTACACGCTGGGCATCCGATTGCGCAAGATTCAAAATACGGAGATTCAGTGTTTGACGCTCGACTTAAATCGATAGGTTTTAATCGTTTATTCTTGCACGCAAACAGTATTTCATTCATCCATCCATCTACCGAAAAGAAGATGAAGTTTACTGCGCCTTATGATGAGGCGCTGACTAAACTCTTAAGCGAACATGTACATGACATTTAAATATTTTATCTTCGACTGGGATGGCACAGTCATGGATTCGGCAGCAAAAATAGTAAATTGTATGCAAATTGCTGCAAAGCAATCCTCTTTGCCGGTTCCCACTGCTAAAGAAGTTGAACACATCATCGGTATCAGCCTTAAACCTGCAATTTTTAAATTGTTTGATATTGATGAACAAAAAGCTGAAGAAGTGGTTTCTCATTATAAAGAAGCGTTTTTGGCGAAAGATACTACACCTTGCCCTTTATTTGATGGCGCTTTTGAAACGTTATCGACACTTAAACAATCCGCATCATTAGCTGTCGCTACGGGTAAAGCTAGGCGTGGATTAGAGCGTGCGTGGAAGTTGACGGAGTCTAAGCACTTCTTTGACGTGTCTCGTTGCGCTGACGAAGCAGAATCTAAACCCTCATCTGATATGTTGTTACAAATACTAACACACTGGAACGTCAAAGCCGAAGAGGTCCTGATGATAGGTGACACTGTCTATGATATGCAAATGGCAGAAAACATAGATATGCCTAGAGTGGCTGTTTCATATGGCGTTCATGATAAAGAAGCCCTTGAAAAACATCGCCCAATAAAGGTGATTGATCATTTTTCAGAATTACTTTCGTTTATATAGCTAGCTGCATCGCCAGTTTATATATCTGTAACACCATATAGTCCCGTATAGAACCAAAACTATAGAAAACATTAACAATGTGTTTAATTATCATAGTTAAAAGGCAACCTCTAAATTTTAAGGCGCTAGGCCAAGGTATCAATTCCTAAGTTAAACAGAATTTGATTTAGCGTGATTAATGGTAAACCGACTAATGCATTTGGGTCCTTACCTGATAATTTAGAAAATAAAGAAATTCCCAAGGCTTCAACTTTAAAACTACCTGCACAATCTAAGGGCTTTTCTGTTTTTATATAGTGTTTGATTTGTTCATCGCTTAAGTGGCGAAATTGAACTTCGTTTACATCGCACTCTGTCATTTGTTCGCAACCGGGAGCAATGACTGATAGGCCAGTTAAAAAAAGAACTTGTTTACCGCTGCATTGTTTTAGTTGATTAAATGCGTTTATCTCGTCTAGTGGTTTGGTCAATATTGTTGAATATTGATTTTCAAGAAGTGCAACCTGATCTGAAGCGATGATGACATGATCAGGATAGTCTGATTTTAACGCTAGGGCTTTTGCTCGACTGAGCCGTATTACTAATTGTTCGGCTGACTCTCCATCTAAAGCTGATTCATCTATATCGGGTGAGGCTTGCTCAAATTGAGGTATAAGTTGTTGCAATAACTTGTATCGGTATGGCGAGGAGGATGCGAGTAAAAACTTTAAAGAGCGCGCAGGGTGCATAATGCGAGTGGGCATAAAACTATCAGCCTTAAAATACTTTGACTAAAAACAACATACACTATATCATGCGCGCGCTATGGCCAAAGTAAAACTGCCCCAATTAATAGATCCGACAAAAAGTGCAATGAAACGTTCGACTTACGTTGGCGTCTACGCATCTGATTTAATGGAACGATTAAATAGTGCAGTTGAAGCTTCTGGTGAATGGATTTCAGTGGATGTTAAGTTTGAAAAAGACGCGCAGAGTCTTACTTACTTTCACGGTAATGCAAACGCAGAAGTAGAACTACTTTGCCAAAGGTGTAACAAGGCTTATTCGGATTCGATTGCAGTCGAATTTACGTTCAGCCCCGTGCAGGGGGAAGATGAAGAAGCGGCGTTACCATCAGCTTACGAACCGGTAGAGGTCAATGACCACGGAGAAGTCGATTTGCTTCAACTAGTTGAAGATGAACTGATTTTATCACTTCCTATTGTTGCACTTCATGCAGAAGAAGATTGTAATGTGGGTCCAGATGATATGACGTTTGGCAAAATCGAACCGGAACAAGAGCGCAAAAACCCTTTTGAGGTTTTAAAAGAGCTTAAGCGAGATTAGGAGTAACCTATGGCTGTACAAAAAAGCAAAAAGGCTCGTGCAAAGCGCGGGACTCGTCGTTCACACGATGCATTGACTGGCCCAACTTTATCGGTTGACCAAACGTCTGGCGAAACTCATCGTCGTCACCATGTGACTGCTGATGGTTTCTACAAAGGCAATAAAGTCGTCGCTGATTAATTTGGCGATTGATTTTGTCTAGTGTAACGATTGCATTAGATATCATGGGGGGCGATCACGGCCCCCATGTTATTTTAGATGCTGTAAAACATTCTCTCGAAAATATACCCCACTTAACCATCATTGCATTCGGTGATAAATCCGTTTCTACTCAAAAACTAGCACTACTAACTGCCGAGTTTAAAACACGCTTTAGCTACCAACTATGCGAGCAAACTGTACAGATGTCTGACAAGCCTACCGATGCTTTGCGTAAAAAAAAGCTAAGTTCAATGCGCTTGGCATTAGAAGCAGTAGCGCGTCAAGAAGCGCAAGCCTGTGTAAGTTCAGGTAACACAGGTGCCTTAATGGCGACTGCATTCTATGTCTTGAAATGTCTCCCTGGTATTGCTCGCCCAGCATTAATCAGTGCACTTCCCACACAGAAAAAAAATAAAGTTCAGTTGCTTGACTTGGGTGCTTCGGTCAATTGTGATGCTGAAGCATTATTTCAATATGCAGTTATGGCTTCTGTGCTGGCCGAAAATTGCTATCAAATAAAACAACCTCGTATAGCCCTGCTCAACGTGGGAGAAGAAGACATAAAAGGTAGTAGCTTAGTAAAGCATGCAAACTTATTGTTGAGCAATTGCGAGGCGCTTAACTATATTGGCTACATAGAAGGTAATCGAATTTTCAGTGGTGATGCTGATGTTATTGTCACTGATGGCTTTACTGGTAACGTTACACTGAAAACAAGTGAAGGCATCGCGAAATTTGTCATTGATGAAGTTCGAAAGGCAATGTCAGAATCGTTTTATACTAAATTAGCCAGTAAATTAATCTTGCCTTACCTAAAAAAAGTCTATCGGCGCATGAACCCCGACCAGTATAACGGTGCCAGTCTGATAGGATTGCGCGGCATTGTCGTCAAGAGTCACGGTAATGCGTCTGTGGATGCATGCCATTATGCAATTTTGCAAGCAATCAACGAAGTTGAGCAGCAAGTCCCAGAAAAAATAAAAACAAAAATAGAAAACGTCTTACTGGAGCATTAAAACATGTTTTCACGAATCATAGGAACGGGAAGTTACTATCCTAGTGAAGTGCGCTCAAATGCAGATTTAGAAGTTATGGTCGACACTTCTGACGAGTGGATTACTGATCGAACGGGTATCAAAGAGAGAAGAATTATCGGTGAGCATGAAACTGCTGCAACGATGGGTGCCAGTGCAGCTGCAGAGGCACTTGATGCCGCAGGTTTAAAGGCCACTGATATTGATATGATTGTTTGTGCAACGACAAGTGGTCGTCACGCTTTGCCATCTACTGCGTGTGAAATTCAAAAAATCTTGGAAGTTGACAATATTCCAGCATTTGATGTGGCCGCCGCATGCGCAGGTTACTGTTATGCGTTAAGTGTAGCGGATCAATATATAAAATCTGGCATGGCAAAGCGTATTTTGGTTATTGGGTCTGATTGTTTAAGTCGATTAATCAACCCGGAAGATCGTAGTATGATTATTTTATTTGGTGATGCTGCGGGCGCAACAATCATAGAGGCAAGTGAAGAACCTGGTATTTTGTCAACTCATATTAATGCTGCCGGCTCCTATACTGATTTATTGAAGGTTGGAAATGTCAGGCATGGTGACGAAGTTTCTGTGCACGAAAATTGGGGCTCAATGAAAGGCAACGAAGTGTTCAAGGTGGCGGTTACCAAGCTCAGTGAAATAGTTGAAGAGACACTTGCAGCTAATAATATGAAAAAATCAGATCTAGATTGGTTAGTTCCTCACCAAGCTAACTTTAGAATCATTAAAGCGACGGCTAAAAAGCTCGATATGTCTCTGGATCAAGTCGTTATGACGCTTGAGCATTTCGGTAACACCTCTGCTGCTACTGTACCTACAGCGTTAGATACGGCAATCCGAGATGGAAGAATAAAGCGTGGTCAGAATTTATTACTAGAAGCGTTTGGTGGTGGCTTTGCATGGGCATCAGCATTAGTTAAGTACTAGTTTTAAATTTAAAAGTTAATTTTTAATATGAGTTAACGAGAAGTATGGGGTGTTGCGTTGGTGGCTTATATTAAAGTCGTCCGCAAAAAATAATCCTCAATAATAAGAAAAAAGGAAGCCTAAATGAGTGAATCGACAAATAAATCTGCTTTTGTATTTCCAGGTCAAGGGTCTCAATCTGTTGGTATGTTGAAGGACCTAGCACTTGAATATAGTAGTGTATCTCGGTGTTTTGAAAAGGCATCCGATGCTTTGGGGTACGATCTATGGAAATTGGTTCAAGAGGACGATGGTTCTAAACTCAATCAAACTCAAATTACTCAGCCCGCGTTGCTAACTGCTAGTGTTGCATGTTGGGAAGTACTACTCGAAAACGTAAAGCCGAGCGTAGACTTTTTAGCCGGTCACAGTTTAGGCGAATACTCTGCGCTGACTTGTGCAGGTGTGTTTGATTTAGCAGATGCAGTCAAACTAGTAGAAGCTCGTGGCGTTTTTATGCAAGAAGCCGTGCCAAATGGCACGGGCGCAATGTTCGCGATTATTGGTCTTGATGATGAACTTATTATTCAGTCATGTGAACAAGTCGCTAACCAAACCGGTGAAATTGTTTCAGCGGTTAATTTCAATTCGCCTGGCCAGGTGGTTATTGCCGGCAGTAAACATGCAACTGAGCTTGCCGCTAGTGCTTGCAAGGACGCGGGGGCAAAAAGAGCATTACCTTTAGCTGTTAGTGTTCCATCTCACTGCGCGTTAATGCAACCCGCTGCAGATCGTCTTTCGGCGTTGTTATCGAACACAGTGATGAATAAACCTCTTTATAATGTCGTGAACAACGTTGATGTGAGTATAGAAACAGATATAGAAAAGATTAAGGATGCTTTGCTAAGACAGCTATATATGCCAGTTAGATGGACGGAATCAGTTAGGTTATTAACTCAAAACGGCGTTTCGAGCATCATCGAAGTTGGTCCCGGAAAAGTACTTAGTGGATTAAATAAAAGAATTGATAAGACTTTGAACCTTAAAAGTGTCAGTTCGCCAAGTGACTTTAGTTAAGAACTATTCTTAGGAATGCAGTTAAAAAACAAAAGAATCAAAATAGTTTAAGGAAGCAGTATGTCAGATTTATCTGGAAAAGTAGCCCTAGTGACGGGTGCGAGTCGTGGAATCGGTAAAGCGATTGCAGAGAAATTAGCGAGCCATGGGGCGACCGTTATTGGCACTGCAACTTCAGAAAAGGGTGCGCTGGCGATTAGTGATTATCTGGGCGCTAACGGAAGCGGTATGGCTTTAAACGTAACCGAAGAGGACTCAATGAGTCACCTTTTGAATCAAATCAATGAAAAATACGGTACGATTGATATACTCATCAACAATGCAGGGATTACCCGAGATAATCTATTGATGCGGATGAAAGATGCCGAGTGGGATGACATTATTCAAACAAATTTAACCTCCGTGTTTAAATTGTCCAAAGCCGTATTGCGCGGAATGATGAAGAAAAAGCATGGCAGAATCGTTACTATTGGCTCAGTGGTTGGGTCTTCTGGAAATGCTGGGCAAGCAAATTATGCAGCTGCAAAAGCAGCAGTTATTGGTTTTAGCAAATCGATGGCGAGGGAAATAGCCTCAAGAGGCATTACGGTAAATGTGGTATCACCTGGATTTATCGATACAGATATGACAAAAAGTCTAACAGACGATCAAAAGGAAGCTATTTTTAAAGATATTCCTGCTAATCGCCTTGGAAATCCAAACGAAATTGCAGCAACTGTTGCATTTTTAGCCTCAAGTGACGCAGGATACATAACGGGCGAAACGATACATGTGAACGGTGGTATGTACATGTCTTAATGGTATCTGAAATTAATCTTTTTAATTTCAGATATTTAACAAAATAATGTTTTAATCAAGCAAGTGTTTTTTATTTGTACTGTGGACAGACCACGAGTATACTTTATGGATTAGCTTGCAAGCTGTTGAGTAGACAAATAAACTACTCACATAATTTTAAAAAAGGTACGTAAAGGAAGCCTGATATTATGAGTAACATCGAAGAACGCGTAAGAAAAATCATTGTTGAGCAACTTGGAGTTAAAGAAGAAGAAGTTAAATCTGAAGCTTCTTTCGTTGATGATTTGGGCGCAGACTCACTAGATACAGTTGAGTTGGTAATGGCTTTGGAAGAAGAATTTGATACTGAAATTCCTGACGAAGAAGCTGAAAAAATCACAACAGTTCAATCTGCTATCGACTATATTAACGCTAATAAAGACGCGTAATCGAATCTTGATGAAAAACGGCTCTTTTGAGCCGTTTTTTTGTTTGTAGGCATTTATTTGTACGGAGGCTATTGTGGCAAAACGTCGCGTAGTGGTTACAGGTATGGGTATGCTTTCCCCCCTTGGCAATACTTTCGAAGACACTTGGAAAGGTATTTTAGCTGGAAAAAGCGGCATTTCTGAAATAACTCGTTTCGATACCGACGGGTTTAACACGCGTTTTGCAGGCGAGGTAAAAGACTTCGAACCTGAACAATATATTCAGAAGAAAGAACTCAAAAAGATGGATCGCTTCATTCAGTTTGGTATTGTCGCTGGCATGCAAGCGCTCAGAGATTCAAACTATAAAATCGATGAAACAAATGCTCATCGTATTGGCGTGTCGGTTGGTTCAGGCATTGGTGGATTGGAACTGATTGAAGAGAACCATACTAAATTAACAAAAAGTGGCCCTAAGCGAGTTTCACCTTTTTTTGTTCCCTCTACGATTACTAATATGATCTCTGGCTTTCTTTCTATTATGGAAGGAATAAAAGGACCTAATCTAAATGTAGTCACGGCATGTACTACTGGTGTGCATAACATCGGAATTGCGGCGAGAACTATTGCTTATAACGATGCTGACGCAATGCTTGCGGGTGGCGCTGAATCTACAATTACACCACTTGCAATTGCGGGTTTTGGTGCCGCTAGAGCGCTTTCGACCAATAACGATAACCCACAAGGAGCAAGCCGACCTTGGGACAAAGATCGTGATGGATTTGTAATGGGAGAGGGTGCTGGTGTAGTCATGCTTGAAGAGTATGAGTCTGCAAAAGCACGGGGTGCAAAAATTTACGCTGAAGTCGTCGGTTTTGGTATGAGCGGTGATGCTTATCATATGACCTCACCACCCGCTGACGGCTCTGGGGCGGCCGCTGCAATGCAAAACGCTATCAATGATGCGGGTATATCAACCAATCAAATTGGATATATCAATGCTCATGGCACATCTACCCCAGCTGGTGATGTTGCTGAAGTTAGCGCAGTAAAAAGTGTGTTCAAAGAGCATGCTAATTCGGTAAAGGTTAGCTCTACTAAGTCGATGACTGGGCACCTTTTAGGTGCAGCTGGTTCGGTTGAAGCTATCTTTACAATATTAGCCTTAAGAGACGCTATTGCGCCGCCAACGATCAATATTGATGAACTGGGAGAAGGGTGTGATTTAGATTTTGTTGCTAACAAAGCAAGTGAATTTAATCATAGCTATGCGCTTTGCAATTCATTTGGTTTTGGTGGAACAAATGGCTCATTGCTGTTTAAGAAACCAGAATAGATAGCCAAAATTTATTGTGAGTTTTTGCAAAGGGAAGTAGTCATTATATATGCAACCATCTAAACGAGTTTTTGATCACACCCAAGTGGCGAGCTCAGACCGGTCGTTTAATTACGGCGATGGTTGCTTTACTACTATGCGCGCGAGTGCAGGAAAAATCCAATTGTTGAACACACACATTCAGCGTCTTCAAAGTGATGCAGATGTGCTCGGGATTGATTTTTCATTTAAAGATGAATTGCTCGATTATTTGACTGGTGAATCATTTACTCAGGCTTTACAACTAAAGAATGAAAGCGTTGTAAAAGTCTTAGTTTCTCGAGGTACAGGTGGTCGAGGATATATGCCCCCAACTGGTGACAAGCAAAACAGTCAGTGTTTTGTATCTGTGCACCCATTTAAATCTCAAGAGAATGCAGCCTTAAGCTTGATGTTAAGCCCCGTTTTGCTGGCTAAGCAACCTTATTTGGCTGGTGTTAAACACTGTAATAGACTCGAGCAAGTATTAGCAAAACGATCCTTATGGCAATACAATGCTGAAATTGAATCGAAATTTGATGATGTGTTAATGCTTGATAATGAACAACATGTGATTGAAAGCAGTTCCGCCAATTTTTTCGCGTTTGATGGAAAGCATTGGTTGACACCAAAACTTGATTTGTGTGGCGTAACAGGCGTCATGCGTCAATTCATAATTGACAATTCAGAAGCACTTAGTATGCAAGTGCATGAGTGTGTTATGAGCGTTGAACAACTGAGCCAGTTAAAGAGTGCTTTTGTTTGCAATGCGGTACACGGGGTTACCCCAGTTAAATCAATCTTTAATGGTGCTCAAAGCTTTTCATTTGATACCAACGTTGTCCTCGATATTGATAAAACGTTAACTTCTTTGCTGTTATCAGGTAATTAAAAAGTGAACATCCTCAAAAAATTAATGATTGGGATGCTTATTGTGTCCATCATGCTGATTGTTTCTCTGATGGTCGTTTATCAACAAGTCGTTAGCACTGATTTTAAAGTAGTTAATCATCAAGACTTTGTGATAGAAAAAGGTCAAACCTCATTCGGGTTGTTATCGGACATCCCATTTTTTGATTCGCAAAAAAATCGTTACATCGCTAGGCTTTGGTTAAAGTTAAATGAAGAAAAAACAAAGATAAAAGTTGGCCACTTTGAATTGGCTGAAAGAGAAACCTTATCTACATTTTTTAAGAAGTTAGTAAGCGGACAACAAAAACAATTTTCGGTCAGTTTGATTGAAGGACAATCGTTTGACCAGTGGTTGAAATTACTCATCAATTCAAAACATCTAATAATTGATATTACTGACGAAACAATTCTGTATGAGAAATTTGTCAGTACAAATGATTTTTGTCGAAATGATTATCAGAAATTGGAAGGATGTCTGTTGGCTGATACTTATTTGTACACGTCACAAGACACCCTTTCTAGTACTTTAAAGCGCACATACACTCAAATGAGTAATGCCCTTAATCGCTTATGGGGCGCGCGCTACCAAGATATTGCTATCAGGTCTCCATATGATGCACTGATTTTGGCATCGATTATTGAAAAAGAAACGGCAGTCGCTACAGAAAGAGGGCTTATTTCTGGTGTGTTCAATAACAGGCTCCATAAAAATATGCGCTTACAAACAGATCCAACGGTTATCTATGGCGTTAGAGATGAATATGAGGGCGATATTACTCGCAAACACCTACGTACGCCAACGCCCTACAATACTTATGTGATAAAAGGTCTACCAATAACGCCCATTGCTATGGTGGGCTTGGCTTCGCTGGAAGCGGCAACTAAGCCTGAATTAACCGATTACTTGTATTTTGTTGCTAAAGGCAATGGTACTCATCACTTTTCAGAAACACTGGCAGAACACAATAAGGCCGTAGGCTTGTATCAGCTAAACAAAGGGAAATAGACGTAATATGAAGCCTCGTTTTATCGTTTTAGAAGGCCTTGAAGGCGCTGGCAAAACATCAGTAATTCAAGTCATTGAGTCTTTTTTAAAAGAACGCGATTTATTGGTAATCAATACGAGAGAACCCGGTGGCACGCCGATGTCAGAAGCAATAAGAGGATGCGTTAAACAAAACTGGGATGAGCATGTTACACAAGAAACTGAATTGTTGTTAATGTATGCGGCAAGAAGTCAGTTAGTAAATAATGTCATTAAACCAGCTTTGCAAACAAACAGGTGGGTAATTGGAGATAGGCACAATTGGTCGTCAATCGCCTATCAAGGCGGCGGACGAGAAATCGATTTGCAAAGCTTAGAACAATTAAAGCAACTGACTTTAGGCAATTTTGAACCTGATTTTACTATTTATTTGGATGTGACTCCCGAGATTGGATTGGCGCGTGCCCGAGGGCGGGGCGAGTTAGATAGAATTGAGCAAGCTGGTATGGACTTTTTCGTAAGAGCTAGAAAAATGTTTCATTCACTTGTTGAGCAAAGCAGTAAAGCATGTTTAATCGATGCAAATCAGGATATGAATCAAGTTCATCATGATGTGTTAGAGCAACTTAGTAATTGGTTCGCAACTATTCAGGTTGGAGAATGAGCGTGCTTCCTTGGTTTAAAGAGCTTAACCAACAACTTGCTTCGCGTATTAATAACAATATTTTACATCACGCAATATTAATTAGCGGAACCATAGGTCTTGGTAAAGAGCAATATGCCTCGCATTTATCAAAGAAAATATTATGTGAAGATAAAGTCAGTATGTTGGCGTGCGGCATCTGCAAATCTTGCCAATTAATCGATGCGGGTAGTCATCCTGACAATCATGTCGTGGTTAGCGATAAAACTCAAATCGGTATAGACTTAATACGAAAAGAAATTGAAACTTTAAGTAAAACAGCCCAGTTGTCTGGAAATAAAGTGTTGACCATTGCGAATGCAGATTTAATGACTGAATCTGCAACCAATTCACTGTTAAAAACACTAGAAGAACCTACTAATAATACTTATATTATTCTCACAAGTAGTCAGTCTCAGCGCCTATTACCAACCATATTGAGTCGTTGCGAAAAACTAAATGTTAACCCCCCTGATTTTGAAAGTGCAAGGGAATGGTTGTCACAAGAATCGATAAGCCCTTTGCCGAGTAAGGATGCTTTAAGGGCTTTTAAAGGTTCACCACTAGCATATAAAAATAGCGTTGAGCAAGCATCTGGTCTTCTGTACACCGACTTTGAATTTACTATTCAAGAATTAATAGAAAGAACAACGGGTGTAAATAAAGCTTCAATACAATGGCAAAAAGACGCTGATAAGTTAGTGGTTTGGTTAGGGCAATATTTTTTAAATAGATATAAAGACTCGAATAAAGAAAGTGATTTTATTGCCTATCAAAAAACGGTTGATGCAAATAAAAAGTTAAACCATGCTGGTCTTAATAAGGTACTCATTTTACAAAGTCTTTTTTCACACGTTTAAATACGCTTAAAGACTCCATATTTTTAAGTTTTAAATAAAGAGTAATATTCTGTGTTCGTAGATTCACATTGTCATTTAGATAAATTAAAGGATGTCCCTAACGGTATCCAATCAGTTGTTAAATCAGCACAAGAGCAAAAAGTAGAGCATATGCTTTGTGTCGCAACATCTGTTAGAGAATACGAAGATATGTATGACAAGGTTAAAGGCTTTGATAATGTGTCCGTTTCTTGCGGTGTTCATCCACTTCATCAAGACGATGCTTGTGACTATGAGACGTTACTAGCCTGTGTTAGTAGACCAGAAGTGGTCGCAGTAGGAGAAACAGGCCTAGACTATCACTACAGTGCAGACACCAAGGAAGTACAAAAAGTCTCTTTTGTAGACCATATAAAGGCAGCAAATGCGCTAGATAAACCTTTAATTATTCACACTCGCAATGCACAGCAAGATACCTTAAATGCTTTAAAACAGCATAAGGCCGAATCAACCAAAGGTGTTTTACACTGTTTTACAGAGTCTCTTGAGATGGCAAACGAAGCGATGGAACTCGGTATGTATATTTCTATTTCTGGTATTGTGAGTTTTAAAAGTGCGAAGGAATTACAAGACACTGTCAAACAAATTCCTTTGGAAAAGCTACTTATTGAAACTGATTCTCCATGGTTAGCACCTGTTCCACACAGAGGAAAAGAAAATAAGCCAGAGTATGTGAGAGATGTTGCGCACTTTATTGCCGAATTAAAAAATATTTCGGTTCAAGAGCTTGCAAAAGTTACCACTGATAATTTTTATGAATTATTTTCTTTGATCAAGCGTGACAAAAACGTTTGATTCCATGCTTTTAGGAAATAGACTTTGATGCCTCAATGGAAACAAAATATACAACGTTCTCTACACCTAGGTAGAAGTAAACATGAAACTAAATACTTTCAAGTCGCCAGTATTGATGCTAACGACTTACCTGCTGTAAGAACAATGGTATTTAGAGGCTTCGATGATCAACATAATATTTATGCGGTTACTGACATTAGAAGTACAAAAATAACTGAGTTTAAAAATCGGCATGAAGCTCAAATTTGTTGGTACTTCGCAAAGACACGTGAACAATATCGCATCTCTTGCAAGGTAGAGATCTTAACCGAGGGCATACTATACAGAAGTTTTTGGGATTGCTTATCTGATACAGCTAAACTTAGTTTTGATTCACCTAAACCAAAATCGCCAATTGATTCAGATGGTCAGATTCAAACAGATTCTGCAATATCTAAGATTAGCAAAAATTACGCACTAATTCAGTTTCGCCCAAACGAATGTGACTACTTGAATCTGAAATGTAAACCACAACACAGAGAGCTTGAAGTGATGAACCCAGATTCATTTAAATGGGAGACACATCAAGTCAACGCTTAATAAACGCTAGTGGGCTGCTTTTCTTTCTGTACAGTGACGATTGTGCTGTTCATCTTTTATAAACGCTAATTTTGTTCCACTGAAACGTGCTAGATCCTTTAATTCCTTTGTTTGCAGTACATCAAATTGTTTATCAAACAAAATAGTGTGGCATGTCTTCGCGATCAATAAAGAGCGAATCACGTCGAAGTCATCTTTATTTGCAGTTGGTTTTACATTAATAGCATGAACTTTAGCTTGCTTTAATGTCTTACTGCGCGAAACATTAGCCAACCATCTTTTACGCTCTTTATATGTTTGAGCAAATAATGTGTATTGTACAAAGGACGGATTTTCAACATCATCAGTATATGGGCGATGATGTGTAAACATCTGCGTAGTGGAGCGCTTAAAACCATCATCGTGATTTGTTGAAATTTTATTTATAAAACGCAAGCTAGTTGAATGCATAACTGTCTACCTATCCAGTGTGTATGGATGTACAGTAATACTGTATAAAAAAACATGCAACTACTTTTTGAACAAATTGGTAATTTTTTTCCTTCTAGCAAATAACAACAGTGCAAAAATAAAAGCGTAAATTACAGGCTGGGGCCCAATTGTCTTAACTGCCCATAAATAATGTAAAACTCCAAGACAAACGCTTATATACACATAGTTGTGTAGCTTTTGCCAACGAGATTTTAGCCAATTTTTTGATATCCTATTTGACGTTATTAATAGCGTCGTCAACAAAAATAGAGCAATAAAACCCACGGTGATATAAGGTCGCTCGATGATTTCTGAAACTATTATTAGCCATTCAAACTGTAATTCAAAGGCTACAAATGCGTAGAAATGTGCGATTGCGTATATCGCAGAATAGATGCCAAGTGTTCGCCTAAGGGGCATCAATTGAGCAAACTTCAATTTTGAAGCGATAGGAGAAATAACAAGACTAAGTGCTAAAAGGTTCAAAGCACCAATACCGGTAAAATCTAATAAATACTGAACAGGATCACCTAACACGAGCCCAAGTAATGCTTGATAATATGCAAAACCCAAAAGCAAATTAGAAAAGCCGTGTATTGAAAGTCTTAGTGTCTGTATTTTCCAGGGTTTAATTCGAATGGGTTTCATTTATTGATACAAACTTTTCCTGAGTTGACAGTGGGTTAGTAATAGCGGGCTAAATCCATACCAGTGTACAACGACGTCACTTCTTCATAGCCGTTAAACATTTTAGTATCAATGCGTTTTTGATCTAACACGCTGGCTCCAACAATACGGCGTTCTCTTGCTTGGCTCCACCTAGGGTGAGCGACCTTTGGATTTACATTTGCGTAAAAACCATATTCGCTAGGAATCAAAATATTCCAGCTGGTAGGAGGCATCTTGTCTACTAGTTTAATTTTTACTAACGACTTTATACTTTTGAAACCATATTTCCACGGCACGGTGAGTCTTACCGGTGCACCGTTCTGAGGAGGAAGGGTTTTACCGTACATACCAACTGTCATAAGTGCAAGAGGGTGCATCGCCTCGTCCAGTCGCAATCCTTCAATGTATGGATAATCAACACCACCGCCCAAGAATCGACTTCGTTGTCCACGCATTTGTTTGGGGTCATAGACTGTTTCAAAGGCAACATATTTTGCACTGCTTAAGGGTTTAGCTTGTTTCAATAAGCGTGATAGCGAAAAGCCAATCCAGGGGATAACCATAGACCACGCCTCAACACAACGAAGTCTATATATACGTTCTTCCAGAGGAAATTTAGTTAATAAATCATCGTAGTCGAGTGTCAATGGATTTTCCACTAACCCTTCAACCTCTAGTTTCCAAGGATTTACCTTAAAGCTTTGAGCATGTTTTGCTGGATCTGATTTTGAGGTGCCAAACTCATAAAAGTTATTGTAGTTAATGGCTTGAGATTCAGGTGTTAAAGTTTGTTTAGTACTCGTATCAACATTAAAGCTAAGCTCTGATTGAACAAATTTAGGGGGGCGTTCATCTTTAAACCAATCCAATGGGTTTGCAAGCGCGCTGCCACCTAACAAAGACCCCGCGCCTAAAAAACCAAGCTTTTTAAGTACATCTCTGCGTGAATTAAATACTGTTTCATCAGTTACTTGATTTTCTGATTCATCACTACGTTTGGTTGACTTGATTAGCACCGGTGAACCCCTTTACGATGATTTGTTAATAATTAGACCGCTCAAAGGGAAAAGGATTTCGTTAACTTGGATTTTTTATTGCTAACTAGACTTATGCTAGGCTACTGAGTGATAACCCATTGTATGGCAAAAACAACTGACCATAAATTCGAGATGCGTATTCGTCTGTCATCCCAGAAATGTAATCCGCGATTATCCTTTGCCCTAGCTGAAGTTCTTCTGCTTTTTCCCACCTGTTTACAGTGTTTACGGGTAGTAGCCTCATTGGTTCAGTGCTAAAGGCTTCAAATAGCGCCATAATCATTTGTTGCCCTTTATAGCGCTGAAGTTGTAATTCAGGTTTTTTTATTACATGTTTAAAGACAAACTGTTTGAAAATAGTTAAGGCTTTAGCAAAATCAAAAGGGAATTTGGCTTGATAGTCCAATAAATCCGATTCAAATACATCTTGTTTATCAATGAAGATACAAGTAATGAAGTAATTGACTAGAGCACCAACGGCGCTTTTACGCAAAAAGCTGTCACCACTAAACAATTGGGTATTAATGGTTTGTATTTGCGTAGATAAACCTTCCAGTTGCATGCTTTCGATAGGCTTTACTACCTCATCAATAAAGTAAGACTGTGAGACCATAGATGTAGCTACTGCATCTTCTAAGTCATGGATACCATATGCAATATCATCTGCAAGCTCCATGATTGAACAATCTAAAGACTTATAATGAGTGTTATGGTGCTTTTGTTTCTTGAGTTGTACCGACATAAACTCATCTTTGTCTTTGTTAGGTATAGGTGAAAGTAACCAATCAAAGCTATCCTCGTCACATTGATAAAGACCTTTAGGAGGGTGCCACTGGTATGCTTTTACAAGCTTAGAGTTGATAGGTTTATCAACTTTCAATGAGGGATTGAGTAAATTGTCGATGTAGTTTGGGTATTTTATCAATCCTAACGCGGTTCTGCGCGCTAAGTTCATTCCATGTTTTTTGGAATAGGGCTCTAGCTTGCTTATTATTCTAAAAGTTTGTGCATTTCCTTCAAAGCCACCATGGTCTGACATCATATAATGCATTGCCACTTCACCGCCGTGCCCAAAAGGGGGATGGCCGATATCATGCGCTAAGCACAAAGACTCAATAAGATGCTCATTGAGTTGCAACTTTGCTGCTAAGTCAGGTTGTTGCTTGCATAGATGATTGACAATGCCTGTACCAATTTGCGCTGCTTCTAAAGAATGCGTTAGTCGAGTCCTGTAAAAGTCATTAATACCTATGCCCACAACTTGTGTTTTGGCTTGTAAGCGGCGAAAAGAAGCAGAGTGCATAACGCGTGCTTTGTCTCGCTGAAAAGCGTCTCTCAAGTCGCCATCGCCTTTATCGGGACGCTGATGCCTTCGTTCTGTCCAGATGCTACTGTTTGCGTGCATAATTAGTCTTGTTGACGCATGGAAATCACCACACCTTGATTGTCTTTTCCGATTGTGTAAGGGTTTACTGAAAGCTCTATTTTCTTATCGTCTAACTCAATCATTTGGTAAAACGATTTGCCCTGAGTATTCGCCAACTTAACAATCTCGTGCATATTTTCCATTTTAAACTTCAAGGATAAATCTTCAAAAGGTCGATTTAAATCAAAATCCATAATGTTGATAAAGTTGCGAATTGGACGAGTATACCTTCTGATATTTAAATCGGGATCTAGGAATAGAACCGCTAAGTCTGTTGAATTTAAAATGTTTTCTAAATCGTTATTAGTGTCAGTCAATTCTAAGATTTTTTGTTGATACTCACTGTTAACGGTATACAACTCTTCATTAACTGACTGTAATTCTTCGTTAGTGGATTGTAATTCTTTATTCGCAGCCATTAACTCTTCGTGACTCGATTTTAACTCTTCGCTGGTTGCATCTAAATCTTCAAGCGCCTCGCGGTACATGCGTTGGCATTCGACATATGCAGTCTCTAGTTCAATTATACGTTGTTGTGTTTGCTCATCAGGTGTATAAACGGAAACATTTTCATTTTTGGTTTCTGGTATTCCTTGCACGAAACTCACGGCGATTAACCTATCTGGTTCATCGTCTTCTCTGAAGGTGTAACAGTTTAGCCCCCAGAACTCCTTAGTTTTTTCGTCTACGTATACACGTTCTAAAAACACGTTTTTTTCTTCGCGAACACATTCATGTGTGCCTGATAGGACGCTACTGGAAAGTTCTTTGTTTACGATATCTGCAATATCATTGGTCACCTCACCTGGACGCAGTTTTTCGGTGAAGGGACTGGTATCACCATATGTGTAAACAACTTGAAGCTTGGTATTGAGTATAAAGGTGGGGGGTAGAAACCTTTCTTGAAGTGACATCAAACCAGGTGATTTTGACTTTGGTTTTGCCATTTTTTTGTTTATACGTTCTACAAACTGAGGAATGGATTTTAGTTCATATCCGCTTCGTCTTAATCCATGACTAGAGATTGAAGAAATAGGTATCTTTATATCTTGTACTTTTTGATAGATGCGTTTGGAAGAGTCAACGGCTGGGAAATAACTTGCGAATTTTCCTGGTGATTCAGAACTACCTAACAACATGAAGCCATTTTTTTTCAATGAAAAATGGAAAAAAGCCATTGCTTTTTGTTGTGCTGGTTGCTGAAGGTAAATTAGGCAATTGCGGCAGCTTACCATGTCCATATTTGAAAACGGTGGATCTTGAATCACATTATGAGTTGCAAACACTACAGTACTTCGTAAATCCTTCGATACTTGATACTCACCATCACTCAATTGAGTGAAATATGTACTGAGTAATTCTGATGAAACTTCGTCAGATATACTACTTGGATAAATCCCATTGCCGGCATAAGTCACTGATGTTTGGTCTATATCACTTGCAAACACTTTAACTTTTCGCGCAAGCCCTAACTCCTTTATTGTTGAATCAAATAACATTGCAATTGTGTATGCTTCTTCACCCGTCGAACAACCTGCACACCATACTCTGATTGTATCGTTAGCATCTCGGTTAGTAATCATCGGAATGACAACTTCATCTTTTAACTTATCCCAAGTTTCTCTGTCTCTGAAAAAGCGTGTAACACCAATTAATAAGTCTTGTTTAACGAGTTCAATTTCGCTCTCGTTGTTTTGCAAGTATTCCCAATATTCATTCAGTGAAACTTTGTTATTAATACTCATTCGATGCTTGATGCGACGAGATACGGTTGATTCTTTGTAGGCTTTAAAATCCAGGCCCGTTTGATCTTGTATCAGTATGAGAATTTTTCGAAGTACATCTGTGTTTTGAGATAGATGGTATTTGAATGTTTCAGATTCTGCCTTAGCTAATGGGTGAGAAACAAAGTTTTTAATATACTCTGACATATCGGCAGTCTTGAGTACAAAGTCTACTGCGCCGGTGTTGATTGCGTTTTGTGGCATACCATTAAACTGTGCTTCGGTTGGATCTTGTGCAATCACCATTGCACCGTACTCTTTGAGTGCAACGATACCGCGACATCCATCGGAGCCTGTTCCTGATAGTATTATCCCTATAACTGCGTATTCAGCGTCCTGAGCTAATTTTGAGAAGATTGCATTGATTGGAAGATTGATGCGATTTTCTTTTGGCAAATCGCTAAGAACGAGTTTTGTGTTGTTGATTCTCAATAGTTTTCCCGCAGGCACTAGATAGACCGTATTTGCTTTGATGCTCTCACCATCTTCTGCTAGAAGAACTTGCATAGAAGTATACTTTCGAAGCAATTGGTCCATCATGCTTTTAAAGTCTGAAGATAAATGCTGAGTAACCACATAGCTGCAACCTAGGTTATCATCAAGTGCATAAAAAAAATTTTCGAGAGCCTCTAGTCCTCCAGCAGACACGCCTATCGCAACAATATGGGTTGGAGCATCGTCACGATTATCGACATCAGTCGTGATGGTTTCTATTTCCATTCTATTCTTTGATCCTAGACTTTGTTTAGTGCTTCGTAGAATTTGTCAAATTTGATGGGCTTTTCGATCACTTGACTATAGCCCATATTAAAGTATTTCTTTTGATCTTCAATCATTACGTTTGCAGTTAGCGCAATGATCGGAATATTTTTATTTTCAGCCCTTATGCGTTCACAAACCTCAACTCCATTCATAATTGGCATTTGAATATCCAATATAACGATGCTTACACTAGGGGTCTTTCTATATAGTTCAATTGCACTTCTTCCGTTAATAGCAGTTAAGAGCTTTGCATTTGTTGGCCTAATTAACTGTTTGACAATATTAATGCTTGCATCATTGTCCTCGGCGTACAAAATACAGTGTTCTTTTAGATTGGGGACACTGTTTGAAAGTGACTTATTTGATGTTGAAGAAATAAACTGAGATGTCGCTGGGAGCGGGGCAGTAAACTTAAAATGGGAACCTTGATTTACTATACTATTTACTGTCAATTTCCCCCCCATAAGTTGTGTCAGCTTTTTACTGATTGCCAACCCTAATCCAGTGCCTCCAAAATTTCGAGTAGTGGTATCATCTGCTTGTTTAAAAGGTTCAAAAATCAACTCTAACTTATCGTTATCAATGCCAATACCAGTATCGATCACTTCAACACAAATTTCTTTGTCATCTCCATACAACTTGAGCGTGATTGATCCAGACGAAGTGAACTTGATTGCGTTTGATAATAAATTATTTAGCACTTGATTAAACCTGAGCGGGTCACCCAATCTGTCCATGAGTAGATTAGGGGCAATGTCACTTGTTAACGTCACTCCTTCTTGAAGCAAGTGGCTGAACTTCATCACAGCATTTTCTATTAGCTTCTCTACATCAATATCAATAGACTCTATTTCCATCTCTTGGGCATCAATTTTAGACAAATCTAATACGTCATTAATGACATTCAACAAATCATTAGAAGATTCGGTTGCCATACTGATTAATTCTTTCAATTCGTCATTAAAGTCATATGAATCCAAAATTTGCAACGTTCCCAGAATTGAGTTCATAGGCGTGCGAATTTCATGGCTTACATTTGCGATGAATCTGGCTCTTGCTTCATTTGCATCTTGTGCAATTAAGGCGTTTTTTTGCGCTATTGTTGCCTGTTCTAGTATCTTGTTGGTAGCGATTTCTTGCTCCGTAACATCAATACACGTTCCTACTACTCTAACGGTTTTATCAAAAATATCAGAATAGAATCTAGCACTTATCTTTATATATTTAAGACTGCCTAAAGGCGTCAGGATTTTTACAACAAAACTTAGGAGGTGGTCAGGAGCTTCAACTTTTAATGCTTTGTTAAATTCATCAATAAACGTTTCTTTTGAATCAGGGTGAACATGGTTTATCCATTCAGAAAACTTTAGTGCTCGATTGGGTCGATGAATCTCAAATAAGGAAAACATGGATTCATCCCAAAATAATTCATTTGAAACTACTTGATAATCCCATGTGCCAGCTTTTGTTGATGTCAACGCTAATTCAACACGTTCTTTGTAGAAATTGTTATGCTCCGAAGAGTCTATGGATAAGGTTATGTCTCGGAACACTGAAACGCGCTCGATTAACTGTTGGTCTTGTACGATAAATTCGCAACAAAACTTGACCCACTTGTCGGCACCACTTTCTGAAATGTACGGCAACTTGATTTCAAAGCTTTTGAACTCAGCTTCGCTTTTTTCTATTTTAGTTTTAATTAATCTGCGGGTATGCTCAGAAAAGATTGGAATATCCCATTCAGCACCTTCTCCAAGTGCGTTTGGTGTTAAGTTGAAAACTTGATACAGATTCTTGGTCCATATAAATTTATCTTTTGCATAACGATACCGACAGGAACCTGTATTAGTAATCTTTTCGATTAATTCGCTATGCTCTGTCTGAATGTTTAATTCTTGCATGGTCGCATTTATTATTTATCTTAGACGATTACTATATAGCAATTGAATTTGCCTTGATACCTTATTCAATTTGTTGATAATGCTCAAAAAAGTCTTTCATTTGCATTAATGCTGGTTTTAATTGTTCTTGATGAGGTAAAAACACAACTCTAAAGTAACATCCCGTGTGTAAGTTAAAAGCTGAACCATGAACAAGCAGTATTTTTTCTTCACTCAGTAAGTCGAGTACCATTTTAACATCACTTTTAATGTTAAACTTTTTAGCATCGACTTTTGCAAAGCAATACATTGCCCCCATTGGTTTTACACAGCTGATTCCATCAATCTTATTCAGTGCTTCATGCGTAATATTGCGCTGTACTAATAATCTACCATCGTGATTAATTAATTCATTTATACTTTGATAACCGCCAAGAGCCGTTTGAATAGCATGTTGACTGGGCACGTTTGAACACATGCGCATAGATGACAAAATGGTAAGGCCTTCAATGTAACCTTTTGCTCTTTTTTATTCCCGCTAACTAGCATCCAACCTGCTCTGAACCCAGCAACTCGGTAGTTTTTCGAAAGGCCACTAAACGTAACACAGAACAAATCCGGAGCAAGTGATGCAATGCAGGTATGTTTAGCCTCGTCGTATAAAATTTTGTCATAGATTTCATCACTGAAGATAATAAGATTATGCTTTCTAGCTAAATCAACTATTTGCCTGAGTATCTCTTCACTGTAGACTGCGCCCGTTGGATTATTTGGATTTATAATAACGATGGCTTTGGTTTTTGTTGTGATTTTTGATTCAATATCAATAATATCGGGAAACCACAAATTGTCTTCATCACATTTGTAATGTACGGCAGTGCCCGATGACAAGTTAACCGCTGCCGTCCATAAAGGATAATCGGGTGAAGGTAGCAGGACTTCATCCGACGTGTTTAGCAAAGCTTGCATAGCAAGCATGATCAATTCACTGACACCATTTCCGATATAGATATCTTTTACTTTGATATCTTCTATCCCTTTTTGCTGATAATACTGCATGACCGCAACTCGAGCGCTATAAATACCTTGCGCGTCAGAATAGCCTTGAGCGGTGGGTAACTGATGAATTACATCTTTTAAAATGTCATCAGGCGCTTCAAATCCAAATGGGGCAGGGTTGCCAATATTTAGCTTTAATATTCTCTCACCGGCTTCTTCCATTTGATTTGCTTTTTCTAAAATGGGGCCTCGAATATCATAGTAGACATTCGCGAGTTTATTTGAACGATTAATGCTAGACATGGTCTTTTTGTTACTTACTTTATTATTTGGTATTTCATCATAATACACGGACCAACTAGTGTTAAGTCCGTTTGAAAGATTTTGTGACATATTAAACATGCCAATTTGATACTAGTTAGATTAATCTTTTCAGATATTTAGCTTAGGAGGCTCACAATATGCCTGCACCATTATTATGGCTTGGCGCTGCAGTGGCAGGATTATACGCGACTAATAAAGCAAATGAAGGGTACTTAAAGTCGAAAAGTGTAGTGGGTTGTTTTCCTGGTGAATCAAACTTTAAAGTCACACCAATTGATGGCGCGATAGTCTGTTGTGGCATTTTTGGTGTCCTAGATCATACGGGCATTTGGGTAGATGGCAAAATAATTGAACTCAATGGAAATGGCTTGGTTCGCGCCATTTCCTCAGAGCGCTTCTTGGAAAATAGAAGTGGTGAGGAAATCTATATTGCTTGTGACGATGCGTTTAATGTGATGGCTTCTAAAAGCACCGTTGAAAGATGTATCGCCAATTTATACTCTTACAAAGAGTATGATGTCATTTCAAATAATTGCCACCGTTTCGTTGCCGAATCTGTCACGGGGAATGCGTGTGATATTACGAGTTTTAGTGACTTAAATAGATACTTATCTTTGTTTTTTAATGCCGCTATACATTGGAATAAGTTAAAAACTTTATAAAATAAGGTTAAAAATTGACCTTTTTGTTTGATTCTATGGTATGAATTGTGTACAAGTGTGAAATGCTTGTTCCATTCACCAGAGACAAGAAGGAAGATCAAATATGTCCCAGCATTTTGAAGAAACCCCTGAAACTGCTATTGGCAACAGCGGAATAGCACGTGTCATTCCTTGCAAAAAATTAGATTTTTTAGACTGTTTTAAATGGTTGCGACTTGGTATCAATGATTTTAAAAAAGCGCCTATCATAAGCCTTGGATATGGTTTAATTTTTACTGCACTACCACTTTTTATATTTTATTTGGTCCAATCTACAGGGTGGTATTTAGTCATATTTCCTGCCATGGTGTGCTTTATGCTTTTAGGGCCTTATCTCGCCGCAGGTCTATATGATGTTTCTTGGCAGTTCGAGAAAAACCATAAACCCTCTTTTCGTCACTCTCTAAAAGCGATGTCTAGAAACGCAGTGAATGAGTGGGGGTTTGCGCTAATGCTGATGGTATTAATGATTTTTTGGTTACGCGTAGCTTCTATTATTCACGCATTGTATCCCAGTTACCTAGAACCCAACTTCTTTAACTTATGGCCTTTTCTTGCACTGGGTACAGCTGTCGGTGCTGGTTTTACAGTACTTGTATTTTTCTTAAGTGCGTTTACGCAACCGATTTTACTCGAACGTCGCGTTGACCTAGCAACGGCAGTATTAACGAGTATGAATGCCGTTTGGTTGAACAAACGCGCTATGTTTTTATGGGCTTCAATTATTTTATTCACTGTGTTTCTTGGCTTCATCACTTTTTTTGCAGCCTTTATCGTGCTAATGCCCATCATTGGGTATGCGACTTGGCATGGTTATATCGATACAATAGAAACTAAAATTGAGCGAAAATACGAGTAATAGGTTCTTTGACATATATCACTACCTTGCAAATATTCATGTTTGCTTGTCATAGTGTGAAGGTTGATGAAGAATAAGAACGAACAAGAAAAAGCACATGTGCTTAAATTAACACATGTGCTTTTTTGTTTTATCTATTGCTTAACCATATTGTTTGATATGGACGAAGCGTAATCACTTCTCCAATCTCCTTATCGTTTGAGTCACTTAATAAGTCTCTCCATTCTTCTGTGCCAATCAAATTTAAATCTGATAGCACTAATTTTTTAGACTTATTAGTGATGTTTGAAACACAGAATATACTTTGTTTTCGATCTGCACTTTGACGCCAAAAGCCGAACAGTCGTTTGCCCAATTGAAGCGTAAATTGTGTCGCATTGGGGTGGAATGCTGGTTGTTGTTTTCTAATTTGAATCAAGCGATTCATCGCGGTGAGTACATTCCTATGCAAGCTTTGAGACTGCAGATTTTGCGTAAGTTCGTTAAACTCCCATCGGTGGCGATTGATTGAACGATTGTGGCCTGTATTTTCAACGCGTTCATAATCATTCGGTGTACCAAGCATAGAGTGAATATATATTCCAGGAATACCCTCTAGCCCTAGCATTATCGCGTGCGCACAAATAAAGCGTTGTAATTGAAATTTGTCTGGGCCAGAAATCGTACCCTGTAATGCGTCAATTAAACTAATATTTAACTCGTAAGGTTTTTTCTGACCATTTCCTGCCTCTCTCCATGAAACTTTGCCGCCAAAATTTTGCATACAAGAGACCAGGTTTCCTAATTCATCATCGTTCAGTAAACCTTCAGCCGGACGCAGACCTATGCCATCATGAGAAGCGATGAAATTAAAGTAGGTGGTACCGTTTTGAGCAGGTGGCATAGACATCATCCAGCCTTTTAAATGGGTACAGTCTCCGGTAACTAATGTATTCAATAGCAAAGGGGGCAGGGAAAAGTTATAAATGGCATGTGCTTCATTAGCATTCCCGAAGTAAGTTAGGTTTTCTTTGTTCGGTATATTTGTTTCAGTAATGATTATAGTGTTAGGTGCAGCATGCTCTATAAGTGTTCTGAATAACCTTACTGCCTCATGTGTTTCGTCAAGATTGATACTAGGACTGCCAACGATTTTCCATAAAAATGCAATTGCATCTAGTCTGAACATCGTTGCACCCTTATCCAGATAAAGACGAATAATTTCGCAGAAGGCTATTAGTACTTCAGGGTTTCGGAAGTCAAAATCAACTTGATCATGACTAAATGTACACCATACATACTCTTTACCATTGGTCGTTTCTACTTCTCTAAGAAGTGGGGATGTTCTTGGTCTAACAACCATTGACAAATCATCATCTGGATTAGCAGTAAAAAAGAAATCAGCCCCTTTTCCTTGTTTACTAATAAAGTTTTCAAACCAAGCGCTTCTGGCCGAACAATGGTTGATGACGATATCAAACATCAAACCAAAGTCCTTCGAGAGTGCTTCAATATCATCCCAATTACCAAGACCTTGATTTACCGTTGAGTAATCAATAACAGAAAAACCATCATCAGAGCTATAGGGAAAAAAAGGTAATATGTGGACTTTATTGATACTAGAAGAAGCATAAGTATCTAAAAATTTGTGTAGGGTTTTTAGTGGTGATTCTTCTGAGTGTTGACTGTCAAAAATGGAATCACCATAGGTAATCAAAACGATATCTTCATGAGTCCACAGGTTTTTGTGTGGTTCAGGTACAAATGCTTGTTCAGATGAACTTAATTTAAAGCTTTCTATTAACCTTTCAGGAAGTGTTGCTATGGTATCTTCATCTAGGACATCTTCATAAATAGCCGTTAGATGGTGATGTAATTTTTCGCGCAGGCTTATTGACATAGTTAGTCCTCCATGAATTCTTTATGATCAAGTTCAACAGCCTCAAGTAGTCTTTCTAAGACATTTGGTTTTGCACTGACCACTCTATTCCAAGTCGGAATAAAAGGGGTTTCCATTGGGTTTTCTAGAAAGCTTTGGCCCGCTTTCATGATGTTTAATGCAAACATTTCAACAGCCTTTTCTTCGCTATGAACATCTAGTTTCAGACCATTCATAATTGCATCGTTATTGTAGGTCTCTACAAAGTCCAACGCGATTCTAAAATAGGTCGCTTTTATTGTTCTGAAAGTTTCGGTGTTAAAAGTGGTTCCTTGAGTGGCCAGTTTCCTAAATAATGCCTTAGTAATGTCAATTGACATTTTAGACAAGCCACCTTGGTCATTATTAAGCGACAAATCTTGATGTTTGTGATCGTAAGTTTTGGCGATATCAGCTTGGCATAACCGGTTATGTGCATAATTACGGTGCATTTCAGAAAGCACACCTATTTCTAAACCCCAATCGCTGGGAATTCTGATGTCGTTAAGAACATCCCGTCTAAATGAGAATTCACCGGCAAGTGGGTATCTAAAGCTATCCATAAACTCCAAATATTCGTTAACGCCGAGCGTGGTTTTTAAAGCACGTAGTAAAGGCGTAACAAGCAATCGAGAGACTCTTCCATTGATTTTTCCATCTGCGACGCGTGCGTAAAAACCTTTGCAAAACTCATAATTAAATTGAGGATTGGCAACTGGATAGATTAACCTTGCGAGTAATGAGCGATCATAAGTTAAGATATCACAATCATGTAGCGCAACACTTTCGACCTTGTTTGAAGCTAATATATACCCCATACAGTACCAGACATTTCGCCCCTTACCCATTTCCTTAGGTGCAAGCCCAAGTGCTTGTAATTCTTCATCTAATGCCTTTAATCTAGGACCATCATTCCATAAAACTCTGTGGTGCTGAGGTAAACTTGAAAAGAATTTTAGTGCGTATTTGTATTGCGCTTCATCAGCTCGATCAAGTCCAATTACGATTTCTGACAAGTAGGGCACTTGTTTGATGTGTTCAATTGTATCGGGCAGTGCTTTTCCTTCAAGTTCGGAAAACAATGAAGGAAGAATTAACCCTAATGGTCTTTTATTGGAGAAATTGACTAACTCACTTTCTAGCTCTTCAATGGATCTATCTTCTAAATTATGAAGAGTTGTAATGATCCCATTTTGATAAAAATCTGCCATTTTAGTTTAGTCCTGTTGAATTAAATATTAATGCTTGAATACTTTGGGCCCAGCCTTCAGGGCCTTCTAAATTGGTATAAAACACATTTGATGATTTACTTATAGAAAGTTTCGGATTAACCGGCGACTTTATGCATATGCTGATATCAGCTTTTTCAAGCATACTCAAATCGTTGTTCCCATCACCCAAAGCAACACTTACTATGTTTTTATTGCTTTCGGCTTGAAGTATTTCTTTGAAATATTGCATGGCGATGGCTTTGTCTGTTTTATCTGCAAAATGAATGAATCGGCCTCCCTCTACAACATGCCCGCCCAAGTCTCTTAAAGCTTTAATAAAAGCTTGTTTTTGTTCAAGATTGTTTCCCAACCATTTAATTGGTTCGCCATATAGCCTATCTTGTGCTTTTTGTGCGGCATGCAAAGGAAGATCGGTATAAGCTGCGATCTCTTGTAATGTCATCTGGTGAAAAGCTTTAAACAATCCTGAAAATTCATTTGGAAGTTTGTTTAACAACTCAATAAAAATTTGGCGTGGACGAGCAAATGATTTGACATAAAATCCATCTTTCAAGGTGAAATGACTTTTATCCCGCAGCATGAAGGATGCGGGTACATAAATCGCAGCACCGTTTTCGACGATAAAAGGACCATTTAGTCCAATATTTTCACGTAGTTCAATAAGTTCTGAATAAGTCTTACTGGTGTTCGGAATGATACAGGCGTCTTTGTTTTTTAGTGCCTCTATTGTTGTCTTAGCAGCTTCAAAGCTATAACTGTGGTGGTCTAATAAAGTGCCATCCATATCAGTGAATATCAGTACTCTTTCAAGGTTTAAGGCAGGATTAAGCGCATACATTATTGATAGATCGCCTGTTTAATTTCTCTATTTTCATCTAGTTCAAAAACCAAATCACATTTTTCCGGAAGAAACTGTAAACAGCGTTCAGTAAGTCTTTGATAATGCTGTATGAAAGAAAAGATTTTTTCATCATTCATAAGCCCCGGGGCGTCTGGAGTCTTAATTCTTAATTTAGCCTCTTGTTCACATCGCCACTTGTAAACACAATCAAAACTAGGTGCTTTAAGCATTATCCAATAGTCAAACATAGCATAGAGGGGTTCATATTCACTCGCCAACACTTTATTGGAGTATTGTCGCCATAGCAAAAATGCATCTTGCTCTTCCTCCATTTTGTTAACCGGAGCAATAAGTGAATCTTCAGGTGCAGAAGTAACACCCCAACACCAGCCTTCAAAGAAAACGAAATCAACACCACTGTGAAGCTCCAACCATTGATTCGATGGGACTGGGTTATCAGTTGATTTATCAAATTTTGGTAAACGGCAAGACTTTCCTTTTTTTAACGCTTCTAATACTTCCCGCATTAATTGAGTATCGTGCGTTCCCGGTACTCCGCGTGTAGCAAATAACTGATGTTTTTGTTCTGCTAATTTATGCCTTGCTTCTTTGTCTAAATAAAAATCATCAAGTGACAAGGTGAGGGCTTTATATTCTGTCATTCTATTTATCAATTCGGTCAAAAGTTGACTTAATGTTGATTTACCAGAACCTTGACTCCCGTTTACGCCGATAAAAACAGGATGATTTGCATTTTTTTGGTGCAATTTGTTGTTGTTGATAATTGGAGTGAACCACTTTAGTGCGTGGAGCTTGAAGGATAGAGGTAGTTTTTCTCTATCTATAAATGCATCTAGGCATTCATCTAAATTAGCATCAATCACATTTTTCCCTATATGTAGCAAGTAAACAGCGCTTTTGCTAAATAAAGTACTAAACACCGACTACTTCAATTCGCAATACTGGGCTATGGCGTTTTGCACTTTATTCTACGTTGCATAAAACATTACTACATCAAGCTTTATGCCAACTAATTGTGCAAACCCAAGGTAACAAGTTGTGTACTTATTTATTTGCAACAAGTGTCGCGCGGAGGGGAGCTGGGTAGCCCTCAATAGTCTTAGTAGTGTCATTACTATCAAGGAAATCAGCAAGTGAATGATTCTCCATCCATAGTGTAGAACGTTGCTCACTAGTTGTTGTGTAATTAAGATCAACAAGCTTTACATTCTTAAAACCGACTCGATTCATCCATAGTGTTAAAGCTTCAACGCTTGGTAAGTACCAAACGTTTCTCATTTGAGCATAACGATCTCTCGGCATCAACACAGTATTTTCGTCTCCTTCAATGACTAATGTTTCTAAGACTAATTCACCACCTTTAGTCAACTGTGATTTTAGCTCCTGCAAAAACTTGATGGGATCTCGCCGGTGATATAAAACGCCCATTGAAAAAACGGTATCAAAACAATTTAACTCGGGTAAGTCCTCTATACCAATGGGAACAAAATGAATGTTATGCTCGGGAATGTATTGTTTAAAAACATGAAATTGATAAAAGAAAAGAGTGGTTGGGTCGATTCCTATGACTTGCTTGGCGCCTTCACCATGCATTCTAAATAAATGATAGCCACTGCCACAGCCAACATCTAAGACGCGCCTCTCCTTGAGATTGCTAATGTGTGGAAGGACTCTTTCCCATTTCCAATCTGAGCGCCACTCTGTGTCTAAATGTATATTGAAAAAGTCATAGGGTCCTTTACGCCATGGCATAAATTGACGTAAGACTTGTTTTGTAAAATCACGCTGTTTTTCAGTTATTTCTTCATCGCTTATAAAGCTGACTGAGTCTTTAAAGTTGACAAGCACCTTATCAAATTTGGGAAGGCGCTTGATTTGCTGTTTCCACTTTTCGGTATTCGAATGGACGTTCTCTAATTCCCAATCTTTAAGTTGTTTTTGTAAAGGGCCTATCCATGTTTCAAGTGGCGTTCCAATTAGCGATGCGTAAAGTGAAGATTTCCAGTTAATCATTAGTCTTTTATAGCCATAAATGAAGCAAAATTTAGTTGTTGAAACCATAAGCTTGACGAACTAAAGCCTGCTCGATGAAAACGCTGATGATGCATTTGTTGTGTATCTAGGAGCATCACCTTTTCCAACGAAGTGCGTTTTTGTGCAATTTCGAGGTCACTGTAACCATTTTTACGTTTGAAATTATGATGCATTTTAATGATGGCGTCGTTTACCCTGTCATCTTCGTGTTTAAGCTTTTCTGACACGATTAACACACCGCCCGGCACAAGTTCTTGATAAAGGCGATTAATGAGTGATTGACGCTTTTCAGGTTCAATAAATTGTAGTGTGAAATTGAGCACAATTAATGAGGCGTTTTTGCATTCAAAATGGTTAATATCACCTTCAACAATCTCCACATTTCTTGCGTAAGAATAAGCTGAGACCTTATCCCTACAACGTTTTACCATCGCATTTGAATTATCAACGCCTATGATATTGATTGGTGTCTCACTTGCTCCTTTTGCAATTGCTAAGGTCACCGCACCCAAAGAGCAGCCCAAGTCATAAACGTTGGTATCAGATTTTGCAAACATCGATGATAGTTCGGCAATACCATTTATAATTTCGTTATATCCTGGCACTGACCGCGTGATCATATCAGGAAAAACATCAACAACTCGTTGATTAAATGAGAATGACTCCACTTTATCTAGTTGATTTGCATATATATTATCAGTTTTAGTTTTGTCTTTTTCTGACATCTTTCTCTAAGTAACTTTTGATGTGGCGATTGATAGGGTATAGTTTACATGGTTGTAAGTTAATAATGCTATAACCCAATAAAAAATTAGGGAATTTTAGAAATGTTGAAGTTTTTAATAGCGGATGATCATCCGTTGTTCAGAGACGCACTAAAAGGTGCACTTCAAAGTGCGTTTAACAGCGTGAGTTTCATTGAGTCTGATTCGCTAGAAACAACAATTTCGGCTTTGCGTGACAATAGAAAGGTTTCTGTTGTGATTCTCGATTTGACCATGCCTGGCTGTGATAACTTTTACGGCCTTCTTCGTGTGCGTGAAAGCTTTCCAAATGTTCCTGTGTTGGTGCTTTCTGCAAGCGATTCTCCAGAGACAGTTTCTCAGGTGATTGCTTTTGGGGCGTCTGGTTTTGTTTCGAAGGCTTCTCCGGTCAGCGAAGTTAAGACTGCGATTGAAATTTGTCTTGGCGGTGGTGAATATATTCCCGAGGAGCTAAAAGACAAAGTATCGAATGTCGACATTGAAGCAAAAGATATCGCTAGCAAGCTAAAAGAGCTTACACCAAAGCAATTTCAAGTACTTCGCCATGTTAAAAATGGCATGATGAACAAACAAATCGCGGACACACTCAATGTGACTGAAGCAACGGTAAAAGCCCATATTGGTGTTATTTTTAAAAAGCTGAATGTTAAGACACGCACCCAAATTGTATTAGCAGTAGAGAAGCTACAATTCGATTAATAATGGTTAATGAATTACCTCATAAAGTAGGTAGTGGGCATAAAAGAAACGTCGCGATGAAGACTTGTAACAGGCGCGATTTTATTGAGTTGAGGTTTTATGTTGTTATCTAATGGTCCGTCAAATCAAATTAAAACTTCGCAAAAATTACCGTTAGTCGACCTCCATCGGCATTTAGATGGGAACATTAATGTTGCCACGATTTGCGCATTAGCAAAGCAGTTTAATGTTTCGCTGCCATCATATAATACAAATGAACTTGCAAAATACTGTCAAATTAACGATCGAACCTCTGACTTATTATCGTTTTTGGCAAAGCTTGACTATGGTGTTTCAGTTCTTGGAGATTACCATGCTTGTGAACGAATCGCGTATGAAAATGTATGTGATGCAGCAGAACAGGGTCTAGACTACGTTGAATTGAGGTTTTCTCCAAACTACATGGCGAAAGCGTTTTCTTTAGATTTGGACAAGGTTGTGGAAGCTGTTATTTTGGGTGTTAAGCGCGGCGTTAGTGAATTAAAGATTGAGGTAAATTTAATCGGGATACTGTCTCGTTCTTATGGCGTTAAAGAGTGCGAAGACGAACTAAATGCAATTTTGAGTTTTCATAAAGATATTGTTGCACTTGATCTTGCCGGTGATGAGCTTAATTATCCTGCGTCATTATTCAAACAACATTTTCAAACAGCGCGTGATAAAGGCCTATTGATAACAGTTCATGCTGGTGAAGCAGATGGCCCCAAAAGTATTTGGCAGGCAATTGACTTACTTGGCGCGCAACGAATCGGTCATGGTGTAGCTGCTGTTCAAGATAAAGCATTAATGGATTATTTAAAGGGAAATAATATTGGGGTTGAGGCCTGCCTTACTTCAAATTATCAAACGGGTACTTATATAGATACTAAGTCGCATCCAATCAACAAATTTATTGAACATGGCATTAGTGTTAGTTTAAATACTGATGATCCTGGGGTTTCAAATATTACGATAAACGATGAATATGCCCTAGCAAAATCAGTAGTAGGTTTGGATGAAACACAAATTTTATATTTAAAAAGATGTGGTTTTGAACAGGCTTTTATGAATGATGAGCAGCGATTAAAGGTATTGAGTGCGATATCTTAATTGAGCTAATTAAACTAAAAAGGGCCACTAATATTAAGTGGCCCTTTTACATTTAATTATCACGCTGCTTTAGGCGCTTTAGCCTTAGTCTTGCTTTTTGACTTTGCTTTAGCGCTAGTTGCCATCACTAACTCTTGCGGATCAAAATCATCAACGTTGATTGTACGAAGACGACCAGCCTCGGCTTCTTTCATCAAGTTGGCTTCTTTTTCAGTAATCACTTCATCAGCTAAGGCTTTTACTGCAAGTGTATCTAAGCCTGTCATAGGAAGTTTTTGCTTATAGAAACGACATATGCGTTCAAAAATTGGCTCCACTGCAATCATATTATCAAGCGTCTGCTCCAAATCCCCCATTAAACTTCCGTCGATGCGGGCCAAGTACTGTCCATCACCAAGTCTCGAACGGGTCGCACCAGGCGTTTGTAGAATGTGCGCTATTTGATGTTCTAATTCATCTGACGGTTTATTAAAACGTTTACCGAAAGGCATAACAATAGCGCGAAGCCCAAAGCCCACTGGCTTGGATGGAAAGTTAGCTAAGAAATCATCTAATGCAATTTCAAGCTTGCTCAAACAGTCTTGCATAGCCCAATGTACGAAAGGCAAGTCATCATGATTTCGGCCTTGTTCATCAAATCGCTTCAATACTGCTGAACCAAGGTACAAGTAACTCAATATATCGCCCAATCGCGCCGATAGGCGTTCGCGACGTTTTAAAGAGCCACCAAGCACCCCCATCGAAATATCGGTTAATACGGCTAGGTTAGCGCTATAACCCTGCATTGCTCGATAATATTTCGCGGTTTGATCTTTAAATGGCGCCGCGCTTAAACGGCCACCAGATAAGCTGAACCACACACTCCTAAAAGTGTTACTGAGCGCAAAACCAATATGACCAAACACAGCGTCATCAAATTTTTCAAGCTGCTCTTGTCTATCATTGATTTGCGCAGCATATATTTCTTTAAGTACAAACGGGTGGCAACGCATAGCGCCTTGACCAAAAATCATCATATTACGAGTCAGTATATTTGCACCTTCTACTGTAATTGAGATAGGCACTCCCTGGTAACCTCTACCTAAATAGTTGTTTGGTCCCAAACAAATACCTTTACCACCATGAACATCCATTGAGTCGTTGACAACGCTGCGCATTTTTTCAGTTAAATGGTACTTACAAATCGCTGAAATAACAGATGGCTTCTCCCCAAGATCGACACCTGCGGTAGAAAAACTAGTAACAGCATCCATTAGGTAAGCGTTTCCGCCTATACGGCCAAGCATTTCTTCGACGCCTTCCATCTGACCAATAGGCAGTCTAAATTGGCGACGAATACGAGAATACGCACCAGTGGCTAGTGCAATTGATTTTGCTCCTCCAGCAGCCGATGAGGGAAGGGTGATAACGCGGCCAACAGATAAGCACTCCATCAGCATGCGCCAGCCTTTTCCTGCCATTTTATCACCACCAATGATATAACTTAATGGCACAAAAATGTCTTGCCCTCTTACGGGACCATTATGGAAAGGTACGTTCAAAGGGAAATGGCGTCGTCCGACATCTAAACCTTCGGTGTCTCTTGGAATTAAAGCACAGGTGATACCTAAATCTTCTGTGTCACCTAATAGGCCATCTGGGTCATATAACTTGAATGCCAACCCAATAACAGTTGCAACAGGTGCGAGTGTTATATATCGTTTGTTGAAGGTGAGGCGCATACCCAATACCTCTTCACCTTTAAACAAACCTTTAGATACAATGCCTTGGTCAGGAATCGACCCAGCGTCTGAGCCTGCCTCAGGGCTTGTCAATGCAAAGCATGGAATTTCATCACCCACTGCTAAGCGTGGTAAATAATAATCCTGTTGTTCTTTTGTGCCGTAATGCTGAAGAAGTTCGCCTGGGCCCAAAGAGTTTGGAACCCCTACCGTGCTCGATAATACAGCACTAACACCGGCAAGTTTTTGCAATACACGAGATTGAGCATATGCTGAAAACTCAAGCCCACCAAAGCGTTTTTCAATGATCATTGCAAAAAACTTATTGTCTTTCAGGTATTGCCAAATCTCATCTGACAAGTCTGCATCAACGTGATTTATTTGCCATTCGTCTACCATTGCGCAAACTTCTTCGCAGGGGCCTTCTAAAAACGCCTTTTCTTCAGGGCTCAGTCTTGGTTGGGCAATTGCATGTAATTTGTTCCAATCTGGTTTCCCACTGAAGATATCACCATCCCACCAAACAGTACCAGCGTCGATGGCCTCTTGCTCGGTTGTTGACATTTCGGGTGAAACTTTCTTATAGAAAGCGAGTAACTTAGAAGATAAAAAATCTTTTCTAAAGGGAACGTACGTAAACGCGAATGCCAGCGCGGCAAAGGCAAGCCATCCTAGGATGCCTATTGAGCCGACAATTGAACCTATTAGCATTACCGTCGCAATCACAACTACACTCGTTTGTGCGCTCAATTGCTTGTAGCTTGTGTATCCGAAAGCGGTTAGTACAATTAAAAACCACATCAAATCTGCCATGATGACTCCTTAAGGTCTGACCAGTGTGTGTAAGGTATAGATACAAATCATAAAAATCAAGCAAGGTAAAAAAAAGAGTATATTTATCCCAATTGATTTATTTACGCAAAAGAAGTGTTTTAGTTTGAAAGTGTAAACGACGCCAATTGAATGTCGCCTTGTTCTTTATTTTCTTTAAATTGCTGCAGTCTGACAAGTGAATAATTTAACGTAGGAGCAAACCAGGCATAGGTCACGCGTTTGTTAGATTCCCTTGCAACTTTGACTTTAATAGCATTAACTGTGCCGAAGGGGAGGCTTAATTGTTCTGTCATCTGCGCGAGAATTTTGTAAGAACGCATTTCACCTCTGTAATTGATGAAGTCATAAGAAAACTCAGTATGACCTTCGGCCAATTGACGAGAAATATCTATTCTAAAAAGCTGATTATCAACATGCTCGACTATATTAACTTTTTTGTTATCACCGATTGTTGCTTTTTTGTTCAAACGATCAAATTCGATGGTTAATTCTTTGTTCGGTCCAGTGCCGGTTCGCTTGTATTCATAGGTTACTGGCGTCAAATTATTTGAATCTGTTAATTGATAAATCGTTTTTTCGTTTCGGTTGTCCGAAAAGAAAAAACGAGAAACTTCTGACTTATATTCTAACTGATAGCTTTTTTGGGGGCCTGCTGTTAACGAAAGGCTTGCAACACCAATATCACTGCCGTGTCTAAACGCGGTATATTTAGAAACAAAAGGTTTAAGCTCGAAGGAAGAGTTTTGCAGTTCTTCTGCTGAAGCTAAAAAGTGAAGAAAGAAGCAAATGACACTTAATAGCTTTAATCCTTTATGCTTTGTCCTTTTAGTCACTTGCGTATCCTTTTTCTTCTAGTCTTTTGTTGTCTAGCATTGCGAACCCGTCTTTCATTTTTAGTCTGCCAGAGCAAAACCATCCGACAACAAGTGGATATATCATGTGTTCTTGGACGACAACTCTCGCTGCAAGTTCAACTGCGTTATCATTATTAAATATCGGCACTTGTGCTCTCAGGATAATTGGACCGCCATCTAACACCGGACTAACAAAATGAACTGACGCTCCGTGCACGTCATCCCCAGCGTCAATCGCACGTTGATGTGTATTTAATCCAGGGTACTTTGGCAACAACGAAGGGTGAATATTAAGCATTTTACCTAAGTACTTATTAACAAAGTCATCGGTTAAAATACGCATAAATCCTGCGAGTACTATTAGTTCAGGAGCAGCCTCATCAATCTTTTTTGATAAGCTTGCTTCAAATTCTTCCCTGGTTTCAAAGGCTTTGTGATCGATACAAATAGCATTTATCCCTGCTTTTTCGGCCCTTTCAAGCGCTAACACATTTGGACGGTTAGAAATTACCATCGAAATTTCAGCGTTGATTTTCCCTGTAGCACAAGCATCTATTAGACTTTGAAGGTTACTGCCACCGCCAGAAACAAGCACAACTACTTTTGTTTTTTGATTCATCTACAAGCAATCCTAGACGATGGTAACGCTATCGCTTTCAGGATTAGCCTTTTCAATAACGCTCCCTAGTTCCCAAGCATGCTCACCCAGGGCATTAAAAGCGTTTACCACATCGCTTGCAATTTCGTTATCGACTGCCAACACTAGGCCAACACCGCAATTGAAGGTGCGATACATTTCATATGTCTCAACGTTACCAGTCGTTTGCAGAAAATCAAAAATCTCAGGCCAATCCCAACTATTCTTATCTATTTTTGCCGACAAGTGTTCGGGTAAAACTCTTGGAATATTTTCCCAAAAACCACCACCAGTAATGTGAGAAATTGCATTAATTTTGTACGACTCAAGTACTTTCAATACCGATTTAACATAAATTCGTGTTGGCTCTAAGAGGTGTTCAGAAATTGTCTTACCAGATAGCGGTTGATTGACATCAACATTACCAACTTCAATAATTTTTCTGATGAGTGAGAAACCATTTGAATGCGGACCAGACGAAGCCAGACCAATTAATTTATCACCTGCTTTAACGTTTGAACCGTCAATAACATCTTCAGCTTCGACTACACCTACACAAAACCCAGCGACATCATAGTCTTCACCTTCGTACATTCCCGGCATTTCGGCTGTTTCGCCGCCGATAAGTGCACAACCAGACATCTCACACCCTTTACCGATACTGCTTACGACTTCAGCGGCAACGTCAATATTTAACTTGCCCGTAGCGTAGTAATCTAAAAAGAATAATGGCTCAGCGCCTTGTACAATAAGATCATTGACACACATGGCGACCAAGTCGATACCAATTCCACTGTGTTGATTACAATCCATCGCTAATCTTAGTTTTGTTCCAACTCCGTCGGTACCTGAAACTAACAAGGGTTGATTGTATTTACTTGGTATCGAACATAACGCACCGAAACCACCTAAATTCCCTTTGACTTCTGGGCGGTGAGTTCTTTTCGTGACCGATTTAATTCGTTCTACTAATTCATTGCCAGCGTCTATATCAACGCCTGCATCTTTGTAACTCAATGAAGTTTTATTATCGGACACTCTTTTTCCTTAGAAATTAAACTGCGCGGATTTTATCAGTTCAAAGAGAAAAATGGGAATCCAATTTAAATAAATTTTAAGAATAAAATTATAAGTGCAATCACACGTGTTTTATTTAACAATATGCGTGTCTTCATTTGTCTATGGAAATTGTTTGATTTTGAGTTTTTTAAAGCACGTTTGTTTTACTTTATATGTTGTGTCAATCGTAACGGCTTCACCTATTTCAGTAGCAAACGAAATACCTCATCTCAACGTTGGGCGAGTACCGATAGACAATCAAAGTACACGCTCGCAATCCATAGCGGGTAAAACTGCATTTGAACAAGTGCTCGTAAAATTAAGCGGCAATAAAAGTATATTAGATAATGACTTAATATCTCGCTCCGCAAGAAACTACCAGCAGTATTTAGTGTCGAGTAGTTTTATTAGTCTCAACGGTAAGCTTGTGTACCAAGCGAGTTTTGCACAAGATAGAATGTTAGAGCTTTTGCAATTTGCAAATGTGCCGGTTTGGGGGAATTTGAGACCCAAAACTACGGTTTGGATCGCACAACAAAGCGAAGCAAATCAGCAAATAAATATCGTTACTCAACTCTCTGAACATCCCTTTGTAGAAAAGGTAAATGACATTGCTTTTTCTAGAGGAATTGATTTATTAATCCCGGTTGGCGATTTAGAAGATAGTGTTAACGTTAGTAAATATGATATTTGGGGATCTTTTGCTGTCAGTATCGCTAATTATTCTGCTAAGTTTGGTAATGAATACACCCTTATAGCGAGAATTTCACTTGGCTTTGATGAGATAAGCTCTGCTGAAGCCTATATTGCTGAATGGACCGTAGTAGGTGATAAGCATATTTATTCTAGTAAAAGCGCAGGTGCAACCGAAGATTTGGCGCTAGACGCGTTACTATCAGATTACACAGACCATCTAGCTTCTCGCCATGCGATTAGTTCAGAACTACTTGCAAACACCCAGCAAATACGAATTGAAGTTATTGGAATTGATACGTTGAGCAAGTATGCACAAGCCATTTCTGCGCTTGAAGGCATTGCAGTGGTTTCAAAAGTGAGTGTAAAAAAACAAACCAAAGAAAGCATGGTTTTTGAATTATCTGTCAATGCTGATACTCAAACACTGGCTTCTGTTTTAAAATTAGATGACCGATTTAGAGAATTTCAAGCTGATGATTTAAGTGTTAGTGATTCAACACGTTATGAATGGGTAGGGCGTTAAATTGCAGTTAGCTTTACCCGTTTGGTTTTCTGAAGACCAAAGTTTTGATTCATTTATCGCAGATGATAACTCGTTAGTCGTTGAATTTTTAACGAGCTTTATCAATGGAGATCAAGAAGGCCTTTCAACAAATAGTATTCCATTTTGTCTCTTACATAGCTTGCAAAGTGCTGGTAAATCACATTTGCTATACGCAAGTTGCCAATATGCGAGTGAAAACAATTCATCCCATGCATATTTTGACCTAAAAATGCTTCATCAATTTCCAGCCAGTGTCATTCTCGAAGCCCAGCAAAAAGACCTCATTTGTATTGATAACATACACGTTGTCAAAGATGATTTGACTTGGCAAATAGCTATCTTCGATTTATTAAATAAAGTAATTGAAAAGAATCAATCTATCGCCAATCCTGAGCATTATTGTAAAGTAATTATTAGTGCAACTCATTCGCCAGCATCAATTGGTTTGAGTTTGCCAGATTTGGTTTCGCGATTATCATGGGGAACAGTTTTTAAATTAGCGCCGCTCAATGATGATAAAAATAAGTTGTTTATGAGACAAAAGCTCGCGGGAAAGGGGCTGGAAGCAAGCGATGAAGTCGTCAACTTCTTAGTAACTAGGCTTAGTCGCAACATGGCAAAGCAAATTGAAATCATTAACCTACTTGACCGTAAGTCACTAGAAAGCAAAAGGAAGCTTACGGTTCCCTTTGTAAAACAGGTACTAAATATATAGCACCTGCATGGAATGAAGTGAATTATGTGTATTATGTGTATCTAATTATTGGCTTGGTAACTTGAACTCGTCTTGATGTAGACCTTGAAGCTCTTGTTCTCTAAACTCTCTAATTTGATCGCTGACTTCGATATTGTTTTGGGTACTACTTGATAAGGCAGACACTGAATTACTGTTTGATTGGCCTAGTACTAAGTTATCAAACCAAGAGAGTGAGGAATTCATTAAAACAGGCGCCGGAAGGCTAGCTTGTATTGCTTCTACATCGCCTACTTCAGGAAGCACATTTTCAACTGCAAATCTTACTCTCGCTTGGATGTCCGCATGATTAAAACGGTCTCGTTGTCCCCAAGAAACGATAAAATTTGGATTGTCTTCTCGCGTAATTAGAGCAACGTCTGCACTTGCATCCAGTCGATACTTCATCATAAAGCGTTCAAAAAGGGTTGCGAAATCTTCTCTCTCATTCAGATAAGAATAAAATGCAGGTGAGATATCTGGTTCAAAAAATGGAATCAAATCATCACCGTTATATGTTTTCTGTACATCATTGGCGTCAACACCAGCAAATCGCACGTCTGCTAACGCATGCATTTCATCAGAGCGCAAAGGAAAAGAACGATCCAAAATGTCTGAGTTTGTCCCGTTCTGCCTAAATTCTGTTAGCGGATCTGAAGACTGCGAGAAGGTATTCCACGTGTTTGGTGGGAAAAAGTCATTTGCGTGGCCCAATTCGTGATACATCAACCACGATATATCAGCCTCTAAGTCTTCAAACGTTCTCATTCCTCTCTGTTCACTTGGGTAAATACCTGCTGGATAATATTCATTGTTTTTAACGTAACGCCAAGGAATGATAAAATTCAAATCATTACCAAAATTCGCTCTAAAGTCGGGCGCTTCGTTTAGCGTATCTCGCTCATTCGGTGTCACCCAAAAGTTATCCGCGTCAAGGTAAATAGCACCAGTTGCAACCCAATAAAACGAGGGGCGCACATCATATGAAATTACAACTGCAGTTACACCTCTAAGCAAATTAAGCATGTCAGGGCCAGCTGCAGAGCTTTCAAGATATTGCTTGAACCGTTCGCCCATCCACTCATGAGACACTAAGGTTCGATCTAAGATATCTTCAATCGTAGGTGTACTGGTAGTCTGGCCTATTAATGGAAGGGTTTCAAATGTACATGTTCGATCCAAAACATTATTGTAAACACAGTCTTCTACCGCGTTTTTAAAAGGAGAATCATCATTAAAAACAAACATGTCAGTGCTAACGACCTGTTGATTATCAGGGAAATAGCCGTTTTCATTTATCACAGTATTATCAATCGTAATGAAGGAGTCATCAGATTGAACCTGTCCACTTGGTGATGTAACCGTTACTCTTATTTGGACGACTCGGTCTCGATCAACCTCAGGCACGTCAAAAAATAAATCATCTTCTTGAGGCGTAAAATCTAAAACTTCAGGGCCAGCAATTTGCTCCCAACTTATAGTGCTTTGTTCTAAATCTAGTGACGAATTAACGCGCAAAGATACGCTTCCTCGTTCCACCACTGAATGATCTAGCCTCACGTTTGCGTTCGCTTGTACAGACTCCGCTGCAGTAAACGAGTGCTCCATTGTGATAGGAGCATTTGCCCCTTCAAGCGTTACTGACGCTCGCAACATATAGTCACCAGCTTGTGGTACATCAAACCCAATTGTTTGTGAGCGATTGGATAGAATTTGTAATGACGGTCCGGAAACTTGAGTCCAGCTAATTGATGCTATTTCTGCATTATCAGCTGTAATCGCAAAGCCAACAGAATCAAAACTCGTTATCGAGCTATCACCATATAAAGATAAGCCTGATTGGCTTGTAAGGGCCTCTAATTCGGCAACATCTGGCGTGGTAACAGGCGGAGGAAGGGGATCTCTTCCTGTATTCTCGGATGAACCAGAACCGCCACATGCAGTTAAAACCATTGTGACAGGTAGTAAAAAAAAGTATTTCATAGCTTCATCCTTCAAATCGTTTTTTCTCTTCGGCCATCACCACGCTAAGTTTTTTTAGACCTATACCAAGCTCCTGCCCACGTAAACGAGCATAAACTGAACAGCCTGTAAATAGCGAAACCGCTAAAGCCAATTCAATAGAGGCGTATAGAATCTGCGATGGTTCTGCATATATGACCGTGATAGCGTGCAAAAAGTACAACAAAACAATAAAACTTGTCCATGCATGGGTGTAAGGTTTTCCTTGCACTATGCCTTTTAATGGAAAGAGAAGTGGCAATATATAAACCAAAAAAATAAAGGTCGTTGAATAATCGCGTATGTTTGACAGACCAAAATACCAAACAGCCATCCAAACGATAAGCGCAACGTGGCTAATCAATGCAAGCCAACGCATTTTTTTCACAAAAGGGCTCATGTTTTGTTTTGCACTCATATCTCAATCTCTTTGTTTGTTACTATAAAGGTTAAGCTGTCTTTTTATGATAATCATGAAGAAAAGAAAGCTGTTAATTTTTCTGGCGGTCTTGCGATTACAGCAGAGTCACCATAAACCACCAGTGGCCTCTCTAATAATTTAGGATATTCAACCAGCGCATCAAAAATTTCATCATTTGTTGATGATTTGCTCAAGCCTGCAAGTTTAAATTCGGTCTCTTTGGGACGAATCATTTCATGGGCTGAAGGAATATTCAAAAGCTCAAAAAGCTGCTTAACTGTCTCTTTGGATAAGCCTAACTTAAGGTATTCTACGACTTGAAAATTTCCTTTACTTTCTAACAAGGCTAATGCTTGTCGACTTTTGCTACATCTTGGATTGTGATAAATCTTAATTTCCGACATTATACTGTTATATCCCGTTAAACTTATTATGAGGTTGTTTCTTGAAAAAATACTTATTAATCACGTTATTGAGTATTGCTGCTATTACTGCTGGCATTTTCCTACGCCAACTTAATGCATACGATTTTACAACTCTGGATGGTTCAAAGCTACAACTCGCCGATCATAAAGGCGAATGGGTAGTCGTAAACTACTTTGCAGAATGGTGTGCACCTTGCCTTCGTGAAATTCCTGAATTAAACAAATTTCAACAACTCACTAAAAATGAATCTATAAGTTTATACGGTATTAGTTTTGATAAGTTGCAAACTCACGAGCTTTCTTTGCTAAAAGACAAATATGACATCAGATACTCACTCATAGATGAAGTCAAATCACCGTTACCTTTTGAGGCCCCACAATATTTGCCAGCCACGTTTTTGTTGCGCCCTGATGGGAGCATTGCCGGGCAGTTATTGGGTGAACAAAAAGCTGAATCACTATTGGAAGCCATTAAAAAGGAGCAATCTAAATTCACTAATTCCTAGTCAAGTTTGCCTGAGCCACTCTAAACTGTTCGATTCTGGCTTTGATTCTTTGTTTTTCCAAGTAATCCCCTTCGACTTGGTTGTAAGCAAACTGCAGTTCATTGATGGCAAGGGGGTACGCTAATATGAGCGCAAAACGTTCGGCACTTGCTTGATGCATTTCCTTTTTTTGTTGAGTCTGAGCGTAGGCATCAATCAACAACGAATAAGATAAGAAATGCTCGTTATCAACTAGTAATAAATCTCTTAAAATTGAAATAGCTTTTTCTTGTTGTTGATTATAAATCAATGCATTTGCCAAATTTAATGCCAGCACCTTGTTTTGTGGCTTTAAAGTCCAAAGAGGCGTAAGAAGCTCAACTGCTCTTCCAGGTTTATTTTGTTTAATGTAGATATCAGTCATGACGTCTAGATAAAATAAATTATCCCTATCGGCACTAAGCAAAGGGCGCAGGGCTTCCTCTGCTTGTCCATATTCTTCTAACTCAAAATAACTAATGGCAATACCATACAAAGCCGCTTGTTTAATTACTTCATTAGTACTTTTATATTGCTGATTGAAATACGCAAGGTTGTTCTCTGGGTTAGACTCGTATCTCGCTTTAATGCGTGCTTTCGCTAGTTGAAAAGGGAGGCTGGTTGGCAGGTAAACATCACGATAAGTAGCCGCTCTGGCTCTTGTTTCTGAGATTCTTGATTCTGGCAAGGGGTGAGTGCGTAAAAATGATGTTTCATTAGCTAATTGGCTCCTAGACTGAGACGCTAGCTTTCCGAAAAAAGCTGGCGCTCCTTTTGGATCAAACCCAGCTCGAGCGAGTATATTGATACCAATATTGTCAGCCTCTTGCTCCATACTTCTCGTGTAGTTGATGCTTGACTGTGCGGAGCTTGCTTGGCCTAAACTTACTGCGGCCATGCCAGCATTAGGGTCTACCATAGCCAATAAAATGCCGCCTATGAGAGAAGCGATCTGCAACGGGGCACTCCTCTGTTGAGCTTGAGCGGCTCTTGCTAAGTGACGTTGGGTAACGTGAGCGACTTCGTGCCCTAGCACAGACGCCAACTCACTTTCTGTGTCTGCCGTTGTTACTAATCCCGAATGAATACCAATATGACCACCATAAAATGCAAATGCATTAATAACTGGGTTATTGATCATAAAAAACTTAAATGGAAACTTTGCATTATCTGCTTGAGAGACAAGGCGGTTACCCAAGTCTTGGATGTACTCCTCCAATACAGGATCGTGAATAATAGGAGCTTGCCCTCGGAGCTGTTTCATCACAATTTTACCAATCTGTACTTCTCTATCTATAGTCAGTACATCTGATGCCACCACGCCTATTTCAGGTAATTGATTTCGATTGTCACTAACACTTTGACTGGTAGCTAATAAGGGGATTGTGGCGCAAATAACTACTATGGCCCACTTAGATAAATTTATTTTAAGCATGTGTTGAGAATATCACCCTAAATTGCCGATAAAACTTGTATACTGCTAATAGACAGGCAGTTTACTGCTTAGTTTCTATTATTTCTTAATATTTATAACATTTTATGTTTAATAACGCATACGAATCATTAAAAGTTTAAAAGGAGTGATGCGCAATATGTTTGGAGTTTTCGACAAGTGGTATAAACGCAAGTTTTCTGATCCTAATGCCATGATGTTGTTGCTTTTAATTCTGTTTTCATCGCTTATTTTATTGGTATGGGGGGGCATCTTAATGCCCGTCATTGTGGCCGCTGTGATTGCCTATTTGCTAGATTGGCCAGTGAGTCGTCTAGCTGCACGAGGTTTGAATAGAAGCTTGGCAACAATAATCACACTTGGTTTGTTTGTGTGCTTTTCAATTTTAACTCTAATTGGCATCGTACCCATTGTATCAAAGCAAAGTGTTAATCTTGTTCAGGAGTTACCCTTGATCTGGGATTCAGCACAAGACTGGATCGCAAGCCTTCCAACTAGATACCCTGATGTCATTGAGGTTAGTTATATTCAGAATATGATGTCAGGCGTCAATGAGCGTATCGTTGAGATTGGAGAACAACTCATCAGCGTTTCTTTTCACTCTTTGGGTACTTTAGGCGCATTGCTTATTTACAGCGTGCTAGTCCCATTAATGGTCTTTTTTATGTTGAAAGACAAAGAAATATTTTTAAAAAGTATTTCCTCAATTTTGCCCAAGGAACGCCGACTTATCACACAAGTAGGTGAAGAAATGAATTTGCAAATAGCGAACTATATTCGGGGCAAAGCAATCGAAATTTTGATTATTGGAAGCGTAACATCGCTTTCTTTCACACTAATGGATTTAAGATACTCGCTCTTGTTAGGGGTTTTAGTTGGGTTGTCAGTATTGATTCCGTATATCGGTGCAGCAGTGGTTACCATTCCGGTTGCTGTTGTCGCATTATTTCAATTTGGAGTCAGCTCTGAATTTTGGTATGTAATGCTCGTTTACGGTGTTATTCAAGCGCTCGATGGAAACTTGCTAGTGCCAATTTTGTTTTCAGAAGCAGTCAGCTTGCATCCATTATACATTATTATCGCTGTTTTATTATTTGGTGGTATGTTTGGATTTTGGGGAGTATTCTTTGCTATACCACTGGCTACTTTAGTAAAAGCAGTTATCACGGCTTGGTCTCCACCCGAAGTACCAAGCCAGTAATGTTGATAATCTAGTTTAGGAACTTAGTGCTTCTAACACAACGTTGTGGTGTTCTTTCGTTTTAAATTTATTAAGCACCTTAACTATTTTTCCATCTTCATCAATAATAAAAGTGATGCGGTGTATACCGTCATATTCCTTACCCATAAATTTCTTTAATCCCCATACGCCAAAGGCCTCCGCGACACTGTGGTCTTCATCCGATAATAGTGTGAAATTTAATGACTCTTTTTCAATAAATTTGGGTAGTCTTTTTACCGCATCGGGGCTAATACCCAAAACAACGGCATTACTTTCGTCTAATTCACTTTTGCTGTCGCGCAGACCTTGAGCCTGAATGGTACAGCCTGGTGTCATCGCTTTAGGATAAAAATATACGATTACCTTTTTGCCTTTAAAATTCGACAATTTAACGATTTCATTATCTTGATTAAGTAACTCAAAATTAGGAGCTGTATCACCAACTTTCAATGTGTTCATTTTCTTCCTTTAAATCATGATGGGTTATCTTGCCAGTTAAACATAAGGAACCCAGAAGTTCTTTTACAGCCTCATCAAATTGATTGAGATCCAAGTCTTTTGGTGCACTCAACACCATTTTACACTTTAAGTTTTCGATTCGGTCCAATTTATTTACGTATGTTTTTTGACGTAACGCGCTAACACTAACGCCTTGAGCACTTAAAAATGTAGTGACTTTTCTTAGAATTCCTGAAGCATCAACGCCCGTAAATTCGAAATGAATTAACCGGTCAAGATTTTGTTTATGATGGTCGCTTGTACGTTTCATCATAGATAGGAGATCATGTTGCATACACAGTGTGGACAAATGCATTTCAAGTTTAGAAATTGCACTTTGGGTGCCTTCTACTATCATTGACAGTGAAAAATCAGTGCCATAAATAGCGTGTCGGCTATCAAGTATGTTGCAGCAAATATCATTCACGCACGCACTAATCTCACTGAGTATTCCAAGTTTATCTGTACCTAATATATTTACGATAAGTTGTTGCTTCATCTCAACCTAAAAGCCATTCGTTTTTCAGCATATTAACATAGCTAAATAGTAGTGGGCATCTCGATATAAGTGAAATTCAATTATTATAAATAAAATTATTAGTTTCGTGATGTTTGAGGTTGTTTTTAATCGTTCTGATCACTAACATGAGACCCCTTATTTTGAGGGGGAAAAATGTTCAAAGGAAGTTATGTTGCATTGGTTACACCAATGTTTGAAGACGGTTCGATAGATTTTGAATCATTAAGAAGTCTTGTCGAGTTCCATATTAGTAGTGGTACTCATGGGATTGTATCGGTAGGTACCACAGGAGAATCGGCGACACTACCCTTTGAAGAACATATTCTCGTTATCAAAAAAACTATCGAATATGCGGCTGGCAGAATCAAAATTATTGCTGGCAGCGGTGCCAACTCAACCTCTGAAGCCATTGAGTTAAGCCAAGAAATAGCGAAGTCAAAGATAGATGGTTTTTTAAGTGTTGTTCCTTATTATAATAAACCCCAACAACGCGGCATGATCGCGCACTTTGAAGCTATCGCTGATTCAACGCCTTTGCCTGTTCTATTGTATAACGTTCCAGGCAGAACAGTGGCTGATATGCAATCTAGTACTGTCGCCGAACTGGCTAAACATGATAGAATCGTCGGCATAAAAGATGCGACGGGCGATTTACGCCGTTTTACAGAAACTAAATCGCTAGTACCTGACGACTTCGTCATATTGAGCGGTGATGATGTAACAGGTTGCGAATTTTTGTGCTTAGGTGGTGATGGGGTTATATCTGTGACTGCTAATGTGGTACCTAAACAAATGGCTAAAATGACCGAGGCTGCTGCTAAAGGTGACTTGGCGTTAGCTCGCGAAATAGATAAGGAAATAAGTGCATTGCATGATTTACTATTTATTGAGCCTAACCCAGTCATGCCAAAATGGGCGCTTTATAAAATGAAAATGATGAAAAATGCATTTTTACGTTTACCAATGGTGCAGGCTGAACTAAATAATAAAAATGCAATCGAACAAGCTTTACAGGCATTAAAAATAATAAGTTAGAGAGTTTATGAAGAATAAAGTAGTTGCCTTGAGTGTTACGTGTATTGCGCTTGCGGGTTGTGCTTCAAAGGAAGAGCGTGAGTTAGCTTCAGGCAGTTTTCAATACTTAGAAGCCTCACAATATAACGTGATCGAAATACCAGAAGACTTGGAAAACCCCAACTTTTCAAATAGGTACGCGTTACCTTCGCTGAATACTGAGTCAGAAAATACGCTTTATGGCCAAAAATTAAAGGTGACATCTCCTCGGCTTGTTTTACCTCTTGTAAGCGGTTCACATGTTGAAGAAGGCTCAGAGGATGCAAAGGTATTATTTGATCAAGTGAATGATGACGAACCTTTGCAGCAAACCATTTGGAATACTGTACTAGCTTTTCTAGAGAAGCAAAACATAGGCGTTGATAACTTCGATAAAGAAAATAATATTTTGGTAACTGATTGGGTTATTAGTACTGAAGAAGTTGATGGCGGTTGGTTAGACTTTTCGAGTGTTGAACAAAAAGATGTGCGTAAATATCAGTTTAATTTAAATGTCGCTCCTCATGGTCGTTCAGCTGCACTTTCAACACAACTCGTCGAGCTGTTGGATAACAATGGCAACAGTGTGTTAGCTAACGCTGATGAGTTGAGTTTGCGCAATGATTCAACAAGCTTTTTAAACCAAGTTATTGCTGAATATGATTTCGGTATTCGTTTAGAGCAGTCAAAACGAATCGCGAAAATTAGACGTGGCTTTAATACAAACTTAGGGTTTGATAGTGATGGGGAACCAGCATTAGTGGTTGAGGCTATTTATGCAAACACTTGGCCTCGATTGTTGTTAGTACTTAAGAAGATGGGCTTTGACGTTAAAGACTTAGATCAATCAAGTGGTTTGTTGTTTGTTCAATTCAACGGAACAGATGACTCTTGGTTTGATTCTATTTTCAATTCAACGCAAGACTTAGGCCTCGACAAAGATGAATATCGCCTAAAGGTTGAATCACTTGGTGCGCAAACAGCTGTTACTTTCCTCGATAATGAAAGCAATGCCTTAAGCGTTGACACAGTTACACAAATTTATAGTCTATTTTCAGAGTATATGGCAACAGAAGATCTCGACATTTAAAAGCTAGGATAAATGCATGCAAAAGCAACAAGAGCTTTACCGCGGTAAAGCTAAAACCGTCTTTCATACTGACGATGAAAACAAATTAATTCTTCATTTTCGAAATGATACATCAGCTTTTGATGGCGAAAAAATTGAACAGCTAGATCGAAAAGGTGAGGTGAACAACAAGTTCAACCACTTTATCATGTCAAAGCTGGAAGAGGCAGGTATTAAAACGCAAGTAGAAAGCTTGATCAGTGATACCGAGTCATTGGTTAAAAAACTAGACATGATTCCTGTTGAATGTGTTGTGCGTAACTTTGCTGCTGGCTCTATGTGCCGTAGGCTAGGAGTAGAGGAGGGCATTGAATTATCCCCACCTACTTTTGAATTCTTTTTAAAGAATGATGCCTTACACGATCCGATGGTAAACGAATACCACATCGAATCATTTGGTTGGGCCGATCAGGCACAAATCGCCGAAATGAAACGCCTGACTTTTTCAGTTAATAAAGTATTGTCTGAGTTGTTTGATAAAGGCGGTATGTTACTGGTCGATTTTAAATTGGAGTTTGGCGTCGATGTAAACGGTGATATTGTGTTAGGCGATGAATTTACGCCAGACGGTTGTCGCTTATGGGATAAAGAAACGCGTAAAAAGCTAGACAAAGACCGCTTTAGACAGGGTTTAGGTTCGGTAGTTGAGTCTTATATCGAGGTTGCCAGTAGAATCGGATTAACGCTTTAAGTTAAATCATTCAAAGTGAATCAAACTAAAACGAAAAGGCCAACATTAATATGTTGGCCTTTTTTGTTAGGTCATGTTGGTCTTTACAGCCAAGGTCATACAGTAAATATCAATCCTGACTAATATAATTCTATTTCAATATTCCCTGTTGGTATACAACAACAAGGCAGTATTTCATCATCATCAATAAAAGCGAGTGGGTCGGTGGTGTACTCAACTGAACCGCTTTTTAATTTTGTACGACAAGCGCCGCAATATCCTTCGCGGCAATGATAATGCACTTCAATATTTTGCTTTTCTAGCGCAATCAATAGAGTATCTTCTTCATTAAAATAAAAAGAGGTGCCAGTATTAACTGCCACCTCTATATTTTTTGAGTCTTTTGTAGTCACTGTACTATTCGAAAATCGAGAGCGCCGCTCTACAACTCAAATTCCTCAAATTCATCTGAACCAACTTCACTATCAATTTGGCCGACTAAGTATGAAGATATCTCTGTCTCTTGAGGCGCGACTTGCACGTTGTCTGAGTTAAGATAGTTATTCATCCATGGAAGTGGATTACTTTTCACATCAAAAGGTTGTCCCATGCCAATTGCAGCCATACGATGATTAGCAATGTATTCAACGTATTGAGACAAGATTTGTTCGTTTAAACCTAACATCGAGCCGTTTTTGAACAGGTAATGCGCCCATTCTTTTTCTTGTTCAACGGCTTTCAAGAAAATTTGTTTGGCTTCTTCATGACATTCTTCTGCTATCTCGGCCATTTCTGGGTCGTCTTTGCCTTTCGCCCACAAGTTTAGAATGTGTTGGGTTGAGGTTAAATGGATATTTTCGTCTCTAGAGATTAAACGAATAATTTTAGAGTTTCCTTCCATTAGTTCTCTTTCAGCAAATGCGAATGTACATGCAAACGAAACATAGAAACGAATGGCCTCTAGTGCGTTTACCGAATTCATGCAAAGGTAGAGCTTTTTCTTAAGCTCGCGCATGGTAATCACATGCGTTTCACCGTTTACAGTATGCTCACCTTCACCAAGGGTTTGCCAAAGTTGAGTAGCAAAAATCAGGTCATCATAGTAAGACGATATATCACTTGCACGTTTTTGAATTTCGGCATTAACCACTATGTCATCAAAGACTTCTGAAGGGTCTGAAAATAAGTTTCTTAAAATGTGCGTGTAAGAACGAGAGTGAATCGTTTCAAAAAACGACCAAGTTTCTACCCATGTCTCTAATTCCGGCAATGAAATAATCGGAAGAAACGCAATATTTGGGCTTCTACCTTGAACTGAATCTAGCAGGGTTTGATATTTCAAATTAGAAGTGAAGATATGCTTTTCAGCCGCACTTAACTTTTGAAAATCAAGCCTGTCTTTACTGACATCAACTTCTTCTGGACGCCAAAAAAACGATATTTGTTTTTCGATTAACTTTTCAAATATTGGGTGTTTCTGTTGATCATAGCGCGCCACGTTTACCGGGTTCCCGAAAAACATGGGTTCTTTCATTGTATCGTTTGGTTCTTGATTGAACGTTGTATACTTCATAAATCTTCGCTTTTATATCTACTGGTTAATCGTGGTGACTAGATTTTACAAGCGCCGCCTGCACAATCGTCATCTTCTTCTATTACTACTTCTTGCGCGCGCGATGGTTGTTTTTCACTCTGTTTTGCTTCTTGTGCCGCAGCAGCGTCAGAAGCACCATCACGTGTATTGTGGTAATAAAGTGTTTTTATGCCCAATTTATAAGTCGTTAGTAAATCTTTTAATAACAACTTCATTGGCACTTTGTTACCTTCATACTTGCTAGGATCGTAGCTAGTGTTAGCAGATATTGTTTGGTCAATAAATTTTTGCATGATAGCCACTAGTTGTAAGTAACCATCGTTAGCATCTATATCCCACAATAATTCATACTGTTCCTTTAAATTTTTATAATCTGGAACAACTTGTTTTAGCACACCATCCTTACTTGCCTTGATACTAATATGTCCACGTGGTGGTTCAATACCATTTGTAGCATTTGATATCTGAGATGATGTTTCTGACGGCATAAGTGCCGATAGGGTGCTGTTTCGTAAACCATGCTCTACGATTTCTTTACGTAAATTATCCCAATCGTAATGCAAAGGCTCTGCGCATATCTTATCGACGTCTTTTTTATAGCTATCGACAGGCATGATTCCTTGAGCATATGTGGTTTCATTAAACTTAGGGCAAGCGCCTTTTTCTTTAGCCAAGTTGTTTGAAGCTTTTAATAGATAGTATTGCATTGCTTCAAAGGTCTTGTGCACAAGTGCATTAGCTGAATGATCTGAGTATTTCACACCATTTTTGGCAAGGTAATAAGCAAAGTTAATAACGCCGACACCAAGTGTTCTGCGCCCCATAGTCGCGTTGTACGCAGCTGGAACAGGGTAGTCTTGATAATCTAAAAGGCTATCTAATGAACGCACTGATAATTCAGCAAGCTCTTCAAATTCGTCCAAGCTTTTAATTTCACCAAGGTTAAACGCCGACAGTGTGCAAAGTGCAATTTCCCCTTCTTCATCATTGACGTGGCTCAATGGCTTAGTTGGTAGTGCAATTTCTAAACACAAGTTGCTTTGGCGAACCGGCGCATATTTAGGGTTAAATGGACTATGAGTATTGCAGTGGTCGACATTCTGCAAATAAATACGGCCTGTATTAGCACGCTCTTGCATAAATGCACTGAAAAGCTCTATCGCTTTAACGCGCTTTTTACGAATGCTTTCATCGTTTTCGTATTGAACATATAGACGCTCAAATTCATCTTGATCTGCAAAGAACGCATCGTATAGTCCTGGTACGTCTGATGGACTGAACAAAGAAATGTAATCGTCTTTGATCATACGCGTGTACATAAGTTTGTTGAACTGTACACCGTAATCTAAATGTCTCACGCGGTTTTCTTCGACGCCACGGTTATTTTTCAAAACTAAAAGAGATTCAACCTCTAAGTGCCACAAAGGATAAAACAATGTCGCCGCACCGCCGCGAACACCACCTTGCGAGCAGCTTTTAACAGCAGTCTGAAAGTACTTATAAAAAGGTATACAACCTGTGTGAAATGCTTCGCCGCCTCTAATTGGACTGCCTAAGGCACGAATTCTACCGGCATTTACGCCTATACCAGCTCTTTGGCTGACATACTTCACTATTGCACTAGCTGTTGCATTAATTGAGTCTAGGCTGTCGCCTGTTTCAATTAGTACACAAGAACTAAATTGACGAGTAGGGGTTCTGACACCGGCCATAATTGGGGTAGGCAACGAAAGCTTAAACGTTGATGCTGCGTCATAAAAACGCTTGATGTAATCTAATCGCGTGTCTTTTGGATATTTTGCAAATAAGCAAGCAGCAACTAACACATATAAAAACTGAGCACTTTCGTAAATCTCACCCGTGACTCTGTTTTGAACCAAGTATTTTCCTTCGAGCTGCTTAACTGCTGCGTAACTGAAGTTCATATCACGCCAGTGGTCGATAAATTCGTCCATTTGGGCAAATTCTTCTTCGCTATAATCTGCTAATAAATGTTCGTCATACTTTCCAGCAGCAACCAACTTTTTAACGTGGTCGATTAGTGCAGGTGGCTCAAATTGACCGTATGCTTTTTTGCGCAAATGGAAAATCGCAAGGCGAGCAGCTAAGTATTGATAATCGGGAGCTTCAGTTGAGATTAAATCAGCGGCAGATTTGATCAATGTTTCGTGAATTTCTTCTGTTTTGATACCGTTGTAAAACTGTATCTGAGCATTGATTTCGACTTGTGACACTGAAACGTCATCTAAGTCTTTGGCTGCCCATGTAACTACTTGGTGAATTTTATCTAGTTCTAGTGGCTCTTGAACGCCGTTGCGTTTGCTAACTAAAAGAGTGCTATTCATTTTTATATTGTCGCTCTTTATCAACGCCCATTGTTTACACGGGCTTTGTTATAATTGTGATTTGACTTCCCCTAAACTCACTAAGCATTTACCGGTAGTTTAAAGCGCGATTTGATTTGGCTGAACTAAGCATGACTGCATGCCTTGATGAGTAAATACAAGATAAAGGGGTTTTGGCTAACATGCAACCCAACATGTAGTGGTTGGGTCGCTTGCTTTGCACAATCATGGAACAAAACTTAAACAGTGTTAGTAAAGACTATCGCCAACAATCTCTTAAATAGTTAGCTTGAATAACAATTGAACAGATCGCTTTTTGCGCAAATTAGGGCAAAAAAAATATAAACTAATTAGGACTAAAAAAGCTGTACTAATTACAAAACGATTTAAGAAAATAAGCGATATCTTATTGAAATTATTTTAGGTACAACAACAAACGTCTACAGAAGATATTTGCTTTGTTTTTATGCAGAAACAAATTTAATCAAAAATATCGCTGTTATATCTTATCTTTTATGCCTTGCAATAAACGAAGTAATTTACGTCTACATTTTTATTAGATAAATAGTAGTTCTGCTTTAGCGGGTTTAAGTGTAGTCCGATTATATCTTTTGCAATTAAGCTTGTTGATTCTATAGCGTTTAATAGCTCAGAAGGCTTAATAAACTTATCGTGCTGATGTGTTCCTTTAGGCACAAGATTCAGAATGTATTCGGCAGCAAGAATAGCCATTAACCAAGACTTCGGGTTGCGATTAAGCGTTGAAAAAATCACATGGCCTCCCGGTTTAACTAACTTCGCACACGCTTCAACAATAGATGCAGGATCAGGAACGTGTTCCAGCATTTCCATGCATGTGACAATATCAAAACTAGCTGGATGCTGTTGCGCAAATTCTTCAGTTGTAGAGAGCACATAGTCTACTTTGATGCCAGATTCGAGCCCATGCAATTTTGCAACCTCTAAAGAATCAAACGCCATATCTAAACCGGTTACTGTTGCGCCTTTCGCCGCCAGCGCTTCTGCCAATATGCCACCACCACAACCAACATCTAAAATCCGTTTTCCAAAAACACCATCGACCTTTTCTTCAATGTAACCAACGCGTAGGGGGTTAATTTGATGAAGCGGTTTAAATTCGCCTTCTAAGTCCCACCATTTTGAAGCAAGAGAGGAAAACTTTTCGATTTCTTGGCTATCAACATTATTCAAGAGCTAACACCTTCTTTTTATTAAAACTGATGCTTTTATAAGCAGTTGTATTTTTACATAAATATTATGACATACAACTACATATTCGACAGTCATAATGCTAATATCTATTCGCCAACTTTAGGCTCACAATAACAAGTGGATGGTGGATAGCAGATTAAGCTTCATTACTCGAATGAATAAAATCAGCAACACACACTCCTAAAAGAAATAAAGGACAGTGCAGTTTATGACTGATAACGCTAAAGAAATCCTGCCGATTAACATCGAAGACGAACTAAAAAACTCCTACTTAGACTACGCTATGAGCGTCATTGTAGGACGTGCGCTTCCCGATGTTAGAGACGGTTTAAAACCAGTACATCGACGCGTTTTGTTCGCAATGAACGAACTTAAAAACGACTTTAATAAACCTTATAAAAAATCGGCACGCGTTGTCGGTGATGTGATTGGTAAATATCACCCACATGGTGATTCAGCTGTTTACGACACGATTGTTAGAATGGCACAGCCATTTTCTTTGCGTTACATGCTGGTTGATGGTCAAGGTAACTTTGGTTCTGTTGATGGTGATTCAGCAGCCGCGATGCGTTATACCGAAGTGCGTATGGCAAAAATTGCACACGAACTACTCGCTGATCTAGATAAAGAAACGGTTGATTTTGTTCCTAACTACGACGGTACAGAACACATTCCTGAAGTCTTACCCACTAAAGTGCCTAATTTACTTGTTAATGGTTCGTCTGGTATTGCGGTTGGTATGGCAACGAACATTCCACCTCATAATTTAACCGAGGTGATCAATGGTTGTATCGAGGTCATTAAAAATCCAGATATCACTATAGAAGAGCTTTTAGAATTCATACCTGGCCCAGACTTCCCAACTGCGGCATTAATCAGCGGTAGAAAAGGCATTATTGATGCTTATAAAACAGGCCGTGGAAAGATTTACTTGCGCGCCCGCGCCGAAATAGAAGTCGAAGACAATGGTAAAGAAACCATTATTGTCCACGAGATTCCGTACCAAGTTAACAAAGCAAGACTCATAGAAAAGATTGCTGAGCTAGTCAAAGAGAAGCGTATTGAAGGTATATCAGCGCTTCGTGACGAATCTGATAAAGACGGTATGCGTATCGTTATTGAAGTCAAACGCAATGAATCAGCAGAAGTGCTTCTCAATCATTTATACGCAAATACGCAACTACAAACAGTATTTGGTATTAATATGGTTGCGCTTGACAATACGCAACCTCGCTTATTCAACCTCAAAGAAATTTTAGAAAAGTTCATTCTACATAGACGCGAAGTGGTTACACGACGCACAGTGTTTGAATTGAAAAAAGCGCGCGACAGAGCACATATATTAGAAGGTCTCGCAATTGCGCTAGCTAACATCGACCCAATCATTGAACTAATTAAAAACTCAAAGAGTCCGTCTGATGCCAAACAATCACTAATCGCCAAAGGTTGGGCGCTAGGTGATGTGGCCGAAATGCTTGAACGAGCAGGTAATGATGCAGCGCGACCTGATTGGTTAGCACCAGAATATGGCATTCGCGATGGCGAATACTTCTTAACTGAAGAACAAGCACAAGCCATATTGGATTTAAGACTAAACAAATTAACGGGTCTTGAACACGATAAAATTATCGATGAATATCGTGCATTGATTGATTTGATCGCTGAGTTGCTTTACATATTGAGTAGCTCTGAGAGACTAATGGAATTAATCACCGAAGAGCTTGAAAAAGTGCGTGAGGAATTTGGTGACGAAAGACGCACAGAAATCACGGCAGCGTCGCATGATATTGATATTGAAGACCTGATCGAAAGAGAAGAAGTCGTGGTGACTTTATCTCGCGAAGGTTATGTAAAGTATCAAAAACTCTCAGATTACGAGGCGCAACGTCGAGGCGGTAAAGGTAAATCAGCAACCAAGATGAAAAACGAAGATTTCATCGAAAAATTACTTGTTGCCAATACGCATGACCACATACTTTGTTTCTCGACGAGAGGGCGTTTGTACTGGTTAAAAGTATACCAATTGCCACTTGCGAGCCGAAATGCAAGAGGTCGTCCAATCGTTAATATACTTCCATTAGAAGAAGATGAACGTATCACTGCGATATTGCCTATTCAAGAGTTCGAAGCAGGTAAATATGTGTTTATGGCAACCACAAACGGTACTGTTAAAAAGACTGAGTTGACCCAGTATTCAAGACCGAGAGCTAACGGTATCATCGCTGTTAACCTCAATGATGGCAATGAACTTATTGGTGTTGACTTAACCGACGGTGAAAGTGAAATAATGCTATTTTCTGACGCGGGTAAAGTCGTTCGCTTTAGTGAAGACCAAGTTAGACCAATGGGACGCACGGCAACAGGCGTTCGTGGTATACGCCTAATGGAAAATGAAAAAGTTGTATCTCTTATCGTACCTAAAGACGAAGGTGATGTACTTACAGCAACTGAAAATGGTTATGGTAAACGTACTCCAATCGGTGAATACCCAGCTAAATCGCGTGCAACTAAAGGTGTTGTTTCAATCAAAGTATCGGAACGCAACGGTTTAGTTGTTGGCGCAATACAAGTGGATGAAAGTAAAGAAATTATGCTCATAAGCGACCAAGGAACACTTGTTCGCACAAGAGCATCAGAAGTATCGACAGTAGGTCGTAACACCCAAGGTGTGAGACTGATCAGAACGGTCGAAGGCGAACACGTCGTCGGCCTGCAGCGAATTGATGAAATCGAAGAAGAGGAACTTGCCGAAGAAGCGGGTGAAAATTCGGAAGCAATCAATGAGCAATCGCCGGTAGCTGATGCAGCTACTGATGTAAAGCCTGAAGAAGATGATAACAACGACGAATAAATCGTTGTTATAGAGCACTTATTATTTAAATAAGCGCTTAAAATCATTTCTTTAACAAGCGGCTTTTGCCGCTTGTTTTATTTAGAGAGAAACAATGCAACAAGTGTTTAATTTTAGTGCTGGCCCTGCAATGTTGCCACACGAGGTGCTTGAACAAGCACAAAAAGAATTGCTTAACTGGAATGGACTCGGCACTTCGGTGATGGAAATTAGCCACCGAGGTAAGCCTTTTATAGAAGTTGCGGAACAAGCTGAGCAAGATTTAAGAGATCTACTGGGTGTACCTGCCAACTATAGCGTTTTATTTATGCATGGTGGCGGTAGAGGACAATTTTCAACTGTACCGTTAAATATCTCGAAAGCGGGTGATCTCAGTGAACATTTAGTGACTGGTCAATGGTCAATATCTGCTGAAAAAGAAGCGCAAAAGTTTACAAAAACCAACATCGTTGCGTCCACTGAGACAGACGAAAATGGCTTGGTTTATGTGCCTGAACAAAAGGATTGGGAGATCAATCCAAATGCTGCTTACTTTCAATATTGTCCAAATGAGACAGTTGAAGGAATTGAGATCGACTGGGTTCCTCAAACAGGTGGAGTGCCACTAGTTGCGGATATGTCATCAAATATTTTATCTAAACAAATCAACGTTGAAGATTACGGTATTTTATATGCTGGCGCGCAGAAAAACATTGGCCCCTCTGGCTTAACCTTGGTCATCATTAATAATGACCTACTGGGTAAAGCCCGACCAGATGCTCCTTCTATTTTTAATTACGAGCTGCAAGCAAATGCAGACTCTATGGTGAATACCCCGCCAACATTCTCTTGGTATCTTGCTGGTCTAGTTTTCAAATGGCTCAAAGGTAAAGGTGGAATAGCGGCAATAGAAGCGCAAAACAAACAAAAAGCTGATTTGTTATACAACTTTATCGATCAATCTGATTTCTATGCAAATAAAGTAGCCGTGCCTAATCGTTCAAAAATGAATGTTACTTTCTCACTAGCACATGCCAAGGTACTTGACCCGATCTTCTTGCAAGAATCTAATTCAGCCGGGTTGGCAGCACTTAAAGGTCATCGTGCAGTAGGTGGAATGAGAGCAAGTATTTATAACGCCATGCCTATCGAAGGTGTAAAAGCGTTAATTGAGTTTATGAAAGAGTTTGAAAGGACAAAAGGCTAAGCATGGAATCTTTATTTTTAAGTCATAAGACGCTCGCTGACGGCGAGATTAATGTCCCCGGATCAAAGAGCCTTTCCAATCGTGCGCTTTTATTAGCGGCCCTAGCACAAGGCACGACCACATTAACAAATTTACTCGATAGCGAAGATATTCAGCATATGCTGACCGCACTTAAACAGCTTGGTGTTGACTATGAACTTAATACAGCTGCAAAGACGTGTAAGGTTGTTGGCTTAGGCGGGAAATTTTCAAGCGATAAAAAGCCCACATTATTTTTAGGTAATGCCGGCACAGCGATGCGTCCATTATGCGCGGCGCTCGCGTTTTCAGATGTCGATGTTGAATTAACCGGCGAGCCAAGAATGGAAGAACGACCCATTGGTGATCTTGCTGATGAGCTAATCAATAATGGTGCAGATATTCAATATTTAAAAAATAGTGGCTTTCCACCATTGGCGATCAAAGGGGCGCAGCTTGCAACCAATACTTTTAATATCGACGGAAGTGTATCAAGCCAATTTTTGACGGCTATCTTGATGGCCGCTCCCTTGCTCGAGCACGAAGTAACCATAAATATTGTGGGTGAATTGGTATCTAAGCCATACATCGATATCACCTTAAAAACGATGGCTAGTTTTGGCGTTGATGTGACAAACAATGAATACCAATCGTTTGTAATACCAGCCAACCAAGTCTATAAATCTCCCGGTAACTTCTTAGTGGAAGGCGATGCTTCATCAGCGTCTTACTTTTTGGCCGCAGGCGCAATTGCGGGTGGCACTGTCAAGGTCACAGGGGTAGGTAAAAAATCAATCCAAGGTGACACTGCTTTTGCTAATGTGCTTGAAGCGATGGGTGCAAAAGTAGAGTGGGGAGATGATTTCATTCAAGTGTCGAGTGCGCCCTTAAAAGGCGTAGATATGGACATGAATCATATTCCTGACGCGGCCATGACAATAGCAACCACTGCCTTGTTCGCTCAGGGCAAGACGCGTATATCAAACGTCTACAATTGGCGAGTCAAAGAAACTGACCGTTTGCATGCAATGGCAACAGAGCTCAAAAAAGTGGGTGCCGAAGTAGAGGAAGGGCACGACTATATCGAAGTAACACCGCCTTCCGAAGTTAAACACGCAGCGATTGATACCTACAACGATCACCGAATGGCCATGTGTTTCGCACTGCTCAGTTTTAAACCATGCGGTGTAACAATAAACGACCCGAAATGCACAGCCAAAACATTCCCAACGTTTTTTGAAGCGTTTGAAGTAGTCACTCGCTAATGTCGAATAATCAATTCATTTAAAATCAAATATTAAGTCTTAATCATTGTGTGTTATTTGATTGAGACTTAACACTTCTTACCACTCTTTTTTAAATACTTGTTTACGTTTAACACTCTATTAACGCTTGTCATTGAATAGTCAAATGAAGTACGTATAATTGCGGCGTTTTTACTAGCCCAAATTTATGGAGTAAATATGACTAACGCGTTTGTGGTCACTGTCGACGGGCCAAGTGGTGCAGGGAAAGGTACGCTTAGCGCTAAGTTAGCCGATGACTTAAATTGGCATTTTCTGGACAGTGGTGCAATTTATCGCGTTTTAGCGGTGGCCTCTGTACACCATGGAATTGATGCCAATGACGAGTTAGGCTTAGTGCCGCTTGCAACAGGCTTGGACGTTTCCTTTGAAGGGAGCAACGGCGATATTCGTGTAATTCTTGAAGGCGAGGATGTAAGCGATGATATCCGTACTGAAGAAGTGGGTGCTATTGCTTCTCAAGTCGCGGCGATCCCAGCAGTGAGAGAAGCATTACTGCGCAGGCAACGAGCATTTGCTGATGCACCCGGCTTAGTGGCGGATGGTCGAGATATGGGGACGGTAGTCTTCCCAAATGCCGATGCCAAGATATTCTTAACGGCAAGCGCAGAAGCTCGCGCGCAACGTCGCTTCGATCAGTTGAAAGCTAAGGGGCATGATGTTAAAGTATCGCGCCTTTTATCAGACATAGAGGCTAGAGATGAGCGAGATGCTAACCGAAGCGTTGCTCCTTTAGTCGCTGCTGGTGACGCCTTAACAATAGATTCAACAAACCTTTCTATTGAGCAAGTCGTTGAAAAGGCAAAAGATTTTATAGACTCAAAGGTCTTTCCTTAAGCCGTGAAATCTAAACCATAACAGCCTTCAGGATGAAAGCTGCTTTACTAACAACCCCGTGATCTAATGGATGTAATTACGGATTAAATTAAGATAATTTCTAATATGACTGAAAATTTTGCACAGCTTTTTGAAGAAAGCTTAACACAGCTTGAAACTCGTCCAGGCGCAATCGTTAAAGGTACAGTAGTATCAATCGACAAAGACATCGTACTTGTTGATGCCGGACTTAAATCAGAAAGCGCAATTCCTGTTGACCAATTCCGCGCATTAGACGGCTCACTTGAAATCGAAGTAGGTGATTCTGTTGATGTAGCACTAGATGCAGTAGAAGATGGATTTGGTGAAACAATCCTTTCTCGCGAAAAAGCTAAGCGTCATGAAGCTTGGGTTGAGCTTGAAAAAGCATACGAAGAGAAAGAAACCATCAAAGGTGTTATTAACGGTAAAGTTAAAGGCGGTTTCACTGTTGAAGTAAATACAGTTCGCGCTTTCTTACCTGGTTCACTTGTTGATGTACGTCCTGTTCGCGAAACAGTACACCTTGAAGGTAAAGAATTAGAATTTAAAGTTATTAAGCTTGATGCTAAGCGTAATAACGTCGTTGTTTCTCGCCGTGCAGTTATCGAAGCGGAAAGCAGTGCAGAACGTGACCAGTTACTTTCTAACCTTGAAGAAGGTGATGAAGTTAAAGGTATCGTTAAAAACCTTACAGACTACGGTGCATTCGTAGACTTAGGTGGTGTTGACGGTCTACTACACATTACAGATATGGCTTGGAAACGCGTTAAGCACCCAAGTGAAATCGTAAATGTTGGTGACGAAATCAATGTTAAAGTATTGAAGTTCGACAAAGAGAAGTCTCGTGTTTCTCTTGGTATGAAGCAAATGGGCAACGATCCATGGCAAGAAATTGCTAACCGTTACCCAGAAGGCGCTCGCCTAAGCGGTGCAGTGACTAACCTTACTGACTACGGTTGCTTCGTAGAGATCGAAGACGGTGTTGAAGGTCTTGTTCACGTTTCAGAAATGGATTGGACAAACAAAAACATCCACCCATCTAAAGTGGTTAACTTAGGTGATGTTGTTGAAGTAATGGTGCTTGAAATTGACGAAGAACGTCGTCGTATTTCTCTAGGCCTTAAACAGTGCATCGATAACCCTTGGGAAACATTCGCTAAGTCGCACGAAAAAGGCGACAAAGTATCTGGTAAGATCAAGTCAATCACAGACTTCGGTATCTTTATCGGTCTTGACGGTGGTATTGACGGTCTTGTTCACTTGTCTGATATCTCATGGCAGAAGACTGGCGAAGAAGCTGTTCGCGACTATAAGAAGGGCGACGAAATCTCTGCAGTTGTTCTACAAGTCGACCCAGAGCGTGAAAGAATCTCTCTTGGTGTTAAGCAAATCGAAGAAGACCCATTCAATAAGTATCTGACAGATAACAAAAAAGGTGCTATTGTTAATGGAACAGTAATCGAGGCCGATGCTAAAGGTGTATCTGTACAACTTGGTGAAGAAGTTGTTGGTTATATCCGTATTGGTGATTTAGCACGTGACCGCGTGGAAGATGCAAATGAAGTAGTAACAGTTGGTGAAACAATTGATGCTAAATTCATGGGCGTTGACCGTAAGAACCGCGTAGTAAACTTGTCTGTTAAGGCTAAAGATCAAGCTGACGAAAAAGAAGCGATCGATAAAGTTAACAATCAAGGCGAAGAAGCAGGTTTCTCTAACGCGTTCGCAGAAGCTTTCAAAGCTGCTAAAGGCGAATAAAACCTTTCGGAGCGACGAATTTTCGTCGCTCCTATATTCTCCACCAGGTTACTTGTTATCATTCTTTTTATAGGGGATTATTGTGACCAAATCTGAATTAATCGAACGCTTAGGCGAAAAAGCTCAACACCTTCAAGGTAAAGAACTAGAATTAGCCATTAAAGAGTTACTAGAGCAAATGGCTCAGACACTTCAAAAAGGCGACAGAATCGAAATACGTGGTTTTGGTAGTTTTTCGTTGCACTATAGAGCGCCAAGAGTAGGCAGAAATCCTAAAACGGGTGACAAAGTCGAACTAACAGGCAAACACGTTCCGCATTTTAAAGCAGGTAAAGAACTCAGAGACAGAGTTGACCTGTAACCAATATTCCACTTAGTAGTTATTGAGGCCCAAGGATGAAAGGAATAATCCTTTTTATTGCAGTATTGTTAGTATTATTTATCGCGATTGTCATTGGGTCACAAAACTCTCAACTTATCACCGTCAATTACCTTATCGCAAAAGCCGAAATTAGACTTTCAACGTTTATGGTAATTAACTTAGCGATAGGTTTATTGCTGGGCCTTCTTATTATGTCGTTCAAGTTTTTATCTGCTCGTATGTATAATAAAATTCTTATGCATCGCATCAAAAAGCTCTCGAAAGAATCTTAAGCCTATGCTTGAATGGTTATTCTTGTCTCTTCCAGTTGCCGTAGCCTATGGGTGGGTGATGGGGCGCAACAGTCTTCGCAAAGCACAGCGTAAACAGTCGTCTATTCTTTCTAAGCACTATTACAAAGGCTTAAATTTTCTCTTATCTGATGAACCTGATAAGGCAGTCGATACGCTTATTAAGATGATAAGTGTGAACAACGACACCGTCGAGACTCATATTGCGATGGGTAATTTCTTCAGGCACCGTGGCGAATTAGACCGCGCAATTCGTGTCCATCAAAACCTCATTAGCCGTGATGAAATCAACAGTCGGCAAGAAGCCTTGGCGCTGGTCGAACTGGGCACTGATTATTTATTAGCGGGATTTTTGGAACGCGCCGAAGGTGTTTTTATCCAATTACTCGAAAATGAAACTCATTTTGAATTGGCACAAAAGAAACTATTTAATATTTATCAAGTGACTAAAGAATGGAACAAAGCAATAGAGCTTGCTAGTAGAAGCATTCAAGTCACACCCAAAGAACAACACTTATACTTATTACTCTCTCATTTTTATTGTGAACAAGCTAAGCTTCATCTAGAAGACAAAGAGTATGATAAAGCCAATACACTGCTTCAAAAAGCGGTCGTGATAGATGGCACTCAAGTAAGAGGCTGGTTAGAACTGGGTAAGTTATCCATCGAAAAAGAAGAATATGCAAAAGCAGTTGAATATTTTTCAGAAGTCCCAAAACGTGACTTAGATTGGTTAAGCGAAGCGATTCCGCATTTGGAACAATGTGCATCAAAAGTTGATGGTTGGGTTCAACTAGAAGAGTTTCTCGAACCCTATTGGCAAAAATGCGCATCTTCCTATATCGCAAAAGTTGGATTAATCGCTAGAAAAGGCGAAACAAAAGAAGCGATAGATATTTTGGTTGCTCAGTTACAAAAACATCCTACTATGCGTGGTTTTAAACGCTTGTTAGCTTTATACGAAAGTAATTATGACGGGCAAGCTGCTCAAAAAAGCCTTGAGCACTTGCAAGGTTTACTAGATAAACAAATTTCGCAAAGACCAAAATATCGTTGCCATAGCTGCGGATTCTCAGGTAGACAGTTACATTGGCTTTGTCCATCTTGTAAAAAATGGTCTGTCATTAAACCGATTAAAGGGCTAGACGGCGAGTAGAAGAGAATCTAGACCATCAACTCAATACCAATTTAAATGCTAGCAAATTAGAATCAAAACTATGAATAAACACACCGATCCCATCGTCATTGTTGCCTTAGACTTTGACAATAAGTCAGATGCTTTTTCTTTGGTCAATCAACTTGACCCGAAAAAATGTAAGTTAAAAATTGGCAAAGAAATGTTTACCTATCTTGGCCCTGATTTTGTGAAAGAAGTCGTTGCATTAGGCTTTGATGTGTTTTTAGATCTTAAATTCCACGATATCCCAAATACTGTCGCCAAAGCATGCGTAGCTGCAGCAAAATTGGGTGTATGGATGGTGAATGTACACGCAAGTGGCGGCGATATGATGATGAAAGCTGCAATGACCGCTTTAAATGAATTTGGCGATAAGCGTCCACTATTAACTGCAGTCACGGTGCTTACCAGTATGGATCAACAGCAGTTAGATAAGGTTATCGGTGATACAGCGATTATTGAGCAAGTACAGAAGCTTGCTTTGCTAACACAAGATGCAGGTTTGGATGGCATAGTCTGTTCAGCACAAGAAGCAAAAGTGCTTAGAGGTCTACTTGACCCTGACTTTAAATTAGTCACACCTGGGATAAGACCTGAAGGTGCTGATAAACAAGACCAAAAACGAGTGTTAACACCAAAAGAAGCAGTTAACGCTGGCGTAGACTATTTGGTGATCGGTCGTCCAATTACCTTAGCTGAACAACCTCAAAACGTTCTTGAACAAATAAATAATTCGATAGCCTAAATAAAAAAGCGCCAACAACAAAAGTCATTGGCGCTTAATCAAACAATCTTTAATCCTTTCTTACTTTTCTATTGCCTGTCTCGCTGGCATGTAAGTAAGATTAAGTTCGTCACCCAAAGCATCGACAACGGCCTTGTAAGTTACCAAGCCTTTATGCACGTTCAATCCGTTTAACAAGTGTTCATCATCAAGCATGGCTTGTTTAGGTCCTTTGTTAGCTAAAGCTAAGCCAAAAGGAAGCGTTGCATTGTTTAATGCCATTGTTGAAGTTCTGGCTACACCGCCTGGCATATTAGCCACGCAATAGTGCACAACATCATCAATAATATAAACAGGATCTTGATGCGTGGTTGCTTGTGAAGTCTCAAAACATCCACCTTGATCAATTGCTACATCAACTAAGACAGAACCGGGTTTCATATTTTTAATATGTTCACGCGTGAGTAGTTTTGGTGCTGCTGCGCCTGGGATCAATACTGCTCCAACGACCAAATCAGCTCTTGATGAGTAATAATCAATCGCTTCAGAGGTAGAAAATACAGTCGCAAGTCGCCCTTCAAATATATCATCTAGTTCACGCAAACGATTTAACGAGCGATCCAGTATGGTCACATCGGCGCCAAGTCCCATTGCCATCTTCGCTGCGTTAACACCCACGACACCGCCACCAATAATCAGTACCTTACCCGGTGCTACACCTGGCACTCCACCTAATAATGTGCCGCTGCCGCCATTTGCTTTTTCTAGGTAATGCGCACCTGCTTGAATTGACATACGACCTGCAACTTCGCTCATTGGGGCCAACAGTGGAAGGGTGCCTCTATTATCGGTCACGGTTTCATAAGCAATACACGTCGCGCCAGACTCAACTAAGAGTTTAGTTTGCTGCGGATCAGGTGCAAGGTGTAAATAAGTATATAAAGTCTGACCTTCGCGCAACATTCTACATTCATTAGCTTGAGGCTCTTTTACTTTCACAATCATCTCGGCTTGAGCAAATACTTCTTCTGCTGAACTAGCAATGCTAGCACCAGCATTAATGTATAACTCGTCGGTAAAGCCAATAGACGTGCCTGCATTAGTTTCAACCACAACGCTATGACCGTGATTAACAAACTCTTGAACTGCGGCAGGGGTTAAGCCAACTCTGTATTCGTGATTTTTTATTTCTTTTGGTACACCAATAAGCATAATTATTTTCCGTCGTTATTTTATGCGCAAAGTTTAATCTAATTTTAACAAACAAAAATACTGAAGATTTCTTTGAAACGAATTAATATATTGCTTAATACGTATTTTGAAGAATTTAATATGCTTGTAAAAACCCCGAAACACATCGATCGATTAGATAGAAAAATACTGATTGCGCTTCAAAGAAATGGAAAGATATCAAATGTTGAATTGTCACAACAAGTTGGACTAAGCCCTAGCCCCTGCCTTGAAAGAGTAAAGAGGTTAGAGCAGCAGGGTTATATCAAAGGTTATGTCGCACTACTTAACCCTGAAATGCTAGGTGCAGCTATGCTAGTGTTTGTAGAAATTACCTTGAGTAAAACCTCTGTTGATATCTTTGCAGAATTTTCTGCGGCAGTGCAAGACCAAGATGATATTCAAGAGTGTCACTTAGTTTCTGGTAATTTTGATTTTTTATTAAAAGCACGTGTTGCTGATATGTCTAGTTATCGAAAACTATTAGGCGATACACTACTAAGGTTGCCTGGAGTAAGTGAATCAAGAACCTATGTCGTAATGGAAGAAGTCAAACACAGCAACGCTATAAAAATTAGCGAAAAGTAACGAATCGGTTTTTGATTCAATGTTGATTTTATTCAGTTTAGTGCAGTTTAATTCTAGGGCACGACAGCAATAGCGACTATGTTCCTTTACGTCGATTGTGTTATTGTATAGTGATACAGAGGCTTAAACGCTAGATAGCACAACTAATAAGCAAACAACTTGTAGACCCAAATAAATAACAATATAAATAACAATAAAAACAAGCCTAAAAATATAATAATAGTTCGGCTTAATAATTCTTAAAGAGAAAATGTAGGGGATATGGCGCGATTATCCGGTACACAGCGAATAATGGAAGTGGGGATCATGCTGTCATGCACCTGCGCTTTCTTTTTGCTCATAGCATTGGCTACTTTCCATCCAAGTGATCCGGGCTGGAGCCAAGCAGGCTTAAATAATGAAGTTAGCAATTTAATGGGCCCAATTGGCGCATGGGTTGCTGATATATTTTTGTTTACCTTCGGTATAACGGCATACACAGTGCCGTTCGTACTAGCTTTTTGTGGTTGGTATATTTTCTTACATATCAGAAACCCGAAGCAATTAGATTTTCTCACGATCTCACTTCGCATCATTGGCGCTTTGCTATTAGTCTTTGGGTTTACCGGTTTGGCGAGTATGAACTTTGATGATTTCTACTCAGTATCGGCTGGCGGTGCAATGGGTGATATTATAGGCGCTGCACTTGTTCCTCATTTTAGCTTCGTAGGGACCGTTCTCTTATTACTTTGCTTCTTTTGCACTGGATTTACGCTATCTACAGGCATTTCTTGGATTTCAATTATTGATAACCTAGGCGCTTTTACAATTACTCAAGCTAAAGCCGTCGCTAAATTACCCATTAAAGTTCAGCAACTTTCACTTCCTGATTTCTCAAGTAACAAATTAGAAGATCAATCCAATACGGAAACAGAGCAAGCTAGCAAACAAAAAGTCAATATTACGAGCCTTCGCGCAGAGCCACCAAAATCTACTTCATCTTCGAGTTTAAAAGAAACTCAAGCTTTTACGATTCCTGATACCGTGTTTGAAGTAGATGAAAGCCTAAACGCCAGTCCCGTCGAAAAGCCAACGATTGAAGTTAATCAACAACGTGCAAATACTGAATCGTCAAAAGCTTCAAAAGTACCGGATAAGATCCATGACTTAAAAGATGTAGAGCAAGCGGTCAGAGCCACTCAAGTTGATAAACCAGAAGTCATTGGTGAGATGCCTAGTTTTGACTTATTACAACGGGCTGACAAAGTTAAAAACCCCATTTCGCCAGACGAATTAGAGCAAGTTTCTCGCTTGCTAGAAGAGAAGTTACGAGATTTCAACGTCGAAGCGCAAGTAACAGATGTATTGCCTGGCCCTGTGATTACACGTTTTGAACTCGAGTTAGCGCCAGGTGTGAAAGTCAGTAAAATCACGTCTCTTTCAGTTGATTTAGCCCGAGCAATGTTAGCGACTCGGGTGCGTGTTGTTGAAGTCATCCCCGGCAAATCTGTCATTGGCTTAGAACTACCTAATAAGCATCGTGAAATGGTGCGACTGTCTGAAGTAATCAGTACCAACGAATTCCAAGATTCCAAATCTCCACTAACAATGGTATTGGGGGCTGATATATCAGGTAATCCTGTCGTGGTTGATTTAGGCAAAATGCCACATCTATTAGTGGCAGGTACGACAGGTTCTGGTAAATCTGTCGGCGTAAACGTCATGATTTTAAGTCTGTTATACAAGAGCACTCCCGAAGATGTGCGCTTAATCATGATTGACCCCAAAATGCTTGAGCTTTCTGTCTATGAAGGCATTCCACACCTACTTGCGGAAGTCGTTACGGATATGAAAGAAGCTTCTAATGCTTTACGCTGGTGTGTGGGCGAAATGGAAAGGCGTTATCGATTAATGTCTGCCTTAGGCGTTCGTAATTTAGCGGGCTACAACAAGAAAATTGCAGAAGCAAAAGCGAGTGGCGAACCCATTTTGGACCCACTTTGGAAGTCTGAAGAAAGCATGGAAGACAGTGCACCTGAATTGGATAAATTGCCTTCGATTGTTGTCGTAGTCGATGAATTTGCTGACATGATGATGATTGTTGGCAAAAAGGTAGAAGAGTTAATTGCACGAATTGCGCAAAAGGCTAGGGCTGCAGGCATACACCTTATTCTTGCAACCCAGCGTCCATCTGTAGATGTGATTACAGGGCTTATTAAAGCAAATATTCCAACTCGAATTGCATTTCAAGTATCGAGTAAAATAGACTCTCGTACCATTCTTGACCAACAAGGCGCAGAGTCATTACTTGGTATGGGGGACATGCTTTATAACCCGCCGGGCACAAGCATCACGACGCGAGTTCACGGGGCATTTGTTGATGATCACGAGGTTCATGCTGTTGTCGCAGATTGGAAAGCTAGGGGCGAACCTCAATATATTGACGAAATTTTAAATGGCGAATCAACGGGTGAGATTCTATTACCCGGTGAACAAGCTGAAAATGAAGACCAAGAATTTGATGCATTTTACGATGAAGCCGTTGCTTTTGTGACCCAAACGCGCAAGGCATCGGTGTCTAGTGTACAGCGTAAATTCAGAATTGGTTACAATAGAGCAGCTCGCTTAGTCGAACAAATGGAACAAAGTGGTGTCGTAAGTTCACCAGGGCATAACGGAAATCGAGAAGTGTTGGCCCAAGCACCGCCCAAGGATTAGAAATGAAATTACAAAACTGTTCAGCTTATGTCTTAACTACTTGTTTTGGTTTGTTTACTATTTTCAATGTGAACGTAGCACATGCATTGACCCAGCTTGAAGCCAGTGCAGTGGTCACAAACACTGCTTCAGTGAAACAAAAGCTACAAAATATCCTTGCAAAAACAAGCAATTATTCAGCTGAGTTTAAGCAAGAAATCATTGATAACGAAGGCAATCTATTACAGTCTGCAAGTGGACTTATTTCGTTGGCAAAACCAAATCAAATGAGATGGGAAACACAATTTCCAGATGAAACCGTATTGGTAGCGGACGGTAAAAGTGTATTTAACCTTGATTCAGCCGTAGAGCAGTTAACTATTTTCGAACAGCAAGATATTGGTCAAAATAATCCATTAATGTTACTGGTCAGTGATGACGAAGAGCAATGGAAACAAGTGACTGTCAGTCAAACGAGTACTCAAAATCAATATGCGATAGTAAGTGTTGATCCTACAAGTAATATTCGCTCTGTTTTATTGACGTTTAGCCAAGACACGCTGGTTTCTTTGGAGTCTGTCGATATCCAAGGGCAAGTTAACAAATTGGCTTTTGACAGTGTAAAAGTAAATCAAGCTATGAATCCAAATACCTTTAAAGTTGACGTGCCTGATTATTTCGTCATAGATGATCAACGCAGCCCTAGTTAAATGTCTTCTACCGCATTTGAGCCCCTAGCGAGTATTCTGCGCCCTCGCAGTTTTAAAGACTATGTTGGGCAGACACACCTAGTGGGTGATCAAGCGCCTATTCGAAAAATGGTTGAGCAAGGGCAATGCTACTCAATGTTACTTTGGGGACCGCCTGGTATCGGCAAAACATCACTTGTAGAAGTGCTAAAGCACGAGCTAGACGCGCAATTGATTTATTTATCCGCAATTAATTCCGGCGTTAAAGATATCAGAGCGGCAGTTGATGCCCCTGATGATTTGCTGAGCCAACGAAAAATTGTATTTGTTGATGAAATACACCGCTTTAATAAAGCCCAGCAAGACGCGTTTTTGCCATTTGTCGAAAGTGGAAAAATCATATTAATCGGTGCAACGACTGAGAATCCTAGCTTTTCAATTAATCGCGCACTCCTGTCACGAATGCGAGTGTTTATTTTAAACGCGCTAAGCGATCAAGAATTGGGCGATTTATTAGAAAAAGCAACCCAGCACCTTGAGCAACAAAAATCTGTTCAAATTAGCTTCGAAGAAGGCGTTAAAGCGTCTTTTATCTCTCACTCTGAGGGGGATGCACGTAGGTTGCTTTTGAGTCTAGAAATTGCGAGTGATTCGGCAAGCGATAATGTGATTACCCGAAAAATTGCCGCAATGTCGATGGGTGTCAAAACATTGAATTATGATAAAAATGGCGATGCGCACTATGATTTACTGTCAGCATTTCATAAATCAGTCCGCGGCTCTAGCCCTGACGGTGCCCTTTATTGGTTTGTTCGTCTTCTTGAAAGTGGGGGCGATATTCAAGCAATATCCAGACGTTTACTGGCAATTGCTTCTGAAGATATAGGCAATGCAGATCCCAAAGCATTACAAGTATGCTTAAACGCTTGGGACATCTATAACAGAGTCGGTGCAGCTGAAGGCGAGCGAGCCATTGCTCAAGCTGTTATATATTGTGCACTCGCACCAAAATCAAATGCGGTTTATAACGCTTTTAAGGCGGCAAAAAGGGATGTGGAGAATAACGCTGCCTTTGCCGTACCTAATCATCTAAGAAATGCACCAACAGCGCTAGCCAAAGAAATGAATCATGGTAAAAATTATCGCTATGCGCACAACGAAACACACGCATACGCAGCAGGCGAGCAATATTTACCTGAAGAATTGTCACAAACCAAGTACTATCAGCCCAGTGAGCGCGGTTTTGAAAAGACACTCAGTCAAAAAATGGCGTTTTTACGACAACTAGACGAACAACACCAACAAAAGTAAGGATACATGCGTGACTCCTTTTCAAACTTATTTAGCCATTTGCATTGGCGGTGCAATTGGAGCACCTCTTCGGTGGTATTTAGTGCAAATCACGACAAATTGGTTGGGAAAAGGCTTTCCCTTTGGTACTCTTGCCGTTAACGTGCTTGGCTCATTTGCGCTGGGTGTTTTGTACTCATTTATACATTACTCAGACTCCAATTCATGGTTAAAAGCGATGGTTGGAATTGGACTTTTAGGTGCGTTAACAACCTTTTCTACCTTTTCATTCGATACATATTTATTGATACAACAAGGTCAGTTAGGTAAAGCGATACTCAATATATTAATTAACGTTAGCCTTTGTGTATTTGCACTTTGGTTAGCACTACAACTATTTAAAGGATAAATTTTCCCATGTTAGATCCTCGCTTACTCAGAAGTGATATCGACGAAACCGCTGCAAAACTAGCACGCCGTGGCTTTTCGCTTGATGTTACTGCATACAATGAGTTAGAAGAAAAACGCAAAGCACTACAAATGGCCACTCAAGACTTACAAAACGAGCGTAACACACGTTCCAAAGCCATTGGTAAAGCAAAAGCGTCCGGTGAGGATATACAACCTTTATTAGATGAAGTCAGCGATTTAGGTGAACAGCTTACTCAAGCAAAAGAATCACTAGAGCATGTAATGAACGCTTTAAATATCTTTTATCAAGAAACGCCAAACATTCCAGCAGACGAAGTGCCTGAAGGCAAAGACGAAAACGATAACAAAGAAATATTGCTATGGGGCACACCACCAAGCTTTGATTTTGAAGTTAAAGATCATGCTGATCTAGGCGAAGCTTTGAAAAAAGGTCTAGATTTTAAGACGGCTGTTAAATTATCAGGTTCGCGCTTTGTCGTAATGCGTGGTGCGATTGCGAAAATGCACAGAGCACTTGCACAGTTTATGTTGGATTTGCACACTCAAGAGCATGGATACGAAGAAACCTACGTACCGTACCTAGTTAACTCTGATAGTTTGTATGGAACAGGGCAGTTACCTAAATTTGGAGAAGATCTATTCCATACTAAGCCAGCCACTGAGGAAGGCCAAGGAATGTCCTTGATTCCGACTGCTGAAGTGCCGTTAGCGAACATCGTTCGAGACGAAATCATCAATGATCAGGATCTTCCAATTAAACTAACGGCTCATACCCCTTGCTTTAGAAGTGAAGCAGGGTCTTATGGCCGTGATACTAAGGGCTTGATTAGACAGCATCAGTTTGAAAAAGTTGAAATGGTGCAAATTGTACATCCAGAGCACTCTATGCAAGCACTTGAAGAAATCACTCAGCATGCAGAAACAGTGCTTCAAAAGCTAAATTTGGCTTATCGTAAAGTGCTATTGTGTACGGGTGACATGGGCTTTGGGTCATGCAAGACTTACGACTTAGAAGTTTGGCTACCTGCACAAGATACTTATAGAGAAATATCTTCATGTTCAAACATGTGGGATTTTCAAGCGCGCAGAATGCAAGCTAGATATAAGACGAAAGACATGAAAAAGCCAGAACTGGTACATACTTTAAACGGCTCTGGACTTGCAGTTGGTAGAACACTAGTGGCGGTGCTAGAAAACTATCAGCAGGCAGACGGAAGTATAAAGGTACCAGATGCATTAGTACCTTATATGGGCGGTCAAACGCTTATCTCTGCGCAAGACTAAACTGATTAAAGGCATTTAGCAGGTTTTGGTAAACCTGCGATTAAAGTAGCCTGTTTAGCGGGTCCTTTTGGAAATAGTCGATACAAATATCGGCTATTTCCTCTTTCAGGCCCATATTTGTTTGACATCGCTTTTACCAATGCTCTAATTGCAGGGCTGGTGTCGTATTCGATATAAAATTCGCGCACAAAGTTAACGACTTCCCAACGCTCATCCGTCAATTCGATCTCATTTTTAGCTGCGATAAGCTCAGCCAACTCTGGTGACCAGTCGTCACTATTTAACAGGTAGCCCGCTTTATCTACGTTTATTTGCTTACCATTAAATTCCAAAACGTTACTCACGCTGATACCCCTCAATTAATAGTTAAACAAGGTTGCTGTTCAAAGAGCAGTTCTACAAGTTCAGCTCGATTGATTATCGCTAAGCCTTTGTCTAGCATTTGCGTATAGCACCCCAATCGAAGTGCGTCATCAGCGAGTATCAAGGTGTTTTCTTCCAAAGCGCATGAAAGGGCCATCAATACTGCTTCATTGCATAATACCAGTGTTGAATTTTGCTTTCGTGAATAAGACGTAAAGTGCTCAATATCGATTTTATTAAATAAAACTATCATGACTAAAACCGCAATACGTGTTGATGAGCATCTATTAAACGCTCTATGTCTGTTTGGTTTACCAAGGGCTTTGCAATTGTGCTAAGCGCACTTTCTTCAGGTAAAAGTTGATCAGCGCTTTGTTTGCAGTAATAAATATCTTCTATATCGAACATAGGTAAAGCCTTAATTCGCTTTTCGGTAAGCTGATTAACGGTTGCGTCTGTTTGTTGACCGAGCAGAAGCTGAAAGACACCGTGGCTCTCAAATAAAACGCTTACGCGTAACCCGACATTACTTGCCGCAAGCGCAGCATCTAAAGCATCATCTGCCTGTAAACCAGAGTAAGGTGTATGACTTGATACGATTAATATTTCGCTCATTAAAACTGTACCGAAATGGTGTCTGGTTCATCTTTTAAAACTGCGAAATAATCAGCCATACCGACTTGTTCAAAAGGAGTGGATAGATTACTCACTTGATCAGCATACTCAGCCTCATGACTGCCAAGCACACCTCGCTTTAAAGAAGCTGTTACGCACACTTTCAGGATTAATGCTTGCTCTTCAGCAAATTCTTTCCACTCTTTGTGAAGATTAAAAGTCGAGTTGTTCGCTTGATGTTGCGTCATTGCAATTGTCACAGCTTCAGAATAAAAAAACACTTGCCGTAATTGATGACCAGATTGAATAACTTGTTTGGCAAATAAAAGGGCATCCGCACATTGATGTGAGAGTGTGGGGGGTGAACTAACAAAAAGAGAAAATGATTTCATATAAACAAAAACACCCCTTAACGGGGTGTTTTTAAACTTAACCGTTGTTTTTGGTTTTAGTCATCGCCAGCAAGATTTAAAAGTGCAAGCAAAGACGTAAACAAATTGTATATGTTTAAGTATAGCGAAACTGTCGCAAGAATATAGTTTGTCTCACCGCCGTTCACAATGCGACTTGTGTCATACAAGATAAAACCAGACATCAAGAAGACGATAACCGCATTGATTGCAAGGTAACCAGCCATGCTAGGAACAAATAACATGATAAGGCTTGCTACAATCGCAAACACCAAACCAATCATCAAGAATCCGCCTAAGAAGCTAAAATCTTTCTTCGTCACTAATACATAAGCACTCAGAGTAAAGAAAATCAAAGCTGTCATACCTAGCGCTTGGAATATTAAACCACCCGCACCGGCAGCGACGTACATTGATAATGTTGGGCCTAAAGAAGCCCCCAATAAACCAGTGAATAAAAATACTAAACCAATGCCTGCAGAGCTGTTTGCTTTTTTATGCAAAATGAACAGTGTACCGAAAGCAGCAAGCATCATAATCAACGCTGTGCCGCGCCCAATCACCTCTGGTCCAAGCGCAAAAGAAACAAACGCAGTCACTGCACTAAAAGCAAGGGTCATAGCTAACAACATGTAAGTGTTGCGTAAAACTTTAGGGATTTCGATAGCAGAACTCTGACTAGCAGAATACACCGAACGATTTTCCATGATTAAAACTCCAGTATAAAAAAATAATTGAGTAAAACACTAGGGTATTACTTAGTGTAGTTTTATGGTGTTTAGTTCCATTTTTCAAGTACTATCGACTAAAAATAATCCATCCAATTGTAAAGTGCCGAAAAAATGGGCGTTCAGTTCAATTTAAGCAATTTTTTCGCATTAAGGGGTTTACAAGCATGCTCGGTATCATTAATATGCGCCCCACTTAAGGAGAGTTGGCAGAGTCCGGTTGAATGCACCTGACTTGAAATCAGACGAAGGGTCACACCTTCCGGGGGTTCGAATCCCTCACTCTCCGCCACATTACTAAAGCCCGATTAGCAATTGCTAACCGGGCTTTTTTCTTACGTTCAATTCAGCCATTTCGTAATAGAATCGCCTTATACCTCTTATAATTTGCTTGGCATTTAAGGCAAAGTTCAGTATCGTTCAAATCGATAAAGTAACAAAGCGCATCTTTCGATGCCGAATGTTATCCGTGGCTAAGATCGGAAATCCCGATGGAATGTCGTTTTAGTTTGTACACTCCATGTGCAACAAGTAGTTAGATTTATTGAGGCACCTACGTGATCAAGATTTTATTGGTTGATGACCATGAACTCGTAAGGACAGGGATCAGTCGAATTTTAAAGGATGTTAGAGATTTTGAAGTAATAGCATCTGTGGGCAGTGGTGAAGATGCGGTTGACTTCTGTCGCAAGAACCAACCCGACGTTGTAATGATGGACGTTAGCATGCCTGGCATCGGTGGTTTAGAGGCAACCAGAAAAATCATGCGTTATTGTTACAGCACAAAAGTACTGTGTTTATCAATGCACAAAGAAAACCCTATTCCGACTAAAATAATGCAAGCGGGAGCATATGGTTTCCTAACAAAAGATGCTGAACCTGAAGAAATGGTGAATGCTATTTATAAGGTACACTCTGGTCAAAAGTATGTTGCGCCTGATATCGCTCAAATGATAGCGTTAGGTCAACTGGATATGAATTCTGAAAATCCATTTGAATCACTGTCAGATAGAGAACTAGAAATAACTCTTATGCTGACACGAGGCGTTAGAGTGCCTGATATTGCGGAAAATCTAAACATTAGCCCCAAAACTGTTAATACCTATAGATATCGAATGTTTGAAAAACTTGGCATACAAAGTGATGTTGAACTAACGCATTTAGCATTAAGACATAAGCTTATTCAATCAAGCGCTTAATGGACAAAAATGAAAACGAAGTGTTCGATTCTGATCACTTCCTTAAGAACCTCAGTACCTCTCCCGGCGTTTATCGGATGTATAATGATAAACGAGAAGTAATTTACGTCGGCAAAGCTAAAAATTTAAAAAAACGCGTTAGCAGTTATTTTAGAAAAAACTTAGACAACACTAAAACACAGACCTTAGTTAACAACATCGCGCATATCGATGTAACCTTAGTTACAAGTGAAACTGAAGCGTTTTTATTAGAAAACAATTTTATAAAAAAGTATCGTCCTCGTTATAACGTAGTACTTCGGGATGATAAGTCTTACCCATTTATTTTGATAACTGACCATCAACATCCTAGACTTTCATTTCATAGGGGTAGCAAAAAATTAAAGGGGCAATACTTTGGCCCTTATCCAAGTGCATGGTCAGTTCGTGAGAGCCTCCGAACCATGCAAAAGATTTTTCCAATCAGGCAGTGTGAAGACAGTTATTATAGAGCGCGCTCCAGGCCATGTCTGCAGTATCAAATGCAAAGGTGTGCCGCACCTTGCGTAAAAGGGCATGTTTCAGATGAGGAATACTCAGAACAAGTAAAATTAGCCTCTTTATTTTTGAAGGGTAAAAATACCGAAGTGATTAACAAACTAATTGTCCGAATGGAGCAGGCTAGCGAATCACTTAATTTTGAAGCTGCAGCAAGATATCGTGACCAAATAAGTGCGCTAAAGAAAATACAAGAGCAACAGTTTGTTTCAGATACCCAAGAAGAATTAGACGTGTTTGGTTATGCGTTTAGAAATGGTATCGCCAGTATTCAAGGGTTGTTTATACGTGACAATCAACTACTTGGGAGTAAGTCTTTCTTTCCTAAAGTGCCTAAAGGATTTGAGCCCAATGAAGTGTTTCAATCATTTATTCTTCAATTTTATTTGGCGGGAAACAAGTCGATTCCTAAGCAAATTGTTTTACCTCTAAAGCTTGCTGAACAACCTGATATAGAAGCGCTTTTGAGTAAAGAAGCTGGATATAAAGTGAATTTTTATGAAGGCGTCAGAGATGAGAAAAGGCGTTATTTGCAACTTGCAAATAATAATGCGGACAATGCCCTTGAAACTCAACAAAACCAGCAAAAATCTATGTTTGCTCGTTATTTAGCACTAGAAGCCATCCTTGAACGAGACGAGCCAATTAAACGGATGGAGTGTTTCGATATAAGTCATACCTCTGGACAACAAACTGTCGCTTCTTGCGTTGTATTTAATAGAGATGGGCCGCTAAAATCTGATTATCGACTATATAACATAGAAGGTATTACTCCAGGTGATGATTACGCTGCAATGGGGCAAGCGCTTGCAAGGCGTTATAAATCATGGAGTGATGACGCCAAAATCCCAAGTATTTTGTTTATCGATGGTGGGAAAGGGCAGTTATCTCAAGCAGAAAAACACTTTGAATCATGGCCGGTAGAGCGAAAACCAATGCTTGTGGGTGTAGCGAAAGGTACAAGCCGAAAGCCTGGGTTAGAAACGCTTATTCTGTCAGGTTCGTATGAAACAGTTCCGGTAGAAAGCGATTCACCCGGTTTACACTTGGTTCAACACATTAGAGACGAATCACACCGATTTGCTATTGGCGGGCATCGAAATAGAAGACAAAAAGTAAAAACAACATCAACACTTGAGGGCATTCCCGGCATCGGACCTAAAAGGCGTCAAACTCTGTTAAAACATACTGGTGGTCTTCATGGTTTAAAAAAGGCGAGCAAAGAGGAAATATCAAAAGTGCCAGGAATAAGTATTGAGTTAGCAGATACGATTTATGATTATTTGCATTCGTAAGTTGATTATTTCTGTTACTATACCACCGTTTTCAAACCTATAAGTTGTAGTAATACCAAGCCATGTGGACTATTCCTAATCTAATTACAATATTTCGAGTTTTACTCATTCCTGTGTTTGTCATCGTTTATTTTCTTGATTGGCGATGGGCAAATGAGTTGGGTGCTTTTATTTTTTGGTTTGCTGCAATCACTGACTGGTTTGACGGTTATCTTGCGAGAAAGTTAAAACAGTCTAGTGAATTTGGTGCGTTTTTGGATCCCGTAGCAGATAAACTTATTGTAGCAGCAGCGCTATTGATGATTACACACCGTTATGCTGATGTTTGGATTACCATTCCAGCGATACTTTTATTAATGCGGGAAATTTATGTATCGGCGCTTCGAGAATGGATGAGCCAAAAAGGACTTAGTAGCAGTGTGAAGGTATCTTTCTTAGGAAAGGCAAAAACGATGACTCAGATGCTAGCACTAATTGGGCTGTTATCTGGTTTAGAAACATTTATGGGCGTCACAATTTATTGGGTAACGCTTGGATACATACTTTTGTATATAGCTGCGGTTCTATCAGCATGGTCAATGCTAGAATATACTCGCTCTGCATGGGCAGCATTAAGAACTAACACGCTTAAAAATTAGCTAAACTGTTGAAAAAACGCGTGATGTGTTCAAATTTTGACTAAACGGTTAAATTGACCTATTTTTGATGTTGACACCTTTAGTTTTGCATGTAGAATGCACGTCACTTTCAGAGCGGGAATAGCTCAGCTGGTAGAGCACGACCTTGCCAAGGTCGGGGTCGCGAGTTCGAATCTCGTTTCCCGCTCCAATCTTTCTTCACCAGAAAGATGACTGAAAGCTTAAGCTAATTGCGGCGGAATGGCAGAATGGCTATGCAGCGGATTGCAAATCCGTGGATCTCGGTTCGACTCCGGGTTCCGCCTCCATAAAGCTTGCAAACATGTGCCCGGGTGGTGAAATTGGTAGACACAAGGGATTTAAAATCCCTCGTCAGTAATGACGTGCCGGTTCAAGTCCGGCCCCGGGCACCATTTTTTATTTTTATAAATCAATAACTTGCAACGATTTTGATTTGTAGTAAAAAATGGTTTCTTCATCTTTCCTAACATTTCCTAACGCTTTTCCTAACACCAAGAGTCTCAACACGCTTGATTTTGCGATCATATGTAGCAACTTGACGCTCGGTCTTATGACCTGAAAAGTTTTGTTTGTCTTTTGTAGAGCCTTCATAATCTGATATCGATTTGGCTTTGATATCATGGAATGTAAACGCTAATTCCATACCCGTTTCTTTACGAGCATCAAGGATCGCTTTTCTCCATCCAGCATTAAAACCATTGTCTGTGTAATTTTTGCCGTTTGTTTGGCAAATCACCCACCGACTAATAATATTGCTGTCGCGTAATTCTTTTGCCATTGCTATGGCTTTACGAAGCCGAGGAGTCCAAAGCTTTATTTGTTTAACATTGGTTTTGCCTTGCTTGATGTAAATACCTTCATCTCCAATCTGGCCCCAATCCATAGCAAGCACATCACCTTTACGAGCTGCGCATAAATAGCTAATTTCCATAGCGACTCTTATATGTTTGGCTGCGCACTTGTAAACAGCTTCGTACTCCCAATCCTCTATATATTTATCGCGTCCGACCTCTTTGAACTGCTTTACACCCTGGCAAGGATTTGATGTCACAATGCCGCGTTCGTATGCCCATCTATAAACACGTGATAAGAAGGTTTTCTCTCTGTTTGCTTGTACCTTCGATTTGACACCGCGCTTATCCATGTATTTACGTATGTGAGGCGGTTTTAATTGGCTAGGGTTGGCTTTGCCAAATACAGCGATAATTTTACGACTGTATTTTTGGTAATCACTTTGGGTTGTTTTGGCTAAATCTGCAAAGTCAGCAGATTCAAAAAATTCATTTATAAGCGCTGCCAATGAATTCTTGCTATCGAGCTTATTCAATTGATCTTCATGTGCCTTTAGTACTTCCCATTTAGCCGCATTTAAACTGCAAAGACGAATGGCCCCGCCGTTTTTTGGATGAAATTCATAAGCAGATTTGCCACGGTAAACTCTTGCTGGCATCCAAGCATCTTCTTTGTTACGTCTCATTATGCTGCATCCCAATCAATATCAAGCTCATCAGTTTTATTTACATTTGGATGATGAACGTGGTGCCAGCACACGCGAACGGAACCATCCAAACGAACAATATGATTTATTTTATTTTTACGAAGTACTTCAATTTGCTTAGACGGGCTTTTTGCACCAGTCAGTTCTTGAATTTCTACAATCGTTAAAAGGTCATTTTTTACCATAGTCATGATAGAGCTACCTCAATAGCTAAAAATATAATAAAAATTGTGATAGCAGAGCAGCTTAAGACAGCTCTGGTTAAGTTCCTTTTCATTAGTTTTGATCCCTTGTAAAAACATGGCATACAAATGCATCATCGCTAGTCATGCATGTTTTAAAATATTTAAGATTGTCAGCGTAAAAACTAGAACCTGTTGTATAGGCTACTAGCGACAATGTTTTTTAGTTTGATAGTTATCAGGCTGTAAAACCCATGCTTGAAGCTCGTCATGCTGAAAATTTACATCTAATAGCTTAGAGCCTTCAGGTATTCTTAAAACTGATAATACACTTACATTTAACGTGTATTTTAAAATTATACTCATTCGCTTTGCTCCTTAAATTGACTCAGGGTTATGAATTAACAAATCGTCTAACTCAATCAATTTTAAAGCGTTTTTCAAACCTCTAGTAACACCTTCTTGATAACGAAGACTCGCCATGTTTCCCTGTTTAAGCTCTAATTTTTCGATTTCGCGAGAAATATGGATAAAGCTCTTCACTCTTTCTATTAGCTTTTTTTTGTCTATGTAACTCATATCATTCGCCTTTAAATTAATGATTCCTGAATGCTTTCTAAAGCATCTTTTCGATTAACAACCACATGCACTTTCATTGTCTTGTCGCAAAACTGATGTGAACTACATACCTGAGTACCAAATACTTGGCAGTTATGTTTGCTGCAGTTTCCATACTGAGTTCTATTTTTGCTCCTACTTGAATAGTTTTCTTTGTAAGGGCTTTGTTCGTCAGCTCGCCAACCAATATGGTTATAATGATCACAACTAATGCAAGCCAAAGGCATTGATATTAAGCTCATGCTGCACGACTCCTTGAAACTTGAATGTTATGCAAAGCTAATTCTGGTAAATTCGCCTCCACTAGCACTTTTGCAAACATTGGCGGTACCGAGTTACCGCAGCGCGCTACTTGTTTAGCTTTACTGATAGGTTTTCCTTGCTTGTCTTTGTCAATTACATAGGAGTCTGGAAAGCCTTGTGCTTTGAACAGTTCTTTAGGTTGAAGCATGCGCATGCCAATGTCTGCTATTTGATAGGGCTCACCTTTCACCATAACTAGACCTAATCGATCTTTTGTTGTTATGGTTGGCATTGGAGAAGTGATTGAACATCCGTCTTTTTCATTGCCGTAGTACTTCAATAAAAACGCGTTAACAATGCCGTGGTGGTTACCGCCGGCTGTGATTGTATGAAGAGGCTCATTAAGACTTGTACCGATTTCGCCATTTCTTAGCTTAATTAGGTGACTAGCAACCAGCGCGTTATGATCTATCGCCGTTACTGTTGGTAAAGGGTTTTCTAGAGAATCACCAACAACACCGGTGTAATACTTACTTAAAAATGCCAAGACTAATCCGTATCGATTACTGGTCGTTAAGGTGTGCAATGGTTGCTCAACACCGTGACCTCTAAATTCGTGTTCATTCTTTGCACCGTAATATTTAGTTAGTACAGGTGATACCAATGCAAAACTTCCCCCTTTAGGCGTTGATGTTATCGTCCTTAAAGGTTCATTTATTGGCATGTTTCGCTGATTAGAACTATTAGCATGCTCTGTAATAAAAGGCGCACAGTTTTCGACGACAAAAGGCTCTGGATTGTTAATCACATAACGAAAAACGCCTTTTGCGATTCGACTCATTGTGTTTTCAACGAGCGCTTTTTTTCTATTAAAAATTGATGTAACTGGTATCGACCAATCAATACATTCAGCCGCAGTTCTGTTTGGCTTTAAGCGCTTAGCTGCAAAGCCTTTAGATTTTGGATCGCCATGGGTAGCTTTGGGCCAAACAATTTTTTTACCATCACGCCTAGCAATCATGAAAAAACGCTTTCTTTTAGTTGGTACTCCATAGTCAGACGAGACCAACTCTTTAAACTCTACTTCATAGCCTTGCTTTTTGAGTTGCTTGATAAATGACGCGAAAGTTTTACCTTTACCTTTTGGGCAAGGATACCCATTCTCTAATACTGGCCCCCAAGTCTTAAACTCTTCTACATTTTCAAGCATGATAACTCTTGGTTTAACAACGGCAGCCCAACGAAGGGCAATCCATGCTAATCCTCTTATGGATTTATTAACCGGCTTACTGCCCTTAGCCTTTGAAAAATGTTTGCAATCAGGAGAAAACCAAGCAATAGACACCGGTTGTCCATTAACAATCTCTTTGGGGTTGACGTCCCATACTGATTCGCAAAAATGTTTTGTACCTGGGTGATTTATTTCGTGCATATCAATGGCATCTTGATCATGATTGATAGCAATATCAACATGCATACCTGTCGCTTCGTAAATCCCTTGGCTTGCACCGCCGCCGCCAGCAAAGTTGTCAACGATAAGCTCTCTGAACAAACCATTCTGTAATCGATTCATGTTATGCAGCCACCTTAGTTTTGCACAAACAAGCTTTAAATAATTCAGCTCTATTGCGAACAGATAGCTTTTTGTAAATATTCCGGATATGAAATTTTACAGTGGGTCCTGATATAAATAACTTGTTAGCTATTTCAAGCTTTGTTTCACCCAAAAACAAAAAGGTACAAACTTCGGCTTCTCGCTCACTCAACAAGTTAAATGGAACAGATACATTACCAAGATAATGCTTAGCTAGAATTTGAGCTCTATTTGATGTCTTTGTATTCTTGTAGATATTCGAAATATGAAACTTAACCGTTCGTTCTGTTATGCCCAGTGCGCTAGCTATCTCTGAAATTCTACGAGAATCAATCAGCATGCCATACACCTGATTCTCTCTATTGGTCATGCGATACACTGTTGCTGATTGAATATTATTCATGACTAAATACCACTCAACAAATCAACTGCATTAATAGCAATTGAATGTTCTTCTTGCAGAAAATCAGCCATACCTTTTCTTTCACAAATCTTTAATGCTTTCCTTCGCGCACTGCGTTCGATATTAGTGAGTAGGGCAGTATTACAACCACAAACTTCAGCTATTTCTCTGATTGAAAGTGTTTGACCTGGTCTCGCATGCTTAACTAATGCAGCTAATGCAATATCTACATCTGGTTTTTTAACAGCCATCTTGATCACCATGTTTAGGTTAAGGTTAATGCTCATAATTCAGTACAGGTTTTACCTGCACTGTGTTATCAACACTAAAAACGAAAGGTGCCAACATAAATTGAAACTGGCAGCGCTTTAACTTGCTCTTCTAAAAGGCTTTTAAATTCATCAGTGATTTCTTCTTTAACAACATCTATTCCGACGATACGAACACTAAACCGAGGCTCTACACCGCCAGTGTTAATTGACACTTTCATGATAAATTCACGCTCTTTAAGTCCATTGTATGGGATGCATTTAAAAGCAATGAATGCCGGCAAACGGTCGCTATTTTTTGCTGACGAGCGTTCCATGACAGATGCGCTATTGTCAAAATCACCAATCTCAGAAGATATTTCACGGGCTTTTTCTAAAGTGATACTTCGTGCTGCTGCGACAGCATTAGCAATAGATAAGTGCTCACCGGCAGAATTGGTTGTGGTTATATAGTCTTGCCAGTCTTCAAGGAAGTCAGAGAACGCTGTTTGGTCGTGTCTATTTCCGCCAAAATGTAATAAATTTGAGTAGGCGCCAGTTCTCTGCAATGCAAGTGTTGCTAAATGATTGCAATGACCAGGCATATCACCCACATATAAATCAAAGATTGCTTGAGCTGACATTTTGTCAGGGTTAATGCATATCTGATTAGCGTCATCCATATAATCATTAACACCCGCATTGTCTTTACAATATTGGACAAAAGAAGTTAATGAATTAGTGTTTAATTCACCTCTAAATTGTGCACGATAATGGCTTAAACTCTCTAAACTTTTGATATTAAAATTATCAGGTACAGCAACCACTTGGTGAGCTAAGTGCATAGCCTTTTGTTTAAGCTCATCATTCAAAATATCTGTTGTCTGTTGAGCTGCAATGAACTCAAGTGCATCTTTTTGCATGTCTATTCCTTAATTGATGTGATTTTTGAGTTGGTAAACAAGTCATCTTGAGCCTTTGCAAGCGCGGTCATCGTCAAGTCTTTGTTTATCCACATTTGAGTAACAGTTGTGCCTTCTTCACTCGCTTTACCAATGGCTGTTGGCTTAACGAACTGCAGCTTGCTCTCAATATCGACTTTGGTACCACAACCGTGCTGACTGGTTTTGTTGTTAGGCTTAATTTTAAGCTTTACTGTTATTTCACCAGGCTTATCTGTTTTGTGAATACCAGAAGCTACTTCGCGTATAACTGCAGTAAAGCGACTTAAAAAAGCACCACCGTCTAGTTCTTCGAGTGTCTGCAATGCTGCAGTTGTATTAGGTTGATTACTCATGAGTTTCCTTGTTTAGTAATAAGTTGTTTTTCGCTAGCCAATGAAGCAAAGCGCATGTGTTGATAAACATCAGATACATAAAGAGCTTGATGACGAGCATCATCAAGTGCGTTGTGAGCATTACCCTCTGCTTTAATTGTTTTTTTAGGGTCGATACCGAAACAACGGCGCCCTAAATCCACGATTGTGCGGACATCACGCACGTTAAAAAACTTCCAAGGACAGGTGATCTTTGTTTGCTTGAAGGCATTCTCTAAGATAATAGGATCAAATGTGGCGCCATTGCCCCATATCAAACGAGTACGATAATCACTGTATAAAGCAAGAAAGTCTTGCAAGTTCACCAAAGCATCTTTTAGTGGAATTGCTTTTTTATTATTGAGCTCTGCACGAGCTTCATTAGACTGCTTTAACCACCACTGAACGGTACCAGCATCAATTGTTCCATACTGTTGAGCATCAACAGGGTCAATTGCATTATAGAAGTTAGCTGACAGTTCACTTGTGTTGGGGTTAAACACGACAGCTGCTATAGATACAATACACGCATCATTGCCGCTTCCGAGTGTTTCAATGTCGATCATGACGTCGGTCATTCGTTTTTCCTTTTAAAGTTGGTTTTTATTACTGGTATTTAAGCGGCTTGCTTTTCTAAAGCAGGCGCATAAGAGTTTTCTATGAAGCTAAGCCATGCTTTGGTTAAGCAGCGGTCTCGTTTTGCATTAAGATTGACGCCTAATATGCTAATCACTTCAAAGTCAGCTTTTTTCACAAAATAAAGCACACACCATTGCGTTCCAGACTCCCAAACTTGTAATTCTTCACTTGCTAGCTTTCTATTTAACAGTGAGCAACGTAGTTTTAGAGTCGATAAATCCATTTGAATGTCATTACCCATGATTCAATCCTTAAGCAGCTGTTGGTGGAAAATCAGGCGGAAAGAAAGTTACATTTTTATTCGATTTAACAAGAACTAAATGGCTATGTTTTGATGCCTGTCTAATCTTTTCTGAGATTTGAATATTTGCTTTCTTATTTAATGCTGGATGTAAAAATACTTTTGTCATTTCAGTTACCTTTAATCTATCAAAAGATTCAGTATGAAATAATAATAACCAATAAATGAACAAATGCAACACGTAATGAAATAAAAAATAAGTAATTGAAATAATTTACTTCAATATGTATAGTTTATATGCACTTAATATGACTAAGGTAAATCAATGAAAAAAGCGTTTAGAACTAAAAAAAGTTTATTGGCAATATCAATCTCTTTAGCGTTGTCTACTCAAGCATTTTCAAATGAAAACACGGAGCTTGATAACAACGAGCTGATAGATAAGTGGTGTGCTGCCTTTCCAAAAATATGTTCTTTTGGAGGAGTGGAAGAAAAAGGACCAATAACAACAAATGGAAATGGCGGTGGAACTGAACCACCTGATCCAAAAAAAACAAACTAAGGGCAACTTATGAATCTCTATGAAATATTATATTTTATTCAGGGAAACAGTCTTATAGCGCTTTTAATGGCGCTGTCTTTATCATTGTATTTTCAGAATAGGTCTTCATTTATTATTGGGGTTACAGTTGTTGCTTGCTGTAACTTCTTGCATATAGTTTTTAACTTACTAATGCTGAAGCTATTTGAGTCACCATATTATGAAGGAGTAATTGGAGAAGTAGCTGTTAGGGGTTGGTATGTCTTTTACGCTGTTACTGACTTATTCGCTGTCTTTATGATCTATTTTCTTAATATGAAAGTTAAATTAAAACCGACCATGCATTGTCACATTGTAGCGTTAATTCTAGTGGCCTTGGCGTTGTTTCAAGTAGTTCAATATATAGGCCGGTTCATATTGGAATCTAATGTATTTGGTAATATTTACTCAATTTCTATTCCTTTCCTTAATAGTTTTATGTTAATTTTCATCATATCAGGATTGTTCTTGGAGACTAAAAACGCCATACGCAAAAGGGAGTTGTAATTATGGATATATTGCTTGCGTGTTTGTTGGGAAGTTTAGTGATAATGGGTTTTGCTTTTGTGAAGCTTGGTATTTTTAGGACCGTTTATACGAGTAGCATAAACGAACAGATGAGTACTAAGCTTTTAGAAGAGTATATGAAACTTTATAAGTCGAGTGACCCAATGGATATAAAGCTAAAAAGACAAAAGGAGCTTCACAAGAAAATTGTTGAACACCTGGATTCACTGGAGTACGTTACTGAGTTGCCGACTGAATTGCCTGATAACGTGACGGTTTTAAGGAAAAAGAAGTTTAAAGACGCTTGTTAAAATTGAAAACAAAGCCAGTTTAAGCAATTGCATCAATTGCTTTTTCTGGCTTTTTTGTTGTCTCTTCGTTCTCCCGAATAACCGTGCTTCTAAATGAATTAACCAAATCTGAAATTGAACTATTACATTCGATTGAGCCAACAAATTGAGCGCTCATTAACCATTTCTCAAAAATACTAAACAAATCTTTCTTTTTAATAATGTCACTTGTGCTCGGTCTTGAATGTTTAAATGTTTCCAAATCTTGGCCAGTCATTAAAAATATTAAGCTATCACCGACGGTTTCTTTGCAGGCATCATTGACTGCAACCAAATCGTCTAGTGTGGGCGTTCTTTTGGAGCGTTCCCAGTTGCCAACTGTAGACTGAGCGACGCCAATTTTATCTGCAAGTTTCCCCTGCGTCATGTCTGCTAATTTTCTTATTCTTTTGATGCGATCGCCGAATGAATTCATATATCACCGTTTGTTTTTGCTAGGTTAAAACCAATAGCAAATAGACGTTAGTAAAAATGTTTCTATACGTAAAGTATATAGTATTTACATTAAAATACACAAATTGAAATTTAATAAACCAAATATTAATAGATAAATATGCATCTTTTTGTTGAGGAACCCGCTTTCATAAATATTTGTCATTAAAAAGGAACTAGATTTGTTGATAAATTATTTCATACTGCTATTATTTAAATATGTCAAAATGAAATTAAATAATATGAATAACATTAAAGAGTTTAGAAAAAAGACTGGTTTAAAACAAATAGAGTTCGCTAAAAAGCTTAACTTTCTGCAAGCAACATACAGTAATTATGAAAATAATGCTCGCCAACCTAATGTGAATGATGCGATTAAAATATATGAATTGATCAAAGAGTTAGGTGTTGATTGTCAGATAGATGATGTCTTTCCACCCTCAGCAAAAGCAGCCTAATTTCTTATATACAAAAAGGAAGTAAACATGTCTCGCGATTATGATCCTCCGTCTATTGAAAGCGTTGAAGAGGCCTTATCATTTATCTCTGCTGATTTAGCCCGAGAAGAATGGGTTAGGGTGTTAATGGGCGTTAAAAGTGAATTTGGTGACGGTGCTTTTTCTGTTTGCGAAGATTGGAGTAAAAAAGGAAGCACTTTTAACAAAAGTAATTTTAAAGCGACTTGGGATAACATTGACGCTGCTGGAAGTACAACCATTAAAACAGTATTTAAACTAGCAATAGATAACGGTTACGAAGGTAAAAAACTTTCAGATGAAGAACGAAAATCACTAGCGCTGGAAAGTCAAAAGCGAGCGAAGCAACGAGAAAAAGAACAAGCAACTGCTTTGGCTAAAAAACGCAAATGGCATAAGGTCATATCAAAGCTAGCAACAACACTTTGGAATGATTACACGATTGACATCAAATCAAATCAATATCTCACGCAAAAGAAAGTCTCTAGTCATGGATTGAAAGCCTTTAGAACAAGCATTGTTGCTGTTATGCATGACAATATGACAACTGAGATAATCGAGCAACCCGAAAAAATTAAAGCTTTTTTTAATAATTTACCAACAGTTAAAGAGGAACGGGCATTTTCATTTTTACACATTAAGCGCTCAGAGCTTGCTATTCCTTTGTACGACATCAACAAAAAGCTTTGGCAATTGCAGATCATCAATAAAACGGGTACCAAGTTGTTTTTAAAACATGGTCGAAAATCTGGATGCTTCTTTTTTATTGGTAAAGTATCTGACTCTGATGTGATCGCAACAGGCGAAGGTTATGCAACTTGTGCAAGTGTGTATGCTGCTATGAAATGGTTTTGTGTGATTGGTTTTGATGCAGGAAACCTAAATAAAGTGGCTCAATTATTTAAAGAAAAATACCCCGATAAAAAACACATCATCATTAATGACAATGACTGTCACGAAAATCAGTCACCTGAAAACCCAAAAGACAATCCTGGTGTTTTTTATGGCAATCAAGCAGCGAACAGTGTCGGTGGGATAGCAGTTACTCCTCAATTTGAACAAATGGCGGATGTTGCATAATGGCTAGTAAAGGATTGTCAGATTTTAATGATTTACATGTCACGTATGGAATTAAAGAAGTTAGGCGGCAATTAAAAGCAGCCTATGATAATTATCCAGCTGCTAATGATTGCGATAGCAACAATCAATCAGAAACTGGCACCGCGCGACAGCGTGAAATGGGGGCAAGCAAACAGTGGACGTCATTATTCCAAACGGCAGGCAATGGCAATATATTAGCCAATATCAGTAACGTTAAGTTAGTGCTTGATAATGCGCCTGAGTTCAGTGGTGTACTGCAATATTGTGACTTTAGCTATCGGATAATCAAACGCAAATTACCGCCTTTTAAGTGCGCGAAGATAGGTGAGTGGACTGATTCTGACAATGAACGAATGCGGATTTACTTGGCTGAAACTTACGGTTTTACACCTAAAGTCAATGATGTAATGGGCGCAGTGTTAGTACATGCAGAAGAAAACGCATTTCACCCGGTAAAGGAATATCTGCATTCTTTAGAATGGGATAAAACGCCCAGAATAAGAGATTGGCTAACAACTTATTTGGGTGTTGAGTCATCCGATTATACAAAGCTAGTGGGAGGTTTGTTTTTGATCTCTGCTATTGCAAGGATAATGCAGCCACCTGTAAAGGTGGATTCAGTGCTTATTCTTGAGGGCCTTCAAGGCTTAGGTAAATCTACAATGCTGCAAGTGTTGTTTGATAAGTTTTTTACCGACACACCTATGGCTTTGGGTGATAAAGATTCATTTCAACAAATGCAAGGCATGTGGTGTATTGAGCTTGCCGAGTTGGATTCATTCAATAAAGCAGAAAATACACGGGCCAAACAGTTCTTCGGCTCACGAACTGACAGGTACCGACCTTCGTATGGTCGACTGGTGCAAGAGTTCCCCAGGCAATGTGTGTTTGTCGGTACCACCAACCAAAATCAGTACCTCAAAGATTCAACAGGCAACCGGCGCTATTGGCCTGTTACCTGTACAAAAATAGACTTGCAAGCGCTTAAGGATGATAAAGACCAGATATGGGCGGAGGCCTTGGATTGGTATAAACAAGGTATGCAATGGTGGCCAAATGCTGAACATGAGCATTTGTTCAATTCCCAGCAAGAAGAACGCTTTGATTCTGACGTGTGGGAAGGTGTTATTTATGACTGGTTAAAACGGCACAAGGCTAACGAGTACTCTATGGCTGAAATAATGAGAGATGCTCTAGAAATGGATACTCATTCAATGCGACCGCCCGAGCAAAAAAGAGTGGGTTTAATCATGACGCGCTTTGGATTTACAAAGAAAAAAAACGAATACAAGGAAAAAGACCATCTTTTTATTACCCGCCTGAAGGCTTTTTTGACCCTGATTAAGCATTTCAGTGTGACCATGACCACTCAGTGTGACCGCTACAGGTCACGTATTTTCTAGGGTGGTCACGGTGGTCACGGTGGTCACGGTGGTTTCGCGTACATACGCGCGCGTAAATTTACTATTTCCTATTCGCGCATAATTACAAATGAAAAATAACAAGTCATTACTGTGTGTGTATAAAACTACTATGACCACCATGACCAGTATGACCAGAGTATATAGAACAAGGGCTGTAGCGGTCACACTGAATGGTCATACTACTTTTGTAGTATGACCACAAACCAAAACCACGAAAATAGGTGAGTAAATGAGCTATCCAGAAGAACTTAAAACACTTGCATACTTAAAAGACGAGCAAGCCAAATTGAAAGAGAGAAGCCAACTAAAAGGCGTGTCCTTGCATGATAGGGTAGATGCTAATTTTTATTTCATACAGTGGGGTATCTGGTACCGCTCGCTTAATGGGACGAATACGGGTTGCAAGTTAAGTGCGATATACCAAACCAACAAACCGATTGAGTTATTAGCTATCACTGGTGAAGAGGCAGAGGCGATAGAACGATACATTGCACAACGAGAGCTCAACGTTAAACGTATTATTCATCTCTACTACGCTGTTAATCTGAGCATGAAAGCAATTTCAGATAAAACCAAAACCGATCGCCGAAAAGTAACATTGATAATTGAAAGTGAAGTGGCAAGATTTTCAGGTTATCTTGATGGTTTGTTACATGCTGCTTAATTGTTCAAAAAATAGTTTGACAGCTGTCCACAGCTAACTGTATATTCTCAGATACGCTCACGAAGCTACACACTAAAACCCGAGATTCAATATCTCGGGTTTTTTTATGCTCGTGAATCAATGAGTTCCTAGACCTTTACCCTAGAAACTATCTAGGGTCTTTTTCTGGTCTGTTGTTCAGTACAACAAAAACTAAAAATAATTATTATAACCAAGTCGATTGGTGTTGGTCGGCATTTCCTTTTGGCCCCGTCTTTGGATGGGGCTTTTTATTGGGCGCACACTATGAATTACGAAAACTTAATTGAACAAGTAAAGCTTCATGAAGGTCTGCGCCTGAAACCCTACAAATGCACAGCTAATCGATTAACGATTGGCTATGGCCGCAATCTAGATGACAAAGGCATATCGGTTCAAGAAGCAGAAGAAATGCTATTGGCTGACCTAGCCGAAGTCGAACAGTCTTTGATTAAACATAATTTCTTTAATCGATTGGATGAGGTTAGACAAGCTGTATTGATTAACATGGCATTTAATCTTGGTGTAATTGGTTTACTCAGATTTAAAAACATGATCACTGCACTAATCACCAGAGACTATGAGACAGCAGCTAATGAGATGCTTGATAGCAAATGGGCTAAACAGGTCAATATGCGTGCAATCATGCTAGCAGAACAAATGCGAACGGGTGAATGGCAATGAAAGTACTAGATTTTTTAAAAACAATCGGCACTACAGCGTTATCAGTACATCCAGCCGGAGCTGCGGCACTAACATTGGTTAATCAATTCTTACCTGATGAAAAAAAGCTAAGTGTTGCTTCATCTGGAGATGATGCGATTAAAGCGGTTGAGCAACTAAGTAGTGCAGACCAGGCAAAAATCAAACTGGCAGAGGTTAACTTAGAAAAGGTTGAATTACTTACTGATGCTGAAAAGTATCAAGCAATGTGTAAAGCAGACGGACAAACAACGCGCGCTAAGATTGTTGATAAAGCAATGAACTGCCTAATAATTGTCTCGCTTATATTTATTGCATCTGTTGCATATGTGTATTCGACGAAGGGCGCTGGTATCGCATTTAGTTACGAAATGATGGCAGTTTACTTGGCTGTCAGTGGCACGTTCGCTTATGTTGTGCGTGCATACTTTGGTGATTTAAGAAGTGAGACTGAATCAAGACACTTATCGATTAACAACCGTTCGCCAAATATGAAAGGGATAGCAGGCATTATTGGCAGCCTTACTAATAAGAAATAGTATCATGCCCTCAACAGACCAAGACAACGCGCTACTTATGAAATACATGGATGATAAGTTCGATAGCCTTGTTGCCCTTCATACAGATTTAAAGGGCACAATCAAAGAACAGGCGAATGAATCTAAGCGTCAGATGGAACACCTAAGAAACACTAACCACGAAACAAACGAAACTCTGCATGGACTGTTGGGAAACGTTGAGTCACTTAAAAAAGATATAACAAACATCAGTGGTGATGTGGTCGATATCAAGCGCAAACAAATCATGGACAACGAACGAGCTCATGCTCGAGTCGACAAGATTGAAGAAAAAAACGAATTAAGATTTAAAAACATTGAGCGTGATATCAGCGATATTATGCCAGCGGCCAATGTGATTAAGAGCATTGGTGCGGCTATCGTTAAGTGGTTAGTGCCTTTGTTGTTGGGTGGTTCTCTTATCTCTGCAGTGTTGTATATGATTAAGGTAAACCCAACCTAAATGATTTTTTGCGGGTCCTTTGGCAGAACTCCAGTATACGAATAAAAAATCGCAATATTTTAACAGCTAAAAGTTTTTATAAGGGGGGTTGTATTTATGGACCTCAATGAACAAGCTAAACAAATTGAATTTGCAGATTTGGTCGGAGCGTCCCAACAGTCTATTTCAAAATATGTAAGAGCAGGAATTTTAAACAAGGGCGAAACTTATCGTACTTGGTTTGCAAAGTACTGCGAGAAATTACGCACTGAAGCTGCGGGGCGTGAAATAAGCGCTTCGCGTCAAACTTTAGAACAAGCAAAAACGCGCGAAGCAATCGCTAACGCGCAACTAAAAGAACTTGATCTGTATCGAGAGCACAAACTTGTACTAGATGCTCAACAGGTCAGAGAGGCAATGGAGCAATGGGTTACTGTTGCAAAGTCAGAATATGAAAACTCAATTGAAAAAATCATTGCATTAATAGAAGACAAGTATGGAGTATCAATCGACCGTGAATCAATTAACGGAACCATTGAATCTACCTGTCGAACTATTGGAGATTTTAGAGTTAAATCTTGATGAGTTAATCAGTGATGTTTCATCTGGTTGGATACCTGTCGAACAGTTACCTACTAAAGAGTGGTTAGAAAAATACTTTAGGCTTCCAGCTGAGGACTCTGATTTTAGCGGTTTATATAACGCTGATTTTGTTCCTTACTTTTGGGGCGTTATGCATGCTCTTGATAGTGAAGTTGTAGAATTTCTAGGTTTACAAAAGGCCGCGCAAATAGGCTGGACTATGTTGCTTTGCGGATGGGTAGCTAAAAAGATTTGCGTTGAGCCCAGTCGAATACTTGGATTGTTTCCCAAAGACGCAAAAGCAACAGACTTTATTGAAGAAAAGTTTACGCCCTGTGTTGAAGCAACTCCTGAACTTGCAAAGCGAGTAGATGTATCAAGTAGCCGCAAACAAGGTAATCGCAACAATAAGAAAAACTTTCCTGGTGGGTCTTTAAAGGTCTTTGGTTCTAACTCAGTATCAAACGTAAAGTCGACACCCGCGCCACTGGTTATTGTTGAAGAACCAGATGATACGAACGATAGCGTAGGCGACCAAGGTGATTCAATTCGCTTGGCACGTGAACGTGTTAAACGCTTTAGAAAAAGAAAGTTTGTATTAGGTGGTACGCCGTCGGTTGATGGTTTATCAAAAGTACAGCACTACATTAGTTTAGGCTCGCAACGAGTATTGCCAATTACTTGCCATGATTGTGGAGATGATCATGTTTTAGATTGGAAAAACGTTACTTGGATAGAAAAACAAGACGGGCCAGTTCATCCTGTATTTGGTCGAAACATACCTGAGTCAGCCATTTATGCTTGCCCACATTGCGGGTCAGCGTGGTCTGATTGGCAACGTCAACAGAACATTTACAACACATGCAAAACTGCAATGGACAATGGCGACCCGTTTTGTGGTTGGGTAGCAACGGTTGAAAATGATGGCATCATCGAAACCTTTAAAGATCTATCTGAATTATATGTTTGTATACCAGGCTCTTCGATATCAAGCATGGTGCAAGACTACCTTGAAGCTGAACATGATGCGCTACGAGGTGATGAGAACGGACGTATAGTTTTTGAAAATTCAAAGTTAGGTAAGGCATACGAGTACAAAAACAAGGACTCTTTGGATTGTGAAGCCCTGCAAGAAAGCGCTGAAGATTATCAGGAATTGGTTTGTCCTCGTGGTGGTTTACTGGTTACTGCTGGTATTGACGTTCAACATGACAGGCTTGCAATTATCATTCGAGCGTTTGGCAGGAACGAAGAAAGCTGGTTGCTTTTATGGCGCGAAATTTCAGGTGATACAGCAGATAAAAATGACCCTGTTTGGAAAGAGCTAGACGACATATTGTTTGGTGCATTTAAGCATGAAGTATTAGACGGATTGTTTTTAAGCGCTGTCACCATTGATTCATCTGACGGTTCGACAAACCACGCGGTCTATAACTGGGTAAGAACACGTTCTAAAAAACATCGTCGTGTTCTGATAATGGCGGGTAAGGGTGACAGTCATGACAATGGCAAGCGTGAAATTTTCACCTTGCCTAGAAAACTTGACCACAACAACGCTAAAAAACCAAGTAAAGCCGACAAACATGGCGTAAAAGTTTATATGGTTGGCACACACAAAGCCAAAGATATGATCGTTAAACGCTTAAGTGGCACAAGCGCTTACATGCATTCTTACAGTACAGCTCGAATTGACTACTGGGAACAAGTGACATCAGAAGTCAAAGCACCTTCTCGCAACTTGCGTGGTGCAAGAATTTGGCAACTTAAATCAGGTCGACGAAACGAAGCCTTTGATTGTGAAGTGTATGCTTTGCATGCAGCCATGGCGAGAAAGGTTCACACGATTAAACCCAAAGACTGGGATTCAATAGAACAGCGTTTATCTCAAGCTGATTTATTCTCCGACAAATTAGAAGTGGCAGCTGAGCAAACAGCGCCTAAATCCAAAAAATCAAAGAAAACTAATAGCCGCCGAAGTCGAGGTAGCGGTTTTGTTTCAGGTGCTTAACAAATGAATACTTTTAAAATTAACGCAGGCACCACTTTTACGAGAGTGGTTGATCATACTGGAAGTGTCGAAGCGTCTTATAAGTATGTTTTTGTATCTGATTCAGCTCGCTTTGAATGGTCAGGTTCTTACGCTAACAATCAAATAAGCGTAACTGCATTGACCTCTGTTACTTCAAAACTATTGGCTGGGGTTTACATCTGGTCATTGGTAGAGGTCATTAACGGTGAGACAACGCTAATAGACCAAGGGCGAGCAACGGTTACAAGTGATTTACTTAATGCTAGTACAGCACAAGTTTTAACGCACAACGAAAAAATGCTAACGAGTATTCGCAAGCGTTTAGAGGGGCGGGTATTAAGTGATCATGAAAACTACAGCATAGAAGGTCGTAGCTTATCCAGAATACCTATGGATACGCTTAAAACCTTGGAAAACAAATATGCTTGGCGTGTCTATCGTGAACAAACGAATCGCGGCGAACGTCCAAAACATAAATCAATTAGGTTTCGGTAGGACTATATGAGCATTTTTTCAAGGCTATTTTCTGCAAAAGATAGCGAGCAAGTAAGAACTAGTGATACCCAACCTAACTTGCATGCAAATGATGATGAGAAAAAAACCAACAAAAAGCTAAGGTCCAAACAAAATCAAGCGCACAAACGATATGCAGCGGCAAAATCTGATCGTTTATTTAAGACTCCCATGGGCTTTGGTTTAAGCGTTGACGAAACTTTAAGACGAGATGTTGAAAAACTGCGTGCAGCCAGCCGTTCAGCTGGTGAAGATATTGGTTACATCAAAAAGTATTTTGGCATGGTGCAAACCCACATTGTAGGTGATAAAGGCTTTAAGCTTCAATCTCAAATCAGAGACTCACTTGGCCGCCTAGATAAAGATGTAAATAAAGCGACAGAGGAAGCATGGAAACGCTTTTGTAAAAAAGGTATCTGCGAAATATCTGGTCGTATGAATATGGTAGAAGCTGATCAGCTTATTGCTAAAACAGTCAGCCAAGACGGTGACATGCTTATCAGACATATCGATAACGCTGATAACGCGCACGGCTATGCGTTTCAATTGATTGAAGCTGATTTGCTTGATGTCAATTTGTATAAAGCTTTACCAAATGGTAATCAGATTAAAATGGGCGTCGAGCTAGATGGCTATGGACGCCATATCGCTTATCACGTTTTAACATCTCATCCTGGTGATTATTCTCATACTCAAAATGGTAGACGATACAATCGTATTCCTGCCAATGAGATTATTCTTCCATTTCCGTCATGGCGCCCAGGTCAAACACGGGGTATACCGTGGGCGCATGCTGCGTTATTGGATATGCATGATTTAAGAGGTTTTAGAGAAGCAACGTTAGTTAGTGCCAGAATAGGTGCTAGCAACATGATGATTTATGAGCGTGACCCTGATCAAGAACCGCCTGAAAATGATGATGACTGGGAAGACGGCGAATTTGTTCACGAGCTTGAACCGGGTAAAAGTAATATTGTGCCTGAAGGCTACAAGGCTAGAGAAAGCAATTTCAACATGCCAGATGACTCGATGGCAGATTATCAAAAGGCTGTATTAAGAGGCGCTCATAGTGCATTGGACACAAACTATAATGTAGGTGCCAATGATTATGAAGGTGTAAGTTGGTCGACTCTACGTCAAGCTGTTATCGAAGACCGTGAGCAGTGGAAGCGCATGCAAGGCTGGTATATCAGCCAAATAAAAAATGAAATCTATGAACGCTGGTTAAAGAATGCGCTTCCTCGCAATCAGATAAAAGGGTTAAAAGCCTATGATTTAGAACGTGCGTTAAGCTTCCAGTTTTCTGGACGTCGCTGGCAGTGGGTCGATCCTCTTAAAGATGAACAAGCAATATCTGAGTCATACAAAAACTTCACGGCAAACCCTATCGAGGTCCTTAAAGATAAGGGTATAGACCCGCACGAACTTGCTGAAGGATGGACTGAGTTTTTAGATCTGATGCAAGAGAATATTCAAAAAGCACAAGCCATTGGCATGGTCAAAGGCGAAGCAATCAATTTAACAAACCCTCCGCCGTCAGACGCTGAAAGTAAGGAATAATATGTTTGAACAAAGTCAAATCACCCGCGACATGCTTGTCGGCGGTCAGATACCTATTGCCTATCGTTTTGCAGAAGTAAAACCAGATTCAGTTGACGTGGAAAATCGAACTGCTGTTATTTCATTTTCAAGTGAATATGAAGTTGAGCGTTATGGATGGTTTGAAACACTTGGTCATAATCGTGATGAAGTCGATTTATCCAGGATAGAACAAAACGGCCCCTTCCTTTGTGATCACGATTGGAAAGACCAACGCGGTGTTATCACCAAAGCGTGGGTTGAAGGTGGTCGAGGTCATGCAGAAATTAAATTGTCTCGTAACCCAATGGGTGAGCAATTGCTCATTGATATGCAAGACAGTATCCGCACAAACATCAGCGTAGGTTATCGCATCTTAGAAGCTACGCTCACAAAAACCAGTGGCGATGATGAGCACTACCGCATCACGAAATGGCAGCCACTTGAAATATCTTCCGTTTCTGTACCAGCCGACCCCACTGTCGGGGTGGGACGATCAGATGAAAACCGCAACTCTGTAAAAATAAAAGAGGAAAAACCAATGGATGAAGTAATCCAAACTCAAGAAACCCCGACAGATGAAATTGAACGTTCTGTGTCGGATGTCGAAAAACCGCAGATTCGTAGCGCAAGCACTCAGGAAACTTTAGTTCCTTCTGCCAGCGTTCCTAGTGATGCACAACGCATTGCATCTACTGGTGCGCAATATGGTGCTGATGCTCTTGCAAACGAACATATTAGAAATAATAAATCGTATGAAGAGTTTAACAGCGCATTGTTAAGAACTATGCAAGAAAAGCGTAAATCACCAGATGCAGAAAGCACCATGTTTGACATGGATGTACCTGCTCAAGATTTACAGCGCTACAGTGTTGTTAATCTGTTTCGTGCAATTGCAACAGGCAACTTCAAAAAAGCAGGCCTTGAGCGTGAAATTTCAAATGCATTGGCTGAGCGTTCTGGAAAAGATCCCGATGGTTGTTACATTAGCGCCGAAGCATTAGGGTTTGGTATTCGCCAACAAATGCAACGTCAAATGATGTTCCGTCAACAAGCTGCGGGTACATCCGGTAAAGGTGCTGAGCTTGTCGCAACTGAATTGCACTCAGAATTGTTTATTGAAGCACTTCGCTCAATGGCAATGTTAGGTGGTTTAGGTGCGCGTTTTATGTCGGGCCTTGTTGGTAATGTCGATATTCCAAAGCAATCTGGAACTTCAAGCTTCTACTGGGTAGGCGAAGACGGTGAAGCAACTGATTCAGATATTAGTTTTTCTACTGTTCAACTATCACCACATACAGTTGCAACAGCGGTACCTATGACCCGTCGTATGATGATCCAATCTACTCCAGATATTGAAGCATTAGTCCGAAATGACATCATGCTTAACTTGGCATTGGCAATGGATAGCGCAGGCATTAAAGGTAGCGGTTTGAGTAATGAGCCTACAGGTATTATCAATACATCGGGTATTGGTGCTGTTGACCTAACTGGCGGTGTGACAAACGCGAAGATTGTTGAGTTTGAAACCGATGTAGCAGAGGCCGATGCATCAGCTGAGTACATGGCTTATTTGATGCGTCCTTCGATGCGAGGAACACTTAAAACAACTGAGCGTGCCACTGGAACTGCAAAGTTCTTATGGGGTGACGATAATCGCGTTAATGGTTATGACGCATTTGCAAGCACTCAGATGGATGCAGGCAACATACTATTTGGCGACTTTTCACAAGTCATGTTTGGTATGTGGGGCGCATTAGATGTAGTAGCCGACAGAAGCACTAAAGTTAAGTCGGGTGGTTTAGTGATGCGTTTATTCCAAGACGTCGACGTTGCAGTTCGTCATGCTCAAGCCTTTAGTCTTGGCACAACAAGCTAGGTAAACAGCTTAATTTTTCCAACAAGTAATTTATACATAAGGCGGTACAACTGCCTTGTGTATTTAAAATTTTTAAAAAGGTACATAGTTATGGCTAAGCAAGTCAAAAAAACATCTTTTAAGGTGTTACGTGGTATTCGTATAAACGGTGAATCAATCTTTCCTGCAAAGGGTAAAGCTAAGCCGGTTGTCATTAGCATCAGAGAATCATTAGCGCTAGAGCTTCAAACGGCTAATAAAGGCGTGATTGTAGATGCGAAAGCAAACAAAGAAATCAAAGAAGTGAATGATGAAGACGCAGAACTAGACGCTATCTTTGGTTCTGAAGATTCAGACGGAGAGTAACTTGTGTTTTCCGATGACCTTAATACTGATCTTGAAAATGTGTTTTTTACTGATTTTAAACACAGTGCAACGATAGATGGTAATGAGGTTGTCGGTTATTTAGATACAAATGCTTATCGTTGGGCAGACATCGATAGTACTCAATATATTTTTATTGCTAGTCAAAACATTACACCTCAGTTAGAGCGTGGTCAGGAATTAAATATCCAAGGACAGCAATACAAATATGTTCGACATTATTACCAATCACAAACTACTCATATAGTTGTTGCTAGGGACTAAATATGGCTGCGGTATCATTAAATCATCGAGACGTTAGTCGTTCGCTTGATAAGCATAGCGCTGCGCTTAATAAAATGAAAAGTGGTGAAGCGGATAGGGCACTGCAGTCAGTCTTAAATCGTGGGATTACAAAGATACGTAAGTCTGCACTCAAACAAACCTCTAATGAACTTGGTGTTCCGCAAAAAGTAGTAAAAGGTAGGTTTGCAAAACCTAAACGAGCAAGACCAAAAGATTTAAGTGTTAGGCAAAATGCTTATTCTCGCTCAATAAATGCAGTCGCTTTAGGTGCCAAAAAAGTAGATTCAGGCCTTTCCAAAGGGCCTTATCACTGGGATCAAGCTTTTATTGTTACTTCTCCATATAGCGGTCGTGATGTCGCGATTCAGCGTAAAGGAAAAAAACGATACCCAACAAAAGCAGCTGAATTAGATAAACGTTTTGTTGGTCGAGTTACAAAAAAAGCACTTAATACTGCAGGTGACAAATTTGTTAGAAGTGAGTTATCACGCGACTTAAAACAAGAATATGAAAAACGATTTAATAGGCTGGTTAGATAATGGCAACACGTCAACAAATAAGACTGGCAGTTAAGCGCCTTATCGCAAATAGAGTAAAAACGTGCTTTGACTTTAGACCAGGACAATTACACGAAACCGAATTACCTGTTGCGTCAATATTTTTTGAAAACGGTGATACTGACCGAGACTATCAAGAACAAGGCGTTACGACTGGTCGATTGCTAATTGAAATCAATGCAAGAACATCTGGTGCGATAGATATTGAATTGGATCTCATGGGCTCACTAATTGAAAGTGATATTCGCTCTGTTGTAAATCTAGATGGCCTTGTTCACCTTATTCAGCGAAACGGATTCCAATATGATCGCGATCCAGAGTCGCTGGACGCATCACTTACACTATTTTTTAATGTCATATATGACGACGAGGACTAAAACATGTTAGGTAAAGAGATCACACTTCATCGCTCTTCTGATAGCGGCAGTACTTTTGGCAGTGCCATTGCAGATGTCTGGAGCATTCAAATTGGCGAGATAACAGCAGAAACTATTGAAAACCAAGCTCATGGTGCATCTACTGATTTTAAAGAATATGAATATGGCATGAAAGACGGCGGTGAAACCGCTATTGTCATCAGATATAAAGCGGGTCAGACAGATGCTGAAGCACTAGCAGATGCTTTACATAATAGCACAAAAGAGCATTTACAACTTCAGTTTCCTGCCCCAATTAATAAGTCTGTATCGTTTAGATGCTTGGTTACAAAGGTAGGTGTAGCCACTGAACAAGGTGCTTTGGTAGAGCGAAGCTTTACTCTAAAAGTAGACGGCGCACCAACTGAAGCAACAATAAGCTAATGATTAGCTATATCAAGCAATTAATAAAAGGGTTCTTTTTAACGAAAGATCCCCTTTTTTCAAGACGGCCAGTCTCAGACGTAAAATTTGGTGCTTGGCTACTTGTTGAAATTAGCGCCAATGATTACACAATTTTATTGGATATGCTCAATACCATTAGGCTTAGTGACAGCGATGATGAAACGAAAGGCCGTCAAATTATTGGGCTTAGATATTGTGCACTAGCAATGTCGTTAAGAACTAAATCAGGTCGAATACCGCTTAATTATAATGAGCAAAAAGATTTATTGTGGCTGGGTTCGTTGCCGTTTTCTCAAATTGATATCGCGCTGCGTGCCATTGCTGAGCTTTCTGATATCCCATGGTTAACGCCTGATATTGAACAAACAGCTAACACTGAAAGCAACGAGACAACTCAACCTGTAATTGATAAAGAAGCGTTAAAAGCAAACCCCTCTTAGGCCAACCCAATCGAAGGTTCGCAATTCGGTTGGCCGTCAAATTAGGTAATCACAATGTTGATCACATGCTGTCAGATTTGCTGGCAAGTGACTTTGTGGAGTTTCAGCGATTCTATGCGTTAGAGCCCTTCGGTTCAAAGTTTGAAGAACTTCACTTAGCGGCATTGCGTTGTCAATTAACTAATTACTTGCGTTCCAAAGAGCAGCCTGCTTATTCGTTCAATGACTTTTTATTGAGCGCTGTTGAAAAAGTCGAAACTAGAAAGCAGTCGATTACTGAAGCCTATCGAATATTGAGTAGCTTAAAATGACCAAACATACCGTCGAAATAAATGCGAACACAAAAAAGCATCGCGTTGAATTTGGTAAATCGGTAAAAGCAAACAAAGCTTTTTCTGACTCATTGCAAGGAGTCGCGCAGGGTACTGCTGCCATAGATGGTCCTTTAGGTGGTGTATCCAGTCGAATATCAGTAATGACGTCAATTGTTCGCGGTGGCAATTTGGCTATTGTGGGGTTTGGTGCAGCGATTGCGGGTTTGACGGCTGGTACCATAAAATCGATAAAGGTATTTGATCAATACGAAAAACAACAATTAAGAACTGAAGCACTTGTTAAAGCGACCGGAGCTGCTGCTGGTTTTAGTGCCCAACAACTGGCTCAACAAGCAGACGAGGTTGCGTTAAATACTTTGGCGAGTGTTGGCGGTATTGTTGAAGCTCAAAATGTACTACTGACCTTTAAAGCTGTAAGTGGTGAATCATTTAAGCAAGCAATAAGACTTTCACAAGACATGGCTGCTACGTTCGGCGGCAGTGCAAAAGATAAAGCGTTGCAATTAGGTAAGGCGTTAGAAGATCCCATTAATGGACTAAATGCATTGAGACGTTCAGGGGTAAGTTTTACCGAATCTGAAAAAGACATGATTCGTTCAATGCAAGAAGCCGGAGATATAGCAGGCGCCCAAGCAGAAATTTTATCAAAATTAGAAAGCCAAGTTGGTGGTGCTGGCTCTGCAGAAGCGGGAGGACTATCAGGCGCTGTTGATACGTTAAGCCAACGTTGGGATGAGTTACTGCTTAGTTGGTCTGAAACCAGCTCATCAGGTTCAATTGTAACGTCTTGGATTAATGATATTGGCAATGGCTTAAAGAGTTTGCGTGGCGAAATAGCACCAACCGTAAGTGAGTTAGAGCAACAGCTTGCTAAGCTTGAGGCTTCACGCGGTCAATCAAAAATGACGAAGCGCGGCAGAAGAGGCCAATCAGACGAATCCTTAAATGCTGAAATCGCTACTCTCAAAGAGCAAATATTAATAGCAAAAGCTGAAAGCGAAGACTTAGATGCTATTCAGCAATTAATTTCTGATCGTCGTCAACGAATTGCTGAGCTTGATGAAAAACTTGAAACTGCATCTTCCAGAAGAAAACGGGGAGGCGAATCTGACAAAGTTATTTTGCAAAGACAAAAACAAGCATTTGAAAATGAAATTGCTCTATACCAGGAACAAACTAAACGTATAGAAGAGCTTGAAGAAACCAAAGCAATTACACAACAAAAAATCAAAGATGAACAAGCCATAGACGCTGAAAAATCAGCAGCAAAAAAAGCAGAAGTAGCCGCGAACACTGAAACAAAACAGCTTGAATCTGATGCCAGAGAAATTGAAAGAAGACGTAGTCTTTATGATCAGATTCATCAAGAATCACTTGCTGTTCTCGGGCGTGAAAAAGAGCTTGAAGAATTTAAGTATCAGCGCAAAGTTGAACAAATGGAAAAAGAACTTCAGCTGCTTAGAGATAAAGGTTTATTAACGCAAGAAATTGAAGCTGAACATAAGGCAGCACTTGAAGATTTGGAAACCGCACACCTTGGTCGAATCTCACAAATAAGACTGGATGAGCAAGAAAAGCTACTTGAAGCAGACAAAGAGAAAAAAGCACAAGAACTCGCAGAGGAAGAAAACCGACAAGGCGTAATGACAGAGAGTTATCAGAACTTACTTGGTGTAATGGGTAACTATTTTGATGGCATGGAAGGTAAGCGCGCGAAGTATGCAAGTGCAGCGGTATCTATCGGTCAAACCTTGTTAGATGAAGAAAAACGAAATTCAATACAATCAATATTTGCTAACACTTATGAAACCGCAATGAAAGCCTATAAGTCACTGGCACCTATTCCTGTTGTTGGTCCAGCATTAGGTGTAGCTGCGGCGGGTCTTGTTATTGCAGCGGGTACTGGTTATGCGGCAAAAGTAAGTGGTCTTGCTTCATATGACGGCGGCGGATATACCGGTGATGGCATACGTTCGGGTGGCTTAGACGGAAAAGGCGGCATGCTTGCTATGGTCCACCCAAGAGAAACAATTATTGATCATACCAAGCAACAAAACCTTGCATCTCAGAGCAATATCAATATGAATTTATCTATTGTGAGTCGTCGCGAGGGTGACATTATGGATGAATTCAACATGGTTAAAAAGCCGATGATGAGAATGATTCAGTCTCTTCTAGGGGCGCCAATATGAATTACCCTTATCACCCAAATAGTAAAATTGAAATTACTCAAGTCAATGATACTCGAATATCAAAAGCGAGATACTACCGCAATAGAGCAAGGGGCAACCGAGCTAGCTATTATATGATTTCAATTACAAGTCCTTCATTGCCCTATGATCAATATATGGAGCTTTGCGCTTTGTATGAGAGTCTAGAAGATGGTCTTGAAATATTTAAGCTACCCAATCCTCTTAGGCCACTTGCGGCTTTTAGCGGTCACACTGTTGAAAGTGCAACTCAAGCCGGTTTAAAACAAATCAATATTGATACAAACGAACCATACAAAGTGGGTGACTTTATTCAGTTTGATAATCACGTCAAAGTCTATCGTATCGCTGGTGTGCTCGTTGACGGTGCCATACTTACTATCACATTGGCATGCCCGTTATATACCTCTGTTCCTGCAAATACGCTTGTGAAGTATGGCGCTGATGTTGAATTTCAATGTTCTTTATTAAACGAATTTAGATCAACGATTAATGCAAATAAATCCGATCGCGGAGTCATCGACGTGGAGTTAATTGAACAAGCATGATTTCTCATACAACAGAGCAACTAGTAGCATTGAAAGGAATTACTAAGATTGTCTATTTATTGTCATTTGAAATTGGGAATACAACGTATCGATTCAGCTCGGGTGATGCTGAGGTGTACCATGCAGCGAATCCATATTACCCAGGTTTTATTGATGAAATGCCAGATATTGAAATAACTTCTCAACCAACAACAAACGATATCTCAATTGATTTTTATGACGAAAGCAAAGTCTTATCAACTGCGCTTCTCTCTCAAAATTGGATGAATAAACCGTTGAAGGCCACAAAGCAGATACTTGATGCTAATGGTAATGTGATCCTAAATAAAATAGCGTTTCAAGGGTATTTGTCTGACTTCTCAATAGATGCTCAAAAATCGATTACAGAAATCACTGCATCAAGCATCTGGGCTGACTTTGAAAAAACATCTGGCATTAAGACAAACGCAAAATCACAGCAACGATACTATCCAAATGACACTGCGTTTGAGCATAGCCAGTCAGCTGTAGATAAAGTTTATTGGGGTAAAGACGGACCTAAAACACAAGGTTCAACGGTGCCCAGTTCTCCATACGGTTCTCCAAGAGTACAACCATAATGGTATTAAAAATATTAGGTGATTTATTATTTGGTTGGTTAATACCAGAAACGCCAGAACCAAAACTTCAAGGTACAGAGCTAACAAAGGCAGCCACGGATAATTATATTCCTAAAATATATGGAAAGGTGAAAAAACACACTGGCACCATTATTTTTAAATCAACAAATGATGATGATAATGATGATATTAAAAACGATCTTTTTCATCTGGTAATCGTTTGGTCCGAAGCTGTTCATAGTATTGATACTGTTTATGTTGATGACATTGATATTGAAAGCAACAACAGCTTGTTTGTTGCGGATAATGGTACTAGATATGCTTATGCTAGAAGCTTTCCAAATGGCATGGCAGGGTATGATGATCCTATTTTAAGAGCAGCTGGTTGGCGCCCCTCTGATATCTGCGAAAATAAAGCATGTACTTATATTCGTTTAGAGTATGGCAGCGGTGAAAATTTGCTGCGCAGTGAGCCCGAATTCACTGCTGATATTACCGGTACGACATATACAAATAATGTTACCGCGCTAAGTGATTATCTTAGAGCAAGTAAATATGGAAAGGCACTTGATTCAAATCTACTTAATTTAACTGGACAAGCATCGGTTTGCGATACAGTCACAACTAATCCTGATGGAAGTACACGCCCTCTATTTAGTATTAATACCGCAATTGACACGAGTAACACTGTTTTAGAAAACACCAACACGATACTTAAGTCGATGCGTGCTTTGCTCCCTGTAAGCAATGGAAAGCTTAGATTGGTTGTTGAAAAAGATGATCCGCCAGTTTCACTCGATATTGTAGAGCAAGATATTATTAAAATTGCGCCGGTAACCAATTCAAACAAGTCAAATCGTTATAACCGTGTTGTCGTTTCTTATAATGATGCTGACGCGAACAGTACGTCTCAGGACGCAGTTTACCCACCAAAAGACAGTGATGAAGAGGCGCTTTGGCTAGAGCAAGATAATAATATTCTGCTTGAAAAAAGTATAAAACTAGATACTTGCGATAACTACTTTGAGGCTTTAGCGTTTGCAAAATCATTTGCGCAAATATCTAGAGAGCAACTTTCGACATCTATTACGATGCCATTGTGGGCTACATTATATGAAGTAGGTGACATCGTTAATGTGACCCATTCATTATTAGGCTTTGAAAGCAAGCCCTTTAGAATAATTGCTACTACTGAAAATGACTCGCAAGTAACATTAAAAGTAAGAGAGCATCAACCGTACGTTTATGACCCTAGCAATACAGGCACAAAACCGAGCTATCCCGATACCACCAATATTATTACGCGCCCTGCAAGTGTGACAGGCTTAACCGCAACGGCTGTTTATTCAAGTATCGCTCAATATCGCGTTTCATGGTCGAGCAATACAACAAGGCATGAAGTCGCAATCGTCAATAGTGATTTAGAGTTGGTCTTTTTTGATGATAACGTCAGCACAAAATATATTGATATTCGCAACCTACCTTTTGATACTTACTCGGTTGGAATCAAGGCGATAAACACTATTGGTATGAAATCCAGTGTTGAAACTGTCCCTATGGTGATTGACCAAGTAATCAATAGTTTTATTTGGCGTGTTTATACAGACGATACTAGTGGTCTAAATCCCAGTCTCACCGACACATCAAAACCATTTATAGCCTTATTGTTGAATCAATCAGAGGAGCTTACGGATTTAACACAAGTAACTGATTTTAGTTTATTTACGTTCATCGCCGTTTCTGCAGCAGGTTTTTTAAGCGGTGATACTGACCCAACTGCAGACTTAGGTACCGAGGGTGCGACTTATTTAAACAATTTAACAAAAGAATTATTTAAAAAAGTTGGTGGTGTATGGGTAACCAAAGGTTTTTTAAGTGGAAACTCGATCGTCTGGAAAGGTGCAAGCTCAACGCCACCAAGTGATCCGGAAATTAATTGGGTATATCGAGATACTGACGATGGAATTGTTTACATCTGGGATGGCGCCTCATGGGAGGTTATGAGCCAAGATGGTCAACGTGGTCAGGATGGTCAAAATGGAATAGACGGTTCCAATGGTGTTAATGGTCAAGACGGTACATCAATCACGTGGCTTGGTTCATTCAATACCTTCCCCAGCGGCGCTACTGATGGCAACGCTTTTTATCACACTATTAACAAGCGCTCTTATGTACGATTTGATGGTACCTGGTATCAGATGTCAGTTGATGGGCAAGATGGGAGCGATGGTTCTGACGGCCAAGACGGAGTTGATGGTGTTCCAATTGTTTGGAAAGGTGCAAGCGCCACTCCCCCCTCAAACCCACAAGTAAACTGGGTATATCGAGATACTGATAACGGCATTGTATACATTTGGGATGGTTCGTCTTGGGAAGTAATGAGCCAAGATGGTCAGCGTGGTATCGACGGCTCTAACGGCGTAAACGGTGAAGACGGAACCTCCATTAGGTGGTTAGGCACCTTTGGCTCTTTTCCTTCTAGTGCATCAAATGGCGATGCGTTTTATCATTCTAACAATCGTCGTTCTTATGTGAGATTTGATAATACTTGGTACCAAATGACCGTTGACGGCCAAGATGGTCAGGATGGCCAGGACGGTGTTGATGGCCTCCCAATTGTTTGGAAAGGTGCAAGCGCTACTCCCCCCTCAAACCCACAAGTAAACTGGGTATACCGAGATACTGACAACGGCATTGTTTACATCTGGGATGGTTCTTCTTGGGAGGTTATGAGTCAAGATGGACAGCGTGGTATTGATGGTTCTAACGGTGTTAATGGGCAGGATGGGACATCGATTAGGTGGTTAGGTACCTTTGGCTCTTTTCCTTCAAGTGCTTCAAATGGTGATGCGTTTTATCACAATAACCAAAATAGATCATATGTGAGATATGACGGTACCTGGTACCAAATGACTGTTGACGGTGAAGATGGCTCTAATGGACAAGACGGATTACCTATTGTTTGGAAAGGTACCTCATCCTCACCTCCGTCAAGCCCTCAAGTGAACTGGGCGTATCGAGATTCGGATAATGGTAGAGCCTACGTTTGGACAGGGAGTGCTTGGGCGCTAATGGTTGAGGACGGTCAAGACGGTAGGGATGGACAAGACGGGGCAGATTCCCCCGACGCATATTCAGATGAAGAATCTAAATCAGGCTTCACTTCTACCACTAATTGGCAAGATATCGTTGAAGTGACCGTTCCTTCCGGACTTGGGACTTTTACTATTACTGCCGTAGGTAATATTAGTGGCTACGCGGAGATTAATAATACAGGTGAACCTGTAGAAACAAACTCTAGAGTCGAAGTGAAAATCATCAACAAAGTCACCCGCTCAACAATATCTGGAAGCCACAAGTATTTTCCGAGCTCCTCAGGTTGGAGTAAAGGGAATTATGGTACGTATACATACAGCAATGGGGGTGCAGGGGCTGCAACATACTTACTCCAAGCAAGAATACAAAAACAGTTTAGTTCGGCTTCGGTGGAATTTGGTTGGAATATGTCGCTTAAATCGAGGCGTAATTAATGAAATACACAATTATTGATGACGCAACAAATGAAATCATTAGGGTTCTAAAAATCCCTAATGCAGTGCTTGATGTCGAAGCGGACAAGGAAGCATTTATAAGTGACGTGTTAGAGCTTGAGCTTGAAGATGGGCAGATTGCAATTGAAGGAAACTACCCCCCTGAATTATTCACTTATGACGGCTTTGATTTTCACGAAATAGAAGAAACCGAAACGCGCGATCCGATTCTATGGACGCCAGAAAAACTACTTGTGCAACTCATTAATGAGTTACGTGATGAAGGTTATATGCTCCCTCTGCATCGAAAATTCATGAAAAACAAAGAACACGCAAGGGATTTAATAGATTTAGCTGCAAGCCAAACATGTGAAAAATATGTCAGCAAAGGCAAATTTACACTTACAGAATATATGCTTGTAAGTGACGAAGTGAAGGCTTGGCGAACAGCGGGAAGCCCTTCAGATGCGATTCCAGAAATGTTAGCTGATTGGTTGGAAGTTTCTGATTTCTCTACTGCAGAAGAGGCGGCTGTAGATATTGAAACTCAATCTAGTGTGATGAAGCATGTAATCAGGAATACTCGCAAAAAACGTCTCGCTGGCAAGAGAGCAGTGACAGCGGCAACAATAGAAAACTTCAAAGATATTGCAATAAACGTTATTGCAGAAATTGAAAATATTCAGCCCTAACTCCGATCAAAACAAGATTTTAACTAATAGATAAGGATTAGCAAAAATGAGCGTAAACACGTTTGACTTCACTGGCGCGGACGGTTCAGCGATACCCGTTGAATTAGACATACAAAGCGGTGCAGCGTTTGAAATATCGTCTAATAAGCTAAAGGCTACAGCTCTAGCTAGTTCATCAGCGGTAGCAACAATTGATACGGGCGATAACAATGGAGTTGTAGAAGCGACGGTTTCAAGAGGTAGTGATGGTGAAGTCGCGTTACAAATACGTCAAACAACTACGCGCACAGCGGTAAGATTAATATTGCGCAGTTTGGGTATTCTGATTCTAAGAACCGTAGATAACGGCATTTCAACAAATATTAATAATAGCTACACAATACCGAATTATAACGACAGCAACAGCTACAAGTTAAAAGCCGAATTTCGTGACGATAATATTAAGTGCTATTTAGATGATGTTTTAATCTATGACGAAACCGTTACTTTTAATCAATCCTCAACGGTACATGGTGTAATACATTCAGCGCTTGATAACACAACCGATCATTTAACAATCGCTGATTCATCTTTATTACCCGCAGTTGGTGAAGCGCCAGTATTAACGGTCAGTGGTTCACAGTCACAAACGCTTTATTTAAATGGCCCGATACCGACATTTACTGCAACCGCAACCGATGCTGAAGACGGTGATATAACAGCAAGCATCATCGAGTCAGGCGATACAATTGATAACACTACCGAGGGTGCATACACAAGAACTTGGACAGTAACCGATAGTGACGCAAACGAAACCACTGTAACTCGCACGGTATCATTTGTTGCTAGACCAGAACTGGTTGTAACAGGTGATACGGAATATACAATTGTACGGGGTCAAACAGCCCCTAGACCTAACGTTAAGTTTGAAGATATAGCAACAGGCCAACATGGTTTTGCAACAAAATCAGGTTGGGATTACGACACTAGTGCAACGGGTACGTTTGAAACGCATTTCGATTACACCAATGAGCAAGGCGCAAGTGCTGAACGTGTGACAATCACTTACACAGTCGTTGAAGTACCTACTATTACAAGCACAGGTGTTTATAACTTTGTTGAAGAATATGGCGCAGAAACAATCACAGTGGACGGGTACACGCTTAAGCGCTTTGATAGTGCAGACGGTGAAACGTTCGGCTATGGCTTTGAAAATGATGTTACTGTTTCAGCAACTAGTTTAAATCTGATAGATAATACTGAATTAGACCCCGTACAAATTGCAAGAATAGAAACGCCTTTCGACTCTCTTTCACTTTGTAAAAAAGCAACTGTAAGTGTCGAAGTGACCACCGATATTGAAGTTGAAAACTCACAAATTCAAGTTGCGTTTGGTGATTTTAGAAATGAAGTAAAACAGCGAGTACTGAAAGACACAAACGGTTTAACCACGCGATTAGAGTTTGATATTTTCCCGCTTCACGACTCAATGATCCGTATGGAGAATAGCGGCAACGGTTATGATGCAGATCGCTTTATGGACGGTGACTCAAAGTTTTTTGAAATCGGTTTATCTGCAAACATTGACTTGTTGGTGTTCTTTAAATTTGGTGCAAACGATGTAGTTGCTAATATCACTAATATTGATGCAAGTATGGTTATTGGTAAATCAATATTTGGTGAAGATGGTAAGTTTCTTCGTGGTAAGGATAGTTTCGATGTTACACCTTACCGCTTAGATGACCCTGTTAACAAAGGACTGCCTGAAAACCCTGTTATCTCTGAGCCAGTTTTTACTTATGATATTGCAAATAAAAACGCAAGCCACCTAATCACTGTCGCGGGTGATGATTGGGTGCAAGTAGCCAGTGTTACAGGCGTTAAAATCGGTCATTTATGTGTAATTGGCAGAGTGTCACATAACAACGGTGCAACATTTAACGATATTAGCCTTACACCAGTAAGCAGCTATGACCAAGTGCGAACTAGAGATAATATCGGGACTGCTAGATATGTTGCTGAAGTAGATAGCGTAAACAACAGAATTAGAATGAGCGCACCTGCAATTGCAAGTTATGACTCAATTGCGGATGACGGGGTTGATTACGCGGATAGGCTCTATTCGCTAATATGTTGCAGTGCTGAGTATGCATCACTTGCTATTGGCGGAAACGATGCGGAAGATTGGCGCTTTTCACCAGTTAACGGAATCACCAAACGCAGGGTTAACGCCGTCGATTATGGCAACCACACTGGCTATTATCGCGTTGATAACGTTAAGGCTGATGTAACTATCGGCTTTAATTATATGATCCCACAAAACAACTTTCACACGGACTACAGCAATGGTGAACGCATTGATTACGGTGAGCGTGTAGCTAATGCGACATTCGCGCTACCTACACCAATTGATTTTACGGGCTTAGATGATGGCCCGAACAACGCTGATGACAACCACATATTAATGTTGCCAAGCAAGCGTCATGCAGTCCACACGTATTTAACAAAACCAGTTGGTCATGATGGCGTAAATTATATAACGTGTTCGCGCATTGTTTCACACGACCTATCACAATGGTCGGTAAGCCCTGCCGTTTACAGACCTGATAAAGAGCGCGGCCTAACTAATTCACCTCGGGCATCGGGTTTTAGCGCGGCGTGTATGGTGCGTAAAGAAGAGTTAGATGAATGTTTATATACAGGGATTGAAAGTGCAGATATTCAAGGTGATTTAGATCGTGCTGAAACTGCAATACCTCATGCAATCATGGGTTATGCAACAGCCGATCAATTTATGGCGCATGATTTCTTAACTGACTTAGACGACCAAACCAGCAAAGAAAACTATTATTTACATCAAATGTTTAACCAATTCCCTGTGATTGTAAATGGGGGTAGTGGTTATACAGTCGGTGATACTTTAGAGCTAACATGCACAAACAGATTAGATACTCACTCTGCAACAGTATATGCAGTTGAAGCAGTAGACAGTAACGGGGCAATTACTAAAGCATTTACTACTCGCAACGGTCAACACAAAACCGACCCAAGCAATGCTAACCATGTACCACACTCAACTAGCGGAACGGGTACGGGCGCAGCATTTAACACTGTGGGCTTGTTCAATAAAGACGATCACAGCATTGGCAATGTATTGAGTTACCCAGCCGCAGCAGCAGACAGCGGCTTTGAAGATGCCTATGCGGGTTCAATCCCAATGGGCGCAGTATTTACCATTCCTCAAAATTGGGATTTACGCGCAGAGTGGGAGCGCGGCATTGCTGAAGATATAAGCAGAAACGGTAAAATAACGCAAAAATGGTCTTATGAGTTTTATGCTGTATGTTGTGCCGTTCAAAAATACGGTTTGATATTTTGTGATGCAGGTTCATTTACGCCAATAATTGCAGATAAGCGAATACAAGGTGACCAAAGGGATAGGCTGTTAAATGCAGGTTCAGCCACTTACCGAAATGTAACAATACTTAGGCGCATAATACGACCTGTTTTAAACTTTACACCTACGCATCACATTAAAACTGAACAAGAGCTAAAACCAGAAATTGAGTTAATCGGTGATAGCACAATGACAGTTTCTAATGATTGGCAAGATGCAGGGGCTTCGGTGTTTAGCCCGTTACACGGATATCAAACAGTATACTCAAACGATGCTATTGACCGAGCAAGCGAGCAGCCACAAACGCTCAATTATGTCGCTAATGATGATAGCGGGTATGTAAGTGATATTCTCCAAAGAACGGTCACATTGCTTCCACCACCTGACACAACAGCACCAGTAATCACCCTAACCCCAAGTAACACAACTTACAATCTCACTGTAGGGGATGCGATACCAAGCATTGATACAAGCACTGACGATGATAGTGCGGTTACATTTAGCGACGATGTGCAAAGTGTAAATCGGACAGTGAGAACTTATACAAGTACTGATGCGAGCAATAATACAAGTACGGTTGTGGTGACATTTAATTTTGCCTATGCATCGCCCACACTAACACTATCATCAAGTACAACTAATGCTAGTGCAAGTGAACAAGTGACTATCACAGCAACAGCGACAAACGCTGATACATTAGTGTTTGGTTCGAGCGAAGTTGCGCTATCTGGTACGGGTGCTACTAGGACGTTTGCAGCCCCCTCATTGACAACTCCAAGCTCAGTAACAATTAGTGTTACTGCTGAAGGTGAGGGAGGAGCTATAAATGAAAGCATTACAGTACATGTCGCGGCCGAAGTAGCAAGCTTAAATGAGACAATCATTCTTAATGAGTTTGGGGCTGACGAACTATACTTAAACATTGACAATGTATTTGCCGTTCCATTGCAAGATAAGCTTGGTGATGTGTTAACTGCCGATGCAATTCAAAATATTGAGTATTTCATTGGAGATAAAAGAGGAAGTGCGAAGCTATCGCTATCTTTAAATAATGGAGTTCAAATTCAAGATAAAGATGCAATAGTATGCATACATAATTCAGCCTTAAATTTTGTGGGCGAATTTACACACCAATTGGTCGTTACTAATAATCTAGGTCAAAGGCTACCACCACTTCTAAGTAAAAAAGTAAAAATCAAACAGGTTTTTAATTGATTACTAAGGTCAATTGAGGTTGTATTAATGCAAGGGATTTCTTTCCTAACTAAAAAAATTAAATAATTGAAATTACTAAAGTAAATTTTTCTAAAAACTTAGGAATATACGGCGATAGGGCTTTATTTAATTAACTTTTGTGAATGGATTTAAAATCCCTCGTCAGTAATGACGTGCCGGTTCAAGTCCGGCCCCGGGCACCATTTCTTTTTATCATATTGATAACAATAGAATTCCCCACTAAAAAATATTACCCTAATAAGACAAAAATAAAGGTAATACTCATGTTTAAAAGCTTTATCGCTCCATCTGATGCAAAGCAAAAACTCAGCGAAGACCCCGACGTTAAGGTCTTGTTTACTACCCTCAATAGCATGTGTAACAGCAAGCCATCAGACATTTTAGAATTAAACATAACTCACTACATTCCCAATTCGATATTGTTTGATTTTGAAAACAGCATTTGTGACACGACCAGTCGTTTGTCAAATATGATGCCTCCTTTTTTGCAATTTCAGACGCAGGTTAGTAATTTAGGAATTAGTAATTCAGATACGCTTTTTGTATATGATGATTTTGGAAATCTCTGTGCCTCTCGTGTTTGGTTTATGTTTAAAACAATGGGTTTCGATAATATTTTTGTAATAGATGGTGGGTTACCAAAATGGTTGGATTTGGGGTATGCAACAACTGAACAATTAAGCGATATAAATCACTCAAATAAATTCACAGTTAGGCCCTCAAAACAGTTTCAATTTGTCGATGCGCATCATGTTACCAATAGTATAAATCACCCCGATCGATGTATTATTGATGCCCGAGGCGAAACAAGGTTTAACGGATTAACTGAAGAAACAAGACCAAACTTAAGATCCGGCCATATTCCTTCAAGTATCAACATACCCTACGCTAGTCTCCAATCACGACAAGGGATGAATGATCTTGTTCAACTGACAAAAGCTTTTGAACCATATTTACATAAAAAAGAGCTGATATTTTCATGCGGTAGTGGTGTGACCGCGTGTATCTTAGCGCAAAGTGCCTTTGAAGTATTATCATCAAAGACACAACTTGCTACAGTCTTAAGTGTTTACGATGGCTCATGGTCAGAGTGGGGTGCTGATAATAAATTTAAAGTTGAGAAATAATAGATGGAATTTAATTGGGCCGAATTTATGACAATTGCTATTGTGCATTTTTTTGCAGTAGCCAGCCCAGGCCCTGATTTCGCGGTGGTGCTTAAGCAAAGTATTCAAAAGGGTAGGACACCCGCTATTTGGACGAGTATAGGCATTGGCAGTGGTATTTTATTGCATGTAACCTATTCTTTAGTTGGCATCAGTATTTTAATAAAAGCAACACCTTGGTTGTTTAATGTCCTTTTATACGCAGCTGCTGCATATTTGTGTTGGATTGGGGTTAATGCAATTAGAAGCCAACCAGATACTGATTCACACAACCAACCTATACATATGACGACAAACACATATTCAATATTTAAGTGCTTTTCGTTAGGGTTCATTACAAACGGACTTAATCCTAAAGCTACCTTATTCTTTTTGTCTGTATTTACAGTCGCCATCTCAACTACTACGCCGGTCGAACATAAACTTATCTATGGCATTTACATGGCGTTCGCTACAGCGGTTTGGTTTTGCGCCTTATCTGTTTTTATCAGTAGTGAAAAAATCCGAAAGTTTTACATTAAGAAAGCACATATATTTGATCGCGTTATGGGTTTGGTACTCATTATTATGGCAGCTATGTTAATATTAGGTAATTAGTTTTATTGTCTTAAAAAAGTAATGAATAAACACGATAGTCAATTTGAAAAGGCGTTATCTGGACGCTACCAGTTGAGCATAAAAAATGTTTTTGAACGTGCTAATGACTTAACTAAAAAGAATTTTACAAGTATGGTACAGGCAATATTTGTATTGTTCTTTGCTTTGACCGTACTGGGTATGCTAATTGTTGAAGTGTATGGCATTCAAACTATTGAGGACTTCAATTCACTAGAACAAAGTGAATCCTCTATTATCAATATTATTTTTACCTTGGCACTAGCTCCTTTAATTGCTGGTATTATCATGATGGGTATTAAAAATGCGAGAGGACAAAAGACAACTGCGGGGAATGTTTTCTCACTTTTATCTTTAAGTCTCTTGTTAGCTCTGGGCTCACTTGTCACATCAATTCTTATCACACTTGGTATTGCACTGTTTATTCTGCCGGGTTTATACCTTTACCTAACCACTAAATTTACACTCCCACTGATTGCCGATAGAGGTTTAAGTCCAATAAGCGCAATTATTATGTCGATCAAAATTCTACATAAGTACGTGTTTCATATCTTATTAATTACACTAGTTTTCGCACTTTTAATGATGTTGGTAATCATGACCTTGGGCTTGGCGTTTGTATGGGTGGGGCCTTTGTATTTCAATGTGTTTGGTATTTTGTATCAAGATATTGTAGGCGGTGAAGAACAACCAACACAGCTTGAAGAAGATAAACAGACTCAAAACATACGAGAAACCCATTTTGATGCATAAGATAAAGGTTATATCGGTAAGCTTATCATCGATCGCATTAGTAATACTTGCGATAGTATTGTCACAACCTGAAAAACCAAAAGTGCTCGATCATCCTATTTCTGAAGAAGCATCTGCACCCGTTCCAGATTTTTCGATGTATTCCAATGTAAGAGATAAAAAGAAGGCTTTTTTCTCTTATTTACGACCAGAGGTGGAAGCTCAAAATACTTTTATCCTAGAGCAACGTGACTTTATTCACGCGATGAGGGCAAAACACATTGCGAATGAACAAATCACTGAACAACAGCACAAGCAACTATCTCAGTTATTAGAAGACTATAGAGTAGAAGAGACACAAGACAAAAATTTAATGTTTTCAAATTTATTGAGAAGAGTTGATATTATCCCCGTGGAATTGGTACTTGTGCAAACCGCTAATGAGTCTGCTTGGGGTACCTCTCGGTTTGCCCGGGAAGGTTATAATTTCTTTGGATTGTGGTGTTTCCAAAAAGGTTGTGGGTTTGTACCCAAGCGTCGAAATAAAGGCGCAACCCACGAAGTCGCTAAATTTAATGATTTATCTAGCGCTATGCACAGTTACATGCTTAATCTTAATAGACATAATGCGTATACCGACCTTCGACGAATTCGACAAAATCAAAGAGATAATATGAAAGCCATCTCTGCAATTGCTCTGTCAGAAGGCTTACAAAAATATTCTGAAAGAGGGCATGAGTATATCAAAGAATTACAGCAAATGATTAGAGTAAACAAGGGTTTAATGAACGATGAAGCTTAACTACTTAAAAACTTTTTTAATATCGGGTTTACTTGCATTAGGTAGTAACGACATAAAATCAGAAGAAATTGAAGTCAGCTATAAGTCGTTTTATAGCCATGTCCGAAAATTAAACAATGAAGATACCAAGGGTTTACAATTTGCCTTCGGGTTTATGCATATAGAAAGTGGACGCCTTTGTACAATTAACTCGGCTCGCATTAGTACGCAAAAGCAGCAAATTCCGTTGATTGTAAGCCCTGAAAACCGTTTTACTATTCAATCAGAAAAAGCACTAAGACTAGCCAATGCCTTGGTGGTAGTTGATATTCAAGAAGCTGCGAACAAGTGCGATATGTCTGTTCAATTAGAGACAAAGCCTGAGTTACTTAAAGCGACTTATACGAGTCAGGAATTAACTAGTATCTATCAGCAATACCAAGCATTTTTCAATGAAATGGGCAGTTTTTTATCGTTCATGATGCCGACAGTTAAAGGCCTAACCATTCAATTTGCAGATCAAGACCTCTCAGTCATACTTGGTGACCAAGATCGCATCATAGCTGGAACAATGAATTTAAGTGAGGGAAGACTCAACGAACTTGACGTGCTTGAGCTTCCCTCAATGCCACTTAGAATAACTGCATTAGCGTCAAAGTAGGTTAATGTAACTAAATTCCCAATTGATAAGCAATTTGAGCGGAAAGTCTATCAACACTTTCCGCACCTTTTTCATTTAACTCTTTCGCCCGATGAAATTCTAATAAGCCGACGTTTCGCAATTGCGGCTCAATTAAAATGTCAGGTGGATCACCTGCCAATCTAGAGCGTGTAACTCGAGCTTGAAGTATTTCTAATGAGCTACTCATCACACCAATGATACTGGGGGGAGGGTTTTGTTGGCTTGAATCACGTTTATCACTTGCGAACCACTGCTTGACGAAACTGGAGGCATTTCTTTCAACGACTTCTTCACTTTTTTTGAGATTTTCTTCGTGTTCTTTTGCAAACTCAGCAATTCGTTGAGGTCTAAAGTCGGCACTTAAGTTGATGGCGATAACGAAGTCAGCACCTAACTGCCGGCATTGGTTTACTGGAACTGGATTTACAACTGCTCCATCCACCAACCAGCGGTTTTCATATTGAACAGGGGAGAATAATGCAGGTATCGCGCAGCTAGCTTGAATGGCTTGACCAATAGCTCCTTGATTGAAAACAACTTCTTTACCCGAGTAAAGATCAGTAGCAACGGCTGCAAAGGGAATATTCATTTCTTCAAACGTTTGCGCACAAAAATCTTTTTCTAATTTATCAAAGACTTTTTCGCCGCTTGCTAAGCCACCGCGCTTGAAACCAACACCAAGTAGCCTAAACACTTGCCACTCAGTAAGAGAGTTTGACCACGCTTCGAGTTCGTCAAGTTTACCACTAGCGTAAGCCGCACCGACATATGCACCGATAGAGCAACCAGCGACTACATCAATTTTGACTCCCGCTTTTTCCAATGCCTTGATAATACCAATGTGGGCCCAACCTCGAGCAGCACCAGCCCCTAATGCCAAACCAATTTTCATATTCTTAAACTCATTATTATTTCAGCTCGACTATACTAATCTCGTCTTGTATCGATATAGTATGATTTTCAGCTTTTAGATCTGGTTGATCAAAAGCAGTATCACCTTCGCTTTGTGAGCTTGAAATTATGCTCATTTCATTAAAGTCAAAGAGTGATTTATCAGCAAGATGTGATGGCACAACATTTTGCAAAGACTTTGCCATTGATTCAATACGACCAGGAAATCGTTTTTGCCAGTCTTGAAGCATCATTTTTATATTTTTTCGCTGCAGGTTTTCTTGAGAGCCACATAAATTACAAGGAATAATGGGAAACTTCATCTGTTGAGAATAGTTATTAATATCTGACTCGTTACAGTAAGCAAGTGGTCGAATAACGGTATGTTCACCATTATCGCTAATCAGTTTTGGGGGCATTGATTTTAGCCTGCCGCCATAAAACATATTTAAAAATAGTGTTTCCAGCATATCATCTCGATGGTGACCTAAAGCTACCTTTGTCGCACCTAGTTCTTTTGCAGTTTTATACAAAATACCGCGTCGCAATCTCGAGCATAACGAGCAAGTTGTTTTACCCGCTTCAATTTTATCTACAACGATTGAATAGGTATCCTCTTCTACAATTTTAAAATCAACACCAATTGATGATAAATATTCAGGCAGGACATGTTCGGGAAAACCGGGTTGTTTTTGATCCAAGTTTACCGCAACTATAGAAAAGTTGATTGGCGCTACTTTTTTGAGATAGAGTAGGGTATCTAACAGGGTGTAGCTATCTTTGCCGCCTGACAGACATACCATTACATGATCACCATCTTCGATCATTGAATAATCAATAACAGCTTTGCCGGTGTCTCTTCGAATTCTTTTTTGTAATTTATTAAAACTGTATGTTTGCTTTGATTTAACTGACATTTTGTGTGTTTTATTTTTAGATATTACACGAGATTATACAGTATAAATAAACACTAGCACACCAACAGTGCAACTACATATCGGTTCTTAGATATCAGAATGGATTTTTGAAATTATCGAACTGCTTTAACAGGAATTTCCATATCCGGTAAGCGCTGATAAACCCCATCTAAATCTAGAATTGTGATGAGCTTACCTTCGACATTTATAAGGGCTTCTTTTTGAAAGCGTGTTAATAAACGAGAAATCGTTTCGACAGTAAGCCCCAAATAATTACCAATCTCGTTTCGTGTCATAGATAAATTAAATTGCTTGGCAGAAAAACCGCGTTCTTCAAAGCGCTGAGATAGGTGACTTAAAAAGTGTAATAGTCTTTCCTCTGCGCTTCTTTTACTCAATAACATCATTAAATCATGATCATGTTTAATTTCCGCACTCATAAAACGCATAATTTGTTGGCGCAATTTAGGAAACTTAACTGACATTGTATCGAGCGTTTCATATGGAAGTTCACACACCATTGCGGTTTCTAACGCCTGAGTAAAACTTTGATGAGCATTATCTTTTAGCGCATCAAAACCAACGATATCACCCGGAAAATGAAAACCAATGATTTGTTCAGCACCGTCTTTATCACTTACATAAGATTTGAATGAGCCAGTTCTAACGGCGTATAGAGACTTGAACTCGTCGCCACTGCTCACTAACTTGTCGTTTTTATGGAGTGGTCTTTTACGTTCAATGATATCGTCCAGAGAATCAAGTTCTGATTTATTTAAACTAACTGGAAGACACAGGTGACTAAAACTACAACTCTGACAATGAATGGATAGTTCTGATCCCTTGGACATGGTTTAACTCTATTGAATAATTTACAACTTATGTTGTACGCTTTATGATATTGAAAAGCAAGTAAAGCGATGAAAAAATAAGACTAAAGGATAGTATTTTTCTCGTAAGGCTATTTGTTAACAGACTCTTAATTAAATCACTTCCAATACCCGTTGCTAATAAAGCAGGTAGGGTACCCAAACCAAAAAATAGCATAACAAGTGCACCTTGTTGTGCCCCCCCAGAGCTCATTGACCAGACAAGCGCTGAATATACTAATCCACAGGGTAACCAACCCCATACACCACCATAAAAATAAGCATGAAAAACTGTTCTAAATGGCAGAAATCGCTTACTTAATGGACTTATATAACGCCACAAATACTTACCGATTGCTTCTAAACGGCTGAGCCCCATCCACCACTGGCCGATGTATAAGCCCATCATTAACAAAAACAATGCACTAATAAAGGATAAAATTGGGAACGCTATATTTAATCTCGCTTCACCTAAACTACCTAAGTAGCCAACTGCAGTGCCTGCTATTACATAGCTACTTATACGCCCAAAATTATAAGCCAGATGATAGTAAGTTCGATTAGTAGATTTAGGGATTGCAGTCGAGAAAGCCATTGCAACACCACCGCACATACCCACGCAATGAACGGTACCTGCAAGACCAATTAAAAAAGCCGATAAGATATCTAGGTTAGTCATTCAATTGCTTTTTATCTTCTGATTTCGGCGTGTCTTTTTTTAAATCATCATCAAAAAGAATGCTGTACCCCTGCCTTTCGAGGTCATCAAATTGATTGGATTTCACCGCCCAGAAGAAAACTAATATTGCTATTCCTACAATAATAATCGCCAAGGGAATTAACACATAAATGATGCTCAAACCTGAATCCTTATTTTAAGCTCGATATTAACTATACATATGCAGTCTAGCGCATTAATCGAGTTGAATTATAAACCACAATAATTGAGCTTAGGGACATACCTAATGCCGCTTGCCATGGTGTCAAAACACCCATCATAGCAAAGGGTAAGACTAATAAATTGTACGAAAGTGCCCATGCAATATTTTGCTTTATTTTGCGTTTTGTACGTTTTGCCATTGCAATAACATCTAATAATGTTGGTAAGTTTCCACTGATTAAGATCACATCGGCTGCATTTCGTGCTAGGTCTGAAGCATTTCCGACTGCAACTGAAACGTTCGATGCTGCCAAAACAGGCGCATCATTTATACCGTCACCAACCATTAATGTGACTTTATTTTCTATTTGTAATTTAGCAATATAATCTAGCTTTTGTTTCGGCGAACACTGACTAAACTTATTTTTAATACCCAAGTTCGTAGCGATACTCTCGACATTGTTTTTGCTATCACCACTTAAAATTGTTGTTGTATATTGGTCTAGATTTTTAATTACCGAAGAAACATCTTTTTTAACCGCGTCACACACTGAGAAAGCGGCTATTAATTGCTTATTTACAGAAAAGAACACGTTTGCTTCCTGCGGTGAATCTAAACCAAGCTGTTGTACTTGACCATTAAAGTCTGATAGGTGTTTGCTCAAGAAGCTAGCCGAGCCAATTACACAAAGTTTTTGGTCAATTATTCCTTTGATACCATTGCCAATGACTATTTCAACTTGCTCAACGGCTTTTGCTTGTTCAACGGGAAAAGCACTTGAAATAGGGTGCTCTGAACACTGTTCGAGACTGCTTGCAAACAATAAGATTTCTTCCTCTGTCATTGTGTTGGTATCTAACCATTTACTGACTAAAGTAAACTTACCTTCGGTGAGCGTTCCAGTCTTATCAAAAATCACATCTGTTACATGAGTAAGCTGCTCCAATGCATCAGCTCGTTTTATCAAAATACCAGTGCGATTTAACTTTGCCATCGCGCAGGTCAAGGCGGATGGTGTAGCTAATCCAAGCGCACATGGACATGTCGCTACAAGTATAGAAATACAAATCCAAAAGGCTTCAGGGTTACCTTGGCTAGACCAGTAAGTATAGGTTAGCGCTGATATTGCTAAAACTGCGATAACAAAATATCGTGATAACTTATCGGCAACCAGTGCTACGCTCGGTTTTGAGGCTAGGGCGGTTTCCTGCAAGCGAAGGATCTGATTTACCATCGCATGTTTAAGTGTACTGGTAACCTTAAGGCTAATCTGTCCATCTTGGTTCAGAGTCCCACCATAGACCATTGAGTTTAGCTGCTTTTTTACTGGTTCAAATTCACCCGTTAACATGCTTTCATCGACATGTGCGATTCCACCAGTAACAATTCCATCAATCGGAATTGTCTCACCCGCTTTCACCAATACAAGATCACCAACTTTTAATTGCTTTGCTAGGACTGATTCAATCTTTTCACCCATCCATTTATTTGCCGTTACCGGAATGTACTTAAGCATGTTTGATGATATTTGCGTGGCTTTATGACGCGAACGATGTTCTAAAAATCGACTGATCAATAAGAAAAATATAAACATGCAGATTGATTCAAAGTACACTTCACCAGTATCTTTATTGACTGCGATAATGCCCGCAATGTAGGTTGCCACAATTGCAATTGTGACTGGAATATCCATATTGACCGTTTTAGCTAATACGGCTTTTAGCGCGGAGACATAAAATACACTACCACTAAATAAAACTACTGGCGTCGTTAAGATTAAGCTTATCCAATTAAAATATCGCTGCATTTCATTATCGATATTCCCAAATAAATCAAAGTACTGTCCCATTGCAAGCATCATAACCTGCATGGTCATCAAACCCGCTAATCCTAGCTTTTTAAGATAAGACTTCTGTTCACTTTGATAAGAAGCTTCATGCTGATCAGATTGAAAAGGTAAAGACTCATAACCAATTTGTTTTAGTCGATTCAAAATCGAAGATAGCTTAACCTCAGTATCATCCCATGTAACTAATGCTCGTCTTGCAGCCACGTTTACTGAGACTTGCTTTAACCCTTTAACTTTTGAAAGCTGCTTTTCGATTAACCAACCACAAGCAGCGCAAGTAATACCTTCCACTGTAAGCCGTATTTCTTTATGTTTTCCAACATCGAATACAAATTCTTCTTGAAGTTCGGGTTCGTCATAAACAGCTAGTTGGGACAATGCGTTATCTAGCGCTGCATCGCCTCTAGCCGCTGTTTCGGTCCGAAATTCGTAATAACTTTCAAGGCCATTATTAACAATTGCTGTGGCAACTGCTTGACAGCCGGGACAACACATCAAACGTTCAATTTTTAATATGGTAGCGGGGTAGCGGTCACCTTCTACATTTGGCAAGCCACAATGAAAACAGTGCCCCTCTGGGATTTGAATACTCATTAAAGTGTTAAGGCTCTAGCGTAATCTTGCTACTTTGTGGCAAGACCACCATACGTTGTAGTTTCCACTGTTCGTCCATTGGCGTTAACCGGATTCTCCATTTGCCAGAATTTATAAACTCTTTACTACTGCGATAAACACCACTGGCATCAGCAGTTAACAAAGTAGAGAAGTCTTTTTCAGGTTGAGTAACATGGTAAAAATCCAATTTTAAAGCTTCACCCGTTTTAGGCGCTCCGGAAAGAAACTCAACTACAAATCCAGACTCATTAGTTGTTAAGGTTGTACGAATTCCCAATTCTTCAGCCTTAGCAAGCTTGTCTAAGCGGGCATTTATTGATTTACCTTCTTTATAGTAATCATCAACAACTAAGGTATTCGTCCCATCAGTGGCAAATTTAATGACAAAACCACCCACAATAAAGGAGGATAAAGGAATACAAATAAGCATCCATGGATAAAATTGTTTATACCAAGGCTTAACATCAGATTCTTGCATAATATTCTCTAAAACCTTATTTTATTCAGGGATATAACCCAATACAGACTTAGTAAATCATGTTCGTAATATACATAAAAAAGCCTCGTATGTACGAGGCTTTTGGGCACTAATCGCTTAATTAGTTTTGCTTGTTTTGAGACAAACTGTAAACGTATGCTGCAACTACGTGAACTTTATCTTCACCAAGTGTTTCTTTGAACGCTGGCATCACACCATTGCGACCATAATTGAGTGTTTCAGTAACGGCGCGTTTGCTTCCGCCATACAACCAGATATTGTCTGTCAGGTTAGGTGCACCAAGCATTTGATTACCTTTTCCATCCATGCCATGGCATGCTGCACAAGCTGCAAATCTTACTTTACCAGCATCAGCAAGAGATTGATCAACGTCTCGACCGCTCAGGCTTAATGTGTAAGCAACAATTTCTTCAATGCCTTGCTCGCCAAAGGGAGCTAACCATCCAGGCATGGCACCACGACGACCTAGAATAAGCGTTTCTTTAATCTTGTCACCAGTACCACCATATAACCAATCATTATCTGTTAGGTTAGGGAAGCCCGTTGCAGCACCTGCTGCGTTAGAACCGTGGCATTGTGCACAATTCTGAAGGAATAAACGTTTACCTACCTGAAGTGCCTCTGTGTTTCTAGCCAAAACTGCTTCAGGAAGTCCTTCATCAGTGCTTGCTAGATCTTCAACAGGAACTTTTGCATATTCAGCAAAGATAGGGTCAAATTTTTCATTCGCATACTTGATTTCTAATGCGTATTCATTCCATGCGCCATTGTCGATATCTTCTTGTAGCGCCTGTCTTGACTCTTCAAGCGATAACACACCTTGGTTTGAACTTTCCCAACCTAGTAATCCTTTAAAGGTAAAACCAAGCCCAGGATACATCGCAAGGTAGACAAAACCCCAAACGATGCAAATGTAGAATAATATTGTCCACCAACGTGGAAGTTGATTGTTGATTTCTTCAATGCCGTCAAACTCATGACCCATTGATTCGCCTTCAGGAACACCGGTCTTGTTAGCCAATGTCCATCGAAGTATAAAGTAACACCCTATTATAGTGCCCAGTGTGATTACAGAAATCCAAATTGTCCAGAATGTAGTCATCTTCTTATGACTCCTGATTATCTTTATTTAAACTTTTTTTATCTTCATCGTCGAAAACTAGGTTAGCGGCTTCATCAAACTTCTGTTTGTTCCGCCCGCTAAATGCCCAAAAACATGCTCCGACAAATGCAACAAATACGATTACAGTGAATATACTGCCAACAATACCTTGGTCCATTATTTTAGATGTGTCCCAAGTGATTGAAGATATGCAATTAGCGCTTCCATTTCACTTTTACCCTTAACGGCTTCTTTTGCACCAGCAATATCTTCGTCGGTATATGGCACACCTAACATACGGTTAACTTCCAATTTTTTAGCAGTGTATTCACCGTCCAATAAATTAGTTTCTAACCAAGGGTAACCAGGCATGTTGGATTCTGGAACAACGTCTCTTGGGTTGATCAAGTGAACTCTGTGCCACTCATCGCTGTAACGACCACCCACGCGTGCTAAGTCTGGTCCTGTTCTTTTGGAACCCCACAAAAATGGACGCTCCCAAACAGATTCACCCGCAACAGAATAGTGACCGTAACGCTCTGTTTCTGCTCTAAATGGTCTGATCATTTGACTGTGACAACCGACACAACCTTCACGGATGTAAATATCTCGACCTTCCATTTCAAGCGCAGTGTATGGGCGTAATCCTTTTACTGGCTCAAGTGCTTGCTGCTGGAACATTAACGGTAAAATCTGCGCCATTGCTCCAAAGCTGATTGCGACAAGTACTAAGATGGTCAGTAAGCCGACGTTTTTTTCAATTAACTCATGTGGATTCTTCATCATCGTGCTCCTTATGCTACTGCCGCTGAAGGCTCTGCCGCCAAGCTATTTTTTGGTGCAGCTACCGTGCGATAAACGTTGTAAGCCATTATCAACATTCCAGCTACAACAAACACACCACCGATGAAGCGCACTATATAGAATGGTTTAGAAGCTTCTAAAGACTCTACAAATGAGTAGGTTAAGGTACCGTCTGCATTTACTGCTCTCCACATTAAACCTTGAAGAACACCTGATAACCACATCGCTACGATGTATAAAACTACACCAATTGTTGCTAACCAGAAGTGAATGTTAATCAGTTTGGCACTGTACATTCTAGGTTGACCGAACAATATTGGAACAAGGTGATAAATAGAACCGATAGAAACCATCGCAACCCAACCTAAGGCGCCAGAATGAACGTGACCTACAGTCCAATCTGTATAGTGAGAAAGTGCATTGACTGTTTTTATCGCCATCATTGGACCTTCGAACGTTGACATACCATAAAACGATAGAGAAACGATCAAGAAACGTAAAACAGGATCAGTTCTTAGTTTATGCCAAGCACCAGATAAGGTCATGATGCCGTTTATCATTCCACCCCATGAAGGAACAAATAATATGATTGACATTACCATGCCTAATGACTGTGTCCAATCTGGTAGTGCAGTGTAGTGTAAGTGGTGTGGGCCAGCCCAAATGTATAATGAAACCAATGCCCAAAAGTGAACAATTGATAGACGATAAGAGTACACTGGACGGCCAGCTTGTTTAGGTACGAAATAATACATCATGCCTAAGAATCCAGCTGTTAGGAAGAACCCAACCGCGTTATGACCGTACCACCATTGCATCATCGCATCTACAGCACCGGCATAAATCGAATAAGACTTAAAAAAGTTAACTGGGATAGCCATGCTGTTACCAATGTGTAGAACAGCAACGGTTAACATAAATGCACCCAAGAACCAGTTAGCAACATATATATGTGAAACTTTTCGAATCACCATCGTGCCAAAGAAATTGATGATATAAGCTACCCAAACCAAGGTAATAAGAATATCGATTGGCCACTCTAATTCAGCATATTCTTTACTTGCTGTTACACCAAACGGAAGCGTCACAACAGCAGAAACGATAACTGCTTGCCATCCCCAGAATGTAAATGCTGCAAGTTTGTCACTAAAGAGCCTTACCTGAGATGTTCTTTGAACAATATAGTAAGAGGTTGCAAAAAGTGCACAGCCACCAAATGCAAAAATAACTGCGTTAGTATGTAAAGGACGTAAACGAGAGTAGGTCAACCATGGAATGTCAAAGTTCAGTGCAGGAGCAAATAATTGCGCTGCAATTAAAACCCCTAGTGACATACCAATAATACCCCAGACAACCGTCATTATCGTGAATTGCCTGACCACTTTATAGTTGTAATCAGGTTGTACTTGGCTTGTTTCGCTCATGTTGTAAATCTTCCGCGTAGAGAATAAATTTCATGTAAATTCTTGTTAGTTGCTTAACTTGTGCGTTCCTAGTTGAGAGGTGCAATATAGTCACGTAAGCTAACGAAGTTTTACAGGAGCGATGTTAATCGTTTTAAATACAAAAAGATACATTACTTCAATCGCATTTGATCGAGGTCAATAAAGGATTGTTTACGGTAAAATAATTGTGAATATTGTTAATGGATAGATCGAAAGCACGGCAAGTAAATTTGCTTGTAAGCCTTATATTTATAGTGTTAGTGGGCATTTATTACGTAAATGTAAATGGCACCTCTGATATAACAAGTGAATGTGAAATCACCGAAGAATCATGTGTTTTTAAAGGTAAAAATGGCATTATTAACGTGAAATTTTTACAAGCACCAGTTATCGAAGAAGAGCTACGGTTAAAATTTACCGTTTTTGGTGATGTAAAAATAATCAATGTATGGGTTGAAGGCATTAATATGTATATGGGAAAAACGCCGGTTATTTTTGAAGATAATCCAAATATTGGTATTACATTTTTGGGAGCTTGTCATTTATCAGAGATGAAGTGGCGCTTAAATATCGAGGCAGAAAACAAAGAAGGCGAAGTACTTAAGTATTCCGCCTTCTTTTTCACAACCCAGTAGTTAGAGATATGAAGTAATGAATTTATATTTGAGATTGTAAATAGTTAGGCAGCCCCAAACGATCAATCAGCCCCAGCTGCTGTTCAAGCCAATGAGCGTGGTCCATTTCAGTGTCATCAAGCAAAATCATAAGCATATCACGTGTAACAAAGTCCTTTTCAGTCTCTGCAAGAGAAATTACTTCACGTAGTTTATCTGCTACTTCATATTCAACTCTTAAATCGCTCTTAAGCATTTCGGGAACGTCTTTACCCATCTGATACCCAACACGTGTCACCATGTCGGGTGTTCCACCCAAAAACAACATACGTTCGATTAGTTTTGTTGCATGTCCTTTTTCGTCATCGAACTCGTGATTAATTCGTTCGTATAACTTATGTAGTCCCCAGTCCAAGTACATTTGAGAGTGCACAAAATACTGGTCCATTGCGGCGAGTTCATAGCCTAATAATGTATTTAGGCCATCTATAACTTTTTGGTTACCTTGCATATTAATCCTCCTCTATCTGAGCTTGTAGATAATTTTGAATACCCATCGTTTCGATTTGATGCTGCTGTGTTTCAAGCCAATCGAAGTATTCTTCTTCATCATCGAGGATTGAAGTAAGTAGGTCACGGCTTACATAATCGCGTTTCTCCTCACATAAAACGATGGCATCTTTTAAAGCTGGAATTTGTTCTTTTTGAAATTTTATATCGCAGGCAAGCATTTCTTCGCTTTCTTCACCAATGTAAAGTTTACCAAGCATCTGCAAATTGGGTAGCCCTTCGAGAAACAAGATACGTTCGATAAGCTTGTCGGCTTGTTTCATGTCTCTAATTGATTTTTTGTACTCAGCTTCATTTAAGGCTTCAAAACCCCAATTTTTAAACATGCGAGCGTGTAAAAAATATTGATTTATTGACGTCAACTCAATGGTTAATACGTCATTTAACGATTTTAATACTTCAGGATTACCTTTCATGGCAACTTCCTTTTTTGTTTAATTGGGGGAATTATATCGCCACAAACAAAATAATCAATAAAAACCGTTAATATTCAATGAGATACAAAGGATAATGATTTTCATTAAGGCTTCTATTGCGGCTAAGCTTAAGCTTTAAGCTTAGCCGAAGTTTCTGCTGTATTTATCGCATCAATCATCTCAAGGCTTTCTTCTGCAAAACCAAGTCCGGCTTCGGTAAAGAAGTTAAAAACTCTATCGACACCTTTTTCCATCAATGGCTCAACTTCATCTTCATAGCGCGCAATTGCTGCAATTTTTCCTTCATAACCCGCAGCCCTGAGCTGATTAGTAATATTTGAAGAATCTTCTATGGATGGTAGGGCAAGCATCACAAGTTTAACGTGCTGGATATCAAGGTTTTCCCATAAATCAATGTTTTCACCATCTCCAACAATCGCATTAAAATCATTTCGTTGTAGTTTTTGAACCTTTTGAGCATCGGCATCCATCCCATAGACTCGCTCTCCCAGAACTCTTGACAACGAAGTGAATGCACCTTTACCCACTCGTCCCATGCCAACAACGAGTACTTGCGCATTTGTTAATGTTGGATAAATGTCTTCTGGTAATGGTTGGTCTTTACTATATCGCTTTATGATTTCTTTATGTTTGTTGTAATGATCGTGAGACTTTTTATACAACAGGCTAGTCACAACAAATGAAAATGAAGTACTCATCGCAAGTATCACTAGCCATGTATCCGCAAGCAGACCAATACTCACAGAAACAGCACCAACAATTAGGCCAAACTCACTGTAGTTATTCATAATTAAGCTTGCAAGATAACTGGTTCGAGCTCGCAATCTAACTTGTGTAAATAAAATGAAAAACAAACCGAATTTGATGGGCAACAATAATGTAAACCCAAGTGCAATGAGGGTCATCTGCAAATTTGGAAGTGCGGTTAACCCGATCGTTAAAAAGAACCCTATTAAAAATAGGTCCTTAAAGCTTAATAATGATTTACTTAATTCGTTTGATTTAGCATGACCCGCTAGCAGTACACCAAAAATAAGTGCGCCCAAATCGCCTTTGACACCGACCAATTCAAATAGGTGATAGCCGCCAAAGGCCATTATTAAGCCGGTTAAGGGAAGCAACTCTCCGTGTCCAGATTGACTTAACAATTTTTTTAGCAAAGGCGCTAGTGGGATCAATGCAAACAATCCTAACGCATAAATTGAAGGGATCTTGCCCGTCGCGAAAACAAGAAACAAAACCGCTAAGATATCTTGAACAACTAAAATACCAATCGCAATCTTCCCGTGGCGAGTTCTCATTTCACCACTTTCTTCAAGAATTTTTACAACGCAAACGGTAGAACTAAAACTAAACGCAAATGCAATTAATGCACTAGAAGTTAAAGACAAATGAATGAAATAGGGAATTCCGAATACCGAAAGCATAACCAGAATAGCGCTTATGGAGGTAACCCAAATTATGGTATGACTTAAGCTTGTCACTAAAATTTCGGGTTTTAATAAATCCTTTACGTTCAATTTAAGGCCGATAGTAAAAAGCATAATAGTAATGCCGGTATCGGCAAATGCTTGTAGCGTATCGTTATTTTCAAACCCCCATGCATTTAAGACAAAACCAGCAAGCAGATAGCCTATCAACGGTGGTAAGTTTAAAAACTTAAAGCCTAGACCAAATATAAATGCAAATAATAAAAGTATGTAATCCATAGGCGCCTAGTCGCTAATTTCCTGCATGAAAAGTATTAAGATTAACACGTGTTAAAAATAGTACTTTGATTTAAATCGTATTTAAAAATAACTTGATATCATTTGCACAAACCTCGGGGCATTCAACCATCGGCATATGCCCAATATTTTCATATATCAATGCTGACGAATCTAATATTTTTTCCCATAGTTTGTGATCGTCTAAGGGTAACAATTCATCTTTTGCTCCCCAAATGAGTAAACACGGCTTTTGGTTTTCAAAACTCTTATCGGTAAAGAAATCATCAATATTAAAAAAATCGGCAAACATGTGGGCATACTGATCTTTATTGTTTATATATTTTTGACCAACGTGATTAATAACATATTTAGGAATGTAAGGCGGCCTATGCATTGAGCTTTTATAGAAAGCCCAAAATTGATTAAGGTCACTGTGAATAAATGGATTGTGTTTAGACTCGTGCATATATTGCGCAAATTCGGTTTTTGCGCCTGCAGGATCGATTAATACGGCTTTTAATACACGCTCTGGTGCAATTTTTAGCATCTGAGCTACCATCATACCGCCCATTGAGTTACCGATTGGGATACAAGTTTCAATGTTTAGTTCATTTAACAGCCTTATTAAATGTTGGACTTGCTGAGGGACTGAATAATTACTACTTCTATTATAGCTATTATTTCCGTGACCCAGCATATCCGGAACTAACAGATTAAACTCTCCCGACACATGTTTCGCAAAACGATTCCAAATGTATTTATCAGCGCTAAAACCGTGAAGCAACACAAGAGTAGGGGCCTCTGGTACTTTTTTCGATTGCAGAAAATGTGTTGGTATACCGTTTATTGTCAATCTACCTTTTTTGAGCCCAGCTAACATAGATTCAAATTTATTGGCTACATTAAGTGTAACCTCACCAAGACTAGTCAATGCTATATACCCCTATTATTGTTTTGAAATTCATAGCGTTTAATCACTTAGTATTTAAACACATGATCATCGTCTCTCCATTTTTTACACATTAGGCGATATGTAAAACTGAAACCAGGGAACATGGCGATGACTTTTCCATTTTCATTCTGATACCAGCTCTTGCAGCCTCCGTGAGCCCACACAGTTTTGTCCATTTCGGAATGAATCATTTCTGAATATTTTGATTCTGCTTTTACAGTAGGCTCAATACTCTTACACTTATCGTTAAGTAATTTATTTAATGCTTGCTTGATGTATCTCATTTGCGATTCAATCACAAAAATTGCCGACGTATGACCAATCCCAGTATTGGGACCAGTGACTACAAAGTAATTTGGGAAGTTTGGCATGCTAGTGCCCAAATATGCCCTAGGGTATTCTTTCCATTGTTCATTCAATACGATGTTATTTCTACCTATTACTTCACTTGACACCATGCTGTCTGCAGCTCGATACCCAGTAGCTAATACAACAATATCTACCTCTATCTTATTTTTTGTTTTACTCACTATGCCATTTTCATAAAATGCAGCAACCGAATCCTCTATGTCATGCAAAACACAATTAACTTTTTGTAGAGCAGGGTAGTAGGTATTGGAAAGTAAGATTCGTTTACAACCTATTTTGTAACTTGGCGTTAGTTTTTCACGAAAGCCTAAATCAGAAACTTGCGACTTAAGGTGTTTCTTTGCGGGCATTTCGGCTAGAAGCTTTAAAACGCTAGGAATATACTTGAATCCGATTACGCGTAACTCCAAAATGGCGTATATAATCGATTTTATCGATTTATATATATATTTGTTTTTAAAGGCGTTTATCTGAATCCTACTTAAAACACGGTCTTTTCTAGGCATTACCCAGTGTGGGGTACGCTGAAACACATCCATACGCTTTACTTTATCAATTATGGCAGGAATTATCTGAATAGCACTGGCACCACTGCCTATTATTGCGATTTTTTTGCCCTCAAGTTCAAGATCTTTAGGCCAATCATTTGAATGAAAAACTTTTCCTTTATAAGCCTCCATGTTTTCAAAAAATGGAAGCGAAGGGGTACTTAATGGACCTGTGGCGTTAATCACGATACGGCTTCTAAAGCTTAATTTTTCTCCATTATGAGTAACTTCTAGCAACCAATAATTTTCGTCTTCAAGCCAGACGGCTTTTTCTAGATTGTGTTGCAACCTTATATGTTTATGCAACTTATGTTTATTTAACAAATCATTTGTATACGCAGCTAGCTCTGGTTGCTTCGCAAACATTTCAGTCCAAGCGTATGGTTCATCCTCTAGTGAATAAAGAACAGACTGAACATCAACAGCGGCCCCTGGATAGCGATTTTGCAGCCACGTTCCACCTGGAAATGAACGACGTTCAAGCATAATGAAATTGGGATGTTCATATTCATCAAGTTTTAACTGTTTTAGATTAATAGCGGCGCTTATGGCGCTGAAGCCTGTTCCAACAATAACAACATCAAATACTTTATACATTTTATCTTATTATTTAGTGTTCATTTAAATACTCAGCCAATTTATACTCTAATGCTTAAGGTTCACATTAAAACAATTTGATATAGTTTCAAATAGTTATTGGTTAATGAGTAAGGATCAGTTTTATGGCACTCGGCAGCAAAGTGATACGTATGATGTCATTAACGCTATTGATCACATTTACACTATGTGCAAATGCAAGCTTTAGAGATAAGGCACTTTCAACATGTGTAAACGATACTATGGCCAAGCTAAATTTGTCATCTTTAAGTTCGGTTACTAAGCTAAAATGCCATAATAAAGGCATTAAAACACTACAAGGTATAGAGCAACTTAGCTCTTTACGTTATCTATCTGTTTTTGGAAACAAATTAACAAGTCTGGACGTAACCAAGTTAAATCTGCTTACTCACCTTAATGTAGCAAAAAATAACCTTTCAACACTTGAAATAGCTGGACTATCCAATCTCACGGAGTTGTTTGCATTTAAAAATAAGCTCTCAACGGTTGACCTGAAGGGCCTAGGTTCGTTAGTCAAGTTAAGAATGATGGATAACCAACTTCAATCGCTAGATATTGCACCGTTAGTCTCGCTTGAGGCTGCATATTTGTGGAATAACCAACTAAAAGATTTGGATATTAGCGGCCTAGCAAATCTGAAATTTTTAGATGTAAAACAAAACCCAATGCCAGATGAATTATATGACTTTTACGATGAGCAAGTAGGTATCACTATTAGCCATGATGGAAATGCGGATGATTGGAAATAAACTAGAGATTATATTTTAATGAAAACGTAAGCGTAGATAAGTCTGATTTAGATGGCTCAATTCCCTCTATACCGCCTTTAGTTATATATCGTGCAGCGACTATATTTCCCTCAAGTTTTCGGCTGAACCTATATGCTAGTTCAAAATCAAGCTCATAACCTGCTGTATTACCCGTGCTGTATGATGAAAATTGGTTAAATACTGTTCTCCACCTTAGCTTTCCGCTTCTTCCTCGGTAAGTAATCAAGTGGTGAACAATGCCGTCAGCATTAACATAGCTATTAAAAACATCTGCCCAGCCTAAATAGCGGTGGTTATCCCCTAATGAAGTAGCAAAAGCGAAGCCGTTATCTTCGCTTAATATTTCTGAACCAAGGCTAATACGATGACTTTTGTATTGAGCACCTATTTCATAACGATAGTAGAAACCTGAAAATTGCCAAGGACTATCACTAGATGTTTTTTGATGAGCAACTTCACCTTCGTATAAATATCGAATGGTATTTGGCTTATAGTCTCCCGCAAACTTTACCCCAAACGTGTCACTTGAAAACTGTGGCGCAGTTTCATTCTCTAATAATAATGCGTAAGTTGAAAAGCTAAGGTAATTATTATACTGATAGCGTACATTTATAAGGTGACTATTATGAGTGTGATTTCCAAGTTCAAATACTGGCCTAGTATCTAAAGAAGTAAAACGAATATCTTTTGAACTCAGCTGCCTAGTTGCAGAATCACCAAAAATCCGATGGACTTTGTCGACATAAGAGTAGCTAAACTTAAGATAAGAATTGTTATCGTACAAAAATGTAAGAGCGTCCATACTCTGGTCATTTTGCCAAAATTCAAGGGCACTGACATGTCGTTGCGCGTCAAAATTTAAAAGTTGACGTCCCAGTTTTATATTAAGGCCATTATCGAATTCATATCTAAGCCAAAATTGATTCAATTCACTTCCTTCGACATCAGGTATCGGGCTTGTATTCCTCGTAATAGTGACGGAGTTATAGCTTTCATCATTGAACCCATGCACAAAATCATACTCTGAAAAAAACCTGATTTTGTCAGAAAAATCTATTGCAGAATTAAGTCTAAATTTAAGTGTTTTTGCAGTAGCATCGCCACGTACATCGTCGTTTATCGTTTGATAACGAACACGTCCAGCAGTATCAAAGTCTACTTCCATCGCGTGAACAGTATTGTTAAGTACCAAAACAATAAATGTAATGGCACCATATAATTTTAATTTTAAATTAGTTACTTGCATACCTATCCATGTTTGATTGGTTCAAACTAAGACGTTTTATCATTTGACTCTAATCTTATACAAAGCCCTCGAGAAACAATTAACTCGCTAGGCTCGCCTATTGCTGAACCACCTTCATCTTCGACCGACAATTTCAAAGAAAGCGAATCTTTAATCAGTCTCCACTCTGCTTCACTGAGCATGCGTTTAAAAGATTTCTCATTTCTAGGCACTTCTCCAAGGCTTCTAACTTGCTGGTCTGTTTTAGAGACTACCCATAACTCAAAGGTTTGGTCTTCTTCTAATGCAGGAAGGTCTATGATATCCAAAACTAACTGCTTAGATTCACCATATGTAGAAGCTACTATTTGCGGCCTCTCAGTTTCATCCTCAAGCACGGCGACGTAGCTTAGAGGACCAAGCGCTTCTTGGTTCAACAAGTGAAAGCCGAGTAGGGCACACAACATTAAAGAGAATACACTTGATATCTTCCAAAAACCAAACCCATTTAAAATATGAAAAATACTAAAGCTATTTGGTCTTTCAAGTTTACTTTGGTCTCCAATATTTAATTGTGCTTGTATATTGGTCCACGTGTTTAAATGTGGATCTAACTCAGGTGTTAAAGTGTCCAAAGGTGACAGTTTACTTTCCCAATAAATTATCCGTTTATCTAACATTTGATAGTCCAACGAAAGTCTAAGTCGATCGATTCTAGATTTAACAGATGGACTCAATACACCTAGCACATAATTTGAGGCTAAGTGCTCAATTACCTTATCGTTTTGATAGCGTTTAATTATATTCTGCTCTAATTCGCTAGACATAATTGCAACCTCTCAATTCCGCGTCTCAACCAAGACTTTACAGTGTTTATTGGCGTTTCAAACTTATCTGCAATTTCTTCACGGCTAAAACCATAGTAATAGGCTAATAATACTGATTTTCGTTGTTTGACCTCTAAGCTAGACAAACACAATGATAATTGTTGGTCTAATTCTGCGTTTTTTAGTCCGTCACTTGCACGAGTTTCAATTTCGTCAAGACTGTCCAAAATTGTTTGAAATTGAGCGCCTTCTATTCTTCTTTTTTCAAGTCTCAAACGATCGTAGGCACGATAACGCACAATAGACGCCATCCAAGTCATAGGTTCAGCTTGTTCAGGCCGAAACTCGCCAGCGTTATTCCAGATTTGCACAAAAGCTTCCTGAAGAACTTCATTGGCACTTTCTATATTGTTTATGATTCGATAAGCTATTCCGTTGAGCTTTTTGGATACACACTGATAAAGCTCTGCGAATGCCTGCTGATCATTTAAAGAGCACCTCGCAAGTAACGTTTCAAGATATCGAACATCTTTTTCATTCATATTTTGACTGTCCATAAACAAATATCATACAACTAAAACAAATTACGCCTTTAACTTTTAAAAGTTGCAGTGATGAAAAAATATTATTGAAAACTTTACTATGTATTTCATTTGCACATAGAAATATTGAAAAGAACGATTCAATGAAAATGAGACCATCCTTTAACTTATTCTTTTATAGCCCAATTTGAGTAACAAAAGTAGGGGATTGAATTTCCTTTATTTCATTAATAATTATTCAATCGCTCTTTACATATATTATTTATTTAACATAATATACATTATGCGCAATATAAAAACACATAACGCTATAAAATAATATACTTATCAATTACTTAAATTCCATCACTAACGCGGACAACCTTCTAAAGTGGTAAAAATATGTCTTCTAAAACAGTAAAAATACTTCTATATCAGTAAAAGTGTCGTAATGAACATATTGGTCGCACAACAGGTTTATTAAACCTCTATCAATGAATGGCAAATGTGCAAAAAGGACAGTAATAATATTTCTTCCAATGTTTAATTGTTTTTGGTTAAACGTTCGATGAATGTTTTTAGCTCAAAGATACTAAAACTACCTATATCTCCTTTGGTTAGGTTCCGAGCTTGAGACGGTGTAACGCCTAATACATTTACTGTATTCTTTATAGGCTTGTTAAAATCTAATAGAGCATGTATCTCAATCATTGCATCTGAAAGCTCTTTATCGACGGCAGCTTGTTTTGATGACGTTGATGTAACATCAAAAATGTTTTCATAGTCTAATTTCATAGTAGTGGTACTTTGTAAGGCAATTTAGTTCAATTTAACTTAATTAGTTTGAATAGTATGTTCCTTAAAATCAATGTTTGATTAATTCGTAATAATAAACATTATTACGATTTGACTAGAAGTTAATGTCCCTCTATTCTATGCAAATGCAATATCATCCACTTACCGATGCTACTAAACTTCAAGCCGTTCAACGCAGACTGCTATCGACTTCTGAGTTTTCATCGGTCTACCCTACATTAAAAGAATTTCTTGAATTCAAAGAAGCTGAAGGTATTCGAGCGCGAGCTGATGTGAGTCATTTGTTGGATTTTTTAGTCACTAACCTAAGTAACGCCAAAGGCACACAAACTCGCTTTCGCAATGAAGCTGAGCGATTTATACTTTTTTGTTGGAATGAGCGTGGCAAGTCAGTGTTAAAAACTACTTTAGAAGATATCAAACTGTATATTGATTGGATCTGGAAGCCACCCAAAGGGCTTGTCTCTGACACCACTATAGCTAGTAGATTTAAAAGCAAACCGAAATCTGAAGTTCGCTTAGCCAACCCTGAATGGCGACCGTTTGTACTACGTAAGCCGAAAGCTAATCGTAAAATCGAAATGCTAATCGAGCCTATTACGACTAAACCGAAATCAAAACAAGCCTATCGATTAACACAAACATCATTGCAGAACTCTTACGCAGCGTTAAACGTTTTCTTTAAGTTCTTATTTGACGCTGAGTTGGTTCGGCGTAATTACGTGTCTGATGCAAAGAAAAACTGTAAGTACTTGGTTAAAGGTAAGATATACCAACCACCACACACACTTGATGATGATACATGGGGTCTATTCATTGATTGTTTAACCAAAGCTGCTAATGAAAACCCGAAGTTTGAAATACATCGTTTCGTGGTATTAACACTCAAAGTTCTTTTTTTACGTATTTCTGAGTTATCACATCGTGATTATTATACACCCTTGTTCAATCATTTCAGACCTGACCCAAGTGGTGAAGGTTGGGTTTTAAACGTCATTGGTAAAGGTAAAAAGGAGCGACTGGTTACGGTACCTGACTCATACATTGATAGTGTATTATCTCGCTATAGGGAGTATTTAGGGTTAACTCCCCTCCCCCGAATAGACGAAGATACACCAATGCTCTCATCTCAGAAAACGGGTGCTCCTCTGCATCAAGACAGCTTGAATAATATTGTAGAAGAAGCATTTGATTTAGTTATAAAAGAGCTTGTGAAAGTAGGTAAAAAGCAGCAAGCATTGGACATTGCCGGCGCGTCTTCACATTGGTTGCGGCATACAGGAGCAACTCAGGCATTAGATGAATTAAATGAGACTATGCTTGCAGAAGAACTTGGCCACGCAAGTGTTAAGACCACTGTCGAGGTTTATGTGGCTCCGGCTCATAGAGATAGAATTAGAAAAGGCTCAAAACGGAAGCTTTGAGCCCTTTATTTGAGCTTTGTATTCATAAGGACAAAAATGAAATTAAAAACAGTACATTTAACTAATTTTAAGCGGTTTACAAACCTTAAGATTGAAGACATTCCTAAATCTACAAAATTAGTTGTCTTGACAGGGCCTAACGGCAGCGGGAAATCATCACTTTTTGAAGCTTTCAATTTTTGGATGAACTGGGCTAAATCTAGAATTAATTTTGACCCTGAATACCATTCAAAAGGTTCTGAAACAATAGATAAAAATTGGAATGAAGCTTTTCAGAAAATTAAGTTGGAATTTCACGATCACGAAGGCAACAATATTCCTCAAAGTAATGACAGAAAAGAGTTTTACATTCGCTCTGCTTATAGGCATGAGGCTGACTTTACAAGTAATGGGATCCAAAATACTGACTCTATTCTCATTGATTCTAGAAGGCCTTTAAACTTACTTCAATCAGAACACCGTGTTTCAGATAATTATCAAAGGATTATTGGAAAAGCTGTTGATGTGCTTTTCAATAGTAAAGAGGCAAAAAAGAAATCAGGAGAAGACATTTCGGATGAGTTAATTGGTAAAGTTAGAGAAGCTGTTCTAAAAGTCTTTGATAACTTAACGCTTAATGGTCCTGGCAACCCCACTGAAAACGGCACTTTCAGGTTTTCAAAAGGGAGTAGTGACGGTTTTCATTATAAAAACCTTTCAGGTGGGGAAAAAGCTGCGTTCGATCTCTTGTTGGATTTCGTGGTCAAGCGAGAGGCCTTTAATGACACTATATTTTGTATTGATGAACCTGAATTGCACATGCATACTCGTCTGCAGGCGAGATTGCTCGAAGTAATATTCGAACTAATCCCCGATAATTGCCAACTTTGGTTAACAACTCACTCGATTGGAATGGCTAGAAAAGCTGCAGAACTAAAGGCTAAAAATGACAACGAAGTTCAATTTATTGATTTTCACGGGATTGACTTTGATGATTCAAAAACGCTTGCTCCTAGCTTACCTGACAGAGATTATTGGAAGAAGATTTTTGATACCGCATTAGACGACCTAGCTCAATTAATCGTCCCTGAAAATATTGTATTTTGTGAAGGAAGAAGAATAGGTGATTCGGGTAAAAAGCCAAGTTTTGATTCCGAAATATATACGAAAATATTTGGCGTTGAGTTCCCAAATACTGAATTTGTTCCCTTAGGAGGTGCTAACCAGGTTGATATAGATGGTGACACCTTTAAGTTACTCTTAGCTCGAATCGCACCTGGCGTCAAAGCATGGAAAATTTTTGATAGAGACGATAGAAATGAGACTGAGATAGAAGAAATACGATCATCAGGTGGTGTTGTGCTCCCGAGAAGAGACATCGAAAGCTACTTATGGGACGATCAAGTCATAGAGCAATTATGTGCTGATCATGGTAATCCTGAAGTTGCAGAGCAAATAATTTCGAATAAAAAAACTTTTTTAGCATCGTTATCTACTAGAGGAAAACCAGTTGATGATGTTAAGGCAATTTCCGGCCAATTATACAATGAAGTCAAAGCTGGATTGAAACTTACTCAAGCAGGAAACAATCCTGAAGCATTTGCAATTGAAAATTTGGCTCCAATAATCAAAAGAACAAAGGTTTATTGTGAGTTGAAGAAAATAATTTTTGCACCTGTCCTGTAATTAGCTATCTACTCAATGTCTAATACAAAACAGTATTGGACATTGAAACAAAAAAACGATGGAGGTAGTAATCGCCATCACAAAGGTTGGTTCTCGTTGAAAGGCTTTATTCTTGATAGTGCATTACCCTCCCCTAGCTTACTCAATTATTTAAGCGTCACCGCTTAGATCTCAAATGCTTTGGTATATATCGGTTGGTATTGGACAGATATTTTAGAAAATCATCGCCGTGCACGTTCTTTAAATAAGGCTCTTCAATTTTTCGAACAATCACTTCAATGCAAATCCAACATACAAAAGCACATGCCCAAAGCAGTATATGAGGGAACGTTATACATACTCCAATCCAAAGTAGGAAAATACCGAAGTAAATAGGGTTGCGAGACTTTGCGTAAATCCCATGAGTAATCAGTGAAGTCCTTTCTTTCGGGTCAACCCCAATACGCCATGAATCTCCCATTTGAATTTGAGACAACAAGGTTACAGCAATTCCGCAAGCGCCAATCAAGGAGCCGAGAAGTTGAAATGGAGTTGAAGGAACAAATATGGGGGGAACGCGTCCTAAGTAACCAAAAAGAATCAGACCAAATCCTAGGCAAAATGTAATCACGAATATCGTCCCCGGCAAAATTTCTACTAACGGGGCGTTTCTAGATGCTGCTCTGATACCAAAATCACCATTTCTCTTGTATTGTACAAAGCTCCTACCGAGGACGGCTAGCAGTAAAAAACTACTGATTAAAATAAGCGAAACCATATCAATCCTTATCGTATATGTCGTTAAGAATATGATTGTAAAGTCTATACTTAATATAGAGTCAATAGGTACCTAAAAATCGTTCTGGTAAAAATTGGGCATTTATGAATAAATGCCCAAGAACACTACTGTTTCCCTTTACTATGCACAAGTCGATAGAGTACGGGCAGCACTACCAGTGTAAGCAAGGTTGACGATATTATCCCTCCGATTACCACTGTTGCCAAAGGCCGTTGTACCTCGGCGCCAGTACCCACGTTGAGCGCCATGGGCACGAACCCAAGGCTTGCTACCAATGCGGTCATTAAAACAGGACGCAATCTCGTAATGGCCCCTTCAACAATAGATGTGATGAGCTCCCCTGTTTCTTTGAACTGTTGCTTTATAAACGACAACATCACAAGACCATTTAGTACCGCAATACCAGAGAGCGCAATAAACCCCACGCCTGCGGATATCGACAATGGCATGTCCCTCAGCCACAGTGAGAACACGCCGCCCGTCAATGCAAGCGGAACACCGGTGAATATAATAAATGCATCTCGCAGCGAGCCAAACACCACCACTAAGAGCACCAAGATGACGAACAAGGTAGCAGGTACCACCAGAGATAAACGCTGACTCGCGCTTTCTAACTGTTCAAAGGTGCCACCATAGTCGAGCCAGTAGCCTGCTGGCAAATCCACTTGTTCAGCTATTTGGGTTTTAGCTTCATCAACAAAGCTGCCCAAATCGCGGTTTCTCACATTGGCGGTGACGACCACTCGTCGCTTACCATTTTCTCGGCTAATTTGATTTGGGACGCTTGAATAGCCTAATTCAGCTACCTCCGACAAAGGCACAAAACCGCCATCGGGTATCGCGATAGGAATATTCCCAATTGCCTCTAAATTACTTCGCGTTTGTTCATCAAAGCGCACCAGTAATTCAAAACGACGGTCACCCTCAAATATCAGCCCTGCACTATTGCCTCCCACTGCTGATGCTAACCACGCTTGCAAGTCAGTGACATCCAATCCATATCGCCCTAGAGCAATGGATTTAGGGTTAATGGTAAATAATGGAATGTCGTCGACTTGTTCAAGCCGTGCATCTGCTACGCCATCTATGGATTGTAATACGCTGAGAATGTCGTTAGCCGAGGCGACCAAAGTATCTAAATCGTCACCAAATACTTTAATACCTAAATCTGAGCGAACACCGCTTATCAATTCGTTAAAACGCATCTGAATAGGTTGAGTGAACTCATAGTTATTACCTGCCACTCCTTGTAAGTCTTGCTCTAACATTTCGACAAATTCGGCTTTCGAGAGATTGGGGTTAGGCCATTCATCACGTGGATGTAACATCACAAAGGTGTCGGTCACATTAGGCGGCATAGCATCGGTCGCTACCTCGGCTGTGCCGGTTTTGGCAAACACGGTTTTCACTTGCGGATAGCTCATGATTTTATCTTCAAGTGTTTTTTGCATCGACACGGCTTGTTCAATCCCGGTGCCGGGGATGCGCATGGCATGAAGGGCAATATCACCTTCATCAAGTTGCGGGATAAACTCTGTACCCAGTCGCGTGGCCATAAAAATGCTGACCACCACAAGTGCTGCCGCGCCCGCCAAGACAAACCATCTGAATTTAAGTGCGCCGCGCAAGATAGGTCGATACACCGACTTGCCCGCTACTATGATGGGGCTTTCTTTTTCGCTGACTTTACCTGTCATAAACATGGCAACCGCCGCAGGCACAATGGTGATTGAGAACACCATCGCTGCTAGCAGCGCCATAATGACGGTCGCGGCCATGGGATGGAACATCTTGCCTTCTACGCCTGTTAATGAAAACAGCGGAATGTACACGACCGTGATGATGAGCACACCAAACAAACTAGGCCGTATCACCTCATTCGTGGCTTGAAAGACCAACTCTAGGCGCTCTTTTAATGGCAACACGCCACCTGTGCGTTTTTGGGCTTCTGACAATCGCCTGATACAGTTTTCCACAATAATCACAGCGCCATCGACAATCAGGCCAAAATCCAGTGCGCCTAGGCTCATTAAGTTAGCCGATACACCATAATTGACCATACCCGTGATGGTCGCAAGCATCGCAAGTGGAATTACGGCAGCGGTAATTAGCGCCGCACGAATATTACCCAGCAATACAAAGAGCACCACAATGACCAGTAATGCACCTTCTACGAGGTTTTTATGCACTGTATCAATCGCTTTATCAACAAGTTTTGTTCGGTCATAGACTGGGTCAATCACGATCCCACTGGGCAAACTTGCTTGTATGTCACCTACCTTGTCAGCGACTGCTTGTGCGACAGCGCGGGAATTACCGCCCACAATCATCATCGCGGTGCCCAGCACGGTCTCTACCCCTTCTTGCGTTGCTGCGCCGGTTCTAAGCTCTTTGCCAATTGCCACGTTGCCAATGTCTTTCACCGTGACAGGAATCGAATTAACGCGTTTGACCACCACATTTTCAATATCGCTAATGGTTTGTAACTGCCCTTGCGAACGAACGAGTATTTGCTGCCCATTACGCTCAATAAAGCCTGCCCCTTGATTGGCATTATTGCGCGCTAAGGCTTCATGAACATCAGCAAGACTTACCCCAAAGTTGAGCATTTTGAGTGGCTCAGGGTTGACGTGATATTGCTTCACATATCCCCCGATAGCATTGACCTCAGTAACGCCTTTTACTAATGAGAGCTGCGGTTTTACAATCCAGTCATGGATTTCTCGCAGAGCCATGGCATCATAAGCTTCGCCATTTTCTTGCCGAGCGTTTTGTTCGGCGCGAAGGGTATACATGAATATCTCGCCAAGGCCAGTGGCAATCGGTCCCATTTCTGGCTCTAAACCTTGCGGCAGTTGGCTTTTTATCGCACCTAATTTGGTATTGATAAGGTTGCGCGCAAAGTACAGGTCGGTGCCTTCATCAAACACCACCGTGACTTGCGATAAACCATAGCGTGATAACGAGCGGGTGTAAGATAGATTAGGTAAGCCTGCTAGCGCAGTTTCCACCACAAAGGTAATGCGCTGCTCAGTCTCAAGCGGTGAATAACCTGTTGCTTGGGTATTGATTTGCACTTGCACATTGGTGATATCAGGTACTGCGTCAATGGGCAGTTTGTTATAACTGAAAAAGCCCAACCCCATCACCAAAAAGGTCAGCATCAGCACCAAGCCTTTGCGCTCTATGGAGGTCCTTAATATGGATTCAATCATACAAGTACTCCTCTATCGCAATTGCCAACACTATAAACAAGGTAAGCGCTTATGCGTTGGATCAGAAAGTTCAGATGATTAATGATCATGTCCGGCCTCCGATTTTTCCAAGTCGGCTTTAAACAGAAAACTGTTGTTCACAACCACTACATCCGATACTGCAATACCGCTTAGCACTTCAATGTTATCAGCGTCTTGTTTCCCTAGACTGACAGGCTCAGGGTGGTATTCATCCCCCTTTTTAACAAAGACCACATTGTTACCCTCGTATTCTTGTATCGCTGTTTTAGGCACAAGCATAGAAACATCAAGCGTATCAATCGTGATATTACCTAACACAGCAGCACCAACCGGCCAATGTCCGGAGGTATTGTCAATGTTGGCGTAAGCAAGCACATAAGGTTGCTCATCAGGTGAGGGCAAAATATGACTGATAACGGTGTCAAATGTTGAATCGGCCAGTGTGAGTTGCACAGCCTGTTGCTCTGCGACTGAACGGAGTTGATTAGGAAACACTTTAAGCTGCGCCCACACGCTGTCGTAATTCGCTAATGAGAAGAGCACTTGTCCATTAGACAATTCACCTTCGTTTGCATGTCTGGCAATGACAGTGCCAGCAAAGGGGGCGGTAAGCGAGTAGCTTTTCAGGCTTTCATTGGATTCAACGACTGCCAGTGCAGCGCCTTTTTTGACTTTGTCGCCTAAATTGGCATTAACGCGTGTGACCACGCCATCAAATCTGGCGCGAATATGACTGAGCGAGGCAGGATCGGTCACAACATTACCATACACTGTCTTGGTAATGTTAAGGGTGCCTGCACTTACCGCTTGCGTCGTTACACCCACTTGTGCTGCCATTTCTTGGGTCATGGTTACAAACTCATTGCGATGCTCATCTTTTTTCTCATCGTCATGGTCGCCCTCGCCACTGATAGCAGCAAAAGAAATGAGTAATGCGCTTGCCAATAAGGCAACTCTGCATGAGGATAAAATAGTGATGGTTAGTGTTGAACGTTTCATTTTGACACTCGCTGAAAATTAGGGACTGATGATGTGGGTAAAGCAGACTGCGCCGATGTTGCCGAAGTGCTAGATAACGGCGTTGCCGTTAACGATTCAATATCAGCGGCTCGCTGATGGGCTTGTCTTGCTGAGTGAATAAGGGCTTGTTTTGCATCAAGCAGTTCTTGACGTGTACTCACCCACTCAAGGTAGCTAAAGCGACCATCAAGGTAAGCCTGCTCCACCAATGTCAAGGCTTGCTCAAGTGGAGGAATAATTTCACCTTGTAAGGTTTGCACATTAAGCAGTGCATTATTTCGTGCCATTAGCGCGGTATTGAGTTGATGATAGAGCGCTAATACTGCGCCTTCTCTTTGTTGCTCTAATTGACCAAGCACAGCTTTTTGTTGCTCGTACTCACCCAAGTTTCGCTCGCTAGCGAACAAGGGCATGCTGACCCCTGCCACAAAGGCGGTTTCATCAATACCGTTCATACGCCGAATGCCCGCTGTCCAACTCAAATCAGCTTGATTGGCCGATTGCGCTAGCCTGACTTGCGCCTCTTGCAGTCGATATTCCTGTACAAACACATCAATGTTTGGGCTTTTGGCGACTTGCTCAAATAAAACCGAAAGAGAGGGCGATGGTGACAATGCAAACAAATTGCCTTCCACTTTAGTAAAGCGCGGTGCTTGCTCGCCCCACATAATGGCGAGACTTTTTATCATCGCCACATGGGTTTGTTTGACCGTGAGTACATCTAGTCTTGCACGCGCCAGTGCCGCATCGGCGCGTTGTTGTTCAAACGCGGGGGATGCGCCTGCTTCAACGCGTTTTGCAACCGATTGATAAGTGTATATCGCTAATGCTTGTGCTTCTTCATACGCTTCAATTAAGGCTTGCTGCGCCAATACATCCACATAGCGGCGGGTGACCTCAGCGAGGATATCCAAGGTGCGGATTTGCTTTTGTGCTTCAATCACTTGTGATTTGGCGCTAGTAAAGTTACTTCGCGCTTGCAGTTTGTCTCCAAACTCAATCACTGATGATAAGCTTAAGGTAAGCTCGGTATCTTTTATGCCAGAGACCTCACCAGTACCCAAAAAGTTTTCAAGCTCAATACTGGCGTTTAATTCAGGTTTGAGTGCCGCTGTTTTTAACTCGCCTTTGAGCGCTTGCTGCTTAAAGGCAAATTCATGCAAATAAGGTGCATTTGCCAAGGTGCGCTTGATGGCACTTTCTAAGCTTATCGACTTTGTTTCGTTGCTGCTTTGTAGCTGCGCATGGGCAGGCAAATAGGCAAAAACAGCTATGCTATACACGCTCAAGGTGCAGGTGCGCACCGTGCGTTTCAATGATAAAAATGTCATTGTTTACATCCTACTATTTCAAAAAATATTTCCCGCTACCGAGATAGCGAACCAAGATTTGATATAACTAGGAGGTGTATTTGGGCGGCCTAAGTAAGCGCGAGATTGGGGCGTCAATGACTTTTGACAGGTAGAAAAAGGCGTGACCTTCGTTGACTAAAAATGGTTTGAGACCTGATGAATCCCCCACCCATTGGGTATGAGAGCCATGGCAATGACCGCAGTGATGGCAATCTGCTGGATTGTGGATATTATCTACTGATGAAGATGAATCTTGTGACGGCGAGTTGATAACAGCTTCAAGAAGTGATTTTGCGTTGTGCCCATCGTGCTCATCATGATTGTGCACTTCAGACAAATGCGTAACATCAAGCGTATGAAAGTCCAATAGACTGGCGACAGCCGTGAACGACTGACATAAAATCAGCATGATCACTAAATAACTCGTCGCTTTTGTTTTAAACATCTATTACTGTTCTTCCATAGTTTGGCGTGTGAAGCATAGCATAATGCACAGGATTTATCTGTTCACGAAAATCGCTAAAGCGCATCTGCCTCATCTCTGCACGCCTCATCAGCAAATTCAAATTCGATGGTCGTATGCACAAAATCATAGTTAGCAAGAGACGCCCTAAGCGCCTCTTTTAACTCGCTCATGGTTTGCAATGAAATATTCTGCGTTAACTGTATATGTGCAGTCATCACATTGTGCTCACCGTCGAGTGACCAAATGTGGAAATGATGCACACTGTCCACGTTATCACTTTCTAATAAAATATTGCGCACCTCTTCCAATTGCTTTTTATCGGGTGTGGCTTGCAAAAACAATAGTACGGTCTCTTTTAGATTACGGCCTACATTAAATAAGATAAAGAGTGTAAAACCAATCGATAATATCGGATCGAGTATCGCCCACGGCTTAAACATCAACACAATAGAGACGATGAGCACGGCTACCCAACCCAATACATCTTCTAACAAATGCCAGTTAAGCACTTTTTCGTTAAGCGTACTGCCACCACTCAGTTTGTACGCCGCGAAACCGTTGACGGCAATACCAAAAATAGAGAGCAGCAACATACCTTCAGCTTGTGGCATTTCAGGGTTAGATAAACGCGGAATGGCTTCAAATAAAATCCATACCGAGCCTGTAATCAAAACCAGTCCATTGATTAATGCACCTAGTAATGAAAAGCGCTTATAGCCATATGAAAAAGTCTTGTTAGCCTCTTTATCACTCAGTTTGTTTAAGCCCCATGCCGTGCCGATTGACAAGCTATCGCCTAAGTCATGCACCGCATCGGCCATAATGGCCGTGCTATTGGTGAGCCAACCACCAATAAACTCGATAATGGTAAACACCACATTAAGAAAAAACGCCCAACCGATGCGTTTGGATGCTTCACCCCCGCGTGAGTGATTGTGGTGATGACTATGATTGTGACTGTGCATGCTTGATCTTATCTAATATTATTTGGTTACTTTGGCTGATAGGTAGCGGTTTAAATGGGCTAATGTTGGCACCGCCTGTATTGCCATTTGGAATAAAACCTACGGCAGTTTTTGTAAATGCGCCGATAAGCCTTAAGATTTGACCTAAGGATTCTTTTACGTCGCCATGTTTGAGTCCGTGTTTGAGCATGTAAAAATGCGCCACGCAATGAAGCTTTGTCGAATGTTGTCCAATCACATGTGCATCTTCTAAATGTCGAAATGCGTCCTTAGCTCTACCTTCGGAAAGTGCGTTCGAATATGCGTTAAGCTTTTTTTGTACAAATGGTTTAGCTGCTTGATAAAAAGTCACGACTGGCCTCCTGATAGTATTTTCGCATTTTGATTTTCATTTAATTCTTTTGTGGCGTCTTTGAGTATCATCCAAGCACCGCGCACTACAACGATAGAAACAATCATACCAATGATTAAATCTGGCAAACGACTATCAAGCCATAGCACTAATACACCTGCTGCAATCACGCCCATATTGGCAATCACGTCATTGGCAGAAAATATCCAACTGGCGCGCATGTTTACATCACCGTCTTTGTGCTTACGAATAATCAATAAACAAATCACGTTTGCCACCAAGGCTACTGCTCCCATCCACATCATAAGATTGGACACAGGCTCGCTTCCCATAATCGAGCGACGAATAATGTCGATGAGAATAATCATGCCAAGCATTAATTGAAAATACCCACTGACTTTGGCTGCGTTGGCTTTGTGAATAATGGATTTACCCACGGCATAAATCCCAATGGCATATATAACGGCATCTGCAAGCATATCCATTGAGTCAGCGATTAATGCCGTGGAATCAGCCAACAGCCCTACGGCTAGCTCAATGATGAACATGGCAGCATTGATAGCTAATAGCCAATAAAGTACACGTTTTTGTGATTTATCATCAATCGTGACTTCGCATCCACATCCACTCATATTGCCCCCAGCGCTATTATTTAGACACAGTGTAAAGTCTACACATGGTATAGGGTCAAGCCTTCTTAATCATTTCTTTGTAATTTGGTTTTTTAGCACCTTTCAAGCCAAGCGCAACAAACAACAGCCCGAATAACACGGTGATTGGATGCACTAGCAAGCTATGAAGCATATTGATATCAGAGAAGAAACCGTGCGTGAGTGACACAATTGTTATTCCCAATCCTAGCGATACAAAAAATACTTTCATAATGAGTCCTCTTGTTACTGACATAACTTGTTAATAGAAAAAGTGCGCTTGCTTTACAAGCAGTAAAGCAAAGTATAAAGTCTATACTTAGAATAGAGTCAAGAGTGGATGTGTGATGAAAATTGGTGAATTGGCAAAACGCTCAGGTTGCAGTATTCAAACAATCCGGTTTTATGAGCGTAAAGGGCTACTATCCAAGCCTGAGCGCACACAAGCGAATTACAGAACTTATGATAAGGCCTTGTTAGATGAATTGATTTTCATCAAGCAGTGTCGCTCGCTAGACATTTCAATGAAGGAAATTGAAACCTTGATCCACAATAAGAATAATCCTGAGCAGAGCTGTAGCAGTGTTAACAAACTCATAGACGAGCACATTTGCCAAGTGAAAGAAAAAATAAAGGAGTTATCCTCCCTCAAATTAACACTTGAGCAAATGGCTCAGTCCTGCGATGCCAACAAAACAATCAAAGAGTGCGGTATTTTGAATGAACTCAGTCATTAACCCACTCGTTGTTTTTGTCACAAAAATTCTCAGCAAGTAATTGATAAGTTCTTTGCTGTGTAATAAGTTAAAGACTTTGAAGGGCGTTTTAAATAATTAAGTTTTAGAATCGAATAATGTACTTCTAGAGCCGTTGCAGCCTCTTTTCAGTGAAGCGATCTCGGCATTTGTAAATAAACAAAATAATATATGTGTCCCAACCCTTTTTTCAGTGTTTGAAGGAGCACTAGTCAACTTGGCGAATCAAGGAGATCGAAAAGCGATTCGATACAAAGAAGACATTGATGATGCGGTGCTCAATGATAATTTAACATCTTGTTTTATTCCAGAAGCTAGTGGGGTTTTTACCTGCCCATATAACTTTATCTATCATGATCATATCGTTATTAAATTGTGATAGTTGGCTTTTCATAACAGTTGTGATTATTGGTGCTATCGTCCTACGATATAATGCTTCATCAAACATTAGAACGTTGCCTGTACGAGAGACAACATCAGAACTCAACGCGACGTAACTATTTTCACCGGTGCCTTCTTGGGTATTTTTATAAGAAAATGATGAGTATTTATGTTTAAGACTCCATTTTCTCAATTCTAACGTTAAATGTACCCAGACAGCTTCTTGGTACTTTGTTTTATGAAAGTCTTCCCCAACATATCGAGCGCGAACGCGCCTTTCTCTATACTCAGCTGCGCCTATTTTATCTTTTTTAAAACCTGCAATAAGCGACTTTATTTCTTTTCTAGAGTATTTTAGGCATAAGTCGTCTGGAAAGATGGGGCCTCTAAAAGGTTCAAATATTGGCCAAATGTTTGCTAACTGTTCTGCGGATATTGCGTTTCTATCAAAAATAGCCATGCCACCACTTCCGATTGGGTCATCCATCCACACATCATTGAGTGCTAGCGCCTTACTTTCATCAAACTGATACTCCATTATTGAAACACTTTTCATTAATGCACAGAATTCGTCGAGGATTTGAGTACTATTCATTGAGCGGGGCTCAACGGAAGAATATGGCATATAAATGAAGCTACCATCGCTTCCTTTCGTTAGGCCATTCTGTCCACTAAACATAGTCACCATCCGATATATAGCCGCTTGTAAAGTGCCAAAATGTTTTAACACTGTTGGTTTGCCATGATCTTTGGCGCCATGATAAACAATAGCCACTAAACGCTCCTAAAAAGTCTACTAAATAGATCAAATATGAAGAAAAAACCGAACGGATAGTCAATGACTAACCAATACTTCTAAGAAGTAGTCGTAATTATCGAATGCCTTAATTAGCGTTTACTATTTATTCACGTTAACTATTAGATACATTGTCGATTCTAGTCCTTGAAAAAGCACCTTTAAATAGTAGAGAATTATAAAATGATTCTGAAAGTGAAGGATTACCACGCACTTCATCTACATTAATCCTATCTTTGAAAGACTCATTTAGGTTGGTATTCTTCTCATGGCTTGGTATCGTAGCTTCCTTATTTTTCTGATTCCCTATTCGCGCCAAAATATTATCTTTTACTGTTTTCACTGAACCAACCCCCGGAACATCATCGGTTAGCCGTTTAGAATACTCAATAAGTTTAGGCTGCGCAGGCGTAAATAAATGAGCCTCACTACTCTGTTCTCCCCCAATTACTCGCATAATTCGACCTAACACTTGACGAAAATGCAATTCAGTTTTTATGCGAGTGAGATGACAGCAAACTTGCAGTCGCGGAATGTTTGTTCCTTCACTTACCATACCGACAGCGACTAACCAATCTGTTGTCGAGTACTGAAAATTACTAATAATCTCTGCACTGTCATTATTATGATAAGTGACAATGGTAACCGAACATGAAAACTTACTATTTAGAATGTCTGATATCTTGTGTGCATGTTCAACAGATGTGGCAACTACCAAACCAGCTGCAAGTGGGTTCTTTCTTTTTATTTTAACTAATTGCGATAACGATTGTTTGAGGCAAAATTCGATAATTGAAGGTGTTTCGACGATATTCTGATAGGTAACCTCGTATGATTCGAGAGCGAGCTGAATACTTTTATAAGTTTGCTGAGGCTTTGTGCCCTTCTTTAACACTATACGATCATTATCTATTACGGTAATAAAGGGAGTTCTGCATACTGAATCACGAATTGCTTCTGCAAGCCCATATTCGTAGTCACAATAGATTTTACCGTCTCTATCGCTATATTTTGATAGTGTTACCGGCTTGTTATCAGATCGCCAAGGAGTACCCGACAACGCGAGTGTAAAACGCGCGTAATTTTGAACGTTAACGAGTATGTGTTGCGCCCATATATTGGAATCTAGAATGTTGTTACCTCCACAGTGATGAATTTCATCGAATACAGCAAACACTCTATGTGTTTTGAATACGTTCCAAAAATCACTATCTTTATGGCTTAGAGATTGATAAGTGACGCACATTCCTTTGGCCCCTATCCTTCCATTTAACGACGCTCCAAGAAAGGTTTCTATTGTTTTTTGCATTCCGTTAGCTGTGACGACAGAAGGTGCAAAACAAATAACGAAATCAATCTTATTATTGCTAAATAGCTGTTGGACAATCTCTGCTGCCATTCTGGTTTTGCCAGCTCCGGGTGTCGCTAAACATAAAAAGTGTTCGCCATTCTCCATGTACTTGTTCAGGGCCTTTGCGGAGCATTCTGTCTGCCACTTTCTTAACGCCATCAGATATTATCTGCAATAAGTGATTCGATTGCGCTTACCCTACCCAGAAACTCAATATTCTTTTCTTTCGAAGTGTTGAATTTGCTCTGCAAATGGTCACGCTGATCTGGCCATAATTTACTTAAGTCCTCAAACTCTTTAATTTCTGCTGAGCTAATTAACATTTCAAATTTATACTCGCGGAGGCGTAACTCCAGTATTTTGAGTTGGTTTTTTGTCAGAACCTTGCTTTCGGTATGTGAGCTTTCTACAAGGCCTACATCATTAAATATTTTATCTGTATTCTTAAAAGTGGTTCTAATACCTGACTTTGAGGCAACACTCAGAAACTCGTGCTTAACTAGTGTTTTAAATTGCCCATTTACCCAACGCCTAGCATCACTCATATCGGTTTTCTTATCGATGCACGTTACTACTACATCACGAATATCAGTAACGGTGAATTCGGATTGTTCTTGCTGTTTAAGTATTTCAAGTAGTTGTGCGTTCGGTTTATAAATACCCTTTGGCATATTTATTCCTATTGGTTGGGTTCCTAGGAAACTAAGAAGGAAAATCAATGTGCGGATTATAGTCCGTGGATACTTAAGCCGCAACTAGAGATATTACTGGTTTTTACAGAAAGAACAGTGATGAATGATTTAGCCGCTAAAGTTGGTGCCAAAATTAGGACACTTAGAAAGGAAAAAGGTTACTCGCAGGAGCGTCTTGCGCTAACGGCTAAGCTAGACCGAAGTTATGTTGGTAGAATTGAGCGCGGAGAAGTAAACATTACAATAGAAACATTATTTCAGCTAGCTGATACTATAGGGTGCGATGCAAAAACTTTGCTTCCATAAGGAAATCTTAGAATATACAAAAGACTATTAGATAGAGTTATTTATACAATACTGTCCTTGGGCTCCATGAGCGTCAGCTCATGATTTATTAATTGATAAATCATGGAGTGAAATGCGTCTATCTAGTTTTTCTATTTGTCCCATCCTCTTACAAGTTTAATTAGTGCCTTAATTATTGAATCTACGTTTATATGACAGATTTTCTTAAAATCTGAGATTTGCACGGATTGTACCTCAAATATGCTTGATGCCGAATTTAGCAAGAAAAATAAGGGTTATCTCTAAAGATCTTATAAAATCATTACTCTCACATATGTTGAACTTAATAGTAAGAGAGTAGATCGCTACCGACCTAGGTTATCGAATGCGTGGTAATGGTCCTTCACTACGTGGCTCAAATCTAAGTGAAACAAATCCAGATTATAGGTATCGATTGCCCTGTTTTTATCTTTAATAAGAAAGTTATTATCGAATACGTTTACTTCAATACATTTTTCTAAAAAATATCTAGCTTCATATTCTGCAAAAGTACGAAACCAAACCTGCAATTGTTGCTCGGCTAGTTGCTGGACACTCATACCTCGCCGTCTTATTAAAAATAGAAAAACCCTAAATGTAAACAATTCAGAAGAGCTAAACTTTTTTTGTTCCCCAGATGGATGCAAATGACAGCGCCAGTACCTAAAAGTTTGGCTCTTTACGCCTAGCAAAGACGCACAGAGGGAAGGATTTATGCCCAAGGTAGACACCAATATTTGTTGTTAACCACAATTATTATTGTTGTTTTGAGTCAAATATCAACAGTTATTGTATTTTTTTCACACACCCATGGAATTGGTGAACATATGAATCTTCGTTTAGCAAAATTGAACGTAAACAACCCCAAACAATGCAATCTCAATGCGAAAACCTTGGTAAAACATGATTTTTATGAGAAATGTATGTTAAAACACCCTTTACGCTCACATTTTACGAGTCGATTTGCACTGTTGTATGCAGCACTTTTAGAATCGAAAAATTCAGTTCTTTCATATGTTCCCCGCCCTTACAAGATCGCATACCAAAAGACTTTTTATTACCCAGACGTACACGTAACGACCAAAAAGACACGGTTTGTGGTAGATATCGTGCCTGCATCGCTATCGGGAAACGTAAAGTCAGCAGGCCCCTCAATAGAAGAAAAAAACGCCTTTTTCTCAGCAGTAGATATTTCCTACAAAGTCATAACCACTAAGGAAATCATTAATAAACAAATTAAGGCTGAAAGCTGGCTTGATATTGTACAACGTTTATATTTAGCACGTCCCATTGATACCGACTTTGAGTATAAAACCATCTTAACATTGTGCGGATATGGAAAAACTAATACTACCCTTTATAAAATTCTAGAAGATGCGTCTGAGTTAGACATTTACAGAGCCGAAATTGCTTTGTTGAGATTAGTTTTTGATGGAAGGTTGAAGATAGATGTCAGCAAACATTCCTTTAATCATCACACTAAGGTCTCTGCAAAGTGAGCGCTTGGAAACAAAGATTAATCACACAGCCAGAACTTACCTCACTTGAATACTGGCCGGAAATACCTCTGTCACAACTATCGATAAAGCAAAGAAGGATATTTGATAAAAACATTAGAATAGTTGCATGTATATTAAATGGGGATAGCCTTACCAGCGCAGCAAAAAAACACAGTGTTTCTATCTCTCAAGTTCATAAAATATTAAATAGAGCTTTAGGAGGTGCACTAAATGAGCCTCCTGCCCTCTATCAAGCGCTTATTCCTTACTATCGAGTAAAAAAACCAAAACGAATCATACCTCTTGATTCTCTTGAGGCTAAAAAAGGTCACATGTATTCGTTTGAAACCTTACTAGAACAAGTCCCCAATTTACGTAAAAACCTAGATAATTTGTTAATGGCCAGACTAAAAGACGCTAAGAATGGACAAGTAGAAAGCGTTAGGGGGCTATTTGGAGAATTTAAACGGACACTTGAGGAAGTTAATTGGCCTAAAAATGTTTATCCGTATACCTGCGTAAACTGTGGGTATGAGGCATTACGATTATACTTTCATAGACGAAAGCAACACTTGATTGAAACGACAGCTCAAAGTAAGCAAGCTAAGAAGCATCGAAATGAATATTTTGATTTACCTGCTGAGGAGCGCGCATTACGAGAAATTCAGATAGATGAAAAATTAATTGATACACCAACTAATATTAGTATTACGTTTGGTAATCAGGTGCATGTTCTCAGAGTTTCAAGGTTCTCACTCATTGCTGCGGTGGACACCGATACTGATTGTTGTTTAGGCCTTCAACTTGTATTTTCTAGAGCGGCAAACCAACAAGATATGATGGCACTTTTTAGAAAAATCTTAACTCAACAACAATCGCTTAACTTGGGTGAGTTTGCTTCAGAGTTATTGGATGATGCTTCATATCCATTTCATAAAGACGGTAACAGTAATGGGTTTATTTTCTCAAACATTAAATTAGACAATGCGCTCATTCACCTCGCTAATTCAGTGAGAACCTTAGTTTGTGATAAGTACGGCGCTACCTTGAATGTTGGACGCCCTGCGAAACCAAATGACCGCAACTGGATTGAATTTGCGATGAAAAGACTTAATGGTTTTTCACATAGACTTTCATCCACGACGGGAACAGGTATTAGTGATGATAGAAAAGAAAGCAAAAAACTAGCAAAAACGCCCCCTATAATAAGTTTTGAACAACTTCAACAGGCACTACACTTAGAGATGTTAAACCATAACGTTGTGCCACAGGCAAGACTTCATGGAATATCTCCTCTTGCAAAATTCAATAGAGATATAACTAATCTAAGCATCCCTAGGTTACCTACATCAATGGAAACGTTTTGGGAACACTATAGCGAACGTGTGAAAAAGAAAATTCATGGGAAAGCTGCCGGATTAAGTCGATTCATAAATTTTCATTACTTGAAATATACAGGTAACGCACTTTACGAAACCAACGACGACTATGTTGAAATAAGGTTTAATCGAGAAGATATTCGTATTTTAGATGTATATAGCTTAACCGGTACTCAGCTCGGAAATATAAAAGCCCCTAATTATTGGCAAGCCTACCCCTATAGCATTTACCTGGTGACACTTTTGTTTAAAAAGATAAAAAAAGAAAACTTATCGAGAGTTGACCCTTTCGCTAACTATTTTTATCAATTACTCAAAAATAAACATAAACCTAGCTCAGTTTTAAACTTGACTCAATTGTTAACAGATATTGGTACTTTATCAACAACCTCCTTCGATATTGATGGCTCACTAGATGGCTCCCCCAAACTGACTAACAACGAAATAAGGCTAATAGATATTGGCAACGATGAGTCATCAACTAGTGATGCCACCTCAAAAGCACAAAACAAAGACGCAGAAATTCCAGATTGGGACGAGATTATGTTTAACACAACAATTGGGGAAAAACATGACATTTGATTCAGCTATCCACCCATTATTTAAACCATTTGGCCTTAAGTTGCCAACGAAACAAATAACTGTTTTGCACAAGACAATTACTCAATGGATTTGGTTTGGCGCAACGGGTGGATATATTGAGGGAGATTCTAGAGCGGGGAAAACTACAGCAGTTGAAATGTTGTCCACGTCACTCAAAGATAGGGAGGGAAATATACTACCATCTATGATTATTACTGTGCCGGAGAGAGATAACAAAACAGTTAGAGCAATACATTTGAATAATTGTGTTGTAGCAGGAATACCATTTACTGCCAGAGCTAGTTCTGATGCATTAAGCGCTACTTGGTGTTTTCATATAGCTGAACGATGTTCGCAAGATGAATCAGATACCTTTGTATTATTCGTAGATGAAATGCAAAGACTAATTCCGAAGCAATTCAACGCATTTGCAGAATTGCATGATAAGTTGAGAGCTATGGGGATATTGCTGGTAGTAATATTTTTAGGCAATCGGTATGAAAGCAATGAACTCATTACAGAAGTTCAGTCAAATAGCTACAGTCATATAAGAGGCCGTTTTTTTGTGCATAGCACCAAGTTTTACGGATTGAGAAACAAGGAAGAACTTAAACAATGTCTATCTTTGTATGATAGTACTTTCTTTCCCTTAGGATCATCTATTTCTTACACGGAGCATTTTTTGCCCCAACCATTTTCGAACGACTGGCGGTTAGAAGCACAAACCGAATTGATTTGGAATGTGCTAAATCAATATAAAAGAGACATGGGCTTAGAGTCGGTCGGAATGCAATATGTCATCATGACTATAAAGCTTCTACTTTGCGATTATTTACCTAAGATAGGTGTAGAACGCTTGTGCGATGAAATGGTCAGTAAATGTGTAGAGTTGTCGGGGCTTAAGCAATCAAGGTTTTTGTAGCATGAACGAGAATATGAGCCGTCTTAGCTTTGATGATCTAATTAAAAATTACGATACAATAAAACAAAATAAAAAGAAAATATATGCTGATAATGACCGGTTTGCAACGCTAGCTTTCAATACTGGAGAGATGTATCAATTGCCATGGGAAAGTGGCTTCGCAAAGTTTAGACGGTTTCTGGCAGTCAATCCAAGTATACGATTCAGCGACCTTAACAAAAGTTCATCAAATAAAGCGATTACTCAGGACGCGCTTAGTGCAGTTTTTACGAGATTATTTGCGCTAGAACCGGCAAAATTTAGTGCATGCCGCCCATTGTTAACTCTATCTTCGGGATCGCAAGGTATTTCTAGAAATTGCCCTGGGTGTAGTAAAAATGGATTTCATTCCGACTTTTTCGAATATGAATGGGTTGAGCGCTGCCCTGTTCATAATCTTCCACTTGTGAAAACGTGTGTTGATTGCGATAAACCATGGCCAATATTAAACGAATACAACGCTAGGGATTGCTACTCCTGTACTAAGATACCCCCAATAAAACTGAGCGACATGAAGATAATTAGACTTCATCATAATCAAGCGAAGAGTCAATTTGAAAGTTGGAAACAATTCATAGACCAAAGTTCCAAACAATTTGGGATAGTAGGCTACCCACAATATAGCAATACTAGCAAGTTCAGAATGATTTGTTTATCTGATAAAGACGCGCTCGAATATTGGCAATATTTTAACGTATCGAATGAGCAGCGCCAAAATAAGAATAAAGTGGAAGTATCTCAAATAAACTCTAAAGTTTTTAACGTTACCTCAATACACCGAAAAATACACATGAGTGAACACCACTACCTCGACAAGTATCTAAAAAAGAGAAAAAAATGGAGTAAAGGGGTGCGGCGCAAAGTTGCTAATGCCTTGGAAAAATTTTGTAATAACCACGCCAGTAATACACATAAGTTTCACCGCCAATCTCTTTTTTCTTCACATATAAACTCTGGTAAGAAAGTAAAGATTTGTCCGTATTGTTTTTCCGTAAATTTATGGTTGGATACAACATCAGATTTTGCGCTGTCTTATTCAGACAGTTATTTTTTTGTGAAGCAGCCTTCTATCGATGATTTGTTGAGGAAAGCGCCTTCGTATAAATCAATCGCACTCTTAGGGCGCGACGTCTTCAATAATCATTTGATTATTGAAGATACCAAGAACAACCAAGAATTCTTGAAATGGTCATTAGAATATCATTTAAGAGGATGGTTTATCGAAATATTCACTTCGGTAAATGATGCATTACCAGCCTTTGAAGAAAATAAGTGGCCGCAAGTAGACAGTCACGGGCAGTTCGCCAGTTTTCTGCAATCTCGTATATATGAATTTTGGCACTCTAATGATCATTTTGGGACCATACGCACGGTCAGTGACACATTAGAACAAATTACCGTAACCGGTAAGCAAAGTTTACTTCCATCTTTTGATGATTTGTTTAAGCTTGCATCGTATTCTGGATTAAGCTGCACGCACTTTTTTGAATCCAGTGTGTTAGTCGAAGATAGTGACGAGCGAGAGAAGTACTACTTTATTTATGATTATGGGGATCGTCCTCCCAAGAGTAATCCAGTTCAAAATAAACTAAGCGGTTTAGATGAGGTAAAGAAATTTATTAAAGCGAAGAGGCTAAATAGACAGCATCTAGAGGACGAACTCAAACAAATGACGCTAGAATTCGCAAAAAAAACAAATGACCCTTTCTTTAGGAAACGAATTATAGGTTTCAAACTTCCTTAGTGCATAAACTGCTTAATTTTATATGAAATATACTTCGTGCTAAGACTTAAAAATATAGCATAACTGTTTTACTACTTAAGAAGGATGTTTGTAAAATTAAAAAATCATCTCTACCTTTTTACTACTTAAGAAGGAATATAGGGCGTAATTCTTCGAAATGGGCTGTTTTAGCTAAAATATTTTTTACCACTTTAGAAGGTTGTCCGTAACGTAGGCTCAAATTTAATAAGAAAAATTACACCAACGAAACAACACTAAACAAATATATCTACCCTTGAGATCTAGAAACAGAAAAGCCAGAAATTTTTGAATTTCCTAAACTCATTACTTATAGTGCTTGAAAATAAAATTTTATCTCAGAAAAACTTATGTCTATGAAATCTCAAATTTTACTTTGCTCATTTATTTGCTTTTCTATCACTTATATTGCTGACGCAGCTCAGCAATCCGAACAAGAAACAGCGGTAGATTTAGAGCGCATAGAAGTCACGGGTATTCGTCCACTTGCTTTTTTCAGAGAGCAATTATCACTTACCAAACAAGCAATGTTAGATACGTTTAATAATGAGATTACAAATGCTGATATGCATTTTGTTTGTAAAAGGCAACAAAAAGAAAACTCAAGGATTCATGAGGAAGTTTGTCGGAGCGCTTTTGAAATTCGAATTAGAGAAGAATTGATGTCAGAAGGTATTCGGTCAGGTGAGAATTTATTGGATGGTATCAGTATAGGCTCAGGTTCAGCTGCAATTGGAACAAAGGAAATAGATAAGCTAAAAGGCCAAAAAGCAGTGTTAATTGAGGAATTGGCGAAGACGAACGAGCGTTTTAAAGCTAGTATTATTGAATATAATAAAGCAAAATTTTTTTTTGAAAAAGCGCATGCAGATAAGTTTGGTAAATTGAGCCCTTACTTCAAGAATTGAACCAATATATCGCCGTCGAGTACAGTAAAAGTCTTTTCAAGGTAGATAAAATTATTTTGAACAAATCTATAAAAAGTAACTCTGAGATTTAGTTTTATAATTAGATTTTGTTTTAACAATCAATATTTACCACACAAATACCTACCACAAACAATCGAGCGTTATTGATATCGATTTATTTAGTATCGATGAATCTTGTCGTGATGCTCCCACGGGCGTTAATCAGCGTTCAAAAAGGAGTAAATACGCATTTCTGTTTGTTGTTTCGGTTTTTATTCATTTCGTGTTAATTGTGTTTATAGCTTATTCAGCCAAACAGAGTTCTATTGATTTGGTGGATAACCATACCCTTAAAAATACTGAGGTAAAAAGCTATTTATTCATCCGTCCCAAAGTCAAATCGAAGCCTTCCATTGCGCCAGAGAATGAAGCGACCAATGAACAAATAGACAATAACATTATCTTGCCCGAAGCTTCTCAGGTTATTCAAAAGCAAATTGTTGAGCGAAATGTTGAAGCAACATTTATCAATACTGATCCGGTTGAGATAAAAGAATTGTCGCCAACCACCTCGAACAGTAAAAACACTATTCTTTCGCTAACAAAAGACTTAGGTAATCAATCAATTATTATCAAATCTTCAAATTTCGCAGAACGTTCAATGTCGAGTTATTTTCAAGAACACAATCGATATAAAGAAAATGAAATGAGCAAAATAGCCGCTGAGGAATTTAGGCAACGTCAGAACTCTACCGTAATTAACACAAAAAGGACAATCGACACCTCCCCTACTTCTGCTTTAAATATTGAACTTATCGATGAAAAGTTGGTAGCTAACAAGGTAAAAAATGTAAACTGTGATTCAGGTGTGAATAAGGCGCTTGTCATTTTGGTGAGTAGTACAGGTGGTGCAGTAAGGTGTACACCAAAACCTGATATTCAGTCGTTCATTGATAAGCACCAAAATAAATAATTAAGGAATATAAATGAAAGTCGCTTTTATTGGTTTAGGTGCAATGGGGTTCCCTATGGCCGGGCACATTGCTTCTCAAGGCTTTAAGGTCAATGTATTTAATCGCTCTCAAGCCAAGTCACAATCTTGGGTTGAAAAGCATAAAGGGTGCGCATTCCCTACCCCACGCTTAGCTGTATCTGGATGCGATGTTGTGTGTATTTGTGTGGGTAATGATGACGATGTTCGCTCGATCGTGTTTGGCGATGATGGTGTGTTAGCCGGTTTAAATAAGGGTGCACTAGTAATTGACCATACAACTACATCGGCAAGTTTGGCCAAAGAGCTTCATAAAGCCTTTGCTACTTCTCAGATTGACTTTTTAGATGCCCCAGTTTCTGGTGGTCAAGCAGGTGCTGAAAACGGCAAATTAACAACGATGGTCGGTGGTGACTCACAAGTCTACTCAAAAGCAACAGCGGTGCTCGATTGCTATTCACTTAAACATCAATTAATGGGTGATGTTGGTGCAGGTCAAACAACCAAAATGGTCAATCAAATTTGTATTGCAGGTGTGCTTCAAGGGCTATCGGAAGCGCTTCATTTTGCAGTAAATGCAGGTTTAAATACTGATCAAGTCGTTGATGTTATTTCAAAAGGAGCCGCTCAGTCTTGGCAGATGGAAAATCGCGCGCATACCATGGTAAAAGGCGAATTTGACTTTGGTTTTGCGGTTGACTGGATGAGAAAAGATCTAAAAATTGTATTAGAAGAGGCTAATAACAATCAAAGCTCACTTCCGCTAACTGCGATGGTAGATCAATTTTATGCGAAGGTTCAAAAACAAGGTGGTGGTCGCTTCGATACTTCTAGTTTAATTACTTTGTTAAATGAGAAATAGAAACATATGTCAATCTTGCGTTTTGTTTACGAAAACAAATACATTTTAATTTGGCTCATGCAAACAAATACGTTTAATTAACAACAAAGCAAACGAAATGATTTGCTTTTGGCGATAGCACTGCTACAATTTTTTCGTACAACCGAGGTGGTAATAATATGATAGCAGTGCTAACCGCTGACTTAGTCAACTCAAGCCAGTTAGATAAACAAGCCTACGTAAAGGTCATACAGTTTTTAAAATTACTGTTAAGTGAACTAGTTGAAGAAGAAAACATAAGTTTTGAGATATCAAGGGGTGATAGCTTTCAAATTGTCTTTACTAACCCTGTGATTGCACTGCGCTTATCTTTATTAATTAAATTTGCGTTATTATCAGGTCGATATTCTGAGAGCATAAAAGTGACACAGTCGCTAGCTGTCGGTGAGTTCGAGCACCTAACCAATAAACCAGGTGAGTCAAGCGGAGCCGTTTTCATTAACTCTGGTCGAGGGTTAGATAACACGGCCAAAGGCAACCTAAGTTTGCACAGCACAATTTTAAATCAACAAGGCTTTCATTTAGCCACTCAATTTTTAAATCATCACCTAACACAATTAAGTAAAAAACAGGCAGAAGTTAGTTACTTTTTCCTAAAACATAAATACCCAGAGCAAGGCATAATCGCTTCAGAACTAAAAATTACACGACAGAATGTAGCCACTCACTTAAAACGAGCGGGCGCTGACCTAATTAAAACATTTATTATTGAATATGAATCACTGATTCAACAACATTTGGAGCAATCTTCGTGACTTTTTTCTTTGCTATGCTCTTTGTTCACCTTATCGGTGATTTTTACACTCAAAAACAAAGCTGGATTGACTGCAAAATTACCAACAAACACCTTTCGATTGGGCTATTTAAACATATCTGCGTTCACCTAATTTTGACCAGTTTGGTGGTTGTATTTTTAACAGATTTAAATATCAAAGCGACTATTTTGATTATTTCAATTATTGTTTTAAGCCATTATCTAATTGATATATGGAAAACATATCAACAATTTACAATACTTTCATTTGTAGCCGACCAGTTTGCACATATAGTCGTGATATTATTGGTAAGTATGTGGATAGCAGGCATATTTCAAGACAACACATTGACTCAACTATCCCAATTGTTGAAGCTTGATTACTTACAAGTTCTTGTAATTTATCTATTGGCCTTTAAGCCTGTTTCTTTGCTGATGTATTTGCTATTAAGGAATTATACCACTCAATTAAATGAATCAAACAGCACATCAGTAGGGCTCGATAACGCGGGCGAATACATCGGTTTTCTAGAACGCGGTTTAATTATTTCTTTTATCTTATTAGACAGTCTAGCGTCGGTAGGCTTCTTATTAGCTGCCAAAAGTGTCTTTAGATTTGGCGACATGAGGCGCGAATCGGACCGTAAGCTCACCGAATATATTATGTTGGGTACATTATGCAGCTTTAGCTTTGCTTTATTACTTGGGCATATTGCAAAGTTTTTGCTGTCTTAATGTCAATTACTTTAAATAACGATTGGCTATAAAATCACCCAACGGAGTTGGTTTACCAAGTAAGAAACCTTGAAACTGCTGAACACCTAAAGATACTAAAAGTCTAAATTGTTCTTCAGTTTCTACCCCTTCAATAATAGTTTTAGTTTTTAATGCGCGGCACATTTCTAATATTGCATTAAATAAATTCAGTGCTTTATCATCTGAATTGAGCTCGTATAAAAATGAGCGGTCTATTTTTACAACATCAAATGTGAATTGGCGAAGGTAACTCAATGCAGAATAGCCTGTTCCAAAGTCATCAAGTGATATTTTAAAACCACTATCCTGAATCGCTTTTAAGCGTAAAAATGGATCATCGCCTTCGATCATAAATACACTTTCTGTAACTTCCAATTCAACTAATTCTCGTCTCACATGATGCTTATCTACGATACTAATTAATTGTTCTAAAAAACTATCGTCTGTCACCTGCGTCGCGCAAATATTGACTGATACAGGTATTTCGTAGCCAAATTCTTTTAGTGTTGCAATACCTTTGCATGTGGCTTCTATTGCGCATAAACCTAGTTCACTTTCTAAGCCATTTTGCTCAATAATTGGAATGAAGATACTGGGCGGAACTGAACCATACAAAGACGACTGCCATCGACATAATACTTCGCTACCGATTAACTCGCGCTCTTCATCGAATTTACCTTGAAACACAAAATCTAAAGTATTGTTTTTGAGCGCCGACTTAAGCTCACTTAACATCGTGACACGCTTAATCGCCTCATCGGTCAAGCCTTTGTAATATAACTGCCAACAGTTTTTACCTTGTTCTTTTGCACTGTACATAGCAGCATCTGCATTTCTCAACAAGGATTCTGCATCTTTTCCATGTTCTGGGAACAATGCTACGCCGACAGAGGCAGAAACCTCAATTTTTTGCCCTTCAACAGTAAACTGTGTAGCGTCCACGCAATCAACAATTTGTTGAGCAATTACATTCCATTTTATTTCATCTCTCTTGGGGTAGATAACAACAAATTCATCGCCGCCCCACCTTGATAAAATACTCATTTGAGGGAGTTTATCATTAAGCTTAAATGCAAGATCTTTTAGTAACTCATCTCCAGTTTCGTGACCAAATGTGTCATTGACTGTTTTAAAGCCATCAATATCGATAAAATAACAAACTAATTTATTGGCGTTCACGACGTTTAATAATTCATCTAAGCGGTGTTGTAATGAATTACGGTTCAATAAATCGGTTAAAGGGTCAAAGTGTGCAAGCTTATGCAGTTTCTTTTCTGCTAATTTTCTCTCAGATAAATCTCTTATAGTTGCAATAATGTATTCATTGTTCGCTTCCTCATCAATAAACTCGCTCATCGCTACTTCAATAGCAATCGGCTTTTGATTCGGGATTAACAAACGTGACTCCGTTTTGGTAACAGACGATTCAAATAGTTGATTGATCACATCACGCCTAAGTTCGACAAATTCGCTTAAACTGACGTTCGTAATATCCAATAATTCAGAACCTACAATATTGATAAATGCATCATTTACTTCAATTATTTCAAGGGAACGCGTTAATATAAGCATTGCATCCCGAGATTTTGAAAAAGCATATGACATTAGCTTAAAGGAGCTTTCTGTATGTCTAACGTTTGATATATCTTTTAAGGTTCCCGTAATGCTGTTCGCAGTATCGTCGTTTAACTCGACAACTCTGCCTCGGGCCCTCAACCATCTAACTTTGTCTTGAATAAATGCTCTAAATTCAATATCTAACTCTTGAGTTTGTCCGCTTTTAAGCATCTCCCAGGCACTTTGAACCTTGTTGTAACAGCTAGGATGGACGATTTCAGAGAGTGCTTTAAAATTAAAAACAGACTTTTCTACAGATTTGTTTTTATTGGAAAAACTCTTTATTAAAAAGGAATTAGAGCTATAGCACCAACTCCAAAACGACTCGTTAGTTGCCCAGAGAGCAAGTTCCAACTCGTTTTTGGCTTTTTCGGAATTCAGAAATTGAGAGTAAAGTTGTAAACTTTTACTGTTTAAAAGTTCTTCAGCCTCAATGCGCGCTTTCTTCTCACGCTGCACTCTTCTTTCGAGGCGTTTTATTTTATTGGCATCTTCAGTCAAACAAGCACCTAACTCACACTATTTCATATGAAAAATAACGCGCGAGATTTGATAAATTATTTTCAGTTTGTAAAGTATAACGCAATATAAATAATACTTAAGTACCAGCTTTGTTTTTTTTGCGATTACTACTGCATCTTTTAGAACAATACTTAACTTCTTTCCAATTCTTTTGCCATTTTTTACGCCATTTAAACGGCAAACCGCAAACAAGACAGGTCTTACTTGGTAACTCAGACTTCTTCATTATTTTCGACTTTCAACAAGAATACGTTTGCATCCTCTTTCATGTGAGAAAGTTTTTCAGGATCCATTTTTGACATGGTTCGATATATCATTGCCATTCTAGGATTTTTTTCAAAGCGGGATTGATGGCGTATTAAAAAATCCCAATACAAATAGTTAAATGGGCATGCCTGAGGACCGGTTTTTTCCTTCACGCTGTAGTGGCAATGAGAACAGTAATTCGACATTTTATTGATATATGCACCACTGGCCGCATAGGGCTTACTGGCAAGTTGACCGCCATCAGCAAACAATACCATGCTGCTGACATTGGGCAACTCGACCCATTCGTAAGCATCGGCATATACAATTAAATACCATTCGTTGACTTGCTCGGGATCTAGCCCAGCTAATAAAGCAAAATTACCTAAAACCATAAGCCTTTGAATATGGTGGGTATAGGCGTTTTCTTTGGTTTGTGAGACACATTGGCTTAAACAGTTCATCTGCGTGTTTGCCGTCCAGAAAAACTTAGGGAGCGCTCGTTTTGCTTCTAAATAGTTATCATTTTTGAGGCCTGGCATAAAGTACCAATAAAACCCTCTGATATACTCTCGCCAACCCAAAATTTGTCGTATAAATCCTTCTACAGAATTAATCGGAGCATCGCCATTGTCATATGCATCTTGCGCTGCTTTCATGACTTCATGAGGCATCAACAAACCACAATTTAAGTAAAATGAAACATGCGAATGATACATCCATGCTTCATCTTGTGTCATTGCGTCTTGATAGGTACCAAATAGTGGAAGCCTTTGCTCGATAAACTCATCCAGTACCTTTAAGGCTTGTTTGCGAGTGGTGGCATAGTGAAAGTCACTTAGATCGCCAAAGTGATCATCGAAATGCTCTTTAACTAAACTGATTACTTCGTTTGTAATATCATCGGGTGAAAATTTAGTGGGCTCTGGAACTTTATGGTCTTTTGGTAGTTTGTTCCTGTTGTCTGAATCAAAATTCCATTTACCTTTTTCAGGTTGTTTATCATCCATTAAATAACCTGTTGATTTGCGCATCTCTCGATAGAAATACTCCATCCTGAATTGTTTTCTTCCATCCGCCCACTTTTTAAATGCATCAGGCTCAGCAACAAATCGATTGTCTTCGGTGATATCAACTTCTACAGACAATTTCGTTTGCCATGTTTTTATTTCTTCAGCAAGGCGATATTCTGCTGGATGAGCAACAACGACGCGTTTAATTACTTGCCCACCCTCTTTCTTTTTACTATTAATGAACGCTTCGACTTCTGCATATAACGAGCCTTTGTTATCACTATCGTCATATTTTACGTATTTGACTTGATATTCATTACTCCTTAGCTCTTCAGCAAAGTGACGCATTGCGCTAAACAAGAAAGCAATTTTCTTTTTATGATGTTTTACATAAGTGGCCTCTTCCCTAACTTCAGCTAATAAAACGATGTCAGACGTTTTATCAAAGCCTTCAAGAGAAGACATAGATGTTGATAATTGATCACCCAGTAATAAGACAAGTGTCGACACACTACCCTCCTTTTATTTCAGAAAAAGCATCAAGTGCGCGAAGCCTAGATGACTTCAAATCAACAATGGGTTTAGGGTAATTTTTACCCAGTACAACAGAGCAAGCGTTTAAGATATTACTAGGGGCTTCCCACGGCTTGTGAATAAACTTAGGCGGCAGTTTTGCTAATTCAGGACAGTAGCGTTTGACGTATTCTCCTTCTTTGTCGAATTTTTCGCCCTGCAATATGGGGTTAAACACTCTGAAGTATGGCGCAGCGTCCGCGCCAGAACCTGCAACCCACTGCCAACTAGCAGAATTAGCCGCAGCATCGGCATCAAGTAAGCAATCCCAAAACCAGCGTTCACCCTCTCGCCAATCAATTAAAAGGTTTTTAACTAAAAATGAACCGACTACCATACGAATACGATTGTGCATGTAGCCAGTTTGATAAAGCTCTCTCATTCCTGCATCAATAATTGGGATCCCAGTATTGCCAAATTGCCAAGCTTTAAGATCCTTTTCATCTTTACGCCATGGGAACTTATCAAATTTTGTATTGAAATTATCAGTATGGATATTAGGCCAGTGATACAGTAAATAGTGACTAAATTCGCGCCAGCCTAATTCACTTAGAAATACATCAATGTTTTTATTTTCAATATCGCCATCAAACGCGTCTAAAACTGCGTACCAAACTTGATTAGGAGATATTTCTCCAAAATGTAAATGAGGGGAAAGCTGTGAGGTACCTCTTATTGAAGGAATATTGCGACCGTCTTGATATGCCAAACAAGCTTGCTCAATAAATCGAGATAACTTAGACGCAGCCCCCTCTTCTCCTGGCGCCCAGTGATTGGTAAAATCACTGTCCCAATCTAGTTTTGGCAATAATTCAAGCGCACTCAAATTGGCTTCAAAATTATAATCCACTTCGACAAAAGACTTTGGTTGAGTGGTGGAAATCGGCAGTCGAGGTTGTGAATGCACTAAGCACCCTTTTCGATAATACGGCGTGAATACCTTATAGGGTGTCTTATCTTTTTTGAGAATATTCATTGGTTCCCATAATAGGGACGCATTAAAACTCGTTGCAATCAGACCTCTTTCTTTGATAGCCGTTTTTATTTCACTATCTCGTTTGATTTGCCAGTCTTCATATTGCCTATTCCAAAATACTGCGTCTATTTGGTGCTCATCTATCAGGCTCTTGAGAATGGCTTTGGGGTCACCTTTAACTATTAATATGTTGTTTTGCAAGGCTTTACCTAAGCTAGTAAGTGAATGATGAAGCCACCAAGATGAAGCCCCTCCCAATTGGGCGCGCTCTGGCGCTGTTTCATCAATGATATAGACGGGTAATACGTGTTCAAACTCGCTTGCAGCATCAAGTGCTGGATTATCTTTAACTCGCAAGTCTTGTCGAAACCAAATCAGTGCTTTTTGTTTATTTGTCATAGAGTTATTAACAGAAACCGATGATTAATATGATTAACGAATTTGTACTCAATTGGACTACATACAGATCGTAAATACCTTTATTTGAGTAAGTATTTGTATAACAACCTTGGATAAGAAAAGAGTTATATAAATTGAAATCACTACATTGGTTCCGTCATGATTTAAGAGTGCACGACAACCCTGCATTAAAACAAATAAATCAAGATGCAAGTGAATTACTCTGCGTTTATGTACTAGACGAGCAACAGCTTGAGCAACAAGACTTTGACCCTATGCAGATAGGCAAGCAAAAAGGCATGGTAAATCTAAGTCAACATCGGCGACACTTTTTGTATCAATCCTTGGTTGATTTAAATAATAATTTAGCGAAACTCGGGCAGAAACTTTACGTAGCATATGGAGAGCCAGTCAGTGTGTTGTCTGATTTATGTAAAACGCATGAGATTGAGTGTGTATCTAGCACTTGGCATCCTGGTGTTATCGAACAAGAACAATGGCGATCATTGCAAGCGATTTCCAACAAACAGCAGTATCTTCAATTAAATGGAAATCTACTTTACGAAGAAGCTGATTTTCCATTCTCACTTGAAAATATGCCTGATACTTTTTCACCGTTTAGGCGCAAAGTCGAAAAGTATTGTGACGTAAAATTAAATACTGTCCATATCGACGATTTTGCTCCCTGTGTAGATACTCAATATTTATTTGAAGTTGATAAGCTCAACATTAGCGAAGTAACAGGTGAATATACTGGCGGTGCTTCTGCTGCGCTGGCGCGTGTCCAAGAATATTTTTGGCAAACAGATAATATTGCACATTACAAAGAAACGCGTAATGGCTTTGACGGATGGGACTTTTCTTCGCGACTATCCGCATGGCTGGCGCTTGGCTGTATTTCACCCAAACAAGTGTTGGTCGAACTTCATGATTATGAAAAGCAACGCACAAAAAACGAATCCACATACTGGTTGTTTTTTGAGTTGCTGTGGCGTGAATTCTTTCATTGGCAACATCATAAGCACGGTGCAAGGTTTTTCAAAAAGTCAGGTGTTCAAGGCAAACAATTGAATACGAAATTTGATCATCACAATTTTAATAACTGGGTCAATGGTACAACTGGCTATCCAATTTTAGATGCCTGTATGCGCCAGTTAAAAGATACAGGTTTTATGTCAAACCGAGGCCGTCAAATTGTGGCCAGTTGCTTTGTTCATGAACTGCAACAAGACTGGCGCTATGGTGCGGCTTACTTTGAACATCAACTCGTAGATTTTGATGTGGCTAGCAATTATGGAAATTGGCAATATCTGGCTGGCGTGGGTTCAGATCCGCGTGGGCATCGACAATTTAACTTGGTCAAACAAGCTCAGCATTATGACCCAGATGGCAGTTTCGTTAATTCATGGCTTAATAAGTAACGTTTGAAAACCGAATGAAACCGTCGATCAATATTGTTTGGTTAAAGCGTGACTTAAGGCTTCGCGATCATGAACCACTTGCCAATGCTATTGCGCACAAGCAACCTATTTTATTACTGTATATCGTTGAGCCTATCAATCTGAAAGATCCCCATATGGATATTAGGCATTGGCGTTTTATTTACGAATCTATACAAGACTTAAATCAACAACTAGAAGCAACGAATAACAAGATTCTGATCATGCATGGTGATGCTGATGATGTGTTTTCTGACATTGGTAATACCTTTGATATTCTAAACGTTTTTAGTCATCAAGAGATCGGGCTTGACCATACTTTTCAGCGCGACAAGAAACTAAAAACATGGTTTAGAAACAATAGTATTGAATGGCATGAAGCTACTTATGGTGCAGTAGTAAGGCCACTAAATGACCGTCTAAGGTGGAGAAAACACTGGGACCAAAGAATCTTAAGCCCACAACACTTTATCGATTTTGATAAGCTAAATGCTTTGTTATTAAGTCACAAAGCATTCCTCGAATTTGATACATTCCAAATTCCCATTGATTGGCAAACACCTAATGAACACTTTCAAATCGGCGGCGAAAAACGTGCATGGTATACGCTAAAGCACTTTTTTGAGACGCGAGGCAAAGGCTATTTTGGCAATATGGGTAAACCAACAGAAAGCCGTCAAACTTGCTCAAGGCTTTCTCCTTATTTAGCATGGGGAAATATATCGTTAAAACAAGTTTACCAATTTAGTTTAACGCAAGAGGGGCGAGATGGATGGAGCCGTTCAATCAATGCATTTCAATCTAGGCTTCACTGGCATTGTCATTTTGTGCAAAAATTTGAAAGTGAAGCTGATATCGAATTTAGACCCGTCAATAGAGCATACCTCGAATACCCCTATTTGACTGAACCGAAGAGCACTGAGCATTTGCAAGCTTGGCAAAAAGGTGAAACGGGTATCCCAATCGTTGATGCATGCATGAAATGCGTAGTAAAAACAGGTTACCTTAACTTCAGAATGCGCGCCATGGTCGTGAGCTTTTTGTGTCATCACTTAAATGTCGATTGGCGCCAAGGTGTGACATTTTTAGGTGCGCAGTTTTTAGATTTTGAACCTGGTATCCACTATCCTCAGTTTCAAATGCAGGCAGGAATTACAGGTACCAACACTATTCGTATTTACAATCCAATCAAACAGTCTATAGACAAAGACCCTGATGGGGTTTTTATCCGAAAGTGGCTTCCTGTTCTTGCAGATATCCCCTCAGAGCTAATTCATACACCATGGAAGCTGACCCCGCTTGAATGCCAAATGTATGATTTTGAATTTGGTAAAGACTACCCTACTCCCGTTGTTGATGTGGATAAGGCTGCAGCCCAAGCAAGAGAAAGATTATGGAACTATCGCAAGCGAGATGATGTAAAGAAGGAAGCAAAGCGAGTTTTGTTTAGACACTCGGTTTTGATTTGAAAGCTCATAGGACGATTAAGCCATATAGCAATCCAAAAGCCACTTTACCGACAAATTGAAGTGAATTCTTATCTTTGATACTCTCAAAGTCAAAAGATTTCTTAATTCTAATATTACGGACAATACATGAAGAAAATCACATCTACTATCATCGCAGCGAGTATTCTTACACTTACCCTCCAAGCTTCTGCAGAACAAGATTTTTCATCAATTTATGCTGAATACAAGGCGGCTTTAGCTTCTGAAGATAATCAAAAAACGATGTTACTGGCTGAACAGGCACTTGAAGCTGGAAAGAGTAAGTTCGGCGAAGGTAGTCTGAATACAGCCAACTTAAAATATAGCTTAGCGTTAGCCTATAAAAGCGGGCAACAGCCCAAGCAAGCAATGGAGCTCATGGATGAAGTCATTGAAGACTATAAAAATCACTATGGTGAATATTCGTTTGAGCATGCAAATGCTGTTTTAGAAAAGTTAGCCGTTGTGCATGTTTACGATTTTACAGAATCAGAAAGGAAAAAACTATTAACAAAACGCTTAATAAACGATGCTGAGGAAACGATTGAAGCGACCATCGAGCGCTCAAAAGAAAAGAACCTAAAAACCGCTTTGCCTTTGTATTATCAATTCGCAACTATCATGAACGATAACTCTATTTATTCGAGACATTACAAAAAGGCATATGCTGTAAATCAAAAAGCTGAGCAGGTCTTGTTAGATACCGTTGGCGAAAAGGATCAACGCACATTAAGAATCCGCTTCATGTTGGGTAAATACGCACAAGGTAAAAGACAACATAACCAAGCCATTGATTACTTTGAAAAGGTTGTAGAAACGGTTAATCAAGTTTTAGACACTTCACATCCATACGAGCTTGCTTCACATGCTTCATTAGTTGAATTATATCAATTAGAAAAAGAACCAGAAAAAGCAACTCAACACTGTATTGCAATAGGCAAACTAAAACCTTGGCAAGAAGATATAGAGCCTATTCCCCTATATCGCGTTGATCCCAAATACCCTATGGACTTAGCAAGAAGAGGAATGGAAGGATATGCAACACTTGAATTTAATATTACCGACGATGGTTTTGTAAAAGATATAAAAACATTAAACTCTACACATAAGAGATTCGCAAAAGCATCAGAGAAAGCTTTAGAACAATGGCGCTATGCGCCAAAAATAGTTGATGGAAAACCTGTTGTTAGTGAGCGTGTTAAAGTGCAAATGGACTTTAAACTGGGATGATTAATTGCTTTTTTTACCTAGCTATCAGATTCTGAGGAAGCGCTTTTTAGCGCTTTCTTTTTCGCTAATTCATCCTTACGCTGCTGCTTTTGATCTTGCTCTAACAACCATTTATTCAACAAGGGAATTTGGCCATTTTTATAAGCTGCAAAAGTAATGCGTAAAGCATTTGATAGCATTTCACTGTCAGTCCAGCCGGTTTTCTCTGAAAGTTCCTTATAATTATCCATAGCCTTTGGGGTAATATAGCCCCTAACAAGCTTTTTACCTGCCGCTTTTTGACGTTCTCTAAATTTTCTTTGCTTTTCTGCATTAGCAGTTTTTTTAGGATGTGGCATCAGACTTTCTAGTTTTATGTTATCAGGGCTGATAGTTTACTTTAAAAAGCTAGTTATTTTCATTAAAAACACTGTTCAGAGTTGTTTAGCGTACAAGTGTTCGCTAAATTAGCGGTTCTGATTTTTATTAACCTTTTTTATAAGAAATATAATGACAAATAGACAAAACGAATTTAACCGTGAAGAACTACTGAGTTGCAGTACTGGTGAAATGTTTGGCCCAGGCAACAGCCAGCTTCCCGCGCCTAATATGTTGATGATGGATCGCATCATTCGAATCGCTGAGGATGAAGGTGAGCACGGTAAAGGGATGATTATCGCTGAATTAGACATCACTCCTGACCTTTGGTTTTTTGACTGCCACTTTCCAGGTGACCCAGTAATGCCAGGTTGCCTAGGTTTAGATGCAATGTGGCAACTGGTTGGTTTCTTTTTAGGATGGTCTGGTGGCCCTGGTAAAGGTCGCGCATTAGGTGTAGGTGAAGTTAAGTTCACTGGACAAATCTTACCAACGGCAAAGAAAGTCACTTATCGTATCGATTTAAAACGCGTCATCAAACGAAAACTATTTATGGGCTTAGCAGATGGTTCAGTTGATGTAGATGGTAAAGTTATTTATACCGCCAAAGACCTGAAAGTTGGTTTATTCAAAGATACAAGTGCATTTTAAGACTGACTTTAAAATAGTACTACACAAAAAAGCCCGCAATTAGCGGGCTCTTTTGTACTAAATTGATTGTCAACGGGCGACTAACCCTGTCTGTCGGTCGGTAAATGCTTCACGCCATCCACCTAACCACTGTGATCTTGCTTCTGTTTCTTGAAAGGGACAATTATCTTTTGAACGACCTGTGATACCTGCTTGATAGCCCTTTGAATGTGCTCTCGTCAACTTATCTCTTTTTTGTCTTTTCATTTATGAACCTCATCTTGTTAAAAGGTGCGGCGTTCATGCTTGCAACATTTCATCATAGTTTTTTCTAGTCATTGTGAGCGCAAACATATCCCGCACATATATTGATACTCCTAAGTCTTGATTGGTTCAAATGTTTTTTCGCTGCAAATTTTTTATCTTTGCTAAGCATATGAAAAGCTTTGAAATGTTGTGTTTTATTAATTTAGTCTAACCAGCCAACTATTAGATTTGAATGTTATAAAAACAAAAAAGGTCAGGAAAAACCTGACCTTAGCAAATCTCATGAAAAACGTTACTTACGACGAAATACTCGCATTAAGCTTATTGTAAACAATGCGCCTAATAACCATAAAGATACGCTTGCGCCTTGCCTCTCATCCGCTGGATCAGCTTCTTGTTCAGAGCAGTCCAATGGTTCTTGACCGGTTGGCGTTAAACGAAGAGTTACTACGGAATCAATCAACTGTTCTTCGCCTGTACTATCTAAAAGTACCTGGCCCTTTGAGTCTCTGAGCGGTCGTTTTGTTAACGCAGTAGCAACTAATTCACCGCTATCATTGATATCAACGACTTCTGAAATAATATAATCAGACTCACAAGATACGAGCGTATTTACGTCGGTAAAGGTATCGTTATTGTAGTCATATAAAAAGCCAACTTTTCTCCTGCTGACGTTTCCAGCTTCAATATCTGCATTGCCCACGATAATATTATTTTCGTTGATTGCACGAGGTGTTGTGCCCGAACTATCGAAAAAACCATCTATGAAGCGAGTTTCATTATTTGTTAAATCATGAACAAACATTTTTTCCCTAGCGGCGCCATTGATAAGCTCTTGATAGCTACCAACAACCAATTGGTTGTCATTAATCGCAACAGCTGAGTTTGGCAAGCGGTCGTCATCTTCGATAATACGAGTAGACTCGCCATTTTCATACAAAGTTGCAATTGTTGTAATGACGGTATCATTAAACAAAATACTAGAAGAGCCTACCGCTTGACCTAAATTGTTGATACCCAACGCTGTAGAAAAATAAGAAGTGTTCTTTTGTAGATCGTCATCTAAATCAAACGTTAAACCATATGTTGTGCTATCAACTACACTTCCTTGAGAGTCTAGCGTCCAGACGTTTGCACGAGTCACCCAACGATTTGCGTTTCTAGTCAGGCTATTTACGCTTGTCGAAAACAAAAGGCTGCGATAACAACTCTCTATCGGGATATCACCCCGAACATCATCGTCATCACAATTTTCGATGGCTGAATCAAAAGCTTCAGTCGTGTTAACCGAGGTTGTACCCACAACCTGTAAGCTATCACTGATTGCAGCAACTCGCGTATTACCGCCTAAAACGACGTTTTCGGGCACTAACTCAGTGACGTTTTCACCGACTTGTACAAAAGCTCGTTGATCGTAACTAGGAAGGTTATAAACAACCACCTCGTTATCGCTGTTTATGTACTCAAACTTTTCAAACGGACCTTCACTATTTGCAACAATGTGCGTTCCGTTTGTTGAATCAACAGGCAAGGTATCTGATTCAAACTCAAAAGAATTTAGATCAGTGTTAATACTGTCAAAACCATTTATGTAAACCAACTCTGAAGACTGAGCGCTGAAACCAGAAAAACTTGCTAATTGTTGAGCGACAGGAGACTCAGATGCAGACGAAGCTCTTATAAATGCTACGATAAGCTCATAGTCGGTATCATTGAACTGCCCGTTTCTAACACCTTCTTCATCAGTTAAACTGGCAATAAACTGTTCGTTGTCTAAAGGTAGAAGTGACAAATCGATAGGAGGATTAAAAACATCTTCTGCTGAAGTCAGAATCAACCCTGTATTATCAATAGACAAACCAAAATTATTAGTAGCTACTTCTGCAGAGTTTAACTCTTCAATGCTGTACGCTTGTGAAAGCGCATTACTGGACAAGCAACTTAATGCGATAAGGCTTGCGATTGGGGTAAATTTCATTCAAATTCCTGTACTTACGTCTTACATTTTATTCTGCCAAGCTTTCTAACTCATCCCAACGGTCAAAAGCTTGCAACAACGACTCTTCTTTTTCTGCTAACAAAGATAGACTTTTTTGTGTTTCTTCTTGCGGTTGCTGAAAAAACTCTGGTGTATTGATTAACGTTTGAATCTCTTCAATTTCTTTTTCTAGTGTATCTATTTGTTTTGGCAAGTTTTCTAACTCGCGTTTTTCTTTATATGATAACTTTTTGCTCGCTTTAGGTGAACTCGATTTTTGAGTTTCAGCCTTTACTTGCTCAACGGGCTTTTGTTCGATCATCTGTTTGCGTTGTTGATCGCGCTCATCATACCATGCACGCATGTCTGAATAGCCACCTACAAACTGTCGCAACAGACCTTCGCCTTCAAAAACGATAGAAGATGTTACCACGTTATCAACAAATTCCCGATCGTGGCTGACTAATAGTACCGTGCCCTCATATTCAACTAACAAAGACTCTAATAGTTCGAGCGTTTCGACATCTAAATCATTGGTTGGTTCATCCAAAATCAATAAGTTGCTGGGTCGAAGCATCAACTTAGCTAACATTAAGCGATTTTTTTCACCGCCTGACAATGTTGAAACAGGTGCATTGACGCGTTCGGGTGAAAACAAATAATCTTGCAAATAGCCAATAACGTGGCGAGTGCCACCTTTAAAACTGACTTCTCTTTTACCATCAGCAATCACATCAATGACTGGCTTATCCAAAGGAAGTTGAGAACGATGCTGGTCAAAGTAAGCAACTTCAAGATTAGTGCCTTTAAATACTTCACCTTGTTGACTTTGCAAATCACCTAATAGCAATTTAATTAAGGTTGTTTTTCCACAACCGTTTGGCCCTATTAATGCTAATTTTTCACCGCGTGTGATTAACAAGTCGAGATCTTTAATAATGACTTTTTCATCAATTGAGTAACTGACGTTAGTAGTTTCGAATACGCGTTTACCAGATTGTCCGCCACTGTTTTGGTTGACCACGGCACTTCCAACTACTTGGCGCCTTGCCTGATGCTCATTTCTTAATGCTTTGAGCGCTCTAACTCGTCCTTCATTTCGAGTACGACGCGCTTTTATTCCTTCTCTTATCCAAGCTTCTTCTTTGGCTAGCTTTTTATCAAATTCACGATTGGCGTTTGCTTCAACCTCTAAATCATGTGCTTTTTGCGCTAGATACTTTTCGTAATTGCCCGGGTAACTGACTACTTGCCCTCTATCAATATCAACAATTCGAGTCGCAAGTTTTCTGATAAATGCACGATCGTGACTGATGAAAACAATCGCTCCTTGATAATTCAGTAAAGCTTTTTCTAACCATTGCACCATATCGATATCAAGGTGGTTTGTTGGTTCATCGAGTAGAAGTACATCGGGTTGCGCAACCAACGCTCTTGCTAATGCTGCCTTTCGACGCCAACCACCAGACAACTCAGATAACTTTTGTTCAGGCTTTAAAGACAGTTGAGTCAGCACGTTATTAATGCGCTGTTCAAACTGCCAAGCATTTCGAGTATCAAGTTGCTCTTGCAAGTGTTGTAGCTTGTTTAAATTAGCTTCACTTGGGTCTTCTGCAACCAAACTAGTTGTATGAAAATAGTCTTTAAGGACTTCTGCCACATCTTCAAGTCCCTCAGCGACATAATCGAACATATCACCATCAATCTGTGCGGGAGGATCTTGTGGCAAGCGAGAAATGACCACATCTTTGGGGACAACACGTTGTCCCTCGTCTAATTTGATGTCGTTTGCGATGACTTTTAACAGTGTCGATTTACCACTACCATTTCGGCCGACCACACAGACGCGCTCGCCAGATTGCACATTGAAATCGGCCTGGTCAATCAGCGGCGGTTGCCCAAATAGGATGGAAGCATTTTTTAATTGGATTAAATTCATAAAGATAAAAATTTCTTGAGGGCTTCTAGCTCAAAAGGCCACCCGAGTTCAGCGCCCGAGTCGACTCTCCGCAGCAGGGGTATTCTGACTGCATATAGATGATAGTGCTCTGGGTTGTCACGGATATTAAGCATATCCAAAGACATTGTATGTGCGCGTGGTTCGAGCTCTTTTAGTTCAGATATGAGTGCTAAAGCGTGGTTACATAATTCACAGTGCGGACCTGTAAAAAATTCAATTTTGAGCATGTCGTTACTGGTCATAAAGACAAGATCCAACACTTGTGAATTTTTTGATTGCGCGCAAAATCAATTGGAATAGTTTGATTGGATATGTCTTTGACTTGAAAACCCAATTCAATCATACCGGCTTCATCTAACTTAAATTGTCTTAGGTTGTTGCTAAAGAAAATCTTTCCATTTTCGCTTAAACAAGCTTTTGCATCACTGAGTAATTTAAGATGGTCACGTTGCACATCCCAAGTATCGCTCATACGTTTAGAATTTGAAAATGATGGCGGGTCAATAAACATCAAATCGTATTTATTGTGACAGCGCGAGAGCCATGTTAAGCAGTCTGCTTGGATAAACTCAAAGTTGCCTGACAAATTGTTGAGCTTAAAGTTATCCTTTGCCCACTCTAGATAAGTATTAGACATATCAACAGTCGTTACCGATTTTGCAGACCCCATGGCCGCCTGCACTGATACGCTTCCTGTATAAGCGAACAAATTAAGTACATTTTTATCTTTACAGTGTTGTTTAAACAGTTGACGTGTGTCGCGATGATCAAGAAATAAACCAACATCTAAATAGTCTGTTGGATTGACATAAAACTGAGCTTGGTTTTCAAAAACCGTTAATCTCAATCCTTTCTTATCGACTTTTTCGTACTGTTGCTTGCCTTTGTTTTGGCGTCTCACCTTAACTGACATCTGAGACGGGTCGATACCTAATACCTTTGGAATATACAAAAGGGCTTCTTGTAAACGTTGTTTTGCTTTTTCTTCGGGCACATTTTTAGGAGCGGCGTACTCTTGTACAACGACCCAATTGTCATAGCGGTCAATGGCTAGATTGTAATGAGGTAAATCGGCGTCATAAACCCGATAAGCGTTTGTCGTATTCTTTTTAATGAATGGCTGTAATTTTTTAAGGTTTTTACGTAGACGATTTGCAAACTCATGGTTTTCATCAAGCTTGGATTCAAATGAATCTAAGTTATCGCCACTCATATCGTATAAGCAGAACACACAGTCTAGCTTGCCGTTCATCAACTTATAACGTTTGTTGTATCGTAGCTTTAGGGCTTTTAGCAAATCTTGGTTTGAACTGAGTAAACCGATTGTCCAAGAAGCAAATAATGTTTTTAAGCTTTGTCCAAATTCGTCAAAGAATGGGATCAGCGAGGTGTATTCGTTTAATCGTTCACCATAAGGTGGATTTGAAATTAAGTACCCTTGCTCTGCAGGCGCACTACCAAGCGTTAGTGCATCGCATTGCTTAAATTCAATATACTGCTCCATGCCTGCCATACGCGCGTTTGCTTTGGCAATATCCAGTACTTTTGTACTTAAATCAGAAGCGAATATTGGGCACTTAGCATCGGTAATGTTTGACTTAGCTTGTTCAATCACGTTTTGCCAAATACTATTGTTGTGCTGTAACCAATGGTCAAAACCCCAATCAGCACGGTCTAAATTTGGAGGTGTATTGGTTGCCATTAATGCTGCTTCTATGGCGATAGTGCCAGAACCACACATTGGATCTAATAGGGTTTTGTTGTCACTTGCCCAACCGCTTCGGATTAATAAGGCGGCTGATACGTGTTCTTTAAGTGGCGCTTCGCCTGCGTCCTCTCTATATCCTCTTCGGTGCAAGCTTCCACCAGACATATCTAGACACAATTGAAAGTGGTCTCGTTTTAAACGACCTTGAAAAATGATACCCGGGTTTTGCTTATCGACTGAAGGTCTATCGCTTGCATCATCAGTAAAACGATCAACAATGGCATCTTTTGTCTTAAGTGCACCAAATTGACTGTTATTGATTACTTTATTAACACCGTTAAAGTGAATAACAAAAGGTACATGTGACGCAAAGTGCATGGTCCAGTCAACACCATACGCAATATCATACAAGTCTTGGGCTTCGTTAACCTTCCCTTCAGCCAACACAAGTAAAACACGGTTGGCTAATCTAGAATGCAAACACAGTTGATAACCAATTGATAAATCGCCCTCAAAGCTTACCTGACCAGGTGTTAATTTTAGGTTTTCCAGTTCGATTTGACTAGATTGAGCCAGTGCTTCAATTTCTTGTTTTAATAACTCGTCTAACCCTTTCGATGTGGTGATAACAAATTTATACACTGGCAATCTCTTTAATTAGGGCTGGACCTTGATAGATAAAAGCAGAATAGACCTGTACTAAACTAGCACCCGCTTTGATTCTGGCATCTGCATCGTCTTTGCTGCTAATACCGCCCACCCCTATTATAGGAATAGCCCCGTTTAATGCTTCACTAAGTTGCTTTGTCACAACTAAGCTTTTATTTGTGAGTACTTTGCCGCTTAATCCGCCCGCTTCTTCAGCATGTTGATGTCCTGCGACTGGTGTGCGATCGAGTGTCGTATTCGTAGCTATCACACCATCGATATTGGCTTTGAGTAATGAGTTGGCGATCGATTTAACTTCTTCTTCTGATAAATCAGGGGCAATTTTAATCAACAAAGGAATATATTTATTGTGGATCTTAGCTAGTTCTTGTTGTCTGTTTTTAAGCCCACTCAACAAACTATCAAGGGCTTCACCGTATTGTAAATTACGAAGCCCTGGTGTGTTAGGTGACGAAATATTAACGGTGATATAGGTCGCATGCGGATAGACTTTATCGAGGCAAATCAGGTAGTCATCCAGTGCATTTTCATCAGGTGTATCTTTATTTTTACCGATGTTAATACCCAGTACGCCTTTAAATTTTGCAGCTTTCACTTGTTCTATTAAGTAATCCACGCCTTTGTTATTAAAGCCAAAGCGATTAATGATTGCTTCATGCTCAGGCAGTCTAAACAACCTCGGTTTGTCATTACCCGGTTGTGGCTTAGGTGTTACTGTGCCCACTTCTACAAATCCAAATCCCATCGCGGCAAATGCGTCTATGCATTCTCCATTTTTATCCAAGCCTGCGGCAAGCCCTACTCTGTTTGGAAAAGTGATACCAAAACACTCAATGGGCGAATCATCGACATGTTGTTTGTAGGTCGCGTTTAAAAAATTACGTTGGGTCGATTTTAGAAAACGAATGGAAAAATCATGACTCCATTCGGGGTCACATTTTAGAAGGGCTTTTTGAACAAGGGAATACACTGATTTCTTTACCTATAAAAAAGCCCTGCAATTGCAGGGCTTATTGCAAAACGTGTGTATTCTACTGGTTTGCCTTGACGCTTAACAGCATCAATTCTCTTAATGCGACAGAAAATTTTGCAAATTCGTGCGTTTCGCTGGTTTTAAACTCAGACATCATGTGTGACCAACGATCAATTTCAGGCTTATTATCCTTACACCATATATCTAAAATCGTATCAGCATCTTTTTCGTCTGGATAGGTATTTAGCAATACACACACAATTGAACGTTGCTGCCAATCCAGTTCCTCACGATAAGAGGCTCTGGCAAGTGCTTGCCAGTGGTTAGCTACACTTTGTGCATTAATTTGTTCTAAGAACCAGTGCAATTCGAATCTAGACCCTAGCTGGTAGTAAATTCTAGCTACAGTAGAAACCGAGCGATTTTCTTGTTCAGCAATTTGAGCTAAATCAAGTGAAGAGAACATGTTACTTAATTTGGCCATACGTTCAGCAACTGATTTAGGCACGCCTGCGTCAACATAAAGCGTTATTTGATCTTCGACTTCTTTCATTTCTGAATCCACTAAAAATGAAAACAAATCTTTTGAAATTTCATCAAAGGCGGATTTGTATCGTGCAATCGAGTCTTGAATAGCCATCTTGCCACCATGACGCACATACCACCTAGACGTTCTGCGCAGTGTTCTGCGCATCGTATCAAGCATGTCTAACTGCAAGCTTGCATCTATTTTGTTATCTAGGCTTTCAACTTCTTCCCAAAGCGAACCCATATCAAATACACCTTTGACCACTGAATAAGCTTCGGCTATTTGTGCATGACTTGCGCCTGTTTCTTCTTGGAGTCGGAAAACAAAATTTAGCCCCATATCATTAACGATTTCATTCGTTAGTTTCGTCGCGATGATTTCGCTGCGCAATGGGTGATTTTGCATTTGCTTCTCGTACTTCTCTCTGAGAACAGGCGGAAATGCATTTACTAGGTAGTCATTGTAGTACTCATTATCGGTGATCTCAGAAATACAAAAATCTTCTTTCAATACCATCTTGCCATATGCAATCAATACTGAAAGTTCAGGGCGTGTAAAACCTTGTCCTGTTGCGACTCTATCAGATACTTCTTCATCCGATGGAATAAATTCAAGCTCCCTGTTCAGCGAACCACTTTTCTCTAATCCATGCACAAACCTGAGTTGCTCTTTTATCGCTTTAACACCAGATATTTGAGAAATTGAGATCGACTGTGTCTGGCGATAGCAATCTTGAAGCACAATTTCAGAGACATCATCAGTCATGTCGTAAAGCAATTCATTGCGTTGTTTGACAGTTAAATCACCACTATTTACGAGCGAATTTAATAAAATTTTGATATTAACTTCGTTGTCCGAACAATCAACCCCACCGACATTATCGATGAAATCAGTATTAACTCTGCCGCCATTAGCTGCATACTCAATACGGCCTAATTGTGTGAGACCTAAGTTCCCCCCCTCACCCACAATCTTGGCTTGGACATCTTCGCCATTTACTCGAGTGGTATCATTTGCACGGTCACCTACCTCAGCATGTGACTCTTTTTTACTCTTAACGTAAGTTCCGATACCACCATTCCAGATAAGATCCACTGGCATCTTGAGCGCATTATGAATAAGTTCGTTTGGCGTCATTGAGGCCTGGCGCGTGCCCAACCAACGCTTCATTTCTGGCGTTAATTTGATTGATTTAGCAGAGCGTTTGAATATACCCCCGCCCTTAGAAATGATGGATTGATCATAGTCTTCCCACGTTAAGCTTGGATCATCAAACAGGCGTTGACGCTCTTTATAACTTTTTGCTTCATCTGGATTAGGATCAAAGAAAATATTCATGTGGTTAAACGCGCAAACCAATTGAGTTTTTTCTGATAAGAGCATGCCGTTACCAAATACATCGCCTGCCATATCACCAACTGCAAGGGCGGTAAAAGGTGTAGTTTGGCAATCAGTTCCAATTTCTCTAAAGTGACGCTTAACGGATTCCCACGCGCCACGTGCGGTAATCCCCATTTTCTTATGGTCATAACCAACGCTTCCACCTGATGCAAACGCATCACCTAACCAGAAATTGAATTCGTCTGAAATACCATTTGCGATGTCTGAAAATGTAGCAGTGCCTTTATCAGCTGCGACAACCAAATATGGGTCATCCTCATCAAGCCTTAATACATCTTTAGGAGGGACGACTTCTCCTTCTACAATGTTGTCAGTAATGTCTAATAAACTCGTGATAAATATTTTATAACAAGCTTGCCCTTCTTTTTGAATATCAGCTCGACTTGCGTTTTCAGGCATGGCTTTACAAACAAAGCCACCTTTTGCACCAACAGGAACAATAACAGTGTTCTTAACTTGTTGAGCTTTAACTAAACCTAAGATTTCAGTTCTAAAGTCCTCTTGTCTGTCTGACCAACGCAGACCACCACGAGCCACTTTTCCGCCACGGAGGTGAACACCTTCAATTCTTGGCGAATAGACAAAAATTTCAAACTTTGGCAAAGGCAATGGCATGTCTGATATTTCAGAGGGAAGCAATTTGAACGAGATATAAGACTTGTCGTTTCCTTCGCCATCTTTTTGATAAAAGTTTGTTCTTAAGGTTGCTTCTAATAACTCAAGATAACGTCTGATTATTCTGTCGTCATCTAGATTAGAAACGCTGTCTAGTTTTTCATTGAGCTCTTCTTTGAGTTTATCTAATTTTTTGGGTTGTCTTTTAATGCTGGGACAGAAAGTTAGTCTGAATAAGTCAACCAAATCACCGGCAATGTCAGGGTAATTAGATAATGTACTAGCGATATAATCCAAACTAAATGAAGAACCAATTTGGCGCATGTACTTGGCATATGCGCGCAAGATAGTCACGTTTCTACCCGTGATCCCAGCGCTGAGAATTAAACGGTTAAAACCATCATCTTCTAAGTCTTTACTCCACACTTTCGAAAAGGCATCTTGGAAAAGCGCTTGTGCTTTTTCCATTTCGAATTTTTGGCCATTTTTGTGAAGCATTGTGAAATCCATCACCCAGCTGACTTCACCTTCTTGCGTTGTCACTCTATATGGACTTTCATCAATCACGCGTAAACCAAAGTTTTCGAGCATCGGTAATACATCCGACAAATGAATAGGCACATTTTTGTGGTAAAGCTTAAGTTTAACCACTTCACTGTCAGCGGCTTCTTCTTGAGGACGATAAAAAAGCATGTCCAAGGACTTTTCGTCATTGAGTTCTTCTATTCTTTCAATATCGACCAACGCCGCACTCGGCAGGTTTTCTTCGCTGTAGCTTCTTGAAAACGCTTGGTCGTATTTTTGCTGAATCGCTTTCCCTTTTGCCTCGCCATACGCCGAGGTAATTTTAGATGCTAATTTATCATTCCAAGAACGCGTAAGTTCAATTAGGTTATCTTCAATTTCTTTCACATCGAACTCCAAATTATTATTATTAACGCGCACGATGTAATGCGTTCTTGCGTAAACTGATTCAGAAAAATAAGTATTAAATTCCACAGGCTTCTCTGATTCAAATGCCTGCTTTAATAACGCTTGAGTATCTCTTCTAAGTTGAGTGTTGTAGATTTCTCGGGGAACATAAACGAGACACGAATAGAAACGCCCAAATTCGTCTTTTCTAACGAATAACCTGGAAATCCCTCGTTCTTGCATTTGAAAGATACCAAGGATTATTTGTGCTAGTGCCTCGTCTGATGTCTGTAAAAGTTCATCGCGCGGATAGGTCTCAACAATGTTAACAAATGCCTTATAAGCATGAGTTCCTTTATCGAAACCTGCAATTTTGCACATGCGATCAATTTTTTCGCTTAACATCGGTAAATCAGTAGCTGAACTATTGTAGAAAGATGCTGAGTAAAGCCCTAAGAAACGATGCTCGCCGATAAGCGTACCTTTTTCATCAAACTCTTTTACCCCCACATAATCCATATAAGCTGGGCGGTGAACGCGTGCTCTACTGTTTGTTTTCGTCAAGATAAGTGGATTTGAACTCAATGCTTCGTCACGCGCACTGGGTGGCAAAGTCGATAGTAAGCGTTGTCTATCGCTAATTGAGTTTTTCATTAACCCCATACTACTCTTTTTGTCTGGGATCCAACGATAGTCACCCGAAATCGCTTTAACTTCATAATAGCGATAACCCATCAGCGTGAAATTATGATCGTTTAACCAATTTAAAAAGGTTTTGCCTTGGGATTTTACAGAAGCTGGGGCCTTAGATTTTGATTTTTCGAAGCTTTTCGTAATACTGGCCAGTTTTTCTCTCATGGGCTGCCAATCAGCAACTGTCAAAGAAACTTCTTCAACCACTGACAACAACTCGTCTTTAAGTGTTTTTATTTCACTTGCTTTAGACTGCCTATCAATTTCAATCAAAAAGGCTGTTTCAGAGGATGTTTCTTTATCTTTTGATTCAGCATCCACAAATGACAAAAGTTTATTAGACTTATCTCGTTTGAGGTGCATAGGACTATGCAATAATAAGTGTGCGGATATGCCTAATCTGTTAATCACCATTCTGACTGAATCGACTAAAAACGGCATGTCTTTTACGATAATTTCAATAATAGTGTGACTAGACTGCCAACCATGCTTTGATATTTCTGGATTAAACACCTTAATCACAGGTTGTTCTGCATCATTTGTCTGCATGATCCGCCATAGACTGAGTGTAGCTCCATACAAATCGCTATCACTTCTGCCGACTAAATCTTCAAATGACATATTTTTGAATAAAAGACGCGCAAACTCTTTGATAAGAGGCGCCTCTTGGTTACTCACTTTTTCTTTAATTAATGAAAATACACGCCCGAGTAAAACTGAATCTTGATGCTTTGTGACCGACATTTCGTGTTCTCTTTACAGTGTGTTACGTCTTAGGATAGACCTTATTCCTTGTTATATCGGTATTTTCTCTAAATAAATGAAGGATTAAAAGTGATATTTAACGACTAATTTACAAATTGCATAAGCATGTTTATTTTATGCATAAAAAAGGGCCTTTCGGCCCTTTTAAGCATTAATTAATCAAAATTATTTTTTCTAGTTTTTCTCGCTTCGCTTAAACCACAACAAGCGCGCTATCGCAGGTAAAACAATAATCGCGCCTAGCATATTAACGATAAACATAAACGTCAATAAGATTCCCATGTCCATTTGGAACTTGAGTGATGAAAATACCCAAGTACTAACGCCGATCGCTAGTGTTATACCGGTGAACAATACTGCACTTCCACGCTCTTTAAGCGCAGCAAGATAGGCAGCCTGAACAGAATCGCCAGCTTTTAAGCGCTCATTCATTGTCGATAAAATATAGATACCGTAGTCGACACCAATACCGACGCCTAAAGCAATCACCGGTAGTGTAGAGACCGTCAATCCAATTTGTAAGACTGTCATAAGCGATTGGGCTAATACTGAAACAACATATAGTGGAATAACGACAGAGAGCGTCGCTCTGATAGACCTAAAACTAATTAAGCATAATGCTATAACGGCACCGAAGACATAATACAACATCGGGTCTTGTGATGCTTTGACCGCTTCATTAGTCGCTGCCATTACACCTACTGGCCCAGATGCGAGTTTAAAGTCTAAGGTGCTTGTTTGATACTCTTCACGAATTTGCTTGACCGCTGCTACTATTGTTTCGATCGTCTCAGCTTTATGGTCTTGCATAAATAAAATGATAGGCATTACTGAGCAGTCGCCGTTTAAAAGGCCACTAGACGTAGGCACACGAGAAACAGCTTGTACCATAGTTGATTGATTACGCGGAAGCACTTGCCATTTAGGATTACCTTCGTTATATCCTGCATTGACCTGTTTAGCTACAGATGCAAGAGATATTGCTGACTGAACACCTGGAATGTTCTCCATTCTCCATTGAAAATCATCAATTGCAGTCATAGTGTCAAAATCAGTACATGCCTCAGCAGATGTTTCAACGATAACAGATATATAATCAACAGTTATTTCAAACTTATCTGTGATTAAGAACGTGTCTTGATTGTATCGTGAGCTTTCATGAAGTGCGGGAGCACCAGCATGTAAGTCTCCAATTTTCATCTTACTAGCTTGCATACTACCTAACACAAATAGTATTGACGTGAGTGCAACAATAACAATCGCAGTCTTTGAACTCGCACATTTAGCAACGTTCTCCCAGACTTTGTTGCCTTTGTCTCTTTCATTTTTAAATGAATCCACATATTTTTGACTAAGCTTCACATATGACATTAAAACTGGAAGCAATAATAAATTTGTCAGAATGATCACAGCGACTCCCATGCTTGCAGTGATCGCTAGCTCCCTAATGATGCCAATATCGATTACCAGTAGTGTCATAAACCCTACCGTGTCGGAAAGCAATGCAATGCCGCCAGGAATCAGAAGTGTTTTAAATGCATTTTGCGAAGCAGTCTTTACATCCACACCAACAGATGCTTGTTTGCCAACTGCATTGATCATTTGAACGCCATGACTTACACCGATCGCAAAAACTAAGAAAGGCACTAAGATAGACATCGGATCTAAGCCAAAACCAAATAATGTTAGCAATCCGAGTTGCCAAATTACCGCAATAATTGAGCATAACAATGGCAGTAAGGTCAGCATAATCGAACGAGAGAAAAAGAAAACCATAATAGCTGTTATTGCAATCGCGATAGCAAAGAAAAGTAAAACGTCTTTAGCGCCTTCAGCTACATCACCAATCATTTTAGAAAAACCGATAATATGAATACTTGTATTCTCGTTTTCGTATTTTCCTCGCAATTGCTCTTCTAACTCAGAGGCAAGCGCTAGCGTATCTAGTTTCTCACCGGTTTCAGGATCTATATCTAACAATTGAGCAGTGACCATTGCACAACTAAAATCGCTGGAAACTTGCCGACCCGCAATACCAGCCTTGTCGATGTTCTTGCGAACTAGATCTAAGGCGGATTGATTTTTAGAATTAAAATCTGCCGGAATAACTGGACCACCAGAAAAACCGCCCTCCACTATTTCAGTAAATCGAGTAGAAGGTGCAAACAGCGAAATGACTAGTGAACGGTTAACGCCATTTATGAAAAATAATTGGTCGTGAACATTCTTTAGCGTGTCAAAAAACTCTGTATTAAAAATATCTCCATCAACATCACAAACGGAAACAAGCACATTATTTGCGCCACCGAAGTTTTCCCGATGTTGCATGTAAGTCTGCATATACTCATGATTAAGAGGAATATTTTTTGTAAAACCGGCGTCCAGCTTTAATTGAGACGCGTTATAAAGTAGAAACACGGTAACAAGTGTAAAGAAACCAATCACAATAGCGCGATGTTTAAAAACGGTTTTTTCCACTGATTCTATAAATTGATTCATATAATTTTATTCTGCATTTAAAAATTTAATACCAGATGCGGTAACAGCGAATAATTGCCCATTTTGATAATCAGCATTCAGAATTGCATCATTTACTCCACTATCTATCATGGTTAATGCTGCAGACTGAGCGCAGCCATCAGCGTCTAGCGGTAAAGTTTTGTCAGTAAAGACGCTTTCTATATCCACTGCGAATAAAACGCCATTGTTACCCGTAACAAACGTCTTTTCGTTATTTATAACAAATGAATTTAAGGATGTTGTTACACATGTTTCCACAGAAAACCAATCAGAATCTACATCTCTGCGGGCAAATAAGTTTCCTCTCAATCCTGCTGCCAGCGTTAACGTAATCTCATCCACTTTAAATTGAGAAACGTCAAAAAACGAACCGTAGTAATCTATATCCTGTCTTTGCCATGACTCCCCCAAATTATCGCTAACGGCAAGTAAACCAGCCTCTCCCGCTAATAGAAGCTTTCCGTTCTTGTACGTAACACGGTTGAAATGAGGTAATATAAACGATAGCTCTTCTTCATAAAAAGCTTGATCACTTTTTATTGTGTCAAGATACTCTATGTCTGCTAGTGGGAGCACTGACGCATGTAGTTCTTTATTCCACGTCGTTCCACCGTCTCTTGTTCTATAAAACAAACCGTAGGCACCAAGCGCTATCCCATGTTGGTCATCAAAAAAGAGGACGTCTAAAAAGGGACGGTCTAACTCTGGCATTTGCAACTGAATAGACCAAGACTTCCCCCCATCAACTGATGCAACAATTGTTGCATCATGACCAACCGCCCATATTTTATTACCAATCGTCGAAACGGCTGTAAAGGTAGTTTTAGTGGGTACGTCTAGCTGAACCAAGTCACCATTTTGTTTAATTAAAATATGGCCGCGTTCGCCTACAATAACAATCATGTCATTGACTGCTATATCGAGTAACATTGATTCAGTAACCAAAGGTGCTTGAAAACTCTGTTTTTGCGCTGATAAGGCTGCACCACAACTTAGCAAAGTGGTGGTTAACACACCCAACATACTTACTTTTTTTAGATACATATTCAAAAAGCTCTAGTTGAAAAAAAAGGTTGGCAAATGCCAACCCTTTATTTATCTCTTTCCTTCCCGTCTTAATGCTTGCGGGGTGAACTCCCTATCGTTTGGCGTGATAGTGAAGTCGTACATCTTCTCTTCATTATCAAGGCCGATTGCCAGATATCTTCGAGAGTTTAAATCATGATAAACGTCCAGTGTAGACCAATGTGTTGGAACATCATAGTAATTTACACCGTGTGCCATCGCCACGCGATATAACTCACCACGTCCATCATACATATCAGCAACTTGCACTTGCCAGCTATCTTCATCGATATAAAACACTCGCTTCTGGTAAACGTGTCTAAATTCTTCTTTAAGGTTTGCTTCAACTACCCAAACACGATGCTTTTCAAAACGTGTTAAGTCTGGATTAACGTGACCAGCTTGAAGAATATCGTCGTAACTAACCTTGTCGCTATGCACCTTGTAACTATTATAGGCTACGTATAATTCTTGTTTACCTTTCAATGTCCAGTCGTAGCGGTTAGGAGAACCATTGAACATGTCAAAATCATCAGTAGTTCTTAAACCATCAGCCGCGGTTCCTGGTGCGTCATATGCGATGTTGGGCGCCCGACGAACTCGACGTTGCCCCGTATTATATGTCCACGCTTGACGAGGCTCTTTTATTTGGTCTACCGTTTCATGAACCAATAATGCAGTGCCCGCTAATCGAGCAGGACTTGTGACACTTTGCTTGAATTTGAAGAGAATATTGTCTTCAACCAGTGACTCAGGTGTCACACCTTTTTCGGCATATTTTATCATTAAGGTTTCATCGAAACCTATAACGTTAAAATCACCGCCGGCAGTTACCGCCGCTTGACCACCAAAACGCTGAACTGCAGCGCCACGATAACGCAGAATATGGTTCCATATTGCTTCTAAGCCATTAGAAGGAATTGGGAATGGGATACCAACTGCTGCACCCTTCAAGCCATTCCCGCCCTCAAGTAATTCAGCACGCGTAGCATTTGCTTTAGTCGCATCATAAACCTCTTGAGAATTTGAAGCTGTTCGACGAGTTTGGTAAACGGGCATGGTAAAGGTATCAGGGTATGCTTCAAACAACGCTTTTTGGCCGTCAGTTAAGTTTGCAGCATATTCCTGATAATTGGCTTTTGTAATCACAAAAAGCGGCTTGTCATCAGCGAATGGGTCAATGTGGAAACCACCTGGTGTGTAGCCTGCTGGCGCAGACGTAATCCCGCCAGTCCACGCAGGTATACTGCCATCAGCATTTCCAGCTTTTTCTGCACCTAAGGGCGTTAACTCTGCACCAAGTTTAGCCGCATCAGCTGCACTTACCTTTGCCATTGCCAATTGGCTTGACAAGGCGAGAGCAATCCCAGCGGTTATTAAACCTAAATTCTTTATCATTACGACGTCCTTAAATTGCATATTTAATATTGAAAGAAACGAAATCTCTATCTGATAGAGCATTAGTAGTGCCTATGCCGCCCCAAAATGCACTGTATGATGCAGTGGCAGACCATTTACTCAGATAGTCGAAAGTGAACGAAACATTTGCCGATTTTCTATCTTCTAAAAATAAGAAAAGTGGGTCAGGCGTTGTTCCCTCAACATCATGAGCAAAAGTTGCTCTTGTTCTAAGGTTTATGCCCGCAAACACGTTATTATAATCAGCCACTGCTAACAAACGGTAACCCCAAGCATCATCAGTTGAGAACGGATTTGTTTCCGGGCCATCGGATAAACCGATGTGAAGTCCTTCTCGATTATTATTCGTGCCTGGAACAGGCTCTAAAGATGGCGTTCTAGCGGTACCTGGCGCATTCAAACGAATTACTTCTGGGTCTGGGAAATCTTCTATTTTCACATAACCCGCTTCTGCCAAAAATATTAAGTTGTCAGTACCTAATGAAGGACCAAACACATGAGAAGCAGTAAACTGCATCTGCCAAGTATCTGATAAAAGGAAACCTTCTGCAGTTTCACCTGGCCCAACGTTTCGGCCGATATTGTTTAGCTGTGAAATACCGACTAAGTCAGGGCGAAGACCCGCTGCACCAAGTTGTTCTGGCATACCCGTATATAACAATTCAACATCGTCTATCTGAAGCGGCTCATCAACGCGGTAAGCAAATTCACCAGCTAATGCCGTTTCGCCTACATTCGTGTTAAAGCTTAAACCATATAGTTTAATATCTTCAGGATAAGTGAACCTCGACTCTGTAAAGGCTCCTAACTCAGTTATATTGTCACGTGTAATCTCGTTTTGCGCCAAGAAGTTTAAATCGGCTTGAATGCCTGCCGCTGTAAAATCAGAGGTTACACCAGCAACTAACGGTCGTTGACTGTGGTAGTTGATATGGTAAAAACCGAACTCTGTTTCATTGAGTTCTTCTGCAAACCACGTTAAACGCACACCATATTGGCCTTGATCGTCCGCATCATCATGAGCAGCGTCACTGCGTGCGCGAACTGCAACTTTAGTTGGGTACGCTAGATAAGCCTGACTTAACTGACCCAATACCGCTGGATTAGTAGCGTTTTCACGTACTTGACCACCAATTACGTTTAGTGCTGGAATCAAGGTATCCATATCAATATCAGGATTACCAGTAAATCCAAGTTGAATGTTATTAAATGAACCGCCCTCACCTGCAAAATCATTCGCGGCAAAATAACTACCGGCAACAGGTAACAACGAACGCTCCCACTCATATTGATAATATGCAGATAAACTGACCGTGTCAGTTAAGCCAATATTCGCAGATATCATTCCAACTGGAATAAATACTTCTTTTAATTCAGCCCCTGGTGCTCTGGCGCGCGTTACGTCAGCCGGGTTTGTTGTATTGATACCGTGCTGAATAAAAGTACTCTCTCCCCAGCTTATTACTTGATCACCTAATCTAACCGAAATAGGCATGTCACCCACATAAAAATCAGCATACACAAAAGCGTCTAACAGTCTAATGTCACTGCACAGCTCATCAGAAGCAGTTGAATCTCTGCATGGGTCAACTTCGAAGCCCGTAATTGGATTAGACCAAGCGCGGTCTCCATCTGATAACTCAAAGTCATAAAAATAGAAACCACGTGCAAAGAAACCAAAGTTTTCGTACTGAATCTCTAGCTCGTGCAGGCCAACAAATTGTGTAGAAAACGCTTCGCCACTATCGAAGGAAAGATTACCTAAATCGCCATTGCTTGAATATGCGCCATCAGTCAATGCCCATACGTCAGCAGATGGATAAATAACGTTCGTTGCAGCATTATAATTGTTCCAGTCTAGACCTGGCTGATTACTGTGTCCGATCAAATTATAGTCGCGATCTTCAACTCTGATACTGGTAGCTAAAGTAAAGTTAGAATCTAAGGTGACACTTACATCGCCAAAATCCCAGTTAGCTGCTTTTGCTGTCTGAGCGCTAGCCACTAATACTGTGGCGACAGTCAACGCTAAAGAAGACTTTTTGAATGCGCGAGGCTTGTTTATCATTTGATTACATTCTCCAGAACTATCGTTATTCCGATACGTTTGTTGTTATACGTGCATTATTAACAAAATGATTACATCATTTTGACTCAATCGCAAGAACTAATCGTACCAGTTAACATAGCTTGCCGAATTATTAGGCAAAATCCATTGATCACGAGCTAATTTAAGCAATACGAACTAAGGCTTGTATTTTATGTTTGTCATCAACAGTTAATCTAAAACGACCCACAAGGCCGCGCGTGTCTACAAACTTCCTCACATTAATTGAGGGGACTTGAATTCTCTCGCCGGTATCAGCAGTAACGACAACATGCTTTACTTGCCCTAAATAAAGGCTCTCACATTCACTGTAAGGCATATTTACACTAAATAGATAATGCGTTAGCTCTTTCATACATCACTACAGCTTAGTCACTGGCTAGACTTTTGCTAACTTTTTCAAACAAGTCTTTACTTAATTCCTTGTTAGTAAGTAATCGACCTAGTTGTGTTTTAATCAAGCCCTGTCTCTGTTTGTCAAATTTTTTCCAAGAAATAAGGCAAGTCACAATTCGCGATGCAACTTGGGGATTAATGTTATCTAATTCCATCAGGTAATCTGCAACATACTTGTAACCACTACCATCAATAGCATGAAATCCCTGCGTGTTATAAAACGCAAAACTACCAATTACAGAGCGCACTTTATTAGGATTGGTAATCGAATATTGGTTGTGAGCACGCACCATATCTAAGTGACTAAGCATATTATTTCTATAAGTATTTGCTTGTAATGTGAACCATTTATCCATGACAACAGCGTCATGTTGATAACTCTGTTCAAACTCTGAAAGAAGTTGGTCAAACAATTTAAGTTCACACTGTTGCGCTGCTTTTAATGCGCCCAATTTATCTGTCATATTGTCAGCTTCAAAGTATTGTTTTTCAATTAGCGAAGAAACTAATACTTTGTAACCTGCATTCGCTAACAGGCTTATCACATTATTTTTTAACTTCCGTATGTTAATTTGATCTTTAGAATACTCGTACACCACAGGTAAGAACGAGTGATATAGGTCAATTAAGTCGCCCTTTAAATGATCAGATAACAAACTCAGAAATTGCTGCCTTGCATTATTCACTCGCAAGGGATCAACTTCATTTATCTCAAGTAAAATCGTTTCAGTGCTAGGAACATTGATCAGTTCAGCGAGGATACCGGGCTTGTCTTTATTACGATCAATTATTTGTTTGAGAGTATTTAGCGCGAGAAGGTCTATTGTAAAACTAGGGTCATAATATAGCGCGACCGTTTGTTTTAGAAAAAACTGTTGAATAGCGTCCCACTTTGAATAATCCGATTTGGAAAATGTCGCAATCGTCAACAGTTCTTGGTCAGTGTATGGATAGTCTATTTTTATCGGCGACGAAAAATCAGAAAGTAAAACAGGTATAAAGCATTTTGAATCTGTCTGCACAAGCAAAGTGTCTTTTCGCTTGTCTAATACAAAAATACTGTCGTCACATACAATTTGCTTACCCTCTTCTGTGAGGCATTCTAAAGCGATGGGAATGTACATAGTATGTTTTTCTGATTGATCTGCAGTGGCAATATTAATTTGCTCGAAATTGAGCTCACAAACGTCACCAATACTTTTACTAACTTTAACCTGAGGTGTACCTGACTGAGAGTACCAAAGTTTGAAATGCGTCAAATCTATCGCATTAGCGTCTTCCATCGCGGCCACAAAATCATCACACGTCACCGCCTGACCATCATGGCGCAAGAAATACAAATCCATGCCTTTTCTAAAACCATCTTTACCTAAGATAGTGTGCATCATTCGAATAACCTCAGCGCCCTTATCATAGACCGTCACCGTGTAGAAATTATTCATTTCGATAACTTCGTCAGGCCTAATTGGATGGCTCATAGGGCCTGCATCTTCTGCAAACTGGTGCTCTTTCATGACTTTAACTTGATCAATTCTCGTACTTAATGGATTGAACATGTCTGCGCTAAACGATTGATCTCTAAATACTGTAAGCCCTTCTTTCAAACTGAGTTGGAACCAGTCTCTACAGGTAACACGATTTCCGGTCCAATTATGAAAATATTCATGCGCGATTATCGCTTCAATATTAAAATAATCTTGGTCAGTAGCCGTGTCTGGGGCAGCGAGCACATATTTACTATTAAAAACATTTAGCCCTTTGTTTTCCATCGCCCCCATGTTAAAGAAGTCAACTGCGACAATCATGTAAATGTCTAGGTCATATTCTAGTCCATAAGTTTCCTCATCCCATCGCATCGACTTTTTTAATGAATCTAGCGCATGACGCCCTTGCAATAAACGGCCTTTTTCAACAAATAACTCTAGTTTTACGCTTCGACCTGAATGCGTCATGTAGTCATCAGCTAGGCAATCAAAATCTCCAGCAACAAGAGCAAATAAATAACATGGTTTTTTATGAGGGTCATGCCAAGTTACAAGTCTTCTTCCATCGTCTAAAATCTTATCTCGCGTTTTATTTCCATTGGATAACAAATACTTTAAATTTTTATCGGAAGAAATGATGTTGCATGTATATATTGAAAGTACATCTGGTCTGTCTAGAAAATAAGTTATTTTTCTGAAGCCCTCAGCTTCGCATTGTGTGCAATATGACCCGTCTGTCAAATATAGCCCTTCAAGCGATGTATTGCTTTTTGGAGAAATTAAATTTTCGATATTGAGTTCAAAACTTTCGTTAAGAAGAGCTGAGGGCAATATTAGATGTGTATCTGTAACTTCGTATTCACTGAATGCACGTCCATCAATGAAAACGCCTTTCAATTCAAGTCCTTCGCCATCTAGTACTAAGTCGCCTGCCCCGATAGGGTTACGCCTAACCTTAAGTATCGATTTAACTTTAGTTTGATGCGGCTCTAATTCAACAGTTAATTCAATTTCATCTATAAAAAAAGACGGCGCAAGATAGTCTTCGCGCCGTTTAATATTTGTTTGCGACATAACGGCCCTCTTAGGTCTTTATCGTCACCTTCGGTGGTGTTAAACGTAAAATCTTTATGCCTAGATACGCATAAATCACAGCTAAGATCGGATTGATAAGGTTGAAGAATGCATAGAAGAAATAAGTAAACGGATGTACCCCAAGCACGCCATGCATGTAAGCACCACAAGTATTCCAAGGTATCAAAGGCGAAGTGATCGTTCCGCCATCTTCTAAACTTCTTGATAGATTTAGTTGGTGCAATCCTCGTTTTTCAAATTCTTCTTTATACATTCTGCCTGGCATAACAATTGAAATGTACTGGTCGGCAGTTACTAAGTTTGTACCTATGCATGTCAAGATAGTTCGACTGACCATGGAGCCAGCTGAGTCTGCGCCTTTTAAGCAAGCAGATACAATCGCTTTTAATAATCCGACTCTTTCTAATACTGCACCAAAAGACATCGCGCAAATTATTAGCCAAACTGTGTTTAACATACTCGACATACCGCCACGACTCAACAAGCTGTTTAAGTTGTCATCTGGTGTGTTAAAACTCACACCATCAAACAAGGCGGTCCAAACCACCATCAGGTTTTGAACGGATGATGAAAACTCATTATCCAACATTGATGAGACTAGATCGTTTTGAAAAAATAGTGCCCAAATGCCGCCGATTAATGCACCAATAGATACCGCGGGGAACGCAGGTACTTTCTTAATTGCAAGCGTCAATAGCACAACTAATGGCACCAAAAGGTGCACCCCGAGCGCAAATTCTTCAGAAAGTATTGTTTGCATCTGCTCTATTCGTGAAGACACTTGACTTGTATCTTCGCTCAAGCCCAAGATTACAAATAGGATAAGAGATATAGTGAAGCTAGGTACCGTTGTCCAAAGCATATATTTGATGTGCTCAAATAAATCAGTGCCTGCAATAGCTGGCGCTAAGTTTGTCGTTTCTGATAATGGCGAGAGCTTATCCCCAAAGTAGGCACCAGATACGATCGCACCCGCGGTTATCGCAAGCGACATATCCATGCCAGTTGCCACCCCAATTAGGGCTACACCTACGGTAGCAGCCGTCGTCCAAGAGCTACCAATACTCATTGCAACAACAGCACAAATTAAACAAGAAGCTGCATAAAAAAATGTAGGGTTGAGTAAAGAAAGTCCGTAATAAATGAGCGTAGGCACTGTTCCTGCAAGCATCCATGTACCTATTAGTGAGCCCACCGCAAACAAAATAAGACAGGCCCCCAAAGACATTGAAATACCCTTAACAATGCCTTCTTCGATGCTCTTCCATGTATGGCCATTTTTCAATCCAATTACTGAAGCCACTCCCATCGCCATTAGCAAGGAGATCTGGTTTGGCCCATATGATGAATCATCAGCAAACAGATATACCGCACTGCCCATCATCAATACCAATAAAACTAGAGGAATGAGTGCATCAAATAAACTAGGTTCTTTTATATTTTTCATTTTTCAGAGGCCATTATGCAATTGAGCGGTAAAACATAAAAACAATAACAAGCGGGCAAACGAACTTGATATACCAAGGCCAAATTTTCCAGAAGACGCTTTGCTCAATCTCGGCATCACCTTGTTTTAGTTCTGATAGTATCTGATCTCTTCTCCACACCCAGCCAGCAAACAAACATAAGAATAAACCAAGAATTGGTTGACTATATTGAGTTGTAGCGGTAATAACTAGGCCAAATAACGCTTCAAAGTTAAAAACGATTACCCCACTACTGATCAGCACTAAGCACATCAATACAATCGTGGCTTTATTGCGTTTAAACCCCTTGCTATCAACTAAATAAGCAACTGGAACTTCCAGCATAGAAATTGAAGAAGTTAACGCTGCTATCACCATCAATGCAAAAAACGCGGTGGCAACTAGGGGACCAACGATTTCAATCTTGTCAAAAAGTGCAGGTAGCACATTAAAAATAAGGCTATCACCTTGAATCAATGCCCCACTAGCAGTAAATATTTCAACACCATTTTGCAACGCTACGTACATGGCAGGAATAATCAGCATCCCTGCTACAACGGCGACACCAATATCTACCAATGCTACAGAAGCGCCTAATTTCGGTAAACTTTCGCTTTTTTTATGTATGACCCGTAAACGAGCATAGTCCCTACGCCTAAAGACATCGAGAAGAAAGCCTGCCCCATAGCATCTATCAAGAGTTCCGCATCCATTACCCGAGAAAAATCTGGTAATAAATAGACCTTCCACCCTTCAAGAGCGCCATCTTGAAAAGATACGTAGATAATCAATGCAATTATAATCGCAAATAATGTTGGCATAAGACGAACTGACCAACGCTCAATCCCCTGACTCACACCGCCTGAAACTACGACGGCAGTTAAGCCTACAAACACTGCCATAAAAATGGCGTTTCTGGCATTTGAGAACTCAGTTAACCAAGGGATATTTTGACCAATAACGCTAAAAAGCGCATCGAAAAAGAATGCAATCATCCAACCTGCAACAATTGCGTAAAAAGAAAGAATTAAAACAACGGTAATTGCACCGATACTGCCAGTAAATCGACCGAGTGTTTGTTTAACCCCCGATTCACCAATTTGACCAAGCGCATCAACCATATTGGCACGTTTAGCCCGCCCAATAATTAACTCAGCCATTAACACAGGATAGGCAAGCACAAAGGCCATGATTAAATAGACCAGTACAAAAGCAGCGCCTCCATTTTCAGCCACTTTTGTCGGAAAGCCCCAAATATTACCTAAGCCAACAGCAGAACCAGCTGCCGCTAATACGAATCCGATTCGCGAGGAAAACTCACCCCTTGCGCTCATATAGACCTCATTTTTATTATAATTATTCGTTGTCCAGTTTAAGAGCAACGCGAGCCTATTTTGGCTCAAAGTTTATTTTTTTAGATTAAGCGCGTAACTACCTGCATCAATCATATCAAACGTTATATTAGCTGCTTCACTCAAAAATGGATCGATGTCATCAAGTTCATCAGGCAGATCGTCATCAAGTGACGCTAGCTTTTCTAAGCCTAAACGTTCTAATCGTTCATTGACTCGCACTAGTTGCTTTTCTTCGGCTTCTTTCTTTTTAGCACGCCTTTCTGACTCGACTAAACTTATATACTTGTCATTTTTTGTGCGATTGTATTCATCTATATCTTGATAGATATAAGCAAACTCAGGATCCTTTAGTGCTCTAGCAGAATGTTTAGCACTCAATACGTCTATAACGCCATCATAGCTTCCAACTGTTGTATAGTTTGCTTTTTTAATACTGTCGTAAGGAAGCGCATTTTCTTCTTTGCTCTCTCCCCACTCCTCAGGGTCAATCGCTGAAGGATATAAGATATCAGGCTTGACACCTTTTTGCTGAGTACTACCGCCACTTATTCTATAAAATTTAGCAATAGTATACTGAACCGCACCAAGGGGGCTCTCGAACATATCATAGATTCGACCCAAACCTCTGTGCTGCTGAACCGTGCCTTTCCCGAACGTTTGCTCTCCGATAATAATAGCCCGGTTGTAATCTTGCATAGCCGCGGCAAAAATTTCGCTTGCAGACGCGCTATAACGGTCGACTAAAACTGTCAGTGGACCAGCATAGTGAACAACACCATCGGTATCACGGTCAACATTAACTCTTCCATTTTGATATCGTACTTGGACCACAGGGCCTTTATCAATGAACAAGCCGCTTAAATAGATAGACTCTGGTAAGGAACCACCGCCGTTACCACGTAGGTCAACGATCACACCTTTGACATCTTGCTCCATCAATGAATCTAGTTCTTTTTTAACATCAACATGAAGATTGTGATAAAACGAAGGTATGCTAATCACACCTAACTTTTCTCCGGCATTTTCACCTGATGAAGGAATAAATACCTCTGACTGTGCGGCGCGATCTTCGAGTTTAACTTTATCTCGGACGATGGCTACTTCTTGTATTTTCTTGCTTGAACTCGTGCCTTTTTGAACCTGTAATTTAACTGTGCTGCCTTTCGGACCTTTGATCAATTCAACGACGTCATCTAGTCTCCACCCAACGACATCGACAAAGTCTTCGCCGTCTTGTGCCACTGCAATAATTTTATCTTCTGGTTTAACTGCATCTGACTTATCTGCGGGTCCGCCAGCAACCACACTTACAATAACGGTATGGTCATCTTCACTTCTTAAAACAGCGCCTATTCCCTCTAAGGACAAGTTCATTTGCATTTGAAACCGCTCGGTATTGCGCGGAGACAAATAACTTGTATGTGCCTCAATACTTCTAGCAAACGAGTTCATTACCGTTTGAAAAACGTCCTCACTGTTTGTTTGCGTAAGACGTCGTATCGCGCGCTCATAGCGTTTGGTTAGGATATCCGTGATTTCTTCTGGTGTCTTGTCAGCTAACTTTAAGTTTAAAGCATCATACTTAACTCGTTGACGCCAAACCTCGTCAAGTTCCTGCTGTGTGCTCGCCCAATTTGCGTCTTCGCGATCATAAAAGAATTTGTCGCCTTCTTTTTCAAAATCAAATTTTGTATCGACAAGACTTAATGCGTATTGAAAACGTTCTTTTCGACGCTCAAGGCTGACTCTAAAAATATCATATGCCAAATCCAAACGACCCTGCTTAATTGCATCGTCAAAGTCGTTTCTATTTTTTTCAAAGGATTTTATGTCGTTTTCTAAAAAGAAGTTTTTATTTACATCTAAACTGCGAAGGTAGCGATCGAATATTTTTGCCGATAACTCATCATCAATGTTTACTTTCTTGTAGTGAGAGCGTAGGAACTGGTCAGAAATACGCTTTGCTGATTTTTGATGCCAAGTTTGTGGTGATAACTCTGGAAGTTCATCTACAGTTTCGCCACTGGGTCCAGCTGCTATGCCGAACGAGAACAGTGTCGAAGCAACGGCTAAGGCTACTACTGTGCGCTTTAAGCGTTTACTGTTAGAAATTTGCATATCACCACCTTATTTATTAATTCACCAATCGCAATTGTTCGCGTTGTACTTTGACAGACATTCCGCTATTTAGTTGCACTTGAATACCATCTTTACTGATATCGGTAATCGTTGCCGGCATGGGCGTCTTACCCACTTTAACAGACACTTGCTTACCCACAACCACATCAGACTCAACCAATTCTTTCACAACTTTTCTAGGGGCACTTGGTTTGTTGGTTTTATTGTCACTTCGATTTGCACTTGGTTTCTTTGTTCTTTTGGCCGCTGCAGGATTTGCCGCACGATTTTTGTAGCTTCGCTTTTGTGCTGCATCTTGCTTAAGCTGCTGACGCTTTTCAGCCGCCTTAGCCTTACTTTCTTTGAGTTGCACTTGAGCATGCTCGGCATGCTCTTGATCAACAGCATCACCCGCCTCACCATCTAAATCGACTCTGAATGCACCTACTTTGACCGAAGCTAGGTACTTCCAGCCGCTGGTATAATGTCTCAAAGCCATTCTAAGCAAACGTTTACTGACTCTTTCATCGCCTTCTAGTCTGCTGGCTAAATCATGAAAAATACCAATCTTTAAAGGCTTTGCTTCGTTTTCTAAAGTAAAGCATTTGGGAAATGTTTCGGCCAAGAATGCTAAAACTTCTTTAGTGTTTGAAAATTTTTGAGTGTCTTCCATTAATCTACTTTGTTTAAGTCGGCTTTTTTAAGATAATTCATCATCATTATCCTCTGTTGAAAACAGATGATCCACCCAATCGACTAAATCGTCAACCTCAATATCCAATAAATAGGAATCTTGGTGCCAATGATGCCAAGTTTTAGTTAGTAATTTTTCTAGCCTTTGTGTTTCAAAATCATCATCTGCTGCATCATATACCATGTGCAAAATAGTATTTAATTTCTCAGAAGCTTCGTAAGGATCATCGTGGATATCTTCCATATCATCTGCTGTGCTTAGCAAAGTATGAATATCGACAAAGTGTTTCATAATAAAGGCTTGCCCTGAGTTATATTCTCCTCGATGAGCTTGACGATGCGGCTTAAGGCATTCAAATCATCGAGGTTAAAACGGGAATATCGGGGACTATCGATATCTAAAACACCGATTAGTTTTTGCTCAACAATAATTGGAATGACAATTTCAGAATTTGAAGCAGCATCGCAAGCTATATGCCCTGAAAATTCGTGCACATTATCAACCAACACTGCTTCTTTTTTAAACGCTGCAGTACCGCAAACACCTTTGTTCATTGGAATTCTGATACAAGCTGCTTGTCCCTGAAAAGGTCCTAGCACTAATTCCCCCTCTTTAAACAAATAAAAACCGGCCCAATTTACATCATCGAGGTTATTGAAAAGAACCGCACTAACATTCGCTAGGTTAGCGATTAAATCGTGTTCATCCTCAATCAAGGCCCCGACTTGCTTAACGATTAAACTATAGGCAGAAGAGACTTCTTTATCTCTTGGTTCCTGCTCCAAAACTGAATTATCCAACATTTGTTATCTCAACATTTCACTTTATTTAGCAATATTATCATTAGCCAGAAACCCTGATAATGGTTCAATTAAACTAACTTATACAATTATTGGCTAGCACTACCCAAAGAACCAATACGCGACACAAATGGCGGCAAAGATACCCGCAAAATCTGCAGCTAAACAGCAACCAACAGCATATCTACTGTGTTTTACGCCAACAGCGCCTAAATATACTGCTAACACATAAAAGGTAGTTTCGGTTGAGCCTTGCATGATGGAGGCAAGTCTACCGGCAAACGAATCGGCACCATGAAATTGCATTGTTTCAATCATAAGCGCTCGTGCTCCGCTGCCGCTCAAAGGCTTCATAAGCGCCGTTGGAAGAGCGTCGACAAAGCGAGTATCAAAGCCTACTAACGCTACAATATAGCTAACGCCATCACTCACAGCATCCATCACCCCACTTGCTCTTAACATGCCAATCGCAAACAACATGGCCAGTAAAAACGGGATAATAGTTATTGCGACTTCAAAACCTTGCTTTGCACCTTCAACAAATTGCTCATAAGTATTTTGCTTTTTAAGATAACCACTAATTAATACCAACACGATAAAACTCAGCAACGCAAAATTCGCGATTAAGGCTGATTGCTCAGAAAGTTGCTGCGCAGCAAGCGTAGCGAAATACAAGATTACGGCCGCCAAGCTTGAAAATATAGCAAGTAAATAAAGTACCACTACTTTATTTAATAAGTTTACCTTTTGAATGACGCACGTCACTATTAGGCCAACAAGTGTTGAAGCACTTGTGGCAAGCAAGATGGGGATAAAAACATCTGTTGGTGACGCAGCGCCAGCATCGGCTCTATATAAAAAAACAGCAATAGGAAACAAAGTGACTGAAGAAGTATTTAAAACCAAGAATAAAATCTGTGAATTAGTCAAAGTGTCTTTAATTGGGGCGAGCGTTTGCATGTCTTGCATCGCTTTAATTCCAAAGGGAGTAGCAGCATTATCTAACCCGAGGACATTAGCCGACATATTCATGGTTATACTGCCAAGTGCGGGGTGACCTTTGGGGATATCTGGCATTAGCCTGCAAAGTAAAGGTTCAAGGACCTTTGAAAACTTTGCAATTAATCCAGCATTTTCTGCCACTTTAAAGATTCCCAGCCAAAATGCCAACAAGCCAATTAAACCTATTGCGATATCAACACTGGTGCGTGCCATCGAAGTAACGGCTTGCATTACGTCCTGAAAAGCACCTAAATTTCCAGACACGAGCACTTGATAACAACTTGCGACAAATGCGCTGAGGATAAAACCCAACCAAATTTTGTGTAACATGCGAATCTCTTTTTATCTTATTATGTGCTTTCGCTTTCTGCACATGCTAGCGCATCACAATTTATATGCCCACTTTTATTAAATGAAGCATGTTTTAAGTGAAGCGTATTAACTTGTTAGAACCTGTGGATAAACTGTGATTTACTTCTGGGTAAAATGTGCACTTCCTGTTGAGAGATGTTAAAGCTAAGTCTCTGAATAAATTAAACTTTATTAAGTTCTAATGTAATGATATATTCATTATGCATTGAATTATAAGAAAAAATATTTACAAACCTGTTTATTTTATGAGCGCAAATGGTCTATAGTATCTGTCCGGTAAAGATTTTGTAGTCGCTCTCCCCAATAAGGATGTTATTGGAAGACCAACGCTTCACTCAAAGTACTTAGTAGCTACGGTCTGGATTTTCAAAGTTAGCGCACGGCTCAGCAATGAGCCATTCCCCTAAGCCTGGAACGTTTGTTCCGGGCCTTTTTAATTTAGGCACTCTTAAAAACGAATTGCTCCAAATCTAAACTTGTTCGTGTAAGTCTGTTTTAAATCTTTGGGCATTTTTCACGTAATGCAATGCAGACTGCTCTAACATCTTTGCTTGAGATTCACTGACTTGTTTTACAATTTTACCGGGCGACCCCATCACCACGCTATTGTCCGGAATTTGCATATTCTCAGTCACTAAAGCATTAGCACCAATGACACAATGCTTACCAATTTTTGCACCGTTTAAAATCACTGCATTGATGCCAATTAGAGAAAAATCACCGATGGTACAACCGTGAAGCATAACCTTGTGGCCAATAGTAACGCCCTTGCCTATCGTCATTGGGAAACCAAAATCTGTGTGTAAAACCGAACCGTCTTGCACATTGCTGTTTTCGCCAATAACGATAGGATCGCAATCTCCTCGGATAGTCGCATTGAACCATACACTTGCATTTTCAGCCAAGCTTACCTTTCCCATTACTTGAGCACTCGGTGCTATAAAGCTGCTTGGGTGGGCATCGACTTTGTCTTCACCTAGTTTATATATCATGTGTTTTCTCTTTTCTTATTTTAATTTTATTGGTGCTACTTTAAATTTTAATGGTGTTAAACGCCTTTATTAAAGATGATTTTGCCTAGTCAATCTTTTATTTGACGCATCAAGCCTTCTTGAACGGCAGTTGCAACCAATTCACCTTGCTTGTTGTATATCTTACCTTGTACTAAGCCTCTACCATTGCCACTGAAAGGGCTCTCCATTTGATAAAATAACCATTCATCAAATTTGAAAGGTTTGTGAAACCACATCGCATGGTCAATGGTTGCCAACCTTAGTGATTTATCTTGTACAGACAATCCATGTGGTTGAAGACAAGTACTAAGAAAATGGTAATCCGATGCGTAAGCCAAAGATGCTTGATGCATAGCAAGTGGCGCATCAAGCTCGTCTCTGCCTTTTATCCATAGATTTCTGAGTGGGTCACGCTTTTTGGCAACATAAGCGTTTGCAGAATCAATAGTGTGGACTTCAACGGGTCGATGATAACTCAAGGCTTCTTTCATGCGCTGTGATAGCTTGTCGTAATTATCTTCATAAAATCGAATATCTGGCGCAACGGTATCAGGTTCGGGTGCGCTGGGCATGTCAGTAAACTGATGCTCCAAACCAGGCTCTGCGATTTGAAATGAAGCAGTCATATCGAAAATTGTGCGGCCATTTTGAATTGCTTTAATCCGCCTAGCTGAAAAGCTGCGCCCATCCCTCACGTTTTCAATGTCGTACAAGACCGGTTTTGACGCGTCTCCGGGCAGCAAAAAATAGGAATGAAAGGAATGAATCGTTCTATCAGGTTCGACTGTTTGATAGGCAGCGGCAATAGATTGACCGAGTACTTGTCCGCCAAATAATGCTCTAAAACCTAAGTCCCAACTTTGGCCTCTGTACAAGCCTTCTTCAATTTTCTCTAGCTCAAAAAGGCTACTGAGTTTTACTTCTGACACGCATCTTACTCCGCGATAAATATGTGTTTAAGTGTAGTCTATCAAACTGCTTTTGGGTTCTTTGGATAAAATTTTTCTGGTAACGACGCTTGCTGTTCAAAAAAGCGAGTGTCTTTATATGGTAGTTTCATAAAACCAGAAATTCCCAATCCGTCAATAAGTGGGATCAATTCAATAACTTTGCTAAGAAGTTGTTGAAATTCTTCAGCTTTAGCGTGATCCAGCAAAGTATAATAATTGTGAATTTTTAAGTGCTTGGGTAACGCTTCAAAAATAATACAGCCAGTATGATGAATGCGATTCAATTGTTCAATCACCCGCATCATAGGCTCAGGTAATTTAAGTAACTCATCGGGATCTTCTCCGTCTTCAAAATACGAATGCATGCGGCTTTCGGCTTCTGAAATTGAGACAGCACTAATTTCATACGGTATTTGAGTGTTTGGTGCTGGCGTAAACGGTGTTTTTTCAGATGTTCGTTCAACGTGCAGTGTATTCTTTGCGTTGAACATGCAGCTTTTGAATATACCTTCTCGCTCTATCGCTCTTGCTAACGTAATCACGTTGTCTACTGAGCGTTCAAACGACAACTTCATGGACGGGTCAAACAGATTTAAGCTTGAATCAACATAAATCCCGCCATTTTCCCATCTAATGGCTAGACCGCCTACAACAGGGTATTTTCCTAAACGGCTGACGGCAGCGATAAAGCCTTTTTCGGTTTCTCCCATGCCTTGTAAATAATTTTTGTAATAGCGATCAAACTGGGCATCATCCACATAATTGAGTTCATTGAGATTAATACCTTCTTGCTGACGTAAATAAGACTTACGAGAACTGTAGACCACCGTTTCGATGTCTTTTTCAACTGCATGCACCCATATAGGCACTAAGCACGGTTTATCCTCGGGTACAGACCTAGTAAATACTAAATTTGCGAAATGTTTGTGGTTTCTGAGCAGATAATCACCACCTTTAATTCGTGTTTGATGTTCGTCACTTAAAAGCGCCTCTAAGGTCAAAGCAAATTCTTTTGGAAGCCCCAACGATGTGACATTTATCGCTTTCCTGCCAAAACGCGCACTTTGGCCCGATGCGATGGCATATAAGGTTGACGCTAGACCTTGTTCATCAAAACGAGGGCTTGATAATGCTCCGTTTAACTGATCCTCTCCAATAAAGTAAACATCACCCAGTCTTGCGTTGGTTTGTTGAAGGTCGCTAGACATTAAATCCATTACATTTGTGCATACGGCTTGATGTTGATGGTCAAGCTGCGCAAACACACAACTTCCCCAATCAATTAAAGCCACTTCTTCGTTAACTTCATCCCAAACCAAATTAGAGGGCTTAATATCACCATGCACAATAGGACGGGCTTGGCCATTTTCAGAGTAGTTTCTTAGATAGACTAGGATTTCGCACACCTGAACGGCTATTTTCACAACGACCTGAGCAGATAATGGCCCTTTTTTTAAGCAGTATTGCTCTAAGTCCTCACCTTTTGCACGTTGCATAACAAGTACTTGCTGGCGTTTAATTCGCTGAAACTCTATTAGCGCAGGTACTTTTGGGTGCTTAACTAAGCCAAGCATGAAGGCTTCTTCTTCAAGGCGATCTTGGATGTGTTGAGGTAAGGTGATGCGCGAAAACTTAAAGACTAATTCTTCGCCGCTTGCTTTTGTGCCGCAAAATGCAAAACCAAACGCGCCCTTACCAATTAGCGAGATGTTTTTATAGCCTAGTTTTTCAAGTTGATTGGTACAAAGCGCAAACCAATTTTTTAGTTTTGTGGCATCTTTATGCGATAGCAAATATACCGACTGATCATCAGGAATATAAAAATGTTTAAGCGCCGAGGGCTTATTCATACTTCAGTTTTTATCCAATTTACTTGGCATAAGTGGCTTGTGTCCTTATCTTTGTCACCTGCAAATACTGTTTGTAAGGTCGCTAAAACACCTGATAAATCTTGTTCTAATTTCCAAGGGGGATTGATAATACACATGCCCGAACCATACATACCAATTTGCGGGCTGGGTTGTGACACACATAGCTGGATGTTTAAAACGCTCTTTGCCGCTAATGCACCAAGTTTCGCAATCATCTCTTCAGATAAACCCGCTTTAGGGTTTTCAGCAACTTCTTTAGTCTTTCGGTCTACTCGTGTGGGTGAAAGTAGAGGATACCAAATTAAAAAGCACCCATTTGGCCAAGCAGATAATGCGCTTGTAATCGCTTTGTATACATCTGCATATTCTGAGGCTTGCTCGTAAGGTGGGTCGACTAATACCATTCCCCTATTTGGTTTGGGGGGCATAAAGGCATTTAGGGCTTCATAGCCATCTCGTTGATGAGCGCTTAACTTCGAACGCCTTAGGTATTTCTTTAGGTCTTGGCTAGCTTGCGGGTGCAAATCAGCAGCATGTGCATTATCAGTCTCTCTTAATAGATAGTCAGCAATGATAGGAGACCCTGGGTATTGTTTTGCCTTGGTAAATCCTGAAGTGATTGCCAAATAGTCTTTCACTATTTCATTATTTGAATTGCGCAATAAGGACTGAAACTTTAAAACGCCTCGCTCAAACTCAGCATTTAGCGCGCCATTTTCATCATCCATTTGATAAACGCCAGCGCCAGCATGGGTATCTAGATAAAACATAGGCTTTGCTTTAATAGTGAGTTTTTTTAACACTGACATAAGCGTGAGGTGTTTTAATACGTCGGCATGATTGCCAGCGTGATAAGCATGTTGATAACTAAGCACAAGTCGTCTCTTTAAAATTAATGGGCTATCGCACAGATCTAAGTGACGCTTCCTAAAACGGTTGCGTATTACCTATTACTAGCGAACAGCCCACCATCATAAATTGCTTACTTTAAATGCACCAACATTTTTTCAGGTGAGCTAAGATAACTCATCCATAAATTATTGAACCTCACCATGGTTGCGCCGTCGATGACACGATGATCACCCGACCAATTAATCGTCATGATGTTACTCGCATAAACTTCGCCACTTTCATTGAAGCGAGGTAAGCGCTGAGTTTTTCCAAGTGCTACAATTGCCACTTCAGGTTTATTGATCACTGGAGTAGCAATGGTGCCACCTAATGCACCAATATTTGAAATACTGATCGTGCCGCCTTTCAAATCTGCCGAACTGAGTTTGCCTTCCCTTGCAGCATCGATGATGCGATTAAGCTCTTGTGTAACTTCTAATAGCGACTTGTTTTGCACCGATTTAATGTTAGGTACTAATAAACCCACTTTTGAATCAACTGCTAATCCAATATTGTGATTGGCAAACACTTTTAGCGTATTTGATTCATCATCAAATTGGGCATTAATCTCTTCAAATTCAGTCAATGCCAATGATAAGGACTTGATAAAGAATGGCATAAAGCTAAGCTTAAGGCCTTTATCTGCAAAGTCACTTTTTAAGCGCAAACGCAAGTCTATCAAGCTGTCCATGCACAACTCATCTGACACTGTAAAATGAGGAATGGTTGAAGTACTTGCGACCATTTGCTTGGCCATTGCAGCGCGCATTCCCTTCAATACAACGGTCTTAAAAGTGCCATTTTCAGCTTGTGTTTGTTGAGTATTTTGTATCTCGTCTGAAGCTTTGTCTGCATTAGTGTATTTAGCATTTGTAGCAGACTGATGGTTAGCTCTGTTATCAGATACAGCACTTTGTTGTTGGTTAATAAAGCTATCAAGATCGTGCTTTAGTACTCTACCCTTTTTACCGCTACCGGATACTTGACTTAAATCGATGTTATTTTCTCTAGCGATACGTCTAACCGCGGGACTAGCCAAGACTTTCCCACTGATTTCAACAGGCGCTTCGAACAAACCGCCTTGTTTGTTTAGTTGTGGACTGACACTGTTACTTTGTTTCGTTTCGTTAACTGAAGTTGTCGTAGTTTGATTTGAGTTTGTCGACGCTACGCCAGCAATTTCTTGCTCAAACAAAGGTGTGTGCACTTTTGCAATTTCACCTTCTTGATAAAACAGTTTGGTGACTTTGCCAGAGAACTTTGCAGGGATTTCAACAACCGCTTTATCGGTCATGACTTCTACAACGACTTGATCTTCTTCTACAGTGTCACCTGCCGAAATACACCATTTAACGATTTCGCATTCAACAATACCTTCACCGATATCGGGCAAGATAAAGGGTTCTACCTTGCTACTATTTTCAGTTTCAAGCGCAGCAGCACTCTCATGCTCATCGACAGAGTCAGTAACTGCATTATTGTCATTAAAGTCTTGATTTGCTGTACCATCGACATCCATCGCAAAAAGAGGCTCATGTACTTTTGCAATATCACCCTCTTTATAATGAAGTGTTTTGACTACACCAGAGTACATTGCAGGTATTTGAACCGTAGCCTTATCTGTCATTACTTCTGCAACAGGTTGGTCTTCGGTTATCACATCACCTTCTTTTACCAACCATTCCAATAGTTCACATTCAACGATGCCTTCACCAATGTCGGGCAAAATAAATTCAGTCATCATTTGCTCCTTAATAATCCATTGTTCGTTTAATGGCTTCGTATGTTTTTAAGTGATCAGGCATATATTCTTTTTCATGAGCCAATGGATAAGGTGTATCTAAGCCACATACGCGCGCGATGGGTGCTTCCAAATACAAAAAGCATCTTTCCTGAACGCTTGCGGCGATCTCACTTGCAAAACCACCAGTTAAAGGCGCTTCGTGATTGACTAGCAAACGCCCGGTTTTAAAAACAGATTGCGTAACTGTTTCGACATCCCAAGGCAAGATGCTCTGCAAATCAATTATTTCACATGATATCCCGTCTTTTTCTGCCATTTCAGCTGCTTTTTCAATGATTTCGACTTGTGCCCCCCAAGCCAGCAATGTGATGTCTTTGCCTTCTTTTACAACATCAGCCTTACCTAAAGGAAGCTCATAGTCTCCCTCTGGCACTTCACCAACCGCCGCACGATACAGGCGTTTGGGCTCCATAAATAAAACGGGGTTATCATCTCGAATACTGCTTAGCAACAAACCTTTTGCTTGCTTAGGATTACGCGGAATTACAATTTTCATTCCAGGTATGTGCGCGAAGAATGCTTCAGGCGATTGCGAATGATAATGCCCGCCTGCAATACCGCCGCCGTATGGCGTACGAATAGTCAATGTACCTGTCGTGAACTGCCCACCTGAGCGATAACGCCATTTAGCAGTTTCATTCACTATTTGATCAAATGCTGGGAATATATAATCGCCGAATTGAATTTCTGCAACTGGCACTGAGCCTTGCGATGCCAAACCATTTGCAAAACCAATAATGCCTTGCTCGGTCAATGGAGTATTAAAGCAACGACCTTTGCCGAATTTTTCTTGAAGATTACTGGTTGCACGAAATACACCACCAAAGTGCCCTACATCTTCTCCAAACACCATGACTTTTTCATCGTCAGTCATCGCAGTGATGAGTGCGTCGTTAATTGCTTGTAATAGGTTCATTTTAGCCATTAGCGTGTTCTCCCTGCAGTTTTCGGATAGGCTTCTGGATACTTTTCAATATGAGCCTGTAAGTCAGCTAATTGTTCTTTTAAGTGCCAAGGGGCTTCGTCATATACATCTTCAATAATATCAGGCAGTGCGCACACATCGATTTTTTCCGCTTTTTTGACCGCGGCTAATATATCTGCACGTGAGGTTTCAAGCAGCTTATCTGTCGCTTCTTTGTCAAACCAACCTTTGCTTTCAAGCCATAGATTAAAACGCAGAATCGGATCTTTTGCTCGCCACTTTTCTTCCTCGTCTTTTGAGCGATATCCACTTGGATCATCAGAAGTAGAGTGAGCAGCCAAACGGTAAGTCATTGCTTCAATCAACACTGGGCAGTTTTCAGCAAGCGCAATTTCACGAGCTTGCTTTGTCGCTGCATATACTGCAAGTGCATCGTTACCGTCGACTCTAATTGTTTTAACGCCGTAACCGATGCCTCTTGAGGCGATGCCATCACCCGCAAATTGTTCTTCTGAAGGAGTCGATATTGCGTACCCGTTGTTTCTGCAAAAGAAGATAACAGGACAATTTAGAACAGCGGCCATATTTACCCCTGCGTGGAAGTCGCCTTCAGAAGCGGCACCTTCGCCAAAGTAACATATTGTAATTGCCGGCTGCCCTGCCATTTTTTGACCATATGCATAGCCAGATGCTTGAGGAATTTGCGTGCCTAAGGGAGAAGAAACTGTCATAAAATTTAGTTTTTTGTCACCGTAGTGAATCGGCATTTGTCTGCCTTTATTTGGGTCTTTTTTATTGCTGAACATCTGATTCATAAACTGTTCAGTTGTGTAGCCTCGATACGCCAAAACACCTTGCTCACGATATTGCGACATCACCATATCTTGATCTTCGAGTGCCGCCGCGCTGCCAACAACAGCTGCCTCTTCGCCTGTACATGCTAAATAAAAAGAAATGCGACCTTGTCTTTGTGCACCTACCATGCGCTCGTCTAATAAGCGTGTATACTGCATGGTGTTTGCTATTTTAATAGCTTCTTCTCTTGATAAATTTGGCGTATTTTTAGTATTTGTTTCATTGCCATTTTCATCGAGAAGTTGCACCATCGGAATATCAATTAAGCCATTGCTTATTACCGCAACATCATGAGTAATGCCCACATTCGAAAGGTGGTTTCTGTCCTGCATAACATTTTTCCAAATAAGTGAATAATTCAGGGTATATACTAGTGAAGCTTGGTTTTAGCCTTGTTGCTATTTCAAGACTAATTATGAAATACATGATGATGAATATTGCGCGTGAATAGTCAAAATTAGTAATTTCCTCCTATTTGTAAAATAGATGTATATTTTCAGCTGAAATTTTGTAAGCAAGTAGGGCCTGTTGATCTCTGCTGTATGAATTTTGTTCGCTCTATGTGTTCAGCGATCGAGGCACAGACTCGCAGATGCAGTGGGCTGCTTCAAGAGGATGTAACGAAGAACGGTGAACACATTGAGCGAACCCTTTGGGCACTGACTGCTGCAAAATCATACAGCAAAGAACAACAGGCCCTAACCATTTAAAACGACTCAAAATAATAAGAAAACTGATGTTTCATGAATTAAAAGCACTACTAAAATTAGCTTGGCCATTGTTAATAGCGCAAGTTACGCAAACGCTGATGGGCGTGGCAGATACGATTATGGCCGGACGCTTTAGTTATACGGATATGGCAGCGGTTGCTATTGGCCATAGCATTACCTTTCCTCTACTGATATTCATACAGGGAATTACCCTTGCACTCTCACCGATTATTTCTAGATACCAAGGTGCTGGAGAGACTAAACCCGTCGCTAATGCCCTGCATCAGTCAATTTGGTTAGCCTTGCTAATGAGTATGTTTGTCCTTTTATTAGTGCCATTTTTACCATTTGTATTTTCTTTGTTAGATATGGAAGCGGATGTTAAACAGATATGCGTTGAATATGCTTCATTTGTTTTGCTAGCGGCACCTGGTTTTGCAGTTTATCAGAGTCTTCGGAATTGTTGCGAAGGACTGTCGGCGACTAGGCCTACAATGATCATTATGCTTATTGGATTGATGATCAATATACCCGCAAACTATATTTTGATTAATGGTTTATGGGGCTTACCTCAATTAGGAGGTGCTGGTTGTGGCTTAGCAACGATGATCGTGTTTTATCTTATGGCATTGATGACTTATTTTTACGCGACTCGTGCTCAAGTAATGCGACCTTACAAGCTTTTTATCAAAGTCCATAAACCGAATTTAACGCATATCAAACAACAATTTAAAATGGGTATACCCATTTCTTTGACACTAGTATTTGAAGTTACCCTATTTGCATTAGCTGCACTGCTACTTGCCCCATTGGGTGCAAAGGTAGTTGCTGCACATCAAATCGCTCTTAACTTTTCATCTTTAATGTTTATGTTACCAATGAGCCTAGGCATTGCCACCGCAATAAGAGTCGGTTACCAGATTGGCAACAAACAAAATGAAAAAGCAAAAATGGCGGTTAACTGCGCGTTGTTGGTTTCCATGGCAATCGCCTGCACCACGGCTACGCTAACAGTATTAGCTAATTATCAGATTGCGGGGTTGTACACGGATAACACTGAGGTTATCTCTATGGCTGCGAGTCTTTTGTTTTTTGCTGCTTTGTTTCAGTTTTCAGATGGTATACAAGTAGTATCAGCAAACTCCTTAAGGGGCTATAAAGACACAAAAGCGATGTTTATTATTAGCTTTGTTTGCTATTGGTTAATCGGTCTTCCAGTTGGTGTGAGCTTGTCTTTAACTGATTTGTTTGTACCCGCGATGGGAGCAAAAGGGTTTTGGATAGGCTTTATAACAGCCTTAAGTTGTGCGGCCGTGTTAATGTTTTGGCGCTTGCGTATTATCCAACAAAGAATCCGATTAAATTTACTCGATGCCAGCTAATGCAATTTTTAGCTGGCTCTATTTATCCAGCGATATTAGTCAATTAAAAGGGTAACTAATGCTATTTGACCTTAAAGAGTTTTCACCTTCGCAGGTTTATCACCTGATGACACAAACAGTCATTCCAAGACCTATTGCTTGGATCCTTTCCGAGAATGAAACAAAAGCCAGTTCAAGCAACGATAGATATAATCTAGCGCCGTTCTCTTATTTCAATGCAGTTTGCAGTCAACCCCCTTTACTGATGATATCAGTGGGTAAAAAGCCAGAGGGCGATACAAAAGATACTGCTCGTAATCTTACTTTAGGTGCTAAATGTGTTGTCCATATCGCACAAGAAGCGCAAGCTGCCGCAGTCACGCAATCTGCTGCCACCCTAGCTTATGGTGAATCAGAACTAAATTCGCTTGAGTTATCACTTTGTGAACAAGATAACTTTGCTTTGCCTAAACTACATGAGTGCCCTATCGCGTTTAATTGTGAAGTATATGAATTAAAAACGATCGGCGACGCTGCACAACAACTTATTTTCTTAAAAATTTTATCGATTAATGTCGATGAGTCAGTATTAGAAATTGATGATAAGGGTAGAACTAACGTATCGGCTAACATGGTACAACCGCTGGCTCGTTTGGGTGCCAATCAATACTCGGGGATCAGCAATATATTAGATTTAAAGCGCCCCAAATAATTATTGAATTTCACTACTAGAGTGCTTCAATGCCGCATTCATTTGAAGCATTTCTTGTTCAGTAAGGTGACGATACTGACCGACTTTAAGGCCTTTTAAGTCTATATGCATTATTCGTTTGCGCGTCAGTCTTGTTACTTCATAGCCAAAATATTCGCACATGCGTCTAATTTGTCGGTTCAGACCTTGCGTTAACACAATATCAAAGCCAAATTTCCCAGCTTGTTTTACAAGACACTTTTTAGTGATGGTATTAAGAATAGGAACACCATTACTCATATTGTGAATAAACTCAGACGTGACAGGTTTGTTCACAATCACGCGATAGTGTTTGTCGTGGGCATTTTCAGCACGCAAAATCTTATTCACAATATCGCCGTCACTCGTGAGTAAGATTAAGCCTTCCGAAGGTTTGTCTAATCTGCCGATAGGAAATATACGTTGCTTAAAACCGATTGCATCAATGATATTGCCCTTAACTTTTTTTTCAGTAGTACAGGTGATTCCAACTGGTTTGTTATAAGCTAGATAGACGCGGTCGGTTTTGTCAGCCTTGCTAGGTGTTATCGGCTTACCTTTGACACTAACGATATCATCTGGGCCAACCTTAGTGCCTAATTCTGGGACCGCACCGTTTATGGTGACATGTCCTTGTTCGATCAAACTATCGGCTTCTCTTCTAGAGCAATAGCCAGTCTCGCTGATGTATTTATTTAGCCGTTTTAGCACAAATCAAATCTCTTATTTAAGTCGCGCTATGATATATGGACTTAAGAAAAAGATCATTCTAAGTGGCAAACTTTCTTAATCAGACTATATTTACGTGAGACATTCAGACACTTCGTCAAACTTTATTAAGGAGGCAATGGTGGATGCTGAACGGCTTATCGCTATATTTTTAGCCTCTTTTTACCTATTCGTTGCTGGTTTCTATATTTCGCTCATCAAAATACGTCAACAAAAGAAGCAAAGTAAATTGTTGGTTCATACAGGTGTAAGATACTCAATGCACTGGTGGAACCACCTGTCATTCCGCATATTTAGAGTGGCAATCTTAAGTGTGTGTTTAACTCGCGTGTTTTTTCCACCCATAGATGCCTACTTGGGTATGATTAACTTGCCCAACGAGCTTTTGTTTAATATCGTCGGTTTATGCGCACTAGCAGTAGGGTTTACCCTTGCAATATTGAGTAACTTTACGCTGCAAAGTTCATGGCGCTCTGGCATAGACAATCGCCACATCGAATTAATTACTTCAGGACTGTATTCTTTAAGCCGAAACCCAGGCTATATCGGTGTTGGATTGGCACAAATTGGATTTTTCTTGGCGATGCCTAGCATATTTTCATTGGTGTGTATTTTGATCGGCCTTAACGCTCTGCGACTTCAAACGCAACTTGAAGAATCATTTTTAAGCCAAGTCCACCCACTTCGTTATCAAGAGTATTGTCAAAAGACACCAAAGTGGGTTTAAATCAACAAGCGTTATTTGCGTTTTAACAGTGTTTTTATGCCGTCAGTTAACCCTTCAACTGTTAAGGGATACATCCTATCTCGCATAATTTCCTTCATAATTTGAAGTGAAGCATGATAAGACCAGTAAGCTTCAGGTTGGGGGTTTAACCAAACTGCGTATTCAAAATGATTTAATAAGCGCTCCATCCATGCGCTTCCCGGCTCTTCATTCCAGTGTTCTACGCTGCCACCAGGATAAGTAATTTCATAAGGCCCCATGGTTGCGTCGCCCACAAAAATCACTTTATAGTCGCTGCCATATTTATGGATGATTTGGTGGGTATCAATAATATCGCTGCCACGTCGCATATTGTCTTTCCATACCCCTTCGTAAACGCAGTTGTGGAAATAGAAAAACTCAATGTGCTTAAACTCGCTATGCGCTGCACTAAATAGTTCTTCGCAGCGTTTGATATGCGCATCCATCGACCCACCGATGTCAAAAAACAACAAAAGCTTAATCGCATTGCGACGCTCGGGTGCCATTTTTAAATCAAGGTAACCCGCATTTTTGGCTGTTGAAGATATGGTATCGTTGACATCCAATTCATCGGCAGCGCCCGTTCTTGCAAACTTACGCAGTCTTCTCAACGCTATCTTAATGTTACGCGTACCTATTTCAACATCATTAGAAAGGTTCTTAAACTCGCGTTTATCCCAAACTTTGACAGCAGAAAAGTTTCGGTTTCCTTTTTGTCCAATTCTAACACCCTCTGGATTGTAACCATCAGCACCAAATGGAGATGTGCCGCCGGTACCGATCCATTTATTACCGCCTTGATGTCGTTTTTCTTGCTCTTTTAATCGCTCTTGCAGAGTTTCCATGAGTTTATCAAGACCACCCATGGCCTCGATTTTGGCTTTTTCTTCATCACTGAGTAATTTTTCCATTTCACTTCTGAGCCATTCTTCGGGGATGTCTTTGTCAAATAAATTGACGGCTTGAACGCCCTTGAAGTATTCAGCAAACGCTTTATCAAAACGGTCATATTGAGATTCATCTTTAACCAGCACGGTACGCGCTAAAAAATAAAACCCTTCTATGTCAGCATGCGCCATATCAGCGCTCATCGCATTCATTAAGTCTAGCCATTCAGTGATGCTAGTCTTTAATTTGTGCTTTCGAAGCGTGTAGAAAAAATCTAACAGCATGCTAACGACGCGCCATAAACATTAGTTTTTCAAATAGGTGAATATCTTGTTCATTCTTTAACAACGCACCGTATAATGGAGGCAGTGCATTTTTAGCTTCTTTGTTTTGCAATACTTCTGCTGGGATGTCATCCGCTACAAGCAACTTCAACCAATCAATCAACTCAGACGTCGACGGCTTCTTTTTCAAACCCGGTACTTCTCTTAATTGAAAGAATGAATTGAGCGCAGTTTCAAGCAAGTCTTTTTTAATAGTTGGAAAATGGACATTGACGATACTTTGCATTTCTTCACGTTCAGGGAACTGAATATAGTGAAAGAAACAACGTCTTAAAAACGCGTCTGGGAGTTCTTTTTCATTGTTTGAGGTAATGATAACAATCGGTCTTTGTTTGGCGACGACTTGCTCCTGCGTCTCGTAAACAAAAAATTCCATCTTGTCTAACTCTAACAGAAGGTCATTTGGAAACTCTATGTCCGCTTTATCGATCTCATCAATCAACAAAATAGGTCGAGTGTCAGCCGTAAACGCCTGCCAGAGTTTACCTTTTACAATATAGTTACTGATGTCGTGGACTTTATCATCGCCCAATTGTGAATCTCTGAGTCTAGATACCGCATCATATTCATAAAGCCCCTGCTGAGCTTTTGTTGTCGACTTTATATGCCACTGCAATAAAGGAACACCAAGCGCAACTGCGAGTTCTTCAGCTAGCATCGTTTTACCAGTGCCTGGCTCACCTTTAATCAATAAAGGTTTTTCAAGTGTAATCGCAGCATTGACCGCTAGTTGCAACTCTTTGCTAGCTATATAATTTTTAGTACCCGTAAACTGCATTAATGACCTCATTAGATAATTGGCTGCTAAATATGTTTATCAATTATATTTCAGTAACTTTGACGATAACTTATAGCAAAAAAGCACTTTGTTTTTTTCAAATTGTGCATACTCTTATAACTGTAAAAGTTTTACGTAATGAAAAACAGTAAAGTTTATTAATAAGCGCTCGTAACTTTAGATGATAGTCTGGATGACTAATTAACACTTGGAACCTACCACTTACTTAATTAGTGTCAATGCTCATCAAATTGACGTGCAATAACAATATATTCGACAGGATAAAAACATGAACGTATTTAACGATAATTCCTTGGCCATAGGCCGCACTCCATTAGTTAAGTTGAATCGAGTTACGAGCGGAAACGTTTACGCAAAAATAGAGGCAAGAAACCCAAGTTTTAGTGTTAAGTGTCGCATTGGTGCCAATATGATTTGGGACGCTGAAAAAAGTGGAAAGCTCACCGAAGGAAAGGAACTTATCGAAGCAACAAGTGGCAATACTGGAATTGCCTTAGCTTTTGTGGCTGCCGCTAAAGGTTATAAACTAACACTAACCATGCCAAGTAGCATGAGCTTAGAGCGTAGAAAATTGCTAAAAAGTTTGGGCGCTAACCTGGTATTGACTGAAGCTCCTAAGGGTATGAAAGGCGCTATTGCGAAAGTAGAAGAATTAATGGCTGCCGAGCCCGGTAAGTTTGTCCCGCTAAATCAATTTTCCAACCCAGCTAACCCTGAAATTCATGTCAAAACGACCGGACCAGAAATTTGGAATGATACAGATGGTAAAATAGATGCGTTTGTTGCAGGTGTTGGTACTGGTGGCACCATAACAGGTGTATCCAGATATATTAAAGAAATTGAAGGTAAAGCAATAACAACAGTAGCTGTAGAGCCTACTGATTCACCGGTTATCACTCAAGCAAAAGCCGGACAAGAGTTAACACCTGGACCTCACAAAATACAAGGTATTGGTGCGGGCTTCATCCCAGAAAACTTAGACTTAGACCTTGTTGATGAGGTAGAGCAAGTTAGTAATGAAGATTGCATGGCAATGACTAAATTGCTAATGAAAGAAGAAGGTATCTTAGCAGGTATTTCGTCTGGTGCAGCAGTTGTAGCAGCAAAGCGCTTCGCAGAAAAACCTGAAAACAAAGATAAAGTTGTCGTGGTAATTTTAGCGAGTGGAACAGAACGTTACTTAAGTTCTCCACTATTTACCGGTGAGTTTGGCGAGCAAGAAGAAGTCCAATAGACAACATTCAAACTAAATTATTAGCCAGTGTAGTAGGCTAAAAGCATTAAATGTGAGGCAACGAGATAATCGTTGCCTTTTTTATTTAAAAACAAAAAATTTTTGCCGATAAACTTTTATATTAAGGACTTTGTCAACAAAAGAGAAAACACCATCAAAAACTTATTAATAAAACTCACGATAATCACTGGTTTTTTGTTTGGTATAGCGGCATGCGATGACTCTCCGAATCGAGAAATTAGAGCGGGTAAATACGGAATGATGAGTGAGGAAAGCCCTCAATATGCCGCCATCGTTTTCCTGCTTACAATTTATGAAAATGAAAATCTAGACGAAACGATTTCGATGACAAGTCAATCATTCGGGCGCACAATAAAGGCATATCACACAAATAAAAGCGTTCAACGACATTTGCTTAACCTTCGTTTAGATAAAGTTGAAATTGAACCCATGTCAGGCGGATTCTCACCAAGAAATGAATTCACAAAGAAGTCCACTGTAGATTTAAAAATTACAGGATATTTCAATAACGAAAAAATAATTGACCTTCGCACCATTGAAATGGTTAAAAAAGGTGGCGACTGGCAAATTATCGGCGTTCGCAATACCGTACCGTAAAGACTCACTTAAACACGACTCATCCGAACAGCGTTATTTGCTCACTACTTTGCTACCGCAACCCCTTCTCTTCTTGGATCGGCGCCACCAATCAAAGTATCGTCGCGAATTTGTATTGCATGGATACCACTATTGAGGTCTCTAATTTGTACCTTGTGACCAAGAGCTTCTAGTGCTGGTTTTATATTCTCAATATTACTCCCTTTCTCTAAAGCCGTGTAATCATTACGATTAGTGACTCTAGGAAAGTTAATAGCTTGCTGCACATCCATACCGTAGTCTAAAACACCAATGATCGTTTGTGCGACATAGTTAATGATACGACTACCACCAGGGCTCCCTACTACAAGTTTTAGATTGTTATCTTTATCAAACACCATCGTTGGGCTCATAGAACTGCGTGGCCGTTTATTTGGTTCAACACGATTTAACACGGGACGTCCATTAACAGAAGGAGATAAAGAAAAATCAGTCAATTGATTGTTGAGTAAAAAACCTTCTACCATGACGCCAGAACCAAACATAAACTCAATACTGGTTGTCATAGAAACAGCATTACCTTGCTTGTCTACAATTGAAATATGACTCGTACTCGGCAATTCATATGCGTCGTCTTTCGCAACATTTGCGGTTAGGTAAGGTCTGCCCTCCTTCGCTTTTTCAAAGGGTTTTTCAAGCCCAATTAATGCACTTCTTCTTTTTAAATATGAGGGGTTTATTAATGCAACAGGAGCTAGACGACTAAAATCACTGTCCGCGATATACATACTGCGGTCTGCAAAAGCCAATGAGCTAGATTGGGCGAATAGATGGACAAACTCTGCGCTGCCAAATTTGTGTTTATTAAGATCAAAGCGCTCTAAAGACTTCAGGATTTGATACACATTTACGCCCCCTGAACTCGGCGGAGCCATACCGCAAATTTTGTAATCTCGATAAAATCCACAAATAGGCGTTCGTTTCTTCGCAGTATAATTGTTTAAATCTGAAACTTGCATATTACCTGGGTTGATCGGCGCAAGCCTTGTGGCTTTGGCAATTTTTTCTGCCAAAGGCCCATTGTAAAAGTAATCTGCGCCAGATTTAGCAATACCAAGTAAGGCCTTAGCATACAAATTATTTTGAAGTAACTGCCCTTCTCTAATTGCAAGCCCATTGGGTTTAAAATAGTTTTGAGTTTCAACGAAATTATTTAGACCGGGATGAATATCAAGCTTAACTAAACGTTCCAAACGCTCAGAGACAATAAAACCTTCGCGGGATGTATTAATTGTATCTTCAAACAACAACTCCCAATCCAAAGTGCCAAATTCTTTGTGGGCCATCTCAAGTGCTTTTAACACGCCTGGTACACCTACAGATAATCCACCAACGACAGCATCCCGCCATTTCATTGGTTTACCATCCTGAATGAAAGTATAAGCATTCGCACTTTCTGGCGCGGTTTCACGTCCATCATAAGTATGAAGTTGCTTCTTTTCATTATCCCAATAAAGAACAAATGCGCCGCCCCCAATACCACTTGATTGAGGCTCAACTAATGAAAGCATTGCTTGAATCGCAACAGCAGCATCTATCGCGCTCCCACCCTTTTCGATAATTTGTTTACCTGCCCAGCTAGCATAAGGATTAGCAGCTACAACCATGTAGTCTTTACCTACGACGGCTTGCTTTTGGTTAATACCTGTTGCTGCTTCAGGCTCTCTGTCTTCTCGTTGCTGAGCAAATAAAGCATCGCTAAAAAGAGTTAGAAAAAAAGAAAACTAAGAAGGCGAAAAAACTGGGTCATGTAATCACTCGTTATTTATAGATATCGGTATTAATTGGACGTTTCTGCATAAAGGCTTCAAAAGCTTCAATCGCTGCATCGCTTTGCATTGCTCTAGCAAATACCTTTAACTCATCGTCAATATGTTTTTGAACGCCGTGCAATTGATTTCTGATCAACGTTTTCGAAGCGACTAGAGCCTCTAATGGCTTTGCTTTCAATTTAGCGATCAGCGTGGTGACTTCTGCATCGAGAGATTCAGCGTCAAATGAGTTATTTATAATGCCACATTCTTTTGCCATATTCACATCAAATGTCTCACCAAGCAAAAGTAATTCGTTAGCCTTCAGATAGCCAGCTGTTCTAGGGATGATATAACTAGACGCATATTCTGGTACTAAGCCAAGATTAATAAATGGCATTGCAAATTTGGTATCTATGTTTGCTAATACAAAGTCACAATGTAACAACATAGTTGTACCTATACCTATTGCCAGTCCCTCAACCTTCGCCACAACCGGCAACTGACAGTTCAAAAGTGCAACCATAAAGCGATACGTGTCGTTTATTTCACCTTGACTATCATTTCTAATAAAATCTGCGACATCATTGCCAGATGTAAAACAGTTGTTTGCACCTGTCATTAAAATCACTTTAGCGCCTTTCTCTTGTGCTGTTTCAATAGCAATTGCAATGTCTTTGTACATACTCTGTACCAGCGCATTTTTTTTTTCAGGGCGGTCAATCACAATGCTTAATATTTGTTGGTCTAAATGCGTCTTGATCATGCTTTACCTATTGTTTTATCAATGAAATTAGAATTGAAACAACTATCTAAACTTGTTGTTACTAATGGATATATTGAAATTTACGCTATTTTGTCTGTTGCTACACTACTTTGTGGTGATAGCATTGCATTAATTTAATCAATGCTATCCGAGTCAAGATTTGCCGCAAACCAAGCTGCCACTGTCACTTTCTAATACACTCGTCATGGTCTGTATAAGCTTACTGAGTATTAGCTTGTTTTTATTTGAGCCATACAGTTCTCAAGCACTACAATATGATAGATTAGCAATTAATAATGGTGAATGGTTTCGATTAATTAGTGGGCATTTTTTACACACTAACTTTACACACCTAGCTTTTAATTTAATTGGTTTTTTATTGTTATGGGCATTGCATGGTGACGACTACACGATTACCAATAATTTAATTTTAATTGTATATCTTGGTTTTGCGGTATCGTTTTCAATACATTACTTTTCACCCGAACTCAGTCTTTATGTCGGACTTTCAGGTGTCTTGCACGGTCTTTTTTGTTGGGGCGTCATACAAGATATACGCAAAAAAATGACTACCGGATATCTGTTATTTATCGGTGCTGTTTTAAAAATAGGAAGCGAACAGCTTTATGGCGCAGGTGCATTAATGCCAACACTTATTGAAGCCGATGTAGCCGTGGATAGCCACTTATATGGTGCAATCTTTGGTACGATTGGCGGTATTGTATGTGCGCTTTTTTCTAAAAAAGAGAACACATAAAAAAACACCGCGATAACTCGCGGCGTTTTTATTATTTACTCAAAACCAAAAGCTGAATTAAAGATTCTGTTCAAACAATTTAAATATGCGGCGATACTCATCTAACCAAGAACTTGGCTGCACAAACCCATGAGGTTCTACTGGGTAAATAGCCGTTTCAAAATTTTCTTTTTCAAGTTCGATTAAACGCTGAACTAGACGCACTACATCAACAAAAAACACATTATCATCAACCATTGGTGCATTCATCAGTAGCGGCTTAGTTAAACCTTCTGCAAAATAAATCGGTGAACTACGTTCGTAAGCGATTGGATCAACATCGGGGTGATTTAAGATATTTGCAGTATACGGTAGGTTGTAATGCGCCCAATCAGAAACAGGTCTTAATGCTGCTCCAGCTTGAAACAGGTCCGGTTCATTAAACAAAGCCATAAACGTTAAAAAACCACCATACGAACCACCATATGTACCTATTCTTTGTCTGTCGACGTTTGCATTTTCAACCAGCCAGTTCACACCATCAACCAGATCTTGTACTTCTGGCGTTCCCATTTGGCGATAAATCGCGGTACGCCAATCTCGTCCGTAACCAGCAGAAGCTCTAAAGTCCATATCTAGCACCACATAACCTTTAGATACCAAGAGGTTATGAAACATGAACTCTCTAAAATACCCTGACCAGCCTAAATGAGCATTTTGTAAATACCCTGCCCCATGATTGAATACGACAGCTCTGCGTTTTTCAGTAGTAGTATCACTTGGCTGATAAACCCTAGAATAAATAGGTTGTTCGGTATGGCTCGACGGCACAGCCACAATGGCCGGTGCTTGCCAATCAATACTTAAAAATGCTTCGCTTACCGTGCTTGTCAGTTTTTGCGCCTTATTTGTTGAATTGATGGTTTTAACATACAGCTCAGGCGGCATTGTGAGTTTGGAATGCGTTAACAATAAAGTTTGTTCGTCATGCGACAACTCAAAATCAGTCATCCCATTTAGATCGGTTAGCGCGGTTGTTTCACCCGTTTGGGAATTGGTACGATAAATTTCATAGATTCCTGGGTGTTTTTTATTTGCTTTGTAATAAAAAAACTCATCGTTTTTACTCAAAACAACATCATCAACAACAAATCGACCTTGGGTCACTGCTTTAAGGTCTCCGTCTAGCGGTTTGGTGTACAGTTGAGAGTAACCACTTTCTTCTGACAGGAGATATAGTGTCTTCTGATTATCAAACCAACCAAATTGATTGAATCGATAGTTTACCCACGCTTCGTCATGCATACGATGTTGCGTTTCTAATTTCGCTTTATCTGTATCAACAGTGACAATCCAACGGTCTTTGTTGTCCCAAGCTTCCAGCATTAAGGCAACGTGTTTACTTTCATCATGCCATTTAATGGGCATTTCAGTTGCATACCAGTCAAAAAGCAAGCCAATATCTCTTGGTAACCTATTGGGTGTATAAGTTTCGCCTTTCGCTTTTGCGTTTTCTGCTTTGACGCTGGCTAAGACATCTTCATTATAGCCAGGTAAGTTCACATAACTTAATGACTTCTTGGTTCCCCTGCTGATATCCACTAACCATAGCTCATGACTTTGAGACTTAGCATCTGCGACTCGCTGACGAACAGCTTGAGCCTTAATGCGTCCGTTTTCTTCAATATAGTCAGGCATGATGTCGCTTTCGTCTCGGCTACTTCCCTTTTCTCTTGTCGCTACAACCGCAAATTTGCCATCGGGAGATAGGCTAGCTAGCAAGGTTTGTTGATCTTTCGAAAAATAGAAAGGTTGAGCGGCGATGGTTGAATTTGCGCTCGCGAGGGCTTGTTTTCGTGCTTCTCTTTCTGCTCTATTTTTGCGTTGCAATTGTATGTATTGAATGAGCTTAATTTGCTCTTGTTCTATGTAGTCTCTTGGTTTATCAACAGCGACGGGGGCGTCTTTAAACTCCCAAGAAAATACTTGCTCTTGAACGCCATTATTGATGTCGACGGAATAAAAAGCATTTCCTCTTTGAAACGATACTGCGGTGTCATTTAAAAAGGCAATGTTTGAAATAGCCTCTGATGATTTTGTTAGCTGCTTGACCGAACCGCTTATTTTATCTTTTATAAACAAGTTGCCTTCATAGATCCATGCGACAAATGTGCTGTCTTCATCGTCGATACGCTGCGAATACTCATAAAGATGTAAGGAGGCTAAATCAGCCTTTTCTCCATTTCCTTTATCTTGATCAGTAACGTATGTGTCCAAAAATGGAAAGCCAAACTGCTTGCGTTTATAAACGATGCTCCCATCTACAGCCCAGCTCGGATTACTAGGTTGTCTGCCTAACCAATCTGGATCAGACATAATCTGCTCCATAGTAAGGCTGACTTTTGCATCAAGCGCGTCGGAATTTGTGACGGGCTTGGTACCTTGAGTAATAGTCTGCGTATTGAAGTTTTCGCGAGCCGCACTTGGCTCTGTATTGTTTGAGCTTACACAAGCGGATAGTAAAGAAAACGTAACCGCACTGGCTAGTATTTTTATAGTTGTCTGCATTTTTATGTTCTTAATCGTTAGGTTTACCGTTATATTAGGTATGTTGATTTATGTATTTCTTTTTTACACTGAAAGCTAAAACAGTGATCAACACTCATAATAATAAGTATAAGAAAGCGAATAAACTACCGTTATTATTAAGTTAATCAAAATGACCGCTATTAAAAGAGTAGGAAGCGACCGATGAAAAAATATGTATTGATGTTAAGTCTGCTTATCTCAGCTGCCAGTGCAACTGCTGCCGAGTGCCCTGAGTTGCTTAAACACATGAAACGAAAACTTAACTCTCAAGAAACCGTTAACATGTGTGAAGCATATAAAGGAAAGACAATACTGTTTGTTAACACCGCCAGTAAATGCGGTTTTACTCCGCAATTTGAGGGGCTTGAAAAACTATACTCCGAATACAAAGACGACGGATTTGTTGTGTTAGGCTTTCCATCAAATGACTTTAACCAAGAACATGGTGATGAGAGCAAAACGGCTGAAGTATGTGAACTGACCTATGGTGTGCAATTTCCTATGTTCGAGCCACTTTCTGTGAAGGGTGATAATGCTGATCCTTTGTATGCGAAGTTGGCAGAGAAAGCAGGCACTGCACCAAAGTGGAATTTCTACAAATATTTAGTAGATAAACATGGCGAAGTGGTCGAATCTTACGGGTCATTTACCAAACCTGATGACAAAGCGTTTGTAAATGATATTAAGACGGCACTTGCAATGGACTAGGCTTTCGATTGTATGCCTTTTGAACTTGTAAAAAAAAGCCCCGCAACAATGGCGGGGCTATAAGCACACTCAACTAGGAACACACTATTGGTCTACAATGCTCTACACGTAACCACTAGTAACAGATTAGTCCTACAATTTTTCAATTAGTTCCAAAAATTCCTCATTAATTTTTGAAAGAGCTGCTTTTGCTGATTCTTCGCCCATGGCTAAGCCCTCTGCATAGGTAACTTCCACATCTTTAATACCAATGAATCCAAGGAAATTTTTAACATATGGAGTTTGAGTGTCCATCGGCGTTCCTTGATAAGCTCCACCTCGCGCAAAGATAACAACTGCCTTTTTTCCCTCAATCAAACCAATAGGGCCATTTTCACTGTATGAAAATGTCACTCCCGCGCGCGCTAATCGGTCAAAAAACGCTTTTACTACAGATGGACTATCAAAGTTATACATTGGCAATGCCAACACGATTAAATCAGCCTGCTTGATACGCGAAATATACCCATCAGAAATCGAAGCCAAAGTAGCTTCTTGTTCATTTCGAGCTTCCTCATCAACTCCCCACGCGGCCATTTCTGACTGACTTAGATGAGGTAAATCTTCGTTTGCTAAATCAAGATTTTCAACAATATGCTCGTTTTTTGCATTTAGTTTTTCAATAAATTGTTTGGCTAACTTTACCGAGTTACCTGATGCACCATTTAAGCTAGCAGTTATTACTAATACGTTTTTCATAAATATCTCCAATAAACACTTTATTTTGATGTTTATCAGTATAAGTTCAGATTTTTAAAATAAAATCGCTAAAATTAGAGTAAAGCTTTCTATTTTTTAGAACATTAATCAGCAGGTGAACGCTTGAAAAAGCATGTTACTCATTGGAGAGACTGTTTTTTAAATGCCTGTGAAAAATCGTTTTGTAAGTCTTCTATATTTTCTATACCGACTGACAGCCTTATCAGAGACTCATCAATCCCCATTTTGATTCGCTCCTCTAGGCCATTTTCATAGAAAATCGTTGTGGCGACAGGTAAGGCTAAAGTGCGCGTATCACCCAAATGAGTTGCACTAATCACAAGCTCTAGATCGTTTAAAAATGTTCGCAGGTCGACCTTGTCTGCTAAAGTAAAACTAAGAATGCCGCCGCACATACCTGATGTGAATAATTCGGTTGCGCGTTGATGTTGAGGATGCTCAGGAAGCCCTGGGTAATGAACAGTTTTGACTTGCGGTAATGCTGACAAAAATTGTGCGAGGGCTAATGCATTGTTGCATGTTTTATGCAACCGCATGGTCATTGTTTCCAAACCAATAGCAACTTGAGCGGCCGCTTCTGGGGCAAGTGTTGCCCCCATGTCACGTAGGCCTCTTTTTTTAATTTGAGTAAGCCCCCATTGCGCGGTGTCGCTGACTTTGTAGTGTTCGCTTATATTTTGATATTCAGTCCAATCAAAGCTCCCCATATCAACCAAAACACCACCCAACACTGATCCATGCCCTGCAACATACTTGGTTAAAGAAGTGATCAGTAATGAGGCTTTTACCGAATTTGCATCCAATAAAGCACTGGGCGTCATCGTATTATCTAGCGCAAATATAATCCCATTGTGCTCACAAATGTTACCAATGGTCTTTAAATCAGCAACTTGAGTCACTGGATTGGCAATGCTTTCGCAAAACAAGAGTCTAGTATTTTTTTTAACAGCAGCTTGTATATGATCTGCACGACTGACATCAACAAAACTAATTTGAATACCAAAGCCTTTGAGTGTTTCCATAAAGCTGCGTGTGTTGCCAAACAAAAATTGACTCACAATGATGTGGTCACCTGTTCTAAGCAAAGAAAAGAACATGGCACTTATGGCTGCCATCCCCGTGGAAAAACAGACAGCACCCACACCGCCCTCTAAATCATTTAACACTGTTTGCAAGCTTACAACGGTTGAAGAGGAAGATCTTGAATAGACATGCCCCACCTTTTTACCTTGAAAAACTGCCTCTAAATCAGCCACATCATCAAATTCAAATAAAACTGAGTTGTTAGTTGATGAATGCACTGCGCCGTGTTCAGGTTTATTTAGTTTTCTATCGGCATGTACTAATTTGGTTTCAAAGGAAAGCTTTTTCACAAATGCAGGTCTCTATATATCAGTGTATTAAAACGTCGATTAGATAAAGGCAGACTAAGAATCAGATTTTTTGATTATTGAAATCGCCACTCGTCAAATTGACTTATGATTAGGATAATACCATAGTTGCTTGGATCGATTGCTCACTCAACTATAAAAAACTAACTTAAGTTATGCTTTTACAGCTATTTTTATTAATTAAAAAGGATGCTTGAACCTAGATGTGCATTTTGTTTATCGCAGTTAACCAACACCCCGACTACCCTCTAATCATTGCAGCTAATCGCGATGAATTTCACCAAAGGCCGACTGCAATTTCCGCATATTGGGATGATGCCCCTCAAATACTTGCCGGAAAAGATCTTCAAGCGGGTGGTACATGGATGGGTGTTAGTAAGTTAGGTAGAGTCGCCGCACTTACGAATATTAGAGCGCCAGGCAGAGAAGTTGACAATGCAATTACGCGTGGAAATTTAGTGTTAGACTGGCTAAAAGGTACGTGTGAACCAAGCGCATCTGAAAAGTCTTATCGACAAGAAATTGGTCAGCAAAGAGCGTTTTTTAATGGTTATAACCTCTTGTTCGGCCAACTTGATAACTTGTATGTCTACAATAATTTTGAAGATTCTTTTATTCACTTAGAAGATGGTGTCTTTGGTTTATCGAATGATAACTTAGACAGTCCTTGGCCTAAAATCATGAAAGGAAGAGATGCGCTAGCTAATGCTTGCAAAGAAACCGGCCCGCTGGATAAAAATAGGCTCTTCGACATTCTTGCTGACAAGGAAAAGGCAGATGACGCTACTCTGCCGCAAACGGGTGTTCCAATTGAATGGGAACGACAACTTTCATCAATTTTTATAAAAGGTGAAACTTATGGTACGCGTTCATCAACCCTACTTACGCTTGACCAACATCGAAATGTCAATTGGGAAGAGCGAGTTTTTAATTCATCTGGTGATAGAGAAAACAGTCAAATGTTTAGTTTCAATATTTGATGCTACTCTCTCCATTCTTTTTGATAAATGAATAATATTTCACTTAATTTGAATATATTTTCATAATTATAAATATTTTCGCTAAATTTACTCGAATTAAAAACTAAAACTGGCATAATGCGCGCTGAAAATCATTCTTTTGCTGTTATTTGAGGAAATACTGTGTTTGAACAACTACCTGCCATTGCTCCCGATCCTATCCTTGGTCTCTCTGCTGCCTTTAAACAGGATACTAATCCATCAAAAATCGACCTTGGTGTGGGTGTATATAAAGACGAAAACGGTAATACACCGATTTTAAAAGCGGTCGCTGAAGCTCAAAGTCGACTGCTAGCCTCAGAAACATCAAAAGTTTATATCACTCCTCAGGGTGTACAAGGTTTTATTGACGGCATGCTCGGGCTTATTTTGGGTCAGCAAAGTTCAGTGATTAAAGATGGCCGTGTTGCTGCTGTTCAAGCACCAGGCGGTTGTGGCGCATTGAGAATTTTAGCCGAATTGCTTAAGCGAACTAATGCTGACACAAAAGTCTGGGTAAGCGATCCAACATGGGCAAACCACATTCCATTAATCGGAAATGCCGGACTTGAGTTGGCTACATATCCATACTTTGACAAAGCTCAGGCAAGCATCAAATTTGACGAAATGATGGCGTGTATCAATACCGAAGTAAAAGCCGGTGATGTTGTATTACTTCACGGTTGCTGTCACAACCCAACAGGGGCTGATCTGACTAAAGAACAATGGCACGTAGTGAAAGACGCAGCACTAAAAATCGGCTTTATTCCGTTTATCGATGTTGCTTACCAAGGTTTTGGTGTTGGCTTGGAAGAAGACGCTTACGGCATCAGATTAATAGCTGAAAACGTACCAGAGTGTTTAATAGCAGCTTCATGTAGTAAGAATTTTGGGCTTTATCGCGAACGTGTTGGCCTAGCGGCTATTATCTCTAGCAATTCAGAAACAAAGCAAATTGTACAATCACAAATTCAGTCAGTCGCGCGTGGTATTTATTCAATGCCACCTTCATACGGCGGTGCACTAGTAGATATTATTTTAGCGGATACTTCATTGAATCAATTATGGCAGAGCGAAGTCACAGAAATGCGTGAGCGAATGATTCAACTCAGAGCTTTATTAGTCGACAATTTAGCAAAACAAAACGCGAGTAAAGACTTTAGTTTTGTGAATGACCAAAAAGGAATGTTCTCATACTTGTGTATTTCACCAGAACAGGTACAGAAACTGCGCAAGGAAAATAGCGTCTACTTTGTTGATTCTAGCAGAGTGAACATTGCAGGTATTAACCACAACAATGTAGAAACATTAGCGGCTGCCATAGCTGGCGTTCTATAAACATTTCATACTTCTTTTGTTGACGCAAAAAGGCTTCTTATTTAGAAGCCTTTTTTATCACCGTCTCACATCAAACTTTCAATAACTCCTACCATATACAACACTCACGAGCAACTCATAGGTATAGCTTTTTATAACATTATATTAACTAAAATATAGCAACTTTAAATACATGGTGTCATATTTCATCATGTAAAGATTTACACATGCCAATACGCGTTATCTTTGAAGCGAAATTGAGCATATTCTGTGTTGTGTATAAAAATTAAAAACCATATGTTTGCCAAATTTTATGGATAGTCCATGTTGAAGTTTATATCAGCCCTGTTAATTCGCAGCTTGAATATTGGGACGACTTCAGAGAAGCACTCTGAAGCAAACCAACAAATAGTCGTTGCAAATCTTTTTGCAATGATTGGGTATTCGATTACCTTTTTAATGGCATTGAGCGCATTTTTAAGGAGCGATACGCTGCTGGGGCTTTCTCTTCTTTGTGCAAGTGGATTATTCTTTTTTGCACATTGTATCAATGGTTTTCAGCACAGAACTAAACACCCAACCCACCGTATATCGGCCAACATTATTTTGTATTGTTTATTAATCTTAATGATTTACTTACTTTACACGGGCGGTCACAACAATACAGGACCACTTTGGGTATATATCGTCCCACCGGTCGTTTTTTTCTTTGGTGGGTTGAAAAGTGGCGCTATACAGCTTCTACTATTTGCGTTTTTAGTAGCCTTTATTTTGTTTGTTCCTGATACCCTGATTGGTGCAACACAATATGACAATGACTTTAAATCTCGTTTTTATTACTCATTTTTAACGGTAGCCTTACTGTTTGGATTTTATGAGTTTAGTCGGCATAAATCTATTGAACGCATTCAGTCACTAAGCGATCAATTCGAGCAGCAAGCAATGCATGACCCTCTCACCAACCTTCCAAATAGAAGAGGCATGAAAGAGTTTTTAGTTCATGAGTTTAATCGTTCAAAGCGAAGTGGTTTACCGATGAGTATTCTACTTTGCGATATTGATTACTTTAAAAAAATAAACGACCAACACGGTCACGACGCTGGAGACGTGGTATTGGTTGAATTATCGAAATTACTAACTACCAATCTAAGACAGCAAGATAAAATTGCTAGATGGGGAGGAGAGGAGTTTCTATTTTTACTGCCAGAAACGGATGGAAGAGAGGCATTTGCAATTGCCGAAAAAATTAGAGCCCTGGTTCAAGATGCCACATTTACCCATGAACATTCTGAAATCAAAACGACACTAAGCTTTGGCGTGAAGCAAGTTTCACTTGAAAGCACCATTGACTATTCAATCAATGTTGCCGATCAATACTTGTATCAAGCTAAGGGTATGGGAAGAAATATGACATTGCCTACTGTCGGTAATAAGTCTACATTATCCGTTGTGTAGGCTAACTTGAGGCCAACCACCGATCTAGTTGATTCGCAAAATTCATTTTATCTTTCGCACTAAAAGCTTTGGGTCCACCCGTATGCTCTCCACTCGCTCTAATGGTGTCCATAAAATCTCGCATAGTTAAGGTAGCTTTTATTGTATCCTTTTCGTACGCGTTTCCTTTGAAGCTAATCGCTGCAACATTTTTTTCAATCACTTCAGCGGCAAGCGGGATATCATTTGTCACGACTAAATCACCGGGCTGACATCGCACTACAATTTCATCGTCTGCGACATCAAAGCCACTTGATACGCGTAAGCTATTGATATGTTGGTTGGGTGGCACGGGAATATGCTGATTAGCAACCATTGTAACAGGTACTAAAGTACGCTGGCTTGCCTTGTAAATAATCTCTCTAACTACTACTGGACAAGCGTCCGCATCCACCCAAATATGCATTAAGCTAACATGCCTCCATCGACAACCACTGCTGCACCTGTTGTATAACTTGATGCATCAGAACATAAATATAATACAGTACCTGCCATTTCGTCAGGGTCTGCAACTCGCCCAAGTGGAATCACCTTAAGGGCATGCTTTAATATAGCATCGTTAGTCGTCAATGCCGAAGCAAACTTGGTATCGGTTAAGCCAGGAAGTAAAGCGTTCACTCTAATATTAAGCGGGCCACATTCTTTTGCGAATGATTTAGTCATGCTGATCACGGCTGCTTTTGTGATCGAGTAAATACCCTGCATATCACCTGGCGATACCCCGTTTACCGACGCAGTATTTAAAATCACTCCGCCGCCCTGCTCTTTCATCATCTTTCCAGCTTCAATCGACATAAAGAAATAGCCGCGTACATTCACGTCCACTGTTTTCTGATAAGCCGCGAGGTCAGTATCTAGAATATGACCAAAATAAGGGTTCGCTGCAGCGTTGTTCACCAAAATGTCAACTTTGCCGAATTCACTTTTAACATGTTCAAAAAGTGCCGTTATTTGTTCCATTTCACCCACGTGACATGCAAAAGCAGTGGCTTGATGGCCTGCTTCTCGAATGCTGCTCGCGACTGCTTCACATCCGTCAATCTTACGGCTAGATACAATCACATGTGCGCCTTTGCTCGCAAGTAGTCGAGCTATCGATTCACCGATCCCTCTACTCGCCCCCGTTACAACCGCTACTTTCCCAGTTAAATCAAACAAATCTTTCATTCTTTTTCCTTTTCAAAATTTCACGTGGTTGGACTAAAACCAATCTACGTCCATCGCACTACATACGTCGTTATCACTCATTAACAATTGAACATCACGTTTTACAGCAGGTAGCTCCCACTCTACAAAATACTTAGCGGCTTGAATTTTACCTTTGTAAAAAGCAGTTTCTTTTTCGGTTGTTGACTTTTGCAGTGCTTGCTCGGCAGCAGATGCTTGTCTGATCCAAATCCAGCTGACTACAATCTGGGCAAAGATATTCATCAATGCTTGCGCATTAGCGGTCAATGTCAGTTGTTTTTCTGATTGTAGGCTTGCACCCACATGTTGAAGCACCGTATGCAGTTCTGACAAATAGGGCTGAAGTGAAGCTACCAGTTTTTGGCTTTCAGGCAAACTCGCCTTTTTAAAGTCATCTAACATATGTTGTTGCAAGATTTTTAAGCCAGTACCGCCTTTTTGCCAAAGTTTTCTAAATGTAAGATCTAAGGCTTGTATACCGTTTGTGCCTTCATGAATAGGATTAAGCCTATTATCACGCCAAAACTGCTCTGCGTAGTACTCTCGGGTATAACCAGAGCCACCCAAGACTTGAATCCCTAAATCATTTGCTTTAGGACCAAATTCAGAAGGCCATGCCTTCAAGACAGGCGTGAGTAAATCAAGCATCTCTGATAATTGCGTCTTTTCTTCTTCAGATTCACAAGTATTGATACGGTCAATAAGATGCGAACCATATAAACACAAGGCCATCCCACCCTCTGCATATGATTTTTGCGCAAGTAGCATGCGCTTAACGTCACCATGTAAGGCGATCGGCGCGGCCGACTTGCCCTTATCATGAATTGGGTGACGCCCTTGGGTGCGCTCTTTTGCATATTCCAATGAGTATTGATAACCACGATAACCTATCATGGCTGCACCAAAACCAACACCGATTCTTGCTTCATTCATCATCATAAACATGTAGCGTAAACCAAAATGCGGTTCTCCAACTAAATAGCCATGACAATCATCGTTTTCACCAAACGTTAACGCTGTTGAAGTCGTACCGCGGTAACCTAATTTATGAATCAAACCGGCTAAGGTAACGTCGTTGCGTTGATCAGGCTGACCATTTTCGTCCAAACGATACTTAGGCACAACAAACAAGGAAATACCCTTAACGCCCTCGGGGCCGCCTGGTATTTTAGCCAGCACTAAATGCACAATATTCTTCGATAGTTCGTGTTCACCACCAGAAATATATAGTTTGCTACCTTTTAACCGATATGTACCGTCTTCTTGCGGATGAGCCGTTGTCGTAATATCTGCCAATGATGAACCTGCATGAGGCTCTGTTAAGGCCATGGTACCCGTAAACTCGCCCGTCAGCATTTTAGGCATAAACGCTTGTTTTAATGAATCACTGGCAAAGTGACAAATTACGTTTGCAGCTGCCGCTGTTAAGAATGGATACGAAGTGGTAGAAGGGTTTGCCGCCATAAAATAAGCAGCCGTGGCAGTCATTACAACTTCAGGGAGCTGCATGCCACCGTCGTCAAAATCGTAACGCCCAGCGATAAAGCCGGCATCGCAAAAAGCGTCAAATGCGACCTTAACTTCTGGCATCATTGATACTTTATGACCATCGAATGTAGGTTCATTTTTATCAGCCAAATGATTATGAGGCAAAAACAAATCAGTCGCGATGCTATCCGCAGTTTCTAAAATAGCGTCAAAGGTTTCTTTGTTGTGTTCGCTAAAACGTGGTTTATCACACAAGGCTTCAGTATCTAAAACCTGGTAGAGCTGAAAATCCATTTCCATTTTATCGACTAGTGGTGAAGACATAGATTCACTCCGTATTTATGATGAGTATAATTTCGGGTTAGTTATCAAACTAAATAGCGCATTAAAATTATAGCGTTTAATATTTACATTATTTTAACGTAGTAAAGACCAACTCAAGATTGTCATATTTGACACTTGTTTGTCCATTTGCGACACGCATTAATGTTCTTTATACTCTTTAATTAATCAATATCACTAAGTCTTTTACCCAGTGAATAAAACCGACCCAATATCAGTTGTTATTCTAGCCTTTGACGGTGCACTTGCCTCTGCGATAACCGGTGCAGCTGATTTATTTTCATTGTCGGGTGTCTCATGGCAAAGGTTTCATAAACAAGCTATTCAACCTAGTTTTCATGTGCAAATTTGCAGTTCAAATGGCCAAGATGTGCAGTGTATTAATCAAATCAAGTTGAGTGAAAATCGAGACATCAACACTATCGAGAAATGTGATCTCTTGCTTATCCCTACAATAGGTGCTGATATTGATAAAACGATTAAGCAAAACCTAAATTTACTACCTCACATTACAAGACTAAGAAACCAAGGCGCCGAAATTGCCAGTAATTGCAGCGGTGCGTTCTTCCTGGCTGAAACCGGCTTACTTGATAACAAAGAAGCAACTACCCACTGGGGATATACTGATGTTTTTCAGACGCGTTATCCCAAGGTAAAATTACAAACAAATAAAATGATTACTCAATCAGAAGGTGTTTTTTGCGCAGGTGGTGGCATGGCTTGGTACGACCTTGCTCTGCTTTTAATTGAGCGCTACGTGTCGCGGCAAATGGCTCAAGAAACAGCAAAGTCACACTTAATCGATATGCAGCGAGGCAACCAAAGTGTCTATGCTAATCTGCGCCAACTCCGCCAGCATAAAGATGAAATAATATTATCCGCGCAGCAATATATCGAAACACACTACCATGAAGCTATCAGCGTATTGAACGTAGCAACTCATTTTCATTTATCCACTAGAACGCTTATCCGTCGATTTAAAAAAAATGTGGGAATAACGCCCATTGAATATATACAACGAGTGCGTCTTGAACAGGCAAAACGGATTTTAGAATCTGAACGAATTAATGTGTCAGTTGTTGCTCAAAAAGTGGGTTACGAAGATATCTCTTCGTTTAGTCGGATATTTAAACGCTCAACGGGGCTTTCACCCGCTCAGTACAAACTCAAATTTGCTAAACCCCTGTCATAAAACTGACACCAATAGTCACATACTTTCATTTTCTGCTATACTTCTCGCGCGAAAGTTAACGTGGCGTCAAGCGAATAAGTCCTAAACACATTTACACTTATTTTATTGGCGTCTTCTTATCAGTTTATCACGCTGATAGGCCGTTTTTATTCTCTCAATTGGACACAATAATGAATCGATTTAAGATCGCAACGCTAGCCCTCAGTATCTCAACTGCTTTGGCAAGTACGCAAACCATTGCTCAAGAAGCAACAGAAGCACAACTTGAACAGATCACGGTAACTGCAACCAAACGTACTCAATCCATCCAAGACGTTCCTATTTCTATCGCAACCTTAAACGGTGAGCGTTTTGAAAGCCTGTTTGCTGGTGGTGAAGATATTCTCGCCCTAGCCGTTCGCGTACCTGGGCTTTATGCCGAATCATCAAACGGTCGTGTTGCACCGCGTTTTTATATTCGCGGCTTAGGTAATACAGACTTTGATCTAGCTGCATCACAACCAGTTTCTATCATCATGGATGAAGTCGTGATGGAAAACGTTGTACTTAAGTCTTTCCCGCTGTTTGATATCGAACAGGTCGAGGTCATCCGTGGTCCACAAGGCACATTATTCGGACGCAACACTACGGCGGGTATCGTTAAGTTTGACTCAGTCAAACCTTCAGAAGATTTTGATGCTTACGCAAAGGTAGGGTTTGGTAGTTTTGGTACATTTAACGTTGGGGGCGCTGTAGGTGGCGAGTTAGCTGACAATCTAAGCGGGCGTTTTTCAGTCTTGTCACAAACCCGCGACGATTATATAGACAATGCGATTTCTGGTGAAGATGACGTGATTGGTGGCTATGATGAATTAGCATGGAGAGGTCAGTTACTATACTCACCATCAGCAGATTTAGACGTTTTGCTCAACGTGCATGGTCGTGATTTAGAAGGTACTGCGTCTATATTTAGAGCGAATGTATTTACACAAGGCTCTAATAATTTAAATGAAAACTACGATCGTGAAACCGTTTATTATGATGCAGATTTATTGGGTAATGGTTTTGATAACAACCCACAAGAATATGAAAACTTTGGCGCATCTGTAAAAATCGATTACGACATGGGTGATATCAGCTTTACGTCTATTACTGCAATGGAAACAGCGGAAGGCTTTTCTCTTGGTGACGTAGATGGCGGTTCAGGTAGCGGTGATACTTCATTCCCTGGTTTCATTCCATTTACTGCGGTCACGCAAGATTTGCTTAATGATTTAGAGCAAGTTACTCAAGAAATTCGCTTCGCGAGTAACACCGATGATGCGCTTCAGTGGCAAGCTGGCGCGTTTTACTTTGACTCTTCTTTTAACGTTACAAGCGTAGATGGATTTTTCGGTGCAACGACTGTTTTTCATGAAAACACGACTTGGGCTGTATTTGGTCAATCTACCTATCAAGTCAATGATGCGTTAAGTATCACCGGTGGTATTCGCTATACTCATGATGAGAAGTCACTATTTATTGGCGACCAAAACGTTGACGGGTTCGCCTTGGTGATTGGTGCCGCATCTATCCAAGACTATGATGACATCAATGTTGATGACGGTCAGGTTAGCTTAGAAGGTAGCCTAAACTACAAGCTTAATGAAAATACTTCACTATTTGCACGCTATTCAAATGGCTTTAGAGCGCAAAGTATTCAAGGACGTGACGTTGCCTTTGAAGGAGCGCCTTCAGTGGCAGACGCAGAAACCATTAATTCGTTTGAAATTGGTGCTAAATCTGACTTACTTGATAATAGCTTAAGACTCAATGCTGCAATCTTCATGTACACAGTCGACGATATTCAACTGTCAGCAATTGGCGGCGGTGCAAACAATACTGCACTAATAAATGCTGATAGAGGCGAAGCTTATGGCTTTGAAATTGACGCTACTTATGTCGTTAATGAAAACTTAGTAGTGACAGCAGGTTATAGCTATAACCATACTGAGCTTAAAGATGATAGTTTAACGGTTCGTCCTTGTGGTGCTAACCCAGACTTCGGTGCGTTGGGCAACTGTACGGTATTAGACCCTCGCGGCCCTAACGGATTTGACGCAGTGATTGACGGCAACCCGTTTCCACAGGCACCTGAGACTATCTTTAACTTTACAGCACGTTATACGATACCAGCGGGTGATAGCGGTGAATTCTTCGCATTCACTGATTGGGCATTCCAAGGTAAAACTAACTTATTCTTATACGAATCTGTTGAATTTCAAACCGATGACAATGTTGAAGGTGGTTTAAGACTCGGTTATGAAAACTACGATCACAACTACACGGTTGCTTTATTTGGTCGCAACATTACCGATGAAGACAACGTGAAAGGTGCAATCGACTTTAACAACCTAACGGGTATCGTTAATGAACCTCGCGTATTTGGAATTGAATTTAAGAAGTCATTTTTCTAGAAATTAACTTTTGAAATTAGTCTAAGAAACAAATGCACGATAAAAAAGCACCTAACGGTGCTTTTTTTATGTCTACTCATGAGTATCTAAAAAACGCTATGCTTTGCGCATGAACCTTGGGTTACACATTTTGCTCATGAAGCTCAATATCCGTATCAGTAGGCTTAGTTTTCTTGCGCTTAAACAGCCCTTTAATGTCATTCAGAATTAAGTAAAGAGACGGCACAAGAAGCAAGGTAATCACGGTCGCAAACAGAATGCCAAAAGCAAGTGATATCGCCATTGGAATAACGACTTGTGCTTGCAAGCTTCTTTCAAACACGATGGGCATCAACCCCATAAAAGTAGTTAAAGAAGTCAGTATGATTGCTCTGAAACGCTCACTACCAGAGCGCACAACTGACTCAATCAAGCTTAAACCTTCTTTGCGCGCCTTGTTAACAAAGTCCACCATAATTAATGAGTCGTTAACGACAACACCGGCCAATGCAATAATCCCACATATCGAAAGTACGCTTACCGCCTGCCCCAATACCAAATGCCCGAAAATAGCGCCTACCAAACCAAATGGAATTACCGACATAATAATAATCGGTTGAGAGTAAGACTGTAATGGAATTGCCATTAATGCATAAATCACGAGCATCGCAAACAAGAAACCAAAGGCCAGAGAAACAAGTGCATCACCCTCTTCTTGCGAACTTCCTACCAATCTTGATTGAACATCTGGATAACGCTCAAGCATTTCAGGGATCACACTGGTGGTCACGTCAATCATTAAATCTCGCAAATCAACTTCATCCGAGTTTACTTTTGCAACTACCGAAACAGCTCTGCTGTAATCAACGCGCGTAATCGTGCTGTAACCCTTGGCTAATTCAATATCTGCCACTTCGCTAAATGGAATGTCGTCGCCATTGGGTGCACGAACTCTCATATTTTCTAAGTTAGCAATGGAGTTACGTTCCTCTTGAGGGTATCTCACCATGACTTTAACTTCTTCGTCATCACGTTGAAGACGCTGAGCCTCAGCTCCGTAAAAGCCAAAACGTACCTGTTGTGCAAGTTGCGATAAATCAAGCCCAAGTACTTCTGCGCTAGGTTTAATATTCAGTCTAATTTCGTCGCTGCCCTCACTGAACGAGTCAGTGACTTCATTGATACCATTGTAGCCATTTAAATAAGACCGCATTTCTTGCGAAACTGCGCGCAATTGGTCCACATTGTTTGAACGAAACTCAAAACTTAGATCATTTCCACCTGGACCGCCGCCTGCAGCACCAATTTCAAAGTTTTTAACACCTGGCACTTCTGGTAAATAACTGCGCCAGATCTCTTGCATTTGACTATCGGTAACGGTTCTATCTTCGCCTTTGGTCAATTCCAAAAAGACTTGTCCCGCATTGGTGCCTTGATCAAACGCAAGGTAATGCTTAACTGCCTTCTCGCCATATTCTTCTTCAACCTGCTTTTCCATTTGCTTCATGGAGGTCAACAATATTTGTATTGCTTCATCACGCTGTTGAAGAGATGAGCCAGGCTCCAACTCAACACTTGCGATCATGAAGTCAGATGGAATAGTTGGAAAAAACTGCCATTTAACTAAACCACTTCCAAACAAACCAGCGGTCAAAAACAATAATCCAATGAAACTCGCTAGCGTGGTGTACCGATACTCGATGGCTTTTTTCAAAAACGGAACATATCTGTTTTTAATAAATGTTTTGATACCAATACTAAAGATGTCTCTAAATTTTTGAAACGCATTAGCTTTAGCAGGATCGTAGGGTTTGAGTTTCATATTCGCTAGGTGAGCAGGTAATATTAGCTTTGATTCAATCAACGAGAAAACCAAACACAAAATAACCACTAACCCAATGGTTTTCCAGATAACGCCAAAGGTCCCAGTAACCATCAACATAGGCGAAAACGCCGCTATGGTAGTCAAGACACCAAAGGTAGCCGGCATAGCTACTTTCTTAACGCCACGTATCACGTTGTCGATACTATGCCCTTTTTTGTCTATTTCGGAATAGGCGGACTCACCCATGATAATCGCGTCGTCAACCACTATCCCCAATACCAAAATAAAGCCAAATAGCGACAACATATTAATCGATACCGCGAAGTACTCCATTGGCATTAGCATCAGCGTACCTAAGAAACAAACAGGTAATCCAACAATCACCCACATCGCCACTTTGACTCTGAGGAATAAAGATAAGACGATAAATACAAGTAACGCCCCTGCTCCCATGTTTTTCAGCATCATGCTTAAGCGATCGGCCAAATAGAATGAGCTATCACCCCATGAGTCAGCGCTTAAATTAGCCGGCATAGTTTTACGCTTATCTTCTAAATAACGATTGACCGTTTTAGAAATATCCAGTGCGTTTTGATCGCCCACTGCACGCACACGAATGCTCATGGCAGGCTTACCATCAAATAGCGAAAATTGATTATCTTCTACAAAACCATCTTCAATTTCTGCAATGTCACCCAGTAATAAGCGGGTGCCGTCTTCTCGAGTCAACAAGACTATTTTTGCAAACTCCCAAGCCGTGTATGCTTGGCCATTGGCTCGCAAAAGAATATCGCCATTTTCAGAACGAATCGAACCTCCCGGGATATCTATTGAAGAAGCTCTGACCGCGTTAACCAATTGGTTAAACGTTAAATCATATTCTTGTAAGCGTTGCTCGGATATTTCGATAGAGATTTCATAATCGCGATCACCAAAAACCGTAACATCTGAAACACCTGGTAAGTTTGCAATCTCATCTCGTACCGCATTTGAATATTCTTTTAACTCGCGCTCGGTAGTATCACCATAAACAGACACCCACATCACATCCTGAGGGAACTTAACGCGATAAACGACAGGCTTTTCTGTATTAGCAGGTAAGGACGGAATGGCATCCACCTGCACTTTCACTTCATCAAGCAGGGTTTGCGTATCGTATCCGTCTTCTACCTCTATACTCACACTGCCCATACCTTCGCGAGCCGTGGTGGTAATTTTTTTAATACCTTCAAGGTTTTTGATTGCTTCTTCTAGCTTGAGCAACACACCTTGTTCCACCTCTTGAGGTGCTGCTCCCAAATAAGGCACTTGAATTGAAATTGCGTTGATCGTAATGGCAGGAAAGACCTGTTTTTGAATCTTAAATATACCATTGATACCGCCTAAAATAATCAGCACCATCAATAAGTTTGCCGCAACGCTATTACGCGTAAACCACGCAATAAGGCCTTTTTTTGTATCGATATGGGCACTCATACTAATTAACCTCTGTTAATGCAGTATCTTCTTCAGATGCTGTGGGTAATTTGTTGTCTTCCAAAAATCTCACTGGCATGCCTTGGTAAGGATTCGGTACTGCACTCATCACCACTTTTTCATCTCTTGGCAAACCATTTTTGACGTAGATAAAGTTTTCGTCTGCTTTTAATACTTCAACATCGTTAATTTTGATTTTCATATCTGAATCAACGGTCAAAATGGTGTTATCCAAGCGCAACACATTACGCGGCAAAGTCACGATATTATCTACCGCGATACCAGTGACTTCAGCACTGACAAAACGTCCAAAACGCAGAGGTACACCTTTGTTAGAAACTGTTGTGTCTACATTTCGTTGATAGGGGTCGTTTATCTCAACAACGCCATAAATCACGCGACTACGACCATCAAGCACCGCTTCATCTCTCACTAGCTTTCCCAACCATCTGATGTCTTCACCTGCCACATCGGCTTTCAAAACAACGTCAGCTTGTTGATTGCGAATGTCATTTAAAAAAGCAACATCATCGTCTGTTAAGGGAAGGCGAATTTGAGCAACATCAGTTGAGAATATCTCGCCGACTTGCCCACCCATCCCAAGAAACTGACCTAAATCTACGTTGCGGGATTTTACAAGCCCGTCATATGGTGCCCTAATTTTGGTGCGTTCAAGATTTCGCTTGGCTCTTTGAAGGCCTGCTTTTGCAGCTTTCAGATTAGCTTGCTCTCTTGCCAACTGCGGTTTACGCAACCCTAATTCGGGGGCGATTCCAGTATTTACCGAGCGCCATTCTTGTTCAGCAACGCGGCCTCGTGCAATTTCCTCATCTAAAGCGGCTTGAACTCTAGCTAACTCAGCTTCCGCAAGTAATAAGTCAGTTTGATAATCATCAGCTTCAAGCTCGACTAAAATATCACCTTTGTTAAAAAAGCCACCTTCAATAAAGTTATCGGCGATCGAAATAACCCGACCACTGACTTGTGCGCTTAGCATCGTTTGATTTTTGGGTTCAACGCTACCTTGCGAATAGACGAAAAAATCGACCGTACCAAATTGAATATCTTTCGCATCAACCAAAAAATCCTTGGTCTCAACCTCTTCCTTTACGGGCTTTTCCTTCATGCTAATTAAGCCGATCATCACAATAATTGCAACAATGACGATAATGAACGGTGCGCCTACTTTTTTTATTGACTTGCCCATTGGTAACCTTTTGGTGAATAACGATATTTTCCACTTACTATTGTACGCAAAATATCTGAAGTTAATGCTTAACTTTTCAATAAAATTGTTAATAGATGTTACAGGCTAATACACGATTAAAGAGTTGAATTTTTACAAGCGTGACAATTAGCCGCTCGGGTGACTTTAAACTCAGACCATTTGCTTGTCATTGCGTCGAATATCGAAAGCTTATTCGATTCAACATCACCATAAGTTGCGAGCAGTTTAATTGCTTGCAAGGCTTGCAGATTACCAATAACCCCAACGACTGGACTCAATATGCCAGACTCAGAACATGCCGCGTTTTGCTCAGTAAAAAACGAACTGATACATTCAAAACATGCAGAGTCTGTTTGCTTTGGCTCGTAAGTGAATAACTGCCCTTGCATCCTAATAGCCGCGCCACTGATAAGTGGGATGCGAGATTTTGCAGCAAATCGATTTATTTTAAGCCTGACTGCCATGTTATCAGTGCAATCTAAAATCAAGTCAATTCGAGCCCCATTAACGGCAGACATGTTTTCATCAAACTTATCAACCACACAATTAACCGTTGCTGGATAGTTTTGAGACAACAAACGGGCTTTTGCTTGCGTCGCTTTAGGCAAGCCAATATCAGCTTCACAGAATAATATCTGCCTAGACAGATTACTAAGCTGAACCGTATCGTGATCGACAATCGTTACTTCACCTACTCCTGCGGCACAAAGCGTTTGAGCGGCATAACAACCTAAACCGCCTACGCCAACAATCAGTACGTGCGCCCTCAGCAATTTCTCTTGACGAGCAAAATCAAAGCCTTCTAGATTTATCTGAGCTGCATACTTGATTGCATTTTTCGAGTCTATTTCCATAGCACCTAAGTTTATTCGCTCAATTTATGTGATGAAAAGTATATAATGAATAGACACTTAGCAACATTAGCTAGAACACTTAATTATAAAATTACGCGATATTAGGAAAACAAAGACCATGGACACTTCATTGAGTGTATCAATTCAAACCAATGATTTTGAACTTCATCAAGCCAATCAGGCCTTAGAAGCTTCGGCACAGAATATTAATCAAGTGGGTGCAATCGTCAGTTTTGTCGGTAAAGTCAGAGCGTTTTCAAAACAAAACAAACTCAGTGAAATGTACTTAGAACACTACCCAGGCATGACTGAAAAACAGCTTAACGACATTCTGCAACAAGCTAAGTCTCGCTGGCCGATCGCCAGTGCGAGTATTATTCATCGAATCGGCACATTAACACCCAATGAACAAATCGTATATGTCGGCGTCACATCAGCGCACAGAAAAGCCGCGTTTGAAGCTTGCGAATTTATTATGGACATACTCAAAACAACCGCTACTTTTTGGAAGAAAGAGCGTTTTGGAGAAAGTGAAGAATGGGTAGAGGCTAAGCAGAGTGATTATGAACAAGCGGGCAAGTGGTGATGCTTAGTGTTTATTATGTATTGCAAGAAATCTAGCTTACGATAAAAAAACAAACGACAACGGAGCGTCAACAAAATGATTCTGAATCTGACTTTAGTTTCAATCCTGTTTTTTTCAATTTGCACTTCTGTTTTTGCAAAGGAAAACGACCAAAACGTAAAGTCTTCAACTCTTCCTAAAATCGCACACGACATTGCAGTGCAATACGAAAATCTTGGATGGTTTTCAGGAAGTCTGCTAATAATGAAAGATGGTAAAGAAGTATTTTCATCTTCATATGGCTTGCAGAATATCGAAGAAAAAATACCTAATACGAGTCAAAGCCGATTTAACCTTGGTTCTATTATGAAAGACTTTACAAAGGTGCTGATTTTACAACAAATAGAAGAAGGCAAGCTCAGCTTGAACACTAAGCTCATTTCTTTTGATTTAGGCTTTAAACAGTCTTTTGTTGATGAAGTTACCATTGCACATCTTCTCAATCATAGTGCTGGGTTTGATGATATCTTTATTGCTGAATATCGCGAAAACCCACTTTCATTTGATACGCTAGACAAGAAGCTTGAGCTATTGATAGAAAAGCCACTTTTGTTTAAACCCGGCACTGATAATCAATATTCGAACTACGGGTATATAGTACTAGGTATCATTCTTGAAAAAGTTGCGGATAAGCCATTCGAAGAATTACTTAAAAACAAAATTTTCATTCCTGCGAAGATGGCATCTACAACATTAAAAGCTTCCAATTCATCTGAACATCAGTCAGTCAGATATGCCTATCAATATGACAACTCACTCAAAAAAGTAGGTGTTACTGAGCATCCTAGTCCCGATGGCGGCATTGAATCGACTGTTGCAGACGTACATCGATTTTATTATACCCTGTTTTATACCGATGAGTTACTGCAAATCTCTAACCGAAATAATCGCAAAATATTTGCTATGGATAACGCTCATTGGGGCGCGTATGGGGGTGGACTTGGCGTCAGTGCAGCAGTAGACATTGACCTATCGAGTGGTTATCAAGTAATAGTGCTCGCAAATACTGACAACTTGGTGGCGGAACTTATTTCTGGTCGAATACTGTCCTTTATCAAAAACGGAGACTATGAAGCAATTAGACAGTTGGAAAAAAACTTTGCCTTTGAGTTCTACAAAACTAAAGGTAAACACGAGTTTGCCACACACTTCAAACAGGCATATAGCGATAATGGCTACACACGGTTTATTGGTCGAACTATCAACGAACTCGGAATGGAACTGCTAAGAGATGATTTATTTACTGAGGCATTTGATATGTTCGAATATTTAGTGTCACTGTTTCCAGATGCACCGCAAGTATACGACAGCTTAGCCTTTGCGTATTTATCTAAGGGAGATAAGGAGACTGCACAAAAGACTTTCGGTCAGGCATTAGCAATCAAGTCCGATTTTAAAAGTGATTATGTAGCTGATAATTATAGTCACATTAATATGCGGGTTGATTGAACACGAGTAATTTCTTTCCAAAAACAGTATAACGCGAATTTTATTAAGAGAGTAAAGATGGACCTTTTCAAATACTTAGAAAAAATACAGAATATTTTTGACCTTCTTCCCTCCAAGTATATGCTTTTAAATGGAAACATTGAGAAAAACTTAAAATTTTACTGCGGGATGATGATCGAAAGCGATCAAGGTCCGACTTCCTACGTCATGGATAAAAAAATACAAGGTCACGAAATAGATCTTTTAGCATTCTTAGATTCAGAATGTTTAAACGCATCTGAGTTCAAATGCACATTTGCTTCCGATAGACGTTCAACTCTGACTAGCGCAAACGATGCGATAAAGAAAATTCAAAAAACAGTCGAAGTATCAAGCCTAAGTATGGCCAACAAGCAAATTATTCATTTCCTTAACAAGTCAGATCCTTGTAGCTCAACGAACTTAAATCCAGATTGGATAAAGAGTAAATACCCTACAAATCAACAATTATCAACTGAGACTCTTATCGAGCAATATAAAAAGCACCTTGGAACTCAGCTACAAAACAGTAGATTTATTACTTATAATTTCGCCGACAACGCCTTGGCACTAGACGTCATAGTTGTGGATATCGCCCGATAAACCGAGTTGATGTAATTATTAATTAAGTAAAAATAAACAAACGCCAAGGAGCAAAATATTGATTGCAAAAACCCCAAAGCCCCCTTACTACGCAGTTATATTCACCTCTATAAAATCTGAGCAAACAGATGGCTACGCTGAAACTGCAAAGCGTATGGTCGAATTAGCATCAAAACAAAAAGGATTTTTAGGCTATGAATCTGCTCGAGAAGAGCTTGGTATTACTGTATCGTATTGGTCAGATTTGGCTTCGATAAAAGCTTGGAAAGCAAACAGTGAGCATTTAGCTGCTCAAAAACAAGGACGTCTTTCATGGTATGATTGCTTTAAGGTAAGAATTTCAAAGGTCGAGCGTGAATATGGCGACCACATTTAACCGCACATAAAAACGAAGTATTCTTTGCACAATAACATCCTACACCAACTTTTATCCCTTAGGAGATGAACATAAATAACGTAAAAGGGATAGCGCTCATGATAGGCGCAATGGCTGGGTTCGCAGTGTCTGACGCCTTTATTAAGGTATTGACGCAAACCTTACCTGCGGGACAGATTTTAATAGTCTCAGGACTATTAGGGTTTATCTTTCTATTTGGTATCGCTCATCTAAAAAAACGGTCTCTAACTGGCTACTTTCTTCGCTTACCCATATTTTGGATGCGTCTTGCATCTGATATGTTTTCAGCTACTTTTATCGTAGCTGCACTTGTGATTACTGATTTATCATTGGTATCTGCGGTAATGCAATGTTCTCCGTTAATTGCTGCATTACTGGCATCACGATTGTTAGGTGAGTCTCTTTCTGTAACAAAAGTATGCGCAATCCTTGTTGGTTTGTTTGGTGTGTTAATCATTTTAAAACCGTGGAGTGCTGAAGTAGAAATCGGTGCACTATTGGCCCTACTTGGCTCTGTATCTATAGCACTTCGAGATGTGCTCACCCGAAAAATGCCAAAAGATATTCCCAGTACTGTGTTAATAACCTACGGTTATCTTGCGCTTGCGCCCGGTGGTTTAATGGTATTTTTACTCAAGCCCGAAGTATCTGAAATTAGCAATCAAGACGCCTTTTTAATTTTTGGCGCCGCGGTATCAGGCATGATTGCCTACGTGATGATCACCATCTCAGCAAGAACAGCCGAAATCGTTGCTATTGCTCCGTTTAGATATTCAAGGTTGTTATTTGCAATGCTTATCGGTGTTTTTATTTTTGGAGAAAGTCTGGAAACATCAGCGCTTGTTGGGGCCAGTTTGGTGATAGGCTCAGGACTTTACATATTCTTGCAAGAGGCATACAAGAAACAGCGTTTAAAAAGCCTTAAGCAATAAAGGGGAAATGTTCAATCATCCTACTTTTTAAGGCCTATTAACTGCTTTTTAACGCAATTACCTTTTCGTTAGCCAATGCACACCACTTAGCTTTTAGATTAATCGATTTGACTACACTCTGCCTCTGTTTTAGAAATAGGGGTAATTACGAAGTTAACAAAATATTCATTTGGTAGGACTTTACCACACCCACCTTTGAGCTCTTCACCGCCCTCAAACACTATTTCATAACGGTACATAGTCTCTATTTGCCTGACACCGCGATAAATTTGAATCGATTGCTTAGGAGCAACACTCGAAAAACTGAGTCTATTCTTACCCATATAGACATAGGCTTTTTTGATTGGCGAAGAAGTTTTGTTCACGATTGTGACGCTTGGGGCCGCCCAAAAATAAGTTTTGTACCCCCCGTAAGCAAGGCCACCGACGACAATGATAAGTATTAAGAGCTTCTTCATATTAACCTCAAGTAACAACCAAGCGATATGTTTATTGGTTTTTCATGTATTTACTGTATCTTTAAAATTTCTAAAAACTTTAGTCATCTTCTAAAGAAATACCAAACTCAACACGCTTTTTCTTCGATAGGCCCTGACAAACTAATTTGTAAGATGCATCGATGTAATAACGCAACTCTTCATCCAAGGTTTCACTTTGTTCTATTTGTTGAATCCACTTCATCCCGCGACTCGCCATGTAAGGAGCGGGTATGTAGCTTTCATGGTGCGATAGAAAGTCAAAATTTAGAGGCGATGTTTTGAATGTGTATGCCGGAGTGCCTTGTTTGGTTACAGTGCCCAAAGCAAACACTTTTCCGGCAACTTTCCACACATGCGACCCGCCCCACTGTTGGACATAAGTCGTCGCCATAAATTCGGAACAAAATTGATTAAACTGTTCGTGAGTCATTTTTCACTCTAACGCTTTATACATAATAAATGCATCAATAAAACCCAAAGATGGGTGGTTAAATGCGTTTGGCAAGGTCCCAACGCTTTTAAAACCAAGTTTATGCCATAGAGTAATCGCGTTTGTATTGCTAGAAACCACAAAATTAAACTGCATTGCACGGTATCCTAATGAAATTGCTTGTAGTTGAGAGTGTTCACACATTTGACGAGCAATTCCCTTACCTCTCGCATTTTCGGAAACCATATACCCACAATTGCAGACATGCGCACCGGGCCCAGCTTGATTCGTCTTTAAATAATAGGTGCCTAATACTTCGTTACCTTGCACGTAAACATAGGTTTTGCGAGGCAAGCTCATCCATAACTCAAAAGCATTTTGCTTATTTATATCTGGATCGAAAGCATAGGTATTACCTAGTCTAACAACCTCTTTAAAGATAGGCCAAATGTCGTCCCAGTCGTTTTCTTTTGCTTCTCTAATCATTGTCGGCTTTTTATTTGTTCAGTTGGGTCATATGCAGTAATTCACCACTTGGGCCCCAAAGATAGAACACTCTTCCCCAATGCTCATTTGAAATATCGCTAATTTTGCTTTTGTGCTGACTTTTACGGCACAGCTCAAAGGCTGTTTGAATATCTTCAACGCAAATCTGAAGCATGAAGTTTTCAGCCAGTGCTTCTTGATAGAAGTTTTGCAAGAAAAATAGGCATTCGCCATTTTGAAACAACGCTAATTCGTCATTAACGGGCATCAATTCAAAGCCAATTTCTGTATAAAACTGCTTGGATTTTTCAAAATTCTTGCTCGGTATAAATGCTTTTATATCGCTTACTTGCATTTTCGTCTCCTTTTGACCGTATAAGGATCTGTTGCCTTATTTTAAATTTGATTTATCTTTTTGCTTGAACAACCAAAACAACGAGAGGCATAAAATCCCAACCACAAAACCAACCAGCGTATTAACAAATACAATGCCTGCAACCGTTGCGGCAAATACCCATAAGTTAAGCTGTTGTCTTTCAGACCAAGCAGATTTACAAAGTGACAGACCCGCTACAATCAATAGTGGCGCGAGAACAGACTTTGGATAAACGCTCATCGCTTGAATTAAAAAACCAGTAAATAACAAGGCTAGTATTATCTTGATCATCCCTAACATAACAATACTTCCACCAGTACGAGCACCAAATTGATATTGAGCGGCTAGCCCTGAAGCACCATGGCACATTGGCAGTGCGCCAAATGGTGAACAAACGATATTCATCCAAGCCACACTTGATGCCATTTTGTCCGTGCCAATTGCGTTTTTAGGAAAATAATCGGCGCTTAAGGCACAAATCGCGATGACTGAGTTGAGTAAAGTCAGCGGAAGCTGTGGAAGTACTGCGTACCAAAATGAATAGGCGACGTCGTTTGCTTGCGGAAAGCTCAAAGTTTTAAAATGATATTGAAATGACTGATAGCTTGAATCGTCGTAATTGAGAGCATGAGTAAGTCCCACATATAACAAGCCTAACGAAACGATAAACAGTAAAACGGGAAACTTTGACTTTAGACTTAACAACAACACGAGCAAGATGACGATTGCACTTAAACTAGTATCAAACCATGAAAACCCTGCACCAGAACCAATAAAAGCCATTTCACTTACCCATTCAAAAGCAAGTAATATCAGTTTTAAACCCACCCCAACTTGTATACCGCGAATTAAAACTTTTGGCACTTTATCAACAACACATCGCAACCAGCCAGTGTGAGCGAGCAAAAGTAAAATTACCCCCATAAGCAAACCAGACGCCATTAATTGCGATTGGTTGAGGCCATCTGCAATCGCGACAGCCGCTATTGCTTTCATAGGCTGAACAGGGATGGGTTGATTAAATAGAAAACCCGTTGCAATGTTCATTGCACCTGCGGCAATTAATACAACGCCAATATGCATATCAGTACTAATACATACCGCCAGCACGATTGGGATAAACAGACCTAAGTCACCCAGCGAACCCGACAATTCACGTAAGTTAAAACGCATTTTATAAAGCGGATAAACGTTCAAGGTCTAGATATCAGAAAAAAGTTGAATATTGACAATTTCACCCGCATCCATTTTTCCATTATCTTGGGGTAAAATCACATAACAATTAGCAAAGGCAATTGAACTTAAAACGCCAGAATTTTGCTTTGGCATCGGCTTAACCAACAATTCACCTTTTTCATTTGTATAGGCAATACCGCGCTGAAAATCAGTGCGCCCAGCTCGCTTAAAAAAGGTTTTGGCTAATACCGCCTTGTGAGTCGCAATTGCGGTATTCAAACTACCAGACAGATGCCTTAATGCAGCAAGCGCTATTTGCTGAAAGGTAACAACTGAAGACACGGGATTACCCGGAAGCCCAATAAAATGAGCATTACCTAGTTGTCCAAAAGCAAGTGGTTTGCCGGGTTTCATTGCAATTTTCCAAAACCCAACTGTGCCTAATTCGTCTAACACATCCTTGGTATAATCAGCCTCGCCGACCGAGACGCCGCCAGAACTTAACAATACATCAACTTCTTTTGATGCTTTTAAAAAGCAGGTTTTAATAAGTTCTCTATCGTCTTTTAATACGCCATAGTTTTGAACATCAAAGCCTTTATCACGCAGCAAAGCTTCAAGCACAAAACGATTACTATCATAAATCTCTCCCGCCTTAAGTGTGCTTCCGGGTTGCATCAACTCATCGCCGGTTGACACAATTCCAACACTGATTTTTTTGTACACCAAGGTTTTTTCGATACCTAAAGATGCGAGCAAGCCCAAATCTATTGGCTTAATTAAGTGGCCTTTGTGAAACACTAGTGAGTTTTCAGCAATGTCTTCTCCCGCTCTGCGAACAGCAAGCCCTGATTTTGGGATAGAAGTAAAACTCACTTTGCTTGCCAAACTATTATCACGTTCAGCATTTTCTTGCATAATGACTGCGTCTGCGCCTTTAGGAAGTACTCCGCCAGTCATTATTCGAACACATTCGTATTCTGATATTTTTCCTTGAAATGGTTCGCCAGCAAACGCGGTGCCGACAATTGTGAAGTGTTTCACTTCTGCATTTTCGCTAAAGTCTTCACTTCTTACTGCATACCCATCCATCGCAGAATTGTCAAAAGGCGGAACATTGATGGGAGAACTAATATCATTTGCTAATACTCGATTAACTAGGTTTGGCAACTCAACTAATTCGGTCTCTGTAACAGGCTTGATTGAATCAAAAATCACTGATAATGCTGTTTCAACAGTTAATAAACCCTGTGTTAACGCTGGAGAATCACATGAAAGGGTTTGGCCTTTTGATGACATTAAAAAGATCCTTGTTTGATTGATGTTGAACTACGCTTTTACCTTGCCGCTAACTTATGCTGCACATTGCGTGTTCGAAACGCTTTAATAAAGACTTACGCAAACAAAAAAGCCGCTGAGGGGAAACCTCAGCGGCTTAAAATATATCATAACGCTTTATTTTAACTAGTTTTTATTCAACATTGAACGTGAATGATGAATAAAAACGTCAGTAAAATTTAAAGTGCACCTTCTAGCTCAGGAAGTACAGTGAACAAATCACCCACTAAACCATAATCTGCAACCGAGAATATTGGAGCTTCTTCGTCTTTATTAATCGCAACAATGACTTTAGAGTCTTTCATACCTGCAAGATGCTGAATCGCGCCAGAAATACCGACTGCGATATAAAGCTGTGGCGCCACGATTTTACCCGTTTGCCCTACTTGCATATCATTTGGCACAAAGCCGGCATCAACAGCTGCTCTAGAGGCACCGATCGCAGCCCCCAGTTTATCAGCAATGCCATTAAGTAGCGCAAAATTATCACCATTTTGCATACCACGGCCACCTGAAATGATAACCTCAGCAGCGGTAAGCTCTGGACGTTCGGACTCGGTTAACTCAGCCGACACATAAGATGACTTATCAGACGCGATGGCATTGTCGATTGACACAACTTCTGCACTGCCGTCGTTGGCTGCAGCATCAAACGAAGCGGCACGTACTGTGACGACTTTTTTGTTATCAGATGACTGAACAGTTGCGATAGCATTACCTGCATAGATAGGACGCACAAACGTGTCGTCTGATTCTACTTTAATAATGTCTGAAATTTGAGCAACATCTAAGAGTGCTGCAACGCGTGGCATAAAGTTTTTGCCTGTTGTGGTAGCCGCAGCAAAGATATGCGAGTAATCACCGCTTAATTCGATCACTAAATCAGCAATATTTTCTGGCAATTGATGTTCGTAAACTGCGTTATCTGCAACTAATACTTTGCTGACACCTGATACTTTAGCAGCGGCTTGTGCAACATCTGCACAGCTAGTGCCTGCAACAAGGACTACTACATCATCTGATGCACCCAAAGCAGCGGTTACTAACTTATTAGTTTCTGGTTTTAATGTGCTGTTATCGTGTTCTGCATATACTAAAACTGTCATTAGATCACCTTCGCTTCATTTTTTAACTTTTCGACCAACTCGGCAACATCTGCCACTTTTACACCACCACTGCGTTGAGCTGGCGCTTCAACCTTCAATGTTTTCACACTGGATTCAATGCTAATACCAAACTCACTCACCGGCTTCACATCAAGGGGCTTTCTCTTTGCTTTCATAATATTAGGCAAAGAAGCATAGCGAGGCTCATTCAAGCGAAGATCTGTGGTAACTACTGCAGGTAATGACAATGCAACTGTTTGCAAACCGCCATCGATTTCGCGAGTTACATTAACCTTACCGTCAGCAACATTAACTTCAGAAGCAAAAGTACCTTGAGGCATACCAGTTAAAGCTGCGAGCATTTGACCTGTTTGGTTATTATCTGAGTCGATAGACTGTTTACCAAGAATGACTAAATCCGGTGATTCAGCTTCCACCACTTTTTGTAATAACTTGGCAACTTGCAATGAATCAACCACTGCACCCGCCTCAGTTTCAATATGAATACCGCGATCAGCACCTAAGGCTAAACCCGTGCGAATTTGTTCTTGCACCGCCTTGTCGCCTACAGACACGACAACTACTTCTGTTGCGACGCCTTTTTCCTTCAAGCGAATAGCTTCTTCAATCGCGATTTCACAAAATGGATTAATCGCCATTTTCACGTTATTCAAATCCACGCCACTATTATCAGGCTTAACTCGTACTTTTACGTTGTAATCTATTGCCCGTTTGACCGGAACTAAAATCTTCATAATCACCCCTTCTCGCGGCATTTAAATAAAAAATTGCTTGTCATAAACAAATACTATTCGTACTTGGCGCGCTTTCGTTCCATTATAAATACATCGTCATAGCATATTTTAAAGATAGACGGTGAATTCAAAAAGTGAACAGGAATTTACTTGCAGTTGACGTAAACGTCAACCTAGATTACCTTTGCCGCCAATAGAATATGATCTTTATTGGAACATTGATTTTACAAGAATTTGACAACAAGTCGTATTCGAATTACTAATACCTGACTATAACTGGTCTGATTTGTACGGGAGTTTATAATGGAAAGAGAAGTCATGGAGTTTGATGTTATCGTAGTTGGAGCAGGTCCTTCAGGGCTCTCAACTGCCTGTAAACTAAAGCAATTAGCAAACGAAAACAATCAAGAATTAAACGTTTGCGTGCTTGAAAAAGGCTCCGAAGTTGGCGCTCATATCTTGTCAGGCGCAGTATTTGAGACACGAGCCTTAGATGAATTATTCCCCGATTGGAAAGAAAAAGGCGCGCCTTTGAGCACTGAGGTGACTGAAGATCATATTTATCTGCTCAAAAATGAAACAAGCGCGACCAAACTTCCAAATATCATTACGCCAAAAACCATGCATAACAAAGGGAATTATATCGCAAGTATGGCCAATATGTGTCGCTGGCTTGCTGAACAAGCTGAATCGCTTGGCGTAGAGGTTTTCCCGGGCTTTGCTGCTGCGAATGTTCATTACAACGAAGACGGTAGCGTCGGCGGTGTGATCACCGGTGATATGGGCGTATCAGAATCAGGTGAGGAAAAAGATGGTTACATGCCCGGCATGTTACTTACCGCAAAATATACCGTATTTGCAGAAGGTTGCCGTGGGCATTTGGGTAAACAAATTATGGAAAAATTTGAACTTACCAAAGATTCCTCACCGCAACATTATGCCATCGGGTTTAAAGAAATTTGGGATGTTCCACCTGAGCAACACCAAGAAGGATTGGTGGTTCATACGGCTGGTTGGCCGTTAAATGATGCGACGGGGGGGAGCTATCTCTATCACGCAGAAAACAATCAAGTGTTTGTCGGTTTGATTGTTGATTTAAACTATGAAAACCCTCACCTCAGCCCGTTTGACGAGTTTCAGCGCTTGAAGCATCATCCCGTTATTGCTGATACGCTAAAAGGCGGAAAACGCGTAACGTATGGTGCACGTGCAATCGCTAAAGGCGGTTTTCAATCATTGCCTAAAATGCATTTTCCTGGCGGCTTATTAGTGGGTTGCGACGCGGGCACACTCAACTTCTCAAAAATAAAAGGCAACCACACTGCTATGAAGTCAGGCTTAATAGCGGCCGAAACGATATTTGCAGAAATAGCAAAAGAAACGCCACAAGCTGATTTAACTAGTTTTGCAGACAACTTTAAAGCCTCTTGGCTCTATGACGAATTATACCGTTCAAGAAACTTTGGTGCTGCAATTCACAAGTTTGGTACCTTTGGCGGTGGCGTATTTAACACGCTTGACCAGAATATATGTGGCGGTAAACTTCCTGTTAGTCTTGAAGATTCAACACCAGACCACGTGACCTTGAAGAACGCTTCTGACATGCCAACAATCAGCTATCCTAAGCCTGATGGTGTTTTGAGTTTTGACAAGTTATCGTCAGTGTTTTTATCAAATACAAATCACGAAGAAGACCAACCTTGCCATCTTGTACTAAAAGACAAGTCGATCCCAATTCAAATAAACTTGCCAAAATACGATGAGCCGGCCCAACGTTACTGTCCAGCAGGCGTATACGAGATAGTCGAAACAGAAGGTGAAAAAACATTACAAATCAACGCTCAAAATTGCGTTCATTGTAAAACCTGTGATATTAAAGACCCCAACCAAAATATCAATTGGGTGGTGCCGGAAGGTGCTGGTGGTCCTAATTATCCAAACATGTAAAAAGAGTACTGGATGACACTGTTATATTCGCAATCTTACGGCAAGCTAGAAAAAAGCAAGCCAAGTTTAGTGCTCGTCCATGGCTTATTTGGAAATAGCGACAACTTGTCGGTGATTAGACGCCATTTTGAAGATCACATGCATGTATTGAGTGTGGATTTACCTGATCATGGTAAGTCCCCTCGCACGCAAATATGGTCGTTTCAAAATGCGGCTGAACAGTTAGTCGCGACGATTAGAAATGCAGGTATCGAAAAGGCCTATTTAGTGGGGCATTCACTGGGTGGCAAAGTCAGTATGCTAGCGGCTCATTTGGATAGCACGTTATTCGATAATGTAGCAGTTTTAGACATTGCGCCAGTGAAGTATGGTATACGCCACACAAACGTGTTAAACGGGCTTGGAAACGTAGATTTAAGTAAGTTGACGGGTCGCAAGCAAGCACAAGAAAAAATGGCTAAATATATTGTAGAGCCTGGTGTTATAGCCTTTTTATTAAAAAGTCTTTATCAAGACGAAGATAAAAATTGGAAGTGGCGCTTTAATTTACCTTTATTAGAGCGTGATTATCACATCCTGATTGATTGGCCATTTAATGGCGTTCTCTTTGAAGGTGACATTACCTTTGTCAAAGGTGCCAACTCTGATTATATTTTACCTGAGCATCAATCTACAATTCTTGAGCAATTTCCAAAGGCAAAGGCGAAAATTGTGCCTGCTGGGCACTGGCTGCATGCAGAAAAAACACAACTTGTTAATACCTTGTTAAGCCGCGTATTACTTGACAACTAAGCGTGACGTTTAATAACAAATTAAAGTCATTTTTAGCTTGCTTATTCTTCAATTAAGAGCGTTATTTTGATACTATCCGCGCTCAAAATTGAAGCCGAGGCTAAAAATGAGTCCAGAGACTTACCAACATATCGAAGCAATCGTGATGAATATATCACTGGTTGTGCTATTCGGTTTGATGGGCATGGCAGTGCATGATGTGCTTAAAAAGAACAAAGTACCGATGATCGGTCGAGTGGTCGCATACGGGGTACTAGGCTTGGGTGCCTTAGGTTTTCTTGCCAAAGGTATTATACAAGTATTTTATTTATCGGCTGGCGTTTCATAAATAAACATTCTGAATAATTCAGAAATAAAGTGAAGCGTTCGCATTAGTTGACGAGGTGGTAAATGGCAAGTGTAGGGCTATTTTTTGGCAGTGATACTGGTAACACAGAGCACGTTGCAAAGATGATTCAGAAAGAGCTAGGTAAGCAACTGATCGACGTGCACGATATTGCTAAAAGCAGCAAAGAGCAAATCGCTGAATATGACTTATTGATCTTCGGCATCCCTACATGGTACTACGGCGAAGCTCAGTGTGATTGGGATGATTTCTTCCCAGACTTAGAAGAAATTGATTTTGAAGACAAACTAGTCGCGATTTTTGGCTGCGGTGATCAAGAAGACTATGCAGAGTACTTTTTAGACGCAATGGGCATGGTACGAGATATTGTTGAGCCAAAAGGCGCGATTCTTGTCGGTCAATGGTCAACTGAAGGTTATGATTTCGAAGCGTCTAAAGGCATGGCCGACGATGATCACTTCGTAGGTTTAGGTATTGATGAAGATCGTCAGCCCGAACTTACTGAAGAGCGCGTCAAAGCTTGGTGTAAGCAGATTGATGAAGAACTATGTTTGGCCGAGTTAGCATAAACAATAACTAATCAGTTAGAACAAAGCGGGTGCACCTATTTGGTACACCCGCTTTGTTATGTCTATCCTTTTTTTACTACCAAGGCTTTTTTATTTTAGGGTCATTGTGTACTCTTATTGGAACTCTCATTATATTAATGATGAGAATTAACTCTTTGCCACTATCGTTCCTCACGAAAATTAGAGTTAAATCAATTCAAAAACGACAGAAAATATAATTAAAACAATAAAGACAAACCAACAAGGAAAGCACCATGAAATTCATCAACGCTAATACGTTGAAAAATAGCTTAGTCGCGCTTGCGCTTAGCAGTGCCATAGGCTTATCTGCCAATGCTGGGGTTATCATGAAACCCACCTACTCTGCTGATATTGATTATCAAGTTTCGATGTTGACAGGCGAATATTCTGATTCGATTACACACCCTGATCAAATAATTGGCTTTGAAGTGGGTCATCGCGTCGCTTCGCCAGCCGAGATATCGAAAGCAATTGAAGTATGGAAAACGCAATCAGACAGAATGAAGGTTGTTGAATACGCAAAAAGCCATGAAGGTCGGCCCTTGTATGCGATATATATGTCAACTCCTGAGAATCTAGCAAAACTAGACGATATCAACAAAGACATTACTGCCTTATCAGATTCCAGAAAAACCAGCGATGCTCAAGCTCAAGCGATTATTGATCGACTGCCTGCAACTGCATGGATGGCGTATTCAATTCATGGCAATGAAACCTCTGGTGCTGATGCGGCCTTAGCCGCTATATATCACTTGGCGGCAGATCAAAGCAAAGCAACCACTGATTTATTAGACGACATGATCATCGTGATAGATCCGATGATGAATCCAGATGGGCGGTCTCGCTTTTCTAAATCACTCGAACAATATCGAGGAACGGCGCCTAATGTAGATGATCAATCCTTATTGCACAGAGGCGATTGGCCTTTTGGACGATCAAACCACTACTTTTTTGATCTAAATAGAGATTTCTTTTACTTAACACAACCTGAAACCAGAGGCCGTGTTGAGTTGATTAATAAATTCAGGCCTCAACTGATGATTGATGGCCATGAAATGGGGGCACAAGATACCTATTTGTTTGGGCCAGCAAGAGAACCCAAGAATTTTAACTTATCGCCTGCTGTTAAAAAATGGGCGCAAACATTCTCAGTCGAACAAGGCACAGCTTTTGATAAAAAGGGCTGGCGTTACTACACAGGTGAATGGTTTGAAAACCTCTACCCCGGTTATTCAAACTACGCTGAGTATCGTGGCTCAACTCACATTTTATATGAGCAAAGCCGCATGGCGGAAGATGGTGTAAGACGTCCTGAAGGCACCGTGCAAACCTATAAAGAATCGGTTCATCACCAGTTTGTATCAACGATTGCAAACCTTGAAAGCTTAGCGCGCTACTCAAAAGATATGTATAAGGACTATTGGCAAGATCGAAAGAGTGTCTTAGGTTCAAACAGTCGTTACTCAAAACAAAGTTTTGTTGTACTGGCCAATGAAAATCACAGCCGAACACAAAGACTGGTTGATATTCTGCAGGCTCAAGATATTGAAGTTTATCAAGCCACTAGCATTTTTAAAGTAAAGAAAGCGAAGAACCACTTAGGACAAGTGCTCGACACCACTGTACCTGAGGGCAGTTTGGTGATTCCCAATAAGCAACCCGAAGCCAGATTATTGGCAGCAATCATGGAGTTTGATGCGGGTATCTTACCTGAAGTCATTATGGAAGAGCGCCAAAAAGTACTTCGTGAAGGCCGATCGGTGATGTATGACACCACGGCATGGAATCTCACCATGATGTATGGACTTGAAGCACTGACCGTTCCTCAAAACATCACTAAAAATATTACTGAGTACACGGCAGCAGCGATTACACAAAGTGATATCGATACCAACGCTATCGCTTGGTCAGTGTCTGGTGCCGATGACAAATCTCTAGCCTTTGCCGCAAGACTCATGGAACAAGGTGTGATTGTGCGTGCCGTCGATAAAGCGACTCAGCTAGGCAATGTGAGTGTTGGACGAGGAGATATCGTTGTCACTGTGACAGATAACGTTAAGCTAGCAAACTACCTCGATATCGTTAATCAAACCAAAGATGAACTTGGCCTAAATGTATCTTCTATCACGACAGGCTATGGCACAGGCGAGATGCCAGAATGGGGCGGCGACCACTTTGTTCTGCTCTCAAAACCGCAACTAGCAATAGTGACACAAAGCGGCGTAAGTAGCTTAGATGCTGGTTCTACTTGGTATAGCGTCGATAGTAACTTGGGTATCAGACATTCGCACATTGGCCTATCTGATATTGCTCGTACAGACTTACGCAGATACAACGTATTAGTGATGCCATCAGCTTGGCGCGTTAGCGAAGCAGTCGTCAATAAAGTTAAATCGTGGGTTCAAGAAGGCGGTACTTTAATTGCGCATGACAATTCAAGTGCAGCACTAATTGGCAAAAATGGACTTAGTCGTATCAAAGCAGTATCAGATATTTTTGAAGAGGCCGGTGACTATAATTTAGCTTTACATCGCAGACTATTGGCGGAATCTCCTGTCTATAAAACTGAGCAGATCAAAACTAACAAATTAGTCACTGATGTCACTTACCCTTGGACGAGCACACCAAAACCACTTAAGAAAGATGAACTTGAAAAGCGTGATGAATGGCAAAAATTATTCATGCCTTCAGGTGCCATGGTGGCGGGTAACGTAGACCAGCAACACTGGTTAAGCTTTGGCGTTAATCCTGTATTGCCACTCTTGTACAGCGATCAGCCTGTTATGATCGCCCCCCAAAATGCGGAAGTGGTAGTAAGCGTTGGTGTTTATCAAGATAAAAAAGGTAAAACTGAAGCTGCTGATGAAGCATTTGCTTGGTATACATTGCCTGAGAACAAAGATTTGTATGTGCGTATGAGTGGCCTGTTATGGCCTGAAGCCGCTCAACGCATTGCAAACTCAGCTTACCTAACACGTGAGCGTCTAGGGAACGGCCAAGTAATTCTATTTTCTGGACAACCTAATTTCCGTGGCGCGGCCTTAGGTACTAACCGCTTGCTGCTTAACGCAATTGTGTTGGGGCCTGGCATGGGGACTCGGTTGAATATTGATTTGTAAGTTAAAACTAGGTTGGGGTATAAGCCTCAACCTTTTCGTCTTAATTATTATAGACTTTTCAAAATTAACAAAGCGCTCCGTAAGTTTTATTCAGCTTTTGCCAGATAGACCTTTTCCCTTTATAAAACCGCTTTTCGGCATCCTTGCCCGCTTCTGATTCTACGTCCTTGTGGCATAAGATTTTATAAAGGGAAAAGGTCTATCTGACGCGCTGAATGTTCTTTAGTACGACAACTCGATAGAAAAAACATCGCTCAAAAACCAAAACAATCACCTTTCCGCAGAATCTGATATAATCCGCCATGGTTATAATTGCAATGAATATTGCACACACACAGTAGTCAAACATGCCAAGTCCTCAACGCGTTTCTAAAGCCAAACCAACAGCCAGAATGAAGGCTGAAAGAAGTCTGTTTTCTTATCCAAAATATTGGGCTGAATGTTACGGCCATGCGCCATTTTTACCCATGTCACGCATTGAAATGGATATATTGGGTTGGGACAGTTGTGACATCATCATTGTCACCGGAGATGCTTATGTGGATCATCCAAGCTTTGGTATGGCAGTAATAGGTCGCACACTTGAAGCTCAAGGCTTTAGGGTGGGCATTATTTCTCAACCTGATTGGCATTCAAAAGATGATTTTATGAAGTTGGGCGAGCCTAATTTATTCTTTGGAGTGACTGCGGGTAATATGGACTCAATGATCAACCGTTATACTGCTGATCGCAAGTTGCGACACGATGACGCATACACGCCAAATAACGTTGGTGGCAAGCGTCCAGATCGCGCGGTAACGGTCTATACACAACGTTGTAAAGAAGCCTATAAAAAGCCTGTTGTAATCGGTGGAATTGAAGCCAGTCTTCGACGTATTGCCCACTATGATTATTGGTCGGATAAAGTGCGTCGCAGCGTGTTGTTTGACTCCAAAGCCGATATGCTGATGTTTGGTAATGCGGAACGTCCCCTATTGGAAATGGCTAGCCGTTTTGCAAATGGTGAAACGATTGATCAAATGCAAGACATACGTGGCACGGCAGTTATCCGAAAAGAACCGCTTCCAGGTTGGCAAGGTGTCGATTCAACACATGTCGATACGATAGGGAAAATTGATCCTATCGTTAGCCCATATGAATATATCGAAGACAAATGTGCCATTGCATCTGAAGAAGACAAGCAAGCCGCCATTGAGGCAGAAAAAGCCCAACCTATCGTCATTCAAAAACATCGTAAAAAAGAGCGCCGCAAACCTTGGGAAAAGACCTACGTATTATTGCCTCCATACGATGTAGTGCGCGCAGAAAAAACACTTTATGCGCATACTTCAAGAATTTTGCATAAAGAAACGAATCCAGGTTGCGCGCGCGCATTAGCGCAGCGTCACGGCGATCGTATCATTTGGATAAACCCACCTGCTTACCCGCTTGAAACCGAAGAAATGGATGCGGTGTTTGATTTGCCTTATGCACGTGTTCCCCACCCTAGTTACGGTAAAGCAAAAATACCTGCATATGACATGATTAAAACCTCCGTGAATATTATGCGTGGTTGTTTTGGTGGCTGTACATTCTGTTCTATTACAGAGCATGAAGGACGAGTTATTCAAAGTCGTTCTGAAGAATCAATTATTAGAGAAATCGAACAAATCCGTGACAAAGTTCCCGGCTTTACAGGCGTTATTTCGGACCTTGGCGGCCCCACTGCGAATATGTACAAACTTCGATGCAAAAGCGCGAAAGCAGAACAAGCATGCCGTCGACTATCCTGCGTTTGGCCATCGATTTGTGGGCATTTAGATACCGATCAAACGCCAACAGTCGAGCTATACAAAAAGGCTAGAAAAGTAGAGGGTGTGAAAAAAGTCCTAATTGCATCTGGCGTACGCTACGACTTGGCAATTGAAGATCCAAATTACGTCAAAGAATTGGTCACGCATCACGTCGGTGGATACTTAAAAATCGCGCCCGAGCACACCGAAAAAGCGCCCTTAGACAAAATGATGAAACCAGGCATGGGGACTTACGATCGCTTTAAGGAGCTATTTGAAAAGTATTCAAAAGAAGCGGGCAAAGAACAGTATCTCATCCCCTACTTTATTTCTGCTCATCCGGGTACCACTGATGAAGATATGTTGAACCTAGCGTTATGGTTAAAAGAACGCAATTTCAAGCTTGATCAGGTTCAAAATTTTTACCCATCGCCGATGGCAAATGCAACAACGATGTACCACACTAATAAGAATCCGATTCATAAAGTGACGCATAAAAGCGAAGCGGTAGAAGTAGCCAAAGGTGAAATTCACCGACGCTTGCACCGTGCATTTTTGAGGTATCACGATTCGGCTAATTGGCCTTTACTCAGAAAAGCATTGACCGATATGGGTAAAGCGCATCTGATTGGCCATAGCAAAAAATGCTTGGTTCCACCTGAAGGTAAAGACGAACTAAAGGGTCGTGATGCGAGAGAAAATGCTCGGAAATCTATAAATAAGGCGCATGCTAAAAGTAAGACAAGCAAAGCTGCCAAAGCTCAAAAAGGATTAACTCGATTTAGCGACAATCAAGGCCATAACGAATTAGCCAATCGAACTGAGCGAAAGCCTAAAAAATGGAAGCCTAGTAAACAAAGATAGTTAGCCGAAAGGGTAGAATATTGATTAGATCACTTTTCAGTTTTAACGACAAATCAAGTGTTGTTCTGTCTTTATGATTGTTCATGCGGGTAATCTCAAAACCCCCATATGGATCTATGATATAGATCGTGATTGTATTTTTTGGGCTAATGACAGTGCCCTTAAATTATGGCAAAGCCCCTCACTTCAAGAATTAAAATCACGAGACTTCTCTAAAGGCGCTTCTAAAGCAGTCACTCAGCGGATCAAACAATATCAAGAAGGATTCAAACAAGATCGTATTTATTATGAGACTTGGCAATTTTCACCAAACGGTATAGACACAAAGGCGTTGTGCGTTTTTTCGGGATATATTTTGCCAGGGGGAAGAATGGCAATGCTCGTCGAAGCAACACCATCAAGTGACTTTAGGGGAAGCGTTCAGGCATCTTCAAACCTGCTTGCAAGTTTTTCTGTTTCGAGTGAATTTATTAGTGGTAACCCCGCTTTTATTAAAGCATTTGGTTCACAGATCCTTAGTTTACAATCAATTTTTTCGAGTCTCTCTGATTATCAGGAAATTATCGCAAAGATTATGAAAGAGCATCATTATGAAAATGATGTGCGCCTAGAGACCATTAGCGGAGAGCATTGGTTTCACCTAAATGGTGAATTAGTCAATGATGTGACCGGCACAGAGCATATTCTTTTAAACCTTTACGATGTGGACGCACGAAAAAAAGTAGAGCAACACCTAAAAGAACAAGCTTCAAGAGACCCTCTAACTGGACTGTTAAATCGAAGAGGTTTTTTGACTGCGCTTTCAAAGTATATCGATAACGCACAGGCGTTTTCACTGTTTTATATCGATATCGATGGTTTTAAAAGGGTTAATGACTCACTGGGGCATTCAATCGGCGATAAAGTACTCGTTGAAGTTGCAGAGCGATTAGTTGAACATAGCTATCAGTTTGAACACATTGGCCGTTTCGGTGGTGATGAATTTTTAATAATAATGCCTATTATCACAAATGAAATAGAGCCGCTCTCTATCGCAAGGACACTTGTAAGAAAACTGTCAAGGTCCTATCGAAATATTCAAGACACACCACTTTTAGTATCTGCAAGCATTGGAATCGCCAATTTTCCAAGCGACTCTATTAATAGTGATGATCTAATTATGTTCGCTGACGCTGCAATGTATCATGCAAAAGTAGCGGGTAAAAACAGGCTACAGCAATACGAGATAGGCCTAGAGTTAGCATTACGACGCACAAGTGATATTTCTCGCTACTTATCTGTTGCAATAAAAAACAATGAACTATCACTACACTACCAACCAATCATAGATTCAGTATCAAAAGAAATTGTTAGCTTCGAAGCACTTTTGCGATGGTCAAATCCTCAGTTAGGTGAAATCAGACCTGATGAGACTATTAAGGTAGCGGAATCAACCGGATTAATCGAAGTTATTGAGCATTGGGTTCTTAATCAGGCTATGAAAGACTTAACCATTTTACGCACCGCTATGGATTGCGATGCCAATATGTCTATCAACATTTCAGGTATGCATATGGCTCAAACTAATTTTGTTGAAAACCTACTAATGATAATTCGCTACAACGACCTTCAACCAAAGGATATTGCAATTGAACTGACAGAAGGTGTCTTGTTAGAAGGACTTGAAAGAGAGAACTCTCCGGTCAAGCAAATGACATCGCTAGGGGTTGCACTGCACATTGATGATTTTGGAACGGGGTATTCCTCTCTCGCGTACCTTCATCAAATTCCTGCTAGTGTGGTAAAAGTGGACAAAGCTTTTTTAAGTAGTAATTCTGATGTTTCAACAACCCTAGACGTTATCAATACGTTGTTACATAAGCTAAACATGAAAAGTACGATTGAAGGTGTTGAAACCAAAGCTCAAGAGATTGCAGTACAGGCCTTAGGATTTTCATATCAACAAGGTTATTACCATTGTCGGCCAAAACCACTTGCTGAACACTTACGAACAGCTAAGAACCCTACTATTTGATCAAAGTTTGAAGCGATCAACCGCTTGCTTCAAAGACGACATTTGAATACCCATTTGACGGGTAGCTTCGTTTGTTTCGTGTGTGCTATTCGCAGCCTGTTTGGACAATTCAACAACATTTTTCAAACTGTTATAAACATCATTCAAAAGTCCGTCTTGACTCTCTGTATCTTCCACAATCTTGCTATTCACATGTGAAAGTGCTTGGATTATTTCTTTGATTTGAATCACTTGTTCTGTCACGCTTTCGGTGATTTCTACGCCTTTTTGAACCTGTTCGCTGCTTTCGTTAATTGCCCCGACAGCCTCATCTGAATCTTTTTGTAAAGCCGTGATCATTTCTTCAATTTCTTCCGTGGATTTATGAGTGCGAGTTGCCAGTGTTCTTACTTCATCGGCGACCACCGCGAAGCCTCTTCCCTGTTCTCCTGCCCTGGCCGCTTCGATTGCAGCATTCAACGCTAACAAATTTGTTTGTTCTGCAATGGTCTTAATCACGTCTAAAATTCCGCCGATTCTTCGACTGTTTTCGCCTAATCGGTGAATAATGTTTGCTGAATTTGAAGCTTGAATAGCTTGTTGATTAACTTGATTTTTAGATTCTTCAACGAGGTCAACGACATGTGCACTTTGCTCAATTGCAAGTCGAATCTGTTCGTTAGCTTGTTGTATTTGGCTCAAGTTATTTAAGCTAGTTTGTTTGATTGTTTGTGTGTGTTCTGAGGTATTTTCAACTTGAGCTTGCTGAGACGCAGCCATCTGAAGGTTGGCTGAACCCAACTCAATTGACTTTTGCGTTATATGAGTTAACTCTTCCTCCTGATTATGAATACTTCCAATCAATGAATGCAAGGAATCAATTAATCGATTTACATTTCGAGAAAGTTCAGAGAATTCGTCGTTACCGTCATCTCTCATACGTTTAGTCAAATCACCACTGGCAATTACCTTTAGTCGTTTGTTAACCCTTGCTAGTGGTTTGGCGATACTGCGTGTCACGATGAACGCAAACCCTATTGTTGCGCCAACGCCGAAAACCGATACAAGAATATTTTGAGCGGTATTACTCGAAACTGTATCCAAAATATCTTGTTGCCCCTGCAACGTATCATCGCTAACTTGCTTATTTAAAGCCGTTATTTGGCTGATTGTCTTTGCCAGTGCCTCGTTAATTGCAACTTTGGATTGAGAAGCCAATGTATTTAATTCGATTTTTTTGTTTTGTATCGCAAATAAACCTGTTTCACCATTTAATGATTGTTTTAAGCTTTCAATTTCTTCATTAAATAACGCGAGTAATCCATCGGTTTCAACGGATTCGGCTAGCCTATTCATATACGTTTGATCGGCTTCGATATTGCTTAAATTGTAGCTGACATCATCGATACTCGACGCACTCAACTCAGGGTCTGATGTTGACTGGAGTTCCTTTAATATCGGTAACACTAGCCCTAATTGATTATCTACTTTTGTACTAACACCTATCAGCGTTTCAAGGTCTCTAGAATTCCCTTCTAAATATGATAGGTCCATCATTAAAGCACTTGCTTCATCCGCATGATTTAACGCAATATTTGACTGCGCTTCCAAATCATTCGTGGTTTGTATCAAGTTCAATTTACGTTCAAACATTATTAAAGAGTTTTCAATATATGCTTGTGCCGAGTTAAGAGCTTCTTCAATCAACGATTTGTTTGCTGAAGAACTTTGTTTTCGCAAAAGCTGTTCGTTTAATTGGTATTCATTGGCGATTTGTTTAAACTCAATTAAACTATTTTTAACTTCCAGTGCGTCACTTTCGAAATAGGCATTACTTGTCAGATTTGAGAGCGTCAAAAATTGTGATTGAATTTCAGACATTGCGCGTTGCAAGGGCATTTTTTCAGCTACCACTTTTTCTGCAGAACCTTTGATATCCTGCAAGCCGAAGTAGGTTAAGAAGCTAGTAAAAACAAGTAAAATAGCCAAGCTAGAAAAGCCAAGCACCATTTTTCTTACAACAGTTAGTTGAACGGAATTAAGCTGCATTCATCTACCTTTTTTATCGCCACAAATGATTACAAAAATAAATTATGACAAACATTGAATTTTGCTCAGTACCTTCTATGCTTTGCAAGAAGATAATCGTATAGTTTAATTACGGCAAATGCTGATAAATCTTTACAACTAACTTATAATGCACCCAACGAAATAAGATGATGACGCGTAGTTATGGACCAAAATAAAGAATTAAAAAAAGCAGGTTTAAAAGTCACCCTTCCTAGATTGAAGATTCTTGAGATTCTACAGAACCCGAGTAACCAGCATATAAGCGCTGAAGAAGTTTATAAAATCCTTCTTGATCAAGAAGAAGATATCGGTTTAGCAACTGTATATCGAGTATTAAACCAATTTGATGATGCAGGCATTTTGAATAGACATCATTTTGAAGGCGGTAAATCGGTTTTTGAAATTAGCCATAAGCAACACCATGATCACCTTGTTTGTTTATCTTGTGGAAAAGTATTCGAGTTTGAAGACGAGGTTATCGAACGTAGACAAGAAGAAATTGCGGCAAGGCACAATATGAAACTCACAAACCACAGTCTATATTTATATGGAGAGTGCACAGATAGCAACTGCGGTTTAAAAGAGGAAAACTAAAAGAAAATCAGTCTCTGAATTTTTCGTGGTTGTAAGCAGTTTGAGCGGTCAACCACGCTTCTCCAACTTGACCATCACCTATTACGTTTCCGTCTACTTCTACAACAGCACCGATTTCCTTGCTGGAACTGGTAATCCACACTTCCTGAGCATTTATTAGTTCATCCACACTAAAAAACGTTTCCTCAACAGTAAGTTGAGTGTGTTTCCTTAATGCATCTAACACCAGTTTTCGCGTAATACCTGGCAGTAACTGATGATCTAATGGTGGTGTTTTGACAACGCCGTTATTCACAATAAATACATTACACGCGCTTGCTTCAGTAATAAGCATGTTATCGTTATAAAGAATGGTTTCATCAACACCAACTTCCCGCCCTTGTTGAAAATGCATAACATTGCCAAGCAATGAGGTAGATTTGATGTGACAACGTTGCCACCTTAAGTCTTGGGCTAGAGTTACTCTAAATCGTTTTGCCGTTTTGCAATCTAGTGCTTGGCTTGCCGGTATTTCAAACGCATATGCAAAAACCGTAGGCTCAATATTGTCAGGGTACGCATGAAAGCGTCGAACATCTGCTCCTCTGCTTACATGCCAATAGATACCAACTGATTCACTGCTCACTTCCTTAATCAATCGCTTTGCTATCGCTTCTATTTCTTGGTAGTTGGCTTTATAGTTAATGCCAATTGCGTCAAGCCCATTTTGCAAACGTTCGATATGATCACTTAATGCAACAGCTTTTCCTGAAAACGTTGGGATGACTTCATAAATACCATCACCAAACAAAAAACCTCTATCCATTGGCGATATAGACGCTTCATTAGCTTCTACAAAATGACCATTTAGGTAGACTTTAGGCATTTCTCATTTCCTTTTAATACTGATGCTAACACTTTAAGTGCTCTATTATGCATTAAGAATTCTTGTCGCGCTGAGTATAAATCTGTTTGCTTAAACTCGACACTATTTTCGGGTAAACACTGTCCCATTTTGCTTATACTTCTTGGTGTTAAACAGCCTATTTTGGGGTACCCCCCAATTGTTTGCCTTTCTTGCATCATAATTGTTGGTAATCCATTGGGCATAATCTGAATAGCGCCCAAAGTCATTCCCTCTGATAGCAAACCAAAATCGATATGCCGAGTATTCAAAGGTTTAGCGTGTAACCTAACCCCCATCCGATTTGAATCACTGCTGACGGTGTACACTTGATTACAAAATCTCACAAAGTCTAAATGAGTGAATAATGACGATTGATATGCACTAATGAATTCAAGGGAATAATGCTGTTTAGGATGTACTTGCGAGCTTGTTATAAGTGGAAGTATTTCTTTAGAGTGCTGATTAAAAACACAAATACGACGATTGATTTCACTCGTTTTTATTTTAGGCCTTAAATCAAGCTTGCTTGAGACGCTTAACGCATTTCCATTGCCCTCTAGTCCTCCATTATTCTCACTTAAACACGTCGTTTGGCTATTTGCAAATTGCGAGGTATTTATACTTGCGCTGAACGCTAAATACGAACGAGCTCCCTTTCCTTTGTGCACAATCAGCAACTTACTCCCATATGCGGCGAAAATGGGCGTATTGCTAGCAAATCGCTCGTCATTCACAAAAATATCGCAGTCCGCGCCAGTGACACTGACTAACAAATCACAAGTGAGAATCGCTTCGAACCTACCGATTAATATTTCAATGGCGGGAGCAGAAATGCTATTACCTACTAACGTATTTGCCAAGTAGAAACTATGCTTGTCCATCGCCCCGGCTTCAGTAAAGCCTTGATGGCGAACAGCTTTTCTTCCCTCATCAACAAGGATTGCTAGAAAGCCGGTTGAGGTAATATTCAAAACATCACCCTATTTTGCTTTCATTTTGTGAGCTCAAAATGGCCTCATATTGAGCCGCGTCAATAGCTTCAAAACGAACGCTATCACCAACTTTGAATGCATTAATTGCTGTTGCTTTTTGTCTCAAATCAAGTGGGCACAACCCCAAAATATGCCACCCACCAGGAGATGAATTAGGATATACCGCAGTTTGCTTATCCGCGATTGCCACTGCTCCTCTTGGTACCTTTACACGTGGTTTAGCTAAACGAGGCATTGATAACTCAGCGGCCAATTCTCCAAGATATGCAAATCCGGGCTGAAATCCAACGGCATAAACCTTGTACTCTTTTTTAGTGTGCAGTTTTATTATCTCGTCAACACTCAGGTTCTTTTCAGTGGCAACTAATCCAAGATCGTTTTGTGCTTGAGTGACGCAATACCAGACGGGTATGCGATGAACACTTGGCTGATTTACAAGCCTGTCATTTAAGGAATGGTCTGGTATTGTATTCGGCATTTCTGTCAATTTAGCCAATACTTGATGATGATCTGATGCAAACGCATCATATTCTACTAAGCAGCTGGCATAAGAGGGAACGAGCTCCGTTACCCACAAAGCACAATGGGATTGTATGGTTTCATAAAATCGACTTACATTAGTACTTTTAGTGTTTAAATCAGTGCCTTTAAAGTAAAAAATGAGCCCATTAAAGGACGCCACCTCAAAATGACTGATTTCATAAGCTTGCATCCATTGATTGAGTGTACTTTTCACTAATGACTACCAATTAGTAATCTAATTTGATTTGTCATTTCTAATGCTCCGGGAGAGTCGCCATGAACACAGATACTATCCGCCTGTAAATTCAATTTAGTACCAGAATTACTGATTACATAACCCTCATTTATGATCAGCTTAGCTTGTTCGATAGCTTGCTTTTTAGACAACACGGCTCCGTCTTGTTCACGAGGTGCGAGCTGGCCATTTTCGAGATAGAGCCTGTCGGCAAATGCTTCGAAAAATAATGAAACATTGTAAGCCTTTGCAAAAGCTATATGTTCTTCTGATTTTGCGGTCGCTTGCATCATTAATGTTAAAGGTTGATAAAATGAAGCAATGGCTTGTAATACATGATCAAATACACTCGGATACTTGATCATGTCATTATAAAGAGCTCCGTGTGGTTTTACATATTCAACGACGGCCCCCATGCTATTGGCAACGCCAATTAATGCCCCAATTTGAGCGTGAATAGTCGGGACTAATTCGTCTTTCGGCATTCGCATCGAACGTCGACCAAAGCCAGTAATATCAGGATAAGAAGGGTGCGCTCCAATTTGTACTTGGTATTGCAACGCTAACTTTACGGTACGAGCCATTGTGATTCCATCGCCTGCATGCCCGCCACAAGCTATATTCGCTTGATCAAGATACGGCATTACATCTAAATCTGTATTAAGTTGGTTTAAGTCCGATTGCTCGCCGATATCGGCATTAAGTTTCATGTTGCCCCTTGCAGGTGATGATTATTGTAAGTTTGCTATCAATAACTTGATATACTAAGCAAAATTCAAATTAATGAGTAGCCCAATGCTGGAAATTGGTAAATTTAATGATGTTATTGTTGTCGATAGTTCGCCTGTTGGATTGTTAGTCGAAAAGTATAATGACACCCCTTCGGAAGAAAGAGAAACCGCCCTTTTACCTTCAACAGAACTGAATCAACTAAAAAATGAATCGCTAGGTGTAGGCAGCAGGTTCAATGGGTTCGTTTATTACTCTGAGACCACAGACTTGCTTGTAAGTACGTCAAACATACCAATTCAAATTGATGAATTTGCTATTTTAACTGCAACAGGTTCAATTGATTCAGGCGCATTTTTTGATTGGAAACTGCCAAGAGATCTGTTTGTTCCTCAAGGAATGCAACACCGACCGATAGACGCAGGTTTGAATTATGTTGTGCGATTAATCCATGACGAAGAACGTCAAAAGCTAATTGGCACAACCAAGCTTCACCGATACTTGAACGAAGATGGTGAGGGCCAGTTTTCTCTTGGTGAACCAGTGGACCTCATTATTTATGACAAAACTGATTTGGGCTATAAAGCGATAGTCAATAATACGCACCAAGGTTTATTATTTCATTCCGATATGTTCAAGAAGCTAGCTATTGGTGAGCGTACAAAAGGCTTCATAAAACAAATCCGAGAGGATGGAAAAATAAACTTGAGTCTACAACTTACTTCCAAAAAAGGAATTATGTCATTGTCAGACCAAATATTAGAAGATTTAGTAGCACACGGCGGTATCTCAAGTTTAACGGATAAATCCCCGTCGGAAGAGATCCATGCCCGCTTTGATGTCAGTAAGAATGCATACAAAAAAGCCTTAGGTACGCTTTATAAGGCGAAAAAGATAAAAATTGAAAAATCGCATATTAGTTTAATTACGAAAATTTAGGAGCAGCAATGAAAGCAAGTGTTAATTGGGTGCCTTCACAAGCCGGCCTAGCCTTTGAGGGCAAAACTGAGACTGGCCATACCCTAAAGCTTGATGGAAATGGCGAAGGTCTGTCACCGATGGAATCAGTTTTGTTATCGGTAGGTGCTTGCTCATCTGTTGATGTCGTTGAAATTATGCGAAAAGCCAGACAAACGCTTGAGTCGTGTGAAGTAGAATTAAGCGCACAACGCGCCGAAAATCCGCCCCGTATTTTTACCGAAATCCATGCTAATTTTGTGGTGCGCGGACAAGATATAAATGAAAAACACCTAAAACGTGCAGTCGAACTATCTACTGAAAAATATTGCTCAGTCATGTTGATGCTAAATAAAGCAGTCAAAATAACAACGTCTTACGAGATAAGATAGGTAAAGCGTGTATCTTAGAGTTTTGTTTGTCGTTATCGCTTTATGCCTAAGTTTTTACTTAGGCTATAAGTTAGGGGTTTCAGATAGTAAACCACGGTTATCAACAAATACGATATCTACATCAAACTCTGATACTCATGAGAGCGCGCTGGGCATCACGCAAACACATGAAGTTGCAACAGATGCATTAGATACACCTGCAAATGCTCTCGAAACTAATGCGCTTGAAGTCGATGAGTTAATTGAAACACAAAACAATACAAATATAAGCAACGACATCGTTGATTTGTTTTCGGAACTTATATCACTGCAACATTCTAGTTCAGACTATAGGCTTTACGGCAGTAAAATTGACGAAATTCGACAGCGTCTGATCGATAACCCTACTGACATTGCGATAATTTCAGAGCACTTTGAAACACTTGCAACCGATAGCAACGAAAGTTATGTGATCGTTTCAATTCTACAAGGTTTACCCGATAAACAAGGAGTAAACGCATTGACGCAACTAGCCCTGCAATCGTTAGACTATTCAAATGAAAAAGGTAACCAACAGTTTTTAGAAATTGTAGGCCGTACAGGTCTTACAAATGAATCAATAACAAACGGGCTAAAAAACATTGCATTGTACGGAGAACTCAGCGAGCAGCGACTCTATGCATTGGATATGCTTATGCCTTTTCAACTTACGCAAAACGAAAATCAAGCAGTGCTAGCACAACTATCACAAATGCAACTAAGCAATGAAGATCAAGGCAAGGCAAATTATTTATTCGGTCAGACCCTTCGTTTTTCTGACAGTCAAAGCCGAACAGAGTTGGCTTTGAATACATTGCAAGATGATAGTATCGACATTAACAGGCAATCCATCGTACTAGACTTTATCGAGCTTGGACAAATTGAAAAGTCACAAGCAACTAAAGAGACACTATTCGCCCTTGCCAGAAGCCAAGGTCACCCTTTACAAGAGAATGCTATCAAAGTATTGGTCAGTAGCTTTGATATCAATCAGGAAGAATATCAAGAGCTACTTACTTTTGATGGTATTGAACTCCCAGTTTTGCGATAAGCTAAAGAACTAGAAATTAATACTTCCTTAATTCAGTTTTAACTATTTCATTAGTTGACGCACGTGATTAAAGTGCCAGTACGAAGGGAGAACAACAAGCACCACAATCAACATCAACGCCATTTGATAGTGCTGACTGAAAACGTCGAAATTTGCTAACTGATAGGCAAGTTCATTGTTTACTTCTTTTGCATAAGATATCGGCCCGATAGCAGCATCATGTGCGATTGAAAAGCCATTGCTAAATGCACTTTCCCATCCTAATGAAGAAATAGAGGAATAGGCCTTATAGGCAACTGCTGTCAGACCAAAGCCAATTACCCCAATAGCGACCGTACTTAAGCTTAAGACACCGACACCAACAGCACCGATAGAAATAACACCAAAAGAAATGATGCCCACGCTAATCGGCGCAACAGCCACCCCTCCCCAAGCAAACAGAGCACCATATGCTTTCACCCCTCCGGCAACCCATCCAATTGTAGGCTCATCACCCTGTTCTGGCGCACCTAATTGAAAGTGAAACAACGGTAGGCCGAATAAAACCAATCGACTTTTGTAAACTCGCTTTTTCGATGATATTTGATCTATTTCTCTTTTGAATGCCTCGGGATGAAAAATTCTCTCATGTGCTCGTAAGGTACGAACACGCTTGAATCCCACAGATGTCATCAAAAAATAGCAAATCACAAAAAGTAAAATTAAAGCTTGAGCTATTAGGGTGTATAGGATCCGGTTTTCATGATCAGTCATCGCTATATGTTTTAATGCATACATGCCCGCAACAAATATCACTGCAATGAGTAAAAACGAGGAAACGAGTTTAATCGTTAGCTTTCTTTCGTTATTTGTTCTAGATTGATAAAGGCTCGCGCGCAAACCAAAAAACAAGCTAATAAATCCAGAAATGGATGCAAGAAAAGTAGCAATGAAGCCCATTTTAAAAAGAGAACTTGTTTTTATTGATGTCGCTCCTAAGGCAGCAGCGGCTGCTGACTTAGTAACATCTTCAAGCGCAAAAGCAACTGCGGTTGTAAACGCTGCTCCTGGTTTGGTTTTCTCGAGTGTCTCTTCGACCAATCCCATCATGGCTTTCTTTAACATAGCTCTGCCACGGGATAAACGTTGCTTAGCCGTCCCTATAGTTAGATCTAGCTCATTGGCAACATATTCAACTGATTGTTGTTCTCGATAAAACAAAACCAAAGGTTCTCTATAAGTAATATCGATATTACTTAGCGTATTCCATAACAAACTTTCTTGTTGATCTTTGATAGCGTTATTTTCTAAATCAATATTAGAAAAATCCTCGGTAATTTGTGCATCTATATCTTGAGCAGCTGTGAGAGGCTGTTTTTTCTGTTTACGAAGATAATGGCTTATTTTAAAACGCAAGATGCCGCATAACCATGGCCTAAGCTTTTCAGGATCGCGAAGCGTATCTAACTTTTGCCATGCCTCTACAAACACTTCTTGCGCCAAATCTTCACTTTGCTTGATATCTCCGATAGAGGCATAAGCTAGCGAACACAATAGGTTTTGATATTTGGATACAACCATACAAAAAGCATCTCTATCACCACCAAGTGAGGTCATTACCAAGCTTGTATCGTCGGTTGCTTCAATTGATTTTCGCTGTTTAAAAACTGTCATTTTTGCTTATTCCTTCATACGAATAATCAATAGGTGTACCCCACCGCTTAAAAGGTGACACAGTTTATTGAAAAAAACATTCTTTTTGTATTTGAGTCTAATTTGAATGGTTTTGTCACCTTTTTAATCAATCTTGTCACTTACCTACTAATCGCACTTTGAATCGAATGTTTTATTCCCTTTCAAGTGCGCAGATCATTAATTTAATAAAGGAAAACAAATGACACAGTTACTATCTATTTTTAGTTCAAATAGTCAAAAGAAACGTCTATTCGTTATTGTCAGCAGTATTGCTTTGATCATGCTTTCATTTTGCTCGAATGCAAAAACAGACATCACCTTAGTAGACGATTTTTCAAATAGCCTTAACAACAGCTTAGGTTTACCCAGACAAATCATGGACGACAAAATGGTTGGTGGGAAGACAACTGCTGCCGCTCAAGTAAATAATGGAGTCATGCATCTAAAAGGCACGATTGAGCCACCACGAGGCCAGATTGGATGGGCCAGTGCGATATTACTGCTTGATCCAGAAGGAAAAGCTGTTGATACAAGTGCTTACAAAGGAATTCGTCTGTTAATAAAAGTTAATCATGGGCAACTTTCTGTTTCAGCAAACAGTACCGAAATTACTAATTTTGACTATCATTCTGCAGTGATTGCAACGCCAACTGATGGCAAATTTCATGAGGTGAAAATACCATTTGATTCAATGAAACGGACGTGGTCAGAACAAATTACGCTAAATAAGCAAAGCATAAATAGTATCAGTCTTGTGGCATTCAGCCTTCAAAAAGCACCTTTTAGCTATGAAATAGATGAACTCAGCTTTTACTAAACCCTTCAATGATGGGATAAATTGACATGCAAAATCAAATTCAAACAAGACTATACTACTTGGATGCTGTGAGAGCGTTTGCATTGATCTTAGGCCTTGTTTTTCATGCAAGTTTGTCATTCATGCCCATCTATATAGGCTGGGCAGTAATGGATATAAATACGAGTGAAGCCATACCGCCATTTGTTTTGATCAGTCATTCTTTCCGAATGGCCCTATTTTTCCTAATAGCAGGTTATTTTAGTCGCATGGCTTTTAAGAAGAAGGGACTACAGGTTTTTCTAAAATCTCGTGCAATTAAAATTGCTATTCCTTTGCTAATTGGTTGGTTTTTGTTGAGACCGCTTCTTGTATCAGGATGGGTAATTGGCGCCGAAAGTATGCGAGGTGAAGCAAATATTCTAAATGGATTAAAAACAGGCTTTGCAAGCTTATTAGACCTACCCGCACATTTCCTGATTGGTACTCATCTATGGTTTTTGTATTATCTATTGTTGATTACGCTAACTGTTGTTTTCATTAGCAAGCTTTTTGAGCAACGCACTCAAAGTAAATATTATTTAACCAAAATAATTGATAGTTCAGTTGATTTTGTCAGTAAATCATCATGGTCGCCGCTATTTTTAGCCATCCCCACAATCGGAGCGTTATGGTTTATGCAAAACTGGGGAATCGACACGCCGGATAAATCGCTTGTACCTGTACTTCCTGTTTTTATATTGTACGGAGCTTGTTTTACCTTTGGCTGGTATTTGCAGCGCAACCCCACCTACGTAGAAAACTTAAGCACTCTCTCTGCACAAAAGATCCTGCTTAGTTTAGGTGGTATTGTGTCGGCTATACTCTTGTCAAAATATGAAATGAATGTCTCACACGCTCACTTTACTATGCTTAAATCTGCATTTTTGTTTGCTTATGCGATCATGTTGTGGGGCTTAATAACGCTCATATTTGGCATCTTTAAGGTCTTCTTTTCCGAGCCCAATAAAATAGTTAAGTATTTTGCAGATGCGTCATATTGGCTATATTTAATCCACTTACCTTTGGTGATTTATCTACAAATATTCTTTGCCGAAATACAGCTTCACTGGTTAGTAAAATTAGTTTCGATACTGTCCCTAACCCTTGGTATTTCTTTATTGATGTATCAATTATTTGTGAAGCGCACATTCATAGGTAGGATAATATCTGCCAATGATTCTCCTCAACGAAAGTAAAGCTAATATAATAAGCGCTGGCCAAGAAAGGGATCCACCAGTGCTTTGCTCATCACTTGAAACCGAATCAGAAGGTTGACTAGCTTCAGGGGCAGTGGGTAATGGTGTTTCTTGCTCTTCAAAAAAACTAGCTTGCTGACTAAAGAAGATGTTATCAAAAAAGAAACTTCCATTGCCTTCAAACTTCAATTGGAATACCGATGATAGATCAGGGCTAGTGTATTGACTCAAAGGTATTGATAACCTTTGCCACTCGCCCTGTTTGACTTCAATTTCCACAGGGTTTTCTCGGGGACCAGGGCTAATTACAAAAACTTCGAGCTTGGTTGAATTATGAGTCCAGTAATTGAGATTTAGATAATTCATTTCAGTCAGATCTTGGGGTGCCCCTTCAAAATCTATACCTTGATAATTCATATTCTTGTAATTAAGAGTGGGATTATTGTCTACTTCAAGTAATTCAAATTGAGTAACCTGCCCCCAGTTTGGAAAATAGTCTATTGCTTCTATATTTTGGTATTGCTCACTAAAAATGGAAACAACAGTATCAACCTCATTTAATGGGTCGGGTGCACTTGAAGTGGGTATCGTACTTAGTAGACACCCCAAGGTATCGACTGGCGTATTGATAGGCGTGTTTGGACATTGATCATTGACATTGCTAACGCCATCATTATCGTCATCCGCTATCGGTGGCGTCGCCTCATTACAGTTAGATAGTTGGTTATTATCTGAAGGAACGCAATGTGCAACATAATCGACTTCTAAAGTAGCTTTATCTAAACTGGAATCAATTTGCCCGCCTATATTTCCTCCCATGGCAACATTTAAAAGTAGGAACATAGGCTCTTCGTATTGCGGGCAATTACTCAAGTCGTGACTAGCCACTAAGGTATCGTTAAAGTAAAACGCAATATTATTAGCATTGTATTCAATGGCGTAAATATTAAATGATTGCACATCTGGTGAGCCACCCGGGTAATTATAACGAATTTCACTTCCACAGTTGTTCACATTAAAAAAGTTAGTAATAACACTGTTTCCATTTGCGCCATACCACTCCCAAATATCTATTTCGCCAGCCCCAGGGTTGGGCCAGTTTACTGTGTCGTTGTCCCCCTTTATGGGCTGTTCTGCGATACGATTTTCCAGCATCCAAAATGCCGGCCATGTACCTGCTCGCAATTCATCAAATCGCAAACGAGCTTCGATACGACCAAAGGTAAATTCAGCTTTATCTTTGCTATTTAGCCGCCCTGAAGTCCAATCGAGGGCACGCCCATTTTGTCCTGGACAAGAGATTGGTTGACGCCTTGCGATTATTTTTAATGTGCCATTTGAGACTTCGTAGTTTCGTAAGTCAGAGTTTTCATCATCGGTATAACACTGCACTTCATTGTTGTAGTTTGCAGTTGTTTGAGCAGTCCAATTGTTCCATTCGACACTGTTACCCGAGAAATCATCTATCCAAGTGCGTTCCCAGCCGGCATGCAACCAGCTTGAAAAAAGGCATAGACATAAAAAAGCGCTTATTTGGCGAGAATTCAGGAAGTTGTTAAACAATAAATGAAGGTTGGTGTGCATGACTTCTTTAATATTTTGTTAAATTTATGAGTAGTAACCTATCTCTTGACAACTAAACTAACAAGTCATGTGAGGTAAAGTGCATAAAATCGCGTTAGACGGGACTTTTAGTTCACTTAATTCTTATAAGCAGAAAAGTACACTATTTACCGCCAGTATTTTTGCTTAAACCAAAAATAAAACAAGTGACTAAAAGCAGCTTAGCTCAATCCATAAAATAATGTACTCAACGTGAGCACTAACATTCCGTAATTAGTTTTCGAAGTAAAATTACCGATTTTAATTAATATTTGGATTTCTAAGAAACTCATTCTTCTATTTTCAGATGATTGGCAAACCAATTTAGTAACTCAGTATTCGCTGCTTCTCTATTATTAGTTAGCGAATGGTTATCACCCTCAAATATTCTTAATTTGTAAGGTCGACCATTTTTTTCAAATTTTTCTGCCAGTTTAATTGAATTTGACACATCCACCCGTTTATCTAGTTCGCCATGAAGCAATAATATAGGCAAATTAGTCTCTATTTCATCTGACCAATAAATAGCTGAACGCTTTTTTAATTGTGAGGATTTTTGTGATTCATAGTTTGGTATGCGATTTTTGTAGACGTTTTCCATCTCTGGCCTAAACGCTAATTGCGCTTCCAGATCATAGATACCAGCGCTTAAAACAACCGCTTTTAATGGTTTACTTCTCTCACGCAGTACCATCATAGACTGCATGCCACCTCGACTACTGCCATAGAGTCCCACTCGCTCAAGATCGGCATGATGTAAAAACTCAAGATTATCAATTAAAGTAAGTACATCTTGAACATCAGCGCCACCAAACTCATCTTGAACTTCGCTTTTTCGATGATTTCCACGGTATTGAGAACCTATCACGATAAAGCCCTCGTTTGCCAAGGGCATTAAACTGCCAATCATTGCAGCAAAACCTACCGAACCATAACGTCCGTTTCCGCCCCTGTTATACACAATAACGGGAAGGTCTTTAACTGCTTTGGGCTTGATTGCATAACCGTCAACCCAAATGCCATCGACCTTATAGCGAAACGTTACGCATGAGATATTTTTCTTGAAGTTTTCATACTCAGATTGAGGAAACCTAGTTTTGAACCCATGTATTCGATTAGATAATTCAAATTCATTGCTACTGCGTTTTTTAGAGGATTTGGTGATCATGGCTAACCATGATTCATACGAATCAAAAGGTGCTCTAAAGCAATTTTTTTCATTGATGATGTGTGTTTGAGGAGAAAAAAACTCAGACTGAGATGCTTGTGAATCTAACGACGAAAACATGGCAAACTGAGCCATAAAAAACGATACGGTAAGCTTATACACTTTAGGTTATTCCTTTAACACTTTAAAATGTTGATGTTTTTTTGGAGATTAACATAATTTCACGGAAGTACACAAAGCTATAAATAATCTGATGGTTTATGACAGATCCATTCGCTGCCTAATTTTAATCATACCTAATCCTCACTCTCCAAAAACTTCCCATCTATGTTCTTAGTCGGCTGAACGCCTAGAGATTTAAACTTTTCAGCTTGAGAAAGTAAATTGCCGCGCCCCTTAGAAAGCTTACTTATTGCGCCATCATAATATGTATTTGCACTTTCTAGCGACTTGCCCATTTTATCCATATCAGTGACAAACCCGGCTAGCTTTTCGTACAACTTTCTAGCTTGCTCAGCAATCTTATTCGCATTTTGATTTTGATATTCGTATTGCCAGATATTGTTTATTGTTCTTAATGCAACCAGCAGGTTAGTCGGGCTTACTAACATAATTTGATTGTCTAAGGCCAAATTGATCAAGCTTGAATCATTTTCAACCGCACAAATAAACGCAGTCTCTATTGGTACGAACATCAACACGTAATCCAATGTTTGAATACCTTCAAGTGCTTGATAGTCTTTCTTACTCAGGCCTTTAATATGCCCTTTAAGTGAAGCAATATGTTCTTTTAATGCACTTTTTTGAACCTGTTCATCATCAGAGTTCACATAGCGTTCATATGCATTTAATGAAACTTTAGAGTCGATGACAATGTCTTTTTGATTAGGGAGATGAACCACAACATCTGGTTGATAACGCTTACCTGCTTCGTTCGACAGCGACTTTTGAGTTTCATATTCATGCCCTTTACGCAGGCCAGATTCATCCAATATGCGCTCTAAAACAAGCTCACCCCAGTTTCCTTGTTGCTTGTTATCTCCTTTAAGCGCATTGGTTAAGGCTGCAGCTTCTTGCGTAATTTGTTTATTGAGCGCTTGTAAGCTTAAAATCTCCGATTTCAAAGATGCTCTATCTTTCCCTTCTCTGATATGTTGCTCATTTATCTGTCGCTTAAAGTCGTCCAGTTGATGCTTAAGCGGAGCGACTAATTGAGTTATTCCTTTTTCATTGTTTTCAGTAAAGGCTTTTGCTTTGCTTTCAAATATTCGATTGGCAAGGTTTTCGAATTGTTCGCCCAATTTTTGTTCTGCTTGTTCGAGCATATAGAGCTTCTCTTCAAACGCTTTGCGCTCTTGTGTAAACGAAGCTGTTTTGACTTCCAGATCAGAACGAGCCTGCAAAAGCTCCGTCTTAATACTGTCCAGCTCAAATCTTAACTCTGCGTTTTGATCTTGTTGACGACTCAATTCATTCGCCTGCTCTTGTAATCGCCCAAGCTTTAATTGATGTTGAGAAATTAGCGATTGCATGTTGTGTTTTTGAGTTTCAAATTCTTGCTTCTGGTCACTTATAAATTGCTCTGCTTTGACTAGTTGCTCACGAACAAATTGGTTGTCTTGTGACTGGGTTTGTAACTTAAACTGCAGAAGATTTAGTTCATCATTTAATTGTTTATTTGTTTCATCGAAGTTGTCATTTGCTGTTTGATTAGCTTTAGACAAATTAGCTAACTTGATGATTAAAAACGAAAGTGCAACCAGAAGAAGCGCAAGTACGCCTGCCGCTATGTAAAAATATATAGGTTCGATTGAGTGGTTTTTTAGTATTTCTGACAATGGTTAGCCTTTGCATTAGTTTTTTTGAAACGAACACCACCAATGATAACTGTATTTATATACAGTTTGTAGTGTTTGAAAGAGTTTTTGTGCGTTGTTGTGTTTTGTGGTTTAACACGCTTGTTTGATTATCGATTGTTGTGTTCCAAGGAGGTTCCCTTTTTCAAGGGAATGACGTTTCGCTGTTGTTAATAATTGTGGGTTTCAAGGAGGTCCCCGCATTCGCGAGGATGACGTTTCTTCGGTGTGACAAATTTCATCGTCATTCCTTCGCAGGAAGAAATCTCGTAAATCAACAACCATTCAATCAAACTATTGAGCATACACTACCAGAGAACATTCAGCGCGCCAGATGAGCCCTATGCATTCATAAAAACTTCCAACACAGGACGTGTTGGCAGTAGCGGTCATGGATGGCGAACAGCGGTTTTATGAATGCATAGGGCTTATCTGGCAAAAGCTGAATATTGCTTACAAAGAGCGGTGGTTGATTTTAGGGGATGCTAGGTTCCAAGGAGGTCCCCGCATGCGCGGCAATTACGTTTCTTTGTTATTAACTGCGGTGTGTTTCGTGGAGCTCACCGCTTATGCGGTGAGCTTGTTTTTTTATCAGCAATCAAGGCAAACTTACTTGCTCATTTTAGCATCAAGTTCTTCGATTTTAGCCTTCCAAATCGCAGGACCGGTTTTATGCGCATTTGCACCGGTACTATCAACTGCTACGGTCACAGGCATGTCTTCAACTTCAAATTCGTAGATTGCTTCCATCCCCAAATCTTCAAACGCAACCACACGAGACTTTTTGATCGCTTTTGAAACTAGATACGCTGCACCACCAACGGCCATCAAATACACAGCTTTGTGTTTAGCAATACTGTCGACTGTCGCTGGGCCGCGCTCAGCTTTCCCAATCATGCCAATTAGCCCTGTTTCTTCAAGCATCATGTCAGTAAACTTATCCATGCGCGTTGCTGTTGTGGGTCCTGCTGGCCCAACGACTTCATCGCCAACTGCATCAACAGGGCCGACGTAATAAATAAAGCGATTAGTTAAATCGACGCCATCAGGTAAGCCTTCACCGTTTTGAAGCATGGTTTGAATACGTTTGTGGGCAGCATCGCGTCCCGTTAACATTTTACCAGACAGTAAAACAGTCTCACCGACTTTCCACTCTTGAATATCTTCTTTTGTAACGTTATCAAGGTTAACCCGACGAGTGCCTTCGCTGACTTCCCAAGTGACTTCTGGCCAGTCTTCTAGCTTAGGTGGTTGCAGTTCAGATGGACCCGAACCGTCTAAATAAAAGTGAGCATGTCGTGTTGCAGCACAATTTGGAATCATTGCAATCGGTTTAGAGGCAGCATGTGTGGGTACTGATTTAATCTTGATATCAACAACTGTTGTTAAACCACCCAAACCTTGCGCGCCAATGCCTAACGCATTTACTTTTTTGAAGATATCAACGCGTAGTTTTTCTTCAGTCGTTTCAGGGCCTCTAGCAATTAATTCTTGGATATCAACGGGATCCATGAGGCTTTCTTTTGCAAGCACTGCAGCTTTTTCGGCAGTACCACCAATCCCTATTCCCAACATACCAGGAGGACACCAACCTGCCCCCATTGTCGGCAGTGTTTTAACCACCCATTCTGCAATATCGTCACTCGGGTTTAGCATGACCATTTTCGACTTATTTTCAGAACCACCGCCCTTAGCGGCTATCATCACTTCAATTTTATCGCCTGCTACTGTATCGATGTGCACAACAGCCGGTGTATTGTCTTTGGTATTAGTGCGCGCACCAGCAGGGTCTGCAACAATTGATGCTCGCAGAGGGTTATCAGGATTTAGGTAAGCGCGTCTTGTGCCTTCATCAACCATGTCCTGAACCGTCATATCGGTCTTATCCCACGTGACCCCCATGCCTATTTTTACAAAACAAGTCACGATGCCGGTGTCTTGACATAAAGGTCTTTTGCCCTCAGCTGACATTCTAGAGTTTATGAGGATTTGCGCCATCGCATCTTTTGCAGCTTGGCTTTCTTCTCGCAAATACGCTTGTTCAACTGCTTTTACGTAATCTAGCGGGTGATAATATGAAATGAACTGTAACGCATCTTCGATACTGTCAATAAAATCTTGCTGGCGAATCACTGTCATGTGGGCCTCTTTATTTAAATTTTAGTGATGTTAAAAATTTTACCTAGTATACTACGTAACATACTAAAAAACCGCCAAATTTCTATTCAAACTTTGGTCGCGTTATGCAAATTTGATGTCTTTTTGTTGCGCTAAAGGAAGTGTATTTATTGTCTTCACCTACTAAATTAATTATTGAAGCTCCACAAGACTTGCAGAACAAAACACTAGAAGAAGTGTTTGAGTGCTTACAACACTTGCCTTGGTCTGGTCTTTTGGATACTTGTGAAAATAAGCTAAGCGATGGACGATTCGATATTATTGTTGCCCAGCCTGTCTCTACTATAAGGGCTAAGAACGGACAATTATCATTGTCCAGTGATTTAGAAAATGCACTCAATACCAACTGCCCGTTTGATTACTTAGATAAAGCAGTAAGCCAGTTTTCAAAACGTATTTCAGTGCCTGAATCTATTCAATTAGAAGACGATTGGTTACAAGCGCACAAGCTACCCTTTTTAGTCGGTGCGCTAGGCTTTTTTGCTTATGATCTAAACACCCAAATAGACGGCATCACTAACCCAGATATTATTAAAACAACACCTGAACATTTTGCTGATGATTTCGCGGTTGGTATTTATGACGAATCCATCATTTTTGATAATCATACAAATCAAGTTTTGTATTGTCACTTAGGTGAACGTAAGCTTTTGACACAAATTTCACAACGTGTCAGCAAACCGCAGCAACACACTCACCAAGCGTTTAGTATTGACGAGCACTGGCAAGCTAACGTTGACCAAGCCACCTATATAAAAAACATTGGGCGCATTAAAGACTACTTAGTTGCGGGTGATTGTTATCAAATAAACTATGCACAACAATTTAGAACGCAATACGAAGGTTGTGAATGGGAAGCTTATAAACACCTAAGAACGATTAATAAAGCGCCTTTCTCAAGTTTTCTTCGGCATCACGACTATTCGATTCTTAGCTTGTCCCCTGAACGATTTTTGCAAGTTAAAAATGACAACGTAGAAACCAAACCGATAAAAGGTACAAGACCTCGCTCAAACGATCCTGTTGAGGATAAACGGAACAGCGATGAACTATTAAATGCAGAGAAAGACAGAGCCGAAAATTTGATGATTGTCGATTTGTTAAGAAACGACATTAGTAAGCATTGTCTTGCTCACTCTGTCAAAGTACCCGCTTTATTTAAGCTTGAAAGCTATCCCGCGGTGCATCATATGGTGAGTACCGTCGTAGGAAAAATAAAGCCTGATTCGAGTCCGGTCAAACTGCTAAAAGGTGCATTTCCTGGCGGTTCAATCACGGGTGCGCCAAAAGTGCGCGCCATGCAAATTATCCAAGAACTAGAACAAAACAAACGGGCAATATATTGCGGTAGTATTGGTTACATTGGTATTCGAGGCGATATGGATACAAGTATTTGCATTCGTACAATATTAGCTGAAAATAATCACTTGTATTGTTGGGCTGGAGGCGGAATCGTATTAGATTCAGATGCGCAAGACGAATATCAAGAAAGCTTGCACAAAGTTGCAAAAATACTGCCCGTGTTGAGTAATGACTTCGCTGATAAAACAGCAAGGAGTGATTAAATGCAATTAGATGAATTACTCAAAAGGTTTAATCAAGCATGGCAAGCTAACCCGGTGCATGACTACCCTCACTTGACTTCAAAGCGCCCTGCAGCTGTTTTAATTGCATCTCAATTGATCGATGGTGAACTTCAGATACTTTTCACCAAACGAGCTGAACACTTAGTGCATCATGCAGGACAAATTAGCTTTCCGGGCGGTAAATACGAAGAATCAGATAACGATATTGTTTATACAGCGCTGCGTGAAGCGGAAGAAGAAATTGGGCTACCAGCAGACAGTGTCTCAGTCATTGGCAAACTACCTGAGTTTAAAACCATCAGCGGATTTGAAGTCACGCCTATTTTAGCCCATATCGAAACACCAGTAGATATCGATACTCAACTTTTCATTGATCAAAACGAAGTTGCAGAAGTATTTCAAGTTCCGCTCAGTTATTTGATGGATGAAAAGAATTTATTGGTTCAATATGTTTCACGAAACGGAATCGAAGCGCCCGTTTATTTTATTCCTTATAAAGATCGATACATTTGGGGTGCCACAGCAGGTATCTTGGCCATGCTCAGAGCTCATCTTTTCAATGTTAGTTAGCATGAGCAAAAATAACTAATTTACAATTCATTAGCAATTTTAATGCATTTGATTAGCAATAATCATTTGTTAATCTGTTAAGTTCTGCCAAACTGAAAAATCATAAAAACCGTAAGAGAAGCAATATGATCAGCGTATTTGATATGTTTAGCATTGGAATTGGCCCTTCGAGTTCACACACCGTTGGTCCCATGCGCGCCGCTTTTACTTTTTGTGAATTGTTAAAAAATCAAGGTCCACTTGAAAGCATTGATGAAGTCGTAACTGAACTTTTTGGCTCGTTAGGGCAAACGGGTAAAGGACATGGCACTGGAAAAGCTGTCATCCTTGGGTTATTGGGTTATGAGCCTGAAAGTGTGCCTGTTCAATTGGTCGATAAGATGTTGTTAGACATCGAAAATTCGCAAGCGCTCATGCTGTTAGGCGAGCACAAGATCAAATTTCCTAAACAAAATGCAATTGTTTTTCATCGCCGTAAAACCCTCCCCTTACATGCAAACGCAATGACTTTACGTGCGTTTTCAAAGGGCGAAGCTGTTTTAGAGAAAACCTACTACTCAATTGGCGGTGGGTTTATTGTAGAAGAAGCTGATTTTGCAACTCAAAAGAACGAGAAATTGGCGCAGCAACAGATTGACGCTCCATTTCCATTCAGCAAAGCATCTGAATTACTCAGTATTTGCCAAGAAAACGGTTTCTCAATTAGTAGCCTAATGATAAAAAACGAAACTGCATTTATGCCAGAAACAGAATTGCGCTCAAGACTCGTTGATATATGGCAGGTAATGCAAGAGTGCGTGCAAAACGGAATTAGTACCGAAGGCATATTGCCAGGTGGTTTAAAAGTACACCGCCGTGCCTCTGCATTGCATCGACGTCTACTGAATGAACATAGCACAGATCCAATGCTCGCAATGGATTGGGTGAACCTATTTGCACTGGCAGTGAATGAAGAAAACGCAGCAGGTGGCCGAGTAGTTACAGCACCCACAAATGGCGCGGCTGGTATTATTCCTGCGGTGCTACATTACTTTGATAAATTTATTCGACCAGTGGATGATGATACTGTTTGTAGATATCTATTAACCGCCGCTGCGATTGGTATTTTGTATAAAAAGAACGCCTCAATCTCTGGTGCCGAAGTTGGTTGCCAAGGAGAAGTCGGTGTAGCCTGTTCTATGGCTGCTGGTGCATTAACTGAAATTTTGGGCGGGTCAATTCATGCAGTTGAAAACGCAGCGGAAATCGGCATGGAACACAACCTTGGTTTGACGTGTGATCCGGTTGGCGGGCTAGTCCAAGTGCCTTGTATCGAACGAAATGCGATGGGTGCGATAAAAGCGATTAATGCATCAAGACTTGCAGTACGTGGAACGGGTAACCACAAAGTATCGTTAGATAAAGTCATCAAAACGATGTGGGATACAGGCAACGACATGAAGACTAAATATAAGGAAACTGCCAGAGGTGGACTGGCAGTTAATATTATTGAGTGCTAAATCTACGCAATATTGCACCCCTAAATTTGAAGTAAAAACCTTACTTTACTGGCAGCGTTAAGCCCTTAAACATTTTCTCTACTTCATCATTGTTCTTTTGCATCATTGCACGTTCTACCACTTCTTTGGTTAAGTGCGGTGCAAAACGCTCAATAAAGTCGTACATATAATTACGCAAAAAAGACCCTTTTCTAAAGCCAATCTTAGTCGTGCTGTAATCGAACAGATGACTCGCGTCAATTTTAACCAAGTCAGAGTCTAATTCATCATCAACGGCCATCGAAGCTATCACACCGATTCCTACGCCTAATCTGACATAGGTCTTAATTACATCTGCGTCGGTCGCGGTAAATACAATTTTGGGTTCTAAGCCAGCGCGATCAAACGCTTGATCTAATTCAGAACGACCAGTAAAGCCAAAAACATAGGTGACTAACGGGTATTTAGCAATGTCCTCGATACTAATTGTGCCTCGTTTAGCCAATGGATGTTGTTTATTGACGATGACACTTCTGTTCCAGTGATAGCATGGCAACATCACTAAGTCGTTGTACAAATGCAGTGACTCAGTGGCAATCGCAAAGTCTGCCTCTCCTTTCGCTGCTAAGTCACTAATTTGCGAAGGCGTACCTTGATGCATATGCAAAGATACTTTAGGAAACTTAGTCATAAAGCCTTGAATCACGTCAGGCAGCGCGTAGCGTGCCTGAGTGTGTGTTGTCGCAATATTCAACTTGCCTTGATCGGGCAACGTATGCTCGCGCGCAACCGCTTTTATGCTTTCTACTTTCGCGAGTATCTCACGCGAAATATTAATCACATCTTTACCAGATTCGGTCACGTGAGTCAGATGCTTTCCACTTCTTCCAAAGATTTGAATACCCAGTTCATCTTCTAACATTCTTACCTGTTTACTGATCCCAGGTTGAGAGGTATATAAACTTTCTGCAGTTGCAGAAACGTTTAAGTTGTTGTTCAGCACTTCCACGATGTATCTGAGTTGTTGTAACTTCATTATCCAGCCTTGATTTGAGAGCGATTTGACGCAGAAATTAGGTAAGTCGGCTTACTTAATTTGGTATATGCATTTTTATATCTAAATTTTGCTTAAAAAGCTATAAAAATGCATAAGAATTTTCATTAATTTTACGACGCCCTAATTATTACTCCATTTCTCGTTTAATTTGCCGATAAAGGTCTAATGAAGAAATTGTGTAGTCGCTAAAGAATGAATCAAGAAGAACAACCTGGTTTAGCCGATATTGATTTTCCAACAATCATGGCCGTCGCGGTTCACGATATGAAAAACTCATTAAGCCTCTTGATGCAATCTGTTGAACAACTGTCTAACGAAATTTCCGACAAGGAATATCAGGCAAGACAACATCTAACTGACGTTCATTATGAAGCAAATAGAATGAACACAACACTAGTACAGGTTTTATCGCTATATCGAGCCGATATGGATGCATTACCAACGAATATAGATGAATGTTTTTTAGATGAATTGGTCGAGGAATTAGTTGACACGAACTTAAGTTATACCAAACAAAGAGACATTAATGTAACGGTTGATGTTGATGAAGACCTATCTTGGTACTTAGATAAGGATCTCGTGTTCTTGTTGATGCATGACGTTATCGTCAATAGCGTAAGATATGGCGCTAGTACAATATCCATTGCTGTTAGTATTGAAAATGAATACCTAGTTATAAGTGTGAGAGACAATGGACCGGGCTATCCTGATAACATGTTGCATATGAGCAATGTTAAATTAGACAAATACTGTATAAACGAAGGTAGAACTGGTTTAGGGCTTTATTTTGCGAGAATGATCGCACAAACACACAAAAACAAAGATAAACAAGGTTGCATAAAGCTGTCCAATTGCGCTGCAACTGGCGGTAGTATTTTTCAGTTGTACTTACCATAGCGTTGCGCCTAGAAATAAAGGAAACATCAAAACCATGTACGCGATGATCATCATTCTTATAGTTGTATTGATACTTGCAGGTATTGCGGCAAGTGCTATTCAGCAACATAAGGAAAGAAAGGAAGCCGAACTTCGTGATGAAATGGCAAGGCAAAAATCAATCATTGATGACACCGAAAGTGCAATAACCTTAGCAGGCCAAATGCCCGTTTCTCAGCAGTTGATTGCCCTTCTCCACAAGCGCATTTTAAATGCTTTAAAGCAAAGCCTTGAATCAAACCCTCAACCTGACACAAAGCAGAGAATTGCTGACATCACGGCCGTTATCAAAAATATCGACGAGACTGAACCAGCCCCTGATTTAAGCACTTTTCGATTGCCTCAAAGTGATAAAGTTATTATTAAGTACATTCAGGCGATTAAAAAGCTTCGCGTGATATTGCGATCTGAAAATCAAAAAGGGAATGTGCCACCAAAAGTATTTACAGCGGAAGACAAAACTCTAGAAAAGCTTCAATTACGTGTAAACGTTGAAACCCTTGGTAAAAGAGCAAATGATGCCATCCGCACCAATATGCAGGGTTCTGCCAAACAGTATGTAGAAAAAGCCATTGGTGCGTTAAAGAAACAAAACCCTCAAGATGAGTATACGACTTCTCGTGCCGCAGAGTTTGAACAGATGCTCAGTGGTATTGATTCCGCCGCCGCTAAAAATATAATCACTCAAGCTCAAGCCGGAGAAGAAAAGAAAGAGGACATCGACTCACTATTTGCTCCTAAGAAAAAGTGGTAGAGACTCTTAGGTTTTTACTTAGTTCTTTGAGAAATAATTGAGCAGCGCTCGATAATTTTCCGCGTTTTTTCATTAACACACCAATTTCTTTAGTAAACTCATTACTTGAAAAATTGACGCAAACACAACCTTTTGAAAGCATCAGTTGACGACATATCTTTGGTGCAATCGTTACACCCATGCCATTCGCTACCATCTGACCTAAGGTGCTGAACTGTGAAGTTTCTGCGATCATATCTGGCTTTATATTAAGACTTTCAAGGTTATTATCAATCCAAGTTCTTATACTAGAGCCATGATTCATGAACACCATGGGAATACTATTGAGTTGCTCAATCTCAACTCGATCATAACTTGCATATTTATGCTCTTTATTGACGACGAGCATAAAACTATCTTCTATGAGCGGCGTAAATATTAACCCAGTCAAATCATTGGGTCTGAAAACAAACCCTAACTCGGTCCTTCCATCTTGTACATGCTGTATGACTCGCTCCATGACTTCATCGAGTAAACGTATTTGAATATTGGGGTTATTATTATGATAGTTAGCAAGGTTGGTAGCCAAGATTCCATCAGCAAAAGATGGCATTGCAGCGATATTCAAAACCCCTCTTTGTAATTTAAATAAACTAGTTACATCGCTAAGCGCTGTCTCCCAGTCGTTCAAAAGACGCTTTGCAACAGGTAAAAACTCTTTACCCTCGGGTGTTAAACTAACGCGTCGAGTAGAACGCGAAAATAGCTTGCCACCGATGCTTTCTTCCATGTTTTTAATCGCAGTCGAAAGCGCAGGTTGTGAAATAAATAGGCGTTCTGATGCTTCGGCAAAACTGCCTAATTCTGCAATCGTAACAAAGGCGACTATATTTTTATGGGTAACATTCAAAACAACACCTAATTGATAAATATAATTTATTAATATACATATTAATTCAATTTTACAAAAAGCCAACTTTATTAAATACTTTAAGCATATATGCGTTAAATTTTGAAAAAGGGGAATCAAATGGCAGGGTTTGACAAAGTAGTAACTAGCTACGAAGCAGCGATGGAGGGCCTAAAAGACGATATGACAGTTATCGCCGGAGGGTTCGGCCTATGTGGTATTCCAGAGGGTCTAATTGGTCAAATAAAACACATGGGAGTGAAAGACTTGACGATTGTTTCAAACAATTGTGGCGTTGATGGATTTGGACTTGGGGTTTTACTAGAAGACAAGCAAGTAAAAAAGATGGTGTCTTCATATGTAGGCGAAAATGCCCTTTTTGAACAACAATTATTAAATGGCGAGCTTGAAGTAGAACTTACACCGCAAGGCACGCTCGCCGAAAAGATGAGAGCGGGTGGCGCTGGTATTCCTGCTTTTTACACTGCAACTGGATACGGTACTCCTGTTGGCGAAGGCAAGGAATCGAGAGAGTTTAACGGGCGCAACTATATTCTAGAAGAAGCTATCACAGGCGATTTTGCAATCGTTAAGGCCTACAAAGCTGACCGTTATGGAAATTGTATTTATCGCCATACCGCAATGAACTTTAATCCAATGGCGGCGACAGCCGGTAAAATCACCGTGCTGGAAGTAGAAGAAATCGTCGAACCCGGGGAACTTGAGCCAAGCCAAATCCATACACCAGGTATATATGTAGACCGCGTTATTCAAGGTAGTTTTGAAAAGCGTATAGAAAGATTAGTGACTGCTAAGGGAGGTAAATAATCATGGCCTTATCAAGAGATCAAATTGCAATGAGAGTAGCAAAAGAGTTCAAAGATGGAGACTATGTGAACCTAGGTATTGGTATTCCAACCTTGGCGGCAAATTTTGTTCCAGACGATATCTCTGTCATGCTTCAATCAGAAAATGGATTGTTAGGCATGGGCCCGTATCCAAACGAAGAGGAAGTCGATGCTGATATGATCAATGCAGGAAAAGAGACGGTAACCGCGTCAACCGGAGCATCAATTTTCAGTTCTGCGGAAAGCTTTGCCATGATTCGAGGTGGGCACGTTGACTTTACAGTGTTGGGAGCTTTTGAGGTCGATGTCAATGGCAGCATCGCTTCATGGATGATTCCTAACAAATTGATAAAAGGAATGGGTGGTGCAATGGACTTAGTGGCTGGCGCTAAAAACATTATAGTCACGATGACCCATGCGGATAAGCATGGTAACTCAAAGCTCCTACCCGCCTGTACTCTCCCCCTAACCGGCGTTAACTGCATTACGCGTATTATTACTGATTTAGCGGTGTTAGAAGTCAAAGACCAAGCTTTTCACCTTAAGGAGCGCGCTCCTGGTGTGTCTATCGAAGAAATTATAGAAAAAACCGCAGGCAAGTTGATTGTTGGTGAAAACGTTCCTGAAATGATTTTAGATTAAATAGTGAATATCGATACTTTTATCGAGCTATGAATTTCTATTGCTCGATAAAAGTATTAAAAGCAAACTACCCCAAATCCTTTTCAAATAACCATACCATCTTTACTAACATTCATTGTCATGCATACCCAGACAGCCTTGGATAGATGAAAGATAGATAAAAGTTGGTTAATTATCTCAATTACTAGATAATACGCGCAAATGAATTAAAGAGTGCCATACGTGTTATTTGAAGATCTTCCGATAGACCACAGAATCAAGAAATGTTTAGAGATAATGCAATTAACTCAACCCACTATGATTCAGCAAAAAAGCATACCTGCTGGTATCTTAGGAAAGGATATTTTAGCATCATCAAAGACAGGTTCAGGAAAAACGCTGGCGTTTTTAATTCCGGCAGTCAATCGCTTACTGACTCAAAAACCGCTATCTCGACAAGATCCAAGAGCAATTATCCTTGCTCCTACTAGAGAACTGGCTAAACAAGTGTTTATGCAAGCCAAGAAACTCACACAAAAATTGCCGACTTCAGTCACACTCGTCGTCGGCGGTGAGAATTATAATGACCAGGCCAAAGTGCTGCGCAAAAACCCGGATATCATCGTTGGCACGGCTGGTAGGATTGCAGACCATATTGGCGATAAGCATTTCTTTTTAGACGGGATAGAATTATTAATCCTTGATGAAGCTGACCGAATGCTTGAACTAGGATTCTCTCAACAACTGCATCTTATTAATGACAAAGCAAAACATAGAAAGCGCCAGACTATGATGTTTTCAGCGACCATTGATAGTGCAGCGATTCACAATATGACACATCAAATGCTAAATGCGCCTGAAAAAATCATAATAGATGAACAGTCGAGTCCACATATTGATATTCAGCAGTCTTTCTACTTGTCTGATGGGGTAAGTCACAAAGATATGTTGTTACTCAAAGCGCTAACGATAAAAGATCGCGAACAAGCTATCGTATTTACAGCTACCCGCGAAGATACCGCTAGGATTGCCGGACAACTAGAAAAAGCAGGAATGATTGCAGCTGTATTACATGGTGAACTCGCACAAAATCAACGTTCGGCTGTTATCAATAGCTTTACCAGTGGTAAACAAGATGTATTGGTCACCACAGACTTAGCAGCGCGTGGCTTAGATTTACTTAACGTCGCACTCGTCATTAATTACGACATGCCTAAGTTTGCAGATGAATACATCCATAGAATTGGCCGAACCGGACGGGCTGGCAATCAAGGTGAAGCAAAGTCATTTATTAGCCGCAAAGACTGGGGAAGCTTCCAAGCAGTCAAGACTAAATTGAATCAGGAATATGAATTTTCTGAAATTGAAGGTGTGACTACAAAGTTTTCTGGCGTGAAAGCAAAGAAAAAAATCACATCTAAACAGCAAAGTACTAAGTCTAAAGCTGGTAATAAAAAAGCCAATAGTTCCTTTGATTCATCTTTAAAAAAATCATCAAAACGTTTGCTTACTGAGGGTTCAGTAGATGCTGGATTCATTCCTGTGAAACGGAAAATTAGGCCACTTGATAACAGTGCTTCAATTGATACTGAAGAACCAACAGAAAACCTTAAGCATTCAGATTAAAAGAATAGCGCAGAAGCAAAATCTATATAATTCGTGCATATCCATTAATTAAATTGATAGTAAACCAACATTTTGTATAAGTGTTGGTGCTGTTAACGGCATGTTAACTTATCGGGATATTGAACAACCGATGAGAATAAAAAATGACAACACCTACCCAACTGTTCACCGAAATAAGCTCTCAAGGCGAGTTAAAAATAACATTAGACGAAGTTAAAATGCCGACACCAAAACCACATGAAGTGGTTGTGGAAATTCAAGCTGCGCCAATCAACCCCTCAGATATGTGGCCAATGTTTGGCCCAGCAGATTTACGCGAAGCATCATTGTCTGGCAACACACTAAGCGCACCGGTTCACAAAGGTATGCTGCCTCGTATTAAATCTCGTTTAGACCAAAAACTGCCGATTGGAAATGAAGGCGCAGGCATAGTTGTTGCGGCAGGCGAAGATCCAAAAGCTCAAGCCTTAATCGGCAAAATGGTTGCAGTGTTATCTGGCGCCACTTATGCAAAATACTGCTGCGTACCTATTCAAGCTGTGATGCTTCACAACGAAGGTACTACTGCACTTCAAGCTGCGTCTTCATTTGTTAATCCTCTTACCGCATTAAGTATGGTTGAAACCATGCGCCAAGAAGGCCATAAAGCACTTGTGCACACCGCTGCTGCCAGTAGCTTAGGCATTATGCTCAACAAAATTTGTATGGCGGAAGGTATTGAGCTAGTCAATATCGTTCGTAAACAAGAACAGGTCGAAATACTTGAGTCACTTGGTGCAAAATATATCTGCAATTCTTCAAGTGATAGCTTTAAAAAAGACCTTTATTTAGCGATCGAAGAAACAGGCGCGACGCTCGCGTTTGACGCCATTGGCGGTGGTGAGTTAGTCAGTGATATTTTAACGGCAATGGAAATGGTAGGTAGTAAAGACGCGACAGGCTTTAATACTTACGGTTCAGCTGACAATAAACAAGTCTATATTTACGGTGGTCTTGATTTCTCCCCTACTACATTAAACCGAGCATACGGCATGACGTGGAGCATCGGTGGATGGTTATTAATGCGTTTCTTAGGAAAACTCGATATTAAACAAGTATTGGCCATGCACAAACGCGTAGCCGATGAAATCGACAGCACATTTAAGCTTGATTTTAGTGCTGAGCTAACACTTGCAGAAGTCTTGGAGCCGAAGAATATAGCTGCCTATAATGCGAAAAAAACGGGTGAAAAATACTACGTTAATCCATCTAAATAAAGTGAATTAAAAAAGCTAATTAGAAACACCGAGCCCAAACTTACATGCGTTTGGGCTTTTTTATATTGCGAAGGCAAATTGATAACACTTCCCCTCGGCCCTTTCAAAATAAAGGGCTCGAACCGCAAAATCAATAAGAATTTAAAATACTAACTCGATTTAAACGCTTCTTTCAAATATGCGTGAAATGCAGGTGTTGCTGCTTTTCTAGCTTCACTTATTGCAATCACTTCCGGCATCTCATTCAAACGTTTCATCAATTCTTTTGAGCCCGGTGCATGCTCGAATAAATCCACATCAAATAACTTTTTTGCCACCGATGACGCTAGGTCAACTGAGTATAAGAAAAAGATATCAGCTGCTGAAAAAGTATCACCAGCTACATACGGCTTAAACGATGCCGCACGAGACAGAGATTGCATGCCATTAAATAATGCTCTTTTAACCTCTTTTTTTGTATTCTCATGAACGGGGACACCCCAAAACGCCTCTGTATGGCAACGCCGAGCCGGCAGTTCGATATATAATTCAATCATTTTGACAAGCTCTTTAACTCTAGCGGATTCAAAACTATCTTTAGGATAGAGAGGATTTTTTTCTGACATGGCGTCGATATATTCCAAAATCACATTTGTTTCAATTAACACACCATGATCTGTTTTTAATGCGGGTACCTTGCCTGTTGGACATATCTGTAAATACTCTTTTGTTTGATTTGGGTAAGTATCAACTTGTGTGTACTCTACCCCTTTAAGCGCAAAACCGAGTTTTAGCATATTGTGGTAGTTACTAACGTCGAAACCATAAAGCGTAAGCATAGAGATGTCCTTGATTATGAGTTGTATTTTCATCAATACTTTGGCGCGAGAAACGACAGTGTGCAACATTCATATAGTGATAGTTGTCTATTAATCTTGATTAATTTAAAACATACTAAGGTTTTGGAATATAAATTTTGTCCACAAAAAAAGCGCTTTAAAAGCGCTTTTCGTATTACCTTTTTTAGATGGTTTAAGCACTTAGTACTCCCACCAACCTTCTTTCCACCATTCTAAGAATTCTTCAAAATCAATTGCACCATCATTATTCGTATCAATCAGCGAGAAACCATCCTGAACGTGACTTGCTTTTGTTTTTGGCGATAATACAGTCAAAAGCTCTATAAACTCTTGCATATCAATAGAACCGTCTTTATCTCGGTCAAAAAAGTCAAAATCGGAGCGTACTTCAGCAATTTGCTCTGCTGTTAGTTGTTTATCTTGCGCCATGCTATGCCCTTGTTATTTTTATACAAGTTTACTCTTTTATCGCGGGCAAAGTCTAGGCTATTGCTCGTTTAATGCTTGGTTTTTCTCCAAAGCACGCTCACTTTGAGCCTTTGCTTTTTCACGACGTTTATGACTGAGTATTTTTTGTGCCTCACTACCTACATGCTCTTCATTGCGCTGTTTGGCAAGCCTTACTTGCTTTTCTCGCTCGCGAAAACGGGCTAGTTGCTCTTCGGTGTGTTTTCCAAAACATTTAGGACAAGTGACGCCTGCTTCAAATTTTTCAGAAAGCATATCGTTTTCAGTTATCGGCAAACGACAACCATAGCACTGTTCATAATGGCTTTTTTCTAAGTCATGATTAACCGCAACGCGATTATCGAAAACAAAGCATTCACCTTCCCACATTGATTCTTCTTTGGGCACGTCTTCTAAGTATTGTAATATGCCACCTTCTAAATGATAAACTTCTTCAAAGCCTTGTTCTTTCAAGTAAGCGGTTGATTTTTCGCATCGAATCCCCCCCGTACAAAACATAGCGACTTTCTTGTGTTTAGTGCTATCTAAGTTTTCTGCCACATACTGAGGGAAAGCTCTAAATGTTTCGGTATTTGGATTAATCGCATTTTGAAACGTCCCTATTTCAATTTCGTACTCATTGCGAGTATCAATCAATGTGACATCTGGGTCAGAAATGAGAGCATTCCAATCCTTTGGCTTTACATAAGTCCCTACCGTATGGCGAGGATCAATACCCTCTACCCCCATTGTCACAATCTCTTTTTTGAGCTTTACTTTGGTGCGGTAGAAGGGTTGCTCCTCATGAATGGACTCTTTATATGAGACTGGAAAAATGCGTTCATCCGCATTTAAGTATGCAAGTAAACTATCGATACCTTCACGTGTGCCTGATACCGTGCCGTTAATCCCCTCTGCAGCAAGTAAAAGAGTGCCTTTGATATCTTGCTCGCGCATAAAGTCTAACAGTGGTTGACGGAGAGATTTGTAATTTTCAAGCGCGACAAATTTGTACATCGCGCACACGATATATGAGTTCATAAAATTCCTATTTGCTAATTGGAGCGTAAGACCAGTGCAAAATTGCGCGCGCAAGATAGCAGAAATGGTGGTGAATGGTCAATTGATCTGTATCAATCTACAGTCTTATTTGGTCCATAGATTCTAAAATATCAAACAGTAATGTGGGCTCTTGATCGATTTCATTTCCTACTTCTATTGAATGATCTAAATTGGATAATGCTTGGGCTTGTTTCGCCAACCGTTGCTTGGCAGGTAGCGCACTATTTTCTAATACTTCCTGGTCTATATGCAACGGGTCATCAAATGCAGATAAGGATTGTGGGTGAATACACTTAAGCAATGTTATGTGTGTGAAATCTTTAATCTGAACACTTTTTGAATATTCGTTTTGAAGAGAGAAATCTGCGCTAGATTGTTTGAAAGCTGGATTGCGATAATAAGAAACGGGTTGTGAGACAACAAATCCATCATTATTATCTGACTTTATTTTTAAAGTCTGGGTCGCATCTCCATGTGCCATCGCGAGCAGCAGACGAAACAAAGAAGCGTCTGATTGTTTAGATGCAGATGCTATGCTGTTGTTGAACCGCGTTTGCTCAACTATCTGAATGGGGGTGATGTTAGCCATCGATAAACATTAATAAATTGCCTTAATTGTGATATCGGCAAAATGCCACAAAAGCTCAAGAAAACCGTTTAATCATCGATATATAAAGCTATAGACTCATTTCAGATGTAATGCCTTACATCAAATCTATTTTAGGTAAACTTAGTTAATGGAGAAGCTAGACTACTCAAGTAAGCGATGCTTAGTGGTAGAAGACCGCAGGCCCTTTGCTATGCTACTAAAAGGCTTATTGATTAGCTTAGGTGCTAAACGCATTATCACTGAATTATCGGCGGAAACTGCATTGAAAACATGCAAGAAGACTGCATTTGATGTTGTTGTATGTGACCTCCACTTGGGTACAAACCGAAAGAATGGATTTGAATTTTTAGAAGAAATAAGAAAAAGACGCCTTATTAGCCCAAGTACTGTTTTTATTATGATTAGTGGAGATAGCGCACGATCAATGGTGCTAGGTTCGCTAGAAAAACAACCCGACGACTATCTAATAAAGCCATTTTCTCAAGCACAGTTAAACTCACGAATTGCGAGAGCCAGTAACCGTCGAGTGTCGCTCAATGCGCTATACAGCCAAATTGAACACGGCAACTACAAATTAGCGATTGAAACCTGTAAGCACTATTTAGAAACAGGCTCTAAATACACAAAGCATTTGATTCAGATAATGGTCCAACTGTATTGGAAGTTAGAAGAGTTTGATAAAGCAGAGAGTATCCTTGATGACATCCTTAAGGAGCGAGAAATTCAATGGGCGCTCTCGTCAATGGCAAAAACGCAACTGCTCAAAAAGAATTATTCAAAAGCCATTGAACTTGGCAAAAGGTCCATCGAAAACTCAAAGAATAATGTCGAAGCGTATGACATCATTGCAGATGCTTGCTTACATAACAATATGAAACCAGAAGCGCTAGGCTATATTCAAGAGGCACTTGCATTATCCCCTCTTTCGATTGAACGTCATTATCGTGTGTGTGACATTGCACGAGCCAACGAAAACTACCAAGCTGCTATGGATTCAGCAAAAGCAATATGGGAGTTATCCCAGCGCTCTGTTCATAGAAATATTAATCACATGTGCAGCTACATTAGAAGTATTCTAGACGCCGCTGAGCAGGCTGAAAATAGAAATGCGAAAAACAAACTAAAACAAGAGGCCTTACTTGCTTTACAACGATCGCAACATGACGATATCGCCGCAAAGCATCAGGACGGTTTTGATTTTGAAATTTTTGAAGGCATTATTCACTCTAGAATTTTTTACCTTGAAGGCAAGCATACCGAAGCGAAGCGAGCATTAGAGGAAGCACAGATCAAAATTGAAGATAATTTTACTGAATACCCCTTGGGACTTGCGCCGGATAGTCTCAAAGCAATGTTTGATTTAGGCGATTATGAAGAAGCAAATAAAGTCGCTAACGCACTCAAATCCCAAGAAATAGAGGTTGATTCTAACATTCAATATTTAATGGATAGTGAGTTAGAGAGTGCTAAAGATAAACGCACTCGATACATTACTCATAATAAAAAAGGTATCGAACTATATAGCACTGGTAACTTTAAAGCTGCATATACTGAATTCAAAAAAGCGAAGGTAATTTCAAACACCAATATTGGTGTGACTCTCAATTTGATGCAATGCCTTATCAAGTTAATGGAAAGTACCGATAAACCTGAAGGTGCCTTTATTAAAGAGTGTCGAGAACTCTATCGATTCACTAATTGCATGCCATTAAGAGCAGCACATAAAAAGAAGTTTGAAATTATAAAACCAGACGCAGAAAAATTTATCCACGCATAATCCCACTTACCTGAGGTTAACTTTCATCAATATGCGCCTTGGGAGCTCAATGGTAAAGCGAATTAAGTATCGAAACCTCAACACTCATGCTTATTCAGTTTTGTATTGAGGACTTCCCAACAAGGGATAAGCGCAAGAGGACAAATCAACTATAATTGTTGATTGGCCATAATAAGGTAAAGCATGAACCGGATCGACCATTTGATTCAATCGTCACTTCACCCTCGTAATAATCCATGACTTTTTTAACTAACGCTAAGCCAAAGCCAGTTCCGTGTGTTCTTGATTTTTTAAGCCTAATAAACCGCTCAAAAATTCTCTTTTGATCGCTTAATTCAATGCCAGGGCCATCATCAATAATTGAAATTTTATGCTGTGCTTGTAAACGTTCATACTTGACTTGAACATGACCATCGCCCCTATCGTGATGCTTGATTGCATTGGAGATTAGATTGGTGAGTATCATTGTCAATGGGAATTTCGGTAGCTTAAAGCTTGCTTGGTCACAAGAAAGTGTAAATGTATCGGGCATCTCTATACGATGCTTACATGCATCAACTACTTGCTCTAATGCTAATAATTCATACTCGTGGTTTTCACGTCCCACCTTTGAATATAGCAATAAGTCTGACAACAAGGCATCCATTGAGTTAAGGCGTTTAAACGCCATAGCTATATGACTTCGGCCTTCATCCCCTAAATCTTCCTCAAGCTCAACGAGTTGCAGCAAGCCTCTCACGGCATTCAGTGGCGCACGCAAATCATGAGATGCGATATTTGCAAATTCATCTAAATCCTTATTTGAAAGACTTAGCGCCTCAATAAGCTTTTCTTTTTCTGTTATATCTCTAGCAACACCCAGTATAAATGGTTCTCCCGCATCATTTTTAAAACGCGTTTTTATCGTCAAAAGTGATTTCATTTCACCATTTGGCATTAAAAGCTTCTCAATGACTTCTGACCGGCCTTGCTCAAATGCAATACGATCGTTTTCTAAAAATGCTTCGACTTCATCTGGTCGATATTTTTCAAGTGTTGTATAGCCAATCACTTCATCACGCTGGTCTTCAGGATACATATTCATAAAGGCCTTATTAGCCATCACCAAGCGAAACTTTTCATCTTTTACAAAAATTTTATCGTTACTTGCATCATAGGTAAGCTCGTGCAAGCGCATCATTTGCTTGATTGAGTCTTGTTGCTTAAATAAACTGACTTGGTTTGCAAGTATTTGAGCAATCATTTGTATGGATTGACGTTGTTGCTCGGTCAAATATACATCTTCTGATATTGCAATATAAGAACGTTCGTTTGTTAGTCTTTCTTCATCATCATGCAAGGCGAATACATTACTGCGTTGATTTGCAACGCCAAGCGTTAATGATGGTTTGATATCAGAAGGGTTAGCATCAATTGTGCTATTTAAGCTCAATGCTGTGTTGAATATACTGTGGTATTCAGTATTTAAATGCCAAGTGAGAGGCGCACCTATTATAGTTTCGACTAAGCGCTCACAATTCAAAAAAGAACTAGCAAGGCTGCGATAAGCTAATTCAAAAAACTTATCATTAGATGTTTGATTGCTGTTCTCAAAGTCAGAAGTCATATTTTTAATTAAAAATGTTTTGTAGGGTTAATGATAAATCACTAATAGAAGTGCCTTTCGATAAGCATGCATCAAAGGTGTTTTGCTCGTTTTCTAATTCAGCGATGCTCGCACTACTCATGAGCACTAGAATAGGACATTTGAAATCCACTTGCTTAAACAAGGCTTTTATTTGGTTAGCGCAAACACTTCCGGTAGTATCGCCGAGGTAATAATCTAGCAATATAAGGTGAGGAATATTTGCACCAGATTCCATACTTAATCGAAGATGCGACATCGTTTCATCAAGACTTGCTAACTGAGTAATTGAAGCAATATTTAAATCACTTAGCTGACGGCAAAGGATATATCGATCCATTTCGTTATCATCAACTACCATTACTACCAGCTCGGATAAATCCATAATGACTGCAAGTTGTTCTTAATCCGCCTATAGCTTAAATGCACAGCCTAAATTGGTCAACAAAGATACATTCTTGGTCACCAATATCAAATCATCCACTAAGTAATCAGTTCAATAAATCGACAAAATCTTCTTTGTACTCAGCGACTTCCTCAACAAAATGTGTACGTTGCTTTTCGGTTGATAGTACCATCATCGTCAACAGCATGTTTTTATAAAGCTCAGCATTACTTTTATTCCGGTCAACGAGTTCTTCGCTTCTGAACTGTTCTGGGTTGAGCAGTAAATCTTGCAAGGCCATTTTGAATGAGGTTCCTCGGTCACTTTTTGCAAACAACAAACGTAATTCATTCTGATAAGCTCTTGTATATTCGAGCCACAGCGGCGAATTTGAGTAAAACTGAGGTAGTGTATTCTCGATTAAACGCTCCTGCTCTTCGGTTAATTTACCCAACCAAGTTTGCGCATCTTTTAAACTGTTTTTCAGTCTTTTTTTGCTCGTTTTTCGGGTATTTGTTCATTTCGTTCTTGTATTTCTTCCTCTCTTTCCAAGTTCCTTTTCTCTAGCGCAGCGAACAGGTATGTGACTTGCTCATCAGTAAGCATTGGCGACATTTCAACCGCATCAGGAACGACGCGAGCACGCAATCGCTTCCAATGTGCTTGCGCTTTGTCTTGGTGATATTGAATCCTTTCTAGACTTAGTTGTTGGTCAAATACATCAGTGCTCAATTCAGCGATATGATCAATGTATTTGGGTAATTCAATTTGCTTATGCCAAGCAAGCCATTCATTTAGTTTTACATCAAACACTTCTTTTTGTTCATTATTGAGTTCAATGTAATCATCTAGATACCAATAGGCTAACCAATCTATATTTTTATATACAAACTTCGTTGAACAACCACTAATAAATAAAACCAGACAAAGTATTATTATTTTTTTCACTTTATGTTTTCCATGTTAAAACTTTTGGTATGCTAATCGGACTAATCTATATACGACAATAAAAATAATAAAGGTTTCAAATGACAGTCAAGAAAATTGGGATTTTGACATCGGGTGGCGATGCGCCGGGGATGAATGCGTGTATAAGAGCTATATGCTTAACTGCTGAGCACGCTGGTATCAAAACAGTTGGATATAAACATGGCTACAATGGTTTGCTTAACCAAGAGTTTATCGAATTAGATCCAACGCGCGTCTATAACCTAATTCAACGAGGCGGTACGATTTTGTATAGTGCTCGCTGTGACAAATTTAAACAAGACCCATTTGTCGAACTTGCTGCTCAAAATCTTGATGCTAATAACGTTGATGCACTCATTGTGATCGGCGGAAATGGTTCATTTAGGGGCGCAGCTAAACTGCAAAGCGTTTGGAACAAGCCCGTTGTTGGTGTACCCGGTACTATTGACAATGATATTTGTGGTACCGATTTTACGATTGGTTACCACACAGCGATTCAAACTGCTGTAGAGTCGATCGATAAGGTCAGAGACACAGCAGAAGCCTTTGAACGCATATTTCTAGTCGAAGTAATGGGCAATAAAGCGGGCTTCATTGCCCTAAATTCAGCAATTGCCGCAGGGTGCGATCACGTGTTAGTCCCCGAGCGCTTTACCACTGCTGGAGAAGAGCTAGTTAAGATTATAGACAAATTGGATAGCCGTAGAAAAAATAAAAAGTTCGCTAGCTTGGTCATTACTGTGACTGAAAACCTGTGGCCTGGCGGCTTAAATGTTCTAGCTGACTCGCTGGCATCCGAAACGGGAGTCGATGTAAGAGTGTTAACACTCGGTCACGTTCAACGTGGCGGTTCACCATCTTCTGAAGACCGCTTGTTAGCAACTCGTATGGGGACTTATGCTGTGAAATGCTGTGTAGATAAAATGCAGAACATAATGGTCGCAGAAGCACAAGAAAAGCCAATAGCGGTACCAATAGAAAAATCGTGGTTAGAGAAAAAGAATTTAAACGATTATACCGTTGAAATTTTGGATAAAATTACGTTATTGGGGTAATCGACACAAATGTGCCGACTCAGTAACTAATGTTCATCTTTTTAAACCAGTGTCCCCACCACCAACATGGCCCGACTAAAAGGTAACGAAGGTCTTCAAAAAACGATGGCTTTTTGCCTTCTATATGATGGCCCACAAACTGTAGAATCCACATCACAACAAATAAACCCAAGCAAAAAACCCAAACAGATATATCAAGGGCAACTAATAACTTAATTAAACCAAAAGAAGCTATTATTAAAAGCGTCATGGCCGCTCCCATAGGACCGGATAACTTAAAGTAGTAAAACAATACCGGGATTGATGCGACGTGAGCAAACGTGACATCCATTGCTGCCATAAATTCTGGTATTGGGATCGACCAAACCAACCCAAGTGTGACAAAAAAGATGCTCGGAACCGCAATAGTGTGAATCAAAACATTCATTTTATTTTGATGACTCTCACCATAGTGTGACATTAATCTATCTATTTCTCGCATATTATTTCCTGCTTTGGCAGTGCTACAAAGATAACTAAACAAGATGTTTAGGTGAATAGCCCATTATTTAACCTTTATTTAACATCTCATTGTAACTTTGCTCCTCATCACAAACAAGTTTTGATCTTATAAATTGCTTTGATGATATGATTTAGTCAAGGTAAACCATGTTTAGAAAACTAAATGACCATTTCATATCAATTATCAGTTTTATCCATAAGCGAACATCTTTTTTCTGTCAAAATAAGTGTCCCACACAATGAATTCAATGCCTTGACGCTTCAGTTACCGGCTTGGATTCCGGGTAGTTATATGATCAGAGACTTCGCGAAAAACGTTCATCGCATACTTGCGCATACTCAGGACGGCAGTGTACTTAAGGTAGAGCAACTTGATAAACAAACTTGGTCTGTTACCAATAATAAACAGGCTTGTTTTGTAGAATATGTTATTTATGCTTTTGACTTATCTGTAAGAAGTGCTTATTTATCAGATGAATATGGTTTTATAAATGGCACGAGTGGTTTTCTACACGTAAGAGAACTCGAAGATGCGAAATGCGAGGTAATGTTTGAAAAATCCTCAATTCCAGACACATGGACAATTGCAACTTCATTACCCTTAGAAAATGAAACTTATACCGTTGCTAATTATGACGAACTTATCGACCACCCCATTCTAATTGGGTCGCTTGAGCAACAAAGCTTCGATGTATCAGGTACGAAATTTCATTTGGTATTCACTGGCAGAACCGAAACTGACATCGCCAAAATTTGCGAAGACCTCGTTCCAATTTGTGAACATCATATCGAGTTATTCGGCAGTATTCCTTGTAAAGAGTACTGGTTTTTAACTTTGCTCGCCGATGATGGTTTTGGTGGGCTAGAACACCGGGCGTCAACCGCATTGCTATTTCCACGCTTCCATTTACCTATGAAACATGAATTTTCAAACAGAAGTGAACAATATCAACAGTTTCTAAGCCTTTGTAGCCATGAATTACTACATACTTGGCATGTCAAAAAGTCACGCCCACAATTGATGTTAAAACCCGATTTAAGTGCTGAGGTGTATACCAATCAACTTTGGATTTATGAAGGGTTTACTAGTTTATACGATGATTTAAGCCTCGCGCGTTGCAAATTAATAACGCCCAAGCGCTATGCACAGATTCTATCTGAAGCAATTACTCGTTTATTGCGCACGCCAGGGCGACACCATCAAACAGTTGCCGAATCTAGCTTTAATGCGTGGCATAAGTTTTATAAGCAAGATGCGGGTTCAGTTAATCATATCGTCAGTTATTACAACAAAGGTGCTGTAATCGCGCTTTGCTTAGATATTACACTGCGACAACTCAGTGATAATAAAGTCTCGTTGGACAATATAATCACTGATATTTGGCATCAGTTTGGTAAGGATGAGCTAGGTACAAATGATGAAGTCGTTATCGAAATATGCAAACAAAACTATGGCATTGATATTAAGCCATTTTTGGACATAGCAGTACACACGACGATGGACTTACCTTTGCAAACCTTACTAGATTCAATTGGTTTGAAATTAACGATGCGGGCGCGTCTGTCAGCCAGTGACAAAGGCGGATTAGTAGACAGTACACAAACAAGCAATGAGTTTGGCGCAGTATACAAGGCCAGTGACAGTGGATTACTTATTCAATCGGTTACGTCCGAAAGCGCGGCGGCTAATGCAGGCATACAAGTTAATGATAAATTGATAAGTTTTGATGGATGGCAAGTCACAGCTGACCACTTTCCTCGCCTATTAAACGCGAAAGAGGCAGACAGCACTGCCAATATTCATCTGTTTAGAGCGGGCCGCCTACTAAAAGTGAAACTGTCTGTAAGGCGTGCACCTTTTGATACGGCTGCTATAGAGATCCGTGATTCAGCAAAATTCGAGTCATGGATTGGCTTAATCAACTGATCCTGCAGACGGCAATTCAACCAGTAACGCGGGGTCGAGTCTTTCTTTAAACCAATTAATCCGCCAATCAAGGTGCGGCCCAGTCACCCTGCCAGTCGCACCAATATCCGCTATCAACTGACCTTGCTTAACGACTTCGCCTTCTTTTACATGGATTTTGCTTAAATGAATAAAGGTAGAAGATACCCCCATTCCGTGATCCATGATCAACGTGCCGCCAGAGTAATACATATCATTATGAACTAAGGTGATTACACCATCAGCGGGCGCAACCACCGCGGTGCCTATTGGTGCAGCAACATCTAAACCAAAATGAGGACGCCTTGGTTGCCCATTAAAGACACGCTGACTGCCATAAACACCTGATATTCTGCCCTTTGAAGGTAAAATAAAATCGGACTGAAATGCGGTTAAATCAGAAACTGTCGCCCTAGCTTTCGCAATCTTTCGATTATCAGCTTGAATACGCTTGGTCACTTCTGCAGGTGGCGATACATATTTTTTAGCCACCCCCTCGATTCGTTGAATATCATATTCACGAGCACTCAAGGTTAAGGTCTTTTTTTGAAACGCACTTTGAGTTGGTAACCTATATTCAACAACATGGTTAAGCTTTGCATCTCTTCCAAAGCCAAAGACAAAATCGCCAGCACTGCTAATTTTGATATTTTTGCCGTTGAGTTTTATCTCACTACCAACGGGTAAAGTGCCTCTGATCAGGCTGCCTTGGGTTAACTCACCTGTTAATTGCAGTTCATTTGCTAGCACTTCATCTTGTGCACTTGCACTTGCACTTGCATTTGCATTTGCATTTGCACTTGCACCCAAGAGTAAAACCCAACCCACGAATAATAGTTTTTTAAGCGTGCTTGAACGTCTATTCATCTCGAACAATTGCACCTTTACCCACTCCCTCAAACGCACGCACTTCGATTAAATTACTATTTTCCGTCTTAATTTCATCGTAAATGTATTGCGCTAAGCACTCTACCGTAGAGTCAGTCTCAATAATTTCACAAACAGACTTTGGAATAGCCATTTCAAATACGCCTTGCGAAGATTCGTATTTAAATGCGAAGTAATCATCATCAGACAACCCAAGAGAATGAGATAAGGCTTTTACAGAGACCAAGTCTTCGCGGGTACCAATATAAATATCAGCCCACCTTTCTGCCCATGCTTGTTGAAGAGCAAGGCTTTCTTCGCCATTTTCATAAATCAACACTTTTGAACGGTGGCCATGAGCAATTCGCTGACAATTACCTTCATGTTTTTTGAGACCATGCGTGTAGTGATAAAAAGGTGTGGGGATCTCTTCATCTCGTAGCGTAATTTCAACTGATTGAACGTTTTCGGGTAGATGAATTGCAATGACTTCTTTCAAATAAGCATTAACACTTTGTTTGTCGACTTGCTCAGAATAAACAAATGCATACGCTTCAGGCGGACAATAAAGATGGATATGCTGATCGTTTGCAAATTCAAAATCAACACTGACCCTTTCTTGTTCTTCTTGATGAACGACTTTAGTACCATGATATTCAGCCGGAACAACCAGCTTATGGTCGACATAATCATCAATCACGCGTTTGAGCTCTTTTTTGACGATACCAAAATCTTGCACCATGCTTTCTTCGTTCAAGCCGCCGTCAAGGATGATGTCAACGATCCAGCTTTCTCCGACCATACCACGCTGTGGGCACAAGTAAGAGAAGTCCATTACGGTTAAATCATTTACAAATAACTTCATCTTTACTCTTGCTCATCTGTGCTTGCGCGCATTAATTGGTCTTTAAGGTTAGGTGGTATTCCCTTTATCATCAAGGTATCTGTATGAGGATTGTAGATTACTCTCTCGCCCAAAAGGTTGCGGTCGAAATTAATTGTGACTCCCCCGCCGCTTCCACTAAATTTTGCCAACCCTTTCAACATGGTTTTATCTGGTTGAAAACTGGGTTCTAACGGCGTTTCAACCTGTGCATTAAAGGCTTCGAAATCGATTGTCTCGTCTTCATCTTTTGGCAAAATTTGCGCGAGGTCTTTTATGCTTACGTCTTCCTCATTGGCAATTTGTTCTTTGTAGTAATTTGCAACTGAAGCGCGGTGTTCATTTTTTTCTTTGGGATCCGCTTGTTGGGACGCTAAATAAGTATCGACTTGAGTCATTAACTGTTTATTTTGCTGTTTAACGTCAACTTGCTCTTCACAACCAATAAACTTCATAAAGAAATCCGATACTTTGCGTCCCATTCGTCCTTTAATGAAACTGACATAACGAAATTGATCTGGCGTTATTTTCCACTGTGTCATATCAATACGTACTGCAATTTGCATTTTTGACAGTTCAAGTTGTTCAGAATAGTTAAGATTTAAATCTTGATTAACCGCGATTTGTTGCTTGCTATCTAACAAGCAAATCATTAAATATTCTGTCGCTAAATACTCATAGTGCGCAAAAATCAAAAAACCAGTTTCGACCATTTCATCATTAACGAGCGTTTCTAACAAAGACTTACCACTGCTGACACTGAAATCATAAAATTCAAGCGTTTTATCACTTACTGCTTTTAACTCATCAGAGAAAGTAGACTCATTGTCATCAGAAAAACCACCTAACCCCCTTTGCTGGTTTTGCATTATATGCGGCATGCATTTGCTGAGATAACGTTTCTATTTGACTCGATAATTCGAAGCAACTAGAGCGAGGAATAAAATGCAATTTGCCATCATCAGACAATGACAAACGATGAACCACAAAATTGTGAACCATTAGGGACATATAAAACGATTACCTTTGCTAAACAATTGTCGATTAATTGCACGTTCTGTTGCAAAATCAGTGAATTAACTTAACAATTGATTGTGATTGAAATTTGTAGGCTTATACTTTCAGCCTTATACTCTTAATTGTACTCACTTTCTGAAGAAAAATCACAGGACTTATCAATGCCGCAGCAATCAAAATATTCAGACGAATCATTCGAAAATTTAATGCAGGACGTTATCGTTGCATTAGAGAAGCACAATGCAGGCACTGATTTGTCATTAATGGTATTGGGTAATGTCGTTACAAATATTTTTGCCAATCAAGTCGCACCGCAAAACCGAGAAGCGATGATTGAAAAATTTTGCGAAATTTTAAAGCGCAGTACTAAAGGCAATTAGGTAAGAAATGATTTATACCGAATCACCACGTCGTAAATTAATTAACGACCAAGTTAGTTGGGGACACTGGTTTGCTTTTGCTAACATAGTTTTAGCGATTATAATTTCGTCTGTGTATGTGATTGCATCACCGGCACCTACTTCCTTCATCAGTACTGTTTATTTGTTCATCACTTGGTTTGGTCACATCAGCTTTATTACTTTTTTTGGTTTTATCGTGTTGTTACTTCCATTGTGTTATCAAATATCAAACACTCGTGTGCTAAAAATAGTTGGCTCTGTTACCGCAGCTATTGCATTAGCTCTTCTAGCATTTGATGCACTTCTGTTTAACAAGACGGGCTTTCATATCACATTGAGTTCTGCGGAACTTTTAAGAACTGAGACGCAAGGCCAGATTAGCGCGTTTAGTTGGTTACAATGGTTTTATTTGGTGCTTTTATTTGTTGTGTGGTTAATGTTCCAACTGGTTATCGCAAATGCCATTTTTAGACATCTAAAACGATTCCAAAAAATCAAGATTGGAAAATATGTCACTACCGCATTTTTAGCCTGTTTTGTTACCAGTCATGCAATTCATGTATGGGCCGATGCAAAACTATATGCGCCAGTGTTGCAGCAAGACAACATGTTCCCGCTTTCATATCCGGCAACGGCCAAAACACTGATGTCTAGAGCCGGTTTATTGGACCTTCAAGACTATCGCCAAAGACAAAACCTTCAGTTTGACGACAATGCATTTAGCATTAATTATCCACCTGAGCAGATTTATTGCAGCGTTGACAATACCAAGAAAACTGTTTTTTTGCGTGTAACAGGATTTGAAGAAAATACTTTGAATTCACTTTCAGACAGTGGATTGAAAAATAATGGCTACCACTTTATCAGTGACACGCTTGAAAGTGATTATCTTGCATCAGTGATTTACGGCATGCCTCAAGCTTTTTTAGACGGCATTAGCGCTGAGATGCCGGTTAGCTTGGCTTTACCCAATGCATTTAATGTTGATATCAATATTTTTTCAAACGATGCCTTATCTCACAGTAGAAGATTCGAAGACTTTAGAATCGCTGAGGCCATTGAGTTTATAGATAAACTCGAGCAAATGCCTCAAGGTATGTTTATCGCTAGTATTACTCTAGAACAACTTAAATCAATTAATTTAAACGTATTGTCTCAACAAGCGAGTGTTCTCATTGCGATTGACTCTGCAAATACTTATTACAAAGAGCTCTATAGCAACATTGACACTGCAGCACAGATGTCTACGACTGAAGACATTGCCCCTACGCTTATAAACGAGCTGGGCTGCAATGCACAAGCTGAACAATTTTCTATGGGGCAAGCACTTCAACTACCGAAAAGAAAATGGTCAATCAGTACGCAAGGTCCTCATTTAGTTGTGGTGCATGATGGTCTTATTACAGAAGTAAGCCGTGATGGTAGCTTTGAAATTAGAGACTACATGACCAACCAAAAGGTCCTTACAGAAATAGACACTAATCTACTTAGTCGTTCAATTAAGCATTTCTCTACTTTCACACAAAAGTAAAAAATGCTTAATTGCTTAATACGACCTCAGCAAGACTCTGTATTATTTTTATACTCGCATTGTTGGAATTAACTATGTTCATACTTTTGATAGTGGAAGAATGATCTAACCAATAATTATTCTTGATCCCTGCATTAAGGCCCGCTTTCATATCAGAGTTTTTATCGCCGACCATAATTGACGTAGATAGATCAATGGCATACTTTTTTTTCGCTGAGATAAACATGCCAGTCTCTGGTTTTCTGCAATCACAGATACGAGTATATTCACTATCCCCATGCGTCGGGTGATGAGGACAGTAAAAGACATCGTTAATGATAGCCTGCTGTCGAGCAAACTGAGATTTCATCCAATCTGAAAGCAATAAGAACTGTTCTTCAGAATAATATCCTCGCGCAATGCCCGATTGGTTGGTGACAACGATAACTAACAGTCCGAGTTGATTCGCTTCCTTAACTAACTCAAAGATACCTTCGCAAAACACAAATTCTGACGCGTCGATAACGTAGCCATAGTCTTTATTGATAATGCCATCTCGATCTAAAAATAAAGCGCGCTTAGTCATATATAAACTCATCGTTTCTTATAAATGTTTATTGAAAAATCAGTGGTGACCTTTCTCAAATGATTATTAATGTAAGCCTTTTGAGCTTCGTCCGCGCTCCAATAATATGGAGTCATTTTCAATAAATTAAGTGCGCAATTAGGCGTAGAAAACTCAATTGTCTGAGATGCGTTTAACATGCTCAATAAGTCAAAGCCTTCTATATTATTTTGCTTTGTTTGGTGTGCTTGAACAGTCTCATAAAGCATTGCTTTTAGCTCTTTCAAATGAGACGTTGCTGGCTCGACAATGACCAAAATACCATTTTGCTTGAGTAATCGGCGATATTCATTTTCACATGGTGGCGAAAAAACTTGAACAATAAGGTCTTGGGTCTCGTCCATAATAGGGACGTTGACCGTCGACGCTACGCAAAACGAGATATGTTTATACTTTTTTGATGCACAAATAATCGCTTCTTTCGAAATATCATGGCCTGAAAGTTGAGTGCCATTTAGTAGTGAGCCCAACTGATTAAGATAATAACCTGTTCCACAACCAGCATCATACAGAGTATTTAGTGAATTTTGATATGCTTGCAAGTACCCGTAAATTGTGTGGATTAAATGATCATAATAACCCAATGACAAAAACTCATGCCTAGCCTGTACCATTGATTTATCGTCGCCGGGAAGCTTCGAACGCTTATTTTGTACCGGCAGCAAATTGAAGTACCCTTGCTTAGCTTGATCAAACGTATGGTTGTTATCACACTGCAAAGCACGATACTTACTTGAACTATTAGGATTGTCTGCCAAATGCTTGTGACAGATTGGGCAACGCCACATCAGACATTAACTCTATGTATGTTTTTGTGAATAATACAAAAACATACATAGTAAACCCAGCTTTGTTTTTATTTTGATGTTTTGAAGGCTTCAAAAATACTTGAAAAATCCTTAGCGCCGTATCCTTGTTGAGCGTGAATTTGATACAGCGATTTTGCCAAAGCCCCCATAGGCGTAATCGCAGATTTATCACTCGCGTTATCCATTGCAAGTCCTAGATCTTTGTTCATCAAATCAACCATAAAACCGCCGTTGTATTCATTTGAAGAAGGCACGTTGGGCATAACATCAGGGCAAGGGTTATAAAGCTCCAAAGTCCAATTACGCCCGGAACTTTGTAGCATAATCTCAGACATGACCTTGGGATCTAGGCCGTTAGCAATGGCTAGATTTAGTGCCTCTGACGTCCCCGCCATTAAAATAGACAACAGCATATTATTGCAAATTTTCGCAGCCTGACCAGCTCCAACACTTCCTGCATGAAAGATATGCTTCCCCATGTTAGCTAATATCGGCTGTGCAATTTCAAAATCACTTGTTGCGCCACCCACAATAAACGTTAGTGTACCGGCGGCCGCACCCGCTACTCCACCAGAAACGGGCGCATCAACAAACCTATGACCGTTTGCACTTAATTGTGAGCTAATTGATTTTGATGTGTTTGTTTCAATCGTACTACAATCGATAAACAGCGCATTCGTTTGCACAACATCCACAAGTCGTTGACCATCGCCATGTTTTGTGAAGTATAAACTCTCTACGTGTTTTCCAGCCGGCAGCATAGTAATAATGATGTCTGCACCCATTCCAGCCTCAGCCGAAGAAGAAGCCCCCTTAGCACCTGCGTCTATTAGTCTCTTAACTTGCTCGTCTACTAAATCGAAGACAGTGACATCAAACCCTGATTTTATGAGGTTTGTCGCCATCGATGCCCCCATATTACCCAGGCCGTAAAATGCAATTTTTTGTTTTTGTGTACTCATTGCCGTGTTCCTAATTAAAGTCTTCTGCTAACGAAAATAAAGGATGTGTTTGGTCTTTAAAAAAGCTAAAGAAGCTATCAATCACTTCTTTGGGTACTGATTCAGGTGAGTCAAAATGCCACCTAGGCGATTTGTCTTTATCTATTAGCAGCGCGCGGACCCCCTCACAAAACTCACCATTAAATAATGACTGAAAAACCATATTAGTTTCTTGTTCAAAACACTCAGCAAGCGACAGTTCGCTACCCTGTATAAGCTGGCGATGAGTGATAGCTATTGCGGTTGGGCTAGCACTCGTGTATGAATTCTTTGCTTTACAATGCCATGCTGAATCTAGCTTAGACTCGAATAGCTCGTTAAATTTGCTATCAAGTTTTTTTACATCCTGTTCATCATACAAAGACTGATAGGCTGATAACGCGCCTAGGTGAGATTGAAGGCCTTGCCACTCAGTGGATTCATCCATAAACTCAGACGCTAAATCATTTAAACTACGTGTTGTAAATTGTTCACAAGTTAACAAACGCGCTTTAAACTCAGCTTGTTTCGCGGCATCAATGATATGAGTACACATCGTCGCACAGTGCGCATCTCTGGCGTTTAGCTGGACACCCGTTAGTCCCATAAACATCCCAACACCCTTGGGTAATTGATTTAAAAAATAGCTCGCGCCGACATCTGGGAATAAACCGATACTCACTTCGGGCATTGCCATCTTAGTCTTCTCGGTAGCAATTTTGATATCCGCTCCCGAATAGATACCCATACCACCGCCCATAATATAACCATTACCCCATGCAATAATTGGCTTTGGGTAAGTGTGTATCATGTAATCTGTTTGATATTCATATACAAAAAAATCGTCAATCTCTTTGGGCACAAATTCAAAATTGGCCGCATCAGTATTATGTTTAACTTGCTCGGACTTAATAGCTTGCATACCTTTGTAAAGCGCCACCACATCACCGCCTGCACAAAACGCTTTATCACCTTGTGAATTTATCAATATGGCAACAATAGAATCATCTGTGCGCCATTCACACAAAGCCGAATGGATAATTTTCAGCATTTCTAGGTTCAGAGCATTTAGAGATTCAGGCCTATTCAACGTGAGGCATGCGAGATATTTTCCAGCATGCTTAGTCTCGAGTTTTTCTACATTAACAACTGCCATTAATACCCTCACCTACCCATCAAAATAATTAACATCAAAGGTTGTGTTAAAGCCCATGTATGATTATAAAACCTCAGCTTCATCACTTAATAGACGACGAGAAACGATGACGCGCATGACCTCATTCGTCCCCTCCAAAATTTGGTGAACTCGCACGTCTCTAACATATCGCTCTAATGGATATTCTTTAATGTAACCATAGCCACCATGTATTTGTAGCGCTTGATTGCACACCTCAAAACCTACATCGGTAGCGAAACGCTTTGCCATTGCACAATAAGTCGTTTTATCAGCATCGTTGTTGTCGATTTTACTCGCTGCAAGTCTAATCATTTGTCTAGCAGCGACCAATTCCGTTGCCATATCGGCAAGCTTAAATTGCAGCGCTTGAAAGCTGGCTAAGGTTTTTCCAAATTGTTTACGCTCTTGCATATAGGCCCTAGCCGTTTCTAATGCTTTTTGCGCAGTACCCAAAGAGCAGGTGGCAATGTTAACGCGTCCTCCATCTAGCCCTTGCATTGCAAACTTAAATCCTTCTCCTTCGTTACCCAATAAAGCACTTGCAGGAACGGTTACATCAACAAAAGATACCATTCGAGTTGGTTGTGCATTCCAACCCATTTTTTCTTCTGCTTTGCCATACTCAATACCTTGTGCATCGGCAGGCACAACAAATGCGCTCACGCCACTAGGGCCTGCTCCACCAGTTCGTGCCATGACGATCAAAACTTGCGTCGAGCCAGCGCCTGAAATAAACACCTTCGCACCATTGATAATGTATTCATCGCCTTGTTTGCGCGCAGAAGTTCTCAGCGAACCGGCATCAGATCCGGCATCGGGCTCCGTCAGACAATAGCTAGCTAGCGCATCCCCTGTCACTAAACGTTCCATCCATGTATGTTTAGCGTCTGAGGTCCCCCACGTTGCAAGCATCCATGTCGCCATATTATGTATGGTCAACATAGCAGTCGTTGCTGTACAGCCGGTAGCCAACTGTTCAAATATAATGGACGAATCTAGCCTTGATAATCCCAAACCGCCTTCAGATTCTGGTGTATACAAACCACAAAAACCCAACTCACCGGCTTCTTTAATCGTATCAACGGGAAAAATATGCTCACGGTCCCATTTTGAAGCATATGGCGCTAGCGCTTGATCAGCAAATTGCTTAGCCGTTTCAGCAAATGCTTTTTGGTCTTCATTTAATTCAAAATTCATGATTACTTCCTATTACGCTTACTTCAGGTCAATCGTCATGTTTGGTCCACTTGGGATATCATCGTCCAACCAACGTGATGTGATCGTCTTCGTCTCAGTATAGAAACGCACCGCTTGCTTTCCATAAGCATGTAGATCACCGTAAAAACTATTTTTCCAACCAGTGAAAGAAAAGAAGGGAAGCGGCACTGGAATCGGTACATTGATACCTACCTGGCCAACCTCAACATTTGACTGGTATTTTCTGGCAGCCGCGCCACTCGCGGTAAATATTGAAGTACCATTTCCGTATGGATTATTATTCACCAACTCAAGTGCTTCATCTAAAGTATCTACTTCAATACAGCACAGTACGGGACCGAAAATTTCTTCTTGGTAAATAGACATATTTGGTGTGACATTGGCAAACACAGTAGGCCCGACCCAATTGCCAGATTCATAACCGGCAACGGTAGTGTTCGAGCCATCAACCAATACCGTTGCGCCCTCTTCTTTACCTTGTTGAATAAGAGAAAGCACTCTAGCTTTCGCAGCTGGGCTGATTAAAGGACCAAAACCCGCCTCTTTATCATCCCATAGGCCTGGTTTAACCTTTGCGATTTGTTCTGCAAGCGGTTTAATCCACTCTTTACTGTTGCCAACAAAGACAGCAACGGAAATCGCCATACAGCGCTGTCCAGCTGCGCCAACTGATGCACCAACCAAATTGTTGATAACGTGCTCTTTATTTGCGTCTGGCATGATAACCGAATGGTTCTTTGCACCAGCGAAACATTGAGCTCGTTTCATATTATCAGTGGCAGTTTTGTAGATATGCTGACCAACTGGCACACTGCCGACAAACGAAACAGCGCGAATCGCCCGGTGGTTCAACAAATAATTGACTTGATCTTTTGAACCGTGAATAACATTCAATACACCTTTAGGGGCGCCTGCCTCTATAAACAGCTCTGCAAGTCTAATTGGCGTAAGCGGGTCTTGCTCAGAAGGTTTGAGTATAAAGGTATTACCCGATGCAATTGCCATCGGAAACATCCATAAGGGAATCATTGCAGGGAAATTGAAAGGTGTAATACCTAAACAAACACCCAATGGTTGAATCATGCTGTAGGTATCAATGCCCTTTGCAACATTCTCAACCGTTTCGCCCATCATCATTGAAGCGATGTTAGCAGCTTGCTCAACGACTTCAATGCCGCGCCATACGTCACCTTTCGCATCATCAAACGTCTTCCCTGTTTCACTCGATAATATTTTTGCTAATTCATCGTGATGCTCTTTGAGTAAATGTTGATATCTAAGCATCACTCTTGCTCTTTCTGAAACGGCTACCTTTTTCCATGTCTGAAATGCCATTTCAGCTGCTGCTATTGCTTGGTCAATTTCGCTTTGCAAAGCAATGGGGGCTTTTGCAATTTCTTGATTATTCGCAGGGTTTGTTACTGAAATCCATTCTTGAGTTGAAGATTGGACGAATGCTCCGTCGATTAACTGTGGAACCTTGTTCATTGAGCCTACCTTTTAAAGAATACTGAGTGCTATCGAATTAATGAGTAAAGTAACCAAGGTTTACCTTTACGTAAACGTAAAGTTTAGCAGTAAGCTGACAATTTTGTAAATTAAATGTGACAAGAATGGTGGCGCTTCACACTACTTTTAAATTTTTTATTTACAAAATAAAAGGGTTCTATTCCTATATTTGTATATTTATACGACAAACATGCTGTATTAAATGGATTAGATTGGTAAGCTTTAGGATATATTGTTTAAAAACCACTGAGTTGCCGTGCAAAAAAATCGTATCGCCATTGTTGAAGACAATACGACTGCAAGAATTAATCTTCGAAGCCATTTAATAACAATGGAAAATCTTGAAATATCAAGTTATAGCAATGGTAAGGAATTAAGAAACGGCCTGCGTACTAAAAACTTTGAAGTCATCTTCATTGACTTTCATCTCGGGCAGAATAAAAATGGTGTTGAGTGGGCGCAATCGCTCCTAGAGTCTGAAATATTAAATCCTTCAACCAGTTTAATATTCATCACGTCGGATAGGCTACCACAAACCATTGGTCAAATATTAGACCTGCATCCCGACATGATTCTTCTCAAACCCTATACAATTAAGTCAGTTGTGACTGCGCTAAGAAAATGTTTGGCAGTCCGAAGCGAACTGTTACCTGCACTGGACTTTTTAGACAAAAAAAACCGAAATTAGCTCTCAATTACATCCAATCCAGATTGTCTAACAATTTAAAAAAACGCTTCAGAACCGATTTTATAAAGCTTCAAGGTCGTTTATTCATCGAGCTTAAGGACTATGATTCAGCCATTGCGCTATACAGAGATATATTAGAACACTCTAACAGTATTTTATGGGCACACTGGGGGTTAATTAAAAGTGAGTATTTAGCGGGCCGTTGGCAAAATTGCGAAGCGATGATTGATTCGTTACTTTCAGCACAATTAACCAAAGAGAAAGCATTCGAGTGGCTCGCTTGTCTTGCCATTTCACAACAGGACTATGAGAAAGCTGAGCGTCAATTAGACAATATTAATGACAATGATCTGACTATCCAAGCAACTAAGCTAAAAATATTAGCTTTTCAAATGCAAAATAAAGACGATGAAGCTATCGAGTTGTTAGAAAAGAAACGCCTTAGCAACTTTACGGTTAAAGAACGCTTTGACGAATTCACAATCGAATTAGCTCGCTACTATCTTTTACAGGCAGAACAAGTCGATATTGACGATCGACTAGACGATTTACTCTCTGCTAAAAAGCTAATCGGTAATGCCAGCCACTTTATGATAGACCGGCAATCCGAACAACAAAGAACCTACATGCTTGCTCATGCAAGTCTTTTAGAAGGTGATGAAGATAAAGCGTCAAGGCTATTAGAAGCTAACCCATATAAAAACGATATCATAAATAAAATACCTACAATGTCAGATGCGATAAAAGTTTGGTTTGGGCTCGGATACCCCGACAAAGCGAAAGAGATTTTATTAACGTGTGAAACTCGTATGGCGGAACAAAACAACCAGATAGATATGGTACTTGCAGACTTTTTGATACAAGATACCGAAAGTAAGCTAGGCTTAACCAAAGACAAAGCTATTCGTCACAATGATCAAGGAATGCAACATTACCTCAACGGCGACCATCGAAAGGCTCTAGAGTGTTTTTATAAAGCGTATATTTTGTATCCTGATGTGCCAGCATTTGCACTTAACTTATTGCAATCTATGTGTGAATTAAAACAAAAAGACTATAAAAAAGTAGATGCAAATGCACTTATTAATGACCTAGATGCTATTACCCTATCCGATACTAACTTGGACAAACTATCAAAAATCAAACCCATGATTGCCCGTTTTTAATCGATTGCCTTTTAAAATATTCATGTATAAAACAAACAAATATTAAGGTAGAAGCGTAAATAGTATGATGGAAGAAAAATAATTAGGAACGAATATGACACAAACGATTTACGACTTTGATTACACCAATAATAAAGGCGAAACAATAAGCTTTAGCACTTACAAAGGCAAAGTACTATTGATTGTTAACACTGCCAGTAAATGTGGTTTTACACCACAATATGACGGCTTAGAGGCACTTCATAAAACACATCAACACGATGGCTTAGAAGTCATTGGCTTTCCATGTGATCAATTTGGTCACCAAGAGCCTGGTAATGATGACGATATTGCTAGCTTCTGTGAAATGCGCTTTAACTTAAGTTTTCCGCTTTCAACCAAAATTGAAGTCAATGGCCAAAACGAAGCACCTGTTTACACATGGCTAAAACAAGAAGCCCCCGGCCTATTGGGAAGCAAAGGAATTAAATGGAATTTCACTAAGTTCTTAGTCGATCAAAATGGGAATGCAATTAAGCGTTATGCGCCCACGACAAAACCTAAAGATATTGAGGCGGATATATTAAAGCTATTGGGCAAGTAAAAACCAAAATCATTTGAGAATAAAGACATAAAAGGACTAAAACTTGAACCAAAAGTACAAACACCCACCCTGTATTATTGATATAGAGGCCAGTGGTTTTGGTTCGCATAGCTACCCAATCGAAATAGGTGTGATAGATGAATATGGAGAGCGCTTTTGCAAACTCATCGCGCCATTCGATGATTGGGTTCACTGGGATCAAGCGGCAGAGGATCTGCACGGTATATCCAAACAGACACTTCACGATAATGGCGTTCCGGGTGTTGAAATCTGTCTCGAGCTTAATGCATTATTTGCCAAAAAAACCCTATATTCGGATGCTTGGTCTGTAGATGCTGTTTGGTTAAATAAACTGTTTGACCGAGCTGGTGTTACAAAAGCGTTTTCAGTCAGCGCACTAGAGATGATAATGACAGAATCTCAGATTGACAAATGGGACTTTGCCAAACAAGCTTTCATTAAGCAATCTGGGATTCAAAGACATCGTGCAAGTAGTGACGCGTTCATTATTCAAGAGACGTTCTTGAGTACGACTAAGTGATCATCAAGCATAATTTACTGTATTAAGTTTGCCCAGCGACTACCTCTATCTGCGAAATGTCCTGCACTTTTATATGCGTTTGATAATAATACTTTTCCGTTCTCTCTCCTTTCGAATAAAAGTAAATTTTTGCTCTCTTCGCTTCACCATTTATCTTAATTGATTTACCAATAAAGAATGTTTTGGGGTTCTGTTCATAATTTTTATAAAGCTGGAGAGCCACTTTCGGACCCAGTGCAACTGTTATATTTCTTTGGTCGCGGTAATCCAGTTCAGTATTAAGATAAATACCCGAGCGATCACTTCCTGAAGCTTTGACATTTAAAATATACTCGCCTTTTACCCCTTTTGGTGCCGAAGCTGCAGCGCTTCTAATCACTTCCATGGTGTCTGAATATAAAGGCCCTGTCGTGGTTGAACTGGTTGAAGAACAACCACATAAGACCAAAATTAAACCTAGTAAAACAAATCTCATTAAAATATCCTTATACATACTCAAATTCGAGCAGCGTTACTAAACATCTAACACCCTCATGACATGCCCTGATTAACTACATTGATTGACTTATTATCTGAGAATTTAGCATGAAATATCTTTGCCCTCTGCAAGCATTGATATTGCTTGTGTAATAAATTCGTTAGTTCGAGTTTTAGCGATATCTTTCGTCTTGCTAATCGTTTCTTGGATATCAGCATCTTGCTGAGGGATCAACTGTCGTAGTTCTAGCAGTTTTTCTTTTCTCCAGTCCGCATCTAGAGATTCAATATATTCTGAAGGGCTACTAGCATCATATTGCATTTGATATTGACCGATTTTTAACACCTAGTGCTTTAAACAAGCGGCCATTTCCCGCTTTTGTAAATGATCCGTCTTCATGTTTTTGTTTATGATTTATCCGAGTAGCAAAAGCTACGCCTTTTTTATTCAAAAAAGCAAGAATCTAAGGAGGCTAACGCTTGTTATTCGTTACCTTGGCCTTAACAATAGCTGCCTGATGTTCAGGCTTTAGAGGCAATTTTTGAAATGGGCTAATGTTTGAACCACCAGTATTTCCGATGGGCACTAGGCCTATTGCTGTCTTTGTTAAAGCACCAAACATTCGCAAGATTTGCCCAAAGAATTCCTTGGGACTTCGGTTTCTGATTGACCACAAAAACATAAGAAAATGAACTTTAACGTGCCAGTAAGTTGATTCCTGACCAAGTACATGAGCATTTTCAAGATGGCTAAAAGCTATATCATTTTGATTCTTAGCGCTGGCAACCTGAGAGAGTTGAATCTCATCCTCTACAAATTGAGCAATATTTTTAGTGAATTTGATGTTCATGTTTTCCAGTTCTACAAGATGCAACGCCCAAATAACAGGCTAAAAATAATGGGTTAAAATGGAGTGAAGCGAACAGCCCACTTTTTTAGTCCTTATTGATTTGCTTGTTAGAGGCCTTGGCAGACAAAGCTAATTCTTGTGTATGCTTTAGCAAGCTAACATCTCCAACTTCACCATGCCCTGGAACAACCAATTTGGCATCAGGATAACGATTAATGACTTTTTGCATAGAGTTTGGCCATTCACTAATATTTGCATCGCCCGTATAACCCAAATTTTTATTTTCAAGGCTTTTTACAAAGCAACCTCCAAACAATATCTTTTCATTCGGAAGCCAAACAACAATATTGTCCTCTGTATGCCCCGCTCCGGGATAAAACACACTGGCAACACCGTCAATAAATTCAAAGGTATTACTTGATATTTCATCACTAGACGCTTCTTTCTGGTTTAATTTAAGAAGCTTATTAGTTAGTGATGTTGCATAGGTTTTTATTTTTAAATCAGTTAAAAAAGGTATATCTCCACTAGCATCCTCATGGAAATGAGTAACTACTGCACTTTTTATAGTTAGACCTTTAGCCTCAATCCATTCAATTAGTTGTTCTGTTCCTTGGGTTGTCCAAGGGGTATCGATCATATGCGCTTCAGTACCATTAATAACAACTAGACCTGAGGCTCCAATTAAGCCCCATGGCTCAACCTTCTTATATGAGATATGCTGATAAACGTTATCGCTTAATTTTTTTATTTTAAGCTCTTTAGTGCCTTCGTTGCTTGCAAATACAATACAAGGAATGTAGAGAGCGAATAGAATAATATACTTCATGATGAAACTCATAGTTGAGTGGCCTCTAACACCTTCTATAACCGACGTTGGCCGCACTTTGCCAAGGCCCGGTTAATAGTTTTGTTAGCTAGCCTATGCATAGTAGTCCTTCTAACCCTAACATTTATACAGAAAAACATAAGTAATATCATCGATACCCTAAATAAACTAAAGCTCCAAATACAATTATAGGTATCACCAAAAAATTCAATGTACCCATCACATCATTATTAATTATAGCTATTACGCCTAGAAAAATATGAAAAAGAGACACCGCGCTCGCAATAATACCGAATATTAATAGTCTAAGAGTAAACTCGACATCAGGGTAAAACAAGTAAGCGACAACGCATATTGGTAGCAGAATCACTAGCTCCGTTATTACGAATGAAGCATCATTTACATACTTAACGTATTTCTGAATTAGTGTCATATAGAACCATTGAAGCTAACACTAATCTGACGGGCATAAACGGAATGCGAAAATTGGCGCAACCTCGCATTGCGTTTGTGTCCCAGTGACCGAAGGGAACGAGTTTAGCGCTTTGATACTCATTGAGCCTCCTCCTCATTAGCATAAACAGAGTTTATCCTAATAGGCGACCAAACCAACGGAGAAAACTCAATGAATTTCTATACTAATACACATCCATACTATTGTGGAATCGATTTACACACGCGTCTACTTTATGTCTGCATTATTGACAATGAAAACAATGTGCTCGTGCATGAGAAAATAAATGATTCGCCCGAAAAGCTACTCACTTTGCTTCGACCCTATCTTGGTGCAGTCGTAGTAGGTGTCGAGTGTATGCATTGTTGGTATTGGGTATCGGATTTTTGCGAACAGCACAATATTGACTTTATTCTTGGCCATGCCCTTTACATGAAAGCCATTCATACAGGTAAAACTAAGAATGATAGAATCGACGCGCTTAAAATCGCTAAACTCATTCGCGGAGGTAACTTCCCTCTTGCTCATGCTTACCCCAAAGAGCATCGCTCTATCAGAGATGCATTAAGAAGGCACACCCACATCATGCGTATGAGTGCTCAACTCAAGGCTCATGTGTCCAGTACCGTCAGTCAATATAATTTACCGGCCCCAGAAACACGTTTAAACCTGCAAAACCAAAGCACTATCCGCTTTGGCACATAAAATAGGACGCTGTGTTTATTTCATGCTAAAGAACCAGCAGGTATTTAATGAAGACAAGTTTTTAAACGGGTAAGCCGCGCAATGGCATGAGCTTCATCGTCTAACTGGGAAAATGGCGAGTATCTTGTTATCGCACATCAATCTGCCACTAGCAGCTTCGATAACTATACCAATATGCCTTAACCAAATCGCTTTGATTAGACATGCCATTGTCGCGCAACATACCCGTTTATCAGATTTTGCTTACACCTTCACTGAGCCCGATACTAACTGGACCTATAAACCATGTAACTTTGAATAGGACAGATGAAGGTTAACCGATGAATGTCTAGTGACCCAATAATGCGTAGGGAGATGCAAACATATTGGCAGCAAATATGCGTAAGACGATCCGGTGACCGGCGCAGCTCTATATGTGTTTGACGTAAGCAACCTGCTTAACATCGACCATGACAGACGAAGTAAACAAACCTGATACTAGGATTCAGATTGATCTTGAAAAAGTGATCAAAGGATATTCTTTGGTTATTGACAGGCTGGGGGCTCATATGTGTTAGAAGCCACTTGCATAGTACGGTTCAATTTCAAATAGTCCATTATCAACTGATAAAACTGCTGGGTAATATGCTCGATAAGTAGCATCAAGAATTTCATCGACAACCCATAGTAAATAC